>CAVPVO010000010.1:0-1502352 GCA_963709215.1 Terriglobia bacterium | reverse complement strand
TAGCGCTAACGGGAATCGAACCCGTATTTAAGCCTTGAGAGGGCTCCGTCCTAACCGTTAGACGATAGCGCCTTCGCTCTCTGCGTCCATTAGATTAGCAGATTCGTCAGAACGGCCAGAGCTTTCCCGTACCTGAACCCCATGTCACGCCGGAAGTAATCCGCAACTGATTCCGCAGATAACCTTCCGCGTCGATACTGAAATGTCTGTACTCCACTGAAAGACTCGCGCCCACTCCCCGCCGGTAGGTTCGCCCGAGCGACAGTCGCGCATACTCGCTCTGGTAAGTGCCGAGGTTCTGCACTACTGAAAGAGTTGCAGCTCTCAGTGTGTCGCGTCCCCCGCCCAGAGTCAGCGAGTAGGATCGCAGCACTGTCGCCGTCAGACTGGCGCTGATCGATTCCTGCTGTGACGTCTGAAACACGCCGTTGCCCGGCGAGATGCCGCGCGCGTAAGCGAGCGATGCCGTCCTGCCACGCCGAAAATCCTTAATGAACTGGGCCGACATATCGGTCGTTCGATAGGTCGCGTAGGAGTCGATTACTCCCTCACCTGTGCCGAGCAACGCAGCGATCGCCGGGGGAATCGGAACCGTCACCAGACCGAGACTCTCCACCACCGAAATGCCGCCCCGGAACCGAAGCTGGGTGGTCCGGTTGAATGCGTACGAATAGATCGCTCCGAAGGTATCGGTGTCGCTGTTGCCGAACCCGTGCGGATAAAGGTAGTGACTGAACGAGTAATACGCTCCCACCGTTGTCTGGCGCGTCCAGCGGTAGTTTACGTCCCCGCGTGCCTGCTGGCCGGTTACTCCCAGCAGCGTCGGCGAGTCCTGCGCGATGCCGAAATAGCTCGTGCCAACGTTGAACGAGAGACGCGCGGTGAGCTGCCAGGTGAGGTCCGACTGGAGTGACATTTGCTTCGAACCGAGGTCGAAAATCTGGATATTCGGGCTGCTGGCAAGGTTAATGTTAGCGACTGTCTGCGGCCCTACCGGCTGGTTTTCGAGTATCGAGTTCTGAGACAGAATCGAACCGCTGCCGTTCAGGTTCAGCGTGATCCGGCGTGTGATCTCGTGCGTGTAGCTGGCGGAAATCCTCTGATTCGAACCCGAGAAGGCGCCGTATCCCGAATATTGCGAATAGTTTCCGCTGTAGATCACGGAAACCACATCGCGGCGAAAATAGTGGCGACCGGAAAAGCTCCATGATGCCAGCGCCCCGGTAAGTGCCGAAGCCGCTCCCAGCGACCCGTCCGGGTTGACGGTCCGGCTTACGCCGGTGTCGTAAACGCCGCTCAGCCCCACTGTTTCGTTCCACTTGATCTGCTCTGGAACCAGAGACTGGTTGACCGAGTAGCTTCGGCTTAGTACCGCCGGCCCGGTATACTCCTGAACCGTCGCCTCCTTGTCTGCGTCCTCGACCGCCGGGCCGGAGCGCTGCGCCGATTCCGCAATGGAGCCCGGCACCGGAGGATTGTCCGGGTCGGCTTTCTTCCGCGCGTCGCGCTCGGCTTTTTCGCGCGCCTTCTTTTCCGCTTCGCGCTCCAGCGGGTCGACCTGCCGGATCAACTGCTCCTGCTGATCCACAGGCGAGGGCGGAAGCTGACCCAGTGCCGGCTCATCCTCCCCGTTTGTACCTGGCGCGGCCGTACCAGGTGACGAAACCTGGCCCGCCGGGCCGCCCGGGGTCTGACCCTGCGCCACGCCGAAGCAGCAGACCCAAACCGCCAGCAAAGCCCCAATTTGCACCCGTACCGTCACCCCCCAAGTCTGACCGTTGTCAAGACACGTGTCAAGCCGCCGAAGATTAATCAAACGTACGGGCAGTTCTATCATCGCCATATGCGATTCCACACCGAATATCTGACGTTCCGCACCGCTAAGCATCGCGAATACATCAACATCACGTCCGAGGTGGAGGCCGCGCTGCGCAAGAGTGGAATTGCCGAAGGCATGATTCTCGTCTCCGCTATGCACATTACGGCGGGCGTCTACGTCAACGACGCCGAGGACGGCCTTATCGCCGACATCGACGAATGGCTCGAAAAACTGGCGCCCTTTCGCCAGGATTACCGCCACCACCGTACCGGCGAGACCAACGGCGATTCGCACCTCAAGAGCCTCATCGTGCACCACGAAGTCATCGTGCCGGTGACGAACGGCAAGCTGGACTTCGGGCCATGGCAACAGATCTACTACGCGGAATTCGACGGGCAGCGCCCCAAGCGCGTCATCATTAAGGTGATGGGCGAATAGGATGGCTTCGCCACGCCAACCCTCCATCTTCCTGCCGCACGGCGGCGGACCGTGCTTCTTTATGGAGTGGACGATGGGTCCGCCGGATACCTGGCATACGACGCGCGCGTTTCTCGAAAGCCTTCCAGCCACCCTGCCTGCGCGTCCGCGTGCCATGGTCGTGGTGAGCGGCCACTGGGAGGAACCAATGCCGACCGTCGGCACGGTGGAGCATCCTTCGCTCGTATTCGACTACCACGGATTTCCACCGCACACTTACCAGTTGACGTGGCCCGCGCCCGGCGCGCCGGATGTCGCCGGGCGGGTGGCGGAGTTGCTGCGGAAGGCGGGCGTGGGCACGGCCGAAAATCCTGCGCGCGGGTATGACCACGGCGTGTTCGTCCCGCTGAAAGTCGCGTTTCCGCAGGCTGATATTCCTGTGGCCACGCTCTCGCTCGAGAATTCTCTCGACCCCGCGCTGCATCTGGCCGTCGGGCGCGCGCTCGCCCCGCTGCGCGATGAGGGCGTGCTGATCATCGGCAGTGGGATGAGCTTCCATAATCTGCGTGCATATTTTCAACGCGGCGCCCTCGCGCGATCGGCAGAGTTCGACGACTGGCTGAACAGCGCGGTGTCATTGCCGGGCGCGGCGCGGGATGCACTGTTGGGGCGATGGCGCGAAGCGCCTTCGGCGGCCTTTTCGCATCCTCGCGAGGAACACCTGATTCCGCTGATGGTGGCGGCCGGTGCCGGTGGTGACACAGCCGGACGCCGGGTATTTCGCGATGCTCCTATGGATGCTGTGGTCTCCGCCTGGCGCTGGGACTAATTCGGGCGCATGTGCACGATGTCTTTGTTGTTCTCCATGCACATGAAGTCGATCATTTCGGTGTCCAGCAGCGCTTTCTCATGCACCACGGCCGTCCAGGGCCGTGTATAAGCCTTCGGATCGTCGATCGTGATCTGGACTTCCAGACTCCCGAAGTTCGGCCGCCGAATGCGCTCCGTTACGCGCGCGGCATCCGTCATCGGATTGCCCTTCGTGTCAAGCCAGTTGTCATCGCGGAAACCGCGCGACTCGACCACCAGCGTGTCGCCCTCCCAGCGCGCCACGGAATAACCGCTCCACGCCGGAGTCATGTCGTCGGGAAAGCCGCGCCCGTCGAGAAAAATCTGCCGATAGCTGGCGTTGAACTCATTCAGCACCACAACCATGCCGGGTACCTCGAGTATCTTCTGCGTCTCCGGAAATGCCCACGCGCGCGGATAGTTCGGCGGCATGCAGTGGGTGTGCGGATCGTTGACGCCCGACTCAGTCGCGCGCTTCTTCACCAGGGCCGCTGCCCATGGCTGGTAGGGCAGACCGTCCTTCATACCCGCAGCGATATCGATCACCTGCGGGGTCAGCCTGAGTTCGGTGCACTGCACGCCGCGCTCCTTCTCGTCGCAGGTCAGTTCGTCGCGCGGAACCCACATGCCCGAGAAGTCAGGCTTGCCGTCGGCAGCCCTCGGCGCCGCCGCGCTGCGGTTCGGAGAACCATCCGGATTACGCGGGATGCCCTGCGTCGTCAGATGAATCCACTGCGCGTCGGCGCAGGCTGAAAGGAGAAGCAGAAGGGCGAGGCCTCGAAATCGCATGGGCCGTATTATAGGCAAGCCAGCGGCCGGATACAAAGGTCGCGGACTATTTGTCAGTGTTCGTCTTGGAGCTTTGCCGGGTCCGGATCCGCGGCTCGCCGGTCAGCGCGTGTTCTTAGGCCGCTCGCTCCGGAATTCGCAGGGATCACCGTCCTGTTCTGTCCGCTGCGCCAGCAAAGGGATCATCAGTTGCCTCGCTTCAGCGAAACACTGAGTGAGCTCATGCAGGCCCAGCTTACGCAGCCCGGTTTCTGTTTCTGCTGCCACCCTCGCCGAAGTTGCCGAAATGCCAGGTGAACGCTGTCAAGCGTGAGACTTATGTCCAGCCAGTGTGTCGCCGCCATGGCTTTGAGACCCGGAGGCAGCGGCCGTCCGAACTGTACGGGTCTTACGTCTTCAGCCCGGCGTCATGCTTTCCAGGGCGGGCCAAGGTTGAGGCGCAGGGGGTTCATCCACAGGTTCGGCTCTTATCCGTGTTTATCGGTGTCCATCTGTGGCTAAATTCGCTTTCGCCAGTCGCAGCGCATTCCGCATCAGCTTCAGCCCGTTCGCACCCGCCGCCGTCAGGATCGACTCCGGATGGAACTGCACAGCCTCAATCGGCAACTCCCGGTGCCGCACGCCCATGATGATGCCGTCGTCCGATTCCGCCGTGACTTCGAGCGACGCCGGCATCCGCCCCGGTATCGCATAGAGCGAGTGATAGCGGCCCACCTCGAATGTTTCAGGCAGTCCCTCAAACACCCCCACGCCGCGATGCCTCACCGTCGACGGCTTTCCGTGCATCGGATACGGCAGCACCCCCAGCTCCCCGCCGAACGCCTCCACGATTCCCTGCAGCCCCAGACACACGCCGAACACCGGAATCCCGGCCTCCGCTGCGCGCCTGACCAGCTGCGGCACACCGAAATCCTCCGGACGCCCCGGCCCCGGCGAGATCAGGATCATGTCCGGCTTCACTGCATCGAGCACTTCAAACGGCGTCCCCGCGCGGTACGTTACCACCTCCGCTCCAGTCTGGCGCGCGTAGTTCGCCAGCGTGTGGATGAAGCAGTCGTCGTTATCCACCAGCAGCAGCTTGATGCGGAACTGCTCGGCTTCTTCTGCCGCCTCCGCTGCCACTGCCGGAGGACCGAGCAGCCGGAAGAATGCGTTCGCCTTGAGGCGAGTCTCCAGTTCCTCGGACGCCGGATCGGAATCGTAGAGCAGGGTCGCGCCCGCCGGATATTCCGCATATCCGTCCCGAAGATACGTTGTGCGGATCAGGATGCCGGTATTGATATCGCCATTGAGCGTCAGCATCCCGACCGCGCCGCCATACCAGCCGCGCGCGTTTTTTTCGAGCGACTCCACCGCCACCGACGCCGCTTTCTTCGGCGCCCCGATCACCGTCACCGCCCACATGTGGCTGAGAAACGCATCGAGCGAATCGAAGCCCTCCTGCAGGAACCCCTCCACGTGATCCACCGTGTGGAACAACCCAGCGTACGCTTCGATCAGTCGCCGCCCGATAACCTTCACTGTGCCCGGTTCGCAGACGCGGCTCTTGTCGTTGCGGTCCACGTCGGTGCACATCGTCAGCTCCGACTCTTCCTTGGTCGAATTGAGCAGCGCCCGGATGTTCTTCTCATCCTGCAGCGGGTCCGATGTGCGCCGCGCCGTACCCGAAATCGGGCAGGTCTCGACGCGCTCCCCTTCCACCCGCACAAACATCTCGGGCGAGGCCCCCACAAGTTGCTCTCCGCCGAACTGAATCAGGAACTCGTACGGGCTCGGATTCGCGCGCTGCATCCTCAAAAATAATTCCGACGCCTTGCCCGCATACGATGTGCGGAATGTCTGGCGCAGCACCACTTCGTAATAGTTGCCCTGCCGCATGCCCTCGCGCACGGTCTGGACATTCGCCATGTACTCTTCCGGGGTGTGATCGGAAGTAATTGGGCCGGCTTCGCGGACGGGCGCGGAAGCAATGCGTTCGCCGCTGCGCTCCAGCCCCGCGGTCGACGCGCCATCCTGCGCGAACTCGTAGCTGAACCGCTCGATGTGCTCGCGCTTGCGGTCCATATAAATGATGTCGTCACAAAGGAAGAGCTCGAGGTCCCTGTGGCCGGTGCGTTCCAGGCGCAGCGGGATGGGTTCGAACTGAAACAGCAGATCGAAGCCAAATGCGCCGGCGAAGGCGAGCTTGTTGTCGTGCTCGCTGCGGAATTCGCGTGTCAGTGCGCGCAGGATGGAAAACACCGACGGCTGGCGGCTGCGCTCTTCCTCCGCAAACAGTTTCGGCATCGGCTTGAGCCTGCCGCGCAGGGTGCCGTTCTCATCGCGAAAATCGTCCCAGTGCGGATGGTCGCGCAGCACTGTGGCGAGCATGCGGTTGATAGCAATGCCTCGCTCGTTCAGTGGACGAAATGTCACTTCCCGCTGGAAGCCGATCAGCTCGAGGGGCGGCCGGACCGAGACAATATCCCACCGCGAATACCGGCCGGGGTATTCATAGCCGGAAGAAAGGTATATCCCCCGAACTTGGTCAAGCTCCCGTAGAAAACGGCTAAGTCCTTGCCGATAAGGTAGTTTGGAGGCGGTACGCGACACCTGAATGCCGTGCGGAGTGTGATAACGTATCTCGCGCATAATTCCGGAGCTGTTAATCCAAGTATCGCTTACCGCTGTCTACGCCGCATGATAGGCTGGAATTTCCGGAATGGACACAGGGTATGTATAAGGCCTTTTTTGGTTTAAACAGTACTCCATTCAACCTCAGTCCCGATCCTTCGTTTCTGTACCGCAGCCCGCACCACGAAGAGGCGCTCGCCAGCCTGATTTACGGTGTGCAGAGCCGCAAAGGCTTCATTGTTCTGACTGGCGAGGTGGGCACGGGCAAGACGACGATGCTCGAATGTCTGCGCGATCATCTGACGGCGCACAAGACGCCGTTCGCCTCCCTGTTCAACTCGCGTCTCACGGTGGAGCAGTTCTTCGAGATGGTGGCCTACGACTTCGATCTCGGGTGCCAGCGCAATTCGAAAACGGAAGTCCTCTTCGCCCTGAACCACATGTTGATTCAGCGGGCAAACCAGAACCAGACCACGGTGCTGATCGTCGACGAAGCCCAGAATCTGGAATGGGACATTCTGGAGGAGATCCGCCTGCTCGGGAACCTCGAAACGCGGCGCGGCAAAATGCTTCAGATCGTCCTTTCAGGTCAGCCCGAGCTGGACAGCAAGCTCGAGCAAAGTGAGTACCGTCAACTGAAGCAGCGCATTGCGCTGCGCTGCCATCTCCGGCCGTTCACCGCCGCGGAAGCCGCCCGCTACATTGCCTCGCGTCTGCGCCGCGCGGGGATGCCGGAACAGACCGTGTTCCCGGCCGGTGTTCTGAGCGAGATTCACCGCCGCACGCAGGGCATTCCGCGTCTGATCAACTCCGTCTGCGACAACCTGCTGCTCACCTGTTTTGCGATGGAGAGCAAAATAGCCAACCTGGACATGCTGGACGAGGTTTCGCGCGACCTGCATCTGGAATGGCCAGGCAGCAACCGCATATGGTCCGGTGTCGGGACCACGGCCGCGAATCTAAGCAAAGCCGAGCCTCGACTCTGACAGGCTGCTGAAAAAGCTCTTTTCGTTGCCGCTTGCTGACGCGCGCGGTTCAGTAACCCCTGCGGAATCAGCGCCCGCATTTCCGAACCGCGACCGTAGCGCAGTGGCAAGAAGCGTTTTTCAGCAGCCTGCTAAAGCCGCCCGTAGTACAGGAAAGTCTCGTACGCGAAGGCGACCCGACCGTCCTCGGCGTATCTGCGGAATAACCCGCCCAACTCCGCCATCATCGGTTCATAAGCAGCCTGACCAGGCCGTGGTGCATACGACGAAGACTCCAGCCTGCCCCGGAGTCCCTCATAGTCGAAGTCTTGCTGATAAGTGAACTCTCTTCGCTCGACCGGCTGCGGCGCGAAGAACCGCTCCACCTCCATAGCGGCATTCCGCTTGCCGCGGACTTCCGCGTAATCCGTGCCATACCCGCGCAGCAGTCCGTCATATTCATCGAGGAACGCGGAATTGCGATGGTGTTCATTCCAAACGAGCGCACACCAGCCGCCCGGCCTGAGAACTCGCATGAACTCCACCCGAGCTTTCCCGGCGTCGAACCAATGAAACGCCTGACCCGCGGTGATGAAGTTTACTGAACTCGCCGGGAGCCCGGTGTTTTCCGCGCTCCCGTCGACCGCCTCGAACCGGTCGCCGGCCCATGCCATTTCCCGCACCCCGGCCGCGCGCATCGGCCCGTTCGGCTCGACACCCATGACGCGGTTGCCGTTATCGAGAAAGATTCGCGCCAGATTCCCCGGCCCGCAGCCGACGTCTGCAATTACGGACGCGGGTGTCAGTCCGCATTCGGCTGCCAGCGTCGTGACAATCTCGCGCGGATATCCCGGCCGGTACCGAACATAATCCGCCACGCGATCGCTGAACCGCTCGGTGACATGCGCCGGATCTGCCATGACGAAACCTGTTCCATGTTCGCATCGCATCCCCCGCCCGCTCCGTCGCTTCCAATCTGATTTACTAAGGAGTGGCTCGCGGCCGCGTTTTGCCCGACCCGCGTCGCGAGCAAGTCGAGCAGCTCAAGCAAAGACACTGGAGGTTCCCCGAATTGGCCGCTACTATCGATAACGTTCTGTCCCCCGTCGAACCCCTGAAAACTCCATTCGACCGCGAGGGCCTCGAGGACATAGGCTACATGACCTGCATGACGCTGGTGCTCCTCGGTAATTACGCGCAGACCGGCCACTTCGGCGGACCCCTCGCCTACACGCCCTTCAACGTCGCCGCCCACCTCGCAGGCCCTGAACTCGGCGGCATGCGCTACGACTACCGCCGCCCCAAGCATCCGTTCGGCGATAAGTTCATGCTCGCCGGCGGACACAACGTCCCGACCGGTTACGCCCTCTGGATGATCATGGGCCAGGCTCTCGCGCGCAAGTTCAAACTCAGCGGCGACAAGCGCTATTACGTCGATCCCAAAGTCGCCATTCTGCCCATCGACGCGCTTGGATTTCGCCGCGGCCAGGGCGCGCTCACAAATCTTCTCGCCGATCTCGGCCTCGCCGACAACCCGCTCTTCGAACAGGCGAAAATCCGCGGCATCAAAGCTCTTGCTGGCCATGCCGAAACCGTCGATGTCACCAACGACGTAAACGGCGGCCCGTCCGGCGTCGGCATTGCATCTGCCGCCGGCAAGTCCGCATTCTGGGACATCGTCGGCGCGCCCTCCTCGCCCAAAGTCATCGCGCTTGAAGGCGAATTCGCGATGACCGAAGGCCACGCCCAGGAGCTCAAGACCCAGGCTCTCGCGCTGCAGTGCGGCAAACGCCTGCGCGTAATCCTGTCCGACAACAACGCCGGCATCGACGACGTGCTCCTCGGCGGCGTCGTCCCCTCGAAATTCCGCGGCTACAACATCGTCGAGCAGTGGACATCCTACGGCTGGAACGTTTTCACTATTGACGACGGCGGCGACTACGCCGAAGTCGTCGGCGCCCTCAAAGCCATGGAGGACTGGGACCCGGCCGACCGCCGTCCGATGATCCTCATCGCGCGCACCACCAAAGGGTACTGGCCGCGCGCCGTCGAAGGCAAGATCCCCGGCCACGGGCCGCAGCTCGTCAGCTACCAGAGCCACCCCTACGGAATGAAGATGAATTCCGATTACTTCGTGGCTCTCGCCCGCACCTTCGAAGAGCACTACGGCGTCGAGTTCGAAGGCATCCGCAAGGGCCCGGTCACCGATCCGAAGGCGCGACTCATCCAGTTCAAGACCAATATTGATGTCGTGATGTCGCTGCTCGACCGCAACGGTCTGGGCGACTGGCTCGCCGAGCGCCTGGTCTCGATCGGCGACACCATTAAAGACGACACGCCGCTCACCTTTGACGTGAAGTCCGACCCGTTCCTTGATGACCGTCTCCGCGTCGCGAACCTGCCCCTCGGGCCGCAGACGCTGACCGTTACCAATCGCTTTTCCGGCGCCGAAAAGCAGATCGCTGTGAGCCTCTTCCGCAAGCCCGGTGAAGCTGCGGGCGCGCGCCGCGGCATTTCGGAAATTTTCAAGTGGCTGAACTACGTCACCGACAACCGCTTCTTCACCCTCGCCGCCGATCTTTCCGAATCCATCAACGTCGAGAACGCCAGCCTCTGGGGCCACTACGATCCCGAAACCAATCCGCTCGGCACGCGCATCAAAGCGGCCATTCAGGAGGCCGGCAACGTGTCGACCGCCATCGGCCTTGTTGGCCAGAATGCCAGTGTCGATCCCACGAAGTTCTCGGGCGTCTGGGCGCTTAGTGGCACATATGGCGCCTTCACGCCGCTGATGTACACGCCCGCGCGCGTCTGGAGCCAGCAGAACCAGGACAGCAAATTCCGCATGGGCGTGCTGCACATTCTGGCGGGTCACTCGGGCCCCGAGACAGCCGCTGACGGCCGCACGCACTTCGGCATCTTCGCCACCCAGGTCTGGAAGCTCTTCCCGCGCGGCCACACGATTCACCTCAATTTCTGGGATTACAATGATGTCGCGCCCGGCTACTTCGCCGCCGCCGAGATTGCGGCGCGCGATCCGAAGGTCGGCATTATCAGCATCGAAGTGGCCCGCCCGGATTTCGCCGTGGTGGATCGCAGCAAGTTCGCCGACCCCGACATCAAAGCCGCAGCCAAAGGTTTCTACGTGATTCGCGACTTCGCGCCGGGCCGGCCGAAACATGGCTACGTCATCGCGCAGGGTTCCAGCTCGACGATGAATCTGGTGAAGACGCTCGGCCGTCTGGAGGAGGCCGGTGTCAACGTCAAAGTCATCTCCGCCATCAGCGAAGACCTCTTCGATCGCCAGCCCGAGTCCTATCGGCACTCAGTGCTGCCGCCGGAAGCACTCTACGACGCGATGGTAGTGTCGACCGGGACGCGCCGCATGATGCCGGTGCGCGATCTCGGTCCGCTCACGGATTCTTATTCGCTCACGTCGGACTGGGATAACCAGTGGCTGACCGGCGGTCTCGAGCCGGATGTCATCGCCGAAGCGCATCTCGATGCCGATTCGATCTTCGCCGGCATCAAGCGCTTCGCCGGCGATCGCGAAAAGCGCATGGCCACGCAGCGCGACCAGCTGAATTTGCTCTCGTGAATCCTTTGGCGAAACGGGTTGTCGCCATGGCTGATTCACCATTCGATGCTGTCAGACGCAGCGGCTTGAAAGAGCCCCGGGGTAGCTCCGTCCTGCATGCATACAGAAATGACATGCTGCCATCGCCGGAGCGGAGGATTCTGGGATAACCAGATGCAGGACGACACCCGCATCATTATAATTTGTATCGCAGACAACCATCGACGATCCCAGGGCCTACACCGCGCCCTGGACGGTGAAATTCGACCAGCTTCTGGTTCTGGACAGCGAACTCATCGATTACTACTGCCTCGAGAACGAACGAGACTCGGTGCAGATGCGACAGCAGGATCCCCGCCCGAATGTCAGGTAGCAATCATCCTATGACCGGGACAGGTCACGGGCTGCCACAACCACATCGTCCGCGGCGTACTCGTCGTAAACCTCTTCGAGCAGTTCCTCCGGCGCAGCCCTGTAATACCGGGTCGCTGTCCCGGCGTGTGTCTGCTGCCCCGTCTTCGGGTCGACCACAATCAGACTGACGATCCGCTTCACCTCGCGATTCCCCAGCGTCCCGGTTTCCATCCGCCAGATTTCCTGCACGCACTTCACGGTGTTGTTCTGCGGATTGCGCGACGGCACACGGCGAATCCGCACAATCATGTTGGGCTCCATTGCGGGAAAGCTCTCCTCATCCCGCGCGATATCCGGCGGCAGCGTCCGCAGCGCTTCCGTTTCAGCGGACCGCACGGAATCGATCGCGATATCGGAACGATCGAGCATCAGACCTTTTTCGGCTCGTCGTCCCGGCTGGTTCAGCCACGCGGCCAGTGGCTCCAGATCGCGAATCGCGGCCTCTGCCTTCGACACACTGGCGCGCACCGCATTCTCCAGCTGAAGAATCCCTGGCACTCGCGCGATTTGAGCGCGGATGGCGAAAAGCTTCTGCCGCATGTCGTCGGGCAGACCGCTGTCAAGCGGTTCCTGCTTCGCCAGCGCCTCGCGCACGCCGTTGCGGAAATCATCCGCCGCGATCCGCACGGCTGCACGCGCACGCGTCACACCAGCCAGGGCGGCTTCCAGTTCTTCGTGCGTGGGTTCAGCCGCGTCTTCGTCCGGCTCCAGATACCACAGGTAATAACGATCGCGCCGGTCGTACAGATCGTTCAGGTCCCCGTGCAGTTCTACGGACGAGTATCGCTTCAGCAGCACGTGTTGGCCCGTTGCCGTTTCCACCGCAACGCGCCAGCGCAGACGGATCACCGCGGGCCCGCGCTGCACCCATTCCTCCTGATAGAAGACATGCCGCCCTTCGTTGTCTTCTATTCCGGAATCGGTGACTGCGAAGCGATACGCGGCTTCGCGGATCAGCGTCATTCGCCTGCGCGGCTCGATTCGAATCGGAATCGCCGGGGTCTTCGCAGTTGTGAGCGTGGTCCAGATGTGTGCCGCGGTTTCATCCTGTGCGCACGGCTGCTCCTGATCCAGTGGAAACGCCATCAGCGCCTGTTGGGCGGCCTCGTCAGCGGCGGCGCGCGCTTTGAACAACTGGTCGCGCCGCGGCTTCGCGGCGGATTCTTCGCTGCGGCCCAGTTGTGCAGCCGACACCAGCATCATGCGGCGCAGAACCGCGGTGCCCTCATCCACCCGCTTCCGCGCTTCCGGAATAAGCTGCCCGATGAGCGCGAGATCGGCCGCCGCTTCCGGCGCGTACCTGTTATCAGGCGCCGCGAGCATGCGGAACGCCGTGAACTTCTGCGTTGCGGTCGACATCAGATCCGCCGGCCCAATGCTCAGATCGGTATCGGCGCCCGGAACCTGCGTGCGGCCTGTGCGTCGGTAACCACGATCGTGCCGATCGATCTCCTGCCCCAGATGTGCGTAGAAGCGCCGAACGGCATCGTTCAATTGGCGAGTAATCCCGCGGAGCTCTGCCGTGGCGCGTTCCGCATCGGTAACGCCCGGAGCCGCATCCGGCGCCGCCTGCGCGAGCCCGGCTGACAACAGAAAACCAACTGCAAGAGTCCCGTGGAACCCCATCGGTAACGATGACCGAGGTCAGTCTGTCACAGAAATCTCTGTCAGACCATAGCAAATGCAATGAGGAATGAATAGCAGAATCGATCAGAAAGTTGTGAGGATTACGTGCGCCTAACGAGCAGAACAAGACCCGCCAGACTGATCGCCGAAAGCACCACCCCCATCACACGCCCCGGGGTATTGTAAAGCAATCGAACCTCGTGATTCCCCGCCGGAACGGGCACGCCCATACCGATCTCATTCAAGGCCCGCACCTTTGCAGGCGCGCCATCTACCGTGGCGCTCCATCCCGGATCGAAGGATTCGAGAAGCTGCGCCATGCCGGCCTCGCCGTTCCTCGTGTGCAGGAGAATCTCGTCGCTCGAAGGCCGTTGGTACCCGATCGCTCCGGAAAAGCTCGCTCCCGCAAAGCTCGCTCCCGCAAAGCTCGCACGTGGCAACGGATGCGGTACGCGGTAGAGATTCAAGTCGTCGCTTGTCTCCACAAACTCCAGATCGGATCGCGGCTCGTCGGTGATCACAAACCTCACGCCCATCTCCTCCAGCGCGACTCTGGGAAATTTCGTGGCATCGATAATCTGCCGGTTCGTCTCCCGCGGAAACCCTGCCAGGTGAATGATGCCGCGGTAGGAATGCGCGAGGAAGATCGAATCGAAGCCGCCCGCGTCGTCGTGGCGCTCGTCGTTGGTATGGAGATTGGAAGTTCGCTCCTCAGCGATCCGGGCGTCACCCGTTTCGCGGTCGATCGTCGCCTGAAACGCAGCCGGGTCCTCATCACGCGGATCGACATGGATGAACAAACTGCCAAACGAACCCAAGTCGGCGCAGTGGACCGCCAGCAGGAGCAGTACCAGATGTTTTGCCCATCGCACCTGCCTCAGCCAGTCTGAGAATATGCCGACTGCGACAGCGGCGCCGAAGGTCGGTATATAAAGGAGCCGCGCGGGGCTCCGCAAAATCGTCCCTGGCAGCGCATGCAGCATAGGACTCGCAAACGGCAAGGCGCAGAGAAAAGCCGCCAGGCTGAGTGACGCGATAAACGTCCACCGGAATTCCGGCATTCGCCGTCGCACCATGCAACGAATCCAGAGGCCGGCCATCGCGACCAGCGGCAATATGCCGACATACGCCGCGGTATCCCAGAAGTAAGCGTAGCTGGGGTATCCGGAGAACTCATGTTGGTCGGCCAGCGTCACAGGAAAAGGCCATCCGTCGACGCCTGGACGAATGAGCGCGAGCAGCCGCCCATATGGCATGGCGATGTCATTCTCCGGTGTAGCGAGACTCAGCACCCGCGTGCTGCGCCCGATCAGCAGCAGCATGGGCCACCAGACCGCAAGCGTCAGACCCGCGCCCAGCAGCATCGCGCCCACCGCCCGGAACCGGCGCGTCAATAACGCAAACAATAGCCCCGAGGCCATCGCGTACGCGGGCACCTGCGGATGTCCCGCGGCCACCACGCACGCACTCGCAATCGCCAGCCCGACCAGATTGCGTCGCTGCTCACCGCGCTCCACCAGCCACAGCAGGAGCGGCAGTGCCGGATAAGCCTCCAGCAACGGCAGATGTCCCGCCATCACGCGTGTCACAAAGAATCCCGCGCAGGCGAACGTGAAACCGGCCGCCACCGCGCCCACGCGCCCCAATCCCGCGCACCTGCAATAGAGAAAAGTGAACAGCGCCGCCAGCGCCGCTGCCATCGCGATGCCGACCGCGTAAGCCACCGACGGATCGAACCCCAGCAGCACGATCCGCGTCGGGATCCACGGAAAGCTCTGCAGATTCGCCGCGAATGGTGCACCCAGCATCTCTCGCGGATACCACGCCGGCAGTGTATGCTGCCGGCCGAACAACGCCTCGCGCGCGAACCGCAGACGCCGGATGTGCAGCTGATAGTAATCGATCCCGGCAAGCACCCCGCGGCCGGTCACCAGATCCGGCCGCAGGTAGAATGATTCAGTAAGAAGCAGCAGCGCCGCGACGGCTACCGTAGTCCGATGCGCGGCATTCAATCTAGCAGGCTGCTGAAAAAGCACTTTTCGTTGCCGCTTGCTCACGCGCGCGGTTCAGCAAGGGCTTCGGAATCAGCGCCCGAGTTTCCGAACCGCGACCGTGAAGGAGTGGCAAGAAGCATTTTTCAGCAGCTTGCTAGGCAAGCGCCGACTTGTACAGCGCCAGCAGTTCGCTCCACGCCCGTTCGGCGCTCGCCATGTTGTAAGTAGCCGAACCATCCCCCTGCTTCGGCATGTCCGCGATGCACCAACCGTGGAACGTGCCTTCGAACACTTCCACGGTCGCGTCGGGGAAAGCCTTCCTCAGTGCATCTTTGTCGCCCGGGCGCTGTTTATCGTCGCTCGCCGCGATAGCGAACAGCAGCCTCGCCTTGATCTTCGGGGCCAGCAGATGAGGGCTTGTAGGCTGATCACTCACCAGCCCGCCGCCGTGGAACGATCCGCCCGCACCCACCCGGTCCGGCACTGTCGCGGCTGTCCTTACAACCAGGGGTCCGCCCATGCAGTAGCCCTGCGTGCCGATTTTCTTCCTCTTGTCGACTTCCTTCTGCGCGTCGAGAAAGCCAATGTAAGCGATGGCGTCCTTCTCCGCGTTGCCGGGTGAATTCACCGAGGTCATCATCGGCGTGATCCTGGCGCGTTCCTTGGCAAAATCAACCGTCGACGCATCGGTGAAAGGATTCTTCGCCACGCGATAAAAAGGATTCGGCACCAGCACTGCATATCCTTCGCCCGCCAGTCGTTTCCCCATGGCACGCAGCGATGGACGCAGTCCAAACGCATCTGGCCAGATCAACACGCCCGCGTGCGTGCCGGTCGCCGGATGGAAGTACGCGGCATCGCATGTGCCGTCGGGAGTCTTGATGTCAACGTCCTTTTCCACGACTTCGACAGCCCCTTGGGCCGGAGACGCGGCTGCGCCTGTCGCAGCAACGCCCGCTGCCACGGAAAGCGTGGCGACAAATTCGCGTCGTGCCAGTTCCTGGTCCTGAGTATTTGCCATGAGTGCTTCTCCTCAGGACAAAGTTTATCGCTTCTGTCTACGCCACAAGTGCATTGGTGCGAGAATCGCCGGTGGGTTCCGGCACAGGTTCGCGGATAGTCGAGCTATCCAGCGGACTTCCCACCCACACCCGTCCCGCTGGCAGCACCTCGCCTTTCATCACCAGCGAAAGCGCGCCAAGCCGTGCGCCGGGCCTCATCTCGGCGTCGTAGAGCACAATCGAGTTCGTTCCGATCTCGCAACCCACGCCGACGCGCAGCCCCGAACCTTTCATCACCCGGTCTTCGTACAAGTGCGTCTGCAGAATGCAGTCGCGGTTGAGAATCGCGCGGTCTCCCACCTCCACCAGATCGAATTCGATGAAGCCCGTGGTTTCGATATAAACGCCGCGTCCGATCCGGCAGCCGAGCATCCGCAGATACCACGCCAGCATCGGCGTGCCCTGCAGCGTCTCAAGACCGATCGGCGTCGCCATGAATTCAAACAGCGCGTTGACGAACTCGAGCCGCCAGAGATTCGCGCTCCACAGCGGCGTTTCGAACGGGCGAAACCTACCCATTACTATCCACTTCACCGGGACCACCGCCAGCATCACAACCGCACAGACCGCCCCGAAGATTGCCGGCAGAAGCAAAAGCGTCGTCGCAGGCCCGGCCTTGTCCCATAAGCGCAGCGCGGTTTCGATGACCGCGACCGTTGCGACCACCAGTCCCGCGCCGGGCGAAACGATGCGCAGCACTTCCCAGCATCCGCGCGCCCAAAGCTTTTTCTGGGTGGGCCGGAACGTGGTTTCTTCCGGAAACGTATGGCACGTCTGGCGGCGCTTCAGCAGTATCGGCGGTGAACCCAGCCATGCGGCTCCGTTTTGAGGATTCGTTGGCGCCACCGTAAGCACGCCGATCAGCGACTGTCTCCCCGTCGTGGTCCCTGCCGGAATCACCGCGCCATTACCCACGAACGTGCGATGACCCAGCCGCGTCGGCGCCAGCGTCAGCCAGCCGCGTTCGACGCGCGCCGCGCCCAGCGAAACCTCGTCCGCAACCGTCGAGTCGTCTCCGATGTCGAGCAGGTCGGGCGTGGTCGTGCTCGCCGTGGAGATTTCGACGAACCGTCCCAGCCTCACGCCCAGTGCGCGATACCACGGCTTCAGGAAGATCGTCGAATGCAGCGGCCCCGCCACATCAACGGCGAACGCCATCAGCTGCTCCACCACCCAGTTTCTGATGTAGAAGGACCCGTCCACCGGATACCGGCCCGCCCGCGCCCTCCCGATCAGCAGCCATTTCAGCACCACAACTTCCGCCGTCGCCGTCAGGATGAAGCACGCCCCCGCCAGCGGCGCCATCAGCCAGGAACGCATCAGCAGCGCGACGCCGGGCACGAACGCCGCCAGTTCGACCAGCGGGAAGGCCAGCACCAGAACTACATAAAGTAACGCCACATAGAGTGCCGCCATGTTGCGGCGCGTCGCTCGACCGGGTTCGGCCGCTCTTGATCCGGCGATTCTCTGCGCAGGTGAGCCCGCCCACGTTTGGCCGCGAGGAATGCGCGTGCCGCTCTGCACCAGCGACAAATCCTCCAGCCGCGTGCGATCCTCCATCGAAGCGCCGGGGCAGAGCACCGATCTCGTTCCGACCAGGCACTCGCGTCCGACGGATACGGCGTCGATCACCAGTTCGCCGTTCTCCACCGTATAGCCGAGCAGTGACGCGCCTTCATCGATGCTCGCGCCCTCCCCGATCGAAATCACATCGAACGCTGCCACAAGGTCCGTTGCAATATGTACGTTCTCGCCAATCCGCGCGCCGAACAGCCGATAGACGAACGGCAGCAGCGGCGTTCCACCCAGCCTGGTGAGCGGCAGGCTTCGCACCAAAGTCTGCACAAACCACCAGCGCAGGTAGTAGAAGCCCCATAGGCGATGACGTCCAGGCTGCACGCGTCCGAGGACAATCCATTTCGCGCCGATGGCGATCGCGATCATCGCCGGCAGCACCGCCATCGCCGTTGCCAGCGCCCATGCCGCGGATTCGCCCGCCGAATGATGCCGCGCCATCAGGAAATAAACCAGCCACGGCGCGATCCATTGCAGCCCGCGAAACGCGAACACGAAGTAGAGGCTCGCCGTCTGTGCTGCACCTGCCACGAAGTGTTGTAAACGGTCGAACTCGCGCGATTTCCGCTCCTGCGCCGCCTCTGGCGCCCGCTCACGCATTATCGACGCCAGCAGCGCGATCGTCGGATAGATGTAAACATCACGCATCGTCAGCGACGCCAGGCGTTCGTCTTTGCGCGCTTCTGAAACCATGCGTGCCGCGAGCAGAGAGTGCCCGCCGAGTTCCAGAAAGAAATCGTCATACACCGAAATCGCCGCCGTCCCGAACAGCGCACGCCAGATCTCGACCAGCTTTCTCTCCAGCGGGTCCACCGGCAGCGCGGGTCCGGGCTGCTCGACTGTGCGGCGCACGCCAGGCGCAATCAGCGTGGAGTAATCGGTCTTCCCGCTCGTGAGCCGCGGCAGCTCGCTGTACGACTCGAACATCGCGGGCACCATCCACGCCGGCAGCCACGTTCGCAGGTGTGCGCGAAGGCCCGCCTCATCCACCACCCCGTTCTTCGGCACAACGCATGCCACCAGTTGCTCATCGCGCACCACGCACACCGCCGCACGCACGCTCTGCTGGCGGAGAATCGCCGCTTCGATTTCGCCCAGCTCGATGCGCCGTCCGCGAAGCTTCACCTGTCCGTCCCTGCGCCCGACGAACTCCAGATTGCCATCTGCATCGAGGCGACCCACGTCGCCGCTGCGGTAGATTCGTTCCCCGTTTACCTCCACGAAACAGGCGCGGGTTTCCTCGGGAAATCCGCGATAGCCGCGCGCCACGCCCGCACCCGCGATACAGATCTCTCCCGCCTCACCCGGCGCGACGGGCTGCAATCGATCGTCGAGCACCGAGACCCGGTATCCCGGCACCGCCCGTCCGATCGTGACCGCGCTCTCCGGCGAAACGTCGGCATAGGTGGCGATGACCGTCGTCTCAGTCGGCCCATAGGTATTCACCATCCGCTTGCCATGGCGCGCCCAGCGTGCAACCAGCGAATTCGGACATGCCTCGCCGCCGACGATCAGCAGTCGCAGCGCCGGCAACTCCGCGTCGTCCATCATGGCGAGAAGCGTCGGCACACACGACAGCACCGTGATGCCCAGTTCATCCAGACGCCGCGACAGATCCGGACCGGCGCGGCACAGATCGGGAGTCGCGCCCACCAGCGTCGCACCCGCCGCAAACGCCAGCCAAATTTCCTCGACCGAAAGATCGAAGCACAGCGACGCCCCCTGATATACGCGGTCTTCGGGCCGCACGCCGAAAATCTCCCGCTCGGCTTCGACGAGATGAACCGCGTTGCGATGCTCCACCATCACGCCTTTGGGCCGACCCGTCGATCCCGACGTATAGATCAGGTAGCAGAGGTCTTCCGGCTCCGCGGCTTGCTGATCCTGCATCAATGCCACCGCGCTTTTCGGCGCGATCAGCTCCCGTTCCGCATCGACGCACACCACCGGACCGGCAAACCCTGCGCACTGTACCGACGCAGCCGTCACCGTGACAACGGCGCACGCGCCCGAATCCGCCAGAATCCACGCGACTCGCTCCTCCGGATACGAGGGATCAATCGGCACGTACGCCGCCCCGGCCTTCAGAATTCCCAGAATCGCCGTGTACGCTTCAATCGACCGCGGCAGCAGCATCGCTACCGCCGCACCGCGTGTCACACCGCGCGCCCGCAGATACCGCGCGAGCCGGTTCGCCCGTCGATCGAGCGCGCCGTAAGTAATCGTCCGCTCGCCGAACTCCACCGCCACGTCGTCCGGCCGCAGAACGGCCTGCGCTTCGAAGATAGCGTGAAGGTCTCGCATGGCTGGTCAGAACTGGGAGTGCCGGATTGCGCCCGCTATTCTCAGCAAGGTGGGCAGCAGGCTCCCATAAGGTAAGATTCCGCCCGACGTCCGGCGGTTTCCCGTCGACAGGGTGTCGCGATTAAAGTGGCTTAAGCTTCAGAAGGCGGTTTGTTCGACCTCAACAAAGGCGCGCGCAGAATATGTCAAACGGTTGCTGTTTCCGATTCCGGGCGGTTCTCTATTTGATCGGTTCTTTAACGGCCATTGCAACCCTGCGAGGCGCATGCCCCGATCCTGCCGCGCTGCAACTCTTTAAAGAGCGCATCGCGTTTGAAAGAACCTGGGCGGAGCCATCCTTCAAAGGTATGAGCTTAATGCACCTCAATGTCTGGAGCAGCGGTCAGGCAACCGGCTTCTACATCAGGGATCCTTTGGGAGGCAATTACAGCCCGCGAATTCGGGACACGTACGTTTTTGTCGGGAACGACGGCCTGCGGGCCGGAGGAGCCTGTGATCTCGCTGAGAACTGGACCGACTGCCTCAGGAAATTCGCCGCGGTGGGTGATGCGCGGGCAACAACCTGCCGGACCGCGATAGACCTTCGCAGTATTCCCACGTGGAAACCATCACCGAAACACTCAGGCCAAAAGGCAAGCAGCAGACGAAATTCGCCGGGAGATCGAGGCTTTCCTTCCGGATGCCGCCGAAATCGTTGCCCGCGACTTCAATCTGCTGGACCACAGCATCACCTTCTATGCAAAGACCCCGGACGGAGACTACTACCAAGGTGTTTCTTATTATGCGGACAGGGTGCCCCATTGCGAAGGCTGGCATCTGTTCGGGATGGCGCCACTTTCCGGCATAAGGAAATGGATTTTCGCGCGGCCCTACCGGCTGAAATGAGCTGGGCTCGTGCGAAGGTCGACAAAGAGGCGGCATGCCGTTAGCCGCGCTCTTCTGCGCCTCCCACAGCTTTGGATGAACCTCCTCCGGTCGGGGCGTCGTGGCCAGCTCGTTAAGGCTATTGCTCTGCCCCGGCGGAGGCGTTGAGGAGAAGAGGCCGCCCGGCCGATCGGCCTGAGTGGCAGGAAGTACCGGGTTTAACTGAACGGGGAAGGTCATCGCGTCCAGTAGACCGTGCGAGGCTGTTGCTGCGACGCTGAGCGGAGGGCGCCCAGGAACGCACCGTCATCCAACGGCAGCCAGAGCGCGGGTCCGACCGAAGCCGCGGCATTGGCGTGCGAGAAAGCCGACGTCATAGTTATTGCGCCAGCCTGCGTTCCTGTTTTCGCGCCAGCCGGCCCCATCTGGCAGCGTCTCGTCTCAGATAAAGAGGCGCCAGACCAGCGGCTTCGGATGCCCTTTCGTAGACCTCACGGGCCTCGTCTGCCTTCCCCAGTCCTTCCAGTGCCTGTCCGTAGTAAAAGAGTCCTTCCGTATCGTAGGGTCTGCGTTCCAGATACTCGGCCAGTTGATGCCGCGCGTCCTCGTACTGGCGAGCCGAAACGTAGACAGCGCCGATTTCCCGAAGAATTTCACTCTGACTGTGCCGCTCGTCCTGATTGATGACGGTTTCAAAATGCGCGAGCGCATCCTTGAGCCGCCCCTGCTCGCGAGCAATCCGGCCCAATTGGAAATGCGCATCGGTCTCCGACGGGTCGATCGTCACGGCGTTCTGGAAGCGCCGGACGGCTTCCGTGAACTGCCGGCGCTGCTGGTAAATCAGGCCAAGCTGATACTGCGCGTCGCCATCGTGGGGATTAATGGCTGCGGCCTCGAGATTCCGGCGAAAGGTCTGGCGGCGCCGCAGTCCTGCTCCCAGGTTGCCGAGTTCGCCGCGGAGATAGAAAAAGATGAAAAGCAGGAAAAACGGAGAGGCGACCCAGCTCAACAGATAGCTCAGCGGACCCCAAAGGAAATACGCACCCGCCAGCGGTATCCACGACAGACCCACAATGATGACGGCGGCCCCATTGCCGGTTCCGAACACTGTGCGAACCGCGAAGAAGATCAGCACCGCGAAATAGAGGTATGCGAAACCGGTTGCCGCGACAAACAACTGCGGCCGGAACCAGGCGACTGCCAGCAGCGGAAGATTCGCCGCCGTCCACGCGGCGGCCGTACACGTCAGCAGCGGAGCGTAGTCGCGCCGGAACCCTCCTCCAAAACCACCAGCCACGCGGCCGATCAGACTGGTGATGGTCAGGATGCCGGGAACATAGACGGCCGCCAGAATGAGCAAGGGAGCGTAGAACGAAAACGAAAGGCCGCGGATCGAGTGCGCCAGCATCCAGGACACTATGAGCACCGCAACGCTGCCGAACAGAAGGCCGCCCTGATCGAGTATGTCGCTCATCGCTGCGGCGGGCTGCTGGTACAGGCGAAGTACCAACTTCGTATTGGCGATCAACACAGAAGCATAGCAATCTGAGCCGGAATTTCTCGCGGTGGCAAACGGCCGACGCTTATTACAAAGCGTTAAGCAGCGCCCAGTAAAGACTCTGATAAGCTGGCTCCCGGCGCCTTTCAGAGCCGAGTCACCTACTGGGGCGGCAGGAGAGCGTTTTACACGGGAGAAAATACAACGAATGCAGAAGTTTTTTCCGGGGGCGTCGTTGGTTACGCTTTCGTTGGTCACGCTTTCGCTGGCCGGGCTTTCGCTGGCCGCTATTCCGCTTGCGGCGCAGAACAGGCAGGCAGGCCTCCCTGCAACTGTTGCCGGACACCCGAATCTCTCGGGTCTCTGGCAATCGCTCGGCACATCCGACTGGGACATTCAGGGGCACGGCGCGGAAGCCGGACCTTATTATCAGCTGGGCGCGATCGGCGCGGTACCGCCGGGCATGGGCATCGTGGACGGCGAAGAGATTCCTTACCTCCCGGCCGCACGCGAGCAGCAGAAGAAAAACCACGCCAATCGCTGGAAGGAAGATCCGGTGATCAAGTGCTATATGCCGGGAATTCCGCGCGCCAACTATATGCCGTTCCCGTTCGAGATTGTGCAGTCGCAAAAGGACATCCTGTTCGCCTATGAGTTCGGGTCGGAGAACCGCGTCGTCAACATGGGCAAGCCACAGGAAGCCGTGACTGATACCTGGATGGGCACGTCGAACGGTCGCTGGGAAGGTAACACGCTGGTGGTCGACGTGACCGGCTTCAACGGCATGGCCTGGTTCGACCGCGCGGGCAATTTCGCCAGCGATGCACTGCATGTCACGGAGCGGTGGTCGCTGCTGGATCCGAACACGATGAACTACGAAGCCACGATCGAGGATCCAAAGACATTCAGCCGGCCATGGAAGATCAATGTGGTTCTGTACCGGCATCGTGAAAAGAACGCGCGTTTGCTCGAATTCAAATGCGTGGAGTTCACCGAAGAACTGATCTATGGCGATCTGCGTAAAAAGGTTCTCGGAAAGTAATAAAATAGGTTCCCAGGAGACCCCCGAATGATGCAGCGAATTTTCGCCACCTCCGGCCTGCTTGTTCTCGCCGCGACGCTCCCGTTGGCGGCCCAGACGTCCACCGCATCGAAGGCGGCTCCCTCGTCCTCAAAGAGCTTCTCCGCGCCAAAGACGCCGTGGGGTGATCCCGACCTGCAGGGCTCATGGACCAGCGACGACACGTGGGGTGTGCCGATGGCGCGCCCGAAGCAATACGGTGACCGGCTCTATCTCACGGAAGATGAACTGGCGGCGCGCGAAAAGCTGGTGAAGGCGTCCGAACAGCGCGTCGTGAATCCGAGCAACGATAACCATTCGCCGGCGCTGCGCCAGATTCAGTCTGAGGAATCCGGAACCGCCGCCGCCCCCGCACAAGGTGCCTTCGGACGCGGTGTCGATGCTGCGCCGGTGCCCGGGCAGTTCGGCGAGTATGCGCGCCGCGCTTCGAAGCAGACGTCGCAGATAATTTTCCCGGCCGACGGTCAGGTTCCCCCGCTGACTCCGGAGGCGCAGGCTAAGCAGAAAGCCGCCGCCGCGACGCGCAATCGCACGCCATCCACCTGGACTGACTGGAGCATCTACGATCGCTGCATCTCGCGCGGCGTGGCAGGCTCGATCATTCCGGTGATCTACGGTAACGGCCTCGAGATCGTACAGACGCCCGGCTACGTGGCGATTCGCTACGAGATGGTGCATGACGCGCGCATCATCCCGACCGACGGGCGCGCCCACGTTCCGGCCAGCATCAAGTCGTATATGGGGGATGCGGTGGGCCACTGGGAAGGCAACACGCTGGTGGTCGAGACCACGAATTTCAACGGCAAGATGGGCATCGGACCCAATGGCGGCGGTGTGCCGACCAGCGAAGATGCGAAGCTGATTGAGCGCTTCACGCGCGTGGCGGACAACACCATCAGCTACGAGCTGACCATCGACGACCCGAAGACTTACACTTCGACATGGAAGATCGGTTTCCCGATCACGCACGAGCCCGGCTATCAGATTTACGAGTATGCGTGCCACGAAGGGAACATGGCGATGCGCAACATGATCACGGGCACCGCGGCGGTGGAAGCGAAGGCAGCGGCGGAAAAGAAGTAACCAGGGAGTTTATCGGGGACACTATGAAAACGAACTTTGCAGTTGCGATTCTGGCGGCGGGCCTGCTGGCGAGCGCCGCACCGGTGTGGGCGCATCACGCGTTCGCGGCGGAATTCGACGTGAACAAGCCGCTGGTCCTGAAAGGCACTGTTACGCAGATGGAGTGGATTAATCCGCATGCGTGGATTCACATCAACGTGAAGGACGCTGACGGCAAGACCACGGAGTGGATGATCGAAGCCGGCGCGCCCAACGGTCTGCTGCGCCGCGGGTTCACGAAGAATTCTCTGCTGCCGGGCACCGATATCGTGGTGGAAGGTTGGCAGGCAAAGGACGGCTCCAACCGCGCCAACGGCAGCAACATCACACTGCCGAACGGTCAGAAGCTGTTCGTCGGTTCGCAGGGCACCGGCGCTCCGACCGAAGGCCCGGCACAGAAGTAATCATCTAAGAAACGTCAGCAGCGTGTAGAGGACAGGCAGCGCGAACATCGTGCTGTCCACGCGGTCGAGTACGCCGCCGTGTCCAGGCAGCAGAGTGCCGCTGTCTTTTACTCCAGCGCCGCGCTTGATCGCCGACTCCGCCAGATCGCCCACCTGTCCGGCGATGTTGGCCGCCAGAGCCAGCCCCGCGGCAATCAACAGGGATGTGCCTTTGATCGCAAGCGGCAGATAGATCAGCCCGAAAGCAACGCCGGTAACAACCGACGCGACCGCGCCTTCCCAGCTCTTGCCCGGGCTCACGGCCGGCGCCAGTTTGTGCCGTCCGAAGTTCTTCCCGACATAGTAAGCGCCCGTGTCGCCGATCCAGTTGACGACCAGACCGAACATCAGCCAGTTCGGATTGATGTCGTGCAGCAGGATTCCGGTCTTCCACGCGCCGAAGATGTAAATGATCCCGAGCACCAGAGCGGCTGCGCCGGCGAATCCCCTGGCGTGATCTTCGGCCGTGAGCGTCAGGCACATCGCCGCCAGCGTGCTTAGCAGGATCAGCAGAATAGTTTCGTGCTGCGGCGCGGCGAGAATCAGAAGTCCGGCCGCATAGCCCAGCGGCGCGAAGCAACCCGTAATGATCGCGTATTCGCGGAACGCCAGAACCGCGACGATCGCGACCACCGCGAAGAACAACCACCAGGGAGCGAAGAGTGCGGAGTAAACGGCGATGGGAACGAGAAAAATTGCGGTAACGACGCGCTTCATTGCGAGGAGACGGCGATCTCCTCGATCTCCTCGATCATCGTCCGTTCTCCGTGAATCGATCTGCGGCAGTTCGGCCGAGAGTCCGCCGAAGCGGCGTTCGCGGCGCTGAAAATCGAGGATGGCGCGCAGCAGTTCGGCGCGATTGAAATCGGGCCAGAGCGTGTCGGTGACGTAAAGCTCGGCATAGGCGATCTGCCAGAGCAGGAAGTTGCTGACGCGCATTTCGCCCGAAGTGCGGATCAGCAGATCCGGCTCGGGCAGGTCCGGCGGTGTAGAGGCGCCGCGAAATCATGCTTCTCGTCGATGACCAGGCTCGAAAGCCGGCCTTCGATGCGCGCTTCGTCGATCAGCGCGTTGACCGCGTCCACCAGTTCCACGCGCGCGCTGTAGTTGATCGCCAGATTGAGCCGCATGCCCTGTATTGCGCGCGGTGGCGCGTTCCACGGCGCGCAGTTCTTCATACGCGCGCTCCGGCAGCGCTTCCACGTGCCCGCTCGATTGCAGGCGGATATTGTTGCGCTGCAGGTCTTCCAGTTCGTGCCGCAGATAGAAACGCAGCAGGCGCCACAGCATATCGACTTCGGTGCGCGGACGCTTCCAGTTTTCGGCCGAAAACGCGTAGAGCGTCAGCGCCTTAACGCCCAGATTGGCGCAGTCTTCGACGACCGAACGCACGGTGCTGACGCCGACTTTGTGCCCCGCGATGCGCGGCAGGCCGCGCCGCTTCGCCCAGCGGCCGTTGCCGTCCATGATGATGGCGATGTGCGCGGGGATTCTGCGCGGGATCGAGAGTCAGCGCCAGTTCCCGATCCGGATCGCTCCGGAGCCAGCGCATCCAGCATCTTCATGCGTTTCAACCCATCGTACACCGTGGCGCAAAGTGGTGGCAAAGACAAAGTGTAACGGTGATAACAGCGGTTACCGCGGTGCGGGATACTCGAAGCTTGGTCCCGTCGCCATTTCTGAAAAGGCTGCCTGTGTGGCTGGCCTCCGCATCGGCCGTCGCGATCCTGCTTTCCATCGCCGTTTCCCAGATCCTGCTGGCGCTGGCGCTGGCCGCCCTGCTGCTCTCCGGACTGCCGCTGCGCTGGCCGCGCATCGCGATTCCGCTGGGCCTGTTTCTGGCCTGGACCCTGGTGGCGCTGGCCTTTTCGCCCGACCCGCGGTTCGGCATTCCCACGGTGCGGAAAATGGTGGTCTTCCTGATGCTGCTGATCGTCTATTCGTCGGTCCGCACTCTCGCCGAAGCGAAGATGGCTGGTGCTGGCCTGGATCGGCGTCGGCACCATCACCGCGGGACGCGGCCTGTTCCAGTTCGCGGCCGACGTGGCCGGAGCGCGCGCCGCCCACGCAGGATTTCTACCACTTCTACATCGCCGACCGCATCCGCGGCTTCATGAGCCACTGGATGACGTTCTCGGGCCAGGAGTTTTACATCCTGCTGCTGGCCGCCGCGTTCCTGCTCTTCGCCCCGGATATCCGAAAGTGGCGCTGGCTTGGGCTGCCGTGCGCGGCCGTCGTGGGCATCGCGCTGGTCCTGAGCGATACGCGATCGATCTGGATCGCGGCGGTAGTCGCCGGCTTCTATCTGCTGTGGTTCTGGCGGAAATGGGCGGCGCTGGCCATGCCGGTGCTGCTCGCGCTTGGCCTTCTGGTCGCGCCCGCGCGCGATCCAGGCAGCGCGCGCGCTCGCTCTCTGCAGCCCGCACGGCGAGACCGATTCCAACCAGCATCGCATCATTGTCTGGCGCACGGGCTGGCAGATGATCAAGGCGCATCCGCTTGTGGGCGTCGGGCCGGAGGAGATCCGTAAGACGGCGGTCTTCGATGCCTATCTGCCGGCCGATATCCACCGGCCGCTGCCCGACGGCGACTACCAGCATCTGCACAACATCTATATTCACTACGCCGCGGAGTGCGGCATTCCGGCGGCGCTGTTCCTGACCGCGGCGCTGCGTGATGGCGCTTTGGGATTTCCGCCGCGCACTGACGAACCTGCCGCCGGGGCGTTCGGACCGGCGCTTCCTGCTGCATGCCGCCATCGCCTGCGTGATCGGCACCATGGTCAGCGGCTCGCGGAGAAGAATCTCGGCGACACGCGAAGTGCTCACCATGTTTCTCGCGATCGTGTGTCTCGGTTATCTCGCGGTCAACAGCGCCGAAGGCGCCTGTAACAGGCTGATATAATCGGCTTCCCGAATTACAATCCGGAGTTTCAAACAATTATGCTTTCCGCAACACAACTGCGTCCTGGAATGGTGATCAAGTTCAATAACGAGCTGTACTCGGTCTTCAGCATGACTCACCGCACGCCGGGCAATCTGCGCGGCTTCGTGCAGGCCAAGATGCGCAGCCTGCGCACGCGGCTCCATGACCGAGCATCGCTTCTCTTCCGAAGACAAGGTGGAGAAGGCGCATGCTCGACGAGCAGGAAATGGAGTATCTGTACGACGACGGCGAATACTTCTACTTCATGAACACCGAGAACTACGAGCAGATGCACCTGACGAAAGAACTGCTCGGCGATGCCACGAATTACCTGATCCCGCAGCTCAAAGTTACGGTCGAGTTTTACGAAGGCAAGCCGATCAGCGTGGAACTGCCCGCCACCGTGGATATGACGGTGGTCGAAACGGAACCCGGCCTCAAAGGGCGCCACGGTTTCCAACGTCACCAAGCCCGCCAAGATGGAAACCGGCCTGGTGGTGCAGGTGCCGCCGTTCATCACCGAAGGCGAAAAGATCCGCGTCAATACCTCCGAAGGCACTTATCAGGAAAGAGCCTGAAGCAGATCGCGTCTTCCTCGTTCCGGAAATACTGTTCTCAAATCCAGCAGACGACCCGGTCGCGCTCGATCCGGGCGATAATCGGCGGATTGTTGGCGCGCAGCCGGCGCTCTTCCGCCACCGCGTCTCTGTCTTCAAGCACGATCAGGCAGGTGGGCAGCGTGCTGTTCGGGCGTGGCACCGCCGCCGATCACCGATTCTCCCGGCGTCGACCGAACGTCGCCGTTTGATCCGCATTGGCCAGACGTTCGGCGCGTGCGCGGATTTCCTGCCGCGGTCATGCGGATCATGCGCAGCGCGGGAACGCATCCTATTCGCCGAGCAGGATGTGGCGCAGCGTGGTCTCCATCGGCCTGATAAAAAGCTTGTCCTGGCGCAGCGCGCGGAAGAGCGGATTGCGCCGCACGCGCGCGACCAGATCGGGATCGCCCGCGATGATTCCCGCCTGCGGACCACCGAGCATTTTGTCGCCGCTGAACGAAACCAGATTCGCGCCGGCGGCGAGGCTGTCCTGCGCCAGCGGCTCGTCGACGCCGTACGCGCGCAGATCGACCATGCAGCCGCTGCCCAGATCCTCATAGACCGGGATGCCGCGTTCGCGCCCCAGTTGCACCAGTTCGGTAAGCTCGGCCGCGCGGTGAATCCGGTCATGCGGAAGTTGCTCGGATGGACGCGCAGCAGCACGCGCGTTCGATCGTTGATGGCGTCGCGGTAGTCGTCGATTTGGGTGCGATTCGTGGTGCCGACTTCGCGCAGCGCCGCGCCGGAGCGCTCGCATGATCTCGGGAATCCGGAAACCGTCGCCGATTTCGATCAGTTCACCGCGCGAGACGATGGCTTCGCCGCCCGCGGCCAATTCGTTGAGAACCAGAAACAGCGCCGCCGCGCCGTTGTTGACGGCGATCGCAGGCCGGCCGAGAATGGCTTCGAGCAGTCGTTCCGATGTGGACGTCGCGTTTGCCGCGGTCGCCGGCATCGAGGTCATATTCGAGATTGCTGTACCCGGCCGATGGAGTTCGAACGGCGCCAGCGGCGCGCGGCCGAGATTGGTGTGCAGCACGACGCCGGTGGCATTGATGACTCGGCGGAGCGAAGGCTGGGTCCAGCCGGCGAGGGCGTCCTGCACAGCCGCCTCGATTGGCTTCGCCGCGGCGATGCCTGATCGAATGGCATCGCGTGCCGCGTCAATCGCGTGCCGCGCTTCTGCCACTAACAGTCCATGCGGCAGCCGTCGCACAGACGGGCTGAGACGCTCGACGACTTCGTTGACGGACGGCAGGTCGCGCAAATCCACGTAATGATCGTATGGAGATCAGGCTGCCGACTGCAACTCTTTAATGGGCTGTGAGTGTGCGGATTTGATGTTCAGGCAGGGGGCCTTGAAAACCCGGGATGTGGCGATCGAGTGCGTCCCGGTATACTGAAGGTCTCGGGGCGTGGCTCAGCCTGGTAGAGCGCCTGGTTCGGGACCAGGAGGCCGGTGGTTCGAATCCACTCGCCCCGACCAATTCATCCCTTTCAATCCAAACCTTTTCTCCTCCGGCGCACCAGCCGCCTTCGGGGCACTCTTTCCCTCACTATGGCCAAAACTATGGCCACCCCGCGCTTCGTGCGCACGGTCCATCGCAGCCAGCACCGTATCCTCCTGCGGATGCACGTAGCGTTTCGTGGTGGCAAAATCGCTGTGGCCGGCCAGGTAAGCGAGTGTATACGGGTCCATGTGGGCCGACCAGCGAGTGAGGCACGTGTGGCGGAGCGTATACAGCGTAAAAGGCTCGACGCCGGCCAGCGCGACTGCCTTGTGATGCTGCGTCTTCAGGCTCGATTTCTCGATGTGACCGCTGCGCGTTGGCGCCTTGAACACCCATCCTTCAGATTCGGTTCCCCGCCTCATTGAGAGCAGCGCGGCAACGCGCTGCGTGAGAGGAATGCGCCGACGCGAGTTTTGGGTTTTCCCGAAGGGGATGTTGAGTGCACCGTCCCGCACGTGTTGCCAGCGCAACCGAAACGACTCCTCGGGCCGAAGGCCGCAGTCCAGCAAGATGGTCGTGACGTCGCGCAGCAGGAACGGGTCTTTAGGTTCCCGGGGCATCTCACCTCGCTTTGCCCGAATCCCTTCCAGCGCCTTCGCATGGGCGGCGAGGATGGCGTCACCAATGCTCACGGTGGCCCGGAAATAACGTGCCTCTTCGTCGTTCGTGAGAACTCTGTCACGCTGGTTCTCGCCGGGCAGCATCTGTACCCTGATCGGAGATCGTTCGAGGGTGCCCCATTCGAATGCCAACCGCAGCATGCGCCGCAGAACCTCCAGTTCGCGGTTGATACTGCTTACCTTCAGGCCTGCTGTTCGACGCTTGCTGATGAAACCAGTGATGTCCGCGGTGCTGATCGAATCCAGATCTGCCTTGGCGATCGGAGCGAAAGTGCCGAGGCTCTTGACTCCGTTGCGGTAGTACTCCAGGGTCTTTGGCTTGTTCAGGAACCGGGATTCGACGAACGGCAGAAACTGCTTCGTGGCGAACTCTTCGAAGCTCGGGATTGACTTCTTCTCCCGAATCCCGACTTCACCCCTGGCAAGCCGCGCCTTGTGTGCCGCTTCCATTTGCTCGGCGACTCGTTTGATGGGCTGGCGAGTGGATTCCCTGATCCGCTTTCCATCCCAGACGAATTTGTACCACCAGTTTTTCGAGCCGTGCTGCTTGTAGACTGCCATTGCGACGTGCTATCGGTCAGTCTCGCCCCGAAGAATAGTGCAGACTGAGTACTCCATTATCCTGTGTTTCCTGGTCCTCGTGCCGATTGCCGCCGGTGGGCAGTGCGGTCAACCACGATTCCAAATCTTCGGGCCGGTACCGGACAAGCGCACCCACCTTCAGAAACCGCGGGCCGCGCTTTTCCAGTCTCCACCGCCGGACTAAAGCCAAACTCACGTGGAGCTGTTTTGCCACATCAGATTCGGTCAACAGGTTCAGCATAGATGCCTCGGGAAGGGATTCGAGCTCAAGTACAAAGTAGTGTCGCGTACAGTGAGCGGAAATTCTTCGGTGCCGGAAGTGGACAGGTTCGCCGAACTCAATGACCCCGGTGGAAAGGATGGTGACATCTGTGTTCCTCTTTTCGTGCTTCCTCTTGTCTCAGAAAAGCTTGCTTTCGTCCGGAGGTCCTGTTGGGTATTGCCACGTGACGCGCTTCTTCTCTTGCTCCCGCAGGTTAAAAAACGGATCGAACGTCGTCGAAGCACGACCGGAGCCGCCTTCTGTCGAAAGAGCAATCGGCGCCAAGACAGTTTCGCCCCGGGAAATGCTCCGGGCGCGCTTTTCTTTTTCCCGCTTCAGGCGCCCGCGGTACACCGTCAGACGCCTATAGGTGATTGGGATACCCATCTGAGTCAGCCGCCGGTGAATCACACGGAGCGTATGGCCCGCTTGAACAGCACGTTCCACGTCCGGCCATATGGCGCGGAGCTGTGCCATCAGCGTGGCCGGTTTTTCGCTGGCAAGTGCTGCGACAGGTGATAGTGGATGTTTGTCTCCCAAACCGACCGCCTACAGATAACGGCCCAGAACGACTCTTTTGGACGATTTTTGTCGATGGCGTAGGTGCCCCCCTCCATTGAGACGATCCGGATTGCCGCAACACAAAGTGTCGCAAAATTTCGACTCGCTCAAGCTAGCGTTCAGACCAGGCGGGTCTGTCCCCATTTGACCCCGGAAGACCCCTAAACGCCCCGCAGCTCTGGCCTGAATCGGTGAAATTGCCCCTGAGTGCCCTATTCGGCCCCACCAGAAGCGACGAAAGGCAACAAGGTGCCCCGGAGTGCCTCAAAGAGGGGTCATCGAGACAACGCAGAAAAGGTAAAAAACACCGGTAGTGGAACATAAAAGGGTTTGTCTGACGCTGCGCTTCTTTTTCGTTGGTAACGAGTGGGGTATCTGTGCCTTGCGGCGTGGGACAAATCGGCACGACTGTTCGACTGATGTTCGACGCGCGGAATTTTGAAAGAAGATGTCCGGAAACGCCTCTGCCAGCCCTTAATATGTGGAGGGCAATTCAATGAAGCAACGATCAAGCATGGTCCGCACCGAGCGTGTCGCCGTGCGACTCACCAGAGAAGATCAGCGTCAGGTCGAAGAGGCGGCGAAGGTGAAGGGCTATGCGAATCCCAGTGCCTTCATTCGGGCGGCGATTCGCAATGAACTGAACGGGCGCGCGGAACTGATTGGCACTGAAGAGCAAATCGCAAACGGCTTTGATCGCGTCTCGCGGGAGGTTTTCCGCGTTGACCGGGGCCAGCAGGCGTTGTATGCCATCTTCGACGCTTTCGTTAAGGCCGTTCTGACCTGCGTGCCCGAACCGGCACCGGAGGCGAGACCACAGGCTGTGGCTCGCGCCAAAGAGCGCTACGACCGGCTGGTCAAGGCTGCCGGTACGGCTATGTCGGGCGACGCTCGTGCCGCGATGCAGGACCTGCTGGACCATGGCTCGAACTGACGATGAGAGGCCGATCCGGCTGCGACCACCAGGGCCGCGCATACCGCGCACCGAAGGCGCGGCGTGGTCCCACGGATTCAGGTTGGTCATGCATTACGCCCGCACCAGCCGAAAAACCGGGAGCCGCGCGCATGGCGGGAAGGGAAAAGCCGCGCGCCCATACTACCAGCGCTGTGCCGTCCGGGTCACGTACTTGAAAAACAAGATTCGCGGGCAATGGAGAGCACACGGGCGATATCTTGCGAGAGAGAGCGCCACATTTGACAGCGGCGGCAAGGGCGCCGGATTCAGCCGGGACCGCGACGGGATTGATTTGACCAACAGACTTAAGAACTGGCAGACGGAGGGCGACGAACGGCTGTGGAAAGTGATCGTCTCGCCGGAATTCGGCGATCGAGTCGATCTGTGCCGGCTGACGCGCGACCTCATACAGCACATGGAGCAGGAAATCGGAACAGCTCTTGAATGGATAGCGGTTGAACACCACAATACCGAGCATCCGCACGTCCATATCGCTCTCCGTGGAAGAAGAGATGACGGCGACGGACTGCACCTGAGCCGGCAGTTCATCCAGAACCGGATTCGGGAGATCGCCGGCGACTTGTGCACGCGGCAACTTGGATACCGAACGGAGCGGGATGGGCAAGAGTCAGAGCGGCGCGAAATCACGGAAGCGCGCCTGACTTCTTTGGACCGCCGCATTGCTCGAAGCGCACATGAAATCGATTCGGAAAACGGGCCAGGGTATTTCGATGTAATCCGAAATCCAATTCACGCCGGATCGAACGAACAGGTGTGCATTCGAGAACGGCATGAGGCGTCGCGGCTCGCAATTCTGCAGCGGATGGGCCTCGCGGAATCAACCGGGCCGAACAGGTGGCGTGTGCGCCGCGATTTCTATCAAATTCTCCAGGCAATGCAGAGGACAACCGACCGGCAGAGGACACTTGCCGCGCACGGAGTGCTGATGTCGGACGAGCGGCTGCCCGTCGAAGTTCTCGATCCAGCATCGATGACTTCGGTAGAAGGCCGGGTGCTTGTTCACGGCCACGACGAGCAGTCTGGACGAAATTACCTGATGCTCGAAGGAACCGATGCGAAGGTTTATTTCGTCCACTACACGCGCGAGATGGAAGAAGCGCGCAGCCGCGGCGAGCTCCGGGCGAACTCGTTCGTTCGCCTCAAGAAGCTGGCCGCAGTCCGCCCCCTTATGGATGTCATGGATTTGGGTGATGCCGAACTGCTGTTGGCGAACTCCCTCCATCTCAGCGACATCGCAAGGGAGAGCCTCAAACGCGGTACTGCGACCGCTGAGGAAGGCTGGGGCGGCTGGCTCGGGCGATATCAGGCCGCGCTTAGCAAGGCGGTTCGAGACGTGGCGGACGTTAGGGAGCGGAATCCAACCCGTTCTCGACAGATAGGCCGCTAACGGGCAGATTGATCGAGATTCACGTTGCAACCCGATCGGGTTCATTGGTGAGCACCAGAACTAAATCGAGTTCTCTGACGCGGCGCCACCCTCATGTATCGCAGCGCGCTTGCCTGGGGTGCAAGACGTCCCGGGTTCGAATCCCGGCAGCCAGATCGAAATTCAAAAACGGGTTGATCTTTGCGTAAGGACGCGTGACTCGAACCTTTGAGTGTCTGAAGTGCTCGGAAAACCCGGGAGGCGGGAAAGGCTGAATTTGCGGAACTCGGCTATGCTGAACAGAGTGGCTCTTTTGCAGCACCATGAAGCCCCGGCGCGCCGCGAAACTACTAATTCAAATCAGAAAAGACCAGCTCAGATGCGTTTTCCATTCAAGTGCCTTGCTGTTTTAACCTGCCTTGCCGGCCTGGGCGCCGCGCAGACGAGATTCGCCAAAACTCTGGACATCTACTTCATCGATACAGAGGGCGGCCTGTCAGCTCTTTACGTTTCGCCCACTGGTGAATCACTGCTGATCGATACCGGCAACCCCGGCGGCCGCGATACCGACCGCATCATGGACACCCTCAACATGGCCGGCGTCAGACAGATCGACCACCTGATTATCACGCACTATCACGTCGATCACATCGGCGGTTTGCAGGAGCTCGCCAAACGCATTCCGATCAAACACTTCATCGATCACGGCCCCTCCATCGAGCCACGCGAGCAGGTGCCCGGATTCCAGGCGATGTATGCCGAGCTGTATGCGAAAGCGGCCCACACGGTGGCGAAGCCAGGCGACAGGATTCCGTTTGCAGGAGCCAACGTGGTGGTGCTCACCTCCGCGGGCCAAACCCTGAAGACGCCCATTGCAGGTGCACCCGGCGCGGGCAAGCCGAATCCCGAATGCGCGGATTTCACGCCGCGGGACGAGTCCCGCGTGGATCCGGACAACCACCAGTCGGTTGGAGTGGTGATCTCGTTCGGGAAGTTCCGCACCGTCAATCTGGGCGATTTCACCTATAACCGGGAGAAGGAACTCATGTGCCCGAACAACCCGGTCGGGACGGTCGATCTTTATTTGACTTCGCATCACGGCATCGATCAGTCGGGCTCGCCCGCGCTGGTTCACGGCCTGCATCCGCGCGTGGCCGTTATGCATAACTCGACGCGCAAAGGCGGAGCCATTCCCACCATGCAGACCCTGTATTCTTCGCCCGGCCTTGAAAATATCTGGCAATTGCACTGGGCTTACGCCGCCGGCATCGAGTACAACACTCCGGGGCTGTTCATCGCGAACATGGAGGATATGCCGACCCTTGCCAACGTACTGCTCAATCCTCCCCCGACTTTCGGGCAGGGACTGGCACGCGGCGCGCCCCCGGCTCCCCCGGCGGGTGGCCCTCCCGCCGCACCACCGGGTCCCCCTGCGGGGCGCGGCTTCGGCGGTGGTCATACCGGGCCGGCATTTCTGATCAAAGTCTCGGCTCAGGCCGACGGCTCTTTCACCGTTACCAACACCAGGAACAACTTTTCGAAGACTTACGCGGCATCGAAGTAAGCACACGCCGTACCGCGGCTCAAGTGCTGCTGAAGGGATACAATGCGATGCAGTTCGGCGAAACGCGGGCGGTATTTTTGTAACGGTCTCTGGAATTGGTTAACAAAATGAAGAAAGTTTGTATAGCTTCCCTCACCGCGGCATTGGCGTGCGCGATTCTACCCACTGCGACGCCGCAGTCGGGCACGACACTGAAGACGTTCCGTCAAGGCACGTTTACCGCTGCGCAGGCCAATCGAGGTGAGCAGGTTTATACCCGGACGTGTTCCATGTGTCATGGCGACAACCTCCAGGGGGCAGAGATGGCGCCGGCGCTGACGGGCGCAACCTTCAGGCAGGGCTGGGATGCGCAGCCGCTGCTCACGCTGGCAAATCGCATCAAGTCCACGATGCCGCCTTTTGCGCCCAACTCGCTCGCGAGCAGCCAGATTATCGATCTGCTCAGCTACATCCTGAAAGCGAATGACCTTACGGCGGGCAACGTTTCCCTGACTCTTCCCATCACCGACCGCACCTCCGCGAGTGCCAGCCCTTCATCGGCGAAGGGTGACTGGACCACTTACGGATCTGACCTCGCGAGCACGCGATACTCGCCGCTCGATCAGATCAACAAAGATAATTTCGGCAGGCTTCACATTGCCTGGCGCCTGAATACGAATAATCTCGGACCGAATCCGGACCGGCTCTATGCTTCCACGCCTCTGATGGTGAACGGCATCCTCTACACCACCGCCGGCACGGCCCGTTCCGTGGTGGCCATGAACCCTGGCACCGGTCAGATGCTCTGGCTGTACCAGCTCGACGAAGGCGATCGCGGCCAGTCCGCGCCACGCAGAGGCGCCGGGCGTGGATTGTCCTACTGGTCAAACCGGGATGGCACGGACAGGCGGATTATCTACGTTACGCCGGGATATCAGCTGGTCGCGCTGGATGCGAAGACCGGACGTCCGGTGGAGACATTCGGCAAGAAAGGCATCGTCGACCTGAAACTGCAGGATGACCAGGAGCTCGATCCGATCCGGGCAGTGGTCGGGCTGAATGCTACCCCGCTGGTCGCCGGAGACGTGATCGTGGTCGGCGCCGCTCATGCTTCGACGGGAAACCCGCGAAGCACACCCAGCGCGGTTGGATACGTACGAGGCTTTGATGCCAGGACCGGCAAACGGCTCTGGATTTTTCACACCATCCCGCGCAAGGGAGAGTTCGGTTACGAAACGTGGCTGAACGGCTCCGCCGAGCGCAACGGAAATCTGGGAGGCTGGGCGCAGATGAGCGCTGACCTGGATTTGGGGCTTGTCTATGTCCCCCTCGAAATGCCGGCGGCCGACTACTACGGAGTCAATCGCCCCGGCAGCGATCTCTTCGACGAAAGCCTGGTCGCTCTGGACCTGAAGACCGGAGTACGAAAGTGGCACTATCAGACCGTTCACCATGGACTTTGGGACTATGATCTGCCCTGTGCGCCGATGCTTTTCGACATGGACCGGAACGGGCAGAAGATTAAGGTACTGGCGCAGCCCACAAAAACCGCGTTTCTCTTCGTTCTGAACCGCGTTACCGGTGAGCCGATCTGGCCGATCGAAGAGCGGGCCGTACCGCAGTCGGATGTGCCGGGCGAGAAGACGAGCCCCACACAGCCATTTCCAACGCGGCCTGCGCCTTTTGACCGGCAGGGAGTTTCCACGGATGATCTGATCGATTTCACGCCCGAACTGCGCGCTGCCGCATTGGACGTAGTCAAAAAATACAGCATCGGGCCCCTCTTTACACCACCCGCGCTGGCCCGGCCCGACGGCCCTCTTGGTACGCTGATGCTTCCCATGGATGTCGGCGGCGCGAACTGGCCTGGCGGCTCCTTCGACCCGGAAACAAACCGGCTCTACATCCATTCCCACACCACCGTGTTTACGCTGCCGAACATCCCCGCGGAACTCGCCATGCCAGGGCCTAACAACACGGCTGGCATTCTGCGTCCGGACGCGGGACCCGGTGACGACGAAGAAGGAAACGCGCCGAGGGCAGGTGGACCTCCGGGTGGCGCCGGCCGTGGTGGCCGCGGCGGACCCGGGCGCGGCGGCACCAACGTGCAGGGCCTGCCGCTCATCAAACCGCCCTACGACCGGATTACTGCCTACGACATGAATTCGGGCGAGATCCTGTGGGAAAAGACTCACTCTTCGACGCCCGACGAAATCAGGAACAATCCCGCCCTCAAGGGGCTCAACCTGCCGCGCTTGGGGCAGCCTGGCCGGACGTTCATCGGCGTCCTGACGACTAAGACGCTCGTCATCGCCGGCGAAGGTGGCGTGCATACCAACTCCAAAGGCGAGCAGGTCGCCTTGCTCCGCGCCTACGACAAGGCCACGGGCGAAGACGTTCCCGCCGAGGTCAATATGCCTGGAAAGCAGACTGGATCGCCGATGACGTATTTGTACAACGGCAAGCAGTACATCGTCGTTGCCGTGACGACAAATGGCGTCAATGGAGGCGGCGAACTGATCGCCTACTCACTTCCATAGAATATGTTCGACGGGACATTTGTCCGCGGCAAAAACAACGCGTTCCCCGGAAAGCTACCGATTGGCGCGCATACCTTACTATGACCCCAGACCATAGCCGCCGGCCAATCAGTTTCCTCCTGCACGCTGTGGAGGATTGATAACGGCTTCGTCCCAGTGCTCTTTGATCTTGCCATTCTCAGCGCGCACGACGTCGAAGTGATCCCAGTGGTAGTCATGGCTCGGATCGTCGGGATCTTTCGCCGTCCGGTCCCACATCATCAGGCTGTAGGGGCCGTCGATCAGAGTTAACGCCGGTGGATTGATCCATGCCGCCTGAATCGGTTTGGCGTCTTCGGGACGGCGCCCCGGAATCCGGCTCATGAACTGCTTAAAGCCATCGCGTCCCTGCGGCACTTTGGGATTGTGCTGGATGTAACCAGGGTCCATCGTTTTATCTGCCAGTTCGAGATGGCCGTACTGCAGCATGTCTTTCAGTTCTTCCGTGGCCAGAGTAAGCGTTTGCTGCTCTTCTTTCGAAAGCTTTCCGGTGTTCCACTGCATTGGCGGCTTTGGTGAAATGCCCGAGGCCACTGCGCCCGAGCCTTTATTCTTCTGCGCACTATCCCAGTGCTCCTGCACTTTCCCGTTCTGAATGCGGAGAACGTCGAAGCTGTTGGCGTGGTAAGTCTTCAATGGATCGCGCGGATCCTTTCGTTCCGTTTCGAAAACGAGCCATACGAAATCGCCGCGCGCACCCATCACAACAGGCGGGTTTGACATTTTGGCGGGGATTGGATTCTTCGGCTTGGCGAACTTCGAGAAGAACTCCACAAATCCGGCGCGTCCGGTAGGCACGTTCGGATTGTGCTGAATGTAATCCTCCGCTTGATATTTCGGCGCCAGTTCCAGATGGCCGCCGTCGATGACTTCGCGCCACCAGTTCAGGACCATATCCAGGTTCTTCTTCTCCTGGGCATTCATCGGTGCAGTCTGGGGCGTGGTGGGCGGGTTGATCGATTCGGCGAACGAAGGCGCGGCTGCCAGCCCGAGAAACAGACTCCCGGCAACGAAGGCGATTCTTGGATAGCTCACGGTTAAATCCTCCTGACGATTGCGTTCAGTATATGTGGCGCCCCCATGATCGGCAAATGCCCTCACCTCGGTTTGATATAGTGGCGGCCCGTGCGAACCCTGTTGCTCGTTTGTTTCGCCGCGTCGGTGTTCGGACAAAATCCGAAGCTGCCGCCTGATATCGATCCGCGATCCAATTCGCGATTGCCTTTGGTTCAAAGGGGCCAGCTAAGCGACGAGGACAAGAAGGTGTTCGACGACGTCTCGAACACGGCTCCCGGGCGGCTGTCGCTCTACAGTCCCCCGATTGCCGAGTCTATCCGTACGCTCAACTCGGGCCTGCGCGCGACCGTGCTCGGTTCGCAGATGTTCGAAATCTGTGCGCTGATCGCGGCGCGCGAGTTTGACGAAGACTTTGAATGGACAGGCCATGTGGCGGGCGCAAAACGTGCGAGCGTGCCCGAACAAACGATTCAGGCCATACAATTCAATCGCGACCCGAAGGGAGTCCCCGCCAAAGACGCGCTTATGATACGGTTCGGGCGGGCGCTGTTTCGGGAACACAAAGTCAGCCCGGAACTCTATGCGGGGGTTGTGAAGACGTTCGGGCAGAGAGGAACAGTCGAAGCTGCCTGGATTATGGGTGACTACGCCATGGCCGCCGTGGCATTGCGCGCCGTGGATCAGCATAATCCGGACGGCTCGCGACCATTAACCGGTGGTTCGAAATAGTTGTGAGCCGACGCTTCCCCATCCCGAAAACAGCGTGTGTCCGTTACCCCGCCTGGACATAATAGGACCCTGGAGAATCCCGATGAGACGCCTGTCGTTGCTCCTGCCCCTTGCCATCTTCTTCATGCTGCCCGCAAGACCTCAGACTGCAGGGCGCGCATTTCCGGCAGTCACCGATCAGATGCTGCAGAAACCCGATCCGGGCGACTGGCTGCAGTGGCGGCGCACACAGAACAGCTGGGGCTACAGCCCTCTGAATCAGATCACGAAAGGGAACGTGAGCCAGCTCAAAATGAGCTGGACGCGCGACATGGGCCCGGGCATTCAGGAAGCCGTTCCGCTGGCCTACCGCGGCATCCTCTATCTGCCAAATCCCAGCGACATGGTTCAGGCGATCAACGGAGCGACGGGCGAACTGGTCTGGGAATACAGCCGCCAGTTGCCCGAGGACGTGACGAAGATTTTCCCCGTGCCTTCGATCAATCGCAACATCGCCATTTACGGCAATCACATTATCGATACCAGCGCCGACGATTTCGTTTATGCGCTCGATGCGCAAACGGGAAAGCTGGACTGGGAAAACCGCATTGTCGATTATCGCGAGAACTCGGCGCAGGAGACTTCAGGGCCGCTGATTGCCGCCGGCAAGATCATCTCGGGGCGCGGTTGCGAGCCGAAGGGCGGTCCGGATGCCTGCATCATCACGGCCCACGATGCCAAAACGGGCAAGGAAGTCTGGCGGGTTCACACGATTCCGAAACCCGGCGAACCCGGAAACGAAAGCTGGGGCGATATTCCCTATGCGCAGCGCAAGCACGTCGGTGCGTGGATGGTGCCCAGCTACGATCCCGAACTGCGTCTGATTTATATAGGCACTTCCGTCACTTCGCCGGCTCCCAAATTCATGCTGGCTGGTAATGACAGGAAGTATCTCTATCACAACTGCACGCTGGCTCTCGATGTCGACACAGGCAGGATGGTGTGGTACTACCAGCACATCGTCGACCACTGGGATCTTGATCATCCATTCGAACGCTACCTGATCGATACGGCGGTGGCGCCCGATAAGAGCCAGGTGCTCTGGATTAACCCGCGCATCAGGCCCGGCGAGCGCAGAAAGGTGCTGACCGGAATTCCAGGAAAGACCGGCATTGTCTACACGCTCGACCGCCGGACCGGCGAATTTCTTTGGGCCACCCCCACTGTTAAGCAGACGGTTGTCTCGAAAATCGATGGCGCGACCGGCGAGGTCACCGTAAATCCGGCATCCACTTTCAGCAGAGCCGGAGAGGAACACCTGATTTGCCCGAATTCCAATGGCGGCAAAAACTGGGAGGCCGGAGCTTACAGCCCGTTGAATAACGTGATGTACTTCCCGCTGCAGAATACCTGCGCGATTATTGCCCCGATCGCGGATAAGCCTGTGCCCAATTCGCTTTATGCGATCCGCAGTAAGGCCGAGTTCCCGGAAGGCGTCGATAAAGTCGGAACCATCCAGGCGATTTCAGTTGAAACCGGACGTACGCTCTGGAAGTACGAGCAGCGTGCCGGAATGACTTCGATCGTTGCGACCGGCAGTGGTCTGCTTTTCGCGGGCGATACCAACGGTCACTTCAGAGCGTTCGATCAGGACACCGGGAAGATTCTTTGGGAGGTGAACGTCGGCTCACCAATCACTGGTTATCCCATCACGTATCTCGCCAACGGCAAACAGTACGTCGCCCTCAGCACCGGCACTTCGCTGGCCACCAGCGGCCTGAACCGGCTCACTCCTGAATTGCATCCGACGAACAAAAACGCCGTGTATGTGTTCGCCCTGGGAGAATGATGCCTCTGAGAACTACGAATTGTTGTGCGCGGGCTGGGTATCCGGTCCGAAGAGGAATTATGTTGACCTATGAAGCTGGCTACACTTCCGAACGGTAGTCCGGATGGAAAGCTGATCGTCGTCTCCTCCGACTCCGCTCGCTTCCTGTCCGGCGACAGCGTCGCACCTACTCTTCAGGCGGCACTGGACGCCTGGTCTCTCGTCGAGACCGAGCTTCGCGCTCTCACAGCGAAGCTGGAAAATGGCGAGGGCGAAGCTCTTCACAATCGAACGTTGGCGGCTCCGTTGCCTCGGGCATGGCAGTGGCTGGATGGCTCCGCCTTCGATTCACACGGACGGCTTATGACTCGGCTGTTTGGTGTCGAAGTAAAGAACTCGGGCGCGCCGTTGATGTACCAAGGCATGTCGCATCGATTCCTCGGCCCCCGTGACGATGTCCCGCTGCCGAGTGAGGAGCATGGGATCGACTTCGAAGGCGAATTCGGCGTGATCACTGACGAAGTGCCCATGGGTGTGACCGCCCAGGCGGCAGCCGCGCATATCAAGCTCGTGGTGATGGTGAACGATTGGTCGCTCCGTGCGCTGGCTGTCTCGGAAATGAAGACCGGCTTCGGATGGATACACGCCAAGCCCGCCTGTTCCATGGCGCCGCTCGCGGTAACGCCGGACGAGCTCGGAACCGGCTGGGCACATGAGCGGGTTCAGATGCGCATGCGCGTCGAGATCAATGACACCTGGTTCGGGGAGCCGCACGGGGGCGAAATGGGCGTCAGTTTCGCGGATCTGATTGCTCACGCCGCTGCCACGCGCGCACTTTGCGCCGGCACCATCATCGGCTCGGGTACGGTAGCGAATGACGACTATCGAACGGTCGGCTCAACCTGTATTGCCGAGCGCCGCGCCATCGAGACGCTTGAAAACGGCGCCGTTGCCACTGAGTATCTTCGCTTCGGAGACCGGGTCCGGATGTCGGCAGTTGATGAAATGGGCGCGTCGCCCTTCGGCGTCATCGATCAACGAGTTGTAGAGAACCGCAAACACTGAGGAAGATCTGATGCTCGAAGGTAACAAGGTCATCGTTACGGTTGCCATTAATGGAGGCATGCAGCAGGATCGCGACGGGGCCATCGTTCCGAAACAGCCTGTCGAAATCGGCGAAGCAGCGGCGCGCTGTTACGAGGCGGGTGCTTCGGTCATCCATTTCCACGCGCGTGATGGCGAGGGCCGGAACAGTGGCGCACCCGAAATCTACGCGGAAGCCATTCGGCAAATCCGCGCGAGGTCGCCCATTCTGATCCAGACAACCAACGGCATCGGCGTGCGCCGGGATCCGGCGACGGGGCAATTCATCTGGCCCACCGACAGCGAACGACTCGGCTTGCTTGAAATTAAGCCCCAGCAGGATTTGTTCGGAATTGCCGGCGGCTCGGCCGACTTCTACAATCCTGAAGGCGGCTACCCCGCGGAGACTCCTTACGTCAATTCACCCGAATTGCTGAAGAAGACCATCGCGGCTGTCTATGCGAAGGGATCAGCTCTCGAATACGAAGTCGTGGAGGCCAGTTCGCTGCACCGCCTCCGCCGCTATGCGGAGGAAGGCCTTTTCGACCGTCATCGCGACAACATCTGGCTCCTGCACGGAGGCGGGTTCGGCGCCACTCCCCCGATCGCACGAAATGTGCTGTTCAATATCGATGAGGGGCTGCGCCTTTTCCCGAACGCAATCTGGGGCGTAACGGCGACGGGCCGGCACATGTTCAGGATTGTCACGCTGGGCCTGTCGCTCGGATGCGACCTCGTGCGCGTTGGCCTGGAGGACAGTATTCATCTGCCGGATGGCAGTGTTGCTCGCGACAATACCGAGATGGTGCGGGCGGCCATCCGCATTGCTGCCATATACGGGCTCAGCCCGGCAACTGTCGAAGAGGCCCGCGCGCGATTCAGAATTTAACGCAGGACTTCCCTGCGTCGCACCGTGATAGAAAGAATGAAAAACAGGACCGGAGCACTCATGAACGGAAATCGGCGCGCGTTTCTTCGGACGACTGCAGTGGCCGTGCTGGCGAACTCGGCAGTGCGTCTCTCACACGCTCAGCAATCAGCGAAAGTTTTCATCCCTGATTCCTCCTGGGATTGCGGAATGAGGGACGGAATTCCCAGCCCCGAGAGTGGAATGCTGATCTTCGAAGCTCAGATGAGCCTCGACCGCCTGGCGAAGATCGGCAAAACGCCCTATGGCAATCGCCGCGTGGCCGTTGGATTGGAAGGCAAGGTCAGCGGTTCCAGATTCACCGCGACCCTGATGACAGGGGCCCTCGATTTCGAACTGACACTCGCCAACGGCGTCTTCGAAGTCGAAGACATTCTGGTTTTCAAAACCGGCGACGGCAAATACATCTACTCGCGCAGCGCGGGTGTCGGACCCGATGCCAGGGACATTCGCGTCGCTATGGATTTCGAGGCCCCCAACGGGAGCGAGGCTGAGTGGCTGAACACCGGCAAATACGTCGCGCGACGCATTCTGGATGAAAGTGCGAAGACGTTAACGCTTCGCGTGTACGATGTGTCGAATGTCGCCGTCAAAACGGACGCGCCGGATGTGATTCGCATCGCCAAACCCGCGGAGAGCGCAGCGCAGCCATGGAACTACCGGCAGAAGGATCCGGCGGAGAAGCCAGGCAAGGAGCTGATCGTCGAGTCAGTTGGACTGAGTCCTTCGCAGCGCGTCGGGCCCAGCAAACGCGGCACTCGCAACATCATCCCGATCACCGGAGGCGACCTGAGCGGCCGGATCACGGGTAAGGTGCTCTCCGGAGGCGCCGATTATCAGAACCTTTCCGCGCCGCCGGCGATCGATGCCCGCTATCTGTGGCAGGCGGCGGACGGCGAAATCATCATCGTTCGCAACACGACCTCCAACGTGGGCGGTCTCGTCCCGACGTTTGAAACACGCATCGACGGCCCTTACGCGTGGCTGAATACAGGGCTGTATCTGAGTTCGAATCCCGGCCTCGCCAACGGCGGCGTGAAGATCACAATGTACGACAGCACGAGATAACGCGCGGCTAAAGACCCTTAGTCGACACGTGCCATTGCGGATCCTGACACAACCCACAGTTGGCGCCGACAAACATCTTTGAGGCTTCTTTGTCGCCCTTGAGCTGCCAGTTCAGCATCGCAACGGCGACACGGGCGAAGTCGCCGCCATTCGGCTGGCTGTAAGTGCCGCCGTGGCTGACTCCGTCTTTGTACGTGTGGATGGCTGGGACTTTCGTGATGCGTTTGAAGTCGTCGAGACCATTCTCATAGGCGATGTCAGACTTGTCTCCAGTGACGAAGAAGATGGGTGAGTGCAGCCTGTCGAGCTGATCTTTGCGGACGTCCTCCATAGCAGGCGCTCCGGCGCCTATGGGAGCAGTCAGGATGCCGCTGTTGAAGATGCCGACCAGCTTAACCCGCGGGTCGGTCGCGACGGCATAGGACTGGATGCCGCCGCACGACATTCCCATGACGGCGATCTTCGCCGGATCCAGCTTTTCGTAATACGGACTTCCACTGCGGCCGTTTTCCGCGAGCGCCCAGTTAATGGCGTCGATCAGCTGTGACGATTTCGTCGCCGGTCCGGCTGGAGCCTGACCAGCGGGCCGCGCGCCGCGACCAGGAGCTGCGCCCGGACCGCCCTGACGCGCCGGCGGCGCAACCGGCGGCCCGATGGCAATCGCGAGGTAGCCGTGTGAAGCGATCTCCATGAGGAAGTTGCGATGCGAGAGTCCATTGTTCGCACAGCCGCCATTGCCCCATGCAATGATGGGAAGCTTTTCCTTCACAGCGGACAAATCCTGCGGACGATAAATCGTGTGGGTGGGAAGACCCGGGTCCTCCTCCAGGATAGCGGGGTACTGTCCCGTCCCTTCGCCCCACGCACAGGCGACAAATAAACATACTGCTGCAGCCAGTCTCTTCATGAAATCTCCTTCCAATGCTCTGTCGGAACCAGATGGATAGACGCGGAAAGAACGCCCCATTCCGGCCAGCGGGTCATCACAATATCGTCCGCAACTCCGGTAATTATGGCCCGCTTCAACAACTCTTCCAGCGTGACCCGGAGCATCATCCGGGCCAGCGGAATCCCGGCACATCGGTGCGGACCCAATCCGAATGCCAGATGTTTGTCGATGTTTGGACGATCGAGGATGAACTCGTCCGGGTTCTCGAACACAGTCTCGTCCCGGTTCGCCGACGAGTACACGAGCGCGATCGGCTCATCCTTCGGAATGCAGCGCCCCTCAACCTCGATGTCCCGCTTCGCCGTTCGCGCAAATCCACGATACGGGGTAAACAGACGCAGATACTCCTCGATAGCCGCCGGGATTCGGCTGGGCTGTTCGCGCAAAAGCTGTTGCAGGTCAGGATGGTGCGCCAGATGGATCAGGATGCAGGGCACCAGCACACTCGGGGCGATCATGCCGACCACGATCAACTGGCGGATGGTTCCCAGCACGAGTTGTTCAGGCAGCAGTTCGCCATCGTTGCCGCGCGCCGCCAGCATGGCGCTGGTAGGATCCTCGGCCGGATCCAGCGGCTCGGCCTTTCGCATCGCGATTATCTGCCGGGCGAGGTCGTAGAGCCGCAGACTGGTCTCCTTCACCAGCTCATCGTCGGCCTGCTGAAGCGCCTGATTGTAGATGATCGTAGTCTCCTTGATGGCCATCGACAGCGCTGTACTCAGGTGGAAGAACTCCGCGAACACGTATCCCGGCAACTTGCGCGTGAACTCCGCGCAAACTTCGCCGCCGCCGGCAGCGATCAACGGCTCGAGCAATTCAATGACGATCCGGCGGACTGCCGGCTCGAGTTTGCGCATTTTGGCTTCGGTGAAGAACGGGTTCAGTGCGCGCCGGTAGGGAGTGTGGTCCGGGGGATCGAAGTGCAGCGGCGGCCGGCGGCCCGTGAATGCGACCTTCGGGACCACGTTCTGCACTGACGTGATGAACACATCAGGCTGCCGCAGGGCGTCGACCACATCCTGATACCGAAAGAAACTCCAGAACCCGTTGAACGCGGAACTATGCGCGACCGGACACTCGCGCCGCAGCCGGGCGTATTCCTCATGCGCGCTGGTCAGGGTTTCCCGCGCCAGCGGGTTGAAGTCGTTCGGGAGGTGCTCCTTTCGCATCAGCAGAGATTATAAGAGCCGGCAACCGCTGCTGCCCAATAGTGCGGGCATCGCAGACTAAGACTTCCTGCGTCTCAGACACTAGAATGGTGGGACATGGAACTGCGGCATCTGCGTTACTTCGTGGCGGTTGCCGAGGAACTGAACTTCACGCGCGCGGCGGAACGGCTGGAAACCGCGCAGCCTTCGCTCAGCCAGCAGATCCGGCAACTGGAAAAGCATCTTGGCGTCACGCTGCTCGAGCGAAACAAGCGCCGCGTGGAGCTTACGGACGCGGGCCGCGGTTTCCTCTCCGACGCACGCGATATTCTCACGCGAACTGAGCGGGCAGAGGAACGAATCCGCGAAGCAGCGGGCCATCCGGCTGCGGAACTGTCGGTAGCTGTCGCGCCGGCGGCCGAGGTCAAGGTGCTGCCGAAACTGCTTCCGTTAATCCAGCGCCGCCTGCCCGGTCTTCGGCTCGTGCTCCACAATCTGCCCACTGCGGAGCAGAAGGTGGCTTTCGCGAATCACACGCTGGACGTCGGATTTCTGCGCGGGCCGGTGGTTCTTAAAGACGCGGTGGCCGAACCGCTGCTCGAGGAAAAGCTGGTGATCGCCCTTCCTTCCAAACATCGCCTTGCGCACAGGAAGCTGCTGCGCATCAGCGATCTCAACCAGCACCCATTCATCATGATTTCGCGCAGGAACTCGCCGGAGCTGCACGACGCGGTCGCCGAATTCTGCGAGCGAGCCGGCCTCCAGCCGCCGGTGGCGCAGCGCGCCGGAAACGTTCTCGGCAATCTGAACCTGATTCGGAATGGCGTAGGCTTCGGCCTGCTTCCCGACTATGTCGCGGCGATCCTGCCCCGCGGCGTTGTGCTCCGCCATCTGGATGTGCGGCCGGAACCGGCAGTCCCGCTCATGCTCGCCCATTCCAGCCGCACCCGCTCTCCTCTTCTCCCCGGTTTCCTGCGGCTTATACGCGAATCCTTCCCGCAGTAGACCACCTGGAAAGACTAAGACCTGCGGCGTCTTAGTCTTCGTCCCGGGGCATCTTTCCGGCGCGGGAGTCGCGGTGTTAGTCTTGCCCGGTCGGTTATGAAGCTCTCAGGGATTAGCGCAGGCGCAATCGCAGTCATGTCGGCGGTTTTCGGCTGGTCCCAGCCGCCCTCCACCAACTGGATCGTGGCGGGCGCCGCAGGCACTTTGCCGGCAAAAATGGACTTCGCTACGCCGACCGGACGGGTGGGTGTGCTGTTCGCTTCCGGCCCCGTGGAAATGAAGGATCATCCCTTCTTCACTCCGCTGGGCAGCAACGGGCGTGCGTGCGTGACCTGCCATCAACCGGCCTACGGAATGAGTTTCTCGGCGGAGGCCGCGCGCCAGCTGTGGCAGCGGACCAACGGAAAAGACCCGCTCTTTGCCGCCATCGATGGCTCCAATTGCCCCGATCAGCCGCAGGAGTCGGAGAAGTCCCATTCACTGCTGCTGAACCGCGGGCTCATACGGGTGTTTCTGCCGGTTCCCCAAAACGCGGAGTTCAGCATCGACATCGTAAGCGATCCGCCGGGCTGCAATACGAGCCCCACCTATGGGCTGAAGAGCGCGAATCCCATGGTCTCCGTGTACCGCCGCCCCCGCATAGCAGCCAACCTGAAATACGTGACGAACCCCGGACCGCCGATCGTGCTCAAACTCGGAGCGCTGGCCGACAAAGACCCTGCCACAGGCCGGCCTGTGAGTATGAACATGATGGCCGACGCGCGCGAAGCCACTCTGATGACGCAGGCTCGCTCGGCCGCTACGGGACACATTCAGGCTCATGCCGTCAGCGAAGAACAGCTTCGCCGCATCGTGGAGTTTGAGAGCCAGGTCTACGTCGCGGAAACTTCCGATCCCACCGGCGCAAGCCTCGCGGAACCCGGCGGTCCGCCCGCACTTGGGCCCGATGCGATGGCCGCTCACCGCCCCGGCGTGCTGGGAGACAACGACTACGATCCCGTCTTTCAGCTGTTTGACGCGTGGAAGAAGCCGGGCGCAGGCGAGCGGGATCAGTTTCGCGAATCCGTCGCACGGGGTTCGGACATTTTCATGTTCCGCCAGTTCTGGCTGCGTGACGCGACCCACATCAATTCCATCGGTCTCGGCAATCCGCTGAAACGCACCTGCGCCACCTGTCACAACGCACAGATGACCGGTCAGGACCTGTCGGCGGGCTGGGTGGATCTCGGCACTAACAACTATCCTCGGTGGACTGAACCGCCTCTTTACAGCGACGCGCAGGAACTGCCCGTGTTCAAAGTCACGTGCAAGCCCGGCGCGGAGCCTCACCCATATCTGGGCCGCGTGATCTACACGACCGACCCCGGGCGGGCGCTGATTTCCGGCCGATGCGTGGATGTCGGCTCCATCGTCATGCAGCAGTTCCGCGGGCTCGCCGCACGGGCGCCGTACTTCACCAACGGCTCCGCCAAAAACCTGCGCGAGCTGGTGGACTATTACGACCGGCGATTTGAAATGAGGCTGAGCGAAACCGAAAAGCAGGACCTGATCAACTTCCTGGGGGTGTTATGAGCGGCAGAATGATTCTGGCTTTGCTCCTCGCGCCGGCCACATTCGCGCAGCAGCGCAGCTTTGTCGCCTGCCCGCTCGTGCGAGATACCAAAACCGTGCCTTGCTTTCTCGCGGAATATGAAGGCGAGACTTACTATCTGACAATCCAGCAGGATATTCAGGCTGAGATCTACCCGCCTCAATTGCTGCACGAGGTGCTGGTCGAAGGCACAGTAGCTCCCGGACCTCGCGTATGCGGCGGCATCCCGCTCAAGCCCGTGAAGCTTTCCGTGCTGCCGGAAGTGAATCAGTCCTGCAACACCATACTGCCTGCGGAACCGGGGATTGAAGCCCCGCCGACGCGGCGTCCCGCGGGACCGTCAACGCGGCAGGCGCCCGTACTCGCCGGAGCCCCATTCACTGCGCGAGGGCCGCAGAAGCCTCCCGAACCGCTTGTATCCGAGCGCGAGTTTCGCATCACCTACGACTTTGACAGCGCCTTTCTGTTCTCCCGCGACACCCGTGTAGTAAGCCAGGCAGCGACTGTTGCCCACTCCGCAAACGCCAGTTCGGTCGAAGTTACCGCTCATCGCGGCGCCTCGCTTCTCAGCAATGGCCGCGTGATGACGGAGAAAGAAGAGATTGCCGCGCAACGTGCCGAACGCGTGGTCGACATTCTCAAAGGCCTGGGAACGAACCCGTCCTCGATCAGGGTGCACATCTCTCCGGGCGTCGCGAAACCGGACGGAGTCAACGATCCGCAAAACCGGCTGCTGACGATCCGCGTGATTCCCTGATTCAGCCGGCGAGAATTTTTGAATGCCGCCGCAGGAGGATGACGAGGAGGAATGTCATCCCGGAAATTGCGGCAAGCAAAAACCAGCCTGCGTCGAAACCGCCGGAGCGATCGCGCAGGATGCCGAGTGCTTGCGGAGTCAGATAATTGACGATCCCCGCGACTACGCCGACGATTCCCATTACGTTGCCGATCTGGCGGCCGCGCAGCACATCGGCCGCCAGCGCATAACTCTGCTGAATTGCGGCATGCCCTAATGCGAGCACACCTACTGCTCCGGCGCGAAACCATACCAACTCGCGGGAAACCATCAACAGGCTCCCCAGCATCAACAGCAGCGCCACCCCGCCCATGACGACCGAGCGGTTCATGCGATCCATCAAAAACCCGAAGCTGAGGTTCAGCACAATCGCCCATGCGAACCCGGTTGAGATGACGGATGCGGCTGCGACTGCATCCAGATGAAACACCGCTTTGAGCGCCGAGGGCAGAAACGTGTTCGTCGCGAGGCTCGTGACGCCAGCCAGGCCGGATAACAGTGCTACAGCCCAGACCACCGGATTCCGAAAAGGCGCGCTGGCGGAGCCTGCCGGGGATTCGGGTTCAGTGCGATCGGCAGCACCGCGAGAGCGATACCAGGCCACGAACACGATCCCGCCAATTGCCGCTACGCCTGCGTAAGCGAGCACGCCGTTCCGCCATCCGAAGTCTCTCGCCACCACCGAACCCATCGGGGCGCCCATCACCGAACCCAGCGCCGAGATTGCCCCCAGCACGCCCATCGATCGGCCGCGCACCGAAGGAGGACAGCTGAGTGCGATTGCGGTCATCACCGCAATGAACGCGCAGCGGTAGCCGGAAAGCCAAACGGCACGCGCTCCGAAAGCAGCTGGCTGCGACCCTGCCATGCTCAGCCAGACCAGCCCAACGGCCACGATCACCAGACCGCCGGTCAGTGCCGTTTTTTCTCCGATCCTGCGAATCATCAGCCCCGCGGGAACGCTGATGAAAATGCTGATCAGGCCGTACATGCCGGCGAAAAGTCCGACCTGCGAGAAACTGAGCCGAAACTCCTGTTGAATGGCAGGCACCAGCGGAGAGAATCCGAGGTTGGAAACCTGCAGGGACATCATGGCCAGCAGCGTTACCGTGAACGACGTCGCCCATGTTCTGGTCGTGGAAACTGAAGTGGTCGCCAGCATAATTGGCGCTCTACCAGTTCGTGAAGGAACCGTCGGGCCGAGTGTTCAGCAGCATGCCCGCCCGATACGTGTCATACCGGCCAATTTGCGTGAGCTTGCTTCGGTCCACCTGCACACCCAGCCCAGGACGATCGTTGGGCCACAGTTTTCCGTCTTTGAAGTCATACCCTTTCGGAAGATACGGCCATGTGCGGCTGCCGTCACCCAGCATCTCCATGAGCGCCGTGACCGAGGTGGCTGCCAGACAATTGACCAGCGCCGCTTCAGAGATCGGACCGGTAAAGTGGGGAATCATTCCGATGTAGTGAGTCTCGGCAAGCGCAATGACTTTCATGAACTCGCTGATCCCACCGACGTTTGGGAGCGTCACGCGCGCGTAGTCGATGAGTTGCTTTTCGATCAGGGTGTTGATGTCCCATTTGTAGCCGAACTGCTCGCCCACCGCGATCGGCACACGCGTGCGTTCGCGGATCGTCTCGTAAGAGAGTGCGCCCTCGCTGCGGATGAGGTCCTCGCAGAAGTAGGGATGCAGCGGTTCGATCATCGTGGCCAGATTGATCGCATCCGGCGGATCGAGCTCCGTGTGGAAGTCGATGGCCCACCCGCCGTCTCCGGCCGCTTTATGCACGAGAACGCAATCGTCATACATCTTCTGCACGAGTTTGAAACGGTCCACTTCGCGCTGGCGAGGGTTATCGGTGGCGAGACGGTAGGTGCGAAAACCTGCCTGCACGCAGGCGCGCGCCGCGTCTTCGATTGTGCCGCCGCGCGGATTGGGGAACGCCGTCGCATAGAGTTCCACGTAATTGCGAGACTTTCCGCCCAGAAGCTGCCACACCGGCACGTCCAGCGCTTTGGCCTTGAGATCCCAGAGAGCCAGATCGAGCGCGCCCAGCGAATGCAGTTTCTCGCGCCCGGCGGGGTAAAAATAGCCGCGCATCATACGCTGCCACAGGTTGTCGATGCGGAACGGATCCAGACCGATCAGCATGCTGGCGCATTCTTCCATCGTGCGCGGCTCCCCGCCCTCGCCGATGCCAGCCAGTCCTCTCTCGGTTTCGATGATCACCACATTCGTTGACTGGTTGACCATCGGCTGGCCTTGCTGGCCACGCGAATCGCCCGGTGTCGTGAAGTAGTGAACGGCTTTGATCTTGTCTTCGGGCAGAGCGCCGTCCGCGGCCTGCGGGATCGATAGTGAGACCCCGAGAGCCCCCAACCCGCTCAGAAAGCTCCGCCTGGAAAATTCCGCCGTTGGCCCGACGGATTTCATCATGGACTCCTCCGCTGATCTTACTGCCTCGTGCGCGCTCCGCGAGAACTGATACTCGTAGCCCGCGTTGCCGGCGGAGGTGTGCCAGACCAACTCCTGTACCGTTCCACATCGAAATGCCGAGTCCGTAGTCCATTGCGTCAGCACGTTTCCGGTCTCGGAGTCGGGCTGCGGATCGCTCGCCCCGTTTAATCCGTACGCCGCCAGTGCACGATCGGCAAGTGGGCCGAAGCGTTGCGAGATCAGCGGGCGAAGATCGGCGGCCGTCGACGCGCCACGTCCTCCCTGCATCTCCTGCGAATTGTTGCCGATCATCAATGCAACTTTCTGCTGATGCCCGTTGGTGTATGTTTTCGCGGGCGCCTCAGGAAGTACCCAGCCGTCCACGACGATCCCCATCATGGGAAGCGCGGCCGTCCGGGTGCTCGGCACGCCGCGCCCGCCTCGCCCTCCCGCGCCGGGGAGCTTGCCCATCATTTCCGTGTCGCCGATGGCGCGCAATGCTGACAAGGACGGGTGATCGCCGATGCCCAGCGTCGCAGCCCAGTCCACATTTCTCTTCTCCGCATCGGCCAGCGGTGTTTCGGCGCTGATCGGGCCGCTCTCGGCAATCACTCGCGCGAATAATCCTTTCGTCAGCGGCGAAGCAATCAGGGCGTTCACGTCCGCGGCGCCCGCCGACTCGCCGAACATCGTCACGTTCGCTGGATTACCGCCGAACCTCGCGATATTCTGCTGCACCCAGCGCAGTGCTTGTATCTGATCCGCCAGACCGTAGTTGCCGGATGCATGATGCGGCGACTCCTTCGTCAGTTCAGGATGAGAGAAGAATCCAAAGATGCCGAGCCGGTAATTGGCCGTCACGACAATCACACCATGGCGGGCCAGGGTTTCGCCGTTGAACAGAGGTTCCACTCCGGATCCCGCGGTGTTGCCTCCGCCGTGGAACCAAACCATCACGGGCACGCGCGATTTCATCGGCCATTCAGGAGTCCATATGTTCAATTGCAGGCAATCTTCGCTGTGTGGCAACTGCGGATTGTCGTTTTGATTGCACATCGGTCCGAAGGTTGTGGCATCGCGGACTTCTGTCCACGGTTTCGTCGGAACCGGGTCCTTCCAGCGAAGATCGCCGACAGGCGGTTGTGCAAACGGGATGTTCCTGAAGACCGTCACATCATCTGTATTCCGGCTGCCGCGAAGCCTGCCGCTGCTGACCGAGACAACGGGATTCGATTCCGCGGCGACCGCTGGTATCCATCCTTGTACCAGGCACGCGGTGCATATCACTGCGCTGAAAAGCTTCATCGGGTTCATCGCGATCCTTTCTGGAATCACGAATTTGATATTACAGGAATCTGGCTAATCGCTATACTGACGCACGGCAGGGAGAGTCGCGGATGAGGGCGATCACACGTGGTGCGGCTTGGTCTGATGATCGGCGTTTGCGTGAGTGCTCTCGGAGCCGCCCCGCTCGAATTGCGGCTGTGGCCCGGGAAAGCGCCTGGCTCGGAAAACTGGTCGATTCCGGAATCGATCATCGACAGAGGCGGCAGCCGTATCGCCACAAATGTCAGCGATCCGACGCTTACTGTGTACCTGCCGGATGCATCCGAAATCCACCGGCGCCGCCATCATTGTTGCCCCCGGAGGAGCCCTGCAGGCGCTCTCCATCGACAGCGAAGGAACCAAGGTGGCCGAGTGGCTGAACAGCAAAGGCATCGCGGCATTTGTGCTGAAGTATCGTCTTCGTCAACAGCAGCCAGGCGCCGGCCGCACCGCTGCGCCCCCGCCCGGCCCGCGCGAAGAATTGAAAATCGTCAACGGGAACGCGAACCCCGCTCCAGGCGATGCCGTGCTCGACGAAGTGCTGCGGATGGGCATTGCCGATGCCCAGCAGGCGTTGCGGCTGGTTCGTAAAAATGCCGCGGAGTGGCACGTCGACCCCAAACGCGTCGGCCTGATGGGATTCTCCGCCGGCGGCGGAGTGTCGGTCGGAACCGTGTTGGCCGACGAGCCTGGCGCTTCCGCTGACTTCCTCATTTCGGTTTACGGTCCGTCTCTTCAGGATGTGCATGTTCCCGCCGACGCGCCGCCGTTGTTTATTGCCGTCGGCTCGAATCACTTCAATGTGACCAACGGCTGTCTGGCGTTGTTTGCGGAATGGAAAAAGGCCGGAAAACCAGCCGAAATTCACGTTTACGACGGGGTAAGCGGCGGCTTCGCGATGTCAAAGCGCGGCCTCCCGGTGGATACATGGCCGGATCGCCTTCTGGACTGGATGCAGTTGCACAAGCTGCTCACGCCGCGATAAGCCGCGTTTGGATATACAATCGCGGAGAGCGATACCCGCCGGACAGAGGAAGGAAAAAATATGAGACCCTGGATTCGACCCAAAACTGCAGCTGCACTCGTTGCGCTCACCGGCTGTCTTGCTCTCAGCATTTCGCAATCTGCCCTGGCGCAGGCGCCCGCACCGGCACCTGAAGGCGGCCGCGGCAGGGGAGCCAGGTTTGCGCAGGACCCTCGCGCACAGACCCGCACCTATCATTTCGAAGACACCAACGAAGATCTACCCTACTCGATCTACGTATCCACGAAAGTGAAGCCGGACCAGAAGGCGCCCATGATCGTGACTCTTCACGGTCTGGGAGCGCCCCAGACCATCATGATGGGCAAAGCCGCCATCGATCTCGCCGAAGAAGGTGGCTACATTCTGGTAGCGCCCATGGGCTATGACGTAAGCGGCTGGTACGGCACTCCGGCTTTCGCCAGAGGCGCCGGAAGGGGCCGAGGCAACGGGGCTCCCGGCGCTGACGCCAATGGCCGGAGCGGACCGCCTCCGGGCAGGGCCACAGCCAACGAGCCCGCCAATGTGCGCGAACTCAGCGAAAAAGACGTGATGAATGTCATCGCCATGGTTCGCAAAGAATTCAACGTGGACGATGCGCGCATCTACATCATGGGTCACTCGATGGGTGGCGCGGGCGCGATCTTCCTCGGCTCCAAGTACGCCAGCATGTTCGCAGCGGTTGGCGCTGAAGCTCCTGCCGCATTCTGGTCGACCAAAAAAGAAACCATGCAACTGCTGAAAGACGCGAAAGTTCCCGTGATGATCGTGCAGGGAGATATCGACGAGATGGTCCCGGTGGCGAATACCCGTGAGTGGGTGGATGTCATGAAGGATCTGAACATGGAGTACGAGTATGTCGAGCAACCCGGCATCACGCATGGCCCGGTGATTCAGTCCGGCCTCACGCCCATCTACGAGTTCTTCGCGAAGCACAGCAAGTAAACGGGAAAGGCATGAACATGAACCGAAGGATCATCGCATCGATATCAGCGAGCCTAGCTCTGTTTGTGGCGGCTCCCGTGTTCGCGCAGGCACCCGCCAACGCCGCTCCGGCCGCGCCAGTCAACAGGCCTCCTGACCCGCGCGTACAACAACGGAAGTATCACTTCGCGGACACGAACGAAGATCTGCCCTACGCACTGTTCGTCTCCTCGAAAGTAACCAAAGCGAAAAAGGCGCCGCTGATCGTCGCTCTCCATGGCGTCTTCGGCGACGGAAATTCCCTGTTGCGCGGCAATACGCTGGATCTCGCGGAAGAAGGCGGATACATCGTGGTCGGTCCGATGGGTTACAACCCCGAGGGCTGGTTCGGCTCTCCCGTGATCGTGATGGGGCGCGGCGGTCCAGGCCGGGGGAGAGGGCCGGGAGCGGGAGCACCGGGCGGTCCCAACGCGGGCGGCCCGGGGTTCGGGCGCCGGGCGGGCGCCGCAGACTCCCGATCCGCCGAACCTCGCTGAACTCAGCGAAAAGGACGTGATGAACGTGCTGGCGATCGTGCGCAATGAATTCAATGTCGACGATAAGCGCACCTACCTGATGGGGCACTCGATGGGGGGGGCCGGAGCGCTGTTCCTCGGCCCGAAGTATGTGGACCAATGGGCCGCGGTGGCATCGATGGCGCCCGCCGCGTTTCTGATGAAACCGGAAAGTCTGGCGCCTGTGAAAGACAAAATGCCGCTGTTCCTGGCCCATGGCGATGCGGATACGGTCGTCCCGACGGATGTGGGTCGCCGCTGGGCGAAAGAAGCGACCGAATTACAGATGAAGGACTTCCAATACCTGGAGTTGCCGGGCGCCGATCACGGAACCGTGATCACCCGGAGCATGCCCGATATTTTCAAGTTCTTCAGCGAACATACCAGGTAGTCTCCGCCAGCAGCTCTATCCTCGACCTATTTCGGCTCCTCGCCTGGGGGCGGCGCATTCGGATTGAATCCGCGTCCGCCGCGTCCCCCTCTGCCCGGTGGGACGTAGCCATCATTCGATTTGCCGTTCTGGAAAAACTTTGCGTCGGCGCTCAGCGCATGACCCGTCGCATACATGGCATTCGCCTGGCCAAAGATTTTGCCCGCCCGGAGAACGTCGTCATGCACCTTTTTCATCAGCGCCTCATACTCCGGAGAACCCTGCTTGTATCCGGAGAACGAACTGAGGTCGTTGTTGCCGATGATCACGACGTCCACACCCGGGACCGAAGCAATATCGTAAGCATTCGCCACACCGGTCGGGGTTTCGATCATAATCACCACCAGCATGTTGTCATTGATCGTCTGCCGGTAATTGCCGAAGGCGCCCCAGATACTCATCGCCTGGCCGGAGCCCGCGCTGCGCCGTCCGACAGGAGGATACCGAGCCCACTTTGCGGCTTCGCGCGCGCGGTCCACATCGTCCACCGTCGGAACGATCACGCCCAGCGCCCCGATATCCGTCGTGTGCTGGATATGCCATTCCTGCGCGTCGGGCAACCGGATCATCGGTGTTGCTGCGACCTTGGGCAGGCGGCAATCATCGCCTCGATGTCTTTGAATTCGAGCGTGCTGTGCTGCATCTCGAACCAGGTGAAGTCGTAGTGCTTGGCCGATTCGCAGTATCCGGCGGGATCCGCCTTCGACTGCGTGAAACTGAAGACCTGCTTTCCTTCAAGCAGTTTCTGCTTGGCGGTGTTGTAAAGCGGCCCCTTTGGTTTCTCGGTCAGGGGGTTCTGCGCAAACGCCGATACAGCGGTGCCGGTCAGGGCTGCGCAATACAGAAGAACAGCAAGCGACTTTTTCATAATCTCTCCATTTACCAGCAACCACGATCAGCCTGAGCGGGTACGGCCGACACAGGGGCGAGTATAAGCCTTCGGGTCATCAATCATCACCGTGTAGTGCAGCGTTTTCTCGTTCAGCCGCCGATACCGCTCCACCAGCCCCGCAGTTGTCGCCATATGCCGCCACCCATTGTTTACGCATTCAATTTTCTCCGTGGACTCGGCCGGCTGCCTCTCCGTTGTCCCACGAAATCGCGCGGAACTCCGCCGGAGAAACGTCCGGGCCGGTAAATTATTTTGGTTTCGCGGCGGGGAAATAAGTCGCGATGCGATCGTCCAGGGTGAACTCCATCCCCAGGCCGGGATACTGAGCCAGTACCTTCGATTTCATTTCAGCCGCGGAACCGGAGGCCGCGACATTTTTATCCCAATCCGCGATGTACTGCTTCATCCACGCGATCGAAGCCGGATTGTCTGTCGCACCAGGCCCTTGATGGCCGGGGATGATGGTCTCCGGATGAAGGGCTGTGATCTGTTCGATAGTCTGGAGCCACTTGTCGCGGGCATCGCCGCGCGGCACACCGAAATACACACGGTCGAAAACACAGTCGCCCGTCACGACCGCCTTGAGCGACGGAATGTAGACAAAGCTGTTACCTGGGCCATCGTCACCCTGAACGGGCCCGGTGACCGAGAATTCCTCTCCCTCCAGTGTCAGCACCGGCTTCGTGAGTTCTTCCGGAAGCACAGGATCGGGGCCGGGGATGTCTTTTCCATATGTCGGGAACCAGAACTTCTGCCGGGCGGGCCAGCCGGTTTTAGCGGCATTAACGGTCGAGGGAAGCGCGACGATTTTGGCTTCGGGAAACGCCTGATGCAATACTGCCAGACCAAACATGTGGTCGGGATGCGGGTGAGTAATGTAGATCGTGACCAGGTTTTTCTTCGATTCGAGAATTTCCGCGGCGAGCTTGTGGGCTTCACTCAACGTGAACTGCGGGTCAATGAGCAGCATGTCGTGCTCGCCCGAAATCATCGTCGAGTTTACGTCGTAGCCGATCTGGCCTTTGCCGGTGTGAACTTTCAGCGCCAGCTTCGGCGGCTGGGCGCACAGCGCGGAAGCCCAAATGATTGTGAGCACAAATAGTCGTTTCATCGCGGTCCTCTGGTCATCCGATCTGAGCCTCAGATGCAGGATTGACCAGCGAGAATTATACCAGTCGATTGGTATGATCGCGGGCCCGGAGGTTGCTTCGAATCCGCAGTGCGCGCCCAGGCGCGCGCGTACCGGCTTTTGCCGCGGACCGTAGTGCGGAACTGGTTTTCCCGATCTCGCAGCTCCGGTGTCGCGGCAGCATGCAATTCGCGGCTGTCATTCGGTTACATTGAGCCCGCGTACCGCGCCCGGTAAGCAAGATCGAGAAGGCACTCCCTCTTCCTGTGCTTGCCCGCACTCTGCCCGGGCGCCTGGGCCGGCACAGGCCCTGCTATCATGGCCCCAAATACCGCGATCGCATACGCGGCCACCCGTTGTTTGCACATTTCAATTTGCTGCATGACTATGCCGGCCGTGTCTTCATCCCCCAAATGAATCACGCGCGGGAGAACGTCCGGCACATGGTCCGAGCGACCTTCGTTTCAGGTTTTAACAGGAGCAACTGCTCTGGGAGGAATGCATGTTTCGAGGTTTGAAAATCACGCTGGCGGAAATCACCCTGGTGGGAGTTTTTCTGGCGCCGCCCGCACACACCCAGCAAGCCCCTCCTAAGGCGCCGGCGAAATCAGGTGCAATCGCGAAAATCTCGCCCGGGGACTGGCCCATGTACAGCCGCGACCTCACCAGTTCGCGTTATTCTCCGCTGACGCAGATCACCCGGACAAACGTAAGCAAGCTGGCGCAGGCTTGGCGCTATCGCCCCGCGGCCCCCGCCGCGACCCAGGCCGCTGGCCAGGAAGCCGGCGGTGGAAGAGGCAGAGGTCGCGGAGGCGCGGCCGGCGTCGTCGCGGAGGCGACCCCGATCGTAGTCAACGGCGTCATGTATCTGCCGGCTGGAAACAAGGTCGTGGCGCTCGATGCCGACACTGGCAAAGAAATCTGGTCGCACCCCACCGTCGGCGGGAACGTCCAGACACGCTCGGTTGGTTACTGGCCGGGTGACGGTACGAACCCCGCGCGCATCCTTTACACGGTAGAAACCAAAATGTTCGCCCTGAATGCTGCAACGGGCAACACCGACCCGGGCTTTGGCAAAGAGGGCGTGGTCGATGTCGAGATCGCGTGGGGCGGCGCACCTTACATATACAAGAACCTCATTATCATGGGCAATAACAACGGCGAGCGGAGCGACGGCCCCGCCGGCGACACCAAGGTCTACGATGCCCGAACCGGCACCGAGTTGTGGCGCTTCAAGACTATGGTGCAGCCGGGAGACAGGAATTATCCGGGCTCATGGCTCAATCATTCCGACGAGCACTCGCGTGCCGGTCTCAACGTGTGGGGCTGGTACTTCACTGTCGACGAACAGCGCGATCTGATCTTCATGCCAGTGGGCGGCCCGGCCGGCAATTATTATGGCGGCGATCGTCCGGGGAACAACCTGTACGGGAATTCAATCGTCGCCGTGAATGCCACCACAGGCAAATATGTGTGGCACTTTCAGCTTGTGCATCACGATCTCTGGGATAACGATGTGCCGGCCGCGCCCAGCCTGTTTGACGTGAAGAAAGACGGTAAGACCATCCCGGCTCTGGCAATCATCAGCAAGACTGCTTTGCTGTTCATTCTGAACCGCGAGACCGGCGAACCCATTCACGGTGTCGAGGAGCGGCCGGTACCCAAAGGCGACGTCCCGGGCGAGTGGTATTCTCCCACGCAACCCTTCCCCCTGAAGCCCCCACCGCTGGTGCGTATGAGCTTCAACAAAGCGGAGGACTTCGTGCGTGAGTCGGATACCACGGCGGAGCACGTCAAAGCCTGCGAAGAGTATTGGGAGCGCGCAGGTGGTTTCATCAACCAGGGCCCGTTCACTCCATTCGGATTCCATGAAGCGGGCGCGCCACCGAAGAGCTATGTGCAGTTTCCAGGTGTGGGCAGCCCCAACTGGGGCGGCACCGCAGCCGACCCCACTACCGGCTACGTTTACGTGGGCACCTATGATTCGGCGCTGACGGGCTGGATCGAAAAGAAGGTACCCGGCGGCAACTATGGACAACTTACCGACGGTTCGCCACTGCCGATGGATCGCGGCTCGGTCAACGGCCCCGGACCTTACAACCAGTTCGCCGCCGGAGGCATGCCCTGCCAGCGTCCGCCATGGGGGCGCGTATACGCGATCAACGCCAATACGGGCGACATTGCCTGGAAAGTAACGCTTGGGATCAACACGCGGTTGCCGAAAGAGAAGCAGAACGTCGGCGCCATCGGCGGCGCCGGGCCCACGGTGACCGCGGGAGGGCTGCTGTTTATGCCAACCAACGACACGTACTTTCGCGCACTGGATTCGAAATCGGGCAGCGAGCTGTGGTCTGTAAAAATGGACGCGAACATGAACGCCAACCCGATGACTTACACCGGGAAATCCGGCAAGCAGTATGTGGCCGGAGTCTCCGGGGGTGCTGTGGTCGCCTACGCACTGCCGTGAGCCGGAACGCGTCGATCGGAAACGGCCGATTGCGCACGGCAAGGCAGGCAAAAGACGATATTGACCGGGGTGGCCCTCTCCTGGATTTCTCGCCACGCAATTCTGCGTGAGGCGCCCGCGCGGACTTACTTCCTGGTGATGGGCGAAAGGTGATGCCTCACGCCGCTGGCATCTTCCAGACATTCGTCCTCGATAATCCGGTAGCCCGGCTCCTTGTGCCGTTGCAGCGCGACACGGATCGTCCATGGTCTGGTGAACGTTTTAGGATCGGTCATGGTCGCCTCATAGACCAGGGTGTCAGGCCCGGTGAGGGTATAACGCTCCATCACGCGCATATCCTCGCTGTGATAATTGCCGGCCTGATCGAACCAGGTCTCGTTATTCAAATCCCGCACATCGACCACGAGAGAGTTGCCATCCCAACCTCCCCGTGAGTCGCCCATCCACCAGTCGATGCGCTCGTAAAAAGGATGGTTATCGAGGTAAATGATCCGGTACGTATGGACATCCTGATAGACAACCGCGAAATTTCCAGGGCTCTGCACAATCTGCAGAGGCGTCGGCAGGTAAGTCGCGCGCGGCACACCGGCCTGTGCGCATCGGGCGCCGGGGTCTGCCGTGGCACGATTTTTGAAGTTCTCATCGCGTTTTTCGAGCGCCGATGGCTGATAGGGGATCTTACCGTCCGGCGGATCCACAATGATGCTCTTTGCGGCCGGAATTCCTTTCAGCGCCGGATGCCCTTCGATATTCATCCAGGCGGTGCTCCGGGTTTCCCAGATGCCCCGGAAATCCGGTGTCTGGCCATCGTGAAGCCGGACGGGAGTGAACGTTTGCTGCGCACTGACGCAGGCCGGGGCAAGCCACCAGCACGTCGAAAGAAGCATCACTGCCGTGCCATTCATTTCGCGTTTCGGCCTTCTTTGTCGGTATAGTGCTGCAGATCGCGCTCTCCTTCCAGACAGCTGTATTCGATGATCTGGTCCTCTTTGGCCCGCCGTTTGAGGGTGAGGTTCATCGTCCAGGGCTGCGAGAAAACAGTCGGATCGGTAACGGTGGCCTCGTAGGCGATGGTATCCGGACCAGCCAGCGTGTATCGCTCGACTACATGCTCGTTTTCGTCGACGAAGTTGGCATCCATGTCGAGCCAGGTGCGTCCGTTGAAGTTGCTCACATCCACCACGAACGCGTCGCCCTCCCAATGGCCGCGGGAATCGCCGTCCCAGGCGCGGTAGTTTTTGGGGTGCGGACTTCGGTCCATCGGAATGATGCGCACGTCGTGCATGGCTTCATAGAGGATGGTGAAGTACTTCTCGTCCTGAATGATCTGGAACGGATAGGGAGGCTGTTCGGTCCCGCGGGGCACACCCGGGATGTGGCAGTGCGCTTCGGGATCGTCGAACATATGATGCTCCAGTCTCTCTTTCCGCAGCGCGGCTGCGGCCGGCAGATAGGGCAGGACAGGCACTCCGGGCCGCAGAAACCCATTCGTACCAGGAGACCCTCCGCGGGCGCCGCCGCCACGCCCTCCTCCACCCCCTACCGGAGCGCCGTTCAGGAGTCCGACGTAAAGCGGATCGAATCCTTCACCGGCGAATTTGTACCAGAGGCCCTGCATGTCCGGGTGACCATCCGGCAGGCGAGGCGGCGTGAAATCCGCAGCCCGCACCGTGCCCGAAACCGAAAACACCAGAATGACCAGCGCGGACCGCTTTATCATGGGCCGCCTACTTTACCGCGTTGCCGTCTTTCGACGACCCCGCCAGCAGCTTTCGTCCGTCGGGAAGACGTACGCTGCTGCCGTTGGCAGTATTGCTGCCGTCTTTCGACCGATAACCTTCGATAATGACTTCGTCGCCTGGCTTCAGTGAGTCCTTTCTCCACCCGGCGCGAATTAAAGCGTTGGGATTGCCGGTTTCAATCATCCATCGGGTAACCGTACCCTGCGCATCCTTCGCATCCAGCGTGATCCACCCATGCGGATTGATCAGTTCCCACTTCACGACGACTCCAGTCAGCGAAACCGGCTTTGCGAAGTCATATTCGGCATTGAATGAGTGATGCGCCGCCAGCGGATTGGCTCCCAGAGCGATCCAGAAAAGGAAAAGCCCATGCATGGATCGAATGGTCACTCGTTGCACTCTTCCTGCGTGCTTTCAGCCCGGCATTCTATCACGCAACGCGTCGTTGCTGGTGCGCCAGGGACATGGACGTCGTCATTTCCGGCTGATGTATTCGATGAACAAGCTCGCACGCTTCACGCCGCAATGCCTCTCGCGCCACCGGGCCCGCTGCTGTGAGATCCATATAGGCTCGGGTTTCGGATCGATCAGGCGCGCAAACAGCCCCTTCGTCAAAGGCGACGCCATCAGGACATTGATATCGAGTGCACCCGCCGATTCGCTGAAACTCGTCACATTGCGCGGGTCGCCGCCGAACCTTTCGATGTTTTCCTGAACCCATTTGAGCGCCGCAATCTGATCCACCAGGGAGCGTCGACCTTACGATGCGGTCACTGCTGGCAATTGGAGCGACCGCTGGTGAGATCGCGAAGCTGATTAAGAAAGTGGATACCCGTCGAGCTGCTTAGCTCAGCTAACGTTTTGAGAATGACAATGTCCGGCTCATGATCCACCCGACCGTGGCAAAACCTTGACAAAACCCCTCGTGTTGAACCGGCTCGGGTCGCCTTTGAGCGAAAAGCAGATTCCCCAAGTAATTGAAAAGATTGAAAGCGGTTGGAATTCAAAAGAAGCTTTGGAGCGGACGATAAATCGCCCAAGGCAGGTGCGCGTGTCCTCAAACGCGCTGCGAACGAAACCTTGCGGTCTATACGCAATCCGCGTACACTTGAATGTGCAGCGTCCACCGATCACTATCGTGGAACGCCACGCTTTCTGAAAGACGCTGATCGGCTGATGCCGGACTCGGATCGAGGGGAGCTGGTTGGGTTGATAGCCGCTAATCCTGAGGCGGGTAACGTTATCCCGGAAACCGGCGGTGTCAGGAAGATCCGTTGGGCCCTTCCGGGACGAGGCAAGAGCGGCGGCGCGAGAGTGGTCTACTACTTCCACAACGAGAGTCTCCCGGTTTTTCTGCTGGCAGCATACGGCAAGAATGAGAAGACGAATCTCTCGAAAGCCGAGCGCAACGCGATGGCAAAACTGGTGCACGCACTGATCCAGAACTATTCGAAAGGGGGTCGGAGATAACAATTGAAGGTAAGAAAAAATAACAGCAAAGTGAGCTTGAAGCAAGGCCCCGGCGTAGGCGCTCGGATCATCGAAGGTCTCGAAGAGGCAGTCGCCTGGTCGAAGGGCGAAAATGTTGCCGTCCGTGTCACCCAGGTTCAGATCCCGGACATCGATGTTTCGGAGGTCCGGCACCGAATGGGGCTCAGCCAGTCCCAGTTCGCCACGAAATTCGGGTTTCCCCCGGCAACGCTTCGAAACTGGGAGCAGGGACGCGCCCGTCCGGATGCGCCGACGCGCGTGCTGTTGGCCGTAATCGCAAAGCACCCGGAGAGCGTCGAAGATGTGCTTAAGGATCTTCGATGAATGCGGCCGACTATGGCCAATACTATGGCCACCCTCTGCAGCTATCTGTTTTTACCGGTTGCTATTCTTCGCGCTAAACAGCCGGTTAAGTGTATTCCCGAAAGGCACATAGAGGAATCCCGAGCAACAGGTAGCGATTCCCCCTAACCTGTTGGTTCTTCGTCATCTTCTGGTTCGGGACCAGGAGGCCGGTGGTTCGAATCCACTCGCCCCGACCAATTTCCCCAATAACTTAGATGCAGCAACGGGCCTGAAGGCGAAGCATCGACGAACCGTGGAAGGTGAGCCTTCGCCAGCCGCAACGATATTCTCCGCTCCCCGGCCCGCGGACTTCACCATCGGTACGGCTGGCGCGATGCAGCTCGAGCTGTCCCCGTCTGCCGCCTCGAAGCTTTGCGGATATGAATCTGTGATCCCCGGGTCGGCGTTTTTCACGCCGCTGATTTCAGGGCCCTGCGGATTGGTCTCTGCAGAACGGGTCGCCATTAAAACCGCTCCGCACGTCGCGGTTTGCTGGACACGCTCGTTACTCGGCTCGCCCCACTTGCAGCCTCGCCCGGAGTTTGGGTTAAGACGCAGTTTTGGCAACGCAAACCTGTCTATCTGACGTCTGTTTTCCTGCTGAATACTCCCGTACGGTTGCTTCCCCGACTGGATATCATGGAACACTCCTGGCTGCGCGTGTAAATCAGTGAAATGTACGCGCCGATCTTACAACTGCACCTCGGCGAGGGCTTCCTCCAGCACCGTCAGGCCCTCCGCAATCTGTGCGTCAGTAGCTGTCAGGGGAACCAGCATTCGAACAACGTTGCCGAATGTGCCGGCCGAAATGATGATGAGTCCGCGACGATGGCAAGCAGCCAGAACCGCCTTGGTCTCTTCCGTGGCAGGATCCCTCGTGTCGCGATTCTTTACCAGTTCGATGGCGCGCATGGCCCCCACGCCGCGGATCTCCCCGACCAGGGGAAAGCGCAGCGGCCAATCGCGGGTGCTCGATTCGAAAAGCTCGCCAATGTACCGCGAACGTTGCGAAAGTTCGAGTGTGTCCGCCGCGCGCAGAATTTCGAGTGCCGCCGCGCAGGCGACAGGGTTGCCCCCGAACGTGCCGCCCAAGCCGCCGGGCCCCGGTGAATCCATAATTTCAGTTCGCCCGGTGACAGCAGCCAGCGGCAGACCCGCTGCAATCGACTTCGCGGTCACGACAATGTCCGGCTCAATACCGAAATGCTCGCAGGCAAACATCGGACCCGTGCGCCAGAAACCAGTTTGAATTTCATCGGCGATGATCAGAATTCCGTGCCTGCGGCAGATCCCGGCGATCACCTGAAACCATTCGCGCGGCGGCGCCACGAATCCACCTTCACCCAGAATGGGCTCGAAGATCACAGCCGCTACGGATTCGGCTTCTATGTGCCGGGCAAAGGTCGATTCCAGGCGGCGCGCGCACTGGATGTCGCAATCCGGGTAGGTGAGGTTGTGCGGGCAGCGGTAGCAGTATCCGAACGGCATGCGATAGACTTCCGGCGCGAACGGTCCGAAACCGGCTTTATACGGTTTCGACTTTCCGGTCAGACTGAGCGCCAGCTGCGTGCGCCCGTGAAAGCCGTCTTCGAACGCGATGACCGCCTGCCTGCGCGTGTAGTGCCGGGCGATCTTGATGGCGTTTTCGACCGCCTCAGCGCCCGTACTGACAAAGAACGTTTTCTTCGGGAACGCCCCGGGCGCCCGTTGGTTCAGCTCTTCGGCAAGCCGCACGTATCCTTCGTACGGCGTGACCATGAAGCAGGTGTGGATGAAGTCTGCGGCTTGTTCTTTGATCGCATCGAGCGCCTCCGGAGGCACATGGCCGGCATTCTGGCAGCCGATTCCTCCGGTGAAATCGAGCAGCTGATTACCATCGACATCTTCGATCGTGGCCCCTGACGCGCGGCGCACAAACACCGGCAGCACCGAGCCAACGCCGCGCGGCACGCTCGCCTGGCGGCGCTTTCCGAGTGCAGTGGAAAGAGGCCCCGGGATGGAGGTAACAAGACGGATGGTTGTTTCAGTTAGCAGGTTCATTTGGCAGAACAGCTTCTTTCGGTCGAGCAGCGGCCTTCGCGGAGGACCACCGGAAGGCATAGTAAACGGGGACGCCAATGAGCACGATCACCATGCCGGGGAACGTGGTGGCGGGTCGATAAACGAACAGTACGATCAGAATCGCAGCCGCGCTCAGCAGATACAGCGCCGGAATCAGCGGATATCCGAAGGCGCGGTAAGGCCTCTCCGCTTCGGGCTTTGAAATACGGAGGCGGAATACCGCGGCAATCGTCAGCAGATAGAACAGCAATGCGGCGGAGACGACATAGTCAAGAAGATTGCTGTAAAGGTTCCCGTAGGTTCGTTTGGCAGGATCATGTGTCCGGATCAACACCAGAAATGCGGCCCACGCGCCCTGCATCCAGAGAGAAGGGCCGGGAACAGCGGCATGATTCAGCGCGGCCGCCCGCGGAAAGAAGAGCCCGTCGCGTGCCATGGCGAAGTATGCGCGGGCCCCTGACATCAGCATGCCATTGATACAGCCGAATGCCGAGATCATGATCGCGAGCGCCATCAGGCCGGCGCCCACAGCCGGAAATATGGCCTCCAGCATCGCGGCCGCGACACGGTCCGACGCCGCATGCTGCACGCGTTCCAGCGGCAGCACTACAAGATAAGCGATATTGGCGCACGTATACAGGCCAATGACAAGAATGGTTCCGAAAGCCAGCGAAAGCGGCACATTGCGCTGCGGGGATTTCACTTCGCCGGCAGTGAATGTGATGTTGTTCCATGCATCGGCCGCGAACAGCGAGCCGACCTGAGCCACCGCCAACGCCACGAATAAACCGAAGACAGTGTTCTGTGACAATCCCGCAGCGATGGGCGTGAATTCCTGCAGCCTCCACATGTGCGAAAAATTCCCGCTCACCGCCTGGGCATTCCATCCGACGAAGATGCCCAGCCCGATCACTCCCAGCAGTGCACCGATCTTTGCCGATGTAAACGCGTTCTGCACGATTTTGCCGTACTGGACGCCGCGTGAATTGCTCCAGGTCAGCAGCCCGATGAGCAACACACCTGTGAGCTGGGCGGTCGAAAGCGACACCGCGTAGTGCGTGGAAACCAGGATAGGCGGAATCAGATAATCGGCCTCGGAGATTCGCGGCCAGAGCACCCCAAGATACCGTGCAAAGCCCACCGCGACCGCAGCAACAGTCCCCGTCTGGATCACCAGGAAGAGCGTCCAGCCATAAAGAAAGCCCCACATGGGCGACCACGCTTCGCGCAGATAAACATACTGGCCTCCGGCACGCGGCATCATGGCTGCCAGTTCGCCGTAGGAGAGCGCGGCGGCGATAGTCAGCAGGCCAGTGATCAGCCATGACGCCAGCAGCCATCCCGCGCTGCCAACCTGCCGCGCCATTTCGGCCGAAACGATGAAGATTCCCGAGCCGATCATCGAGCCCGCCACGATCATGGTGGAGTCGAAGAGACCGAGACTTCGACGGAGTTCTTCGGGCCGGGCTTCGATGTTCATAGCGACAGATTGTGTCATATCGTTCGAATCAGCCGGTATAATTGACTCGCGCGCGCTCCCCGGCCTGCGGACACCATGCCAAGACGGACTCAGCAAGTTTCCGAAACCGGTCTACCTCCCCGGTACCTGACCGTCGGTCAGACTGCGCGCATCCTCGGTATCAGCCCTTCGACCCTGCGCCTCTGGGAGAACGTAGGCCTGATCAGCCCTGCGCGCAGTACCGGACGTTATCGGCTCTACAATCACGAACTGCTCAGCGTTCTGAAAAGAATCAAATATCTGCGCGATGTCAAAAAACTCAGCGTTCCGGGGATTAAGAAAGCTCTCAACGGCCACGCACCCGCGCCCGAGGACGCCCCTCCCCCCGAAGCGGACCTGGGGCCGAAGCTGCGCAAAATGCGCAAAGATCTGCGCCTCGGAATCGTAGAAGCGGCCAGGGAGGCTGGAATTTCGCCTGGTTTCCTCAGCGCGATTGAGTTGTCCAAGGCCAACGCCTCGGTTGCCACACTGCATCGTCTGGCGGCAACGTACAATTCCACCGTTCTCGAATTCTTCGACATCCCCGGTCACACGCGGCGCCTCCTGCGGCCGGGCCAGCGGCGCGTACTGCACACCGAGTCGGGCGTCGAGATCGAGTTGCTTTCGGTCGGCAACAAAATGCTCGAACCGATGCTGTTCCGCGTCCCGCCTTCCACCGGCAGTGACGGTTCCTACTCGCACGTTGGCGAAGAATTCATCTACGTGCTCAAAGGCACTCTCGAACTCTGGCTGGGCGAACTGGAGCGCCATCTGCTGCGCGCGGGCGACAGTTTCTGGTTCGAGAGCAATGTCGGTCATCGGTGGTTCAATCCGTCGGACGAAGATGCGGTACTGATCTGGATCAATACGCCGCTGACCTTCTAGTCGCTATGCTCTCTCGTAGAGCACCTTGCCGCCGACGATCGTCATGTCGACTTTCATGTTCAGGATCTTCTCCGGAGCGACGCTCAGCAGATCTTCCGGCAGCACCATCATATCGGCCAGCTTGCCGACCTCGAGCGAGCCTTTGATCTTCTCTTCGCGGGTCAGAAACGCCCCGTTGCGCGTGTACATCGTGATGGCTTCCCTGATGCTGACTGCTTCACCCGCCCCGTAGACCTTCCCGCTTTCGCCTTTGCGGGTCACCGCCGCGTACAGCCCCACCATTGGACCGATCGGCAGATTGTCGCTGCCGAAAGCCATGAACAACCCGTACTTCTTCACCGGTGTCACGATGGCATTGTTTGTCGCGAGTCGGTTGCCCTCCAGAGTTTCCATGTAGCGCCCTTCGAGGTTGTAAGTGAAGTTCGGCTGCTGCGCAATGGCGATCTTGTCCTTCGCCATGATCTCCATGGTGCGCGCCGGGGGCAGGACGGTGAAGTGGCAGAGGTAGTGGCGATGATCGTTCCGCGGATAGGCTTGCAGCACTTTATCCAGCGCGTGCACCGTCATGGCGATGGCTGCATCGCCGATGGCATGAATGCCGAACTGCCAGCCGAGCTTGTGACCCTCCTCAATATTGGCGTGGATTTCTTCCGGTGTGAAGAAAGCCCGCCCGCGGAATCCCGGCTGCCCTTTGTAATCCACCAGTGACCACGCAGTGGGTCCGGTGAATCCGCCATCAGCCGCCATCTCGCCAATCGAGCCGACACGAAGGCGGTCGTTGCCGTCGCCGGTCTTCTTTCCGAACTCCTTCAGCTTCTCCGCGCCCGCCTTGGCCTGGCCGGCGGGTGAAGGATAGCCGATCTGAATGGAAGCCCTGGGCAGGTCCGTCCCGTGGTTCCGGTAGAGGAGTTCCCATTCGGCATAGGATCCGGTCACGTCTGGATCCACCGAAGCCCCGGCCTCGATGACGCTCGTGATCCCGAGCCTAAGCTGATCCCGCACGTTGTCCAGCAGGCTCTCGCGAACGTCAGCCGGCTTATCCCGCGGCACCAGACGTGTGTACAGATCATTGCGCTCGCGAATAACGCCGTTCGGCGCGCCGCTGGCATCTTTCTCAATCAGCCCCCGCGGCGGATCCGGCGTCTTGCCGTTGATATCCGCCATTTCCAGCGCTTTGCTGTTGCCGACCGAACTGTGCCCGCCCGCGCGCGTCAGGACTACCGGATTGTTCGGCGCGGCGGCATCCAGATCGTTGCGCAGTGGCTTTCTCTGCTCGGTGAAATGATACTCATCCCAGCCGCCACCTGTGATCCATTCGCCCGGGCCCAGTTCCTTCGCCTTGGCGCTGACCTGCTGCTTCAGCTGCGCGAGCGATGTCGTATCGTTCAGGTCGATGTAGCGGCGCGAATGTCCGCCCAGATGGATGTGTGTGTCGTGAAATCCGGGTATCACCGTGCGCCCCCGGAGATCGATCGTGCGCGCCGCGGAGTAACGGTTACGCAGTTCGTTCCCGCCGACAGCGATAATCTTTCCGTCCTTCACCGCAATCGCCTGGCGAATTGAAAAAGCGTCATCGACAGTGACGATGCGGCCGTTGAACAGCACAAGATCGGCCGCCGTCCCCGGCGCGCCTCCCTGCGCCTCGAGGCGGGATACAGATGCCAGCGAAGCGAGGCCCGCGGCTCCCAGAAATTCACGTCGCGAGAAGTCCATAGGTTCCTCTCAATCCTCTCAGAATTCGAGCCGCAGGGATAATTGCCCGACGCGGTTCCCGGCGTTCTCCGAGGACTGAACGCTCTGCACCACGCCGAAGCTGCTGGTAGCCGTGTTACCGCCGAATTGGCTCAGCGAGGAAACATCCATCGACGCCGGCGGCGCGAAGTTCGGATGGTTGAAAATGTTGGTGAACGTCGATTCGAACCGCACTCGCAGGTGTTCCTTCGCCACAAATACCTTCGACAGGCCCGCCGCAACTGTTACCGTTCCGGGTCCTTCGCAGTTTCCCACGCCCGCGTTTCCCGTACGTCCGGCCCCCACCGGCGTCAGAACGAAAGCGTTCGTGTTGAACCACTCGCCGGGCGTTGGATTCGAAACATCGCAGCTCGCAATCTGATCGGGGCGCACCACGGCTGGCCGCCCCACTTCGTTGAGGTTCGACTGGCTGTCCAGAGGATTGCCGTCGAACGCCGTCAAGTACGGTCCGGTTTCGGCCAGGACGAGCGAACTGACCTGCCAGCCTCCCAGCACTCCGTTGACGACTCGGTTCGAGTTCGCCAGATATTTGTGCCCCCGGCCGAACGGAAGCTGGTAAATCCCGCTCAGCAGAAAGCGCTGCCGGCGGTCCCCCGGCGCGTTGCCTCTGTTGTTGTGCAGATTGAACCGGTCGTCCACACCAACCACAAATCCCAGCGGGCCGGTGAAGTTGCCCTGTTCGGAGCCGTAGGCCGCCGGTGCGTCGTTGTTGGCATCACTCAGATCCTTCGCCCAGTCATATGTCGCCTGCAGAAAGAAATTCGATGCGAAGCGATGCGAGAGCTGCAGTTCCAGGTCCTGGTAGTTGGCGAAACCCCAGTTCCCCAGCTGATAGATCGCGGCCCACTGCGGATAGGGCTCTTCCGAGGGGCTGAACGGCGTCTTGCTGGCGCGGATCGAATTCTGGTCCGTAGTCAGCGGCAGGCGGTACGAATTGTTGCCGATGTAGCTGATACGTGCGGTCCAGTTCTGCCAGAACTGACGCTCGATCGTCACGTTCCACTGCGCCGACGCGGGATCCTTATAGTGGATTTGCTGTGCCACGTCGAACGTGTACGTGCCGACATCGGCCGGCACCAGCCCCCCGTTCCCGTAGGCGACCGAAGGCAGCTGAAACAGCGGCTTGTTGTTCACCAGGGCGTTGAAGTAGAACGGAGAGTTCGTACTTCCCGTGCCGGTCATCTGGTAGGCGACACCGCCGAGCGTCGGAACGGTGAAGAGGCCGAAGCCGGCGCGGAACACTGTCTTGTCGCCAAACGGTCTCCACGCGGCGCCGATGCGCGGATCGTAGTCGCCATAGTACGTGTAGCGCAGTCCCTGCGGCAGGCCTGCCTGGCTGGCGGTCTGCACCGGTGAACACGGCAGAGTGTTGACGATTCCCGGGCACTCATTGATGCTGTACAGCACCGAAGCAGCCGGCGGCAGAACCTTCGCCGCGATATCCGGATACACCAGCCCGCCATTCGCCGGATTGAAGTTCGCAATGTTGCCATTCTTCTCCGTGAAAGGCGGCTGCAGTTCCCACCGCAGACCGAAACTGAGAGTCAGACTCTTCGAGACGCGCCACTCGTCCTGGCCGTAGGTGGCGAAGTGCTGCGAGTTTTCGTTGATGAGAGGCCCGATATCAAAAACACCGTTGAACGTCGGCAGCCCGAGCAGCAAATCCGCGAACGCGTTCCCGCTGAACGTGCCTGAAAAGTTGAGCGAGCCGAATTCGTCGGAAAGCCCGAAATTGTTGACCGTCGTGTAACTCACGGAACGGAAGTCGACGCCGAACTTGAGCGTGTGTTTGCCCGCTACCCACGTGACGTTGTCGGTGAACTGGATGGTTTTCGAACTGGAGGGTCCGATGTCGCCATGGCCGATGCTCGAAAAGCCGGTTCCGGCGCTGAAGTTGAAGCCCGGAAACCCGCCGTCCGACCCGGCGTGCGACAAATCGAGCCCCGTCAGCCCCAGTGAGTTGACCACAGAGGCGCCCGAAAACGGATACGACGTGCCCGTGTGCAGATGGCTGTAGCCAAAGCGGAACTCATTCACGATATGCGGGCTGATGGTATAGCTGTCGGAAAGCACCAGATTCCGGTCGGCTTCGTTGTAACTGATGGGGGGCAGCAACTGGGAAGTGCCGCCGCTCGCCGGAGCCTGGAATGGCAGATCTTTCCAGCTGAACCGCACGAAGAACTGATTCTTGTTGCCGATGAGCTGGTCAACCCGTATGTCGTACCCGTCGGTTTGATTGGACAGGCGCTCCAGCGATCGGTAGTCGCCGTCTGTCGTTCCGGTATTGTAATTCGGCGCCGGATAGTAGGTCGTGAGAAGCTTCTGGGCCACCGGATTCAGCAGGCTCGGCGGAATCTGGTTATTCGGAAATGGCGCTCCCGTGAACGGGTTCACCGCCGCCGGCCCCGGGACGCCGTTGAGATTGCCGCTGACCATGGCCGTTGTCGGCACGCTGCTGATCGTCAGCTGCGAACCCGGTTTGCGGTTGCCTTCGTAATCCACAAAGAAGAATGTCCTGTTGTGTCCGTTGTAGAGCTTCGGAATGATAACCGGGCCGCTGAAGCTGCCGCCGAAATCGTTCCAGACCTTCGCGGGCTTGGTGTTCGAGCCGAACGCAGTCGCATCCAGCGCGCGATTCTGCAGATATTCGAATGCGCTGCCATGCCAGGCATTGGTGCCGCCTTTGGTTGTGACCGTCACGTCTGCCGATGAAGCAAGCTCCGCATTGTTGTTAATCGCCGATACTTTGAACTCGCCCAGCATCTCGGTCGAGGGATACATGTTGGTCGAAGGTCCATTGCGCTGCACATTCACGTTCGAAGTACCGTCGACGCTGTAATCGGTCATGAACGGCAGCGAACCGGTCAGCGCGATGGTGCCATTCTGGTCCTGCTGAACATTGGGCATCGCGGCAATGGCCGCCAGCGGACTGCTGGACCCGCCGCGGTAGTTCATCGGCAGATCGGTGACAACCGCGTTGTTGATGGTGTTCGATATGTTGGCGTTCTCCGTGTTGACGGTAGCTGCTTCCGCCGTCACCTCGATAGTCTGCTGCACTGCGGCGACCCCCATCTTCAGATCGACGCGCCTCTCCTGCCGGGCGTCGAGCGTTACGCGGTCGGTCTTCACCTCCACGAACCCGGATTTCTGGGCCGTAATCGAGTACGTGCCCGGCGGCATGTTCGGGAACTGATACTGCCCGGAATCGTTCGATGCTTCCGTGCGCGTCGCGCCGGTGTCCACGTTTGCTGCCGTGACCGACACGCCGGGCAGTGTGGCGCCGGACTGATCCTGTATGGTGCCAAGGATCGTGCCCAGCGTCGACTGAGCCATTGCCGGGACGCAAATCAGAACCGAGAGCCAACCTGTCGCCAACCAGAAACGCACCTTCATGTTTGTCTTTGACCCCTTCCTGCGGTGAAGTAATGGCCTGCAAAACCCTGCTGACGGCTCAGAAAAAATACAAGGCTACATAAAAATTCCGGGAGACTGGCCCGCGCGAAGTAACCCCTAAGGTTTGCAGTATGGGATGTTGTTCCACCTTTGTCAATTTTGCGTTGGTCCCATCGAAGTTTTTTATTTTCAGTCGCGTACAAAATTTATCGGCGAGGTTATGTACCGGTATATGACCAGGTTTCCGGACTCGGCCGGGTTTCCCCCGCAGTTTGCCTGGTTTGCTTTTCCGGTCTATAATCCTTGCATGTTGCAGGTCGAAACGCCGGCTTCCGAGCAGGTTGAACGGATTCTTCAAAGTGAGACGTTCCGGGCATCGGGCGCCCTGCGGCGCTTATTCCGCTACCTCGCCGACAAGGCTTTTGCAGGCGAAGCGGATCAGCTCAAGGAGTACACAATCGGTCTCGACGCCTTCGGAAAGCCGGCCACCTACGATCCCCGCGAGGACGCGATCGTCCGCTTGCAGATCGGCCGTCTGCGCCAGAAGCTGGGCGAATACTACCGGACCGAAGGCAAAGACGATGCAGTCCTTTTCGATCTGCCGAAGGGGCACTTCCGGCTGAAATGGGAGATACGTCCCGCCGCTCCCATCCTTCCCGCGGCAAGCGACAGCATGGCCCCGCAGGCGTCAATCGCACCGCCGGTCCAGCCCTGGGTGCGGACGACGATCGGTCTTTCGCTCGCCCTGCTCCTGCTGGCGTGCTGGAGCGCCTATGCGGCCACTCTGCTGTGGCGCGCCGGCCAGAACCAACCCATGGCGGACGCCTGGACACCGGCCATTCGCGAACTGTGGGGCCCCTTCATCGCTTCGCCGCGTCCAGTGGTGATCGCGATCCCGGATCCCCTGTTCATCGGCCTCGGCGGCACGGATGTGTTTCTACGCAAAATATCCCTGCGCCGCCCCGAAGACGCCGCCGGTTCCCCCGAGGTCTCCGCACTCCGCAAGGTGCTCGGCAACCCGCCCATTCAGGCCAGTTTCAATTTCACCCCGACCGGCGAGCTTTACTCATCCTTCCTGGTCGGTAAGCTGTTGGGCATGCACCGCCAGGACATTTCACTGGCGCGCAGCAGTCAGGTTCCGCTGCAGCGGCTGGCGGAGAACAACATCATACTGATCGGCCCGGAAATCGTATTTGACCAGAAACTACCCGCCATTCAGCTCAAGCCACAACTGGAGCAGACCCCCGGCGGAATCCGCAATCTCCATCCCAGGAGCGGAGAGCCGGCGTTCTTCGCGGACGCTCAGGCCGGCGCCGATCCCAACGACGGCGAAGTCTACGCCCTGGTCTCCCGCGCCGCCGGGCCTCTCGGCAACACCGTCATCCAGAGCTTCACCAGCACGCGCACCTGGGGACGCGAAGGCGCGGTGGAGGCATTCAGCGACCCGGCTTTAGCCCGCACTCTGGCGGACAGGCTAAGAAACCGGTCCGGCGCTATTCCGCGCTCTTATCAACTGGTGCTGAAAGTAAAGTTCACCGAAGGGATCCCGACGCAGATATCCTACGTGATGCACCGCGATCTGACGATGAACTAAGGCACCACAATGATGCCACCCATCGTGGCGTCGTTGTGCAGGTTGATCGTCTCCGTCAGCTTCAGCGTCGCCGCATCCCACACTTCGATTTCAAAACCGGCGCCGTAGACATACAGATTCCTGCCGTCGCTTGAAATTCCGAAGCTGAAGCGCGGACGGCAGGGAAATTCCGACGTAAGCGTGCGCTGATTCTTCTCGATGTCGAAGGCCCAGAATTCGCACCGCCGGTTGCCCTGTTCGCCATTGACCACAACGCTGTAGCCCTTTTTGCGGTCCGGCGCGACCTGCAGCCCGAGCATTCCGTTCGGTGCCGGTCCGATCCCGGTGAAGTTGAACTGGCGCGAATTCAGGTCGAAGCGGGCGAAGCCAAACTGGCGGCGATGCACGATGGGATCATCCGCATTGAATACCGAGATGAATGCGCCCTGCTCGTCGAGTGTTTCGAGGCCGGATCCAACGCTGACGTCCGCCAGATCCGGGAAATCGGGCTTGGAAAGATCCACGCGGTCGACCACGTGGAAATCGCTGGTATCCAGAATCACGATCTTGTCGCGGAACTGGTACAGGTATTTGCCGTCGGGCGAGACGTGAAACGGCGACCGGCCATACCAGGCTTCGTTGGCGTCCCGGTCTTCCGGCGGGATCTCGGCCGTGCGCACGATCTTCTGCTGCGCCAGGTCGATCACCGCATACTTCGGTTTGCCGATTTCATAGCGGTCGGTCTGCTTAACGACCTCCCGAAGCACGGTATACAGCACTTTATCGTCGGGATCGGGCGCCACTCCATTGATCCGCATCTTGCGGTTCCCGGAGTTCAGGACGAAATGCTGCAGCACCTTGTGAGTTGCGATGTCGATGACTTCGACGCCATCGTTATCGTTCGAAGTGACATAGATTTTCTTGCGGTCGTACGACTTCGTCACGCTGCTCGGAATACCAATCTCACTCGGAATCCGGTCGACGATCTGACGCGTGACTTCGTCGACCACCAGAATGCGATCCGGATATCCCGGCAGAAAGATCGTTCCTGCCTGCGCCGTCGCGCACAGTGCCGCGAATACAAGAATGAGTCTGGTCATGGCTATGGAAACACCAAGTCGAGATTGCGCCAGTCGCTGGTCGCGGAAGCGCATTTCGCGGCCCAGTCCGGGTAGTTGTTCAGATGATCCGGCACCTGCGCAGGCCAATAACAATCCACGTAACAGTCGTAGATATCGCGCTCTACCGGCTGGCACAATCCCGCCGACCCGCCTGCCGAATCCACTTCCCAGCCGGGCGTGAAAATAAAAGTGCAGCCCGCGGGCACGTGCGGCCGGAGCCCCGGTGGCGGGGCCTGCAGCGCCACCACGTCCTCATTTGCGGCATTGGCCTGATCCTCGATCCGCCGCGCCTTTCTGTTGATCGCTCGCATGTGCTTCATGAGGCTTTCCTCTCCGCAAAATAGTTCAGAAAATCGGGCCGCTGCGCCGCGATCGCGCCATAGATCCCGAGACACGTGTCTGTCCATTCCCGGATCCAGTCGCAATAATGCAGATTCGGATGCCCGGTGTCGCCATAGCGCACGAACGCCTCGTGATGGCATCCGCCGGCGCACAGCGGACGCGCCCAGCAGGTTTGGCAATCGTATTTCGAACCGATGTTGCCGCGCTGCAGAAAGTCCGTCTGCTTCGCGCGATCGATTCCGGTCGAGACGTGCCCCAGCGCATGCTGATCGGAATCGACGAAACGATGGCAGGGCGCGATATCGCCCGACGGGCCGACTCCAACCAGTCCCAGACCCGCGCCGCAGGGATGCGACTTGTTGACGCCTTGATGCAGTTCGGCGAGCGTGTCGCTTACATTCGAAAATCCATGCATCTCGCCGCGCAGGGCAAATTCAAGATATTCGTCGGCCAGTGCCTGAAACTGCCCGAGCACGCCGTCCATCCCGCGGTCCCCGATCGCGTACAGCCGGTCCGGCGATGTCGTTACCGGCGCAAATCCCACTTCGTGAAATCCGAGTTCGTCCTTCAGATGGCGGAATATGCGCACCACGTCGCTGACGCCCGATGTCAGCGTGACGCGCGCCGTAATCGGGCGCGTGCGGTGATTTTCGATCAGTGCCCGCACCCGCGGCTCAACGATGTCGTAGCTGCCGCGGCCGTTCGAAAACACGCGCAGCTGATCGTGCATTTCCTTCGGGCCGTCCATGCTGACCGTAACGCCAATCCGATATTCGGAGAGAAATCTGATGATCGCCGGCGTCAGCAGCGTGGCGTTGGTGGTCAGGCTGAAATCCACTGCACGCGATTGCGCCGCAGCCTGCCCGTTTGCGTATTCGACCACCTTCTGCAGCAGCGGAAAATTCATCAGCGTCTCGCCGCCGAAGAACGTGATGTGCACGTTTCGCCGTCCCGCGGATTGCTGCAGCAGCAGGTCCACGGAGGCTTTCGCCGTTTCGAAGTCCATGAACTTCGGCTTGCCCTCCGGCGTGGCGACCTTGTCGGCGCCGAATTCGTAGCAGTATTGACACGAGAGGTTGCACTGGTTGGTCAGGTTCAGCACAAGCGTCTGCAGCGGAAAATCCGCCGGGGGATTCGGCACGGGCGTGGCGGCCGCCTCCCCGGTGACCAGCGCTCGCGATTGCTGCAACTCATCGATAACGCTTTCGGCATCGCCAGGGCTGAGCCCCGCCGCGGCCAGATCCCGCATCAGTTCATCATGTGAAGCGCCGCGCTGACCGACGCGTTCGATCACGGTGCGAACCGCGTCGTCGATTTCGAAGATTCCGCCGCTCGGTACCAGATACAGAAACTGCTTGCCCGCCGCCGTAAACGGGTGAAACTCGCCCAGACCGTACGCCCGCGTGTCCGTCGCGGTCATTGCGTAATCTCCCGGTCCCAGATGATGTACAGCGGAACGCTGACCACAAGGTATGATCTGCCCGTCAGAGGTTTGCCATCCTTGTCTTTTTCGTTCTTCGCGGTCGCCACAACCCACACCGTGCCGTTGTTGTCGCGCAACTGTTTGCGTTCGGGGTTGGGCCCGTCGAGCGCCGGTGTGAAAAGGCCGGTCTCGCTCAGCGTGCCGACGTACGCCTTATCGTCGTCGCCGAATGATTCCTGGAATTCTTCGACCGACCACGTCACATCCACCGGACCGACCTCGAAATCGTCCGCCGTGTTCGCTTTGTTGTCTGCCCCGCGGTTATAAGCCATCACTTCGAACTGCGCGTAGCCTTTGGCGTGCTGTTGGCTGCCGCCGAGGCGCGAAATACTCGTTCTGGGCAGCACCTTTATATAGTCGATCCGGTCGTAGACGCCAATGGCGTTCGGCAGCACGCTCTGTCCAACCGCGATATCGCGCCGCCCCGGCACCACGTTCGCCGCAACATCCACCTCGGCGACAACCTCCTGCGCGGTATGCGAGACCACGCGCCGAACCGTAACCCCCGATCCGAAATCGATATCCGCGGTCTCGATGCGTGCGGGCAGGCTTTCTCCCATCACGCGTACCCGCTGCGATTGAGCACCGGCCTTCAGCCCAGCGCGATCCACCGCCACCAGCGCCGGTGCACCCGTCGCGCGCCGCAGTTTCACATCCATGCCGAATTCGTCGTACGAGCCCCAGAACCAGCGGCCTTCCGCCTGCGTCTGGTCGCTTGAGACCATCATGGATTCGCGCATCTCCGAGGGAATCTCCGCCGGGCCCCTGCCCGATGCCGCCCCCGTCGACCGCCCGCGCCAGGCATAGCCGCCGTATACAACCACCTTGCCCGTGCGCTCTATGGTCGCGCCGCCGCTGACCGGGCGCATTCTGATGTGCGTGTTGAATTCTCCTTCCGCGGATCCCGCGTCGATGGTCGCTTCTCCCCACCAGGCACCCTTTCCAGCTACATGCGCCGAGATCAGCCACTTCCCTGCAAGTCTGGGAGTGCGCGCGCGTGCGCGCCACGCTGCCCACTCCGGCGTTTCCAGCGGAAATGCCTTCGTCAGATATTCGATCGCCTGATCCACCGGCTGCGGAGGCGGCGGACCGGCCGGCTCCGCGCCACGGGTCGGACCACGGCCCGGGAATCGGTGAAACGCCGTCATCTCTACAACCGGATACAAAGCAACGTGCAGATCCGCCAGCAGCTTCCACTCTCCCGGTGACCGCCGGAACGATGCCGCCCGCCCTAACAGATGACACGCCGCGCACGTCGACCTTACATTGTCGTCGGGATAAACCTCGTCGTCGCCGCGATGCTCGGACATGTACGCGACGGACCGTGCTTCCTCCGGTGCCAGCCCGTGACTCGCACTCAGCGCCCGCACCACGGCGCGTGCTTCATCCGGCGTGAGTTGCAGGCCGTTCAGGCGAACCATGCGCTTGATGATCTCTTGCCAGCCTTCCGGCGTGGTACGCTCCCAGGAGATGCGCGTCAGATTGCCTTTGTCGTCGCGCTTGTGGCAGGTGCCGCATTTCGCGATCACCAGGGGATCGGTGACCGGGATGCCGCCTTCTTCAGGTTTGGCTTCGGGGGCGGTGGGTCTGCTGTCGCCCGCAGTCTGGCTGCGTGCCGGAAAACTCTGCATCCAGCCGAGCGCAAGAAGTGCGAGGCAGGCGGGAATCCAGCGTCTCATGACAAGCCTCCAGACCAGAGTTCGATTATCCGGATCACAGCGGCCTGGTGTCAAATTGCGTCAAGCGCCGGCGGCCGTAGTCCCAAATCGCTAAGTTCTGAGAATCCTGTGAAGTATCGCCCTCGAATCGCGGTTACCTACCGGTATCACACCGTCATCGCCGGTTCCGGAAGGTTTCCGAACCGTGACCGTGTGGGGGAACGGCACACGCGAACGTTCGCAATCGCGCATTAATTGCCGCACGCGGAATTCGTTCTGAAGCCTGCCGACGAACTTGATAGCGCCGGGCGATTTCGATGCTGGAAATCGTCTGTTAATCAGCGGGTTCCTGCCTCAGCGGCAGGCGCCGCAACCGCTTCTGCATGGGCCGGATTCGTTGGGCCCAGACTCAAATTGACGACATACATCTTTTGTTCGACGCACCGTCGGATCGCTACCAGAAGATTCACGACGCTCGTGAGGGGATCCGTCGTGAAGACGCGCACCGCATAATAATCTGCCCCGCGTTTTTTCTGAATTGCCGCCATGACCGCCGTGCCATGTCCCGGCAGATGCGGATTGACGCCCCTGTCGATCACTGCTACCCGCACGCCTCGGCTCGCTGCGTCAGCCGCGGGCGGCGGAAGTAGTGTCCTGCGCCACGCCACAAGCCATGCGGGCGTTTCCGTTTTCAATCGTGAGGACAGCGTCCGCCATCTCCGCCAGCGCCGGCCGGTGCGTGATCACGATCAGCGTCGCGTCCGGCAGTGCCGCGCGTAATCCGGCTGCCACCATCTTCTCTGTCTGCGCATCGAGCGCGGAGGTCGGTTCATCCAGAATGAGCACACTCGGGCGTCGCAGCAGCGCGCGCGCCAGTGCGATGCGCTGGCGCTCTCCAGCCGACAGAGCCAGTCCACGTTCACCCGTCTGCGTATCCAAACCCCTCGGCAGCCGTTTCAGCATTTCGTCCAGCCCCGCCGCCCGCGCGGCCGCTTCGATATCGGCGCGTGCCACCTCAGGCCACGCGAATCCGATATTGGCCGCGATCGTGTCATTGAACAGATACGGCGTTTGATCCACCAGAATCATTTGCCGCCGCAGATCGCGCAGCGACAACTCCCGGATGTCGCGCCCGTCCATCAGTACTCGTCCTTCGTCGGGATCGAGGTAGCGGACTATCAGATCCGCGAGCGTCGATTTACCCACGCCGGTGGGCCCCAGCACCGCGCAGAAAATTCCCGCCGGAATTTCGAAGCTGACGTCGTTCAGTACGGGCGCTCGATCGTATCGCTTCGATACGTGCTCGAACCGGACGGACTCGCGCACGCGCGCCACGGATGCGGCGTTACCCTGCTCACTCACTTCGGCCGGCGTGTCGAACAACTCGAAAATGCGGCCGAGCGAAACCCGCGCTGAAGCCAGCCCCGATGTCATTCCCATCAGCGTCTGCACGGGCGAGAGCAATCGCATGTGATAAGCCATGAACGCGACGAGCGTGCCGATCGTCATGCGGTTTTGCATGATCAGCCAGCCGCCATAGAGAAACACCACCGAAGTTGCCGCTGTGAGTATCGTTCCCGGCGCCGCGCCAGTCATAAAGGACACGATCTGAACCCGCAGCATCGTGCTCACGTACGCGTCGTTGCGCTCGCGGAACCGGCTCGCCTCATGCTCCCCGGCGTTCAGTGAAACCACGGTTCGCATGCCCAGAATCGTGTCGACGAAAAGGCTCCCCAGATCCGCACTGCGCTCGCGCAGTTGTTTCGTCAGCGCGGTCAATCGCCGCTGGAAATGCCGGAAAGTCAGCACGCAGAAAGGAACCAGCACCGAACTGACAAGGAACAGCTGCCAGTTCAGCCAGAGCATCATGCCCACGCACCCGGCGAAAAACATGATGTTACTGAGAACTGAAAGCAGAGTGTCGGCCGATACGCGCTGCACTTCGCCGACGTCGTTATTGAGGCGCGACATCAGGTCGCCCATCCGGAAACCCGCATAGAAGCGCGGCGAAAGTGTCTGCAGATGGCGAAACAGCGCCACCCGCATATCAAAGAGCATGGCGGCGGAAATCTGCACGTAGCGGTAGCTGGCGAGCATGTTGAGTGCGTAGCCTGCCACGGCGGCGCCGAACAGCGTTCCCGCGATCCACTCCAGTGCACGCATATCGCGCTGCAGCAGCGCTTTGTCAATAAGCAGTTTCGAGATGTAAGGCTGCACCAAACTCAGCGCGGTCGCGAGCAGACTGACACCAATCACAAAGCTCAGCCGCGCGGCATAAGGGCGGAGAAAAACCCGCAGCCTGCCGTAAGTCTTCCACTGCGCAATGGAGGTGGCGGGCGTCATTTGCCACGATTGTAAACGGTCAACACGTCGCCCGTTAGTTGCCCGCGTGGTTCCGCGGCTCCGGCCCGCGTCTCAGGGCACCAGCGCTGCCCTTGCATCAGCGCTTCCGGTTCGTCTCGCCACCACGGTCCGCTGGCACCTGTGCGACAGAAATTCGCGCATAATTCGCGCATAATTCAAGGTGCCGCGCCATCCTCTGTTCGGCTGCAATTACACTCTCGCCCACTAACGCGAACCGATAGCGGCTCTCACGCGCTCCGGGGTGAAAGGACTTTGGCGGAGACGCGCGCCGGTGGCGTCGAAGATCGCGTTGCCGATGGCGGCGGCGATGACCGTGATCGACGTCTCTCCCGCGCCCGTGGCTTCTTCGTCGGGACGATTGACGAGCATGATCTCGATCTTGGGAACAGCGAAGCCCAGCGGGAGACTGTGATACGTCCGCCAGTCGACGGAGGTGATCTTTTGGTTGTCCCAGGTGACCTCTTCGCCGAGCACACGGCTCATGCCCTGCAGCGCGCCGCCTTCGATCTGATTGCGCAGGCCGTCGGGATTGGAAATCGGCCCGCAGTCGTTCGCTACGACAATTCGCTTCACGGTAACCTTGCCGGTATCCTGATTCACTTCGACCTCGACGACCATGGCGGCGTATCCGTTGTCCCCTTCGTAAGCGACGCAGGCGATGCCGCGGCCGGTGACGATGCCGGTCGGGCGATTGGCCGGGCCCCGGTGACGGGCGCGCGTCCCAGTTGGCGGCTTTCGCCGCGCGGTAAGCACCATTTCGCGCAGACGCGGGTCGACTGAGATGACGCAGCGCGGAATTCGACCGGATCGGCTTTGACGTGCGCGGCCAGTTCGTCCATGAAGCACTCGTGCGCGAAGGTGTTCTGCAGACGCGCGGGGGAGCGCAGAGGTCCGGTCCAGAAGGGCGAGACCACGGCGTGCAGGAGCACGCGTTCGCTGGCTATGGTGCCTGCGCCTTTAGTCACGCCGCCAAAGCGGCCGGCCATGTAAGACGGAATGCCGTTGCTGTTGTTGTTGAATGCGGCGGGCGCGGGTGGGGGAACGCGGCGTGAAGGGATCGGGCTGGAAGCCGGCCAGAAATCCGGTGATGACGTTGCCGGGCGAGCCGGTGCCGGGGCGGTTGCCCAGCGACGGACGACCAGGATTCGTGATCCCAGGCGATGATGTTGCCGTGCGCGTCGATGCCCGCGCGTTCATCCATCAGAAAAGCGTTGCCGTAGTTCTCCCAGGCCATTTCGTCTTTACGCGTAAGTTGCACGCGGACGGGCTTGCCGACGGCCTGCGAGAGAAGCGCGGCGTCGTAGGTGACCGTGTCGGCGCCGTTCAGTCCGTAGCAGCCGGAGCCGCGGCGGAAGATGACGCGCACGTTCTCGGGCTTGAGTCCGAGCACCATGGCGGCGGTGGTTTTCTGATACCAGACGGCCTGGGTGGGCGACCAGATGGTGGCGCGATCGCCCTGCACATCGGCGACGGCGCAGGAACTGCCCATCGAGCCGTGCATCTGGTAAGGGTGGTAAGTAAGTCGCCTTGAGAACGGTGGCGGCCTGGGCGAGTTTCTGGTCGATGTCTCCGGAATCGACCAGCAGCGTGTCGCGCGTGGCGGCCTGGCTGCGGAGATGGTCGGGGAATTCGGCCGTGGGTGGGGAGGCCGGCGCCGGGAGTCCAGTTGACCTTCAGTTTGCGCGGCGGCCTGAATCGCCTGCCAGGGCTTCTCCGCCACCACGCCGACGAAGTTTTTCTTCACGACGACCTTGACCACGCCGGGCATGTCCTTGACCGAGCTTCGTCGACGCTGATGACCGAGTCGCGCCGACTGCGGGCGGGCGCACGACGCGTGCCGTGCAGCATGCCGGGGACGCGCACGTTGTGGACGAATTCGAAACGGCCGGTGGCGATTTCGGGAAGGTCGGGGCGAGGGATCGGTCTTCCCGAGGACGGTCCATTCGCGCGGGTCTTTTCGTTTCGCGGATGGATCGAGTGTGAGGTTGAATTTCCTGCCGCCGATGAGTTCCGCGTAGGTGACTTTCTTCGATGGATCGTTCTTCGAGCCGACGATACCGTCGGTGACGATGAGCTGATCGGCGGGCACACTGAGCCGCTCGGATGCGAGACGTATCAAAGCTTCACGTGCGGTGGCGCCGGCCTGCGCGAGATTGCTGTGATTGAAATTCGCGGGATGCGACTGGCTGCCGGCGGTGTAGGCCTGATCGGGTGTGAGGGCGGTGTCGCAGTAGATCAGCTTCACGCGATTGAACGGGACGCAGAGCTCTTCGGCGACCAGCTGCGTTTGGGCGACGAAGATGCCCTGACCGAGTTCTTCTTTGCCGCTGTAAGCGGTGATGCTGCCGTCTGCGGCGATGGCGATCCAGGAATCAAGCTGGCTGATGGAGGGAGAGCCGTTGACCGGGCCGCCGAACTGGGCGTCGGCGATGTTGAAGCTGACGATCAGGGCGCCGGCGGTCTTGAGGAAATCACGGCGGGAGGTCATGCTCGTTTTGCCTGTGCGTAGCGTTGGATGGCGGCGAGCATCCGGACGCTGGTGAAGCAGCGGCACAGGACGCCGGACATCGCCTGCCGGATCTGCTCGTCTGTGGCGTGCGGGTTCTTGTCGAGGAAGGCTTTGGCAGTCATGATGACGCCGCTAACGCAGAAACCGCACTGGGCGGCCTGCTCGTCGATGAAGGCCTGCTGGAGGGGATGAGGCTTTTCGGGAGATCCGAGGCCCTCGAGAGTGGTGACTTCGGCGCCGGCCACCGAACTGATCGGCGTGATGCAGGAGCGGACCGCGTTGCCTCTGACGATGACTGTGCAGGCGCCGCACTGGCCGAGTCCACAGCCGAATTTGGGACCGCGCAGGTCGAGATCGTCGCTCAGCGCGTAGAGCAGAGGAGTGGCGGGGTCGATATCCAGAGAATGCGCTGCCCCATTAACCTTCAGAGAGATGGCTGCCATCGGTGTCTATGATACCTGTGTTATAAAGGTTCGAAATCGCAGGTCGCAGTTACCGCTCCATCTGATTTCCCGTGAGGCTTCTGCACAGATTGATGGCTGTACTGCCGGTAATTGCGGCAGCGGCGTCGGCGCAGCAGCCGGCTTCGGATGCGGAAGGACGGCTCAAAGGACTAAGCCTCGAAGAGCTGGGCAACATCGAAGTCACATCGGTTTCGAAAGGCCCGGTCAAGCTTTCGCAGACGCCGGCGGCGATCTACGTTATCACGCAGGAAGACATCCGGCGCTCGGGTGTGCACAGTCTGCCGGAAGCGCTGCGCCTCGCGCCAGGCGTGGATGTGGCGCAGATCGACGGCGTGAAGTGGGCGGTGGGAATCCGCGGATTTCAGAGCCGGCTGTCGCGCGACATCCTGGTGCTGATCGACGGACGGAGCGTCTACGATCCGCTGTTTCACGGCGTGTACTGGGAGGTGCAGGACACGCTGCTCGAGGACATTGACCGGATCGAGGTGATTCGCGGGCCGGGCGGGACCATCTGGGGTGCGAACGCGGTCAACGGCGTAATCAACGTCATCACGAAAAGTGCGAAGGACACGAAGGGGACGCTGCTGTCGGCGGGCGGCGGGTCGGTGAATCAGGGCTTTCTCGATTTCCGCCAGGGCGGAGGCGACGACAAGTTCAGCTATCGGGTTTACGGGAAAGGCAGCGACGCGGGTCCGGAATTCCACTTCGGTCAAACCCAGTTCGACGATCAGCGCCGCGCGCAGGGCGGATTCCGCACGGACTGGGACATTGATTCCGATAACCAGCTGACGATTCAGGGCGACATCTATGACGGTGTGGCCGGCGAGCAGGTGAAGATTTCGACGCTGACGCCGTCAGGGGCGCAGATCATCGACAAGAACGCCCAACTGTCGGGCGGAAACGTTCTGACGCGATGGCAGAGAAAGCTGAAGAACGGGTCCGACATTCAGCTGGAGGCTTATTACGACCGGTTCAACCGGCTGCAGGCGAATCAGTCGGAGTACCGGAACATGTTCGATGTCGATTTAGTCGATCACTTCCGGCTGACGAGCAGGCAGGAGTTTGTCGCCGGAGTGGAGACGCGGTTCAGCCCGGCGCGGGTTCCGGCGGTGGTTCCGACATACGTGTTTACACCGGACCAGCGAACCGACCAGCTCTATACGGCGTATGTGCAGGATTCGATCTCGCTGGTGCCGGACAAGGCTGCGCTGACGGCGGGCACCAAACTGCTCCACAGCAGTTTCGCCGGGTTCGATGTGGAGCCGAGCATCCGCCTGCTGGTGACGCCGACGCCGAAGAGGACATTCTGGGCAGCCGCGACGCGGGCGGTGCGAACGCCTTCGGACAACGAAGACACACTGACCAATACGGCGTTTGTTTCCGACAATCCGCTGACGTATTCGGTGACGAAGGGCAACGGAAGGTTCACCTCAGAGACGCTGCTCGGTTATGAAGCCGGGTTCCGCAGCCTGCTGAGCCAGACGCTTTCGATCGACATCGCGGCATTCGTTAACGACTATGACCATCTGCAGAGCCTCGAGCCAGGTACGCCGTTTATGGAGCAGATCGGCGGAAACGAAGCGTTGATTCTGCCTTACTTCAACGGGAACGGCGTGAAGGGCACTACGGCGGGAATTGAAATCGGTCCCGACTGGAAACCGAAGCCCTGGTGGAGACTGCAGGGGTCGTACTCGTATCTGCACATGGCGCTGCAGCTGGCGAAGGGCAGCATGGACACGGCGACGGTGGCGCAGAACGAGGGATCGAGTCCGCATCAGCAGGTGAAGGTGCAGTCGTACTTCGATCTGTCGCGAAACCTGGAGCTCAGTCTCACGTTCCGCTACATCGGGGTGCTGCCGTATTACCAGGTGAGTGGTTACGCGACCGGAGACGCGCGGTTTGCGTGGCGGCCCGCGCGGCAGGTGGAGTTCGCGGTGGTGGGGCAGAATCTGCTGCAACCGCATCATGTGGAGTACGGCGGCGATCCGGCCGGGCTGGTGGGAATACGACGCAGCGCGTACGCTTCGCTGACGTTCCGAAAATGATACGGAAGGCCAGCAGCGCGGCGCGCGTTCCTGTAGCGCTGGTTATTTCGCTTGCGCTCCTCGCGCACGGAATCAGCGCGCAGACGCCGAAGCCGACGGAATACGAAGTCGAGGCGGCGTACCTGTCCAACTTCGGACGGTTTGTGGAGTGGCCCGCGAGAACGGCGGGCGAATCGTTTTCTGTCTGCGTTCTCGGACAGGATCCGTTCGGACCGGCGCTGGACGGAGCGCTGAAGGGCGAAAGCATCGGCAACGCGCCGATGGCGGCGAAGAGGGTCGCGGCGGCGGAGGAAGCGGCGGGATGCCGGATCGTTTTCATCAGCTCGTCGAAAAAGCCGCAAGTGAAGGCCATTGTCGCGACGCTCGGGATGAATGTGCTCACGGTAAGCGACATGAGCGACTTCACTAAGAGCGGGGGCATGATCCAGTTCGTGCTGGACGGCAATCGCGTGCGATTCGAGATCAACCTGAGCGCGGCGCAGAAGGCGGGACTGACGCTGAGTTCGGAACTGCTGCGGGTGGCGGTCGCAGTGCGGCGGGAGCCTTAGCCATGCTGGGATTCCGCAATTATTCGATCCGGCAGAAGCTGACATGGATGAACATGCTGGTCAGCGGCGCAGCGCTGCTGCTGGCGTGTACGGCGTTTGCGGGATACGAACTGACCGACTTCCGGCAGACCCTGGTGCAGCGGCTGGCTACACAGGCGCAGATTGTGGGAGCAAACAGCGTGACGGCGCTGCTGTTCAACGATCCTGCGGCGGCGCGGGATACGCTGTCCGCCCTTAGTAAAGCGCCCAACGTGAAGTCGGCGGCGATCTACACGCCGGCGGGCGCGGTGTTTGCGACGTACGCGCGCGACAGAGGCAGCGGCGGAGTGCCGGGGCAGACAGCGGCACCGGTGCAGGCTGAGGAATACCGGTTCACGTCGGATGAGCTGATCCTCACGCGGGTAATCGGGTTTCAGGGGAAGAACATCGGCACGGTGCGGATTCAGTCGGATCTGCAGGAACTGAACGACCGGCTGCTGCGGTATACGGGCATCGTGGGCCTGGTGCTGGCAGTGTCGCTGCTGGCGGCGTTTCTGTTGTCGTCCCTTTTTCAGAAAGCTACGGCGCGGCCGATCGTGCAGCTGGCGGAGACGGCGAGAGTGGTATCGCGCGAGAAGAAATATTCGGTGCGCGCGCCGGTGACGCAGAATGCGGACGAAATCGCGGTTCTGATCACGGCATTCAACGAAATGCTGGAACAGATTCAGGAACGCGACACAGCGTTGCAGACGGCGCGCGACGAACTGGAAGCCCGGGTGGAACGGAGGACGGCACAGCTCGAAGCCGTGAACCGCGAACTCGAATCGTTTACCTATTCGGTGGCGCATGACCTGCGGGCGCCGCTGCGTCATATTCAGGGTTTTGCCGAGGCGCTGAAAGAGGACTGCGCGGACACGCTGGAACCGGCGGCGCTCAGGTATGTCAGCCGTATGGTTGACAGTACGCGGCGGATGGATGAGCTGATCAATGATCTGCTGGGCCTCGCGCAGGTGGGGCGGCAGGAGATGCATTTCCGGCCGATCCAGCTGAAGAATCTCGCCGAAGACGTCGTGCGGGATCTCGCGCTGGAGAATACCGGGAGAAACATCGCGTGGCATATCGGCGAACTGCCGGTGGTGGAAGGCGATCCGGGGCTGATCAAGCTGGCGCTGTACAATCTGCTGGCGAATGCGGTGAAGTACTCAAGGCCGCGCGATCCCGCGATCATCGACGTCGGAATGAAGCGGGAGGGCGGCGAGAGGGTGATTTTCGTGAGGGACAATGGTGTAGGGTTCAACATGAAGTACGCGCACAAGCTGTTCGGTGTGTTCGAACGGCTGCACCGGCGCGAGGACTTCGAAGGCACCGGCGTGGGACTGGCGACAGTGCAGAGAATCATTCACAAGCACAGCGGCCGCATCTGGGCAGAAGCCGAGCCCGACCGCGGCGCGACCTTTTTCTTTACTCTTGAACCACGCGCATGACCGGCACCGCCAGAATCCTCCTTGTCGAAGACGATCCGCAGGATGTGGAGTTGACGCTGCGCGCGTTGCGCAGTGAGAACGTGCGCAGTCCGATCGAGGTGGTGCGGGACGGCGAGGAAGCGCTGGATTATCTGTTCTGCCGGGGGCAGTACAGGGCGCGACCGGCGGATCAGCCGCCGACGCTGGTTCTGCTGGATCTGAAGCTGCCGAAGATCGGCGGGCTGCAGGTGATCGAGGAGATGAAGTCGAACGCGGCGTCCAGATCAATTCCGGTGGTCGTGCTGAGTTCTTCGGGCGAGCCGAGGGATATTGCGGAGAGCTACCGGCTGGGCGTGAACAGCTATGTGCAGAAGCCGGTGGACATTGGCGAATTCCGCAAAGCGCTCCGGGCGCTGGCGCAGTACTGGCTGGAAGTGAACCGGTCGCCGTTTGCGCAGAAACCTATCAAACTGCAATGAACGAGACTGTCCGGATTCTGATCGTCGAGGACGACCCGGCCGACGCGGAGCTGATGGTGCGCGAGCTGAGGCGCGACGGACTGAGGCCGGTATGGGTGCGGGTGCAGACGGAGGCGGAGTATCTGGAGCAGCTGGAGCGGGCGCCGGAAGTGATTCTTTCGGACTCTAAGCTGCCGATGTTCGACGGGCTCGAAGCGCTGGATCTGCTGAAGCAGCGCGGGCTGGATATCCCGTTCATTCTGGTGTCGGGGCGCGTGGGCGAGGACCTTGCCGTGGAGGCGATGAAACGCGGCGCGTGCGACTACCTGCTGAAGGACCGGCTGGCGCGCCTCGGTGAGGCAGTGCGGCGGGCAATAGAAGACCGGTGGGTACGGGAGGAGCGGGAATGGGCGATCGGAGCGCTGCGCCGAAGCGAGGAACGCTATCGTCTGGTTTCCGAAGCCAGCTCGGACTATGTTTACTCGATGCGCGTGGATCCGGACGGGACGCTGAAGCTGGAGTGGGTAACCGATCCGTTTGTGCGCATCACGGGCTATGAAGCGGCGGATCTGAATCAGCGCGGACTGGCGAGCCTGCTGTATCCGGAGGATGAAGCGATCGCGGCGCCGCACCGGGAATCTCTGCTGGCGGGGAACGCGGGGAGCATCGAAGTCCGTATCGTCACGAAGGACAAGCGGGTGCGATGGATCCGGGTGCACGAACGGCCGGTCTTTTCGGAAGGTGGGAGCTCTGAGAATGAAGCTCGGCGAGTCGAGAGGATTTACGGCGCGGCGCAGGACATCACGGAACGGAAGGAACTCGAAGAGCAGCTGCTGCAATCGCGCAAGATGGAAGCGATCGGCCAGCTGGCCGGAGGGGTGGCGCACGACTTCAATAATCTGCTGACGGTGATCTGCGGATATGGCGATCTGATGCTGCGGCTGGAGGGCCTCAATGACACGGGGCGCGAATACGCGCAGGAGATTCTGGAAGCGGCGAAGCGTGCCTCGCAGCTGACGCGGCAGCTGCTGGCGTTCGGCAGGCGGCAGACGCTGCAGATGCGAACGCTGAATCTCAATACCGTGGTGGGCGATCTGGAGAAGATGCTGGGCCGGCTGATCGGCGAGGATGTGGAACTGCGCACGGTGTATACGGTCGATCTCGGTCTGGTGAAGGCCGACCCGGGGCAGATAGAGCAGGTGATCATGAACCTGGTGGTGAACGCGCGCGACGCTATGCCGGCAGGAGGGCGCCTGACGATTGAAACGGCGAACGCGGGAGCGCAGGTGATGCTGGCGGTCAGCGATACGGGAACGGGCATGGATTCGGAAACCGCGGCGCGGGTGTTCGAGCCGTTCTTCACGACGAAGGAAGTGGGCAAAGGGACGGGGCTCGGTCTGGCGATGGCGTACGGCATCGTCAAGCAGAGCGGCGGCGATATCCGGGTGGAATCGGAGGCGGGGCGCGGTTCGACGTTTCGCATTTTTCTGCCTCGACTCGACCGGACGGCAGCGGAACAGCCTCCGGAGCCGGTGCCGTTCGAACTCAGGCCGACGCAGGGGAGGGAGACCATACTCGTTCTGGAAGACGACGGGGCGCTGCGGAGTTTAATCCGTCAGGTGCTGCGGAACGCGGGGCATGAGGTGCTGGACACGGGTGACCCGGAGCAGGCGATTGAGCTGTGCGAGAGTCATCCGGGCGAGATTGGCCTTCTCATCACCGATGTGGTGCTGCCGAAGATGAGCGGCCCGCAGGTGGCTGAGCGGGTATGCGAACTGCGGCCGGACACACGGATCATTTATACGACGGGCTATCCCGGCAGAGTGGTGATGCCGAACGGAGCCCTGCTGAACGGGAATTTCTTTGAGAAGCCGTTTACACCGGGCACGCTGGTGGCAAAGGTGCGCGCGGTGCTGGATGGGGGCAGAGCGGAATGATGTCCGCGATTCTTGCAGTCTGCCTGGCCGCGACTCTGGCCGGGGCCGAATTGAAGATCGATCACGTGACGGTGGCTGGTATGCATCTGGATGAGATGCGGCAGGCGTTAACGGCAGCGACGGGAATGCCGACTGAATACGGCGGTCCGCATTCTAACCATGCTACGGAAATGGCGCTGGTGAGTTTTCCGGACGGTTCGTATCTGGAGCTGATGGGGATTCAGGCCAAAGCGGATCCGGCGGCGGTGGCGAAGCATGAATGGCACAGGTGCCTGGTGGAAAAACCCGGGCCTTGCGCTTTCGCACTGCGTGTGAATGATATGGCGCGCGAGGTGGGGGAGTTGAAGTCAGCCGGTATCGAAATGAGTGAGCCGGTTACAGCCGGGCGCACGCGCCCGGACGGGAGAAAGCTCGAGTGGCAAACCGTGAACATCGGGTCCGGTGTTCGGGGGAGGTACTTTCCGTTTCTGATTGCGGACCAGACGCCCAGAGAGGATCGGGCTTATCCGGGCGGGAAGGCGACGACGGACCGGTTCCGCGGGGTTGCGCAGGTTGTTATAGGAGTGCACGATCTGGATGCAGCGGTTGCGCAGTACCGGAAGGCATTCCGTCTATCGGCGCCGATGCGGGAGAGGGATAAAAAATTCGGCGCGCTGGCGTGGTTCAGCGGAACACCGATCGTGCTTGCGAAGGCAACTGACAACGAGTCGGAAGGTCCAGTGGCGTTTCTGCTGGCAAACGGGAAGGCCGGGATAGTGGGCTCGCCTTCCAATTGGTTCGGCCACCGGGTCTTCTGGATGGACGACAACAAACTGGGGTGGCGGCTGGGCGTTTTGATATGATCCGAGGCTTATGGAACCAGTCGATCGCAGGATGTTCCTCGCTCTGGCCGCGGTGTCGGCGCCGCCTTTGATGAACGCGCAGACGGGCGGCGGGATGTTCGTGTGCATGCACGGCGCCAGCTCCGCGAAATTCGATTTCAAAGCCCAGATGGAAGGCTGGTCGAAGGCTGGGATCAAGGCAGTCGAGCCGGATCTGACGAAAGTCCGCGAGTTTGCGCAAAAGGAATCGCCGGCGAAGGCGAAACAGCTGCTGGACGATCTGGGGCTGAAGGCGGTGTCGTCGAGTAATCAGTTGTTTATTCCCGAACCGGGCGATCAGCGGGCGAAGGCGATCGAGGATCTGAAGTGGAAGGTGGAACTGGCGCAGCAGATCGGCGCGGACCGGCTGGTGTGTCCATCGGCTGGCGCGGGGAATTACACGGCCGACGATTACAAGAAGGGCGTGGATAATATGCGCGAGGCGGCGGAGATTGCCAAGCCGCATGGCATCACTCTGATGCTCGAGTTCGCGCGCACCAGCCGGTTTGCGCAGTGTCTGCCGACGGCACTCAAGCTGGTGCGCGAGTGCAATCATCCGAATTTCCGCTTGATGATGGACACCTGGCACTTCTGGGGCGGGACGAGTAAGTTCGAAGACCTCGATCTGCTGCGCGACGGCGAACTGGCGCATCTGCATTTCGAAGACGTGCCGGCGGAGCCGGTGCGCGAACTGCAGCAACAGGCGAACCGGGTTTATCCGGGCGAGGGCATTGTGCCGCTGCGGAGGATCGTGGAGGTGTTGAAGAAGAAGAAATATGCGGGACCGGCTTCGCTCGAGATGTTTAATCCGGCGATTCAGGGAGCGGACCCGTATGAGGTGGCGAAGCGGGCGCGGGCGGCGATTGAGCCGCTGATTACGTAGAAGGCGGGAACGGAACCGGCGGCAAGACCGCCGGCGGTACAAAAGAAAAAAGGCAGGGACCCTTTTCGGGGGCCCTGCCTTTTTTCTTTGAGTCGAGCTGAAACTACCTCGCTAAGGGATTCGGGCGGATCTGGAACTTCACGATCTTGCCCTTGGTCCCTTTGCCGCCTTCGATGTGCCAGACGAAGTGCGTGCCGTAGTTAGAGTACAACGCCCGGCCCTTCCATCCCGCATTCGGATCGTCGATGCGGGCGTCCATGCCGCGCGCATAGAAGCCGAGCGGATAGGGTATGCGGAAGTAGGTCCACTTCTGCGTTTTGGGATCGAACGCCATCAGCGAGTCGGAATTGGATCCGGTCAGGAATGGTGTATTCGCTCCCATGCCGATAACGTTGTGCTGATCCACCCAGTTGTAATAGTGGAAATCCGCCGGGACGTTCGTGCCCTTGAGTTTGGGACCCTGCGTCTGATAGAGCGTCCAGCCTTCCTTGCATTGGCTGCCGTCGATTTTGGCGGGGCCGTTCAGATCCTTGCACTTCCGAACATCGAAGCTGGCCAGATGGCTGCTGGCGGCCAGACCCGTCCAGACCACGCCGTTGCTGTCGACGTCCACGCCGCGCGGATCGTAACCGGGCGACGGTACCTGGAAGATCTGCGTCTTGCAGGTCTCGGGGGGATTCTTGCCGCGCATCATGCGCACCAGCATGCCGGGGAAGGGGCTCTCCGCGACTCCCCAAACCGAGTCGTCGACAGGGCTGGGAATCACCGCATACAGGCTGTAGCTGACGAGCGTATCTTTCTTCGGATCGAAAGCAACTTCGGGCGCCTGCGCTCTGCCGCGTCCGCCGGGCGTGGCCGCCGTGTCCGTGGCGTAGAGAATCGAAGCGTCGACCACGCGACCCTGGCGGATCACGTTAAACGGCCGGGTGATTTTTCCATCGCCGTTGGTATCGAGGACCTGGCCGCACCAGCCGTCTGCCTTTTGTTCTTTCTCCTCCGGAGTTCCAGGGGTCTGGTCGTAAACCTTGCTATCGACCCAGCCGATGATAGGGCCGCTCAGTTCGTTAAAGTAGACGGTCTCGTCTGGATCGTTATCGAACTGGAGGTGATGCGTGGAGTAGCAGGTATCGATGAGCGTGAACTGCTTGGTCTTCGGATCCCAGAACGACGCCTGGCGGGCGCTGCCCTGCAGCGGGAACCAGTCAGCGTACTTGTTGGCGCTCGGATCGTTGCACCAGGATGGATCCCTGTTGCTGCGAATCTTGGAGGTCATCCAGACGCGACCCTTGCTGTCGATCATGGGGTTGTGCGGGTCGGCCGGATCGTAAGGAGGATTGGCCCAGAGATGCTCATCGCCCCAGAACATGGAAGGACGGTTGGGCGAAGGGAAGCGCGAAGGCACCTTGTCCCTGCTTTCACGTGTAGGGATGTCGAGCGAATAAGTGCTGTTGTCCTTCTGATCCATCACTACCAGCTGGCCATGGCCGGCGTTCACGGCGTAGTTGGGGCCACCGGCGTTTACATTCGGATGATTCTTATCGGTCGAAATCTGGTCGTGCATGAAAGAGTGGTCGTCGCCGACATCCCAGAGGGTCGCCACGATATTGCGCTCGATACCGGTGGGGCGGGGCGGAGCCGGAGGCACTTCGCCTTTCTCGATGCGCTCGGTCCAGTCGGCGAACGAATGCAGAGTGGGTTCCTTGCCCATCTGACCCAGCAGAGAATACATGTTGGTTCCACGCACGCCGACGCCGAGGCGCCATTCCCATGCTTCCTCGTCGGTTTTGGCGTCGGGATGGGCGGCTTTGACGTGAGCAGTATCGCGAGTCAGTGCATTGCCAAGCTGATGGCAGAAATTGCAGCCCGACTTCAGGGAATTGATCCAGTGATCCTGCGTAACCATGCCGCGTCCGGTGCTGCCTTCGGCGCCTGTGCCGGGGAATTTATCCTTCGCGGGCGGCTCCATCATCGAGAGCCAGTAGTCCCCGGGATAGGCTTTGGCCGCCTCCTGGGGGGTCTTCGCCGACTGCACTTTCAGGTTTAGCTGCGTGGAGGAAGGCTTCGCGTCCACGGGTGTGGAATCAGCCAGACCGTAGCCGCGCACCCAAACCTTATACGTCGCAACGGGCAATTCAGGCAGCATGAAGCGGCCCTGGTCGTCGGTGACCACAATCTTGATCATCTGCGTGCCGAGACTGGTGGTATCGGCGATGACCCACACACCGGCCTCCGGACCCTTCTCGCCCTGTACGGTGCCCGCGATGTAGCCGGGAGGGCTCAGATAGTTGGACTTGGGCTGTTGTGCATTGGTCGGCAGCGCGCCGAAGCGCATGAGCGCGACGGTCGCAGCGCACAGGAGGATGGACTTTCCTCTGGAACGGATAAACTTCATTGAACTCCTCTGGTTGAAACGCAAAAAATGTGGGCAGGCCGGCTGCATCAAAAGTAGCGGGAAATGCCCTGCTCAGTATATAACGCCTGGCAACGGATGCAACTTTGACCCTGTGGTGGGGCCCTGTGATAGATTGCTGATCGGAGGGCTTGATTTGCAGATGCCGCGCTTGGCCAACCGCAGTCTATTGACGCTGGGGGTAATCGTTTTGTCCCTGCCGCTGGGCGCGTTTCAGGGCGAACACCGTTCCCAGCCAGCCGCGCCGAAAAAGGGAGATTCAAAGATCAACCCCAAAGACGGACTCCGCTACCGTTGGATTCCGCCCGGTACATACACCTATGGCTGCTCCACCGGGGACAAGCAATGCTTCACGGACGAGTATCCCCAGCGCAAGGTCACGCTCACCAGAGGATTCTGGCTGGGTCAGACGGAAGTGCCGCAATCCGCCTGGGCAAAGGTGATGCCGGATGTGCAGGATCCCAGCGACTTCGTAGGCGAGAATCTGCCCGTCAACGAAGCCACCTATTACGATGCGTCCGACTACTGCGCGGCCATCGGTGGCAGGTTGCCAACCGATGCCGAGTGGGAGTACGCGGCGCGGGCGGGATCGGCGGCGCCGCGCTATGGCGATCTGGACAAAATCGCCTGGTACGTTGGCAACAGCAACGACACGCCGCATCCGGTGGCGCAGAAGCAGCCGAATGCGTTCGGCTTGTATGACATGCTCGGCAACGTGATCGAGTGGACGGATACGTATTTCACGGTGCAGCTCTCGCAGGAGAACATCGATCCGAAAGGGCCGAGAGAAGCCGAATACCGCACATTGCGCGGCGGCGGATGGTTCGACGATCCGGAACTGGTGCGCGCCTCGGACAAGAGTTGGTTCGAGGATGGCGATACCGACTACAACGTCGGCTTTCGCTGCGCTATGAATCAGTAAAGTAATGGATCAGGCGCGTCCGCAGGAGTAGAGACTCCGGATACCGGCCCGGCATCAGTTTGGGTCTTACGTGGATGCAGTCGATTTTCCAGGCCTCTGCCAGGCCCGCGGCAGGACAACTCTATCGATCCTCGTTCCCCGTTTCATCCCCCGTTGCGGCGACCAGCCGTGGGCCATTCACAGCATCTCCAAATAGTCCCCGTTTTCCCCAACCCCGTAACGCGCCGTATCTTGCAAGCAGTTCCGCCGCGCGGTTCGCCCTCTTTACAGGCTCGTTGCCGCTTCGCCGTGCTATTTGTATGGCCGAAAGGGGACCAATGCTCTGAATCGACAGGTCTCAACTAACCAATTGGCTTCGTTTATTCAGATTCACCCGCTGTTCCGAACCGTGACCGTTAGGGAGCGGCAACGAAGCGGTCGGAAACTGGGTGCTCTTCATCCGTCCCGCCAAATGGGTTCGTTTCTTCAAAATCCGGCTTTCGATCGCGACTGCGAGGATGCCTGCTACAGGGACCTGCCCGGAAGGCGCCCAAGTTGAATAAATTCGGCGCCGAGCTGCGCGGCTTTTCTTGATTAACTGCACCGGCGACAAGATCGCCGGCGGTACATCATTTGCGGTCGGGGAGGGCGAAGACGTAGAGCGCGTTGCCGTACGACGGGTAGTGCACGTCGGGATCGAGCACAGTCGGGACCATGCGCGGGCTGCCGCCGCCCAGACCAGCGGTGACGGCGATGTACTGCTTACCGTCGATGCTGAAGGTCAGCGGGAAGCCCTGGACGGATGTGCCGAGACGTGTCTCCCAAAGAGTCTTGCCGGTCTTGACGTCGATGGCGCGGAAGACGCGGTCCATGTCGCCGACGAAAGCGATGCCGGTTGCGGTCGAGAGAATCGCGGTCATGAACGGCGAGTGCTGACGCACGGACCAAAGTTCTTTGAGCGTTCGGACATCGTAGGCGGCCAGCTTGCCGACGTTGCCGTTCGAGCCTGGCGAAGAGTAAAACCGTCGAGAAGCTCCGCCGGCGCTGCCGCCGCCTTCCTTCAGATCGATCTTCTGCGCGTTCATTTCCTGGCAGCTTTCGGCCACCGGAATGATGAGGGCGTTGATGCCGGGGTTGTAGCTCATGGCGTGCCAGTTGTGGCCGCCTTCAGAAGTCGGGCAGCTTTGAATCCACTGGCCGTACTGCTGTTCGACGATGTCGTTGCGATAGTGCGGCTCGCCGGTTACGGGATCGTAGGAATCATAGATGTTCTGGAAGACGGTTTCTTTGTGGCCGAGATATTTGCCGGTCTTGCGGTCGTTCTTCCAGAGCACACCGGCTTTACCGGCGCTGAAGACAAGCTTCTGACCGCCGTCATCGACAAGGACGCGCTCGAAGACTTCGTCGAGATCGAGCGACTCGCCGGGGGCGTGATTGTAATACCAGGCGAGCTTGCCGGTGTCGAGGTCGAGCGCGACGGTGGAGTTGGCGTATGCCGTGCCGCCGTTGCCGGACTGACGGCTGATGCGCATCCAGGGCTTCGACTGCGCGACGCCCCAGTAGGTGAGGTTGAGGTCGGGATCGATGCTGCCGGTGATCCAGGTGTCGCCGCCGGCACGGAAGAGGTTGGGGAGTTTGCCCCAGCTGTCGCCGCCGGGTTCGCCGTCCTTCGCAATGGTGTAGAACTTCCAGAGCAGCTTGCCGGTTTCGGCGTCCCAGGCGCTGATGAAGCACTTCTCGTCGCGGTACTGATCGCACAGGGAGCCGCCGAGACCCTGGATGAGTTTGCCCTTATAGATGATGGGGCCGCTCGAGGTGCTGTAGCTGCCGTTGGTGCGGTCGCCGATGACGGTGTCCCAGACGTTCTTGCCGGTGCGCGCGTCTAGAGCCCAGATGTGGGCGTCGCTGGTGGTGATGTAGACCTTGTCGCTGTAGAGAGCGAGGCCGCGCTGCGAGCTGCCGTTGGCCTGGGTGCCGACGCGGTTCTCCCAGATCAGATTGCCGGTTTTGGCGTCGATGGCCTGCACGATGTTGCCGGGGTTATTGATGAAGATCACGCCATTGTGTTCGAGAGGGGCGGACTGGTTGGTGCCTTCGTTCATGGCCCAGACCCAGCGCAGCTGGAGGTCTTTCACATTGGCGGCAGTGATCTGGTTCAGCGTGGAGTAGTTGTGAGCTGCGAGGTCATGGCGCAACATGATCCACTCGGTGGGATCGGGGTTGCGCATCATTGCGTCGGTGATCGGCGTGTAGGTCTTTACGGTGCCGGGGACGGTGAGGCCGCGCGGCGTGGCGGGGACGGGAGCTTCCGCGCGTCCGCCGAGAGGTTCATTGGGATTGCCGCCGCGGCCACCACGACCGCCGCGTCCTTGCGGAGCGGCCTGGGCGACCTGCAGACGCTGACCTGTGGCGATGGAGCTGATCTGAACGGTGGCTGCGGCTGTGAGCGGCTGATTGCCGGCGCGCGCGCCGTTGGAATCGAGAATGAAGGCGGCGATGGCGAGGTAGGTGGGTTCGCCGAGTCCGCCGGGATTGGTGGGAGGCATGGAGCCTTCGAGGAAGCCGACGAGATCCTTCGTGGTGCGATTGCCCCAGCTGCCCATGAAGAGACCGCCCTGGAGTGCGGAGGCGTCGTTGCGTCCACCGAGGTCGGCGCCGTGGCATCCGGCACAACTGGCCTGATAGGCGGCGCGGCCGGTGTCGACCTGCGCGGAGGTGAAGGGGCCGGGCTGCTGCTGTGAGAAGAGCGCCGGCGACAAGATCGCCAGCGGTACAGCTAGCCAGAACAGATGCTTCTTCTTCATTGGAATCGATCTCCTACTTCAGGAACCAGCCCCAGATGACGCCGTCAGGAGCTTTCTCGCTGTGAATCTCAAGATAGAGGCCGCCGTGCTGCAGGTTTTTCAGCTGCTCGGGCGTCAGGTCGACGGAACCGGTGATGGTACCGCTGGTGGCTTTTGTGATGGTGACGTCGGCGAGCGCGGGTCCACGAACGCCTGCGGCGACGGCGATGTGCAGGTTCGCGGTGGTGGCGTTGGTTTTCAGATCCTCGAATGAGCCGCTGACGGTGACCTTCGAGCCTTCGAGCAGGGCGGTCGCGGTGCCGGAGCCGGTGAGGTCGGCGCGCGTGCGGGCGTCGGCGGGAACGGCGGACAGGCGGGCTTTGTACGTTTCTTTTGTCTGGGCGGTCAAGGCCGCGATGGACAAGATCAGCAGCAGTGCTGATCCCGCGGCGTAGCGGATGGGTATCATGTGCTCCCTCAGGTGATGTTCACGCTCCGCGCCGGGCAGAAGCCCGACGGCAGGGCCGAAGCCCCGCCCCACTAAGAATCGGCTGGAGGCATTCAAGATTCTACATGTTCCTCAGGCGATGTGCGCGCCGGTGGTGTTCACGTAGACCACGTAGAGAGACTGGCTGGCGGCCATGAAGAGGCGATTGCGCTTAGTGCCGCCGAAGCAGACGTTGGCGCAGTTCTCGGGTAAGCGAATGATGCCGATCAGTTCGCCGCTCGGTGCGAGGGTCTGCACGCCGGGCGCGGCGCCGCACCATAAGTTGCCGTCGACATCGCAGCGCATGCCGTCGGCCGCAGAGGGCGCGCCGCTGCCGGGCACGGAGAGCTGCGCGAATCGCTTGCCGTTGCGGATGGTTTTGCCGTCGACATCGTAAACGCGGGTTTCGCGGCCGGTGCCGGTGTCGGCGACGTAAACCTTCTTATAGTCGGGCGAGAAGCAGATGCCGTTAGGGCCGGTCATGTCGTCGAGCAGCTTTGTCATCTGGCCGGACTGGGGATCGACGCGATAGGCGGCTTCCTTGAGTTCTTTGTCGGCGTGGAAGCCTTCATAGACGCCGTTGATGCCGTAGGTGGGATCGGTGAACCAGATGCTGCCGTCGGGGTGTACCGTGATGTCGTTGGGCGAATTGAGGCGCTTGCCTTCGAACTTGTCGGCGATAACGGTGACGGTGCCGTTGTATTCGTAGCGCACGACGCGGCGGCCGCCGTGTTCGCAGGAAAGCTGGCGGCCCTGGAAGTCGAAGGTGTTGCCGTTCGAGTAACCCGAGGGGTTGCGGAAAGTGGTGACGCGGCCGTCCTCTTCGATCCAGCGCATCTGGACGTTGTTGGGGATGTCGCTCCAGACGAGGAAGCGGCCGACACCGTTCCACGCGGGGCCTTCGGACCAGAGCGTGCCGGTGTAGAGGCGGTGGATGGCGGTGTTGCCGACGACGTAGCGGCCGAAGCGGCGGTCGACGGCGACGATGTCTGGATCGGGATAGCGGACGGGGGTTTGACCGGACCAGTCGCGCGGCGTGGCGTTGGGGCTGACGGGCTGCTGGGCGCCTTGCTGGGCCAGAGTGGGCAGGGCAGCGGTGGCGCCAAGGGCGGCGGTGAGGAAGGAGCGGCGGCTGGCGTGATGGTGGGTGGTCATCGAAAACACTTTACACCCGTTGGGGACTACAAAGCCTGCAGATATTCCGTCAGGGTGTCGTCGAGGCGGCGGTGGGCGGTGAATGCGGTGTCGGGCGAGTTCGGCGCAGTGCGGAGCCAGGTGGCGAAATCGTTCATCAATGCGGGAATTCCGGCTGGTGTGGGAAAGGTGTGGCGTCCGGTTTCGGTGCGGACGAAGCGGGGAAGATCGGCGTATTTGCCGGCGATTTCCGGGACGGAGCGCTGCGTCACGAGGCGGTGCAAATTGCGCACATCGCTCTCTGTCAGCGGGGTTGATTCGCGGGCAAGTTCGCGAACATAGCGGATGGCGTCGAAGTGGTCGAGAGCTTCGAGGTGGTCCTTAAGAGGCTTGCCACTGACGGTGATCCCTTTCTCGATGACCAGGGTGGTTTCAACGGCAGTGAGTGTGTTGCCTTCGATGGCGTTGGAGGTGTAAGTGAGCTCGACATCGTAGTAGTGGTCGAGCCGGACGAGCTCACGTGTGCGAAGGGGACGAAGGCTGTCGAGGCGTTCTTTCTTCGCGGCAATGGAGCGCAGAAGGTCGTCTGTCAAGCGTCCATAGTAACTGCACCGGCGACAAGACCGCCGGCGGTACATCAGGAAGCCGGGAGGCGGTAGGCGACGTATTCGCCGTTGTAGCCCTGCCCGCTGATGGCGACCACGATGTACTGTCTGCCGTTCAGCAGGTAAGTCATCGGGGAGCCGCTCTGCGGAGCCGGCATGTACACTGCGCCGGCGTCCTTGCCTGTGGCCTTGTCGTAGGCGCGCAGCAAAGCTCCCTTGCGCCCGTCCGGCTGGGTGGCGACTCCCTTCTCACCCGCGATGAGGAGGGTCTTCGTCACCAACTGCCCGGCCTGGCCCGGCCGTCCGGTTCTGGGAATGCTCTTCCCTTTGAGCGCGGGGTGATCGCGAATATAGTCAGGGGTTTCACCGTGCGCTACCTGCCAGAGGATCTCGCCGCGATTGAGATCGATCGCCGTAATGGTCCCATAGGGCGGTTTGGTGAGCGGCAGCCCCTGGATGTTCGTGCCGCCGCGGCCGCCGCCACCGCCTTCACCGGCCGTGCTGTCCGGGGGGCCCGGCATTGACTCGTATTGCGCCTGCCCCGAAATGAAGTTCATGTCCGAACGGCCGTTGTCGGGCGGCAGCAGTCCGATCGGCTGGACGACGGTTTGTGCCGATACATAAGCGATGTGCGTTTCCGGATCGTAGGAACCGCCGGGCCAGTTTGCGCCGCCGCCCGCGGTCGACCGCGTCAGCGTAGCCAAAGGACCTTTGGGGTTGCTGACCACGGGGGGCGTAAACATCGGCCCGATTTTGTAACGGGCTACCAGTTTTACGGCCTCGGCACGCAACTCCGGCGTGAAATCGATGAGATCGTCGATAGACACTCCCTGAGGAGCGAAAGCGGGCGGCTTTGTGGGGAATGGCTGCGTCGGCGAATACCACTCGCCGGGCACAGTGCCTTTCTCCACGGGTCGTTCCACAATCGGCCAGATGGGCTCTCCGGTTTCCCGGTTGAGAACATACATGAACGCCTGTTTGGTGGGTTGGGCCACAGCCTTCACGGTCCGGCCGCCGATCGTGATGTCGGTCAGAATGGGCGGGCAGGGATTATCCATATCCCAGATGCCGTGATGGATGTACTGGTAATGCCACTTCCGCGCGCCGGTGCGCAGATCCAGAGCGACGATGCTTTCGCTGAACAGATTGTTACCCGGTCGATGGCCGCCGTAGTAGTCGCCGGTCGGCATTTCCACGCCGATATAAACCGTGTTGAGATCCGCATCGACGGACGCCTGGCCCCAGGAGCCGGTGTTGCCCGTGTAGGACCAGGAATCCTGCTGCCACGTGTCCAGTCCGAATTCGCCGGGCTTGGGGATGGTGTGAAAGGTCCACAGACGCCGGCCGGTTTTGGCGTCGAATCCGCGAACGTAGCCCTTCACGTTGGTTTTACTTTTGGGCACGCCGCCGGGTTTGTGCGCGGCCCCGATCACGATCACGTTGTTGGCGACGATGGGCGCGGCATGCAAGCCGATATCGGGGCTGAGCGGATCAATGACCTGATCGTCGTCTTCCTTCAGGTCGACTACGCCGTTTTTGCCGAAGGAAGTTACGGGCGTGCCGGTCTTCGCGTTCAGGGCAATCATACGGTAGCCGGGCGTGACGTAGACGATGCGTTCGTCTTTACCATCTGGGCTGCCATCGGTCCAGTAAGCGAGGCCGCGGCCGGAAAGCGCGCGGGGGGCAGCGGCGCCGCGCGGGCCTTCGTTCTCGTTGTACTTCCACAACAGCTCACCGGTGGCGGCATCGAGCGCGATCACGGCCCGCCGGGTTCCGGCCGTCGCGTAGAGGACGCCCTTCACCATGAGCGGCGTGCCTTCGAGATTGGCCTCGGGTGTGGAACCGAGATTGTCTGTCTTGAATCGCCAGGCGACCTGGAGCTTTGAGAAGTTATTGGCGTTGATCTGGTCGAGCGGCGAGTAACGGGTACTGCCGAGGTCGCCGCCGTAAGTGGTCCACTCGCCGTTTTTGGCTCCGGACTGGGCGAACAGACGAAATGCGCAACACAACGCGAGAATTGCGACAGGCAACGATTTCATGGTTCGGGATTATATATCAAATTTGGATCGAGTAAAGGCACCGGCGGCAAGACCGCCGGCGGTACATTGGCGTCAGGTTTTGCGGAGGATCATGCAGGTGATGTCGTCGTGCTGGCGCGTGGCGCCGACGAAGGCGTCGACTGACGACATCAGATGCGCGAGGACCTCTTTCGCGGGGCCGGGGGACGCGGCAAGAGACTGCAGCATGCGCGGCTCGTCGAATTCTTCTTCGCGCGAGTTTTCAGCCTCGACAAGACCGTCGGTGAAGATGACAAGCAGGTCGCCCGCAACAAGCGTTGTCTCGCCGCATTCGTAGCGCTTGACCTTCGAAATGCCGAGCGGGAGGCCGCCGGTTTCGAGACGTTCGATGGCGCCGGAGCTGCGGCGGAGAATCGGCCAGTTGTGTCCGGCGTTGATCCACGTGAGATGCCCGGTGGCGGGTTCGAGTTCGGCGAGGAAGGCTGTGGAGAAGCGGCGTCCGCCCTGGTTCTGTGCGCAGGCGTATTCGTTGAAGCGTCCGACGAGATCGAGGAGAGAGCCTGGCAGCGCGGAAAGCGTGCGGAGACTGGCCTGGAGGGTCGCCATGACGAGTGCGGCGGGAATGCTCTTGCCGGCAACGTCAGCAACGATGAGCAGCAGTCGCGGCTGCTCGCCGGGGAGGGCGGGGCGGAAGAAAGCGTCGTAGTAGTCGCCCGCGACGGTGTTTTGCGGGCGTGTGGCGAAAGCGATATCGACGCCGGGGACCTGGGGAGGTTCGGATGGCATCAACCATCCCTGAATCTCGCGCGCGATTTCGAGATCGCGCTTCATTGTGACGCGATCGGCAAGTTCGAGAGCGAGCAGAACGAGGAAACCGGCGCCGCCGAAAAAACGGAAGCCTTCCGTGTTGAGCGTGTAGTCGTCTCCCGAGACGATGACGACGGGGATAAAAAGCAGCACCAGCGAAATCAGGAAAAGCACGCGACGGCCAGGCGAAAGCTTCAGCGCCATGGCCCAGATGATGGTGCGGGCGACGCGGAAGAACCAACGAATGCGGGATTCGCGTTCCTGTCGGGTCAGGTCAGCGTCTGCGGCATAAAATTTATACGTGGCCTGCGCATCGGCGCGGAACTGCGCCCAGAGCTGCTGCGTGGCCGCGCCCTCGGTGACACGTTGCCAGAAGCGTTGCGATCGTTCGAGAAATGGCATGGATCAGTCGAGGCGGCTGCCGGGGTCGATGTTCATGAGCTTCATTGCGACAAATGTGGCGAGTTCGTCGAGCGGGAGATCAGACTTTTCCGGGAGGTTTTGCGCCGCATATTCGGTGACGACTTTAACAGCGTGAGGCGAGGGGCGCCTCTCATTGAGTACATGAGAGACAGCCTGCAGGACGGCGAGGCTGGCGCGGTCCATGAGCACAAGGTTGATGTTAACGTGTTCGTGCCTGCGTTGCCCACCTGTGCGGGCGGGGCACATTGAGCCGCGAGGACAAGTCCGGTAGAATGAGAAATCCACCCGATAGCGCGCAAGCGTGCAAGGGGAAACGCGGGGCACGCGGTGCGCGTCGTTGCTTTACCGCTCACAACGCCCGGCAGTGCCGGAGAAAGAGCGCGGCGAGCTGTGGGCTCGATGGAAAGGAATCGGGATTACATGAAATCAATCAGGCCGATGAGCCTGACAGTTGCGCTGGTTTACCTCTGCGTCCTGGCAGCGGTTTTGTCGGCGCAGAACGCACCGGCTCCCGCGCCGGCGCAGCCTCCACAGCCAACTCAACAACCACCGGCGCAGCCGAACCGGAATAATCCTTTCGAAGCCGTACCGCAGGGCGCGCCCGCCACTCCCGGGCAGGGCGCAGCAACTCCACCGCAGTTTGAGGCTCCGAAAGCGCCGGAGGCGGGATTCGAGCAGCCGACGGTAGGATCGGGCACGATCGAAGGGATTGAATTCCGCGGCGCGCGGCGCGTTCCGCAGGACACTTTGCGGGCGATGATCTTTTCAGCAAGGTGGGCGATCGTCTACAACGAAGAGACACTGCGCCGCGACTTCATGGCGCTGTGGAACACGAACCGCTTCGACGATATCCGGCTCGAAACCGAGAAAGGCGAGCGGGCGGCGTCATCGTGCGCTTCGTGGTGACGGAGCGGCCGGTGATCCGCGACATCAAATACGAAGGCGCGAAGTCGGTTTCCACATCGGACATTCTCGACCGGTTCAAGGAACGCAAGGTCGGGCTGACGGTGGAATCGATGTACGACCCGAACGTGGTCAACCACGCGGCGGTTGTGCTCAAGGAACTGCTGGCCGAGCACGGGCATCAGTTCGCGACGGTGACTCCGGAGCTGCGCCGCATTCCGCCTTCCTCGCTCGAAGTGGTTTTCAACGTCGTGGAAGGGCCGAAGATCAAGGTCGGCGAGATCACGATTCTCGGCAACAAGGCGTTCACGCGGCGCGAGGTGATTCGACGCGATGAAGAATCTGCAGCCGATACGGCATTCCGCATTCGATCTTCTTCGAAGACCTGTTCCCGGCGACTTTCGATGCGGCGAAGCTGGAAGAAGACAAAGAGCGCGTGCGCGACGCTTATCAGAAGGAAGGCTACTTCACCGCGAAGGCGCTGGACCAGACGCTGAAAATCCGCGACGTGGGCGGCTACAACGGCGGCTTCCATATCCCGCTGCATCAAGGAAAACAAACCGGGCAAGGTGGAAGACATCACGCTGCCCGGTGGAAGAGGGCAACCGCTACTACCTCGCGAAAATCGATTTCGAAGGCGTGAAGCTGTTCCGGTCACCCGATTTTCTGGCGCGTCTGTTCCAGATGCAGCCGGGCGACGTTTTCTCGACCGAGAAAGCTGCGCAACGGCCTGAAGAACCTGACCAAGGTTTACAGCCAGTTCGGCTACATCGATTATGTGGCGGAGCCGCAGATCGACATCGTTCCGAATTCGAACAAGATCAATCTGACGCTGAACGCGGATGAAGGCAAGCAGTTCTTCGTGCGGCGCATCGATTTCACCGGCAACACGACGACGCGCGACAAGGTCATCCGCCGCGCAGATCCTGATCGATGAAGGCGACGTTTACAACTCGACGCTGTGGGACGCCAGTATTCTGCGCCTCAACCAGCTGGGCTATTTCGAAGCGCTCAAAGAGAACGAGTCCTACGAGCTGAAGCGCAATCCGGGCACGAACACGGTCGATATCAACCTGAAGGTGAAGGAGCGGGGCAAAAATTCCATCAGCCTGAACGGCGGCGTTTCGGGCATTTCGGGAACGTTCGTCGGCGCTCAACTATTCCACCAACAATTTCCTCGGGCTGGGCGAGACGCTGACGCTGCAGGCGCAGGTGGGAACGCTGCAGGACCGCGTCACGCTGGGCTTCACGGAGCCGTATCTTTTCAACCGGCCGCTGCAGGCGGGAATCACGGTTTACCTGAGCCGGTACAACTACAACCAGGCGCGCCAGGAGTCGCTGCTGACCGGCCAGAATCTGACAGTCGTTTTACAACTCGCTGGGCAGCGCCAACATTCTGAACTATGTGCAGGATTCGAAGGGCATCACGTTTTCGGTGAGCTACCCGATCCTGCGCAGTTTCGCGCGGTTCGGGGTCGTCGCTCGGGCTACGACATCTCGAACATCACGCCGGAATCGCACGGGCGCCACGACCTATTTCACTTACATCGACTTTCTGCGCGTGAACGGACCCGAATGCGCTGAACGGCATCAAGACGCTCAGCATCACGCCGTCGTACAGCTACAACTCGAAGAACAGCTTTCATGAATCCGACGGCGGGCAAGAGCATTTTCTTCTCGGTCAAGGCGTCGGGCAGCGTGCTGGGCGCGAATGTGAACTCGATTCAGCCCACGTTCGACGGGCAGTATTATCATCGTCAGCCCGCGCTGGCACAAGAACGTGCTGGCGTTTCACTTCATGGCCACGACCGTCACGGGCTATCGGCGGCAAGGACGCTCCGCCGTTCTGCGCGAGCGTTTATCGGCGGCGAAAACGACATCCGCGGATTCGACTTCTTCAGCATCTCGCCGATCGCGTTTCTGCCGAGCAGCGCGAGCATCAACGTGCTGAATCCGGACGGCAGCCAGCGCACGCAGACAGGCGATTGTGAACGGCGTGTCTGACCAGCGGTGAACGTGGTGCACTGCCGGTACCCGACCTATCAGATCATTACGCCGGGCGGCGACACGCATGCGGTTTTCAACTTCGAATACCGCATTCCGCATCGTCGGGCCGATCTCGCTGGTGCCGTTCTTCGACGCGGGCGTGAACCGGATTCTGTACAAGAACCAGCTGACGGTGAATCCGGGGCAGGTGGCGAATCTGAATGCACAGTTCCCGCAGGCGGATTTCTCGACCAACGATGTTCAGATTGCACCCGGAACGCAGAAGGTCCGCATGTCGACCGGGCTTGAGTTCGATGTGATCCTGCCGGTTGTGAATGCGCCGTTCCGGGTATACTATGCCTACAATCCGATCGGTTGTGCGGGAGTATCTGCAGCCGCCGATTGTGTTCGATCCGTCAACGTTTCCCGAATGCGGCGACGCTCGAGAATGCGATTGCATCCTACGGAACGGCGTTTCCGCTGTTCGAAAAGCGCGGCACGTTCCGGTTTACGATCGGCAGGACGTTCTGACGGCGGCGTCGCAGCGGCGGGGGCAGCGGTTGTATTAACCTTGAATTTCGGGGCTACAGAGTTTGCGAAGGAGTTTAAACGTGAGAAGTGAACGCATGCTGCCGGCGGCAGCTCTGGTGCGCATCTCGCTGGTGTTTCTGCGGCGCTGGCGCGGCGCGGGCGCAGGCACCACGGTAAGATCGGCGTGATCGATATGCAGAGCGCGCTGCTGAGCACCAAGGACGGCCAGAAGGCGGTGGCCGAGCTGAAAGCGAAGTTCGCGCCCAAAGAACAGGAATTCGCAGAAGCGCAGCGCAGGAACTGCAGGCGAAGCAGGAGCAGTACCGCAAGACGGAAAACACCATCAGCGAGGAAGCGAAGGCCACGCTGGCGCGCGATATCGATACCATGACCAAGGCTCTGCAGCGCGACACGGACGACGCGCGCGCAGGACGTGGATCAGGAGCAGCAGAAGGTTCTGAACGAACTGGGCCAGAAGATGATGCAGGTGCTGCAGAAATACGCGAATGAAAACCAGTTGACGCTGGTGTTCGACGTGAGCGGCCAGCCGAACAATATTCTGTTTGCGTCGAGTACGATCGATATCACGCGGGACATCATTACGATGTATGACACCGCGCCTCCGGTGACGAACGTGGCGAGGCCGTCGGCGAATATGACGTCCACACCCGCGCCTAAGCCAGCCGCGCCGAAACCGGCGGCCCCGGCCCCGGCCAAACAGCCCTGATCGGAGCGGAGCATTTTCTCATCGAAGAACAGCTTCGATGAATCGGCGTTACACTGAATTCGAGGGAGGTCTCATGAAGTCTCTCGGCGTCACGATCTGCGCGCTGATTTCCGCGGGTCTGGTTTCAGTGGTTCCGGCAGCGGCGCAGTACAGCATGCGGACCGGGTCTCTGGGCGGACCAAGTGCAGCGAGGGCCTCCAGCCGTCCGCTGGGAGGGTTCGGGCCGGGATACAGTGCCCTCAACCGATATTCCAGCAGAACGTATCGCGGACCCTTGTACGGGTATCCATACGCATACTCAGTTTGGGTGCCGGACTACTACGACTACCTCGGGTACCAGAGCCAGTACGCGGGACCATATCCGGTGCCTCCCGATCCGTACGCGCCTCCGCCGGCCGGGGCGACGCAGCAGCCGGTCATTATCAATCAGTATTTCGGCGGCCCGCCTCCGGCGCAGACGAATGCACAGCAACAGGGCTTTGCTCCTGATACCGGCGATCCCGGTGTGCAGGCCTCAGGGGGACCGATTGGCCCCGCGCAGAATTACTATCTGATCGCGTACAAGAATCACGAAGTGTATTCGGCGCTTGCGTACTGGGTGGAAGACAAGACGCTGCACTACGTGACGACACAGAATACGCACAATCAGGCGGCGCTCGATCTGATCGATCGTCGAGCTGACGAAGAAGCTGAATCAGCGTAACGAAGTGCCGTTCTCTATTCCGGGGGAGTAGCCTGCGGGAAAACCGCCAGAAAAGGTACGTCGCCTTCGAGGAAGTCATAGGCGGGGAGGGAATGCGGGTCCTCCCACGCGATGCGGTCGAAGATGCGGTTTTCGATGGCGCCGCTCCAGTTTGCGACTTCGAGGAAAATCAGCAGGATTGGGTTTTGCCCGGGGTAGGCGAATTCGTAGCGCATGAGTTCAGCGCCGGGTTCGGATTCGATGCCGAGTTCTTCACGGAGCTCGCGGATGAGAGCGGCAGCGGGAGATTCAGCCGGTTCCAGCTTGCCGCCCGGAAACTCCCATTTGAGTGCGATGAGGCTGATCCGCGCGACGGCGGCAGATGAGAATTTTGCCGTGGCTGCGGAGAATGCCGGCGACAACCGTGGTCATTGGATTAATGTAACGCCGGCGATCTTGTCGCCGGTTCTTTTGGCGCTTGACCAGGGCCAGGTTTCGGCAGACGATACAAATCCGGCGGAGACCGGATTTCGTTCGATGTAGGCCGTGATGCGTGCAAGTTCTTCGCCAGAGCGGACCCAGTGGTCATAATATTCGCGCTCCCAGAATGGGCTTGGCGGCAATTCGAGGATTTTTCGCGCGCGATTCGACGTTGCAGTTTTGAGCCAGCGCATGATCTCGGGGAGAGCTTGATGCGGCTGGATGACGAGATGTACATGATTCGGCATTATGACCCACGCGCCGAGTTCATAGGCGCCGCGGGTCTCTGCGCCATAGCGCAGCGCTTCCGCGAACATGTCCGCTACGCGTGCATCCGCCAGCCAGTGCGGACCGAATTTTGCGCGGTCAAGCTGACGGTCGAATTGTGCGAAGACCTTGCCCGGATTGGCATCGCTCCGCAGCACCGAAGGGTGTGACGGCATCGTTCCGGCAAGACGAAACGTTACGAACAGCGAGTGACCTTCGGGTGTGAAGTGCGGGAGTCGTCTTCGCCAGAACATAAAGAACCGGCGACAAGATCGCCGGCGTTACAGTAGTGGTCGTGTTACCCAGATGTCTCCGGAATTGATCGAACATTATACGAATCCACATAATGTGGGCGAGCTGGAGCCGCCAGCGATCACGGTTGAGGTGTCGAATCCCGTTTGCGGGGACATTCTTCGGCTCTCCGTGCTGATCGAAGACGGGCGGGTGGTGAAGACAGGATTCAAGGTTCGCGGGTGCACGGCTTCGATTGCCTCCGGGTCAGCGCTGACCGAACTCATCGCGGGCCGGGATAAGAATGCGCTCAGGAGAGCTCAGCGCATCCGATGTCGAAAGGGCCGTCGGCGGCCTTTCGAATGAATCGAAACACGCGGCGGCGCTGTGTGTCGACGCGGTGCGCGCGCTAGTGGCTCAGTTTCCGGTTTAGGAGATCGAGCGCCATCTGCGCGGCGAAGGCGCGCACGCGCGGACGGTCGCTGGTCGGCCAGTGGCGATGGAACGTCACCGTCTCGCCGGGTCCGCTGAGCCCACGTGAATCATGCCGACCGGCGCCTCGTTCGCCATCCGTGGTGGGACCGGCGTTGCCGGTGACCGAGACCGCCCAGGTGGCTCCGGTGCGGCGGCGCGCGCCGATCGCCATGGCTTCGGCGGTCTCGGCGCTCACGGCGCCGAACTGTTCGAGAAGTTCGGCGGGCACGCCGAGCAGTTCGATCTTCATGCGCTTCGTATAGGTGACGAAGCCGCCGAGGAACCAGGCGGAGCTGCCGGGCACGCTGGTGATGCGCTCGGCGAGTCCGCCGCCGGTGGCGCTTTCGGCCACCGCAAGAGTGGCGTGCAGAGGCGACGAGCTTGCTGGCCGACGACGGCTTCGAGCGGATCGCCATTGCGCGAGTAGATGCGGTCGCCCAGCACGGCGTCGATCTTCGCGCCCACTTCGGCGAGCAGCGCGACGGCTTCCGCTTCCGTGGAGCAGCGCGCGCGCAGATGCACCTGCATGTCGCCGTTGTGGGCGAGGATGGTGGTGACCGGGTTTTCGTAGCGCTTGTAGATGGGCGCGATGGCCTGATCGAGTTCCGATTCCGACATGCCGGAGATGCGCAGTTCCAGCGTGCGGATCGCCAGCGGCGGCAGGATGCGCTGCAGCCGCGGCAGGCACTGGCGGGTGAACATCGATTTCAGCTCGTGCGGCGGGCCGGGCAGGATCATCAGCACGCCGCCGCCTTCTTCGATCCACTGGCCGGGCGCGGTGCCGCGGTCGTTCGAGAGGATGTGCGCGCCTTCGATCACCATGGCCTGACGGCGGTTGATTTCCGGCATGGCGCGGTTCATGGCGCGAAAGCGCTGCTCGATGCCGTCGTTGATTGCGGCGTTGAAAATCTGGCGGCGGTCGAGCGCCATGGCCACGGCGTCGCGCGTGAGATCGTCTTCGGTGGGCCCAAGGCCGCCGGAGATGACCACGAACTGGGCGGCTCCAAGAGCGCGCCGGATGGTGCCGGCCAGGCGCTCGAGATCGTCGCCGATGACGTGTTTGGCAGTCACTTCGACGCCGAGATTGTTCAGCTGCTCGGTGAGGAAGAGGGAGTTGGTGTCGACGCGCTTGTGCGTCAGCATTTCCGAGCCGACGGCTATGATTTCGGCGTTCATGTTTCGGATAAAGAACTAAAACCGGCGGCAAGACCGCCGGTGGTACAGGCTAACTGAGCCGCGGACGCCGACATCCACGCGGAAGATCGCGTTGGTGGTGGAGACGATCATGGCGCGCGATGGGCGAAAACGCCAGGCCGACAATGCCGGGCCCGGAGACGAAGAGATCCGCTTTGCGATCGGGTGTGATTCTCACGACGCCTTTGCGGCCCATGTAGGAGGCAGCCGAATACAGATTGCCGTCGGCGTCGAATGCCATGCCCTGCGGACGGCCCAGCCCGCGATAGAACGTCTCGACGTCGCCGTTGTCCGCCACGCGGTAGATGGCGTCGAAGCTCGATGTGGTCGGGCCGCTGACGTAGAGGTGCTGGTCCGGTCCCCAGGCGAGATGGTAGGCGGAAATGGACGGCTCGATGGTCGCGAAAACGAAGATCTGGCGGCTGGGGCTGATCTTGAAAATGGTGCCGCTGCGGTCGCCGACGTACAGGTTGTTTTCGTCGTCGAAAACAATGCCGGTTGCGACGCCCATGCCTTCGACGAAAACCGACATGTTGCCGCTGGGGGTGACCTGATAGACGACGCCGTCGAAGCGGCTGGAAATGTAGATGAGCCCGTCGCGGCCGATGGCGATGCCGGTGGCGTTCATCATGTCGTTGATGAACGGCGTGGCGTTGAAGTTCAGATCGATGCGGTAGACGGCGACCGGAACCTTCTGGCCGCGCGATCCGCTGAAGGTGGTGTAGATATTGCCGATCGAATCGACCGCCGGACTGGTGACGGGGTGCAGGTTTTCGGCGATCTGGATGCCGATGTCGCAGGTCCAGGCGTCGCTTGATCTGCATGCCGTTTTCGACGATCAGTTCGCCGGCGGAAGCGCCTTCCGGCACCTTGACGATCACGAGCGAACTGGAACCGATGACGACCGGCGCAGCGACGTCGCCGATGGTGACGTGCGGACGATCGGCTGTGGCGAGACCCTTTCCGCGGATGTAGAGTTCGCCGCCGGTGATGGCGGCTTCAGGCTGGACTCGGGAGATCACCGGCCTGCCGTTGGATTCTTTGCGAATTGCCATGGTTATGAATTGAATATACTGACGATTGAACCATATCTGACGTGAGCTTGCCATAGCGCTGACTGATGATTGAACCATCCCACCAGAAATAAGACAAGTGCGGCGTAAACGCCGGCCATCATGTCGTCGAGCACGATGCCCGCGCCGCCGGGAATCTGCTCGATGCAGACGGATGGGCGGGGGCTTCCAGATATCGAACAGCCGGAAAAGCCCGAAGGCGAGGGCGAACGTCAGAAGATCGAAGCGCAGCGCGCCCGGCGAGCGTGAGCCATTGGCCCGAGAACTTCGTCGATGACGACGATCTGCGGATCTTTGCGGCCGGATTGCGGTCGCGACGATGCCGGCGGCACGGATTGCCGGGTAGAGAAGCGACGAGGGCGAGGATCAGAAAGTGCAGACTGCCGAATCCGGCGCGGGAGAGCGGCCAGGCGATCACGATGGCGGCCAGCGAGCCGACTGTGCCGGGGGCGAAGGGCGAGTATCCGCAACCGAACCATGTGGCGAAGAGCCAGGCGGGCTTATTCTGCGTCAGTCGTAATCTGTCATCGCGGCTCGCGGATAATCGGGCTGGGGACGTAGGCGGGAGTCGAGATGACGTACTTCTCCGTCGCCCAGTTGCCCAGATCGATCTCGCGGCAGCGCTCGACTGCAGAACGGCGCGTCGGGATCCGTCAGATTCACCGGCCTTTGGCAAATCGGACACTTCATAGTGCATCACCGCGCGGGAATCTGATTCGGAATCACGAAGGCCGGCGCGATGTTGAATGAGTCGCCGGCGCGGCGCGGGCGCGGCGGCGGTTTCGGTCGATGCGAGCAGCGTGCCGATCAGGTCGTAATCGTGCGCTTCGGTGATGCGCAGCGTGCGCATCTGGCCCGGGCGCGGGCTCGGCGCCTTCGAAATCGTTGATCAGCACGATGCCGTCGATTTCGGGCGCCTGCGTCGACATGCGCGCCTGCCAGAGCAGGTCGGTATCGGGCGACGGGCCTTCCACCAGCACGGGCAACTTCGCGGCCGATCATCGTGCGATTTTTCGCGCGCGAAATTCTGCGCTGGATCGCCATCAGGCGGCGCTTGCGATTGTGCGATGGTGCGGCCGTCGACTTTGCCATCGAGCGCGTAGCTCCCGCTGGTGTCTTCATCGGAATAGGAGAAAACGCCCAGGCGGTCGAACTGCGCCGCCTCCACGAACTGGCAGAGCGTTTCGAAATCGGCCTCGGTTTCGCCGGGGAATCCGGCGATGAAACTGGTGCGGATGGCGACGCCGGGAATGGTGCGGCGAATGCGTTCGATCAGCTTCAGGAAAATGTCGCCGGAAGCGCCGCGCTTCATGCGTTTCAGCACCGGCGCGCTGGCGTGCTGCAGCGGCATGTCGATGTACTTGACCAGATCGGCGTGTTCGGCGATGGTGTCGAGCAGCTTCTGCGTGACTTTGTTCGGGTAGGCGTAGAGGAAGCGAACCCATTTCGGCGTGCGGCGTTTCGATCTGCGCGAGGCGGGCGAGCAGTTGCGCCAGGCCGTCCTTCAGGCCGAAATCTTCGCCGTAGCAGGTGGTGTCCTGGCCGATCAGATTGATTTCGCGCACGCCCTGTGAAAAGAGGCGGGTGGCTTCGGAAATCACGGATTCGAAGCGGCGGCTGCGGAATTTGCCGCGATATTGCGGGATCACGCAGAAAGTGCAGGGATGGTCGCAGCCCTCGGCGATTTTCATGATAGGCGAAATGGCGCGGGCGTGGCGAGAATGCGCGGCGTCAGGTCGTGATAGAGATAGGGCGCGGGATTCGCCGCCGGATCGTCGATTCCTTCGCAGACCGCGACGATGCGGTCGATTTCGTTGGTGCCGATGAGGGCATCGACCTCGGGCATGTCCTTGCGGATGTCGCCGCGATAGCGTTCCACCAGGCAGCCGGCGACGACCAGCCTCTGCGCGCGGCCGACCTTCTTGTACTCGGCCATTTCGAGAATGGTGTCGATGGATTCCTTCTTGGCGGGATCGATGAAGCTGCAGGTGTTGACGACGAGAACGTCGGCCTGATCGGGATGCGGGGTGAGTTCATGGCCGTGCGCGGCGAGCTGGCCCATCATGACTTCGCTGTCGACGAGGTTCTTAGGGCAACCGAGACTGACAAAACCGACTTTCAAGGGGATAGTTCTATTCTAGCCCGCGACCTCAGGCTTGTTTCGACTGGCCGGCAGGAGATTTCCTGCCGGCAGCAGGAGGTGAATGGCGAGCGGGACTTCGTCCGGATGTGTGGCGCACCAGACGATGATGCTGTTCAGTTTCATTTCATCGTCTGCCATGGCGCTGATCTCTACCAGTTCGGCTTCGACGACTTGGGGTTCTCTCACGAACCTTCAGCTTACTACCCCACCGGCGGCAAGACCGCCAGCGGTACATCGGTTACAGCAGTTTGAAGTTGATTTCGATATTGGCGCGCACGGGGACCGGATTGCCATTCAGGGTACCGGGCTGGAAATGCCACTTCGCTACGGCTTCGATCGCCTTTTCGTCAAGCCCGGCGCCGATTCCTTTAACAATGCTGATATCGTGCGCCAGCCCGTCGGTCCCGATCACCATGGTCAACATCACCGTGCCGGCCATTTTGTCCTGCTTTGCCTGCTCCGTATACTGCGGGTCCTCTCGTAGATCAGCTTCGGAGCGGTGACGTCTTCGGCCATCGTGTAGACCTGTTCGGGAGCGCCTGGGCGCTGCCGTCACGCAGGCCGACAGTGGCGAAGGCGGCCAGAACAATGGCGAAGGCCGCGGTGGTGCGGATCAGGTTGCGGCGTGAAGTGGTGCGCGCGATGCCGCGGTCGAGCAGGCGCGCGATTCGGGATTTGAGGTTCGTTTGAGTGGTCATGGGACATCCTGGAAGGAAGGTTGAAGCGTTGAGGTTTTCGCCACGGCGAGCAGGGCCTCGGCGTAAGTTGCGGGTTCGAAACCGGAGAAGAGAACGGCATCGTCGCAGGCGGTTTCCTGAAAGTCGCGCAGACGGGAAGAGAGCATCCAGACCAGCGGATGAAACCACCAGACGGCGCAGGCGAGTTGGGCGATCAAGTTCGCCCAGAGATCGTTTCGCCGGATGTGGGTGAGTTCGTGGCGCACGGCGGCTTCGAACTGCCATGCGGGCCATGCGAAGACGCGCGCGGCATCAATACCACGGGGCGGAGAAGGCCACACGCCACGGGGACGCTGACATCAGCGATGTAGAGAGAGTTCGAGCTAACGGGTGTGGCGGACCGGACCAGCCGCGCCATCTGCAGGTGGCCGATCGCGAGGCGAATCAGGAGAGCGATGCCGCCGAGCGCCCATATGCTGAGGATCAGCGCTGAGGGCGGCCAGTTCGCCGCGCGGGCCATCGCATGGCCGGTTGATGTGACGTCGACAGCGGGAAGGCGGATCGCGAATGCGGCGGACATGCGCGAGGGGATCAGTGCGGCGAGCGGGAGCAACAGCGACCCGGCGAGAGCACAGACGCAGAGCAGATGGCGCATGGCGGCGGTGGCGGGCTTCGAGAAGGGAAGGAGCCCGAGTGCGGCCGCGAAAAACAGCGTGACCTTTGCGAGGACGAGTGCGAGGACCAGCAGCATTATGTTCTCTCCTTACGGGCGCGGCCTGGATCATACGTTCCAGATCGAGCAGATCTTCTTTCGAGAGCTGCGCGGTGGAGGGGTCGACGAAGGCGGCAGCCGCGGCTTTCATGGAGCCATCGAAGAAAGTGGCGACAAGGCGCTCGATGGCGGATTTGGTGGCTTTTTCGCGGGCCTCACGGGCAGGTAGATGTAGCGCATGCCTTCTTCGATGTGGCGGATGTGGCCTTTGCGTTCGAGCACGCGCAGGATGGTGCGGACGCCGGAATAGTTCGGCTGACCGGGCAGACGCTCCTGGATTTCAGGACCGCTGGCGCGGCCGAGGGAGAAGAGAATGTCCATGATCTGGCGTTCGCGGCGGCTGAGGGTTTCGGTCATTTGTTTAAAAATTAGCAACCTGCGTTGAAATTAACATCGACGAACCGGGAAGTCAAGAGTTAACAAAAGAACCGGCGGCGAGACCGCCAGCATTACACTTTGCGAGGTTCTTTGCCGGGGAGCGCTGCCGGGTTTTCCTGCACGCGTTCGCGGTAACGTCCGCGCATGCCGGAGCCGAGCGCGACGGCGGATTCGCCGTAACGGTCGCGCAGTCGGTCGGCGGCTTCCAGAGCCTGACGCCAGCGTTCGGAGCGGCGCGCCGTCTATCAGATCGAGCTGTCCCTGATCCTTTTCGAAGCCGGAGGTCTGCACGCCGAGAAGGCGGATGGCGCGGCGCGTGTCCCAGTTGGCGCGGAGGAGACTGCGGGAGTGCTCGATGAGATCGATGTCGAGCTGCGTGGGTGCGGCGAAGGTGTGGGCGCGCGTGATGGTGGAGAAATCGGAATAGCGGAGTTTGAGCTGCACGGTGCGGGCGTGGAGGCGGTGTTCGCGCAGGCGGCGGGCGACCTTTTCGGCGAGATGCGTCAGCGTGGCTTCGAGTTGGGCGGCGTCCTTCGTGTCGACGTTGAAGGTGTGCTCGTGGCTGATCGATTTCGGATCGCCGCGCTCGCCGACTTCGGAGTCAAACCAGCCTCCGGCGTCGAGGCCCTGCGCTTTGCCGGCGAGGGCGAGTCCCCATTTGCCGAAGCGTGATTCGAGGATGGTCTCTTCGAGAGCGGCGAGATCGCCGATGCGGCGGATGCCGAGCGCGTGGAGGTTCTTCTCCATGACCTTGCCGACGCCGGGAACTTTGCGGACTTCGAGCGGGGCGAGGAAGCGCGCTTCGACGCCCGGCAGGACGCGCAGGATGCCGTTGGGTTTGGCCTGATCGGAGGAGATTTTGGCGACGAGCCGCGAGGTGGCGATACCGATGGAGCAGTTGAGTTTCGTCTCGGCTTTCACGGTTTCGTGCAGGTTGTGGGCGGCGCGGAGGGCGGGGCCGTGCAGGCGCTCGGTGCCGGTCATATCGAGATAGGCTTCGTCGACCGAGGCCATTTCGACGAGCGGAGAGAAGCGGCGCAGGATTTCGAAGACGCGGCCGGAGTATTCGCGATAGCGCTCGGGATGGCCTTCGACGAAGATGGCGTGCGGGCAGAGTTTGTAAGCGGTGCGCAGGGGCAGGGCGGAGTGGACGCCGAATTTGCGGGCTTCGTAAGAGGCGGCGGAGACGACGCCGCGTTCGTTCGCTCTTGCCGCCGACGACTACGGCTTTGCCTTTGAGCGCGGGGTCGAAGAGTTCTTCGACGGAGACGAAGAAGGCGTCCATGTCGACGTGGAAGATGGTGCGGGTCATGAGCCAAAAGAACCGGCGGCAAGACCGCCGGCGTTACAGACCAGGACGCGCGGGATGCCGGCGAGGTCGGGGATGATTTCGCGCCGGGGGAACGCCGAAGCGAGTTGGGTGATGGCTTCGACCTGACTGAAGCCGAGTTCGAGAGCGAGGATGCCGTCCGGTTTGAGCACGCGGCGCGCTTCGGGAATCAGGCGTCGTAGATTTCGATGCCGGAGGGGCCGCCGAAGAGGGCGAGGGAAGGCTCCCAGTCGCGCACTTCGCGCTGCAGGATGGCGCGGTCGGAGAGCGGGACGTAGGGCGGATTGGAGACGACGATGTCGACGGAGGCGTCGGCGAAGGGTTTGAGCAAGTCGGCCTGACGAGGAAGTGAACGTTCGCGCCGAGGCGGACGGCGTTGTCGTCGGGCGACGGCGCAGGCCTCGAACGAAAGATCCGTGGCGATGACGGGGCGGCCGAGTTCGAGCGCGAGCGTGATGGCGATGATGCCGGAGCCGGTGCCGACATCGACAATGGTGCCGGCCGCGCGGTTCAGCTTCAGAATCGCTTCGACAAGCAGCTCGGTTTCGGGGCGGGGAATCAGGACGTCGCGTGAGACGCGGAATTCGCGGCCGTAGAATTCCTGGCGCTTCGTGATGTACTGGGTCGGCTTGCCTTTGAGGCGCTCGTCGAGATAGCGGCCGTAGTGGATCCACTCGACTTCGCGCAGTTCCTGTTCGGGATGGGCGTAGAAGTAAGCCCGCTCGCAGTGGATGGCGTGGCCGAGCAGGACTTCGGCGGTCAGGCGCGGCTCGGCGATGCCGTCGCGCCCGAGGAGTTCCGATCCCTGCTCGAGAGCTGTGCGGATGGTCATCGCGGATACTCACAGGCTGAAGCCGTGCCGCCTCTTCTAAGCTGCGGCGCCTTCTTTTTGCAGCTTCTCAGCCTGATAGTGCGCGGTGAGGGCCTCGAAGATCTGGTCGAGCTTGCCATCCATCACGAGGTCGAGCTGGTGGAGGGTGAGGCCGATGCGGTGATCGGTCAGGCGGTTCTGCGGGAAGTTGTAAGTGCGGATTTTTTCGCTGCGGTCGCCGCGTGCCCACCATGCTGCGGCGCTCGGCGCCGATGGCGGCCTGCTGCTTTTCCAGCTCCATTTCATAGAGGCGCGAGCGCAGAACGCGCATGGCTTTGGCGCGATTCTTGATCTGCGATTTTTCGTCCTGGCAGGAGACGATCAGGCCGGTGGGCAGGTGCGTGATGCGCACGGCCGAGTAAGTGGTATTGACCGACTGGCCGCCGGGGCCGGACGAGCAGAACGTATCGATGCGGATGTCTTTCTCTTCGACCTTGACTTCGACTTCGTCGGCTTCGGGCAGCACGGCGACGGTGATGGCGGAAGTGTGGACGCGGCCCTGCTGCTCGGTCGCCGGGACGCGCTGCACGCGGTGCACGCCGCTTTCGTACTTCAGCTTGCTGTAAACCTTGTTGCCGCTGACGAGCGCGAGAACTTCCTTCAGGCCGCCGACCGCCGATTCGCTGCTCGGAGGTGACTTCCACCTTCCAGCGCTGCGTTTCGGCGTAGCGCGTGTACATGCGGAAGACTTCGGCAGCGAAGAGGCTGGCTTCGTCGCCGCCCGTGCCGGCGCGGATTTCGAGCACGACGTCTTTGTCGTCGAGCGGATCTTTGGGCAGCAGGAGAATCTTGAGGTCCTCTTCCATCTGGGTGATCGTCGGGCTCCAGACGTTCGATTTCGAGCGTGGCCAGTTCGCGCATGTCGGGGTCGGACTCATCGAGCATGGCTTTGGCCTGGGCGAGCTGGTCCGCGGCCTCGCGATAATCGCGGTACTTGGCAACGACTTCGGAGAGATCGCTGTGCGCTTTCGAGACCTTGCGATACTGCTCGCCGTCGGCTGATGACGGCGGGATCGGCCATCTGGGCGGTCAGTTCTTCGAAATGCTTTTCGAGCTGGTCCAGTTTGTGCGCGTATTGCATGGCGGGATCACCTTCCTGCTCAGGCGATCACGAGTTCGCCGCCCTGCTTTGCTTCGAGCGCCATGGCGCCTTCGAGAGCGCGGATGGCGACGGCGGCCTGCTCGTCGGAAGGCGGCTTGGTGGTGATGCGCTGCGTCCAGAGGCCGGGGGCGGTGAGCAGCGCGAGGAACGAGCCGCGGCGTTTGGCGGCGAAGCGGATGAGTTCGTAGCTGAGGCCGATGATCAGCGGCAGGAACGCGATGCGCTCGACCATTTTGGCGGTGAACGTACGGAGCGGGCACGACCATGTAGACGAGCATCGAAATCAGCATGATGACGAACAGGAAGCTGGTGCCGCAGCGCGGATGCCAGGTGACGAACTTCTGCGCGTTCTCGACGGTGACGGGCTTGCCGGATTCGAAGTTGAAGACCACCTTGTGCTCGGCGCCGTGAAATTCGAAACATGCGGCGGATGTCTTTAGAGCGCGAGATGCCGAAGAGGAAGACGACGAAGATGGCGAGGCGGATGAGGCCGTCGACCGCATTGAAGGCGATCTGGCCTTTGAGGGAGGGGGCCCAGTTGGAGACGTAGGTGGCGAGTTTGAGCGGGATGAATTTGTAAACGACGACGAAGAAAAGGAGAGTGAAGATGAGCTGAACCGAGGTGACCCAGGCGGGGAGCTCGGTAGGTTTTTCGGAGGAGCCGTCGTCGAGCGCGGCGTTGGTGGAGAATTTGAGCGCCTTCATACCGAGCGCCATGGCGTGGCCCAGTGTGACGAGGCCGCGGATGATCGGGTATTTCGCCCATGGATATTTTTCCGAGAGGCGCGGGATGGCGAGTTCCTCGGTGACGATATCGCCCGTGGCCTTGCGGACGGCGACGCAGTAGCTGTGTGGGGCGCGCATCATGACGCCCTCCATGACGGCCTGTCCGCCGACCAGCGTCTCCTCGCCGGATTCGAGCACGGGAAGAAGCTGAGCGTGGAGGAAAAAGCGGAGGAAAGTACGGATGGTCAAGTTAGGGGAAACCTCTAAGTTTCTATTATAGTGGGTTGGCGGGGTGGATTGGGATAACGGGGTAACGGCGGGGAGTTTAGGCATCGCGACGTTATAAACGCTACTCTGATAACAGGAGGCGACACATGGATATTCACATCACGCAGCCTGAACTCGAAGCCAGATTGACGCAATCGGCGGCGGAACAGGGCCGCCACCCTGACGAACTGGTGCAAGAGGTTCTCGCGCAGTATTTTGACGAAGAGGCCCGGTTTATCGCTGCCGTCAGACGCGGCGACGCGTCGCTCCGCCGCGGCGAGTACCTGACCCATGAGGAGGTCGGCGAGCGTCTGAAGCGGTTTCTGCAACCCTCCTGATGCAAATCCGTTGGTCGCCCGAAGCCGCTGACGACTTACAACGCATTTGCGAACGCATCGCGATCGATAACCCCGAGGCAGCCGGCCGGGTGGCTGGAACAATCTACGAAGGGTGCGACCGGCTGAAGGAGTTTCCGCGCGTCGGCCGAACAAGCCGCCGCATGCCGGGATGGCGCGAGTTTGTTTTCCCGCCGCTGCCCTATGTCGTGGTTTATCTGGTGACGGAAGAAGCGGTCGAAATTACTCGTATCTTTCACGGCGCGCAGGACTGGCCGTAGCGCGAGTTTTTTATGAACTCACCGTTCCGTGGGGCCGACCTCGATCTGGGTGAGTGATGCCGTGTTTGTAGTAAGATTGGTCTGGCGCGTTCTAAGAATCAGCGCCTGAGCGAGCGCATCCTTTTCACGTGTTTCATTGTTCTTTCTTATTGAGTTGTGATCCATTTATGATTACGAACACCTCAGAGAGAAGGAAGAACCGATGATCATCTCGTTCTGTGCCGAAGATATACGCGACCCACTCGATTCCAACCAGATGACTGTGCGCCTCGAACAGGCCGCTGGTTGCTTCGGTGAGCCCTGTACCACGAGGAGAATGGTGAACCTCTAAGGCCCAAGTCCCACGACCATATGGTGCTTAAGGGGAGCGATCCCGATGCCAGCGAACGCTATTACCCGATTTTCAAAGTAGCGGCGGCGTGAGTAGGCGCCGAGCGCGGAATTCAGCATGTGATGATGGACACGGCTTATTGGCAATCCCCATCTCGATGTCGCCGCGAGTGCCGAAGAAGGGGGTCAAACTGGAGTGCATCAGGAGCGCTCTTTTTCGGTCGATGACGTAGACCTCGGCGCCGGCATTCGATGGATTGACGAGCGTGAGCAGACCGTTAGCGTCTCCAGCAACCTCGAGGTCTTCTTGACGGTCACGGTACGCAATTCGAGGCTTTTTCGTGCCAAGGTCGGAAAAACTCATAGTATCGGTCTCGGGTTCTGGGGCAATCCAGTAATTAATGCCGTTCTGAGAATCGTCAAAGCTCACAATTGCGGTTTTCTTGAACCGGCAAGTAGTGGCGGTCACAGAGTCACTGAGACTGTGTGACACGTCCCCTGGGCGAGGCCATTTCCACTCGAAGTCAGGAGAGGGAGTGGCTCCGGAGCGCCGCGAGCAGGAACTGAGGATAAACGTCATGCAGATGATCGCCCAGACGACGGTCGTGTGGCTGACCGTGCGGGCACTGCCGGGTGTAGTATCCCCCGATTCGAGATGACGCTCGAGGGATCGCATACAGCGTTCGAGAGAGCGCTCGGCGGTCTGCAGCGATTTCAAGGACTGCGGGCTAGATTTGTCTGCCGCGAGGTCGGAGGCGATGCGTTCGCGGAGTTTGCAGGCCTCTTCCTGCGCAATCGCGATCTGATCGCGTTGCATGCTGCATTCTGGACAGGAGATAAAAGAGCCGGCGGCTTCGACCGCCGGCGGTACATCACTTCTTCGGTTCTTCAATCTTCGGAAGCTCGGCTTTGCCGTCGAGGACGAAGGTCAGCATCTTCGGTTTGGCTGACGGTCCACCGCCAAAGCTAGGCGGCGGCGCTGCGGCTGCGGCGCCTGCCGGAGGCGTCTGGATGTGGATGCCATCGCCGTTTCCTGCCGGTGCTGCTGGCGCGGCTGGGGCTGCACCACCTCGACCCGGAGCGGGCGCGCCGCCCGGCGGCGTGTACTGCACCGTGCCGGTGCCGCCAGCCAGCGTGATGTATTGCTTGCCGTCGAGTTCGTAAGTGATCGGCGGCCCCATGCCGCCCCGCAGGCCGGTCTGGATGTCGAGAAGCTTCTCGCCTTTGTCCGCGCTCCAGGCGACCAGGTGTCCGTCGGGTACAACCTGAATCACGAGGTTGCCGGCTGTCGTGACGGTACCGCCGCCGATGCCGCCGCCGCCGTTCACGATCCACTTGCGGGTCTGCGTGGCGGGATCCCATGCGATGAGCGCGCCGCGTTCAATGCCGGCAGGGAGTTTCGGTCCGATGGTGGGCGGAGCGTCGAGCTTCTTGTCCGGAATGACGGGGCCGTTGGGACCAAACAACATCGGAATCGCCATGTTCTGCTGGCCGGGCTTGAATTCGAATTTGGGATCGATCGAATAGTTGAAGCTGCCGGTGGTAGTTGAGGGTATGTAGACGAGGCCCGTCGCCGGGTTGTACGACATGGGCGACCAGTTGTGCGCGCCGCCGGGGCCGGGCGCAATCGGGATGGGAGTTTCGCCGTAGAAGGCTTCCTTGTTGACGATGGGGCGGCCAGTGGCCTCGTCGAGACCTTTGGCCCATGTCACTTCAACCCACGGCTGTCCGGAGATGAACTTGCCGGTGACCCGATCAATCACGTAGTAGAAGCCGTTCTTGTTGGCCTGCATGAGCGCTTTGCGCGGCTGGCCTTTGACGGTGATGTCGGCGAGCATAAGCTGCTGCACGCTGTCGAAATCCCATTCGTCGCCGGGAACGTTCTGGAAATACCATTTGAGCTGGCCGTTGTCGGGATTTACGGCGAGGATGGAGGCGGCGTAGAGATTATCCCTGCCGTCGCCGGTTTTCTGTCCGCGCGAGGCTTCGGTCCAGGGTCCGGCGTTGCCGGTGCCGACGTAGAGAAGATTGGCGTCGGGATCGTAGGACATGGCGTCCCAGACGGTGGCGCCGCCGCCCATCTTCCACCAGCCGTCGGCCCACGTGGAAGCGGCCTTACTCATGGCTTCGTTTTCGAAGCCCTTCGAGGGATCGCCTGGTACGGTGTAGAACTTCCAGGCGAAGGCGCCGGTGTCGGCGTCGTATGCGGCGAAGAAGCCGCGGACGGGATATTCGGCGCCGGCGACGCCGATGATCACCTTGCCTTTGGCGATGCGCGGCGCCATGGTGAGCGTGTAGCTTTCCTGCGAGAAAGACACGCGCGATTCCCAGACGACCTTGCCGGTTTCAGCGTCGAGCGCGTCGAGGCGGCCGTCGTTGACCGGTGCGATGACCTTGCCGTTATAGAGCGCGATGCCGCGGTTCACAACGCCGCAACAGAGCTTAGGGCGAACCTTGGCCTGATTGACTTCGGGATCCCAGCGCCATTTCTCTTTGCCGGTGCGCGCATCGACGGCGTAGACCACGCTCCAGTTGGTGATGCTGTATATCGTGCCGTTCGAGTAAAGCGGGGTCGCTTCCTGGTTGCCACCGCCGTCGCCGACGTCGTAGGACCAGGCGAGGCCGAGGCGACTCACGTTGGACGCGTTGATCTGATTGAGCGGGCTGTAGCGGGTCTCGCCCGGCGTCAGGCCGTAGGAAGGCCATTCGGTTCCGGTTTTGCCGGCGGTGTGGAGTATGGCGTCGGTGATCGGCTTCGAATTCTGGGCGACTACAGCGGAAACGGCGATCAGCCCGATGCCCGTTACGAGCGAGAACTTCTTCTGCATTTTCAGGAACCTCTTCGATGCGGATATTTTACGGAGATTCTATCGCATGGCGGCGGTTATTCTGTGTTTTGTGATCACGCTGATTCGGCACGGACAGGCAGGTTCGCGCGTGGCGTACGACGATCTGTCGGATACGGGCCGTACGCAGGCGCGCGCCCTCGGCGCGTGGTTCGGTGAGCGCGGGCATCGGTTCGATGTGGTCGTGACCGGAGGGCTGACACGACAGAAGATCACGGCGGAGGAGATGCTCGGCGCGATGGAGACGCGCGGGGCTGCGATGCCGCCGGTCGAGGTGGATGCGCGGTGGAATGAGTTCGATCTGGATGCGGTGTACGCGGGGGTGGGGCCGCAATTGGCGGAAATCGACGATCAGTTTCGCGCGGAGTATGAGCAGTTGAAATGCGACTCAGCCGACCCTCATTCGGCGGCGCATCGGACGTGGCGGAACTGCGATGTCACGGTGGTGCATGCGTGGATCGCGGGCCGGTTTCGGTTCGAAGGCGAGTCGTTCGAGGACGTGTGTGTGCGGGTGCGGAACGCGCTGACGGAGTTGCCGGAGTGTGCAAGTGTTGCGGTGGTGACATCGGCTACGCCAATCGGAATCTGCATCGGCAGCGCGCTCGATGTGGCGCCGAAACACATCATGCGGCTGGCGGCAGGATTCAATTCCGCGTATTCAGAGATGGATCTGCGGCGCGACGGGCCGCGCGTGGTGTCGTTCAACAACGTACCGCATCTGGCGGATGCCCGGCTGCGGACATTGCGCTGACAGATCGGTACGCGGCGTGCTGGGCCAAAGCCCGGAGTTAGCCCATGCACAAAAACGAAAAGCAGCCGTTTCTTACCGACGTGGCGCATTTGCGGGCGAAGGCCCGCGAAAGCATAGAAAAAGGAGCCGTGACGTCGAACTATGAGGGCGACGTTGCACAAACCATTGACATACTGCAGAGCGTTCTGGCAACTGAGATCGTTTGTGTGCTGCGATACACAATGAATGCGGTGGCTGCCAGCGGGATTCATAGCGAAAGCGTAAGAGCAGAGTTTGACGAGCATGCGACCGAGGAACAACGGCACATGCGCCAGGTGGCAGAGCGCATCAATCAGCTGGGCGGTACGCCGAATTTTGATCCCGAGGGTCTGGCAACACGCTCGGCATCACAGTACGGGAAGGCCGAGGATTTGGTTGAAATGATCCGCGAAAACCTCGTTGCCGAACGCATTGCGTGCGAGCATTATCGTGAGCTGATCCGTTTCTTCGGTGAGAAAGACCCCACTACGCGGGCGATGATGGAAAGCATTCTGAGCAAGGAAGAGGAGCATGCCAATGACATGCTCGATCTGCTGGCATCTCATCAGGGCTGACCCAAAAAGAACCGGCGACAAGATCGCCGGCGTTACAGAAGAGTCAGGGGGTCGACGTCGATCACGAGTGCCGTCGCGCTCCATTTCTGCGCGCGCGCGAATTCCCGGGCCTTCTTCAGCAGTGCATTCAGATCTTTGCGGCTGCCGGACTTAATCAGAATCTGATAACGGAATTCGGCTTTGAGGCGCGGCACGGGGGCTTCGGCGGGGCCCATGATGCGCATGTTTGTCGGGCGCGGGTGTGAGGTGATGGCCGAGTTCGGTTGACATGCGCAGGGCGTCCTCCTGCTTCGCGGCGCGGATCAGCACGTTGGCCATGGCGGCGAATGGGCGGGTACTTCATGAAGCGGCGGAACTGCAGTTCCTTTTCGAAGAAGCCGGCGTAGTCCTGCTGGGCGGCGAAGCGGATGGCGTAGTGGTCCGGGTTGATGGTCTGCATGTAGACCATGCCGGGGAGATCGCCGCGTCCGGCGCGTCCGGCGACCTGGGTCAGGATCTGAAACGTGCGCTCGGCGGCGCGAAAATCCGGCATGCCGATGCCGACATCGGCCGAGACCACACCGACCAGAGTGACGTTGGGGATGTCGTGGCCTTTGGCGATCATCTGCGTGCCGACGAGGATGTCGAAGTTGCGTTCGCGGAAATTCTGCAGGATGTCTTCGAACTGGCGCTTGCCGGCGACGGTGTCGCGGTCGAGGCGGGCGATGCGGGCTTCGGGGAATTCGCCGTGGAGTTCGTCTTCGACGCGCTCGGAGCCGGAGCCCATGAAGTGGATGTGCTCGCTCTCGCACTTCGGGCAGACGGAGGGAACGCTTTCGGCGTATCCGCAGTAGTGGCAGAGCAGGCGGCGGTCGCGGCGGTGGTAGGTCAGCGTGACCGCGCAGTTGACGCACTGGACGCGCTCGCCGCAGGAGCGGCAGGCGACGAAGGTGGAGAAGCCGCGGCGGTTGAGCAGGATCATGGCCTGTTCGTTGTTGGCGAGGCGCTCGCGAATGGCGTCGATGAGCGCGCGGGAGAAGATGGCGTGTTTGCGGGTTTCGAGAAACTCCTGACGCATGTCGATGACTTCGACCTTCGGGCATGGGACGTTCGGCAATGCGGTCGGGGAGTTCGAGCAGAGTGTATTTGCCGGATGCGGCGTTGAAGCGGCTTTCGAGGCTGGGCGTGGCGGAGCCCAGCACCACGCAGGCGTTCGGCGGCCTGGGCGCGCACGATGGCGACGTCGCGGCCGTTATAGCGCGGGGTTTCCTCCTGCTTGTAGCTGGCGTCGTGTTCTTCGTCGACCACGATGAGGCCGAGATTGCGCACGGGCGCGAAGACGCCGGAACGCGTGCCGACCACGACGCTGCGCGCCGCCCTGCGCGGATTCGGCGCCACTGACCGGCGCGCTCGGCGTCGCTGAAGGCGCTGTGGAGGATGGCGACGCGGTCGCCGAAGCGTGCATAGAACTGGCCGGCGACGGCGGGCGTCAGGGCGATTTCGGGCACCAGCATGCAGAGCGCTGCGGCCAGCGGCGAGCGTGGCGTCGATGGCGTTGAGATAGACCTCGGTCTTGCCGGAGCCGGTGACGCCGTGGAGCAGGAAGGTGCAGAACTTTCGTGTGGCGATGCCGGCGTCGATCAGATCGAAGGCGTTGCGCTGCGCGGCGTTGAGCTCGTGCGGGGCGCGGATGGGGGCGCCCCGGATTGCGAGACGGTTCGGCGGTCAGCGTGACCAGCCTGTTTGCGGGCGAGCGAACGGGCGGCCTGGCTGGCGTTGTGGACGAGAGGTTCGAGATCGGCGAGATTGTGGGAGCCGGGATGCAGCGCGAGATAGGCCAGCGAGTTCGCGCTCGGCTTTGGGAATTTTGCCCTGCGGCTCGGTGCCGGTCGAGCGCGATGCGGAGTTTGGCGGAGGGCGCGCGCAGGGGATCGCGGTCGTGCGAGACTTCTTCGGACTGCGATCCAGCCGCGGCGTTCGAGCGATTTCAGAATGCGGTCGGCGAGCGGGATTTTTTCTTGATGTAGGCCGCGGAGAGCGAGCGCGCGGCGAGCAGCTGCAACAGCTGATTCATGGCGTCGTCTTCGGCTGCGGGTGGATAGAAAGTTGGCGCGAGGCGTCGCGGCCGGCGTCGGTCAGCGAATAGTTTTTGCCGGAGCGGATTTCGGAGGCCAGCGGCAGCATGGAGCGCAGAACTTCGCCGAGCGGCGCGCAGTAGTAGCCGGAGATCCAGCTGCCGAGGGCGAGCAGTTCGTCGTCGAGGACGGGTTCGGGATCGATCAGGCGGAGGGCGTCTTTGAGGGCGGCGTCGGGCGGGTCGTCGTGCACGCGCAGGATCGACGCCGGTGAGTTTGCGTGCGCCGAAGGGGACGAGAACGCGCGCGCCGGGACTTGACGCGATGCTGGAGAGTCAGAGGGAGCGAGTAAGTGAAAGCCTGGTCGAGCGGGACGGGCAGGCTGACGTCGCAGAAAGCGGGCAAGACTCTATCGTTGCACCGCGAGTTTCAGGCCACCTGCGGAATTTTTGCGCAGCCGTTTCGAGACTGACTTTCGAGACTTCGCAAGTCCTGTTTTTATTGATTCCCGGGCAGTTTCAATACTTACACTTTGAGGGACGCCGCGAGACGTATGACCCGCAGTATTGGGCCGGGCTTCGCTGTTTTTCAGCGCTGCAGCCAGAAATGTCGTAGGAGTCTGAGAATGAACCAAACGCGTTGCGACAGCTTTAAATTCGGCGCGGTCAGGTACATACGCAATGCGCTCGTGAAACTTTCGTTCTCCTCGTATCGGAACTTTGTTCCTGTTCCCGAAGCCCGGTAGCCAAATTGGCGAAGATTGGTCGACCGTGACCCCGGAGTAACCGAGAATCTCCTGAACTCAGCCGCGACCCGCTCGCTTGGGCACATGCGGGCGAATTGATCGAAGAGGGCAGTGGTGTCCATCCTTAGCAGGGACGCGCTGTGAAACAGCCTGGCAAGTGCCCTGATCGTATCTCTGACGTCCGAAACTCCGCCCTCAATAACCAGCGCACTAAGGCCGTTCGCGACTCTGCCGGTCGAATTCTCGCGTATGGCTTCGGCAGCGCACCATCCCCCGTAAGACAGTAAAATAGCGCGTGCGGCATTGCTAAGAGACAGGACGCGCGGGTCGGTCTCTTGTGGGTTAGTCGCGAACTCCTGACAGAGTTGATCCAAGACGACCTGTGAGGCCCCGCTCGACTGGCGCAAAGACTCATCATGACGGTCAGCAGCGATCAAGTTTAGTTTGTCGACATCTTCTGCAACGCTCATGCGCAAAACGACAGCGTACCCTGTTGGTACACGCGTTCATCCTTCTTATTGGGTCCGGATTATCGGAAGTAGCCGCGGGTTGGTCAGTTTCCAGTAAGGCCGCGCGGCGCGTTGTGTCGAAGAGCACCAGCACTGGCTAAAAGCGCGGTGCTTTGTCGAGGCTGTGAGCCGCGAAGTCGAGAACCGCCAGGATCTCTTCCCGCGAAACCGGTTCCTGCGCGACGGTTTCATCCATGGTCATGCCGTCTTCGAGATTCTCGAAAACAACCCGCACCGGCGTTGGTGAATCGCGAAAAGTCATTGGGATGAGCCAGGCGGGTGGATTACGCCCGAGGGGATGCGCAGACTGCCAGTCCGGCTTGCAGCCGGATGGACCCGCTTGAAAGCGAGTCCGCAGCCTGGAAAGGCGCCCCACTAAACGCCGGCGGGAATGAGGGCGTTTGAGATGGCGCGGGCGATGGAGTTCAGCGGGACAACTTCGTCAGCAGCGCCGAGCCGAATCGCCTGCATCGGCATGCCGAAGACGACACAGCTGGCTTCATCCTGCGCGATGGTGTGGCCGCCGGCGGATTTCATTTTCTTCAGGCCCTGGGCGCCGTCGGAACCCATGCCGGTCAGGAGCGCGCCGACTGCGTGCGAGCCGGCGGCTTCGGCGACGGAAGAAAAGAGCACGTCAACGGAAGGACGCTGGTAGCAGACGAGCGGTCCGTCCTTTACGGTTACGCGGTATGAGCCGCCGGACTGGCGAACGAGCATGTGGAAGTTGCCCGGCGCGATGAGAGCGAGACCGGGTTCGACGCGGTCGCCATCGGAGGCTTCAGCCACGCGCATGGGACAACAGCGGTTCAGGCGTTCAGCGAAGGCGCGGGAAAAACCTGCAGGAATGTGCTGCGCGATGACAATGCCGGGTGAGCCTGCCGGCATGCGGGTGAGAACCTCTTCAATGGCCTGGGTGCCTCCGGTGGAGGCGCCGATGCCGATGAGCGCGCGGGGGTCGGCTTTTTCAAACGTTTGGAGCCCGGGCGGCAGCGCGGCTTCGGGTTGGTGAGCAGACCGGACTCGCGAAACGGCGGCGGCGCGGATCTTCGCTGCGAGTGTCGATTTGAGTTCTCCGACAGAATTGGGTCCGCCGGGCTTGGCCATCACTTCGACCGCACCCGCGTGGAGCGCGTCCAGGCCGATCTGGCAGGACGCCTGTGTGAGCGAACTGATTACGATTACCGGCATGGGCCGGAAGACCATCAGTTTGCGGAGGAAGGTGAGGCCGTCCATGCGCGGCATTTCGATGTCGAGCGTCAGGACATCGGGCGAGAGCGCGAGGATTTTGTCGCGGGCGACGTAGGGGTCGGGTGCGGTACCGACCACTTCGATGTCGGGCTCGGCGGCGAGCGCTTCGCTAAGGAGTTTGCGGACGATGGCGGAGTCGTCGACGATCAGGACGCGGATTTTGCGGCCGGGGATCATTTTTGACTGAACGACAGGTGGAGAACGAGTGTGCCTTCGGGAAATTCGAGGCAGCAGGTGGACAGCGACCCGGAGATGAAGCCGGGCGACGCCTCGGTGGCGGCGAGGCGGAATGTCCGGGGAGCAGCGAGATCGAGCGCCGCGCCGGAATCGAACTGCGTTAGGGCCGCGCCGCAGATCATGTTGGCCAGTTCGGCCATGACACCGGTGACTTGGCCGGAGCCCATCCCGGAGTCGTCGTCGCATCCGAAGAAATTGGCGGCGAAGGTGCGGGCCAGAGGCTCGGACACGAGGAGGCCGAAGAGGCCGCGGTGCGATCCGCAAAAGGTGATTGTGGCCGCGATGAGGTCGCCTGTCGGACGCCGGGGTGAAGCGGAGACGGCGTCGGGCACGGAGAAGAACATGGTTTCGAGAGTACGGGTGGCGGCCTCGGGGAGGAATTCCACGACCTGACTACTCATTGCGGAACTCCCAGGAGTTGTTCCATCGTGTGGCGGAGCGTTTCGGGTGCAAAGGGTTTCGCGACGTAGCCTTTCGCGCCCAGCGCCATCATGCGGTCGACGCGATGACTGGTGGCATCAGTGGACACGACAAGCACCGGGATGGTGCGAAGCATCTGGTCGGCTTCTATGCACTCGAGAAGCTCCTCGCCGTTCATGATGGGCATGTTGACGTCGGTCAGAACCATGTCGACCCAGCTGGAGCGCAGGACTTCGAGCGCTTCCTGGCCGTCCGAGGCCTGCAGGCACCGGCCGATATCAAAGCCGGAGAGGTTGATGACGCGAATGATGAATTCGCGCATGGTTTCGGAATCGTCGACGATGAGAATCTGAAAAGCCATTGGATCAGAGTTCCTTTTCCGCGGGATCGCGGGGCGAACGCAGCATGACGCGGCCAGAGGCGATTTCGAGCCGCATGGTGCGTGGCTGGCTGCCGCCCATTTCCTCGGCGGTAAGCATGACGCCCGCCTTCCAGAGGATCCTGCGCAGGGCGACGCAGTTGCGCTGGCCGATATTGAAGACACCGCTGTCGTCCATGATCTGCGCGCCGCCCGCCGCGCGGACACGCAGGCGGCCTTTCTTTGCGCCCTGTTCGTAGGCTTCGCGAAACAGCATCGGAATACCGCTGTCGGCGAACATCCATGGGCTCTTGCCGGATTGGGCGGCGCCGGGAGACGCGATCGGGCAGCATGAAGTGCAGCAGCCCGCCGACGTGCGCCACCGGATCGTAGACGGAGAGGCCGACGCAGGAGCCGAGCGCATAGGTGATCAGCACGCTTTCGGTATTGGAGGTGACGCAGCAATCGGCCGACGCCGACGACGACGTTCATGAACCCTTCCGGTAGACGGCGGGCTCGACGTATTCGTAAGGGTGCGAGATGCCAGTCAGGGATTCGGAATGGCCGATCAGCAGCTAGCCGCCGGGATCGAGACAGCGAAGCCAGGCGGTTGACCAGACGGCCCTGGGTCTCCTTGTCGAAATAGATCATCACGTTGCGGCAGAAGATGACGTGGAACGGCTGGGCGGCGGGGAATGGCTCGATCAGATTCAGGCGGGTGAATTCCACAAGGCTGCGGACGGCGGGTTTGATGCGGTAGAAGCCGGCGGCGCGGTCTTCGCCACGAAGAAGATATTTACTGCGCCAGTCCGGGGGGAAGTCGCGGAAACGGCCGGATTCGTAGATGCCGCGGGCGGCGGCTGCGAGCGCGCGCGTGGAGATGTCGGAAGCCAGAATGTGAACGCGGTTCGCCGCGGCGGCGCCAAGCTCCTCGAACAGACACATGGCGATCGTCCAGGGCTCCTCGCCGGTGGAACAGGCGGCGCTCCAGATGCGGATCGGGCCGGTGATAGAGGGAACGATATGGCGGCGCAGGAAATCGAAATGAACGGGTTCGCGCAGGAACGAGGTGAAGTTGGTTGTCAGGGCGTCGAGAAGGGCAAGCAGCTCTTCGCCGGTGCGGTCGGCGGTGACGTGGTCGTAGTACTGGCGGAAGCTGGCGTGGTTGCCCTCACGGATCTTCTTGCCGAGGCGGGCCTGGATCAGTTCCTTCTTGCCTTTTCGAAGATCGATGCCGCAGGTGCGGTAAGCGAGGTCGACGATGTTTTCGATCTCGCGGTCGGTAAGAGCCGGAGCTTCGGCAGCGGAGGGGGCTTCAAAAGAGCGCCTCCACGTCGAGAATGAGCCCCACGCGGCCGTCGCCGAGGATGGATCCGCCGGAGATGCCGGTTACGTCTTTGAAGGCCGGGCCCAGGCTCTTGATCACAACCTCCTGCTTGCCGAGCAGCTCGTCGACGAACAGGCAGAAGGTGCGGCGATCGCTTTCGATAACGATGAGAATGCCGGCGGACGGGTCTTCAGAGGCGGGGGCGATGTCGAAGCGCCGGTGCAGGCGAAGGATGGGCAGCAGCGAGCCGCGCATGAGGACCATTTCGCCGCCGTCGGGGACGCAGGAGAGCGCGTCCGGGGCCGGGCGGAAGATTTCGCGGACGGCGAAGAGCGGCACGATGTAGCGGTGCTGTGCGGCGCTTCCGACACCGACGATCAGGCCGTCGATGACTGCAAGCGTGAGCGGGAGCTTGATGGTGAAGGTGCTGCCTTCACCCGGGCGCGAGGCGATGTCGATGCGGCCGCGCAGTTTGGCGATCTGTTTGCGCACGACGTCCATGCCCACGCCGCGGCCGGAAACGTCGGTGACCTTTTCCGCGGTGGAGAAGCCGGGTTCGAAGATAAAGGCGAAGACTTCCGGATCGGAGAGGTTGTCGCCGCTTGGCAACAAGACCGCGCTCACGGGCTTTGGCCAGGATTTTTTCGCGCACGAGGCCGCGTCCGTCGTCGGAAACTTCAATGTTGATGAAGCCGCCGGTGTGCCAGGCCTTCAGGCCGAGCCGCGCGACAGGGTTCTTGCCGGCTGCCATGCGGGCCTCGGGGAGTTCGGCGCCGTGATCCACCGCGTTGCGGATCATGTGCATGAGGGGATCGGCGAGTTCTTCGACCATGTTGCGGTCGAGCTCGGTGTCTTCGCCGGAAAGTTCGAGAGTGGCCTGCTTGCCGGATTTGCGGGCGAGATCGCGGACGAGACGAGCCATGCGTCCGAAGAGCTGGCCAATCGGAATCATGCGCATGGCCATAGCGACGCGCTGGACTTCGGCGGTGATGCGGTTCAGCTGGCCCAGATTGCGGCCGATGCGCGTGTTGTGGAGAGCGGCGATGTCCGGATCGTGCCGGACGAGAGCCTGGGTGATCGCCAGCTCGCCAACCATTTCGACAAGGTAGTCGAGCTTAACGGTATCGACTTTGACAAGGCGAGGTCCGGCGGCAGTGTCCGCAACTGCGGGAGCTGCCGGCGACGATTCGGGTTGAGGCGGCTCGGCAATGGCCTGCGCCAGGTGAAGGAGATCGCTCTCGGGCCGGGCGCTCACGGCCGGATTGGCGACGCGTTCGCGGACGCGGGCGATCAGCGGTGCACTGTCGGGTGGTGCGGTTCCGTTTTCGACGGCGGCGAGCAGGTGACGCATGTGGTCGGCGCTCTGCAGAATGATGTCGATCAGGGCGGAATCGACGGTGAGCTTCGAGTTGCGTGCGAGATCGAGCAGGGTCTCGGTTTCGTGCGCAAAAGACTGGATGGCGCCGAATTCGAGGAAGCCGGCGAGACCTTTCATGGTGTGGAAGCCGCGGAAAATCGTGTTGATGGCTTCGGCATCGCTGGGGTCCTGCTCGAGCGCAAGGAGCCGGGCTTCGATAGCGGCGAGGTGTTCGCGTGATTCGAGGATGAAATCGCCGACGAGTTCGGGATCCTCATTGAGAGCGGAGGGAGCCGGAGCGGGCGCGGCGGGCATCTCAAGCATCTGCAGGGTGGAGACGAGGTCCCGCCAGCCGGATTCGGAATCAGGCACGTTCGCGACAGCGGCTCCCAGCGCCGTCAGGCCGCGCGTTTCAGCTTCCCGACGGATGGCGTTGAGGACCGGCAGCAGAGGAGCGGCGTGCTCCGCCGCCGTCAGGTCCCGAAGTGTGACTTCGAGGGCGAGCGCTTCGATCTTTTCGTGCAGCGTTGTTGACTGCGGCGGCGGCAGGAGCACGGCGGACACGATCAGAACTCCTTAAACTCGCTCTCGTCGAGAGGAAACACATCCACGCTCCGGCCCGCAGGTACAGGGATTGCAGCGAGCTGACGGTGGAGCGGCGGAACAGGAGGCTGATTGAGGGATTTGGTTCTGGGTAAGATCGCGACATGGCGGGACTGGGCTCCCACCAGAGTGCGGAGCTGTTCCACCACTGCCATCAGGGCCTGGGACTGGGCGTTCAGTTCCTCGCTCGCCGAAGCGCTCTCTTCGGCATTGGCCGCGGTCTGCTGGGTCACAGTGTCCATCTGTGCAATGGCTTTGGAAATCTGTCCGATGCCTTTGGCCTGTTCGCTTGCTGGAGGCGTCGACTTCGTCGACCAGAGTCTTCACCTGCGTGGCGCCTTCGGTGATGGCCTGAATCGAAGCGGCGACCTCGCCGAGCCTGCGGCTGCCGTCGCCCGACTTTTGAATCGAGTCCTCGATGAGCAAAGCCGTATCTTTGGCGGCCTGGGCGCTGCGCTGTGCGAGGTTTCGGACTTCCTCGGCTACGACGGCGAATCCCATGCCGGCTTCGCCGGCGCGGGCGGCTTCGACGGCGGCGTTGAGCGCGAGGATATTGGTCTGGAAGGCGATTTCGTCGATGACCTTGATGATTTGCGAGATCTTATTGCTGAAGGCTCGCCGATTTCCTGCATCGATTTCAGCATGCCGGCGAGTGTCTGGTTGGCGTCGGTGACCCTGCCGCTGACGGTCGTCATGACGACGGCGGCCTGTTGGGAGTTCTCGGCGTTTTTGCGGGTCATGGAGGCCATTTCCTCGCTGGATGCGGAGGTTTCCTCGAGAGAAGCGGCCTGTTCGGAGGCCCCCTGCGCAAGGGACTGGCTGGAACCGGAAACCTGCCCGGCGGCGCTGGAAACCTGCTCGGCGCCCTCGCTGAGTTCCGTCACAGCGCGCGTGAGGACGCCGTTGATGCTGCGCACGATGACGATGGCAAGCCCGGTACCCGCGCCCAGGGCAAGCACCAGAACCAGAAGGGACCAGAATTGCGCGGATGTGCCGCGGGAAATAGCGGCTGCTGCCTGTTCGTCACCGACTTCTTTGCGGAGGTCGAGCATCTCTGTAAAGAGCTCAGCCCGCTGCCGCAGTACGGCGGCGAAGTCGCCATTCCATAACGCCATGGCTTCGGCGAATTTCTGGCCGCGGCTCAGGGGGAGAATCGCGTTCCATTGGTGCATAACGCCAGCCTGCACGGGCCCCAGCTTTTCGAACTGGGCGTGTCCTTTGGGGGTCTGAATCGTCTTTTCGTAGGCTTTCATTCCGGCCTGAAACTTGTTCTCAAGTTCCGCTACGGTGTTTTCGAGGCTGGCTTTCTGCGCCGGGCTGTCGGCGGCGATGTGTTCGAGCATGGCGGTCTTCTGCTCTTTGGCATCACCTTCGAGCGCGCCCAGGAAATAAACGCCTGGCATCGGACCCTCGACGAGATCATGAATGTGTGAATTCATGCTGCCGATGCTCAGCATGCCGACGCCTCCCATCACCAGTGTGAAGCAGGCGAGAACAGCGCAGGCGAGCGAGATCTTTCTTCCAACGGTCATCGTTTTCATTTGCATCCTCGGTTACTTTGCATCCTCTGTTTACTGCAGTACGGCTTCGAGGCCGCTGATTTCATGGCTGGTCAGAACTTTGTCGATGTCGAGAAGGATTTTGACTTTGCCTTTGATTTTGGCCATGCCCAGAATGTAGGCGGTGTCCACGCCGCTGCCGAAATCGGGGGTGTCCTCGATGTCGCCGGGGCTCATAGTGAGAACCTCGGAGACTTCGTCGACGACGATTCCCATGGAGAGCAGGTCGGCGCCACTGCGGATCTGTACGACGACGATGCACGTGCGTTCGGTGTAAGGGGCCGCTGCGAGTCCGAACTTCAGGCGCAGATCGATGACGGGAATGATCTTGCCGCGCAGATTGATCACACCTTTCATCCAGACGGGCGTGCGCGGCACGGCGGTGACTTCCTGAATGCCCATGATTTCGCGGACTTTCAGGACCGCAACGCCGAACTCCTCCTGGTCGACGATGAAGGTGAGGTATTTACCGGCGCGGTTGTCGGAGGCCAGGGCCGGTGCCTCGGGCGATACGGTTGCTTGCATTGATCTCCTGGGGGCCGTGGCGGCACTCCATAGCCTTAGTGAGGCAAGCGGGGTTTATTCTCCGGCGAAGAAGGCGGGACATGCGGCACAGAAGACGCCGGGTGGAAACCCGGCGGCAGGCTGGAAAGCCTGGCCCCACCAGGTTCAGGGAAATCATCACAGGGCGGCCCAGGGACGAGAGGCGATTCGAAGGCCGAGAGAATAAAAACCAGGCAGCGGACCGTCGACTATTTGTCGGAAGGCCGCCGACGCCGACCATCATCGTCCGTCGGATCCGAAATCAGCAGTATCTTCGATATCGACGGCGATAACGACGGCGATATCGACGGCGTTCAAAGCGATAGTGAAGCAAGCGGAGGTTTATTCTCCGGCGAAAAACAAACGCCGGGCGGAAATCAGCCGGCGACGACGGGATTCCGCAGAACCCCGATGCCTTCGATCTCCACTTCGACCACTTCGCCCGGCTCATGCGCTGCGTATTGCCCGGCGTGCCGGTGTAGATCATATCGCCCGGCGTGAGGGTGACGTAGCGGCTGATGAAGCTGATGACGGTCGGGACGTCGAAGATCAGATCGCTGGTGCGCTGCTGCTGCACGATCTCGCCGTTGCAGGCGCGTCGTCAGCACGAGATCGGAGTAGTCGAGGCCCGGTGACGATCACGGGACCCAGCGGCGCGAACGTATCGCATCCCTTGGCGCGCCACCACTGCAGATCTTTGCCGGGCCGCGCTGCCAGTTGCGATCGCTCACGTCGTTGCCGCAGGTGACGCCGAAGACGGCGGCCGAGGCTTCTTCGCGCGAGGCGTTGTGGACGGTCTTGCCGATCACCACGACCAGTTCGCCCTCGAATGAACATCTTCGGCGTCGGCCGGGATCTCGATGGGACCGAGCGGGTCCTGCAGAGACGAGATCGGTTTATAGAACATTTCCGGGTTCTTCGGCGTCTTGCGATCACCGAGATGGCTTTTATAGTTCTGGCCCACCGGCGAGGATCTTCGGCGGCACGCAAGGCGCGAGCAGCTTCACTTCGTTGAAGGCGAATTCACGGCCGTTGGGTTCGAGGGTGTCGAACAGACCGCCGCAAAGTTCGCGGACCCCGTCTGTTAACAGATGCCATACGGTCGTCCTGTCATCGAGGTCAAAGCGCGCATATGTGCATGTTTCGATTAGCTGTCCAGTCGAAGTCATAAGCCGTGCAGAAAAATACGTTGCGGCTGAGTTACAATGCATAATCGGCCCTGCCTCGCGAATACACAAGACTTTATCAGGGCGTGGAATTACAAACAAGATGGATAAACCAGCGCAAAACATACAAGACAGCTTTCTCAATAATGCGCGCAAGGAAAAGGGACTGGTCACCATCTACCTTCTGAGCGGCGTCAAGCTTTCCGGCCGAATCAAGAGCTTCGATAAATATTCGCTCGTGCTCGAAACCAACAATCAGGAACAGTTGATTTTCAAGCATGCCATTTCGACCGTGGTGACGCACGCGTGCCATTCAGCAGCACGTCGCACCGTCAATCCATCAGAGCACGCCTCGGCGCGTCGTCGCCAGCGGCCGTCGCGGCCAGCACGCGGACAGTTAGGCAGAGGGTCGGAAGCCGACGATTTCGCTCGAGCAGCCTCCGGAAAAAGCTATTCTCGCGGGCTTTGAACGCCGGCGCGGATCGGCGTCCGGCCGCTGCCTCCGAATCGTTTCGCGAACTGGCGGAACTGGCCGCCAGCGCCGGCGCGGAGATTGTCGGCCGAAGTCTTTCCAGGTGCGGCCCGTCGTCGATGCGGCCACGCTGCTCGGACACGGCAAGGTTGCAGGAACTGAAGGAACTGGCGGAGGCGCACCAGCGCCGACGTGCTGATCGTCGACCACGATCTCACGCCCACGCAGCAGCGCAATCTCGAAAGCGCGATCGGGATCAAGGTCATCGACCGCACGCAGTTGATCCTCGATATCTTCGCGCGGCGCGCGCGCACCGCGGAAGGGCGCCTGCAGGTGGAACTGGCGCAATTGAAATACATGCTGCCGCGGCTCTCCGGGCAGGGCCATGCGCTCTCGCGCCTGGGCGGCGGCATCGGCACGCGCGGCCCGGGCGAAACCAAGCTCGAAACCGACCGGCGGCGCATCGCCACGCGCATCAAGAAGCTGGAGCAGCGATCTCGAGAAGGTGCGCACCGGCCGCGCGCTGCATCGCGAAAAGCGCGGCGCGGTTCCGGTGCCCACGGTTTCGCTGGCGGGCTACACGAACGCCGGCAAATCCACGCTGTTCAACCGGCTTACGCGCGGCGGGCGTGCTGGCCGACGCGCGCATGTTCGCCACGCTCGATCCCACCATCCGGTCGATCACGCTGCCTTCGCGCCGGCGCGTTCTGCTGAGCGATACGGTGGGCTTCGTGCGCAATCTGCCGACAACGCTGATCGAGGCTTTTCGCGCCACGCTCGAAGAAGTGGCCGATGCGGCGCTGATTCTTCACGTCGTCGACGTTTCTTCCGAACAGGCGGCGCAGCATGTCGCGGAAGTATTCCGGGTGCTGGGCGAAATCGGCGCGGCCGCGACGCCGCAGATTCTGGTGCTGAACAAAGCGGACCGCCTGGACCCGCGAAGCATGCGACGCCAGTGTCGTGCCGTCTGGCGCGGCGCGCGCTGCTCGAGCGGTGCCGGGCAGAATCCGTCTGACGCCCGCGGTGATGGTCAGCGGCCTGACGGGCGAGGGCTTGCGCGGCTGTTCGATGCGATCGATGAGGTGGTTCCCTTCGATGCGGTCGAAACTGTGCGTTTTCGCATCCCGCTGCGCGACGGCGCCGCCATCGCTTTGTTACACGAGCGTGGCAGAGTGCGCGCGGAGGATTATGATGGGAACTTATGCGAGATGGAGGTCGATGCGCCCGAATCGCTCCGCCGGCGGCTGAGCCGCTATCTGGTCGGGAATTCCACTCGCGCGCTGTGGAAAATTCTGTGCACAAGTGAATTCGGGAGCTGCGCAAAGCATTGGTATTTCAGATGTTGCACGGCTTTGAACCAAAACGCAGCAATCGCCCTAAGCGATTCATCAAGATGAGCGTTAGCACACCGAACGTCGACATAGCGGTCGCCGACCTGCGGACAAGCGCGCTCAGATTGAATTCATCGCGATTTCCACAGTTGCGGAGGGGCCGAGTGAATCTTCCGAACACCCTCACCATTGCGCGGATTTTCTTTGTGCCGCTACTCGTCGCGGTGCTGGTACAGGAAAGAATCATACTCCATTGGAACGGCGCTGTCATCACAAATGATGTCGTCGCGCTGATTATTTTTTGGGTGGCGGCCGCGACCGATCTGCTCGACGGCTATCTGGCCCGCCGCTGGGGGCAGGTGACGACCATCGGAACGCTGCTCGATCCGATCGCGGACAAATTGCTGGTTTCGGCGGCGCTGATTTCGCTGGTGCAGGTGCGGGTGGTTCCGGGCTGGCTGGTGGTGCTGCTCGTGGGCCGCGAGTTTGCCGTCTCCGGCCTGCGCAGTATTGCGGCGGTGGAAGGCTACACCATCAAAGCCAGCGAACTCGGCAAGACCAAAACCTTCTCGCAGGTGCTGGCGATTTCGCTGCTGATGATCAGCATTCATCACCCGCTGGGTCGGCCGATGGGCGAATCTGGCGCTTTATGTGGTGGTGTTGTTCTCGCTGTGGTCGGCGATCGCTACTTCAATAAATTCTGGCGCAAGGTCGATATCCGCACCAAGCAGCGGCGGCGCCAGGAATTGCTGATCGCGGAGCGGCAGAGAAGGCGCCTGCTGCTGGCGGAAAGGCGCGAAGCGCTGCGCAACCGCCGGCGCGCGGCTAGAGCGGATCGGGACGCGGGCGGGCGGGGATCTGTCGGCAGGAACTGCGGACCTTCCGCCGTCAGCCTGACCACGCGCACCTGGCCCGGCGGCCGAGCGAATCGAGCGTTTTTCCGTTCAGCGAAATCGTCAGAGCCCGCCGGCGTTGCCGGTCAGCAGTTTCACCTGCTCGGCGGCGGAAATTCTTTGGTTTCGTTCGGCTGCAGCGTGCCGATGAATGTGGTCTTGCCGTCGGCGCTCACCTGCACCCACGCGCGGCTGCATGGCGCCGTGAGTGAAACCTGGACCGGCGCGGATGCCGGCAGGCGCTTTCGGCATGTAGGGCCGGGTGCGTGACCGACGGTGTCGAGGCCAGTCCGAGGCTGGCCGAGGAACATTCGGCGGACTGGGAGCGGCAGCGCGACGCCGTGGTTGTCTGTACGGGCGCTGGGAGCGCGACTGGCCGCCTGTACTGCTGCGGGCCGGGATTCGCGCGCGACGATGCCGAATGGAGTAGTAATGCGACGCCAGGTATGCGCCGAGCGCCGACGAGCGCGCAGCAGCACAGGCCGGCAATAGCGATGGCAAATGCGCGGATCTGACGATCCCGCTGGTACGACGATCGGGCGCGCGGGTGCGCGGGCGGAGTCGGCAGCGGCGCGGTCGATTCGTCCGGTTTGGGCAATTCGGCCAGCAGCGGATCGGGATCCAGTTTCAGCATCAGCTGCATACTGCCGGACGAAGTTTCGCGTGAAGATCAGGCCGGGTAAACTGGAATAGTCTTCGGTTTCGATCGCTTCGAGAAAGCGCGGCGCAATTCTGGTGTCGCGGGAAATGTCGTCGATGCGCAAGGCCCTTTGCCGATCCGCTGTCTGCCGTAACTTCGCGACCGATGCCGAACGAAGCCACACCTACGCCTCCAACTTTCATGTTATACCACGAATTAGGCAAGTTATTGTGCAATCGAAGGTTATGCATAATTCGGGTATTGATTCTACCGGCGTCATTGCCGCAGCCCGGATTAGACTTGTCAGGAACTGCCAACCAGGTACGATGCCGGCTGCGGATAGAATGATGAAACCGATGCGCGGAATCTTCGTCGTGTCGCGTATTCTTGCGTCCGGCTCGCTGCTCATGCGCGCACCGAAAGACTTCAGCGGCGCGGACGCTTTCGCGTTCACGCGAGCAGGCCGTCGCGTTGGGGCCGCGCCCGGATGGCTCGCCCGCGATCGCCAAACTGCGCGCTATGATCAAAGCAGCAGCTGGCGACGCGCGGCTGCGAAGTGATCTCCGACAGCTTCACCGCGCAAACGCCCGATGGCGCCGTTCCGATGGAGAACATCATCGCGAAATTTCCCGGGAAAATCGGGCCGCGCCATCGCGATCACCGGCCATTACGACACCAAGAAGCTGCCGCGAATTTCGTGGGCGCGAACGATGGCGGATCTTCCACCGGCATGCTGCTGGAACTCGCCGCGGCGCTGCAGGGCAGGCCACGCATGGACGACGTTTACCTCGTGTTCTTCGATGGCGAAGAAGCCATTCACGAATGGACGGACACCGACAGTCTCTACGGCAGCCGCCATCTGGCCGCGAAGTGGACTGCCGGACGGAACCAACGCGGCGGCTCAAAGCGCTGATCAATGTCGATATGACCGGCGATAAAAATCTGCGCCTCGTCTGCGACACGAACTCCGCGCCGTCGCTGCGCAACTGGTCTGGGATGTGGCCGATTCGCTGGGCTATTCCGCGGCCTTTCCGCGGCAAGGCGTCGTCGATCGATGACGATCACATTCCTTTCATCAACGCCGGCGTGCGCGCAGTCGATCTGATCGATTTCGATTCGCAGACCACGTTCTGGCATACGCCGCAGGACACGATGGACAAACTCGACCCGCACAGCTTCGAGATCATCGGCGCGTGGTGATGAAGTCGATCGAGGAACTGGAACAGCAGAAGTGAGCGCCAACAGTTTCGACGGCGTCATCGTCGTCAACAAGCCCGAGGGCTGGACGTCGCACGATGTGGTGGCGAAGATGCGCGGCATTGCGGGCACGCGCCGCGTGGGGCATCTGGGCACGCTCGATCCGATCGCCACCGGCGTGCTGCCGCTGATGATCGGCCAGGCCACCCGGCTGGCCCGGTTCTGGGAAGGCTCCGAAAAGAGCTACGAAGCCGTGGTGCGCTTCGGGTTCGCCACGTCGACGTACGATCGCGCGGGCGAAGCCGTGTGGCCCGACGTCACCGAGCCCTGCATCACGGCGGAACAGATTGAAGCTTGTCTGGCGCCGATGCGGGGCGAGATCGAGCAGACACCGCCGCCGGTGTCGGCGAAAAAAATCAACGGCGTGCCGGCGTACAAACTGGCGCGGAAGAATATCGCGGTCGATCTGGCGCCGGTGAAGGTATCCGATTTATGAACTGACGCTGGTCGAGGCCGATGGCGGCGAGGGCGCGGCTGCGCGTGCGCTGTTCGGCGGGAACGTATATCCGGTCCATCGCGCATCAGACTGGGAGCTGCGCTTGGATGCGGCGCGCATATCGAATCGCTGGTGCGCACGCAGTCGGGGCCGTTTCGGCTGGAGCAGGCGTTCACGCTCGAGCATCTGCAGGCGCTGAAGGACGAAGGCCGGCTGGCGGAGGCGCTGCTCGCTTTGTGCGATCTGCTGCCGGAATTTCCCTGCGTGGTGGTGGACGATTCGACGGCGCTGAGCATCCGGCAGGGGCGGGATTTTCCGGTTTCGGCGTTCCGCGCCAACCGGGATTCGCCGCACGTGAGGGCGATCGGGGCGGACGGAAAACTGGTCGCGATCGGGCGGATCGCCCTGCCGCACGTGTACCATCCGCTGGTCGTGCTGCCGGGATGATCCGCAAACCGAATCGGCCTTTTGCGCGTATCATAATAGTAGGACCGAATGAATCCAGGAGATCAGAATGCGAAACAAAATCTTGTTTTACGGCGCGGCTGTGACGGCGATCGCGATTGGAGTGTTTTCTTCAGCGCATGCGGCGAGCTTCCCCGATCCGCCGAAAGACTGCGTCCGCCAGCGGTACGGCTTCAATCGTGCTGGCGGGCGGATGCTTCTGGGGCATGCAGGGCATCTTCGAGCACATGAAGGGCGTGACGAACACCGTGGTCGGGTATGCCGGCGGCAAGAAGGAAACGGCACACTACGAGCGGATCGAAGAAGGCGACACGAATCACGCCGAATCGATCAAGATCACTTACGATCCGTCGCAGATCAGCTACGGCGATCTGCTGAAGGTTTATTTCTCAGTGGCGCACGATCCGACGACGCTCAACCGGCAGCATTACGATGTGGGCACGCAGTACCGTTCATCGATCTTCTATACGACCGATGAACAGAAGACGGTCGCCGAGGAGTACATCAAGGATTTGAACGCCGCGCACGTATTCAAAGACCCGATCGTGACCCAGGTGGTTCCGCTGCCGGCGTTTTATCCGGCCGAGGATTATCATCAGCACTTTCTCGATCAGGTGGTGGCGTGCGATGCCAAGCCGCGTATCCAGTGTGGCCAGCTCAACGCGGGCTACATTCACGGCCTCGACATCCCGCTGCTGAAAGATTTCAAGGCCAAATATCCGGAACTGTACGTTAAGGAGAGTCGATAGCAATGTGGAATAAATCGGTTGGCCGGCGGGGATTTCTCACGAGGTCTGGCGGGAGCGGCGGGCGTTTCGACGCTGCTTGCGGCCGTGGATAAAACAGGAGGCGGCAAGGTTCGCATCGTCGAGTTCGATGCGAACGGCATGAAGACCGGCGTGGACGAAGTCGACAAGGTCGTCAAGACGGATGCTGAATGGCGCAAGCAGCTCAACGCCGAGCAGTTCGAAGTCACGCGGAAAGAAGGCACCGAGCGCGGCGGGAACAGGCAAGTACGCCTACAACCACGCCGACGGCCTCTATCACTGCATCTGCTGCAACACGGTCCTGTTCGATTCGAAGACGAAGTTCGAATCCGGCACGGGCTGGCCGAGCTTCTATCAGCCCATCGCGAAAGAGAATGTGGTGGAAGTGACAGACCACAGCTTCGGGATGGATCGGACGAAGGTCAGCTGCAAGCGGTGCGACGGGCATCTCGGCCATGTGTTTGACGATGGTCCGAAGCCGACGGGTCTGCGCTACTGTATGAATTCGGCCTCGCTGAATTTCGTGCCCCGAGGGAAGACCTCCTAAACCAGCAGGCTGCTGAAAAACGCTTCTTGCCAACTCCCTCACGGTCGCGGTTCGGAAACCCGTAGTGAACTGCGCGCGTCTGCGACAGGGCTGGTTTTCATCAGGCTACGGTCGACACTCGAAGTTCGCTGCGTCTTCAGAATTGCCCTTTCCCGTGTAATGCGCATGCAGGGGATAGGCGCAGAGTGGCCGGCTGCGACCCGGGAATGAGCGGCCGGTCGCGGTAAGGCTGTCTGGCGCGATGCCTTGCTCGACCCAGCGCACCATCGCGCCCAGTCCGTCGAAGCTGTCGAGAGTCTCCGGTCCGCCGGCGCAGTGGCCCATACCAGGAACGACATACAAGCGGCTCCACGCGCGCACCTTGTCGTCGCCGCCGTTGGCTTTGGTCATGCGCTCGTAGTAGTCGATGGTGTCGAGCGCGGAAAACCACGGATCGCTCGCGCCGTGATAGAAGATCAGCTTGCCGCCGTGGCCGGAAAAGGTGTTGAGATTGGTCCAGTGCGCGGTTGTTGAAATCGGTTCGGCCGGATCGTTGCGCACGCGGTCGACCGCGGCGTCAACATCCATGCCGATGTCGGTGAATCCGGGGCCGACGGGAGTCGATCCGCCATGCAGGAGACCGGGGATGCCCTGGGTTGAGGCGATACCGGTGTCGAAGAAGAATCCCGGATAGACCTGACGACCTTTGGAATCCTTCGGGCCGGCGAAGCCTTTCTCGAGAGCGGCGGCCTGGGCGGCGGAGAGACAGCCGTCGGTCTTCGCGCCTTTGCAGACGAGCGTTTTGGGATCGAAGCGGCAGGCTTTGGTGTTGAAGATCATGCGATCTTTGACGCCGTCGAGCGCGTCGCACTGGTTGATGAGACCTTCGATCACGGTTTTTCTGTCGCCGTCGGAAAGAGCATTTTTCGTGATCGGTTGACCTTTGTCATCCTTCGGCGCGATTTCGTTGAGCGAGGCCGCCACCCAACGGTCGCCAATACCGGAATAACTGGTGCGCATGGCGGGCGAACCGGCGACGACACCGTCGAAATAAGTGGGGTAGCGCTCGGCCATCAGCATGGCTTCGCGGCCGCCCGTTGAACATCCAGCGAAGTAAGAGTGGTCGATGGGTTTGCCGTAATGCTGCGCCACGATGCGCTTCGCAATCTCGGCGACGCGGCCGATGGCAACGTAGGCGAAGTCGAGACTGGCCTGTTGATCCTGCTGGAAGCTGGCGTCAAAACCACCACGGCCTTCGTGACCGGTATCGGTGCTGGCGACCGCGAAGCCGCGCGCGAGCCCGGGCTCGCTGCCCGCCGCGTTCGCGCCCATCGGCGGCTGGACGGAGCCATTGAGGCCGCCGCCACCCTGCAGCAGAAAGCGTCCGTTCCAGTTCTGCGGCAGGGCGATGGCGAAGCCGATGCCATAGGTGGCGCCGGCGGCGCCTGTGCGGCGGTCGATCATGCCATCGATACGGCAGTACGCCGGGAGCTTCACGTCGGAAGCCGGCGCGCCGCGGCCGGGGGGCGTCGATCCGGCCGGAATCCATTCGGTTTTCGTGACGGCAAGATTCACGCCCGGCACCTGCAACTGTTTCAGAGCTGCGCACACGGCGGCGGGATCGGGAGCCTGCGCCAAAGCGGTTCCGCACATCACGAGCAGAATGGCGGCTATGTTTGCGCTACGGTATTTCATTCGTTACTCCTTGCGTTACCCCTTGGCTGTCAGCAAAACGGTCAACACCAAAACTGTACTCTGTTTCGTCTGCCTGGCGGAACACGCGAAGCGTCGGGTTGTAGATCCAGTTGAGCGTGAGTCCGATGAACAGCACAGCGGCAAATCCTGTTGCCAGAACGAACCCATATTCCGGACCGCCCATCGCATCGCTGAGCGCGCCCATGGCAAGAGGTGCCAGCACCGCCGAAAGACAGGTGAAAAACAGAATTACACCGGCACCCGCGCCGTGTTCCGATTTGGGCAGACAGCTGATGCCTTTGGAATTAATCGTCGGGTAGATCACCGACATGAAGAGGCCTGACAGCGGCAGCAGATAGATGGCCCAGGCGACGCCGCCTGCCACGCCGGCTGCAAAGCAGGCCAGGATGAGCGCGGAGAACAGGGCGAGAACCGCCGTCCACTGGAATCGATTCAGCATCCATGAGCCGAGGAACCGCCCGGCAGCGCGCAGCAGAAAAAAGACCGAGATGCTGTAGGCGGCGAGCCATGCTCCACGCCCGTGATAGCCCGCGATCAGCGTGGGCATCCAGACGTAGACGGCCGATTCGACCGCTACGTACAGAAATGCTCCCAGAGAGAAGGCCTGAATGTAGCGGTTGGTGATTGCAGCCGTGGTGTTTGAACTCCGCGTCTCGGCCGATTGGGCTGCGGGATAACGCACCCAGGCCGCGGTGACGATCAGCAGCACGCACATCGTTCCGGCAATTACGTAGAGCCATTGCCAGGAGAGGCCGCGAATCAGAAGACGGGCCAGAATCGCGGGACCTATGATCGATCCGACGCCGAAGAAGCCTTCCACCGCGTTCATGATCGAGGTGTGTTCTTTCGTGGAGGTCACGATGTCGCCGATGAGCGCCAGTGCCGCGGTTTTGAATATGCCGATTGCCGCGCCCGAGAGAGCCATGAGCGCGCAGAAATACCAGAACGAATTACCCGCGATGAACAGATAAGACGCGGCGGCGAAAAGTGTGAGCCCGGCGATGATGGTTGGCTTGCGGCCCCTGCGGTCCGCGAGATGGCCGAGCAGGAATCCAGCCAGCGCGATGCCGCCCATGGTCGCGTATTGAAATGATCCGGCGGCCGTCAGGCTGAGATGGAAGGTTTTGATGATTTCGGGAATGATGATGCCGACCGAATCTGTGGTCATGGCAAACATCATGAACATGACAAAGGTCAGGGCTTTTATGGCGGTGAGGTTTTGACGCGTCATCGCCGGGCCTCAAGTGCCGCACCGGTCGCGATCGCGAATTCGTGTGCGCCGCCTGCCGCGGAGTGCGTGATCGAAGCCGACATTGTTTCGAGATCCACGTTCAGCCGTGCCCATTCCGCATCGCGCCGCCACTCGATTTGGATCGACTGGTCGTCGGAGGGAAGGAGGTGGAAATCGCCTCCGAATGCCGGGTGCGTGTTGCGGAAGCGGATCAGGTCGAAGAGAGAGCGCACGACCGGGCGTTGCAACTGATCGTTCAATTCGGCCGGCGTGTAGTAGTGCCGATTGATGTCGCGACCAACGCCGGTGCGGCGCAGGAGGTCGAGATCGTTCGATCCCGCCAGCAGTCCTGCGTAGTAGACCTGCGGCACACCGGGCGCGAAGAACTGAAGGGCGCGCGCTATCAGATATTCGTCGTCGCGTGCGCCGAGGGCGTCGTAAAAAGTGCAATTGACCTGGTATAGGTCGAGATTGCTGGCCGCGGCGCCGGTGGCCTGGCGGCTGCCTCCTTTGCTGCGCTCATGAATTGTCGCGACCAGAGCGACGATCTCCTCCGGGGGAAGGAGGCCCGGCAATTCGTCCTGCCTGTTCCGCGTCGGGCCGACATCGAGCACGCCGATTCCATCGTGAGTGTCAAGCACCGTCACGGCGTTGCGCGGGCTGATCTCGATCCAGCGTTTGAGGTGGCGGGTATCGCGGGTGTAGAGGGTGTGCAGAACCAGAGGAGGCAGCGCGAAATCATAGACCCAATCGACCTGGCGGGCGATCTCGATCTGATCCTGATAATGCGTGTGAATCTCGACGAGCACTTCCATGCCGCGGGCGCCCGCTTCGCCTTTGAGATCTGCGATGAAGTCAAATGTCTCGGGGGTCATGAAGCAACTCGTGCCCGGCTTCTTTATGGCGTAGCCGGCGGCGTCGAGACGGATCATTTGAATGCCGGCGTCGCGGAAGCGGTCAAGGATACGCAGCAGGTATTGCCTGCCCGCGATGTCGCACACATCGATGTCAATCTGCCCGGAGGTGAAGGTGGTCCAGAGGAGGCGTTCGGTCCCGTCGGCGAGGCGCGACTTCGTGAACGGAAGGCCCGGCCTTGGGCGGTAAATCCGCAGCAGATCTTCCTCGCTCGCGCCGTCGGGGAAGACGCGGCCGAAGGTCTGAAACATTCCCGCATATGGCGATCGGTCGCCGTGTGCGTGGAAATCGAGATACTGCGGCGAGCGGCTGGAAATGTGATTCACGATCAGGTCGGCCATGATCCCGGCGTGCTTGCTCAAGGCACGAACGTCTTCCCAGGAGCCGAGGCGCGGATCCACCTGCGTGTGGTCAATGGGGTCGAAGCCAGCGTCAGCGTCATCGATGGGCCAGAAAAAAGGCAACAGGTGAATGCCGCCGAACAATCCCGCGAACGGGCCGTCCAGCAGATCCTGAAACTCGCGGAGGCCGCCGCCCGAGAGGCGATCGACGTACGCAATCAGCTGGACCTGATTCTTCATATCCGGTGCTCCATCTGCTCGAGGGAGATGCCCGTGGTTTCCGGATAGAACATCAACACGACGAAAAACTGCGTCACCATCATTGCCGCGAAGAATACGAATGGTGCGGCACCGGAACGGGCGGCCATCACGGGAAAGACCGCCGAAATCAGGGCGTTCATGAACCAGTGAGTGAAGCTTCCCAGACTCTGACCTTTGGCGCGTACCAGATTGGGGAAGACTTCGCTGAGGTAAACCCAGATGACGGCGCCCTGAGAGAAGGCGAAAGAGGCGATGAAGCCCACCAGGAGCCACAGCAACAACCCGGGCCGGTGACCGGTCGCGAAGATGGCAGCTACTCCAGCGAGGCAGACAGCTGTGCCGACAGCGCCTGTGAGCAGGAGCCTGCGGCGGCCGAAGCGGTCGATGACGCTCATGGCAGCGACAGTGAACAAGAGATTCGTGAAACCGATCAGGACCGCCTGCATGTCGCCCGAGACCTTGCTGAAACCGGCGCGCTCGAAGATGGAGTTCAAGTAATAGAGGATGGCGTTGATTCCCGAAAGCTGGTTGAACATGCCGATGGAAATTGCCAGAAGAACGGGCTTCGCGTAACGAGGCTGGAAGAGCCGCTCGCGCCGAATACCAAGTTCGCTTCGCACCGTGCGATCGATTTCGCCGAGCTCGCGATCCGGATTCGTCGAGCCGATGCGGCGAAGCACTGCGTGCGCCTGCTCGATGGCGCCGGTGGCGATCAGCCATCGCGGGCTTTCAGGAATTCCGAACAGTGTGACGAAGAACGCGGCCGCCGGTATCGCCAGCATACCCAGTTTCCAGCGCCACTCTGAAGCGCCGAAGCCGAACGAAGAAACCCAGAAATTGCAGAGATAAGCCAGCAATATACCGACAACGATATTCAGCTGAAACAGGCCGACCATGCGGCCGCGACGAGCCGCAGGCGAGATTTCCGCGATGTACATGGGGCCGATCACGGAAGAAGCGCCAATGGCCAGGCCGCCGATGATGCGAAAAAATATGAGCACAGCCCAGCTCCAGGCGAGCGCGCAGCCGACGGCGGACGCGAGGTATAACGCACCCAGCGCTATGAGGCACGGGCGGCGGCCGAAGCGGTCGCTCGGCCGGGCGGCACCGAACGCGCCCACCACCGTACCCCAGAGGGCGCTGGACACGGTGATGCCGAGAAGGGCCGGCGAGAGGGAGAAGGCATCGGTGAGCGAGCGGGTGGTGCCGGATATGACCGCGGTATCGAATCCGAAGAGCAATCCACCCAACGCGGCGACGAGCGCGCTTCGGAGCAGATAGTTGTTGAGCGGCGCTGTCTGCGTGGGGTCGCCTGCAAGTATATTCGAAGCAGCGCTCACAGCGCGACCGCCTCTTCTACCGTCCAGGCCGGGATCGCACCATGGCGGCTGGCCACCAGAGCGCCCACGCGGTTGGCGAACGCCGCGATCTCAGAAGCGGACCATCGGGATACCAACCCGTGCATGAAAGCGGCGGCAAAGGCGTCGCCAGCCCCGACCGTGTCGGCGACATCCACAGAGTGCCCCTCAGCTTCGACATATTCGCCGCGGGCGAGGATGGCGCAGCCGCGGGCGCCCAGGGTGACACATACGCCGTGCCAGCCGTAGCGCCCGGCACCTTCGCGGCAGAACTCCTCTGTGGCCAAAGGCAGTCCCGTGAGCCTGTGCACGCACTGCAACTCCTCTTCATTGAGCTTGACCACGTTTGCGATCCGGAGCAACCGCGCCACGAGCGCCTCAGAATAACCATCCGGCCGCAGGTTGACATCGTAGAATCGTTCCGCCGCGGGCAATGCGTTCAGCAACCGGTTGAGAATTGCGTTTCCCGAAGAACCGGAGGCGAACAATGTTCCGTAGTAGAGCCACGCCGGGGCTTGTGAGACGATCTGGTCCATCTCGTGATCGGATATGCTGACGGCGTCCCAGGCTGCGGGGCGTTCGATCACGAAACGAGGCTGATCGTCGGGGCCTGCATGGACGCGCGCCGTGCCTGTATGAAACCGTGCCGCCTTCTGAATGCAGGCGGTGCTGAGGCCCAGTCCCCGAATCGCTTCGAGAGCTTCTTCGCCGAGAGCATCGGCTCCGACGGCGCTGATCAGTAACGGGTCATGGCCAAGCCGGCTGGCGTGGGCTGCAAAGTTCAGGGGCGCCCCGCCCAGCCTTCTCGAGTGTTCAAAAATGTCCCACAGCACTTCGCCCAGGACGACGATCGGATGCCGTTTCGTTCCAGCCTGTAAATACAGATTGCCGTTTTCTGTCTGCAGCGTCGGCACTGCCAAACAAGTATCCGGCGTTCGAAAACAGATGTCAATCGATTTTGCGCGATCCGCACGAACCGCGGACCACAAGGTGGAAGTTGAGCAAAATATCCCGCGCAGGCAAACGAGGCTGGCGCAGCCGCTCCAGCATGGTGCTGACGGCGATGGCACCGATGGCCGCGCAAGGCTGATGGATGGTGGTGAGCGGAACCGAAAGCAGACTGGCGTATTTCACGTCGTCGATACCGGCCATACGGATCTTCCCGGGCACACTCACGCCGAGATCGGTCAGTGTCTTGAGGAGCCGCGCGGCAGTGAAGTCGTTCGCGCAAACGACGCCCTCCGGGCGGAAGCGGCGAAGCGTCTCTTTGACCCGTGCCCGGTCATCCGGCTCGATTCGGGCAACGCCGGATTCCAGATTCATTTGCGCATCAGCGATCGCCTCCCGATAACCGGCGATGCGCGCATCCACGGTCGGCGCCGATCCCGGACGGCCAATGAAGATCACACGACGGCACCCGCTGCGAATCAGATGCGAAGTGATGGCGTACCCCGCCCGGCGATTATCGATTCCGACCAGATCGTACCGGCTCCGTTCGGGCCAGGGGAGAAGGTCGCGGTCAAGAAGAACAAGAGGGATGCCTGCCTTGTCAAAGACTTCGGCGATCGTCCGGTTGATGGTGTCCTTCTGCGGAGTCAATTCGAGGGGCGCGAAGAAGACGCCGGCCACTTTCCTGGCGACGAGTTGCCGGCAGGCCTGCGCGGCCTGTTGTTCAATGTTCGCTTCGTCTCCCAGCGAACTTCCCCAAAGCAAAACATGCTGGCTGCCGTGCTGGGCCTCCGCCATTCCGCGGCAGATGGGTTCAAAGATTTCGGTGCGGCCGAGCTCCGGGATCAACAAACCGAATGTGTGTCCCTGTGCCGCCGCCTCGGTGCGCACGTAACTGCCCGACCCGGCGCGTCTGTCGATGATGCCAGTGAGTTGCAGTTCGCGCAGCGCGCGATTCACGGTGGGACGGGAGGCGCCGAAACGCCCTACCAGTTCAGACTCACTCGGCAGGCGCTGCCCCGGACCGTATTGACCGGAAACGATTGCGTCGGCCAGGAATCGGCGAACGGCCTCGTGTTTCGGCACCGGAAGCCTGGCCATAACCTGATAATACAGGTTTCCATGGGCTGCTACAACTGATTTCCATTGACAATGGAAATTCCAAAAGATATATTTCCTTCTGCATTCATTGCGGCGGATTCCGGTTATCTGTAAAGACAGGTTCGCGGGCTCTCATCGCGCGACCGGATGCCAGCAGAAGGATTATTCCATGTGGCGCAGAGTTTTTCTTATGTTTCTCGGAGCCGCGCTGACAGTCGTCAGCGCGTACGCTCAATTAGCTGATGAATTCAACCCGCCTCGCGCCAACTGTTGTCTCCTCAACTCAGCCAGAGGTCTTGCCGACCAGCTTCAGGACTGGAATCAGCTGGGCCGATATCATCAGGCCAACGAAGACCTGAAGAAACAACCGGCCGATCCGAAGAGAGTTGTCTTCATGGGTGACTCGATTACCGACTTCTGGAGGCTGGATCAGTACTTTCCCGGCAAACCTTATGTGAATCGCGGCATCGGCGGGCAGACCACTCCGCAGATGCTGGTTCGCATGTATCCCGACGTGATCGATCTGAAGCCGGCCGCAATGGTGGTGCTGGCCGGCACCAACGACATCGCGCGTAATACAGGTCCAATGACGGCGGAACTGATCGAGGAGAACATCATGGCCATGACGGAGCTGGCGCAGCATCACGGAATCAAGGTGATCCTCTGCGCCGTGCTGCCTGTCAGCGATTACCCGTTTCTGAAGCAGCAGAGCGGAGGTGGCGCGCCAGCCGCCGCTCCCGGCCCGGGCCGTGGTCCGATCCCGCGGATCAGGATGACTGACAGCCACCCTGCCGCCGACATTCTGAAGCTGAATGCGTGGATGAAGGATTATGCGGCGCGCGTGAACGCGATCTACGTCGATTACTTCACGCCGATTGCAGATGAAAAGGGATGGCTGAAGGATGGTTATTCCGAGGACGGCTTGCACCCCAACGCGGAAGGGTACAAGCTGATGGCGCCGGTCGTTTCGGCCGCGCTGGAGAAGGTGCTCCGCTAAGTCATGTGGTTAAGGAAGGAAGGAAGACCCATGAAATTTGTAAAACCCTCAGGCACTCTGACTTGGATCCTGTGCCTGGGGCAAGCAGCGATCTCCGCGCAGGGGACCGCAAAGGCTGCGCCGTCTGATCCTGTCGTTTCGATCGCCACCGGCCAGCTTCGCGGCAGCCTGACCAGCGATGGAGTGGCAGCTTTCAAGAACATCCCGTTCGCACAACCGCCCGTCGGTGAGCTGCGCTGGCGGGAGCCGCTTCCGGCCAAAGCCTGGAGCGGTGTCCGTGATGCCACCACCTTCGGGCCGATGTGCAATCAGAACGATAACAAGCAGCTGCCCCATAGCGAAGACTGCCTGCAGCTGAACGTGTGGACGCCGAAATGGCCCCTCACATCACCCTTCCCCGTCATGGTCTGGATCCACGGTGGAGGAAATACCGCCGGATCGGGAGTGGAAGCTCTGTTCAATGGTGAAGTCCTCGCCCGCCACGGCGTGGTGGTGGTGAATGTCAATTACAGGCTTGGTGTCTTCGGCTTCTTCGCGCATCCCGGACTCACCAAAGAGTCTCCCCACCATGCCGCCGGGAACTACGGGCTGGCCGATCAGATTATGGCCCTGCACTGGGTGCGGGACAACATCGCCAGGTTCGGTGGCAACCCGGCGAACGTCACCATCTTCGGCGAATCGGCAGGCGCCAGCGATGTGAATGCGCTGATCGCTTCGCCGCTTAGCAAAGGACTCTTCCTGAGGGTAATGGCGCAGAGCGGTCCCGTAGGCGCGCAGCCTTCCCTGGCCGAATCGGAGAAGAGAGGTGCAGATCTCGCCGCCAAATTGGGCTTCACCGGCGAGGATGCGCTGGCGAAACTGCGCGCGGTTCCCGACACCGAGTTGATGGCGAAGGCTGCGCAGGGAGGTCCGGGACTCGGAATCAACGTGGACGGGTGGGTACTCACAGAGCCCGCCACGAAGGTCTACGCCGAGGGTCGCGAGCAAAAGGTGGCGCTGCTGATCGGGAACAATTCTCAGGAGATGCAGCCACGCGGCGCGGCGCGCGACATCCGCGAGATGATAGCAGAACGGTACGGCCCGCTTACAGATCGTGCGCTGGCGGCGTATGGAGTGAATGGCGCGAACGAACCTCAGCCCGATCCCGAGAATGGAACCGTGCTGCTGCAGTTCACCACGGATAACTCGTTCCGATGCGGCACGGTTCAGGAACTGATCTGGCACACCGCCGCGGGGAATCCCGGCTACGAGTATCAGTTCTCGCGCACGGTGCACGGGAAGGAAGCGCTGGGCGCACCTCATGCCTCTGAAATTCCATTTATTTTCGGGACGCTGGCCGTTTGGCAGAACATGCGGAAATACAACGATTCGGATCAACAATACGCGCCGCAGATGCAGGAGTACTGGACCAACTTCGCGAAGAGGGGCGATCCTAACGGCGGAAAACTCGTGAAGTGGCCGAAGTTCGATGCGACCGCGCGCGCCTATATGGACTTCACCGACGCCGGGCCGGTGGCCAAAGAAGGCCTGCGCCGGCAAGTCTGCGACTTGCTTATGGAGAACCAGAAGCGGCAGGCGCAGTAGGCGCGGTTGACAAGGGAGAATCAAAACCAATGAGAGTATCGCTTGCGACTGTCATCGCCCTCGGAGTGTCCGTCGCGGCGTATGCCCAGAACACGTCTCTTCGGGCAGGCGCGGCCAAAGTGGATGTGACTCCGGCGCCGAATGAACTGCCGAAGAACTACGACGGCATCCTCGATCATCTGTATTCGCGGGCGATCGTTCTTGAGAACGGAAACGCCAGCGCGGCGCTGATCAGTGTCGATGCGGGCGCGGTGCCCGATGCGATATGGAAAGGCGTCAGCGAGCAGGTGGAGAAAACCCTCGGAATACCGGCGCGAAATGTGCTTCTCACCGCGACTCACACGCACAGCGTTCCGGGACAGACCGGGCCGGATTACATTCGCAAAATCACCGAGTCGGTGCGCATGGCCAGGGAGCGGCTGGCCCCCGCCCGCATTGGATACGGAACCGGTGTTTCCTATATCAATGTGAATCGCAACATCATCGATCCCAAAACCAGGCGCTGGTGGGAGGGGCCGAACTACGACGGCCCTTCCGACAAGACGGTAGCAGTAATGAAGGTGGAAAGCCTGACCGGCGAGCCGATCGCGGTGTATTACAACTACGCGATGCACGCCGTTACCGTGGGTCAGCTGGATCTGGTGAGCGCCGACGCACCCGGCACGACTTCGAAGTACATCGAAGATTCGCTCGACAACAAGATCGTGGCGCTCTGGTCGAGCGGCGCGGCGGGAGATCAGAATCCGATCTATTTCGAGCAGACGTTTGACCTGCGCGACATCCGCATCAAGGACTATGCGAAACGAGGCATCGACATCAGCAATGCCATGCCGCCCGGCGGACAGGGGCTGAATAAGAAGGATCCGGAAGTGATCAAGCTTATGAATCAGCAGAAGCAGATGATCGTCTCGATGGGCCAGTTTCTGGGCGAAGAAGTGCTCCACGTCATGCGCGGCATGGAACGCACAGATTCAGACGTGGAGATTAGGGGCGGCGTGAAGACCATCAGTTGCCCGGGCCGGACGCGCACCAATGAGGGGAGGGCCGGCTTCGAGGGGACGTATAAGGATGCGGATCCGGTCGAGATACAACTCGGGCTTCTGCGCATCGGCGACATCGCGATTGGCGCTGTGAACGCGGAGGTCTTTAATCCCATCGCGCAGAGGCTGAAGAAGGAATCGCCGTTCGCGCGGACAATGATGGCCACGCTGACGAATGGGATGGCGCGGTCCGGATATATTCCGAACGATGCCGCATATGGGATGGATACGTTCGAAGTCCTTTCCTCGCGGCTGAAACCAGGTTGCGCGGAGAGTGCGATTGTCAACGGGATTCTGGATCTTATGGCCGCGTCCCGTGGCCATGAGTAAGAGATTGCTGGCGGCAGCCGCGATAATTGCGGGTGCGATGTATTCTCAGACGCCGCCGCGGAACGGAAGAGCCGCCATCGAGACGCCCGTAAATGCACTGCGCTCTCCCGAGGTGAATCCCGACCGTACAGTTACGCTGCGGTTTCAGGCGCCCGAAGCGACCGCTGTCGATGTGGTTGGCGAAGTCACAATGGGCAAGGGCCCGCAGCGCATGACGAGGGGCGACGACGGGATCTGGACCGCGACAGTCGGGCCGCTACCGCCGGAAATCTGGAGTTACAACTTCCGCGTGCAGGGGATCGACATCCCCGATCCTTCGAATCCCGCAATTAAACCCGTCCCGCCGGGCTCTCCGATCTCGAGCTTTGTGGAAGTTCCGGGAGATTCGCCCGCGTTCTACGACTCGCGCCCGGTTGCCCACGGTGAGGTCCGCATCGTGACCTATGAGTCGAAGGCCATGGGCGTCACACGGTTTCTCTGGATTTATGCGCCGGCCGGTTATGACAAGAGTAAGGCGCGATACCCGTGCTCTACCTGCTGCATGGAAATGGCGAGGCTCAGAACGGATGGGTGATGGACGGGCGCGCGAATCTTATCCTCGACAACCTGATCGCGGATCGAAAAGCGCAGCCGATGCTGATCGTCATGCCCCAGGGACATGCACTCCAGGCCGCGGGCGTGGGGCCTCTGGAGCGGATTCCGGGCGAGACGACGATGTATTCGGCGCGCTTCCCGAAGGATCTTCTGGAAGACGTCATTCCGCTGGTTGAGAAAAACTATCGCGTTATTGCCGACGCGGATCACAGAGCGATCGCCGGTCTTTCCATGGGCGGCGGGCAGGCGCTGGCTATAGGTCTGGCTCATCCGGATCTGTTTCATTACGTGCTCGGATACAGCGCAGCGATCAGCGCGCAGTTCATGGATGCAGAAGAAGTTTTCCGGGGCGCACGCGCCAATCCCGCGGGCATTAACCAAAAGCTCCGCCTGCTTTGGCTGTCATGCGGGAAACAGGATTTTCTCTACGACGCCAATCGCCGGTTTGCCGAATCGCTGGAGACAAAGGGCGTGAAGGTAATGGTGCGTGAGACGGAAGGCGCGCACGTGTGGAGCGTGTGGCGTAACAACCTGAATGAATCGGCGGCACTTCTGTTCAGATGATCAAACGAGTTCTTCCCATACTCTCGATCGCGGCGCTGCTGTATGGGCAGGAGGGAGTTCCCGCGCCCTCCAACGTCACGGGCGCCAGGTACCCGCGAATTCTGCCGGATAACAGCGTCATTTTCCGGATCAAAGCCGACAGCGCACAGAAGGTGACGATCGGAGAGTACGAGCTGAAGAAATCGGACGACGGCTTCTGGACAGTGAGGACCCGGCCATTCACGCCGGGTTTCCACTACTACTCGGTTGTGGTGGACGGCTTCGCCACTACTGACCCGGGAAGCCAGACATTCTTCGGGGCACTGCGGCAGAGCAGCGGAATCGAGATACCCGGTCCGGATTCGGAGTTATTCGCCGTCAAAGACGTCCCGCACGGCGCGGTACGCATCGAGTGGTACTTCTCAAAGAGCACAACCAAGTGGCGGCGCATTTTTGTCTACACGCCGCCCGACTATGACCGAAAACCAAATGTGCGCTACCCTGTGCTCTATCTGCAGCACGGTATGGGCGAAGATGAAAGCGGTTGGAGCAATCAGGGGCACGAGAATTTCATCCTGGACAATCTGATCGCAGCAGGCAAAGCGAAGCCGATGATCATGGTGAACGAGCACGGCACGGTACCGGACCCCGCGACGGCTTTGGCCGACCACCAGCGGTGGATGATTGACAATCGATTCGCCGAGTTCGACGAAGTGGTCAGCGGGGATCTGGTCCCGATGATCGACAACAGGTTTCGCACGATGGCGGACCGGGAGCATCGCGCGATCGCGGGACTCTCGATGGGCGGCGCGGAGGCGATGCGGATCGGGCTTCATCATACCGAACTGTTTACTTACATCGGACTTTTCAGCCCCGCAATCGGGAATGTCAACCTGGAGCGCGACTATGACGGGAAACTTGCGGTTGCGAACAAAGAGCTCCGGCTGCTGTGGATCGGTGTCGGCAGGGATGACACCAATTTTTTTCCGGGCGTAAAAACAACTCACCAGAGTCTGGAGAAAGCGGGAATTCGCCACGCCTGGCTGGAAAGCGATGGCGCGCACACGTGGACGGTTTGGCGCCGGTACCTTGCGGATTTTGCCCCGAGGCTGTTTCGATGATGGCACGACTCGCTGCCGTTGTTTTTCCGTCTCGAAAACGCCAGTCGCTATGATTACGGTGCGCCCCTCCGGCAGTCAGATCGCATTCGGTCCTTTTCGACTGGATACAGATGCGTCATGCCTGGTTCGCGGCGCGGTCCAGATCGATCTTCGGCCGCAGGCGCTGCACGTGCTGCGCGCGCTTGTGCAGAACAGCGGTCGCTGCATGAGCTATGAGGCACTGATACGGGATGCGTGGTACGGCACCTGGGTCTCGCGGCACACAGTAGCCGTAACCGTGAACGAAGTCCAGAAGGCGCTGCAGGATTACGGCGCCTGGATCAAATATTTTCCGAACCTCGGGTACCGGTTTGAAATTCCCCATTCATCCGAGCTGATGCGCAGCGGCTGGCATCACTGGCTCCGCCACACGCCGGAAGGCTTCGAGAAAGCTCTTACCTGCTTCCGGCGAGCACTCGACTCCGGTGGCCCCGCCTTCCAGGCTTACGAAGGAATATCGCGCTGTTACCTGATGCTTGGCATGTTCGCGATGCGCCAGCCCCGGGAAATGTATGCGGAGTTTACGAAGAACCACAATCGCGCCGTGGCTGCCGGCGGGGTCACGCCCGAATTGCGCGGCGACCTCGCGCAGGGTTTACACTTCTTCGAGCTGCGGTTCCTCGATGCCGAAGCCGAGTTAAGAAAAGCAGAGAAGGAAAACCCCGGGCTTGCCGGCACCTATATCCGGCTGACAGTACTTTATACGTGCCTCAGGCGCTTTGACGCAGCGCTTGAAGCCCTGCGGTTGGCCTACGCCCGGGATTCTCTCTCGCCGATCCTCCCGGCATGCGAGACCATGCTCCATTGCTGCATGGGTAATCCTGACACAGCGGCCGCGCGCGGGAAGAAAGCGATTGATCTCCATCCCTACGTTGCACTCGGGCGATCTTACTATGCGCAGGCGCTGGAACGGCTCGGAAAACCTGGCGAAGCCGTGGCCCAGTACAGAATGGCCATTACGATCTCTCCGGACCTGCTGAGACTTCGAGCGGAAGAAGCGCACTGCCTGGCCCGCATGGGGAGGCATCGCGAAGCCCGGGTGCGGCTGGAAGAACTGTTGGAACGCGCGCGCAGCGAATTCGTTGACAGCTGCACGCTGGCGCCTGTTTACCTGGCACTGGGCGAGACGGGTGAAGCGCTGAGGCTGCTGGAGGACTCGTTCGAGGCCGGTTCACCGCATCTATCATTCCTCGATGTCGATTACCGTCTCGACCCGTTGCGCCGGTCTCCGCGGTTTACCAGAATCCGAAACTGCGTGTTCCGAGAGCTCAGGCGAACGTTTCGGAAAGGACGCACAAGAATGACAACGGCGGCGACCTGATCGGCTTAGGGCAATCCTGTCACGTGGAAGAGACCTCACCTCGGTGCAGCCAGATTCCGGGAAAAGAACGGAAGTACCTTTTCCCCGAAGCGGGCCGTGATGCGGTTACCGTGATCTCCGTCGTAGGTCTCGAACGTGTGCGCGACGCCGAGACGTGTGAGGGCCTGATCCAGTTGCGTGTTGGTAGTCAGGAAAGGATCTTTCGTTCCTACATCGAGAGCGATGGCACGATAGCTCTTAAGGCCCGGCACATACTGGTCGACCATTAAGAGCGGCGAATTTGCCGTCCATTTGGCGGCGATCAGTGGCAGGACTTCTCCGTCTTTTGCCGGAAGGTCGAAATAATTGGGCGGGTTCAGCGTATCCGGCGCCCATGCCGCGGCCTGCGCGGAGAGCGCTTTCGCCAAAGCCCCGCTCGGCGCCTGGTTCGCCGGCGCTCCCGGAACCAGCCGCTGCGGATCGTTCAACAGACAGCAGGAACTCATTGCATAGAGCACCGAGAAGGCGTCGGGATACTTCATGCCGATCCGCACCGTTCCATATCCACCCATCGAATGGCCGGCGAGACCTCGCGCGCCCCGATCCGCAATCGTGCGATAGTGACCGTCGATGTATGCGATCAGGTCTCTGGCGATGTACGCCTCCCAATCGCCGGTGGTTGGAGAATTCGAAAACATGCTGCCGTCGTAGACCGTAAACGCGTCGGGAAGCACCAGAATCATTTCGTGGGCAGATCCATCCGTGATGGCCGTGTCAGCCGCGCCTGGAACGGAAAGCGATTTCCAGTAGGTCTCGGCATGTGCGGCGTAGCCGTGGAGGAAGTAAACGACGGGGAAGCGCCGATTCGGGCTCGTGGCATAAGTCGGCGGAAGATAAACGAACACATCGCGATCCGGAGAATCACCCTCAAGATTCCCTTCGAGGGATTTACCGTGGACTTTGATCTTTTCCCACGAACCCTTCTTTGCCTCATCCCCCTTCTGCGCTCTGCTTTGGGGCGCAACAAATATAACCAGGCACGCGGCAACAAAAACCGCCACAGCAATCTTCATAAGATTCATCCTCTCCCCTTCTACTTACCGGTTGCCCGGATTCTGGCTGCCGTGGCGCAGTTTTCGACGACCGCGAAATAGCGCGCGACGCCATCCGCGCCGACATCGAACGGATTCGCTTCGCCATTTTTGCGATCGTCTGCTGCGTGGGCCTTGAAGACGGCGTCGTCGAATTCGGTGTGATTCGAGAGCAGAGCCGTGGCGCCATAGCCGGCAGCAGCCTTCGCCATCTTCTTCGAAGACGTAAGGTAGCGATCGTAGTAATCCGTGTTCGCATTAAAAGGAATCGCCGTGCCGCCCACATAGGCGATACGCATGGGCTTGCCGTGGTCGCGCACTTCAAATAAATAGGACAGGGTTCCCGGCGTGTGACCAGGCATAGTGACGATCCGCAGCGAAGCGTCGCCCACGGAAATGGTCATGCCGTCATCGCCGGTGACGTCGCGTCTGGGTTTGCCGCCCATATGGGTCTGCGCTTTGTCGATGGCGTCCCAATCCTCCGCGCCGTATACGAGGTGCACTGACGGGATGGCGTCCTGCAGCATTTTGGCGCCGCCGTCATGATCTCCGTGCGCGTGGGAAAGGATCACGTATTTGACTTTGTTCGGATCCAGTCCAAGCTTCTTCAGGCCGTCGAGGATCTCGTCTTTGGCGGCATAGTCGAACAAAGCTTCGATGACGATGATGCCCTGGCTTCCGACGAGAGCCCATGCGCTGTGAATTCTGGTGCCCAGAAAATAAAAGTTATCCGCGACCTTAGCCGGTTCCGCGTACCAGGTCTCCCGCGCCGGGGTTGCCCGGTTCCCGGCGGGCAGGCCGGCAGCACCGGCCGGCGGTGCAATACAAAGCCGAAGAAAAGTTCCTGCCCAGTCAGTCCCGGCGGCGACCTTGGCAGCGCCTATGTAAGTGTCAAGGGTCTGGGGCGGCGTCTGGCCCAAGGCGATGGAGGCCGACATTACGGCGAGTATCAGTGATTTCAATGCGGTGCTCCTGTTCTGTACAAACGCCCGCTACGCCGGAGCGGCCGGTTTTGCCGATCCGGGCTTCATTTTACTCGACGAACCGGGCGTCTTACAGGTGAGCATCATTCTGGAACGCCAGATAGAGCGTCCCGACGTTTTGTTATAGTAGCGGACCATGCGAGCTCTACTGGTCATTTGTTTTGCCGGGGCGATGTTCGGACAAAAGCCGACGCTCCCGCCTGATATCGACTCACAATCGAAGTCGCGCCTGCCTCTGATTCAAAGGGACCAATTAGACGGCGAGGATAAAAAGGTGTTCGACGAAGTCGCCAATACTGCGCCAGGGCGGATATCGATGTACAGCCCTCCTGTTGCAGGGCCGATCGGCACGCTCAACTCGCGCCTGCGGGCTACGGTGCTCGGCTCACAGATGTTCGAAATCTGCGCACTGATCGCGGCCCGGGAGTTCGAAGAGGACGTTGAATGGACCGGCCATTCAGCGGGCGCAAGGCGGCAGGGCGTCTCCGAAAAAACGATCCAGGCGATTCAGTTTAACCGCGAACCGAAGGATGTGCCGGAAAAAGACGCTCTGATGATCCGGTTCGGACGCGCGCTGTTTCGCGAACACAAAGTCAGTCCGGAACTCTATGCAGAAGTCGTGAAGACTTTCGGACAACGGGGAATGGTAGAAGCTGCGTTCATACTGGGAGACTATGCAATGGTCGCGGTGGCTATGCGCGCCGTCGATCAGCGTACCCCGGACGGCGCGCAGCCGCTGAGCAGCGGTCCGAAATAGCCAACCGGCGATTCTCAGGGCATCAGACCGAAAGACAACACATTCGATCCCGCGATGACGGCGACAAACTGTTTGCCGTCGAACGTGTAGGTCATCGGCGAGGCCCGCCAAACCTGCCCGGCGGGCCACTGCCACAGACGTTTGCCGGTTTTTGCATCGGCGGCCGTAAAAATTCCGCCGTCCTCGCAGAACAGCACGATGCCACCCGCGGTCGCAAGGACGCCGCCCCACGAATTCGCGGGACCCGTCTGCGGCGTCTCCCATCGAATCTCGCCGGTTTGAATGTCGATGGCCCGGAGGATTTTCTGGCCGCCATCGCGCCGCGCCGTTCCGCCCATGTATCCGGCGCCGGCCTTCCACTCGACAGAGCGCTTTACAAAGTTCGCGCAGGCTTCGAGCGTCTGCACGTAATACAGACCGGTCGAGGCATTGAAGGCGGTCGAATACCAGTTGGTGGCGCCGTCAAGCGCGGGGCATACGCGCGTTCCTTCGACAGTGGGCTCCTGGTTTGGATTAACAACGGGACGTCCATCGCGCGCCGATTTCCTTCGCCCAGGTCAAATTGTGCACGAGGGGTTTGGTCAGCAGCCGTTCACCCGTGATCCGGTCGAATACATAAAAGAATCCGTTGCGGTCGGCGTGCAACAGCAGCTTGCGAGGCTGGCCGTGCCACTGCGCATCAACTAAGACCGAAGGCGCCTGCGCATCGTAATCCCATACGTTATGCGGCGTGAACTGGTAATACCATCGCAGTTTCCCGGTTTTCGCGTCGAGAGCCAGTATGGAGCTGGAATACAGGTTGTCGCCGCCACGCGCGTCGCCCACCAGATCGTTACCAGGGTTCCCCGTAGCCCAATAGACCAGTCCGGCTGCCGGGTCGTACGATCCGGTCATCCAGGTCGCGGAGGCTGGATGCTCGATCTCCGCTCCTTTCCAGGTTTCCGATCCGGGCTCGCCCGGGCGCGGCACGGTCCAAAAACGCCACGCCTCTTTTCCGCTGGACTGATCGAAAGCCGCGACGAACCCGCGCGCTCCTTCATCGCCGCCGGCGGTGCCGGAAATGACGAGATCGCCGACTATCAGTGGCGCGGATGTTGCGTTGTAGTTCTGATGCCAGTCCGCCATTTCGGTATCCCAGAGCAGGTCGCCCGTATAGCGGTTCAAAGCCAGAATGTGCGCATGGTCGGAGACCATGAACAGACGATCACCCGAGATCGCCACTCCACGGTTGATCCCTCCGGCGGCGTTGCCCACCAGGCCGCGCGTTCTCGGCCGCTGAAAATGCCAGATCTCCTGGCCTGTCCCCGCGTCCAGCGCCCAGCACTCATTCGCGATCGTTACGTACATCAGGCCGCCCGCCACAATCGGCGTGCCTTCCATCCGTGCCGCACCAGGAACATTAAAGACCCACTTCGGGGCGAGCTTTTGCACGTTCGACGTGCTGATCTGCGCGAGCGCGCTGTAGCGGTTACCCGATACGTCGCCGTGATACGTGGGCCAATTGGTTTCCGAAGTAACCAGCCGGAAACGGGCACCCGCCGGGCGCAGTAACGCGATCCGGCCATCATCGGTGCGCAGTTGCAGCTCGAGCGAGTTTTCATTGATCACAGTCCCGGTAATGGGCTTGCCATCGGTAGTGGTCACTGTCTTTCGTACGACGGGCGCCCCGGCGCGGCCGGGGGGCGGAGCAAGGCTGTGAAGGAAGCTGACGAGATTGTCCAGTGCGCCGCTCTGCATCTCGAAGGCGGGCATCCCCCTGCCAGGCCGGCCGGAAGTGATGATAGTGGATAACTCCTGGTCGGATCGCGCGGCCACAGTTCCGGTGATGGCTGGTCCGAGTTCGCCGCCACCGCCCTGGGGCCCGTGGCAGCGCGCGCACTGGCTTTCGAACACGCGCCTTCCCGCATCCGGTGTCTGGGCATACAGAGAAACAGCCAGAAGTGTCAACAGCGTAAATATCCGCATACTCAAATCAGTTCCTCCGCGGCCCACCGGCGCTCGCGTCTGCATACTCAAGTTCCTTGTGCGTGTCGCGGGCGACGCCCACTGCCATTAACTCAAGCGGTTGCGCGCCGTTGTTTTCGATCGAATGCACTTCGCTCAACTGGATCGGAACCGCGTCGCCGGTGCGAATTGCCGCCGTTTCCTGCTGTCCGCGCGTGGAAATGGAAACAGTGCCCTCCCCGGCCATGACGTAATAAAACTGCGCCACGCCGCGATAAGAATGCGGACCGATCGAAGATCCCGCGGGCAGGACGATGTGATCCACAAAGGCCCAGGGTGTCGCAAAGACCGCTGGACCAAGCGCCCGCCGGTATTGCGCCGTTCCCTTTCCGCCGTGAAACGAATTCACATTACGAAGCAGTGAGCGGTCGAGGGTCATCGTTATGAACACCGGAGTCTTATCGAGCGAGACGTCTTCCCGTTTATCGTTCAGATCGAAGTTGTCGTACTCGCCCTTGAGCATCGACACATTGATGTTCATCCACTGGACGGGCTTGTCCGTGGCGTTGTAGATCGCATGAGAGTGGCCCATTCGCGCAGGCGCGCCGGCCGGGCCTTTCAGCAACGACGTGCGCCCGTCTACCGTGAATTGCGCTTCGCCGTCGAGAATGACGAACATCTCCTCGCAATTATTGTGAAAGTGATGCCCGATGCCGCTTTTCGGCTCGATGACACCCCGGTGCAGGAACTGGAGATTGGTATCGAGCGCGTGAAAATCGAGCAGGGCCATAAAATCGAGCTTGCCTGCGCCGCCATGCACGGACGGCGATGGCCTGTACTTCGACGGGTCTGTGTGCGCGATGCGCGAGGCGAGTGGCTCAACCGCGTCGAGCGGCGCCAGCGCGAGGCCGGTGAAGATTATGGCCGACAGGAAGAATATGGCTTTCATTTCGTTCCCTCCTTACACCACATCGAACAGCAACACGGCGTAATCCTTGTTACGCATCGTGTTCTCAATCATTCCCCAGACCTTCTGATGGACATCGGAAGCAATCCATTTCTGCCGAAGTTCTTCGTTCTGGTAAGTAAGAACGAACCGGTAATTCAGGCCGGCCGGCGGCTTGCCCTGAAAGGCCGAACGCAGCTTGACGATTTTGACGTCGATGTATCCGGGAAACCGGACGGCAGCCGGCTTGAAATCCTGCTCGAAGTGGCGCAGCATCTCTTTTTCCCTCGCCGGGTCGACCGACATGTCCACATGCACCTGAATAGGGTGCGCGGGATCCGCCGCCCCGGCGACCTGAGCAACCGCCGCGGATGCCAGAGTTGCCAGCCAGGTTCTCCGTTTCATACGCCTCCTTGAAAGCAGTCCTCATTCTATTTGAGCCGCCGGACCGGTGCAAAACCACAAGCCGGGCGAACGCTTCGGTTTACGGCGCCTGGAATACCCAGATCGCCGCGGCGCGATCCGGGTTCTGAATCTCAGGCACGAGCGGTGGAAACGTTATGGCCTGCGCGCCGCCATTACCCACCCCGATGGCGATGTACTGCCTGCCGTTGACGGAGTAGCTGATCGGAGCGTTGCTGGGCACATCATTCAGGCGAGTCTCCCAGAGCACCTTGCCGGTCTCATCGTCGTATGCACGGAAGTAGCGGTCAATCGACCCGGAGAACACGACACCGCCGGCCGTATCGAGCGCGCCACTCGACTCCGGCGCGCGATGCCGTGATGTCCAGACGACTTCGCGCGTCAGCATGTTGATCGCCTGGACACGCCCGTAGTTTCCGTCGGAATCGGGGCGCGGACGCAGCGACCAGCGAACGCCCGTCGAGAGGCTGCCGCGACCGCCCCCGCGCACCGGGTTCAGGTCCATGCACGATTCCACCAGGGGAACATACAGGATTTTGGTGTCGGGGTTATAAGAACCCGGGATCCAGCTCTTGGCTCCGCCCGCATGCGGACAAATCACGCGGTCCTTACCATCGCCCGGCAGCGCCTTAGGGTCGATGTTCTTCTTCCCCGTGGCCGGATCGATGGACGTCACGATGTTCTGCAGGCCGAGATCCTTCGAGTAAATCCACTTGCCCGTTTCCGCATCGAGAACATCGTAGACCGCGATCTTGCCCGCAGTGATGACCACCGGACGTATGGTTCCATTGACCGGCATGCGCACGATCTGGCGCTCGAAAACCCAGTCGAGGTCCCACTGATCGTTGGGGAAATGCTGGTAATACCAGACGAGCTTGCCGGTATCGGGATTCAGGGCGAGCGTGCAGTCGGTATAGAGACCATCGTTGTTCACACCCGGTTTCGGATGTGCCAGCACCCCGGTATCGTAGGTCTGCGCGACACCCCAGAACGCGAGATTAAGCTGCGCATCATAGCTGCCCGCGACCCACACTGACGCGCCATTGCGGTCGGCGAGCGGATGATTGTTCCAGGTGTCACCGCCTGGTTCGCCGGGCTGCGCGATGGTCTTGAAGCGCCAGGCTTCTTTCCCCGTCTCCGCATCAAGGGCGACGATATAGTTCCCGCCGGCTACACGCCCACCGGTGCCGATCATAACCTTGCCTTTTGCGACGAGCGGCCCTCCGGTAAGCCCGAATCCTTTATCGGAGGTGAGCGCCTGGTCCCATGCGACTTTGCCGGTCTTCACTTCGAGCGCGACGACGTGAACATCCGAAGTGCCCAGGTAAACCTTATTACCGTAGATGGCGATATTCCGTTTGACGCTCGGATTGGAGCCCGCCGGAAGCTGCCGCGAATACTGCCAGAGAAGATCGCCCGTTGCCGCATCCAGCGCCTGAACCTTGTCGCCGAATCCGTGCACCAGCATCACGCCATCGTGCACCAGAGGTGTGGCTTCATTTGCGCCCGGCGGCAGTGTCCACGTCCAGGCCACACGCAGGTTGTTGACGTTCGCCTTCGTGATCTGACGGAGCGGACTGAAACCCTGATAATCGAAGCCGCGGCGCCACGTGAGCCAGTCTCCCGGCGGGGGATTCTGCAGCATGGAATCGGAGACCGGCGTGACTTTGTCCAACGGATTCGCCCTGGCCGGAGGAGGCGGCAGCTTCACGCCCGGAGTCAGTCCGCCTCCCGGTCCGGCGCCAGGCCCGCGACGGCCCCGCGCGGTCGGCGCACCGCCATTCGGAAAGATCAGGCGGGCCAGTTGAGCCGCATTAGTGGGCAGATCCACGGTGCCTGGTGTGGCGCCATTCTGTTGCAGAATGAAGGCCGCGATCTGGGTGTTAACAGCCGCTCCCAGACTGCCCGGATTGCCCGGGGGCATCTTGCTTCTCATGTAATTGACCAGTTCACTGACGGGCCTGCCGGCGTACTTCTGCGTGAAAGCCGTGCCCTTAAGGGGCGGAGCGAATTCGCCATCGTCGGTGTTCGGTCCGTGGCAACTCGCACAAGCCTGCAGGTACGCGCTTCTGCCCGCGCTCGCCTGGGCCGCGGTGTAGGTGGCATTGTTGTTTGCCTGTGCTTGCAGAGGCACGGGAGACTGTGACCCGATGGCTAATGCGCCGAGCACGGCGAGCGCTGCCACCGGCAAAGAGTACCGGCGATTGGAAATCCCATCAGGTGTCATTGGTTGCAGAGGCCTCCGGATGAGATTATATGCGGGGGCGTTTGCGCCTTTGTCTTCGATATCATGTTCAGGGAACGCGAGAGGACACTGAACTGAGGGATCGATGCGACGGATGATTCTGCGCATGAAGTTGCTCCATTTGATCGCACTGCTCGGCCTGCCGGCAATCGGGTCGAGCCAGTGGGTGCACTATCCGACGGCCGGTGTACCGAAAAAAGCCGATGGCACTTCCGATCTGGCTGCACGCGCGCCGCGACTGCCCGACGGCAAACCGGATTTCTCGGGGATCTGGCATACGGCCAGAATCATTTCATGCGATGCCGACTTAAGCCGGTTCATCAACTGCGGCAACGAAATCGGGGGATCCCCGCTCGCGCGCAACTTTGGCATCGATATGCCCGGCGGTCTGCCCTATCAGCCGTGGGCCGCGGCGCTGGTGAAACAACGCACGGCGGATCAGGGTGTTGATGACCCTCATGTGCGATGCCTGCCCGACAATCCACCCAGGACATGGGTTATGCCACACCTGACGAAGGCGGTGCACACGCCGAAGTTGCTTGTCCTGCTCTATGAGGTGAATGCGATGTACCGCCAGATATTCATCGATGGACGGCCGATGCCGCAGGATCCGAACCCCAGCTGGACCGGCTACTCCACTGCCCGATGGGAAGGCGATACGCTGGTGGTCCAGACGGCGGGCTTTCGTAATGACCTGTGGGCCGATATGAGCGGCAGTCCGTTGAGCGATGCCGCCAGACTTATCGAGCGAATTCGGCGGCCGGACTTTGGGACGCTTGAGCTCGAGGTCACGGTCGACGACCCGAAAGTGTACACGAAGCCATGGACCGTGAAAATGACGCAGAAGCTTGAGCTCGACACGGAACTGATCGACGAGATCTGCCTCGAGAACGAAAAATCATATGAGCGGATGCGAGCCGTGCGGGCTTCGGGTGGCGTCAGCGGGCGCTGGTCCGCGGGCGGAGGTTCTGTGTTCGTACTTCGTCAGGCCGGCGATGTCGTGACCGGTCAGATTGAAGGCAAGGCCGGAGAACCGGTGTATAAGGTTGTCGATGGAGTGGCTCGCGACGGCCGGATTCACTTCTTCGTCCTGCATGATGACCCTGACGATCCCGAGGTAAAAGCGAACGGCGGAAATCCGTTTCATAATACTGCCACCGGAACGTTTACCGGAGATGAGATCGAACTCTCCGGCTCTCGCGAGAACACAAATATTCGCGACTACCATATGGTGCTCAGGAGAATGGGTGACAGGTAGTACGGACGTCATGGAAGCACCCACGAGACCAACTACGTCGAAAATCGTGTCGGAGGACCGCTGATGAGGAAATTTCACTGGCTTGCCGTCCGGGCGGCGGCGGCAGCCCTCGCGCTTCTTTGTGTTTGTGCGTCCGCTTCATGGGCCCAGAACAACACCATCTCCGGCGAATTCACGGTCGAGCCGGCCACGTTGGTTTCGCTGGGCTTCGAATGGCGCATCAAAGGCGACGACAATCGAAACGCACACGTGGATGTGAAATTCCGCAAGACGGGCGAGTCCCGGTGGCGTGACGGGCTGCCGCTGATGCGGGAACAGCACGAGTTGATAGGCGATCCGCCCCCCGCTCCGGCTGGTGGGCGAGGCGGCCCGGAGGGACCGGGCAGGGCAGGAGCCGGCGCGCGTTTTCCGTTGTTCAGGTACATTGCGCCGGATATGTTTGCCGGAAGCATCCTCAACCTGGAGCCGGATACCGAGTACGAGTGCCGCTTTGCGCTCGCGGATCCTGACGGTGTCTCCGGATCTACGGAAAAAACGGTTAAGGTCAGGACCCGAAAAGAGCCAGGCGCGGTTCCGGGCGGACACACTTATCACGTTTATCCCGTCGGGTATCAAGGACCACGCGAGGAGCCCTCCTTCACGGGACTGATGGCGGCTTACTACATGGGCAGTGCACATTTCGACTACGAGAATGCTTATCCCCCCCGGGTTCAGCCTGGCGACGTGATCCTTGTGCACGCCGGTTTGTACGTCGGTGACCGGTTCCACTACATGAACGGAGCGCCGCGGCCAGGTTATCTGGCGCTGGGAAATCTTTTCGACGGCACTTACTACCTCACGCAGAGCGGGACGCCGGACAAGCCCATCGTCATCAAAGGAGCCGGTGACGGTGAAGTGATTTTCGACGGCGCGGGATGTCAGACCTTCTTTAATGTGATGGCTGCCAACTACAACTATTTCGAGGGCATCACGTTTCGAAATGCCAATGTTGCCTTTCTCGCCGGGATCAAGAACATTGCAGGGGCAAGCGGCTTTACCCTGAAGCATTCACGTATCTATGACGTGGGGCGCGCCGTCCAGGCGGACTGGTCCGGCTCAAAGAACTTTTACATTGCCGACAACGTTATGATCGGCCGCCACGATCCAGGCAAGATGATGGGGTGGACGGGTGAACTCTGGTCGAAGTTTCCCGGCTACCCCGAGTTGTTGTTATCGGAATATGCGGTCAAGGTTTACGGCCAGGGCCACGTGGTGGCCTATAACTACGTGGCGAACTGGCACGACGGCATCGATATCGCCACTTACGGCACACCGGATGGCGCGCCGAACGATATTGCCGACCGTGTCCCAATGGACATCGATTTTTACGGCAACGATATCTTCAACATGGGTGACAATTGCTTTGAGACAGACGGCGGAGCCAGAAACATCCGGGTATTCAGGAACCGTTGTTTCAACTCCGCGTCCGGAGCGCTGAGCGTTCAGCCGGTATTCGGCGGCCCGGTTTACTTCTATCAGAATCTGATCTATAACACGCCGACAGGGTCGCTTAAATATATCGAAGAATCAGCCGGAATTCTTACCTATAACAATACGATTATCGGCGAAGGCAGGGCGGGACCGGCGTCCAACGAAACGTTCCGGAACAATCTCATCCTGGCTCAGGGCGCGATGGAACCTGTCTTTGCAATTACTACTTTCACCAATTACACGACTTCCGATTACAACGGCTTCCGCCCCAATCCGGGAGTGAACGACTCGTTTGAATGGAATTCGCCGCCCTTTGAAGTTCAGGCCGATTTCACAAAGAATCCCGTGACGCGCCACTTCAAGACGCTGGCTGAATACCGCGAAGCCACTGGACAGGAAAAACACAGCGTCCTTCTCGACTACGACGTATTCATGAACGTCAGCAAGCCCGATATGGCCGATCCGCAGCGACTATATGACCCATCGGGGTTCAACTTCGAGCTCAGGCCCGGGTCAGCGGCTATAGACTCGGGAATCGTGCTGCCGAACATCAACGACGACTACACTGGCCGGGCCCCTGATCTGGGAGCCTACGAACTGGGCAAACCGGTTCCACACTACGGCCCCCGACCGTAACCACACCGGCTTATCAATTCCCTCGAGCAGGCTGGGGCGGGTTGATGACAGCTTCGTCCCAGTGCTCTTTGATAAAGCCGTTCTCAACACGAACCAGATCGAAGTGATCCCAGTGGTATTCGCGGCCTGGATCATCAGGATCTTTCGCGGTTCGGTCCCACATCATGAAGCTGTAGGGGCCGTCGATCAGCGTTAAAGCCGGAGGGTTGATCCAGGCTTCCTGAATCGGCTTGGCGTCTTCGGGGCGGCGTCCGGGAATACGGCTCATGAACTGCTTAAAGCCGTCGCGGCCCTGCGGAACATTGGGATTGTGCTGAATGTAACCCGGGTCCATGGTTTTGTCGGCCAGTTCAAGATGGCCGTACTGAAGCATGTCTTTCAGTTCCTCGGTTGCGAGAGCAAGCGTTTTCTGCTCTTCTTTGGAAAGCTTCCCGGTGTTCCACTGCATCGGCGGCTTCGGTGAAATGCCAGTAGGAACCGCGCCCGAGCCTTTATTCTTCTGCGCGCTGTCCCAGTGCTCCTGGACTTTCCCGTTCTGAATTCGGAGCAGGTCGAAGCTGTTGGAGTGGTAAGTCTTCGAGGGATCGCGGGGGTCTTTCTTTTCGGTCTCGAAAACGAGCCAGACGAAGTCGCCGCGAGCGCCCATGACGACCGGCGGGTTCGCGAGTTTGTCGGGAATCGGATTCTTCGGCTTGGCGAACTTCGAGAAGAACTCGACGAAACCGGCCCGTCCGGTGGGGACGTTGGGGTTGTGCTGAATGTAGTCTTCCGCCTGATACTTCGACGTCAGTTCCAGGTGGCCGCCGTCGAGCACTTCCCGCCACCAGTTGAGAACCATATCCAGATTCTTTTTTTCCTGGGCGTTCATGGGGGCGGTCTGCGGCGTCGTTTGCGGGTTGATCGATTCAGCGAATGACGGAGCGGCTGTTAAGGCGAGCAGGAGGCTGCCGGCGGCGAAGGCGATGTTCGAACGGGTCACGGGATTCTCCTCGATTAACGATTCTCGTCAAGTATATTTGGAATCTCTCGCCGTTGGCAAAGGGCGAGGCGGAGAGAAGTGCCGCCGGGGATTCGATATAGTTTCTGAGAAACGCCGTCGTGCTGAAAGGATGAATCAATGACGCTGCCCCATTGGCGGTCTGCCGCTATTTCTTCTGTTGTCCTCGCCGGGTTCCTGATTTTCGATTGGAATGGCTCGGCTCAAACTCGCGCGGGCGCGCCGCCGCGCCCCACGACCGGATCCGGCCCGTACAAGGCGGTAATGGAAATGGATGCAGGCCTGCCGGACCACACAGTCTACCGGCCGGAAGATCTGTCGGGGTTGAATGGCGCCACTCTGCCTGTCGTCATCTGGGGCAACGGCGCCTGCGCGAACGCCGGGAACTCGTTCAGTAACTTTCTGACGGATATCTCTTCGTATGGATTCGTCGCCATAGCTCTCGGCCCGATTGTGGAACGTAACGCGGCTGGTCCGGCGCAGCCTGCTGCGGCGCCCGCGCCGCCGCCGCAACCGGCGATTCAACAACCCGCTGATACCACGCAGCTTCCTCGAAATCTGCCGCCCGCCGCTACTCATCCGTCCCAGATGCTCGACGCGATCAAATGGGCTGCAGCTGAAAACGAGCGTCCTGCGAGCAAATACTATAAGCACCTCAACACGGGGAAGATTGCGGTGATGGGTCAGTCGTGCGGAGGAGTGCAGGCGATCGAAGTTGCCGCGGACCCGCGCATCACAACCGCCATGGTCTGGAACAGCGGCCTCTTCGCGCAACCTTCGGACATGGGCGGCGGAAAAACACTCAGCAAAAAGGATCTCGAATCCATCCACGTTCCTGTGGCTTACATTAGCGGGGACGCAACCGACATTGCACACAACAACGCAAATTCCGACTTCGAGTACATTAAGTCGATCCCCGTATTTCGTGCCTGGGAGAGAGGGGTTGGCCACGGCGGCACATACAACCAGCCAAACGGCGGCGAATTCGCCGGCATCGGAGTGGCCTGGCTCAATTGGCAGCTGAAAGGCGATCAGAAGGCAGCGCATGATGTTCCGGGGTGCGGACTGCGGTTTGTGCGTCAATCCCAAGTGGGTTGTGCAGACGAAGAACCTCAAATGAGAACAGCACCAGCGCTACTGCTTACACTCCTGCCCGGCGTCCTTCTGGCGCAAGGACCGCCGATCCCGTTTGGCTCCGCTCTGAATGCCGATCAACAGATTGGGGAATCGCAGCAGCTTGCGACAGGTCTGTTATCCGCCCCGAACCCTCAGCGGCGTGCGAAAGGCGATCAGCATCGGACCTATGAATTTACAGCGGCAAAGAAAGCTATGCCTTATCGCTTGTACGTTCCCACCACATGGGATGGTCAGTCCAGGCTGCCTCTTATTGTGATGCTCCACGGTGCCGGTTCTGACGAGAACCGCTACATGGACATGAATAACAAGCAGATCGATGCGTCTGGCGGAGCAGCACGGTTACGTAGTTGTATCGCCGCTCGGCTACAGCCCGATGGGAGCATATGGCACGCCTCTCAGGCTCCCGGCGGTCTTCGGACAGCCCGAGGTCGCGGCCAAACAAAGAGCCGGGGTAACCCCGGAAGCCGAGCACAACCTCGAACTCAGCGAGAAGGACGTGATCAACGTCCTCGAGATCGTTCTCAATGAATACCCCATTAACCGGTCGTCGGTCTTCCTCGCCGGGCACTCCATGGGATCTGGCGGCACGTGGTACCTCGGGGCGAAGTACTCGAAGTATTGGCGTGCCATCGCTCCCATGTCAGGGCCGTTCGTCGATCAGGCGAACTATCCGTGGGACCACCTTCGTTCCATCCCCATCATGATGAGCGAGGGTACGCTGGCCACGCCGTCCCTGCAAGGCAGCCATGTGATGCGCGACTGGATGTTTCAACAGGATTTTACCTTCGAATACTACGAGGTTAAAGCCGACCACGGCGGCATGGTGCCACTGGTGCTGCCGGCCGTCTTCGACTTCTTTGACCGGTACCGGGAGAAGTAAACCTGAACAAGCCTCTCGATGGCATCACTGTCCTTGATCTGACGGTCGCACTCGCCGGACCCTTTGCCACGCTGATTCTGGCCGGCCTCGGCGCCAAAGTGATCAAGGTTGAGAATCCCGCGGGCGGCGATTCGTGCAGGACCAACGCGCCGTACCTCGGCCCGGACGGCCCGAAACTCACTCGCGAATCCGCCGACGACATTTCCGTCTCTGCCCTCAATCGACTGCGCAACAAGCTGGGCGTGACTTTGAATCTCAAACATCCGGACGCCCGCGCTGTCTATGCGGACCTGGTGCAGAAATCCGACATCGTCGTCGAGAACTTCAGCCGCGGCACGCTGGACAGGCTCGGAGTCGGCTACGCCTTCGCGCGCGAGGTCAATCCCAAGGTCATCTATTGCGCGATCACGGGGTTCGGGAGCACGGCGGACGCAAGTCCTGCGAAAGCCATGGACGCCATTGTGCAAGCCCTGAGCGGCACGATGATGACCTCCGGCGGACCTGATGATCCACCCATTCGCGTGGGCCTGCCGATTGGCGATCTGACTGCTCCACTGTTCGGTGTTATCGGCATCTTAGCCGCGCTTCACCAGGCGAAGCAGACTGGACAAGGTCAGCACATCGACGTTTCTATGCTGGGCGCCCTGACCATGATGGTGGCGGTAGAGACGTTCGGTCTGCTGGAGCGATGCGGCATCCCCCAGCGTACGGGCCTCACAGTCCCGCGTCTGGCGCCTTTCGGTCTGTACTGTACAAAGGACGGATACATCTCGATCTGCGCGCCCCAGGAAACGTTCGCGCGCTCGTTGTTTGAAGCCATGGGGCGTGCCGATTTAATCGATGACCCGCGATTCTCTACGCGTGATGCTCGTGTCGAGAACGTCCGCGCGCTGGATGCGATCATTGGCGACTTTACCGGCCGGTACACGAACGCGGAGGCTGTGTCGATCCTCGAAAACGCCGGAGTGCCCACGGCTGAGGTCCGCAATCCGGATGAAGCCGTGCGCGATCCGCGTGTGCTCGCCCGCGGTGAAACGGTCCGCCTGGAACATCCGAAATACGGAGCTGTTGACGAAGTATATGGGATGGGCATTCCCATAAAATTTTCCGGCGCGACTGCCGGCTTTGACCAGCCCGCCCCGGCCCTGGGAGAACACAACGAAGCTGTGTACGGCGGCATCCTCGGCTATTCACCGGAACATCTGGAACGTCTGAAATCCGGCGGAGTGATCTGATCCGTGACGGTTAAGGCTCGTTCTGCGGTCGAGCAGCTAGCCTGGCACTACGAACATCCCTTCGCACAGGCGATGGAAAAGGCACGCGACGGAATACCCATCGCCGGAATCACCTCGAACACAGTGCCGTGGGAACTGCTGCGCGCGGCCGGCTACTTCCCGTTGATGTTGAATCCACCGCGTGGACCGGTTCCCTTCGCCGACGAGTTCATGGAAGACGGTGTTTTCGGCGCCCGGATGCGTGGAGTCTTCGACGGTGTTGTATCCGGCGCGTGGCCGTTCCTCAGGATGCTTGTGATTCCACGTACCTCCGAGCAGGAACATAAGCTCTTCCTGTATTTGCGCGAGGTCGCGCGCCAGCGATTAGCGGCCGGTTTGCCGGACCTGTATCTTTTCAACCTGCTGCACGCCCGCTCGATCGAAGCCGAACGATATGGCCTTGAGCGGACCCAGGCGCTGATAGGGCATCTGGAGCATCGTGCCGGCCGATCGATCGAACCAGCCGATCTCGCGCGCGCGGTAGACGAGTCGAACCAGGCGTCTCGCGCCATTCGGAGATTGCTGGATCTTCGTCAGGGTACCGAGCCGCGGCTGAGTGGAACGGAAGCGCTGGCGCTTATTGGCGCCATGTATTTTATGGAGCGTGCGGAGTATGCGCAGCTTACACGAGGAAGCGGTGACCGACTTATACAGTCGCCCGCCGATACCCGGCGCGCGCATCCTGATTAAGGGATCTCCGCTCCATCACACCGGCCTGCACCGGGCTATCGAGTCGCACCGGGCGGTGGTCGTCGCTGAAGACGACTGGTGGGGCTCGCGGACCATCACTAAAGAAATCGCGGCGCAGGGCGATATGGTTCGGTCGATCTTTGAAACGTATTATCTGGAAGCGCCGAGTCCGCGTGTATTCCCGGCGCGAGGTTGCAGATGAGTGGTTTCTTGCCGCGTCAGCAAATGTCGACGGAGTGGTTTTCTATCTGCCGCCCGAAGACGATGTTCTGGGGTGGGACTATCCAGCGTTGCGAAAAACGCTCGACCAGCGCGGTATCCCCAGCTTGCTGGTGCGCGAGGATGCCTCGGACGCACTAAGCTCAGAATGCCATCAGCGCATAGGCGACTTCGTTTCAGAAGCTGCAAGAAGCTGAATAATGGCGGAAAAACAACTGGAATCCACTGTCGCCGCGGCCGAATACCAGAAAGCCTGGTTTGCGGCACTGCGGCGCGACGTATTCGAGAATCGGAAGCCGTACGCGATTGTCCAGGCCGATATGCCGCTGGAGCTGTTTCAGGCCATGGATATACCGATCGTCAGTAACCAGTGGTTTGCCGCGATCACTTCGGCCAAGAGGCTCTCCCCGCTTTATCTGGATTCGATGAATGCGAAAGGTTTTCATGAAGGTCTCTGCCGCTACTGCAGCCTGCCGCTGGCATCCACGCTGTGTGCGGATGTGGCGCCCGCGCCCTGGGGCGGTCTGCCGAGGCCGGCGCTTATGGCGGCGCGCTTAACCTGCGACTGCATCCAGCGAGTCTTTGGAATCTGGTCCGAGGCGTTCGGCACAGAGTTCATCGCGCTGGATGCCCCGGGCGCTTCCGAGCTTCCTCCCCGCTGGTGGGAGTTGAGCCGCTATCGATGGCACGAATTGTTCGAAGACCATCGGCTGGATTTCATGGTGGTGCAATTCCAGAGGCTGATCGAAAGCATGGAGCGCATCACGTCGAAGAAGTTCGATCCTGCACGGCTGCGCAGCCTGATGGAGGGCGTGAACCGCAGGAAGAATATTTCGAAGAGGTCCGCGAGCTGATCTGCACCGCGCCGCAGACGCCGGTTCGCATGCAGGAACAGGTCAGCAACGTCATGGCAACGCAATGGCTGCGCGGCTCGGAATGGGCCATATCGCACGCGAAGAGATTTCGCGATGAAGTGAAGGCGCGGGTCGAACACAACGTTGCTGCCTGCCCAGGCGAGCGGCTGCGGCTGATGTGGGTCGGGGCCGGCCTCTGGCATGACATGGACTTCTACACGGCCTTTGAGGCGGAGCACGGCGCGGTGTTTGTCTGGTCGATGTACCTGGCGTTCGGACCGGACGGTTATATTCGTTATGGTCTGGACGATCCGATGAAAGCGCTCGCCAGCCGCACTGTCAGTATGAACGAGCAACTGCACAACCCGCCGTGGGCCAACGAATGGATCGTGGATCAGGCGAAACGGCATCGCATCGATGCGGCTCTGGTCCTGACTCCGCTGGGCACGCGTCCGTCGGCGACAGGCAACCGGTTCATTGAACTTGGCCTCGAGCGCGCCGGCATCCCGATGTTGCCGATATTCGCCGACATGGCCGATGCGCGAAGCTGGGATGCGGCCGGGATGCGCCGCAAGGTCGCGCAGTTTCTGGAACAGCGTGTCAACAGGAGGGTCGAATGAGCGCGCCCGAAACTCCGCGGCGACCCCAGCACTGGGTCATCTCCGTCGCTGCCGTGATCCTGGCGATGATGGCAATCCAGATGTCGAGTCTTGGCTTCTCCCCGCTCCTGCCGGCCATCCGAAAAGAACTCGCGGCATCCTATTCCCAGATGGGACTCTTCACCGGAATGTACGGGCTGATTGCGATCTTCATCAGCCTGCCCGCGGGCATCCTGGCCGCGCGGTTCGGCGAAAAGCGGATGCTTCTGAGCGGGCTGGCTGTAACCGCGCTGGGCCTTGCCAGTCTGGGGTTGGCGCACTCTTACGGAGTCGCGCTGGCGAGCCGCGCCGTCTGGCTCGTCGGCTACCGGTTCGCGTTCATCTGCGTGTTCACCGCGATGGCGGTCGGCACTCCGGAGAAGTACCGCAGCCGGACAATGGGCGTCCTCGGCGCGCTGGCCGCGCTGGCCTCGGTTATCGGCGCTCCCTTTCGGAACACGGCTGGCGGAGTGGTTCGGCTGGAGAGGCGGAATCTTCGGGTTCGCCGTCATTGCGATCTTCGGTGGAGCGCTGTTCGCCGCGTTGTACCGTCCCGCGTCAGCCAGGGCCGCATCTGCCGACCGGATCGCACGGACACGCACTCACTGCCGAGTCTCTGACCGCTTTGCGCAATCCCGTCATGTGGGGACTGATCTTCCTCGGCCTGATCAATATGGGCGGCTTCAGCGCCACGTTCTTTGTGCCATACGCGGTGGAGAGCGTCTTCGGTCTGAGCGCAAGGGAATCGGCGGCCATCATCAGCTCCAGTTACCTGTTCGCCATCTTTCTGAATCTTGGCGTCGGCTGGCTGTGCGACCGTTATTCCCGCTGGAACATCATGATCGTTCTGGCAACTCTGCTGATTCCCGCCAGCTTCGCGGTCCTGTCGCATGACTTGCTTGTCTTCCGCATCGGTATTGTGCTGGTCGTGTCGCTCGGCCACGCCGCCACCAATCAGATCTACGCGATCTGCGGCTCCGTCCTGACCCGGGAGGAGATTGGCACCGGGATGGGCATCGTCGGTTTAGGCAGCGGCATCTTCGGTTACCTTGGACCGCAAATGCTGGGCTATCTGCGCGACTCGACCGGCGGTTTTACCGCGGGCTGGCTCTTCGTGGCAATCGCCGCGGTGGTGTCGCTTGCCGACCTGCTCGTTCTGCGCGCCCTGAGTTCCCGCGCCCCCGCCGCCCAGCCTGTGGCCGCCTGAACTCAGGCAGATTCCCATTATCGGTTTCACCGATGACTTCTATCGGTGTGCTTTCCCCCGGTTAGCGTATGATGATTTCCGCATTTTTGAAAAGGGGAGCCATGGTTCGAGCCATTGACGAACACACCATCACCGACGCCGTAATTGATCAGATGTCGAGCACGAAGAACGAACGGTTGAAAGAGATCATGGATGCCGCGGTGCGGCATCTCCACGCATTCGCGCGCGAAGTCAATCTGACGCCTGACGAGTGGATACAGGGAATCCGGTTTCTCACCGCCACCGGGCATGCCTGCACCGAATACCGGCAGGAGTTCATTCTGCTTTCCGACACGCTCGGCCTGAGCAGTCTGGTGAACTCGCTGAACGACCGGCGTTCGATTCAGGAAAGCACAAAGTCGAGTTTGCTGGGTCCCTTCTATCGTCAGGATTCGCCAACGTTCGAACTCGGGCAGTCGGTCGCGGAAGGCTGCCCCGGCGAGGAGATCGGCGTTTATGGCCGCGTGACTGGTGCGAACCGGCGCGCTCTCGAACACGCATCTATTGAAGTCTGGCAGCCGGACGAAAACGGCTATTACGATCTGCAAAAGCAGGACCCGAGCGAAATGGAACTTCGCGGCCGCTTCTTCAGCGATGAGGAAGGCCGGTACTTCTTTCGGACCATTAAACCGAGAGGGTACAAAATTCCGATGGACGGACCCGTTGGAGATATGGTCCGCGCGCAGGGGCGGCATGGGTGGCGGCCCGCCCACATCCACTTTCTGGTCGGCGCTCCGGGGCACCGCGAAGCCATTACCGCGCTGTACATGGCCGATGACGAGCACATCGATTCGGACACTGTATTCGGCGCCAACGAGTCGCTGATTACCGAACCAAGACCGAATGACCCGGCATCTCCGTTCGGATCATTGCCTAGTATTCATTTCGATTTCACGCTGGGCCCGGCGCAGGACGCACTTTCAGGCCGTGTGGGCGCAGATCCGGCCGAAATCGTGAAGAAGGCGGCGGAGGTTCATTAGGTCCGGGCGCGCCTGCGTCGATATCATGCATCCGCGAAGCCGATAATTATCCGGCTGTGGAACGTGATATAACCTTGCCTCAGTGAACTCGCGACTGTTGAGCGTCATCCGCATTGCCACCGGGCTGTTGTTCATCCAGCACGGCGCGGAAAAGGTCTGGGGATTCGCCGGCGGACAGATCGATCACAAATTTCTCACGCTGCACGGCTTCGCAGGACCGCTTGAATTGATCGGCGGAACTCTGATCACGTTCGGCCTGTTCACACGCTTCGCGGCTTTCATTCTGTGTGGGCAGATGGCGGTGGCGTACTTCGATCAGTGGGCCGGGCGCGGGTTCTTTCCGATCAGCAACGGCGGCGAAGAGGCCGTTATATTCTGCTTCACTTACCTGTGGTTCGTGACAGCAGGCGGTGGCACGTGGAGCTTCGATCGGTGGATTGCACCGGCCTCAGGGATCGGGTGCACACTCAATGGACTGGAGCCATGGGGACGCGCCATCATGCGCATCGTCCTCGCGTTCCTGCTCACTCTTCACGGATTCCGGCACGTTTTCGGATGGCTCGCCAAATCGGCAGGGAGGGCCGCTGTGGTCCCGCTGGCTATCGACAAGCTCCCCGCGTTTGTCGGCTGGTGGGAAATTGCAGGCGGACTGCTTCTGCTTGTCGGTTTGTTCACCCGTTTTTCCGCCGCGATTACCTGCTTCGAACTGGCTGCGGCATACCTCATCGAGTCTGTTCCGCGGGGAATCTGGCCCCTTCGAAATGGCGGGAACGAGACCCTGATGTACCTTGCGGTATTTCTGTTCCTCGCGCTATGCGGCGCCGGAGCGCTGAGTCTCGATACACTGCGCCACGGGAAGACAGATCGCCGGGCAGCCCTGGTTGCGGCTGCCGGAAGCGACTGAGTCTGTCGCCACGTATCCGTTTTAACGATGCAAATCATCCGAACAATCGATTTGCCGAATCCGTTGCAATTGGATAGTGTGTTGTTTGCTCGCGCGTTGACAGGGGAAGTGTCATTCAGCAGCACCATGATTCACCGGACTCTACGACTCATTTTTATCGCCTCCGCTTTTGTGGCAGCTCTCGCGGCGCAGCCGGCGGCCATTGAGAAGCAGCCGATGGCCGAAGACGTGTTCGCCAACGTTCAGGTGCTGAAGGGAATTCCGGTCAGCGAATTCATGAGCACGATGGGTTTCTTCTCCGCATCGATCGGTCTCAATTGCGTCTTCTGCCATGTGCCGGAAAGCCTGCAGGACTGGAAAAAGTTCGCCGATGACGTCCCGCGCAAGCGCATCGCCCGCAGCATGATCGCCATGGTGAACACGATCAACAGGAATAATTTCGGCGGGCGCGCCGCCGTGACCTGCTACTCGTGTCACCACGGAAACGAACGCCCGAAGCTGATACCAAGCCTCGCCTTGCAGTACGGAACGCCGGAAGAGGATCCGAACGAGACCGAAGTTCCCCCGCAGCCGGTTCCGGGCCCGTCGGCCGACCAGCTTCTGGACAAGTTCATCGCAGCCACCGGCGGATCGCGTGCGAACCACAGCAGCTTCACGATTCACGGCACGTACGAGGGCTACGAAACCTATCATCAGCAGGTTCCGTTCGAGCTTTGGGTGGCGGCGCCGGCGCAGCTGGCCAGCGTCGTTCACACGCAGAATGGCGCCAGCACCACCGTGTACGCCGGCCGCGAAGGATGGATTGCTTCACCCAACAATCCGGTGATGCTTCTGCCCATGGCCGCGGGCGCAGAGTCCGACGGCGCGCGTCTCGATGCACAGTTGTTCTTTCCGGCAGAACTCAGGCAGGCTCTTAGCCAATGGCGCGCGGGGTTTCCTCAGACCAGCGTGGGTGATAAGGATGTCGATGTTCTTGAAGGGTCCGCGCCGGGCCGAACCAGAGTGAAGTTGTTCTTCGATCAGCAGACCGGACTGCTGGTTCGTCAGTTGCGCTACGTCGCGACGATCGTCGGCACGAATCCTTATCAGATCGACTACTCCGATTACCGCGATGTAAGCGGCGTGAAACTGCCTCATCAATGGGTAGTCACCTGGACAAACGGTCAGTCGACGTGGCGCGTGACCGAAATTCAGGCGGACGCCGCCATGCCCACCGGACGATTCGCGAAACCGGCTCCCGCTGTGCTCGCGCCTGCCAAAAGCCCGGCTCATTAGAAAGGACGTTATGAAAATAACATTCAGCTTCGTATGCGGCGCGCTGCTCGCGGCCGCCATTCCGGCGGCGGCTCATCACGGCACCGGCGCTTCGTACGATCTTTCGAACCCCATAACGCTGCAGGGGAGCGTAACCGAGTTCCACTATGCGAACCCGCATCCGCAATTGTTCTTCGATGCTATGGATAAAGGCGAGGTGGTGCACTGGAGCGCGGAGTTTTATCCGAATCCGGCCCAGCTCATACAGGGCGGATGGGGCAGAAAGCGTTCTGAAGCCGCGCTGGCGCCTGGCACCAAAATCACCATCACTCTCGCGCCGGCGCGGGCGGGCACGAAGGTTGGCGCCATCCTGAAGCTTCTCAACGAGAAGGGCGAAGTGCTGCTTGGCGTCGCGGGCGGAGGCCCCGGCGAAGTACCGCAGGGCGGAGCGGCGCCTGCGGCTTCCCAACCGGCTAAGTGAGGTTTCGACTGATGAACAGACTCGTCGATGCGGCATTCATGCTTATGTTGTCAGGTACTGCGTTCGCGCAGGGCGGGCGCGGCATCCTGGCGCATAATCCTGCCAACGACAACAAGCCTTACGACAAGCACGATCTCGCGGGCATCTGGACGCGGAACGGCTCTCCCGGCGGCTACGGCGGCGGCGGAACCTGCCGCGATTGCGGTGATCGGGGATACGCCGCCAAAGTTCCGCCACTGACAGCCCTTGGCAAAAAGATGTTCGACGCTAACAAGCCGTCTTACGGCCGCCTGCTGGGAAGCGCGGATGCTGCCGCACATCCCGAGGAAGATATCGGCCGACGGCGCGCTGTACCACCGGCCAACGACAGCGATCCCTATCAGCACTGCAATCCGATGGGGCCGACACGCGCGCTGATTTACGTAGATCCGATGGAAATGAACGTACTGCCAGACCGTATCATTCAACAGTTCGAGTGGGGCTGGGGGACAAGAATCCTCTGGACCGACGGAAGGCCGCCTCTAATGGATCCGGATCTGCCTCGCTGGTGGGGTTATTCTACCGGCCATTGGGACGGCGATACGTTTGTGGTCATAACCACGGGCGTGGACGAAAGAACGTGGGTGGATCAGTACGGTTATCCGCACAGTGCGGACATGGTGCTGGAAGAGCGCTACAAACGCACAGCTTATGACGTCGTCGAACTGACGATGACGATCAACGATCCGAAGATCTATACCGCGCCGTGGACCAGCGAGCTAAAGAAATTCCGCAAGCTGGAAAAGAATACGATCAAGAGCATCGACGGATGGGCGGGTATGCTCGAGGACGTCTGCGCTCCCGCGGATGAAGTGGATTTGTTCAACAAACGAGTTCGCGATCCAGCAGGCGGAGTGATTCACTAATCCGGAGTCTCGTATGAAGAACGCAATCGCCGTTGCAGTGCTCGCGGCAGGCCTGCTCAGTGCTCAAACGCCGCCCGCCGCCCCAGCGAAACCTGATTCAGATGCCGTGAAGGCGCTGATCGAGAAAGCAAAGAAGGCCGGAGGACCGCGATGGGCGGAGGAAGCGCACTTCTTCTGCGAAGCGCCACGCGCGAACAGCCCGTCCGATCCGCTGATAGAGCCAACCAAAATCTTCGACAACGTCTATGTCATCGGCGATCAGGGTACGGTGGCGTACGTCATCCAGACTTCGGCGGGCCTGCTGATGATCGACTCACTGTCTCCCGGCGACACCCAGACAAAGCTCCTCCCCGGCTTTCAGAAGCTCGGCCTCGATCCCGCGATGGTCAAGATCATCGTGGTCGGACACGGCCATGCGGATCACTTCGGAGGCACGCCTTATTTCCAGGAACACTTCGGCTCGAAGATCTACATCTCGGAGGCCGACTGGAAGGTGATGGAAAATCCTCCGGCGCGCGGTGGACGTGGCGGTCCTCCCGCCGTGTTGCCCAAGCATGATCAGGTGCTTGTAGAAGGACAACCGGTCGTGCTGGGCGATTTCAAATTAACTCCATATGCTGTGCCCGGACACACACCCGGATCGATGGGTTTCATCTTCCCGGTGAAGGATAACGGCAAAACGCACATGGCGGCGATGTATGCGGGCACGGTTCTCACGCCCGGATTCGTTTCCGACGAAGGTCTGGCCGAGTATGCCAAATCCGTGCCGCACTTCGAAGAGGAAACGAAGAAAGCGAAAGTCGAGGTCGAGTTGCAGAATCATCCATTGATGGACCCCATTCAGCCGAAGCTCGACAAGCTGAATGCGCGCAAGGCCGGTGAGCCGAATCCGTTTGTGGTGGGCCGGGGCGAGTATCAGAAGTTTCTCGAAGTGATGGCGGCCTGCACTGAAGTCAACATCGCGCGGCGGAAAGGACTCTGATGCTGAAGCGTGCGGGTGTGGTGCTGGCGCTTGCCGCGTCGATGGCTTATGGCCAGGGAGGCCGCGGTCCCCGACCGCCGCGCACGGCCAAAGCTGCGGCGCTGTACGACATCACTGGATACTGGGTTGCCGTCGTCACCGAGGACTGGCGCTATCGAATGGTCACACCGGTCAAAGGCGACTCCGCCGGCGTTCCACTGAATGCCGCCGGCCGAAAGATTGCCGAGTCCTGGGATCCTGCCAAAGATGAAACGGCGGGAGAGCAATGCCGCGGCTACGGCGCCCCCGCCATCATGAGCGTCCCGGCCCGTCTGCATATCACCTGGCAGGATGACGAGACTCTGCTGATCGAAACAGATAACGGGCAACAGAGGCGACTGCTGCACTTCGACTTAACCGAGAGTAAAGGCGGCGACTGGCAGGGCTATTCGAAAGCCTCGTGGGACGTGGTTCCCGCAGGGCGAGGCGAAACGCCGATAGGCTCACTGAAAGTCGTCACGACGCGGCTGCGGCCTGGCTATCTGCGCAAGAACGGCGTTCCATACAGCGCGAGTACCACGCTGACGGAATACCTGGACCGCGTGAATGAGCCCGATGGAAACGCATATCTGGTCGTGACCACCACCGTGGAAGACCCGGCTTATCTCGCGCAGCCATTTCTGGCCTCTTCGCATTACCGAAAACAACCGGACAGCGCCGGGTGGAAACCTCGGCCCTGTGCAGTCAAATAGGCGGGCGGATGAAAAAAAATACATGGTTTGCGATTGCGCTGCTGTCGTTGCCGGCAGCTCTGGCGTTGGCCCAGGGGCTCGACTTCTCAGGACACACAGGCCAACCAGCGGGAATCGATATTTCGGGAGCCTGGTATCCGCTGCCCTTCCAGGACTCCGGACTGATCACCGCTTCCGGCGCCCTCGCGGAATACGGCGGCATTCCTCTTAACGAAGCGGGACGGCTCTATGCGCTCGCGTGGAATCCATCGCGCATCCAGGGCAGGCAGCATCAGTGCATGGGCTACGTGCCGCCCTATACCTACAATCAGCCTGGAAATCTCCGCTTTTGGGAAGAACGCGATCCATACACGCAACGCCTGGTCGCCATTAAAAACTACTGGCAGATCGCTGAAGGCACGCGTACCATCTGGATGGACGATCGCCCGCATCCGCCGGCTTACGCGCAGCACACCTGGGCTGGATTCTCGACCGGTAAATATGAAAGCAACGCGCTTACGGTTTACACCACGCACCTCAAGCGCGGATGGATTCGCGCCAATGGACTACCGCAGAGCGACGAGGCCACGCTGGTCGAACACTTCATCCGGCACGGTGATCGGATCACTTACTTCTCTGTGGTTAAGGACCCTGTGTATCTGGACGAGCCTTTCAGCCGGACGTATACACTCGGCCGCAGCATCAAAGAACCAGATGCATGGCAATATGCATGCGACGACGGCGAACAGATTCTGGGACGCACCGAGGATCAGGTAGAGAGCTACTTCTGGGGCCGCCATCCGTTCGCCCGCGAATTCGCCGATAAGAACCAGATTCCTTTTCTTGCCACGCTCGGCGGACCAATGACGATGTACGAGGAACTGCTCGACAAACTGAGTGATGCGAAGGCGGCCGAAGCCGCGGCAACTGGGGAACTGACGCCTACCGCGGTACCGTCGCGCAGCAGCCGCGCTCCCGATCCCACGCCGCACGATGGCGAAATCCACGTGTTGCCCGTGCAGGGGAATATCTTCATGCTGGCGGGCGACGGCGGCAACATCGCGGTTCAGGTGGGCGATCAGGGCGCGATACTTGTGAACTCCGGTGCGGGCACGATTCCGGACAGGATCGTCGCGGCGGTGAAGAAGCTCAGCGAAAAACCAATTCAGTTCATCGTAAATACGGGTTTCCAGCCGGATCTCACTGCTGGAAATGTGAAGCTGCGCGCCGCCGGGTACGATCCCAGCGTGCAGGGTTCATTCTTTTCCGGCCAGTTTGTCGATGCGGGAAAGGGCGCGACCATCATCGGCCATCAGAATGTACAGAACCATCTGATGGCTTTGAAAACGCCCTCCGATGGCTGGCCGAGTGATACTTTTGTGCAAGCCCGGCGGCGCAAGTTTCACAACGGAGAAGCGGTCGAGATCTTCCACATGCCGAATGCGGTTACCGACGCCGACAGCATTGTCCATTTCCGGCGCTCCGACGTAATCGTCACGGGTGACATCTTCAATCTGGTGACTTATCCTCATGTTGATGTCAAGAATGGCGGAAGCATTCAGGGCGAACTCGACGCGTTGAACTTCATCCTGGACCGCACCGTTTACAAACACGACGAAGAAGACGGCACGATGATCATTCCGGGGCACGGCCGCCTCTGCGACGAATGGGAACTCGCCGAGTACCGCGACATGCTGGTAATCATCCGCGACCGTGTTGCGGATCTCATTCGAAGCGGCGCAACCCTGAATCAGGTTCAGGCGGCACGCGTCACGGCGGATTACGATACTCGCTTTGGCGCCACATCCGGACCCTGGACGACTGCCATGTTTGTGGACGCGGTCTACACGAGCTTGAAGAACCCACCGAAAATCCAGGCCGCTAAGTAGCCGCGGCGAGTTATGGACCTCGGCGGCCTTGATCTGAATCTGCTCGTCGCGCTGGACGCATTGTTTGCGGAGAAGAGTGTGTCACGCGCGGGCGAGCGGCTGCACCTGAGCCAGTCTGCAACCAGCGGTGCGCTGGCCCGCCTGCGAGAGGTCTTTCGGGATCAGCTTCTCGTGCCGGTTGGCCGCAGGATGGTGCTCACGCCGGTAGCCGAAGCATTAGTTGAACCCGTCAGGGATTTTCTGCTCCAGGCGGAAGCGATTCTCCACAACAATCCGGTTTTCGATCCCGGCTCCTCCACGCGAAAATTTCGGCTTCTTATGTCGGACTACGTCGAAGCCGTGCTGATGGCCGAGGCCTTGCCGCGTATCTGGCAGTCCGCTCCCGGCATACGGTTCGAATTCATCTCCAACGTTGAAGGCGGCTTCGATGCCCTGGATCGGGGAGAGATTGACCTGTCGATTTTACCCACCCTTCGGCTCTCTTCCGAACACCCTTCCGAACCGTTGTTTGAAGACGAATTCATTTGCGTGGTGTGGGCCGGCAACAAGCGCGTGAAATCGGCTATATCGCTCGACGAATACCTGAGTCTGGGACATATTGTGGTCCGTTTCGGAAGACATCAGGAATTGACCACTTTCGATGAATGGTTTATGGAAAGGTTCGGTCATGAACGCCGCGTCGAGGTCGTCACCACAGCTTTCAATCTGGTTCCACAGTTGTTAGTCGGAACGCCCCGGATCGCGACGCTGCATCGCCGGCTGGCGGTGTTCCATCAACGTTCCCTGCCGCTGAAACTGATAAAACCGCCTTTCGAGATCGCCACCCTGCAGGAATCGATGCAGTGGCACAAATCACGGGACCGCGATCCAGGAACTCTGTGGCTTCGCTCGTTACTGAAAAGCGTGCTGCCGCAAACGCCGGCCGTAAAAGCTATAACAACCACATCTGCGGCGAAGACAGCCAACATGCGGGGCCACATCAAGGAACATTGATAGATGCTGGCGCAGCGCATGGGAAGCTCGGACCGTTTGCTATTTGTAGTGCATTCCCGCCCTGCCCGCGACGTACCCGATCGCGCGGCCGGCGCAAAGAACGGCAATCCACAACACCAGCGAAAGCGATGCCGCCAGCTTTGCACGCCGAGGGCGCTCACCTGCAAAGCTTAAATGCGCCGAAGCCGCGTATACGCTTTTTTGAAAGACCAGCGCATGAATCGCGACCAAAGCGAACAGCAGTATCTTGGTCCGAAAGAATACGTTGTAGTAATACTCCTCGGCCCTGGCCGCGAAGAGAAGAAAGCCGCAGGACGCGGCGAGGATGAAACCAATTCGTTTTGCTGTTCGCAGGCGTGGGATTACGTCTGCGATAGTGCTGTCCGGCAAAGCCCATCCAAGCAGACGAAGGTCTGTCGCCACGATCATGGCGCCGAACAAGGAGATCGCGGAGAGATGGAGAGCCAGCACTACCGGGTAGACATAAGCAGAACTCCGCAGGCTTGAGAACGGTGTCAGGTTTTCGAGCCAGATCAGGAACGAAACAAGCATGCCTTTAAACAAGACCGGCAGGAACGACGGCGATGAAAATGCCGCCAAAGATCACGCCTGTCCACAGCAGCAGCGAAAGGTAAGCGATCAGGCGAGTGGATGCGGGTGATAAATCCCTGGCCAGTGCCCGCCTGTGAATCGTGTAATTGAAAATGATGGCCAGCACCAGCGCCGCCATTTTCAGAAGAAATGAGCGGTTCAGATAATACATATCCGGATCCGTTGAGAAGATCAGCAATCCGGAAAACACTGCGACGGTTAACCCGCCGAGCGCCCACCACTCAAAAGCGCGCGCGATCTGCGCCGGAGACTGGTTCAGCGAAACGAAACCAAGCAGACTGAAATCCACCAGCGCAATCATACCGATTGCAAGTACGAATCCGGCGATGTGAAAACATTCGAGCACCACAAATGCGTCAGGCGAAGTGTTCAGGGGATTTTCGATGAACATAAATGTATGCAGTGAGTCTTACGCGCCCGGCATCTTCCTGACAAGATTCCCGATTGTACAGCACCCCGCGGGATAGTCCGAATCGTGAGAAGCAATACCCGGCATTTGATGCCCCGACGTCCACGTTCCCTTGCGTTGCTCCCGCCCTTATCGCCTGAACAGATAGCAGGGATCGGAACAAACGATTTTACAGATGAATCGGGGGCGGCATATATTGGCCGTCAGCGCGGAGCGTTTCAGCGACAGGTGTGTGAAAGCACTCCTTGTTGCCTGGACGAGTCCGAATTTCAGCGGACGTGGGGTCTTGAGAGGGCGCATGAAAGCTTTCATCTTTCTTTCGTTGCTGTTTTGTGGCACTGTGTTGGCTCAGCAGGTGGCCCAGATCAGCGGTACCGTAACTGACCAGAGCGGAGCTGTGATCCCCGAGGTGACCATAACGGTCACCCAGAATACGACGGGTCTGAAGCGGACGGCTCTTTCAGACAGCAAAGGCGTTTATATTATTCCCGACCTTCCGCTTGGGCCTTACAATCTGCAGGCAACCAAAATGGGCTTTCAGACTTACGTGCGTCCCGATATTGTGGTGCAGGTCGGAACTAACCCCGAGATCCCTGTCAGCCTTCGGGTGGGCGACGTGGCGGAACAGGTAGTAGTCGAAGCCACGACGAGCGAAGTCGAAACCCGCACAGCCGGTGTCGGCACCACTGTGATGGACACGCAGAAGATTCTTGACCTGCCCCTTAACGGCCGCCAGGCAACCGATCTGATCCCGCTCTCCGGACTTGCGGTGACTACGTCGGCCACACCGCCCACATACACCATGAACACGGGGCCGAATATCTCGGTGGCCGGCGGAATGAGCTGGAGCGTGCAATATAACCTGGACGGTGCGCCGCACGTGGATACTTACGTCGGAACGAGCATGCCGCTGCCCTTTCCCGATGCGCTGCAGGAATTCAGGCTCTCGACGGGCTCGCAGGAGGCATCGAGCGGCGGTCATTCCGGGGCGGTGGTCGATGCCGTGACCAAATCAGGCACGAACGCTTTTCACGGCGACCTTTTCGAATTCATCCGAAACGCGGACCTGAACGGCAGAGACTTCTTTTCGAGCACCAGCGACGGGCTGAAGCGCAACCAGTTTGGCGGCGTGCTGGGTGGCCGCATCATCAAAAACAAGCTGTTCTTCTTTCTCGGATATGAAGGAACCACGATCAGACAAGACCTTGTTAATCAGAGCGCTTACGTGCCGACCACGGCGGAACTCCAGGGCAATTTCTCGCAATTCATCGCGGCCGGGTGTCCCGGCGCAGCCGCCGTCGCGACTTCCCCGGCAGTTCTCAGCCATTTCAACGGTCCGTTCTCCATCAGTCCCGCTGCTGTGAAAATCGCTTCTTACCTGCCTCAGACTTCCGATCCGTGCGGACATGTTCTGTACGGAACTCCGGTACATCAGAACCAGCTTCAGGCACCCCTGAGAATCGACTATCAGCTAAGTCCCACTCAGAGCCTGTTTGCCCGCTATCTGATTACCCGGATTGAAACAGAGCTTCCGTACGACATCACTCATAACGCGCTGGCCAGCGATCAGATCGGGCAGGACGACCAGGCTCAGGCGCTGGCCCTCGGACATACCTGGCTGATAACTCCTGCAATCGTAAACTCGTTCCATCTGTCGGGTACGAGAGTCGGCGCAGGCACGCCGGCTGCCACGCCGTTTACGCCGCAGCAGGTTGGAATGAATTATTACAGCTATGGTGGTTATGTCCCGATCCTGATGGCGGGCGTCGGCTTCAATCTCAATTTCCCGGCGAACTTTGCGGCGGGTTCGGACACCATCACCAACTTCGGGTTCAATGACGACCTGACTGTTGTACGGGGATCCCATCAGTTCGCCTTCGGCGGAGGGCTGACGCGCTCTCTGCTCAACGCCCACTCTTATGCATTTTCGCAGGGTTTGTTTGTTTTCGCGGGAATATTCGGGTCGCCTCTGATCGACTTCCTCACCGGCAACATCACCAGCCTGGAACAGGCGAACCCGAACCCCGACAATGTAACGCAGAACATAGTCGGTCTTTATGCTTCTGATAACTGGAAGGTGAATAAGAGGCTGAGTATTTCTTATGGTGTTCGGTGGGATCCATTTTTGCCGATGTCATTCAAGAACGGCAACACCTACAACTTCAGCCTGAGCAATTTCTACAGTGATATTCGCAGTACAGTAGTGCCTACGGCTCCGCCGGGATTACTCTACGTGGGCGATAAAGGTGTCAACGGTAAGTCAGGCATGAACGATCAGTGGAACCACTTTGAGCCGCGTCTGGGAATCGCCTGGGACCCGACAGGCTCCGGTAAAACTGTCATCCGCGTCGGCGCGGGAATCGCCTACGATACCATCCGGATGGACATCCACGAAAACACCGGTTCCGTGGCGCCATTCGGTATCAATGTCAGCCAGACTTTCGCCGGTCCGGGCTCTCTTAGTCTCGACAACCCTTATGCGAATAATCCGGGAGGAAATCCTTTCCCCTATTTCTACAATCCGAAGAACCCGGTATTCCCTGCCCAATATCTCTACCAGGGCTTCCTTCCAATCGATCCGAACCTGAAAACACCCGCTCAGTATTCGCGGAACTTCGGGATTCAGCACCAGGCAAGCAGCCATCTTTTCGTCTCAGCGACCTATGTAGGGTCTGAGATCGCGCACTTGTGGGACAATGTCGATCTCAATCCGGCCATTTGGCTGCCGGGCAAGCCGGTCATTCAGAGCCCGACATCAGCCGCCCAGTTTGGCCAGTGCGCTGCGCTTCAGGCAAACTGCGGCGGCACCGCGGAAAATTTTCGGCGCCTGCTTGAGATGACCAACCCCACGGCGCCCAACGTGAAAAACTACGGGTCGATCACGAGCCTCGATTCAGGCGGCACACAGAACTATAACGGTTTGCTCGCCAATGCTCGATACCAGATGTCGCGAAACGTAAATCTTCTGGCAAACTGGACCTGGTCGCATTGCATCGGCCTTTCTGCCACGAACATCTCAAATCTGGGAGCTGTGTACCCGCACCAGGCTTATCAGAACAACGGGCCTCAGAACCGTCATCTGGATATGGGCGACTGCACCGGAAACTCGGAAGACATCCGGCATATCGTAAATGTGACGCTTGTCGCCCGCACACCGCGCTTCGAACGCGATTGGGTGCGCCGTTTAGCTTCTGGCTGGAATCTGTCCACTATCTATACGTTCCGAACGGGCATGCCGGTCACCGCCGCGTTGAATGCGAGCAGTGACAACGCCCTCAACGGATTCGTTTCAGCAGGCAATGACCCTGTGCCTCAGCGGCCGAACCAGATACTGCCCAATGCATACGCAACCAACCGGGGACAGTCTTGTTCGCCGGCCCCCTGTGTCACTTATCTGAACCTCAATGCGGTGGCGACGCCGGCCGTTGGAACCTATGGGAACATGGGCGTCAGCGACCTGCGCGCGCCGGGATTCTGGGAATGGGATCAGGCGATCACCCGCGAGTTTCCGTTTCGCGAAACTATGCGACTGGAATTCCGCGCGGAAGCGTTCAACGTGACCAATTCAGTCCGGCTTGGAGCCCCCAACACCACTCTGAGCGGCACATACGGCCAGATCACTGGCGATCAGCCTACCACCGGCGCAGGCACCGGTATCAGCGGGGGCAGCGGCGCCAGAATTTTCCAGTTCGCAATGAAGTTCGTATTCTGAAGGCCGCAGGCAGTAAATCGCCAGGCCGTCCAGCGGGCGGGCGCACCCGATGTGTCACCGTTTGATTCGGTTCCTGTTTCCCTTGCCGCGCGCATTGGAGACGAAACTCTCTTTATTCCCGAACGCGTCCCGCGTGAACCGGACAAAGTCGAGAATCGTTCTGGCCTGCTCGTCCCTGCGCCAGGCTACGTGCACCTCAGTGACCGCGGAGGGCTCTTTGAGCGGCAGGGCCACCAGCCGGCCTGCGAATGAAGGATGGATCGGGTTTCCGCCGACAGCAATATAAACGCCCTTGCCGGAGTCCACGAGGATGGATCCTCCTTCCTCATAAGGCATCGTAGCCGTCGGAACCGTCTTCGGTTCGATCCCCTGTTGGCGAAACAGTTCAAGAGTCCGGTCATAAACACCGGGAGAAATCCGCCGGTCGATGAGCAGGATCGTTTCATGGGCAAGATGTCCCAACCGCAAAAATGCGCGTTTCGCCAGGGGACTCGATTTCCGCAACACTACCGAGAACGATTCCTCGAAAAGACGCTCTGAGACAAGTTGTGGAGCGTGGATGGGCGGGCGCATGAAACCGACGTCGACCACGTGATCCGTCAGCGCTTCATTCTGAAGTCCCGAGGCGATGTCCCTTGCATCAATCTCCACCTTTGGAGCGAGCCGGAGATATTCATTGACAACCCGGCTGACTACTTCGCCCAGGCCCTTCCCGATTCCAAGGCGGACAGTGCCTGCGCTGCCCGCGCCCACCTGTCGTGCCGCCTCAACTGCCTTGTTCAGATGCTGCAGGACTACGCGAATCTCGTTCAGGAACCTAAGTCCGGGATCGGTAAGAAATACCCGGCTGCTGTTCCGTTCGAACAGCTGAACACCCAGTTCGATCTCCAGATCGCGGACGTGGCGGCTCACCGGAGGCTGCGCAATGCGGAGCCGCTTCGCTGCTTTTGTGAAGCTCAGTTCGTCCGCGACCGCGACGAACGAATGAAGCTGTCGAAGGTCCATTTGTTCTGTTTTCTGTACTTCGTTGTCTTATACCGAATCAGTATAGACACATTGCCTGGTGCGCATTGACACGCTGCATCAAATGAGAGAAGATCACCCGTTGAAATGATGAAAACGTTATTCGCCTTTGCCTGCATCACAGCCTGCGCGTGGGGCCAGGAGGGGACAGGCCCTTTCGTGGCCGTCATGGAACAGGATCCTGGGCTGCCGACGCACACGGTTTACCGGCCCAAAGACCTGGGTGCGATGCAGGGCCAGAAACTCCCGATCATCGCGTGGGGCAACGGCGGGTGCGCCAACAACGGCGCCTTTTACCGAGGCTTCCTGACGGAAATCGCCTCGCACGGATTTTTAGCCGTCGCCATCGGGCCTCCCCAGGCCGCGCCGGCCGGTGGCAGACAAGGCGTTCCCGGGGCTGGCAGACAAGGAGGCCCGGGAGCCGGAAGGCAGGGTGCGCCCGCAGGACCGGCCACGAAATCCACGCAGCTGATTGATGCGATCAACTGGGTCATCGCTGAAAACGGGCGCAGGGACAGCCAGTATTACAACAGGATCGATACCTCGAAGATCGCGGTGATGGGCCACTCCTGCGGCGGCATACAAGCCATAGCCGTGGCCGAAGATCCTCGCATCACGCTCGTTGGAAACTGGAGCGGCGGACTCTTTACTGCTCCCCCGAACGGCGCGGCCGGGCTCACGGAAAACGTGCCCAAGGAACAGCTGGAGAAAATCCATTCGCCGATCTTCTACATCTCGGGCGATTCCACAGACATCGCTTTCGAGAACAGCAATGACGACTTTCGGCGCATCACCAAAGTGCCCGGGTTCCGCGCCTACAAGGACGGCATCGGGCACGGCGGCACTTACAATCAGCCAAATGGCGGGGAATTTGGCAAGGTCGCGGTTGCGCTGCTCCAGTGGCAACTCAAGGGCGATCAGGAAGCCGGGAAGATGTTCGTTGGTGCAAACTGCGGCCTTTGCCAAGACCCGAAATGGCATGTCCAGAAGAAGGGGATCAACTAGCTCTATGAAACGCGCGCGCCTTTGTCTGGCATACGGAAGGATCCTTGTCGCAGCGAGTTCATCCGCTCTGATGTGGCCGGGTGGCGCCGGCGCGCAGGCTCCGGCCGCTTCCCGGACGATCACCGAGGCGGATTGCACGGCGGTGAAACTTGGCGAAAGCATCCCGGTCTCCGCCATCGGCGAGCCGGTTTCTGCAGTTACGCTGAGCACGCCACGCTGGAACGCTGCCGCGCGAAATCTTCCGGCATACTGCAGTGTGAATGGCTCTATGGCCCCCGTAGATCGCGCCGCGAACGCCAAACCGATCAACTTCCAGGTCGCGTTCCCGTCCACCTGGAGCGGGCGCGCGCTGCAACTGGGAGGCGGCGGCATGAACGGCATGATCCCGATGCTGGCCGGCGCGCCGCTGGGCCAGGGCTTCGTCACTTACGGCAGCGACTCCGGCCATCAGGCGGGCGGGTTTGGGCGAGGTCCCGCCAGAGGCGAAGCGCCTTCCGATGACTGGGCGCGGAACGAAGAAGCCATCCGGAATCTCGGCTACATGCAGTTGAAGAAGACGCACGACGCCGCGATGGTGCTGATCGGGAGATTGTACGGAGGCAAGCCGGAGTTTAATTACTTCGTCGGTTCTTCGCAGGGCGGCCGGGAAGCGTTGACTGTGGCCGAGCGCTATCCAAACGACTATGACGGCATTGCTGCCAACGTACCGATCGTCGGTTTCTCTTCACTGATGCTGGCGCCGGCACTTATCCGCATTCAGGAGAAGCCGCAGGCCAACTGGGTACCTCCGGCAAAGGTCAATGCCATTCGCGGTGAGTTCATAAGGCAATGCGACAAGCTGGATTCGCTCGTCGACGGCATCATCAACAACTACCTGGCCTGCCGCGAGATCTTCGATGTGAAACAAGGCAAGCCCGATCGCCATCCATGGGCGGCAAAGCGCTGCCCCGGGAACGTGGACCCGAATCCGGCTGATACGAGCGGGGATGCGTGTCTTACCGATGGCCAGATCTCGACGCTCGAATTCGTTTACAGCCGCTACCTGTTCTCGACGCCGCTGGCAAACGGTGTGAAGACGTTCGGGATGTGGCTGCCGAATACTGATCCCAGCGGCAGCGGCCTGATCGCCAACGCGCGCTTTCGCGGCCAGGAAGGCGCGGCCGAAAATGCGGGGCCATATAACTGGATCGGCGTGCTGGGCGTCACCGGCTTCCTGATGCAGAACCTGCAGGCCAATGCTCTCGAGTATGTCGAAGGCGGTAAAAACAACCCGCGCCGCGAGGAACTGTCCGCCATCCTCGACTCCTCGAATCCCGACTTCTCTGCCTTCGCGCGCCGCGGCGGCAAGATGATCGTCGCCATCGGCACCAACGATACTCTGGCCTCGCCCGGAACGCAGCTCGACTTTTACCAGTCGCTCCTGGACAAAATGGGTCGATCCAGCGTCGACAGTTTTGCGCGGCTCTACGTGCTGCCGCAGACCGGCCATGGACTGACCGGCACGAACTATACAACCGACGGGGACGGGAAAAAACTGGAGGCGAAACCCATTCCCAACACATTTGATCGTTTGGCGCTGCTGACCGACTGGGTTGAGAAAGGCGTTGCTCCAGGCAAGTCGGTCAAAGTCACCGCGGGCGATCGCGCTATGCCGATGTGCTCTTATCCGGAGTATCCGAAGTACGCCAGTGGATCCCCTGACGCCGCGGAATCCTGGCGATGCAGCGCCCACTGACCGCGCTCGACGCCTAAGAATGCGGCGTTGGCGGACTTCACAGTTACAAATATTCCATTCCGGCCCGCGCGCTCGTCCCCTGTCAATCTACAATCGGATGTGGCGAATCTTTCCCGCCATCGCTGTCTGATTTATGATGGACCGCCATCGGTGCATCTGCGCGTGATCTCGTCAGCTTTTGCAGAACGCCTTCAGGCAAACGATCGTTGCCTCTACATCAACAGTCCGGCCATGACCGCCGGTCTTCGCAGTTACCTTGCCGCGGCGGGGATCGACGTGGCAGGCAGCGTGGCTCGGAGACAGCTGTTGTTGTCGTCCGAACAGGACACCGGCGTGAACGGCGTCTTCGATACCGATGCGGCTCTCGCGAAGCTGGAGGGATTATTGGGGGAGGCGATCGCTGACGGGTATGCGGGATTGTTCGCGAGCGGCGACATGCTCTGGGAGTTCGGGAGCGAAAGAAATCTCGACAAGCTTCTTGCCTATGAGGTTCGGCTGGAGGAATTGCTCACCAGGAACCCCGGCCTGAGTGGAATCTGTCAATACCATCGGGATGTCCTGCCCGCGAACGTGGTGCAGGCGGCTCTCTACGCGCACCAGACCGTCTACTTAAACGACACGCTCGCCCGGATCAATCCGCATTACTCGAAACCGGCCACGCTCGGCGCGGACCGCGCGCAGTCCGCACGCGCAGTCAGCGAAATGCTCTCGCTGCTGACGTGAGCGGAGTTCCCCGGAGAAAAGCGGCTACTCTCTGCACGTGAAGCTGGCTGCGTCGTCGCGTGGCCCGCTGCCGTTAAATTCCGCGTGTTTGGGCCATGCGCACAGCGGCCGCGAAACACCTGGGAACTGTGCCCCGGTGGCAAGCATACTGTCCGGCGCCTTTCCCTGCTCGACCCACTGCGTGATCGCATCCAGCGCATCGAAATTGTCCAGCGCCGGTCCGCCTGCGCAGTGATTCATACCCGGTACCGGGAAATAACGGGCGAAACTGATCGCTTTTTCCAGACCGCCATTGTCCTTCGCGAGCCGCTCGTAGTAACGCTGGGTGTCGAGCGCAGAAAAGAACGGGTCTGCCATGCCGTGATAAAGCAGGATCCTGCCGCCGTGCTCGATTAAGGTGCTGAGATGTGTCGAAGTCGGATCCTGCAGCGCGGCCGTGTCGTCCACGCGTGGCGTGTCTTTGTCGAAATCGAATTTCAGCGGATCGAAGGACTCGTCGTATGGATACATGAAGTACCCCTTGAGTCCGCTCAGCATCAGCAGGACGTCGATGGAATTGGATTCCGCCGTGAGAGAGGTCCCGAGCTTCAGCGCGCGCCAGCCGGGCGAGGCCATACCGGGGTCCCACGGCCAATCCGAATAAATCGCTTCGCCATGCGAGTTTTTCGGCCCGCCCATCACCTTCCCGAGAGCTGCCACTTGCTCGCGGCTCAGACAACTCGATTGTCTGGCGCCGGCGCACATCAGTGATTTAGGATCGAAATGGCAGGCGCGGGTATTCATCACCAGCCCGTCGGCCAGCCCATCCAAGGTATCGCATTGCTTCAATACGGCATCGGCCACCAACTTCAGATCCGCATCGGAGAAGGCACGGCTCAGAATCGGGCGGCCCGAGTCATCTTTCGGCGCGATGCTCAGAAATGTCGCCGTCTCCCAGGCCGAGCCGATCGCGGCATGCGTCACGCGGAATGCAGGCGCGCCGGAAACGATCCCGTCGAATTCACGCGGATAGCGTTGCGCCGCCATGAGCGCCTGGCGTCCGCCATTGGAACAGCCGTCGAAATAGGCGTGGCGCCAGGGCTCGCCATAATATTGCCTTGCGATATCTTTTGACACCTGGGTAACGCGTTCGATGGACCGGTAAGCGTTATCAATCCGCGCCTGCTGGTCGCGGGCAAACGATGCGTCCGCTTCGGGCATGGGGGGAGCGCCAGTGTGGCCGGCGTCGGTTGATACCACGGCAAAACCCCGCGCGAGGGCCGGATTCCTGTTTGCGCCCGAGGCGGCGCCCAGGGCCGGCCGCACCGTGCCATCCATTCCGCCGCCGCCCTGAAACAGAAATCGCCGCTCCCATTTGACGGGCAGCCGCAGTTCAAAACCGATTGCGTAGGTCTTCCCGCCAAAACCAGTGCGTTTGTCGATCGTTCCGCGAACCAGACAATGGGCTGGAACCACGCCGCCACCCCGGCCTGCCGATCCCGCGGGAGTCTGGGTGGCCGACGTTATTTCGACATTCGGGATCGCCAGGCGTGTCAGCGCCGAGCAGCGGTCAGCATCGGATTGCCCGTAAAGCGTCAGCGCAAAAAGGAAGCCAAACGAAAGCCGAACACAGATGCCAAGCCGCCGTTTGGTGTATTCACTGAGGAATGCGAAGATGTTCACCATACCCGCCTCGATCACTGCGCCTGCGCGATGGCGATGCATCCAGGCGTCATCGGGAGGCAGGGCACTGTGCAGTCATTTCTCATCTTTTGCTTTGGCGGCGTCTTTGACAGCAAGGCCACCGGTAATGCCATCGACCTGATACCCAATCTGAATCTTCCGGACTTTCGCGATTTCCGCGGGGGTTGCGGTCTTGGGGTCCACATTCGCCTGGGCGCAGGTAAAACCTCGCAGGGTGCATTCTGAAGTCGTGTGTTTGATGCCGCGCTCCTTCATGACCTGGCTCAGATACTGCACTACGTCGGTGTGCATGATGACGGCGTTGTTGGGGACGAAGGTTCCAACGCCGATCGCGTAGTCGATCGGCATCAGGGGCTCGACGCTGGAACCAAACTGGCCGTCGTTCTTTTTGCCGAGATCGTGCGCATTAAGGTCGGCACCTTTTCCGACGAGATACTTCACGACATTCAGATCGCCCAGATTCGAAGCGACCATCAGCGGCGTGATGCCATAGTTGTCGGCCGCATTGACGTCCTCACCGAGATCAATCAGCAGCTTAACCACCTCCAGACGTTCGGCTGGCGGCCTGAGTCGGTGATAGCCGTTGATGAATCCGGTGCCGCAGGCCGCCATCAGCGTGGTTTCTCTGTCCGAAGAAATGATGTGGGGATCGGCGCCGTGGGCGAGCAGCAGCTTCACCAGTTCGATGTCGCCGGAGAATGCCGCGCGCATGATCGCCGTAGCGTAGACGATGCCGCGGCGATCCCTCGCGCATGCGCGCCCGCGGAGTCGAATTGATCAGGGCATTCGGATCCGCGCCCGCATCCAGCAGCTTCTTGATCAGAGGCAGCGGATCCCGCGTAACCATCCAGGGGAAGTTCGGCGCGGTTTCCATGTTGCGGCGATCGACCGCCCAGAACAGCGGGGTGAACCGCTGGGCGTCCTTCTGATTCACGTTGGCGTGGCTGTCGATCGAGGAAATCCGCGACGTCGTAGCTGCCATCGAAGAGGGCGAGCGACAAAGCGTCTTTGCCGTCACCGCCCTGCGCATTGAGATTCGCGCCGGCATTGACGAGTAGTTTCGCGGACTCGAGATCGTTCTCGCGCGCGGCGAACATCAGCGGCGTCAGCATGCCGCTGGCGAATTCCTCGATCGGCTGATTCGGCTTCGGCGGGATGGGCGTGGTGCCTTCGAATCCACGGCCCGAGGCGGAGGGAACGAAGTACGACTTCGCGTTAACATCGGCGCCGTGTTCGATCAGGATCTTCACCACATCCGGATGATGTTCCGAAACGGCCCACATCAGCGCGGTTGTGCCGCCCCATGTCTCGTGCGCATTCACCTGCGCGCCGTGATCGAGCAGCGCCTTGACAGCATCGACTTTGCCGGTGCGCGCAGCCATCATCAGCGCGGTATCGGAAGTTTTGGTCAGCGGAGCGTTCGGATCGGCGCCGGCGACGAGCAGACGCTCGATCATGGCGGCGTTTCCGTTCTGCGTGGCGAGCAGCATCGGCGTTGCGCCTGCCTGATTGGCCGCCATGGGCTTGGCGCCGGCCGCCAGGAGAACGTCGGCCAGTTCCAGATCGTTCGCTTCTACGGCCCAGTGCAGCGCGGACGTGCCGTCGATTTGTTGCGCGTTGACATCGGCCTTTTGCTGCAGGAGCGTTCGCACCGCGCCCTTATCGCCGCGCATCGCGGCGTCCGCCACGTCGCTTTTCGGCGCGGCAGCCACGCAGGCTGCGAGCAAAAGGCCTGTAAGAAAGAGTTTCATATGTTAGTCCGATTTCTGCTTCTGAACGCGGCTGAGCACGACGGGCAGAGCGTCGTAGTTTTCGAGCGCAAGTATTTGCAGGGCGGCGTCAGGCGCCACTTTGCCGTTCAGTGAGGTCTTGCCCTCACCTTCGCCGTTCGGTTTGACGTGAAGCTCGATCACTGAAAAATCGTATGCGGGCGATTCACCGCCGGCGGGTTTCCACAAATCGTTGACTGCGCCGAGGCGGCGCTGGGTGATGAGGACGATTCGCTCTGAGCCATCCGGGTTCGCAACTCTTCCGGCGTATCGAATCGCGTAGCCAGCGACTTCACGAGACCACAGATAACCGACAGTGGTCGATTCCTGCAGTGCTTTGGCAAGCATGGCTTCGGGCGTCGGCGGTGCCGTTGCTTCGCCGCCGCCTCGGCCGGCGCGGCCCGCGCCGCGTCCGCCGCCTCTGCCGCCGCGGGCGGGCGAAGGGGTCTTCAGCATCCAGGCGTCCATTAGTTTGTCCCGCTCGGCGTCGGTCGACCAGCGCAGAATATTGATGCGGATGGCATCCGGGGCGCCGGAGACGTTGGCCGTCGTCGCGGTGTAGGTGGCGACCGATGCGGCGGGCGCAACACTGGCAGCGAGAAGGAAGACAAGGCAGAGCATCATTTGTCCTGATTGGTTCCCCAGACTCGGGTGAGCCATTCGACCAGACGCTCCAGTTCCTCGTCTGACAGCTGCGCACCGCGCTCACGCATGTCAACGAGAGTGACTCGCCAGCCTTCCTCAGCCTTTCGTGCGCCCTGCACACGGTCGATGCCGTGACATTTTGTGCAGGCGCGATTCATCAGTCGGTAGGCTTCGGGATCGGAAAAGAATGTGGTGATTTCCGGCGGAATGTACGTCCGCGGGAATGGCTTCGAATTCGGCCCGAATGTTGTCGCCAGCCAGTCGGTGAGCAGGTTCAGGTCGGCGTCCTGAAGACTCAGGCCCGCGCCTTTGTGTTTGTCCGCGATGAGTTTTTGCCATCCGGCTTTGTCCAGCGCAAAGAAGGCGTAATCGTCTATTCCGTGGCACTCGGTGCAGTTTTTCCGGATGACATCCCACACGGGGCCGTCAGGCCGCAGCACTTTGGGACGCGCCGCGCGGCCACCGACCTGACCCAATAGCGGGACTGCCAGAGCAGTCAACGCTCCGATAGCTAACCAGGCTTTGCGTTGCCGCTCCCTTCCGGTCGCGGTTCGGACGGCGTACAGCATCAGAGCGAAATCGGATTCGTGCTCGATCCAAAATTCTTCTGCGTCCCGACCTCGAAGCCGGCGGCATTGTACTTCGGAATATCTTCGATGCCGTATTTGTGAAGCACTGCCAGCAGCATGTTCGAAGTGCGTTCCGTGTTGTCCGGGAAAACGATGTGCCGGTTGCCCTGGAACTTCCCGTCGAGGCCGCCCAGCAGGATGATCGGCACTTTGACGTGCGCGTGCCTGTGCGAGTTCCCCATATTGCTGCCCTTGTAGATCAGGATGTGATCGAGCAGCGTGCCGCCGTCGCCATCCTGAATTTTGCTCAGCTTGTCGGCAAAGTAAGCCAGGTTCTGCACATGATAGCGATTCATCTTCGCGTAGTTGGCGACATTGTCCGGCTTGTCGCCGTGATGTGAGCTGCCGTGCCAGCGCGCCGTTGAAACCAGACTCGGGGAAACTCATGCCGGAGAGATCCTTGCCCAGCATGTATGTGGCGGAGCGCGTCAGATCGCCTTCGAAGGCCAGCGCGAGCAGATCGTACATCAGCCGGTAATGAACATGTTTGCTTTCGGGCAGGCCGAAGGGAATTTCTTCCGATGGCTCCTTCACGGTTGCGTCAATCGCAATGCGGATGCGGCGCTCGATCTCGCGAACGTTTTCGAGATAGGTATCGAGCTTCGCGCGATCGCCGGGGCCGAGTGGTCTTTTGAACGATGAAATCTCCTGGGTCACGGAATCGAGAATGCTGGCGCTCTGTTTGCGGCCGAGCCGCCGCTCCTCCGGGCTGGCGCCGTCGCCGAAGAGCCGCTCGAACGCCACGCGCGGATTGACCTCGGTTGGCAGCGGCTGCACGGGTGAAGTCCAGGAGATGCAGTTGGTGTAGGAGCAGCTATAACCCCAGTTGCAGTTGCCGTAATTGCCGTCTTCTTCCACGCCGAGCTGAAGCGACGAGAGAATCGTGTCCTGCCCGTATTTCCGCGCGATGAGCTGATCGAGCGTGATGCCGAGGTAGGGACTCACGGCATTGCGCCGCGGACGCGAAGCGGACAGCAGCACGGCGCCGCGCGCATGGTCGCCGCCTGGCTCTTCGGTGGTCGCCATGGCTTCCGGGATATCCATGCCGGTGATCAGCGTGACGCGGTTGCGGAACGGTTCGAGAGGCTTCGTGATGAACGAGAATTCGAAGTTCGCGCCTTCCTGCAGCGGGCTCCAGTAGCCGGGAGCCGCGCCGTGCGGATGCCAGATTCCCAGAAAGCGCTTCACGGGAGCCGCGGCGGTCTTATCCAGCGGCGTCTGCGCCGGGACCATGGAATCCAGCAGCGGAATGCCGATAGCGACGCCCGCTCCGCGGAGAATCGTGCGGCGTGGAATGAACTTTTTGGAAATGAACATCTGGTTAAAATCCTGCCTTGGTTTCTGCTTCTTTCGTGCGCATCTGGAATGGCTGCGCTCCGGATGATGCCCATCAGAATGGAAACGAACCGGTCGTTGTCCTTGTCAGCTTCGCGCACGATCGACCGGATCACCGGCATATCCTGATATTCCATGCCGCGGCCGATCCCGAATGTCATCAGCTTTTCGGTAACCATGCGGACGAACTGCGGCGAATAGTGCATCAGCTGCTGGCGCAGTTCGATCGGGCCCGTTCACCTTCGTGCCGTCCCAGAGAACCGCGGACGTGTCGAGGGGAACCCCGCCTTCGCCGCCCTGCATGGTTCGGTAGGCTCCGTCGGCATCGAAGTTTTCGAGCGCAAAGCCGATGGGGTCCATCAGCTTGTGGCAGCTCGCGCAGGGCTCGTTCTTGCGGTGCATGGTCATCTGCTCGCGCAGCGTCATCACCTTGTTCTCGCCCTTGGTGTCCTCGAGCGGCGGCACGTTCGGCGGAGGCTCCGGCGGCGGCGTGCCGAGGATGTTTTCCAGAACCCAGACGCCGCGCTTCACGGGAGATGTTCGGAAGTTCTGCTGCCAGGTGAGCGCGAGCACGCTGCCCTGACCGAGAAGGCCGCGGCGATAGGCCATATCCGGTCCGAGCGTCACGCGGCGGAACTGCGAGCCGTAGATGTTCGGAATGCCGTAGTGTTTCGCGAGGCGTTCGTTCACGAACGTGTAGTCGGCGTCCAGCAGATCGTCGACGCTGCGATTCTCCTTGATGATGCTGCCGAAGAGCAGTTCGGTCTCGCGGCGGAAGCTCTTGCGCAGTTCGTCGTCCCAGTTCGGATAGAAGACGCCATCCGGAGATGTCGCCGGCAGATTGCGCAGATAGAGAAGCTGATCGCCGAAATTCTCCACCAGCGAGTCCGCTTTGGGATCGGCGAGCATGCGGCGCACCTGGCGTTCCAGCACCGCGGGGACATGCAGCTGGTTGCGCGCGGCCACCTCGATCAGTTCATCGTCCGGAATGCTGCTCCAGAGGAAGAAGGAGAGGCGCGACGCCAGTTCCAGATCCGTGATCCGGTAAGGCTGGCCGGGCGCGACGTTTGCGGGTTCCCGCTCGGCACGAACCAGAAATTGCGGACTCGTCAGAATACGCCGCAGCGCCAGTTCGATGCCATCCTGGAAAGTCCCTTCGCGGCGGCCTTCCAGATAGAAGCCCTGCACCCACTCCATGTCCTGCGGCGTAACCGGGCGCCGAAACGCCCGGCGCATCAGAGTGGTGAGGATCTGGTTGGCACAGGGAGTTTCCTGCTCCGCGCTGGACGGACGGCAGGTGTAGACCTTGCGGATGCTGCGCGAATCTTCCGGACGCGTGGGTTCGAACGGTCCCTGGATCTGCAGCTTGCCGATCGCCGGATGGTATTGCAGCTGCGGAATCGGATTGTCTTCGAGCGACTTGCGTTCGTACTGGCGGATCAGATCGAGGCTGGGGCGGTAGTTGGTGGCGAGGAAGGTGACGCCAACCATGTGCGAGCCGGCCTTGATCGGGACCGTGACGTCGATGGAGCCGTCGTTATCGGCGGCATTCGCGGCGGTCAGCCCGACACCGGTGTAATCGCGGATATCGACGACCTCGTTATCGATCAGGAACTCCAGCTTCTCGCCGGGAATAAATTTGCCGAGACCGAAGTTCTGGACGGAGAATTTGTACTCGCCGTCGGACGGGAAACTGTGCCGAACCGCCATTCCGCCGCGCGTTCCGAAAGGCAATCCCTCAATGTGCTCGGTTTGCGATGTGTCGGCCGGGGAGATGTAGGCGGCCTCCGCCGGCGACTTCCAGAAGCCGACTGCGGTGCGGGCGATACGTGCGGCGGCGGACGTATAAGCTTCGAGCAGCGTGGGCGAAATCGTGAGTGACCCGGCGACGTTGTCGAACCCGCGCGCCGAATCGTCGGCAGGCAGAAGCGTGGAAACGTTGATTTCGAGATCGAGCAGATCGCGAATCGCGTTGGCGTATTCGGTTCGGTTCAGGCGGTGCAGCACGACGGACCCGGGATTCGGGTGCGCGGCGGCTTTGCGGTCGATTTGCGCTTCCAGCCAGTCGCGAAGGCCTTCATACTTTCGCAGAGCAGGGCGAGGCATCCCGGGCGGCGGCATCATGCCGGCGCGCAGCTTGCGGATGACCTGTTCCCAGACTTCGGGATGATCGCCGACGCGTTGATGTCGGCCGACTGCAGAGAGAAGTTGGCGATCTTCGTTTTGTCGTTGTGGCAGGTGACGCAGTATTGGTCGAGCAGGGCACGTTCAGCTGACGGCGTTTGGCTCAGCAGCGGGACCTGGCAGAGAATGCCGGCCATCAACGTAAATCCGCCCCATCTCAGCATTGCGGTCATGGCGATGCTATAAACTCTATCTCTCCGGCGGTTCGGATTCAATGGTCCGATTTTAGACCATCAGGGCTAGATACATAATCTTATCCACGTCACGCTTGCTGCGGGGCTACACATTTCTGGTGCTGCTCTCAACCCGATGGCCGCCCTGAATCCAGGACGCAACAGCAGGGGCTGCCTCAGGACGCAATCTGCGCCATCGCCCCGGCTGCCGACGTGCAGATGTGTATCTATGGCTCGGCACGGATGAGGGACTGGCGAGATTCGACGGGTACGAGTTCGTTTCCATTGACACGGAGCCCACAGGCAGCCTCCTCGAATGGTGGTTGCCGGCCGTTATCAAACCGCCGCCACAGGCCGGCGTCTTCCGAACTGCGTGGCCTGTTCATACGCGTACGCCAGTTGCAGCACGCTGAATTCGTCCCGATGCCTGCCGACGATCTGCAGTCCCACAGGCAATCCATCCGGCGAGAACCCGCACGGAATGGAAAGCGCAGGGTTTTCCAGCGCCGAAATCAGGATGCAGGACTTCTGCCACTCGATATACGTGGACATTTTCGTACCGTTGATCTCAGCCGGGTACGGGTTCGACAGGTCGTAGGGCAGCACCTGGCAGGTGGGCGCGATGAAATATTCGTGCTTTTGCTGAAAGACCCGCATCCGGTCCCACGCCGCGCTTCGCAGTGAGTGCGCGTGGGCGATGTCGGCGCCTGTCAGCTTCGAGCCGCGCTCCACCTCCCAGTGAAGTGTGTCCTTCACCAGATCGCCGTGCAGTCTGACATTGTCCCCCTGTGTTGCCGCGTAATTCCAGGCGCGCAAAGTGTCGTACCCATCGTGTACGCCGGTCCAGTCTGGTTCCGCCTCTTCCACGATGCAGCCCAGGCCTTCAAAGACCTTTCTTTGCGCGTCAACCGCACGGAGCACCGCGGGCTCGAACGGAATCCCGCCCATGTTTTTGAACCATGCGACGCGGACGCCCTTGAAGTCGCGCTTCAGGCTGCCTGCAAAGCGCGCGCCCGGTTCGGAGATCGCGATCGGGCACCGGTCATCCGGCCCCGCGATGACGCTCAGCAGGAGCGCCAGGTCGGAAACCGTGCGCGCCATCGGTCCCTGAACGGCGATGGTAAGCCAGACGTTCCCGTGGGCATGCTGGGGCACGCGGCCGGGCGCAGTCCGGATTCCCACCACGTTGCAGAATGACGCCGGGTTGCGCAGCGACCCGCCGCTGTCGCTGCCATCCGCAATCGGGACCATGCCGCATGCGAGACTCACCGCCGCGCCGCCGCTGCTGCCGCCGCACGTCTTCGTCAGGTCGTACGGATTTTTCGTTGTTCCGAAGACTTCGTTGAAAGTCTGCGATCCAGCGCCGAACTCCGGTGTGTTGCTTTTGCCGACGCAGATTGCGCCCGCGCCGTTGATGCGCTCTACAATGATCGCGTCGCGGGCAGGCACGTTGTCTTTGAATATCCGCGAGCCGAACGTGGTGCGGATGCCCGCCGTCTCAAAAAGGTCCTTGTGTACTACCGGCAGTCCGTGGAGCGGGCCTGTCGGCTTTCCGTGCGCCTGCAATTCGTCTGCCTTGCGCGCGTTCTCGGTCGCCTGTTCCGCCACCAGCGTGACAATTGCATTGACTTTCGGATTCACACGCTCGATCTGCTTCAGATGCGCCGCCATCACCTCGCGCGCGCTGAGCTTCTTCCGCCTGATAAGATCCGCCATCTCGACTGCAGTGAAGCTGCAAACGTCGGGCTGCTCCGCCGGGAGTGCCTGCGCGGCAGCCGCCACTCCCATAATCTGCACGGCTTCGCGTCTGTTGATCAGCGACATGGTGATATGTTACGCCACTCCCGCGCCACAAACCGCACCGCCGTGCCGTGTCCGATGTCATCGACCGATTCGGCTGTGTCCGGGAACCACGAAGAGAGACGACGCCGAGTGGTCCTGATGAGAGCGGAGCCGTGCTCAGTTCTCACGGAACCAAAAAAACCTTTGGTGCCCGGGGCGGGAATTGAACCCGCACTCTCCTTGCGGAAAAACGGATTTTAAGTCCGTTGCGTCTGCCGATTTCGCCACCCGGGCGCATTGAAACGAAAGCGGTTACTGAATTTCCAGTGTTTCGGCCTGTTCGGGTGTGCCCAAATTTGTGCCCACCTTTTGCAGATTCAGCGCCATCAGTCGCCCAAACGCCAATTCTACAGCCTCCTGTGACGGTTAGTCGCAGGTCGGTGAGCACTTGCAAAAGATTCCGGGTAAGGAAGCGACTACGCCTCAGACCAAGTTACTCCGCCCCAGGCCCGCGCGCCGGACCCGACAGCCGCTGCAGGTCCTGATTGTTCTCCTGGCAAATGTACTCCATCAGTTCCTGCTCAACCATGAGCTGCGCGCGCCCCACCGCGGTAAACGGCTTCTCATACGCGCCAGGATCATCGATCGTCGTTTCAATGGTCATGTGGCCCTGGTCGGTCCGCGTAAACCGCTCGATGGTGTGCAGCTTCTCCGTGTGGGGATGGCCCTTGTAGTCAAACCAGAATTTGTCGTTAAACCCGACCGTATCGACAACCAGTGTTTTCCCCTCCCAATGTCCGATCGAGTGACCGTACCAGGCCGGATCGGGATCATCCGGATGCCTGCGGCCGTCCATGAAGATCTGCCGCCAGCTATGGATGTTGCCCTCGTAAACGATGAAATAGATCCCGGGCGTTTGGGCGATGCGCCACGGATAAGGCGATCCGCGCGGGATTCCGGTCGGCAGACAGTTAGCCTCGGGATCATCTTTCGACTGCCGGTTTTTGACCACTGCCTCGGCCCACGGCAGCATTTTTACGGAATCGCCGGGCTTCAGGTCCCGCGTGATGTCGGTACTGTTGGCCCCGTTCCCCAGCCAGACACCCGAAAGATCCGGAGTTCCGTCGGGCAACATCGGTGCCGGACCGGTCGGCGCCGGAGGCTGTTTCAGATACAGACCAACTCCGCCCTGTCCCGAAGCGGGCGGCTGTCCGCGACCCGGCGGCTGCGCCTCCAGCGAAACCGCGGCGGCCACCGCCACTGCGGCGCTAAAGCCAATAGTCCAAGCCCTCATAACTGGGAAAAAGCCTCCGCCCAGAATTCTTTCACAGCGGCCCGACGCCCGCAACGGAGACAGCAAACCACCACATAACGAGCCGGGGGAATCAAAGCATCCAGCACCTCGTCTACCACCTGATCCGGATACGCAGTCTGTAGGTACTGTCGATCGCCGCAGCCCTTCGGAGCATCGCCGCACGCAACCCCGTCGGAAGATCGGCTCCAGCTTCAGCCTCTCTTTGCGCGCGCGTGCGGAGCCGGGCCATGACTGAACGAGCACCGCATCCCGGTCGGAACAGCATCAGACGATGACAGGACTGGACGCTGTTGCTTCGGTGAAGTTCATGCGGATTCCGTGCTTCGGCAGCAGGATGACCATTGGGCGGGGCTCGATCGTCTGGCCCGGAACCAGCTGAAAATCGTACTTTCTGAGCAAAACACTCAGAATCATGAAGATCTGCAGTGTGGCGTAGTTACCGCCGATACACCCACGCGGTCCGGCGCCGAAGGGCAGCCAGGTGAAGGGCGTGTGAAGTTTCTCATTCGCTTTGGTGAAGCGCTCCGGATCGAAACGCTCCGGATTTGCCCAGTGCCGGGGGGAGTGGTGCACACCGTAAACGAACACAACAACTGTCGATCCCCGGGGTATGACGACATCCCCTGCACAGTCGTCAGAAAGCGCCATCCGGTCGACCATCCAGAACGGCGGATAGAGGCGCAGCCCCTCCTGTACCACCTGCGCGGCGAATTCAAGCCTCGGAACATGAGAATAAGTCAGCGGCTCACTGCCCAGCACTGAATCGAATTCCTCCCGCAGCCTCTCGACGCAATCGGGCCGCGAACTGAGCAGATAGAACAGCCACGACAATGCATTCGACGACGTTTCATGGCCAGCCACGAGCAGTTGCATGCTTTCGCTCAGCACCAGTTCATCGCTCATGCCTTCGCCGTCGCTGTAACGGGCATCCATTAAGATCTGCAACAAGTCGTGGCCGGGCGCCTCCTGGCGTCGCCGCTTGATGTAGTCGAGCAGAATTCCGTCGGCCCGCAGACGCATTTCGTCGTGTCTGCGCAATTCGCCTGAGACGGTAAACCAGGGATTCAGATACGGCTGAATGGTTTGGCGAACCAGGAATTCCTGTACGGTCGAGATGGTATGGCTGATGACATCGATGTCTTCCTCTTTCAGCCGGGCGCCGAAAAGCGAGCGGCCGACCATCCCGAAGGTCATTTTCATCAGGTGGGGGTAAATATCCACGGGGCCGATGCGGGCCTGTCTGTCGAAATCCCGCAAAGACTCCGCGAGAGAATCCTGCATGATCGCGGACAGCACGTCCAGTTGTTTCCGCTCGAAGCCCTTCTGAATGAGGCGCCGCTGCGTGCGCCATTCTTCCCCGTGGCTGGTAAGAAGGCCCTTGCCAAGGAAGTGCTTCATCCGCCTCGTTTGAATCTCGGATTTGTGATAGTTCTCTGAATTGGTCTTCAGCACATGCTGAATGACACCGGGATTAGTGGTTACGATGGCTTCTTTGAAGCCGCCAAAATAGAAGCGGAAGGTGTCGCCCAGGAGTTCGGTGTATCTGGAGAGAACCTCCACGGGATTGCGGGCCATCGCGCGCGAATCCATGAATGAGCGGAAACGAGAGGCTTCACGCAACGAAACGACGGGCGCGGTTTGGGGCAAGGTCAGGCCTCGCTGCCCAGCCGCTTCAGGAGGGAAAAATGCTGCGTCAGGGCCTGCCTCACCGTGGGATTCTCCCGGTAGGGAATGCCATATTCTTCGGAGGTTTCCTTCACGATCCGGGTCAGGGCAGCGTAGTGAGTGTGGCAGACAAACGGGCACAGATGATGGACTATATGGTAGTTGAGTCCACCCACAAGCCAGCCTACGAGGGGGATATCCGTTGCATAATCAGCCGTCGTCGCAAAAATGTGGTAGACGCCGTTCTCAAACTCGCTGCGGCTGGAGGGAAAGTAAGTGCCGTCGACGATGTGTGTGATCTGGAATACCAGCGTTACGGACAAACCGATAATCACGTGGGTAAGCAGGAAAGCCAGCGCCACCAGCAGTGGCGATTTCCCCAATAACAGGATCGGCAAAACAATCATGTAAGTGAGGTACAGACCTTTGCCCGCAAACAGAATGGCGTATTCGCGCGGCGGATGTTTCGTGCGTCTAAGATACTCGTGGGCCGGGAAGAAAAAGCACGCGAAGTCCCTCACAAACACGTAGTCGAGCGAAAACAGCGCGTATAAAACCAGAGCATAGATATGCTGGAACCGCTCGACGCGCAAGCGCGGCTCGTGGGGCGTCAAACGAAAGATGCCACGCCCTGAAAGCGCGTCGTCTTCATTGTGGAGATTGACGCAGGAGTGGTGGCCCCGATGATGAAGGATACGCCACATGTATGAGTTGATGCCGCAAACATCGAAGACGTAATTCAGAGCTTTGTTCACAGAACGCTCTGATGAGATTGCATTGTGGTTGCTGTCGTGCGCGATGTTCAGCAAAAGGAATGTCTGCGCGAGGCCGCCCAAAAGATAGACGGCGACAAACTTCCATGAATCAGGTCTGAGCGTGCAGAGAGTAATCCAGCTTCCCGCCAGCAATGCAAAGCCCAGGGCCACTTTGACCCACATCGTGGAGTCGGCTTTGGGTGAAATATTTCGCTCGGAAAAGAAATTGTCGAGACGACGGCGCAAGACCCTCGGGAAGGAGGACGCGTCTGCACTCGGCCCGCTCGTCGGTTCCGCCGGGCTGGTTTCGGTGTTCGGTGATGATGTCTGTGGCGGTACCAGATCGTCAACATCGGGCTCGTGGCCAACGACTGCTCCAAACCTCACTGGCTCACTATTTTAGCCTGAACTCCCAGGGGAATCAAGAAAGTGGCGGGCAGAGCGGGGGGAGACGGAAAAGGTGCTGATATGCTGGATTCTCGGCACGAAGTACATTCTGGTGCCTTCCGACGAATGACCGAGCGCGCTCTTTACCTCAATTTACATCTCCTTGATTCGGCGGATAAAGCTTTTTGTTTTCTATCCAGGCCCGGAGGGACGCGAATCACGGCGCCTCCCCCTGAGTACAAAGCGGAGCAGTCAGCGAACAATCATCAATGATCGCGTCGATTCTGGACAAGCTGGACAGTTTGGGGGACGAGCACCCGCACAAACTTCTGTATTCTTACCTCGACCTGAACGGAAATCAGATCGAAAGTTACTCATACGAGTCGTTTCTGCGCCGGACGAAGGTCATCGCCGGCCATTTGCGGAAGCAGCATCGTTTCGCAGCGCAGGACCGGGTGTTGCTGGCCTATCCTCCGGGCCTCGAAATGATCTGCGCATTTTTTGGCTGCGTGCGCGCGGGATTGATCCCCGTTCCCGTCTACCCCCCCGGCTCGAATGGCTTCCTTGCCGCTCTGTATAAAATGATACACATCGCGAGGGACTGCCAAGCTGCCGGCGTTCTCACCAGCCAGGACTACTTAGGGTCATTGAAAAGCAATCTCGCCAGAAGCGGCATCTCGGCATCCGGCGTCGATACCGACTATATCTCCGGTCTGCGGTGGATCGTGACCGAAGACTTCGTGGACGTGATTTCGGAGGAAACTTTCACCGGGGCTTCAAAGCTTCTTTTCCTTCAGTACACGTCGGGGTCGACCAGAGATCCCAAAGGCGTGATGGTGACGCACGAAAACATCCTGCATAACGGTCCGCCGGTGATCCCACATCCCAACCCCGTAGTCGTATCCTGGCTTCCTCAGTATCACGATATGGGGCTGATCGGGTGCTACCTTTACCCCGCGCTGCGGGGCGGCACGACTTACGGCTTCGCTGCTACCGATTTCATTCAGCGCCCGGCTTTATGGTTTGACACCATCAGAACCTACCGCGCCACCGCATCCACCGCTCCCAACTTCGCCTACGATTATTGTCTGCGCGCCGGGCGGTTGTCGAAGGAGAGTCTGGAAAACTGCGATCTCAGTTCGCTGAAATCCCTGATGGCTGCCGCGGAACCCATAAAACCCGGTACTTACACACGGTTTCTTGAGACCTTTCAGCCCTATGGGCTTAAGCCCGAGTGCTTTTATGTCGGCTACGGGCTGGCCGAGAATACTCTGGCGGTTTCGCATGTTGGCCGCAATATCGTTTCAGTCAACAAGAACGCCATTGCGATGGGGAAGGCCCGAATGACCACCGAGGTCTCGGAAATCGGCGCGGCTACGCAGATTATCAGCTGCGGAACTCCCCTGCCAGGCCAAACCGTAAGGATTGTGGATCCGGAGACGCACCTCGCTCCCCCTCCAGGCCACATCGGCGAGATCTGGGTGGCGGGGGAAAGTAAATGTCTCGGCTACTGGAACAATCCGGAACTGACGCTGAAGATGTTTCACGCCCGGCTGGTGGACGACAGCCCCTACGACGATGGCTACCTTCGGACGGGCGACATGGGTTTTCTTCACGAAGGTGAACTCTTCGTTTGCGGACGCATCAAGGACATGATTATAGTTCGCGGGCAAAACTATTACCCGCAGGACATCGAAGAGGTGGTGGAGAGGGCTTCCGGGCTGATCCGGAACAACTGCGTGGCCGCATTCCAGATCAATGAAGACAGTGAGCCGGCGCTGGCGGTGGTGGCCGAGGTGAAAAATCCTAAAGCACTGCCGGATGCGCTGCAGATTGCCGCCGCAATCCGGAATTACCTCAATGTGGAAGTGGCGGTGATTTCCTTCATTGCACCGAAGGCTATACCGAGAACCAGTTCGGGCAAGATCATGCGGAACAAGACCCGGCAGATGTGGCGGGAAGGTCGGTTTACCGTTCTCTCGGAGTTTTCAAGGGAAAAGGAAACCGAATCCTCAACGCCGGGTTCTGGAGTCCACTCGCCTTTCAACCAGTTGAAAGCCCGCTACAGCCTCACCGGCACGGAATCGTACACTCTCGTCGAAGCCGGACTCGATTCGCTGGATCTGGTTGCCTTCATGCACGAGATCAAGGAGCTTTTGAAGAATAAAGGCGCCGATATGCTGGCGAGGCAGGTGGATGTAGGTCTGGTTCAGCGTGTCAGCGTCGCCGATTTGTTCCGGCTGGCCGAACAGCTGGAGCATGCTCCCGAAGAAGCAAAGATTCTGCTGCGGCATTCCCTGGCGGCTTTCCGTGAAGAGCAGCGCGCCGCTGAGGCGGTGATGATGAGCAACGACCGGAAACTCATCTTTGTTCCTCCGACGCCTGCGTTGGTGCCGCCGTCTTTGTCTTCGTTGTCACAGGAGCTGCCAGTTCTGAATAATGTGCTGCTCACGGGAGGAACCGGCTTCATAGGGCCGTTCCTTGTGAAGAGCCTGCTGGAACAGACGCGGGCGAAGATCTATGTTCTGGTCAGGTCGTCCGACGAATGTCAGGGCAGGCAAAGACTAAAGGCCGCGATGGAATCGATGGGGCCCTGCGGGGAAGGGCTGATGCAGATGTTCGAGGCTCGCGTGGTTCCCGTTTGCGGTGATCTCGGACAGCCGCAGCTGGGTCTGACGCCGGATGTCTGGGATCGTCTCGCTGATGAGATAGACACTGTGTTCCATAACGGCGCAACCGTAAACTACCTGTTCAACTACGACCGGATGCGTGACGCTAACGTGCTGGGGACGAATGAAGTCTTAAGGCTGGCGTTCGAAAGAAGGCCCAAGAGCTTCAACTACGTCTCGACTACCTTCGTGTTTGGCTGGGCGGTTAAGAAAGTCCTGTATGAAACCGACCATAACGAGAATATGGAGCTCCTCGATTTTGGATACAGCCAGTCCAAATGGGTGGCGGAACAGGTGGTGATGGACGCGCGCCGCCAGGGGCTTGCCACGCGGATTTTCCGGCCCGCTCTGGTCAGTCCCTCTGTTACAGGCGGAGGCAACAACTTCGATATAGCGGTCCGCCTGGTTGCGTTCATGGTGAATCACGGCATTGGAGTGGATGCTCTAAACCAGGTTAGTTTCGTACCCGCCGACATCACGGCTAACAATATCGTTGCGATTTCCACCACACCTGGCACGGTGAATAAGACTTATCACGTTGTGCGGGACGATTACGCGAACATGCTGGATATCACCGATCTGATCACGAAGTTAACCGGACGGCAGTTCGACGTATTCAGCCTTCGCGATTTCGTTCCCGAATTGATCCGCCGATGCCGGAAGGAGGATCTGCTCTATCCGCTGCTCGATTTTCTGGTGGGCTCCGTGGATAACATCTCGTCCATGGAATTTAAACGTTATGACAATTCCACCTACCAGGCGGCCCGGGACGCTTCTGTATGGGGCAGGAAGGATCCGTCTCTCGAAGACACGGTAAATGGCATTTTGCGTTTTATGCAGCGAAAGGGAATCATCTCGGTTGCAACTCGCGAGCTCAAAACCGCAGCCGTTTACGTTTAGTTACTGCTTCCTGAATACCATGTTTTCCCTGACCTGCTGACCGGTCTCCAGCATACCTGTCGTGGTTACCGTCATTTGTTGTCCGTCCGCCGAAACCACCCACCGGTCTTTTTGAGTTATTTTGTCACCTCGCTTGTAAATTGCGTCGACCGTGTGAGGGTCCACAAGTTCGAGCGTCACGGTATCGTTGCCGGAGTTTCTCAGATCGTATTCCTTGCCGTCGAAACGAGCGTTGTAACTGAAGTCCCCCGAGAATCGGACGCCGTCTTTTCCGTCCGCTTCGATTTTGAGCGCTGTTCCCTGCCGCAGACGAGTCTTGCTCATATCCTGGGTCCACTCACCCGCAAACAGATTGTCGGCGGCCTTCGCGCCTCCGGTTCGTGTCCATACGGTGATCCGATCGGCATGGCCAGTCTGTGAAGTCGTGCCCGTTAACTCGTTGCCATCGGCGGAAAGTTTGTAACGAACGATCGCGACCAGGGCGCCATCCTTCTTCTCTTTGACCTCGGCCTGAGTCTTACTGACCTTTCGCAGCTCGATTTGATTAAACGCCGGATTCCCTTCTACGGACGCTCCGTGTCCGTTCCACTTTGCCGTGAAATCGACATGGGTTTCGCCTGAACTCACGACATGGACTCCATCGTGCAGAGAGACGATGGAGAGTTTATTCGGAGGATCCAGAGAAGACTGCGCGGAGATAAGCGTCCAGGAGCCAATGCGGGGGTCTGCGGCGCCAAGTTGGATGGCGGCAATCAGCCCGAGCAATGTGAGTTTATGCATAAGTCCCGTTGAGACGATGGCGAACTTCAACTCATCTTCGCAGATTCAGCTGCCACGGGAGAGCGCCATTGTAAGGTGTATGACAGCATGAGTCTCGTTTATGTGCGCCGCTTCTGGCTGGCCGGGTTAGTCCTTGCCGCCGTGGTGGTGCTTCTTCCGTTTTCTTTTCACGCTGAACAGCACCTGGAAACTGCAACCCGCATCGAAGGCAGCGAAGCCGAGACCGTCTCTCAGTATCTGACCACTCGCTTTCGCTCTCCCTTCGTGAACCGCGTGGTCCTGGTGATTGAAGGACTCCCGGCTGCGGATTCAGAAGAAGGCGAGCAGGCACTAGCAAAAATTGTGGAGGCACTGAGAACGGAACCCGGCGTGTCCGGAGTTGTTTCTCACCTCGATTTTCGCGACCCGATGTTCCTGGGCAAAGGAGGAAAAACCTTTATTCTGTTAGGGCTCGCCTCGACCGATGGATCCGTCGAATCGCTTGTGCCCGGGCTTCACCAACGTGCGAACGCCCTTCAAAAACAGCTAAGAGGCCGTTATCCGTCAGTGAAGCTTGAACTCACAGGCGAGACCCCGCTCAATTTCGACATTCGGAAGGCCAGCGCCGACGATGTGCAGCACGGCGAAGATCTGGTGATTCCCGCGACCCTCGCGCTTCTGCTGGTGGCTTTCGGAAGCGTGGTAGCGGCGGTAATTCCATTAGCCGTCGGACAGCTTGCCATCGCCGCCGCTATGGCGATTGCGGGATTCCTCGCCAGGCGCTGGCATCTGTCCATTCTGGTTCAGAATCTCGCCACCATGCTGGGGCTGGGACTGGGAATCGACTACGCGCTCCTCATGGTCAGCCGCTTCCGGGAAGCGATTGCCGCCGGCCATAACGGACTCCAGGCTTCGGCTGTCGCGGCACGTCAGGCGGGGCACACACTCCTGATTTCAGCCTCGACAGTAGCTATCGGATTTCTGGCTCTCCTGACCGTTCCCATCAGCGAAGTCCGCTCCATCGGTGTCGCCGGTGTGCTGGTGGCGGGCATGAGCGTGTTGCTCACAAATACCGTCGTTCCCGCAGTGCTGGCGGCTCTCGGTCCGCGAATTAATGCCGGCCGGCTGCCGTTTGTTGCGAAGCTGGATCCCGCGCGGGCTGCACACACAGGAAAGCGCTGGAGAGAGTGGGGCAGGGCAATTGTCGCGCGTCCGTGGCTTGCCATCTTCCTCGCCGGCGCGCCTTTGCTTTTGCTGGCCTCGCAGGCTGCCCGGCTCGACACCGACGTCCCGCGAGGGGACTGGCTTCCACCCGAGGCAGAATCAGTCCACGCGCTTCACGCTCTTGAAAAAATGGACCGTGCCGGCATTGTTTACTCGCTGCGCGTGATGCTCGAACTTCCATCCGATTCCATGGCGGAAACGGACGCGGGTTGGAATGCCCTCGATCGCTTCACCCGGCGTCTGGCGAGCGACCCCCGTTCTGACCGCGTGATCTCGCTCACGACGATGGCGGAGGGTAAACGGTCTTCGCTCGGCGACCTCTCGCGTGACACGCGCCGAACGTTTCTGAGTCGCGACGGACGGGCGGCGCTGCTTGAGGTGCTGCCCAAGGCTTCGGTCTCTCTGAACGATCAGGTCAAATGGGTGCGGGAGTTGCGCAGGACAGGCGCGGCCGCTCTCACGGGGATACCGGGCGCCAAGCTGCTCGTTGGAGGGATCCCGGCATTGAATGCTGATTACCAGACTATTGTTCTCGACCGGTTCACTTCCGTGATGGAACTGGTAGTGGGCGGGACGCTCCTTGCGCTCCTGATTGGTTTTCGATCACTTTTCGCCGCCGTGAAGGCGATTGTGCTGAACCTGCTCTCGGTTGCGGCCTCCATCGGAGCGTTGGTTTTGGTTTTTCAGGACGGACACGGCAGCAGTTTTCTCGGGGTTCGTGAGGGAACTGGCAGCGTCTTCCCCATCGTGCCAATCGTCGCTTTTGCCATCGTCTTCGGACTAAGCATGGATTACGAGGTATTTTTGGTCGCTCGAGTTCTGGAAGCGAGGCGAAGCGGGCTGAGTGAAATGGATGCAATCCCTGAAGGGCTGGCCAGAACCGCGGGTCTTATCACAAGCGCCGCCGCGATCATGATTGTGGTTTTCGCCGCATTCACTTTTGGAAATTTCCTGGTGGTCAAGATGATCGGTTTTACGCTTGCGGTCGCCGTGCTTATCGATGCGACTCTGGTTCGCATTGTGATCGGCCCTGCCCTTCTTCGTGTCGCGGGCGATTGGAACTGGTGGCCCGGCAGTGTAAATCGCGAAGTCGCGCGTGGCGACATTCATTAGAAGGAATCTCCTTCCGGCCGATAAGCAGTACAGGACATAATGGGCACCGTCTCAAGCACCGGCCTTTCATACCTGACGCAGCAGGGCGGGCTGCTGGCCAATCTGTCGCCGGCTGTCAGCCTGTCTGCTCTGCAATCCGCGTCCCCGGAGGACGTTGTCAGTCTCAGTCAGACCGCCGTCCAGGCGCAGCAGGTAGATGTTCTGTTCGGGATTCCTCAGGCCGGTCAGAGCGGGGTGACACTGCCGGCAACTGCGGCAGCCCCTTCCGACGGCGTCATACTTCCGGGTGTTTCATCCGCGGATCTGAGTAACGCGACTCCGCAGGAAAAGGGCGCAATCAACGGTGCGGCAGCGCTTCTTCAGCAGGCTCAGGAACTGTTCGGCGAACCGTCAACTTCAGCGCCGAACACCCTCAGCATTTACGGCTGACGGGCGCCGCCCCGCCTCCAAGCCTCAGAAGTGAAACCCTACCGTCGCGGTTATCGCGCGCGGCGAAACATAGTGCGTGCCGCTGAATGTGGACAGGAAGTTGTAGAGCGCTTCTTTGTTCGTCAGATTCACGACGGTCAAACGGGCACTCCACTTGTACTTGTCGCCGTGGAAAATGTCGTCATGTCCCACGGAGGCGTCGAAGAGATTGCGCGATGCGATGCGCGGCGGGTTGTGGTCTTCGTTTTCCGTCCCCGCGGCGGGAATTGACAGCAGCGTGGAACCATACAGATTCGCCGGGCAGAGGCCGCTCGGGCTGAGCGGAGTGGTCGGCGTCGCATGCACTGTACCGCAGTACAGTCCCCCGGCGAACTGCTGATCGGGCGTTAGGTTGGACACGTCTACCACGCTGGAAGTTCCATTCGGCCCGGTAACACAGTCGCCTCCGGCGCACGGTACCGCGCCAGCCACCTGGCCGCTGTCATAGCGCCAGGTGAAGCTGAGCCACGGGGCTTTCTTCGATGGAAACTGATATTGCATGTGCGTGGTCTGGTTGAACTTCTCGTCGTGGTCGATGCGGAACACGCTGGGCGCGCCGGGAGTCGAACCGATGCCGGCGATTTGGGGAACGAAGAAGCGGGCGGCCACGCTCGACATAACCACGTAAGCCGTAAATCCATGGTAGTTCGGCACCGTGGCGCGGATTGCATATCCGGGAATCTTCGAGGAGACCCACTCGATCGGAAAAGTGATCGGCGTATTGCCGAGGACGCTGAAGTCGAAGGCTTTGTGCGTGTACTTCCAGATGTACTCCGCGTCGATAACCAGATATTTGCCAAACGCCTGCTCGAATCCCGCATGAAACTCGTTTCGGTGGCCGGGGCTCAGGGGCGTTGTCGTCACGCAGGCGCCACCCGGGACCAGTGTCTGGAACGCGACGATCACCGGGCTGGCGCATCCGTAACTCGCGAGCACCAGGTTCTCGTTGAAGGGGCTTTCCATGGTGCGGGCGTAGGACGCCCGGAGGACGGTGCTGGTGGGCTTGAAGTTGTAAGCTGCGCCCAGGCGGGGCTCCCCTTGTGCGGCACTGGTGAGGCCATTGTATTTATCGAAGCGCAGACCGAGATTGAAGGTCCAGTTGTGGAGAGTGATCGCGTCCTGGAGGAAGAAAGCGAACTCCTTGATGTCGGCGTGGCCATAGAACCCGTACTCGCCGCTGGTGCTGTGCGGGCAGCCATCGGAAGCAGGCAGCGGCGCCGTTCTGGTCAGGTCGTAACAGGCAAGGATGGGAATAAAAGCCGGAACCGGGCTCCCGTTGGCGAAGAATCCCTGTCCCGCGTTTGGCTGCAGCCCTCCGATGCACCCGGCCGGGTTGGTCAGCAGAGGGTTCGTATCAGGGGTGAGGTTGGGATTCAGACAAGGAGCGTTCGCTGTCGGATCGACCAGTCCGAAGTTGTCTCTCTCCGTGATGAACGTTTGCCCGTATGTGGCGCCGACCTTGATGTTGTGCATGGCGTTCACCCAGGCCAGGTTTGCCCGCGCACCCGCATTTGTCAACCGGCGATTCTGCCTCACGGACGCGGACTGGAGATCGGGCGTAAGATCTGCGAACGGATTATCGCTCGGGTAGTAATAGTATTGATCCTGACGCAGGAATGCGCCCAACGTGAGCACCGCATTGGCGTTCACTATACGAGTCCAGGCCGGTGCGATATTGAAAGTCCGAATCTCCGATCGCTGATCCGCCGACCCCACCGGTAAGCCGTTGGGGCCGAGTCCGCCGTTATTGACTACCAGACCGTTCCACGCGGTGGCGTTCTGGGCGTCATATGAATTCGGCGTCTGGAACCACGACCGGGTGAAGCCGAGATTGAGGTTAATCGAGTCGCTGTCGGAGAGCTTGAAATCCAGCCGGTCGAAAACGTTCTCTTCATTGCCGTGGTCGTGGAAGACCTGGAACTCCGGACCATCAAGGAAGCGGCCTGTATCTAAACCGCTGACGGAGATGAAATTTCCCCACTTCATTTGCCCGTATGCAAGATCGAAGCTTTCGTTTGAACTGCCGAACGTGCCATACGAAGCCGTTACATCGCCCTTGGGCACGGTCACCCCAAGCCCCGAGCGAGTTGTCACCACCACCACGAGACTCGTCTTGCCGCCGTACTCAGCCGGCGGCGCGCCTTCAATGACTTGCATCGACTGGACCGCGTCGACCGGGAGTTGATTCGAAAACACCTTGCTCTGCTGGTCCGTAACCGCCTGGCCGTCAATCGAGAAAGAGTTCGAGGCATGATCGCCGAGCCCGTGAAAAAGACCGTTTGAATCGGCCGAGACTCCCGGTGTGGAAAGGGTCACCAGCGAACTGAGCCCGGAAGAGTTGCTTTCCAGCGGCAACTTCTCAAAGAGCCCCCGGTCTATGTCGGTATGGGTCGTGGAATCGGTTTCGACGAGGTCGCCGGCTTCGGTGATCGTTACGCTTTGCTTCTCAACGCCGATCACCAGGGTGATCTTTACCTCAAGAGGCAGGGGAGAACGAACGTTGATGTCCTGCTCGCTGCCTTGAAAACCAGCCGATGATGCGCTGAGATGATAGTTGTTGTAGGGAACGTTGTCGAATCCGAACATTCCCTGGGCGTCGGTTTTCGTACTCTTGTCGTAGCGGGAGACGGGATTCTGAATTTCCACGGTAGCACCCGGAATGGCGGACCCGGAGGGGTCAAGCACGTTTCCACGGAGGGTTCCCGAGCCGGCGCTGACCGATTGCGCGTACCCCGGGATGGTGCCGACAGCCGCGAGAGACAGAAGACCCAAAGCCCGAACCGTAATTCGCATACGATTCGAGTATCTCTTCAATTCGCGGTGATCGTCAGCCTATTCATGCCACTGAACCCTTTCTTGCGGTAGAAGGGCTGAAATTCGCCATGAGCGGCAAGGTTTCCTCGCCAGCCGGACTCGGCATCAGCGGAATAAAGTCCGCTCGCGGCAGGAAAGCGGCTCCCTACCGCGCGGGGGCGTCCGTTCGTCGAAACAGATCATAATTGGCGGTTATGATTGTCAGAGCCCGGTTTAAGACTGGCCCGGTCGCCGGAAATTACGCTATGCTGATTTCTGTAATTCCGCATGAGCAGAGCCCGATTATGGTTGTGCGACACCGTTCAGCTTTGTACCCGGAGCGCGGCTTCTCGGGCATCAGAACCGCCTGTGCATTTGCGGGCGAGCCCCGGGTCAGGCGCACCGGGGAATCGATGCGCACTCACCCTTGCCTCCGCAACTCGGTGATCTGGTGATCTCTCCCCGAATAACTCTGACGATTGAGTTCTCGATGGCAGCCGGTCTGATTGCCGGGATGGTTTTGGCCCGGCGTAAGCAATTCCGTCTTCACGGCTGGCTTCAAGGCTCCATCGCGATTGCAAATGCGGTGGTCATCGCGGCTGTGATGATACCGTCATTTCACCGTGAGGTCCTGTCGGCTGCATCGACAGAAACCCGGATTGTCCGGGCACACGCGGTCGCAGGAGGTGTCGCGGAACTACTCGCAATCTGCATTGTTTTATCTGCGGGTCCCGGCTGGATTCCGCGGCGGTTCCGCATAACCAACTACAAACTGTGGATGCGATCCTGTCTGGCGATCTGGCTTGTGGCGGCAGGGCTTGGCGGATACGTTTATAAACAGCTCAATGGCGGGACTGCAGTCGTTCAACCGGTGCCATCGTCCCCAAAGCGCATCGTCGTCACAAACTTCAGTTTCGATCCGCCGGATCTCACGGTTCCGGTCGGGACGGAAGTGGAATGGTTAGACGAGCGGGGTCGACACAATGTGCAGGCCGATGATGGTTCTTTCAAATCCGAAACCTTGACGGCAGGTGGAACGTTCAGACATAGATTCGACCATCCAGGGGTATATCGCTACTTCTGCGATTTCCATGGCTCGGCAGGCGGGCATGATATGGCGGGAGTCGTTACCGTTCGCTGAACAGAGGCGCCGGCTCAGTATTAACTCTCGGTGCCTGAGCTTTTTTTACCGGCGGCCGAAGCGTAACTCCCGCGCTCTAATTCCTGCAGGACCAGATCCCGGAGATCTTCCAGAAGGCGGATGGCCTCATCTTCGAGGGCGCGAGCGCGCGTATCGATCAGACAGAGGGTACCGACACAACTACCGTCGCGCAGGATGAGAGGCGCGCCGGCATAGAAACGGATGTACGGTTCACCAGTAACGTGAGGGTTATCCGCAAAACGGGCGTCGCGCAGCGTGTCGGGTACGACCATAACCTTGCGGCTGAATACTACGTGCGCGCAGAAGGAGCTGTCGCGCGGACCGTCGCTCGTGGAGAACCCGATGCACGACTTGAAGTGCGTGCGGTTCCTGCCCACAAGGTTGATTATTGCGATCGGCATATCAAACAGGGCGCTCGCAAGACCGGTGAGCCGGTCAAACCTGTGCTCGCGACCGGTGTCCAGGATGGCGAGCGATTCCAGCGCCGCCACCCGGCGGTCCTCATCCTCCGGGATCGGCGCCTGTTTCCATCGACAGGCCGTACGCAGAATCCACGCGCGGATTTTGGTGCGGACCAGACTGGCGGTGAACGGCCTGGTGATCCATTCGGTCACGCCGGCGGCCTCGCCGCCCTCCGTGTCTTCCCGGTCCGCAACCATGATTACGGGCAATGACTTGACTTCGGCGGTCGTCTCTGAACAAGCCGGCAGCTGGCGGATTGCCCGGCAGATCGCAAGACCGTCAGCCAGGGGCGGATTGTCTTCGAGAATCACCAGCGACGGCAGTTCCGTTTGCAGGGAAACGATAACTTGCCATGGATCTGAATACGTCCGCAGCGGAAGGTTCTCTGCTTTGATCGCGGCTGCGAATATAGAGGCCGATTCCGGATTCGAAACGGCAAGCGCCGCGAATCGTTTCTCCAGCGCGAAGTCGATTGCGGTATTCGGCCGATCGCTCAAAACGGTATCCTGCGGCAACTCTCGTGGAACCGATGGATTCACCTCAATCGACTGGCCTTCCGCCGCGGCAAACACTTCCAGTGTGGACCCGCTGGTTCTCAGCATGGCACGCAGATTTTCGACAATCTGATCAAGGGAATTGTCGTCACGCGCCGGATCATGGTGGGTCAACCCGAGCTTTGGCACGCCTGCGTACCGGGCGATCGCAACGACGTACTCGACCGGACTGTGGCCCCACCCGATCTTCGCCGGATATTCCTGCGCGGTGTACTGAGCGTCGTGGATTACCAGATCCGCACCCCGGAGAAACGCGGCGTGGCGTTCATCGTGGCCGGTGATCGGGCCCACGCCTCCGGCGAGATTGCGCGAGTAGGGTTCATGGTCACAGGAGTAGACGACGGTCACCCCGTCCGCTTCGAGACGGTAGCCAAGGGTGAGAGCGGGGTGATTCAGGTAACGCGTGGTGATTCTGACGTCGTCGATCCGGAAATCGCCTTCGACCAGATCGTGATACCGGACCCGGGCGCCGAATTGTTCCATGGTGACCGGGAAATAGGTGTACTGCATTTGTCCGGACAGGGCTTCCCGCATGGAATCGTTCAGACCCACCGGTCCGTAAACGTCCCATTCATTGCCCGGCACAAACACAGGAGCAAAGAAGGGCAGGCCCTGAATGTGATCCCAGTGCGTGTGGCTGATCAGAATATGGCCACGAACCCCATTGGGATTGGCCGCCAGCAGGGACCTTCCGAGGGCGTATGCGCCTGTTCCGCAATCGATGACGATGAGAGTCCCGCGCGACGAGCGTAATTCCACGCACGAGGTGTTGCCTCCATAGCGCACGGTGGACGGCCCTGGTTTGGCAAGTGAACCTCTGGTTCCCCAGAATTGTAAGCGCATCTCGGAAAAAGAACCCTCTATTTGGCTAAGATACCCCGAACCTGGTGGTGTCGAGAGTTTGGTTCTCCCGCAGCAGGATCCGGAACACGCTTCCGCATCGAATCGGTTCGACGCGGGCAGTCGGGCTGTGGTCAGCGAAGACTATTTGAAAAAGTCAAAACTCGTGAGATCGGGTCACCCCACGTACCGCAAATGTTTGAAACAATTTTCAGAATAACTGCCGTGTAACGCCACCGCATTGCCGGACGAAACGGCGCGCCCGTCCATCAAACGTTCGCTGCCGACGGCGACTCTTCGAGGCCTGTCATCATCAGCGCTGCAGTGTTGGCGTAGCGCTGCTCCCACGCCTCCATTGTCAGAGGATTAGTATCGTCGGGCAGCCCTTCACGAATCGTCGCCAGGAACGCGCGGCCGACCAGGGGCAAAGCGTCGGGTGTAGCTCCGTAATTCCTGTGCCGCCGGCTCAGATCCCGGAGGTCAGCTTCCTCCTGAACTGCCTTGTCCCCGGCTATCATTGTTCCGAACATCTTGGCCACCATGGCTTTCAACCGGACCGGGTCGCCATCTTCGAACAGCGGCGCGAGTTCAGGGGAATCCTTCAGAAGCCGCTCGTAGAATTTTTCCACGAACCTTGCCATATGCGGTCTCAGGTCGACGAAGCTTGTCTGCACGAGAAAGAGAGGGTCCGGCCTCGCGAGGCCGGTCACTTCCACGAACTCTGTTGGCTCGCCCCGGCCCTTGAGTTGACGCAGGCCCCTTTGCCCGGCCAGCAACTGACCGTTGCTTTGGTCGAGGAGATCTCTTGAGACCAGCAGATTCGCGCCCACGTCCTTCGCCGTCGACTCCAGCCGCTGCGCGATGTTGACCGCGTCGCCAATAGCAGTCTGCTGCATGTGCATCGGGTGGCCCATTTCACCGACCACGGCGACGCCGAAGTGGATGCCGACCCGCAGCGACAGATCGACGCCAAACTGCTTCCGGGCTACCTGGCTCAGCATTTTGACGCGGGTAATTCCTTCCATGGCTGCGCGTACCGCGGCCACGCAGAAATCCTCCGGGTCGCCACCCTGCAATCCGAAGAGCGCCATAATTCCATCGCCGATGTACTTATCAATCCAGCCCCGATTGTGCAGGATGGCATCGCCGACTTCGCGGTAGTAGGAGTTCAGCAGGTGGACGACATCGTAAGCCAGGGCTTTTTCGGACAGCGTGGTGAACCCGGCCAGGTCCATGAACATGATGGCGACGCCCTGCTCACGGCCGCTGGCTTTACGGTTTGCTCCCAGACGGCTCACCAGATCGGCCTCGATGTCGTCGAGCACCAGCCGCTCCACTACGGCCGGACCCGTCACGCGCGCCTGGCAGGCCAGGCGGATCTCATCGCCCCAGTGGAGCTGCGCCGCCATCATCTCTTCCAGAACAGAACGCGGGGAAAGTGCCTCGGGGTTAGCCAGCACGCGAACGCGGCAGGTGGAGCATCGGGCGTGTCCGCCGCAGATGTTGTAGTGCCTCACGCCGGATGCCAGTGCCGCCTCCAGCACGCTCTGACCCGGCTCGGCCTTGACGAAAACATCGGAATGCTCTTCGCAGAATCGCAACAGTTCCATGAACCTCCAACTCCTCGCCACGGGGGAGCCGTACTGGGTCGACCAGAATCAGGATATTATAGGCGCGACGGATAGTCGAAGTCGAGATATGGAGTACTGCAGGGTACTGGGCAACCGCCTTTCCCGGAATCGGGGCTCTTAACTCAACAACCCCTGCCTTCACCTTGTTGGAGCCGCTGACTTCGACATGCGACTGGCTGGAGCAGAGGTCCTCGGAGGCGATATCGTTGAGATTTGCGACAAGCCGACCCTCGCTCAAATCCATATCGCAGTTGTGATAGCCTGACACCGGATTTCTATTTGGCGCACAACGGACTGACCGCAGGCGCAGCCGGCTGGCTCGCCCCGTCCTGGATAAGGCTGGCCGCATAACTTCTCCTACGGGTCTGGTCTGTGCGCTGTTGCGAGGGAACTGACGTGACAACACCTTATATAAACGGTCAAATGATTGAAGTCGACCCGGCGGCGATGACGCCCGTCGTCAATCCCGCCAGCGGTAAGGCATTTTCCAAAGTTTTCATGGCGCGGCCCGAGCATATGACACGGGCCATCGACGCCGCTTACGCGGTCAAAGATGTCTGGGGCAACACGCTGCCGTCCGAACGGGAGCTGATTCTTTTCCGTGCGGCGGATGTTCTCGAATCGATGCGCAGCGAAGTGGTGGATCTGCTGATCGAAGAAGGCGGATCGACATTCGGCAAATCGCAGTTCGAGGTTTCGTACGTGGTCGGCGTACTGCGCTCGGCGGCGGGTGAATGCCGGCGCATCATGGGGCAGACGATTCCGACTGACGCGCCCGGGCGCATCTCGATGGCGATCCGGCGTCCGCTGGGCGTGGTGGGCGGCATCGCGCCGTTCAACTTTCCGCTGATTCTGGCGACGAAGAAGGTCGCGTTCGCGCTGGCGGCGGGCAATGCGTTTGTGCTGAAACCATCGGAGGAGACGTCGCTCGTCGGGCTGAAGATTGCGGAGATATTCGACAAAGCCGGTCTGCCGCCGGGCGTGCTGAATGTGGTGACGGGTGACGGACCGACGCTCGGCGAAGCGCTGTACAGCGATCCGCGCGTGAAGGCGATTCTGTTCACCGGCTCGACTACGGTGGGGCGGCAGATCGGCGTCGAATGCGCCAAACGCGGCAAGAAGTTCGATCTTGAAATGGGCGGGAAGAGCCCGTTGCTGGTGATGAAGGATGCGGACCTGAAGTATGCAGTCGACACCGCGTGCTTCGGGCTTTTCATTCATCAGGGACAGATCTGCATGGCGGGGTCGCGCATTATCGTGGAGGCGCCGGTGTATGAGAAATTCCTCGAGATGTTTGTGGCGAAGACGAAGTCGCTGCAGGTGGGCGATCCGCGCGATCCGCACACGGTAATCGGGCCGCTGATCCGCGCCGAGCAGTGTCCGTTCATCGCGAGCCGGATCGATTCCTCTCAGGCGCAGGGCGCGCGCGTGCTGTGCGGCGGCACGTACGAAGGGAATTATTTCCAGCCGACGGTGATTGCCGACGTGACGCCCGCGATGCAGGTGTTCCAGGATGAGCTGTTCGGTCCGGTGGCCAGTGTGATCAAAGCGAGGGACGCCGACGATGCGATTCAGCTGGCGAACAATTCGCGCTACGGGCTGACCTCGGCGGTGATCACGAACGACCTGCAGCTGGCGATGCGCTGCGCGCTGGAGCTGGAGTCGGGTTCAGTGCACATCAATGGTTCGACGATTCACGACGAACCGCACGGGCCGTTCAGCGGCGTTAAGGATTCCGGAATGGGGCGCGAAGGCGGGCAGTGGTCGATGGACGAGCTGACGCAGCTGAAGTGGGTGACGATACAGCGGGGGCAGGCGCATTACCCGTTTTAGCCGGATTCGCGGCTCGCGGCTTGAGCCGGACTTCCGTCTCTATCGCGACGAGGCGAATGCCCGATAGCTCCGGCCGTATCTTGAGAGTGACCTGACGGCGGTATACGTCCTGATCTGCGTCAGATCGAGAGCTCTCAGGATGGGGCAGCGCGAAGGGAGACTCAGCGTGCGGGTCGCGCTCAGCAATTTGGAGCTGCCTGAAAGCGCATGAGCCCCCTTCCGCGTGAGCTTCAGCGGTGGCCGACAGTACAACGCCCGCTAAACCGTCACCGCGCAACTAAACGAAGCCAAATCCCCAATCTTATTCGCCTCTCATTCGCCATATTTCCTACTAATAGTGGCCTATTAGGCCCACTACGCCTCTGGTAGTATCTGCGTAACCCAAACAATTCTCAATACTTGTCCGCAATTATCTCTTGCAACGCGACCTCAGTCGTGCCACAATCCGTAGTGTAGCAGTGGACCAAAGTGGATAAAAAGTGGGAGAAAACGGAAACATCCCGAATCCTACGCCCGTCGAGTTGCCTCGCGGACGGTATCCCGGGCCGTCTCGACGACAAAGGTAGGCTTAAGCTCCCCGCTGCGTTCACGCAATTCTTCCAGGGCTTGCCGGAGAGCAAAATGTTTCTGACCAGCCTTGACCGCCGCATAGCCTCACTCTATCCGATCGCTGAATGGCGCACAAACGAAAAGTTCTTCGATGCGTTTTCGGACGATCCCGCAGCAGCCGACAATATCGCGTTCAACGCGGCCGACCTCGGCGCCGATGTCGATATGGATGGCCAGGGGCGAATCACGGTGCATCCGGAGCTGCGCCGGGAACTGAAGATGGAAGGCACTGAACTGCACCTCATCGCCTACAAGGGCCACGTGCAGATCATGACCGAAGAGCTCTATCAGGAACAGAAGCGTGCGGCGCTGGCCAATACTGCCGCGGACCTCAACGTTCTGAAGAAGGCAGGTCTGAGGTGACGTTCAATGGACGACATTCCTCGGCATTATCCGGTCATGCTGGCCGAGTCGCTGGAGTATCTCGCGATCAGGCCGGATGGGCGCTATCTCGATTGCACCTGCGGGCTGGGTGGTCATACGGCGGCGATCGCCGAGCGGCTGACGGCGGGCGGGAAGGTGATTTCCTGCGACCGCGACGCGCAATCGCTCGAGTTGGCGCGGCGGAACACGGCGGAGTTTCACGACCGCATCGAATTCCGACAGGCGAATTTTTCGGAGATCGCCGAGTCGAATCTCGACGGGTTGATTGCCGATCTGGGCGTGAGCCGTTATCAGCTCACCACTGCGGAACGCGGATTTTCATTTATGGCAGAGGGGCCGCTCGACATGCGCATGGACCAGTCGCGTGGCATGACGGCGGCCGATCTGCTGAATCACAGTGCCGAGAAGGCAATCGCCGGCTGGCTCCACCAGTACGGCGAAGAAAGGAGAGCGCGGAAGATAGCCGGAGCAATCGTTCGGGCGCGGCCCATTCGGAGCACACTGCACCTGGCGGGTGTGGTGGAACGGGCCGCTCCCCGGACGGGACCCCTGCATCCCGCGACTCGCACTTTCATGGCGCTGCGCATGGTTGTCAATCGCGAACAGGAGGAGCTCGACGCGCTGCTGGAGCGCGCGCCGCGCATGATGAGGCCTGGTGGGCGCATCGTCATCATCTCCTTCATGTCGCTCGAGGACCGCAAGGTCAAGGAAAGTTTCCGGGAGCTGAAGCGAACGGGGCAGGCTTTGATTCTGACAAAGAAGCCGCTGGCGCCCGGCGCGCAGGAAGTCCGGGAGAACCCGCCGTCACGCAGCGCGAAGCTGCGGGCAGTGGAAATCGTTAACCACCAGCCGAATGTAAACGAGGAACAGGAAAGTCATGGCCACAATGGCAGCCAAGCTAACGCGCACAACGGACCCGACGGCCCGTGCGCTTCCATTCAGTCGGCAAAGCCGCACCGGCAACTTCTCGCGCACCGCACGGGCGCAGGCAGGCGCCGGCGCGAACACGGTGGTCGGGGGGACGGTGGACGGGACCGTCGACGACACGTACGTATTGCGGGCACTGCCCAACGACTGCATTTACTTCTACTCGAAGAAGATCGATAACAGCCGCATCGTTCGCCAGGCCGATCCGAACGCGCGCGGCGAATGCTGGGCGGCGGTGGGCGCGGCAGGTGTGCTGCTGATGATCGGGGCCAGCATTATTGCGCCGCATGTCGGCTCCGTGCTGGCGGGGTACAAGCTCGAGGCGCTGAAGCAGGAGCGGCAGACGCTGCTCGATCAGAAGCGTGATCTGGAAGTGAAGGAAGCGGGGCTGCTGAGTCCGGGGCGGCTGAACGATCTGGCGCGGGTGCGCAGTCTGGGCACGCCGGGGGCGAATCAGGTGATTCATCTCGAGACCACCGCGGCGGAAGGAAGTTTCGCCCGCAATCAGGTTCCTGCTGCGCCGGCGCAGCTGAACGCCCGATAAGGAGTCTCGAGCTGTGGGAATGTGGGCGCGGATCAGGGCGCGGATTCAGACGCGCCTGCCCAATCCGTCATATCAGGCGGCGCACAGCGCCCTCGACTTCCTGCAGCGGGCGTCACTCAGGCGTCACAGCGCGGCGGTCAATCGTCTGACCTTCCTCGGCCTCGCGCTGATTCTCTGGGCGATTGCCATCTTCGGAAAACTCGTCAGCCTGCAGGTCATGCAGCACGCGAAGTATGCCGCGATCGCGCGTTCGCAGCAGGAGCATGAAGTCGAGATCCATGCGCCGCGCGGGACAATTCTCGACCGCAATGGCGAGCCGCTGGCGATCAGCGTTCCGGTCGCGTCGGTTTCAGTCAATCCGCAGCAGATTCAGAACCTGCGCGTAGCCACAGAGGTCCTCGGCAACACCCTGAACCTGGATCAGAACGTGCTCTACAGCCGTCTGGAATGGGCGCGCGACAACCACAAGGGCTTCCTGTGGGTGAAGCGGCGTATTGACCCGTTCCAGACAGACCGGCTGAAGGCAATGCATCTCGACTGGGTGACCTTTCATACAGAGAGCGAGCGCCACTACCCCAAGGGCGAAGTTGCCGCGCACGTGCTGGGAGCCGTCTTTAAGGATGAAGAAGGCGCCGCGGGGGTGGAGCGGGCGCTCGATAAGGCGCTGCGGGGGCGGGATGGCTCCGAGCGTCTCGTGATGGACGTGAAACGCCGCGGCATTGATTCCCACATGGATACGGCCCCGCAGGCGGGCGCAACCCTGACCCTCACAATCGATGAGCGCATGCAGTATGTGGCCGAGCGTGAGCTGAAGGCCGGCGTCGAAGCCAAGCATGCGCGCAGCGGAACGGCGATCGTGATGAACCCGTACACCGGCGAGATTCTCGCGCTGGCCAACTATCCGACTTACGATCCCAACAAGCCGCCCGTGGAAGGCGAGGATCCTCTGGCGCGGTTCAATCTGGGCGCCTCCGTTCCGTTTGAACCGGGGTCTGTGTTCAAGGTGGTCACACTTTCGGCGGCGCTCGAAACTACAGACATGCGCCCCGAAACGCTGGTCGCCACCGGCGGCGGAACGCTGGTGCTGCCTGGCCGTGTGATACACGAATCGCATCATGGCTACGGCACGATTACGATGCAGGAAGTGCTCGAGAAGTCGAGTAACATCGGCGCGATTCTGATCGGCCAGCGGGTGGGTCGCGAGCACATGTACGAATACGCGACGCGTTATGGTTTCGGGCAGAAGACGGGGCTCCCGCTCCCGGCTGAGTCCTCGGGGAAACTGCGAACGCTGAACCGCTGGGGCACGACCTCGCTGGCGTCAATTTCGATGGGGCAGGAAGTGAGCGTAACGTCCGTACAGCTGGCGCGCCTCGGTTCGGTCATGGCCAACGGCGGCATGCTGGTGAAGCCGCGGCTGATTCTGAAACGCGGCGACAAGCCGGAGCCTGTCGATCCGCCCGTACGTGTGATCAAACCGGAAACCGCAATCACGATGCGCCAGATGATGGAAGGCGTGGTGCTGCGGGGCACGGCGCGTCTGCACGGAAAGCTCGAAGGCTATACGTCCGCCGGGAAAACAGGCACGGCGCAGATCTTCGATTTCGCAACGCATCATTACACGCATAACTACAATGCTTCGTTTCTGGGTTTTGCACCGGTGACGAATCCTGCGCTGGTGTGCCTGGTGACGATCCACAACACGTCGGGCGACAGCGGCATGGGTTCGGATGCGGCGGCGCCGGTGTTTCAGAAGATCATGACCGAAGCGCTGCGCATGCTCGATGTGCCGAAGGATATTCCCGAGGAACTGGCAGCGAAGCCTCCGGTGAAAGAGAAGCCGGGTGAGTTCGCGGGCGATCTGGCGATTGCCGATCTGGGCGGCGCCAGCATTATGGAAGAAGATCCCAGCGTGAGCCAGCTTCTCGCGGAGCAGATGAAGCCGGCGAAAGATCCGGACGAGATTCCACCGCCGAAGCCGGGCGGCGAGTTGCTGGCCCTGGCCGCTCCGGTACCCGTGCCGGCCAAACCGGCGGCGGCGCTCGGCCCGACCGTACCGGATTTCCGCGGGAAATCGATGCGTGATGTAGTGGAGGAGTCCTCCGCAAGCGGCATTGAAGTGATGATAGAAGGCAGCGGTACAGCGCGGGCGCAGATGCCGTTGCCAGGGAGCCCGTTGCGCCCGGGAGCACAGATTCGAATCGTATTCACGCGCTGACAAAACCATGACCGTAAGCGAAGTGCTGGCCGGAGTACCGCTGCTGTCACCTCTGCCGCCCGCGCTTTCTCATGTGGCGATCAGCGGGCTCGATTACGACTCGCGCCGCGTCAAAGACGCGTATCTGTTTTTCGCGTTTCCCGGCGCGCGCGTCGATGGACGCGAGTTTGCCGGGCAGGCTGTGGACAGTGGAGCGGTCGCGGTCGTCAGCGAGTTGCCCGCGCCCGAGGGGTTTTCGGCGCCGTGGATTCAGGTGGAGCACGGCCGGCGCGCACTCGCGATGGCGGCGAAGGCTTTCTACGGAAAGCCGGACGAAAGAATTCCCCTCGTCGGGTATTACAGGGACAAACGGAAAAACCACCACCGCTTTTCTGGTGGATTCGATCCTGCGCGCCGCGGGCCGGACGACGATGCTCGCAGGCACCATCGAATACAGGCTCGGTTCGAAGCTGCTGCCCGCGCCTAATACCACGCCGGAGTCGCTCGATCTTCACCGGATGCTGGACGAGCTGGACGGAATGGACGCGGCTCCGAAGACCGCGACCATGGAAGTTTCGTCGCACGCGCTGGCGCTGGGCCGTGTCTACGCGATGCAGTTCCACACGGCGGTTTTCACCAATCTGACGCAGGACCATCTCGACTTCCACAAGACGATGGACGACTACTTCGCGGCAAAGCAGTTACTGTTCCGCGCCAACGGAGCTGCGGCGCCGCAGTATGCTGTCATCAACCGCGACGATGCCCGCAGCCGCCGGATAGCGATCGGGCCCGAAACGGAAGTGCTGTCGTACGGCCTGGGGAGCGAAGCGATGGTGCGCGCGCGGCATGTGCATTCAGGTCTGAACGGACTTGCACTTCGCCATCCATATGGAGAAGCACCGGTTCGAAATGCGGTCGCCGCTGATCGGGCGGATCAACGTCTATAACATCCTCGCCGCGTGCTGTGTGGGAATGACATTTCAGTTTCCGCCCGAAGTGATCACGCAGCGGCATCGCAGACTGTCCGGGCGTGCCGGGCCGCTTTGAGAGAGTGGATGAAGGGCAGCCGTTCGCTGTGGTGGTCGATTATTCGCACACGGACGACGCGCTGCGCAACGCGATTTCGGTAGCGCGCGGCCTCAATCCGAAGCGAGTCATCACGCTGTTTGGCTGCGGCGGAGATCGTGACCGCACGAAGCGTCCGCTGATGGGCGAGGTGGCCGGCGAGCTGAGCGATCTGGTAATTCTGACCAGCGACAATCCGCGTTCGGAAGAGCCGCTGCAGATCATGAACGACGTGCTGGTGGGGCTGCGCCGCACTGAAGCGCGCACGATTGTGGAGCCGGACCGCGCCGCGGCGATTCGCAAGGCCATCGAAGAGGCGCATGCGGGCGACGTCGTCATCCTCGCGGGCAAGGGCCACGAAACGTATCAGATTTTCCGCGACCGCACCATTCATTTCGACGATCGCGAAGTGGCGCGCGAAGCTCTGCGGACGTACGGGTACGGCAGAAAGGTCTCGGCGTAGTGACGATTTCCATGACGTCGGTGGCCGAGTGGGTCGCGCCCGCCGCGTGGTCGCCGGAGGGCTTCGCTACGGAGGCCGCGATTTCGGGCTGGAGCATCGACAGCCGCACGACGAATCCCGGGGATTGTTTTTTCGCGCTGCGCGGACCATCGAAGGACGGGCACGATTACGTTGTCAACGTGATGGAGAAGGGCGCGAAGATGGCGATCGTGGAGCGCCGGACGGACGCCAGAATTCCGCAGCTGGTGGTGCGGGATTCGCTCGCCGCGATGCAGCAGCTGGCGCGCCGGGCGCGAGAGCGCTGGGGCGGGACGGTGGTTGGTGTGACCGGCAGCGCGGGTAAGACCACAACGAAAGACGCCATTGCCAGCCTCCTCGGCGTCCAGATCCGCACCGGCCGCACGATCGGCAACTACAACAACCATTTCGGCGTGCCGCTCTCGATCCTGCGCCTGCCGGACGATTGCCGCGCCGCGGTAATCGAAATGGGGATGAATCACGCCGGTGAGATTCGCGAACTCGCGGGCATCGCCCAGCCGCAGATCGGCGTGGTCACCAACGTGGGCTGGGCCCACGCCGAATTCTTCGAGGACGGTATTGAAGGCGTGGCGCTCGCGAAGCGCGAACTGATCGAGGCGCTGCCCGCCGACGGAATCGCGATTCTTAATGCCGACGATGAACACGTGCGTGAATTCGCCCGCGTGCATCCCGGACGTTCGGTACTGTTTGGATTTTCCGAAGCCGCCGAGGTGCGCGCGGAGGATTTCCGCATGTGTCCGAACGGCGCGCATTTCCGCTGCCTTGGCGTGGATTTCGAATCCCCGCTGGCGGGGCGTCACGGCGTCAGCAACGTGCTGGCTGCCATCGCGGTGGCGCGCGAGACTGGGTATTGCGCCCGAGCGGCTGCGCGACGCCGTGAAGACGCTTGCCGTCGGCAAGATGCGCGGCGAGCGCACCGAACGCAGGCGGCATCACCATCATCAACGATTGCTATAACGCAAACCCCGAAGCCATGCGCACCATGCTGGAGCTGCTTCGGGAAACGCCTGCCCGACGGCGCATAGCCGTGCTGGGCGAAATGCTCGAGCTTGGCCGCGAGGCCGAGGCCCTGCACCGCGACATGGGACAATTCGCCGCGGAACAGGGGATTGATGCCCTTCTGGGCATACGCGGCGCTGCACGCTTCATGGTCGATGGGGCCATCGAAGCGGGACTGTCGGACAGCGCCGCGTCATTTTTTGAGACGCCTGAAGCAGGCCGGAGAATTTCTGAAGAGTTACATGCGCGCGGGAGATGCGGTCCTGTTCAAAGGTTCGCGCGGCGTGCAGGTGGAGAAGGCGCTGGAGCGCGCGTTCGAGCGAGGGCGAAGGCATAAGCCGATGCTTTACTGGCTTCTCTACGAGCAGCTCTACCCGGCTGTCAGCGGCGTTCCGCGATTTCCGCTACGTCACGTCGCGCACACTGTTTGCCAGCCTGACTTCGCTGTTGCTGTGCATCTTCTTGGGCCGTGGCTGATCCGGAAGCTGCGCGAGTTTCAGATCGGCCAGCACATCCGCGAAGACGGTCCGAAGTCGCATCAGAAAAAAGCCGGAACGCCGACGATGGGCGGCATCCTGATCATCATCAGCATCGTGGGATCCGACGCTGCTGTGGGCCGATCTGCGCGACGCTCTATGTCTGGATCGCCATGTTCGCGCTGCTTGCGTTCGGCGTGATCGGGTTCATCGACGATTATGCCAAGGTGACTGAACAAACGCAATCTCGGGCTCACGGCGCGGCAGAAGTTGGCGCTGCAGATGCTCGGTGGCGGCGCGTCATCACGATCGTGCTGGCGATCATGCAGTACTACGGCGCGTACACCACGACGCTGAATCGTTCCGTTTCTCAAGCAGTTCCAGCCCGCCTGCTGATTCATTCGCTGATGGGAAATCCGTACACGTATGTCCTGGGATTCCTGCCGTTCTATCTGTTCTTCGTGCTGGTTGTGGTGGGGTCGAGCAACGCGGTGAACATTACGGACGGTCTCGACGGTCTCGCGATCGGCCTGATGGTGATCTCGGCGAGCGCGCTGACCGCTGCTTGCGTACATCGAGCGGCAATCGCGAGCTGGCGAATTATCTGCAGCTGCGCGCGCAATCCGCGCACGGCCGAGCTGACGATTTTCTGCGGCTCGATGACCGGGGCGAGCCTGGGCTTTCTCTGGTGGAACGCGCATCCGGCGGACATCTTCATGGGCGATGTGGGCAGTCTGTCGCTGGGCGGCGCGATGGGCGTGGTCGCGGTGCTGATCAAGCAGGAGATCCTGCTGCTCTTCATCGCGGGCATGTTCGTGGTGGAGCTGGTGAGCGTGATCCTGCAGGTGGGCAGCTACAAGCTGCGCAAGAAGCGCATCTTCAAAATGGCGCCGATCCACCATCACTTCGAAGCGCTGGGATGGCAGGAATCGAAGATCATCGCGCGCTTCTGGATTGCGGGGCTGGTGCTGGCTCTGTTCGCGCTGACGACGCTGAAACTGCGATGAAGCTGGAAGGCATCAGAGCTCTGGTGGTCGGGATGGAGAAGTCGGGGCGCGCCGCGTTCGAGTTTCTGCACGCGCGCGGCGCCGATGTCACGCCGACCGATCTGAAGTTCCACGATATCGCCGGGTTTCCGTCTGCAGACGGATGAGATTGTTCGACGAAGACTGGGATCTGATCGTGCCTCGCCGGGCGTGCCGCTCGATCTGCCGCCGCTCGAACGCGCGCGCGGCGCGCGGCGTGAACGTGATCGGCGAAGTGGAACTCGCCGCGCCGTATCTGTTCGGGCCGGTGATCGGCATCACGGGTATCGAACGGCAAGACCACTACGACTTCGCTGGTCGGGCACATATTCTGCGAAGCTCGAAAACGCCTGTGCAGGTGGGCGGCAATATCGGGACGCCGGTGATTGCGATGACCGAGACGTCGCGCAAGGACCAGTGGAATGTTCTCGAGCTGTCCAGCTTCCAGCTGGAGACGATTCGCGACGTTTCGCGCCGATGTCGGCGTCTGCCTGAACGTCACGCAGAATCATCTCGACCGGCATCACACGTTTGAGAACTATGCGGCGGCCAAAGGCGAATCTTTTCCGCACGCAGCAGGCCGGCGATTTCGCGGTGCTGAATGCCGACGATGCAGATCTGCCGTTCGTTCGCTGACCTCACGCGCGGCGCACGGTGGTCTGGTTCAGCGGGCGACGATATCGGCGGACCTGATGCCGCCCGCCGAAGTGCCGATTCCGGGCATGCACAACGCCGAAAACGTGATGGCAGCCGCCGCGGTGGCGCGAAATCGCGGGCATCTCAAAGAGCGCGATATCGTCGCCGCCGTGCAAGACGTTCAAAGCCGTGGAGCATCGGCTGGAGTTCGTGGCGGAGATCGGCGGCGTGCGCTTCTACAACGATTCGAAGGCCACCAGCGTCGACGCGACCATGAAGGCGCTCGATTCGTTCGACGGGCAATCTGTGGGTGATTCTCGGCGGCAAAGACAAGGGCAGCGACTACACGGTGCTGCGCGACCGGCTGCAGCGCAAAGCGCATGCCGCGCTGCTGATCGGCGCGGCGGCGGAGAAGATCGCATCGCAGCTCGAAGGCGCGACGAAGCTGATTCGAGGCCGGGACGCTCGACCGCGCCGTCGCCGAAGCGTGGACGAACGCGCAGCCGGGCGATACCGTGCTGCTGGCGCCGGCATGCGCCAGCTTCGATCAGTTTCAGAGCTACGAGCATCGCGGGCGGGTTTTCAAAGAACTTGTGAACGGGTTGAAGACGAATGGCGCAGCGGCTTAAGACAGACTGGATTCTCTTCAGCACGGTGGTGCTGATGGTGCTCTTCGGCGCGCTCATGATCTACAGCGCTTCGTCGGTGGTGGCCGATATCCGCATGGGATCGAGCTATTACTTCGCGCTCCGCCAGCTGATCTGGATCGCTGATCGCCATCCCGCTGATGATGTTCATGAAGCGCCTGCACTACCGCAAGCTGCAGACGCCGGCGGTTGCGTTCACGGCGATGGGGCTGGTGATGATTCTGCTCGCCGTGGTGTATTTCGCCGATCCGCGGCAGCATCGCTGGATTCGCTTCGGCCCGTTCGGCGGACTGCAGCCTTCGGAGTTCGCCAAGCCCGCGCTGGCGTTGTTTCTGGCCTACTTCATCGCGCTGCGTTCGCGCGCCATCAACAGCCGCTACACGCTGCTGCCGGCGTTTCTCGCGCTCGGCTTCGTCACCATGGCGGTGGTCGTGGCCGATCTCGGCACGGCCATCGTGCTGGTCGGAACGGCGGCGGTCGTGTTCTTCGTGGCGGGCCTCGAAGCGCGCTACATCGTGATCGCGCTGGTCGTGGGTTTCGTCGGATGCGTGCGCCGCGGTCGCGGCCAAGCCTTACCGGCTGGTGCGCGTGATCAGCTACGTCGATCCGCAGTTCAAAGTGGTCGACAAGATCGACACGCAGCGGCTGGATTCGCGCGCCAGATGAAGAAATCGATCACCGCGCGGGACACCAACTATCAGTCGGAGCAGGCGAAGATCGCGGTCGGCTCGGGCGGACCGGTGGGCGTCGGCCTGATGCAGGGCCGGCAGAAACTTTTCTATCTGCCGGAAGCGCACACCGACACGATTTACGCGGTGGTCGGCGAGGAGTTCGGGCTGTTCGGCTCGGCCGCGCGTGCTGATCGGGTTCGTGGTGATTCTGTGGCGCGGGATTCGCGCGACGGTGCTGATCCCCGATGAATTCGGGCGCTATCTGGCGCTCGGAATCACGACCATGCTGGTGGTGCAGGCGTTCTTCAATATGAGCGTGGTGCTCGGAATGGTGCCGACGAAAGGCATTCCGCTGCCGATGATCAGCTTCGGCGGCAGTTCGCTGCTGGTGACGCTGGCGTCGCTGGGGATTCTGCTGAATGTCGCGGAGCATGCCGGATGAACTTTGCCGGGTGATCTGTTCGTGATGGCGGGCGGCGGCACCGGCGGGCATGTGATTCCGGCGATCGCGGTGGCGCGCGAAGTTTGCCGGATGGGGCATCGAGGTTTTGTTTGTCGGGACGGAGCGCGGCGTGGAGAACCGGCTGGTGCCGGCGGCGGGATTTCGGCTGGAAAAGATTCGCGTCGGCGGGATCAAGAATCTCGGCGTCGCGACGCGCGCTCGTGAGTCTGTGGCGGCTGGTGGCGGAGACGGCCGGGCAGATCGCGCGGTTCGGCGAATGGAAACCGGCGGCGGTCTTCAGCATGGGCGGCTACGTGGCCGGGCCCGCCGGTGCTGGCGGCGCTGCTGCGCGGCGTGCCGGTGGTCGTGATGGAGCCGAACGCGGTGCCGGGCGTCACCAACCGCTGGATCGCGCGCTGGGTGAGCCGGGCGCTGATCAGCTTCGAAGAAACGGCGCGGTTCTTTCCCGCAGGGCCGGACGGAGCTGACCGGGCTTGCCGGTGCGCGAGGAGTTTTTTCAATCTGCCGGAGAAGACCGAGATGGCGAGTTCACCGTGCTGATCACCGGCGGCAGCCAGGGTTCGCGCACGCTGAACGAAGCGGCGCGCGCAGAGCTGGCCGCTGTTTCGCGAGGCTGGATTGCCGGTGCGGTTCATCCATCAGACCGGCACGCCGATGTATGAGGCGACTGGCGGCGGAGTTTCGCGAGACGGGGCTGGCGGGCGAAGTCGCCGCGTTTATTCCGGACATGCCGGCCGCGTTTGCGCAGGCCGATCTGGTCGTGTGCCGGTCGGGCGCGGGCGCGGTTTCGGAACTGGCGGCGGCGGGAAAACCGTCGATCCTGATTCCGTTTCCTTTCGCGGCCGATCAGCACCAGTTGAAGAACGCGGAAGCCTTCGAGCGGGCGGGCGCGGCGCTGCATGTCGCTCGATAGGGACTGGAACGGGCAGCGGTTCTTCGAGGTCGTGCGCGAGCTTGTATCGAGAATCGCGCGGAGCTTGAACGCGATGGGCGAAGCGGCGCGAAAACTGGCGCATCCGGGCGCGGCGCGGCGCGCGGCGGAGATTTTAGTGGAAGTTGCTACGCACGAAAGCATTGACAGCAGCTGTAGCAGACCCGAAACAATAGATAGTTAGAATGTTTTTTTCACGGCAGCATCTCCATTTCGCGGGGATCGGCGGAATCGGCATGAGCGGTATCGCCGAGGTGCTGCTGAATTTGGGTTACACGATCTCCGGTTCGGATCTGAAGCTTTCGCCCACCACCGACCGCCTGGCCAAACTCGGCGCGACGATTTACGAAGGCCACAACGCGGAGAACGTGGCGGGCGCGAAGGCGCTGGTGGTCAGTTCGGCGGTCGAGGAATCGAATCCGGAAGTGCAGGAAGCGCGCCGGCTGCAGATTCCGGTGATTCCGCGCGGCGAACTGCTGGCCGAACTGATGCGGCTGAAGTACGGCATCGCGGTCGCCGGCAGCCACGGCAAAACCACCACCACGTCGATGATCGCCACCATCCTGAGTCACGCGGGCATGGATCCCACCGTGGTGGTCGGCGGCAAGGTCGCGGCCATGGGCGGATCGAACGCGCGCGTCGGCAAGAGCGATTTCCTGGTGGTGGAAGCGGATGAGAGCGACGGCTCGTTTCTGAAGCTCTCGCCGATCTTCGCCATCGTCACCAACATCGACCGCGAGCATCTGGATCACTACGCCGGACTCGAGGCGATTCGCGCGGCGTTCATCGAGTTCGTCAACAAGGTTCCGTTCTACGGCGCGGCGATTCTCTGTCTCGATGACGAAAACGTGCAGAGCATCCTGCCCGCGTGCAAGCGGCGCACCATCACCTACGGACGGAATTCGCAGGCGGACTATCAGCCGGGCATCCAGGAATGCGGCGATTTTCACAGCTGTTTCACGCTGCGCTCGCGCACCGCGGATCTGGGCGAGTTCCATCTGAACATTCCCGGCGAGCACAATGTTCTGAATGCCACGGCGGCCATCGCGGTCGCGCTGGAACTGCACGTCGAGCCGGATGTGATCCGCGAAGGACTGCGGCAGTTCACCGGCGTGGGGCGGCGCTTCGAAGTGCGCGGCGTAGAGCGACGGCGTGACCGTGGTCGACGACTACGGCCACCATCCGACCGAGATCCGCGCCACGCTGGCGGCGGCGAAATCCTGCTGCCGCGGAAGCATGCACGTGCTGTTTCAGCCGCACCGCTATACGCGCACGTTCCACCTGATGGACGATTTCGCGCGCGCCTTTCATCAGGCCGATCGCGTGGTGGTGCTGGATATCTATGCCGCATCGGAAAAGCCGATCGAGGGCGTCACGGCGGAAGCGCTGGTGGAACGCATGCGGCAGTTCGGCCATCGCGGCGCCGAATACGCGGGTTCGAGCGACGGCCGGCGTCGAAGCGATCGTCGCAGGGCGTGGAGCCGGGCGACATGATTCTGACGCTCGGCGCGGGCAGCGTGTCGCAGCTGGGCGAGAAGATTCTGGAGAAGCTCAATGCCTAAGCCGTGTCGCGCCGCCGCGGCGGAAATGGAACTGGCGGCGTAGCGGTGGCGCGGTCATCTGTCTGGGCCGGAGTCGTCGCCAGCCTTGGCGCTGGGGCGCGCGCGCGAGGTGCAGTGCGTTCCTGACTGCGCGATCCGCGCTTCGAATTCGTGTGCGCGGCGAACCGAGACCGGCTGCGCCAACCTTGAGATTCGCGGCGCGGTATACGCGAGCCAGGCCCGCATTCAGAACGTCTTCGCGCCGGACTTCGGCGGCAGCGTTTTCAAAATCCCGCTGGCCGAGCGCCGCCGGCGTCTGCTGGCCGTCGACTGGGTCAATACTGCCTCGATCTCCCGGCGTGTGGCCGCGACCGCCATTGCTGTCACGATCACGGAGCGCAAGCCGGTGGCGTTCGCGAAGCTGCCGATCGGAGGCACGGTGCGCTACCGTTTTTCACTGATCGACAGCGAAGGCGTGCTGCTCTCGATGCCGCCGCGCGTGCGGTTCCGCCTGCCGGTGCTGAGCGGCGTCACCGAAGATCAGACCGAAGCCGACCGGCAGCGTGCGCGTGAAGGCGATGCAGCATCTGCTGGACGATCTGGGCCCGCAGGCGAAGGACATTTCGGAGATCAACGCCGCCGAGCACGCGTCGATATGCGCCTCATCGCGGAGATCGACGGGCACGCGGTGGAGCTCTGGATCGGCGATCAGCACTACCGTTCGCGCTATCAGCATTTCGTCGAGAACTACGCGGAGATCCGGAAGCATTCCGAGCGGCGCGACGATTTTCGATCTGCGGCTGGACGACAGAATATTGGCAAAGTAAATGAGCAGACAAACCCATCATCGCGACCGGCGCTGGACGCGGGCAGCACGCATACGCGCTGCGTGATCTCGCTGCTGGAGGACGGAGCGGCTGCGCCTGATCGGATATGGCGCGGTGCCCTCGCGCGGCTGGGCGAAGAGCCGCATCGCCGATCAGCAGGCGGTGTCGGAGTGCGTGCTGGCGGCAGTGGAAGAGGCCGAGGCGATGGCAGGCACCGCAATCGAAACGGTGGTCGCGGGCATGGGCGGGCTCACCGCGCGCGGCGCCAACAGCCGCGGCCGCATGGATTTCGGGCGTCCGCGCGAAATCGAACAGCGCGACATCAACCGCGCGATGGACCGCGCCCTGCACATCCAGCTGCAGGAAGACCGCATGGTGCTGCAGCTGCTGCCGCAGGATTTCGTCGTCGACGATCAGCCTGGCTTTCACGATCCGCGCAAAATGATGGCTTCGGTGATCGAAGCCAATGCGCATCTGGTCACGATCTCGACGCAGGAGCACAACAATCTGATCGGCGCGATCAACCGCGCGCATCTTTCGGTTGACGAGACGGTCTATGAAGCCGATCGCCGGCTGCTACGCTTCCGTGCTGCCGGAGGACCGGCGTGAAGGCGTGGCGCTGGTCGACATCGGCGCGCATTCGACGGAGATGGTCTGTTACTACGGCGAATCGGCGCAGCTGGCCACTTCGCTGCGGATCTGCGGCGATCATTTTTCGCGCGACCTGGCGCATGCTTTTCGCATCCCGCTCGAATCGGCGGCGATTGTGAAGCATGAGTTCGGCGGCGCGGTTTCGGAGGGAACCGCCGGGAACAGCACGGTGGAGCTGCCTTTTATCGAAGCGCATGCGCGGGACGGCGAAGGTCCGCGTGAAGCGCCGCGCCGGTTCGTCAACCAGATTCTGGAATCGCGCGCGGTGGAACTGTTCGAGATGGTGCGCGCCGAACTGGAGCGCGCGGGCATGCAGACGCGCATTGCCAGCGGTCTGGTGATATGCGGGCGGCGGCGCGCTGCTGCCTGGAATCTGCGATGTTGCCGAACGCGTGCTGGAATGCCCGGCGCGCATCGGACTCGCGCAGGGCTTTCTGGACTGGCCGGACGAACTGAACGATCCCGCGTGGACCACTGCGGCGGGACTCGCGATGTATGCGGCGCGGCTGCGCAGTCAGGTGGATCTGGAACGGCAGTCGGTGGGATTGCTCGGGACGAATTCTGCGGTAGCGATTACAGGAATTCGGAGATCGGAGACATGAATGGACGCACTCAAATACGAACTGCAGGAAGAAACCCGCAAGGGCGCGCGCATCAAAGTGATCGGTATCGGCGGCGGCGGATCGAATGCCGTCGGCCGCATGTACGAAGAAGGGCTCGACGGCGTCGAGTTCTATGTGATGAATACGGACGCGCAGGCGCTGGCGGCGTCGAAGGTGCCGAACAAGATTCAGATCGGCGCGCGGGTGACCGACGGCCTGGGCGCGGGTTCCGATCCCGCCATCGGCAGGCAGGCCGCGCTCGAAGATACGGAGCGCATTCTTTCCATTCTCGAAGGCGCGGACCTGGTCTTCATTACCGCGGGTCTCGGCGGCGGCACGGGCGCGGGCGCGGCTCCGGTGGTTGCGACGCTGGCAAAGCAGCTCGATGCGCTGACCATCGCCATCGTCACCAAGCCCTTTACGTTCGAAGGCGGCAAGCGCATGCGTCAGGCCGAACGCAGCGTCAACGATCTCGCTTCGTCGGTGGATATTCTCACCACGATCCCCAACGACCGGCTGCTGACGATCGCGCCGCCAGGGCACGAGCATGGCGCAGGCGTTCCGGCTGGCCGACGACGTGCTGCGCCAGGCTGTGCAGGGCATCAGCGAAATCATCCTGACGCCGGGCCTGATCAATCTCGATTTCTCCGATATCAAAGCCGCCATCTCCGGGATGGGACATGCGCTGATCGGCAATGCGGTTGCGAAGGGTCCGAAAGCGCCGGTGGAAGCGGCGCGCGCGGCCATCAATTCGCCGCTGCTCGAAGACACCAAAATCAAAGGCGCGCGTCAGGTGCTGATGAATATCACGGCTTCCGGCGAGATCGGGCTGCACGAGCTGAACGAAGCCTGCTCGATTATCCGCGAGGCCGCCGACTGCGACGATCTGCAGCTGAATTTCGGCGTGATCGCCGACGAAAAGATGGGCGACGCGGTGAAGGTCACGGTGATCGCCACCGGATTCTCAATGCCCGCCGAACCCATGGAAGAAAAGCGCGAGCCCGGGATCGAGGTTCTGTCGCCGGCCGACTTCTTCGCGGAACGAACTCCGGAGCCAGCGCCTGGGCCCGCCGCGGCGCCTCCACCGGCACCGCACTCCGAGCCGGAGCCCCTGCCGGCTGCCGCAGCGGTGCTTTTCGAGGAAGAACTGGATGTCCCTGCGTACCTGCGGCAGGGCAAGCTGCTGAACTGAAGGACTACCGGTAAGCGCCGGGCAGCGTCATCTCTGCCTTCTCGGCTTTCTCCGGTGCCGCCACGGGTCCGGGTGCGATCTGCTGCGGATCGTCCGTGCCGCACCGCGCGAGCTCGAAACGGTTGCGCACGCCCAGCTTGTGGAACAGCCGGAAAAGATAGATCTTCACCGTGCCTTCGGTGATGCCCATTTCGCCCGCGATCTGCTTGTTGCGCATTCCCAGGCGCAGAAAAGAGACGATTTCACGCTCGCGCGGCGTCAACGCCACACGCCGCCGCGGCGGTGCCGCATCACTGGATGTAGCGCCGAAGCCAATCTGCAGTTCGCCGGCCGCGACCTTGCGCAGCGACTCGACGAGTTGTTCCGGGCGCACGTTGCGCTGCACTATACCGCGGACACCGTATTCGAGCGTCTTGAACATGAGTTCCAGCGGCAGAGCGTCTGCCCAGAGAACCACCGGGCAGTCGGGCACGCTGGAATTGAGCTGGCTGAGATCCGCGAACGTCAGCCCCGCGGTGATATCGAGCAGAAGGACGTCCGGATGAACGCCGGCGGTGACCCATTCCGCGAACGAAGCAGCCTGGCAGCTGCCGATAATTTCAAAGCCCCTGCTGCTGAGTACAGTTTCAAACCCACACAGCAGAACGGGCTGATCGCTTAGTAAGAATACTTTAGGCAATTGCTCCCCCCGGAGTACGTATTAAACGAGTCTTTCAGACGTTGCGGCGCGGCTTCACGCCATCCACCCTGTTACCCGCCGCCGTAACCGGCCGGGACGCTACTGTCGGCGCCGTCTCTGGTGGACGGCTTGATGACCTGGTGATTTCTTTCTTAATTCCCGGCGCGGCTACTCCGCCTGAAGCATCTGTTTTGATGCGGCGGGTTCTGAATTCGTACTTGTCGATGCGCATCGCCGCCTGTCCGTTCAGATTTCGAACGATCCGGCCTTCCGCCACCAGTTTCAGCGGCACCTGATTTTCGAGGCGCGCCGGCCAGTCGACCGATACCTGGAGCAACTGACCCGGCTGCAGCGCTTCATCGGTCGAAAAGAGCAGGCCCTTGCTGCTGATGTTGAGTGTTTCGCTGGTCGCCGTGCCCGAGAAAAACGGATGCTCGAGCGCCTGATAACTGACCGCGAGTCGGCACGGGAACCGCGCATTGGTGCGCCGGTCGGCCGCGGTTGGATTCCTTTTCGCTTTCGCTGTTCTTCAGCATTCCCGAGACTGCGCGGCGCAGACCGGAAACGTCGGGATCGTCGTAACAGAAGAAATCGTGCGCGCCTTTCCGCACGGCGTTGACAGCTGTCTCCCGGTCCCTGGCGTCGCAGAGCACGATCACCGGCGTCTTCGGCGCCTGCTGATTCAGGTGACGCAGCGTAGCCAGCCCCTGGCCGTCGGGGAGAAAAAGATCCGAAATGATCAGATCGAAGGTCGTTCCTGCAGCGATCGCAGGCCGTCGAAAAGAGCTTCGACCCGCGTCCATTCGATCTCTCCGTCGAATCCATCGAGCACAGCACGCTCGATTTTCTCAGACGGATGGTCCTCGGGTCTGATAAAAAGTATCGAGTATTCAGGCATCAGCTCTACACCAGCTTAAGTCTCGTTGCATACAGGTTACCATCCACGCCGGCGTTTCCCTCATACTGAATCCGGTAGTTATCGAAATAATAGCCGAAGTTATCGAAAAATCTGTACTTTAATAACGGGGAGCCGCTCATGCGCCCTTCCCGTGCGAACGGACGCCGTCCGATTCAGCCAGACGGGCGGCCATCTTAGTCATGGCACGGCCGAAAGGCGTCTCTGCCGGGAATTCGAAGCGGTCACGCGGCATTTTTTCAAGCGTGCCTTCATCGTTCGGCACCACGCCGAATACGCCGATCTCAAACATCTGCTGGATGCTTTCCACCCAGAAATCCTGGGGGGAGCTCTGATTTCTGTTCAGCACGATACGCACGCGGCTCTTCTCGAAGCCACGGCTGGAAAGGGTCTGGAGTATGGATCTCGTCTGATAGAGCGCCAGCACGTCGGGCGCTGTGATGACAAAAAGCTCGTCAATGTTCTGCAGCATAGCCCAGTTGGACGGATTGAGATGCCTGCCGAGATCGACGAAAATCCAGTTGTACTGACGGCTGAGGAAGCGGAACAGGCTCTCGACCCGCCAGGGTTCCGGGAGCGCGGGCGTCGACAAAGAATGGCCCGCAGGAGGATCAGCCAGGTCACCGGGGGACGCCAGATGGTCGACGCCCGGCATGACGGGCGTCACGAATTCGCGCCACCCGTGCGAGTTCAGGCGGCTTACAGATTCGAAAGCTTCGCCGGCATGCGACCGCGGGTTGAGGCGAAACGCCCCACTCCCTCCCGGCGCCTGATAGTCGAGATCCGCCACCAGAATGCGCAGTTGGTTTGCGGACGGAACCGGCTTTTTCCCGGCGGACTTAGTGGTTTGGTGATTATGCAGGGCCGCACTCAGGTAGCAGGCGATGGTGGTAGCGCCGCAGCCGCCCTTCGACGAAAGAATTCCGCATATCCTGCCCCGTTCGACGGTTGCAGTGCGGCGCGCCTCCAACAGCGAGCCGATTCGCTCCATCGCTTCGTAGATCGCCGGCCGAACGGGCAGGCACAGAAATTCGCTCGAGCCTGCCCGCAGAGCGAAAATCATTTCGGACGGTTCAGCGACGGGATGTACCGCCACCACCAGCGGCGTTTCCTCACCCTGCCGCACGTCGGCAATCCACTCTGCGGCGGGCTTCGAAGTACGCGCGAGCTCGACGAACAGTATGTCCGGTCTTTCACGTTCGACCGCATTGGCGACTTCAAACGACGACGCTGCCGCCGGATACCGGAACTTCACAGTGGCGCCGCCTTCGGACAGTGCAGATGTGATCTGGCTCGCCAGTTCCGGTGTCTCCAGAACCAGCCCCACTTTCCACGTCCATTCCAGGCGGCGAGAACTCTCCTGAGCGGGCGGAAAATTTAGTGAGTTATGCAGTGCCAATGATTCCTATGAGCCCAGGGACCGTCGTTAATTCAGTGATATCACCCCACGTTGTCGATGAACAGACTAACCTTCGGTATAACAGCCTGAAGGGCGCTACACTGGTTAGCCGATGACCCGTCTACGATTTCTCTCCGCGGCTGTGCTCTGCGTGCCAGCTCTCTTTGGAATATCTTCGCTGACGGCCGCCGATGCGCCGCCCGACGCCAGGCAGATTTTCGACAGGCAGCTGAGCAGTACCGAGCGCGAAGTGGTGGGGCTGACCGAAGCCATGCCGGCCGACAAATTCGATTTCGCGCCAACGGCCGGCAATTTCAAAGGAGTCCGCACATTTGCGCTGGAAGCGCGGCACATTGCTTTTGAGCTCAACACGGTCGCGGCCGCGCTGCTCGGTGAGGCGGTGCCGAGTCAGGAACATGACAACGGCCCGGACAGCCTGAAGACGAAGGATCAGATCGTGCAGTATCTCAAGGATGCCTTTGCGCACGCGCATCGCGCCGTGGCGACCGTCAATAATTCGAATCTTCTCGAACAGACGGCCGATCCGTTCAACCCAAAAGGCAAACGGACGCGCGTCGATTCGGTCTCGATCTTCTACTGGCACACTTACGATCATTACGGCCAGATGGTGGAGTATCTGCGCATGAACGGTCTGGTGCCACCGGCCAGCCGCTGACGGGAAGTCGTCAGACCGCTCGCATTTGCGACAATTGCGGTGGTGATTCACTATCGAAGCCTGACTGTCTTTCTGCTGGGCGCGTGGCTGGGCGCGAGCATTCTGGCGGACGTCGCGGTCACGCAGAATTTCCAGGCCGTCGACCGATTCCTGGCGTCGGCCGGGATGGATCAGGCAAGCCGGACGAACGAACGTGTCCTCATGCGGCGCAACGCCGCAGCCGAGAACGCCTGGATTTTCCTGAACTGGGAGCGGGCCGAGTTCGCCATCGGTGGCGCGCTGATCCTGCTGTTGCTTAGGGAAAACCGGATGGCATTGATCGGAATTATCCTGGTTCTGTTTATCCTCGCAGTCGAGCACTTCGTGCTGACGCCTGAGATCATAACGCTCGGCGGGAGTGTTGACAGTCTGAAGCCGGGCGAGGCGCAGTACAGGACATTCTGGATGCTGCACGGTTTGTATTCGGGTCTCGACATTTTGAAAATGATCATCGTTTTCGCGCTGGCGGCGCGCGAGGTCTGGACAAAACGACTGAACAACCCCGTGCCGGAAATGGCCGTACATGGATAAACGCCGCATGTGCCCGAATTGCCGGGCATTCATCACGACGAGCGACCGCACGTGTCCTTACTGCAATCAGACGGTGGGGGCGCGCGCCATCGACAGACGCCAGCCGGGCGAGATACTTGGTGGTCTGATTCCGCAGGCGCACTTCACCACGGTTCTGATTCTGGTGATCAATTTCGCGTTCTTCATCGGAACCTTGTTTCTGGCGCGGAACGTTGGTGAGGGGGCCGCGATTGGCGCGCTGGGCGCCAAGTTTGGTCCGTTGATTTTTCAGGATCACGAATACTGGCGGCTGGTTACCGCGGGATTCCTGCACGGGGGCTGGCTGCACATACTGATGAACAGCTGGGTCCTTTATGATCTGGGCGCGCAGGTGGAACAGGTTTACGGCACGCCGCGCTTCCTGGTCCTCTACTTCGTGGGCACCGTTCTGGGGTTCTACGCCAGCGCGGTGATCAATCCTCTGGTGCCATCCGTCGGTTCTTCGGCCGGGATTATGGGACTGATCGGCGCGATGATCGCGTTCGGTGTCGCGAATCGTTCGTCAATCGGCACCGCGATTCGCAATTTCTATCTGCGCTGGGTCGTTTACGTCATCGCCTTCGGTCTGATTCCGGGTTTCGCCGTGGACAACTGGGCGCACATCGGCGGGCTCGCCGGCGGTTTCGTCGCAGGTTACGTTGCAGGCACGCCGGTTCGTTCCACCGAGGCCCGCGAGACCGTCTGGCGCGGGTTGGCGATAGTCTGCGTGCTGCTGACGGTGTGGAGTTTTTTCCTCGTTTATCGCAACTTTCCGGCGCCGGATCAGTTAAGATAAAAACAAATGCGCCATCTTGCGATTGCACTCGGTCTGTGCCTCACTTTCGGATTGCTTTCTTCTCCTCTGGCAGCCGCTCAAGGGAGCCCTGCGCATGAAGCCAGGCTGGTGAAGGTGAAGAGGAGCAAGTCGAAGTTCAAACCGCACAAGGCGACGAAGCGTCACGCCCGCCGGACGAATCGCGCTAACTAGACCACAACGCTCATTGCCTTCGCAGGAGTCTGAACGCGCCGCGCAGCAGACGGATGACACGCAGCGCCTGCCTGAAGTCATGTCCGCGTAACCCGTCATGAGATACTGAACGATTCGCCTCCCGTATGTCCGATCTGTCCCCCGTGGAAATTGTCAGTGCGCATAGTCCGGACTCGGACGACGCGTTCATGTTTTACGGACTGGCCACCAGGAAGGTGCGCTCGAAAACGGTCACATTCCAGCATGTACTGGCGGACATTGAGACGCTGAATCAGAAGGCCAGGGCGGGCGTTTATGATCTCAGCGCCATTTCGTATCACGCCTGGGCCCACGTGTCGGAGACCTACTCGCTGATGGCAAGCGGATCGAGCGTGGGCGACGGCTACGGCCCGATGGTTGTCTCGACGCGCCCCATGGAGCCCGACGAGATCCGGGGCAAAAAGATCGCCATTCCCGGCACTATGACAAGCGCTTATCTGGCGCTGAAAGTCTGCGAGCCGGATTTCGAAAACGTGATTGTGCCGTTCGACAGGATTCTCGAAACCGTGAAGGAAGGCGGGGCGGATGCCGGCCTGATCATTCACGAAGCCCAGCTGACTTATAACAAGACGGGCTTTCATCGGGTCATCGATATGGGCAAATGGTGGAAGGACAAATTCGGCCTGCCGCTTCCTCTGGGCGCCAACGTGCTTCGCCGCAGCCTGCCGGATGCCGTCAAGAGCGAATGCTGCCGCATGATGCGCGAGAGTATTCAGTACGCCCTCGACCATCACGCCGAAGCGCTCGAATATGCCCTGCAGTTTGCCCGCGACATGGAACCGCGGCTGGCCGAGAAGTATATCGGCATGTACGTTAACCACTACACGGTCGACGCCGGCGAAGATATTCCGAAAGCGGCACAGATGCTGTTCGACATGGGCTATGAGGTTGGCCTGATCCCGACCCGCGTTACAGTCGACTTTGTCCGCTAGCGTTGTGTTTTCCGAAGTTCCTTGACCACATCACAACACCAGCTTCTCATTGCCGCTTGCTCACGCGCGCGGTTCAGTATGGGTTTCCGAACCGTGACCGTGAGGGAGCGGCGCTCACAGACACTGGCTCTGCATTAAATCGGCTACATGCATTTGCCGTAACCGTGCTGGGTTTCGCGGCATAATCGAAGGTAGATGCTCCGCGCAGCAGTATTCTTACTTCTTACCGCTCTACTCTCGTCCGCGCAGACTCCGAAGGATGTTCGGGCTGTGGCGAAGCAGGGCCAGACCGCCATCCCGACGGTGGCCGGTTACCTCAACAGCGCGAGCGTGGATACGCGCATCGAAGCTGTCAAACAGCTCACGGCGCTGGGCGGCAAGGATTCCATCGATCCGCTCATCCGCGCCACACACGATGCTGATCCCGAGATGCAGATCCGCGCCACCGATGGTCTGGTCAATTACTATCTGCCGGGATATGTGAAGCAGGGGCTTGGCTCTTCTTTGGTGCGCGCCGGCGCATCCATCAAGGCGAAGTTCAGCGATGCGAACGATCAGATTATCGATGCGTTTGTGACCGTACGGCCCGAGGTGATTGTCGCGCTCGGGCTGCTGGCGCGCGGCGGGTCGAGTTTCGACTCCCGCGCCAACGCCTGCCGTGCCCTGGGCATTCTGCGCGGCCGGGCGGCGCTCCCCGATCTCATCGATGCCCTGCGCTCGAAAGACAACAACGTGATGTACGAATCGCTGGCGGCTATCCAGAAGATCGGCGATCCGTCGGCGGGCCCGAGAATAACTTACCTGCTGCGCGATCTCGACGACCGCGTGCAGTCGACCGCGATTGAAACTGCGGGCACGCTGCGCGCCACGGATGCGCTGCCCACGCTGCGTTCCATCGTGGCGAGCCCGCGCAATGTGAAGGCGCAGCGCAGCGCGCTTGCCGCCATCGCCATGATGCCGCAGCCGCAGGACCGCGATATGTTCGTTCGGCAGTTGAGTGCAACCGATGCCAAACTGCGCGCCGCGTCGGCTGAGGGCCTGGGCCGCATCGGTAACCGCGCCGATGTTCCCGCTCTCGAGAAACTCTGGAGCGACGAAGACCGCATGGCACCGCGCCTGGCCGTGGCGTTTGCGCTTGTAATGGACGGCAACCTCAATGTGGGGCCCGACGCGCCGCTGCGCTATCTGGTCAACACGCTGAATTCGGCCGCGTACCACGACGTCGCTTACGCCTATCTGGTGGAGACGGCCCGGCAGGTGCCCGTGCTGCACGTTCTGTACACGCAGCTCGATTCTGGATCGAAGGACGAGAAAATCTATCTCGGACGCGTGCTGGCGGTGAGCGGCGACAAAGGCTCCGCGTCGTTCCTCGACAAGCTGAGCCGGGACAGCGATCCCGATGTGGCGAGGGAAGGTTTGCGAGCGCTGCGATCTCTCCGCGCCCGCCTCGGAATCTAGCAGGCTGCTGAAAAACGCGTCTTGCCACTCCCTTACGGTCGCGGTTCGGAAAGACGGGTGCTGATTCCGCACGGGTTACTGATTTCAGCAGCCTGCTAGTCCTGCACGCAGCGCCCGCCGCGGAATCCAGTCGTACACGCGGCGCCCGCCGCGTTCTGACTATTTCGCTTTCTTCTGTTTCTGCTGACCGACGCGGACCTTAGACATCGCAGCTTTCGATTCGGAGAAAGCCTTGTGGTCGTGACGGCTCACCGCGTCGGACAGAAATGTGTCGACGTTGGCTTCTTTAGGAAGCACGGCCATCAGCGTGTAGCTCGCATTGCAGGTCGGACAGAACGGCCGGAACCGCTTGACGTTGGGAATTGCCATAACAGATTTATCGTAACAGATTTACTATAACGGGCCGCCTCAGCGCCGCAACAGAGTGCCCGCGGGATCCAGCACGGCTTTGGCGTTTGCCGCCGTGACGGGGACGGAGAAAGTCACCGGATCCGCGCCGGTATCCACTTGTTTCACTACCTTTTTGCCCTGCCCGGTCTGAATCTCCACAGGGACGCTGGCGCTGAAATCGTCCGATACGTCGGACTGCGTGATAGTGCCCGCGAGCTTCCATGCCCCGGGCTTGCCCTTAACCGAGTACGTCAGCTTGAGCGTCGGAATGCCGGTCCTGTATACCCACTGGTCGAAGAAGCTCTCGAGCTTCGGGTCGGGTGAACGCGGCGGCAAAAACTCGGCGCACAGCAGGCGGAACTGCTCTGTGTCGACCGGCTTCCACTCGTAGCGCCGCCGCAGTTCGGCCAGCATGCGGACGAATTGTACGTCGCCCAGCCGCTGCCGCAGCATGTGGATGATCCACGCCCCCTTCCCGTACGCCACCGCCGACCACGCGTTCGGGTTGTTCGAATTCTCCAGCCGCCGGCCCTCGACCACGGGACCCTCGGCTTCGGCAATGCGCCCGTCAGGTCCTTTGGTCAGAAGCTGCCGCCGGTATTCGTTCAGCAGGCCGTCCATCATGCGGGGACCGCCGCGGCTTTCCAGAAACATGAGTGCGGAATAATTGGCGAGCGCCTCCATGAGCCATTCATGGCGATACGTTCCCGCGGTGACGATGTTCCCCCACCATTGATGCGCCACTTCGTGGGCGCGCATGAATTCGCCGAAGAATACGCGCTGCCACTCGGACATCAGCGAAAGCGGACGCACGGATACGGGGAGATACGAAAGCGTCGAGAGATAAATCATGCCCGCAAAACCCTGTCCGAAGCGGCCCGGGACCGGGGAGACTTCGATGCGGCTGACGGGGGGCTCACCGAAGCGGGCGCGGTAGAAATCGAAGGACGCGGCGATGTCGTCGGCGACCTTCGCCAGCTGATTCGCCGGATTGATCACTTCCGCAGGCGCGGGTATCTCGAGGCCGTTCAAAGGCAGTGGAACCCGCCGGGGACTGGAGGCGACGGCCGCCGTGCGTGGCTCCGTATCCGGCGGCCGAAAGCGAAGTGCGTCTTCCACCTCGCTGTTGGCAAACACCTCGATCGCGGTGGTCCCGCGCTCCAGCATTTTTCGCTGATAAACGCCGAGATTGAATCCCAGATTGCGAATGCGGCCGGCAGTGACTCTTCGCGTGATCCGAATGTCGTCCTCGGTGCGGTCTTCTTTTACCTGGCCTGCGCTCACCAGATCGAGCGTTTTCGGATAACGGCAGGTGACGTCGTACGTGGCAAACTGCGAGCCTCGGTTCGGATACCACGACCCGCGCGCACCCACGTAGAAGACCTGATGACCGGCATCGACAACCACTTTGCCTTCGTGCCGGATCTCGACCTCGTGTTCAGAGCCCGGTGCGAGCGGCTGCGGCGGAATAACCAGCAACAGTTCGTTATCGGTGCCCTCGACAGCGCTCTCGCGCAGCGATTCGCGCTCGTAGACTTCCGCCGCGGCGCCGTCTACCTTTGCGTCGATGGCGCGCATCCGGGCCGACAGCTCGAGCGGGATGGCGAGTCGGGATTCCGCCGTCGCGCGCAGCCGGATGTGCGTGACGCAGTGGAGGACAAACGAGGCGTCGAGCGTGGCCTCGATTCGATAACTCAGAATCTCCTCCTCGGCAGATGCGGGCTCGGGAGATCCGGGAGGGGAGGAGGCGCGGCTCTGACTGACGAAGTTGGTCCACGTATCGAAGTAGTCGTGTCCGTTACGCGTGATGTATTGCCCGGCATGAATCGGTTCGGACATGCGGCCGTCGATTCCGATGTCGAAGTTGCCGAGCTTTTTCCCCTGCACAATCGCTTCGAAGAACCCCCGATCAGGGGACGGACCGCTGATGAGATCGAGAACCAGGAGCGTTTCGAAACCGCCCGCGAGCTCGGCCACTGTGCGGGACCACTGGTCTTGTAGAAGCGCGCCGGTCTCCGGCGAGTTCTTCGCCTCGCCGTTGGCTCGAATCTGCGCCGCGAGACCGCGCGCCGCGGGTTCGGTAAACAGAAAAACGGCGTTCGAGAAATGCTCATCGAGGGTTGGCGAACCCGTATAGCCGGCCAGTGAGCGGCGCTCGGAACGATTGGGCGGAAGCAGCAGAACCTCGGCGTCGCCGTCCTCGGTGTCGGCTGTGAAGACCGCCGCGACGGGTGCGCCGTTCACCGGTTTTCCGAAGATTAGATAGCCAGCGGTGAGATAAAAGCGCACATCCTGCTGCACGATTTCGAGATCGCGCACTCTGTAGCAGTTGGCGGGGTCAAGTCCCGCCGCGACGATGGCTTTGCCGAGGTCCGCCGCGGTATGAGTCTGGGCGCAGAGGCCCGACGCCAAAGCGGCCAATGCTGTCAGACGGAGGGCGAGCACCTGTCGGCGATTATCTCAAAGCGCGATGCTAGACTGGCGTGTTCATGCGCTTCGTGACGTTCGAACAGGGGGGACATCCGCAGGCGGGTGTTGTGATCGACGACCGCATAGTCAGCCTCGCGGAGGCCGGTTTTGGGAATGTGTCAGCGGTTCTGCATGGCGGGTCCGAAGCGCTCGCGAAAGTGCGGGATTGGATCGCGTGTGCACCAGCCGGTGTGCCAATCACCGATGTCAGGCTTTGTGCGCCGATCCCCGATCCGCCCAAAATCCTCTGCATGGGTCTCAATTATCGCGATCACGCGCATGAAGCCGGTCTCGAAATCCCGCGCTATCCCGTCATTTTCGCGAAGTACAGCAACACGGTAATCGGCTCCGGCGAGCAGATCGTCCTGCCGAAGAATTCGCGCAAGCCTGACTATGAAGCCGAGTTCGCGTTCGTGATCGGCAAGCGCGCGCGGCACATCAACGCGGGCGGACTGGCGCGAGTACGTCTTCGGATACATGAACTGCAACGACGTCAGCGCGCGCGATTACCAGATGTCAGTGTCGCAATGGACCATGGGCAAGAACTTCGACACGTTCGCACCCATGGGTCCGTATCTGGTGACCGCCGATGAGATCGCCGATCCGCACAATCTCAACATCTCGCTTACGCTGAATGGCGAAACGATGCAGAGTTCGAACACGCGCGAACTGATCTTCAAAGTCCCGGAGACCGTCGAGTTCCTGTCGAGCGTGATGACGCTCGAGCCGGGCGATGTCGTGCTGACAGGCACGCCGGCCGGGCGTCGGATTCTCACGCAAGCCGCCGCGCTGGCTGGCGCCGGGCGACGAGATCGTGGTGCGCATCGACGGGCTGGGCGAACTGCGCAACACCTGCGTAGCGGAATCGGTCTGATATCAATGCGCCGCCACGGGCGCTGCATTCTTCGGCGGTCGCTTCATCAGGAACGCGACCGGCGCGAGGCAGAGCAAAGACGACGGCCGAGATGGAAATGATGTCGACGTAGGCGAGCGTCGTGGCCTGCCCGCAGATCATCCGGCCCATCATCGAATACGCCTTTGCGGACTGGCCTCATTCGGCGGCACTCCCTGACTGGTGAAGGTCTGCGTCAGGCCCGCGACCTGCTGCGTGAACTGCGGGTCGCCCGCCGACGCGTGCGCGCTCAGATCACCTGATGCTTCTGCGCGAGCCGCTGCAGGAAAGTGCTCAGCATGCGAAATCCCGATGCTCCCGCCCAGGTTGCGCATGAAATTGTTCATGCCCGCCACCTGATTGCTCTTGTGCCGCGGGATGCCCAGATAAGCCAGCGTGCTGATCGGAATGAAGAGAAACGGCCAGGCCGATGCGTCTGATACACGCGATACATGCGCGGCCGTGCGGAAATCGATCTGCAGTTGATGGTCGTCATGTGATACAGCGCCATCGCCGTCGACGATGAAGCCGAATGCGATCAGCATCCGCGGATCGACGCGCGACACCAGCTGCCCCACCACCGGCATCATGAACATCAGCACGACACGCGCCCGCGCGAAAGCGCCATGCCGGCCTGTTCCGCCGTGTAGCCCATCAGCACCTGCAGGAACTGCGGGATCAGCACCGTGGTCCCGAACAGCACCATGCCGAGCATGAACATCATGAACGCGGCTGTCGGCGAAATTGCGCTGCCGCAGCAGCTGCAGATCCATGATCGGGTATGCGTGCTTCCATTCGTTGATGACGAACCAGACGAGCGCAGCGACAGCGATTACCAGCAGAACGGTGATCTTTCTCGAAGCGAACCAGTCGGCTTCCTGGCCCTTGTCGAGCACATACTGCAGGCAGCCGATGCCGACGCGCGATCAGACCCAGCCCCATGTAATCGATCGGATTGCGCAGCGTCTTCTGCTGCTCGATCTCCATGTAAGGCGGATCTTCGACGATCTCGATTGCGTCAGATAGAGCGACAGCAGACCCGACCGGCACGTTGATGTAGAAAATCCAGCGCCAGCTGTAGTTGTCGGTAATCCAGCCGCCGAGCGTGGGGCCGATGGCGGGCGCGAGCACGACGGCCATGCCGTAAACCGCGAACGCCATGCCGCGTTTCTCGAGCGAGAACGTGTCGGCGAGAATGGCCTGTTCGCTGGTGGCGAGACCGCCGCCGCCCAGCCCCTGCATGACGCGGAACAGCACCAGCATGCCCAGCGTGGGCGCCAGGCCGCAGAGAAACGAGCTGATGGTGAACAGCGCCACGCACGTCATGTAGAACCGCTTGCGCCCCACCAGCACGGAGAGCCATGCGCTGATCGGCAGAATGACGGCGTTCGAAACCAGGTAGCTGGTGAGCACCCAGGTCGATTCGTCCTGGCTCGCCGACAGGCCGCCCGCGATGTGCGGCAGCGCGACGTTGGCGATGGAGGTGTCGAGCACTTCCATGAAGGTCGCCAGCGTGACCGTGAGCGCGACGATCCACGGGTTGTAGCGCGGCTTCCACGGCGCGTAGACTGCTCCTGTTCCGCCGCTGGCTGGGGTCTTTCCAGTGTGCTCGATTGCAGCCAGTGGGTTTATTGCAGTTACGCACGCCGTTCCAGGCGTCTCAAATCCGGCGCATGCGCAGCACCGGCAGTCGCGGATACTTCGGGTACTCCGGCTCGCGAAACGACCGCAGGCATTGGATGAAGACGCTGCCGCGATCGTTGCGGATTTCTTTGCGATGCATGCAGTCGGCGCACAGACCCTCGCCCGTCACAGCGAATCACCAGGTGACGGTCTTGCCGGGCTCGAGTTCCCAGACTCTCGTATTCTTTGCGAGGCTCTGCAGCGTGTCAGGCCGGCCCGTGAGCGGCGGGAACGTGCCGAAGTGCATCGGGATCACCACCGGCGCCGCGAGCAGGCGGCATGCGACGGCCGCTTCGCGCGGGCTCATCGTATACAGATCGCCGATGGGCAGAAACGCCAGATCCGGCTTGTAGAGTTCCGCGATCAAATGCCATGTCGGAGAACACGTTCGTGTCGCCCGAGAAGTAGATGGTGCGGCCGTCATCGAACTTCAGCACGTAGCCCGCGGCTTCGCCGCCGTAGACGATCGAGCCGTCATCATCGGTGATGCCGCAGCTGTGGACGGCGTGCGTCATCGTGACTGTCACGGCGCCGACCTTCTGCGAGCCGCCTTTGTTCATCGGCCTGGCACGTGTCGACGCCCTTCTTCTCCAGCCAGGCGCATGTTTCGTAGATTGCGACGACGCGCGGCGCGGAATTTCTTCCACAGCGGGATCGCGTCGTGGATGTGATCGAAATGCCCGTGCGAGATCAGAATGGTGTCGCAGCGCTGGATTTCGAAGCCTTTCGGGTACGCCGGATTGCCGTCCGTCCACGGATCGAAAACCAGCGTTTCGCCGCCGGGAAGAACGATCTGGAACGTGCCGTGACCGAGCCAGGTTATCTGCATAAAGCCATTTGCATGCAATCACCAATTTACAATCACGGCGCGGGCGTGGACAGCGGCTTGCCCTTGTCGACGACGTAAACGCCGACCAGCTTCAGCGTCTGCGTGCCGGTGTTGTGCGCGTCGTGCTTCACCCCGGCGGGGATGACGAAGCCGTCGCCCGCTTTTACTTTCATGGGAGGCTGGCCTTCCATCAGAATCTCGCCTTCGCCTTCGAGGATGTAGCTGATCTCGTCGCCGGGATGCGTGTGGCGTCCGGCAGAACCGCCGGGCGTGATCTCGACGCGCGCGACTACCGCTTCGCGTCCGGGGACGGAGACGTCTTTGCGTGTGACGACGGTGCGGGTGATGCCGGGCGCTTGCGCGAGAAGGACGCCGGCGACAGCGAGGATCAGGAAAGCAGTGCCTTTGCGGATGGATTTCATGTCAGGCAATCGTATCACTGGACACGTTGCGTGGCGTCATGCTCTGCCTGATGAATTATCGCTGCCGATAGTCCGTTCAGCTCTGGGGGAAGCCGTGCTGACACGAGCAACATATCCGGTGTCTCATTCAGTAAGACCACAACTCCCAGGATCGGGCTGTTGCCCTGTTTGAGCAATGTGTATGTCCCCATTCCTTCGGTATGCGCTGGCGTGTCGAACTCGACGACCGTCTGGCTCTTGTGAGTCAATCGATCCTGCGGGTAAGGACCCGTCGGAATTGGCCTGTCGAACCAGCGAAGCGTCGCGCGGGCCAGCTTCCTGTACTGAGGGAATATGCGAGCCAGCACTTCCGCGACGATAGCCGATCCCGATCCGCTTCCCGACAAAAACGATCTGACAACCATCGGTCCCGCAAGCGCGGTCCCATGTGCCACCAGTTCACTTCGCGTGACTGGTCCAGGGCTAACCGTCACCGACCCGCCGTTTGAGCCGTAGGTTCCGAGGCAATGCCAGCCGCGCGGAGCAAGGATGCCAATGCTTCCGCCGTCCGTGTAATATGCGAGCTTTTTGGCGGAGCTTTCGGCAATCGGAACCGTTACGGGCTTGCCAGCCGGAGCATCGATGGGATCGGCCTGTCCTTCAGATCGGCAGCCGACAAACGGAACTGTCGACCTCGCTTGTGCCCCGAGCACCGCGGGCAGCAACAGACCCAGCGCCGCGAGTCTACTGGCCGAGCGCCTTGTTCGGCAGCGTGAACAGATACGACACTTCATTCTGCATATCCGTCGCGTTGAATTTGTACGGCGGCATCGGCGTCTTCGGAGACATCATCTGCGGATTCTGGAAGTGCTGAATCACCCACGCCTCGCTGCGCCGGTTCGCCACGCCGTTCAACTCCGGTCCGATCTTTCCGCCCGCCCCGTTCACCTGATGGCACGCTGGGCAGCCGTTCTTTTGATAGATAAACGCGCCCTCCACCGCAAAGTCCGGCGCCGACTCCACCACATCGCCGTTTTCGGGCGTCAACGCCAGCATCAGCGCGGTGAGGCTCTTGACTCCCGCATCGTTCAGTTCCGCCGGCTTCATCGTGCTCCCCGGACTAACCGCCGCCGGATTCGCGAAATGCATTGCCAGCCAAACCGCATCGTGACGCCGTCCCGTATTCAGCAGGTTGGGCCCGGATTTCGGCGTATCGCCCGTCACGTTATGGCACATGCTGCACTGCTGTTCACGGAAATAATGGATGCCGGCCATCTGCACCGGCGTCAACTGCATCCACTGCGTCGGACCGGAGAAGTCTATCTGCTCGGCTGCCGTCTGGGCGCCGGTGGTGGCTACCGCGGCAGCCGTCAGGCCGCCCCACCCAAGTACCGCCAGCGCCACGACGCCGAACGCCAGCGTCCGCTGCCGCAGGCGCACCATCTTGCCGCGATCAATGAACGGCGTCAGAATCAGCGCCAGAATGCCGAGCGTCGGCAGCACCACGGTGCCGATGACTTCGAGCGGTCCGTTGAACCCCTTCAGAATCTGGAACAGAAACAGGAAGTACCACTCGGGCCGCGGAACGTAATTCGTATCCGTGGGGTCGGCCATGCGTTCGAGCGGCACCCGCACCACCAGCGCCATCACGAAGAGAATCGCGAACGCGATGAACACCGCTACGGTGTCCTTGAAAACCTGCTCGGGAAAAAACGATTTCTTCGGCCGCGTTTCATCATCCGGAGTCGGCGCCACGCCGTGGCGACGGACGAGGTATACATGGAACGCAATCAGGAACAAAGCCGCCGGGGGCAGCAGCAGGACATGCAGTCCATAGAAGCGCGCGAAAGTCACGACCCCCACATCGCCGCCGGTGCTTCCGAGGAGGCGTGTCACATAGGGCCCGAGGACCGGCACAGTGGCGCCGATCTGCGTGGTGACGACGGTGCCGAAGTAGGCGCGGTTGTCCCAGGGCAGCAGATAGCCCGTCAGCCCGAAAGCCAGCGTGATCAGAAGCAGAATCGACCCGACCACCCACGTGGCTTCGCGCGGCTTCTTGTACGCGCCCCACAGAAAGACCTGGATCAGATGGAGCCCGACGATCACGATGATCATGCTGGCGCCCCAGTGATGCAGGCCGCGCATCAGCCTTCCCGCGGTCACTTCAGTGAGGATGTATCGCAGGCTGCTGTAGGCGTCGCCGGGCGTGGGCGCGTAGTTAAACGCCAGCATCGCACCGGTGAAAAACTGGATGAGAATCAGGAACAGCGCCACGCTGCCGAACACCTGGTGCCAGCCGCTCGATCCCGGAATCTCCTCATACAGAAACTTCCGCAGACCCGAATGCAGACCGGTGCGATGGTCGAGATGCTCGATGAACTCTACGAATTTGTTCCGCACTCAGGCCTCTCGGTTGTCGATCCGCCTGCGTACGACAGACGCCTGCGACGTGCTGCTCTGCTTCAGTTCGCCGATCTGCAGACGATTGTTATCGATTTTCGTCAGATAGCGGTCGAGGGGCCGCGCCGCGGGGCCGGTGAGCACCGCGCCTTCGAGGTTGAACGTCGAACCGTGGCAGGGACATACAAACTGGCCCGCGCCCATTTCCCAGTGGTACGCGCAGGCGAGGTGCGTGCACTGCGGACCGAAGGCGGTAACTTTGTTGTTGGCGCCCTTGACGACCCAAGCCGTCTTCTTTTCGGTCTGCAGACGCCACCCGTCGAGACGGCTTTCCTGAAAGCTCACCTCAATCGGTACCCCGGGCGTCAGCTGGCTGATGTCGCCGGCGTCGATCCAGCCCGCGCGCGACCGCACGCGCGGCGGTATCAGCAGATAGAGCGCGGTGGGAATCGCCATGGCAAGACTGATAATTGCGCCCAGCACATACACCACTGCGAGTTGAAATGTGCGGCGCGTGGAGCCGGCCTGTTCGGCGCCCCCGCTAACGGTGGAATCCACTGGCATCATGTCAATCCTACAAGACTGATATTTCTGCCTGAGGTTACACCCTGAAGCATTCCTCCGCACTGAATATCCGGACTCGAACACGACTGCGCCAGTAACACTTTACGTCGTCTTGAGGGTTGCAGCGATCAGAATGATTTGGAGGGTGTGGTTTGCGGTTCCGGATGACTAAAAACAGTGAGTTGTCCGTTCGCGAACAATCGGTCCGCCAGGGGATTCCGGCGATTCTGAGCGACGACCTGCGCGCGGGACAGGAGCTTCCGAGCACGCGTGCGCCGGCGTGGCGCCGTCAGGTGCATTCGAAAACAGTGAGCGTGGCCTGGCATCAGTTTCTCGGGCAGGGGTGGCTGAAGCTGCAGCGCGGCAGCCGCCGCCGATCCGACCAGCTACAACACGATCAATGGTCAGGTACTGGATGCGAATCGCAATCCGGTAAGACACGGCTGAGCCGGTTTAATCGATATGTATCGGCAGTCCGGCGATCCCTGGTCCCGGCACGTCTGGTTTAACGAAACCTATTAGGGAAGACCGACCCGGATTCAGCCGTTGGATTCCAACGTCCTGTCCGTCCGGCAGCGCACGGACACAGCGCGAATACCTTGTCGATCCCAAGCAGCCGGATACGAAGCGGTTCTTCGCTCCCGCAAATCGAAAACCCCGTATCGAACTCCGCCAGTGTTGTGTTTCCGAAGTTCCTTCACCATCTCCGGATGCAGGCCGGTGAGCGTTGCAAGCGGCCAGCGGGTTAACAACCCCGCTGCGGGATGCCATCCCGCCCCACATCAGGCACGAGACTTCAGAGACACAACACCCTAGTCCTGTGAGCGTCATCTGAAGAAACCGTACATGGCCGAATTCGAGCCCGGCGCCTCTCCTGTCACAGAGGAATTCGTTGTCGAGCCCTGATTACTGCTGCTCCCACACGCCCGGCATTATCGGGAGGTAATACCATTTCGCAGTCGTCGGCGGGTCAGTCGAAACATTCAGTTCGGCCCAGCCGCCCTGTACTTCCTTCACCGTTGCTGTAAACGTGAGAGTGCTGGGAATCGTCCACGTAGTGAACTTCCATGTGGAACCAGGGACGAATCCGTCGGGCACGGCGGTCGGCGGATCGTTTGTCACATAAACGGGCAGGGGAGAGGCCGCCCCGACCTGCGCCAGGGAAGCCGGGACTGAATTGCGCTGCGCCTGTATCGTGTCGGGTCGAAGAAGTACGCCGATGAACAAGGCGGCGGCCGCAACGAGAATGATCGTCCGCTGCGGGATGGAAACTGTTGAAGTGATCGCACGCATACAACCACGGTACATTGAGACGAAGATGAGAACCGGCCTTATTCGGGGCGCGCTCGCACTTCTCGTGATAGTGGTCGGCACGCTGGCGGCGCAATCGCGGCGGTCGCAGGAACGGGCCGCGGCAGCCTTCGACTACTATTTGCTTTCGCTCTCCTGGGCGCCCGCATTCTGCGCTCAGGGTGATGCTGCCGCGCGCAGCCCACAGGAGTGCACGCCGGGCCGGATGACCGGATTCGTTGTGCACGGACTTTGGCCGCAGACGAATGCCGGACGCGGTCCGGAATCGTGCGCGCGGGCGACCCGCGTGCCGAGGTCCGTTGTCGATTACGTCATTCGGTATATGCCGTCGCCTGGTCTGATACAGCACGAATGGGCGACGCACGGGACTTGCACCGGGCTCATGCCGGCCGAATATTTCGGGGCCGTTGTCGAGACGCGCGCGGCGGTGCAGATTCCCGTCCAGTTCGCCTCTGTCGAGGGTGAGAAGCGCGAGAGTCCGCAGCAGATCGAGACCCAGTTTGCAGCGGCGAACCCCTCGTTCCCGCGCGAGGCGTTTCGTGTTTCATGCGCGCGCGGTGACCTGCAGGAAGTGCGCGTCTGTTTTGACAAAGATCGTAAGCCGCGGGCATGTACGGCGAGCGCCGGCGAGTGTCCGATTCCGGCAATCAGAATTCGGGCGCCCGCATAATATGAATATTGGGTGAAACCAGTGATGAGGCCGGATCATCCCTGAACTTTGCAGACCTCCGACCTCCTCAAAGCCTGGGGCAAGATCCTGCGGGGCGAGCGCCCTTCCCTTTCGATCGAGATCACGCGCGAGTGTCCGCTGCGCTGCCCGGGTTGCTATGCCTATGAAGATGGCCATCTCGGCGGCGGCGTGACGCTGCGCAGTCTGAGCGACTACAAGGGGCAGGCGCTGATCGACGGCGTGCTCGAAGTGGTTGACCGGCTGAAACCGCTGCATCTCTCAATCGTGGGTGGCGATCCTTTGGTGCGGTACAGAGAGCTGGAGGTGATGGTGCCGCAGATCCTCTCCCGCGGCGTTCATGTTCAGGTTGTGACGAGCGCGTTCCGGCCGCTGCCCGCGGCCTGGGCAGACGTTCCGCGGCTGCAGCCGGTTGTATCGATCGACGGACTCGAAGCCGAGCATGATGCGCGGCGCGCGCCTGCGACGTACAAACGAATTCTGCAGAATATCGCCGGGCAGAAGGTCACGATTCACTGCACCATTACCGGGCAGATGATGAAGCGGCCGGGATATCTGCAGGAATTCCTCGGATTCTGGACGCCGCGGCCTGAGATCGCGCGGGTGTGGTTCAGCATGTTTACACCGCAGATCGGCGACGTGCTGCCGGAAATCCTGACGCGCGACGAACGCACACAGGCAATCGCCGATCTCATGACGCTGCGGAAGATTTTCCCCAAGCTCGAAATGCCGGAGAAAATGCTGCGGCAGTTTGCCCGACCGCCGCACAACCCCGCGGAGTGCGTGTTTGCTCTTACGACGCAGACGATCTCGGCGGATCTCAAAACCAGAATCACGCCCTGCCAGTTCGGCGGAACCCCGGACTGCGGCGCGTGCGGGTGCATTGCGTCTATGGGACTGGCGGCCGTCGCTGCGCACAAGATCGGCGGCGTGATACCGGTGGGCGCGATCTTCCGGGCTTCGGTGAAGATCGGTCAGAAGCGCGCGGCGGACAAGCCCGAACCCGCTTCCGTTGAGAACTCCCTTCGCGTTCTGAACTGAGTTGTAGTAAAACAACTCTTGACTTGTTTATCGGGCCGCCGCATCGGCGCATCCGCGCTCTTACTCGCTACAGCAGTTTTGGGGATCTACGGAATCGGGCGCAGTCTTTGGCTCGATGAGGCGTGGGTGGCGAACTCCGTGATGGAGCCTTCGCTTTCGTCGATGTTTTATTACCCGGAGTGGCTGCAGTCGACGCCGCCAGTGTTCCTGCTGCTGGTGAGAGCGGCGGTGGGCATCTTCGGAGTCTCGAACACGGCATTTCGCATCGTGCCGCTGGCGTTTGAGGTGGCAGGCGTAGCCGCAATGATTGCGGTCTCGCGAAGGCTCATGTCGGCGCCGTTCGCGATGCTGGCCAGCGCGCTGCTCGCATTTCATCCCGCCGCGATCGAATATTCGCGCAGTTGCAAGCAGTACAGCGCGGAGTTGGCAGCGTCGGCGGTGATCCTGCTCGTACTCGTTCTTTACCTCGAGGTCACGACACCGCGCCGGTTCTGGTGGATTGTGGGCGTCTTTGTGATCGCACTGCCGCTTGCGTGGTCGTCCGTGTTTCTTTTGCCGGGAGTTGTGATTGCGGTGTGGGCGAAGAGCGGCGTGCGGCGCGCCGGTTTGCTGGCCGCGATCATCGGCGGTCTGCTTGCGGGCCTCTATTTTGCGTTCATCCGCGAGAACGTAGCTCCCCAGCTGCGCGCATTCTGGACCGCAACGGCAATGCCTCTGTCACCCGGGTTGATCGCAGTGTTGATCTTCTGTGTGGGTGCCGGAATCAGGGCGGTGTACAGGAGAAGCTGGGTGCAGATCGCGGCGCTGCTCCCGTGTCTGCTGTTCGCCGTCGCCGACCTGCTGCGGCTTTATCCGGCAGAACCGCGCTCGCGGCTGTTTCTGCTGCCGTGCTTCCTTGTCGTCGCGGGGATAACGGCCGAGGATCTCTTCGCCTGGCTGATTCGGATGATCCCGTATCGGGAAAGGGTTGTGAAGTTGGCCGGTGTGGCGATCGGGCTGATCGTGATCGGACTGGGATTGGATGCGGGCCGGAAACAGATCCGCGATCACAGGAACCTGCCGGAGGAAGATTACGAAGGCGCGGTCCGCGTGCTGCGGCAGCAAGTGGCGCCGCAGGATCTGCTGTTTGTCCACGCTTCGGCGCGGGAGGGCTTCCGGCTGTACGCCGCCATGGAGGGGTGGCGCGACCCCCACGCGATCTTTGGCAACACGGGCTCGCCGTGCTGTGCGCGCAACCGGAACGCGATGCCGAATTCCTCGAATGAGAAGGCCCTGGACGCCGACCTCGACCGGATGTTGCCGCGCGGATTTTCGGGCCGGGTATGGCTGTTGTATTCGTCCCGGCACACCCATTGGGCCTACATCGGAAACGACGAAAGCAAGCTCTGGAGAACGCGGCTGGAGCACCTTGGCTGTGCGGGAAAGAGTGCGGACGTCCGCTTGCAGAATATCTCCATTACAGCCCTGGACTGTGTCAGGACGCAATAAAATTGCGCGAAATTATAGTTGCACCTTGCTCGGCTGCGCCCGCGGGAAAAGTCCTGCAACCTGATACCACCGGCCCAGCAACACGACGACTGTGAGCACCAGCAGAACGAACGGACCGAGCGGGCTGCTGTGCAGGATCGTGAGGTGTGTCAGGATCGCCCCCAGCATCACGCAGGTGAGGAGGACAGCCGCGATGCCGGCCATGCCCGGTATCAGCAGCAGAACCGCCGAGCCGACTTCGAGCCCGCCGGTTACGTAACGGAACCACTGGCCGATGCCGATTGTGTTGAAGAGATCGACCATCATCTGCGCGCCCGAGAGTTTCGGCCAGCCCGCGGAGATAAAGGCCACCGCCAGCGGAATCTGCAGCACCCACAGAATAATGTTTTTTGTTTTGCTCATCGCGTATAAACCGGATGGAGTCCAGTTTATGCGATTGCCGCGGCGCGCCAGGATGAGGGCATCTCCTCTGCCGATCCGATCCGCGGCGCTTTCCGCAGATTTCTTCTCGACATCGCGCTGAACGCGATTGTCCCGCTGCTTCGGCGCCTGGCAAAGCGCTGGGTATCGGCCTCGGAGTTCGCGGCGCAAGCTCGATCCCATTTCCGTCATCGTGTTGCTCGCGCTCGCTGCGAACGGGGTTGCGGTTCTTTTCGGAGGCACTCCACGGCTCCTGTTGCTGCGCGAATCCCTCTTCACCGGGGCTTTTGGACTGGCATGCTTTGGATCGCTGTTGCTGCCGCGTCCGATGAGTTCCACATCGGGGAATATTTCCTAGCAGGCGGAGATGCACTGAAACGCCGGCGAGACCAGATCAGCTGGACCCTCCCCGAGGTTCGTTTTACCAGCCGGCTGATTACTTCAGTGTGGGGTGGCGTCTTTCTGGGTGAATTCGCGATTCATCTGGTGCTGATCTTCCGCCTGCCTGCCGAGTGGGTACTGGTGATTGCGCCGATTCTCCTCGGATCGGTGACGGTCGCTACGATCGTCTGGACATTCAGATACGCCAAACGCGCGCGCGAACGCGCATTGCCGAAGGTCGATGAACTGATGCGCCAGTCTGTGGGGTGACTACTTCTTCGGCGCGTAAGGCCCGACTTCGGGTTTGCCCTGTGTGTCTTTCAGGGTGCCCAGCTCCGCGGCGACACCCCGCGCGATCGCGGCCGTCTCACTCTGGTTCTGGAAGCATGTGAAGTCGGGGCGATCGCGCCAGGCGAACGGCCCGCACAGACGTTTCCCCGCGGCGAGCGCGGCATCATGCACAATGTTGATCAGGCGCTCGTAGTCGGGCGTGCCCTGCCGGTAGCCGGAGAAATTGCCGAGGTCGCCGCTGGCGGCGAAGATCGCCGTAACGCCGGGCAGCGAAGCGATCTCCCGCGCCGCCGCCGCGCCGTCAAGCGTCTCGATCATCTCGATCAGCACGACATTGTCGTTAATCGTATTGCGATAGCCGCCGGGGACACTGCCCCACATATCGGGATCGAAAGCCTGACCGCCGCCCTGGCTGCGATGGCCGAGGGGCGGAAAATATGCCCAGTTGCGCGCCAACGTGCCTTCTTCCACGGAGCGCACGGTCGGCACGACGATCACCAGCGCGCCCAGATCCATCGCATGCTGGATTTCGCGCTCGTCCGTGTACGCCACGCGCACGCCGGGCACTGCCTTTGCGTGCGGGCATGCCTTCCACATGCGGCCCACAGCTTCCCAGTCGCGCGAATCGTGCTGCATTTCGGTCCAGATGAAATCGTAGCCGGCATTGGCCATCGCGCAGTAGGTCTCGGGGCTGTCGGTGCTGAATACGGTGCCCCCGGTTACCTTTTCGCCGCGCATCATTTTGAGCTTCACCGGATTCCAGATCTTCGAGCCGCCCGGTACGTCATAAGCCGGGCCATACTTCCAGGTCCTGGGATCGAGCGCACCCTGGTTAACGGCGCTGGCCGGAGCGTTCTTAATGGCACCTGAGTCTTTTCCGGCGGGCGCCGCCAGCGGAAACTGCAGTTTACCCGCGTCGGCATTGTTTGCGTACGGATCAGCGGTGGAAGGCGGCTGTTGCGCGGTCAGCTGGAACGCGCACACCAGCGCGGCGGCTGCAATAACGGCGGGTCGACGATTCATCTGATGCTCTCCGGGGAGGATTTTATCAGAACGCCGGACGGCTTCCGGCTATTTGTTGTCGGCGTCGAACGTGATACTTGTGTCGGCGGTGAACTTTTTGTAGTTGCGGAACTCGATCACGTTGCGCGTGCAGCCGCTGATGTTCCGCCCGCTGGCCCGCGCGCAGCTCAGCGCCTCGGAGTGTGTGGGCAGAAGATACTTGCCGTCGCCGATCAGAACAAAATCGTAATCGACCGCCGATTCGACCTGGTCGAGCGGAAAATCGCGCGGCATATTCTGTGCCTGCAGTTCGATGCGCAGCACACGAGACGTCTGTTTGTCGATCCAGATAGATCCCGTGTAGCCAGGCGAATAAGCATGTCCATCAGACTCCACATGCCAGTGCGAGTTTGGCTGTTCGACCGTAAAGTCATAGCGGAACGCAGGACGGTTCACGATCGTCGTCGCACGCTTGCCATGAAAATCGGCCGCGGAGAGCGGTGAAAGCACATCCAGCTGGAGGCTGGAAAACTCCCCTCTGGACCACGAACCCGACTTCTCCACGTCTTCCCTTGGAGGCTTGCCGTTCACCAGAATGTTCTTGTATTGTTCAACACCTTCCTGTTCGACGATGTCGGCAGTTACGGTATCGATGACCTGCCATTGCTGCTTGCCGGCGCGGGTCAGCGCCGTCTGGTAGCGCGTCGTGAATTGTTTCACAACATAATTGGGAAGCGTCTCGCTGAACGAGAATGCGGCTTCGCGCGCGTTGTCGATGATGTCATCACCACTCTGGGGCGTGCGCCCGTAGCGCGGACCGGAGCCATCATCCGCTATCTGCCCGGGCGAGGGAGGCGCCGGCAGCCGCGTGGCGCCGTTCACATCGTCGGCGTGCAGACTGGGACGTGCAGAAGCAATGACGTTGTCGGAGTTGGAATCGGAAGGCGGCGGCGAACTGCGGCGCAGCCGCGGCGCATCGCTGTCATAGGAACCCGAAGAACTGCTGCTCCCCGATGAAGACGACGAACTGGAAGACGAAGACCCGCTGCCCGAAGCGCCCGGTGCGATTTCAGCGCGCGGTCCGCCATCATCAGCGCCGGAAACGGCGCGGCGCACTCTCGGCGTACTGCTGCTGTCGGAAGAAGACGAGTTGTTTGACGAAGAACTGGACGAGCTGTTGGAGAGGCCGGAGTCGTCGGAGCTCGACGAGGCCCGGCGCAGGCGCGGGCGGTCCGGATCGTTATCGTCCGACGAACTCGATGATCGGCTGGCTGAGCTGTTGGTGTCATCGGAGGACGATGCACGGCGCAGCACCGGCTTGTTCGCCGAGCCGCCTGTCGAAGTGTTCGAAGCCGAAGTTGACGACCCGTTGTCGGGCCGCGGCAGCGGCGCCGTGTCGTCGGTATGCAGCGACGCGAGCGAATGCTCCTCGCTCGTCCCGACATGGATCATCGAAATCGACGAAGCTTTGTAGTTCTTGTTCTTGTCCTGGGTGGCGGCAATGCTGATACGGTCGCCCGGCTGGAAATCGCCGCTCGTGGTCCTGGAGCCGGATGTGGTCAGCCACTTTGTACCGCCGGAGATCGTGACCAGGGTCACATTGCGGTCGTCGTCTTCAATAACCACGTTCTTGTCGGCGATGTTGCGCAGTATCCCGACAAGCGTCGAGGAGTTGGAATCCTGCTGAACGGGGCCATTGGGGCCCTGCCCCGGCGGATAACGATTACGCCCGCCGGGATAGCCGCCGCCAGGATATCCGATTCCCGGGACCGCCGAAAATGATCTGGCCAAAACCCGGCAGGCTGGCCAGCAGGAGGGCTGAAACGATGTACGAGAACCTGCGCGCCATATATCCTCTGAACGCAGGCTACAGCGCCGGGGTTTCGAAATCAACCCCGCGCCTGCGTCTATTACATATGTTGTCACAGACGGGACGAAAATTCCGCTAAATGTCAGTTCTCCAGCGGAACCTTTTCGGCGCGATCCACCGGAGCGCGGTGACTCAGGCCGCCTTCGCGGTTTGCGCGGTCTCCATCGGATGCAGAAGCCGGTAGTGACCGCTGTAGGGACGCAGTGTGGCAGTGAATGCCACCAACATCAGCACCGCTCCCGCGGCGATCGTAATTGCGAGCGATTTGCCGATGGCCGACTCGCTGTGGAACACGTAATCGTTCAGCACGCCCGGCATCAGCGGGCCCAGACTCAATCCGCCGAGATTCAGACAGAACAAATAGAAGGCGGAAACCTGCCCGCGCACCTGATTCGGAAAGATCATTTGCAGAGCTGCGACGGTCGTTCCCATCGGCAAAGCGAGACAGAACAGACCCGCGCAGATCAGCGCCAGAGACAACGTCGCGCTATGAGAGATGAAAGCGAATGGGAGGAAGATCGCTGTGCCGATCGCGCAGGGGATGCCGAGCCGGAGTGGCGCGTCGAAGATGCCCCTCTTCAGCAGGACGTCGCTGATGCGCCCGCCCACCAGCATGCCGAGGCAGCCGAATGTGGCGATGATGATGCCGAGCGCGCGGCCGGTCTGCGCCGGCATCCAGTGGTGGATGCGGCTGAAGTATGTCGGCGCCCACGCCATGAATCCGTAATTGCAGATCGCCTGGCAGATCATCGCACCGCAGATTCCCGCCACTGACGACCAGCGCATACCCACCTGCGCCAGGGTTTCCCGCGCGTTCAGTTTCCCGTTCAGCCTGGAAGACCCGCCGGTCTGCAGCATGCCGCGTCGCAGGGGTTCGCGCAGCGTGAAGACCAGAAGCGCGAACGGAATTCCGGGCGCGGCCGCGATCAGAAACGTGATCCGCCACGGCGCCATCGTGCCGAGCAAAGGCACCGTGATCGACTGCATGTGCGATACAGCTTGCACAGTCGTGCCGCCGACCAGCAGCGCGAGACTTTGGCCGAGAAACACACCCATATAGAAGATGCTCATCACGACGCCCAGACGGTCTTTGGGAAACATGTCGGAGAACATCGAATAAACGGCCGGCGAGAGGCCTGCTTCACCGAAGCCCACGCCGATGCGCGTCAGCACGAGCGACCAGAAGCTGCGCGCCAGACTGCAGCAGCCGGTGAAGAGACTCCACAGAAACACTGATACGCCGATCAGGTTGCGCCGGTTTCGAGTGTCGGCGATACGGCCGAGCGGAAGACCGAGAAACGTATAGAACACAGAAAACGCAAGCCCCTGAAGAAGACCAATGCCGGTGTCGCTGAGCGCGAGGTCCTTCTTGATGGGTCCAACCAGAAGTCCAAGTATCTGGCGGTCGATGAAGGACAGCGTGTAGCAAGCCGTCAGCACGGCGACCACATACCATGCGAACACAGGATTTGTTTTTGGCGGAGATTGCACCACGAAAGTCTATCGCGTTTGATTCGGATTGGGGGCGAATGGTCGTTGTTTGCCGCCTGCCACCCTGCCTAACTCCCCGGGAGATGGCTCACGTCCCGGTTGTTTTCGTTGCAAATGAATTCGAGCAGTTCGGTGTCAGGCAGCAGATGCACTTCTTCGATCACTGTCCAGGGCTTTGTGTAGGCTTTAGGATCGTCGATGGTGATGGTGAGATCCATGTGGCCGAAATCCCTGCGATGGAAGCGCTCGGTCACGTGCAGCGCGTCGGTCGATGGCTTGCCGAGTTGATCGAGCCAGGCCTTGCCGTTGAAGCCGCGCGATTCGACGACCAGCGTGTCGCCATCCCAACGGCCCGTTGAATAACCCATCCACGAGGGGTTCACGTCGCGCTCGAGTTGGCGGCCATCCATGAAGATCTGGCGCCAGAGATTGAAGGCTTCGTAGACGATCACGATAAAGCCTTTGGACTGGACGATCTTCCACGGGGCGGGGGCGGCGTCGATCTTGGGTACGCCCTGCGGAAGGCAGTTGGCGTCGGGATCTTCTTTCGAGTGCGAGCCGTCCGTGCGCTGGGCATAGAGCGCTTTGGCCCAGGGCTGGAAGGGAACGGCGTCGGGTTTGAGGTCGGCAGCGATGTCGCGCGTGTACTTGTTGGCGTTGGGTTCCCAGATGCCGGAGAGATCGGGGTGGCCATCTGCGGCTTTGGGCGCGGGCGCGGTCAGGGCGGTTTTGCTTGCGGGGAGATTCTTCCACTGCGCGGCGAGCGGCGGTGCGCAGATAATCAGGGCGGAGACGGCGGCGATCGGGCAGAGATGACTTGTGTACATGGCCGACGATTATATTGCGGTTGCCGGCCGAAGTGTAGCCTGTAGGCAGAGGCCTTTTGAAGAAGTCCGTTCTCATTTTTGCGGCGGCTCTCATCGGTGGATGTGCGCATGCCCCGCAGTACGATGTGGTGCTGCGCAACGGCCGCATCTGCGATGGCAGCGGCGCCCCCTGCGTGGCCGGAAACGTGGCGATAAACGGCGACACGATCGCTCAGGTCGGAGATACCCGCGATGCGCGCGGAAAGATCGACCGCGATGTGCGCGGCCAGGTGATCGCACCCGGCTTCATCAACATGATGAGCAGCGAGTGGGGTTTGTTTGTCGACGGCCGCTCGCAGAGCGACATTCGGCAGGGCGTCACGCTCGAAGTCTTCGGCGAAGGCGAATCGATGGGGCCGATGAATGATGCCATGCGCGCGGAGTATGAGAAACAGGAGGTCGACACCCACTACGACGCGCCGTGGCGCACTCTGTCGGAAGGCCTCGAAACGCTGGCAAAGCGGGGCATTTCGCCAAACATCGGGTCGTTTATCGGCGCGGCGACCCCGCGTGTATACGTGTTGGGACGTGCGAATCGCGCGCCGACCCCCGCCGAACTCGATCAGATGCGGCAACTGACGGCGAAGGCGATGGAGGACGGCGCGTTCGGTGTGGCGTCAGCCCTTATTTACCAGCCGGGGAACTACGCGAAAACCGACGAACTGGTCGCGCTGGCGGAAGTCGCGGCGAAGTATCACGGGATCTACATCTCGCATATCCGCGACGAGGGCAATCATGAGATGGAGGCGATCGACGAACTCATCTCGATCGCGCGGCGCGCAAAGATTCCGGCGGAGATCTATCACCTGAAGATATCGGGAGAGAAGAACTGGCCGCAGCTTCCCCATGTTATCCGCAGAATCAAAGACGCGCAGGCTGCAGGGCTGAAGATTACTGCCGACATGTACACCTATCCCGCGGGGGCAACCGGGCTCGATGCCTCCATGCCGCCCTGGGTGCAGGAAGGCGGGCTCGAAGCGTGGCGGAAGCGGTTGCAGGACCGCGCCACCCGCGCGCGGGTAAAACGGGAAATGGACGACCCGTACACGACGTGGGACAACTTTTTTCTCGCGCCGGGTTCGCCCGACAAAATCCTTCTGATCGGATTCAAGAGCGAAAAACTGAAGCCCCTGACCGGCAAGACGCTGGGCGAGGTTGCGCGGATGCGCCACACCTCGCCAGAGGACACCGCAATGGACCTTGTCATTGAAGACGACTCGCGTGTGTCTACGGTTTACTTCCTGATGAGCGAGGAAAACCTGAAACGGCAGATCGTGCTGCCGTGGGTGAGCTTTGCATCGGACGAAGACACGCGCGGCATTGACGGCGTTTTTCTCAAATCGAGCGCGCACCCGCGTGCCTATGGCAATTTCGCGCGCGTCTATGCGAAGTATGTGCGCGACGACAAGCTGCTGACGGTCGAAGACGCCGTGCGCAAGATGACCTCGCTGCCGGCGGAAAACCTCGGTATCCAACGCCGCGGCATGCTGAAGCCGGGATATTTTGCCGATGTCGTCGTCTTCGATCCGCAGACCATTCAGGACCACGCGACATTTGAAAAGCCGCGGCAATATGCGACCGGCGTATCGGGCGTCTGGGTCAATGGTGTCGAAGTGATTCGCGACGGCGAGCACACCGGCGCCAAACCGGGGCGCGTGGTGCGCCACGGCCGTTAGTCAGCGCGAATTCGCCAGCGCATTGCGGATAATCCCGGCGGCGGCAGGGTACTCCTTCTTCGCGTTCGCGAAGAAGACGCCGTCGGCAACCATCAGCGGCGTCCACCCGAGTTTGGTCTTCGCGTCCGGCCGCGCGCCATGATCGAGCAGGTACTGAAGGATCGACGGCTGGTTCGAAATGATTGCGCCGATAACAGCTGTGCTGCCGCTCCACCGCGGATCGCCCACTCCGAGATCGAGCAGGTCATCAATGTTGTGCGGATAGTACAGCCGCGTGTATTCAGGCTCGCCCGTCATCGGATAATCACCGAAATCGGCCTGTGCGTTGACGTCGTTGCCGACCGCGACAGCGATCTTCACCGCTTCCAGCCGCTCGGCTTCGGACACCCCGGCGAAAGGTCCAGGCGCTTCACCTTCCCAGTAATCGAGTCCCGCCGCGGCCATCAGCGGCGTGATGCCGGTGACCGTCGGAATCTTCCCGTCCGCGCCCGCGTCGAGCAGCACGCGCATGTATTGGTAGTCGCCATTCTTCGCCGCCACATAAAAAGGTGTCGCGCCGCGATAGGTGAGGAAGTGCCGCCCCAGTTGAATATTCGGAGGGTTCTTCGCCGTGCCGCCTTCCTTGCCGAAACGCGGTTCCTTCCAGTCGATGCGCACGTTCGGGTTGGCGCCTTTGGCCAAAAGCTTCTTCGCGAGATCGAGCGCGCTCACATTTCCGGTGGGCGGCGGTGGTCCATGCGGCGTGTTGCCCACGCCCGCCGCGCCGTCGGTTCCCGGCTTGCGCAGCCACGCGATGGTGTGGAGTGCCGAACCGCGCGGGTCCGGCATGTTTGGATCTGCGCCGAAATCGAGCAGCACACTCGCCATCTCGAAGTACGCGTTGACAACGGCCATGTTCAGGGCGTTGGTGCCGTCCGGTGCGACGTCATTCACATGCGCGCCGTGCTTCAGCAGCGACTTGGCCGCTTCGATACGCGCCTCGCGCACCGCGAACAGCAGTGGCGTGAAGCCGCTCTTCGATTTCGTGTCGACGCGCGCTCCGAACTCCACCAGCTCTTCGACAGCTGCGGTGTTACCCTCCGCGGCGGCCCACATCAGCGCGGTCTGGCCGCGGAATGCCTCAGCCGCGTTCGCGTCCGCGCCGCGCCGCAACAGAAGCCGGACTACATCGGGATTGCCGTTCGCCGCCGCTGTCATCAGCGCAGTCTGGCCTTCGAGCGCGGTTTCGTTGGGGTCCGCGCCGGCTTTGAGGAGCCGTTCGACGATGGCGGCGTTTCCGTTGTTGCACGCGAGATAGAGGGGCGTGACGTGATAGCGAGATGCTGCTTTGACGTTCGCGCCCGCTGCGATCAGGGCGTCAACCAGATCAACATTATTGCGCTGCGCCGCCCAGTGCAAGGCGGTGAAACCGTCCGCTTCCTGGGCATTGACATCGGCGTGCGCGACGATCTGCGCGCGAACCGCGGCGATATCCTGCTGCCTGACTGCGTCGATCAGCGTCGGGCCGGCTGCGTTCAATACTCCGGCCGCCAACAAGGACAATAGAAACCGCAGGCGCATCGCGGCATCAGTATAGTACAGATTCGGCCATATAATCACTACGTGCGCCTCGCCCTGTTGCTCGCCGTGGTGGTTCCGTTCGCGGCGCTCGCCCAGGCGCCGAACGCCGCGCTGCTCAACCGCTACTGCGTCACCTGCCACAACGAAAAACTCAAAACCGGCGGTCTCGTTCTGAATCCCGCTGATCTTACCCGCGTTCCCGAAACTGCTGAAACATGGGAAAAGGTCATCCGCAAACTCCGCGCGGGCGCTATGCCTCCCGCCGGTGCGCCGAAACCCGATCCCGCCGCCGCGCTCGCGCTGCGGACGGCTCTTGAAACCGAACTCGACCGCGCCGCAGCCAGACCACCCTAACCCCGGCAAGCTCCCTCTGCTGCATCGTCTCAGTCGCACCGAATACTCAAACGCCATTCGCGATCTGCTGGGCGTTGACGCGCTGCCGAAGGAGCTCGATTTCTCTCTGCTGCTGCCGGCCGACAACTCGAGCAGCGGATTCGACAATCTCGCCGACCTGCTGTTCACCTCGCCCAGCACGATGGAGCGCTACATCGACGCCGCGCACAAGATCAGCCGCTTCGCCGTCGGCGACCCGAAGATGCCCGTGCTGGTCAACATCTACAAGATGGACCCCGAGCATCCGCAGGATGAACGCGTCGAAGATCTCCCGTTCGGCACGCGCGGCGGCCTCGCGATTCACGGCGATTTTCCTGCCGACGGCACATATGTGGTGAAGGTCGACATGGCTAGTGCGCGCCCGCGAGCCGCATCAGCTGGACATCCTGGTTGATGGCGAGCGTGTTGAGGGGACCACATTGGGAAACAATCCGGCGACTCCCGGTCGTGGGCCTGGCCGGGGACGCGCGCCGGCGCCGGGTCCGCTCGAATTCCGCTTCCCGGTCAGCGCCGGCAAGCATGTATTAGGCGTCACGTTCGCCGAGCATTCCGAAGTCTTCGACGAATCGACGCTCCGTCCGCGCATGCGCACGCGCGGCATCCTGCCCGCGATCGCCCAAGTCACGCTGCTTGGACCCTACGACGTCGGCGCCCTCAGGGAATCGGCAATTCGCGAACACATCTTTGTCTGTTCAGAACAGACGGATGACTGCGCCCGGCGCATCCTGACCGCTCTCACTCATCGCGCCTACCGCCGTCCCGCGCGAGATCCCAACATCGCCGCCGATATCGCGGAACTGATGTCCTTCTATAACGACGGCAAGTCGAAGGGCGGCTTCGACCTCGGCATCGAAAAAGCCGTCGAACGATTGCTTGTCAGCCCGCAGTTCCTCTATCGCATCGAGCACGAACCGTCCAACGCGAAACCCGGCTCCGTCTGGCGCGTCAGCGATCTCGAGCTCGCGTCGCGGCTGTCTTTCTTTCTCTGGAGCAGCATCCCTGACGACCGCCTCCTTTCGCTTGCCGAGCAGGACAAGCTCCACGACCCCGTCGTCCTCGCCGCTGAGGTCAGTCGCATGCTCGACGATCCGCGCGCTGAATCGCTGGTCACCAATTTTGCGGCGCAATGGCTCTATCTGCGCGACATCGAATCGAAGCAGCCCGACGAAATCCTCTTCCCGGAGTTCGATCAGACGCTGCGCGAAGCCATGCGCGAAGAAACGGAACTGTTCCTCGCCAGCGTTTTCCGCGAGAACCGCAGCATTCTCGATCTGCTCTCCGCCAACTACACGTTCCTCAACGAACGCCTGGCCCGGCACTACGGCATCCCGGGAATTCGCGGCAGCTACTTCCGCCGTTATACATTTCCTGCGGACAGCCCTCGCGGCGGCCTGCTCGGGCAGGGCAGTTTCCTGACGATCACCTCGTACGCCAACCGCACATCGCCCGTGCTGCGCGGCAAGTGGGTGCTGCAGAATTTACTCGCCTCGCCTCCTCCGGCGCCGCCGCCGAATGTGCCCGCACTAAAAACCGAAGGCCGCGAGCCCGGCACTACGCTCACGATGCGCGAAGCCATGACCGCGCACCGCGCTAACCCTGCGTGTGCGGGCTGCCACGCGCGCATGGACCCCATCGGTTTCGCCATGGAGAGTTTCGATGCCGACGGCAAGTACCGCACCCGCGACAACGAAAATCCCATCGACGTCTCCGGCGTCCTGCCCGATGGCACAAAATTTCAGGGTGTTGCAGGATTGAAGGAGGAGCTGCTGCGCAATCCGGATCAGTTCGTATCCGCCGCAGCGGAAAATCTGCTGATGTATGCGCTGGGACGTAACGTGCAGTATTATGATGAGCCTTCGATCCGCGAAATCGTGCTGTGCTGCGAAAGAGAACGAGTATGCGTTTCACACGCTGATCGAAGCCGTGGTGAAAACTCCGGCATTTCAGATGCGCGAAGCTGAATAAGGAAGGGCCGACTGATGTACATCACCCGCAAAGCCCTCGCGCGCCGCACATTTCTGCGAGGCATCGGTGCCGCCGTTGCGCTCCCCATGCTCGACGCCATGGTTCCGGCGCTTTCCGCCGCAACTCAGGCTCCGCCGCGCCTCGGCTTCATCTATATGGCAAATGGCGTGATTCAGAAGGACTGGACTCCGGCCACCACAGGCCCGAGATTCGAACTCAGCCCCACTCTCAAGCCTCTTGCCAACGTGCGTGATTCCATCAACGTGCTCTCCGGTCTGGCCCACGCTCAGGCCGACACATTCGGCGACGGCACCGGCGATCATCCGCGCGCCTCCGCGGCATGGCTGACCGGCGTTCATGCCTACGACCGCACGCAGCCCGGCGCCGAAGTTCGCCTCGCGACCACTGCCGATCAACTCGCCGCGCAGTACATCGGAAAGTCGACGCGCATTTCCTCGATTGAGCTGACTGTCGATTTCCCCACCCAGGGTGCCTGCGATTCCGGCGATTGCTTTTATGTCAACACCGTCTCCTGGCGGAACGAAACCACGCCGAACCCGGCCGAGTCCAATCCGCGCGTCGTCTTCGAACGCCTTTTCGGCGACGGCGGCGACGCAGCCTCGCGACAGGAGCGCACACGCGACGCGGGCAGCATTCTCGATTCCGTGCTCCATGAAGTCAGCCGTATCTCGAGGGATCTCGGCCCTGGCGACCGCACCAAACTCGACGAATACCTCGATTCCGTGCGTGAAATCGAGCAGCGCATCAAGGCTCCGGCGTCGCAGTCCGCGCAGGGCGTAGAACTCATCGATCGCCCCGTCGACGTTCCCGAAAGCTTCGACGAATACACGAAGCTGATGCTCGACATCCAGGTGCTTGCCTTCCGGGCCGACCTCACGCGCGTCTTCAGCCTGATCCTGTCGCGCGAGCTGAGTTCGCGCACGTTCGCGTTCATCGGCGTCCCCGATCAGCACCACGCCGTATCCCACCACCGCGACGATCCCGACCTGATTGCCAAAAAAGCGAAGATCGATTTCTACCAGATGCAGCTCATCGCGTACTTCCTCGAAAAGCTGCAGGCCGCGAAGGATGGCGACGGCACGCTGCTCGATCATTCGCTCATTCTCTGCGGCAGCGGCATGGGCGACGGCAATCTGCATCGCCACTTCGATCTGCCCTGTCTGCTCGCCGGCCGCCTGAACGGAACCATCCCGACCGGCCGGCACATCCACTATCCGGATAAAACGCCGATGACGAACCTGCTGGTGAGTCTGCTCGATAAGATCGGCATGCCGGTCGAAAAGCTCGGCGACAGCACGGGCCGTCTCACGCCCGACCCCCTCAGCGTCACGTAGGAGAAAATCATGAAGCTCGCCTTTTTCCTCGCCGCGGCATCGATGCTGTTTGCTGCCGATCCCGCAGCCGTGACCTACGTGGACTCCGCAAAGGTCGCCTCAGCCCTCGAGAAGGGCGGTGCTCTGGCGAAAGGCTCCGACTTCACTGTTTCCGGCGCGCGCCGCACAGAACCCGGTCAGGTTGAAGTTCACGACAAGGAGACTGACATCTTCTACATCGTCGATGGTGAAGCGACCTTCGTGACCGGGGGCAAAATGATCAACGGCAAACAGACGCGTCCTGGATCAATGGCTCGGCGAAAGTATCGAAGGCGGCGAAGTTCACCATCTCGCCAAAGGCGACGTGATCACCATTCCCGCAGGCACGCCGCACTGGTTCAAGGAAGTCCCGAAGTCGATCAACTACTACATGGTGAAAGTGCTCAAGCCGTAGTGCACTTAACCCACTCGTTCTAATAGATATTCTGGCGGCGTTTAACCAATAATCTCCGGCATTACTGCGTAAGTGCTACAAAATCGTGATGCGGCATATCCATCGTAAGTGTCGACGCAAGGGTTATTTGTGTAAGACTGGAATGCGACTCGACATTCCGAAGTCAACACCACACGGAGGAAAAGAATGGAAGAGCGGGTTCGGAGAAATATGTGGAAGGGTGCGATATTCAGCCTGCTGGCGGTGTCCATACCGGCGGCTTTGGCCCAGACCGTTTCGGTAAGCCCCGGCTATACGACCATCGGCGTCAATCAGACCGTCCAGTACACGGCCACCGTCACCGGTCTGACGAACACCAGCGGTCACCTGGAAAATTAACAGCGTCGTCGGGGGAAACTCGACGCTCGGCACCATCAGCCAGACCGGACTGTATAAGGCGCCGGCCACCGTCCCCACTGTCTCCACCCTGGTGGAAGCGCTTGCATCCGACAACAAGACGCTTGGCGTCGCAGTACGTCGTTGTGGAACCGGCGGGCCCGGCCATCACTTCGGTATCGCCGAGTCCGGCTCCAACCGGCAACAGCACGATCACCGATAAACGGCGCGGGCTTCAGCAAGTCGATCGAGGCCATGGTGAACGGCGCCACGACCGGAGTGAAATGGATCAGCTCGTCGTCGGTGACCGTGAATGTCTACGTGGGCAAGGCAGGGCTGGTGCCCATCCAACTGCAGAACCCCGGCACGCTGTGGGGCCCTGTATTCAACGCACAGTTCGTTGCCAGCGGTCCGCCGCCCGCGACTACCATATCTCCGGCATCCGCCAGTGTGAACCTGGGGGCAACCCAGCAGTTCATTTCCAACAATGCGACAAGCTGGAGCGCAACCGCCGGAACCATTGTGAACGGCCTCTACACCGCGCCTGCGACGATGCCTGCTTCGAGCAAGGTCACGGTCACAGCTACAGGTCCGGGCGGATCGGCCTCGGCCACTGTCACGCTCGTCAACCCGAATGCCCAGCAGATTTCGCCGGTTACCGTCACTCTGAATCTCGGCGCTACCCAGCAGTTCACATCGACATGGCGCAACATCATGGAGTGCGGTGTCCGGTACCGTCACTGGCGCTGGTCTTTACACCGCGCCCGCCACTTTTCCGGCTTCCGGCACAGACACCGTAACGGCGACTGGTCCCGGCGGGTCCGCCGCTGCGACAGTCACGCTCGTTCCGCCTGCGCCAGTCGATCACCGGCGTGGGAACCAATCCTCTGCCCCTCGGACTGTTCTCGACCACAGTGACCGGCACCGGTTTCCTTGCCACGTCCACTGCGAGTCTGAATGGTTCGCCGCTCACCACGACGTTCTCGGGCGGCGTGCTCACGGTGAGCGGTTTCGCGGCGCAAAGCGGACTGCTGAATCTTACGGTGAGTAACGGCGCCTCCGTGTCCGCACCGTTTTCTGTGCAGGTGGGTAATCCGAACGCAGTCGTTTCGGCTGCGGCCGCGCGCCGGTTCCTCGAACGCGCCGCCTTCGGGCCGTCACCCTCCGATGCCGCCAACGTGCAGGCCATCGGTCCGCAGGCGTGGCTCTCGCAGCAGTTCGGCATGCCGCAGATTTCGAACTACAACTCGCGTCACCGGCAGCCAGGGCGGCATGCCGCAGCAGTTCCTGACCAACGCCGTGATGAATCCGGATCAGCTTCGCCAGCGCGTCGCGTTCGCGCTCAGCCAGATCTTCGTGACTTCCCTCCAGAAGCTCATCTGGGATACCAACATGGTCACTTTCCAGGACATGCTGCTGGCCGACGCCTTCACCAACTACCGGCAGATTATGGAGGACGTGACGCTCAGCTCCGCCATGGGCCAGTATCTCGATATGGCGAACAACGCCAAAGCAGTGCCGGGCACGGATGCCGTCGCCAACGAAAACTATGCGCGCGAGCTCATGCAGCTGTTCACCATCGGCACCCAGATGCTGAATCCGGACGGCAGCGTGCAGGTCGACGCCACCGACACGCCCGATCCCGACCTATTCGCAGTTCACGGTAACCGAGTTTGCGCGCGTCTATACGGGCTTCACCTATGCGCCGGCGCCGGGAGGCACAGTGGAGTGGGGCGCGTATATCAACAGCTATGGACTGGTGCCCGTGGCAGCCTACCACGACTCGCTCGTATCTCCGGGCGCGCCCGCCGGTGCCGCGGGACCATCCAAGTATCTGCTCGCTGCATCTCCGGTGGGATCTCAGCCGCCCACCAGTCTGACGCCGCAGCAGGACGTCGACAACGCGCTCGACAACATCTTCAATCATCCAAACATTGGACCCTTCGTCGGCAGGCTTCTGATCCAGCACCTGGTGAAGAGCAATCCGAGCCCCGCCTATATCGCGCGTGTCGCGGCGGCTTTCAACGGCACCAACGGCGCACCGCGCGGCGACATGCAGAAGCTCATCACCGCCATCCTGCTCGACCCGGAGGCGACGGCGAACGATAACGGCGGCAACGACCAGCCCTACGACGGGCATCTGCAGGAACCGGCCCTGTTCATTCCCGGCATGTTTCGCGCGTTCGGCGGCACCATGACCACCAGAACTACTTTCCCTGGGACCTGGTGAACATGGCGCAGGACCTCTTTAATCCTCCGAGCGTCTTCAACTACTATTCGCCGGGGTATCACGTGGCTGGCGTCAAACAGAGCGGTGCTCCGGTAACCAATCTCACAGGACCGGAATTCCAGATCTTCTCGCCCAGTAACGCCGTATGGCGCGCCAACATGGTGCAGGGGCTCTTCGGCTCATACTCGAACCCGGTGCTGAGCTACGGGCCGGGCACTTCTATCGACCTGACGCCTTTCGTTCCGCTGGCCGCGAATCCCACGACCCTGGTCAACGCGCTCGATCTCACACTGACGCATGGGGTGATGCCTGCGGCGATGAAGAGCGCATTGTCACTGCCGTCACCGCAAATACCGGCGGCGCTCTGCAGCAGGGTGGAGACGGCCTGCTACCTGATTCTCACGTCGAGCTATTACAACGTCTGGCACTAAGCGCGTCAACGAAAAGAAGGAAGGAGAAGCACACAAATGTTGATTCGTTCCAGACGTGATTTCTGCGGGCGACGATGCGCTCGGCTGCGGCGATTGGCGCGGGCGGCGCGATGTCCAAATTCGGCGACATGAATGCGCTGGCCAGACGAGCGGCTCCGGCTACCAGGCGCTGGTCTGCATCTTCCTCTGCGGGCGGCAACGACGGCCACAACACCGTCGTGCCGATCGCCACCGCGCAGCAGAACTACAGCGTTTACGCCCAGGCCCGCGGCGGTCTCACCATCCCGCAGAGTTCGCCTGCTGCCGATCCCCAACGGCAGCGACACCTACGGCCTGCATCCCAGCCTGCCGGAGATCCAGGCTCTCTACCTGCAGAACAAGGCGGCTATTCTCGCCAACGTCGGGATGCTGGTGGCGCCATTCGCCAACAGAGCCGCGTACCAGTCGGCCCCGACCAACATGGTGCCCTCCGCAGCTCTTCTCGCATTCGGACCAGACCGGCCAGTGGCAGACTGCGATTCCCACCGGGCTCGGCAGCACGGGCTGGGGCGGACGCATCGCGGACGTTCTGCAGACGCAGTCGCCTGCGCAGAACACGGGCGCGATTTTCCCGCCAGTTTCCTCCGATCAGCGGTTGCGGACCGTTCTGCACCGGCGTCAACAATCTGCCTGCCACCGTGCCGCCGTCGGGTTCGGCGTCCCAGGCCACCACGATGGCGACACTCGGTGGACTGGTACCCGGCTCGAACACGGCTTCCGGGCATGCAGCAGCTGCTGCACGTTCGACAACGGACTGCTTCTGGTGCAGGGCGGCAATAACACCGTGACCAATGGCAACAACTACGCCAATACGCTTACCGGTCTGCTGCCGACAAACAAGATCAAAACCTCATTCCCGGCGGGCAATCCGCTGGCGAGCCAGTTGCTGACCGTCGCCAATGTCATGTCGGTGCAGAGCCAACTGGGCCTGACGCGCCAGATCTTCTTCTGCTCGCTCGGCAGTTTCGACACGCACAGCCAGCAGGTCGAAACGCAGACGCCTCTGCTGCAGCAATTGAGCCAGGCGGTGAGCGCGTTCTACAACTGCATCAGCCAGGAACTGGGCATCGCGAACAACGTCGTCACCTTCACGGCGTCGGAGTTCGGCCGCACGCTGAGCCCGAGCGGCAGTGATGGCAGCGACCACGCGTGGGGAAGCCACCACTTCATCCTCGGTGGCGGCGTGCTCGGCGGTCAAGATCTACGGCAACTTCCCATCGCTCGCTCTGGGAGGGCCGAACGATGCCAACACGCGCGGCACCCTGATCCCCACCACCGGCGTGGATCAGTACGGGTCGACTCTGGCGCAATGGTTCGGAGTCAGCCAGGCGAATCTCCCGACGGTCTTTCCGAACATCGGCAACTACCCCGCAAACAAACTGGGATTCCTCGGATAGTGTTGTGTCTCTGAATCCGTCACCCACTGTGGGGCGGGATGTGAAAGAGTCACACAGAGAAAGAATACCGGGTAAAGCTGCTCGTCCGGGACGTCTCGCGAGCGGGGCGCGTTCGAAGAGATGAGCGCCATCACCCGCGCACAACGGAGCTCGCTTTGTGTCATCGGCCTGTGCGCCCGATGGCGGCGAATTGGTATAGAATCACGGACGGATTCACGATGATCAACATCATCACGATCGAGCGCGAATACGGCTGCGGAGCGGCGAATATCGCGGCCACAATCGCGAACCGGCTCGGATGGAAGTTGTGGGATCAGGAGATCACTGAAGAGATCGCGCGGCGCCTCAAGTGCAAAAAGGAGACGGTGGCGGAACGCGAGGAGCGCTGCGACTCGATGTTCTACCGGCTGATCAAGGCGTTCATGCGCGGCAGTTTCGAACCGCGGATCGATACGGCTGATCTGGAAGTGCTGGATGCGGAGAATCTGGCGCGACTCTTTGAGAAAGTGGTGAATGACGTCGCCGACCGCGGCCACTGCGTGATTGTGGGGCGCGGCGCGAACTGGTTTCTGCGCGAGAGACCAGACGCGTTCCATGCTTTTCTGTACGCACCCTATGAGGAGAAGATGCGGCGGACGATGGAGCAGGGCGAGTCGGAGCGCGACGCGGCGCGGCTGCTCGAGACGGTTGACAGTGAACGCAAGGCGTTCATCAAGAAGTACTACGGCAAGGATTGGCCGGATCGGTCACTTTACAACGTCATGATCAATACGAAGGTCGGCGATGAGGCCGTGATTGAGGCGCTGCTCGATACGGTGCGGCTGCTCGATCATCAGCTGGTGTGAAGTCTGAGCCTGCGGCTGGCATCGTGCAGTAAAAGAACCGGCGGCTTCGACCGCCGGCGCTACAGGCGGTTTTCCAGAATGAGGTCGGGACGGAAGTTTTCCCATCGCAGGTCGTGGCCCTCGGAGCTGCGCAGGGCGGCGGCGGGGATCATACCGATCAGTTCGCTGCCCGCGATTGCGATGCCGCGCTCGTCGCAACGTTGTTTCACGGCGTCGAAAACTTCGTAGAGCGGAGTGAGTTCGAAGTCGACGAGGTTGATTGAGACCTGCACCTGTTGGCGCGAGTCGAGAGGCAGGCCGATCGATTTCACGCCGGGCAGTCCGCCGGAGGATTCGCGAATGCCGCGCGCGATCTGCTGCGCGAAGGCTACGTCGGTGGTGCGCAGATTGATGTTCCAGGCGATGAGGAATTTGCGCGCGCCGACAACGGATGCGCCGGCGGTCGGGTGGCGGCCGGCGCCGAAGTCGGGCGCGAGGCCGGTGGGGGCGAGTCTGCGGACGTTTTCCAGCCGTTTGCATTCGGGGCGGCGGGCGGCGGCCTCGTACAGATACACGGGAAGGTGAAGTTCGGTCCAGATGCGCTCGCCAAGTCCGGCAGCGAGCGCGGCGCATTCTTCGAGCGTGATGCCTTCGACGGGCACAAGCGGGACGACGTCGGCGGCGCCGATGCGCGGGTGCACACCGGCGTGCTTTGTCAGGTCGATTTTTGCGATGGCCTGGCGGACAGCGGCGAAAGCGCCTTCGACGACAGCAGCCGGGGCACCCGCGAAGGTGAGGACAGAACGGTTGTGGTCCTGATCCGCTGTGGTGTCGAGAAGGGAAACGCCAGGCACGAGCGCCACCGCGGCGGCGATCGACTTCACGATGGCCAGGTCACGTCCTTCGGAGAAGTTGGGGACGCATTCGATAATCAATCGTCTTTCCTCCAGGGTCTCCCGAAGCGGCGTTTCAGTCCATAAGGCGCATACTTCAGCAGGAACGCGCCGAGCTTGTATTTCCAGTTCGGGATCACGTATAGCTTGCCATGATCGAGTCCGCGAAGGGATTCTGCAACGACGTAGTCCGCGGGCATCCAGAGGAATCCGGGGATGGTTGTGGTGTCGGCGCCGGCGGTTTGCTGGAATTCGGTCACGGTGAAGCCGGGACAGAGCGCCTGAATCGTCACGGGCGATCCGACAGCCTTCAGCTCCATGTCGATGCCTTCGGTGAAGCTGTTGATCCAGGCCTTGGTTCCGTTGTAGCTCACACTGCGCACGGCCTGTCCGAAGCCGGCAACGGAGGAGACATTGATGATGGCACCGCGCCGGCGTGGAATCATGACGTCGAGCGCGGCGCGGGTCAGGCGCATCGTCGCCATGATGTGAAGCTCGTGCATGCGGATTAACGCGGCGATATCCGATTCCCAGAACAGGCCTGGCACGCCGAAGCCGGCATTGTTCACAAGCAGGTCGAGATCCGGGTGTTGGTGAATTGCCTCCGCAACGGCGGTGATGCCGGCTTCAGATGCGAGATCGGCGATCAGAACCTCTGCCTTTGCCGCGAGGGCGCGAAGGCGATCCTGGCGGCGCGCGACGAGGATCAGGTCATAGCTTCGAATTGCAAGCTGACGCGCGAACTCCGCACCGATGCCACTTGAGGCGCCGGTTATAAGGGCCGTGGGCACTACTTCGAGGCGGCTCGGCCGGCGCTGATGAGATTCGCAAAGATACGATAGGCGCCCGGCACACCCGCAGGCAGTTCGCGGAACCACGAGTACGCCGTGAAGATGTAGACGCCCTTGCCGTAGCGCGTGTAGAGCATGCCGCCGGGGAGTTCGGGCTTGCCTGCGTCGTGCGTCTCGATGGGGGTCTGATACTTAGGGTCCCACTTGTTCGAGAAGTAGAGGCCGCGTTCCTGCACCCAGCCTTCGAAGTCGGCGGAGGTGATCTTGTTCGGCGCGTTGAGGAGCGGCGAATCGGGGACGAGGAACTTCACGGGCGCGGTTTCGTCGGTAACGCGCGCGTCATCACGTCCGAATGTGAATGGGTAAGGACCGAGGTGTTCCAGGGCGTCCGAGACGGCGGGACTGATGCGTGCGTCGGCGCCGTTGTTGTACTGCACGACGAGCGTGCCGCCGTTTTTCGTGTATTCGAGGAGGCGCTGCTGGGCGGCGCGAAGGTCGGGGCGCAGCGCATAGGCGCGTACGCCGGTGACGATGGCATCGTAAACACTGAGGTTGGCCGAGGCGAGGGCTTTGTCATCGAGAAGGTCGACCTGGCAGCCCATCTGGCGCAGGGCTTCGGGAACCTTGTCGGAAGAGCCCATGACGTAGCCGACGCGATGCGCGAGCACTTTAAGCGAAGCCGCCGAGAGTTTGCCTTCGGCGGGCACGAGGACGGTCTGGGCGGGGATGTGGGTGTAGGGGATGACGTCGACGCCGGCCGCGACTTCGACGGCAGCGGATTTGGCGATCACTCTGAAGATGCCCGTGCTTGCGGCATTGCCGGCAAGAGGGGGCGGAGTGAGGTGGAAATGAACGCCCTGCTCGGAGCCGGCTTCTTTGAGATCGAACGGAACCGTGGCGGGTCCCGATTTCCAGCCCTGGGGCGCCTCGATGCGGACTTCACCCGACTGGTTGGCGACGAGCGCGCGAATCTGCAGGCTGAAATCGCGTGTCGTGCCGGATGCGAAGACGAAGTTCTGCGCGGGGAGTTCGATGGAGAACGGCGGCTCGACGACGACGGGGCGGATGTACTGGCCTTTGGAGGGATCGGCGGCGCGGTAGTGGAGCGGGCGCGTGAGCGAGAACGGCTGCGAGTTCAGAGTGAAGTCGAAACGCGCTTCGACTTCGGGAAGAATGTCGGCGCGGCCGATCAGGGTCTGGTCGGCGATCTGGTAGCCGCCCGCCGCGGGAGGCTCGCGCAGCCAGTATGGCTGGGAGTAAGGCTGCTTCGCGGGAACCGGCAGTTCGAGGCGCGTGACATCGGGCTTGTTGTTGTCGAGAGGCTTGTTGTGGACGTCGGCATTGCGTTCGCCCCAGCCGCTGAGGTGGATGCCAGTAAGGACGATGGGCAGCGGCGAGCGATTGAGAGAGGTCAGAGAAATCTTCGCGGTGGAACCGGGCACGTAGCCGAAAGTGTCGGCTTCGGCTTCAGTGCGAAGACCGGCGGCGAGGGCGATGGTTTCGTCGAGATCTGCGAGCTTCCACTGCGCCCAGTTGTTGCCGGATAGAGCGTTGCCGGACAGAGCGATGGTAGCGACCATGGCGCGGGCTTCGAGGAGCGTGGGAACGGTGCGGTCGGGATGCAGATCGTCGAATTCGCGTTCGGCTTTGGCAAGAAGCTCGCCGACACGCGTGCCGCCGGGGACGCGCGACCAGGAAGTGTCGATGCCGTCGAAGATGGCCCTGGCGGGCTGATCGCCCGCCACGAAGGAGAGGAGGTTGTCGGCAGCACCGTAGACAAGCGGGGCGCCCTGCCCCTGGCTGAGGTGTTCGTTGCGGCTGATGACGCCGATTTCGCGGTAGGAGCGGCCGATGACCGGATCGTAGTCGCCGGTGGGGATGGTGATGACGGGCTGGTCGGGGAAGGGATCGGGACCGCGACCGGGACCCTGTGCCGGTGCTCCACCTCTGCCGCGACCGGGTCCGGCATTAGCGCCGGCGGGCGGATTCAGCGGCGCGAAACGGGAGCGCATGAGGCGACGCGCGCGCCAGGGCCTGACCCACTTGAGCTGCTCGGGAAATCTGGAGGGGTCGGCGGCGGCGTCGAAGGCTTCGCGGGCGAGAATTGCGGACGCCTGGTGATGACCGTGGCCGTCGCTGGGGGTGCCGCTGAAAGAGGTGATGATGACGTCGGGCTGCTGCTGGCGGATGATCCAGACGATGTCGGCGAGGGTGCGGTCATGACCCCAGTTGGCCATGGTTTCTTCGGGCGAGGTAGTGAAGCCGAAGTCGATGGCACGGGTGAAGTACTGGGCACCGCCGTCGTCGCGGCGGGCGGCGAGAAGCTCCTGGGTGCGAATGACGCCGAGGAGGGCGCCCTGCTCGAGGCCGAGAAGATTCTGGCCGCCTTCGCCGCGCGTACAGGAGAGGTAACCGGTGCGGGCTTTCAGGCCGCGCGAGACGTAGGCCAGGGCGGCGTTGTTTTCGTCGTCGGGGTGGGCGCCGATCCAGAGGACGCTTCCCAGCATATTGAGCTTTGCGAGGGAGTAGCGGATGGCGGGGGTGCCGGTGAGAAAGTCTTCCTCGGCGGCGCGGGCGGGGGTGGTGAGCGAGGCCGAGAGAGCAAGGGCAAGGAGGGGAAGGCGGAGCCGAGTCGTAAAGATCATATAAAGAACCTTGGGTTTCAATGACTTGCTGGGTTCGTTTGGCAAAATCAACATTTTCCTCGCGGCTGTGCCGCCGGAAAAGACATGGCGCCCTGATCTCACAGCGCTACTCAGCGTTACATTGTTACACGCGGTCAGGCAAAAGCCTGACGTCGAGTGATCAGAATGATGGTTCGAGAGGGAATAAAGATTCGGCGGAGTGGTTACTGATAAGGGGCGTGCCCGGCAGGGGCGTGAACGCGCGATATGATCCCACGGGCCGGGGCGCCGTTCATGCGCGGCGCACAATCCACGACGCCGTCGAGTACCAGCACTTTCTCGTTGGGCAGAGTTCGTTCCTTAGAGCATATAGAGCAAAGCGATGACGGAAAATAAGTGCCTTCCCGCCGCATTTTTTTGTTGCACCGCAACCCAAAAGTTGTAAACTGCTCAAGACTTCTCGAAGTCGCCGGTCGCACGGAGAAGCTGTCGGCCAGCCAACGCGGGTATCCGCATAATTGTGCTGCCGGTGACCGGAACTGCCCTGGGAAACGAAAAAACAGAAAGGAAACACATGTCCAGACTCACATCGCCAGCCTTGCTGGCAATGGCCTTCGTCGCTTTGGTCTGCTGCCCGTTGCGGGGCAACACACTGGTCGTCGGCAAGGCAGGAACTCCCTGCCCGGATCCGGCATACAACACCATTTCTGGCGCCATCAATGCTGCTCAGCCCGGTGACACCATCCAAATCTGTCCCGCGCTTTACCCCGAGCAACTGTTGATTACCAAGCCGCTCACCCTTCAGGGCATCACTCAACAGGGCGTCGGCCGCGTCATGATTCAGCCAGCAACTCTCACCGATACGGTCCTGCCTGCACCGATTGGCGACCTCGGATTCATGGCTGTGATTTCCGTGGTCAATACCTCCGGCGTGTCGCTCGTCAACCTCGCGATTGACGCGGAGAACAACACTGTTGCGGGTTGCACCCCCGGCATCGCCGGCATCCACTTCTACAACGCTTCGGGCGTAGTTGACAGCGACGCCGTTTTCGGGACTCGGCTCACCAATCAGGTCAGCTGTACTGTGTTATTCCCTGGAAACGGAGCGGGCGTGCAGGCCGACGAGAGCGATACAAGCCCTCACCAAATCACTGTGCAAAACACGAGCATCCACGATTTCGGGAGGAACGGCGTTCTGGTAATCGGAGCAGGGGAGACGGCATTTGTCAGCAACAATTCAATAGACGGGATCGGGCCGAGCACTGGAGTGAACCAGTTCGGGATTTTCCTGGCACTCGGAGCGACCGGACAAATAACCGGCAACACCATTACGCAGGGCAACTGTGGAAGCATCCCGCCCGCCGCGTGTCTCAATCAGCGCAGCGAGGGGGTGGTATTGCGCTCGGCGGGGAATGACGTTTACATCGCCGCTAACGTAATCAGCAACGTACAGTCCGGGATATTCGTAAACGGTGCGATCCGACCCCATGTCCAGAGCAACATAATCAACAACGTCGACATTTTGAACGGGGTTAACATTCAGGGTTCGGTTTCCGGAGTTTACTGGGCCAACCACATAAGCCACATACTGTTCCCAACCGGATGCGGTCTCGCCGACATTGCCGGGACCGGCAGTTCAGGGAACCAGTTCAGCGACAACTCCGTCAATGACGGCTACTGCGGAATTGGCTTTCTGTCCGGCGATCAGGTCGGCAGGGATAACATTTTCCTCAACATACTTTACGAAACGCTCGAACTGGACGATTACACAACGACACCCTTACCCCCTCCGACAGAGCCGGGCGGCGGGTACGCAGGCGAGATCAAGTAGAGCGACTCAGGGCTTCGTGGACGTGAGCGTCCATACGAACGATTTCGCGACATACCGCCCGCGCATGTCCTCGAAACATGCGGATCGCGGACGGAAGTCCCGTCGTTCGGCTTGAGGGAACTGATCGGGTCAGTTTGCCGCCCGCCAGCGGCACTCGCGATCGTAACCTGCATGCCAAATCCGCGGTTCGGCTCCAGAGTCACCCATGTCTCGGAGCGTCACCCGCGCCCGTTGAGCTGCGAGTCGTCCGCGGGTCCAGTCCAGTTTCAGGTCGTATTCCCTTCGATCTCCGTGTGATCGAGCAGAATGGTGGGAACTGATGATTCGAGACTGAATCAAGATTCGGGGGAGTTGTTCCTGATACGAGGGTGTCCCCGGCAGCTCGGAGTCGAAGACGATTTTTGATCGCCAATGGAGGGTGCGAGCACCGTTCCGATCGCCCGGATGCGTCCCACGAGTCGACAGCAGGCTCTTGGATACTGGCATCCTGCCGGCAGACCGAAGTTCCAATACCCTGGCAAACAATTTCGTTCAGAAACGGGCCAACGAGGTGAATGAATCGTAGCCCCGAATAGTGCGAGAATCGATCCATGTTTCCGCCGCCGGTATCTCTGCACCAGATGTCGCCGGGGCGCAGGAAGCAAGCCGAAGACTTGTATCAGGCGGTTCTGAATAACGACCCCAGCGTAGGTGCCCTCCTGCTGCAAAAGGCCGATCCGGAACTGCGTGGCGCGGTAGAGACGCTGCTGGCACTGCCCAGCGATAACGGCGCGGCGGAGCGTCGGGCCTCGGAAAGTTCCGACAGGCGGGGTTATGCCGGGACGTTGGTCCCTGGATCCTTTGTGGGACCTTACCGCATCGAGGGCCAAATCGGCGCGGGAGGGATGGGCCAGGTCTACAAAGCCTGGGATACGCGGCTCGGCCGCGACGTTGCCATCAAGACATTGCGGGAACAGTTCAACGATCGCTTCCAGCGCGAAGCGCGCGCCATTGCGGCTCTGAATCATCCCCACATCTGCCAGATTCATGACGTCGGTCCGGACTATCTGGTGCTGGAGTACATCGAGGGAAAGCCACTGCGCGGGCCGCTTCCGGCCGAGGAATGCGTGCGCGTGGCGCTGGAGGTTGCCGGGGCACTGGAAGAGGCGCACGCGCGAGGAATTCTCCATCGCGATCTGAAGCCCGGGAACATCATGCTGACCACCAATGGGTCTGCAAAGCTGCTGGACTTCGGCCTGGCGAAAGTTGCGGCGGATGCCGATGGCACGCAAACGATGGCCATCATGGGGACTCCTGCCTATATGGCTCCAGAGCAGACGCGAGGCATACCGGCCGACGCCCGCTCGGAGATATTCTCATTCGGCCTGGTGCTGTACGAAATGCTGACCGGCCGCCAGGCGTTGGGCGGGGATTCGGCCATCGCCGACGAGCCCGGGCCGCTGAACGCAGCGCCGAGCCTCTCTGCCGTTGTGAACCGCTGCCTGCAAAAGTTGCCTGCCGCCCGGTTCCAGACGATGAGCGAAGTGCGAGCGGCGCTTGAACAGGCAAAAAAGGGGTTGGATCAGACAGACAAAGAGCTGAATCCGGTTCAGGTTTACGCCAATGAAAGCGAAGCCTCGGGCACAGGGGCGCCCGGGAGACTGGAAATCGCGCATGTCCTGTTCATGGATCTGGTGGCCTTTTCAGCCTGGCCCATGGAAGAACAGCGCCAGGGAATTCGTAAACTTCAGGATATCGTGCTGAGCACGCCCCAGGCGCGCGATGCCGAGCGCTCCGGGAACCTGATCCGCCTTCCCACCGGGGACGGAATAGCTCTGGTATTTTTCGGCGACCCGCTGGCCTGTGTAGAGACCGCTCTGGATGTGTCCTCCAAATTGAAAGGCACCGATCTCAAGCTGCGAATGGGGATCAACACGGGCGCGATCTATCGCGTCGCCGACATCAATGAGAACCTGAACGCCGCCGGCAGCGGCATCAACATAGCACAGCGAATCATGGATGCGGGCGACGGCGGTCACATCTTGGTATCGAAAAGCGTCGCCGATATTCTGCTTCCCCTTAAGCAATGGGCCCCGCATCTCCACGATCTGGGCGTGCACCCGGTGAAGCACGGGTTGAAGCTGCAGTTCTACAACCTTTACACCGCCGAGACGGGAAATCCCGCCGTGCCGGCGCGTTTCCGAGCGCGTTCCGCGGCCAGGCTGAGGCTGAGGCTGGCAGTGGCGGCGGCGTGCATCCTGGCCGCAATTTTATCCGTATACGCAGTTCGGCATATGCAGACCAAACGGCGCAGTTCTTTGGCGGTCATGGGGTTCCGCAATATCACCGGACGTCCTGAAGTCGATTGGGTGTCTACCGGCCTGGCGGATGGTCTGCGCACCGAGTTGGCCAGCACCGGGAAACTGCGCGCCATATCCGGGGAGGAGTCCGCAGAGATGTGGAAAGACCTCGGGCTTGCCCGCCTGGACAGCATGGGGAAAACCAGTCTCCACTGGCTTCATAACCGCGGCGCGGACATCGTGATCGTGGGTTCTTATACCGACCTGGACGGCGGCCGGATTCATTTGGACCTGGCGATTCAGGATACGGCTGCAGGCGAGACCATCGACTCACTCGAAGCCGATGGCACGGAGTCCGGGATTGCCCAGCTCGTGCGCGAGGCGGGACAACGGATTCGAATCAAGATGGGGTTGGGCCAGATTTCCGCAGAGGGGGAACGTCAGGTCGCGGCAACGCAGCCTTCCACCGAAGCCGCGCAACTTTATTTCCAGGGATTGGCAAAGCTGCGGACATATGAGCCGATGCAGGCGCGCGGTTATTTGCAACGGGCGGCCATCAGTGATGAAGCTTTTCCTTTCGTACATGCCTCGTTAGCCGAAGCCTTGTCCATGCTCGGCTACGACGGAGAAGCAAAGGAGGAGGCAAAAAAGGCCTTCGACTTGTCCAAGAGCCTTTCGTTTGAAGATCGAACTTCTATAGAAGGCCGGTATCGGGGGATGGCGAGCGACTGGCCGGCCGCGATTGACGCATACCGGCGTCTTTATAACTACGCTCCTCAGAATCTGGACTACGGCCTGAAACTTGCCGAGGCCCAGCGAGCGGGGGGTAAAGGGCAGGACGGTCTGGCAACACTTACGTCGCTCCGGAAGTTGGCGAAGCCCGAGGGCAACGATCCGCGCATCGATCTGGAAGAAGCCGAAACGGCGGCCTCTCTGGGGGATCTGAAACGCGGACTGGAGGTGGCAAGCAACGCCGCCGAGAAAGCGCAAGCCACCGGTGCGCGTCTGCTCAAATCGCGCGCACTCACCTGGAGTTGCGACGCGCAACGGAGGCTGGGGCAAATGGACAAAGCCCGCCGGTCCTGCGAGCAGGCGCGCCGGATTGCCATGGATCTGGGCGACGACCTCGATACCGCGCGCGCCGTAAACGATCTGGCGAACATCGCCAACGACCAAGGTGATTTGGAGGCCGCGCGGAATCTTTTCGAGCAGGCGTTGGCGCTGGCGCGGAAAATCGGGGCCCAGCGTGACATTTCAGGCGCCCTGAACAACCTCGGAATCGTTCTGGCGGCGCAGGGGCATCTGGGTGAGGCAAAGGATCGTTATCAGGAGGCGCTGAAGATCCAGCAGAACATCGGCTTCAAAAGTGAGATTCCGAATACGCTTGAGGACATCGGGAATCTTCTGGACCAGGAGGGCGACCTGGCAGGGGCGCGGGCCTCGTATGAGCAAGCCATTTCAGCGGCTCAGGAAGCAGGTAACGAGAGGGCACTTGCGGGAAGCAAGACCAATCTGGCGGCGGTTTTGTTCGAACAAGGGAAGGTGAGCGAAGCCGAGTTGGAATGCCGTGAAGCCCTGGCCCTCGAGCGAAAGCTGAACGTCAAGTCGGATTTGGCCCAAACCCTGGATAATCTGGGCGATATCCTGGTAGCCCGCGACGACCTGCCCAATGCGGAACAATCCTACCGGGAAGCCCTGAAGATTCAGGAAGAGATGGGGCAAAAGGGCGCTGCAGCATCGACCAAAATCGGACTGGCAACGCTATATCTGGAAAGCGATCGGGCGTCCCAGGCAGAGTCTACGATTCGTCCCGCGATACAAGAGTTCGAGCAGGAGAAGGACGCCTCCGACGCGGCAGCAGCCCGCCTGGTTCTGGTGAAGTCTCTGTTGGCGCAAAAAATGGTGCCGGGCGCCGAGAAAGAGCTTGGCATTGCTAATAACGCAGTGAATGCAGATGCGCCGCGAAGCCTGCGCTTCAGCGCTCAAACTGTCTCAGCCCAGGTGCTTGCAGCACTCGGCGGCGAAGGTAACGCGGCCGCCGCCATGCAGGATCTCCGTTCCGTCATCCGAGACGCCACAAAGGCCGGTATGCCCGGCTTTGAACTGGAAGGACGCCTGACGATGGCAGAAATCGACCACGCGAACGGCAAGAAAAACATCCTCACCGAATTGAACGCCCTCGCCAAAGACGCGTCATCCTTCGGATTTCTGCTGGTCGCACACCGGGCCGAGCGTCTGGCTGGTTCGGTCCATTAACTCTGCAATTGTCGAACATACTTTCGGGCCAAACAAGGTACCGATTGATACCGATTGATACCGATTGACTTTGGTCAGACAGGGAGAAAGGTGTTAAACTCCCTTCGTTCGGGGAGGTATAGTTATGCTCAGGATTATTGGGGTGGTCGTCGCGGCCGTAACCCTCGCGGTCAGCGCACAAGCGTCGCACGTATCGGGAAATTCAAGCTACGGCGGCAACTTTGGCAGCCAAAACCCTGCCCAGGGTGTCGGCCCCACGTCCTGCCCTTCGTTGATCTCACCGTCTTCAACATTTACCGATGGAAATTCCGTCTCTTACTTCTATACATGCGATGCGGACGGGGCGACCATCACCGCGGAAGCCTTCCTGAACAGCGCGGATCCATTTGACAGCAACATCATGGGCGGTGATCTGGTTATGTTCGATTTTCAAGTGAGCAATGCGCCCAGCGGGATGAATTTAGTGCTCACGCCCAGTGGCGCTCCTATCGTGGACCTTGGCTTGTTTTTCTGCTCAGGCGCCTCAACAGACCCCCTGTGCGACGGAACTTCATCCGCATCACTCAGCTCGTTTGACAGCGGCAGCCTGGTCGGGACGGATGCTGTATTTGCCACTTCGAGCTCCGAACTGTCATATTTTGTCGCGCTGGACCTTACGGCGCCGAACGACTCGACGAGCGACATATCAGTGACGGCCAGTTTTGAGCCGGCATCAAGTGCCGCAAGCGTCGCACCTGAGCCGCGGGTATTGCTGATTCCCGGGGTGGTAATGCTGGCAGTGATTCTCATTTTTCGGCGGCGCCTGGCATAGCACCGGACTTTTCTCCTCTCGATCCTGTTCTTCCGGTGATGCTCCTCGCCTTGAAGCGGAACCTTCCGAGGATCAGTTCGTGCGAGGATCACCGTTCAGTGAAATTCGAGGTGCAGGACAGGGGCACTGGACGCAGTATCAGGTCCGAACAATCTCACTGCTATCGTTGATGGCTTTGACCCTCCAGTTACGGAAGAGGAGATTCGCGCGGCATCACTCCAATTCGTCCGGAAGATCACGGGATTTAACAAACCGTCGAAGGCAAACGAACAACTGTTCCAGGACGCGGTGGATCAGGTGGCGGGGATCTCTACACGCCTCTTGCTTTCACTCGAAACGACGGCGCCTCCGCGAGACCGGGAAGTCGAGGCCGCAAAAGCCAAAGCCCGCGGGGCGCAGCGTTTCGGCGACCGAGTGTGATTCGACTGGGCGGGCTGTGACCCGTTCAGCAATATCGGTAGCCATCCTGGACGGCGGGCCGTCTCTAATTCTCACCCGGCTTCTCCACCCGAAGCACCACCATGGCGACATCCCTGGTTAGAACTCAGTTAGTCAACCAACAGGTATCCACCAATGTCGGCCTTGCCCTGAATTGAGCTGGGCGGACATACTGACTAGTACTTAAAAAAGAATCCCGGCGTTGACTTTTTCAGGCTCCTGAAATGTCCTCAACAGATTTCGGAAACGTCGAGCCTCATTCCCGGCAAGCCGGAGCGCTTGCGTTAGACACGGAACGGCCGAGGGCGCACGACGAAGACGTTATTGACGCCGATTACTACGAGATCCTGAGAATTGGTCCGCACGCGGACGAAGAGACCATCGAGCGCGTTTACCGAACGCTGGCGGACCGTTTTCACCCTGACAACCCCAGTACCGGCGACGCGAATACTTTTCTGCGTCTCAGAGAGGCCTACGAGACTCTTTCCAACCCGGCCGAACGCGCAAAGTATAACGTTTTGCGGCAAGAGACCGGCGGCACGATGCGATTCTGGCTGCGCGGCCGTGAGTTCTTCGATGGCGTCAGAGGCGGGCAAAATCGCAGGCTGGCGGTGCTTTGTCTCCTCTATCGGCAGAGGATCAGCACCCATGAAGCGCCGGGGCTTTCGATCCTCGATCTGGAACGGCTGACGGGATGCACGCGCGAAGAACTCGACCTCGGCCCTTTGGTATCTGTGCGAGAAAGAGTGGGCAAAGCTCGGGGAATTCACGGCGTACAGCATCACCGCGGAAGGTTTTGATGTGGTCGAGAGCAAGCTGGAAGACCGCTTGGAATTTCGCGCCCTCGCCACATGGTGCTACTACGGATTCAGCGAACGCCGAGCCCCGTTCCCACAATAAAGACGCGCTCCCGCTGGACATCGCAGCCCGTTATAGGAGCCGGAGAAGACGTCTCGATTGCCGATCACTATGAAATCCTGGGAATCGGGCCGCAGGCAGATGAAGAAGCGATCGAACGTGTATACCGCACGCTCGAAGGCCGCTTTCACCCGGACAATCCCGGCACCGGCGACGCCGGAGACTTTTCTGCGGATCACGGGAGGCCTACGAAACTCTTTCCGACCCGGTCAGGCGCGAACAGTATGACGCTCTCCTTGACCGTACGAAATATCCGGAGAGGTTTCGTCTGCGAGGGCGGGAGTTTTTCGAGGGTATCAGAGGCGAGCAACTGCGCAGGCTGGCGGTGCTGTGTCTTCTCTATCGGCAGTCGGCAAGTGAGTTGCCGGGACTTACGGCTCTCGATCTGGAGCAGCTGACCGGATGTACGCGCGAAGAACTCGGCTCGGCTTTATGGTATCTGCGTGAAAAGAAGTGGGCTAAATACGGTGAATTCACGCAATACAGCATTACCGCCGCGGGTTTCGATGTGGTCGAGAAGAAGCTGGATGAACAGGAAGCCGCCAGATCCCGGGTCTGGCTTTCCACGGAGGAGACGCGAAGCAACGAGTTGCTATGTCGCGAAGCCGGCGCAGCGCAACCCCGTGAATGTGACACGACGACAGAGCAGAGCCGGCAGGAGCCTCAGTCGCCAGGAGTCAGCGGTATGAGCAATTCAACGAAAACGATCGCAGAGCAAGCTGCTGGAGTCGCCGTCAGCGCCGAGAAGAGAGTCATTTTCTCGATGGGCGGCAAAGGCGGCGTGGGGAAAACAAGTGTCATGACGGGGCTGGCGGAATGGTTCGAGGAGAATCGGATTCCGGTCACCCTGCTCGATCTCGATACCGAGAATAAATCGAAAGGCTCATTGACTCATTTCTTCGGCGGCCGCGTGCCGAAGATCAATATTCATACCCCGGCAGGCCTCGATGCTTTCGTCGACATTCTGGCCGAGGATGCGCCGGCGATTCTCGCCGACATGGGAGCGGGCGCGGGGCAAATCACGCACGACTGGTTCGACAAGATGTATCCCGATGTGGCCGAGCTGCCGGGATCGTCTTTACGGCGATCGGCGTGGTGACGTCCGATCCGGCGAGTGTGGAAAGCGTTCTGACTGGGCCGCGGCACTTGAGGATCGCGTGGCCTACGTGATAGTCGAGAACAATCTCACCGAACATACCGATTTTACTTATTGGCAGGAGAGCGAGCAGGCAGAAGAATTCCGGAAGCGTTTTCAGCCTGCCATCATCCGGCTCGACTACCGGCTGGCGGATCTGGAAAATGCCGCTCGCAACTACGGCGTCACGCTGGGCCGGGTAGCGGGCAGGACCGCCGCTCACGCCCGAATTGCAGAAAGCCTCGCTGGTGATGCGGGCGCAAAGCTACCGGCGGCGAATGTTCGCAGAATTCGACAAGGTGAAGGAACTGCTTCTCCCGTGAAGACCGCTCGTCGAGCCGGTCGAAATACGCCGCGCCGAACCGGATCTGATCGACCGCATTGCCGACGCGCTTCCGGAAGAAGTCCGCGCGGAGTATTATCGGGAACTCCGCCACTGCCGTTCTCTTCCCGAGAACGACGAGATGCTTCGGCTTCTCCGCGCGATGCAGTTTCTGGTGCTGCTGATCGAGCAGGCGCCTTCGCGTGTTGCCGAGGAACGCGAGCGGCTTGACAAGCTTCTGGCGACTGCGATCGACAACATCGGCAGGATGAGCGCGGCGAGCGAAGCTTATCACACGCGCTCTCAGCCGGAAACTGACGGCACTCCCGGCCGACATCGCGAACGGCATCAGCCCCGCGGCGGTGGCGGGCGAAATCAATGAGAATCTGCGGCAGGAATTCATGCGGTCCACGATCCCTAAAACGGCTGACGCTCTCGCCGCGATCTCAGACCGGATGAAGAACGTCTGCGCCGAGTTCGCAACGACCGCGGACAGTCTTTCGAGCGTTTATCGCGGCGCGGCGGAGGACGCGCGAAAAGCAGTCGCCTCCCTGAATTCGGAAATCTCTCAGGCAGCGGCGACCGCGGCGCGTTTCACAGGCGAAGTGGCAGAGAAGTGTTCGAAGGCTTACCGCTGGGCTTTATTCATGGCGGCGGCCGGATCACTCGTCATGGGATTGGCGCTGGGAATGATGTTTGAGCGCTGGCTGCTCTCCCCGCCGGATGGGGTGTCTCAACAAGCTGCAGCGAAGACTGGATCGGCGCCGCCGGAGGGTCAGCCGTCGGCGCAGCTGCCGGCCCGGCGGCCGAGGGCACAAAAGGGCGGTCCCGAGAGATAGAGCAGGTTCATTGCAAGTTCACCATCGCCCGCGGCCAGGCGTTTGACGTGGCAAACGGCGAGCGGAGTTGGCAACTCCGCTGCAGGTTGGCAACCTGCCCCACCTTCGCAGAAGTTACTGGGGCAGGTAGGCCTTGACGGCCGGGTAGAAGGAACGAATCATGTCGATGCCGACTTTTTCGGCGGGCCCGGAGTCGCTGCCGACAACCGGCACCCAGACGCGGACCAGCGCGGTGTCGCTGCGGTGATGGCGGATGGAATCGGAAACCAGGTAAAACTTGGCGGCGAACTCGTCGGCGATGACGCGGCCCTGGGACTGATACCAGTAGTAAACAACTGCCTGCGACTGGCCCTTCTCGACTACGTACTGATTGACGTTAATCGGGGAACTGCCGGCGACCGGGATGTCGACGCGTCCGCTCTTGACCTGCTCCCATCCGGAGCCAGGCAGGCAGTTCTTGGGGGAGTGGGGCGACTGTCCCTCGCGCTGCGTTTTGAAATAGGCGATGAAGAGGTTGGCGCCACCATGGGGGCCGACATAGACGCGGGTCAGGTAGTCGTCGGCGCGGAGAACATCGCGGGTGTCCTGATCGATCTGGTCCTCATGGTACAGGTGCCAGGGTCCGATGTTGTCCGGGAATGCGGCGAGCGGCGCGGCGAGCGGGGTGGCTTCGCCGTGGGAGGCGGAGTAAAAGAGCACTGCCTGAAGCATCAGGACCAGCGAGAGGGCGTAGACGAATTTGCTCTGCAGGAGTTTCATGTGTGGTGACGGTGTTGGACGAAGTTCGTGGTGCGAACGATCAGCTGATGCACGCCGACGAGAATGAAAAGGCCGATCATGAAGATCACCCAGCCCTGCGCCTCATGGAACCAGCCTTCGGCAAGATCGGGATTGAACTGGGAAACGACTCCGGTGAAAGTCACGCGCCCGGAATTGGCGAGAATGGCGATGGGGATGGTGGAAAAGAAAAGCACGATGCGTACCCACGTGCGCTTCTCGCAGAAATAGCCGTAGATAAGCGAGAGGAACGAGAGCGTCAGCAGCGAACGAATGCCGCTGCAGGCCTCAACCACATTGAGCGTCTGCTGCGGGAGGATCAGGACGTTACCTTCGCGGATGACGGGAATCTGCAGCAGATCGATGGTGGATTCGGCGACGCGGCTGGCGAAAAGCTGAAGCGGAAATGTGATCTGGGTGTAAATCACCGCCGGAATCGGAACCATGAAGAAGAGAAGGAAGAGCGGGAATCCGAAAACCTTCACGTACTTCGAGCCGCCGAGGAGCAGGACAGCGCCGATGATCGAGATGACAAAGGACGTTCGCGCGAGGAAAAGTTCCGCGCCGAGGGTGGCGAGATAGAGCTGCAGTCCCGCCCAGAGCATGACGGCGAGTCCCCACCAGTTGGGATGGGGAGCGAGGCCCGAGATCTCATCACGCTTCCTCCAGGCGATGTAAGCGGCGAAGATGGGGACAGCGAAGGCGTGTCCCATGTCGGCGTCGTTGAACCACTGGCGGACCAGGGCGGCCAGGACCGGCGCATAGCAGATACCGAGAAGTATTGAAACCCAGGCGATGGTGCCCCAGGCGAATGACGACTTCCCGTTAACTGTAGTTTGGGAATCCGCTAACGTCGGGGTCAGGAGGGAATCACCCATCTCCTTATGATATCTGCTTTCCCGGCGGCGCCGAAATATTATCCGGATATAGTACTGGCGGGATCATCCTGTAACTCGCGCGCCGTTGCGGCGTCCAAACGGATGTGGCCGGCAACTACACTAATACTGTGAACCGCCTAGCGACGGGTACTGTGAACCGCCTGGCCATCCTCGGCGCGCTGCTGGTGGTGCTCGACGCAGGGGGTGCGCGCGCGGCCCTCAACATCATGCCCCTCAGGGATTTGCGGGCGGGCATGCATGGCGTCGGCAGGACGGTTTTCAGCGGCGATAAGATCGAAGAATTTCAAGTGGAAATTCTGGGCGTTCTGACCAACACGGGTCCGAATGAGTCGGTGATTCTCGGGAAACTGTCGGGTGGCCCGCTGGAACATACCGGGATTATGCAGGGAATGAGCGGCAGTCCGGTGTATGTGGATGGCAAGCTGATCGGCGCGGTGGCGCTGGCTTATCCGTTTGCGAAAGATCCGATCGCGGGGATTCGGCCGATCGAGGAAATGATGCGGGTGGACGCGGGCGGCGGTGCGGCGCCGCGCCGGGCTGCGGGGGACGTGGCGTCGCTTCTGCCGGCGCGGGCGGATGCGGGATCCGGCGACACGCGCATGACGGAAGTGGCGACGCCGCTCGCGCTGAGCGGATTTACGGCGAATGCGGTGGAGCAGTTTGCGTCCGGGCTGCGGAAGCTGGGCCTCGAACCGCGCCAGGGGATCTCGACGGGCGGCGCGCCGGAGGATCGCATGGGCGATCCGTCGAAGCTGCAGCCGGGGTCGATGATCAGCGTGGAGTTGATGACCGGCGATCTGAGCGTGGGCGCGGACGGCACGGTGACGGCGATCGACGGCAACAAAATTTACGCGTTCGGGCACCGGTTCCTGGCGGTGGGTCCGACGGATCTGCCGTTCACGCGGTCGGAAGTGATTGCGCTGCTGCCGAATCTGAACACGTCGTTCAAGATTTCGGCGGCGCACGAGCTGATGGGAGTGATTTCGCAGGACCGCGACACGGCTATCGCGGGGACGCTGGGCGTGCGCGCACAGATGGTGCCGCTCGATATTACGGTGCGAGGCGACAACCGGCGCGTCGAAAACTATCACATGCAGATGGTGAACGACCGCTTCCTTTCACCGTACCTGACGCAGATGGCGCTGCTGTCGACGATCGACGCGACGCAGCGAATGAACGGCGTGTCGAGCATCGCGGTACGCGGGCGACTCGAGTTTGAGAACCGCAAAGACCCGGTCGAGTTGCGGAACATTTTTGCGGCGGAGGGCGGCACGGCGATGCTGGCGGCGAATTCAACCGTGATACCGCTTTCGTATCTGATGCAGACCGGGTTCGATGCGCTGAAGCTGAAGCGCGTCTCGCTTGAGCTGGAGGCGTTCGACACGAACAAGCAGCTGACCATCGCGCAGGTTTATCTTTCGCGACGGGAAGTGAAGCCGGGCGACACAATTGAGATCCTGACGCAGCTGGACGGCGAGAACGGCGTGGAACTGACGCGGTCGCTGAAGTACAGGATTCCGCCGGGGACGGCGCCGGGAATTCTGTTCTTCACGGTAGCGGACGGTTCGCAGACGAGTATCGCGGAGCTGAGGCAGATTGTGGCGGAGACGCCGCTGTCGCCGGAGCAGTCGATTGCGACGGTGGGACGATTGCGGCCGAGCGACAAAGCGTATGTGAGGGTGTGGCGTGCGCAGCCGGCGTATGAGGTCGCGGGAGAGGAATTGCCGGATCCGCCGCCATCGCTCGCACTGGTGCTGGGGAGTACGCAGAGCCTGTCGCAGAACCGCAATTCGAAAATCGCGGAGCTGGTGATCGATGCCGGGGAGATGATGGTGACGGGATCGAAGACGGTGCAGGTTGAGGTGAGGGAGTGAGAGCGCGAACGCGGCTGGCGCCGCGTGTACTCGCGATGCTGGCGCTGAGCTCGGCTGCGTTTGCGTCTTCGACTTCGACATGGGAGATGACCAGCTTCTCGGATTTCGTGAAGGGCAAGTTTGACGGGGTGTCGCTGGGACGCGATGGGCGGCTGTCGCTGGCGCCGAAGCTGGATACGTTATTTACTTCTGAGCAGCCGGTGATCTGGAGCGTGGTTACGGCGCCGGACGGAGCGCTGTACGCCGCAACCGGGCATCGCGGCAGAGTCTTCCGGATTGAGCAGAACGGAACGTCGAAGCTGGTATGGACGGCGGATCGGCCCGAGGTGTTCGCGATTGCGGTGGACAAGGCCGGGGTGTTGTTTGCGGCGAGTTCGCCCGACGGGAAGATTTATCGAATTGAGAATGGCAAAGCCGCGGAGTATTTCGATCCGAAGACGAAGTACATCTGGTCGCTGGCGATTGCGGCGGATGGGACGCTCTACGCCGGCACGGGCGACGACGGCCGCGTATTTCGCATTACCGGCGCGGGCAAGGGCGAACCCTATTACGTCACTGGCCAGGGCAACGTAACCGGGCTGATGATCGATGCGCAGGGGCGGCTGCTGGCGGGCACGGAGCCGAACGGGATTCTGTATCGTATAACGGCGAAGGACAAGGCGTTTGCGCTGTACGATTCAAATCTGCCGGAGATTCGCGCGGTGTCGCCGAATGCGGATGGGAGCGTGTACGCGGTGGCGCTGGGGGGGTCGCTCGAGAAGAAGGCGCAGAGTATTCAGGCGATTCAGCAACAGCAGGATACGACGCCGACGATGACGACGAGCATCACGGTGACGGCTGCGGCGGGCGGCGACATCAAGCCTGTGCCGCCCAGCCCGGCGAAACCGGCGGAGCAGGCGCCGACGCCGCAGGTGACGACGGCGACGGCGGTGGCGACGGATACGACGCCGGTCGAGAAGAGCGCGATTTATCGCATCAACGCGGATAACACGGTCGACACGCTGTGGAGTTCGAAAGAGGAAAACGTTTACGACATTCTGGCCGGGCGCGACGGGCAGATTTATTTCGGCACGGATGCGAGCGGGCGGATTTACAGGCTGACGCCGGACCGGAAACTGACGCTGGTAGCGGAGACGAATGAGTCGCAGGCGACGAGGCTGGTGGAATGGCGGGGCGCGCTGCTCGCCGCGACAGGCAACATGGGGAAGATTTATCGCCTGGAAGGCGCGGGGGCTGGCGGCACGTATGAGTCTCCGGTATTCGATGCGGGAAGTGTGGCGCAGTGGGGCAGGCTGCGCTGGCAGGGCGAGAACGGCGCGGGTTCCGTTGCCATGCGGACGCGGTCGGGCAACAGTCTGAGGCCGGATGCGACGTGGAGCGAGTGGTCGGCGCCACTGCCGCAGGGGGCGCAGATTGCGAGTCCGAATGCGCGGTTTCTGCAGTATGAGGCGAAGCTTTCGGGAACGGGCGTGTCGCTGGAAAACGTGACGGCGGCGTATCTGCCGCAGAATAATCCGCCGGTGATTCGGGCGATTACGGTGCTGACGACGGTGACGCCGGCGGGGTCTCTTTCGGGAACCGGGGCGAAAGCCGGGTCGACGGCGAGTCTGGCATCGACGCCTTACAGTGTTACGGTGACCGATACGGGGGATGCGACGCCGGTGAGTTCGACCGGCACGCCCACGCAGACGCTGTCGCGGGCGGCCCAGCAGCAGCTCAACATTTCGTGGCAGGCGGACGATCCGGACGGGGACAAGCTGGTGTATGAGCTGGATTTTCGCGGAGAGGGCGAGCGCGACTGGATTCCGCTGAAGCGCGATCTGCATGAGGCGTCGTACACGATTGACGGCGATGCGCTGGCGGATGGGCGGTATTACTTCAAGGTGACGGCGTCGGATCGGGAGTCGAATCCGCCGGCGAATGCGAAGGAGACGGAACTGGTGAGTTCGCCGGTGCTGATCGACAACACGCCGCCGGTGATTCGGGTGCAGCCGGTGAAGCGCACGGGCGCGGGGGTCGACGTGAGCTTCGATGCGCAGGATGCGGCGTCGGCGATTCGGCGGGCGGAATATGCGCTGGACGCCGGGGTATGGACGCCAATCGCGCCGGTGGACGGGATACTCGATTCGCAGGCGGAATCGTTCCGGCTGCATATCGATACGGTGCCGGCGGGCGAGCACCTGCTGGTGATTCGCGTGGCGGACAGCGGTGGGAATACGGGTCTGGCTAAGGTAATCCTGCACTGAAAACGAAGACCCTCGAGAGAGTCATTTCAAAAGCCGGGCTGGGTTCGCGGACTCAGGCGCGGAGTTGGATTCACGCGGGGCGCGTACGCGTGAATGGACGCGTGGTGGAGAATCCCGATCAGTGGATCGACTTCGAGCGCGACAAAATCCTGTTCGATGAAAAGCCGCTGCGGGCGCAGGAGCGCGTATACGTGCTGCTGTACAAGCCGACGGGCTACATCACGACGTTCAAGGATCCCGAGGGGCGCGCGACGGTTTACGACTTGATTGCGGATGTCGGGACGTTTGTGTCGCCGGTGGGGCGGCTCGACCTGGATACGAGCGGGCTGCTGATTCTGACGAATGACACGCAGTTCGCCGAACGGCTGACGAATCCGGATCACAAGGTGGTGAAGACGTATCTGGCGAAGTGCGCGGGGCCGCTGACGGAAGAGGCGGTGGAGCAACTGCGTCGCGGGGTGGAACTGAGCGACGGGCCGACGCGGCCGGCGGAGGTGCGGCGGGTGCGCGATGCGGGAAAGTATTCGCACATCGAGATACGGATTTCAGAGGGGCGCAACCGGCAGGTGCGGCGCATGGTGGAGGCGGTCGGGAGCAAGGTGGTCAAGCTGGTGCGGACGGGGATCGGTGCGGTGGGGATTGGGGAGTTGAAGATCGGGGAGTGGAGAGAGTTGACGGTGTGGGAGATTGAGGCGCTGGGGTCTTCAATGCGCGGGCGGACTCGGCGATGATTGGTGCATGCCTGAAATCTCTGAAGACGTTCTCACACGGTGGGCGGAAAGCTGCCTGCACATGAACCACCTCGGAACATTGATTCAACGGGAGTTGAAGCCAACAACGGAACACGCCCGGGCAATCGATCTTTCGGAGCGGGCGAGAAGAAGGGCATGGGCGCTCTGCAACGAACTCTTCGCGCGCGGCGCAAAGAAGCCGGCTGGGTATGCGGAACCCAGTGAGGGCGGCACTGGGGAGTCGTGAATGAAGGCCCCCTTCGCAGAGGTAAGATCTTCTTACCGTGCAGACGCGCATTTCGAGTAAGGGGCAGGTTGTCCTGCCCGGCCCTATTCGGCGGAAACTGGGACTTCGGCCCGGCGATCCCCTCGACGCCAGCGTGAAAAGCGGGCAGATAGTCCTGACTCCCCGGCATGCGCGGACCGCCGGAGCCGCCATCAAAAGAGATCCCGTTACCGGTCTCCCGGTTCTAACGGGCGGGCGCGGGGCTCCGCGGCTCACCAGCGAGCAGGTTCAGGAGATTCTGTCAGATCTCCCGTGAGATATCTTCTCGATGTGAACGCGTTGGTCGCGCTGGGCTTTCTCGAACACGAGTTTCATGACCGCGTTGCGCACTGGGTGGTGAGGTTCGGGGACGGAAAAGACTACGAAATACTGACTTGCCCGATTACCGAACTGGGGTTCGTCCGCGTTCTGGCGCAGGCTGCGCAATATGGACTGACGGTCGCGCAGTCGAAGACGCTTCTGGTGAGACTGAAGAAGCAGAAAGCCGTACCATTCGGGTTCCTCGCCGACGACCACGACATCTCCTACCTTCCCCCGTGGGCAAGGACGGGGCGGCAGACGACCGACGGTCATTTGGCGGAGTTGGCACGGGCGCATAATTCGGTGCTCGCGACACTGGATGTACGAATGCCGAAAGCGTTCGTGATTCCGGTATAAAACCTGGGTAATCGCGGGGCGCAAGCGCCTCTTCCGAGAATACTCTCTTCCTTCAGGGACGGCCGCCTTGGGGCGGCTGGAAAGGTTGGCAACCGGTCCGCAGGTTGGCAACCCACCCCACACAGGAAGCCGGCTCCACTAACTTCGCAGGGACTGGTCGAGGTCGGCGATGATGTCTTCTACCGCTTCGATGCCGATGGAGAGACGCAGCAGGTTATCGCGAATGCCGAGACGCGCGCGGTGCTTCGGCGAAAGCTCGCGGTGCGAGGACATCGCGGAGTATGACGCCATGGTGTGTACGTCACCAAGGGACGTCGCAGGCACGACCATGCGAAAGCGGTTCATCAGCGCGAACATCGCGGCTTGATCGGCATCCTTCATTTCGAAGCTGACGATCGCGCCATACATTCCCTGCGCGAAGAGGCGTTTGATGATGGCGGCGTCGGGATGCGCGGGGTCGCCGGGGAAGTAGACGCGGTCGACGTTCGGATGCGACTGCAGCCAGCTCGCAACCTTGCAGGCGTTGGCGCAGTGGCGTTCCATGCGCACGGGGTACGTCTTGATGCCGCGCATCGCGAGATAGGCCTCGAACGGGCCAAGGACCGGGCCGAGCGCACGGGAGAGTGTCTGGAGCGTGTCCAGCTTTTCGCGGTCGGCGACAACCACGCCGGCGAGAACATCGCCATGTCCGGCAAGATATTTCGTCAGGCTGTGAACCGTATATGTGGCGCCGAATTCGAGCGGACGCATGACGAGCGGCGAGGCGAAAGTGCTGTCGACTATAAGTTCTGCGTTCGCGGCTTTCGCCATGGCGGCGATGCGGTCGAGCGGGGCGACGCGGGTCAGGGGGTTTGAAATCGTTTCGAGAATCAGCGCGCCCGGCTTATGTTCGGCGATGGCTTCGGCCACGGCTGCCTCATCGTTGAAGTCGACGAAGAAGGTTTCGACACCGGTGGGCGCGAGAACCTTCATGAGCATGTTGATGGTCGCGCCGTAGAGAGCGGTGGCGGCGAGGATGACGCGCGGACGGTCGATGAGCGCGGCGGTGATGGCGAGATGCAGGGCGGCCATACCGGAGCCGCAGGACATGGCGCAGCCGCCGGATTCGAGCGACGCCATGAGTTCTTCGAGCGCCTCGTTTGTGGGGTTGCCGTGGCGCGAGTAGTTCCACCCGGGCATCTCTCCGGCGAAGACCTTTTCGAGGTCCGCCGATGTCGTCGTAGAAGTAGCTGGTGGCGGTGTGGATGGGGGTGGTGACGGGAATCCACGAACCAGTGCGCTTGCGGTCGCCGACGTGTATGGCGCGGGTCTGGAGCTTTATTTTCTCTTCCACCTTATGCCGTCTTTCGTATCTTCCAGTATGATGCCCTGCTCGGATAGCTGCGTGCGTATGGCGTCGGCGCGGGCGAAGTCGCGGGCCTTCTTGGCGGCGGTGCGTTCGGCGATGAGTTTCTCGATTTCGGCGTCGGAGAGGCCGCCAGATTTCACGGTGGGCTTCAGGACGTCGAAGAAGGAATCGAAATCGTCGAGGAGGGCGAGGGCGTCGGCGCGGTTGAGGGCGTGGAATTCGCCGCGGTCGAGCGCGGTGTTGGCTTCGCGCACGAATTCGAAAACGGCGGCGAGGGCTTCGGCGGTGTTGAGGTCGTCGTTGAGCGAGTCGCGGAAGACGCGGCGGGCGTTTGCGGCGGCTTCGACAAACTTCGGATTTACGCCGTCCGGGGGCTTTGCTGGGTCAAATCTGGCCGATTCCAGACGCAGCTTGAAATTGCGCAGGCGTTCGATGGCGGTCTCGGCTGACTTCAGGCCGTCGAAAGTGAAGTTGAGACCCTTGCGATAAGGGACCGAGGCGAGCAGATAGCGGATGGCTTCGGGGGCGAAGCCGTGCTTGTCGCAGAGATCGCGCAGGGTATAGAAGTTGCCGAGCGACTTCGACATTTTCTGGCCGTCGACGAGCAGGAATTCGGAATGCAGCCAGAAGTGCGCGAAGGGCTTGCCGGTGAGGGCTTCCGACTGCGCGATTTCGTTTTCGTGGTGGGGGAAGACGAGGTCGACGCCGCCGGCGTGGATATCGAGCGTGGCGCCGAGGAACTGGATCGCCATGACGGAGCATTCGATGTGCCAGCCGGGGCGGCCGGTGCCGATTTCGGTGTCCCAGGCGGGCTCGCCGGGCTTGGGGGCTTTCCAGAGGGCGAAATCGCGGGCGTCGTTCTTCTCGTAGTTGTCGACGTCGACGCGCGCGCCGGAGACGATGCCTTCGAAATCGTTATGCGAGAGCTTGCCGTAGCCGGGGAAGGTGGAGATGCGGAAGTAGACGGAGCCGTCGCTGCGATAGGTGTGGCCGGTTTCTTCGAGCTTGTGGATGGCGGCCGCCATCTCGGGGATGTGCTCGGTGGCGCGGGCGATGCGTTCGGGGCGCTCGAGGCGGAGGATGGCGCAGTCGTCGAGGAAGGCTTTGGTGTAGACGTCGGTGTATTCGCTGAGCGATTTGCCCTGGGCGACGGCGTTGCGGATGATTTTGTCGTCGACGTCGGTGATGTTCATGACGTGATCGAGTTTGAAGCCGTTGAGGTGCAGGACGCGGCGCAGGAGGTCGTAGAAGACGAAGGTGCGGAAGTTGCCGATGTGGGCGTAGTCGTAGACGGTGGGGCCGCAGGTGTAGATTTTGACGGCGCTCGGGTCGACGGGGACGAAGGGCTGAACTTCCTGGGTCAGCGTGTTATAGAAACGCAGAGGCATGAGGGGGAAACGTTTATGGTAACAACGGGCTGCGAAAACCGGGGCGCCAGAGGAGAGGGGATGACTAGCGGAAGAGATCTTGCGGCGTCATTTCGATGCCCAGTTCGGGTACCAGGAGCGATGAAGTCTCGGTGAACCCGGCGTCGCAGGTGTAGAAGCGGCGCGACCGCGGATCCACAAGCCAGACATGCGGAACTCCCCACGTGCGGTACTCTTCCAGCTTTTCGCGGACTTCACCGAGCCGGTCGTCTGGCGACAGGATTTCGATTGCGATCAGCGGCGGGACTTCGGGGACCGCGTCGGGCTCGTTGGGGTGAAATACGGCGACGTCGGGGATCAGAAAACGGGTAGGACGGACCCTCATACGGGTTTCGACGCAGGGATAGAGCGAGAACTGTCTTCCGAGCGCGAGGAAGAAGGCGAAGAGAAGGCCCTGAGTTTTCCCGTGCGGGTAGTCCGGCAAAGTGCGCTCCACAAGCTCGCCGTCGCGGTATTCGCGGTCCAGATCCGGGAAGCTGGTGTGAAGATACTCCTCGACCGAGAGAGCGGTGGCGCTGCCCATATAATGACAATAGCTCAGTGCAACTATGCGAAGGCAATCCCTGAGGGTACTCGACCCTCGGGACGGCAGCGGGCTTCCTCAGTTGCGTAGCTGGAGAAGGCTTGAAAACCTACGGGTATTGCGACCTCCATCCCGAATGCCGGCTGTGGGAGAGCGGTAGCCTGATCGCCCACAATTCGCTGGACGGTACGGGCGTTGCAAATCCCCTTCTTCTTAGCTGGATGTGTTCTCGAGAGGGTTGTCTGCGGGTCTGGAGACCAGAACTCGGATACTTCACGCAGAACTAGGCGAAAGGATTGACTATGCTGGCACTGGCCATCGCTGTCCCTCCGATAATTCTTTCATGGTGATCGGTGATTCCGCTGCGACACGCCGATACGTCTGCCCCAAGACTGAATGCGGTGAAGTCGGTCCGACTGTGACCACGCCGGGCGGGGATTGCGGCGCGCTAAAGCAGCCCGTGTCGCCCGAGGCAAAAGCCGAGCGGGAAATGCGCATTTTTAGACAATTCGCTGGGGCTGCTGGTCTCGTGAGTCAAAACGGCAGAAGCTGCAATCCACCGTACCCGGATATTGTGTTCACAAGAGCTGGCGAGGAGAAATACATTGAGTTGGCCGAGATCACCGACGAAGCGCTGGCAAAACGCAGAGCATCGCTCTTGAAGGGGAACCCTGAGGGTAGCTTCAGGTATTCACAGACCGCCCCACTTCTCAAGACGATTGCTGACAAGGCGGCCGGTTCATATGAGACAGAAGGAAGCGGCGTTGACCTGCTTCTCTACTACGAGAAGCAGCTCCCCGACGTTGCATTGCTCACGCGATTTTTGCGCGATCACACTCTGGAACTAGGCAAGCTTGAGGCACCTGTAGGCCCGTTTTCAGCGGTGTTGATTTTTGATACCTGGACGAATTCCGTTTTGTGGAGGACCAAAGCCTAAGTGACAGGGGCGAGTTAAAGCGCCGAGCGACTCAAGCATACGCGAAGGTGGGATTTGGAACGAAGAAGAAGGCCGATGACGAACGCGCTGTTCCTGGATATCAATAAAACGATAGAGTGGCTGGCATTCAATCGTGAAGTGGGTCCGACCGGCATTGTCTATGATAGCTTCGTGGCCGATGGTACCCACAGAGCCAGTCGAAAGTTGCCCGCCTACGCCTCAAACATGCAAGCAGCGCAACTTATAATCGAACATTTCGAGGCGGGGGGCTCATCAATAAAGTTTACGGGAGGGAGCAGTGGGTGGCAGTGCGATTTTGTGCCGTCACCGGGTGATGTGGGCTGGCAACGAGCCGCCATGAAGAACAAATCGAAACCTCTAACGCTGTGCTTGTGCGTTCTGAAATCCGCAAGCGGCGTTCTGACGGATGCCGGGCGAATGCCTGCCAGTGTCGCAGCGCTGATCGATGAAACGAACGGGGGTGGGTTGAGAGCGCCACGAGCTACTTGACTCCCTTCCACCCCCAAGGGTAGCGTGGAGCCATGGAAGTGATCCTGCATATCCCGGACGAAATCGCTGACCACCTGGCCGTGGCCGGCAGCGATCTGCCGCGCCGGGCTTTGGAGTCCTTCGCTCTCGAAGAATTGAGGGCCGGACGGATCACGGAACCTGAACTCTGCCGTGTGCTGGGGTTGGAACGTTTACAGATGGACGGTTTCCTGAAGGCTCATAACGTATACGAAGACTATACGCTCGAAGACTTCGAGAAGGAGCGCCAAGCTTTAAAGGAACTCGGGCTCTGATACGTGCGGCTGGTGATCGCCGACACCGGCCCGATCAACTACCTGATTCTGATCGGCCATATTGAACTTCTTCCCCGCCTGTTTGAAAGAGTGGTGCTTCCCGGCGCGGTCCAGACGGAATTCTCCGATCCGATCGCGCCCCCGCCGGTTCAGCGTTGGATCGCCGACCCTCCCACCTGGCTTGAGGTCATCAGAACGGATGGCCTTGAACCCGTCGACGACGCCGGACTTCACAAAGGAGAAGCCGCCGCCATAGCCCTGGCGGCATCCCTCCATGCCGATCTGTTGCTCATTGATGAGCGCAGAGGCGTCCGCGCGGCCGAACGGCAGGGCCTGCGTGTCACCGGCACGCTGGGTGTTCTCGATCTTGCGGCGGAGCGTGGCCTCGTCGATTTCGGGCAGGCGATCCGGTTGCTTGAGGGTACGACGTTCCGAAGGCCAACGGCTTTGCTGGAAGCTCTTCTCCTCAAACATAAATGGTCTGGAAACAAATGACAGGCTGTAGTGCGGTCGTTGGTATGGCGACGACCAAGGTGACAATCACACTTCCCGACAGCCAGCCGGCGGAAGTGCGGAAGAGGGTGCGGGCAGGGGGAGTCGGCGAGCGTTTCCGGTTACGTACAGCACGCTGTGCAGAAGTCTTCGCAGCATACGGCCGAGTTCCGCGCGATGGTGGAAGAAGCCCTGATGGAAACCGGGGGCGCTGAAGCCGAAGGAGCGGGACTGGGCGAGAAAAATGCTCGCGCTGCGTAAAAACGGGTCGAAACGACGGAACACCGCGTGAACGGCATCACCTTCGATGCCGGCGGGCTGATTGCGCTGGAGAGGAACGACCGGCGCGTGTTCTCCATTTTGTATACGGCGATTGAGGAGGGCGCGCGCGCGTTCTGGTGCCGGCTATGGCGCTGGCGCAGGTGGTTCGGAATCCGGCAAAGCAGGTGAGGCTTTGGCGGATGATCCAGCGCGAGGAAACCGAGGTGGTGCCGCTCGACGGGCGCGCGCAAGAGGTTGGCGCGCTGCCGGCGAAGACGGGGACGTCGGATATCGCGGACGCCCACGTGGTGGTTTGCGCTCGACGTGAGGGATTCGCGGTGATTACGAGCGATCCGTTCTATCTGAGCCGGCTGGAGGCCGAGGCTGCGGGTGGTGGCGGTGTGATCAGTCTCCCTATCATTCCCTGATCGCGCTTTCTCATGGGTTGTTCGGCTTCGGGTGCCTGCGGAAGTGGCGGGCCACGTCCGGGGCGAATTCCTTGAGGATGTTGGAAGCCATATCGACACCGAGTTGCGTACCGAGTTTGGAGACTGCGTCTCCGACGTTGCGGTTTTCGGGGTAATAGGACATCGAAATCGCCACGGCGGCGGAGTTGCCAATGAGTTCAGAGAAGTTAACCTGCCTGTGTCCGTTATCGCCGTGGGTGCGGAAAATCTCCCCCGCCGCATATCCAAGACGCGAGGCAAAACCGCCTTTGCCGCGGCGGAAGAAGCGCGGGTCCTGATGGAAGAGCGTCGGGCCAATGGCCTCGGTCATGAAGTTGCCGATAGCGAAGTCGGCGTAGGCGGTGCCGAAGTAGTGTGCATAGCCTTCCGCGCCCTGTCCGAAGGAGCGGTTCGAGTTACTTAGCTGACCTTCGCCGGCGAAGAGTGCGGCCAGCGCGAAGGTGCCGCGGTCGAACGTATCCTGACTGGCAATGGCGAACTTCTCGCGCACAGTGATCGGTTTATAGACAGCCGGAAGCGGCGCGGTGCGGAAGTTGGGAATGATCCAGAAAATCCGCTTCGTGTTTTCGTTGGGTATGTCCGGCGGCTGCGGGGAGGACGGAGGCTCCTGGGAAAGCGCAGGCCGGGCCAGTGCGCTCAACATCAGACTGCCTGCTACGAAGAATGCCATACCCCGATGTATCATCAAAACCCCGCGTGCACCAACTGCACACCCGTTACTGTTACTTCTTTTCGGCTTCCTTACCTTCCGGTTCCTGATCGCGCGAGTACTTCGATTCGCTGGAACTGGCGAGGGCGGGGGAACCGGCATCCTTCGCTTCGCCGGCTGGATAGCCGGACGAGGACACGCCCGTCTCCGACTGCTGTTTACTGCCTCCGTCGGGATCGGTTGAGGCCACCCCGCATCCAGTGCAAAATGCAGCGGTAAGGAGGGCCGCGATCCCCATCGTTGTCCGGAACATGTTTCCTATCATACTGAACAGCTTGGGCGGCGCAAACGGTAACGCGTTTTCGGTCGAACGGTGGCGCCGTTTGAAACATTAATCCTGTCGCCCAGTCCACATTATATGGAAATTTACTCTTGACGGACACAACATATTGGGGCAAGATTGCAAATGCGCCACAACTTAAAGGCAGGCAGATGGAGGCAGAAATGGCCACGGCAGGCACAGTAAAAGTAAAAGCAAATGAGACAATAGAAGGGTTGCAGATTGAAAAAACAACCCATCCGAAACCCGTCGGGGTCGAATTCCCGAGGTACTTTACTGCCCGCCAGGAAGGGGGCAAAGACGCCGGCGGCAAGACTCCGTATGACGCGGTCCAGTGGGAGACGCGCAATGCCACCATCGGCAACGACAAGGGGTCGGTCATATTCGAGCAGCGCGACATCGAGGTACCGTCCGACTGGTCGCAGACGGCCACCAATATCGTCGCCAGCAAATATTTCCACGGAAAGCTGGGGACGCCCGAGCGCGAAACGAGCGTGGCGGAGCTGGTGCATCGCGTGGTCGACACGATTGCCGGCTGGGGCATCAAAGACGGCTACTTCGCGACGCCGCAGGACGGCGAAAACTTCCGCGACGAACTGGCGCACATGATGCTGCACCAGAAAGCCGCTTTCAATTCGCCGGTGTGGTTCAACGTGGGCGTGAAGGAATCGCGCGGCTACGGCTGGTTCTATGAAGCGGAAGCGGACTCGATCCGGAAGATGACCAATGAAGCGAAGCCGCAGTGCTCGGCGTGCTTCATCGTGTCGGTGAAAGATTCGCTCGAATCGATTCTCGACCTGGCGAAGACCGAAGGCATGCTGTTCAAGTGGGGCTCGGGCACGGGTTCGAACCTGTCGGCGCTGCGCGAAGAGGATGCCATTCTCTCGGGCGGCGGGCGGGCGAGCGGTCCGCTTTCGTTCATGAAGGGCTTCGACGCGTTCGCGGGCGTAATCAAATCGGGCGGCAAGACGCGGCGCGCGGCGAAGATGGTGATTCTGAATGTCGACCATCCGGATATCGAGCGCTTCGTGTGGTGCAAGGCGAAGGAAGAGAAGAAAGCCCACACGCTGATCGAAGCCGGGTACGATTCGTCGCTCGACGGCGACGCATACAGCTCGATCTTCTTCCAGAACGCGAACAATTCGGTGCGCGCGACGGATGAGTTCATGGAAGCGGTGACGGAGAACCGCGAGTTCTGGACGAAATCGGTGCATACGGGCGAGAAGAAGGACCGCATCCTGGCGCGCGACCTGATGAAGCAGATCGCCGAAGCCACGTGGCAGTGCGGCGACCCGGGCATGCAGTTCGATACGACGATCAATCGGTGGCATCCGTGCAAGAACACGTCGCGGATCAATGCGTCGAATCCGTGCTCGGAATATATGTTCCTCGACGATTCGGCGTGCAATCTGTCGTCGCTGAACCTGATGAAGTTCGTGGGACCGAATGGCCAGTTCGATGTGGAAGCCTTCCGGCACGGCGTGGACACGCTGATCGTGGCGCAGGAAATTCTGGTGGATAACGCGGCGTATCCGACGGAGAAGATCGCGCAGAATTCGCACGACTACCGGCCGCTGGGGCTGGGCTTCGCCAATCTGGGCGCGCTGTTGATGTCGTTCGGCATTCCTTATGACAGCGACCGCGGGCGCGATTATGCGGGGGCAATCAGTGCCGTGATGTGCGGGCAGGCGTATCTGACGAGCGCGCGCATTGCGGAGACGACGGGGCCGTTCCCCGGCTATCGCGAAGAACGAAGAGCCGTTCCTTGAAGTGATCCGCATGCATCGCGACGCGGTGCACGGCATCAATCACCGCAACATTCCGAGCGACCTGTATCACGGCGCAAAGAAGTGCTGGGAAGAGGCGTACGAGCTGGGAAAGAAGAACGGCTACCGCAACGGCCAGGTGACCGTGATCGCGCCGACGGGAACGATCGGCTTCATGATGGACTGCGACACGACCGGCATCGAGCCGGATCTGGCGCTGGTGAAGTACAAGAAGCTGGTGGGCGGCGGCGTGATCAAGATCGTCAACAACACGGTGCCCGCGGCGCTGATCAAGCTGGGATATTCGCCGGAGCAGGTGGAAGCGATCGTGAGCCACATCGATTCGACGGGGACGATCGAGGGCGCGCCGCGATCTGAAGAACGAGCACCTGGCGGTGTTCGACTGCAGCTTCCGTCCGCAGAACGGCACGCGGTCGATCCATTACATGGGCCATCTGAAGATGATGGGCGCGGTGCAGCCGTTCGTTTCCGGCGCGATTTCGAAGACCATCAACATGCCGGAAGAGTGCACGGTCGAAGACATCATGGAAGCCTACACCGAGAGCTGGCGCATGGGCCTGAAAGCGGTGGCGATTTATCGCGACAACTCGAAGAAGGTCCAGCCGATGAATACGGGCGCGGGCAAGACGGCCGAGAAGAAATCGGCGGCTGCGGCGGCTGTGAAGGAAGCAGCGGCGGTTGTCGAGAAGGTTGTCTACCGGCCGGTGCGGCGCAAGCTGCCGGACGAGCGGCAGTCGATCACGCACAAGTTCTCGATCGGCGGGCATGAGGGCTACATTACGGTTGGCATGTTCGAGGACGGAACGCCGGGCGAGATTTTCGTCACGATGGCGAAGGAAGGCTCGACGATTTCGGGGCTGATGGACAGCTTTGCGACGTCGGTGAGCTACTGCCTGCAGTACGGCGTGCCGCTGAAGTTCCTGGTGGACAAGTTCGGACATGTGCGGTTCGAGCCGAGCGGGTGGACGGGCAACCAGCAGATCCCGTACGCGAAGTCGATTCCGGATTACATTTTCCGGTGGCTGGCGGCGAAGTTCCTGGGGGCGGAGTATCAGCAGCCGGTGGAAGCGGGCGAGTCGCACGGCGCTGCGCGCGACTGAGGTGAGTCCGCAGGAGTCGCTGCCGTTCCCGGCGGTAGGCGACGGACGCGCCGATGTGCGCGGAGTGCGGCGGCCTGATGACGCGCAATGGTAGCTGCTATAAGTGCGAGAACTGCGGCGGGACCAGCGGGTGTAGTTAAGAGGCTCCCGGGCCTCAGAATGCTTCCTCGGACGACGAACGGGACAACATGAGTATGCAGCAAAGTGGCGATTCAAATCAGTCTCGGGAGTGCGAAATGCCGGCAAACGTGTGTGGATTCCCTGAGCACGTCGACAGTTGGGATGAGTACTTTCTCTGGATTGCGGAGGCCGTTGCGCTGAAGTCGAAGGATCCGAGGTGCCGGGTAGGCGCTGTTATTGTGTCGCAAGACAATATCGTGCTGTCCACGGGATTCAACGGGCTTGCTCGGGGAGTATATGACGACGATCGGGTATTGAGAGACGCGGAGGAGAAGCTCAGGGTGATCTGCCACGCAGAAGCGAATGCGATCGTCAACGCAGCAAGGATAGGCGTCGCCTTGCAAGGAGCTTCAATTTTCGTCAATAAGTTTCCCTGTCTTGCATGCTGCAACGCCATTATCCAGGCTGGAATCAAGCGCATCTACACTCATGACAGCCGCTTCTGGAGTGACGATCCGTCGGATCAGGACCACACGCGGAAGCCAGCTGTCTTACGGCAAGCGGGTATTCGTGTGGACGCCCCATTCCATAGAGCTTTTGTTCCTCAACAGCCGATCACCATCCGACCGGCGATGGACTTAAGAAAAGGCCCAGCGAGATCCGCAGAGTCTGCGAGGCCGACGGAAGCAGACCAGGTGAACAGTGTGTCGGATCAACGTTCTGGCGCTGCTTGATCTAAGCAACACCCGAAAGGGACCAAAACCAAATCGTGAGGGCCTGGCGGACGATGCGCTTGGCTGTAGTAGATCGGTAGCCACCTCAAAATAACGCTGGCGTAAGGCGCCAGCCTCGGTGTTTTGGAGGAGTTACACGAATCTTGTGTACACTGATTTTATGAAGAACATCACGTTGAGTGCCGATGAAAACGTGATCGAACAGGCCCGCGCTGTCGCCCGTTCACAAAAAAAGACGCTCAATCAGGCATTCCGGGACTGGCTTGAGGATATACATCCGCGCGGAGCAGCGGAATTCGTGAATACCAGGCGCTGATGAAGCGATTTGAAGCGGTCCGGAGTCCGCGCCGGCCGGAAATTTACACGCGAAGATATGAATGAGCGATAGGGTCTTTCTCGACACGAACATCTTCGTGTATGCGGCTGGCCGCGAGGGCGGCGTGAAAGAGAAGATCGCCGATCAGTTAATCGGTGAAGCTATAACGCGCGGAAATGGGGTCGTCAGTTTTCAGGTCGTTCAGGAGTTCCTGAACGTCGCACTGAAGAAATTCGCGACGCCGTTCACGGTCGAGCAGTCGCAACGGTTTCTGAGCGTTACTTTTCGACCGATGTTCGCGGTGCAATCGTCGCTCGGACTTTACAGTGACGCGCTGGGGATTTATTCCCGCTATCGGACATCGTGGTACGACGCCCTGATCCTGGCCGCCGCTTCCGAAGCACAGTGCTCCGTTCTCTATTCCGAAGACATGCACGCCGGAACGAAGGTTGGCGGTGTGCGGATCGAAAACCCGTTCAGGTCACATTGAAAAGCCGAGCCGCCTATCTTCGTTCGTACCGGTGCCGGGCGCGTTGCTGTATTACCAAAGAACTGTTGCAGCGTGAGTTCATATGCTCCGGTTCGTAATATCCGTTGTTGCATTTTTCGCGACATCGGTTTCGTCAACTCTTCGACTGCGCCCGGTGCCGGTAAACCGTCGATGTCGTCAGCTATGGTGGTGAGCTGCGGTGCTGTATCCAGAGCTCAGATAGAGGATGCCATCGGCCTGCGGGTCGCGCTGGACCTGCCCGCCGAACTCGAAAGGCTGGGGACAGATGCGGAGCTGCGCGAAGTCGCGGGATTCGCCGAACACGCGTACGAGGTGGAAATTCCGGACGCAGGAGTATGAAAGGCTGCGCTCCGTTATACAAGCGATGGGGATTAACAGGGCACCCGTTCAGCAAAACGAATGCTGATGAAGCCCGCGGCAAAACGCTCCGTTGAAGACACGCTGCCGTAAAGTTCAGCGCCGGGCGGAAGCCCGGCGGCAGGCTGAAAGCCTGGCCCACTAAGCGCTGCGCAGTGTCTTCCTCGGAATTTGGCGGAAAGAGGGAGCAGATGTCACTAAACGCCCGCCCGCCCCGCGGCGTCATAATTAAAGCGAAGATATGTTCCGAGTCCGCAATACCCGCAGGCCGCGACGCAACTCCGGCTTCTCCCTGATCGAGCTCCTGATCGTCATCGCGATCATCCTCATTATCCTCGCCGTGGCGCTGCCCAAACTACAGAACGCGCGCCGCTTCGCGCAGGAAATGGCCGCCGAAAAGGCGATCTCCACCATCCACACGGCCGAAACGCAGTACTATTCGCAGTACGGCCAGTATGCCGCCACGCTCGCCCAGCTCGGTCCTCCGGCCAGCGGGTCGGCGGGTCCGTCGGGCGCTGACCTTATTGACCGCGACCTCGCCAGCGGCGAAAAGGGCGGTTACAAGTTCATCCTGGCGCAGACCCAGACCGGATATGCGGTGAACGTGAATCCGGTGCAGTTCGGCACCAGCGGCACCCACACCTTCTACTCAGACCAGAGCATGGCGATCCACCAGCACAACGGTCAGGAGCCCGCCACCGCCACCGATCCGCTGCTCGGCGAAACCCAGCAACAGCAGCAGCAACAGGGCGGGGCTCCGGCTGGAGGTTCCGCGCCCCCGGCCAGCGCGCCGACGCAGTGATATTTCGTACGGTTTCTCAGGGCAGCTAGGCTTTCAGCTCCGCGCGGGTGTGCAGGTAATCCAGTATCTGCGCGCGCGAAAGCACTCCCGCGAGCCGGCCATTCGTTACCACCGGAAGCTGGTTGAGATCCTCCCGGCCCATAATCTCGAGCGCGTTCTTCAGCGGCGTCTCGGGAGGCACGGTGTGCAGGTTCTCCAGGGGAATCATTACGTCCGACAGCGTTGTGTAGGGCCAGCGCGCGCGCTCGATTTCTTTCACCTCATGCGGCGTGAGAAGGCCCGCGATGACGCCGTTCTGCGTGATCACGAAACAGCGGCGGCCCGTGCGCAGTAGTTCGTTATGCACGAAGTGTTCGATGTTGAGATTGCCGTCGAGCGCCGGGCAGTCGTTCGACATTACATCGGCCGCCGTCACGCCTTCGAACGCGTGCGCGAGATTCACCCGTGCGTAGCTTTCCCCCGCGGCGGTCAGCAGAAACCATCCGATGAACGAAATCCAGAGTCCGCCCAGGCCGGCGCCGCCAAAGTACTGCGCGATGCCGAAGATGATGAACAGAAGCCCGACACCCTGCCCGACCCTCGCCGCGGAGCGCGTGGCGCGATCCATCTCGCCGGTTTTCCACCACAGAATGGCGCGCAGGATGCGGCCGCCGTCCAGCGGATAGCCCGGGATCATATTGAATCCAGCGAGCGCGAGATTGATGTAGCCGAGCCAGGAGAACATCTCCCGCACGGGCCCCGACGCGCCGGCAAGGAAACGAACGCCGAGGCAAATCAGACCGATTGCGGCGCTGGCCAGGGGTCCGGCGATTGCCATCCAGAATTCAACGGAAGCGCTCCCCGGTTCTTTTTCTAGCTGTGACACGCCGCCCAGCGCGAAGAGCGTGATCTCGCGCACGGGAATGCCGTGCGATCGGGCGTACAACGAATGCGACAGCTCGTGCAGCAGCAGCGACACGAAGAACAGCAGCCCGGTCGAGATGGCGGTGGCCAGAATCACGCTGTCGCCCCAGGCGGGATTGCTGCGGTGAAATTCGCTGTAAAGCGACGTGACGATCAGCACAGCGATCAGAAACCAGCTGTAGTGGAGACCGATTTCGATGCCGAATATTTTCCCGAGGCGGATTTGGGAGCGCACGTCTGCATCATAGCGGTAAACCGCTGCACACTGCCGTGAGTGGTTTAAACGCTCTCCAGATCCAGAATGATCTTCCCCGCGTTCCCCGACTGCATCAGCTCAAATCCTTCCTGAAACTGCGCGAATTTCAGCCGGTGCGTGATCACCGGGCTGATATCGAGGCCCGACTCCAGCATCACGGTCATCTTGTACCAGGTCTCGTACATCTCGCGGCCGTAGATTCCCTGGATCGTCAGCATGTTGAAGATCACCGTATTCCAGTCGATGGCGATCTCGTTCGGCGGAATGCCCAGCATGGCAATCTTCCCGCCGTGGCCATGTTGGCCAGCATGTCGCGGAAGGCCGCCGCATTGCCCGACATCTCCAGCCCGACGTCGAACCCTTCCGTCATCCCGAGTTCCTTCTGCACATCGCGCAGGCTCTTCTCACGCGGATCGACCGCCAGCGTCACGCCCACCTTGCGCGCGAGCTCCAGCCGGTAAGGATTCAGATCGGTGATCACGACGTGCCGCGCGCCCGCGTGCCGCGCCACGGCGGCCGCCATGATGCCGATCGGCCCCGCGCCGGTGACCAGCACATCCTCGCCGAGCACCGGAAACGACAGCGCCGTGTGCACCGCGTTGCCGAAGGGATCGAAGATGCACGCGATGTCGGTATCGACAGCCTTCTTGTGCACCCAGATGTTGGTCATCGGCAGCGCGATGTACTCGGCGAACGCGCCCGGCCGGTTCACGCCTACGCCGCTTGTGCGCAGCACAGATGGCGCCGCCCGGCGAGGCAATTCCGGCAGCGCCCGCAGGTGACGTGTCCCTCGCCGCTCACCAGCTGGCCGGGGAAAAAATCGAGCACGTTCGAACCCACCGCGACGATCTCGCCGACGAACTCATGTCCGATCGCCATCGGCACCGGAATCGTGCGCTTCGCCCAGTCGTCCCACTTGAGGATGTGGATGTCGGTGCCGCAGATGGACGCCTTCTTCACGCGGATCAGCACATCGTTGATGCCGAACTCCGGCACCGGAATCTCCTCCATCCAGAGCCCCGGCTCGGGTCTCGACTTCACCAGCGCCTTCATGGTTTTTCCGACAGTCATAAACAACCATCGTAATGTGGTGCTGCATGATAACCTTTCCCTCGCCGCTCCATTCATGCCCGCACGCATAAGAACCACCGTCGTCGGCAGCTATCCGGTGCTGCCCTGGATGATTGCCAGTCCTTCGCGCCCCGTGCTGCGCGACGCCATCATGACCGTGCTCAAGACGCAGGAGCTCGCCGGTCTCGATCTGGTAACGGACGGCGAACTCACGCGCTTCGATCCGTCGAATCCGGAAGCGAACGGCATGGTCGACTATTTCGTCTCGCGCCTGAGCGGCGTCCGGCACAGCTTTTCTCCGGCGGATTTCGAACGCTTCCGCGCGGACCGTGCTTCCGGCTATCGGCTACTCACGCCCGGCGTCGTTACGGACAAAGTCGGCGAAGGCAGTCTCAATCTTCTGCGCGACTACGAATTCGTCAGCGGCCTTACGAAGTCGCCGCTGAAGTTCACCTGCACCGGTCCGCATATGCTGGCGCGGCTGCTGACTAACTGCTTCTATAAGGACGTTGCGGACCTCGCGATGGACATCGCCGCGGTGCTGCGCGGGCAGCTCGAGCTGGTTCAGGCGGACATGATCCAGCTCGATGAAGCCAGCATCGCCGGTTTTCCCGAAGACGCGCCATGGGCCGCCGCCGCCATCAACCATGTACTCGACGGCATTCTCAACGAAACCGCCGTCCACATCTGCTTCGGCAACTTCGGCGGACAGCCGATGCTGCGCGGTTTCTGGCGCGATCTGGTGCCGTTTCTCAACTCTCTCCGCACCGATCATCTGGTGCTGGAATTCGCGCGGCGCGGGTTCGAAGAAATTGAGGTGCTGCGCGATCTTGATCCCAGGATCGGCATTGGCATCGGCGTAATCGACATCAAGGACAACGAAGTCGAAAGCCCCGAACTGATCGCCGCGCGCATCGAGAAGATCGTCAGGACGCTCGGCCCCGACCGCCTGCGCTACGTGCATCCCGACTGCGGCTTCTGGATGCTGCAGCGCAGTGTGGTGGATCGCAAGATGCGGGCGCTGGTCGAAGGTCGCGATCTTTTTGAAGGGCGCCTGTGAGGGAACTGACCCCGGAAGCGAAAGCCGCCGTCCGCGCAACGATTTTCGCGCACCTGCGCGGCATCGTGCTGGCACCCGTGGTGCGCGCGCTGTCAGATCGCGGCGTATTCGAAGGCGGCCGCATCAGTGAGAACACGCGCGCGAATCGGGGCTACTTCAACATCGCGATGCGCCTGCTGGCGAGCGAAGGCTGGCTCGACGGCGGCAACACGTTAACGCCGGCGGGCGCGGAAGCCATCCGGGTGGCTCCGCCCTTCTATCGCGAAGTGGTTTCGTTCATCCCGATGGCGATTTTCCTCGAGGACTTTCTTTTCGGCCGATCGCAGGGCGGCTTTCTGCCGATGCTGCAGGTCCTCGTCGAACGAGCCAAGGGTGGATGGGACGCGGCACTTTCCGATGAAGTTCGCCGCCATCTCGATGGCATGCTGATCGGACCAGCCATGGTCGCGCTCGCGCGCAAAGGCATCTTCGAACGCCTGCACAACGGACCCGCCGAGGTCGAGCATCTGGAAGGCAATCAATCGTGCCTCTCGACGCTGTTCGATCTTCTCGCCATCCCCGGCTGGATCACGCGCGAGCACAACGTGATTCATCTCACCGATACCGGCGCTTACGCGGCTTCCATCGCGCACGCCTACGGTGTGACCGTGTCGTATCTGCCGATGTTCTCCGTCATCGGCACGCTGCTCTTTGGCAATCCGCGCATCCCGCGCACCGACGAGAACGGCGTCGAACTGCTGATCAACCGCGCGATGAACGTGTGGGGCGCGGGCGGCGCGCACCGCACTTACTTCAACCGAGCCGACGACATCGTCATCGAAATCTTCAACCGCCCGATCGAGCTGCAGCCCTCGGGCATTTGCGATATCGGCTGTGGCGATGGGACGTTTCTCGCGCACCTTTACCGCGTGATCCGGGAGCGCACGGCGCGCGGCAAGGTTCTCGATCGCCATCCGCTGCTCGTCGTCGGGGCGGATGTCAACAAGGTCTCGCGTCGCGTGGCGAAACAGAATCTCAAGCGCGCGCAGATTCCCGATCACCACGTCATCCATGGCGACATCAACCGCCCTTCGCTGCTGGCGAACGATCTCGAATTGCTGGGCGCCGATGTGCACGATCTTCTCCACGTGCGATCGTTTCTCGACCACAACCGCACCTGGCTCCCGCCCGCCGGATACACGCGCGGTTCGCGTATCGCGCGCACGACCGGCGCGTTCGCTTCGCTCGGCGACGAAATCCCCCCCGACGAGATGGAGGAAAATCTCGTCCGCCACTTGCGCCGCTGGGCGCCCTATGTGGGGCGCTTCGGCATGCTGCTGGTCGAACTCCACACCATTGCGCCACAGCTTGCAGCGGCGAATCCGGACGCGACACCGGCGGTTGCCTACGACGGGACGCACGGTTTCTCCGATCAGTATCTGGTCGAGGTTCCGGTGTTTCTCGAATGCGCGAAGGAGGCCGGGCTCCGCGCCGATCCGCGCTTTCAGGCGAAGTATCCGGAATCGGATCTGGCCACCATCAGCGTCAACTTCTTCACCGCGCCGCAGGCGTGAAGAAGGTACGGTGCGTCGGTAAACCGCACCGGCGGCAAGACCGCCAGCGGTACATGAAAACTGATAACTTGATACCCATGCGCCTTTTCATCAGCCTCGCCCTCGCAGTGCCGCTGGCTGCGGCAATCGATGCCCCGGTCAAACTCGACAGCGGACTTGTCTCCGGCATCACGGGCACGAACCCCGACATTCGCGTCTTCAAAGGCATTCCGTTCGCCGCGCCCCCTGTGGGCAATCTGCGCTGGAAGGCGCCCCAGCCGGTCGCGCACTGGGACGGAGTGCGCAAGGGCGATGAATTCGGCCCCATCTGCATGCAGGCCGCAGGCCGCGGCGGTGCGGCGACGAAGATGTCCGAGGACTGCCTGTACCTCAATGTGTGGACGCCGGCGAAGGCCGCGTCCGAGCGTCGCCCCGTGCTGCTGTGGATCCATCCGGGCGGCTACACGAGCGGCTCCGGTTCCTCGCCCGCCACCGACGGCGAAGCGCTCGCGAAGAAAGGCGTCGTGGTGGTGACCATCAACTATCGCCTCGGTGTGCTCGGCTTCTTTGCGCATCCCGAACTTACGAAGGAATCCGACCGCCGCGCTTCCGGCAACTACGCGCTGATGGACCAGACCGCCGCGCTCGAATGGGTGCAGAAGAACATCGCCGGATTCGGCGGCGATCCGAAACGCGTCACCGTAGATGGCGATTCGGCGGGCGCGGCCAGCATCGGCAACCTGATGGGTTCGCCGCGCACCAAAGGTCTTTTCCAGCGCGCCATCGCGGAGAGCGGCGCGTGGCTCGGACTCTCCGTCGGCCACACCATGACGCTCGCCGAGGCCGAGCAGGCCGGGGTGAAAACGGCGGAAGCACTCAAAGCGCCGACGCTCGCCGAGCTTCGCGCGGTTCCCGCTGCCGAGGTTCTGCGCGGCGGACGCGGCGGGGGTCCGATCGTCGACGGTTACTTCCTCCCCGAAGATGTCGGAAAGGTTTTCGCGGAAGGCAAGCAGAATGATGTACCCGTGCTGCTCGGCTCGAACAAAGACGAAGGCACATTCTTCTCGCAGCCCACCACCGCGGCGAAATTCATCGAACAGGCGCATCGCCGCTACGGCGACATGGCCGACGAATATCTCAAGCTCTATCCGGCAAACTCCGATGAGCAGGCCAACGATTCGCAGTTGCGCGCCTTCCGCGACGAACTCGGATTCGTGATGCGCAACTGGGCCGCGCTCGAGACGAAGACGGGCAAATCGAAGGCTTATCTTTATTACTTCACGCACGAGCCGCCTGAGATGCAGAGCACTTCTCCGCGCGGCGGACGCGCGTCCGGCGCCACGCACGGCGCGGAAGCGGCCTACGTTTTCGAAAACCTGCTGCCGCCGCGTCCGTGGAACGATCTGGATCACCAGCTTGCCGACACGATTTCGTCGTACTGGGTGAACTTCGCAGAGAAGGGCGATCCCAACGGCAAAGGTCTGCCCGCGTGGCCGGTATTCAACGATAAGAAGAACGAGCGTCTGGTGCTCGGCGACCACGTTGAAGTCGGCCCTGGACTGACGCCCGACCTGCTGGCTTACTATCAGGCCCGTTACGACAAACGCGATACCGGCCGTTAGAGCTCGCGGTGCTTCGTCTCCGGAGCCAGCAGCAGTCCCACCAGCGTCAGGGCCGCGGCCGCTGAAAGATAGTAACCGACATACGCGAGGCCATAGGTTTTTGCCAGGCCTGTCGCGATGTAAGGCGCGAGCGATGCGCCGAAGATACCTGCGAAGTTGAACGTGAGCGAGCTCCCGGTATAGCGCACCGAGGTCGGAAAGAGCTCCGACAGCACCGTGCCCAGCGGACCATACGTCATCCCCATCAGCGCGAGCACCAGCGCCATCATGCTCAGCGCCCCGAAGGTTCCGGCTTCGAACATGGGTGCGAGGATCAGACCGAATCCGCCGATGCCCACCGTCACCCACAGCAGCGTGCGGCGGCGCCCCGTCTCGGCCAGACGTCCGCTGATCGGAATGGTGGCCGCGAAGAACAGGATTCCGACGAGTTGCATTACCAGGAAGCGATCGCGGCTGTAACCGAGTGCCGTCGTGCCCCAGGACAGCGCGAAAACCGTCATCAGATAAAACAGGACGAATGTGGCGAGCGAGAGCATTGTGCCGGTAACCAGCGCTCCGGGATGCTCGCGGAGCACCTTGATGATGGGCACCTTCACGCGCTGTTCGCGGCTCACGGCGTTGCGGAACACCGGCGTTTCGGCGATAGTCAGGCGCACGTAGAGCCCGACCAGCACGAGCGCCGCGCTGGCGAGAAACGGTATGCGCCAGCCGAAGCGGAAGAACTGGTCGTCGGTCAGGAATCGCGAAAGCAGGAGAAAGATGCCGCCGGAGAAAAGGAAGCCGATCGGTGCGCCCAATTGCGGAAACATGCCGTACCAGGCGCGCTTACCGGGCGGCGCATTCTCGATTGCGAGCAGCACAGCGCCGCCCCATTCGCCGCCGAGTCCGATCCCCTGGCCGAAGCGGCACAGCGCGAGCAGCAGCGGCGCCATCACGCCGATTGATTTGTAGCCAGGCAGGCCGCCGATGGCGACGGTCGAGATCCCCATAGTGAGCAGCGCCGCGACCAGCGTTGTCTTGCGTCCGATGCGGTCGCCGAAGTGGCCGAAGAGCGCGGAGCCGATCGGGCGCGCGATAAATGCGATGGCGAAGGTGGCCAGCGAGGCGAGTGTGGCTGACGTCGGATCGGACGAGGGAAAGAACAGGCGGGGAAATACCAGGACAGCCGCGGTGGCGTAGATATAGAAGTCGAAAAACTCGATGGTGGTGCCGATCAGACTGGCGAAGAGGACCTGGCGCGGGGCGGTTGATCCTGATGTGGTGTGTGCGGGGTTCGCCGACCGCCGTGGCCGCGTGGTCTGCGCTCATGTGCAAATGTGAGTATATCCGCGGTGTCGAAAACAGATGGCGGCGGCAGTCCTGTTTGCCGTGTTGCCTCACTCCCGGTTTTCGCGTACCTTGAAGGGCATGGAGGTGCACCTCACCAACCCCGATCTGCAGGCGAAGCTCGAACGCTGGATAGCGGAAACCGCCCGCAAGTTTGTGATAAAACTGGAGTGTCCTGCATACGCGGGATAGCTGCGCCCGCGCGCCGCAAGCGGGCGACTGAGAGTATATGAAGCGTCTCTACTACCCGGTTCTTCTCGTTCTGTTCGCCTTTCCCGCCATCCTGCCCGCCGCCGAAACGCAGCCCGCCGCCAATACCGATCAGTACCGCACCATGCTGAACACGTACTGCGTCGGCTGCCACAACGCCAAGGTCAAGAATGGCGGCATCGCGTTCGACAAACTCGAACTGACCGCGGTGCCGGATGACGCGCAGGTCTGGGAGAAAGTTCTGCGCAAGCTGCGCGGCCATCTGATGCCGCCGCCGGGCACGCCCCAGCCGCCGCAGAAGGACGTGGATTCGTTCGTGGCGTGGACGGAGACGACTCTCGATACGCAGGCTAAAGGTCCGAAGGCGGGCCGCGTGCCGATCGAGCGCCTCAACCGCACCGAGTATGCAGCCGAGGTTAAAGCTCTCGTAGGTGTCGACGTGAACGCGAAGGACATTCTGCCGCAGGACATCCGCATTAACGGCTTCGACAATATTGCCGCCGCACTGAGCGTGTCGCCGTCGTTTATGAGTCAGTACATCGACGCGGCGCGGCATATCGCGAAGGTTGCGGTGGGCAGTCCGAATCCCCGCGTGTCGAACGCGAAGTATCTGATCTCTGCTTATAACAGTCCCGACGACCCCGTGCCCCCGGGCATGCGCGGCGGCGTGCGCTTCAAACACAACTTCACAGCGGACGGCGAGTACCACATCAGTATTAATGACCTCCAGGTCGGTCTCTACACGGCGCAGATGGAGAACGAAAGCACGCTCGTCATCATGATCGACGGCAAGATCGTGCTCAAGCGAAACATCGGCGGACCGGCCGATCTCGCTGCGGCCCAGCGCCTCGGCGCCGACGGGCGCGCCTCCATCATGGAGCGCTTCACGAAGATTCCCGTGCAGGTGAAAGCAGGCATGCGCGACGTCGTGGTGGGTTTCATCGATCACGCGCATGTGGAATCGGATGAGAATGTCGCCAACCTCAATGCATTCGGTGGCTTTCGTGGCTGCGGGTACGACCCCAACGCGGGACGCATGGCGCTTCTCTGCGATGGCATCGAAATCACCGGGCCGTTCAATCCCACCGGCATTTCGACCACCGCGAGCCGCGCTCTGATCTTCGTCTGCGATCCCAAAAAAGTTGGCGAAGCGCCGTGTGCGAAGCAGATCACCGAAACGCTGGCGCGCCGCGCCTACCGGCGCCCGATCACGCAGGAAGACATGGCGCGCCTGATGCCGTTCTACGAAGCGGGCCGCGAGAACAACGGCAGCTTCGACCAGGGCATCGAGCAGGTGGTGTCGGCTGTGCTGGCCAGCCCCGACTTCCTCTATCGCTCGATTCGCGGGCGCGAGGGCTCTTCGCCTGACTCAGGTTTCGCGCTCACCGATCTGGAACTCGCCTCGCGGCTTTCCTTCTTCATCTGGAACACAGGTCCGGACGATGAACTGCTGAAGCTGGCCGCTGCGAACGGACTGTCGAAACCCGGCGTGCTCGACGCGCAGGTGAAGCGCATGATGGCCGATCCACGGGCTTCCAGTCTGGTCACCAGTTTTGCCACCAAGTGGCTGAACCTCGACGACCTCGATCTGGTGAAGCCCGACCCCGCCCTCTTTCCCGGCTTCAACGAACAACTCCGCCACGACTTCGTGTATGAAGCGAACGCGTTCATCAGCAGCATTCTGATGGAAAACCGCAGCGTGGTCGATCTGCTGACGGACGACCACACTTACCTCAACGACCGCCTGGCGCGCCACTACGGTATTGAAGGTGTCACCGGCAGCCAGTTCCGCCGCGTCACGCTGACGGATAAAGAACGCTTCGGCTTGCTGGGCAAGGCCGCTGTGCTGATGCGGACTTCCTACGGCGACCGCACCTCGCCCGTGCTGCGCGGCGCGTGGGTGCTCGACAAGCTGATCGGCACGCCGCCCAATCCGCCGCCGCCGAACGTGAACCAGAACCTGGCCCAGCCGTCCGGTGAAGCGCCGAAAACGGTGCGCGCGCGCCTCGAAGCGCATCGCAACCAGGCGACGTGCCGGCAGTGCCATGGCGTGATCGATCCAACCGGTCTGGCTCTGGAGAATTTCGATGCCATCGGGCAGTGGCGCACCACCGACCGCCAGGCGAACAATGCGGCGATCGACGCCAGCACAGTGCTTCCAAGCGGCGTTGCCATCAACGGTCCCGTCGAACTGCGCGATCAACTGGTGGCGCACCCGGCCACGTTCGTGCGCGCCTTTACCGAAAAGCTGATGATGTATGCGGTCAATCGCGAACTCGAATATTACGATGAGCCGCAGATCCGCAACATCGTGCGCAATGCGGCAAAGGACAACTACAAGCTCACCAGCATCGTCGACGGTATTGTGCATTCCGATGCGTTCCGAAAACAGGGTCCGGCGGGCGATACGAAGAAAGCGGCTACGCAGCAGCTGGCGGCGAAGTAACAACCGGGGAATCAGGAGAGAACATGTTCATCACAAAGAAGCATCTGTCGCGCAGAACGGTGCTGAAGGCGGCCGGCGTCAGACTGGCGCTGCCGTTCCTCGAAGCCATGGTGCCGGCGGCCACGGCGCTGGCCCAGACGGCGGCCAAACCGAAACTGCGGGCGGCTTTCTTCTACCTGCCGCACGGCGCGATCATGTACAACACGTCGCACGGGCCGGCCATGGACAAATGGACGCCCAGCGGCGCGGGCGCGGATTTCAAGCTCAGCCCGATTCTCTCCTCGCTCGAACCTTATAAGAAGTATGTGTCGTCGTTCGGCAATCTGGAGAACGCGGCCAGCGCGGGTTCCGTGCACACGCTGAATCCTGCGACTTGGCTGAGCGCGACGCGTCCCGATACGGGCGGTCCGCGCGCGCACATGGCACAGACGCTGGATCAGGTGCTGGCGAAAGTCATCAGCCAGGACACGCCGCTGCCTTCGCTTGAACTGGCGGCCGAAACCACCAGTCAGGTGGCGGCGGGCGGCGGCGGATCGTACACCACGCTGTCGTTCCGCGATGCCGAATCGCCGCTGCCGATGGAATACAATCCGCGCAAGGTTTTCCTCGCGCTGTTCGGCGAAGGCGACACTCCTGCGGAGCGCGCTGCCATCGCACGGCAGACCAACAGCATCCTCGATCTCAGCCTCGACCGCACGAAGAAGCTGCAGAGCGAACTGGGCCCTGGCGACCGCGCCGTGCTCGACAATTATCTCGAAAGTGTGCGCGAAATCGAGCGCCGCGCCCAGATGGCGGCGGCGAAGAATCTGGGTTCACTGAAAATTCCCGATGCGCCGGTAGGCGAACTGGAGGATTTCCCCAAGCAGGTGAATATGATGTTCGACCTGCTCGCGCTGGCGTTTCAGGCCGATCTGACGCGTGTTGCGACTTACATCATGGTTTCGGAAGGCACGAACCGGACGTACAATCACATCGGCGTGCCAGACGCGTTCCATCCTGTGTCGCATCACGCCAACGACCTCGAGCGGCTGAACAAGCTGGTCAAGATTCAGACCTGGCACGTGGAGCAGTTCGCGGCCTTCCTCAAGAAGATGGCGGAGACGAAGGATGGCGAGGGCACCCTGCTTGATCACTCGATCTTCATGTACGGGTCGAACATGTCGAACAGCGATATGCATAATAACTATCCGGAGCCGAACATACTGGTGGGCGGCGGCAACGGAAAGATGAAGCAGATCGGCCAGCACATCCTGCTGCCGGAGCGCACGCCGATCGCGAACCTCCATCTCACGGTTCTGCAGAAAGCGGGCGTCGCGCGCGAGAAATTCGGTGACAGCACCGGCGTGATTTCGGAGGTCTAGTGCAGCGCCGCGAATTTCTCAAAACCGCAGCCGCCGGCGCGCTCGCCGCGTGGGCCGCGCCTCGTATTGCCAGCGCGCAGAAGCTGAATGACAAGCTGACCATCATCGACGGAGGCGGCGCGAACGTGCTGGCCTTCTCAACGGGCGACGGTCTGGTGCTGGTGGACACGCGGCGCGCCGAAATCCGGCGACAAGGTGAAAGCCGCGCTGAACGGCGCAAATGTCCAGACCGTTTTCAACACGCACTATCACACCGACCAGACCGGCAACAACGAAATGTTCGCCGCGGCGGGCGCGAAAATCATCGCCCATCGGCGCACCAAAGAGTGGATGTCGGTCGATTACTGGGTTCCCCAGGAAGAACGCTACGAAAAGGCGCGTCCAAAGGCAGCCTGGCCAACCGAGACGTTTCTCGAAACCGGCTCTCTCAAAGCTGGCGGCGAACATATCGACTACGGCTACTTGATTCTGGCGCATACCAGCGGCGACGCGTACTTCTACTTCCGCAACGCGAACGTCCTCGCTGTGGGCGATGTGGCGTCGCCTGTGGCCGATCCTTCCCTCGACTGGTACACCGGCGCCTGGATCGGCGGCCGCGTCGACAGCATGGATACCCTGCTGAAGCTCGCGAACGACCAGACCCGCATCGTTCCCGCGTACGGTTCCGTGATGACGAAGGCCCAGTTCAAAGCCGAGCGGGACATGATGGAAGAGGTTCGCGCGCGGCTGTTCAAAGATGTTCGCGAAGGCGACGGTCCGAAGGAAATGCTGCAGGCAGGCGTGCTGAAGGACCTGCCGCGTACCTGGAAAGATCCCGATAAATTTCTGTATGCCGCGGCCAAGGGTCTGTGGGCGCATCATGACAAGCTCGACCCGAACGTGGTCTAGGAGACAAGCGTGAGAAGCATTATTCCTGCCGTAATCTGTATCGCTGCGCCATTCCTGGCAATGGCCCAGGCACCGAAAGATTCTCTCGCCACTCTCATCGAGAAGGGAGACCGCAAGGCGGCACTGGCCCGCATCCGCGCGGGCGCGGACGTCAACGAAGCCCAGCCCGACGGCACGCGTCCCATTCACTGGGCCGTCCTGCAGGTGGATTACGAGCTCATCGATGCGCTGATCGCGAAGAAGGCGAAGGTGAACGTCGCGAACGAGTTCGGATCCACACCGCTTGGCGAAGCCGCGAAGGTGGCCGACGCGCGGATGGTGAAGGCTCTGCTCGATGCCGGCGCCGATGTCAACGCGCCCAATCAGGACGGCCAGACAGCGCTCATGCTGGCGATAAAGACCGGCGAGCTGCCGGTCGTCGAGATGCTGGTGAAAGTGGGCGCGAACGTCAATACGGTTGAGAGATTCCACAATCAGACGCCGCTGATGTGGGCGGCTGCGGCGCCGAAGGACGCGGGTCCGATGGTGAAGCTACTGCTCTCGAAGGGCGCCGACGTCAAGCCCCGTGCCCTCGTCAGCGACTGGGACAGCCAGATTACTTCAGAGCCGCGCGCGCAGTATAAGCCGGAAGGCGGCCTGACCGCGCTGCTCTACGCTGCGCGCAATGGCTGCTATGAATGCACCGAAGCGCTGCTCGGAGCGGGCGCCGACATCAACCTGCCGACCCCCGAAGGCGTTACGCCGCTGCTGATCGCGATTGATAACGACCATAACGACGTCGCGAAGCTTCTTCTCGAAAAAGGCGCGAATCCGAACGTCTGGGACTGGTGGGGACGCACTGCTCTTTACATCGCAGTTGATCGGAAGGCGGCTCAGGCGGCGCCCGGTCGCGGCGGACGCGGCGGAGCACCGGCGGCGCGCGCTTCAACAGGCAGCGCCCCGGTTTCCAGCATGGAGATTATCAATGCGCTGATCGCCGCGGGTGTCGATCTCGATGTCCCGCTGAACATGCATCGCCCCAGCCGCGGCGGCAACAGCGGACGTTTCGTCGAAGAGTTTCAAAACACGGGATGCACGCCTCTGATGCGGGCAACCATCGCCAACGACGTGCAGGTGGCGAAGCTGTTGCTCGACCACGGTGCTAATCCCAACGTACTCGCCATGGGCCTCACGCCGTTCCTGGTTGCGGCAGGTGTCGGCACCGGCGGACGCGGCACCGGACTTGCCGCCTCGACCACCGCGGGCGGCGCGGGCAACACGGCGCTCATGGATGCGCTGCTCCAGCACGGCGCCAACATCAACGCAAAGGTGGACGGCACGAAGACCTATTCGATGCGCATTTCGCGCGCGCCAAACGCGTTTGAAGGCATGACGGCGTTGCAGGTCGCGGTGCAGACCAGCCGGCTCGAGACCGTGAAGTACCTCGTCGAGAAGGGCGCGGACCGGGAGATCGCCGATTCCAACGGACGCAAAGCGATCGACCTCGTCGGCACGCCTCAGGGTCCGGGTCGCGACGGCCAGCCTATCGCAGCAGTCGCGGCTGGCGCGGCAGCCCCAGCCCCAGGCGGCGCACCCCGCGGCCCATCAACGGCGACAATCGCGGAGATTCGCGCGCTGCTGCAAGGGGCGCCTGCTTCGAAGTAAAGCGCGTCACCGACATGCCACTTTCAGGGGCGCACCCGAGGAAAGCGAAACGAAAACGCGCGAAGAAGGCGAAGTAGTCTGCCACTAATTTCACTACTGACGGCAGCGATTATCCTTGCGGTTGCGTGGCGAATGCGATCAAAAAGCAAAAATTTGACGGCCGTCGCCGGAAACTTCCCACTGCCAGTCACGCCTCTCCCCGCGCAGGCTCTGAGCCGCAGACCCGTGCGAAAGCCGCATCGCCGCGGAATTCGTGAAGCTCCGCGCCGGGTGGAAACCCGGCGGCAGGCACGAATGCCAGGCACGAATGCCTGGCACGAATGCCTGCCCCACAAAACCGTCACCACCTCATCTGCGCCATCCGCACTTCGATTGCAGCGCCATATTCAGGCAGCCGTCCCGGTTTCCGCCGCAGAGGATTGGGGAGCACTTCGGCGAGCCCGACCGCCTGCTCCCGTGTCAGCCTGCTCGCCGGGATGCTGTAGTAATGCTCTGCCGCGGCCTGCGCACCGTAAATCCCCGGCCCCAGCTCAATGACGTTCAGATAAAGCTCCAGAATCCTCCGCTTCGAAAGCAGCGCCTCGGTCAGCGGCACGATCGTAAACTCGACGCCCTTGCGCACAAACGAGCGGTTTGTGCCCAGGAACAGATTCTTCACCAGCTGCTGCGTGATTGTCGACGCGCCACGGCTCTTTCCCCGCTCCAGATCGTCCTTCACGGCAATTTCCACCTGGTTCCAGTCGAACCCATGGTGCTGGTAGAAGCGCGCGTCTTCCGCCGCAACAACCGCGTGCTGCAGGTTTACCGAGATCTCCGCGAGCGGCACGAAGACATACGACTTCGTATACGCCTTGTGCGCCGTCCGCGCCTGCAACCGCCGTTCGGTCTGGACTGCCGTTGTGGGAGGCGCAACCCAGCGCAACAGAATCAGGCTGCATGCCACGGCCACGTAGAACGCCAGTACTATGAAAACCAGCGCGCGCACGATGCGGCTGAACATCGAGCGCTTGCGGCGGGTACGGATCGGGGGCACGCCGCTTCATTTTAGCCTTCATGAAAAAATATCTGTATGATCCTCAAATGGCCGGACGTGATTCGCATCTCGCAGAACGGCAATCCGGAGCCGGATCGCAAGGTCACGAAGACTGACGACGAGTGGCGTAAGCAGCTCAGCCCCGAAGAGTACCGCGTGACCCGCCACGCGGGCACTGAGATGCCCTTCAGCTCCGAAATGTGCAGCCGGTTCGAGCCCGGGATCTACGCCTGCGTCTGCTGCGACACCGTGCTCTTCGATGCGACCACCAAATTCGAATCGGGCACAGGCTGGCCCTCATTCACGCAGCCCATTCAGCCCAACGCGATCGCCTATCATCTGGACCGCGCCCACGGGATGCAGCGCGTCGAAACCGTGTGCAATACCTGCGACGCGCACCTTGGCCATGTCTTCCCCGATGGCCCTCCGCCCAGCGGTCTGCGCTACTGCATGAACGCCGTCGCTCTGAAGAAGACGCATGAATAAGAGCGGGTGGCAACGCAAAAGAACCGGCGGCTTCGACCGCCGGCGTTACATTAAGACCATGCGCTCCCGACTGGCCACTCTCGCCTTTACCTTCGCCGCACTCGCATCTCCTGCCCTCGTATCTGGCGCCACCGTCGATGGCATCCCCATCCACTCCACCGTCCGCGGCACCGGCCCGAAGACCATCGTCTTCGTCCATGGCTGGACCTGCGATGAGTCCTCGTGGGTGAACCAGGTTCCGTACTTCGACAAGAACTACCGCGTGATTACGCTCGACCTTCCCGGACACGGCAAAAGCGGCGCGCCCACTAATGGCCCGCTCACCATGGACCTCTTCGCCCGCTCCGTCGAGGCCGTCCGCATCGAAGCGAAGGCCGGGAAAATCGTGCTGGTCGGGCACAGCATGGGTACGCCGGTCATCCGGGCCTATGCGCGCCTGTATCCCGCCAACGTCGCCGCGCTGGTTCCTGTCGACGGTGCCCTGCACCTCTCCGGCAGCCCGAACGCGCCCAACCCCGAGCGCATGAAAGGTCCGGACGGTCTCAAGAACCGCGAAGCTATGATCCGCGGCATGTTCGGCAAGTCCGCCACGCCGCAGATTCAGGACCACATCCTGAAAATGATGCTGGCTGCGCCGGAGACCACCGCGTATCAGGCGATGTCCGCCACCTTCGCCGCGCCCAACTGGAAGGACGAATCGTTCACCGTTCCCGTGCTCGGCATCTTTGCGGACCATTCCGCCGCGAACGATCCCGTGTACTTCAAGAAAATTTTCCCCAACGGGAACGCCGTCGAAGTACCCGGCACCGGACACTTCGTCATGCTGGAGAAACCCGCGGAGTTCAATAAACTGCTGGCGGACTTTCTGCCGCAGGCGAAGTTCTAGTACCACGGTTCCGCAAAGACGCGACCATCAAGGTGGTTTGCCCGCCCCGCCAGCTTAGAATGAATAGGTCAGCGAAAGCACAGACTTTCCGACGGAGGGCTGGACAGTGACTCGGGCTGTATGGTATTTGATCCTGGCGATGGCGGTCATCGCTGTAGTTGGCAGCGGGACGCCGGCATATGCCGCCGGACTGACGATCGACCCGACTTTCAGTTCGTCACTGAACAGCAGCGAACAGACCGCAATAGGTGCCGTGATTACGACGATTGAGTCGGATATCACGTCCCTTAATAACATCACTGTCTCCATCTACTTCGGTTCGATGAGCAGCGGCCTCGGAGAGAGTAACACGACGACCGTCGACATCCCGTACTACGATTACTACCTTGGGTTCAGTGCCGTCGCCACATCCGGCGCACAGCAGACGGCGCTGGCGTCCCTGGGAACAGCTCCGACCAGCGTAAACTCCGGCAACCCCGTGAACGGCAATACCGACGTGGAGATAACGTCGGCGGAAGCGAGAAATCTCGGAATCGGCGACACCGGGGGCATAACCGTGAACGGAGTTCGCGGCAGCTTCGATGGCGAGGTTCTGCTGAACACCTCCCTGACATCGCCGCCGAATTCTCTGACCAATAATTACAGCCTGGAGGCCGTGGCTAACCACGAGATCGACGAGGTTCTCGGCATTGGCGGCACGGGCTCAACCATCCCGGCGCCTGGCGACCCACTCACGGGCCCCGTAGGCGATCTCGATCTCTACCGCTATTCCGCGCCGGGCGTTCGCAGTTATTCCAACGTCCAGACCATCAGCCCCTATGCCTATTTCTCCATCGACGGCGGCAACACGGTCCTGTCCTACTTCAACCAGACACAGGGGCCGGATTACGGCGACTGGCTGAGCAATCCCATTCCTACGGGTTACGAGCCGCAGGTACAGGATGCTTTCGGAACGCCGGGGACGAATCCGACGCTGGGTCCCAACGAACTCGCCGCGTTCAGCGCTATCGGCTATGAAGTTATTGCTCCGGAACCCTCGACCTGCGCGCTCCTCGGCCTCGGTCTGCTGGGCTTTGGTCTGGTGCGCCGCCAGTCGGCGAAAAGCTAATATTCCCAGCCGAAACCCGTACCCAGCGGCGCGGTCTTCATGAACGCTTCCACGGCGTGAATCTGACCACCGTAGATCCTGAACATCTCCCACACCATCAGCGTTCCTTCGCGCCCGATCAGCGATCCCGGTCCGAAGCTCATGCGCAGCCACACGATGCCCTGCTCCTCATCGACCGCCGCCACTTTCGCCACGATGCCCGCAAGGGTCGGCAGCCGCTGTTCCCTGATGTGGTCGCAGCCCGCGAAGAATGTGCATCCGGGCCCTGCCATCAGCTGGCCGTTTTCGAGCCGATAGGCGTCGGGCGCGAACTGCGCATCCACTTTGACGAAGCTGCCCACCTTGAGGCCGGCGGGATAAAGCAGCGCGAGCCGCGTCATCTCTTCGCGTGTATTCATCTGCGAACGCTCCGGTTTGAGATTCATCGCCGGACTCGCCGTCTTCAGCGCGTCCGGACGATAGATCATGCCTTCATCGCGGTTGTGCACAACGGTCGTATCGATCTCTGAAATTTTTCCGGACACGACCTTCAGCCGCACCTGGAACAAAATGGGCGCGCCGTTTTCCTGCATGACAACATGCGTTCCGGCAACACCCGCGCGCACGTCGATGATGTCCTGGCGGAACGTGCCGAGACCCGCGGCCGTCTTCCACGTTCCCTCGCCGAGGGGCTTCTCGACAGTGTCTTCCGTGAAGCGCGCGTTCGCCGCCAGCGGCAGAGACTTCGGATCATGCGCGACCACCGCGTTCAGGTATCGCGTGATCATGCCGCGCAGGCACGCGCGATCGCAGGTCTGCGCGGGGCTTAAAGTCTGCACGGCGAAGAGCAAGCCGGACAGCAGAAGAGTCCGCGGCATTTACTTCTTCACGTTGTTTCCGATGTAATGCTTCGCGTCGCGCTCCTCGCAGACGAACTCCATGAGCGCGCTGTCCGGCATCAGCTGATGATTCACGCGCACCGTGAACGGCTTCGTATAGGCCTTCGGATCTTCGATCGTGATGTCGATCTGCATCAGGCCGAACTTCGGCCGCCGCCAGCGTTCGGTCATCTTGCCGGTGTTCGTCAGTGGGCTGCCTTCCACGTCCAGCCACACGTCGTCGCGGAAGCCGGTCGTCTCCACCACCAGCGTGTCACCGTCCCAGTGCGCAACCGAGTAGCCGTAGTACCAGGGCGTGGGATCGTTATTCGGCAGGCCCCGCCCGTCCATCAGAATGTCGCGCGTGTTGCCGTTGGCCTCGTAAAGCACCACGATCTCGCGGGGCGTCTGAATGATCTTGCGCGGCTGCGGATGCATGTGCAGCTGCGTCAACCCCAGCGGCTCGCACAGCGCGTCGGGATTATCCTTGTTGTTGTCCGCTTTCCGCTGCGCCCGCAGTGTGGCGGCCCACGGCGTCATCGGGGGCAGGCCGCCCGGCAGACCCGCGCCGATGTTGAAGAACTGGCCGACCGGCGGATCGTCCGGCGACGTCGGAATCGCGTACGGCAGCGGCTTGGTGCCGTTCATCGACTCCCCGCCGCCGCGCCCGCCGCGTCCGCTGGCCGCGCCGCGTGCCGGTTCCCACAAGCCGGAGAAATCGATCTTGCCGTCGGCCGTACGCGGTGGCGGCGCGGCCATGTCGATCTTGCCGTCTTTGCCGCGCGGCCCGGGCGTGGGGTAGTCGGGCCATTGCGCGAATGTCGCGGTCGAAGCGGCTGCCAGCAGAAGCAGCAGCGCGGCGGGGGTTTTCAGGATTCTCATCTTGTCAGGGTCCAGGATTTACATTCTATGAAATCGGGGCGTCCCGTCAACCGGATATGATTTATTGATAACGTATTCAGTCGAGGACAAACGCGTGAACAAATCCATATGCATGGCGATCGCAGCCTTCGCCGCCGCCTCGACCCTGATGGCCCAGGACGCCTCTAAATTCACCGGCACCTGGAAGGGCAGCGACAACGGCCAGGTTCGCAAACTGACCTACAGGGACGGCGTCGTCCACATGGAAGAAACCCAGGCCAACGGCCGCCTGATCCTGCGCGACTACCCGGCGCAGGGCCAGGAAATCACCATGAATCTTGAGGGCGTCTGGAAGGATTCCAAAGCTACCGGCAAGATGGAAGGCAACAAGCTCGTCGTCGACACCACGATGCCCAACGGTACGAAGTGGCACGACGAGTGGACGCTTGCCGATGATGGCAAGAGCTACTCCGCGCTTCGCCAGATGGTCGCCGCGGGCACGGGCGGTCCCTTCGGCGGCGGCAGAGCCCCGGGCGCGGGTGCTCCTGGTGGCGCGGGTGCTCCGGCAGGTGGCGGCGGTGGACGCGGACGCGCCGGTGGTGGCGGTCCGGAAACCTTCACCAAAGTCGAGTAAGCCGCTACGCAATCGGCTTCGTCCCGTCGCCTGCCAATAAGCCCTGGCACACCTGATCGAAAGTCCAGGGCTTTCCCTTGCCCGCGCGCGTGAAGCGCCACACCACGTCGAAACGATCCCCAGGCCATGGGTCCGGAATCCCGGCCGTCATCGCTGTGATCAGCTTTGCAATCCCGGGGATCGCTTCGTGTTGCCAGCACACCAGCGTAATCCCGTCCAGACCCGCGATCTCTGCCACCAGACCGGCCTCGTCGCCCTTCGTATAGGTCTCGATCGGGTTAATCTTCAGCTTCCGGGCAAGCGGAGTAACCGTCTCAACCGGCCGTTTGCTCTTGCGTGCCGCGGACCCGTAGATCCGGTCGGGCGCCGGCGGCTCTCCCTTCGGTCCGAAATACGACGCCAGGGCCCCGGCCCGCTGCCAGCCGCGCGGAATCAGAGATTCCGGATCCGCGGCGCCCGTAATGTCCACGCCCTGGCAGACGCCGTCGGGCTTTTCTCCGTGACGGATAACGTATATGGTGCTCATGCTTCACGAGAAGCTACCATGACTGGCTAACCGGCGGCGCGCCGGACAGTCTAACCTGACAGCCGGGTGACACCTGTCCCAATCACTCAGGGCGATCAGATCGCCATCGACCGGGCGCGCCGCGGCGATCGTGACGCTTTCCGGGCGCTTGTGGACCGTCACGCCCGTGCGCTGTTTCGGATGGCGTTTCGTATGACCGGGAATGAACTCGACGCCGAAGACATAGTACAGGAGAGCCTCCTGAAAGCCTGGAAGCAGATCGCAAGATTCGACGGCCGCGCCGGGTTTGGCACCTGGCTGCACCGGATCTGCGCCAACTGCGCGCTGGATCACATCCGCGCCCGCAAGCGTCACCACACGGACGCCGCCGACGACCTTCTGGCTCAGGCCCCGTCCGGCACGCCGTCGCCCGAACGCCTCGCGCAGAGTTCGCAGATCACCGCCATGCTCGGCTCTGCGCTCGATGACCTCAGCGGCATGGAGCGCGCCGCATTCGTGCTGCGGCATTACGAAGGTTTGAGCATTGAAGACATTTCGGCGGCGCTCGGCGTCCAGAATGGTGCGGCCAAACACAGCGTATTTCGCGCCGTCCAGAAACTGAGGCGGGCACTCGCACCCGCGGTGAATACAAAATGAAACATCTTTCTGAAGAAGATTTGATTCTGGTCTATTACGACGAACCCGGCGTCCCGCCAGATGCCCGCGATCACCTCACTGCATGCCCCCACTGCCGCGCGGCCGCGGATGCACTGGCCCAAACGCTCAATCTCTGCAACGACTGGCCTGTTCCCGAGCCCGACGCGAACTTCGAGCGCCGGGTCTGGACCGGCCGTCGCTCCGTCTGGTCGATGCCCGGTGTCTGGATCGGCGCCGCCGCTGCCGTTGTGCTCATCGTCAGCGCGTTCCTGCTTGGTCGCGCGACCAGGCCTCAGCAACCAGTCATCCTCACCGGCCTTTCCGATGAGGCGCGGGAGCGCATTCTCAGCATTTCCCTTGCCGACCATCTCGACCGCGCCGGCATCGTCATGACAGAAGTCTGCAACACCGGCGACACCGCCGGCGAACGCGCTCTTGCCGAAGACCTCGTCGGAGAGGGCCGGCTGCTGCGCCAGGCGCTCGCCCGCCACGATCAGACCGCGACGCTCGCCGCCTTCGATCAGATCCAGCGCGTTCTTACCGAGGTCGCGCATGCCGAGCCCGCCGAATCTCCGGAACTGAAGCAGCAGATAGGCGATGAATCGCTGGTCTTCAAGGCCCGCGTCATGGAAACGAATTTACGCACCCAAGGACAGAAATTATGACTCGATTCCGAACTCTTCTCATGGCCGCGGTCTTCACCTCCGCGCCGGTCTTCGCGCAGACGGCGCCAAAACTTTATCTGCAGGCGCCGCCGCTTCCCCGGCTTCCTCAGTTACCGCAGGCGCCGCAGATGCCGCAGCTCGATTTCGATTTTCAAAATCTCGACGGGGCACTTGCGAACGCAGACGCCAGGCTCGCGCAGATGGACGGGGCGCTCCGCAACTTCGACTTCTTAATGCAGGCCGGCAACGGCGCCGGGCGCTCCGACAGCGACTACGACCGCGGCATGCGTGCTCTCGACGACCACAAGTACGACGACGCCGTGCGCCGCTTCGACGCCGTCATCAACAGTAAATCCTCGCGAGTCGAGGGAGCGCTTTACTGGAAGGCGTACGCGCTGAACCGCCTCGGCCGCCGCGACGACGCCCTCGCCGCGCTGGCCCAGTTGCGCCGCGACCATGCCGGCAGCCACTGGCTGACCGATGCGCAGGGCCTCGAAGCCGAAGTGCGGCAAGGCTCCGGCCAGCCCATATCACCCGCCCAGGAATCGAACGAGGATCTAAAGCTCATGGCGATCAACGGCCTGATGAACGCCGACCCCGAGCGCGCCATCCCGCTGCTCGAAGGCGTGATCAAAGGCAACAGCACGCCGAAAATCAGGGACCGTGCGCTTTTCGTGCTCACACAGAGCCAGTCGCCGCAGGCCCAGCAGCTTCTCCTGAACTACGCCAAAGGCGCGGGCAATCCAGACCTGCAGCTTCTCGCCCTCCGCTACATCGGCATGTCCGGCAGCAGTGACGCGCACAAACAGCTCCTGGCTGTCTACACCGGTTCCGCCGATACCGCGGTCAAGCGCCAGATTCTCCAGTCGCTGATGACCGCGAGTGACAAAGACACCCTGTTCAGCATCGCGAAGAGCGAAAAGGAGCAGTCCCTGCGCCTCAACGCTATACATCAGCTCGGCATACTGCACGGTGTCGATCAGTTGGTTCAGCTTTACTCTCCCGATTTGGCGCCGGAAGTGAAACATGCGATCATCGACGGTCTCTTTATTGCTCAGGCCTCCGACAAGCTGCTCCCCATCGCGCGCAGCGAGAAGGACCCTGCCGTGCGCCGCCAGGTTATTCTCCGCCTGGCCATGACCAACGCCGTGCCTTCAGACGCGCTGGTCAGCCTGTACACCTCGGAAACCGATGCCGGCGTGAAACGGCAGCTGATCAACTTCCTGCGTACGCGCGATGACGCAAAGCTGATGATTGACCTTGCCCGCAAGGAAACGGATCCGCAGATGAAGATGCACATCGTGCAGCAGCTGGGCACCATGCACAACAACAAAGAAGCCACGGATTACATGATGGAGCTGCTGAAGTGAAGATCATCCTGACAACTCTCGCCGCCGCTGCGATCCTGAGCGGCCAACAGGCGCCGCAGGTGGAAAACGCGAAGTTCGAAACGCGCGCGCTGAACGGATCGCTCGCCTCGCAGATCAAATCGTTCGGCGCGGGTCCCTTCTGGACGGCCTGGTCGGAAGCTGTTATTCCAGGCCAGCACGACGATATGTGCCGCTGGGGCGACAACGGGGGCAGCAGGGTGGCAACGGCCATGCCGCCAACACGCCGGTGCGCCTCGAGGGGCCGACCGCGCTCGTCGTTCTGGTGCGCGTCGAAAACTCGCAGGTCGATCGTATGCGCGTTTCATCGCCCGATTGCAGTCTCGATGCCGGAGGTCTGCCGTTCTACTGGATCACCTCTGTGCCGGCTGCCGAAAGCGTGAACTGGCTGAAGTCGGAAGTCGCCAGTCCGCAGGAAGGCGGTGCGCAGATGGAGTCGGCGATTCTTGCCGTCAGTCTGCACGCCGGACCCGCCGCCGAACGCGCCCTCGACGATTTCACAGCCCCGAGCCAACCGGAGCGCGTCCGCGAACGCACGGCCTTCTGGCTGGGCACATCGCGCGGCGCGCATGGTGTCGACGTGCTGAAACGCATGCTCGCGACAGACCCGAGCGTCCGCGTGCGCGAGCAGGCGGTCTTCGCCCTGTCAGTGAGCCGCGACCCCGCCGCGTTAACCACTCTCGTCGACGTGGCGAAGAACAACAAGGACGCCGCCGTACGCAGCAAAGCAGTTTTCTGGCTGGCGCAGAAGGCCGCCAACAAGCAGGCGCGCGACGTCATCGCGAGCGCCGTCGTCAATGATCCCGACCGCTCCGTGAAAGAACAGGCGGTCTTCGCGCTGCAGCAGATGCCGCCGGATCAGGGCATTCCTCTGCTTATTGATGTCGCGAAGAACAACCCCGACCCCGCGGTACGAAAGAAGGCGATGTTCTGGCTCGGTCAATCAAAGGATCAGCGCGCCCTCGACTTCTTCTCGCAGGTGCTCAAACAGTAGTGTGCAGCTTCTACACGCGACGTGGCACTACATCGTTGGTTCGAAAACTCACGGTGGCGAAAACCGTGTTGCCGGAAATGTAACGCAAATGGATAATAGCGCTTTATAATCCCGTTATGAAATCCCTGAAATACAACCCAAACGCTGGCGCGCGGTGCGTCATGAGTATGGTGGCTGGCGGGGTCCTGCTGCTTCCTGCGGCCGCCCAGGGCGGCTACATTCTGCAAGACATCGTCAATAACGGAGATCCGAACTTCAATCAGGAACTGGCGATCAATAATTCGGGGACCATCGCCGGGTACTTCGGAGATGGAACTACGGTGTTCAATAACGGCTACACGGTGGTGGCGCCTTTTGGACAGGGGAATTTCACGGCGGAGAATTTTCCATCTGCCGGCGAGACGCAGACTCAGGTTACCGGTATCAATAACCTCGGCAACACCGTTGGATTCTGGGTCGACTCCTCCGGCGCGAATCATGGATTCACCGACATTGGCGGTGTTTTCACCAGTCTCGACGATCCGGGTTCGACCGCGACCCCGGTATTCACGCAATTCCTGGGCGTAAACGACTCCGATGAAGTCGCCGGCTTCTTCACCGACGCCGCGGGCAACCAGAACGCTTTCACCATGGCCGGAGGGGTTTTCACGCCGATCAACCCATTGGATGCGAGCAGCGCCACCGCGACCGACGTGAACAACAGTGGTGCTGTTTCGGGATTCCTGACGAGTACCGTGAATGGAGACACCTACGGTTTCCTCGATGTCAGCAACACCATTCAGACTTTTCTTTACCCGGGATCGACATTCACTCAGTTCCTTGGATTAAATAACGAGGGCCTGATCGTCGGTGACTATGTCGATGCCGCCGGCAACACGCACGGGCTGGTGTTCGACGACCTGACCGATTCCTGGCAAACGGTGGATGACCCGTTTGCTGTCGGCGGGACCGGCAACGGCACCACGGTGAACGGGATCAACGACGACGGCCAGATTGCAGGATTTTACGTGAACGCCCAGGGCCAAACGATCGGCTTGCTTGGCACTGAGACTCCGGAGCCGGGTTCTTTTGCCCTCGCGGGCTTCGGAGCGCTGGCGATGACGTTGTACCTGGCAGCGGGGCGGCGGCGAGCTTTGTCCAGGCGGCAGCTGTAACGCGGCTCCCGACAGTTAAGCCTGGCCTTTCCCCTCACCGCAGAATCTTATACAGATTGCTGTAATCGTCGGTCCACATCCGCCGCCCCTTTAATCGGCTCGATCGCCATGGCCGCGCCCTTCACTTCATCCTGCTCGAAGAAACCGGCGCGCGAAGTCGGCGAAGGCGACGTGACCCTATCGAACAGGACGAGAATTCCGGCGGGTGTCCGTCAGAGGCGAGAGGGTGAGAATTTTGCGGATCAGTCTCGAAAATCTCCGGCCACATGCCGATAGTTCAAGGTATGGGTCGTCTCACGAACCGATTCCTCGGGGTCGGCCTTCTCCCCGCTTTCCTGACGGTTTGGGCGAGCGCCTCAACCCATGTTTTGCTCCCGGTGGAAGTTACCGGCGATCAGGGCACGGTTGTGAGCGTTACAGTCGAACTGCCTGAGGGAGCCGCGCCGGGCGCGCTCTGGATGCGCGTGCATGGTATCAGTTTCCCCGGAATGGCGAGTGTGCGCATCAATGATGGCGAATGGTGCGGGCTGACCAACGAAACCGTCGTGGTGGGCGAACCCGCGAGCCGCTATGGCGGAATCGGTGGGGCGTTTGCAAGCCTCGACCTCACCGTTCCGTTGAACTCGCTAACCGCCCGGGCCGGTTCGAATACCCTTCAGTTTCGTTTTAACCGCACTAACGGCGTGGCCAGCGGGTTTCGCGTATTGGCGTTCAACTTTCTCGATGCGGCGGGCAGGCCGATTCTGCTGCCCGAAACTTTTGTGCAGGACGATCCCAACGCCTGGAAAGCGCCGATTCCGGGAGACGAGGCTGCCAACGCGGGCCGGCAACTGTGGAGCAGCGCTCGACTCAAAGCCAACGGTCTCAAAGGCGTAGGGCCCATCCGCGCGCATTGCGCCGATTGCCACACGCGCGACGGGCGGGATCTGAAGTACTTCAATTTCTCCAATGCTTCCATCGTTTCGCGTGCCCGGTTCCACGGGCTCACCGACCAGGAGGGGCAACAGATCGCGAGCTACATCCGCGGTCTCGCACTCCCCAATCCCGGCAGGCCATGGAATCCGCCCTATCAGCCGGGGCCAGGGCTCGACTCGCGTCCTGCCGGCGACTGGGCCGCCGGCGCGGGCCTTGAGCTGGTTCTCGCGAGGGATCAGGATACACTCCCGTACCTGTTCGGCGGGCAACCGATGGAGGCGGCATTTCGTCCCGATGGGCGGATCAATCTCCGGGAAATACCGATCGCCATGCAACTCCCCGACTGGAACCACTGGCTGCCCCACGTGCATCCTCTCGACTTCAGGGGCGAGGCTTTCGAGCACAGCGGCTTCGGCAGATGGCGATATGCCGGTGGTGCTTCCTTTGATCAGTGGATGGAAGGCCGCGCGCGTTTCCTCTCCGCCGTCGGCCGGAAGTGGACACCAGAACTGGCCGAAGGGATTTACTCGGCGCAGTTGTGGCAGCTCGTGAAGACATGGGAGGCAGTGCAGGAGAATCAACTCGAAACGGCGCGCCGATGGTCAAACGCGATACCCGCGGCCACAGCTCCCTCCGCGGCGGGCATTCCCGACGGACCCGACGGAATGAGCGGGAGCGCCCTGCTGAACGAATACTTCTCTTCCGCCTGGTATGAGTTGCAATCGATTCTCGACGGCTCCGGACAACCTCATTCCGATGCGCTCTATCGCCTCCGGAGTTTTCTCAGTTTGAAAGAGGCAAGCGGCGTCCGCGAGCCGGGCCGGTTACTTACGCAGGCGATCGGGTCTTTGCAGAGAACCAGCCCTTCTAAAGGCCCAGACCGTTATGAAGATGGCTGGAGGCCCGAACGCAACATCGATCCGCGTTTACTGGTGGACGCTCAGTGGGGCGATATCTTCGCAGACCTGCCGCCCGACACTCGCCGGGCCATCGTCGAAGCCATGCTCACGGCGTGGCTGGATAAGAACGAGCGATACCCCGTCGTCTCTTATTTTCAGCGCGGGCGAACCGCGCACGACTATCTTCCAAAAGACAAGGCGTTGCGGGCGGTAACGGGTGGCCGCGCATGGGACGCGCTTCCCGCGTTCAGCGAACTGGGTGTCAGGCCGGCGCTGTTGAAAAGGCTCGCGGCGTGGGGTGCTGTCTGGACGGACGTGGCAGCGCGATTTCAATACTGAGATTGCGCGTCCGGACAACTGAACCGCGAATGAAAGCGCGAAAGTGCAGGCCCGCCGGAGGCCCTGGCGATTGCTCCATCAACCCACGGTTTAGTGAAACCTGCGCAGGCGAACCTGGGAAGCTGGAGCCCCGATTCGTCGCGAGTGTTTACTTCGACGATGGCCACAAGCGCCGGCAACGTGCGATCCGTCGAAGCGTCTGCCGACTTCTTCCCGCAACTCACCGCAGAATCTTATACAGATTGCTGTAATCGTCGGTCCACATCCGCAGCCCTTTAATCGGCTCGATCGCCATGGCCGCGCCCTTCACTTCATCCTGCTCGAAGAAACCGGCGCGCGAACTTACCAGCACCCAGTCCGCCGCCGCAATCTCCTTCTCCTCATCGGCGTCGTTGCTGACCATCATCGCTTCTTTTCCGGTCGCCGCCGCGCCCAGCGCCACCACCGGCCCCAGGTCGAGGTACTTGTTTGATACATGCACCGCCAGCACGCCATCCGGCTTCAGATGCCGCCAGTACAGCTCGAACGCCTGCCGCGTCAGCAGATGCACCGGTATGGCGTCGCCCGAAAACGCATCCACCGCCAGCACATCGAACTTCTGCGGCGCCTCCTTCTCGAGCGACAGCCGCGCATCCCCCAGCACCACTTCGTGCGGTCCCGAACTGTCGCGCAGAAAGTGGAACCAGTTCTGTGCAATCCCCAGCACGATCGGATTGATGTCGTAAAACGTGTAACGGTCGATCGGCCTCTCGTATGCCGCAATGGTCCCTGAGCCCAGCCCGATGACGCCCACGTGCATCGCGCCGTCCCGCATCAGCCTGCGGATCGCAATCCCCACTCCGGAACTCACCGAATAATACGTCGTCGCAAAGCGCTCGTTCTGCGGCCACAGAAACTCCTCGCCGTGATCGATGGTGCCGTGCCGCAGCGTGCGCACCGGCCCCATCTTGCCCGTGCTGTCATCGTCGTACACGCGCAGCGCGCCATAGAAATTACGCGCCAGCAGCCGCGAGCCCTTCACGTTGTTGTACGTATCGCGCGCCAGAAACCCGGCAATCCCGATCGCAAGACCCGCCGCCATCACGAACGCCACGAAACCCTCGCTTGTGGACTGATCGTCAAGCGCCCCGCGTCCGCGCCACAGCACGTACGCCGCAATCAGGCCCACGATTCCCAGAAACACCGGCGCGTCGTAGGGCGAGCTCAGGAACGGCGCTTTCAGAATCGCCGGATGCCCGAACCTCGCCGCCGCCAGGCGCAGCGCGATGTATCCGATCAGCGCGCACGTCAGGATCGCAACCACCACCTTGTCCTGCCGCTGGCCGAGAAACTCCTCGCTCTCGACCGATTGACTGCTTGCCTTTCCGCGCTCCAGCCACAGCAGATACACCAGCATGAATCCCGTCAGCGATGTCACAATCGGCAGATCGTACAGTCCGTTCAGGAAATAGGGCGCCGCGAATCCGATCAGCAGTCCCCCGATCGCCCCGCCCACCGACACCATCAGATAGAACGACGTCAGATATTTCGGCCCCGGCCTCCTTCGCGCCAGTTCTCCGTGGCACACCATGAACAGCACGAACAGCGCGGCCGAGAAGAAGCCAAGCGCCAGCCGGATGTTGGAAATGTCGCTCTCCGTCGAAATCGCGTACGCCACCGCGGGCAGCGCTATGGCGCCCAGCCGGATGAACAGCCATCGCCAGTACCAGCGGTCGCTGTCGAAGCACAGGATAAAGCTGAGCAGATACAGACTCAGCGGCAGCACCCAAAGAAACGGGATCGCCGCAATGTTCTGCGTCAGGTGGTTCGTCACCGCCAGCAGCAGCGCGGACGCGCATGCCGCGAGGCCCATCCACACCAGCCGTTCGCGCCACGTGGGTTGCAGTGAAGAGAGCGAGGGGGAGTCTGCCAGAGCCGTCTCCCGCGCCACCGCGATCGCGTGTGTATCGCGCGCCTTCCACGCCACCACCCCGCACACCAGCACGAACGCGACATACGAACCCGACCACATCCATGCCTGCTGCCCGCTGGTCAGGTTCGGCTCCACCAGCACCGGATACGTCAGCAGCCCCAGCATCGATCCCGCATTCGACAGCGCGAAGAACCGGTAAGGCATCGCTCCGCCGTTGGTCCGCGAATACCATGACTGCAGCAGCGGACTCGTCGACGCCAGCAGAAAGTACGGCAGCCCCACCGTCGCCGCCAGCAGCCCGATGATGCGCAGTAGTGGATCCTCCCCGCCCAACGGCTTCCACGCCGGATTCGGCACAATCGGCAGCGAAAGCAGGCTTACCAGCAGCAGGCCCGCATGCACGAACGTCTGCCGCCGCCCCGCTTGCCCGTTGATCCAGTGCGCGTACGCGTACCCGCCCAGCAGCGCCATCTGGAAGAACAGCATGCAACTCGTCCACACCGCCGCCGACCCGCCGAACCAGGGCAGAATCAGCTTGGCGATGAGAGGCTGCACCTGGAACAGCAGGAACGCGCTCAGCAGAATGGTCGCCGCGAACAGCAGCGCCGGCACCGGCGGATTACTTGTAAGCGGCGATGCCGGTAACGCGCTCTCCAATGACGAGGGCGTGGATGTGGTCTGTTCCTTCATAGGTCTTTACCGTTTCGAGATTGCACAGGTGCCGGATTACAGGATACTCGTCCGTGATTCCGTTTGCGCCAAGCAGGTCGCGGCTCAGCCGTGCGCAATCGAGCGCCATCGCCGCATTGTTCCTCTTGAGCATCGAGATATGCGCGGGCTCGATCTTCCCCGCATCTTTCAGCCGTCCGCAGTGCAGCGCGAGCAGCTGCGCCTTCGTGATCTCCGTGATCATCCACGCCAGCTTCTCCTGCACCATCTGATGACTGGCCAGCGGCTTGTCGTCGAACTGTTTGCGCATGACAACGTAGGACCGCGCCGCCTCATAGCAGTCCATCGCCGCGCCGATAACGCCCCATCCGATGCCGTGCCGCGCCTGCGACAGACACGCCAGCGGCGCCTTCAGTCCTTTCGCCCCTGGCAGCATCGCCTCGTCCGGCACTTCGCAATCGCTGAACGCCAGACTCGAAGTCACCGAGGCCCGCATCGACCACTTGCCGTGAATATCGCTCGTCGCGAATCCGGGCGTGCCGCGCTCTACCAGGAAGCCCCGAATGCCGTCCTCGGTTCTGGCCCACACCACGGCCACATCCGCTATCGACCCGTTCGTGATCCAGGTCTTCTCGCCGTTCAGCACCCAGGCTCTGTTCTTCCGCACCGCGCGCGTAAGCATCCCCGCCGGATTCGACCCGAATCCCGGCTCCGTCAGCCCGAAGCATCCGACCGCCTCGCCCGACTGCAGCTTCGGCAGCCAACGCGCCTTCTGCTCCTCGGACCCGTACTGGAGAATCGGGTACATCACCAGCGCGCCCTGCACCGACACGAAGCTGCGCAGCCCCGAATCGCCGCGCTCGAGCTCCTGCATGACGAGCCCGTACTCGACGTTTGTCATACCCGCGCAGCCATAGCCCTCCAGATTCGCGCCCAGAAATCCGAGCTCCCCGATCTGGGGCACTAATTCCCTGGGGAACCGTGCCTCGCGGAAGCATTCGCGGACGACCGGCAGCACTTCGTCATCCACGAAGCGTCGCGCGGTCTGCCGCACCATCAGTTCCTGCTCCGACAATTGCGTATCTATAAGGAGGTAATCGACGCCGCGAAAAGCCACCAACCCAGTCTACCGGTGAATCTGTTCCGAACCGCTACCGCCAGTGGAGCGGCTGTCGATTCCCGGAATTGGGACGCGCGATCAGGCCGAGAGATCGCTCGTCCTGCTAAATTCTCCTCGTGGGCACGCCCGATTCCAGAAACGCCATCGCAGCCGTCATGCTGAGCTCCCTTGACGAAGCTCCGGGGATGGATGACCTGGCGCGTCGCTCCTATCACAGCCGGTCGAGCTTCTTTCGCCTCTTCCAGGCCCTGGTTGATGAGACGCCCGCGGCGATGCGGCGGCGCCTCCTTCTTGAGCGCGCGGCCTGGCAGTTAGGATCGACTGCGCGGCCGATCACGGACATCGCATTCGAGGCGAACTATGGCTCTCTCGAAGCCTTCACCCGCGCCTTTCGCAAAGCCTTCCGAATTTCGCCCAGCCTTTACCGCCGTACCGGATGCGCACGCATCCATCTGCCCGCGGAAAACGATTTTCATTTCCTCCCGGGCACCAGACCTTTGAAAGGACCAGTGAATATGGATCTCTTCGATATCTTCGCCGGCACCGACTCGTGGTATACCCGCCGGCTTCTGCAACAGGCCGCCACGGTCGCCGACGAAAAACTGGATTACCCTGTCAGCGACAGCGGCAGCGCAATCGGCTGGGACAAACCCGACCGCAGCCTCCGCGATATTCTGGAGCGCATCGTTCAGACTAAAGAAGTCTGGGTGGCCGCACTAACCGGCGGCGAAATGCCGGCGCTCGACGGGGCGCCCGCCGCTGATCGCACTCCTGCTGCATTGCTGGATCGATTCGAAAAAGTCGACGCAGACTTCCACCGCATACTTGGCGACATCAGGGACAGGGGCGCCTGGAACGACACGTTCGTTGACGCCCTCTGTGAGCCGCCGGAAACCTTTACTTTCGGAGGAATGTTCGCCGACGTCATCACTTTTAATACCTGGCGTCGGCTTGCCGCCCTCGATGCCTTTCACAAACTTGGCATCAAAGTGCAGGGTTCCGGCTCCCCAATCGAATATCAGCAGTCGCAGATGCCGGACTGACCTCGTGTTGCCAAGCCAATCTGCGCCGGCATAGAGGCAGCTAAGCCTCCGGTGGGACCACGCCGAAAATCAGGCCGCCCGCGGAACAGTAAAGCCTTCGAAACAGGGCTTTGCTGATCCGCGTCTTCCGCCCGGAAACCCGGGCGCCCCGATCCGGGGCAGCAGATCCATGAGGATGACCGGCCGCACTTCCACATCCATGGGCAACCGCCGAGTGGTCTGCCGTACCATCGGTTCGTGCTCCTACAATTGCCTGTCTATAAGCAGGCCACCGCCGCCGCTAAAATTCGCCAGATTACTTTATCGGCCAGCCTAAAGTTTTTTCCCCGCAGCGCCGATAAGCTCAGTAGCCATGACTGCCAACCGACGACAGAAAAAATGCCAGCCTCGGACTGGGAAGCGATTTCAGGAGCAACTCACTGAGCTTAAGAAGAAGTGGATGGGCCATCCGCAGGTCCCGTCTCATTTAGAGGATGACTGGTTCGCGGGACTCTGCGCCGAACCGAGCCAGTTCACCAGGCAGCTGAGTCAGCTGCGTGACGCGCTGCAGGCCGCAGGAAAGCCACAGGCTCAGCCTCAGCCAGCAGACACTCAGGCGGTGCCGCAACCCGTCCGCGTCCGTTGATCGGAACTCAGTTGCCTGGGCGGAGTACCCTCCGGGTCAGTAAGCACGCGGACTAATCCAGATCCACCCGCTCCCCCATCTGCTCGCTCACCAGATCGGCTATCAGCTGCCGCAGCGAGCGCCCGTCGGTCCATACAAACGCCGACGCCGCGTCGCTCCAGTCGAGCTTGAAGCTCTGTACGCGCGCCGACACCCAGATCTGCCTTACCGGCGAATTGGGGCTGACAATGAATTTCGCCGGAGCGGCTCGCATTTCTGAATGCCCCTCGAATTCAATCGAGAGCGCTCCGGCGTTGGAATCAACTTCAAAATCGTGCCGATCCGCGGCGCGCTCGAGGGCCCGCTGCAGTGAGATCAGGGCCGCTTCCGAGCGCGCGCGGAATTCCTGTTCATCGGCCATCGTGTCCGGCTTTTCAGGCCGTTACGCGATTGTGACCTGCTCAGCCTGCAGACCCTTCGGTCCGCGATTCACCACGAAGGAAACTCTCGCGCCTTCTTCGAGCGTCCGGTAGCCGCTCGACTCAATGGCCGAAAAATGTACAAATACATCCTCGCCGTTCTCGCGGGAGATGAACCCATATCCCTTACCGGCGTTAAACCACTTCACTGTTCCTGTCTCTTTCATTGACTACTCACTTTCCAGCATTGAACATCCAGGGATTCGATTGAGACTTATCGGAGCGAAGGGTAGACGCGTGAGGTTCACAAACGAGGTACTGGTGATTCAAAGGCTTGCTTCATACTACCACGGAACCGCTTTTGTTTGCAACGCGAATCCTCAGCGCCGCTCGATGAAAGAACTACCTTTCGGGCCCGACCGTGAAGATCGCGCATTCCTGCAGCACATGCTCGAATAACGACACCTGAAGCAACCCCGTCCATCGGTAACTCACCGCCAAAGGCCGCCCCGCCGGAAATGTGAGCGCAACCGCCAGTCTGTTCCTGAACACGATATGCACCCGCGCGAAGGCCGCCGTGCTCATCAGCACCATCGCCCGCTCCGTGCCGGACAACCCACGATAACGCTCAGAAACGCCGGCCGCACATACTGCAGCAGCATCGCCACCCCGATCGCCGCCAGCGCCGCAAACAGCCCCAGGATCGATGGCCGCCGCGGGCTTCAGAATCGCATCCCCGCCAGCCCTGCCCCACCCCGAATTACCGGGCCCCACCCGCCCATTCGCCCGATGCGCGCCGTGTCCGCCGCCCGCGACCATCGAATCATGGAAAACGTCCTGACCACCTATTCTTCCTCCCTCGCCGCCCTCGTGGAAACCAGCGCCCGCTCCGCCGTCGCCATCGAAGCCCGCCATCGCATGGGCTCGAGCGGCTTCCTCTGGAAGAACGACGTCATCGTCACCGCCGCCCACGCCATCCGCCGCGACGACGAAGTTCCGGTCATCCTCCCCGACGGCTCGCGCGCCTCCGCCCAACTCGCCGGCCGCGACCCCGACACCGACATCGCCGTCCTCCGCATTCCCGGCGCCGCCGCCCCCGCCTTCGCCGCCGCTCCCGTGCCCCGCACCGGTGAACTCGTCGTCGCCGTGGGACGCCACGCCCCCGGCCCTCTCGCCCTCACCGGCATCGTCAGCACCTGTGCCGGACCCTGGAAAACCTGGCGCGGCGGTCAGCTCGACGCTCTCCTCCGCCTCGACCTCGGTGCTTACCCGCGCTCTTCCGGCAGTCTTGTCGTCGACACTGAAGGCCGCTTCATCGGCATGCTGACTACCGGTCTCACCCGCACCGCCCCCGTCGCCATCCCCGCCGCTACTATCGCCCGGGTGGCGACGGAACTTCTCGAACGCGGCAGCATCGCGCGCGGCTACATCGGCGTCAGCCTCCACCCGATCCCGCTTCCCGCCGACTACGCCCGGACGCTCAACCGCAACCAGCGCACCGGCGTCATGATCCTCGCTGTCGAACCAAACGGCCCGGCCGACAAAGGCGGCATCTTCGTCGGCGACGTTGTCGTCGAGATCAACGCTCAGCCGGTTGGCGATACCGACGACATCCAGATCGCCCTGCGCGGATCCGTCGGCAAAGAACTTCCCGCGGTCGTGTTCCGCGGCGGACAGCGCACCGAAGTGCGCGTGACAGTCGGTGAGCGCAAAGCTTGACGCCGAATCCCGCCGCAGCGCCGCCGCATCGCATGAATGCGGGCATGCCGATCTTCGATCAAACGGTGGGCGAGCGAATCCGTGTGCTGGTGATTGGCGAATCGCCGATCGTCCGCGCCGGACTCGCCGCGGCGATAGCCGAATCCGACCGTTTCGAAGTGGTCGGCACGACGAACCTGGCCGGCGCCGCCACGCTGGCCGAATCCACTGCGGCCTCCGTGATCCTGATGGAAGCCAACACCCTGAGCCACGATGCCGATCTCACCGCGAAATCGCCCGCAACGCCGCTGACACCGCGCGAACTCGACGTGCTGCGCCTGATGGCGGACGGCGCGAGCAACAAGATCATCGCGCACAAACTCGGCATCTCCGACCACACGGTGAAATTCCACGTGACTTCGATCCTCTCGAAGCTCAACGCCGGCACGCGCACCGAAGCGGTGACGCTCGGCATCCGTCAGGGCCTCGTCTACCTCTGATCCTAAAAGCGCATTCCGCCCGCGCACATCAGCACTTCGCCCGTAACGAAGTCGCTTAGCGGCGAACAGAAAAACATCACCGCGCCCGCCGCTTCCTCCACCGTCCCGGCGCGGCCCAGCGGGCTCCCCGCAATCACCTGATCCAGCACGCCCGGCTGCACGCCCACGCGAATCTCGCGGCCTTTCACCTCGATCTTCGACTCCGCCGTCAGCGGCTGAATCAGCCGCGTGCCGATCAGCCCGAACCCCACCGCATTGACGTTCACGTTGTACCGGCCCCACTCCTTCGCCATCGTGCGCGTGAGCCCGATCACCGCCGCTTTGCCCGACGAATAGCCCGCCTGCCCGGCGCCGCCGTCCGTGGCCGCAATCGACGTGATGTTGACAACCTTGCGATGCACGCGCCGCCCCTCCGCAATCTCGCGCTTTGCCGTCTCGCGAATGAAACCCGCCGCCGCGCGCAGAATGCGGAACGGCGCCACGATGTGGATATCGAGCATCGCCTGAAACTGCTCGTCGGTGGTCTTCTGAATCACGCCGTCCCACGTGTAGCCGGCATTGTTGACGATGATGTCGAGCCCGCCCAGCTCGGCCACTGTGCGATCCACCAGTTGCTGCGGGAGAGCCGGGTCGGTGATGTCACCCGCCATCGCGTGCGGGTCGTCCTTCAGGAGATCGCCATCCAGATCGTTGACCATGACGCGCGCCCCGGCCTGTGCCAGCTGTTGGGCAATGGCGCGTCCGATCCCGCGCCCCGCGCCCGTCACCAGCGCCACTTTCGATTCGAGTGAAAACATGATTCAATTCTCCGCCGGTTTCTCCTCCATGTGATCGATCACCACCACCGGCAGCATTCTCTTCCGCTTCTCCAGCTTCAACCCGAGCTGCTTCGAAATCGCCTCCGCAATCGAAATTTCGCCGCTTGGCTCCGCGTCCGGGAGAGCCTTTTGCATGATGTATTCCGGCGTGTAACTCAGCGTGAAATCCCATCCGCCGCTCAGCCCGGTCGCGTCCTCCACCGGATAGGCGAACGAATACGGCTCGTAAATCTGCAGCGTCCCGGCAAACTGAGACATAGTCGCGTTTCGGCACTGGAACAGGCGCGCCAGACGCGGATTCGAGTCCCGCGGATCGTTCGCCATCGACGGCGCATCCTTGCAGCTCGCCCGCTTCGACGCATCCCCGCGCTTCATCTTCGGTTTCGCAGCTACCAGAGAATACGCGTCCACCAGCCGGTCTTCGTAGTGCCACTTGATACCAAACCGCTCGACCAGCAGTCCGCGCACCATCAAGCGCTCATCGTCATCGATGAAGCCGGTGTTCGCGAGCGGCGGACCACTCGTCGTTGTCGTCCTCTTCGCGTGAATATCGAACAGTGTCGACTCCGCCCACTTCGGCAGATTCGCAATTCTCTCCGGATGGTCGAAATCGATATCCCACGCCGACGTCATCATGATCGCCAGCGAAATCCCCACGAACTCAAGACCGCCGCCCGGCGTCACGCGCATCGAGCGCTCTTGCTGACGAATACCAAGCCGGCTGGGTTTGAGATCGGCCACTTCGAACTCGAGCTGACGCGGCGGTAGTTGCTGTTCGATGCCTGGTGTATTCGGTGTCGGCGTTTCATTCACTTGATCGATCACGAGCACCGGCGCGGGCGCGTACTTCTGCACGAGCGCAAGCCCCAGCTGTTTCGCGACCGCGTCGAATATCGTGATGCGCTCCGACCCGGCTGGCAGCACCACCTTCCGGTTCCACCTCAGTTCTAAATCCCACGCGCCGTCGATACCCGTCGCATCGACCACCGGCTCACGCAGATAATCGCCGGCCATGGCGCGCAGACGCATCGCGAATTCCTTCATTGACATGTTGCGGCACACCACCTCGATGACGCTCGAGTTCGTCGGCTGCGGCTGACCCACGCAATCGGTATTCACCGCGCCGTTCGATGGCGTCAGCTTCGGCTTAGCCTTGCCCACACTCAGCGCGAATGCCGGCATCGGCCGCGTCTCATGTTTCAGCACCAGCTTGAAACGATCCGCCAGCAGCGCCTGCAGCATCAGCCGCACGGCCTCGGGTGACGATCCCGGCGCCGCCTTCGCCGCGATATCGAATCGGTCGAACTCCAGCCAGTTCGGTCCGCCCAGCACCGTATCCGGATCGACGCCATACGCGTGCCGGATCATGTCGAGCACAGTCGCCTTGCGCAGGTCGTAGCGAGTGCCGCGCAGCACTCCCCCCGAAACGAGCGTATAGCGGTTCATCGACGGCGCGCTCTTGTGCACATCGACGGCCTCAAACTTCGGCGCCGTCTGTGCGAACAGGCTGCCGGCGGCGCACAGAAGGACAGTCAGATGCCTCATCTCAGTTAAGACGCGGCATTCGCCTGTTTACTTCCTTACCGCGGCGTCCATTGCGGCGTACTGGTGAACAATTTGCCGCCGATGCCGATCTGCAATGCGATGAACACGCCGAACGCCACGCTGACTACACCCGACCCTGCGGAGATCGCTTCACTCCACCGCACCATCCTTCTGCCGGTGTAGACGATCGGCAACGCCATCGCCGTCGTCATAGCCGCCATGCCCGCGACTGTTCCCAGCCCAAACAGCAGTAGATAGGCGACGGCCCACCAAGGGTCGGCAATCGTCGTCATGGCGAGAATCGCCACGGCCGCGGAGCCAGCAAGTCCGTGCACGGTGCCGATGATGAGCGGACGCAGCGCATTATAAAGTCCGAACTCGCGGACCGCGCTATCGACCCGCCCGCGCGGTTCCGCCAACTGCGGCTCCGCCGGAAGCAATGCCGGAACCCAAATCGTTTGCAGCTTGCGCAGAACTCCCGTGAGATTGAGAACTCCCAGAAGAATCAGCATCAGGCCCACCGCGAACTCCATCGACAGACCGAGCCGCGGCGGAATCGCGACTTTGAACAGAATGATCGCGGCCCCCACGACGAAAATTGTCGCCGTATGGCCCATTCCCCACAACGCGCCGATCACTCCGGCCTTCGCCACCTTGCGCTGTTTGCTTACGATCGTCATCACCGCGATCACGTGATCGGGGTCCGTCGCATGACGCATGCCGAGGAAGAATCCAAGTATCAGAATGCCGACGAACGAAATCATCTTTGCTCCGCGGGCTCAGGATTGTTAATAATGCAGAATTCCGGCTGACATCAGGCCACGTACAGCGATAGCGCATCCGGCGACCGTGATCATTGTCGCAGATAGAGCGGGCATCCAGAAACGAACGAACGTGCCTTCCGCCACTTTCAGCAAACGGCCGGCGTAAACCGCAACCAAACCCATGCCGATCAGAACCGCAGCGAGTCCCACGCTGAAGGCGGCAATCAGGAACAAGCCGAATCCCACGCGATGCAGCGCCACCGCGCTCAGCAGCACCACCAGGGCGGCGGGGCAGGGGACTATGCCGCCCGTTACTCCGAGAATCATGAACTGGCCGTGGCTGTGGCCGCCCGGTTCGTGGTTGTGTGCCCCGTGCTTATGTGCAAACTCGTCGCCTGCGAGGCGCTTCAGGAGAATCGAGCAGCCCATGCCCGCGATGAGAATCCCCGAGAGAACGCTGAGGAAAGGATAGAGACGGTCCGGCATGATGTACTTCTGCGCGTACAGAGTGGCGGCGCCAAGCAGATAGACCCCAGCCGTGTGCGAGATGGTGACGATCACGCCAAGAAGGAGCGCGTGGCGCGCTGTGCCCTTTGAGCCCGCCAGGTATGCGGCAACGATGGTTTTACCGTGGCCCGGTTCGAGCGCGTGCAGTGCACCAAGTCCGGCTGCAATCAGCGCCGCGAGCAGCGCGAAGCCGAGACTGATTTCCCTGTGCGCCACCAGTTCAGTGAAGGCGTTTCGGGGCGTGGCCTGTGCGTTTGGTTTGAGATCAACCGCCGCGGCCTGCGGCGCGGGTCGGACGGCGCTGAGGTGTGGCGCGGGCGGCTGAACAATTCGACTGACCGGCGCTTCCACCGTGAACTGTATTTTCGCTGCGGTATTCTGCGGCGGGCTGTTCACCAGGTCGGTTGGATAATCGGTCAGCCGAGAGCTTCGGTCACGCGCGAATGCGTTGCCTTCGACATGCACGTCTTTACTGCCCGAGATGACGATTTCCTTCCAGCCCGCGCGGTCTTCGAAATTCGCGTCATTCCAGGCGAGATCACAGACCGCGCGGCAGCTCTCCGGTAACGCAGCCCGGTAGATGAATCCCATCTTCATGGTGGGAAGATTACCGGCGCCCACGGGATAGATCGCGTTCTGCGAAATCGGCTTCAAGGTCAGAGTGTGACCGTCCACGCTGAGCGAGAGATTCCGCACCAGCGCGGCGGACTCGGCGGTCAGCCACGACTGGGTGTGCACGTCGCCCTGCTGCATCTCCTGGAATGTCGGGATTTCGGCCATGTCGATGATGTATTCCAGCTCTACCGTCTTCGCCGCTACATGAATTCCGGCGTAGTGGCTGATGCTGAAATTGCCCATCGGGTGCGCGGCGGCGTTCGCAGTCACCAGCACAAAGGCGAGAATCACCCGATCAATGCGCACGGGCGACCTCCGCGTAATTGATGTGAAAGTGCGGATTCAGCTCGAGCGCGTGCGCGAAATATCCGTGCGCCCGGGCGGCGTCGCCGAGCTTGTCGTAAATCATCCCGGCATGAAACAGGAAGAGCGGCTCCTCGGTTCCCCGCGCGAGCGCATGCGCGATCGCATCGCGGGCTTCCTCTGTCCTGCCGTTCTGGAAACTCACCCACGCGAAAACATCCCAAGTGTAAACATCTTTGCGCGCGGCCACCTCCTCGCTCGCGAGCCGGAGGGCTTCGTCGAGATGAATTCGGTGGTCCGCGTAGAACATTGCCAGTTCGCGGCGGAAAAGATTCTGATTCAGGCTGCTCAGTTTGGCGATGAGGTCCACGACTGCGAACTGCCGCGCGGCCAGGTCACGTTTGCCCATGCGCTCGTAAATATCGCCGAGGGCCGCCGTGTACACGGGCAGCGGAATGACGGCGATCGCGCGGCGATAGAGGTCGGCGGCGTCCTGATACCGGCCCTGCGCGGCGCGCAACTGCCCCATCCAAGCGAGCGCGCGATGGTAGTTCGGATACGCTTCGAGCGCCGACTTATAGGCCGCTTCTGCCTGCGTGAGGTCGCCGATCGCGAAATACAATTCGCCCAGCGAAAACCAGCTCCAGGCGATATTCTCTTTCGGCAGCCCGGCTTCGGCGGATACTTCGATGGCGGCGCGTGTGCTGTCGATGGCGGCGTGCGTGTCGCCCTCAATGAATTCGAGACCGGCCCGGCGAATGTCGGCGAGATAGTCGATTCCGGGACGCGGCGGCAATGCGCCCTTCGGCAGAATGAGGTGCGCATAGGCTTCGCGCGCGCCCGCGTAGTCGCCGGTTTCGAGATCGGAATCGCCCAGCACCGCATAAACGGAGAGCAGATCCGGCTTCATCTTCAATGCTTTTTCGGCCAGTGCATGAGCCTCCGGAAAGCGATGCTCCGCGAGATCGAGCCCCGCCAGATGCGCGAGCACTCCCGCGCCGTCCGGCCTGCCATCGCCAGCCAGCGTGAGCGCCTGTTTGAAAGCCTTTTCGGAAAGATCGTACCAGGTCGGGTCTCCCGTTTCCCGCGCTTTCTGGAGATAGGCCGCGCCGAGGCGGTCGTAGTTGCTGAAATCCGTATCGTCGCGGAGCACGTGCGCCTGGTAGAACCGAATCAGCGCGTCGCTCGTCGCAGCGGCGAAAAGCGACCGCGCTGTCAATAATGCCGCCAGCACCAGGATTGCGGAGAGCGTCTTCACAGACCGCTACTGCTGAGGCGGGAAGCCCGTGGTTCCGGGGGGGACCGAGTTATCGCCGGGCAGTGGCTGCGGCGTTGCGAGGAACGGGAACGTGGTCAGCAGCGGCCGGTCGTTGCCGCTCTGACTGAGATCGCCAAGCGTGGAGTCGGGGCGGATAAAGTCCGTTCCTTCGAGGGTGGCGAGCACGCGGCGGTCTCCCCCCGCAAGATTGTTCAGAGGAAACTGAAGCGCACCCGGGCGACCCGAGCCCGCGAAATCGATGTCCACGAGCTGACGCAGCATGCGCAGTTGAATATCGATCACGTCGTCACCGGGCCGCCGGCCGTTCTGCAGACCGAAACTTAACACGGCCAGGGTGGTTGGCGCGAGCGTGAGGTCGAGGCGGAGAACGTCCGGCAGCAGGAATTCGCGCAGCAGGTTGGGGTCGCTGTTGAAGAAGGTCGACGGAAAGAATGCCGGCGCGCCCACTCCCGGCGTGAAGAGTCCCAGCGAATTGAGCAGCTGGTATCGCGCCGCGGGAGTGTTCCCGCCGGCGTCGTTAGAGTTGAGTGCGTTCGGAACCAGGCTCGACCAGTTCGCAAGGTCGTTCGCCGGGATCGTCGCGTTGTAGGCTTCGCGCTGCGCGCCGGGGACATAGAGAGTTTTGAAGGCCTGCTGGCCCATGCGCTGGAACTGCGTCCACGTGGGCGAAGTGCCGAATGCCACAGTGGAAGTCGAAAGTGCGCCGACAGTGGCCCAGAGCCCGATGCGGTTACCAGTGGCCTGTATCATGCTGGCCGGAAGTTCGAGCGCGATGGAGGAAACGTTGAAGCCGCCGAATGCGTCGACGCCGCTCGTGCCGTCGGTATGCGAAGACCGGCCCCGCAGCGCACCGAGGGGGCTCGATGCGATATTCCGGAACACGTCCTGCGTCCCGTTCAGAATTCGTTCATACTGGCCGAAATCGAAAACAAACGGATCGTCCCGCACGCCGGTGAAAACAGTGACGCCGTTCTGCGTGACTGTGCTGCTGGTGCAGGCGGAGACCGAGGGAAATTCGCTCACGAGCGTGTTGGTCGCGCCGGCCATGGCTGGCGGGGCGGGTCCGTAAACCAGAACGCCCTGACCTGAGGGGCATTCAGTCTTAAGGGCAGGCTGAAACAGCACCTGAATAACCATGCTTTCACTGCCGTTGCCGACGGTGTCCACTTTGAATTGGTATAGAAAATTGTTCGAGAAATTGTAACTGGCCACTTCCGCCGGAACCGCAAACGGGTTCACGTTCATGATCAGCACCAGATTGGCGGCGTTGTTCGGGTCGAGGAACGCGAAGAAATCCGTGATGTCGCCTTCGGGCGCGCCGTCGGCGGTCGGTGAATCACGATGATCGGCGGCGCGGACCTGCGGTGCCGGAAGCGCCACGAGCAGAAGAATTGCCAGCGCGGCGACCCCAATTCTGCGGCAAAGTGGCTTGCGTGGGAACTGCAATTTCATCGGCAACTCTCCTCTGATTGAATTTGAATGAGCCCGCGAACGTGACGAGCCGTCTATTCGGCAAGAATACACTAACCTTCAGACTGGCGTTACGAAAAGGGTGCGGATTTGGATTCAAAAACGGGGATTAATCATCGGCCGATGTATGCACACGCACATTGATGGAAACTCTCGCTTGTTACCGCTCCTGCCGGGCAACTCGGACGTGAAAAGTTCCGGCAGCACAGGGGCGCGATTCCGGCGTTCTCAGCTTGTGACGCGGGCCGCGGTCAGGGCGATCGGCCCCGCGGCAACTATCGCCGATGTGATTTGCTGGACTCCATCCGACGCTCGCCTGGATGGTCGGAATGCTCCCGGTGCCCCGCAACGATCGCCGCCGCCATAGCGAGCTTGTAATCCATATCCCATGGCGGCCCGACAGCCTCTCGCACGCGGAGAAAATGAGCATCGAGGTTCCCGCCCATCGCCTCGCTCGCCGCATCCAACACCTTCTTCGCGTCATACCAGTGGACCGGCCAGCCGCGCCCCTCGGCCGCCGAGGCCAGAGCCCTGCGGTACATCACCCAGTCCGCGACGTTCTGCGCGCGGTAGTCCCGGATTCGCTCGGCAATCGTGGGCGGCAGCGGCTGGCAGACGCGAAGAGCCAGGCCAAAGCCGCGCGGCGCAGCCTTCGTGACGGCGTCCAGGGCGAACCCTGCATGCTTCTCCGCCGAAACGCGCACGCGCTCGACCAGCGCCACGGCCTCGTCGATCGGCAGCCGCTGGCCCTCACTGTGGTGCGGAAGTTTCGGCAGGTCTTCGTCCACAAGGTCCACGCGGCGGCGGTCGAGGAGCGTTCCGTCGCGCGCCGCCGTCACCAGCACCGCCCAGCCGCCGTGATCCGATACCCCGATGATGCCGCCGTTATTCGCCACGTTTTTCAGGGCAGGCGATAAGACAACTCAACCACGCCGCTCTTGTACGCGACCACGTTCTTCAGGAGCCATCTCTGTTCGGTCCCACCGCCCGCATAGAACGCTGCGCTCTTCCTTGTAGACGGCAATTCCCGGTTTGAGATCACGCTCTGTCGGCGTATCGCCCGAATAACTCCGGCTCCGAAATGTGTTGTCTTTCCTGCCGTTCATGCCGCTAATTCGCGGCCTCCCGTCTCACCGGCTTCCCGTAAACTTCAACCCAGCCGACGTCCGAGTATCCGCCTGTTCCATGCCCGCTTCCCGGCGTCAGGTCCGCAAACCCGATCTCATCCACCTTACTGAGATCGACCTTTTCCAGCAGCGTGCCCTTGGTCTGCACCTTCGGCATATCGAGCTTTAGCCAGCGCACCTCCGGCAGGTAGAACTCGCTCACGTGGTAATCGAACACGTAGGCGTCCGCGTGGTCGCCTATTAAGTAGGTCCCGTCCGCGAGCTTCAAAACCGGGCGAACCTCATGGAACCCGGACGTCTTCAGGTACCATCGGATGCGCGCCTTGCCGGTCAGGTCCACATAGCTGTCTTTGTGGCTCAGCGTGAGCGCGCAGGAGGTAGCGCACAACCCGGTCCAGATGTGCGGCACGTTGCCTTCGCTGGTAACCCCGAAGTCTTCCTTCCCGGTGCCATATAAATGAAGCTGCAGGTCGGGATTCGTCACGAAGTCCTGCGTCACGCGCACGTTTCCCGGGAGTTCCTTCCATGTTTCTTTGAAGAACAGCGGAGGAGGAGGCGGCGGCGCCTGACGCGGACCTCGCCCCGCAGGTTCCTGAGCCATGGCTGCCTGGGCAAAGACCCCGCCGATAACGCAGAACAGAAGGAAAGCCTCACGATGCATAGAGTCGATTATCTACCAAAATGCCGCCTGCGAATCGACGGACGAGTCAGTGCTACACTGCCGCCCATGAGAGTCGCCCGACTGCTGGCCGCCGGCCTGCTTCTGATAGCCGCCCTCGCCTGCGCCAACGATTCGAATGCCACGCTTGGCGCCGGTGGCCTCGTCCCGAAAAAGTCATCCGTCATCGTGATGGAGTCAGAGGACCTTCGAATATCAGTCCACGAGGTCTCTGTGAGATACGTCTTCCGCAACGCCGGCGCCCGCGATCTTGACGAAATCGTGGCATTTCCTCTTCCGGAAATCGAAGGCGGACTGCTTGCCAACGACCCGGTGGACATCCCTTCTTCCGATCCCCTCAACTACATTGCTTTCAAGATCAGCGCAGACGGTGTTGCGATTAGCCCCGGCGTGGAAGTGCGTGCCTTTTTCGATGGCGCCGAGATCACCAGTCAATTGCGCGCGCTCCACCTGCCGCTGTCGGTCCTCGACCCGGGCGTCACAGCCGCGGTGAATAGGCTCGCGCCCGCGGACCGAGGGCGCATCGTCAAAAGCGAATGGGTCGACTGCTCGCTCACACCCGACCACAAATGCTGGCCTTACTGGAAGAGCCGGATCCAATACTACTGGACACAGCATTTCCCCACCCGCAGGACTGTGGAGATCACGCACACCTATCATCCCGTAGTCGGCGGCGGAACGATGTACCGCGGGGAGGAGGTGAAATATTATGCAGACTACTTCCGCCGCTATTGCCCGTCGCCGGACGCCATTGACCATGTGAAGCGCGGCGTGCAGTTAAGGCCCGGCGAGAAGCCCGACGGGTCCCACGCAGCTTTTTCGGAAAAGGAAATCGAATACATTCTGACCACCGCAAAAAGCTGGAGCGGCTCGATCCGCAACTACCATTTGACGGTGATTTCGGACAGTCCCGACGACATCGTTGCCTCCTGCCTGCCCGGCCTGAGGCGCATCGCGCCGACGCGCTACGAGATGCAGCAGTCCAACTTCCGCCCTGACAACGAGGTCGAGCTCCTCATACTGCGGCCCGTGAAATAGCCGCAAAATCCCGTCCGCTATATTGAAATCACCCATGCACAAAAACAGCTTTGGCGCAGCTTCCACTCTAAGTGTGTCCGGGACCGCTTACAACTACTTCCGCCTCGCCACTCTCGAGGAAAAAGGTGTCGCCCCCGTCTCTCGCCTGCCTTTTTCGCATCGCATTCTGCTGGAAAATCTCCTCCGCCGCGAAGACGGCCGCAACGTCCAGGCCTCCGACATCGACATCATCGCCAAAGGGTCCACCGGTGAGGATGCCAAAGAAATTTCCTTCATGCCCGCGCGCGTGCTCCTGCAGGATTTCACCGGCGTCCCCTGCGTGGTCGACATCGCCGCCATGCGCGACGCTCTCGCCGCCATGGGCGCCGATCCCTCCAAAGCCAATCCGCTCATGCCCGCCGACCTCGTCATCGACCACTCCGTACAGGTCGATCAGTTCGGCACCAAGACTCTTTCAGCATCAACGCGCTCCTCGAATTCCAGCGCAACCGCGAGCGCTACATGCTGCTGCGCTGGGGCCAGACAGCCTTCCGCAACTTCCGCGTCGTGCCGCCCGACACCGGCATCGTGCATCAGGTGAATCTCGAATACCTCGCTGACCGTCGTCTTCCGCAACAAAGAAGCGGATGGCTCCTTCACCGCCTATCCCGACACGCTCGTCGGCACCGATTCCCACACCACGATGATCAACGGCCTCGGCGTCGTCGGCTGGGGCGTTGGCGGCATCGAAGCCGAAGCCTGCATGCTGGGTCAGCCCATGTCGATGCTTCTGCCAGCTGTCGTCGGCTTCAAGCTCCACGGCAAACTGCGCGAAGGCTGCACCGCAACCGACCTCGTCCTCACCGTCACCCAGATGCTGCGCAAGAAAGGCGTCGTCGGCAAGTTCGTCGAATTCTACGGCGCGGGCCTCAGCGCTCTGAGCGTCGCCGACCGCGCCACCATCGCCAACATGGCCCCCGAATACGGCGCGACGATCGGCTTCTTCCCCGTCGACGCCGGCACGCTCGACTATCTGCGCACTTCGAATCGCGATGCGCAATCGCTCGCATCTCGTCGAAGCTTATTCGAAAGAGCAACTGCTGTTCCGCACCGATGCCACACCCGATCCGGCTTTCTCCGACACGCTCGAACTCGATCTCGGCAACCGTCGTGCCTTCGATGGCCGGTCCCAAACGCCCGCAGGATCGCCTCACCCTCCCCGAAGTCAAAAAGAATTTCCGCGACATCTTTCAAGGACGCCACTCCGAAACACAGCCACATCGAAATCAACGGCCAGTCGGCCGAGATCGAAAGCGGCGCGGTCGTCATCGCCGCCATCACCAGCTGCACGAACACGTCGAATCCTTCCGTGATGATCGGCGCCGGACTCCTCGCGAAGAAAGCCGTCGAAAAAGGACTCACCACCAGGCCCTGGGTGAAGACCAGCCTCGCGCCGGGCTCCAAGGTCGTCACCGAATATCTCAATAAAGCCGGCCTGACGCCTTATCTCGATCAGCTCGACTTCAATCTCGTCGGCTACGGCTGCACCACCTGCATCGGTAACAGCGGTCCTCTTCCCGATCCCGTTTCGAACGCCGTGAAGAATGACGATCTCGTGGTCGCGGCCGTGCTCAGCGGCAATCGCAACTTCGAAGGGCGCGTCAATCCGCAGGTCAAGGCCAACTACCTCGCTTCACCGCCGCTCGTCGTCGCCTATGCGCTGGCCGGCCGCGTCGATTTCGACATGGAGACCGACTCGCTCGGCAACGGCAAGGACGGCAAGCCGGTTTATCTGCGCGACATCTGGCCCAGCCCGCAGGAAGTCGAACGCGGTGATCAACTCCACCATCGATGCCGAGATGTTCCAACACGAATATGAGAAGGCGTTCGACGGCGACGCCAACTGGCAGCAGCTCCCCGTGCCCGCCGGCGGCACTTTCAACTGGGACGACTCTTCCACCTACATCCGCAAGCCGCCGTACTTCGACGATATGGTCGATCCGAAAAAGCCCATTGCCGATCTCTCCAACATGCGCGTGCTCGCCCTGCTCGGCGATTCCATCACGACCGACCACATCTCGCCTGCGGGAAATATCGCCGTCAACAGCCCTGCCGGAAAATATCTGATCGGACTCGGCGTGCAGCCGAAGGACTTCAACTCCTATGGCGCGCGCCGCGGCAATCACGAAGTCATGGTGCGCGGCACGCTCGCCAACGTTCGTCTTCGCAATCAACTCGCGCCCGGTACCGAAGGCACCTGGACCGCGCATCTGCCCGACGGCGAAGTGATGTTCATCTACGACGCGTCCATGAAGTACAAACACGAAGGCATGCCGCTCCTGATTCTCGCGGGCAAAGAGTATGGCTCCGGCTCGTCGCGCGACTGGGCGGCCAAAGGCGTGATGCTGCTCGGGGTGAAAGCGGTGATCGCCGAGAGCTTCGAGCGCATTCACCGGACGAACCTCGTCGGCATGGGCGTGCTGCCGCTGCAGTTCGCCCCAGGCGAAAACGCAGCCTCGCTGAAGCTCACAGGCAAAGAAGCGTTCCACATCACGGGCGTACGCGAAGCGGTCGAATCGGGAAAGCGCGTCAAAGTAAAAGCGGTCGCGGCGGATGGCAAGGCCACCGCATTCGAAGCGGTTCCGCGCGTCGATACCCCGCAGGAAGCAGAATACTTCCGCAACGGCGGCATCCTTCCGTTCGTACTTCGCCAGCTGGCCGTGTAACGCTGGCGGTCTTGCCGCCGGCGCATTTACTTAAGCAATTTCTCGATCTCCGCCGAAATCTGATCCGCGCTTTCTTCGCCCTCGAAGTCCGCCCGAATCATTCCCTGTTTATCAATTACAAACAGATGCGGAAAATGCACGGTCAGATTTGTCGGCGTCATCTTGAGATAGGACATCATCACTTGACCCATATCGAACAGAATCGGCCAGGCCACATGGTGTTCCTTCACATACGCATCGACGCTCTGAAAACTGTCGGGCGAAGTCGTGATCGACAGAATACCAATCCTGTCCCCATATTTCTGCTGTACCTTCACCAGATTTTCCGTCACGTGCAGACAAACCTGGCAAGTCGTCTGAATGAAATCCACAAGCACCACTTTGCCGCGATAATCCTGCGGATCGTGCTGTGCGAACTTCGAATCCATCAGCGAAAATCCCGGCGCCCGGCGGTTCGAATACTCGTTCGCCGCAAACAACGCCATGCACGCGATCAGGCCGGTTGCAACTAACTTCATCTCGTCAGATTCTCCAATGACTCTTTATAAGGAGGGCGCGCCACGCCCCGCTCCGTAATGATAGCGGTTACGTAGCGGTTCGGCGTCACATCGAATGCAGGATTGCGTACCTCCGTCCCTTCCGGCGCCACACGCACGCCGTTGAGGTGCGTCACCTCAATCGCCTTCCGTTCTTCAATCGGAATGTGCGACCCATCCGGCAGCGTCAGATCCAGCGTCGAAACCGGCGCCGCCACATAGAACGGCACGCCGTTTTCCTTCGCCAGCACCGCCACCCCGTACGTGCCGATTTTGTTCGCCACATCGCCGTTGGCTGCAATGCGATCCGCGCCCACGATCACGCAGCCGATTCGCCCCGCATGCAGAAAATGTCCCGCCATGTTGTCCGTGATCAGCGTTGCCGGAATGCCGTCGCGCTGCAGTTCCCACACGGTCAGCCGGGCGCCCTGCAGAAACGGCCGCGTCTCATCGGCGAACACGTCGATCTTCTTGCCGGCCTCGATCGCCGCGCGCACCACACCCAGCGCCGTCCCGTATCCCGCCGTCGCCAGCGCGCCCGCATTGCAGTGCGTCAGCACCGTGCTCCCATCCGGCACCAGCGGCGCGCCATTCCTTCCGATCGCGCGATTGATCTCAATATCCTCCTCGCGCACGATCTTCGCCTCCGCGATCAGCCGGTCGCGAATTTCCGCTCGCTCCAGATGACGGAGCGTCTGCGTACAGCCGCTTCATCCGCTCGATGCCCCAGAACAGATTCACCGCCGTCGGCCGCGTCGACGCCAGTTCTTTGCAGATGCTCTCGAATTCTGCATCGAGGTCGCGCCCATCGGCCTGCACCACGCCCAGCGCCACGCCCATCACCGCCGCCACGCCGATGGCCGGCGCACCGCGAATAATCATCGTCCGGATCGCGTCCGCAACCTCTTTATAGCTGCGGCACGTCACCCAGATCTCTTCGGACGGCAGTTTCGTCTGGTCGATCATGACGACGCCCTCGTCCGTCCAGTAAACGGTCTCGATCATTTCCCTCCGCTGATCAGCATGAGCACGAACGGCAGCGCGTTGTACGAAACGTGCGTAATTGCCGACGCGCGCGTCGATCCCGACACATGGCGCACCACGCCCAGCACGAATCCCACCAGCGTGATGAGCACGCCGCTCTGCCAAAGATTGGCGTTCTGCATCAGATGCATCGCGCCGAACACCACCGACGTCGCCAGTATCCCCGGCAGTGCGCCGAACGAATCCACCAGCACCGGCTGCAGAAATCCGCGGAACAGCAGTTCTTCAATCACCGGCCCCAGCGTGATCCCGAACACGGAGATTGCGATGCGGCTCGGCAGATCGTTCAGCAGCTTATCGAACGGCGTTTCCACGTTCGGCAGCCGCAGCAGCGCGCCCAGCAGCACCACGACCACCGCCAGCACGAGTCCCAGCACCACCAGATGCTGCGCCCGAAACGGAAACTCCACCCAGCCCAGCGATTCGAACAACGGCTGGCCATACCGCGCGAACAGTCCTTTGATCGCGAGGAACACCACTGCATATCCGGTGAACTCAACGGCGAGCAGCGGCACGCCCAGCTCCGGATCGAAATGCCACATCCCGCCGAGCGACCGCATGGCCGCGAAACCCGCGAAGTTCATCACGATGAACACAGCCGCGACCAGCAGCAGTTCCGCATAGCCCCAGAACGGGCGATCCGGTTCGGCGAGATGCACAGGCAGGGCGCGCGATTGAGGGGTCATTTTTCGATCAATGCCGCGGCGATCAGCGGAATCAGAATCTCATGATGCCCGGTGAGCGCGTACCCGTGCCCACCGGAACCCGTATGGGGACGCTCCACCACATTCACGCGCGGCCGGTAGTGCTGCAGGAAATCGATGTTCACGGTCGTGAAATTCCGCAGCTCATGCCCCAGATTGCGTACGCACGACACAGCCTTCAGAAACACCTCAGGCATCACCACCGCAGACCCCGCATTGATATACACACCGCCCTCGTCGAGCATCGCCACCAGACTGGCGAACAGTCGGAAATCCAGATGCGTTGCCGCCCCCAGCGTTTCCGCATTCACCGCCGGATGCATGTGCGGCGTATCGGTCCCGATCGCGACATGCACGGTCACCGGCGCCTTCGCGCGCCACGCCTGCAGCAGCAAACTGGCGTCGGCATGCTCGCTCGCTAGCCAGACGATCCAGCGCGCATCCGAGCGCCTCACCCGCGCCAACCTCCGGCTGCAGCGCCCGATTCCATTCGCGCCCCGTTTCTTCCGCCGACGCCGAATCTTCCATCGGGCAGCACCGCCTCCACATCCTCACTCGTCGCGCCCGCCAGCGCGATCTCGAAATCATGAATCGCCGCCGACCCGTTCATCGCGAACGCCGTCGCATACCCGCGCCGCATCAGATCGATCAGTACCGGCGCCATGCCGCACTTGATCACGTGCCCGCCCATGCCCCAGATAATCGGTTTCTGTTTCGCGCGCGCCGCGGCAATCGCATCGACGACCGCCCGCAGCGTGTCCCCCGCCAGAATATGCGGCAGGCTTTCGATTAACCCCGCAACGCCCGACCCCTTCTCATACACGCGCGCGAAATCGGCCTGCTTTACCTTGCCGCCGCGCTCGGCCAGCTTGATCGTTTTCAGCCCGGAGAGATCGATGGGAGCAACGCCGTAGTAGCGGGACAACTCTTGATTATTGCAAGATCACCCGCGTGCCATCGGTACAAGCTTCGACCGCCGGATTCTCCTGTCGCGCGTGACCAGCGGAACGCGGCGGACGATGCTGGTTGCCGCGATCAATTCATCCGGCGGATCGCTGAGAAAGTCCAGTTCGGATTCCACGTCGATTGCAATACTGCCCGGTTGTGCCAGTTTCGCCACTTCCCAGAGAACGATCGCAAGATGCCCAACGGATGGAACGCCGGCAATCTGCGCTCAGCGGGTCAGCGCCGTCCAGAGCAAACAGGAAAATGTGCGTGTCAAGATTCGGCATCCCATTTAAGTCCGGTCGACAGGATATCGCCGTTCATCTTTACCCTGCCCTTCATGCTGCCGATCAGGTCCGCGCAACCGGAATCGATCGGAATCGGCCGGGCCAACGCTGCAGCGCGGGTCTTCGTGGGGCCAGGGTTTCGACCCTGCCGCCGGGTTTCACCCGGCGCGGAGCGTTGCGGATTCCGCGGGATTGCTGGTTCTTTCCTGAAGCTTCACGCCGCGCGGCCGTTCTGCAGCACCTTACGCAGCGCCTCTCCCGTGAAGCTCTTCTTCGTCCGCATCACCTGTTCCGGCGTTCCCGCCGCCACGACGCGCCCGCCGTCCTCGCCGCCGTCCGGCCCCAGATCGATCACCCAGTCCGCGCTCTTGATGACGTCGAGATTGTGCTCGATCACCACCACAGTATTGCCCAGGTCCACCAGCCGCTGCAGTACCTCGAGCAGCTTGCGCACATCTTCGAAGTGCAGCCCGGTGGTCGGCTCATCCAGCACATAAAATGTCCGCCCGGTCTGCCGCTTGCTCAGTTCCTTCGCCAGCTTGATGCGCTGCGCTTCGCCGCCCGAAAGCGTCGTCGACGACTGCCCCAGATGAATGTACCCCAGCCCCACATCGAGCAGCGTCTGCAGCTTCGGCCGGATCTGCGGATTCGTCTCCAGCACCGGCATCGCCTCTTCCACCGTCAGCCCCAGCAGATCCGAAATCGAATGGCCCTTGTATTTCACCTGCAGCGTTTCGTAGTTGTAGCGCTTGCCCCGGCACACATCGCACGTCACATACACGTCGGGCAGAAAGTTCATCTCAATGCGCTTGAGCCCGTCGCCCTGACACGCCTCGCACCGTCCGCCCTTCACGTTAAAGCTGAACCGTCCCGGCTTGTACCCGCGTTCGCGCGACTCCGGCAGCATCGCATAAAAATCGCGGATGGGCGCGAACAGCCCCGTGTATGTCGCCGGATTCGACCGCGGCGTCCGCCCGATCGGCGACTGATCGATACGAATGCACTTATCGATATTCGCGATCCCGGTGATCTCCCCGTGCGTGCCCGGCGCATCGTGCGATCCGTAAATCTCCGCCGCCAGCGCGCGATAGAGAATATCGTTCACCAGCGTCGATTTCCCGCTCCCCGACACGCCGGTCACCACCACCAACCGCCCCAGCGGAAACACCACGTCGATGCCCTTCAGGTTGTGCTCCTCAGCGCCGTGAATCACGATCGATTCACCGCTCCCCGCGCGCCTCTCGGCGGGCACCGCAATCGACATCGTGCCCGCCAGGTACTGCCCTGTCAGCGATGCAGTGTTTTTTTCAATCTCCGCCGGAGTTCCGCTCGCCACCAGTTCGCCGCCCAGCCGCCCCGCGCCCGGGCCCAGATCGATCACATAATCCGCGCGCTCAATCGTCTCCGCATCGTGTTCCACGACGAGCACCGTATTCCCCATATCGCGCAGTGCCGTCAAGGTGTCGAGCAGCCGGTTGTTATCCCGTGGATGCAGCCCTATGGACGGTTCATCGAGCACATACAGCACGCCGCGCAGCTTCGATCCGATCTGCGTGGCAAGTCTTATCCGCTGCGCCTCGCCGCCCGACAACGTGGATGCTGCGCGATCCAGGCTCAGATAATGCAGCCCCACCGATTCCAGAAACTCGAGGCGCCGCCGGATCTCATCCACTACGCGCCCCGCAATCTGATGCTCGCGCTCCGCCAGTTTCCACGACCGCGCCGTGATCATCGCGCGCCCGAGCGACATCGCCGTGAATTCGTCGATCGACACGTTCTTGACGCGCACCGCCAGACTGCTCGGCCGCAGCCGCTTTCCATTGCACGCCGGACACGGCACGGGCGACATATACTCGTCGAGCCATTCCTGATACCCCGGTCCGCCTTCGCGATAGACATCGTTCAGCGTCGCAATAATCGTTTCGAGCAGTGCCGCGCGCGTAGCCCGCGACAGCTTCTCCCATGGCTTCGCCAGCTGCGCCTTCAGCGCCTTCGCCGCTTCGTGCACTTTGCTGTTGACACGGCTCGAACCCGCGCCCGGCCCCAGCGCGCCTTCCAGCAGCGGCTTCGATTCATCCACGATCACCTTATCCGGATCGAACGCCCACGTGTTCCCGATGCCCGCGCACTCCTCGCACGCCCCGTACGGGCTGTTGAAGGAGAACGACCGCGGCTCCAGCTCCGGCACGCTCGCGCCGCACTCCACGCACGCCAGCTTCTGCGAATACATCCGTTCTTCGCCGTCCACTACAGAAATCAGTACCAGCCCGTTGGCGAGGCGCGTGGCAGTGTCGATCGACGCCTCCAGCCGCTTGTCGATACCCGGCTTCACCAGCAGCCGGTCGACGATGACTTCGATCGAGTGATTGCGCCGCTTGTCGAGGGGTACGTCGTCGTCGAGCGACCGGATCACGCCGTCGATCCGCGCCTTGACGAACCCCTGCCGCGCCAGCTTCTCGAGGTCTTTCTTAAACTCACCCTTGCGCCCGCGCACAATCGGCGCCATAACAAGGATGCGCTCTTCCGGCTTCAGCGACATCACCTGCTTCAGAATCTGCTCCGTGGTCTGCCGCGAAATCTCGCTCCCGCACACGGGGCAGTGCGGCACGCCGATCGATGAATAGAGCAGGCGCAGATAATCATAAATCTCGGTGATCGTCCCGACCGTGCTTCGCGGACTCCGCCCCGTCGTCTTCTGATCGATCGAAATCGAAGGACTCAGCCCGTCGATCGAATCCACGTCGGGACGCTCCATCTGATCCAGAAACTGGCGCGCGAACGTCGACAGCGTCTCCACGTATCTCCGCTGTCCTTCCGCGTAAATCGTGTCGAACGCCAGCGACGACTTCCCCGACCCGCTCAGCCCCGTGATCACGGTGAGCGTGTTGCGCGGAATTCGGACACTGATATTCTTCAGATTGTGCTGACGTGCGCCCGAAACTGTGATTTCTTCCAGCATTTAGTAACTATTCCGTGTATCATCCGTTAAAAGCCTGAATGGGGATTTGTCAGAAATGCGGCGGTGAAACCATACGCCGCCCGCGGGGGCTGTTTCTCAGAATCTTCTCCCGGGCCTCTGTCCGCTGCGTACAATGCGGGGCCGGTGCCCATTTCTATCGCCCTCTCTTCGCCCTGTTTCAGCCTTGGTGCCAGTGTCCCATCTGCCACAACCGCAGGCTGTCGATACTCAGTCGGAGGGACGAGATCGACCGACGCTCCTGGAACCCGTTCCGCCGGATGCTTCGCCTGTTCGGATTTCCTCTCTACCACTGTACATTCTGCCGTTTTCAGTTCCGCGACTGGCGCCGACTTGATCCGCAAGTCACAATGTCCAGGCGTGCGCAAGCCGCCACTCGGGCTGGCATTGTGGACGGTGAGACATAGGTGCTGGTCAAAGCTGAATCAACGGATCGCGGCAAACGTCTCGACTTTTTCCTCCACGAAAAACTCCCTCAGTACAGCCGTGCCCGCCTGCAGAGCTGGATTCGCGATGCCCGCGTGCGCGTCAACGACGCCGCGGCCAAACCGTCCGCTCTGCTGCGAGGCTCGGAAGAAATCGTCGTCGAACCCGCCGCTCAGACGCCCCTGAAAGCCACAGCCGAAGACATCCCGCTCTCCATCCTCTATGAGGACGCCGCAGTAGTCGCCATCGACAAGCCCGCCGGCATGGTGGTGCACGCGGGCGCCGGAATTCACGCCGGAACGGTTGTGAACGCGCTGCTGCATCGCTTCAAATCGCTCTCCACTGTCGGCGGCGACCTCCGCCCCGGCATCGTGCATCGCCTGGACCGTTTCACCAGCGGTGTGCTTCTCGTCGCGAAGACGGACGCCGCGCATCGCGACCTTGCCGCGCAGTTCCAATTCCGCACAGTGGAAAAAATTTACCTCGCGCTGGTCGAAGGCAAGCTGACCGGCGCGGGCCGCATTGAGAAGCCCATCACGCGCGACCCCCGCAACCGCGCCCGCATGACCGCGCAGCTTTCCACCGGCCGCACTGCGCTCACGGACTGGAAAGCGATCGAAGCCTGCGACGGCTTCACGTTTCTCGAAATCCGCATCGGCACCGGACGCACGCACCAGATCCGCGCGCACATGGCTGCGCTGCATCATCCCGTGGCGGGCGACCGCCTCTATGGCGCGAAGGCGTCGCCGTGGAATCGCTGCTTCCTCCACGCACACCGCCTGACTTTCCGCAGCCCTGCCACCGCCGGGCAGGTCATCGTGGAATCGCCGCTGCCGGCGGACCTGGTGGCCTGGAAGAGATCCCTGAAAACTGATCAGCAATTATAGTTGTTGCGTCCCGATATGTGGTATCCGGTACTTCAGGACCTCTGATCCGATGGGAATGAATCAGATGCGCAGATCGGATTGCTGTTTTCCGTTGAACGAGCCGAATAGGTTTCGCGCGCGCGGCCATATTCGTTGAGCCCTACCCTGAACGTATGAACCAGCGCAACGGTTCCGATCACGAACTCGATAACACGCCGATCGATGAAGAGGACGAGGCTGCCTCGCCGCCATCGCAGAAGGAGTCCGGGCCGCCCGGGAAGGGCGTGTGACCCCGCCGACGCGAAGTTCGAAAGCTGGTTGCTCGCTGGAATTCCGAATTCTCTACACAGACCCGGCGTTAGCCGACCTTCACGATCTCATGCGATGGTCGTGGGATCGCCACCCCAAAACAATCCGCCCGGCAGGCATGGAAACCGCCGAATTCTCTATGGCGCGATCCGGATTCACTATTACGTCGACGAACAGCGCAAGACGATCGTAAGTCCTCCACTTCCTCCACACTTCTCGTTCGCAGAACACGAACTGAGCGGCCAGGCATCAGGCCGCTCCTTTGGCAGACATTTCTTTGGCTGGCCGCAACCCGGTTGTCTGCGGCAACAGCCGGCTGAGCTGCTGCCAATCCGTTGGCGTGCAGCAGTAGTCACTCGCTCCGGCCGCAAGTGCGTCCAGCCACTTCGCCCAGTCCGGCAGGCGAGTGGCAACAACAAGAAAAACCACCCCGTGCACGGCGCGCACCGCGCGCACGGATTCGCGCCAGCCAGGCTGGTCGCCGCAAACGAACGCCGCTGAAAGCCCCGTCGTTGCCGGTACCGGTTCAGTCTCTTCAGAAGCTGTAACCGGCCCCGCGGATAGCGGCTGACAGACCGCCCTGTATCCGCCGCTGTCCAACAGCGCAGCGAGACGCGCAGCCTCCTCGTCGGCAAATCCGATCAGACTAACCTGTTGCACGAAGCCACCGTTTCGTGGAATTTCCCCCCGACAGGCTGACATTTGAAAGCCTGCCCCCCAGCGCAATGACCGGCTCCATCATCCGTTGAATCTGGCGTCTCTCCACTGGCAGGCAGCAATAATCGGTTGCGCCGGCCTCGAGCGCCTCCAGCCACGCCCCGGTCCCCGCGCTCTTCGCAAGCACCACGAATGGCAGCCCGGGCATTTGCTCCCTGACACGCCGCAGCAGCGACAGGCAAAGCAGCGAGTCGCCTCCCACAAAAACGACCCCGCAATCTTCGAGCTCGCGCAGGTTGACGCTGTAAGGTCTTTCCCGAACCGAATGCCGCTCGATCTCAACAACCCGGCTTATCTGGTCGGCGATCGACCGGTCGAGCCCGATCAGAAACACATTTGCCATCTCCGCGCTCCCTCACTTTCGGCTGTCGATTGCCTTCACGCCCTCCGGCTTTTGTTCCCGCCTCGCGCGCTCATGGTCCTCCGGAGCGAGCCCTTCCCGGTTGCTATGGTTCTGATTCAAAACGAACGCATGCTGCCGGAAGATGTCGGATATCGCTTCTGCATAGCGCGCCAGATCTGGATCGGAGTTGATCTTATGCGACACAGGGGAGGTTTCCTACCCCCGCAGCATAGCTGCGAATAGCCCGGCAAAATAGCTGGATAAAGTACCAGTACGCCGGACAAGAGCCGGACTCAGATCGAAATCAGTTGAGTCTCAATCGCGTATTTCGTGAGCTGCGCCGTGTTCCGCAGTCCCAGCTTGGCCTTGATTTTCTCGCGGTGAAACGCCACCGTTTTCACCGAGATATTCAGGATGAAGGCGATCTCCTTGGCCAGTTTGCCCTCCGCGATCATCTGCAGAATTTCCCGTTCTCGCGCCGAAAGCGCCGCACCAATGCGCGGACGCCCGCCGGATTCCGTGCGCGCAGGCAAAAGTCTCGGACTGATGTAGAGGCTGCCCGCCAGCACCCTGTCGACTGCCGTCAGCAACTCTTCCCCCGCGGAGGATTTGAGCACATATCCCGTCCCTCCGGCCTCCAGCGCCGCGTTGAGATATGCCGGACCCGTCTGCATGGTAATGAAAAGGAATTTCGCATCGGGGAGGTTTTTTCTGATCTGTGCCGCCGCATCGATCCCGTTCAGAAGCGGCATGGAGATGTCGAGAGCGATCAGATCGGGTTTCAGCCGTGCCGCTTCGCCGAGCAGAGCCCGGCCGTCTATCGCGGTGCCAACGATATCGTGATGCGGCTGCAGCACGGCACTGATACCAGCGAGCGTCACTGGATGATCGTCGGCCACCAGAATCCGGGCGCGCATAATTGCGATTAAGCTCTCAGACACAGCTTAACCCGGAAGTTCTGATGGAACGCTGGGTCCGGCTATTCGCGCCCGAGCGCGCGCATCACCCGTTCCGCCATGGAAGGCGATACGAAAACCTTTCCGTGCTGTACCTCAAGAATGGCCGTGACAAGGTCCTTCACGGCCGCATCTTTCCGGATGTAAGCCGAACCGCCCGCGTTGAGTGCCTCCACCGCGTAGGCTGTCTCCGAATGCATGGAAAGAAAAACCACCTTTGCCCTCTGGTCGCTTTCCCGGATCCGGCGGACTGCCTCGATACCGTCGAGCAACGGCATGCTGATGTCGGCGACGATGATGTCGGGCTGCAGCTGAAGAGCGGAATCAATCAGCGCGCGTCCATCCTGAACCGCGGCCACCACCTCGAATTCAGGGAGGTCAAGAATCCGCTGCAGTCCTTCGAGCACCACTTCGTGATCGTCTGCCAGCAGAATTCTCGTACGCGTCATACGGGTTCCGACTTCGTTACCGGCACAAACGCGGTTACTGCGGTTCCTTCTCCGGCCCGGCTTCGGACGCTCAAACTCCCGTGCAGCAGGCGCACACGTTCCTCCATGCTGATCAACCCGAGGCCGCCTTTCTTCAGATTATGATCGGGGTCGAAGCCGTCTCCGGCATCCGCAACTGTCAGCGTGACACCTTCCGTGCCTCCGGTCAGAGTCATATGAACCGTTTCCGAGGACGGAGCATGCTTCTGAATGTTGCGCAGGCATTCCTGCGCCACGCGGTAAAGACAAAGGGAAGGCTCCGCGGGAAGCTTTCCCTTCACTCCTTTCACCGTGAGGCGCGTGGGAATACCTGAGACTTCCTCAAACGATTCGCGCTCCTGTTGCAGGGCAGCCGGTAAACCCAGATCTTCAAGAATCGACGGATGAAGCTTCCGCGAGGTGTGATGAATATTCTCGGCAAGGCGGCCGATTTTCTGTACCAAATCTGACAGACGGCCGGTCAGTTCGGTCTTCGATTTGATCTCCTTCAGGGCTGCGATCTCCATGCCGAGGGCCGCCAGTTCCTGGCTGAAGACGTCGTGGAGTTCGCGCGCTACGGCCCGGTTGGCTGCTTCCTGGGCGTAAATCAGCGTCCCGCTCAGCTTCCGCAGCTGCTCCTGGTATTCCAGCAGGGTCGCTTCGCTGCGCTGCGCGCGCTGCCGGGCCTCCTGCCGCTCCGTGACGTTGACACCGGTCGCGATCACCGATTCCACTGCGCCCTCGCTCCGCAACACGCTGTTCGACCAGCTGATCAGCAGACGCCGCCCGTCTTTGGCGATCCAGTAGTTCTCGTGCTGACTCGGTGCGCCTGCCGAAACCTCACGGAAAGCGGCTTTGGCGGATTCCGCTTCTTCAGGCGCGAGCAGAAAATCCCACACAGATTTTCCCCGTGCCTCTTGCAGGGAGTACCCGGTCAGCTGCTGGCAGACCGGGTTAAAGTGCACGATACGGCCCTCCCGGTCGAGTACGACAACCAGCAGATCCCTGGCGCCGTCGAGGATCGCGGCCATGAAGTTCGTGTCCTTCTGAAGCGCCTCCTGATGCTGCCGGAGCTCATTGATATCCACGAACGTCAGCAGCACGCCTTCCACCCTCTCTTCCACACGGAAAGGGCGTATGCGCAACAGATACCAGTGACCGGCGTCAGTCTGCACTTCACGCGACACTTCCTTGCCTCGCGCGACAACCCTCGCCAGCAGCACTTCCATATCCGGAACGTGGATCCCGATACGCAGTTTGCCGATCGGCCTGCCGATGTCCCCGCCGATCAGCCCGAGCAAAATTCCCGCCGGTGGCGTGAAGCGTCTTATACGGCCGTCCGAACTGAGCAGGACAATTGGAATATCGACGCCCGAGAGGACGTTTCCCAGGTCGTTGGAGAGCTCGCCCAGCTCAGTGTTGCGGTTCTGCAGCTGTTCGTTGAGAGTGACCAGTTCTTCGTTACTCGACTGTAGTTCCTCTTTGGCTGTTTCCAGCTCCTCATTTGTGCTCTGCAGCTCCTCCATGCTGGAGAGAGCTTCTTCGTTGGCGGTCTTCAGCTCCTCGTTGGCGGTTTCCTGGTCGCGGATGATCGACTGCACATAGTCGCGGGTCCGCGCCAGCTCCGCGCGCAGGCGGACCATTTCCTGGCTCTCCCGCGTCTTCGCCGTCTTGCCGCCGTCCGAGGGGGAAGAGCCCGCGCCGGAAGCGGAAGTCGCGGGAGCCGCCGGGACAGGCTCGAAAAGAATCAGAAAACTTTTCCCCGGCCCGGTCTGGAGCAGCGGACAAATCTCCACGTTCACGCTCGTGACGTACTGATTGCGCCGGATTTCAATCCCCTCGATGCGTACTGTCTTCCCGCTGCGGCGCACCTTCTGAATGGCGGAGCGGACTTCGAGCACCAACTCCTCACGCAGAATCCGCATCAGCTGCAGGGACGCCTTACCGGGCACGGGACGCAGCCAGGGACTGGTGTCGCCCCGGAAGTGCAGGATATGCAGATCGTCGTTCACCACCAGTCCGGCATAGGAGGATCGCTCCCAGACCATCTGGTCCGCTTCCTTTTCCGGATCGATCACAGGAGAGGCGTCCCATTTCGCCGGCTCACCCTGCACAACGCGGTCGTAGGCCGTATGGACGCTGAAAGGCACCTGCGCCGCGAGGTTCTTGCGGAAGACCTTGCATTTCCGGTCCGTAACTGCAAAAAGTTCGGTATACGCGCCGAGACTTTCCGCTTTTCCGAGCAGCAGAACGCCGTTGTCCCTCAGCCCGTAATGGAAGGCTGCCAGCACCCTCCTTTGCAGCGGGGGCTCGAAGTAGATCAGAACATTGCGGCAGCTCACGACGTCCAGTTTGGAGAAAGGCGGGTCGCGGATAAGGTCGTGACGCGCGAACACGCACAGTTCCCGGATCCTGTCGTCCACCTGGTAGTGCCCGTTCACCTTGCGGAAAAAACGCCGCAGACGCTCCTTAGGGACGCCCTTAAGCTCATCCTCCGGGTAGAGTCCCGCACGGGCCTTTTCGATGGCTTTGTCGCTGACGTCAGTACCGAAGACCTGGATCGTCCTGCCCTGCGCTTTCTCACCCAGTGCCTCAAGCAGTACGATGGCGAGGGAGTAGGTCTCCTGGCCGCTGGAGCAGCCGGCCGACCAAACCCGGATCGGTTCGTCCCGCGGTTTTTCACTCAGAACCTGTTTGAGAATTCGGTCTCGCAGAGCATCGAAAACTTCCGCATCGCGGAAGAATTCCGTGACCGGAATCAGCAGTTCGTCGAACAGGGCATCCAGTTCCGCCTGGTTCTTTTCGAGGATCTTCCGGTAAGCGGACAGTGTATCGGCCTTGGCGACCGCCATCCGCCGCGCCAGCCGCCGTTTGATGGTCGACTTTTTGTAGAGCCGGAAATCCACCCCGGTATTGGTGCGCAGCAAGCGGAAGAGCCTTGCCCACTCGTCCTCATGTGCGGGAAGAGCCGGGATGGCCTGCAGGGGCACCAGCCCGGCGAAGGGATGCCGCACAATGCGCGCCAGTTCTTTGGCAATGCGCTCGGGTTCAAGGACAAAGTCCACGCAGCCGGTGGCGATGGCGCTGCGCGGCATGCCGTCGAACCTGGCGGATTCGGGTTCCTGCGCGAAGGTGATGCCGCCTTCCTCTTTGATGGCCTTGATGCCGGCAGTTCCGTCAGAGGCCGTGCCGGAAAGGATGACGCCGACGGCGCGCGGTCCCTGGGTTTCGGCAAGGGATCTCAGAAAGTAATCAATCGGCAAGTGGCGGCCGGCGGCTGCCCGGCGGCCAACGATATGCAGCGTGCCGTTGACCAGCGTGAGATCGGCGTTGGCGGGAATGACGTAGATATGATTCGGCTCGACCCGCATGCTGTCCCGGATCTCCGTAACCGGCATCGGCGTGGCCCGGGCCAGCAGAGCCGTCAGCACGCTGTCGTGTTTGGGTTCGAGATGCTGCACCAGCACGAAGGCCATGCCCGTGTCGGTGGGCAAAGCGCCGAGAAGCTGCGTGAACGCCTCCAGCCCTCCCGCCGAGGCGCCTATCCCGACCACCGGAGGCGGGATTTCATGCGCAGTCCCTGCTGCAGTGCCGGCCGCGGGTAGCTGCTCGCTGTTCTTTTTCGTCTTAGGCGCGGAACTCTTTCGCGGTCGTTTCAGCAGGCGTTTTTTGGCCATGCGGTCATCGAGAGCTTAACACCTTAACAGGGTCATTTCAGCGATGCGCCGGAAATCCATGCCCATACGGATAGTGATATTCGCCGAAAGCATGCGGATATCCGCCGTAATAGCGGTAAGGCGAGCCGTACACGAAAAGCGGCGAGTAAAAGCCCCAGCCAAACGGACTCAGGAAAATTCCGTCGGCCGGAACGAACGTGTATACGCCGAACCACGGATCCCAGTACCAGCCCACTCCATACCATCCGGGTCCATACCAGCCCGGCCCGGGCCCGATCAAAGTAGCCGCGATATTCACGCTGGCTTCCGATAGAAATCCGGAACGCAGCGCCGACCAGCGGTAGAACTCATCCTCGTACTGCCGGCCTTCAAAGTGAACCGCCTTCAGCGCGGTGTCGCCAACAACAACCTGCTGGTTGTCGCCGAGCTTTACGTGCCGGTTCCCCGCCGTTACTTCCGCCGATCCGCGGAACACGCGCACTTCGTTCGCGGCCACATCAAAGTCGTACAGACCTTTCTTCAGCAGCTTCGCCGTTGCGCCGTTCCCGATGATGCGGATATCGTTTTCTTTCCGGATATCCAGCACTTCCACCATGGCGCGGCCTTTTTCCAAACGAACCTGAGTGTTCGCCAGTTCGGGCGAAATTATGGTCAGCGTGCTGTTGTCGGCCAGACGCAGAAATACGCCGGGAGTCAGCAGAATCTCGACTTTTCCTGCCTGCGTCGATACCGACTCGTTGCGCTGGATTTCGATGCCCGGCGCCGTTGCCGGAGTCAGTGGATTGGCTCCGAGGAAGGCCTGCCCTTCGACGTAGTTAATCGTTCCGGGCCGTCCCGGATGAGGCGAGGGTAGCTGGACATTCACAGCCGCCGTCAGCACCGGCGACAGGAGAAAGCCGCACAGAACCAGACCGATGAAGTTTGTTGACATTTTCATCCTCCGCCCCGAGATGCGCATGCGGCGAACCATCGGGACAGCCTGCACCCTGTTGAGTTAACAGGCTCGGCGGCACGAGCCAGGGAAGCAGCGCGCAGAAAACTGCGCCAAACTACGCAGGGCGGGAGGAAACAGCCTCTCTGACAGGCAAAGAGATGGAAAGCGAGTTGCACCCCGGGTGAATCGGAGATGCCATGAAGATACTCGTCCCGTGTCTGATTGCCGCATTGGCCGGGTGGTCGCCGCTCCTTGCCAGGGACGACGCCTCCGGAACCGCCGCTTCGCCGGTGGACTTCTACGCGAGGGTGTTTGCTGTCCGCGAAGTGCCTGTGGGGGGCGCCCTGCCTGGCCTTCATCTCGATGCGAAGGTCAACGGCCGGAACACCGACATCTATGTGGCGCCGGTCAACTATCTCGAACAGTACGGAATGACGTTCGGGAAGGGCGATGACGTGCATGTAATCGGATCGCGGACGAGGCTGGCCGGAGTGGATGTCGTTCTGGCCCACGAAATCTCTGTTGGAGTGGACAACCGAAGAACCTTGTATCTGGGGGACGACAGCGGGCCATTCTGGACCGGGCAAAGCCAGCCGGGCCATCACTGAAACCTGGAAAGCGACCTGAAAAGCCGAGGAGACCGAACATATGGATGAACAACAAAAATGCGCGCACCCGGCATGTAATTGCCCTGCGCCCAAAGACAGCAAATACTGCAGTACCTACTGCCACGATGCCGGAAGCACACTCGAGTTGTCCTGCAATTGCGGGCACCCGGGTTGTGCCGAAGAGCTCACTCACCGCGGCTAGAGGGTTCTGGCAATGAGCCAGTTGAGACTGTTGATTCCAATTCTGACAGTAGTGACGGGTCTGTCTGTGACGCTTCTGCACCTGACAGCAGCTCCGCCGTCAAAAGCGGCGGAGTTGTCCGGCGCCGAGATGTTCCACGTTTATTGTGCGTCCTGTCACGGCGAGGACGGCAAAGGCGGTGGCCCGGCTGCGGCGGAGCAGAAAGTTGCCCCGTCCGATCTGACCCTGATCAGAGCGCGCAACAAGGGTGAGTTTCCGGCATTCCGCATTACGCACATCATCGATGGATACGAGGTGGAGTACGGCCACGGCGAGCCCGACATGCCGGTCTGGGGCGATTACTTTCGCGACAAAGAGCGCGATGAAGCAACGATCACGCTCCGCGAACACAACCTGACAGAATTCATCCGCTCTATTCAGAGATAAGCTGCGCCGGCCGTCGTCGCATTCATGCGGCTGTCGGCGCCCGACGGTAGATTTCGAGCCGTCTACGGCTCTCCGCCAGCAGACGCCGCACTTCGTCGTCGGTTACCTGCTCGAAGTCGCGATACCATTCGCCCACGGCGAAGAAGAGGTCGGGAATCGCGAGCACGATCAGCTCATCGACTTCCCTCCGCAGTCGGTTGCAGGCCCCACGGGCTCCCACCGGCACGGCCACGATGGTTTTCCCCGGCTTCAGACTCCGCACATATCGGACCGCGGCCAGCATGGTGCTGCCGGTGGCCAGTCCGTCATCCACAATCACGGCCGTCCGTCCCTGCAGGCTGATGGCGGGCGTGCCCTCCCGGAACACCTCCTCGCGCCGCTTCATCTCCGCCGCTTCAAGGCGGACAATCGATTCGACTTCTTGATCGGCGATTTCGAGTTGCCGGATCATCGGTTCGTCGAGTATTTTCTCCGAGCCCGCAATGGCACCCATAGCCAGTTCCGGCTGCCACGGAACGCCGATCTTGCGCGCCACGATGATATCCAGCGGAAGGCGCAGGCGGTCCGCAACTTCAAAACCCACCGGAACGCCGCCGCGCGTTAGTGCCAGAATGACAGCATGGTCGCCAGGATGGTGGCGGCCAAGCTCATTGGCCAGCAATCGCCCGGCTTCGATACGATCCTCGAACGGAAGGTGAACCATAAACGCCTCCTTCTGGGTCAGGTGATGCAGTTTCCTGGCCATGGAAAGCCATCTCGAATCACCCTGCCCGACGCCGGCTGCGCCATAGCGCGCGATGTTATCGCGATTCCGCGACAACACGAGTCGTTTGTGGCCTCATTGCTGGCATACAGGATGCACAGGCAAAGCCATGAGAACCGTACACGAGCCCATCAGGCGTGAGGCGATTTTTGTCCCCGCAGGCGATGTGGAACTGGCGGCTGATCTGTCCCTGCCGGAGCACGCCGGCGGGATCGTTCTCTTCGCACACGGCAGCGGAAGCAGCCGCCTGAGTCCGCGCAATCGCCATGTCGCGGAGATACTGAATCAAGGCTCGTTCGCCACGGTTCTCGTCGATCTGCTCACCGAGCGCGAGGAACTCGTCGACCTGGACACCGCGAAACTGCGCTTCGACATCGACCTTCTGGTGGGCCGCCTCGCGGCCATCACGGACTGGATCGCTGCCCAGCCCGATCTGAAACAACTCGGTCTCGGCTACTTCGGGGCGAGTACCGGGGCGGCCGCCGCTCTGGGAGCCGCGGCGCTGCGCTACAGACTTGTCCGCGCGGTGGTCAGCCGCGGTGGAAGACCCGATCTGGCCGGCGAAGCGCTCGCAAGCGTCCGCGCCCCGTGCCTGTTCATTGTCGGCGGCAACGATTCTGTCGTGCTCGACCTTAACCGCCAGGCGATCGCGAGTCTGCCCCGCACCACCGTACGCCGCCTTGAGATTGTTCCCGGAGCCACACACCTTTTCGAGGAACCCGGCGCGCTCGATCGCGTCGCGCAACTCGCCCGCGACTGGTTCCGGCAACACCTCGCGTGTGCCGCTCCCTTACGGTCGCGGTTCGGAAACCCATTCTGAACCCCGTGTGTCAGCAAGCGGCACCGATCTCCACTCAGACCGCGAGGCGGCCGAATTCCATAAGCTCCCGCGCGGCCTCCAGCGGATGGTCGATCCTGACGTCTCGCACCACGCGCCCATCCCGGAAATAGATGTTTCGCGCCGCATATGCAGCAATATCCGGCTCATGCGTCACCATCACCGTTGTAATCGCCTTGTCCCGGTTCAGACGCTGCAGGATCGCCATGATTTCGATGCTCGTCCGCGAGTCGAGCGCCCCGGTCGGCTCGTCGGCCAGCACGATCTGCGGATTGTTCACCAGCGCCCGCGCAATCGCCACCCGCTGCTGCTGTCCTCCCGAAAGCTGATTGGGATGATGATGCGCCCGCTCGGCCAGCCCCACCGATGCCAGCGCCTCCAGGGCGCGCGCCTCGGGATCAGCCACCGGCTCACTCGTATACAGCAGCGGCAGCTCGACGTTTTCGATCGCGCTGGTGCGCGCCAGCAGATTGAACTGCTGAAACACGAAGCCGATCTCGCGGTTGCGGATCTCCGCCAGTTCATCCCGGTCGAGATCCTGCACCGACACTCCGTCGAGCCTGTACACGCCCGACGTCGGCCGGTCGAGACATCCCAGGATGTTCATCAGCGTGGATTTCCCCGAGCCCGACGGCCCCATGATCGCCACGAAATCCCCGCGCGCAATATCGAGCGACACGTCGTCGAGCCCTCTCACCGTCATCTCGCCGATGCTGAAGACACGCGTCAGGTGCTCCACTTCGATGATGTTGCCGCTACTCATAACGCAGCGCCTCGATCGGATCCATGTAAGCCGCCTTGCGCGCCGGATAGAACCCGAAAAACACACCCACCAGCGCCGAGAAAAGAAACGCCACGGCAATCGATCCCGTGCTCACCAGCGTCGACCACTGCGCGAAATGCGATATCAGCAGGCTCGCCGCGATGCCGAGCAGAATGCCCACCACGCCTCCGGCCACCGACAGCGTCACCGCCTCCACCAGAAACTGGCTCAGAATGTCGCGCGTCTTCGCGCCCACCGCCTGACGCAGCCCGATCTCCTTCGTCCGCTCCGTCACCGAAACCAGCATGATGTTCATAATGCCGATGCCACCCACGATCAGCGACACCGAAGCGATCGCCGCCAGCAGCAGCGACATCACCTGCGCCGAAGACTCCTGCGCCTTAAAAACCTCCTCCATATTGCGGATGGTGAAATCGTCGTCTTCATTCGGCTGCAGATGGTGGCGCTGGCGCAGCAGGGCGCTCATCTCGTCCTGCACCTCCGTGGTGCGCCCCTCGCGCGCCTGTACCAGAATCTGCCCCACCGCCGCGTAATTCGCCTGGCTCGTCCCGATGACTTTCTTCTTCGCCGTGCTGACAGGCACCAGCACCACATCGTCCTGATCCTGACCGGTTGGCGACTGCCCCTTCGGCGTCAGGACGCCCACCACTGTAAACGGAACCGCCTTGATGCGGATAATCTTCCCGACCGGGTCCTCTCCGTAGAACAGGTTGTCGACCACGGTCTTGCCCAGCATTGCCACTTTGGTCGCGCCTTCCACATCCGAGGTCGTGAAAGCCTGGCCGTCTTGTACCCCCAAGTCGCGAATCGGCAGATAGTCCGGCGTGGTGCCCAGAATCTGCGTGCCCCAGTTGCTGTTGCCGTAGACGATCTGCACGCCCCCGCGCACGGCCGGTGCGGCGAGGGCCGCGGCGTCGCACTCCCGCACGATCGCCCGCGCATCGTCTTCCGTCAGCGTCTGCGAGTTTCCGGTCCCCATACGGATGCCGGAACTGGTGATGCTGCCGGAGAGCACAATGATCACGTTGCTGCCGATCGAAGCAATCTGCTCTTTAATCCGCGCCTGCGCGCCGGAGCCCACGGCCACCATCGCAATCACCGCCGCGACGCCGATGATGATGCCGAGCATCGTCAGCGCCGAGCGCATTTTGTTGATGCGTAGTGCGCTGAAGGCGATCTTTACGCTGGCTGCTGCTTTGCGCAGATTCATGATTTCCGCCTCAGAAGTTGATCCGCCCGCCCGGCTTTGGTGCTGCCGCAGGCGCCGTGCCGCCCGCCGTTCCCACCACCACCGGCTGGCCTTCGCGCAGATCCCCGCTCACTACTTCCACGTAATTCGCGTCGCTCAAACCGGTCTTCACCGCGATCTGCTTCAGCTGCCCGCGCGCGTCGAGCACGGCCACATTCTGTCGCCGTCCCCGTTTTCGCGCCAGCCGCACTGCGCGGACGAAAGCGCAGCGCGGCCTTCGGAAGCCGCAGTACGTTGTCCGCCCGCCCCACCGCGATCGTGACATTCGCCGTCATTCCCGGAAAGAGCTTCAGATCTTCATTCGAAACCTGCACCACCACGTCGTAGGTGATCACGTTCGACACATTGATCGGCGCCTCGCGGATCTGCGCCACACAGCCCCGGAACACACGCCCGGGCCATGCATCCACCGTGAACGTCGCGGCCTGATCCAGCTTCACCCGCCCCACGTCCGACTCATCCACGTTGGTGTCCACCTGCATCTTCGTCAGGTCCTGCGCGATCAGAAAAATCACCGGCGCCTGGAACGACGCCGCCACTGTTTGCCCCACGTCCATGTTGCGCGATTCGACCGTCCCGTCGACCGGCGCCACTATCCGCGTGTGCTCCAGGTTCAACTGCGCCTGCGCCAGAATGGCCACATCCTGCTGCACGTTCGCTTTCGCCTGATCCAGCTGCGTCTGTGCCACATCCACGCCCTTGCGCGCCGACTCCGCCGCCGACTCCGTCGCGTTCACCGAAGCGTTCGCCGCATCCACGCCGGCCACGGCCTGATCGTAATTCGCCTTCGCCGTATCCGCGTCCTCCTGCGACGTGCTGCCTGTCTTCACCATCACCTGCCGCCGGTCGTTCTCCACTTTGGCCAGATCCACCGCGCTGACCGCCTTCACGACGTTCGCTTTTTGACTGACCACATTGGCCTCTGCGCTGGCCAGATCGGCTTTCGATTTTGCCAGTGTCGCCTGCGCCGTCACCACCGCTGCCTTCGCCGCATTCAGACTCGCCGCGGCCTGGTCAACCGCCGCTTTGAAGGGCGCCGGATCGATCTCGGCCACCAGTTGGCCCTTCTTCACTTTGGTGTTGAAGTCGGCGTAGAGCGCGATAATGTTGCCCGAAACCTGACTCCCCACCTGCACGGTGATCACAGCGTTCAGATTGCCGGTGGTGGTGACCGTGGACTCGATATTGCCCCGATCCACCGTCGCGGTAACGTAATTTGCTTTACCCGAGCTGCCGGACCGAAGGTAAATTCCCACCGTAATCGCGAGGACCACGCAGGCGCCCGCCACTATCCAGCGCCGGTAGGAACGGCCCGCCCGCGGCTTCCCGCCAACTGAGACACTTTTCTCGACTTCTGTCAGCGCCGTCATCACGCGCTCCTGGTCAGGCAGTGTGCAGATCGAGCGCCACACCGGGGAGTCGCGAAATAGTTGAAAGCGAAAGGGTTAGATCTTGCGACCTGGCCTGGTCAGGATCGTCTGCGTGCTTAGGCGCAGGGTTTCCCGATTTCAGATGACCGCGAAAGTTTCCGCGGTCCGGGAGGATGCTTCGTTCGCCTCGGCCGCGCGCTGCATTTGTCGTCGGTACTGAAGGTAGAGCGCTACAGGACGGTCGGCAGGAATGAAATGTTCCCCGATCTCCAGCCCGGATTTCTTCGGCCTTTGGCTCCTCGCGATCCTGTAGTCTTCCCCGAGGACGTAACGGTTCATGAGGTTGCTTGTCCGCGTAAACAGCCCACCCAGCAGCCGGTTCCGCGTGAACCCCTGATAGGTGCGGAGGTAAATAACGACGTTGTCATCGTCAACCGGCGCCATCACGTTGACGATCCTCATTTTGGCGGCGATCCGCAGCTGCCAGAGATTCGGAAAATTGAACGAAAGACCCGGCGGTTTGTCGGGGGGCGCAAGTTCCGTAGGTTTGGTCGCCGGCAATCCGTTATCCGGCTGATTGTCGGGCCACACCCGGATCTTTCCGTTCTGCAAGGTCGTATACGGGCCATTGACCAGAGTGGAATCGCGGCGCCCGATCGTGCGGGGATGCACGAAGGGAAGGTGTGACACGTCCAGCATTCCCTCAATGGCCCGGGTATAGTGAGTGTCCCATTGCGTGTGGAAACCGGACCACGTAAACCCTTCCAGATCGTCAAACCAGGGCAGTGGAGGATAGTCGGAACGAGGCGCTCCGGTCCACACCCAGATCAGGCCGTGGGCTTCGCGCGCCACCCTGGTCTGGCACGAGATTACTTCCGGCCTCGGTCCGTTCCGGCCGTTGGCGGGAATCAACTGCGGAGCCCCCAGCGAATTGAACTGAAAGCCGTGAAACGGACATTGAATGTTGCCCGCCACGATTTTGCCGAGGCTGAGCTGGGCGCTCCGATGGGGACAGCGGTCATTCATGACGGCAATCCGGCCGCTCGAATCGCGCCAGAAGACCAGATTCTCGCCTAGCCTGCGAAATCCCGCCGGTTTGCCTTTCCTGACCTGGCTGCTCTCAAGAACTGCATACCACATGTCCGGAATCACTGTTACCGCCTCCCCGGAGTGCCGGGCTAATCCAGTGTAATCCGGGCAGGATTTAAAAATGGAAGCCGATTGTCGCGGTTACCGTGCGCGGCGTGACGTAGTGCGTTCCACTGAACGTCGAGATGAAATTGTAAAGAGCCTCTTTGTTCGTCAGGTTGACCACGGTCACGCGCGCGCTGATCTTATACTTTTCCCCGTGAAAAATGTTGTCGTGTCCCGCCGCGATATCGAATAGGTTGCGCGATGCGATGCGGGGCGGGTTGTGATCGTCGTCCTCGGTACCGGGCGCGGGAATCTGCAGATATTTCGAGCCATAAAGGTTTGCCGGACAGGTGCTGTCGGAGCTTATCGGAGTGGTCGGCGTGGCAAATACATTTCCGCAGAAGAGTCCGGCCTGGAATTGTTGATCCGGCGTCAGGCCCGACGCGTCCACCAGAGTGTCGGTCCCGTTCGGTCCGTTGTTGCAGTTGCCGCCTGCGCAAGGCGCCGGACCGGCCACCAGTCCGCTGTCGTATCGCCAGTTGAAGCTGACCCAGGGAAGTTTCTTCGACGGCTGGTATTGCAGGTGGGTAGTTGAATTAAATTTCTCGTCGTGATCGATTCGGAATACGCTGACTCCGCCGGGCCCGGCGCCGATGCCGGCTGCCTGGGGAGTGAAGAAGCGGGCCGCTACGCTGGACATCACCACAAACGCCGTCAGCCCGTGGAAGTGCGGTACGGTAGCGCGGATCGCATATCCGGGAATTTTCGAGCTGATCCACTCAATCGGATAAGTGATAGGCGTATTGCCGAGCACGCTGAAGTCAAAGGCCTTGTGGGTGTATTTCCAGATGTATTCGCCATCCACCACCAGATATTTTCCAAACGCCTGGGAGAGACCTGCGTGAAATTCGTTGCGGTGGCCGGGGCTAAGCGGTGTTGACGAAAAGCACGCGCCCCCGGGAACCGCTGACTGGAGCGCGTTGACCACGGGGTCGTTGCATCCGAGGCTCGCCAGCACGAGATTCTCGTTAAACGGAGTCTCCATGGTCCGGGCATAGGAAACCCGCAGGACGGTATTGGTGGGCTTGATGTTGTAAGCGACGCCCAGCCGGGGTTCACCCTGCGCAGCGCTGGCGAGGCCGTTGTACTTGTCGAAGCGCACACCGAGATTGAAGGTCCAGTTCCTGATATTGATTGCGTCCTGGACGAAGAAAGCGAATTCCTTGATGTCGGCATGGCCGTAATACAGGTACTCGCCGCTGGTGGAATGCGGACAGCCGTCCGAGGCGGGCAGCGGCGCCGTGCGGGTCAGGTCGTAGCAGGCAAGAAGCGGAATAAAGTTTGGATTCTGATTCGCCGCGCCATCCGGACAGTTATTCGGATTCGTAAGCGTGGGGTCCGTGTCGAAACTGCCGTCCGGGTTCAGACAAGGAGCATTCGCGGTCGGATCAACAAGACCAAAGGTGTCTCGTTCCGTAATGAATGTCTGCTCGTATGTCGCGCCGACCTTTATGTTGTGAACGTGATTGACAAAGGAATAACTTGTCCGCGCGCCGGCATTTTTCAGGCTGCGGTTCTGGCCCTCGGTCGTGAGCTGGAGGTCGGGCGTGAGGTCGGCGAAGGGATCGCGGCTTGGGTAGTAGTTATATTGATCCTGCCGGACGAACGCGGCGAACGTGAAGATGCTGTTCGGGTTAATCACATGGGTATATGTCGGGGCGATATTAAACGTTCTGATCTTCGAGCGCTGATCCTGCGAGCCCACTGGAAGGCCGTTGGGCCCAAGTCCACCGTTATCGACCGTCAGCCCGGACCATCCCGTCGCGTTCTGGGCGTCGTATGAATTGGGCGTCTGAAACCAGGACCGGCTGAAGCCCAGATTCAGATTGATGGTGTCGCTGTCGGACAGCTTGAAATCGACACGGTCGAACGCGTTTTGCTCATTTCCATGATCGTGGAAGACCTGGTACTCCGGTCCATCCAGAAAACGGCCTGTGTCCAAACCATCGAGGGAGATGAAGTTACCCCACTTCTGCCCACCGTAGGAAAGATCGAAGGCGCCGTTCGAGCTGCCGAAAGTGCCATAGGAAGCCGACAGATCGCCGTGAGGCGTGGTGGCGCCGAGCCCCGAGCGGGTGGTCGCCACGATTACCAGACTGGTCTTGCCGCCAAATTCCGCTGGCGGGGCACCTTCAATGACTTCCATCGACTGCACGGAATTGACCGGGATCTGATTCGAGAAAATCTTGCTTTGCTGGTCCGTAATCGGCTGTCCGTCAATGGAGAAGGAGTTCGAGGCGTGATCGCCCAGTCCGTGAAAGAGACCATTCGAGTCGGCGGCAACCCCTGGCGTTGCCAGAGTTACCAGAGAACTCAGCGACGAGGAGGAGCTTTCAAGGGGCAGCTTGTCGAAAAGTTCACGGTCCACATCGGTATGAGTCGAGGGATCGGTTTCGACGAGATCCCCGCCTGTGGTCACCGTCACGCTTTCGCTCGTTGTGCCGATTTTCAGGGTGATCTTAACCTCGACCGCTACGGGGGAGCGTACGTCCACGTCCTGTTCGCCACTCTGAAAACCCGGCGACACCGCGCTGACATGGTACGGGTTGTAGGGAATGTTGGCGAATAGAAAGCTTCCCTGGCCATCCGTCTGCGTGCTCTGGCTGTATCCGGAGACGGGATTCTGAATCTGCACGGTGGCGCCTTTGATCGCGGCGCCCGACGGATCGAGAACGGAGCCGCGAATGGTTCCGGCGGACTGTGCAAATAAGGGCGCAGCCAAAAGCACGAAGACCGGGAACGCAAGAAGGCGGATACCTAAAGCGGCAATTGTTCGCATAATGATTCGAGAATCGTCGAGGCCGACGCTTATCGATACGCTATTCGTGCCATCGGGTGGAGTATCGCGGCAGGCTGCCTGGAATTCACGATGAGTGGATCGTGGCTCCCCGCATAAAAGCAGCTATGGCTGCATTCTGCCGGTGGTCCGCATGGCGGGCGCAGGAAGCCTCACACTGCGCGGAAGCTCTCGTTCGTCGGTGAATGCGTGTGGCGGGCCGGATCTCTGTTTATGATCGGCGCGTGGACGCGAGAACGTTCTGGACCGTCACCGCCGCTATCGGTCTTCCCATAATTCTCGCCGTGGGGCTGGTGGGCCTCGATATGCGTGCCGATCTTTCGGAGCTGAAACCGGCGGAGCTGAAACCGGCGGAGCTGAAACCGGCGGAGCTGAAACCGGCGGAACTGAATCCGGCAAGCGAGCCCGACAAAGGGGTGTTGCTCGTCGGATGGCCCGACCTGAAGACTCTCCGCGAATCTCCCGCCCGCGTGCGCATGCTGGGATACATGCTGGATGATCTGCGGCGGCCGCACGAGGGAGACCGCGCGGACATTTTCATCCTGCTGCCCGAGGCGGGACAGTTTCTGCATCCGCGCATCGGATTCGCGACCAGTCCGTTGTGGTGTGGCCGACCTACCCGGTGGTCTTCCGTCATCGTCAACTGGTATGGGTTATGGGAACGCTGAGCCGGGCGCTGCGGAGTTCGGGAGACGATCAGCCGGCATGGGCGATGACATTCGCCGACATGACTCCAGCGGATGAGCGGGATGTCGGCAAGTGGTTTCGGCCATAGACGGCCCGTCAGTGGTTGCCCTTACGCGTGGGTTTTCCCGACCGCACGCGGGTAAGACGGTGCAGCATCCCGTCTTTAGTCGAGAAAACGGCCGTGACCCGGTCGCCCGAATGCAGATCCGCGAGTGAACTGCGAAGCTTCACGTGATACGACATCGTTTGGATATGAAGCCGTCCCAGCAGATTCGCCCCGCGAATGGTGAGCAGCGACGCCGCGGGGTCGGCCGCGATGACCGTACCAAAGACCAGAAACTCGGCGGGTTGGGCCTGCATCGCCGGTATCACTGCTCCGCCTGAAGCGGAAGACGAGCCGGCAATCAGATGCCCGCAGACCAGGACAGCCGCCGGCAAATTCCACGTCCCTCGCATGGCGGAAGCATATCGCCAAATGGTTCCCACGGCAAAGGGCGATGGATGGAGGGTCTGGAGACGGGCGTAAAAGGCCGATATACGCCGTCCGGCGGTCGTCCGCGAGTCACCAACTCAGCAACTGCCGTACCGTGTGCGCCTGCCGCTTGCTTACGATGAACTCATGGTTGTTCGCCAGCGTCAAAAGCCAGCGCTGACTGCTGAGCGTGCTCATCTTGCGAACATGATCGATATTCACCAGGGCTTTGCGGTGAATGCGGCGGAAGTTCGTGTTGCGCAGTTTGTCCTGAATCACTTTCAGCGATTGCGTCGCAAGATAGCGTTTCTTCGCAGTGATGATCCACACGAGATCGCCATCGGCTTCGAACGCCATAACCTCCGAGGCGTTCAGCAGCAGATATTCATCGCCGCTTCTGGCCACAATCCGGCGCACCGAGCGCTCGGCCACTTCGCTCATGATTGGCGAACTGCTGCGCCACCGCGGCGGGCCGCCCGCGCAGCTTCAAAGCGCGCTCCACCGCCTGCGCCAGACGATCCTGCGCCACCGGCTTCAGCAGATAGTCAATCGCGCCCGCTTCGAAAGCTTCAATCGCGTGCTCGTCGAAGGCGGTAACAATGATGATCAGCGGAATGGCGCTCGCCGGCTGCAGTTTCCGGATCACGTCGAACCCCCCGAGACCGGGCATCTGAAGATCGAGAAAAACCAGATCGGGCCCCAGGTCGTTGATGGAATCGAGCGCCGCGGCGCCGTCCTCCGCTTCCGCGATCACGGCAACGTCGTCGAACTGTTCCAGCTCTTCGCGCAACACGCGGCGGGCCACGGGCTCATCATCGACGATCAGCGTGCGCAGAATCATTGGGGCTGGGGCTAACGCAGTGTTTCTAACACGTGGCGCCGCCACGACCGAGGTTGTCTCGGCGGCTGAATTGTTTCCAGTGGTGAACGGCATAAGAATTACCGCGAACGGACCGTCGCTTCCTTCAGCCGCGTGGCGGGTATGGAGAAACGGACCGCTGTGACACCTTCCGTGCTGGATATCTCGAGGCCGTTCTCGTTGCCATAGCAAAGCGCGAGTCGCCGCCGCACATTGGCGAGTCCGACGCCGTTGCCGGAAGCCCCTCCGGCGTCTTCACGAAAAATGCCGGAGTTCGAGATCTCAACCGCAATCTCCTCCTCGCACCGGTGAATGCGCAGCCGGACAAACCCCGGAGACTGTCGTCCGGCCACACCGTGCTTGACCGCATTCTCGACCAGAGGCTGGATAGAAAGAACCGGCACTTCAGCGTGCAGTGCCGCGTCGTCCACGTCAATCTCGGAGCGCAGCTTCGCGCCCAGGCGCAGTTTCTCGATTTCGAGATACGCGCGCACAATCGCCACTTCCTCTTCAATGCGGATCAAACCCGGATTACGCGCGAACGAGTAACGGAAGAGACCCGACAGGTTGAGCACAAGATTGCGCGCGGCGGAATTGTCCCGCGCAATCGTTCCGTAGAGGGTGTTGAGTGCGTTAAACAGAAAATGCGGATTGATCTGCGCCTGCAGCGCGCGCAGTTCGGCCTCCGATACCAACGCCTGCATTTCGGAATTGCGGATACGCTCCACCTGCTCAGAAAGCGTAGCGGAGAGCCGTTCAAGCACGTCGATATCTTCGCTCAGGTAGCGTCGGCCCCCGGTTCGCGAGCCAAGCGCCAGCAGCCAGGCATCGCCGCGCAGAAAGCGCAGCGGCGCCACCGCCTGTACCCACGGCGGCAGCTGCCTCGCCGCGGGATCGAGCACGGCGCCCGCCGCATCCGGAACTCCTGGGCCGGGGACGGAGATCAGTTCGAAGCGCCGGGCCGAAAGGAACGCGGCGACGATTCTCACCGCGGAGTCCAGATAGACGGCGTCGTTGTGCACAGTTGCCGCCAGAGCGCGCAGATCGGACAGCGCGCGATCCGGGTGGGCGCGCAGGAAAACAACGTGCGTGAGAAACCGCTGCCCGCGGCTGCGCAGCCAGGCGAAGATGCTGAGCGCCAGACAAGTCGCGGCGAAGATAATCCCCGCGGCGAACGGGTCGTGACGCGCGTGCGACAGGAGCGCGAAGCGCGCCTCGGCTTCGAATGCCACCCACACCGCCAGCATCGCGAGCATGGCGTTGAAGACGAACCGGATGAACGCGTCGAGCAGCAGGAATCGGTAATCCTGCAGAAGTACATAGAGCGCGAGGGGAATTCCCGCGTGATGCAGCGCCGCTTCGCCGGACCACGCCTTGACATCATGCGCGGCTTCGAAATGCACAAACGAAATGGCGAACAGGAAGAGCACCATGGCTCCGGCGAGGCGCGGTCCGCTGCCGTCCCGCGGGCCGGTCGCCGCTTCCAGCACGACCGAGATCACGGTCAGCAGTCCGAACCCGATCGTTACCAGAAGGATGCCCGCATAGTGGAAGCGCGGCGCGCCCGTGATCAGGTCGCCGATGTGCAGCAATACGGCCCCCCCGCTGATCGCGTAGCCCGCCATCCACAGTGCAGAGTGTCGGGACCGCAGCGAGATGTGCAGCAGTACGGCGGGAAGCAGGCTCAGAACGGAGAAACTGCCCGCCACGATCATGTCCGCGATAGGATCGCCCTGCGGCGACGTAGCCATGCCGATCAGCGAGCCGAGATTCCAGAGCAGGCCGAGTGTCGCCGCGATCAGTGGCAGAGGAACTGCGCTCACCGCTCGCGCGCCGCCAGTCGATCAGGAACAGGTGCAGCAGAATGCCGAAATATAATGACGCCCGCGCAGTGGCCAATGGTATTGACCAGCACCGGAGCGTGAATACTGAGCCGATCGGGCACTCGTACCTACGATAGCGGACTTCCGGTGCCGACTGTGCCCGCGCTAATCCGCGCTCAGCTACAATATGTGCTGGATCAATAATGTTGAAGAAGCCTCTCCTCCTCGCGGTATTCGGTCTCGCCGCGTTGTCCCTCGTCCCTCGCGGCCTCCGCGCAGTGGCTGAACGTCAAAACCCCCGGCGTCCCCCGCACAAACGACGGCAAGCCCGACCTCAACGCCCCCGCGCCGCGCCTCCCCGACGGCACATCCCGATCTCGGCGGCATCTGGCTCGTCCCCGGCCTCAAATACCTCATCAACATCGCCGCAGACCTCAAGGAGGTCCCGTTCCAGCCCTGGGCCGCAGCCGAATACAAGCGCCGCGTCGACACCGCCGGCAAGGACGACCCCAACAATTTCTGCCTCCCCTCCGGCATTCCCGAAAAAGACGCGGTCACCTCGCCCTGGAAGATCGTGCAGACGCCCGGTCTGATCATCATTCTCTATGAGTCGCGCACCATATTCCGCCAGATCTTCACCGACGGCCGGCCGCTGCCCACCGACCCGAACCCCAGCTGGCAGGGTTATTCGGTCGGCCACTGGGATGGCGACACTCTGGTGGTTGAGACCGCCGGCACGAACGGCAAAGCCTGGCTCGACACCAATGGTCATCCGGTCACCGACGCTTTGAAAGTCACGGAGCGTTTCCATCGCAAAGATTTCGGCCACATGGAACTCGCGATCACCATCGACGATCCCAAAGCCTACACGAAACCGTGGACGGTGACCGAAAATCCGGTTCTCCAGCCCGACGACGAACTCATCGAGTACATCTGCGAAGAGAACAATCGCGACGTCGGACATTTCGTAGGCAAGTAACCTTATGTCTTTATCCGTGTTCATCCGTGTTCATCTGTGGCTGATAATCATTTGTTCGGTCGCAGCGCGCCCAGTCCCCGCCGGCGAAAACCGACGCCGATAACGCAGCATGGAAGGGCGATCTCTCCGGTGTCTGGCAGGGCCCTTACACGCCCGATCTCACGCGCGGCACTGATGCTGAACTCACCCCCTGGGGCAAAGAGAAATTCGCGCACTTCGATGGCAAAATGGACCCCTGCCTTCCCGTCGGCGTCACCCGCCAGTCTGGCGCACCCGATCCCGTTGAGATCGTGCAGTCGCCGAAAAAGGTCGTAATCCTCTATGAGTCCTGGGCCGTCTTCCGCTCCATCCCGGCCGACGGCATCGACCACTCCATCAGCAAGGACCCCACGTGGCTCGGCACTTCGGTTGGCCATTGGGACGGGGACACCTTCGTCGTCGAAGTCACGCACATGAATGACAAGACCGCCCTCGACACCAACGGTCATCCGCACAGCGATCAACTGCAACTCACCGAGCGTTTTCGCCGCACGGGCCCCACGACTATGTCTTATGAAGTAACGGTCGACGATCCCAAAGCGTACACGCATCCATGGAAGCAGAGCCGCGTGTTCCGCCTGCGTCCCGACGTCGAACTGATGGAGTACGTCTGTCTCGAAAACGAAAAAGATCGCAGCCACCTGGTAGGTATTCAACAGCCATGAACTTCAGACTTTTGATCGCCGCCGCGCTTCTTGTCACTCCGCTCACGCCAGCGCAGGAGCGAGCGCAGCCGCCCGCCCTTGTGCCGCAGAAACCCGAAGCCTCCAAAGGCATTCCGGCGCGCACCTCGCCGGGCGATTATCAGGCGCACGGCCAGGCGGGCAAAATCACCATTGCCGCTGAGTACGATCAGCACTCTGTCCCCGATCCCACGGTCACCCTCACAACGGATGACTACATTGTTGTCGAGGTTGCGTTCTATGGAACGCCGGGAACGACCCTCGCGCTCGACTACCAGGATTTTTCTCTCCGCGTCAACGGCAAGAAGAGCCTCCTGCCCGCGAAGCCTTATGCGCTCGTATTCAAGTCTCTGAAGAGCCCGGAGTATGAGCCGCCCACCGAAAAAATGTTGGATAAGGGTAAGACCAACGTCAACACGAATGGCCAGAGCAACACCCAAAACATCACTGAACCCAAGCTGCCGCCGATCATCCACATCCCCATAGAAGTGAGTCGCGAATGGGAGCGCAAAGTCCACATGGCCTCGCTGCCTGAAGGCGAGCGCCCGCTTCCCCAGGGTGGTCTGATTTTCTTTGAGCACAGCGGCAAAACCAATTCCGTGGAGTTGATCTACAACGGCCCGGCCGGCAAGGTCACCATCCCGCTCCAATGAAACACAGCACCCATAGAATTCTGACCACACATGCCGGAAGGCTCGACGGCCCGGCCGAATATCGCGCCCTGATGGCGGGGATGATGGCCGGCAAGTCCGTGGATCTCGACTCGGTAAAACCGGCCGTGCGCGCTGGCGTGGTGGATGTGCTGCGCAGCCAGACCGAAGCCGGCATCGATATCGTGAGCGACGGTGAGCTGGGCAAGATCGGTTTCGGCATCGCCTATTACGGCCGCCGTCTCAGCGGACTCAGCACACGCCCGCTGAAGTCCGGCGAATCGTCAATCATGACGCTGCACACCGGCGAGCGGCAGGAGTTCGCGGACTTCTACAATGAGATGCCGTTCTTCAAAGCCCCGCCTGAGCGCGCCGTCGTGTCGGGGCCGATTCATTACATCGGTCAGAAGGAAGTCGCCGACGACCTCGCGTTCTTCAAAGCCGCGCTGGCGGAATCGGGCGTGAAGCCGGAAGAGACGTTCATGTGCGTGCTCGCCCCCGGATGGCTGGAGCACTTCTTCCACAACGAATATTACGCGAACGACGACGAATACATCTTCGCTCTGGCGGAAGCGATGAAGACCGAGTACAAAGCCGTCGTCGACGCCGGGTTCATCCTGCAGATCGACGACCCCGCGCTACCCGACACTTACGACATGATCGTGCCAACCCCGCCGATCGCGGAATACCGCAAGTTCGCCGAGGTGCGCATCGAGGCCCTGAATCAGGCGCTGCGCGGCCTTCCCGAGGATCGCGTGCGCTACCACATCTGCTGGGGTAGCTGGCACGGCCCGCACACGCACGATCTGCCGCTTGAGCACGTGGTCGATCTGATGCTGAAGATCACGGCGGGCGCCTATTCGCTCGAAGCCGCCAATCCGCGCCACGAGCATGAATGGAAAATCTGGCAGAACGTGAAGCTGCCGGAAGGGAAGATTCTCATCCCCGGTGTCGTCACGCATCACACCAATGTGGTGGAGCACCCCGAAGTCGTGGCCGATCGCATCATCCGCTACGCCAACATCGTCGGCCGGGAAAACGTGATCGCCGGCACCGATTGCGGCATGGGCTTTCGCGTTCATCCGCAGATCGCCTGGGCGAAGCTCAAAGCTTTGGCAGACGGCGCGCGCCTGGCCAGTAAGCATCTCTGGAGTTAGCGCACATGAGCCCGTGGGCCGCCTTGTTGTTACTGGCCTACGATCTCACGGGCCGGATCGATCCGCCCGTGGCTGTCCCGGTGTTCCTGCATGGTGCGACCGCGCCGTTCGAGAGTTCCACCGAAAGCGGAGACGATGGCCGTTTCCGCTTCCACAAGGTTGCCGTCGGCACTTACACACTGGCCGTGGCGAATGCCGTGCAGACGATCGAGGTTGGTCCGGGGACGGTCGACTCGAAAGGACGCGTGGACGTAGTCTTTCACGCCGACAGCGTGCGAACCGCGGGCGCCACGGTCGCACTCACCGTACTCTCGATCCCGAACCGTGCCACACATGAGTTTGAGGAAGCACAGAAATGCCTCGCGCGCCGCGACGCGGATTGCGCCTCGGGTCATCTGTCGCTGGCGGTAAAAACGGCGCCGCAGTTTGTCGCCGCGTGGAACGCCCTCGGGGTAATCGCTTATCAGGAGAAGCGCTATCCCGCTGCCGAGGCGCACTTCCGCCGTGCCATCGCGGCGGATCCGGAAGCATGGGAGCCGCTGGTGAATCTGGGCGGCGTACTGCTCAATCTGGAGCGTCCACAGGAAGCGCTTGGCTACAACCAGCGTGCGGTAGCGCGCCGTCCGAACGATGCGCTGGCCAATTCGCAGCTCGGGCTGACTTACTTTGGCCTGCATGAATTCGAATCGGCGGAGAAGTATCTCAGGACCGCGGTCTCTCTCGACCCGGCGCACTTCTCGCACCCGCAGCTGACGCTGGCGGCGATCGCTGTCGAACGTGGTGATCGCGCCGCTGCCATCGCCCAGTTCCGGTCGTTTCTGGATCATCATCCGGACGCACCGCAGGCGCCCGCCATTCGGCAACGCGTGGAGGATCTCTCGAAATGAATATTGTCTTTCTGATCGCTTTGCTTGCTGCGGACCCGGTCGGGTGCCCGAAGACCATTCAGGTGAAGCAGCAGCTCGCCGTGCCGGTGGCTGGCTGGATGGCTGCCTCCGACGGCATGCCGCATCAACTCGCGGGACTGACCTTCTTCGATGGCAAGCCTGAAGAAAAGGCATCGCTCGCGCCTGACGGCGAGGCGGCGCAACGCAACCAAACCATCTCGACCTCGAAGTTTGACAAGACAAGGCCGACGTGGGTCATGTGTCGGTACTCCGGTACAAGCGTTACGCTGACGCGCGAACTGCCGCGCGGTACGTCGATGTGCAAGGTTGCCTACTCAAGAGACATGACTATCGCGGGTCTGCCGGCGATCAATGAGGTCGACTGCAAGTAGGCCCGGTTACTTCATCGTCACGATCACCGACTGCTCCGACGGCAGCATGTGCTGCGTGCTGGACGCGAATCCGGCCTGGCGGAACATCTCCCTGAGTTCCCGAAACGTGTAAGCGTCGCCGTGCGCCGTCGACTGCAGCATGGTGATCGCGAAGCGCGCGGGCGTAAGCGGCGAAACCCGGTCGTCGTTCGGACAGAACTCGAGCGTGACTGCCTTGCCGCCCGGCTTCAGCGCTGCGTGAACCTTGCGCAGGAAGCGCTCGTTCGTCGCCGGGTCGAAGTGGTGCAGAAAGTTCGCCAGCAGGACAATATCGTAGCCCGCGCCGAAATCGACATCAAACGCGCTGCCGGGAAGCGCGTGCCATCGATCCACCACGCCCGCCTTGACCGCATTCTCATTCGCGACCTCAAGAACCGCCTTCCAGTCCACAGCCGTAATGTCCGCCTGCGGATTCTGCTGCGCGACCGCGATTCCGAACACACCATGACCCGCCGCAATGTCGAGCACCCGGATCCGCCCGCGCCCTGCCACCTGCTCCGCCATCGCCTTTGCCGGAATCGCCATCATGGGCGCCATCGCGCGCGCGAACAAAACCCAGAACGGGTTGTCCGGTTCCACGCTCCCCTCACCCGGCTGCACCGTGCCGCCCTTCCGCACGCAGTCGGCGAGCGACAGTGATCCCGTGATCGTCTCCTCAGTCGCCAGAAAATCGGCCACGCTCGCAATGCAGGCCGGAGAGCGTCGATCGAGAAACAACACCGCGTCCGGCGCGCACGCATACTCGCCGTCGATCTTATTCAGCAGTCCGTCGGTGACGATTGTGTCGCAGAGAATCCGCACTCCCCGTTCCGACGCGTTGCATCGCTTCGCAATCGCGGCAGCCGTCGTCGCGCCTTCGCCGATCGCGGTGAAAATATCCAGCTCGATCGCGGCGCGCAGCGCAGCCGTCTGCTGATACGCCCGCAGCGACTCGAAAATCCGCATCGGAGAAAGAATCGTGTCCTGTGTGGAAGCCATCACGTAAATGTTATCCCGCCCCCGCAGCAGCGGCGTTACGATGAAGGCGGGATTCTGTTGTGGTCACACAAAACGGCCTCACCACGCGGCATGCCGACTTCATCGAGCACGAACGTCAGGAAGGTCACATCTTCATCGAGCAGCCCTGGGAGCTTTATTCTGAGGCCAATCACGCGGCCTGGCAGAAGCTCTTCACCCGCCTTCGCCCTCGCTGGGATCGCTACGCGAACGACCATTTCCTCGCCGGCATCAACGCCCTCTCTCTCGATCCGGCGCGCATCCCGCACCTGAGCCACGTGAACAAGTTCCTGCGCCCGCTGACGGGTTTCGAAGCCAAAGCAGTGAGCGGCTACATTCCGGCTTTTCTTTTCTTCGACTGCCTGCGCAATCGTCAGTTTCCGACGACGATCACCATCCGCTCCGGCGACACCCTCGACTATCTCCCGGAGCCCGACATCTTCCACGACGTCGCCGGACACGTGCCTATGCATACGGACAAAGCATTCGCCGACACGCTCGTCCGCTTTGGCGAATGCGCGCACACGGCGGTCGAAATCGTGTCGGGCATCCGCGATGAGGAAGAACGCGTGCATTCGCCTCACCAGCATCGTGAAAGCCATGGCGCGCTTCTTCTGGTTCACCATCGAATTTGGCCTGATGGGTTCGCCGGGCGGCCTGCGCGTCTACGGCAGCGGCCTGCTCAGCTCATTCGGCGAAATCGAACACGCTGTCGACGCCGCGGATGTCCAGCGTTACCCGCTGCGAGCCCGAATGGGTCATCAATCAGGGATTCGCTATCGACCGCTACCAGCCGCTGCTGTTTATCGTAGATTCGTTCGACCATCTGTTCACGCTGGTCGACACGCTTGAAAAATGGATGCGCGCCGGCAAGCTGAACAACGTTGCGCCCGGCGAGCCGGAGATCAACGAGCGCGATCTGAAAAGCTTCTTACACGCGGCGCTGTAATCAGTGCAGAGTAACCCTCTGCACTCTCCAGTTCCCGATCTCACCAACGTAAAGCTCATTCTCCCGCCGGCAGTCGATCGCGTTCGCCGTGCCGAACTCCTTCGGCAGCTTTCCCGCGCGTCCGAATTTCCCGACAACTTTTCCGTCGAGTTCGAGCTTATAAATCTCCCCGCCGTTGTCGATATCTTCCGGCGGATTCGAGTTCGAACTATACAGATACTGATGCGCGCCCGGCGTGATGCACACCGCCGCCGGGCTGCCGATGTTCTGGATCTGTGTTTTGAAGTTGCCGTCGCCGTCGAACACCTGGATGCGCTGATTACCTGCGTCCGCCACGTAGACGCTGCCCTGCGCGTCGATCGCGATGCCGCGCACGGAATTGAACTGGCCCTGTCCGCTGCCTTTCGATCCCCAGGACTTAATGAACTTGCCGTTCTTATCGAACTTAGCGACGCGCGCGTTGCCATAGCCATCGGCGACATAGATGTTACCCGCGCCATCCCACGCCACGTCAGTCGGCCGCTGGAAGATGTCGCTCTGTGCGCCTGCACCCGCCGGTCCCCGGCCCGCCCGCCCGGGCGGAGCATCGAGAGGCCGCGCCGGAACCTGTTCGGATTCGGATTTCCTGCCGAGCAGCATCTGGATGCGGCCGTTCGTGTCGAACTTCATCACCATGCTCGACATCTGATCCACCACCCACAAATTGTCCTGCGGGTCGACTCGCACCTGCTGCGCGACGAGAAATCCGTAGGAGTCCTGGCCGATCTCCCGCAGAAACTTACCGGTCTTATCAAATTCGTACAGCCGCGACCCGCCGTGCGCGAACGGCCGCGACGTGCCGAGCGAAATCGTGGGATGCCCCGTGCGCGTGTAGACGAACAGATTTCCTTTCGAGTCCGTGGCCACTCCCGCCACTTCGCCGATCGAAACGCTGTCCGGATACTTCAGTACATTCACATCGGACGTGAACGCGATCTCGGGCGCCTGCGCCAGCAGGGGCACGGCCGCAAAGAGAATCAGGCAAACTGCGCGTCTCATTTATGCGCCCCCTCGTGGCCGGGTTTCAGCAGCAGCTTCTGTACGCGCCATGATTCGATCTCCGCCACGAAAATTTCATTCGGATTTCGGCAGTCCATCATGTGCACCACCTGAAAACCCGGTGCGAGTTTGCCGGCGTGGCCGAACTTACCGAGGATCGTGCCGTCGAGCTCCATCTTGTAAATCTCGCCCGTGTTTTCCCACGTCCCCGGCGCGTTGCCGTTCGGATTTGAGTTTGACGTGAACAGATACTGATGCGGGCCTGGCGAAACGCAGGTTGTCCACGAATCCCCGATGTTGTCGTAGCTCGCCTTGAACTTCAGGTTGTTGTCGAAGACCTGCAGCCGGTGATTGGACCGGTCTGCGACATACACGTTGCCCTGCAGATCAGCGGAGATTCCGTGCGGCAGGTTGAACTGATCCGGTCCGTTGCCCGCCTTTTCGTTACCCGCCTGCGCGAGAAAGCGGCCGTTCCTGTCGTACTTCACTACGCGGTTATTCACGTAGCCGTCGGAAACGAAGATGTTCCCCTGCTGGTCCCACGCCACGTCCGTCGGGCGCCCAAGCGTGTATTTCTGCGCGGGTGCCGCCGGGCCGAATGTTGTCGCGAGCGCTCCGGCCACCACCTCGGGCCGGTGCCCGATCACCATCACAACGCGCCCCTGGGGATTGAACTTGATTACCATGTTCGTGCCTTCGTCGACCGCCCAGATGTTGTCTTCGGAGTCGACCCGCACCGAATGGGCGAATTCGAAGCCGTAGCTGCCCGCGCCGATTTCGCGAACATATTTGCCGGTTTGATCGAATTCAAACAGCCGTGTATTCGCGCTGCGGGTGAATACGAAGAAATGGCCTTTTGAGTTGGTGGCGACGCCCATAGCTTCCCCGAGATAGAGGCCATCCGGGAGCTTGATGAGGTTGGGCACGGAGTCGTATGGAATCTCCGGCACGTTCTGCGCTTTGGCCTTTTGGGCCAGCAGCGCGCTTGCGGGCGCCAGCACGGCGCAGCAAACAATCAATACCTGGCGAAACATGTGGTTGAATCTATCACAGACCGCGATTATTCCCTTTTCGCGCACAACGGACCCTTCGGCCTGTGCGCTAACGCTTCATATGCTGTGCGCTGCGCTCACCCTCGAGACAAACCTCGTCGATCAATTCCGTGTTCAACTCAATCCTGTCGATCATCTTAAGGTTCCACGGCCGCTTATAAGCCTTTGGATCCTCGACCGTGGCATCAATCTCAAGCGTGCCGAAGTTCGGGCGGCGGAAGCGTTCAGTTACAGTGGCGGCGCTGGTAAGCGGCGTACCGGTCATGTCCATCCAGAGGTCGTCGCGAAAGCCATTCGTGCGGACCACCAGTGTGTCGCCTTCCCAATGGGCCGTCGAATAACCGTTCCATGACGGCTGCGGATCGACAGGCAGTGGCCGGCCATCCATAAAGATCTGCCGATAGCTGGCGTTGTACTCGTTGATCAGCACGAGAAGCTTAGGTGTTTGAATGAACTTCGTTATATGTGGCAGCGTGAACATTCGGGGGAAGTTCGAAGGCAGACAATTTACATGGGGATCGAGCTCCGTCTCCTGCCGCTTCTTCTTCAGTTCCTGCGCCCACGGCTGCAGAGGCAGTCCGCCTGGCACGCTCCGCGTGAGGTCGGCAGCGTATTTAGACAGCGGCGATTTTTCGAGGCAGTCGCCAACATCGTCCTTCAGGCTCTCCGGACAGGGCGCGCCTTCAGCTGTTGACCACATCCCCGAGAAGTCCGGCTTCCCGTCGCCGGTGCGCGGGGCGGGAGCCGAAAGATCGGGCCTGCCGTCCTTGCCGCGCGGCACGCCTTCGGAAGGCCATGTTATCCACTGTGAGTGCGCGGCTGAGCACAGCAGTGCAGCGTACGCAGGCAGCATGGCCAGTCGAATCATCTCCCCGATCCTATCAGCAGGAAACGTGCATCGGGGCAATCCATTAAAAATTCCCAATCCTGTGGCGAAACCTTACCTGCCAGTGTTAATCTCGAAAAATCCAAAGACACCCACGAAAAGGAGGTGCTGAACGTTGATGACAATGACAACCAGTGTCAGGCGCCTGGATTTCGCGGGTGTTCCCGCCTGCTGAACCTTCACCTTAATTAACCTGTACAAGGACAAAAACTATGAGCACCAGACTGAAAGTTCTGGGGGGCACTCGTTCGGTGGATGCGCCACGCCTTTGTGACACCTGCCAGTTCGGTGTGCTGAAGCGCGGTGCGCCGGAAAGCGACGAGGAGATTTACTGCATGTACACGAAGCAGCGTCTGGCCCGCGCCGTGGTGGAGTGCAATCGTTATGTGGACAGCAATCTGCCGTCGCTGTGGGACATGCGCCAGATCGCCTGGGTCCTCGACACGGACTCAAAGCGGCAGCGCATCGGTTTCATTCGGGCCCGCGAGTGGGAGGCACAGAACCCCGACGACGACCTCCTGCCCTCCTGAGGTGGGATGGGATGGAGTCGTTGAAGCACAGAAGTGGAACCCGGGGCGTTCGGTCGGAGGACTCGCAAACGCCCCGGTAAGGAGCACTCGTGTATCTATGCACAGATGGTGCGCATAGGCGGTAAACTTCTCAGCTACATTTTCGCGACGGCCAGCAATGCGCTGAAAATCCCCAGAGGAATCAGCGCCAGCCCGGCGTAAAGCAGAACGCTCTTCACCAGTGGACGTTTCCGCCAGTCCCAGTCGCGCAGTTCGGGGCGATCGGTGACTTCGACATCCTGCAGATTCTCCAGATCCCGCACGAATTCGCGCGCACTTCGGTAGCGCGCCGCGGGATCGCGCCGTATCGCGCGGTAAATCACTTCCTGCAACTGCGGCGAGACGGCCGGGTCCAGTTCCCGCGGCGGAATCGGATTGTTGATCAGGCGATCGTTCATCACCGCGAACGGATTTGGTCCGCGAAACGGTGTCTTGCCGGTCACCATCTCATAGAGCATCACGCCCAGGGCAAAGATGTCGCTGCGCGCATCGCCGTGCTTACCATTCACCTGTTCGGGCGCGATGTAATCCGGGGTACCCATGACCTGCGAGAGTGAGCCGAAGGTCAACTGCCGCCCACGCGCGCGCCCCGCGATGCCGAAGTCGATGAGCTTGATCCGGTCATCGGCATCCACCATGATGTTCTCCGGCTTGAGATCGCGATGCACCACACCGTGCGAGTGAATGTAATCGAGCGCCCGCGCAATTCCCAGTGTGATCGCGACCGCACGTTCCGCGGGCAGCTTGCCGCATTCCATCAGAACCCTGCGCAGTTCCCGGCCTTCGACCCACTCCATCACCATGTAGAGATGAGTCGGCTCGCTCACCGGGAAAACCTTCATGATGCCGGGATGGTCGAGATCGCTCCCGATCGCGCTTTCGCGTTCGAAGCGGCCGAAGAACGTCTCGTCGTTCTCCATTTCGGGGTGCGGAACTTTGATCGCTACGGGGCGGCCGTCGCGCAGGTCGGTGGCGCGAAAAATCGAAGCCATTCCGCTGCGCGCCGCAACAGAATCAATAAGATAGTGGTCGATCCGATCGCCCGCACGAAGGGGGATCGTTCGGATTCTCGGTGCTGTTAAAGTCTGGACCGCGGACACTCATCTTTGACGGTACGGACAAAGACCTAAAAAAGGCATGAATGCCTTTAGTAAAGGCACCGGCGACAAGATCGCCGGCGTTACAGGAGCGCCATCAGCTTTGTTTTCACCGTTTCCGCTGTAGCCGTATCGGGGCAGACCACAATTATGGTGTCGTCGCCCGCGAGAGTCCCCACCACTTCCGGCCACTCTTCATCGTCGAGCGCCACCGCGACGGAATTGGCGTGCCCCGGTGCGGTCTTGAGCACCACCTGGTTCTGCGCGATCCGCACATCTCTGCAGAAACTCCGCCGCCAGCGCCGCGAGCTGTGTGCCGGGCGATTCGCGATTCGAGTTCGCGATAGCCGTCCGGGGTCTTTACCAGACCAAGCTCGCGAATGTCGCGCGAAAGCGTGACCTGCGTCGCGTCGATGCCGGTCTCTTTCAGAGCCCGCGCCAGTTCATCCTGGGTAGAGATGCTCCGGGCGCGGATCAGCTTCAGGATCTGTCCGTGCCGGAAACGTCTTGGTCATGCCGAGATTCGCCAGCCGCATGCGCGCCAGCGATGCAGCGCCGCAGCCACCGTTTCCGGCCCTGTGCCGCCCTCGATCTCGCGCGTCTTCATGCCCTCGCGCGGATCGAGAAGAGCGCGCCATATCGGGCGTGAATTCGGGCGCGAACTGCGGCGAGCGACTGCGCGTTCCAGTCGGCCGGCTTCTTGCCGCTGCGCACGCTTTCGAGCACCAGCCGGCCCACGATCTGGTGCGCCTGATGAAACGGCGTGCCGTTGCGCGCCAGAGCTTCGGCGAGATCCGTTGCCACCACCCAGCTCTCGTCCGCGGCCTCCGCCGGCACGGCCTCGCGAAGCACCACCGACTCGGCCACCACGCGCGCCATTTCGAGGCACCCGTTCAGCTGATCGGCAGGCTTCGAACAGCGGCTCTTTGTCTTCCTGCATGTCGCGGTTATAAGTCAGCGGCAGACCCTTCATCGTGAAGAGCAGCGAATTCAGCGCGCCCAGCACGCGCCCCGACTTCCCGCGGATCAGTTCGAGCGAATCCGGATTCTTCTTCTGCGGCATCAGGCTCGATCCGCTGGTAACGCCGTCGCCCAGTTCGATCCAGCCGAACTCTTCCGACGAATAGAGAATCCAGTCCTCGGCCAGACGGCTCAGATGGATCATCGCGACGGAGGCGGCATAGAGATAGTCGAGCGCGAAATCGCGGTCGGCGGAAACGTCCATGCTGTTGCGCGTGATGGAATCGAAGCCGAGATCGCGCGCGATGGCCTCGCGATCGTGCGGGAAGCCGCTGCCGGCGAGCGCGCCCGAACCGAGCGGCATCACGTTCGCGCGGCGGCGCGCTTCGCCCAAACGCTCGTGATCGCGCGCGAACATTTCGAAGTAAGCCAGCAGATAGTGCGGCCAAAGCACCGGCTGCGCGCGCCGCAGATGCGTGTAGCCGGGAATAACCGCATTCGGATATTTCGCCGCCAGATCGAGCAGCGCGCGACATCAGCCCGCGCAGCAGTTCGCGCGCGCGGTCGCATTCGTCGCGCAGCCAGAGCCGCGTATCGAGCGATACCTGCTCGTTGCGGCTGCGGCCGGTGTGAATCTTGTCCGCCAGCGCCGCCCACGCGCTCCTTCAGTTTGCGGATGACGAACGTGTGGACATCTTCGTCGGTCTTCATCGGCGCTCGTCGAAGAAACCGGGCGGCGGCTGCGTCTTCACGGATCGCCTCGAACGCCTCGACGATCTGCGCGCATTCCGGCTGCGTCAGCACGCCCGGCCCGCGTGAGCGAGCGCGCGAACGCCTGTGAGCCCCGCACATCCGCCTCGAGCAGCCGCCGGTCGAAATGGAGAGAGTTCGAGAAGCGTTCGAAGACTTCCGACGGCCCGGTCTCGAAACGCCCGCCCCAGAGTTTCATTTGGGCTTTTCCTGATTTGTCGCTGCTTGTTTTTGCCTGGCCTGTTCTTGTAAAGCCCGCACCTGAATCGGCAGGCCGATCAGGTTGATGAAGCCGCGGGCGTCTTTCTGGTCGTAATCGGCGCCCATCGTGAAGCTGGCGATGGCGAGCGAGTACAGCGAGTACGGCGACTTGCGGCTCACCGGTTCCAGGTTGCCTTTGTAAAGCCGCATGGTGATTTCGCCGGTCGTAGTCTGCGAGATCGATTCGAAGAACGCATCGAGCGCCTCGCGCAGCGGCGTGAACCACAGGCCCGCATACACCATCTCGGCGTAGTCGAGCGCGAGCTTCTGCTTGTAGTGCAGCATCGACCGGTCGAGCGTCAACGCTTCGAGCTCCCGAATTGCGGCCATCAGAATCGTGCCGCCGGGAGTCTCATAACACCCGCGCGACTTCATCCCGACGAAGCGGTTCTCCACCAGATCGATGCGCCCGACGCCGTGCTTCGAGCCGATCGCGTTCAGCGTCTCGAGAATCTCCACCGCGCCGAGCAGCTTGCCGTTCACCGACACAGGAATGCCCTTCTCGAAACCGACCGTCACTTCTTCCGGCGTGTCGGGGGCTTCTTTCGGGCTCTTCGTCAGCATCCAGATGTGATCCGGCGCCGCGTTGGCGGGGTCTTCCAGCTCGCCGCCCTCGTGCGAGATGTGCCAGATATTGCGGTCGCGCGAATAAATCTTCGTGGTGGTCTGCGAGATCGGCACGTTGTGCGCCTTCGCGTAATCGATGCAGTCCTCGCGCGAAATCAGCTTCCATTCGCGCCACGGGGCGATCACAGGCAGCTGCGGAGCAAGGGCTTTGTAAGTGAGTTCGAAGCGCACCTGATCGTTGCCCTTGCCCGTGCAGCCGTGCGCGAGCGCGTCGCAACCGGTCCGCAACGCCGCTTCCACCTGGCGCTTCGCGAGTAATGGCCGGGCAATCGAGGTGCCGAGCAGATACTTATGCTCATAGACACCGCCCGACCGGACGAGCTTCCACAGGTAGTCGCGCACAAACTCTTCCCGCATGTCGGCCACTTCCACTTCCGAAGCGCCTGTTGTGCGGGCTTTGGCTTCGAGGCCGGTCAGCTCATCGCCGCCCTGGCCGATATCGCCGCACACCGCGACGACTTCGCAGCCGTAGTTTTCCTTCAGCCACGGAATGATGATCGATGTATCTAGTCCGCCCGAGTAGGCGAGTGCTACTTTTTTGGCATTCATAAGCTTGTGTTCGTGATACGCCGGGCAGAAGCCCGCCGGCAGGCTGGAAAGCCTGGCCCCACTAATCTGGCAACTGAATTTATGCGAGCAGCATCAGCAGCAGCGCTTTTTGTGCGTGCAGCCGGTTCTCCGCCTGATCGAACACGACCGACCGCGACGATTCGATGACGCTGTCGGTCACTTCTTCGCCGCGCTTGGCGGGCAGGCAGTGCATGAAGATCGCGTCGGCGTCGGCGTGGCGGAACAGATCGTCGTCCACCTGATAATCGGCGAAAGCCGTGCGGCGCTCGGCGGCTTCGTTTTCCGCGCCCATGCTGGCCCAAACGTCGGTGTAGATGGCGTGCGCACCCGCGGCGGCTTCAGCCGGGTCGTGCGTGATGACGAACTTCGCCTCCGAACAAGCGGCCAGGCGCGCGCGCTTCCGCGATGATCTCGGCATTCGCTTCGTACTTCTGCGGTGTCGCCAGCGCGAAATCCATGCCCAGCCGGGCCGCATTCAGCATGAGCGAATGCGCCATGTTGTTGCCGTCGCCGATGAACGCGAACCGAATCCCCCGGAAGGTCCCGAAATGCTCGCGAACCGTCTGCATGTCGGCCAGCGCCTGGCAGGGATGATACATATCGCTGAGCGCGTTGATGACCGGAACCTTCGCCCACTGCGCCAGCCCGTCGATCGTCTTCTGCAGGAACGTGCGCGCCACAATGCCGCTGACCCAGCGGTCGAGATTGCGCGCCATGTCCTTCAGCGGCTCGCGCACGCCGATCGCGCCTTCGTTCACCAGCGCGAATCCGCCGAGCTGCTGGATAGCCAGCTCGAACGTCATGCGGGTACGCAGCGACGGCTTTTCAAACAGCATCGCGATCGACTTCCCCGCCAGCGCCGAAGCGTAATCGCGCGGCGACTGCTTCACGTCGGCCGCCAGATCGAGCAGAGCCGAGAGCTCCTCCAGTGTGAGGTCGAGATCTTTCGTCAGATCTCCGTGGGCGATTTTCTCGAGGGCCGTGGCGGTCATGTATTTTTATTCAATCCAATGAATATTTAACCACGATCGGGAGGCTGCGTCAAGGTAAGGCGGCGACGCGATTTGAAAAAAACGAAGCCAATCTGAGGGCTTCGCCTGGCAGGCTGCTTGCCGCTTGCTGACGCGCGCGGTTCAGTAACCCCTTTTCCGAACCGCGTTTTTCAGCTCGGGGATCAATCTCTCCCGGCCACACTTATATCATGGGGCGGGGCGGCACCCGTTCGATCAGTTTCCGCTCGCGTCGTGATAGCATTCCGGCATGTTTGCCCGCCTCCTCTCCTGCGTGGCGCTGCTCGCGTGTTCGGTGCCCGCGCAGCAGACCGATTCCGTCTCCGGCGATGCGCGCGAAGTTCTTGATCTGGAGAAAAAAATCGGCGCGGCGATAGTCCGCGGCGACACGGCTTTCTTCGACCGGGTGACCGCTAACGACTTCGTCATGACGCACAGCGACCGATGGACCACCGGCGGGAAACCCCTGCTGGTCGACAATAAGTCCAGTTTCATGAAGCGCATCGAAAACCGTACTTATCTCTCTTACGATCTCGATTCCGTCCGCATTGAAATGCACGGAGACGTTGCCATTACTTACGGACGCTATGTCGCCAGCATGAAGGACACTGCGCCGGAGCGAACTTGGTTCTCCGTTTGGTTCGAAAAAGTCTATGCCAGGCGCAACGGTCAGTGGCAGTATCTGTCGCACCGGACCGTCAACGGCGCGAACTACGGACCCGACAGGCAGTCGGTCAGCAACAAATAGCTTTCGGAGGGCGGCTTATGGCTACGGCGCAAACCTGGGACCCGGCGTGCTATGCAAAGAATGCCCGGTTTGTATCGGACTTAGGATCGCCGGTGTTAGAGTTGCTGGCTCCGAAGCCCGGTGAACGCATCCTTGACCTGGGGTGCGGCGACGGCGTTCTCACTAAGAAGATCGCGGATATCGGCTGCGACGTTGTGGCTGTGGATTCGAGCGCCGCGTTCATTGAATCGGCACGCAAACTTGGCCTGGCGGCTCATGTTGTCGACGCTGTGGCACTGCCTTATCGCGAGGAATTCGATGCGGTCTTCAGTAATGCCGTGCTGCATTGGATCAAGCGGGCGGACGAGATGATTGCGGGAGTCCATCGCGCTCTGCGGCCAGGCGGTCGCTTCGTTGCGGAGTGTGGTGGATTCGGGTGCGTGGACAAGATCCGGCGCGCTCTGGTGGAGGCGCTCGATAAGAGGGGGATTGACGGAGAATCGCGCGTTCCCTGGTACTTCCCGACACCGGACGATTACGCAACGCGCCTGGAGCGCGCCGGCTTTCGAGTCGACAGCATCGTCCTGATTCCACGTCCCACTCCTTTGCCTGGGGACATTACAGGTTTTCTCGAAACCTTTGGGATGTGTTTTCTCGAAGGTCTGTCCGGTGGGGATCGCGCAGAATATCTGCAGGAAGTGCGCGCCGTTCTGGAACCTCAGCTTGTGAACGAAGCCGGCGTATGGATTGCCGACTATGTCCGGCTCCGATTTGCGGCAACGAAGACCATCGGTGGATAACTCGCGACAAAACGATTCTTGCCTTCTGGTGTACTGCGCGTTATAGTACACGCAAGTGGTTCCGTTCAGGATAACTTTCGAACCCGGCATCGCCCTGCACGAGCAGGTTGCTTATGCGGCGCGCAAGGCCATGTTCTCCGGTCAGATGAGACCCGGGGATCCGTTCCCTTCCGTCCGCCTGCTCAGTAAGGAACTGAAAATCAATCCAAACACCGCGCACAAAGTGATTTCGCAGCTGCTTGCCGAAGGCCTGATCGAAGTCCGCGTCGGCATCGGTACGGTGGTGGCGAAGCCGCCGCGTTCGACGGCTGCGGCGCGCGCACGGCTTCTGCAGAAAGAAATTGAACAGGTGGTGGTCGAAGCCCGGCGCCTCGGGCTCGAACTCGGGGAAGTTCTCGATGCCGTTTCCGCGCACTGGGAACGCTTCGACCCGAGCGGTACGCACGCCTATGCCGGGGAAGGAGCCGGCCGCAGATCATGATTCCCGTTCGATGTGAGAATCTCTCCGTCGCCTTCCGCTCTGTCCGCGCCGTCGACGGTCTCAACCTTACGGTGGAAGAGGGCGCCATCTACGGCCTCGTCGGCCCCAACGGCGCCGGCAAGACTACCGCGATCAAAAGCATGATGAACATCATCGGCCGCACCGGAGGTCGCGCTGAGATCTTCGGGCGCGATTCGCGCGCCATCGGCGAACAGGATTTCGCGCAAATCGGCTACGTCTCCGAGAACCAGGACATGCCGGCCTGGATGACGGTGGAATATCTGATGCGCTACCTCAAGCCGTTCTATCCGACGTGGGACGACGCGCGCGCCACGCAGCTTCTCGAACAGTTCGACCTCCCGCCCGATCGTAAGCTTCGCCACCTTTCGCGCGGCATGCTCATGAAAGCAGCGCTCGCCTCATCCCTGGCTTTCCGGCCGCGCCTGCTGGTGCTGGATGAACCATTCAGCGGTCTCGATCCATTCGTGCGCGAGCAACTGATCGAGGGCGTGCTCGAAAGCGCGGAGGAATCGACCATCCTCGTGTCGTCGCACGACCTTGGCGAAATCGAAACCTTTGCCAGCCACATCGGCTATATGGATCGCGGGCGCCTCGTGTTTTCCGAAGAGATGGCATCTCTCACCGGACGCTTCCGTGAAGTTGAAGTGACCATCGACCAACCTGTCGATATCGATCGGGACCCGCGCTGGCCCGCGCGCTGGCTTCGCCCCGAGGTCTCGCCGGCCGTTGTGCGCTTCATCGACACCGGTTATGATCCGGAATCGACGGTAGCCGAGGTCCGCCTGCTGTTTCGCGGTGTCCGCGAGATCTCCGCCCGGCCTCTTCCCCTGCGCACCATCTTTCTGACCATAGCGGGCCACTCGCGTCAACTCTCCAAGGGAGCCGCTGCATGAAACAAGCACTGCACATCTTTTCTCAGGCATGCCACATCTTTCGCAAAGATTTCCGCCATCTGCGCGTTGAAGTTGCTGTATTCGTCCTTCTGTGCGCGGTTTTTCAGTGGTCCGCACTTCTGCTGCCCATCGCTGCCGTCTGGCTCATCGCGCGTGCGGTCCATGCCGACGCCATTCCGGGGGACCGTCAGTTCTGGCTCACCAGGCCCTATAACCGCAGGAGTCTTATTGCCGCCAAACTCCTGTTTGTGGTCGTGTGTGTTTCTCTGCCGATATCGATTGCCCAGCTCATCGTCGCACTGACCATGGGATTCACAGTGACAGCGGCCGTCCCCGCGTTGCTGCTGTCGCAGTCACTTCTCTTCCTGTTCGTTGGCCTGCCGGTCGTGGCGCTGGCCTCACTCACCAGCGGAATCGTTCCATTCATTGTGATCGGGCTGATTCTCGCCCTGTTCTATATGACCGGGCTCGGGGCCCTCGAATTCTGGCTGACGTCTCACATCGACTCCATGCCCGGCCCGGTCGAGTGGATTCGTTCGATACTGTTTGCCGTCCCGATCGCTGCCGTCACGGTTGTGGTTCTGGTTCGCCAGTATCGATCCCGTGCCACCGTTTCCAGCCGCATCGCCGCCGGTGGCGCGCTGAGTCTGGCGGTCCTGCTGGTTTTTCTTATGCCGGCATCGGTTGCTCTGAAAGCGCAGTCGTGGTTTTCGAAACAACCGGAACTCGCCTCGCCGATCACCCTCACGCTGGCTGCCGTTCACGAACCGGCGATAGCTATAACGGTACCGGGTCGCGACACCATGTCCGTCCCGTTCGAACTCGCGGTCGACCACATTCCCCCAAACACGGAACTGCGCGTGGACGACTTCGTTCTGACCGCATCTTTTCCTGACCGGCCCGTTACATTCTGGAACCGCCCGGGCGTCGACGCGCACGTCGAGAAGAATGGACACGCTGTGTACTCTGTCCACTTGATTGTGGGTCAGCCTCTGTTCCTCTCAAGACAGCAGCAGCCGCTGACGATCAAAGGGTCGGTCTATATGACTCTGTTCGGCGACGATGAGACAATCCCGATTACGCTCGGCAGTCCCGCCGCGACGCAGGACGGTCTGCGCTGTCAGTCAAATCGTTTCACAGACCGCTCCAGACCCGTGCCCCCGCCGCCCGGGCTGCCGACCCAGCGCTGGTATTCCGCAGACACCATCTTCTGTACCTCTCTTTTTCAATGGCCTCGCAAGCTGGTCTATGCCGATTCGCGCGATTCCCGGGCCGACTTCGCCAACACGCGCATTTCCTATGCTCCGTTTGCCTGGGGCCTGTCTCTGGATCCGGTTGAAGTCCGCTGGAGCGAACTGGTCGGCTCGGGCAAAGTCACCATCCTCACCCGCAAGCCCCTCGCGCATTTCCGCCGCGACTTCGAGCTGACCGGGGTGAAATTTGCAGACTTCGACCCACTGCGGTTCATGATGGCGCCCGTGCATCCACCCGGAGACGGCAGATCAATTCAATAGCCCGGGCCCGCAATTCCGCTCCGCTGCAGCGCGTGAACCGAGGTATGCTCTTCTAAATTGATACCCACGCTGAAACGGCCGCTGTTTCAACACCGCGCCCTTCCATTGCTTGCAGCGCTTCTCATTGGCGCGGCATTTGTCGGACTGAATCATGCCGCTTATCGCGGATTCTTTCAGGACGATGAACTGGATACCCTCAGCTGGGCGCCCGGGCAGCCTCTCCGGGAGTTTGTCGTCGGCATCATCAAGCCCGTGTTCCACACAGACAACTTCCGCCCTGTGGGTCATCTCTACTACACCCTGATGGGAAGAGCTTTCGGTCTCGACTTCCCCCCTTACGTCACGCCCCTGTTTACGTTCCACCTGCTCAATGCCGTGCTGCTGTGGTGGCTTATCAGACGGCTCGGCATTGAACAGTGGTGCGCCATCGCCGGTGCCGCCTTCTTCACGCTCAGCGCGTCCGCCTTCGACGTTTACTGGAAACCGATGTACGTCTTCGATCTCCTCTGCACCACCTTCAGCCTCGCCTGCATTCTTTTTTACTCATATCGCCGCTGGGTGCTGAGCTTCATTTCTTTCTGGCTCGCGTATCGGGCCAAGGAACTCGCGGTGATGCTGCCCGCGGTTCTGCTGCTCTACGAATACTGGTTCGGCGCGCGGAAATTCACGGTCCTGATTCCGTTCTTCCTCGCTTCACTGAACTTCGGCATACAGGGCTTGCTGCGCAATCCGAATAAGAACAACGACTACACATTTCGGTTCACGCTGCGCGCCCTGCGCTACACCTCAACGTTCTATGCCGCGCGATTCCTCTTCTTTCCTCTGAGCGGCATCCTCCTCGTCGCACTCGCATTCCTGCGCGATCGCCGCGTATGGTTCGGCCTCAGCGCCACGCTTCTCGTCATGGTGCCGCTCCTGTTTCTCCCCGGACGCCTGTTCGCAGCCTACACCTATCTCCCGCTCACCGGGGCAGCGATCGCCCTCGCCGCCTGCGCATCCCGATTCAACCCCGTCTGGGCGTGGGTCGCGCTCGCTCTCTGGCTGCCTTTCGATCTGCGCGAGCTTCGTCGCCAGCGCCACGCCACGCTCGATCTTGATGCCCGCGCGGCGTCGTTCGTCCACTCCATCGACCAGTTCGCCGGCGCCAATCCGGCCATCACCACTCTGGTCTTCGAAGACAGCCCTTTCCATAACTGGGGCGTGACGGGAGCGTGGAACATCGCACACAACCAGCTGGGCCTGCCTGTCTTTTATTACCGGACGCCGCAGGCCGAAAAAGCGCTGCGGACGGAAACGGTCGCCTACTGCACCTGGGATCCGGCGCAGCACCGCTGGCTGATCGTCAGGCTCCGGCACACGCTATGATGCAAACTATGACGAGGCTAATCCCGCTCATTCTCGCCGCCGCCCCGGCGATCCTCAGTGCCCAGTGGCTCGGCTATGCCACCCCCAACGTGCCGCATACCAAAGACGGAAAGCCGGATCTCCAAGCCCCCGCCCCCCGCACCGCCGACGGCAAACCCGATCTCTCGGGCATGTGGGGATGGATCAACATCGGACCGCCGTGCGGCGCGCAGTGCTCGGACACCCAGATTTCCCGCGAGTTCATCAACATCGCGTCCACGCTGAAAGGCGGACTGCCTTATCAGCCGTGGGCCGCCGAGTTGGTCAAGAAACGCAGCATCCAGCAGGGTCTCGACCCGAACGTCCACTGCATGCCGCGCGACGCGCCGCGCATCTGGACCGACGATTACTACAAGCGCGTCTTCGAAGTTCCGGGCCGTATCATCATTCTGACCGAGCGCAATATGCAGTACCGCCAGATCTTCACGGACGGCCGCAAGTTTCCCGACGATCCCAATCCCACCTGGAACGGCTACTCGGTTGGCCACTGGGAAGGTGACACGATGGTGATCGAGACCATCGGTTTCCGCGACGATCTTTGGCTCGACGCCGCCGGCAATCCTCTGACCGAAAAGGGAAAAATGACCGAGCGGATTCGGCGCCCGAACTTCGGGACCCTTGAAGTCGAGATCACGATCGACGATCCCAAGGCTTACAAAGCGCCATGGACGGTCAAGATCAATCAGCCCCTGATTCTCGACAGCGAGCTGATTGATTACTACTGTCTTGAAAACGAGCGCGACTCAAAGCACATGCGGGAGCAGGACCGGCCTATCGGCACCCCATAGCCCGATGCGGGGCACGTTGCTTACTGCCGCGGGGTTGCCAACCTGGTTGCCGGCCCCGCCTCACTTCGTCGCCGGTTGTGCGAAAAGGGCCTCGACAGCGTCGAAAAGATCCTTACCCGACAGAGGCTTAGCCAGGTAGCCGTCCATTCCCGATCGCTCCTGGCTGGTGAGCGCCTTGCTGTCGTGGCGCAGGTATCGATCGAAACGGGAATCGGGCGTTAACAGAGAGCGCTCGAACTCGGCGATCGAACGTTTGATGCAGTCAACCGTCACAGCACCGCCCTCTAGCAGGCTGCTGAAAAACGCTTCTTGCCACTCCCTTACGGTCGCGGTTCGGAAAAGCAGGAGATGATTCCGCAGTGGTTACTGAACCGCGCGCGTCAGCAAGCGGCAACGAAAAGAGCTTTTTCAGCAGCCTGCCAGACCTGGCGAAAGTCATGAACGTATTCCGGAAAATTCATCAGTTTCCCGACCACTTCAGGCCAACTCGAGCCCATTTCGAGTTTTGACTGAACGGGCCCGTCGATCTGTTCTTCGAGGGTCGCCACCCGGCCGTCCCAAAACTGGCTGAAGTTAAGACCGCTGTAGAAAACGGCAGGCGCGTTAATCACACCCACAGCTACGCGAACAGCTTCCGTCCGAGATCTGTTTTTCCGGGGCTCAAATCGGTTCGGGCCGGAATCGGCTGGATGGGTTCATCCCATTCTGCGGGCTTCGCATCCGCGGCCTCCACGGCCTGAGTTCCGCCCGAAGTCCGAAAGCAGATTGAAATGCAGACGACCGGGATTCCAGCGACGACGAGGCTCCAGACCAGGCCCCTCGACAGCCCGGAGGCGGCGAAGCGCTTATTTATTCCGATTGCAGCCCCACCGTTGATGAGTGGAGCGGTGGACCGATTCGTCACAAAGCATCTTCGCTGTATCCCCGATTCTCAGTGCCGCTTACTAACGTGCGCGGTTCAGAAAGGGTTTTCGAGCGGCATACGTATCTTCGCCGCCACGGATCCTGTGAGCTTATCGATCGCTTCCAGAAGCGTCACCAACGAATGGAACTGCGCCACTGTCAGTTCCTCCGACGCCGCGGTTTCGGCCTCGTGCAGCCTCTCATCCAGGAGTTCGTTCAGGCCCGTCGTCTCACGCGCGGTCTCCGGAGCCTGGCGGTCGATTCGCTCTGCGATCTCATCCATGACCTGTGCTGAGACCTCGTCATACGCCGCCAGCCGCGCGCGAACGGTCTCGGGCAGTTCGAACCCCGGCACCCGCAGCCTGTATTTCATTAACGCTATCCGCATCACGAACAGCGTGCGGAGCTGCGGCTGCCATTCGCGGATCCGCGCGCGAAACTCCATATCTCTGTGCCGCGATTCGCCGAACTCAAACAACACGCCGTCCGCCAGCGAGTGCACTTTGTCGAAGCGCGCCTGGACGGCGTCCCGCAGCTCATAGCTTTGTTCAATCGCCTCCCGCACATCCGCCGCGGCCGGCCCGCGCACCATTTGCGCAAACAGCCGCAGAGCCCCGGCGAAATTCCGCCTCATCTCCGCGCCCGCGGGCTTGCTCCAGAACTGGTCGAAGAACAGCCACATCATGGCGAGGCCGAGCAGCACGCCGACGACGCGGTCCCGTGCCACGGTGAGCGAGGTCTGGAACGCGAACTCCTGCAGGTTGATGATGCAGAATGCCGTTGCAATCTGGACTCCGAGATAGGAGAGCCGCGGGCTCGACGTAGTGATCCACGCCGAAGCGCCGATGACGACAACGAACAACGCCGTGAATCCGGCGATCGAATCGATCGACGGAAGTATAAACACCTGCGCGCCGAATCCGAAGATGACACCGCCGATGACGGCGCCGGCGAAACGCAGGGCCTGTTTCTGACGGGACGCGCCGACCGTAGTAAGCGCAGTGAGGAAGCAGGTAGTGACCGACGTTGAAATCTCGGGCCAGAAGAGGGCGTTGAAGATGAGATAACAGCTGGTCGCCGCCAGACACCCGCGCAGCGCGAATCGGATGTGTTCCGGGTCCAGCAGTGCGCCGGTAAGAAGCTTTTTCGCAGGCCGGGTTCCGATCGCCGGCTCCAGCGCGAACATGCTCAGCGATTCGGAGTTGGTATACGCCAGATGGATCAGCGAGACAGTCCGTTCCATCTCGCCCAGCAGCGGAAGGCGTGACGGCGCGCCAACCGCGGCGTCCTGAGCCGACGGCGGTTTCGCACCTCTCATGACACATTGGCGAATCAGCCGAACCTGCTGTTCGAGGTTACCGATCCGTTCCCGATCAGTCTCCGGCAGCTGACTAATGAGCTGCGGCAGATTGGCCGCCAGGTCCACCAGCCTGCCCGTCAGCGCCACTACCGCCCCCATTTCCGTCACACGCTGCGCATTGAAGCGTGAGCGGCGCAGCGCCTGCCGCATCCGCGACGCGCCGTTCATCGCCAGTCGTGCCACGGTCGTCCGGCTCTTGTGGGTGTCCTGTCCCGTCGCGAGGCACCGCAGCAGTTCCTCCACTGCCTCCAGCCGATCTGCCATGGCATCGCGCAGCTCATTCGGTTCCCGGAACTTTGCAAACACGGTTTCGGCCAGGAGCGTAATCAGGCTGGCGAGTATGATCACGCCCATCGCCCACAGTGCGCTCTCAACTTTCGCATTCGTTGAAATATGTCTGTCCCACAGCGTCACGGTGATGGCGATCAGATACCCGAACCGCGCCGACGCCGCATAGCTGGCCAGTGCGCTGAGAGCCCAGAAGCCGGCGAGGAAGCCTCCTACAATCCACACAAAGCGCAGCGCCGGATCGGCCAGTGCCACCATCAAACCGAAGACTACGTAAGCACCCGCCAGCGCGAAGCCGATCACGATATTCCGCGCCGCGCTGGCTGTCGATTCCAGGCTCTCGCGCGAAAGCGTCAGCGCAAAGATTGCCCCGTACGCGCCGTAGGGCAGGCGAAACGTCATGCTGATGACCATCATGAGAGTGGATGCGAAGACGATGCGCATCACCAGCTCGGTCCTTCCCTTGTAAGGCGCGAGTTCGTCTTTTAGGAATTGCCAGAACCAGTCGAGCGAGCCGGTCGAAGCCGGAACCGGCTGTGCGACGGCACTCATCGCAGCGCCGCCATCTCAGCGTCCCCGCATCACGACGACCGCGGATTCACTGATGCGGAACAAATCCGCCGGCGGATTCTCCACTCGCACCCGCACCGGATATCTGGATGCCAGATGAACCCAGTTGAGCGTTCGCTGCACATCGGGCAGCCCCTGGTCAAACTTGCCGACGGTATCCGCATCGGGTGTCACGCCGAAGCCGATGCTCTCCACGACACCTGAAAAACGCGCGTTCGGCCGCGACATTATAAACACGTCCGCGCGCATGCCTGGTTCGATGTGCCGCAGTTGTCCTTCGCGGAAGTTCGCCACCGCCCACCATGTCCGCGCATCGATGAGCGTGAATATCTGCTGCCCGATATGCGCATAAGCGCCTTCGGAAATGGTCAGGTTCGTCACCCGCGCATCGAACGGTGCATACACGCGGCAGTTATTCAGGTTGTAGCGCGCCGTCTCGATGGCCGATACCCTGCTTCCGCGCTGATTCACCAGCGGCTCCAGCGTGGTCACGGCGTTCTGCGCGCGCTCATGATCAGCCTTGCTTTCGACCAGCGTTGATTGGGAACGCTGCTCCTCGGCAAGCGCCGACTCGAGTGCCGCCTGCGTCTGCCGGAGCTGCGATTCCGCCTGTTTCAGCGCCTGCGACTGCGAAACCTCCGAGGTGCGCGCGCGATCCACCTGATCCACGGTCACGAACTGTTTGGTCAGCAGAGGTTCGAGTCTGTGCAGATTGTTATTGGCATACTTCCACTCCGCCTGCGCGCGGTCCACACCCTGTTTTGCGTTCTCCACATCCGCCCTGGCCTGTTCGACCGCTGCCGCCGCACGCATCACGCCCGCCTCCGTACTGCGGATGCCGGCCTCGGAAACGGACACTGAGCTTACCAGCGCGGCGATCTTTCTGCGCTCATCCGAAATCTGTCCTTCGAGCGTGGCCTGCTCGGAAACGGCTCGCTCCAGCGCATATCGGTACGGCCTGTCGTCTATCTCGAAAAGAAGCTCGCCTTTCCTGACGAACTGATTGTCACGGACATTCAGCCGGATCAGCGGGCCTTCCACCTGCGGCGCCATGCCGATGAAATTCGCCAGAATTTCGGAGTCGTCCGTACGCGGATAATCGCTCGCGTGCCGCAGGGTCATGATCCCCGTTACCGCCGCGCCGGTCACGATCAGAACACTGAGAATCCGCCCGGCCCATACCCTCATCCCGTCGTTCATGTTCCCCCCGCTAGCTAAAGAAGGCGAGCCAGAGCGTGAATGTGGCGAGCGCCGCCAGGCTCGGGTAAGTCAATACCGGGACTGCAAGCTCAATACCCGCGCGCAAGAGCAGCCAGCGCGCCGCGGCTGTGAACAACAGACCCAGCACCAGACAGAGCATCCATGCGGGAAAGAACGAGCCCAGCACATCGAAGGATGGTGCGCGGCTGCAGCCCGCCAGAAGCAACGCAGCCCCGCAAAGCCCCGCTTTACTCGCCCACTCGCAGATCATCGGTGAACCCTCGAAGCCTGGCTCTGGAGCGCGTCGCCGGTCCGGAACGCCAGATCCGCCACTGCCGAAAGAACCTGTGTGCGCGCCAGCACATCCGCGGATCTCGCCTGCGCCAGAACTTTTTGCGCGTTGGTCACGTCCAGCAGATTCCGCACCCCGTAGTTGTACGATTCCAGCGCCGCGCTGTACGACTGCGTAGCCGCGTTCACCAGTTCCGTCGCCGCCTCTCTCTGCCGCAGCGCGGTGTTCACATTCACGTACGCGGTCCACACCTCGTCTTCAACCTTGTCCCGCGTGGAGCTGAGCTGCGCCTGCGTCTCACGGATATGGGCGTCCGCCTGCTGCAGCCGGTTGCGCCGCGCGCCGCCGTCGAACACCGTCCATTTCAGGTTCATTGACACGCCGCCGACCAGATCTGTTGTGTACCCCCATGGCAGAGTCTGCTGCTGGACGAACGCCGAGTCCAAAGCCGGGCTGGCCGTGATGTGCATATTCGGATAAAACGCGGCCCGCGCCTCTTGCCTTTCGGCCTGCGCGGCATGGATTTCGGCGGCCTGCGCCTGTAGATCCGGACGCCCTTCGAGCGCCCGCTGAATGGCCTCTTCCACGGTACCCGACACCGCTTCCGGCGTCGGCACTTCGTTCAGCGGCTGGACGCGTATCCGCGTGCTGGCGGGAGCGCCCAGCGCCGTGGCCAGGTCGCCCCGCGCAATCCGCTCGGCGCCGAGAACAGCCTGCAGATCGTATTGCGCCTGCGCCGTAGCGCTGCGTGCTTCGAGCACATCGGGCAATGTCGCGAGGCCGTTTTCGAGGCGCTCCTCCGCGGCATGCTGCACGGTCTGCGCGTTCACCAGGTTGGCGCCGGCCGCCTCCTCCTGTCCCGCCGCGTTCAGCAGCCGGTAGTAAGTCTCCGACACTTCGTAGATCAATTGCCGATGCACGTCGTTGAAGCTGAAGTTCGACGCGAGCAACCGGGCTTTTTCGGTGTCGATCCGCCCCCGCCGCGCTCCGAAATCGAAGATCGTATAGCTCAGGTCCAGCGAGACCTGGAAATCGGGAATGGTAAATCGGTAAAACCGCGTACCCAGCGGTATCTCGCTGCGATCCACCCCGGCGAGCGCGGCCGCGGCGAGGGTGGGATACAGTTCGCTGCGCGCGATTCCGAGCTGCGCCGCCTGCGCGCGCGCGTATTCCCATGCCACCCGCGTCTCGGGATTGCGCGTCTCGGCAAAATCGATGAGATCGGCCAGCGCATAGACCTTGTCCGTTTCGACGCGCACGCCGGATGCAGGCACGCGTTCCGCGGGGCCATGCCAAGGCCTGTCAGGCGTGGTCGGCGCCGACTGAGCAAACAGACACCCGGCCGCGGCCGAACACACCGCGGCAACGGCCATTCGCGCCAGATAGCTCATGCATCCGGTTCCCCCGGACGGCTGGTCATGGGCGTGTGCATGTTGAGATTGTGCCTGTTGAGAGGCCACGCGCGGAAGTTTTGTTTGGCGCGTTCGGGCTTATTCGCGTGCGCTTTCGCACGATCGGGCGCCGGGGAAACGCAGGATTCTGAGCAGGGCATAGGCAGACTCGCGACTTCCGTCGGTGGAAAATCAGACGCGCTACGATGGCGCTTGAGTTTAACCATGGGCCTGACGACGCAGCTAAACGGTGCGTGTATCGTAGTCTTGCTGCTAACCTGCATTGGCTGTGATCAGCACCATACTGTGTCGAAGCGGATGGGTTGGCAGTGCACGGGAATCATCGACACGGGCGACCAGAAGTTTCCCCACATAGAGAGCGTCAAGCTGTGGTTCCTGGAGAACCCGCACTACGAGGAGCGCGCTTCCGGCCCCTCTCTATGCGCTGATCTGGAACGCTTCCACATTCCGGATGTCACCGTCACCTTCGATGTTTGGGGCAGCCGCCTTCAAGGGCTGCATGGGTACAACCTCGTCGGTATTACGGCTGGCTCGATGCCGCTTAGAGTTTTCGGTGCGGAGTCGGGCGGCTTCCATGGTGACCCAACTTACGGTAACTTTGACGGTAAGGCTGATGCGAAGAAGCGGCCCGACGTGTACCGTTTTCCCATCGACGTTTTTAAGTAACAGGGATCGGCGCTGCGCAGCACAGTTTGTGAGCTCCCGCCAGCCGTCTCCGCGGAGTGAGGCTGTGGTCGTGAAGAACCAGGATCAGCCCACTGATGCGCAAGTCGTTTCGTACGCATGGCGGCGCTGGATGCTGCCAGTCGACTCGAACACGGTGAGCGACTGCTCGTACAGGTCGCGCGGAATTTCGCTGCCGCCGTCCCATGCGCCGATCGCCTTGTACGCCGCGATCGCGCCCGTGAGGACAGCCTTGTCGACGCCCGGGAAGAAGGAAGCTTCCTTTTCGGCGATTTCTTCGGCTGCGGTTTGGCGCACCCATTCTTTCGCCTCGGCGAACGCGCGCACAAAGTCGCGGCACGTCTCGGTCGCGATGAACTCCCGCGACGCGCAGAGCGAGCTGAAAGCGTTCGGCGGCATCGCGGCGCCCACCGAGTTGCGCGCGAAATCCTTCAGCTCCGGCACGGGCGCCTGCAGATGGACGAAGTCGGCGTTGCCGGCGAGAAACGCCGCAGTCATTTCGGCCGGAGATCCGGCGTTGACGACGCGGACTTTCTGCCAGTCGACGCCGTTGTAGTGTGCGGCATAACGCAGCATGGCGAGAGGCTGAGAGCCGTGGTCGGCCAGAAGGGTCCTGCCTTCAAGATCCTTCCAGCTGAAATCTGCCACGCGGCGGAAGAGGAAGAAGCCGTCGCGCTGATTGATGAGCGCGAAGTGGAGAGGGAAGCCCGGCTCGCCCTTGTCCGGCTCTGCTAACTTATCCATCTTCGCCCAGTTTGTGGACGGCGCCGACTGCATGATGTCGGTCCTGCCATCGCGGATCATCCCGGCCGCAGTCTCGCCGGGCTGGAGCGTGTCGTAGGTGTATTCGAGGCCGTGCTTTTCGAGAAAGCCCGCGGCCATGGTTGCAAGCAGCGGCGTATAGAAAGCCGTGTGGCGGCTCGCAGTGATGCGAATCTTCATGCGACGATTTTGCGGTGCCGTTGATCCAGATTCGGCAGGAAGCCGGTGAGCAGTCCGATCGCCGGCAGAAACGCGCAGAGCTGGTAAACGAAGTAGATGTTCGTGCGGTCGGCCAGCTTGCCCAGCAGCGCCGCGCCGATGCCGCCGATGCCGAACGCGAAGCCGAAGAAGAGGCCGCGAGATCGTGCCCACGCGGCCCGGCATCAGTTCCTGCGCGTACACGACGATGGCCGAGAACGCCGAAGCGAGTATCGATGCCGATGATGACGCTGAGAATGCCCGTCCAGAACAGATTCGCGTACGGCAGCGCGAGGCTGAACGGCAGCACGCCGAGAATCGAGACCCAGATCACGTATTTGCGGCCGATGCGGTCGCCGATCGGGCCGCCGATGATCGTGCCCGCCGCCACTGCGCCGAGGAACACGAACAGATGCATCTCGGCGTTCTGGCACCGCCACGTGGAATTTCTGATCAGGTAGAACGTGTAGTAACTGCTCAGGCTCGAAAGATAGAAGAACTTCGAGAACATCAGCGCGATCAGCACGCCGAGCGAAACGGCCACGCGCTTCGGGAGAGAGATCGGGATGTGATGACGGCCTTTCTGGCTCGCTTCGTGTAGCCCGCAGAGCTTCGCGGCGCTTGTACCAGCGCCCCACGTTCGCGAGAAGAATGATCGCGAGCAGCGCCGCCAGCGTGAACCACACGATGCTGTGCTGTCCGCGCGGCAGCACGATGAACGCGGCCAGCAGCGGCCCGAGCGACGTGCCGAAGTTCCCGCCGACCTGAAACACCGACTGCGCGAGGCCGTGCTGTCCGCCCGAAGCCATGCGCGCCACGCGCGACGACTCGGGATGAAACACGGCGGACCCCAGTCCGACCAGGCCCGCGGCTATCAGGATGAACGCGTAGTTGGACGCCATCGAGAGCAGCGCCAGACCGCACAGCGTGAATCCCATCCCGAAGGGCAGCGAGTAGGGCTTCGGCTTCTTGTCCGTGTAGAGCCCGATGAGCGGCTGCAGCATCGATGCGGTCAACTGCGTCGTCAGCGTGATCAGGCCGATCTTCGCGAAGTCGAGATGGAAGTTCGCTTTGAGGATCGGGTAAATGGCGGGCAGCAACGACTGAATCATGTCGTTGAGCATGTGCGAAAAGCTGATGGCGGCGAGGATCGGTGAACACCGTCCCCTCGACGGCCGTGTCGCTGCTGCTCGTGTGGCTATGGTGGCCATTTCTCTAATTATCCATTCCGAATTCGCGCGCGATCAGTTCATAAGAGCGAAGGCGCGCGGCAGTGGTCGTGGAGGATGTTGACGATGAGAACTTCGTCGGCTTCGTATTCATGCGCCACCTTTTCGATGGCTTCGCGCACGCGCGGCGGGCGTATCCGGTGATGATTCGGCGGCCGACCGGGACCTGGTACGTCGTCAGGCGCTTCCGTCTTCGAGGAATCGCAGCGCGCGTTTCGATGGTGGGGACCGGGATGGATTGTCCGCGGAACAGCATCGTCATCATCATGCGGAAGCTGAACGAGAGACGCTCGGCTTCCTCGTCGGTTTCGGCGCAGATGGCCCAGACGGCGACGGAAGTGCGCGGAGCGGAGAGCAGGTCGGATGGCGTGAACGTCTGCCGGTAGTAGCGCGCCACGCGAGAGCCGTTGGGGTTGATGAAATCGGCGAAAACGTAGGGCAGGCCCGAGTTCGGCAGCCCATACCGAACTATCGGGCGAAGACCCGAGCAGCGCAAGCTCGGGGCTGTCGAAGCGGAAACGAAGTCTTGTTGGCGAGGTAGTTAATCAGTTCGTCCAGTTGCTCGCGGAAGTCGTCCGGAGCGGCCTGGCGGCGGTCGCGCTGCAGAGCGAAGGCGACCTTGGGACTTGTCCCGGCGGCGCGGCCGATGCCGAGATCGATACGTCCCGGATAGAGGCCCGCAAGCATGCTGAACGATTCGGCGACCTTGAGCGGGCTGTAGTGCGGCAGCATGACGCCGCCGCGCCGACGCGGATACGCGATGTGGCGGCGGCGATCGGGCCGATCAGGACTTCCGGGCTGTTGCAGGCGAGGCCCTTCGTGCCGTGATGTTCGGCGACCCAGTAGCGCGTGTAGCCGAGCCGGTCGGCGAGCTGCGCGAGTTCGATCGAATTGCGCAGCGCATCGCCGGCGGTGGAGCCTTCGGGAATGGGGGACTGGTCGAGGACGCTCAGAAGCATCGGTTATGAATGGAAAGGCAATTCTCAGGAATACCAAACTTGCACCGAAGACAGTTTCTCGGCTGCAGTGCGTCAGTACTTGCAGCATCTTTCTTCAGCCGGCTGTATGCCGCCGGCATATCCACCCGGGCCATCGATCTGGTTGAGGCAGTCGAACGTGATCGACATGCTCGGGCTTCTGACGCTCAACTGGAGCCTGCTTGAACGATGGCAGAGCGAGCCGGAAAGATTCAGCGAAGCCGATTTTAACAAGCTGCGGAATTCGGGAATCCACGTGTTTCATCCGGCGGTGGCGTTTGAAGACGCGAAAGCGTTTGAGATTACGCACGACTGGTTCGCGAGTGGAACCGGCTGATCGATGGGCATCCACAGTGGTTTCTGCGTGTGGAATGCGCCGAGGATCTGACGCGGGCGAAAGCGCGGGGAACGCATCGGCATCATTCTGGGCATGCAGGACGCGAATCATCTGCGCAGCCTGGATGACCTCGATGCGTTCTACAAAATGGGCCAGCGGCTGACCCAGGTGACATACAACGCGCCGAACCGTCTGGGCGCGGGATGCATGGCGGCGGGCGACCGCGGGCTGACAAAGTTCGGCAGCGCTGTGGTGGCGAAGATGAATGACATCGGCATGGCGATCGATGTGTCGCACTGCGGCGAGAGGACGACGCTGGATACGATTGCGGTGTCGCCAAACCGGTGCTGATTACGCATTCGAACTGCAAAGCGCTGGCGGGCGGGGTGCCGCGATGCAAGACCGATGAGGCTATCGTGGCGGCGGCGAAGAAGGGCGGCGTGATCGGACTGACCGGAATACGGCACTTCGTTAAGGCTTCCGGTGCGGTGACGATTGAAGATGCGCTCGATCATTTCGATCATGCGGTGAAGATTGCGGGGATCGAGCATGTCGGGTTGGGGAGCGATTTCGATCTGGATGGGCGCGGGCCGGGGTCCGATATCGCGGGGCTCAATCGGGCGAACAGAGTGTTCGAGCTGACTGAAGGGCTGATCCGGCGCGGGTACAGCGATGAACAAATCACGGATGATCCTCGGCGGGAATTTTGAGCGGGCGCTGCGGGAGATTTGGAGTTGAGCTGCAATGACTGCGTGGCGGCTGGCATTGCTTAAATAAAAGCACCGGCGGCAAGACCGCCGGCGTTACCGGAGCAGGTCTTCGAGCTGGATTTTGGAGCCGGTCTTGTCGTCGCGATATTTCACGATCACGGGCGTGTAAATCGAAATGCCCCAGTCGCGGCCGGGCCGATGGTGACGGCGCGCGAACCGGCGACGACCACCGCGCCTTCGGGGATCACGAGCGGCTGTTCGTCCGTGGCGCGGTAGATTTCGCCGAGCACCAGATCGTAGACCGGCGTCGAACGGTTGAGAATCGTGCCGGTGCCGAGCACAGCCTGGTTCTTGACCACCGTGCCTTCGTAGATGCCGCAGTTGCCGCCGACCAGAACGTCGTCCTCGACGATCACCGGCAGCGCGCCGACCGGTTCGATGCACGCCGCCGATCTGCGAAGCGGCCGAGATGTGGCAGTTGCGGCCGACCTGCGCGCAGCTGCCGACGAGCGCGTGCGAATCGATCATGGTGCCGTCGCCCACGTACGCGCCGACATTGACGTACATCGGCGGCATGCAGACGACGCCTTTGCCGATGTAAGCAGCCGTCGCGAATGCTGGAACCGCCGGGAACGATGCGCACGCCGTCGGCGAGGCCGAACTGCTGCACCGGGTAAGTCGATTTATCGAGGAACGGCTGGCGTCACCGGATCGATCGACATGTCGACGATCGCCGCCCATGCGGAAGCCCAGCAGGATGCCTTTCTTGACCCAGGCGTTGACGCGCCAGCCGCTGGGCTGACCGTGGCGTCCGGCTCGGCGGCGCGGATGGTGCCGGCGTTCAGGCCTTGTTTGAACGAGCGAAAAGAGCGAAAAGTGCTCCGGCGTGTATTTGGCCGGCGGGTTGTCGAAGAGATCTGCGATGCCTGCTGCAAATCAGTGCGCCCCTGCGGCAGCGAGAAGTCCGGACGATTCGAGCACCTGCTTCGATCTTCTGTTTGCTGGCGGCCGCTGGCTCGACCATCGGCAGCCGGTAGACGGGTTCGAGCAGTCCCATGATGTGACATGGCCCACTTCACCGGAATCGGATTGGCTTCGATGAAATTGATCTGCATCAGCGAGAGCATTGCGGCGCTGCAGTTCGCGCGCGGCGGCGAAATCGCCCTTGTTGGCGAGGCGCGCGAGCTCGGTCATGGCGCCGGGAATCTGATTGGAGACCACCGAAATGACGCCGCGTCCGCCGAGTGCGATGACGGGCAGGGTCATGGCATCGTCGCCGGAAAGGACGATGAAATTTTCCGGAACGCGATGGATGATCTCGGCGATCTGCGTGATGTTGCCGGAGGCTTCTTTGATGCCGATGATGTTGTCGATTTCCGCGAGGCGCACCACAGTGGCGGGTTCGATGTTGACGCCGGTGCGGCCCTGCACGCTGTAAAGAATGATCGGGATCCTGATCGCAGGCGGCGATGGCTTTGTAGTGCTGGTAGAGGCCTTCCTGCGTGGGCTTGTTGTAGTAAGGGGTGACGGAGAGGATGCCGTCGGCGCCGAGCTTTTGGCATTCGCGCGCGAGTTCGATCACTTCGTGGGTGTTGTAGCCGCCCGCGCCGGCGAGCACCGGAACCTTCTTCTTTGATTCGGCTCTTCTTGATTCTTCGACCGTGATCGCCACCACGCGCAGTGTTCTTCGCGGGTGAGCGTCGGGCTTTCGCCCGTGGTGCCGCAGGGAACCAGAAAATCGATGCCCTGCTCGATCTGACGCCGCACCAGTTTGCGCAGTGTTGCTTCGTCGAGCGAGCCGTCTGCCCGGAACGGCGTTACCATTGCCGTTCCGCATCCCGTAAACATGTACCACCTCCCAGTTGCTACTTGAAAAGAATATCGCCGAACTCGTGAAAACCCTTCTTGCCCGCCACCCACTCCGCCGCTTTGATGGCGCCGAGCGCGAAGCCTTCGCGGCTGCGCGCGGTGTGCCGCAATGTAATTGTATCCGCCGGCGAATCGAAGCCGATCTCGTGCGTGCCGGCGATGGCTCCCGCGCGGTTCGACGCAACGTCGACGTGGCGCTCATAACCGGCCTCGCGCATTTCGTCCACCAGCTTCAGCAGCGTGCCGGAGGGCGCGTCTTTCTTGGCCGAGTGATGAATCTCCCAGGCCCACGCTTCGTATTCCGGCTCGTTCGACAGCAGTTTCGCGGCGGCGCTCACGATGCGGAAAAACGCGTTGACGCCGACGGAATAATTCGGGCTCCAGACCAGGCCGATGCTCGCACTTTTCGACGATGTCTTGACGTGCGGCGATGTGTTCCTGCCAGCCCGTAGTGCCGACCACCAGGTTCACGCCCAGCGCCGGCGATGCGCTCGATGTTTCCGACCACCGTGGCAGGCATGGAGAAATCGATGGCCACGTCGATGCCGCTGAAATTGTCCGGGGTGATGCCTTCGAAGTTCGCGTTGTTGAATTCGTCGAGTTTGAGCGCGACCGTGATGCCGCGCTCCGCGGCGAGGCGCTCGATCATGCGGCCCATTTTGCCGTAACCGACGATGGCGATCTTCATTCGAAAGACCTCCGGATCCAGCTCGGAGAAGAATTCGGTGTGCAGCGATTCGACGGCGTGGCGCAGATCTTTTTCGGCGACCACGATGCTGAGATTCAGCAGCGAGGCGCCCTGCGAGATCATGCGGATGTTCATGTCGCGCAGCGCATCGAAGACGCGCGCGGCCACGCCCGGAGTGTAGCGGATGTTCTCGCCCACCAGGCAGACGATGGCCTGATCGGGCTCCATTTCGACCTCGGAGAAATTCGCTCAGCTCTTTGCAGATGCGCTGCGGCTTGCGCGGTGTTGTCGATGGTGAGCGAAACGCTGACTTCGCTGGTGGCGACCATGTCGACCGAGGTTTCGTGGCGGTCGAAGATTTCGAAGATGCGGCGCAGGAATCCGTGCGCCATGAACATGCGGGTGGAGTGGATATTGACCAGCGTGATCTTGCGCTTGCAGGCGATCGATTTCACGACGTTCGTGCAGTGAACGGTCTCGGAGACGATGCGCGTGCCCGGCACTTCGGGCCGGCGCGAATTCAGGATCAGCACCGGAATGTTGCGTTCGATGGCCGGAATCACCGTGGACGGGTGCAGCACTTTCGCGCCGAAGTAGGCCAGTTCGGCGGCTTCGGCGAAGGAAATGGTCTTGACGCGATGGCCGCCGGGGAAGATGGTCGGGTCGGCGGTCAGCATGCCGTCGACGTCGGTCCAGATCTGAATTTCTTCGGCGTCGACGCCTGCGCCGACGATGGAGGCGGTGAAATCGGAACCGCCGCGCCCGAGGGTGCGTGGTGACGCCTTCTTCGGTGGAGGCGATGAAGCCTCCCATCACGACGACTTTGTCGTTCGCGCTAGCGGGGGGCATGACTTCGGCGAGGCGCTTGTAGGTTTCGGGGAAGATCGGCGCGGCCTGGGTATGGCGGTGGTCGGTGACGATGACGCGGCGCGAATCGACGTGAACGGCGGGCAGGCCGAAGTGCTCGAAGGCCAGCGAGACGATGTAGCTCGAGAGGCGCTCGCCGTAGCTCGAGATGGCGTCGATGGAGCGCGGCGTGAGTTCGCCGAGGACGGCGATGCCTTTGACGAGCTCGGTCATTTCCTGAAAATGATCGTCGAGCGTGCGGTCGAGTTCGGCGCGGTGGGCGAGCGGTACGACCTGGCGGGCTTCGCGGGAATGGAAATCGCGGAGGTCGTGGAGCTGGCGGATGTAGTCTTCGCGCTTGCCGGTGATGGCGGCGTTGCGCGATGGCGAGGAGCTTGTTGGTGGTCTTGCCCATCGCGGAGACCACGACGATCGGATGATGATCGGCGCGGGCTTTGACGATGGACGCGACGCGTTCGATGGCGGCGGCGGATTCGACGGATGTCCCGCCGAACTTCATGACGATCATGAGGGAAAAACCTTAAAACATTTGGCCACGGATGAAAACGGATAAAAACGAATAAGAACTAAAAAAGACAACTTCATTTAGTCCAGGAGCCCTTCGCTGTGCATCAGTTCGGCGTTCAGAACGGCCGCGCCCGCGGCGCCGCGGATTGTGTTGTGGCCGAGCGCGACGAATTTCCAGTCGAAGACCGGGCAGGGCCGGAGACGGCCGACGAAAGTCGCCATGCCGCGGTCGCGTTCGACGTCCTTGCGCGGCTGCGGGCGGTCGGCTTCCGGCATATATTGCACCGGGATGTTTGGGCGCGCTGGGCAGATTGCGCTGCTGCGGCACGGCGGTGAAGGTGTCGAAGGCGTGGCGCAGATCGGCGAGGCTCGGGCTGGAGGAGAATTCGACCGAGACCGTGACGGTGTGACCGTCAACCACGGCGACGCGGTTGCAATGCGCGCTGACTTTGGCGGCCAGGGGTTCGATGTGATCGCCCGCGAAGTGGCCAAGGATTTTTTGCGTTTCCTGCTGCATTTTTTCCTCTTCTCCGCCGATGTAAGGGATGACGTTGCCGACGATGTCCATGGAGGCGACACCGGGGTAACCGGCGCCGGAGATGGCCTGGAGGGTGGTGACGACGACGCGCGTGATGCCGAACTGCTTCAGGGGGCCGAGCGCCATGGTGAGGATGATGGTGGAGCAGTTGGGGTTGGTGACGATCTGGCCCTTCCATCCGCGGGCGCGCTGCTGGCCGGGGATGAGCTGGAGGTGATCGGCATTCAGTTCGGGGACGAGGAGGGGGACATCGCGGTCCATGCGGTGATTTTTTGAGTTAGAAACGACGACGTGTCCGGCCTGGGCGAAGGCCTGCTCAATCTCGGTGGCGACGGAGGCGTCCATGGCGGAGAAAACGAGCTGCGGCGCGTTGCCGGGCTTTGCCTCTTCGACGGTCAACTCGGCAATGGACCCGGGCGTGGCAGCGCCGAGGTGCCACTTGGCGGCTTCGTGATAGCGCTTGCCCGCGGAACGCTCGCTGGCGCCGAGCCAGGTGAGATCGAACAACGGATGGCCGTCGAGGAACTTAATAAAGTGCTGGCCCACCATGCCGGTGGCACCGAGGATGCCTACTTCGATCTTCTTCATGTTCGTTTACTGCCTTGTAGGTCGACTACCATTCGCTGGTAGATTTCGACTGCTTCGAGTAACTCCTTTTTCGGGACGCGCTCTTCGAGGGTGTGAGCCACATGGATGGTGCCGGGACCGAGTAAGAGCGGGCGGCCCCAGGCGCCGAGGAACGCGGGGATGTCGGTGGTGTAGGCGACCACGGTGGTCGGAAGACCTTCGACCGCCGTGAGGTGAAGCGCCGGGATTTCGAGAACGAAGTTGAGCTCGATCCCGGAATTCTGACCGCCAACGGCTTGGGCAAGGGCGGCTTTGGTGCCGGCGGAGTCGCCCACGAGGCGGATGAAGATTTCGGCGCGGGCTTCGTCGGGGATGACGTTGGGCGCGCGGCCGCCGTGAATCGTGCCGATGTTGAGCGTGCTGGGGCCGAGGATGTCGTCGACCGGAAGTTCCACTTTGCGGATGGCTGCGAGAGCGTCGAGCAGTTTATGGATGGCGGAATCGCCGAGCTCGGGATAGGCCGAGTGGGCCATTTTGCCGCGGGCGACTAATTCGTATCGGAGCGCGCCTTTGGAGCCGAGGGCCAGGCGGTTCGAGGTCGGTTCGCCGTTGATGATGAACTGCGAGCCGCGCGGGTGTTCGGCGGCGTACATCGCGCCGGCACTGTTGCGCTCTTCGCCGACGACGAAGAGGAGGCCGAAATCGCGGATGCCGCGTTCGAGAAGACGCTCGGCGGCAGTGATCATGGAGGCGATGATGCCCTTGGTGTCGCAGGCGCCGCGTCCCCAGATGAATTCGTCGTCAACACGCGAGGGGACGTAGGGCGGGCACGGTGTCCATATGTGTGGAGAGCGTAACGACGGGCGTGCCAAAGGCTGCGAAGACGTTGTGGCGGTGCGGTTCGACTTCGTGTTTTTCGACGACGCCGTTGTGCGTGGCGGCGAGGCGGGAAAGATAGTTGTAGAGGTACTCGCCGACGGCTTCCTCCTCCGGCGTGACGGAAGGGATATCGATAAGAGCCCGGGTTAGATCGAATACGTGCATCGTCGCTCACTAACTGCGCCGGCGACAAGATCGCCAGCGGGTACACGGGTAAACGGCGCTAGTGGGACGTGGAAAGACTTCACGCTCCGGTTAGCGCTCCACCCGCTTCCTGATGAAGCAGGTGACAGTGGCGGAGATTTAACCCCGGCCCCCAACCGAAGCCGCCGATTCGCGACGCCGATTTCGGCGACTGGCCCCTTCCGACGCGCTTCCCTGAATCGGGGAAATTTCGCGCGCGGTCTTGGCCGCCGCACCTCTACCAGAAAGTTGATCATAACACGGGGGTTTGGTCGGCTCAGGTTCGTTTGGCAAAATTTCACTTTTTTCGTCGTCGACCACTTCAGCGGTGACGGTAATCGGCGCGTAGTCTTCATCATCACCGTTCCAGTCCGGGACGGGATTCGATTTGAGTTCCATCAGAGCCTGGTGGGCGCGGATGAAAGCGCGGTCGTACCGCGTCTCATAACGGCTCAGGAGGTCGAGCGAACGGGACTGGTCGGAGAGGTTCCGGAAAGCGAGGGCGGCGCGGGTGCGGTTGTTCTGGCTGTCGACGGCTGTGCCGAGCCGTTTAATTTCGTGATTCAGGCCGGCGCTTTCGAATTCCCAGATGCGATGGAGGCGCCAGCGGCACATGATCATGGTTTCGACGTGGTGGGTTTCGGTCTCTGTGCGGGGATGGAACTCGGCGTGAAATCGCGCGGAGAGAGCGGCCAGCTGGTCGATGGCTTCTCCGTCGATGACAATGGCTTCGGCGAGGAGGCCGTGTTTGAGGGAGTTGGCCGAGGAGATGGCTTTAGTCTCAGGCGTGAGAGGCCCGCGTGATTTTGCCCCGTTTTTGCGGGAGGCGTCGATCTGGCTTGGTGTGCGCATATGCGGCCTGAGTATAGGCGCACGGGTGAAGGATTTGTGGTTAAGTTATTTGGATTCAGCGCGAACTGGCTGTGAACGGGCCGGGCCGGTTTTCATGTTAGTGTCGGATCATGATCGATGTTAAACAAGCGGTCCAGGCGGCACGGTCCTATGCGCAGGAAGTACTTGGCCAACAGGCACCTACGGTCGAGGAGATCGAGCGGGATTCGTACAAGGACCATGACACGTGGAGAATCGTTCTTGGCTTCAGGGTGTTTGGTGTGGGTATTCTGCCAAAGGAATACAAATCCTTCTATGTGGATGCTGAAACCGGTGAGACGCTTGCTGTAAAGATTCGGGAACTCGCGACGAAATGAGGGAACTTCTGCCTGAGGCAGAAGGCCAGACGCGGCTTCTGATCGACACGAATCTGCTGGTTCTCTACGTAGTCGGAACCATAAATGCCAACCGGGTATCTCAGTTCAAAAGAACACAAGCATATACGGCTGCTGATTATCAGCTTCTCTACGGAGTTATGAAAGAGTTCGCCGAAGTATGGACGGTGCCTCAAGTCATGGCTGAGGTCAGCAATCTGACTGATCTAAAAGGGCATGAATTCGAGCTTGCGCGGAATGTGCTACGTCGCTCGATCCACGAGACCGTCGAGATTCAGGTTTCCAGTCGAGTCGCATCGGAGCATTCACTGTTCGCTCCGCTCGGGATCACTGATGCCGCGATCGCGTCGGCGGCGAAAGAAATCAGCTTGTGCTGTGCTCACCGACGATCTTGAGCTATATCTGCGATTGCTCAACCAAAATGTGCAGGCCTTTAACTTCACGCATTTGCGGGAGCGGTTCCAGATCGTCTGACCAGGCGTGCGGTCACAGCGAAGTCGATCTTTGTTTTGTTGAAGTTGACTCCTCCGTTGTCCCGACGGGGGTGTAGAAGGGCTTCGTGTGGGGGCAATTCTATCTCTGTGGTGAGGATCCTCGAAAGCCTGATGCGCAGGCGGGCGAAAGCCGGGATATCGTCGAGTTCGCGCGGAGACAGCTTGGGTTTGAGCCGGATGAGAGGCAGATTGAGGTGCTTCGGTCCGGGGCGAAGCGGGGCATCCTGAATTGCACGCGGCAGTGGGGGAAGTCGACAACGGCGGCGGTGATGGCGGTGCATCGCGCGCTTACCGAGGATGGGTGCGTGGTGCTGGTGGCGAGTCCGTCGGCGCGGCAGTCGGCGGAGCTGGTGGCGAAGGCGCGGGGACTGCTGCTCAGGATCGGGATTGCGGCGCACGGCGACGGGCACAACGATATTTCGCTGCAGCTGCCGAACGGGTCGAGGATTATCGGGCTGCCGGAGAATGCGGCAAAGGTGCGCGGGTTCTCGGCAGTGACATTGATGCTGATCGACGAGGCGGCGCAGGTGGCGGATGGAACGTACAAATCGCTGCGGCCGATGCTGGCGGTTTCGGACGGCGATCTGTGGCTGCTGAGCACGCCGTACGGGAAGCGCGGATTCTTCTATGAAGGCTGGGCGAACGGCGGGGATGAGTGGACGCGGTTCTCGGTGAAGGCGACGGAGTGTCCGCGGATCGGGGCGCATTTTCTGGAGGAGGAACGGAGGGAGATGGGCGCGGCGTGGTTCGGGCAGGAGTACATGACGGAGTTCATCGATAACGGCGCGGCGGTGTTCGGGCGCGATGTGGTGGAGGACGCGCTCGACGACGAGGTGGAGCCGCTGTGGCCGAGTTGAAGGCGCCGGGCGCGATGTATTACGTGGGGCTGGATCTGGGGCAGAAGCGCGACCATGCGGCGATAGCGGTGGTCGAAAAAGAGCCGGGGTCCGAGGTGATGCATGTGCGGCATCTGGAGAGGATGGCGCTGGGGACGTCGTATCCGCGCGTGGTGAAGCGGGTGGTGGCGCTGGTGACGGACGAGAAGCTGGCGGGCCGGTGCGCGCTGGCGGTGGATGGCACGGGAGTGGGCGCGCCGGTGGTGGATCTGCTGCGAGAGGCCGGGCTGCGGTGCGATCTGGCGGCGGTGACGATCAGCGGGGGCGAGCGCGAGAGTTTCACGGGCGGTATGTTCAGCGTGCCGAAGCGCGATCTGATTGCGGGTGTGCAGGTGCTGCTGGAGCAGGGGCAGATGAAGATCGCGCGCGGGCTGCGCGATGCGGGGGCGCTGGTGCGGGAGCTGACGGACGTGAAGATGACGATGTCGGGCGCGGGGAATGTGCGGCTGGGCGCGGACGGTTCGGGGGAGCACGACGATCTGGTGATTGCGCTGGCGCTGGCGTGCTGGATGTCGAAGAGGATGGTGAGGCCGGAAGTGCTTGGGAGGAGGAGGATACCGGGGCTGTGAGAAAATCTGGCGGCATGTCAAAATTATTCCCAGATCAATGGCATCCACGACTGAAGTAAGGCGGTTGAGGGAACGCGCCGGGCTTTCCCGTGAGGAACTTGGCGAACAGACTGGCTACACTCTGCGAACTGTCTACAGGTGGGAGAACGGAGAGCTTCCGGTGCGGAAGGCTGTCCTCGAATACCTCTCGCGGCTGACTGCGGCGAAGGAGCAGGCCGAGGAGGAACAGCGTCCTTTGTTCAGGTTTATCGATTTATTTGCCGGGATCGGGGGCCTGCGGCTGGGATTCGAGGGGCTCGGAGGGAAGTGCGTGTTCACATGCGAACGTGACGCCAACTCGCAGCGGACGTACCGAGCAAACTTTCCCACGGACGATCACGAGATCGCGGAGGACATCACGCAGGTTGACGAGGACGCGGTTCCGTCTCACGACGTATTGTTGGCGGGGTTTCCATGCCAGCCTTTTTCAATTGCAGGTGTGTCGAAGAAGAATGCGCTCGGGCGGCCGCACGGTTTTCGCGACGAGGCGCAGGGCACGCTGTTCTTCGATGTGGCGCGGATCATCGAGCGCCACCGGCCTGCGGCGTTTCTGCTGGAGAACGTGAAGAACCTGCGTTCGCACGACGGCGGTCGTACGTTCGATGTGATTATGCGAACTCTGACAAAGGAACTCGGTTACCATGTGCGGTTCCGGATTCTGAATGCCCAGGGACTCGTGCCGCAGCACCGGCAGCGGATTTTTCTGGCGGGCTTTCGGGAGCACAGCGAGTTCGATTTCGAGCGGATTCATATTCCGGCTCCGGAAACGGGTCCGAAGCTTGGGACGATTCTGCATCCCGAGGATGGATCGGAAGAAGCCGAGCTGCCGTATACCGAGGGCGAGAAAGCGGCTGTTTCCGCGAAGTACGTGTTGACTGAGCACCTGTGGACCTATCTGCAGAACTATGCGGCGAAGCACCGGGCGGCGGGCCATGGTTTCGGGTTTGGGCTTTTCGGGCCGGACGATGCGGCGAGGACCCTGTCGGCGCGGTATTACAAAGATGGATCGGAGATTCTGATCCGGCATCCGGTGCGTCCGCGGCGGCTGACGCCGAGGGAGTGCGCGCGGCTGATGGGATTTGACCGGCGCGGGTCGGATGGGCGTTGGAAGCTCGCCGTTTAAGATTCCGGTTTCGGACACGCAGGCTTATCGGCAGTTTGGCAACGCGGTGGTGGTGCCTCTGGTGGCGAGGATTGCGAGTCATATGATTCCGCATGTGCTGGGAATCAGTAGTGCGAGCGGCACGCAGTTGCCTTTGTGGATGGATGAAGAGAAGGCGCCGGCGCGGCTATGATTGAGGTCGGGATTTGTCGGCGGACGCGGAAAGGGCAAGGAAAATCATGAGCAAGTTCTCTTCGATTTTCATCGACAGTTCGCGGCCCACTAACAGTTGGCTATGCCCCATGCGGGCCGCTGAACCGAAAGACCGTTGGAAATACTATGCGATACGGTTCGGCATCGTCATTCTCCTGATCGGCTTGGCGTGCTTCTTCAACGTCGTCCCACACAACACCCTGAGATAAGGACTTCAGGAGGAGTCGCTCCTTTGGCGAGCATTCAATCCATTTTGCCAGTTAATGATTGGCCTTCGAGTTGGGGCGGCGGCTTGGTGTTTCCGGGATTCATTCGCCGTCTTCGGACGGAGGCTGGTGACGTTGCAAGCGACCAGCGGGGTTAGCAACCCCGCTGCGGGATGGCATCCCGCCCCACATCAGGCGAGAGACTTCGGCGATATACTGGACGCCGCATGAGGATGAGAACGATTGTCGCGGTGCTGGCGGTGTGTTTGCCGGCGGGGGCGCAGTGGCTCAGTGTGCCTTCGAAGAATCTGCCGCGCACCAAAGACGGTAAGGCCGATTTGACAGCGCCTGCGCCGCGCCTGGCCGATGGTAAGCCCGATATGTCCGGAATCTGGATGCCGCAGGGCGGATTCGTGTTCAATATCGCGGTCGGAATGAAGCCGGAAGATGTCCCGTTTCAGCCGTGGGCGAAGGCGCTCTATGATTCGCGGCAGGCGAATGAGAGCATCGACGATCCTGTGGGGCACTGCATTCCGGCGGGGGTGCCGCGGGCCGATGCGGTGCCGTATCCGTGGAAGATGCTGCAGATGCCGGGGATGATCGCCATGCTGTATGAGGCGGTGCACGGGTGGCGGCAGATCTTCATGGACGGGCGCGAGATGCCGAAGGATCCGAATCCGACGTGGATGGGATATTCGATCGGACACTGGGACGGCGATACGCTCGTGGTGGAGACGACAGGGTTCAACGACAAGGGGTGGCTGGATAATGCGGGGCGTCCCGCGACCGATGCGCTCAAGGTGACTGAGAGGTTTCATCGCAGGAATATCGGGACGATGGAACTCGCGATCACCATCGACGATGCGAAAGCCTATACCAAGCCGTGGGTGGTGAACGAGACTTTTCGGCTGCTGCCCGATACGGAACTGCTTGAGTATGTGTGCAACGAGAATAATAAAGACCTCGGGCACCTGGTGGGGAAGTAATTCAGCAAGTAAAATAGTCCTGAGGCGATGGGTTACGACCCGATTACGCGGCGCGTGCTGTTGGGTCAGTTCGCGGCAATGGCCGCGCTGGCGCAGAGCGACGACGATCCGTTGCGTCAGCTTCGGGCGGCACATCCGCGGATAATCCTGCTGGATGCGGATCTGGATCGCGTGCGCGCGCTGGTGCGCGATCATGCGCTGGCGAAGCGCATATACAACGATCTCGAAAAAGAGTGCGACCGGCTGCTGACGACGCCGGTGTCCGAGTATAAGCTGGTGGGTCCGCGGCTGCGGGCGGTGGCGCGCAGAATTCTGGATCGCGTCGGCACGCTCGCCATCATGTACCGGCTCACGCTGAAGGAGCCGTATCTGCGGCGCGCGGTGCAGGAACTGCGTGCGGCGGCGGGGTTCCGCGACTGGAATCCGGCGCTGTTCGCGGACACGGCCGATATGGCGCATGCGTTCGCGCTGGGCTACGACTGGCTGTACAACGCGCTGTCAACCGACGAGCGGGCATGGATGCGCGATGCGGTGGCGGCGAAGGCGTTCGATCCGGCGATTCCGATTTATCAGCGCGATGCGGCGTGGCCGCGCGATCACTACAACGTCAACATGAGTGCGAACTCCGGGCTGGGGCTGGCGGCGCTGGCTGTGGCGGGCGACAAGATCAACGACTCGGATCAGGCGGTGACGGACAAGTGCGGCATGGTGCTGCGCTACGTATTGGAGTCGCTGCCGCATGGCCTCGCGACCTATGGCGTGGAAGGGTCGTGGCCGGAGGGGATGGCGTACTGGGAAACGGTGACGCGCGATGTGTCGGCGTTCTTCAGTGCGCTGCAGACGGCGCTGGGGAACGACTACGGGCTGAGCTCATTCCATGGGGTGGACCGGGCGGGACGATTCCGGATTCATATGACGGGTCCCGGGGGTAAGGTTTTCAATTTCGGCGACGCGCCGGAGGACATCGGGCTGTCGCCGGAGATGTTCTGGATGGCGAAGCGGTTCGGTATTTCGGCCTATGCGTGGAGTGAGCAGAAAGCACTCGAGCGCAGCCCGCATCCGGACGCGTATGATCTTGCGTGGTTCGATGCGAGTGCGAAGGCGCCGCAGCTGCAGATGCCTCCATGGCCGCTGGATGCGATTTTCCGCGGGTTGGACATCGCCTGTTTCCGCAGCGTGTGGGACGATCCGAATGCGATTTATCTGGCGGTGAAGGGCGGCGATAACAAAGATCCGCATGCGCACCTCGATCTGGGGAGCTTCGTGCTGGATGCGGGCGGCGTGCGGTGGGCGGCCGATCTGGGGACCGACGATTACGATCTGCCGGGTTACTTCGGGCGGCAGCGGTGGACGTATTACAGGACGCGGACGGAGTCGCACAACACGCTGCTGGTGGACGATCAGAATCAGGATGTGCGGGCGGAGGCGCGGATTACGCGGCAGGAGTTTCTGCCCGACTTCAGCTGGGTGCAGATTGATTTGTCGCGGGCGAATCCGGGCCGGGTGAAGCAGTGGACGCGGCGGTTTGCGCTGGCGCAGAGGCAGGCTGTGCTGATTGAAGACTCGGTGCGCAGCGATCAGCCGGTGGAAGCGATTTGGGGGATGATGACGGACGCGGACGTCACGGTAGGCGGGCAGACGGCGACGCTGAAGAAGAACGGATGGGTGCTGGCGGCGGAGATACGGTCGCCGCGGCATGCCGTGTTCGATGTGGCGCCGCTCCGGGCGACGGCCCCGCAGGCGGCGAATCCGGGGTTTAAGAAGCTGATCGTGCGGCTGGGGGATAAGGTGACGGAGCTGGATCTGAATATTATTCTGACGCCGTATCGGGATGGGCAGGCGAGACCGAAGGTAACGGCGCAGTTCCCGGTTTAGGGGAAAAGAAATTTTAGCCACAGATGGACACAGATACACACAGATTAAAGGCCGTGTGAAACTCGTGCTGGTGTCTGCCGCGGCGGCGCAGGATCTGTTCGAAATATACGTCTACGAATGGGAGCCGGGCGCAACCCGCTACTGCAACCCACTACTGCGCCTCCTCCCAATCTTCACGCCGGACACCATAGAATTGTAGCCATGTCCCGTTTCCTGCCGATAGCCTTCGCCGTCATTTCCACAAGCGGTTTTGTCCACGCCGCGAGCCTTGCCGACGGTTTCTTCAGCAACGTCCGCCAGCTCACCAACGGCGGCTCGAACGCCGAAGCCTACTGGTCGCCCGACGGCAAGCGGCTCATCTTCCAGTCGACGCGCGGCTCGCTCAAATGCGACCAGATCTTCGTCATGAACGCCGACGGCTCCAACCAGCATATGGTCTCGACCGGCAAAGGCCGCACCACCTGCGGCTACTTCCTGCCCGACAACGAACACATCCTCTATGCGTCCACGCATCTGGCGGGCGACGCGTGCCCTCCGGAAGCCGACCACAGCAAAGGCTACGTCTGGGCGGTCTATCCCGGATACGACATCTTTACCGCCAAGGCCGACGGCAGCGAACTGAAGCGCATCACCGATGCGAAGGGCTACGATGCCGAAGCCACGATTAACGCGGCGACGAAGAAGATCATCTATACCTCGATGGCGTCGGGCGACCTGGAGCTCTGGGAGATGAACCTCGATGGCTCGGGGAAGAAGCAGATCACAACGTCGTATGGCTACGACGGCGGCCCGGTGCTTTCGCGCGACGGCAAAAAGATCGCGTGGCGCGGGGGGCATCCGACCACGCCCGAGACGAAAAAGAAGTACGCAGACCTGCTGCGCGAAAACCTCACCAGTCCGATGAAGATGGAATTGTTCGTGGCGGACGCCGACGGGAAAAATGTCAAACAGATAACGAACTTCGGCTGCGCTTCGTTCGCGCCGACGTTTACGCCCGATGGCAAGCAGCTGCTTTTCGCGTCGAACAAACATGCCTGCGATTCCAGCAAGTTCGAGCTCTACCTGATCAATGTGGATGGTACCGGCCTTAAGCAAGTTACTGATTACGGCGGGATTTACTTCCTTCCCGGAGTTTTCGCCGGACGGGCGGAAAATCGTCTTCGTCTCCGACTGGAAGGCGGCGCAGCGGTACGAGTTCAATATCTTTACTGCCGACTGGAAACAATAGCGGGTCCGGGTATTTTTGTACTATTACTCCTAGTATTCCCTTGGTACTATGTAAAAGTGCTGGATTACACCTGGAGCGATCTCGAGGCGGAGATCGTTGTCGGCAACCTCAATTTGCCCGTTGAGGAGCAGCGGCGGCTTCGCGACTACTACCTGAAGCTGCGTGAAGAGCACCGCAAACGAACCCGGTCGGCGGCGCCCGTCTCCGATCCCGAAGAAGGCCCCGAGCAAGGCGGCGAAAAAGCCGCCGGTTGACGCGGCCGGTTTACGCGATACACTACCGGGTTGTTCACCAACACGCGAAAGCTCATGGTCGAGTGGGGCGACTGCGATCCAGCCGGAATCGTCTGGTATCCGCGTTATTTTGAGTGGTTCGACGCCTCGACCGCGACGCTGTTTGCCGCCGCAGGGGTATCGAACGGGGTGATGCACAACACGTATAAGATCCTCGGCATCCCGATGGTGGATACGCGCGCGCGGTTTATCACGCCATCGAAGTTCGATGATGAGGTGACGATCGAAAGCACGGTGACCGAATTCCGGCGCAGCAGTTTCGACGTGCGGCACCGGCTGCTGAAAGATGGTTTGCTGGCGGTGGAAGGCTTCGAAACGCGCGTGTGGACGGGGCGGGATCCGGAGAATCCGGGGCGCTTCAAATCGCAGCTGATTCCCGAGGAGGTGCGAAAACGCTTCGCATGACGTTTGAGATTGCCACACCCGGCCTGGTGCATGTGGCGGACATTGCGGCAAAGGTGGGCGCGCCGATCGAGATCGGGCACATCGCGGGCAATCTGCGGCGCGTGATTCCGGTGGAAGGCGGGGAAGTGCTTGGACCGCGGATTCGCGGCAAGGTGCTGCCGGGGGGCGCGGATTTTCAGATCATGCGGGCGGACGGCATCACGGAACTGGAAGCGCGCTATGTGATCGAGACGGCGGAGGGGCACCTGATCTATGTGGAGAATCGCGGGGTGCGCTGGGGTGCGCCGGAGCTGATGGAGAAGATAAGGCGCGGGGAACAGGTGGATCCCGCGCTGATCTATTTCCGGGCGACACCGCGCTTTGAAACCGCCGCGCCGGGATACGAATGGCTGATGCGCCACGTGTTCGTCTGTGCCGGCGCGCGGTACCCGGACCGGGTGGAGCTGCGGTTTTATCAGGTCACTTAGCAGGCGGCGGAAAAGGCTCTTTTCGTTGCCGCTGACGCGCGCGGTTCAGTAACCCCTGCGGAATTCAGCGCCGGACTTCGTCCGATGGACCCGCTGGAAAGCGAGTCCGCAGCCTGGAAAGGCTGCCCCACAAGCCAGTGTTCACCATCTCCGGATGCAGGCCGGTGATGCCATCCCGCCCCACATCAGGCAAGAGACTTCAGAGACACAACGCTAGCGGTCGAGGCGGCGGGGAATGGCCCGCACCAGCTCCTGCGTGAACGGGTGCTTCGGTTCGCGGAAGATAGTCTCCGGCGCGCCGGATTCGACGATGCGCCCTTCGTGCAGAATCTCGATGCGATGGCCGATGGAGGCAACCGACAGCAGATCGTGCGAGATGAAGAGCATTGCCGTGCCGTTGCGCCGGTTGAGATCCTGGAAGAGTTCGAGGACCGCCGCCTGGGTGATTGCGTCGAGCGCACTGGTCGGTTCGTCCGCCAGCAGCAGGGTGGGGCGGTGCATGATGGCGAGGGCGATGAGAAGCCGCTGTCCCTGGCCGGTGCTGAGCTCGCCGGCGCGCTTTTCGAGAAACGCGGCGCCGGAGGGAAGCTGCACGCTTTCGAGCAAGTCGCCGAATAAGCCGTTCTCCGTTGTATGCGCGCGCCAGGTTTCGCGGAGGAGTGTGCGCACACGCAGCCGGCCATTGAGCGCGGCGGCCGGACTCTGCGGAACATAGCCGATCGATTTGCCGCGCACGGCACGCATTTCGCGCTCGCTGAGGGCAGTGAGTTCGCGGCCCGCCAGACGGATGCTGCCGGAGACTTCGCCGCCGCGATAGTGGAGCAGGCGAAGCAGCGACAGCGCCAGCGTGCTCTTGCCGGAGCCGCTCAGCCCGACCAGCGCCACGATCTCGCCGGGCGCGATGCGGGAGGCGACGTCGTGCAGCACCGGGTGTCTGACCGTAGCGCGCCGAGATGCGGAACTCCAGAGCGGCTTCACTCCAAGACGCGGCTCACTCAAAATGCAGCCACTCAACGTTCCAGAGAATCTGCGGCGGCGCGGTCACAGGCTCGACGCCGCGCAGGGCGGGCGAAATCGCGGTCAGGTAATCGGGATTCACCAGATAAATGATCGGCTCCTGGTCCACGACGATGCGCTGCACCTCATCCAAAGCCTTCTTGCGCAGCGCGCGCGAAGGTTCCGAGGCCTGCTGCAGCTCGAGCTGATCGATGCGGGCCTCCCAGGGCGTGGCGGGCGTCTTCTGACGCGGCCACCACTGGTGCTGATCGCCGGAGCTCAGCCAGACGTTCATCTGCTCCATCGGATCGGCCTCGACGTTGGCGAACCCGAGCAGGCAGGCTTCGTACTCGAACGTCTTGGCGATGCGTTCGATCAGCGAAGCGAAGTCGAGCGTCACGATGTTGACCCGTACGCCGATGCTCCGCAGATCGTCCTGGATCATGGCGGCCATAGCCTCGCGCGTGTGATTGCCGGGTTGGTCACGATTGAGAACTCAACCGCGTGGCCGTCGCGATCCCGGAGGACGCCGTCGCGCAGCACGAAGCCTTCGTCAGCCAGTGACGCGAGCGCGGCTTTGCGGATCGAATGGCAGCGGCTTCAGCGAGGCGTTGAACCAGAATTTATTCGACGGCGAAAACGGTCCGATGCCGGGATGCGCATGGCCGCGAAAGACGATGCGCACCATATCGTCGCGCTGAATCGACGCGCTGATCGCGTGGCGGAATGCGGCCGAGGTGAACCACTTTCGCTTCCACTCGGGAACAGTGGCGGAGGGCGCCTGATTGAACCAGAGGAATTCGGAATCGAGCGACGCGCCGAGATTCCGCGCGGCGGCGGGCTTTTGCTTCGCCACGCGGTCGAAATTCTCCGGGTTCATGCTGGGCACGATGAGGTGCGTTTCGCCGCGCAGAAACCGCGTCAGCTCGATGTCGCGGTTGGGCTGAATTCGATGCGGATCGAATCGAGATACGGCAGCTGCTTTCCGGCCGCATCGCGCTTCCAGTAATTCGGATTGCGCGCCAGCCGCACGAATTCGCCCGGCTTGTACTCAGCGACATAAAACGGTCCTGCCGATGCCGGAAGTTTGCCTGGGTTCAGGCGGGACGATCGACAACTGGTCGAACAGGCGCTCGATGTCGGGCTTGGGCTCGGCGTAGCGGATCTTCAGTTCGCGTGGTGAAATGACGCGCACGTCGATGCTGCCGGTGGAACGAAAGGTATCTCCGGCGGGCGAAGATTCCTTCGGATCGAGCGCGGTGTTGAACGTTCGCGCCACGTCGGCGGCAGTGAGCGGCGTGCCATCGGAAAACTGCAGACCCGCGCGCAGATGAAACGTGATCGCCCGGCCGCCGTCGGAGATGTTCCACGATTCGGCGAGCTCGGGCTGCGGCTGATCCCTGACTCGATTCACGCGCACGAGTACGCCTCCGGTGAGATAGCGGATCACCTCCGAATTCTGTTCCGACACGTGCAGCGCATCGAACGTTTTCGGGTCTCCGCCCAGACAAAAGCGCAGTTCCTGTGGAGCACCCGCGGCGAAGGTGAGCGCAGGCAGAATCAGCAGCCATACGCGCGCGTTCAACTGGCCACCTCACGCACCGGCTGCAGGGTTTCGAGGGCGATCATCACGAGCATCAAAAGACCGAGCGGCGCCAGCAGCCATGGATTGTCCTGCACGCGGTCCGGGATGCTGCAGTTCGGCGAGAAGATTCCCCCACGACGGCAAGGGTTCGGCGACGCCAAGGCCCAGGAGTCCGAGACTGGCTTCGGAAAGAATGTACGTCGGAATGAGCACGCGGAACTGGGCAATGGCGATGTCGCGGAGATGCGGCCAGACGTGCACAAGCAGGATGCGGGCGGGCGGAATTCCCGCCGCGCGCGCCGCGAGCAGCCATCCTGAGTCGAACATCTGGTGGATGGTGGCGCGGAAGATTCGCGCCGGCCATGCCCATCCGGCGATTCCCATCAGGCCAAAGGTTAACAGAATGGACGTCTCCGGCCCCGTGTTCAGGGGCAGAAGCGCGCGCAGAATGATGAAGAGGAAAATCCAGGGCAGAGAGAGGGAGAGCGTGGTGAATCCACCGACCGCTGCATCGGCTACGGGAACGCGCACGCCCGACAGGGCAGACATGACGAGCGCGAGCAGTACGGAAACCAGGGCAGCGGCGGGCGCAAGCAGGATCGAAACACGCGTGGCGTAGACGAGACGGGAGAAGCGGTCGCGGCCGAGATCGTCGGTGCCCATGAGAAATTCGCGGCTCGGTGCTGCGTTCGGCGATTCGCGGAACTGCCGGTCGTAACGGTGCGGCGCGATGGCGGGCGCGAAGAGCGCGCACAGCGCCACTATTGAGAGGAAGACGATCGCGGCTGATCGGACAACGTTCATTTCTGCGCCAGATCCCCCGCGGCGTGCACGAGCGTGATGAAGAGAGTGATGACCAGAGCCATGCCGCAGAGCAGCGGCATGTCGCGGGCGAGGGCGGCCTGCATCACGAGCGAGCCGAAGCCGTGTACGTCACACAGTGTCTCAATGGGGATGGCGGATCCGAATGCCAGCACGAGCGTCATGCCGAGCAGGGCGGTCAATTGCGGGGCAGCCGAGCGCAGAACATAAGTTGCGGCGAGCGAGGCCGGAGGCAATCCGCGGGAGCGCGCGGCGAGCAGCGCGGGCGAGTTCCGGCATTCGGCGAGAATCGCCCGCATGGTGCCGAACACGCGCGGCGCGAGCGCAAGGCTGAGGGCGAGCGAGAGCGGCGCCTCATAGAAAAAGAAGGCCAGCGCGAGGACTGCCGGAGGGATGGCCAGCAGCAGGCCGGTGATGGAGAATGCAGCGGCTTCGACGGCGGCGCGGCGCGGCCAGACCGCCATCCATGCGAGCAGGGCGCCGATGATCCAGCCTCCGACGGTCCCTGTCGCGATGAGTTCCGCGGTTACCGGAGCGCGTTGCCGCAGCAGTTCACTGACCGGCGTCTTCAGATTTTCCGATATGCCGAAATCGCCATGCGCGGCGCGGCTGAGGTAGTGCGCATAAAACCGCGGCAGAGAATTTTCGCGATTATGTTTTTCGTGGAGCGCGCGCAGCGTGGCCGGGCTGATATTGGGATCGAGATCTTCGGGAATGGAATCGAAGCCGGGACTGTATCGCACGAGCGCCGCGGCCAGGAATCCGCCTGCCAGAACGATAAGGGCCAGCGAGATCAGGCTGGACAGGAGCCGCGTTCCCAACCGCGCTTCGCTTTGGCCCGATCCGCGCACCTTCTCTTTTCCGATCGCGTTCCGCTCAGGAAGCGATACTGACCGGGGACGGGTCGAGCGGAACCGCGGACACCTTTTTGCGCTGCCGTTTGCTCTTGTACATGCGCCGGTCGGCTTCGGCCAGCAGATCTTCGGCGTCGGTGCCGTCGTCGGGATAAATCGCCACGCCGACGCTCATCGACAACGCGCAGGGTTCGGGAGTGGACTCGCCGGCGCGCCTCGCCACCGCGCGCATGCGCTCGATCTTGCGCTCCAGTTCTTCCATGTCGCCGCCGGGAATCAGCAGCACGAATTCGTCGCCGCCCATGCGCGCCACATAGTCGTCGAAGGCCGCACTGCTCGCGCAGACCGTTGGCGATCAGCCGCAGCACCTTGTTGCCGCATCAGATGGCCGAAGCGGTCGTTGACCTGCTTGAATCCATCCAGATCGCAGACCACCACGGCCAGCGAGGAGCCGGTGCGCTGCGCGCGCGCCACTTCGTTGTCGAGCGAAAGGAACAGCGAACGCGCGTTGGGCAGATTGGTCAGATAATCGGTGGTAATCGAAGTTTCGAGCAGCCGGTGCGTCAGCGCGTTCTCGATCGCCAGCGCGACCTTGGGACTGATGGCCAGCAGAATGCGCAGATTCTCTTTGCTGAACGCGTCGCGGTCCGCCGCGGTAAAGCGCCAGCACGCCGAGCAGTCCGTTCACGCCGTTCAGCGGCACCGCGAGCGCCGAGCGCAGCGTGCTGTATTTGGTCGGGTCGTTCAGATAGCCGGCTTCGACCGACGGATTGCCGTTGAGAAGCGGCTTGTTGTTTTCCGCCACCCAGCCGGAAAGGCCCTGTCCCAGCGGAATCTCGAGCGAAGTGAACAGCCGCAGATTTTCGCCGCTGACGTATTCCGGAATCAGCTTTTCGTCGCGGCGGATATAGACGGCGATCGTTTCATAGGGAATCAGGCGCTTCAGGCGCACGCCGACGAACGCCAGCGCTTCCTGCAGGCTGAGCGAATTGCCCAGATCCTGCGTCAGCTCGTAGAGCATCTGCGCTTCCTGCGTGGCCGCGGCGATGGAGGACAGCGGATCGCTCGGCGATGTCGCGCCGTCAGGCGGCATCATCCTCGGCCGATTCGGCGAAGCCGGTGGCGGGCGCCAGACCGCGCTCGATCTTCACGTCCATCGAGAGCTTGATCTTTTCCTTCTCGCGTCCGCGTGCTGACCGCCATCCGCTCCAGCTCGACGTAGCGCCGCCGCATGATATCCACGATCACCGGATCGAAGCTCTTGCCGGATTCCGCGATGACGATCTCCATCGCCTGATCGAGCGGCAGCGCGCGGCGGTACTGGCGGTCGGAAGCCAGCGCATCGAGGCAATCCACCACGGAGAGAATGCGCGCGCCGATCGGAATCTCTTCGCCCGCGAGGCCGAACGGATAGCCCGAGCCATCCCATTTCTCGTGGTGCGCGCGCACGATCGGAACCACGGGATAGGGGAACTTGACCTCTTCCAGAATCTCCGCGCCCGACCAGCGGATGGATCTTCATCTTTTCGAACTCTTCCGGCGTCAGCCGGCCGGGTTTGGAGATGATGTGTTCCGGGCACCGCCAGCTTGCCGATGTCGTGCAGCAGCGCGGCCGCCTGCAGAGCGTCCAGTTCGTTCTGGCCGAGACCGATTTCCTTGCCGATCTCGGTCGCATAGACGCGGACGCGCTGCAGATGGTCGCGCGGTGGTGGTGTCTTTGGCCTCGATGGCGAGCGCCAGAGCTTCGATGGTGCGCAGGTGCAGGCCGGCGATCTCTTCGACGTGCGTCTTGTCTTTCTCCAGCCGGTCGAGGTACATCCTGTACGACCGGTAAACGAAGTACACCAGCGGGAACAGCACCAGCGCGGCATGCCAGGATATCCTGCCGGCGTCAGCACCACGATCAGCCACGCCACGGCAGCCGCGGCCAGATGGTAGGGCAGAATCCAGAAATAGGTCGTGATACCAGGTCTTGTAGATGGACTTGCGCTCGGTCAGCGCGATCACGCCCGCGACCAGAACCGTGTTGACCACGAAATAAGCGCAGGCGGCAAGACCCAGCAGCAGCGGATGCAGTTCGCCCAGCAGCGCGTTGAGCGGGCCGTGGAACACCGTGTGCGCCGCCATCACGGCCATGCGCGATCGAGCAGGCGCTGAAAGCGATCCGGATCGCCTTGGGCGCGACACGCGGGCGCCACAGGCACTGCACGATCGTCCCGGCCACGCCCAGCAGGATCGCTTCGGGCAGACTGAACTGTACGATGCCGACCAGAATGAAAAGGAAATTCACCGAAAGCGTGGCGAACACCGTCGGCAGGCGGACCTTCAGGCCCGAAGTGAGGAGGGTGACGAGAAAGTAGCACCAGAACTGGATCGGGTGCAAACGACTGGAAGTGCGTCAGCTGCGCCGCAACGGCGAAGGTCCCGGCTGCGAGGATCAGCGCGATATATAATCTGGCCCGAATCGGCATGAAGAGCTGTCAATTCGCGAATAAAAGCGATTCCGCGCCCGCTTGAAACGTGATTAAATTATAACAAATCAAGCTGTTAGCCTTCCAGAAAAGAGTGCCACGGGTGACACTACGGCACAAACTGCGGGTCGGGCTGTCACCGCGGGCCATACAGTTGTAGTCCGAGGATAGTATTGACAAATAAAGGGTTGGGCCCAGAATGTGGCCATGGGCGATGCGATTGGTACGCTTGGGCACGGCAGTGACGAAATGGCGCCGGTTATTTCCGGTGGCCGCGCGGCGGGTTTTCAGATCCGGGCCCAACCTTCTGACGGGACGCAGGCGCCACAGGGCACTGCGTTTGAATCGCAGCGGGACGAATCCTGTTATAAGGACGCGCGCTACGTAGAATTCCTGGGGATGACGGCGGTGATCGCGTCGCCGCCGATGCGCCGCCTGGCCGCGGTAGCGGCGCGCGTGGGGCGCACCGGGGCGACGGTGCTGATTTCCGGCGAGAGCGGAACCGGCAAGGAGCTGATGGCGCGCGCGGTGCACCACTACTCGGTGAGGGCCGCGAAGCCGTTCATCGATGTGAACTGCGCCGCGATTCCGGAACATCTGATGGAGAGCGAACTGTTCGGCTACGAAAAGGGCGCATTCAGCGGGGCCGAAAGTCTCAAGCCGGGTTTGTTTGAAGCCGCCCAGGGCGGAACTCTCTTTCTGGATGAAATCGGCGAACTGGACAGCCGGATGCAGGCTAAGCTGCTGCGGGTGCTTGACGGCCAGTCGTTCTTTCGGCTGGGCGGTTCGCGAAAAGTAGTGCCGGATGTCCGGGTGGTGGCGGCGACGAATCTGAACCTCGAACAGTGTGTGCTCGAGGGCAGATTCCGGCGCGACCTTTTCCATCGGCTGGATGGATTCCACCTTCAATTGCCGCCGCTGCGCGAACGGGTGGAAGACATTGCGCCGCTGGCGGCGTGGTTTCTGCGGGATTCGCCGCTGCGGCTGAGCGCCGGGGCATTGCAGGTGCTCGAAGAATATGCGTGGCCGGGCAACGTCAGGGAACTGCGCAATGCCCTCGGGAAAGCTGCGTTCTTTGCCACGGGACCGCGCATCGAAGCGCGCGACCTGCCCGCGACGATTCGCCTGAGCGGGCAGGAGCCGGCAGACGATCAGTATTCGCTCGACAGTCTGGAACGGCAAACGATTCGCCGCGTGCTGGCGCGGACGGGCGGGCATCAGCAGAAGGCGGCTGACCTGCTGGGTATATCGAGGCGCACCCTGATCCGCAAGCTGAAACAGTATCGTTCGGCCGACGCGCCGGGGAGGATTGTGGCTTGAGCGTTGCCCTTACTGAGACTGGTGCGGAGACCGTTGGTGTTCCGATGGCGGGGCGCGGCGCGCGTCCGCACAAACTGGCGCCGCCGGCATATCTTCCGCCGCCGCCGCGCACGCTCGACGATCTCGGGATTCCGGAAAACGTGCTTCTGGACCTCGCGCTGCGGCACATCAGCGCGCGCGGCGTTATTACGATTCAGCTCCTTTCGCAGCTGATGAAGCTGCCGCTGGAACTGGCAGAACTGCTGTTCCGCAAACTGAGCGAGCAGCATTATCTCGAAGTGCAGCGCATGTCCGGCGACGATTACGTTTTTTCGCTGAGTCCGGCGGGGCGCAAGCTGGCGTCGGAACGCGCCGTCGCATCGCGCTATGCGGGCCCCACGCCGGTTCCACTGAAGGCGTGGACTGAGGTGGTCCGCGGGCAGGCGGCGCAGGTCAATGTCACCCAGGAGAGACTGCGCGCCGCATTCGCCGACATCGTGGTGGAAGACAAGCTGCTCGATGTGATCGGGCCGGCGCTGGTCTCGCAGAACGCGATTTTCCTCTACGGACCGAGCGGCACGGGCAAATCGACTGTGGCGGAGCGGCTGCCCCGCGTATTCGAAGACGCCATTGTGGTGCCGTGGGCGATTGAGGTGGATGGGCAGATTATCACAGTGGCGGACGCTTCGGTCCACCAGCGGATCGATTTCCCGGGACTCGATCGCGAGCGCGACGTGGATCCGCGCTGGATTGTGTGCAGGAGACCATTCCTCGCGGTGGGCGGCGAACTCGTCACCAGCATGCTCGATCTGTGCCGCGATGAAGTGAACGGGTGCTTCAGCGCGCCGCTGCAGATGAAGGCGAACAACGGCGTCCTTCTGATCGATGACTTCGGACGGCAGATGAGTTCGCCGCGCGATCTGCTGAACCGCTGGATCGTTCCGCTGGACCGCCGGGTGGATTTTCTGACGCTCGGGACAGGCGGCAAGTTCGATATTCCGTTCGAGCTGCAGATCGTGTTCTCGACCAATCTGGCGCCGCACGAGCTGGCCGACGAGGCCTTCCTGCGCCGCATTCCGAACAAGATCCTGCTCGATGCGGTGGACGCGAATGCATTCGACAAAATCTTCCGCATGAGCGCCGCGGCGGCGGGTATGATGATCGAGCCCGGCAGCGAGGCCCTGCTGCGCGAGCTGTGCCTGCGTCACAGTCCGGATCTGCGGCCGTGCTTCCCGCGGGATATCTGCAACGCGATGCGGGCCATCGCAATTTACGAACAGCGTCCACCCGTGGTGACCAGGCTTGACCTGCACCGGGCGGTAGCGGGGTACTTTGTGTAAATGTGAACGGGCCTCGTCCCATTTCGCCCGGGCAACCGTCGCGCGAAGAACGCTTCGCGGTGGATTTCCCCGTCAGTCTGTCCTGGCAGACGGGTCATGTGGTCCGGCGAACCACGGGGCGCTGCGTCGATCTGTCGGCATCCGAGGTGAGACTGGAGACCATAGATCCGCTGCAGCCGGGGACGGCGGTTCTGGTGCTCTCCAATCACTTCGGACGGCTGGGAACGGCGGCGGTGAAATACTGCAGGCGGAACACGATGAGATACGAAGTGGGAGTCAGCTTCGGCGTGGCCCTCCAGTTGAGCGATCCGGCGCGGCGCAGGATTCTGGAGGGCCTGATGCGGAGAACGGCGCCGGTTGAGGAAGAGACCTCTTTGGCAGACTGCTGAAAAGCTCTTTTCGTTGCCGCTGGCTTACGCGCGCGGTTCAGTAACCCCCGGCGGAATCAGCACCTGCTTTTCCGAACCGAGACCTTTGTGAAGCGATGAGCGCGGCTCAGCAGCGCAGGGACCGGTACTTCCTCAACAGCTCGTAGAGCACCACCGCCCCGGCGGAGGCGACATTGAGCGAATGCTTGCGCCCGAGCATCGGGATGCGGATGTGCGTATCGGCCATGGCGGCGGCGCGTTCGGTGAGGCCGTCGGTCTCGTGACCGAACATCACACAGACCGGGAAGCGCGGCTGCCATTCGAAGAGGTCGATGGCGTGGGCGCTGGTTTCAATGGCGGCGAGTTCGTATTCGGCGGCGCGCAGTTTCGCGAGCGCAGGTTCGGTCTCGCGGGTGTGGATCCAGGGGACTGTTTCTTCCGCGCCCAGCGCGGTCTTGGTGATCATGTGCTGCGGCGGATGACCGGTGATGCCGGTTAAAAAGAGCTTCTCGAGACTGACCGCGTCGGCGGTGCGAAAGAACGCGCCGACGTTGTAGAGGCTGCGGACGTTTTCGAGCAGGACGGTCACGGGCAGCGGACGAACGTCCTCCCAGGCGGACCCGGCGACGGTTACGCGATAAGGGACACGCGTGTCGGTCGTACTCTTGTCACCCGGCATGCAGAACTTCCACGACGCCGTTTCCCCAGACCGTGTGGCGGCCGACGCCGGTCCACCAGGCGGCGCGCAGCCAGGGAAGAAATTCTGTCAGATCGCCGGCATACTCGGCTGTGCCGACCACGCCGCCGATGCCGTGGACCGCGCCGGTGCGGGAACTGCGGCGCGCGACGGATCGGTAGTGCAGATCGCGGCGGACGGTGCAGACATGGGATGCTCGTGCGGCGAGGGCAGGGAAATCGAGGTCGAGAGGGCCGTTGCCGTAGACAGTGCACAGGGCGGAAATGCGATCGCGCAATCGGGCCAGGAGGACGCCGAACGGGATGTCGTCGCGCGATGGATTTCCTTTCAGCGAAGTCGGGGTCGAGAAGCGAAGCGTGCATTTTGAAGCCGGGGGGCCGCTTTGCAGATCGATCGTGATGACCTCGTCCTCCGTGCCGAGCAGTTCGACCCGGCCTCTGCGTGGACCGAGGCCTGTGTCCGCCCATCCGGCACAGGCGGTTTTCAGAGAGGCGACGACAGGCCCGTCCACTTCGAAAACGTGCGCGCTGAAAGTGAATGATGCGCCGGGGGAGAAGCGCTTTCCGTCAAGATGTGCGGCGCGCAATACGAAGGGACGGGGAGGTTCGGAAAGGCCCCCGGGGCGCGGGTTTATGGGGTCGGCGGCGATCTGTGCAAGCGCCCCGCGCAGCACGTTGCCGGCTTTGAAGGGTGGAAAAAAGACACTTTCCACGGCCCGAAGATGAAAACAGCAGGCGCGCAGGCGGAAATCCAATCCAGATGCTAACACTGCTTTTCCCTTCCATGCGGCCAATGGAACCGTGCGTTCCGCCACGCGTCCGGTTAAACTGAGAGCTTGTTAATGCTATCCATCGTCGTCCCGATCCATAACGAAGAACATTCCATCCTTCCGCTCTACGACCGCCTGACCTCGGTGCTGATCGCGATCGGCAGGCCGTACGAGATTCTCTTCGTCGATGACGCTTCCACCGACCGCAGCTACGAACTGCTGGCCAATCTGGTGCAGACCGATCCGCATCTGAAGGTGATCCGGCTGCGGCGCAATTTCGGCCAGACCGCGGCGCTCTCGGCCGGATTCCATGAAGCGCGCGGCAACGTCATCATCGCCATGGACGGCGATCTGCAGCACGCGCCCGAAGACATTCCGGCGCTGCTGCGCAAAATCGATGAAGGCTACGACATCGCCAGCGGCTGGCGCAAAGAACGCGTCGATAACGCCATCACGCCGCAAGATCTCCCTTCGCGCATCGCCAACTGGCTGATGGCGAAAGCTTCCGGCATCGACCTGCGCGATTTCGGCACCACCTTCAAGGCCTACCGCGCCGAAGTGCTGAAGGACGTACATCTCTATGGCGAACTGCATCGCTTCATCCCGGCGCTGGCGAGCTTCTACGGCGCGCGCGTGGCGGAAGTGCCGATTCAGAATACCGCCGCGCGCCGGGGGCGAGTCGCACTACGGGCTGGGCCGCACCTTCCGCGTGCTGTTCGACATCCTGACCATCCGGTTCCTGCTGAAATACTTCACCCGGCCGATGCATTTCTTTGGCGCGATCGGCCTGGCGGGGACCGTGTCTCGGGTCGGCGATGCTCGGCTATTGCCTGATCGTCAAGCTGCTGACTGGAACCTCGACATCATCCAGGAGCACGGCCCGCTGATGCTGGCCGGGGCGCTCCTGCTGCTGGCGGGGCTGATGATGTTCTCAACCGGGCTGATCGGCGAACTGGTGATCCGGACTTACTTCGAGAGCCAGAACCGCCGGATCTACGCGGTGCGCGAGATCCTGACGCAGAAGCGGCGCGAAAGAGTCGACGAACGCAGCGCTGAAAATGGCGCTGGCGCAAGTCCGCCAGCGTACAGGATCAGGCGCTACGGGCTCGCCGAACTCCGTCGCCCGCTGCCAGCGGTCCTCGAACAGATGCTTCATGGCTTCGCCCAGCCCGGCGTGATCGAACACCAGCGACGTCCAGGTCGGTTTGCTGATCACCGGGTCGAGCAGCGCGATCAGCCCGTTCCTGCCGTCGAACAACGCCAGTTTCAGGGGCAGCGACGCGCGCCTGGCGAATCTCCACGCCCGCCGCCGCATATTCCGACAGTCTCTGCCTGTGATGCTCGTCGAGCGTGCCGGTTTCGATCAGCAGCCGGCACGACACGCCCGTCCCGCGCGCCTGCTTCACCAGCATTTCGTCCAGCGGATCCACCGCGTAAGGCGGGCGCGAAAACTCCAGATACTCGGCCTTCACTTCCGCCAGCATGCGGCGATATTCTGACCGCGGTCTGCGTCGGCTCGGCCACGATGCGCAGAAAATCCAGCGTCCCGCGGCCGCCCTTTCCTTCCGAGTACAGGCCGCTCAGGTCCTCCATCAGGTTGCTGGCGGAGCGGGCCTGGTCGGTCAGTTCCTGTTCCGCGAGTTGCCTCTTGCGCGCCAGATACGCGGGAATCGCCAGATTCGGCTCCACGGCCGAAAAAAGCTTGGTGCGGTCCTGCATCACGCGGGCGAAGCCCTTTTCAACCAGGCTGTCCAGCACCTCGTAGATCTTCTGCCGCGGAACGTGCGCGCGGGGCGCCAGTTCCAGCGCCTTGAACCGGGAATGCCCCAGCAGCACGAGATATGAGCGGGCTTCATAGGCGTTGAGCCCCAGTTGCTGCAGCGCCTTCCAAAAGCGCTGATATTCCAGCTTCCGCCAGATCCTGTTTCATCGTTTTCCCCGCCATACGACAATTTGGCGCCATACCACTCTATACGATGCACCGGCCGGGTCGCAGAACGAATACAATAAATCTCTAATCGCGTGGTTTTCAATAGCGGTTGTTGACTTCTTGGTACTAGAACCATAAAATTGTCATGAAGAACACTAAAACGCGAGGTCAACGGGGGTCGGTGGAGTCGACTTTGCAGGGAGCTGAACGGATCGCCGAACGATAACTCTTCGCAGCGTCGATATCCGCGTCCTTATCGCTGGACGATCAGAACCTGTTTCGGGACGGCATCTGCCAACCTCCTGAGCACACAGGCCGGGATTGAAATCGTCGGCTGCGCGGACAACGCCGTGGCGCGGCCGTGGATGCCATTCGCAAAGCGCGTCCCGATGTCGCCCTGATCGGATGGGCCGCCAGTTCGGCCGAACAGCCACAAAGTATTCACCGCTATTCAGGATGCCAAGCTCGCAGACGCGCGTGATCATGCTGGTCGGATGAGGAGTTGAAAGAGGATTTCCTCGACGCGGTTCGGCAGGGCTGCTGCGGAATCGTGCCCCGGCAGACTTCGACCGAGATGTTGGTCAAGAGCATTCGCAAAGTCCACGCCGGGCGAGTTCTGGCTCGATCGGACGACGACCGCCGAAGTGATCCGCCGTCTGGCGAAGAAGAGTCTCGGGCAGCGGCGAACGCGGGTGCGCGGCTCGGTCTTCGCGAGCAGGGCGGCGCGCTGAGCCGCGCGAGCGCGAGATCGTGATGCTGGTGGCGCAGGGATTCAAGAACAAGGAAATGGCCGAGCGGATGTTCATCAGCGAGCAGACGGTGAAGAACCATCTGCACAACATCTTCGACAAGCTGGGCGTTTCCGACCGCCTCGAACTGGCGCTCTACGCGATTCACCACAATCTGCACGAACAGAGTTAGCAGGCTGCTGAAAAACGCTTCTTGCCGCTCCCTTACGGTCGCGGTTCGGAAAAGCAGATGCTGATTCCGCAGGGGTTACTGGACCGCGCGGGTCAGCCAGCGGCAACGAAAAGAGCTTTTTCAGCAGCCTGTTAGAGAATTTCAGGCGGCTGATCAGGCTTGCCGGGCGAGCAACGCGCCCCAGTGAAATCCGGCGCCGAATGCGGCGAAGCAGACGGTATCTCCCGAATTGAGTTTGGCAGTTTCCCCCCATTCAGACGCGGCAATCAGAATCGACGCGGATGAAGTGTTGCCGTATCGGTGGATGTTCGAGTAGAAACTGCCGGACGGAACGTCGAGCGCGCGGGCTACGCGGTGGATCAGGTTCTGATTCGCCTGATGGGTGAGAAATGCGGTGATCGCGCGCGGCGCGATGCCGTGCTTCGTGAGCAGCTCCTGAATCACCTCCGGAAGCCGGCGGCCGGCGTGGCGGATTACGGCGAGACCGTTCATCGTGACCGGACCGGTGAGGTCCATCGAGAGATTCGCTGTGTTGGATCCGTCGGAGTGCAGCGCGGCATCGAGGATGTGGAGTCCTGCGTTATCGGGCGTTGGCTTGTCGGGTGTGATCAGGCACGCACCAGCTCCATCGCCGAAAAGGATCGCCACTTCGGCGGGCGCGGCGGGCTCAGGGTTTGCCGGCTGAAACATCTTCTCGGCAGCGACGACAAGAACCGGTCCGTGTACCGGCGCGAGATGGGCGGCGAGAGCGATGCCGAATAGTCCGCCGGTGCTGGCATACGGGAGATCGATCGCCGGAATGCCCGCAAATCCGAGGGCGTACGCGACCTCGGCGGCGGGTCCGGGAAATCGGCGTTCGGAAGATCCCGACGCGACTATGACGAAGCCGACGCGGGAGACGGAAGCGCGTGCGAGGCAATCGCGCGCCGCGGCGACGGCGAGGTCGACAATGGTCTCGTCAGCACGCGGCAACCCTGCGTTCCTCGATGCCGCTCGACTGGAGAATCCATTCCGCGTCGCGGCCGATGGTCGCGGCAAGTTCCGCGTTTGTGACCACGCGCTCCGGGAGATAGCGGCCGAAGCCATGGATGGAGGGCATCAGATAAAAAAACCGGCGGCAAGACCGCCGGCGCTACAATCTCTCCGCGTGAGTGTCAACATATTGCTCGATGCGCGCGATCGATTCGAAACGGCGCGGGCTCAGATCGGCATCCGGGATCGTCAGGCCGAACTCCTGTTCCAGTTCCGTCACCATATCGGTCAGCGCGAATGAATCCAGATAGCCGGAATCGAATAGCGACTCCTCCGGATCGGGCGCCGCCGGCTTTTTTGAAACGCGTTTAACGATCTCCGTGATTTTTTCCTGTCTGCTCATGTAATGGATGAAGCCCCTTCCAGCGATCGAAAACCATTTTGCCAAGCATCCGGTAGCCTTCGACGGTCATGTGAATGTAATCCGCCTGCGCCCAGCCCGCCATCACCCAGCGCTTGATGATGCCGCGGGCCGCCCATGTGCAGGCGCCAGTCCCAGAAGGCCACGTTCAGCTGGCGCGCTGTTTCGCCGCTGGATGTCGATCGACTTCGGCAAGATGCAGCAGAGGCCGGAGACGTCCGCAATCGGGCGGGCCGATCATCAGAATGGATGCGGCCGGGACGGCGCGCCGGATGCGCTCGATGATGGCGGTGAGATCGGCGCGGTATTGCTCCGCGGTCCAGAGATGGCTGTTGGCTTCGTTGGTGCCGTAGGCGAGGATCACCAGCGAGGGATTGCGCTGCGGCGATTTCGGCGGCCCACATCTGTTCGTTCCAGTTGAGGATGACGTTGGCCTGCGCGCCGTTGATGCCGAGCGTTTCGACTGTGACGCCCTGCTTGTTGTCGAGAGCCCAGCCGAAAAGCCGGACGGGCGCGAAATTGAGAGTCCGCAGCGTGAGCTGGTGCGGCCCGGCGGAAGCGAGTATTCCGACTGGCCCGGGCCGGGATCGCCATCGGTGGAGAAAGTCGCCGGCGCTTTGGCCGTCGATCGTCAGTTCCAACTGCGCCGCCGCCAGGCTGCTGCAGATAGAAGACGCTGAGCACATTCGCCCGCGGCGCTGAGGCTGACCGTTTGGCCCGGCGGCCTCGGTCGAGATGCTGATGCCGCTCAGCCCCTGATTCGGGTCGCCGTGAATGTGCCATGGTGCCTTCCGTCTTCCAGCCCGGCCGAATTGGTTCCGGAGGCATCGAAGCGGCGATATCCGCGATAGGGACGGCCGGCCTGGACGAAGCCCGGACCGCCGTCGCCGTAACTTCGCCTGAGCGGCGATGCGGATGGCGTTGGCCCAGTCGTCAGAGGCGGTGTGGGAGTCGCCGAACTGCAGGATGTGGATGGGGTCGCCGGCCCGAAGGGATGCGAAATAGCTCGCCAGTGCGGCGGGATTCTCGATGCCAGTCTGGACGGCGGCGATTTTGGCCTCGATCTCCTTGCGGGCGGCCAGACGGGCGGCGGCCGAGACTGGCGCGGCGGCGGGGCTTTCTTTTCTTTCGGGTTCGTCGCATGCTGAGCGACGAGGACGATAGAAAGAGCGACGAGCGAAGCACAGTACGGCACGTTCTCATTGCGCGCGCCTGTAGCCCTCGACGAGCGCGCCCTCGAACAAAGCGCCCACCTTCGCGGCGCCGGCCGGCATCGGATGCATGAAATCGGCGCTGACCAGGCGCGGCTGGGCGTGGTACCAGCGGCCCATGGTTCCCGCGCCGCCCATGGCGTGCGAACGTGTTGAAAAATGCGCAGCCGGTTTCCGCGGCGACCTTTTTCTGGACCGCTATCAGGGTTTCGAGCGATTCCGGGGTGACGATGTCGCCGCCGCTGTTCATGGTCCCGCGATCCATCGGCCCCATCAGGAGCAGAGAGGCATGCGGCACCGCTTGGCGGATGCGCGCAATCACCTGGCGCAGCTCATCCGGGTATTGGTTCTCGACGTAGGAGGGGTAAATGCTTTCGTTCGTCCCGTAGTTCAAGACGACAAGGGCCGGGTTTTCGTGGCGCAGCGCTTCCGGTCCATTGCGTCGCGCTTCGAAGTACCGCAGCACCATCTGCACCTGACGCGCCGTTGATGCCGAGGCTGCTGTACTGGACGCCGGGCTGGTCCTTATCGAAGCGATAGCCGAAGAGCCGGACCTTGCCGCTGGTGACGCGCAGTTCGATGGTGGTGGTTCCCGGCGGCAGCGCGAATTCCGCGAAGCCGGGCTTTTTTTCTTCGGCCGTCCGTATTCACCTCTACTATCTTCTCTTCTCCTGTATGTCACCTGAGAAGGTGCCGCCGCCGGGTTGGGCCAGGTAGTAGACGACGGCGCCCGAGTAGCTGGTCGTCCGGCAGACCCACGCGAGAGAGGCGCCGGGCTCGCCGCGGAAACTGACGCCGCCCAAGCCATGGAATCCGTCCGGCGCGCGATTCTGGCTGGCTGGCTCGATCTCCCAGCCTTTGGCGTCGAGGCGGATTCCGTCGTGGCCGTACCAGGCCCAGGGTTTGGCGATCAGAAGGAAGCCGTGGCCGGCGTCGCCGAAGCGGGCCTGCAAAGGCGGCGAACGTCGGAGGTGATGGAATCCGCGGTGGTGGGGGAATCGCCGTAGTGAAGAATGCGGGTGACTTCCTTGCGGCGCAAGCGAGGCATAGAAGGCGTCGAGACTGCCGGGAGGGACATCGAGATCGGGGATCGGACTGGGTCGATTTGCGGTCTGTTTGATAACGGGGGCGACGATCTTCGGCGATGCGCGCGGGCACGATCAGGGTGAGCGTCGAAATCAACTGCGCGGGACGAATGCCGTGCGGCATCACGGCCGCGAGCAGCGACGAACGCCCCGATCGTCAGATGTGGTTCTTGCGCGGCAGCATACGTTCAGAACCGGGTGTAGATAAAGGGCGCGGCGCCGGTGGCGGCGACACGCTGGATCGCCAACACGAGAAGCGCAAGTGCGGCGGACTGAACCAGAGCGGGCGTGCGGGAGAACCGGATGATGCTGCCGTCATACCATGACTTCGGAATGAAAGATGCCCGGCCGCTCCGGTCAGCAGGACGAACACGAAACGCCGGCGTCGTGTTGTCGAACGAAAAACGGAAGTTGGCGATCTGGCTAAGGATCTTCAGCGCGGTATCGACATTCGCGGACGCGGAAAAAGATCCAGGCGAGCAGGACGAAATGGAACGTCAGGAGGGATCCGGCGAATTTCCACGGCGCGGCTGTCGGCTCCGCGCGCGGCTTTTTTCAGCAACCTGCCAGAGGCGGAACGCCGGCCAGGCCGGTGCCGTGGAGCAGGCCCCAGATGAGGAACGTCCAGCTCAACCCGTGCCAGAGGCCGCCGATGGCCATGGTGATGATCAGGTTGACGTAGGGCATGACTGCGGTGCGCGGGCCGGGCAGGGAGAAGTAGAGATAATCGCGCAGCCAGTTGGAAAACGAGATGTGCCAGCGCCGCCAGAAGTCGGCGATGTTGAGCGCGCGATAGGGGGCGTTGAAATTGACCGGCAGGCGGATGCCAAGCAGCAAGCCCGCGCCGAGGGCGATATCGCTGTAACCGGAGAAATCGTAATAGAGCTGAAACGCGTAGGCGTAGACGGCGACCAGAACATCTCCGCCGGAGTAGAGCGTGGGCAGATCGAAGACGCGATTGACCAGGTTGTTGCCGAGATAGTCGGCGATGAGAAATTTCTTGGCTAAGCCAAGGCCGATGAGGAAGAGCGCGCGGCTGCCTTCTTCGCCGGTCAGTACGCCGCCTTTCCAGTTCCATTGCGGGTATAAGCGAGGAGACGCGGGTGATCGGGCCGGCCAGAGCGGTCGGGAAGAAACTTACGGACTGCAAGGTATTGGAGATAAGTGGGGGAGGGTTTGGCGTCCCTGCGATAGATGTCGAGTGTGTAGGTGAGCGCCTGGAAAGCATAGAACGAGAGGCTAAGGGGAAGTACGAGACTAGGCTCGCTTCCGGTTCTGCGCCGGATACGATCAGGCCCGTGTTTATCAGAGGCTGCAGGAAACAAGCAAGCGGCGAACTTTAGCGGCTGTGGTTTTCGTGCGACCTATGGCGCGCCCGAGCAGAAAGTCGCGGTAGCGGCGCTGGGGATCAGGAGAAGGTAAATTAGTCCCCACTTGGCGAAAGAAAAGATTGGCCGCACAAACCAGAGCCATCGAGGCCAGAGCGAAAGCGGCGGAGCAACCAGAACGCCAGGAAAATCAATACAAGGAAGCAGTAATACTCCGGGGTCGAGGGTAACATGGAGGCGCGAAAGGGTCGCATGGGAGCCCGAGAGCTGGGGTTAAGAACCCCGCCTGCGGGTTGACAACCCGCCCCACGGGGAGCTACTTCTTGTGGATGAGGATGGTGCCGTTCATGGTCTGGAAAGAGTATTCCGGCCCGCCTCCATTTATGGAGCCGTACACCCCCCGGTCCGTGCGGATGCGGTATTTGCCGCCCTGCCCACGGCCATCTTCGACGACCGGTTTGCTGTTGTCGGGTTCCGTCTTGACGTCGAAATCGCTGTAGATCGACCCGTTAGTCGTTTTGAGGCGCAGGCGGGCTTTGGTATCGGCGGGGAGCGTTACGTCGACCCTCCCGTTCAAAGAACTGAAGGACATCGGTTTATCGGGCGCGACACTTATCCAAACCCACCGTCAGGCTTGCCGTTCACGGTGTGCGCGGATACGGATCCCGAAACGTTTTTCAAGGTAATCGAGCCGTTGACGTTTTCGACGTCGATATCGCCGCTGACTCCGGTGACGTCGATATGGCCGCCGTTGACCGTCCTGAGCTCGAGCGACGTGTTCACGGGCACCTGGATGCTCCAGATTCATGCCGTCAGAACCGCCGAAATCCGGGACTAACCGTGACGACGTTGTGGTCCTCCTCCACGGTGAAGCCATGTCCTCCGCCATCGATGCGGTGCATGCCGGGAGGAGCCTCGCGACCGTCGCGCGCGCTGCCCGTGGCGCCCGTCTTCGGATTCAATCACGACCTGCCGGTGGTGCCGGCCGTTACCGTGATACTGCCGGAGATCAGGCGAGCCTTGAGGGTAACGGGCTGCGACTGGGGCTGGAGAGAGGCACGGTGACTTTGTTCCTGGGCGGCAGCGATGCCGGCGAGAGTCAAGTGCAGAGGGTCACAATCAATGCGCGGTTCATATTAGCGTGACTCTTTCTTAATGCGGATGTCGCCATTCACGGTCTCGAAGCTCAATTCGGGACCGCCGGAGCCGATGCGGACGTTCTGCGTTTGATCGAAGCGGTAAACGTTCTGGCCGTTGGCGCGTTCGGCGGCCTGCGCGGTGGTGGGCAGGGCGACGTGGCTTCGAAATCCGTATAAGCGCCGCCGTTCAGAGTCTTCAAATGAAGATCGGCGGCGAAGTTGGCGGGAAAGGAAACCTCGATGGCGCCGTTTACTGTCTTGAAGCTGCTTGGCTGTCTGGGACTTGCGCGGAAGGAAGCAGTGGTTTTGCCGTTCACCGTCTGCAACGAGCCGTATCCGTCGACACCGGTCATTGTCACGCGCCATTAACGCCACGCGATGTCGAATTTGCCGCGCGTGTCTTCAGTCCGGATCTCGCCGTTGACGGTGCGCAGGCGAAGCGCGGTGTCGCGCGGGACGTGGACGGTGAAGTTATATGTCAACCTCGTATTCGTGGTCGTCGTGGTGAGCGTGGAAACCGTGATCTTCCGCTGAATGTTTGTTTCGGAAGGGGCCGTTGACGTAGAGCTGGGCGATGCCGTCCTTCTCGTTGACGTCGAGTTTCACGTCCCGCCTGGCGCGGTCGGCGCCTGCTGATCCTCGGCGCGGGTAATTCTCTCGCCTTCGACGCGGATGGTATTGCTTCCGTCGCCGATGACCTGAATGGTGCCGTTTATGTTGTCGACGTCGAGAGTCTTATCGTTCGAGAAGCTGAAGTGGAAGGGTTCGCGGTTTTCGATGCGCCAGTGCGCGCCGTTCAGAACCTGCCGCGAGGCGCAATGGCGGTGACCGCGACGGCGATTTTCTCGTAATACATTTATGTTCTCCGGAAAACTGCTTTACGTTGCCGCTCCCTCACGGTCGCGGTTCCTTACTGCTTACTAACGGCCCAGCTGGCTGAAGGCGAAGCGGGCGCGTTCGAGCACAGCAGGGTTGAGATCGGGCTGGGCAGCCAGCTGACGAAGCGTGGCGACGGCCTGGTGATCACGCGCATCGACCAGATAGTCGATGAGGGCAGCCTGCACCATCGGGGAATCCTGGTCGGGCAGGGACTGGGTGAGCGACTGCAGGACTTCGGGACGTCCGGAGGCTTTGCTGAGGGCGTCGATGGCAGCGAGCCGGACATTAACGCTGGGATCGTGTGCGACAGCGCGGGTGAGTGCGGTCAGGACGTCGGGTTCCATGTTGTCGAGACGGCCGGAGTAACTGACACCGCGCAGGCGTTCGGTGGCGGACTGCTGTTCCAGCAGCGAGAGCGCGACCATCTCGCGGGTGCTCGAGATCTCTTCGCGGAGTTTCGCGATTTCCTGATTCTGGCGGGCGGATATTCATCCCGGCGATGACGCCGATCACGAGACACGCGGCGGCCAGGGCTGCGCTCCATACGGGGCTGTGCGGCCAGAAGTTCGCCAGCGAAAACGTCGCGACGGACCGGCTGCGCCGAAGTCAGAATCGCCGATGGTCTGCTGCCAGCGCGCATCGAGGGTGTGGCCGGGCTCGGGCGCGGGAAGATCGGCGAGACGGTCCCAGAGGCCGCCGAGCGCGGTCATTTCGGCGCTGCACTCGGGGCAGGTTTCGAGATGACGGCGAAGCAAAGCGGTGTCCTCGACCGTGAGTTCACGCTGCCAGTAAGCAGCCATCAGCTCTTTGGCATGCGGACAGGTCATGCTGTTTTCTCCTTCGACAAATCCGAATAAATCGCGCTCAGTTCCTTCATGGCGCGGAAGACGCGGCCTTTTACGGTGCCCGATTCGCAGCCGAGAATGCGGCCAATCTCGTCGTACGCGAGATTCTGAAAACGGGCGAGCACGAGGATTTCGCGCTTGTCCTCCGGAAGTGCGCGCAGGGCGCGGTAGAGCAGCGCGAGATCCTGACGCTTCGCCGTGGTGTCGAACGGGGTGGGGCGCGTGCTTTCGATCGATTCCAGTTCGCCCTCCGCGGCCGTGGTTTCCAGACGATGCTTGCGGGTGCTGTCGGCCAGCGCGTTGCGCGCGATGCGGTACATCCAGGCCTCGAACGTGCCGGCCGAGGCGGTCTCCATCTGGTAGGTGTGACGGTAGCGGATCATACGCACGAAGACTTCATGGACCAGATCCTCCGCCATGGCCTGACGGCCGGTGAGGCGGAAGAAAAAACGGAACAGCGGCCGATGCCGATTTTCGTAAATGGCGTTCATGCTCGCAAGATCGCCGCGCGCGACCGCCCTCATGCGGTCGTGGTCGCTCGCGGGGACGGGGTTGATCATGCCCTGAATTCAGGAAAACTGAGGATCGGGGAAAAGGTTACGCGGGATGGGAGGAAAAGTTGGGCGGGGATGCACACTCAGGCCCGTGATGTTGCAAGCGAAGAGCGGGGTTAAACAACCCCGCTGCAGGATAACATCCTGCCCCACATCAGGAAAGGGAGGGCGAGGCGCTATGCGGCCCGTGCGCCGCGAACAAAGTGCAGGACCAGGAAGATCACTGCAATGACCAGCAAAATGTGAATCGCGCCCCCCGCGACGTGAAGGGCTGCCCAAAGTACGAGCCACGCCACTAAGGCTACAAAGAAGAGCATCAGAAAAATGAAATCGGTGAGAATGCGCATATTTTTCCCCCACGCCGTCGGCGTCGTATGCGCACAGGCAAACGAAGGTCCAATCCGACTACGGTCAGCTGTACCAGAGGATCTGGCTGGCTTCGAGCGGTACGGAGACGCCTTCGCGGAAGGGGACGAGGCGAGGGGTGTAGTCGTGCGCGGGGCGGTCCGAGGGGACGCAGGCAGTGAAGGTCCAGGAATTCGCAGATCCCGCAAGCGGATGCTCGGACCGCTGCATCACGGTGCGAACCGGGTCGCCGCCGGTGGGCGAATCGGCGTAGAGTTCCATGCGGACGGTGGCGGGATCGAGCTCGTCCAGATAGGCGCGAACGTGGAAGACGTGGCAGGCGCCCTCGGTATCGACGTGGAGGTCGTCTATCCGCAGGCGCCACCAGTGCTCGGCCAGCTGCTGACGCCAACTCAGAAGACCGTCGCCGCCGGAGCGTTCGGCGACGGCGCGCGCGGCGGGCAGGTAGTAGTTTTGTGTATATTCCCGCACCGTGCGGTGGGCCGAGAACTGCGGCGTCAGGCGGGCCATGCTTTCGCGCATCTTCGCAACCCATTGCGACGGCACACCGGAATCGTTGCGATGGTAGAACGCGGGCACGATTTCCTGCTCGAGAAGAGTGTAGAGGCGATCGGCTTCGGCGGCATCCCAGGCGGGGTCGTCCCCGTGTTCCTGGCCGTCGCCGATGGCCCAGCCGAGATCGGAAGCATAAGCTTCGGCCCACCAGCCGTCAAGTTCGGAGAGATTCAGCCCGCCGTTGACGAGCACTTTCATGCCGCTCGTGCCGCTGGCTTCCCATGGGCGGCGGGGCGTGTTGAGCCAGAGGTCGACGCCCTGCACGAGGTGTTCGGTCATCGACATGTCGTAGTCGCTGAGGAAGACAGCGTGGGCGCGCGCGGGCGTGTCGCGAATGAAGCGGATCCACTGGCGAACCATGTCCTGTCCGGCCGTGTCGCGCGGATGCGCTTTACCGGCGAGGATCAGCTGCACGGGCATGTGCGGATTGGAGAGGATGCGCAGCAGGCGATCGGGATCGTGCAGCAGAAGGGTGGGGCGTTTGTAGGTGGCGAAGCGGCGCGCGAAACCGATGGTGAGCGTTTCGGGATCGAAGATATGCGCGACGCGCTGCACATCTTCCGGGGAGGCGCCGTGGCCGGCCACCTGCTGCGAGAGCTTGTGGCGGACGTAGGTGACGAGGGCGCATCGTGCTTTACTGCGCATGTCCCAGATGTCGGAATCGGGGACGCGGCGCAGGGCATCTTCGATGGCGGAGAGATCGCCGGACCAGCGTTCTTTGCCGCAGGCTTCAGTCCAGAGGTCGTCGGCGGGCTGTGAATCCCAGGTGTTGACGTGAACGCCGTTGGTGACATAGCCGACGGGCACTTCGGCTTCGGGCCAGCGGGGAAAGAGATTCCGGAAGATGCGGCGGCTGACGGCGCCGTGGAGGCGGCTGACTCCGTTGACGGCGCCGGAGCCGCGAATCGCAAGGTAAGCCATGTTGAAAGGCTCGCCATCGTCCTGCGGATTGAGACGGCCGAGGGCGAGGAGGTCGCGGATGGAGATGCCGAGTTCGGATTCGGCGTACTGCTTCATGCGCGGCTCGAAGACATCGGGCGGGAAGCGGTCGAAGCCGGCCTCGACGGGCGTGTGGGTGGTGAAGATGTTACCGGGGCGCGTAGCGGCGAGGGCGGAGGCGAAGGGTTGTTTGTGGTCCTCCATGAAACTGCGGGCACGCTCGAGGACGGCGAATGCGGCGTGGCCTTCGTTGAGATGGCAGACTTCAGCCTGGATGCCGAGGGCGCGCAGGAGACGCCATCCGCCGACCCCGAGCACGCGTTCCTGCTGGAGGCGCACGGCGAGTTCGCCGCCGTAGAGCTCGGCGGTGATGCCGCGGGTTTCGGGAAGATTGGCGGGGTCGTTGGTGTCGAGGAGGTAAAGTTTCCCACCTCCGATCTGCACTTCCCAGGTGCGAATACGGAGCGTGGAGCCGGGTATGTCAATGGAGATGGTGAGCCATTCGCCGTTCGGTCTGCGGAGAGGCCGGATAGGCAGGAGGCTCGGATCGTTGAAGGGGTAGAGTGCCTGCTGTCGACCTTCGGCGTCGATATGTTGACGGAAGTAGCCCTGCTGATAGAGGAGACCGACGCCGATGACCGGGACGCCGAGGTCGGCGGCGGACTTGAGTTGATCGCCCGCCACGTTGCCGAGGCCGCCTGAGTAGATGGGCAGCGCATCGCTCAGCATGAATTCGAGGCTGAAGTAGGCGACCGCGTGGAGCGGCGGCTGCGGATAAGTCTGCTGGAACCAGGCCGGCGTCTCGGCACGCCTGCGTTTTTCGTCGATCAGGGTGCGGAGGGAACGCTCGAAATCGGGGTCGGCGCCGATGGCCTGGAGTTTCTCCTGCGAGACGGTCTGGAGAACGAACCAGGCGTTGTGGGTGCGCTCCCAGAGGTCGGGGTCGAGGCGGCGCCACATGTTATCGGCGGCGTGATTCCAGGCCCAGCGAAGGTCGAGGGCGAGTTCGGTGAGAGCAGAGGAAACCTGTGCGATGTCCATAGCGGTGGGGATCTCCCCTCTATTGTCAGCAAACCAGGTGCCAGTGATGTTTCAGTGGGATGACAATAGGGTATGAGTGGGAGCCGGCTGAAACACCGGCGGCTTCGACCGCCGGCGGTACAGCCCTCAGTAGTGGAATTTCCAGCGAACCTCCGCGTAGATCTGGCGCGGATCGTTGTAGTGGAATCCACCGAACGTCAGGCTGTTGTCGAGCAGAACGCGCCGGTTGGCCACGTTCAGGGCGGTCACCGAGACACGGTACTTATCGTTTTCGCCGAAGCTTTTTCCGAGCGAGATGTCGAACGTGGTGTGCTGCGGCAGATAGTTGCCGGGATATTGCGCGTCGGGCATTGCCGTTGGTGAATCCGGAGCCGTAATACACGTTCGTCGACGCCAACACCTGCCAGGGCAGACGCCGCGTTGACGCCGAAGTTCAGCGTGTTTCGCTGATCGTGGTCGACGGGCGAAAGTCCCGGGGAGGCTCGACATCCATCAGGCGCGGGAGTCGGGCAGATCAAGTCCGCCGGTAAAAGGCGAGGAGGCCTGCGCGATCTGATTGGAATACGCCACATGCACCTGCGCGCGATGCCAGATGCGCGGCGAACGCAGCGTGGTTTCCCAGCCCTGAATCAGCGCCTTCGACCAGGTGAGCGGCCAGAAGATGTTCGACTCGCCGATATTGCTGTGGTCGAGCCAGTTGCCGGCGCGCGTCTGGAAACGTGTCCTCTTCGAGCACCCAGCCGTAGAACGGGATGGTGACGCCGAACTGGATATTCGTGATCGCGCTCGCCGCGCAGCGGCGCGAAGGTCAGGCTTTGGCTGGTGGCGAGATCGAGCAGCGGACCGGTCGCGGTGAGCAGCGGAGGCGCCTGGTAGAAATCGCCATAGAAGCCGTGGAAGACCCAGTTGATTTTCGGGACCCGAATGGAGATGCCGTAGCGCGGGTCGGTGGCGTTCTCGATCACGCCGGATTGGGTTCCGACTCCGGGAGTGGCGAAGTGCGAGTAGCGCAGGCCGGCGATCAGCGGTCAGCCAGGACGTCAGCTTGTAGCGGTCGCTGAGAAAGTCTTCGCCGAGGCCGCCGGTGACCGCAGCGCGTGGACGCGCCGAAGTTGGTGCAGTCCGGCGCGCAATCGGTGAAGACGTTGTTGAAGAAATTGTTCTGATGCTGGACGAACCCGTAGACTCCCACCTGGAGATCGTTGTTCTTCACCGAAGTGATATCGAGCGCCGCCTGCCCGCCGCGCGTAACTGGAACTCTGGTGCACGGTCGAAATCACGGGATAGTCGTTCGGGCCGGCGTTATAGTCGGCCGCGTTGTAGTGATAGAAGGGCGAAACGGTCAGCAGCGAGTCCTGGGATTGAAGGTGTGGACCCAGGAGAATGCGACGTAGCCATCCGGCTCGCGTTCGCTGTCGTGCAGGCCATAGCTCGGGTAAATCTGATTGCCCGCCGAGTTGGGATCCGGGTCGATGGGAATCTGGTAATAATCCTGGCGCAACGATGCGACCACGCGGAATTGGTTGGACGGGTTCTGCATTGAAAATCAGCGAGGCGAATCCGCCGAAGCCGTTGTCGGCGTCGTGCACCACCTGACCGATGGGCGGCTGCAGGCCGTAGTCGCTGCGGTTGGCGTTGAGGCTGACGTAATAAGCGAAGCGCTGCGTGTGGCTGCCGAAGCTAAGCTGATCGTTGGTCTGATACCAGTTGCCGAAGGAAGCGACCAGTTCGCCTTCGCTGTTGCGCTCAAAGCCGGAGCGGGGCACGATGTTGAAGATGCCGTAGGTGCGGTCGCCGTATTCGGCGTCGTAGCTGCCGCGCTGGATCTCGAGATAGTCGATGTCTTTGGGATCGATCTGCGGGTCCGAGATTGGTGGCGATGTTGGTATTGGGGATGGGAACGCCGTCGATCAGCCAGTCGACCTGATGGCCGCCGCGCATGTGCAGCATGTCGTGCGTGACGTAGGCGCCGGGCGTGTAATCGGTGATCATGGCCATGCTGTTGGTGCGGTCGGCGCCGGGCGTATCGGCGATGTCCTCGCGGCTGATGAGCGTCGTCGGCGTGACCGAATCCATGTTGACGGCGGCTGGTTCGCCCGATATTGTGGCTGACTGATTCAGCGGGGCGATGGAGAGCTGAAAATGAAGTACCGGCGACGAGCCGGAAGCGACGGTCACAGTCTGTTCCGCCGCCGCGAAGCCGGACTGACTGACGCTGATTCGGTAATCGCCGACGGGAATGTTGACGAACGGAAATTCCCCGTTGCTGTCGGACTGCGCGGACTGCGAAAAATCCGAGGTTGCCGCATGCAGTGTGACCGCCGCACCGGAGACGGGCCGATGCTGGGGGTCGTGGACGATGCCCTGGACACGGCCGAAAATGGCGGCGTGGAGGAGGTATGCGGATACGAGACAAAGCAGCAATGCTTTTTGCACGATGGTTCTCCTTTTCTTCAAAGCGAAAGCGGACAAAACGCCGGGCAGAAGCCCGGCGGCAGGCTTGAAAGCCTGGCCCCACTAACTCAGGAAAGGGAAGGAGGACCGCGTTTGGGGTTTGAGGTGTCGGCGGAAGCGCTGATTCGGAAGTGGCAGCGAAGGGATGCGGCCGGGAGACTGAATGCGGGCGCTGGGATGCTGCGCGACACGCCCGGTAATGCGAACTTTGCGATGGCGGAAACGCCGGCGGTGGTCGGAAACAGCGGGCAGGCGCCGGATTTCAGCTTGGGGCCGCTCGTCGAATCCGACTCGGACTGGCCCATGCTGCCGCAGTGATGGATTCCGGCGCGGCGGCAGCAGGCGGGTTGATTTAAGTCCGCGTCCTGAAATGCCGCGGCGATCAGCGGAAGGCTGAACGCGAGGAGCAGGAGGATGGCGGAGATGCGTCGCAAGTCCCTATCCTATCGTCTCCGGACCTATACTGGCTATGTGATCAAACATCTGAACCGATTTCTGCAAGCGCACAACGGACCTGCGGCCTGTGCGCTGCTATTCGCTGCAATATTCACCATCGCGGCGGCGTCATATGCTCAGACGGCGCCGGCAAAGAAATCCTTCCAGTTTCATGGAAAAGTAACGGCTGTGGCGTCCGACGGAGTGACGGTCGACGGCGCCAAGGTCGAAGGCTGGATGGACGCGATGACGATGAAGTACAAGGTGGACGACGCGAAGGTGCTGAAGACAGTGAAGGTCGGCGACGAGATCAAGGCCACGGTTTACGAAGGCGATTACACGCTGCACAAGGTTGAGGTGGCGGCGAAGCCCGCGAAGTAGATGTACTCAAAGATGCGGCGGCGTTGGCTGACGGCGGTGGCTGTGGCGTGCGTCGCGGTCGCCGGATGGCTGCTGTATCCGGTGGTTGTGCATTCGATCGCGGAGAAGATCCGCGATTCAACTGGCGTGCGCGTGGCGAAGGCGCCGCCCGACTTCACACTGAAAGACGCTGCGGGGAAACGCATCAGCCTGTCCGATTTCAGAGGCAAAGTGGTGGTGCTGAATTTCTGGGCGACGTGGTGCGGGCCATGCAAGGTGGAGATTCCGTGGTTCATCGAGTTCGAGAAGCAGTATCAGGCGCAGGGGTTCACGGTGTTCGGCGTGTCGATGGATGAGGACGGGTGGAAGGTCATCAGTCCGTATGTGGCCGAGCACCATGTCAACTATCCGGTTGTGCTGGGCGACGAGGAAGTGAATAAGCTGTACGGCGGGATCGATGCACTGCCTACGACGCTGGTGATCGGGCGAGACGGGAAGGTTGCGGCGATATACCAGGGGCTGCCCGAGCAGGGGCGACCGGAGTACGAGAAAGAGATTCGGGAGCTGCTGGGGACCAGTTAGTGGCCGCTTGCTTACGCGCGCGGTTCAGAAACGACATTCCGAACCGCGACAGTCAGCTTTCACTTGCCGACGGCCAGGATGGTGAAGGAGTCAGCAACCATCTGACCCCGTCCGAAACCGCGGCCGCCGGCCGGTGGAGGCGTGGGCGGCGGTCCATATTCCGCACCGATCAGAAGAATGCGGCCAGTCTTGCTGTCAAGCGTCAGTGTTTTGGCGCTCACCATGGTCTTAACTGTCTGCTCCAGCACGAAGCTGGATGGGTTGTTCTCTTTGATCACCGACAGCGTGCCGTCGCCCTGCGAACTGAAGGCCTCCATCGTGGAAGGGTTGAAGACGGCGCCGTCGACGCCGGTGCCGATCGGGATCGTGGTGAGTAGTTTTGCCGTCGGCAGCGCTTAGCACCACCATATTGGCGGGCATGCGGCAGGCGGCGAAGAGGATGTTGTTCTTCGCATCCATGGCGAGTCCGGCGCATGTGCCGCCCTTGTCCGCTTAGATCGTAATGCGCGGTGACGGTGAGCGCCTTTGCGTCGACGACGGCAATGTTGTCCTTGTCTTCGATATCGACGTAGACGTGACCTTTGCCGTCGCTCGCGGCCTGCTCGGGCGCACCGCCCAGATCGGGTATGGTGCCGGCGATGGAGCCGTCGGAAGCATTGATGATGGTGGCGTGAGGCATGGCGTGGCTGAAGACCCAGACGCGATCATTGAAAGAGTCGTACATGATGCCGTCGGGACCGCCCGTCGACGTCGATCTTTTTGATCACGGCGAGAGTTTTGGTGTCCCACATCGTGACGGGCTTACTGCTGGCGAAGCGCATGGCCGGATTTCGACGGAGACGGCGACGCCGCGCGCGTTGGCGCCCGGAATCTCGCCGACTGACTCCAGCGTGTCGAGATTGTAGACGGCGATGCGGGGGGTGGGATTGCCGGGGCGCGGGAATGTAGAGTTTGCGGCCTTCGGAATCGGCGTAGACGTAATCGAAAGCGCCGACGCCGCCGACCTTCGCGGTCTTCTGCACGTAGTACGGCCCAGGCTGCTGGGCGAGACCAGACGAAGGCGAAGCGGCAGGATGCGCCGAATGGATATAAACGCGCATGCAGGGTACCTCGCGCGCCAGTATACAACGGATAGAATCGCGCGGAGGTCTTATGCGGCTCTTCGTGATCGGTACATTTTGCGCGGCGGCGGTTTGGGGGCAAGGCGGAGGCGGCGTGCAGTTCCGCGATTGGACGCCCCGGCGACAACTGGCAAGCCCGCCATGGCATGTGCCGAACTGCGCAGCCTGACGAGCTTCGATCTCTATGTGATCAGCGCGCGGCCGTGATCGCGGCGGCGGCCGAATGCGCCGGAACACTGCCGGGTGAGCCTGATGGTTGCCGCCCGAGATCAACATCGAGGTGAATCTGCCGACGGCGTGGAACGGACGGCTTTATATGTTCGGCAATGGAGGCTGGGCGGGCGAGTCGTTCGAAGCGGCGAATCGCGTGGCGAATCGGGCGCACGGGCTGAAGGCGGGATTTGTGACCGCGGCCACGGATACGGGTCACTCGGCGGCATATGAGCCAGGCGCGAGCTTCGCGGTGAACCGGCAGAAGCTGCTCGATTTCGCTTTTCGATCGCTGCATGTGACGGCGGAGACCGCCAAGACTGATGGCGCGCACTTATTACGGCGCGGGCCGGCGAAATCGTATTACGACGGCTGCTCGCAGGGAGGCAGACAGGGGCTGATTCTGGCGCAGCGCTTTCCGAACGACTTCGACGGAATCATTGCCGGCGCGCCCGCGCTCAACAATACGGGTACGATGCTTTCGCGCGCGTACTGGATGCAGGGCCTGGCGGAGAATCCGTTTCCGTCGGCGAAACTCGGACTGCTGGCGAACGAAGGTGTATGAGCAGTGCGATGCGAAGGACGGGCTGAAGGACGGGCTGATCGACGATCCGCGCCGCTGCGATTTCAAAGCCGGCGCGCGATCTGCCGCAGTGCGCGGAAGGCACGGACGCAGGCTGAGTGCTTCACCGCCGCGCAGATTCAGGCGGTCGAGCGCATTCACAGCGATGTGATGAGTCAGGGTAAGCGCCTGTTTCCGGGCTTGCCGGTGGGCGCGGAAGTGGCCGGGCCGAACGGGCAGAGCGGATGGATCGGGCAACAGATCAACGGGCCGAATGGGCCAGGCGCGTGGACATCGTTCGGACAGAATTTTCTCCGCTATCTTCTCCCAGCGGGGAGGGCGCCGGACGGAAAAGGCGCCGCTGCGGATGCCAGTCAGCTGTTCGCGAAGTTCGATATCGACAAAGATCCGGCGCGGATCGAAGACCTGCACCAGATGCTGGATGCGACCGACACCGATCTGTCGGCGTTCCGGCGACGCGGCGGGAAACTGATCATGTATTTCGGGTGGGCCGATCCGCAACTGAATCCGCTGATGGGCGTCGAGTATTACGAACAGGTGGCGGAGAAGATGGGGGCGTCGACGAACGATTTCTACCGGCTGTTCATGGTGCCGGGCATGTTCCACTGCGGCGGGGGCGTGGGGACGAGTACATTCGATACGGCGACGCAGCTGGTCAAGTGGGTGGAGTCGGGCGCGGCGCCGGAGCGGATCGAGGCGAGCCGCGTCGTGAGGGCAAAGTAGTACGCACGCGGCCGCTGTGCGTGTATCCACAAGTCGCGCGGTACAAGGGGTCGGGCAGCATCGACGAATCGGAAAATTTTTCCTGCGTCAAGCCGTGAAACGGAGGGGTGCTTAATTCCGTCTTAACGGCAATGACCACGCGATCCGCGGGAATCGTTCCGGTACTCTTCCTGGCGATGTCCGTGTGCGCTTACGGCGCTGATTTCGAAATTCCGTCCGTGCCGGTTTCGCTGAATGTGTCCGGGCAGCCGATCACGATCAACGTTTCGGGAGCGATCGCCCCGGAAGGACAGGGATTGAAGCTGCGGCTCCACGCGGATTTGACCGATCTGCAGAGCCACATTACCCCGCTGCTCGCAGCGGAACTCGATCAGTCGAACAAATGCGGAGAGCGGATCACCGTCGAACATGGGAGGCTGGCTCCCACAGCGCCCGAAGCCGGTCTGACTGTACAGCTGCATTTTGAGAAATGGGCGTGCATTAAAGCCTTCGGCAAGGAGAACGCAACGAAGCTGGTGGGCGGCAACGGAACCGTGCATTTACTTCTGACGCCGCGCGCGGATGCGAGCAGGATTCGTCTCGACGCGCAGATCGGCGATATCGATGCGGACGGCTCGCTCGGGCAGTTGCTGCATTCCGAATACGGCAATAGCCTGCGCGAGAAGATTCGCGAATCGCTGCGGAAGGCGATTGAGAAGTCCTCCGGGCTGGAGGTTGTCGTGCCGGAAAAGGCGCGGCCGTTTGTGACGATCGAGACGGTTGAGTTCGCGGAACGCGGCACCGGAATTCTGCTGTTGAATCTGGCGGGACACGTGAGCGTGCCGCCCGACCAGGCCGCGGGAATTCTGGATCAGTTCCGTAACCGTGCATCTGCAGCTATCGGAAGATAGCCGCGGCATATCTTTTGATTCCTGATCAACGCGAGCGAAGTGCCCCATAATAGAGGCTTTGCCGCGCCTCGACAGACTCTGGGAAGAAAGCAACCGAACCCCGGTCCTGGTAGTCAGCTGCGCCATCATTCTGGTAGTCGCAGCGGTGGACTGGTGGACCAAGCCGTACGTTTCGCTGGGCTTCCTGTATCTGTTCCCGATCATTTTTGTGGCCGCGTTTCTGCCGCGCTGGATGGTGGTGATGCTGGCGGCCGGATGCGCGGTGCTGGCAGAAGTGTTCAGTTCGCTCGAGCCCTCGATGCTGCGGTTGAGTTTCGAAGCACTGGCGCTGGCGGGCTGCGGGCTGTTCTTTGCGGAACTGATACGAAACCGGCGGCTGACGATGCAGGCCGAAGCGCGGCTGGAAGCGCTGGTCGAGACCAGTCCCGCGGCAATCGTGACGATCGACGAACGGGGCTTCATCGAACGGGCGAACAAGGCGGCGGAAGATCTGATGGCGCCGCGGGAAGGAAAGCTGGCGGGAGCACCAATTGCCGCATACCTGCCGGAACTACACCACGCGCTGCGGAGAGAAGAGGCACCGCAGTTTCGCGCATCGATGCAATGTCAGGGACATCGGGGCGACGGGGAGTCGTTCGTGGCCGATGTCTGGTTCTCTACTTATAAGGAAGGGAAGTCGCACAAGCTGGCGGCGATCATTGCGGATGTGACGGAGGAATCGACTGAAGCGGCGACTCCGGCGGATGCGCCCGCGGGTATTGAGCGGTCGCTGCTGAATAACCGCGAGGTCGAAGTCCTGCGGCTGCTGGTGCAGGGTCTGGCGAACAAAGAGATTGCGGCGCGGATGGATGTGTCCGAGAGTACGGTCAAGAATACGTTGCAGCAGTTGTTCGCGAAGACGAACGTACGTACGCGGGCGCAATTGGTGCGCGTGGCGCTCGAGAACTACCGGAACGAGCTTTAATTCAGACGCGGGGCGGAAGTCCGGCGGCAGGCTGAAAGCCTGGCCCCGCTAATCGAAAGATTACCCGAAGGATTGACCCTGATTCGAATGGACCGTATCGTCCGCTAACATGATGCGCACCAGCTGGCTGCGCGTGCGGACGCCCGTCTTATCGAACAGGTTCTGCAGGGTTGCCTTGACGGTTGATTCGGAAGCGCCGATCTGGTCGGCAATCTTTCGATTAGTCAGGCCGGCCAGAATACCTTTCAGCACAGCCTGTTCGCGCTCGCCGAGACAGTCGAGGCGCAGGTCTTCGTGGTGCGGGTAGCGGTCAGCGAGCAGCTGAATGACGCTCTGGTCCACCCAGGCGACGCCGCTGGCCACGACGTGAATGGCCTGAACGAGTCTATTGGGTGAATCGCCGCCCAGGACAACGCCGGATACCCCGTGGCTGAGCGCGCGCACGCAATGAGCGGGATCGATCTCTTCAGCCATGGCGAGGAATTTGCCCTCATAGCCGGCTTCGCGGGCGGCCGGCACGAGGTCCTGCCAGACGTTGAAGTCTAACAAAATTACCGATGGACGAGCCGTAGCGAGCGCATCGAGGGCTTCCGGAGCATGCGCATATTCACCGACGAGGTCGAAGTCGCGCTCCGTCGCAAGCAGCCTCGCGAGACTGGTGCGGAACAGCGCGCGGGGATGCAGAAGCAGAATTTGAATTCGTTCGACCGCGCGTCTCATTTCAACCCTTCGGGGGCGCTCACGAAGAGAATCTTAAAGGCAAATGATGCGGGCCGCCATCGCTCTCGCCGAAAGATACGCGTTTCTGGCCGGAAGCGCAGAATCGTTAATCAATCGATTGCCTGATAGTAGATCGATTGATTATCTGTCCGAAAGATAAATCGGGCGATAGCTCTTTTGGAGAGAAGATCACTGGCGCGAGACAGCGCGGGCGGGCTACAGTCGGATTCTCGATGCGACTAAGCGGCATACTAATCGCGGCTGCGCTGGCGGCGCGCCTGGCAGCTCAGACGCCTTTCAGCTGGCAGCAGATTGTGGATAAGTTCGAGGCCACCAATCCAACGCTGAAGGCTGACAAGCTCAATATCGATGAATCGCGGGCTGCGGAGATCACAGCGTATCTGCGACCGAATCCGGATTTCAGCGTTACGGCGGATGGATTTCAGGTTTCGTCGAATAACGGGATCTTCCGGCCCCTGAGCGGTGTGGTCATCACACCCGGCATCAGCTACCTGCATGAACGCGAACACAAGCGCGAACTGCGAAGGGATCAGGCGAAGGAAAACACGGCGATTGCAGAGACGACATATCTGGACCAGCGGCGCGGACTATTGTTCAACCTGCAGTCGGCATTCGTGAATGTGCTGCAGGCGAAGGCTGTGCTGCAGAACGCAACGGAGAATCTGAACTACTGGGACAGGGAACTCGGCGTATTCCGTGAGCGGCTGAAGGCGGGAGATCTGGCGCAAGTCGATCTGGATCGCCTGGAGTTGCAGCGCGTGCAGTTCGAATCGGATTTCGAAACGGCATTCGGCAATCTGCGCACGGCGAAGGTGCAGATTCTGATGTTGTTGAACGACCGGACGCCTATCGAGCGCTTCGACGTAACCGGGAAGTTCGATTTCAGCGAAGAGCTGAAGCCGCTGGAAGTCTATCGGCAGATGGCGCTCACAGCGCGGCCCGATCTGAAGGTCGCCGTGGAAAATGTGCAGCTGGCCAGGGTAACGCACGCCCTCACGGTGTCGAACGGTTCCACAGATCCAACTTTCAGCGTCTGGTATTCATACAACCCTTCGTTCTCGAATCCGTCGGCCGACCAGACGGTCGGCGGAAGCATCAGCGTCCCGCTGCGCATCTTCGACCGCAACCAGGGTGAGAAGGCGCGCACACAGGTTGACATCAGCCGCAATGAGAAGCTGCGCGATGCGGCTGAGGCGCAGGTTCTGAACGATGTCGACACCGCTTACTGGAATCTGGTGCAGAACGTGAATCTGCTGAAGCCCTATAAGGCGAGATATCTGCAGCTGGCGTCGCAGGTGCGCGAGAGAGTGGCTTTCGCTTATCAGAACGGAGGCGCTTCGCTGCTGGATTACCTCGATGCGGAAAAGGCGTACCGCGATACGCGCCTCGCGTACGTGAATCTGATCGGTAATTATCTCGGCGCCGTAGCGCAAATGGACATGGCCGCTGGCCGGGAGGTCATTCAATGAAAAGATTCATTTTGCTCGAAGCCGTTTTGTGTGTGAGCTTGACGTTGTCGACGACCGGCTGCGGTGAGAAAGCAGCCGCGAAAGACACGGTCGGATCGGGCACGGGACCGGTGCCGACGCAGGTCGAGACCGACATGGATCCGAGCAACTTCACAGTGCAGCATCCGGAGCAGTTTCCGCTGGCGACGGCCGGCGAGCATGTGGCTGCGCCCGAGCTGAACGTCACGGGCGTGGTGAATCCCGACGTGTCGCGACAGCGCACGGTGCCGTCGCTCGCGACCGGACGAATCGTGGAGATCAATGCGCGGCTGGGCGATGAAGTGAAAGCCGGGCAACTGCTGTTCAAAGTGAGAAGCCCGGATGTGGCGGGGGCGTATTCGAATTACCGGCAGGCGGTGAAGAACGAAGAGCTGACCAGGGTGCAGCTCGACCGCGCCAATGTTCTGTTCGAGCACGGCGCGATACCGAAGAGCCAGCAGGAAATCGCGCAGAACGCCGAGGACGACAACGTTGTGGTGCTCGAGACAACGAAGGAGCAGCTGGGGCTGATGGGGCTGGATCCCGAGCATCCCACCGGCGAGATAAGCGTGTTCGCACCGGTCTCGGGCACGATCACCGACCAGGAGATCACGCTGCAGGCGGCGGTGCAGTCGTACAGCACGCCGACGCCGTTCACGATTTCCGATATGTCGCACGTGTGGATTATCTGCGACGTGTGGGAAAACAACATGTCGCAGGTGCATCTGAACGAATTTGCGGATATTCATCTGGCGGCTTATCCGGACCGCGTGCTGAAGGCGCGCATCAGCAACATTCTGCCGGTGGTGGATCCGAATATCCGCACGGCAAAGGTTCGCCTCGAAGTGGAGAATCCGGGGCTGATGCGGCTGGGAATGTTTGTGACCGCGACGTTCCACGGCAATACGGCGGAGAAACGTGCGACGGTGCCGGCGACGGCGATTCTGCATCTGCGCGACCGCGACTGGGTGTACCGGCCTCTGGGTAACGGTCATTTCCGACGGCTGGAAGTGAAGGCCGGGGCCATGCTCGACGGCAACAAGACGCAGGAAGTGATCACGGGTCTCAACCCCGGCGAGCAGGTGGTGCTGAATGCTCTGGTATTCCAGAACACGGTGGAGCAGTAGATGATCGGGAAGGTTGTCGACTTCGCGCTGAACAACCGCTTCCTGGTGCTGGCGGCGGCTCTGATGCTGTTCCTCTGGGGCGGCTGGTCTTTCCACAACCTGCCGGTGGAGGCCTACCCGGATGTGGCGGATAACTACGTTGAGATCGTCACGCAGTGGCCCGGAATCTCCGCCGAGCAGATGGAGCAGCAGATCACGATTCCACTCGAGATCGTGATGAACGGTATGCCGCATGTAACGCACCTGCGGTCGTTCTCGCTCTTCGGGCTGTCGGATATCAAGCTGATCTTCGACGACGAGGAAGAGAACTTCAAAGACCGCGAGCGCGCGCTGGAGAGGCTGTCGCAGGTGAGCCTGCCGCCCGCGGCAGTGGCGGCGGGAGTGTCGCCGCAGATACAGACGGACTGGAGTCCGGCGGGTCAGATTTATTTTTTCACGCTGCATTCGACCAATCCGGCGTACGACGTGATGGAGCTGAAGGCGCTGGAAGACTGGACGGTGGAGAAGAACTTCAAGGCGGTTCCGAACATCGTCGATGTGGCCAGTTTCGGCGGGCCGACACGTGAATATCAGGTTCGCGTGGATCCGGAGAAGCTGATCTCGTACGGGCTGAGCATCGGTCAGGTGGAGCAGCAGCTCACCAACAACAATGCGAACTCCGGCGGCAGCTTCGTGGAGGCCGGGCTGCAGCAGGTCAACATCCAGGAGATCGGGCTGGTCCGGAGCGTGCACGATATCGAAGAAACGGTGATTACCGCGAAGAACGGCACGCCGATCCGCGTGAAAGACATTGCCGTGGTCGAGCAGGGGCCGAAGATCCGGCTGGGTCAGTTTGCCAAAGCGATCCGGCACGAAGACGGAAAGCTTATCGATAACGACGACGTGGTTTCCGGCATCGCGCTGCTGCGCAAGGGCGCCGACGCCGACACCGCGCTCAAAGGCATTCACAAAAAAGTCGAAGAACTGAACACAACGATTCTGCCGCCGGGCGTGAAGGTGGTGCCGCTCATCGACCGCAGCGATCTGGTTCACTACACGACCACGACTGTGCTGCACAACCTGCGCGACGGCATGCTGCTGGTGGTGCTGATTCTCTTTCTGTTCCTCGGCAACGTGCGCGGCGCGATCATTGTTTCGCTCACGATTCCGTTTGCGCTGCTGTTTGCCGCAACCTGTCTGAACCTGAAGGAAATTCCGGCGAACCTGCTGTCGCTGGGCGCGCTGGATTTCGGGATGGTGGTCGACGGGTCGGTTGTGATGGTGGAGAACATTGTGCGACACCTGGGCCGCAGGGAGAAAGAAAGCAAGACACCGAAGCAGCAGATCTTCGAAGCCGCGCATGAAGTGCAGCGGCCGGTGTTTTACGCGATCGGCATCATCATCACGGCGTATTTGCCGATCTTCACGCTGCAGCGCGTGGAGGGGCGTCTGTTCAAGCCGATGGCATGGACCGTGGCTTTCGCGCTGCTGGGCGCGATTATCTTCTCGATGATCATCACGCCGGCGCTGGCGAGTCTGTTTTATCCGCGGGGCACGAAAGAGTGGCACAACCCCATGATGGTGTGGCTTACAGCGCAGTATCGCAAGGGGCTGCGGCTGGCCATCAGGCTGCGGTACGTGACGGTGGGAGTCGGTCTGGCGAGTCTCACGGCGGCCATTTTTCTGACCGTCGGCGGTGTGATCGGATCGGAGTTTCTGCCCCACCTCGACGAGGGCGCGTTGTGGGTGCGCGGCACCCTGGCGCCCAGTACAGGGCAGACCGAGGGCACCCGGCTGATGAATCAGGCGCGACTCATTCTTTGCTCGTTCCCTGAGGTGACGCAGTGTTCGGGTCAGACCGGACGGCCCGACGACGGTACGGACACAACCAGTTTCTTTAACACCGAGTATTTTGTCGATCTCAAGCCAAAAGAAGAATGGCGCGCGGGCTTTCATCAGAACAAGGATGAAGTCATCGCCGCCATGAACAAAGAACTCGACAAGCTGCCGGGAGTGGTGTGGGGATTCTCGCAGCCGATCGCGGACAACATGGAAGAAGCCGTCAGCGGCGTTAAAGGACAGCTGGCCACGAAGATCTATGGCCTCGAGCTGAGGCCGCTGGAAGCCAAAGCCGAGGAAGTTGTCGCGATCATGAAGAAGATCCGCGGCATCGAGGATCTGGGCATTCTGCGCGTGCTCGAGCAGCCGAGCGATAACTTCGTGGTGAACCGCCAGGCGGCGTCGCGCTATCAGATCAATGTGGCGGATGTGCAGGATGCCATCTTTACAGCGGTGGGCGGCAACGCACTCACGCAGGTGCTGCAGGGCGAGCAGCGCTACGACCTCACCCTGCGTTATCTTCCCCGGTTCCGCAGCAACAAAGACGCCATCGAAAATATCCGGCTTCTGGCGCCCACCGGCGAGCGGGTCTCCCTCGCCCAGCTGACCGACGTGCAGCAGCAGGATGGCGCCTCCGAAATCTATCGGGAAGCCAATCAGCGGTATGTGGCGATCAAATACAGCGTGCGCGGCCGCGATCTGGGCGGCACGGTGGAAGAAGCCATGGCTAAGGTGAAACAAGTGAAGCTGGACCGCGGCTATCACATCGAGTGGGAAGGCGAATACGAGAGCGAGCAGCGCGCGGAACAGCGCCTGCTTTACATTGTGCCGCTGACGATTCTGCTGATCTACATCATTCTGTATACGATGTTCCGGTCGTTTAAGTGGGCGACGCTGATTCTGGTGAACGTGGCGCTGGCGCGCATTGGTGGTCTGCTGGCGCTGCTGATTACGCACACGAATTTCAGCGTGTCGTCGGGCGTCGGATTCCTCGCGCTGTTCGGTGTTTCGGTGCAGACGGGCGTCATCATGCTGGAGTACATTAACCAGCTGCGCGCGCGCGGACACACGATCGCCGACTCGGCGGTGGAGGGAGCGGTGCTGAGACTGCGGCCGATCATGATGACGATGCTGGTGGCGACGCTGGGGCTATTGCCGGCGGCGATGTCGCACGGTATCGGTTCGGATTCGCAGCGGCCGTTCGCCATCGTGATTGTGGGCGGACTGATTTCGGATCTGCTGATGAGCATCTTCCTGCTGCCGACGCTGTATGTGTGGATGGCGGGACGTAACGATGTGCTGCCGGAACCGGAGCCGGAATTCGATGAGGCGATTTAAGGCAGTCTGTTCTTATCCCACGAGTAAACTCGCGCTGCCTGGTTTGTGTATGGCATGCGTTCTTCTCGCATCCGATTACAGGAAGGACTACGTTCAGATCAGCAATACGCAGAAGCTGGAGTTTCCCGCGGGCGGAACGCTGCGTCTCGAGCACTCAACCGGCGAGGTGACGATTGAAGGCTGGGATCAGCCCGGCCTTGAACTGACGACCACCATTCAGAGCCTGGACAGTTACCTCGCGGCGGATCGCGACAAAGAGAAGAAGGAACTCGAGCGCGTAAAGGTGGACGCAAAGCGCAACGGCAATGAACTGGTGATTACGACGCAATATCCGCATAACCGCGCTTTCCCGTATATCGAGCCCCTGAGTGCCGTCACGAATTTTTATCTCGAGTACAGGATCAAGGTTCCGCGAACCGCGAAGCTCGTCATTCAGCATGACGACGGGGAAGTGCACATCGACGACATCACGGGGAACGTGCAGGCGAAGGCGCGGCAGGGGCTGATCGCACTGCGCATCGAGGCGGAGAACATGCCGCCGATGATCGATGCGAAGAGTTTTATCGGCACGGTGAACTCGGACTTCGACGGCAAAGAGAAGGGCCAGCCGCTGCACTTCGGACACACGTTCACCGAAGGCACGAGTGCGGCGCCGCAGAAGCTCGATCTGAAGATCGGCTACGGGGACATCGTGATTCTGAAAGCGCACGAGCCGAAGGTGATTCCGCCAGCCACGTAAAACGCTATTCGAATATGACAAGAGACCAGGTCCGCAGCCGCATCAAGGAAATCGGGATCATTCCCGGTATCCGGGTGGGATCCGCCGAGGATGCCCTTTTCGCCGCCGAGGCTGTTTCGGGCAGCGGGATACCGATCGTGGAAGTGACGATGACGGTGCCCGGGGCGATCGGCGTGATTTCGGAACTGGTCCGCAGCAACGCGGATCTGCTGGTGGGCGCGGGCACGGTGTTCGACGTGGAGACGGCGCAGCGTTGTCTTGATGCGGGCGCGCGGTTCATTACAAGTCCCAGCCTGAATATTCATGTGGTGGAGTTCGCGAGGAAGAAGAACACCGTTGTGTTTCCGGGGGCGCTGACGCCGACGGAGATCATTACGGCGTGGGAGGCCGGCGCAGACTTCGTGAAGATTTTTCCGGTGAAGGCGGTGGGCGGGACGGCTTATATCAAAGCGCTGAAGTCGCCGTTTCCGAAGATCCCTCTGATTGCGTCGGGCGGAGTCAATCAGCAGACAGCGGCAGGGCTGATTCATGCGGGCGCGGTGGCGCTGGGAATCGGCAGGGACCTGATTTCGCCGGATGCGATTGAGCGGCGCGAGCACGGCTGGATTCGAGAACTGTCGTGGCGCTATCTGCGGATGATCCGGGACGCGCGCGAACAGCTGGCGGCCTGAAAATCAGCTATTCGGGATCGGTAACGATCGTTCCCTGATGATAGAGGACGCGCCATCCGTCCGCGTTCTTCTCCCAGATGGTGGCGCGCCGCGTTACCCGATCGCCCTGACGAAGCGTGTAAGTGAACAGATACGTTTCGGCGCCAAGCCTGCGCAGGCCCTGGTCGGAACACTGCCAGCCTGCCGCCTCGGCATCGACCATCGCATTCTGTTCCACATGCTTCAGGATGAAGTCGCGGCTGTAGCGGCGGCCTGACGCACCGACTTCCCAGTAATCGGGAGCCATTATCGTTTCGAACTCAGGACGATGGAAGATCGGCTCGCGGCGGCGAAGATCTTCAAAGACCGGCATCAGTTCGGATGCGATGTGCGTGAACAATTCGCGGCCCGCCATGAACGATTGTAGGCACGGAGTTTTATCCTGAGGCGAGATGAAGCACGCTGGTGAAACTGCCCTGAATGCGCTGGAGCCGATGCTGGCGCAGCTCCGCGGGCTGGAAGGCATCCGCGAACGCAAGCGCGGCATCTTCTACAGGAAAGCTTCGGCATTCATCCATTTTCACGAAGACCCGGCGGGCACCTTCGCCGATCTGCGCAACGACCGCGAATGGCTGCGACTCCGCGTGAATACGGCTTCAGAGCAACGGCGGCTGGTGCAGCTTGCGGCGGAGATTCTGCGGAGTCAGTGAATTTACTTGCCGTCCACAGAGAAAGCCAGCAGCACGTTGCCTGGAGCGCCGCCTGCCGCTGTATAGCCGGAGTTTGCAAACACCATGCCGCCCGCGATGACAGGGCCGGGGCCGTCGATAGATCCGCCGCGGCCTTCGACGCCGTTCACCGTTTGATAGGTGCGCTCGGTGTCGAAGTCCCAGACGACCGCACCGTTCGCGGCACTGTAGGCGCGCAGGTGTCCATCCATCGAGCCTGAAAACGCCACGCCGGGCATGGCACTGACGGCGGCGGACTGCGCGGGACTGCAGCGCGCGCGATCACCACAGGCGATGGGCGGCGCGTACCACATGCGCTCACCGTTATCGAGGCGCAGCGCGAACATGCCACCGCCCTGGCTGGCGTCGGTGTCCGTGGTGGTCGCGTAGTCGAGCATGAGGCGCTTGATGTCGGAAACCGCGACGTAGATGTTCTGCGCGTCGGCAGCCGAACCCCACTGCACGCCGCCCATCGTGCCGCCTTTGCCGACGCGCACCTGCCAGAGAATCGCGCCATTTCTGTCGGGATCGAGCGCGTGTACGATGCCGGACTTCTGCCCGGCGAGCAGCGCGCGCTTGCCGTTACGAAGCGTGACCAGAATGGGAGAGGCACCGAAGTCGAAGTCGGGGCCGTTGACGTCGGGGCAATTCGTGCGATCGGGCAGACGGCAGGCGGAGGTGTACGCGTCGTTCGCCGTCATCTGGCGTGTCCAGACGATTCTGCCGGTCTTGAGGTCGAGCGCCATGAAAGCGTCGCTCGTCTTCGTGCCTGGCTCGCTGTAATTGTCCCCGGTGGTGACATAGACCAGACCGAGCCTGGCGTCGATCGCAGGCGTGCTCCAGATGGGTGCGCCGGAAGGTCCGTAGAGCGGTGTGCCGACTTTGTTCTTTTTGCCGGTCGGTTTTGCGGGTTCGTCGATGGTCCAGGTCTTCCAGATCTGTTTGCCGGTGGCGGCATCGAGCGCTACAAGACTGCCGCGGAATTTGCAGCACTCATACGCGGGCACGGAGCCGGCAGCTTCTTCGCCTGAGGCGACGGGGACGAACAGAGTTCCGTTGAAAAAGACCGGCGAGCCGGTGAGGCGCGCGACGGGGAAATCGTCAACCTTCGTTTTCCAGATGACCTTGCCGCTGGCGGCGTCCACAGCCCAGGCGGTGGCTTTACCATCGCCGAAGAAGGCCGTGTAAGCGGCACCGACTTTCGCCACGGTGATGGCACTGCGCACCTGTGAACCCGCGTCGAGATACCAGTGGACGCAGCCTGTCGACGCGTTGAGTGAATACACTTTGCCGCCGACGCTGCCCACGAACACGCGTCCGCCCGCGTATGCCGGATGGCCGTTGGCGCTGAGCTCGCCGGGGAATCCGAACGCCCATTTGAGTTTCAGCCGTGGCACATCTGCCGCTGCGATGCCCGCGGTGGCAGCATCCTGAAAACGTGTGTTGGATGTGTTTGAACCCCAGCCGGTCCACATGGGCCCGGCACTGAAGTCAGCCGTGCCAGGGGCGCACATGGCGCTGGCGGGAGGATCGGTGGTCAGCGACGTGCCCAGCTTTTTGCCTGTAAGGAACTCGGCGATCGCGCGACGGCCTTCAGCCGGCCAGCGCTGGCCCATCGTGATCATGGGGCCGGTTTCCATGGCGGCAAGCACGCGCTCGGGAGTCATTTGACGGAAGCCGTCGCGCTGCGGAGCGCGGTTGACGCCCGCGTCGTGACATTGCGCGCAGCTGATTTTGTACATGTTCTCCGCGGTTTCGGTCTGCGCGGCGAGGGTGAGCGCACTCAGGGCCAGAGCGCAAACGATTTTCATAAGGCGGAATATATCAGACCGGCAAAAGGCACCAACGGCAAGACCGCCGGCGTTACAACGGCGAGTCCGGTCGGATGAGCGCGCGCCACATGTGGGCGACAGGGCTGTTATCGTTGCCCAGACCTTCCTTCGGCTGGCGGAAGTGACGCCCGATGATATCGGCAAACGGCTCTATCGAGACCGCGGCATTCGGGTCGAAGGCATAGAGATCGTTCAGCGTGACGAGACGAGCCTCCATATACCATTTGTGATTCCGGACCATCCGGTACGCGGCTTCGATGTGCGGGGCGGGAACATAATCCTCACCGAACAGGTAACGGTAGAGATCCGGGTATTCGTAGCCGGTTTCCTTGTCCGGATAAAAGCGCAGCGCCTGATGGTAGCGAATGGCGAAGGCGACCTTCTCCGAAACGTACGGTTCGTATAGCTGGGCGCCCCAGTAGCCGTGGTCGGAGCGCATGAGTTCCGCGCCGGTATCGTGCAGCAGGCAGGCGAGGATGGTTTCTTCGCCGAGGCCGTTCCTCATGGCGAGCGCCGCGCTCTGCAGGCAGTGATTGCGTGTTGAATTGACGCCGAAGCGCAGCTCGAAGAAGTCGCGCAACGTCGGATTCGCGGGCATCGGCGCCAGCTTCTTCACCGTGCCGTTGGGCGCAGCGAAGAGAAAGCCGGCGCCCTGGCGGAAAGGCTGTGTCTCGATGCGAGCTTCGGTTTCGGCCACGGTCGGGTAGTGACCTGGATCGGAAATCCCGATAACCTTCAGGGCGCGGGCGAGGAAATCTTCCATCGCGTCGGCTTTGGCTTCGGGATCGAGCTTTCGGGCTTCGTCCGTGCCGCCGAGATCTTCGAGGAACCGGCGCCTGTCGACTTCAATCATGTGGATGCGCCTCTCTTTCATGCTAACGCTTACAATCGGACTTATGCCTTTCGACACCGCGAGTCTTGTTGCAATCGATACACACGTCCATATTGAATCGGAAGTCGAGAACAACGCCGCCGACGAAGCCGCGAAAAAGTACTTCGGCGACACCGGCGTGCCGCGCGGCCGCAAGGAACTGGCCGAGTACTATCGCACGCGAAAAATCGGATGCATCGTTTTCTCAGTCGATGAGAGGCTCACCGGCCGGCCGCAGGTTTCCAACGACATCGTCCTCGATTTCGCGGAAGAGAACAGCGATGTGGTCATGGCTTTTGCCAGCGTCGATCCCACGCGCGGCGCGGAGGCTGTTTCCGAAGCGAAGCGACTCATTGCGCGCGGCGTCAGAGGCTTCAAGCTGCATTGCCCGCTGATGCAGTTTCATGCCAACGACAAAATCGCATATCCGTTTTATGAGGTTCTGAACGACGCGCAGAAGCCGGTGCTGTTTCATACCGGTCACAGCGGTATCGGCACGGGAATGCGCGCGGGCGGCGGGGTGAGACTGAAGTACGGGCATCCGATGGACATCGACGATGTAGCGGTTGACTTTCCGGATATGCCGATCATCATGGCGCATCCGTCATTCCCGTGGCAGGACGAAGCGATCTCGGTGTGTCTGCACAAGCGCCAGGTTTATATCGACCTTTCCGGATGGTCGCCGAAGTATTTTTCGCCCGTGCTGATCCAGTACGCTAACACGCTTCTCAAAAAGAAGATGCTGTTCGGCTCGGATTTTCCGCTGATTACGCCCGATCGCTGGCTGGCCGATTTCGAGAAGATCTCCATCAAAGATGAAGTGCGGCCGCTGATCCTCAAAGAAAACGCGATCCAGCTCTTCGGATTGTGACGAACCTTCCACGCCGGCTGCGCAACATACTCTACAACCTGCGTGGCGGATTTCTGGTCCGGCCGCTGGTCATAGCGCTTAGCCTGGGCTTTCTCGGCGCGCTTATTTCGAGTCTCGAAGAAGCTTTTCCCTACGCCTCGGACTGGGTCCCGCGACTTCTTTTTCCCTCCCACTCCGATCCGCAGGTCGCCCAGGTGATTCTCGGCGGAATCGCCGGCTCCATCATGACGGTGGTTTCAATCGTCTTCGCGATCCTGCTCATGACGCTCACCCTGGCTTCGATGCAGTTTTCGCCGCGCATCATCGTGGGCTTCGTGCAGGACGGCGTTACGCAGTGGACTCTGGGCGTCTTCCTCGGCACATTTCTGTACTGCATGGCTGCGCTTCCCACGGCCCGGTCATTGCCGCGGCCTTTCGCGCCGGTCGCCACCGTCACCGGCGCCATGCTTCTCGCTGTGGCGTGCGTGGCCTTGCTGCTCTTCTTTATTCATCACATCGCTTATGCCATCAGCGTGAGTCATATCGTCGATCGCATCGCAGCGGAAACCGAGCGCATCATCGACGAACTCATGCCTTTCCCGTATCGCGAGGTGACGCCGGAGCCCCCTCCTTCGGCTAACGGCGCGCTTTTCGATACGGCATTTCCTGCCGAAAAGTCAGGCTACATCCGGTACATCGATCTCAAACGGCTGGTCGCGCTGTCGAAGGCTTCGCGCGTGCGTGTTCGTGTGGTACGCCGGGTCGGGCAATTTGTCCCGGCCGGAACGCCTCTGCTCACCATTTACAAAGGCAGCCGGCTCACGCCGGAAGCCGCCGGGGATTTTCGCGACGCCTTCGACCTCGGCCCCTCGCGCACGCTTCAGCAGGATGTCGAATTCGGCATCCTGCAGATTGTCGATATCGCGCTGCGAGCGATCTCGCCCGCGGTCAACGATCCCAGCACCGGCATTACCTGCGTGGACCACCTGAGCCGCATTCTGATCCGCTTCGCCTCGCGCGAGCCCGCGCCGCGCGTGTTCTACGATCCGCCGGGGACGCCGCGCGTCGAGATCGCCTGGGCCGGTTTCGAGCAACTGCTCGATACGGCTTTCGAACAGATCCGCATGTACGCAAAAGGAGATCAGGCGGTCAGTCTGCGTCTGCTGCGGGCCTTGGGAGACATTGCCTCGACGACCCCGGACAAGGGGTTCCATAAGGCCCTTCAGGAGCGGGGCAAGCGCATTGTGGATGGTTGCGCCGAGAAACTTACCGAGGCCGAAATACAGCCGCTTCGGGTTCGACTCGGCGCGCTGTCCGGCCAGTAGACCGGGTCAAACCGGTCTAGAATACTACTGTGCGCACCGCTTTGATTTCGCTGCTTGGCGCTGCTTGGGCTTTCTCGCCGGCCTTCGCGCAGCAAATCGCATTTACGTCTCGCGCCTATGTGATGTCGCCGGTCGCGATTGTGGCGACGGATTCGTCGAAAGAGTTCGGCTTCGAATCGATCACGATCCGGAATGACGGTTCCAGCGCCATCAGCGCGGTTCGTCTGCAGATCGTGTTCCACAGCGATGGGGGCGATGAGATCGCCGACGAGCGCCGCATCCCGGTGAGCGTCGAGGCACGCGAGACACGGCGCTTTGCAGTCGGCATGGGCCAAGTCGGGGGACTCAGACAACTGGCCCGGTCGCGCCGGCAAGCGGCAGCGCTGGCGATCCTGACCATCGAATCGGTCGAGTTCGCCGACGGCAGCGAGTGGAAGCAATCGGAGCGCGAGCAGGGCGCTCCGACTGATCCACTCACGCCACCGCTAAAGAGGAAGTAGCTGTGCCTGCTTTAGTGGCCGGTGCGCGATAGCGCAGGATCGCGGCGATACCTTCACCCGGCAAGGCCGCATTGACGAAGCGAATCTTCCCACCGCTCCGGATGGTGGCAAGCGCATTCCAGTTCATGAACGCTTCGCGCTGCCCAATTCCGGCCGCCGCCGTTTCGATGATCAGTTCGGCAACCTGTCCCTGGCCCGCCGCGGCGATCATCGCTTCGGGCTCGGTCTCAAGCAGACCGCGGCGCGTGGCGATATCGACGTCGCGCAGTGTGGCTTCGGTGCCGTTCATGGCGAAGGCTCCAACCAGCTCCGCTCCTTTGTTGAGCAGAAAATCAGGGGCGAACGTTTCGGTGCTTCCGTGAATCTCCTCTGCCAAGAGCGGCGTCCACGTGTTCACCTTGCGGTAGATCGCCAGTTCGCGCGTTACCCCGGCCAGAATCAGCGGGTGCGGATCGTGTGCGAGCAGCGGATGAATGCCGCGGTCGATGGCTCTGAAGAAATCGTGCAGATACGCGGGCTCGCCTTCGTGCGCTGCCCCCGTAGTGAACTGCACACCCTTCATGCCGCCCACCGACGGTCCGGCGCTCGAGCGCCCCCGCAGACTGTGGTCGGGTGAATCAAAAGCTTCATCTGCGGCAAGGTTCGTGGCCACTCCCTGAGGCAGCGGCGCTTCGATCAGGCCTGCCTCCGAACCGCGATAAAGCTTCACGGACTTGATGCTGAGCGCGAGCAGCCAGAAGTTGCGATCGCGCACCAGGCCGGGCACCAGCGGCAGCACGAGGAACTCTTCGGCGAAGTGCACGCGCGGCGCGAGTTCATCCCGCCAGAAACTGGTCAGTGTGAAATCGGGTGCGCGGAACATCACGAAGCTGCCCGTCCGGCCCGCCCAGTTGGTGTTGGCGGCGATCTTTTTCAGCGGCCGCAGCATGTCATCGCGTTCGAGCGCATCGAAGCCTCTTTCGTCCAGCAGGCGCGCGGCTTCCTGAATCGCCGCCACCATGCGCGTTTCCGGTTTCGTTACCTGCGACCATGTATCGCGCAGCGGCTGGAAAATCGTAAGGCACGGGCCTGACACTCCCGCAAGGCGTTTCAAATCGTCCTGAGTGAACATATATCCCCCAAAAAGGCATTAAGCCGGAACAGCTCTTAAACACACTGGGCGACTGCAAGACTGGCCGCGATGGCCGCCACCCTGGGCTTCGCGATCCGCTGGAAGTCCGCAAAACTCAGGCGGACGACGTCGCGGTGGGTGCCGATGGTGAACGCGATGAAGTCGCCTGCAATGCCCGCATCCACGATCACCGGCAACGCACACGAGTCTCCGAATGGCGGCATCGCTCCCAGATCGCAGTTGGGAAAAAGATCCTTCAGCTCTGTTTCATTTGCCAGCCGGATGAACGACGAACCCAGCAGCCGGCCCACGCGCACCAGATCGACGAACTGATCGGCGGGGACGACAGCAATGCCGAAGCCGCTGTCGTTGAAATACACGACGGTTTTGGCGAATTCATGCGCAGGCACGCGTTCGGCAGCCGCGGTTTTTCGGGCGGTCTGCGCAGGCGTGTGCACCGAGTGCGAATAGCGGACCTGCATTCTGTCGAGATATCTGAGCCAACGGTCGATGCCTGTCATCTGTAAGTCCTCCGCGTCTTTACCCTGCAAGAGACGAACCATTGAGCCCCTGGGGACTGGGCGGTGCGCGCATCGCGATTGGCCGGACGATTGCGGCGTATCAGATGTAAACGCGCACAACGGAGCCCTCGCCCTGTGCGCTCAAACTGAACGGAGTTTGCCATGAAAGTCAAAAGCATCCTCTTCCCGGTCGACTTCTCGCCGCGCGCGGCAGCGGTGGTGCCTCACGTGGAGGCCGCGGCTCGTCGATTCGGCGCGGCAGTGACGCTGCTGCATCTGGTGGAGACGCCGGTCATGCCCTATGGCCCCGTTGAAACCCTCGCATTTCACGGGCTCCAGCCGGCTGCTCTCAGAGCAAGGGCGGAGGAACTGATGGACCGATTCGCCGAGACCGCCTTTGGCGGTCTGCGCGTGCGGCGCTGGGTGGACACCGGCGATCCCGCAGTCTGCATTGCGGCACTGGCGCGCGACTGGGATATCGACCTCATCATGATGCCGACGCACGGCCGGGGGCCATTCCGCGCCGCTCTGCTGGGCTCGATTACTTCCAAAGTTCTGCACGATGCGGAGTGTCCGGTGTGGACTGCAGCGCACGCTGACAGCCTGCCGCCGGGGCGGCACGTGGACTGGCGGAAAATTGTCTGCGCGGTCGGGCTGTCGGCGGACAGCGGGCGGCTTCTGAGTGCGGCGCAGGATCTTAAGGATACGCTTGGGGCGAAGATTCACGTAGTGCATGTGGTCCCGGGCGAGGAAGCGCTTCCGCAGCGGCTGATGGATGAGGAATTTGTCGCCGCGCTGCGAGGCCGCGCGGAAGAGGCGATCGGCGACGCGCAAAGCGACGCGGGTACGAGGTTCGATGTTGCGGTCGAGGCCGGCGATGTCGCAAAAGCCGTGGCGCGGTATGCGTGCAACGCGGGCGCCGATCTGGTGCTGGTGGGCCGCGGCCAGGATCGTAGCCGCGGCGGTCTGCACAGCCACACCTACGGGATCATTCGCGATGCGCCGTGCCCGGTGCTGAGCATCTGAGTGCGTTCAATGGCGCATTTTCCAGCGCGAGGTGGCACAACGGTCCGTCGGGCGGCGAGATTATTTAAGCTTCACGATGCGCCGGGGTCGGAAACGGCGAGCTGGCTTCCGCGTCAGAATGAGTAGAGGAGCAAAGGAGCTTCCGCTAAATGTTCAGCAGGTTCGCATCGACAGCATTTGTGATCGGCACCCTGTGCGCGGCGTTATTTATGCCGGTCGGGGCTTTCGCCCGCGGCGGCGGCGGTGGCCATGCCGGGGGCGGACACGGCGGGTTCTCCGGCGGCGGGCACAGCTATACGGCTCCGGCCGTGCGCGGCGGAGGAGGGTTCAGCGGGGGTGCAGCAGCCCGGGGATATTCCGGCGGGACGGGATTTCGAGGCTACTATGGCGGTCGGGGATATTACGGGCCGGGCTACCGCGGGTATTACGGCGGCGGTCTGTCTTTCGGGTTAGGACTGGGCTATTACGGCGGCTACCCCTATTACCCATATGGTGCGTATCCGTACTATTACGGCGGCGGCTACCCTGATCCGGGCTATTATCAAGCGCCTCCCCAACCTTCACCATGCGGGTACGACCAATACGGCAACCCCGACTACGGCTGCTATAACCAATCAGCTCCGCCGGCGAACTACAACTCGTATCCCCAGCAGTTCCGCAGCAGAACTACAACGGGTATCCGCAGCAATACCCTTCACCGCAGCAGTACTCGCAGCCGTATTACGGGCAGTAACGTCGGATTTGCAGGTTAACAGCGGCGTCAAAAACGCATGAAGGGGGCAAACAGAAAGCCCCTTCCGGCGTTGCCGACGGAAGGGAGCTTTTTACCAACGTTGCGTTCCGGAACTACCTGGTTAAGCGCGTCTCCGGACGTTCCTGCTCATGACTTCCCGGATAAGTGTTATGGTCCTGCTTCTTTGTCACAGCCCGGCCCGGTCCGGCGCTCTGTCGTTGGTTCTTCTTTCGGTCGTTCTTGTTTTGCGTGTTCATACGTGGAACACTCCTTTCGATTTCAGGTATAGCACATTTGGGCGGGAAGATCGGTAATTTCTATGAGGCAAATAGAAAAATTTTATTGCATTGCACATTTCAAGGCACTCGCCACCGACTCATGACCGTTAAGACGAATGTTTCCCGGATGGCGTTAATATTGGGTTCGTTTTTGAGAGTCGCAGCGGCCCGCAGCCGCTGAGTATAAATAACATTAATACATCCACCCTCTTGCATTTCCAAAACTACTCCCCTACACTAAAGTTTCCGGGAATGCACACGAGCTTCACAGGCCGAATTACCACGACCCTCGGCGTAAACAGCAACGACGTCGTCGTTGTTATTATCGGGGTCGTCGTAACCGTCCCCGTCTGAAGGCTCGGGCAAGCGAAAAGTTCCGAGGCCGTCAGCGGGGTGACAAGCCCACCTGACGGCCTTTTTGTTTGATCGGTATTAATTGATCGGAGTCGTATTGGATCGGAGTGCTTATGAACGAATCCGGCAAACTCATGAACGGCGCTGAAGTCCTGCTCGAATGCCTTGCGCGCGAAGGCGTCGATTGCTTCTTCGGCTATCCTGGCGGCGTCACGCTGCCTTTCTACGACGCCCTCTTCGACCACCACATCCGCCACATCCTCGTGCGCCACGAAGAGAATGCCTGCTTCGCCGCGGAAGGCTATGCGCGCGCCACCGGCAAAGGTCGGCGTCTGCTGCGCCACGTCGGGCCCGGGCGCGACCAACCTTGTCACCGGACTCGTCGACGCCATGATGGATTCGATTCCGATCGTGGCCATCACGGGCCAGGTCACTCGAAGCTCATCGGCAGCGACGCGTTCCAGGAAGCCGACACGTTCGGCATCACGCGCTCGGCCACGAAACACAACTTCATGGTGAAGACGCTGCAGGAGCTGCCGCAGATCGTCCACGAAGCGTTCTATATCGCGGCCAGCGGGCGGCCGGGCCCGGTGCTGGTCGATATCCCGAAGGACGTTTTCCAGGCGCGCGGACATTACACGCCGGTCGATTCGATCCATCTGCCCGGCTACAAGGTCTTCACCGAAGGCCACGCCGGACAGATTCGCCGCGCCGCGCAGCTGATCTGGGAAGCCGAGCGGCCGTTCGTTTATGCGGGCGGCGGCATCGTGGCTGGGCAAGGCTTCGGCGGAACTTACCGAACTGGTCGAGACTCGCCGATCTGCCCGCCGTCTGCACGCTGATGGCGCTCGGCAGCGCTCTCGTCGAGCCATCCGAACTTCATCAGCATGCCCGGCATGCACGGCAGCTACGCCGCCAATATGGGCATGACGGAATGCGATCTGCTGATCGCGCTGGGCACGCGCTTCGACGACCGCGTTACCGGCCAGCTCGGCGCGTTCGCGCGCGCATGCGCGGGTGATTCATGTGGATATCGATCCGGCGGAAGTCGGCAAGAACCGCGTGCCGGATATTCCGATCGTGGGCGACGTGAAGCGCGTGCTGCAGAAGCTGAACAAGGCGCTGCAGGAACTCGAAGCCGGAGTTCAAGCCGAAGACCGCGACGGCGCGCGCGGCGTGGTGGGAGCAGATTGCGCGGGTGGAAGGCCGAGCATCCTTACGATCGCTCGCGCGCGGAGCACGAAATCAAGCCGCAGCACCTGATGGACGAGATCGACCGGCTTTCCGGCGGCCAGGCCATCGTGACGTCCGACGTCGGGCCAGCACCAGATGTGGGCCGCGCAGCTCATCCGCTTCAACGAACCGCGTCTCTGGATCAACTCCGGCGGACTCGGCGCCATGGGCTTCGGCCTGCCTTCGGCGCTCGGCGCGCAGATGGCGCGTCCCGACAAGCTGGTGTTCGCGATCTGCGGCGATGGCGGCTTCCAGATGTCGATTCCGGAGCTGGCGACCATCGCATCGCACGCGCTGCCGATCAAGATCATCGTGATGAACAACGGCTATCTCGGCATGGTGCGCCAGTGGCAGACGCTGTTCTACAACAACCGGCTGAGCGCGGTTGAGCTCGATTGCTTCCCCGATGCGGAGAAGCTGGCCGCGGCTTACGGATTCAAGGGCCGCACGATCGACAAGCCGTGGCAGCTGGCGCAGGCGCTCGAAGAAGCGGTCAAAGAGCCCGGGCCGTATCTGCTGAACGTCAAGGTGACGCCGCGATGAGAACGTCTACCCGATGGTTCCGGCGGGCGGCGCGATTCACGAAATGGTGTTCGGTCCGCCGCAACCGGTGGCAGTGGTAGTAGCAGGTAACGATCATGCTGCAAACAATCTCTGTATCTTCTCGAAAACAAACCCGGCGCGCTGCTGCGCGTGACCGGCGTGCTCTCCGCGCGCGGCTACAACATCGAAAGCCTGACGGTCGCGAAAACGCTCGACCCGGAGCTCTCGCGCATGACCATCGTGGTCGATGTGGAAGACCGCATCCGGACGCAGGTGGTCAAGCAGATGAACAAGCTGATCAACGTCCTGCAGGCGACCGATCTCACGGACGCGCCGGCGGTGATCCGCGAAATGGTGCTGGTGCGCGTGCGCTGCTCGCAGGACATCGCGGACCACCGTCCTCAAGGAAGCGGAGATCTTTCACTGCGCGCGTGGTCGATTCTTCGATCGAAGGCTTCGCGATCGAAGCCACCGGCGATCCCGAGAAGCTCGACGAATTCATCGAAGTGATGCGCAGCTACGGCGAGATCGACGTGTCGCGTTCGGGCGCGCGTAGCCATGTCGCTCGAATCCAGGAAGCTCCGCCTGCAGCCGCCGGTGCCCGCGCCGGCGCTGCCGCTCAGACAGTTTAAGCGAATTCAAATCCAAGGAAAGTTCTCAAATGCCAAGACGCTTTTACGAAAAAGACGGAAACATCGACGCCCTGAAGGGCAAAAAGATCGCCATCATCGGCTACGGCAGCCAGGGCCACGCGCATGCGCTGAACCTGCGCGACTCGGGCCTCGACGTCGTGGTCGGGCTGCCGGCGGAAAGCAAGAGCCGCGCCAAAGCCAAGGCCGCCGGACTCACTGTGCTCACGCCGGCCGAAGCCGCCAAGGCCGCCGACGTGATGATGATCCTCGTCCCGGATCACATCCAGGCCGATCTTTACGAGGCCGACATCGCGCCGCATCTGACGGCCGGCAAGACGCTGATGTTCGCGCACGGCTTCAACATCCACTTCGGATTCATCAAGCCGCCGAACGATGTCGATGTCTCGATGATCGCGCCGAAGGCGCCCGGGCCATCGCGTGCGCGAAATTTTCACCGAAGGCTCGGGCGTGCCGGCGCTGGTCGCCATCCATCAGGACGCCGAGCGGCAAGGCGCTGCGAGAACGCGCTGGCTTACGCGGCCGGGCTGGGCTACCTGCGCGCGGGCGTGATCGAAACCACTTTCCGCGAAGAGACCGAGAGCGATCTCTTCGGCGAGCAGGCGGTGCTCTGCGGCGGCGCGTCGGAGCTGATCCGCGCCGGATTCGAGACGCTGGTGGAAGCCGGCTATGCGCCGGAAATCGCCTACTTCGAATGCCTGCATGAACTGAAGCTGATCGTCGATCTGATCTATGAGGGCGGCCTCGGCTACATGCGCTACTCGATTTCCGACACCGCCGAATACGGCGATTACACGCGCGGACCGCGCATCGTCAACGACGCAGACGCGCAACGAGATGAAGAAGATCCTTGCGGAGATCCAGTCCGGGCGAATTCGCGAAGCAGTGGATGGCGGAGAACAAGGCCGGACGCGCACAAGTTCCTCGCCATGCGGGAAGCGCAGCAGGATCAGCCGATCGAAAAAGTGGGCGCGCGAACTGCGCAAGATGATGACGTTCCTCAAACGCAACAAAGAAGTCGGGAGTACCCACAGCAGCTTAAGCAGGAACCGACCATGCGCATTCAAACCTTCGATACCACTCTTCGGGACGGCACGCAGGGCGAAGCCGTCTCTTTCTCGGTCGATGACAAAATCCTCATTGCCCGGAAACTCGACGAGCTCGGTATCGACTACATTGAAGGCGGATGGCCGGGCTCCAATCCAAAAGATAAAGAGTTCTTCGAGCAGGCGCGCGGGATCTGAAGCTGAAGCACGCGAAGCTGACGGCGTTCGGCTCCACGCGCTTCGCGAAGAACTCCGTCCAGGAGGACCGCAACGTCCGCGAACTGATCGACGCCGGGACGCCGGTGCATCTCCATCTTCGGCAAGAGCTGGGATCTGCATGTCTTCCGCGCGCTCGGCATCACGCGAAGACGAAAATCTCGCCATCATCGGCGAAACGGTCCGCTATCTGAAAGATCACGGCAAAGAAGTGGTCTATGACGCCGAGCACTTCTTCGACGGCTACATTCATAACCGCGATTTCGCGCTGCGCACTCTAGAGGCGGCGAAGAACGCCGGCGCCGATGTGCTCTGCCTCTGCGACACCAACGGCGGCACGCTGACCGGCTACCTCGCGCAGATCGTCGCCGACGTGCGCGCGCAATTCGACGGCGTCATCGGCATCCACACGCACAACGATTCCGACGTCGCCGTCGCCAACGCCCTCGCCGCTGTGGAAAAGGGCGCGTCGCACGTGCAGGGCTGTCTGAACGGCTACGGCGAGCGCTGCGGCAATTCGAACCTCGCCTCGATCATCGCGAATCTGGAACTGAAGCTCGGCCACACGACGATCGGCGCAGAGAAGCTGCAGTCGCTCGACTTCCGTCTGCCGCTACATCGCTGAGCTGGCCAACCTGCCGCTGCGCAAGGACCAGGCTTATGTCGGCCAAAGCGCTTTCGCGCATAAAGGCGGCGTGCACGTGAGCGCCGTCATGAAGGATTCGCGCACGTACGAGCACATCGATCCGGAGCTCGTCGGCAATCATCAGCGCGTGCTTGTCAGTGACTTGTCGGGACGCAGCAACGTTCTTTATCAGCTGCAGCAGCAGGGGCTCGCCGACCGCATGACTGAACAGGCGCGGCGCGAACTGCTGGAGCGCGTCAAGGAGATGGAGTTTCAGGGGTACGATCTGGAGGCTGCCGACGGCACGTTCGAACTGCTCGTACGGCAGGCGTTGAACCCGGAAGTGAATCTCTTTGAAGTGCGCGATTACTATGTGTCGATCAAATCCGGCCATGCTAATGCGACGGTGGCGGTGTCGACTGAGGCCGGCGTCCGCACCGAATCCGCAGGCGGGCACGGACCGATGAATGCGCTCGACGAAGCGCTGCGCAAATGCCTCTCCGCGCAGTACCCGAAAATCGCCAACGTGCGCCTGACCGATTACAAAGTGCGCGTGCTCGATTCGAAGAAGGGCACGGCGGCGAAGGTGCGCGTGCTGGTGGAGTGGTCTGATCACGAAAAAAGCTGGTCCACGGTCGGCGTTTCCGATGACGTGATTGAGGCCAGCTGGAACGCGCTCGTCGACGCGCTGCGCCTCGAGCTGATGCGGCTGTCAGATGGATCCCGCGTTCCTGCTGAAGTCCGCGGCTAGCGTCGCGGTTTTAACCGGCGCGGGCGTTTCCGCTGAATCCGGCATCCCGACGTTCCGCAGTAACGACGGCTACTGGCAGCAGTATCGGTTCGAAGATCTGGCGACGCCTGAGGCTTTCGCGCGCGATCCGAAGTTCGTCTGGACGTGGTACGAAGAACGCCGGCGCGCGATCGCGAAGGCGCAGCCGAATGCCGGACATTTCGCGCTGGTGGAGTTGGAGAAGCGAAAGCAAGGGTTCACGCTGATCACGCAGAACGTCGATGGCCTGCACGATCTGGCGGGATCGAAGAACGTGATCAGGCTGCACGGGGATATCTGGAATCTGCGTTGTCTCGCGTGCGGTGTTGAGCGCATCGACCGCTCCGAACTGAACGATCTTCCGCCGCACTGCAAATGTGGCGGCATGCTGCGGCCGGGCGTCGTCTGGTTCGGCGAGAGGCTGCCGGAAGGCGCGATGGAGCGGGCCACTGCTGCGGTGCGCGCGGCTGATGTGCTGATTGTTGCCGGCACTTCTGCGCAGGTTTATCCCGCGGCGGGACTGATTCCGATGGCGCGCGCCGTGATCGAAATCAATCCCGAAGCAACGGCTTACTCGGACGATGTCACGTTCTCGATTCGCGGCACATCCGCGGCGATTCTGCCGCGGTTGATCGGATGATTATCGGGCGATTTGCGCCGACGCCCAGCGGTCCGCTGCACTTCGGATCCTTGGTCGCGGCGGTTGCGAGCTATCTCGACGCGCGGTCCCGGGGCGGCAAATGGCTCGTCCGCATCGAGGACATCGATACGCCTCGCGTCGTTCCCGGGTCGGCGGACAACATTCTCGAAACTCTCGGGCGCTTCGGATTCGAGTGGGACGGCCCGGTGCTGTATCAGAGCGCGCGGATCGATGCGTATCACGACGCTCTCGACGAATTGAAACGCGGCGGGTACGCCTTTCCTTGTTCGTGCACGCGCACCACAACCGAACCCTGCCGATGCACTTCCGGGTCGCGATGGCGGGTGCGCTTTCCCGGCGATGATTTCACCGTTCTCCGCACCGACGGCATTTTCGCGTACCATCTTGCGGTGGTGGTCGATGACGCGCATCAGGGTGTGACCGACGTAGTCCGCGGGGCTGATCTTCTCGATTCCACTCCGCAGCAGATGCATCTGCAGAAGCTGCTGGGGCTGCCAACGCCGCGCTACGTGCACATACCAATTGTGACGAATGAGAAGGGTGAAAAGCTGAGCAAACAGACGCTGGCGCCGCCGCTGGATATGAGCTGCGCGCCGGAGTTATTGCGCGATGCGCTGCGGTTTCTCGGAATGGAAGTTCCGCCGGACGGTGATCTTCGGTTGATCTGGGCCGCAGCGATTAAAAGTCATCCAGTTTCAGGCCTGCCTGCCGCAGAATGCTTCTGAGTGTTCCCGGTGCAATTATCTTGTGATCCGGTACCGTTACACGCACCTGGTCCCTGCCCAACCGAACGTGTGAACCCGATTATCTGAGAACCGTGAACCGGCTCGCTCAAGCGCTCGAATAACATCGGCGCCTGACAAGTCCCGTGGCAACTTCACGCAGCTGCAAGTATGGGATCGTTCTCGAAATGAAGTCGAATGCGGCTGGGCAATTCCGCATCGAAGTGCAGCTCGACAGCCTCGCGGATATTGGCTTCGAGATCACCGAGCCGTTCGGCCTGCGTCGTGAGACCGCCGCGCCCTTGCGGGTCATCCCACCGCGCGACCAATACGCCCGTATCCTCGCAGCAACTGACGGTAATCGTGATATCGTCCACACGCCCAGTTTAGCGGTTCAGAGCCGCGGCGCGAATAAGCCCTTCGCACGCAGCGGCCACGCCGTCCTCACGTTCCATCTCGCAAGACGTCGCGCGCGCGGCCTCAGTGTAACCAGCGGTTCCCAGAAGCGTCGCGAGGTCCCGCACCACGCGGCCGGCGCGATACTGGCGTCGCGTTATCACGCGGCCAACGCCGAGATTCTGAATTCGCCGGCCGTTGTCCGGCTGATCGTGACTCCATGGCACGACGATCATCGGCTTTCCGGAGCGAAGCGCCTGCGCCGTGGTTCCGACGCCTCCCTGATGCACGGTCGCAGCGGCGCGCGGCAGGAGTTCGGAGTAGGGCGCATAGTCGGCGATAAACACGTTGTCCGGCACCGACTCCAGCGCGTTGCCGGTGTCGCGCCCCAGCAGCATGATCGCGCGGCAGCCGAGGTGTCGTACCGCCGCCAGGCTTTCGCGATAGAAACCGCCTGGGTTGAACACTGCTGATGAGCCGAGCGTGAATACGACCGGCGGCGGCCCGTCGTCAAGGAATCGCGCCAACTCGGCGCTCAGTCCGCGACCCGCTTCCAGCTTGTCGTAGAACGGAAAGCCGGTGATCTCGACTTGCGGCGGCCAGTCGGGTTGCGCCCGCGCCATCACGCGCGAAAACCACGCCTGCGTGCCGTGCGGGGAGAACATTCCGTCGAGCAGCGGGTTTCTTATTTCGCGCAGGCCGAGTTTCTTTCGATGTGCGTTCACCGGTGCGCCCCAGCGGTGCATCACGCTTCTCGCGAAGCGGATAAAGGCGCGCGTGAAGGCGGGACTGCGTGACATCAGCCAACTGATCAGCGGTGCGCCGGAGACGGTGAGAGGGTCGTGTTCTGAAAGAAACACGGATGGCTGCAGCGCGACGGATACCCAGGGCTTCCGGAGGAGTTCCGCGACGGTGGGTGTGGCGAATGCGATTGGATGGCCCACGAGGAAATCGGCGTCGCGTGCGGCGGCGCGCGTGTCTTCGAAGCTCTGCTCGAACGAGGGAACCATGAGCTTGCGAAACACGAACTCGGTGCCTTTGCGCGGATGCATGGCGTGCCGCAGAATCTCCGGACGCAATGCGGCGCCGAAGTCCGGACGGATCGGATGAAAGCGGAGCCCCTCGCCTTCGATCTTCACTCGATAGGCTTCCGACGTCCCGATGGTCACGGTGTGGCCGCGTTCGCGCAGCCCGAGGCCCACGGCTATATAAGGATGCAAATCGCCCAGCGAGCCGAACGTCGTGAGAAGGAAATGAGCCGATCTCATACGATGGAGAGCGGCGGTTCAGAAAACGACGGATGCGCGAGATTATCGTCGGCACGGCCGGCCATATAGACCACGGTAAAACAGCGCTGGTGAAGGCGCTGACCGGCACCGACGCCGATCGTCTCGCCGAGGAGAAACGCCGCGGCATCACGATCGATCTTGGCTTCGCGCATCTGCAACTGGCGGACGACATTCGCATCGGTTTCATTGATGTTCCCGGCCACGAGCGCTTCGTTCGCAACATGCTGGCGGGCGCGGCGGGAATCGACCTGGTGCTGTTCGTCATCTCGGCTCTCGAATCAATCAAGCCGCAAACGCGCGAGCATTTCGAAATCTGCCGGATGCTTGGCGTCGAAGCAGGCGTGATCGCGCTTACGAAGGCCGATATCGCCGATCCCGAACTGATCGAGCTGACGCGCCTCGAAGTGGATGAGTTCGTTGCCGGGTCGTTTCTGGAAAACGCCCCGAAGATTGCGGTGAGCTCGGTAACCGGCGAAGGGATTGCGGAGCTGCGGCAGGCGCTCGAAGCTGCGGCGCGGCGTGTTCACCAGAAGAAAGCTTCGGGATGGTTCCGGCTGCCGCTGGATCGCGCGTTCACGATGAAAGGCTTCGGCACGGTCGTCACGGGGACGCTGATTTCCGGCACGCTGACGCCCGAGCAGGAAGTGGAAATCTATCCGCTGGGACGCCGGCTGCGCGTTCGTGGTCTTGAGGTGTATGGCGAGCCGGCAACGCGAGCTCAGGCGGGCCAGCGTACGGCGGTGAATCTTGCGGGCATCGAGGCGGGCGAAATCCATCGCGGCATGGTGCTGAGCGAGCCCGGCCGCTTTATGCCGGTCAGGAATCTCGATTGTCGCCTCGATCTTCTGCCTTCCGCGAATCCGCTGAAGAACCGCGCGCCGGTGCATTTTCATGTTGGCGCGGCGGAGATTGAGGGCCAGGTGCGGTATCTGGATAATCGATCGGAACTGAAGCCCGGCGATTTCGCGTATACCCGCATCGTTCTGAAAGAACCCGCGCTGGTGTTGCCGGGCGACCGGTTCATAATCCGTATGTTTTCACCGGTCACGACGATCGGCGGCGGAGTCGTGGTTGATATCAGCGGCCACAGGTATGTACGAAAGGAAAACGCTGTCGCGCGTCTCGGCGCGCTGACGCCCGAACAGCTCGTGACCGAGAATGCCTGGGGGATTTCAGAAGACCAGCTGATCGCCTGGACCGGACTGCGCGAAATCGGAGATCTGGCGGGAATCGAGAGGGCAGGGAAGTGGCTCATTGCGCGCGACAGAGTGGCCGATCTCAAACTACAGCTCACTGCGCATTGCCGCGGCTTTCATCGCGCGCACTCGCTTCTGCCTGGCATTCCGAAGCAGGATCTGAAGGCGGCCGTGATGGCGGATTCGTCATCCGAGATTTTCGAGCACGCGCTGGCCGCGGCGACGGAGCTGACGCAGGACGGGGAAGTGGTGCGGCTGAAGACCCACAAGGTCGTGCTGAAGCAGGATGAAGAGCAGGCGCGGGCGGCGATCGCGAATTCGTTCGTGCAGGCCGGGCTGGCGGCGCCGCCGGTACATGAGGTGCTCAAGGCGTCCGGGGTGGAAGCGGCAAGGGCGCGGTCGATTCTGCAGATTCTGATTCGCGAAGGTAAGCTGACGCGGATATCGGATGAGTTTGTGCTGGATGCGGGAGCGCTGGCGAAGCTGCGGGAACAACTCGTCGATAAGCGCGGGCAGCGGTTCAAAGTGCCGGAGTTCAAGGACTGGACCGGGGTGTCGCGCAAGTATGCGATACCGCTGCTGGAGTACTTCGACCGCGAGCGGGTGACAAAGCGCGAGGGCGACGAGAGGGTGCTGTTGTAGCCATCTTTACTCGAGTTCGAGTCCCGAAGCCTGCAGCGCGCGCCAGCCGCCGTCGAGCGAAATCGGATTCGTATAGCCCATCTTCTGCAGGTTGTCCGCCACGAGCGCCGAACGGAAACCGCCGCCGCAATAGAGCACCAGCGTCGTGTCTTTGTCCGGATACCTTCGTCTCGATGTCGCGCTCGATGGTGCCCTTGCTCATGTGCACGGCGCCCTTGACGTGTCCGGCGCTGAATTCGTGATCTTCGCGCACGTCGACGAGCACGTGTTTCTTGCCGTCGATGAGCATCTGTTTGTAGCCGTCGATATTCGTTTCGCGGACGCGCGTCTTCGCGTCGTTGACCAGCTGGAGAAATCCTGAATTGTGCTGTGCCATGTTCTACTCGACTCGTCTGATTTTTGCGCCCACGGCCGACAGTTTGGCTTCGATCTTCTCGTAGCCGCGGTCGATGTGATAAACGCGGTCAATTACGGTCTCGCCCTTCGCCACAAGCGCCGCCAGCACCAGCGACGCGCTGGCGCGCAGATCGGATGCGATCACGCCCGCGCCCGTCAGACGGCTGCGCCCCGCGATGATGGCCTGGCGGCCGTCCAGCCGGATATTCGCGCCCATGCGCATCAGTTCCTGCGCGTGCATGAAGCGGTTTTCGAAGATCGTTTCAGTGACGATGGAAATACCGTCGGCCTGCGTCATCAGCGCCATGTACTGGGCCTGCAGATCGGTGGCGAAGCCCGGGTATTCTTCGGTGGTCATGTCGACCGGACGCAGCAGGGCTGCTCGTTGCCTTGCACGCGCAGCGTCGTGTCGTCCACCTGCGTTACCGTGCACGCCGGCTTCGCCGAGTTTGGCGATCAGCGCGCCCAGATGCTCCGGCACGCAGCCCGTGATACAGAGTTCAGCAGCCGGTGATGGCGGCCGCGATCACGAATGTGCCGGCTTCGATGCGATCGGCGATGATCTCGTGCGTTGCGCCGTGCAGCTTCCGAACGCCCTCGACGCGGATGACGCTCGTGCCCTCGCCTTCGATGTTCGCGCCCATTTTGCGGAGCAGATGCGCGAGTGTCGACGACCTCGGGCTCGCGCGCGGCGTTCTCGATCACGGTCTCGCCTTCCGCCAGCACCGCGGCCATCAGGATGTCTTCCGTGCCGGTGACGGTGATCCGGTCGAAGACGATCTGCGCGCCTTTCAGTCCATCGGGCGCCGACCGCTTCGATGTAGCCGTGCTCCTGGGAAATCTGCGCGCCCAGATGTTCGAGGCCCGCCAGATGAAAATTGATGGGCCGCGCGCCGATCGCGCAGCCGCCGGGCAGGGAAACGCGCGCGCGTCCGGCGCGCGCCACCAGCGGCCCGAGCACCAGGCTCGAGGCGCGCATCGTCTTCACCAGTTCGTAGGGCGCTTCGGGCGAAACGATTCTTTTCGTGTTGAGGATGACGCGCTCGGGGTCCTCGTCGTCGATGGTTATCTCCGAGCCGATGTCGACCAGCAGCCGCTCCATCGTGCGGATATCGCGCACGCGCGGGATGCGTTTGAGCACGACCTCTTCGTCGGTCAGCAGCGCGGCGGCCAGCGCCGGCAGTGCGGAGTTTTTCGAGCCGCTGGTGGCGATCGTGCCGTGCGAGCGGCGCGCCGCCTTCAATTACAAATTTATCCATTCCTGTTTTCTGGTCTTCTTCCCACCGATCTATGGCCGCGCGCACGTTATTTCCCGCTTCCGCCAGCATACGGCCCGCCTCGTCGTAAGAGACGCCGGTGGCTTCGGCGATGATTCGTTTCGAGCGGTCGAGCAGCTTGGAATTCTTCGGCTGCACGTTGACCATCAGGTTGCCGCGCACGTATCCGAGGCGGATGAACGCGCCGGTCGTCAGCATATTCAGCACCATCTTGGTGGCCGTGCCGGCCTTCAGGCGCGTGGATCCGGCGATGACTTCCGGGCCCGGCAGCGGCGTGATCGCGATCTTCGCGCGGCGCGCGAGTTCCGAATCCGGCGTGCAACTGATGCCGATCGTCAGCGCGCCCAGCCGATTGGCCTCGTCGATGGCGCCCAGGACGTAAGGCGTTCGGCCGCTGGCAGCGATGCCGCAGAGCACGTCGACGGCACGAAAGCCGCGTGCCTGCAGGTCCCGCGCACCGATGGCCGGATCGTCTTCCGTGGTTTCGGTGGCCCGCGACAGCGCCGATTCGCCCCCGGCAATGATCCCCTGCACGAGATCCGGCGGGCACGTTGAACGTCGGCGGACACTCGGAAGCATCGAGCACGCCCAGCCTTCCGCTGGTTCCCGCGCCGATGTAGAAAAGCCTTCCGCCTTTGCCGAACGCCTGCAGCGATCGCGTCGACGGCCTGCGCGATATGCGGAATTTCCGCCGCCACCGTCTCGGCGACTTTGCGATCTTCCGCGTTGATGACGCGCAGCATTTCCGGGGTCGAAAGCTGGTCGATCTGCGCGGATGCCGGGTTCGCCTGTTCGGTCAGCAGCGCGGCGAGATCCATGCAGTTATTGTAAGTTGGTGCCAGACAGAGTCGTGCGTTGCCGCTCCTTCACAGTCGCGGTTCGGTAAGCAGCAGTCAAGCCCAGGCGTTCGCTGGTTTGTTCGACGGCGGCAGGGTCAAAGTGCGGTACCGCGGCGGTCTGCGGGATGTGGCGCGGCAATGAGGCGTATGCCGAGACCGATCATCCGGCGGCGGGTGATCGTGCTCGATCCCGATCTGAAGAAAAATGTCCGGGAGCATCGGCGGATTCTGCTGCACGAGTATTTTCATTTCGTTTGGGTGCGGCTGGGCAATCCGCGACGGTGGGACTGGGAGGCGCGTCTTCGGGGTGAGTGGAGCGCCGGGGCGCAGGGTGAGGCGGGCTGGTCGGCGGAATGGCGGAAGAAGGCGCTTTCGGATGCGGACGTGACGAACGCGCTCGCGGAAATGGCGCGAATATTGTTGCGAAAGCTTTTGCGACACGGCGGCGTCTATATACGGGCGAGGTCGATACGGAAGTCACGCTGCCGAAATCCCGGTGCAGAGCGCGGACGCGCCTGGTTTCAGGCGCCGCTTCGAAGGCAGGAGGTTCCCGATATAATCGAAGCAGTGAAAAGCTGGCAATCGCACCTGCGCTACGCGGCCATCGCCGGGGTCGCTGCGCTGCTTGGCGTAGTGGCGTGTTCGCCGTCCCGACCGCCGCGTCCCGTGGCGAAGAAGACGAATCACCGCAAGCACGCGCCCGAATTTGCGCTGAAAGACGCCAGCGGTAAGCTGGTGCATCTCGCCGACTATCAGGGCAAAGTCGTGCTGCTCGATTTCTGGGCTACCTGGTGCGGCCCGTGCAAAATCGAGATCCCCTGGTTCACTGAGTTTCAGCGCAAATACAAAGACCGCGGCTTCGAAGTGCTCGGCGTTTCGATGGACGACGACGGATGGAAGTCGATCACGCCCTTCGTCACGGAAAAGAAAATCAACTACCGGATTGTGCTGGGCGACGACAAAACGGGCGACAAGTACGGCGGTCTCGAAGCCCTGCCGACCACGTTTGTGATCGACCGCGACGGGCGCATCGCGTCAGTGCATGTAGGTCTCGCCAACAAAAAGGATTTCTCGGATGCTATCGAAAAATTATTGGAAGATCCTGCTGTGCCTGCCGGCAATGTCAGTGCTCGGCGCAGATGGCCCCGACGCTGACCATCGCGCCGGTGCCCACAGTTAAGGCGAAGAAGGGCGCGACGGCGGTCATCGCGTTCCAGGCCGCTCTGCCGCCCGGCTTTCACGCCAACAGCAATACGCCGACCGACGCGTATCTGATTCCGCTGACGCTGAAGTGGACCGGCGGACCGCTGCAGGCGGATGCCATCACTTATCCGAAAGCGTCGCAGGAGAAGTATTCATTCTCCGACAAGCCGCTTTCGGTGGTGACCGGCGAGTTCACCATCATCGACCAAGTTCAAAGTGCCGGCCGATGCGCCGACCGGGGCCGCGGCGCAGAACGGCACGCTGCGCTATCAGGCTTGCAATGACCGCATGTGTTTCGCGCCGAAGACCGTGCCGGTCACGTTGTCGCTCGATATCGAATAAAAAGAACCGGCGGCAAGACCGCCGGCGGTACAGGGCCGGCGGTACAGGGTAAGATCAGTGGCGCAGGAACTGGCCGATCGAGCGCGTGGCTTGGCGCGTGCGGTGCTCGTTTTCGATCAGCGCGAAGCGCACGAAGCCTTCGCCCATGGGCCCGAAGCCGATGCCCGGCGAAACGGCGACCAGCGCTTTCTCCATCAGCAGCTTGGAAAATTCGAGCGACCCGAGATCGCGATAGCGCTCCGGCAGAGCCGCCCAGAGGAACATCGTGCCGCTGCGGCGGCTGGACCGGCCAGCCCGCGCGGCAGAGTCCATCGACCAGCACGTCGCGGCGCTTGCTGGTAGAACTCGCGGATTTTGACGCTCTCGTCTTCGCATTCGCGCAGCGCCACGATCGAGGCGATCTGAATCGGCTGGAACACGCCGTAATCGAGATAGCTCTTGATGCGCGCCAGAGCCGCGATCATCTTCGCGTTGCCGAGGCAGAAGCCGACGCGCCATCCCGCCATGTTGTAGCTCTTCGACATGGAGAAGATCTCGACCGCGATATCCTTCGCGCCCGGCACCTCGCAGAATGCTGGGCGGCATGTAGCCGTCGAAGCCGAGATCGGCGTAGGCGAAATCGTGCACGATCAGCGTGCCGTGGCTGCGCGCCAGATTCACGATCTCGGTCAGGAAGGGCAGATCCACGCACGTCGTGGTCGGATTGTGCGGGAACGAAATCAGCAGCATCTTGGGCGGCTTCGGCGACTCCCGGTAGAGCTCCTGCAGCCGGCCGAGAAACGTCTCCGGCATTCGGCATCGGCAGCATGCTGCGCGTGGCCTTCCGACATGATGACGCCGTACTGATGAATCGGATACGCGGGGTTCGGCGAGACGACGACGTCGCCCGGCCCGATGGTGGCGAACAGCAGATGCGCCAGGGCGTCCTTCGCGCCCATGGTCACGATGGCTTCGGTGTCGGGATCGAGATCGACGTCGTGACGCCGCTTGTAGCGCTTGACGATCTCCTCGCGCAGATGCTGGATGCCGCGCGAGACCGAATAGCGGTGATTGCTGCGGATTGCGCGCGGCTTCGATCAGCTTGTCGACGACGATCTGCGGGGTGGCGCCGTCCGGATTGCCCATCCCGAGATCGACCACATCCATGCTGTGCTGCCCGTGCCTTTGCCTTCATCTCGTTGATGACGGCGAAGACGTAGGGGGGCAGCTTCTGGATGCGGTAAAAGTTCTCGTTGTTCCGGACATGGAAATTCCAGTTTACCGTTTATGCAGTCGCGGGGTCGACACCAGCTGCGTGCATGGTAGATTGGAGTCTTAGCCTTCCTCTCAGTCCCCATCGTCTAGAGGCCCAGGACATCGCCCTTTCACGGCGGTAACGGGGGTTCGAATCCCCCTGGGGACGCCAATTCAGACGGGAATTGCACCGGGTTTGTCGGCCGTGGCCTTTTTCTGCGCGGCGCGGCGGATCATTTCCTTCGTTACATTCATGCGCGAGGCTTCGGCATTGAACTCGCAGCCGAACAGGGCAATGGCCGCGAGCAGGTACATCCAGATCAGCAGCGCGATGCTGGTGCCTACGCTGCCGTAGAGCACGTTGTAGTTGGTGATATTGCGGACATACCATCCGAAGCCGAGGGTGGCAAGCAGCCAGAGAACGGTGGCGAGAATGGCGCCGGGCCAGACCTCGCTCCAGCGCTGCTTCCGGTAGGGTCCGAAGTAGTAGAGGATGGCGGTGAGCGTGGAGGTTGCGGCGAAGGCAACGGTGTAGCGAATGAGCCGCCAGAAAAATCCCCAGATGCCGACGAAGGGGTGAAGGTCGGGATCGAGGCGCATGATCCGGTGGACCTCGAATTCGACGGCGCCGCCGAAGAGAATGAGCGAGGTCGCAACGAGCAGAGGAAGAAGCGCGAGAAGCGCCAGCATCATCCCCATGCCTGCGTGCCCGAGAATGGAGCGGTTGCGCGGTACGCGGTAGGCGGCGTTGAAGCCGTCGATCAGACTCTTGATCACGCTGGATGCGGCCCAGAACGAGAGAACCACGGCGAGGACGAGGAGCGTGACGGGGCGCTGGCCGCGATAGTGGAACTGCTGCAGGACGACGTCTTCGGTGCCGGGAGGCAGGACGGTGCTGAGGAACGACGTAAAGTTGCGCTGCACGAAGTCGGCATGGGTCTGGAGGAGGACCGCGGCGGCGGTGGCGAGCACGGGGAAGAACGAAAGCAGCGCGGAATAGGCCGCGCCCTTCGCGATGGTGAAAAGGCCGTCGTCAAACGACGCAAATAATGCCCGTCGCAGGAGGTATGGCAGATCGCGCATCAGACTCGCTGCTGACTATGTTGGCATAGTTTTGGGCAGTCAGGGAGTCAGGCGGAGGCGGCGGCTGCGCGCGCCCGCCAGGCTTTGAAGACTTCGCGGAACATGGGCAGAAGCGAAAGGAATACGACGGCCAGAATCGCTTTTTCGAAGTGGCGGCGGATGATCGGGACCTGGCCGAGTTCAAAGCCGATGGTCAGCATGAAGGCGATCCAGAAGATGCCGCCGAAGAGGCTGAACAGCAGAAAGCGGGCATACGGCATCTGGGCGACGCCGGAGATAAACGGCGTGCAGGTGCGGATGATGGGGATGAACCGTGCGTAGACGATGGCGCGCGCGCCGTACTTTTCGTAGAACTGCTTCGTGCGCAGAAGGTGGTCAGGATGGAAAAAGCGCGACTCCGGGCGGGTGAAGATGCGCGGACCGGAGTGGCGGCCGAGCAAATAGCCGAGATTGTCGCCGCCGATGGCGGCGCACATCAGGAGAGCGGCGAGCAAATAGAGATTGATGCCGGCCGCGCCGCTGGCGACTCCGACGGAGAAAAGCAGAGAATCGCCGGGCAGGAAGAAGCCGACGAGGAGTCCCGTTTCGGCGAAGAGGATGCCGAAGAGTCCGGCGAGACCGATCGGGCTGCGGAGCAGCGTATGCGCGAGTTCCAGAAGCCGCTCGGCGTTGTACAGCGACTTCAGGAAATCGACAATGACGTGCATGCTATCCGCGCGTGTTGTAGCTCTGCACGAGGCGGGTGATGACGTCCTGATGGATCTTGAGTTTGCCTTCGTCCTGCAGACGCTTTTTCAGGCCTTCGGCGAACAGAGTGGCGCGGTCGCGCGTCTTCTGCTGGCGAAGCGAGTCGCGGATGGCGGCGGTCTGGGCGGCGAGGTCGGATCCATCGGCGGGGGTTTTGCCGACAATCTTCGCGACACCCTGTCCGCCGACAACGCTGAAGGGACCGATGACGGTCCCAACGGGCTTCGTCATAGCGTCGGGAATCGTGCTGACCTGACCAAGGCCCTCGACGTTGTCGGTGCGCTTCACATCCGCCGAGGTCTTGACTTCGAGGCCCATTTCTTTGGCGGCCTTGTTGAGGTCACCGCCGTACGACTGGGTTTTCGCTATAAGCTCCTTGCCCTTCTGGACGAGGAGCCGCTGGACTTTCTCCTGGCTGGCTTTGTTGGTCACGTCAGCCTTCACTTCATCAAGGACAGCCTGGCGCGGGGCCTGATAGTCGGTGACCGAGGCGACGGCGATCCTGTCGCCCGGCAGGACGATCGGCCCGGCCGTCATTTCCCCTTTACGCAGCGGAGCCACGGCGTCATCCAGTTCTTTCGAAACGCCGATGCCTGGGATGGGGTCGCCCTTCTGCAGATTGTCGGCGCGGATCACGGTGGTGCCCAGCGCCTCGGCGGCCTTCTCGGGGTGCATGGGGTCTTTGTGCAGCTCAGCGACAAGCTTGTCGGCGAGGCCCTGCATCTTCTCCGACTGCTGCTGCTTCTTGTAGTCCTCGAACAGACTGCCCCGGACTTCGTCGAACGTCTGCACCCGCGCCGGCTCGTGTTTTTCGGCCTGAATGATGTGATAGCCGTAAGTGGTTTTGACCAGGTCGCTGGTCTGGCCAGGCTGCAGGCTGAATGCCGACTTCTCAAACTCGGGCACGGTCTGACCTCTCACGATGGGGCCGAGTTCGCCGCCCATCGCGGCCGAACCGGGATCCTGCGAATTTTCTTTCGCGAGTTTGGCGAAATCGCCGCCGGCCTTGATCTGTTTCAGGATTCCCTCTGCCTTAGCTTTCGCGGCGGCATCGTTCGAGGCGTCGGATTTGATCAGAATGTGGCGGGCGAAGACGCGTTCGGGGGTGCGGAAGGAGTCCTGCTTCGAAATGTAGAGCTTTCGGAGCACGTCGTCGGACGGGGCCGGCACGATTTCTTTAGCGGGATCGACCACGATGACGGCGAGGCTGCGCTTTTCCGGAATCTGGAAGGCGGATTTATGAGCGTTGAAGTAAGCCTCTATCTCGGCTTCGGTGGGCTGGGCTTCGGCCTGATATTTCGCGGGCGTGAGGACGACGTAATCGAGACGGACTTTGTCGTTCCGCCGATGGTACTCGTCATTGATTTCGCGCGGCGAGACGACGACGCCGGCGGAGACGATCTGCTCCAGACGCGAGATGAGAAGCTGGCGGGACGTATCGGCGCGCACATCCGTCATCGAGATTCCCTGCTGCTGCAGAAGGGCGTTGAGGGTGGCAGTGTCCACTTTGCCGCCTTTGGTGAGCTCGGCGGGCAGGCTGTCGAGGATGGCGTTGTCGGTTTCATCCGAACTGATGCGGATGCCGAGGCGGCCGGCTTCGTAGGCCATGGCGTGGTCGTTGATCATCTGCTGAATCAGCTGCGGCACCTCGATGGCGAGCAACTCGGGCGGCAACTGACGGTCGCGGATGCGGGACTGGATGAGTTTCGTGACTTCCTGCGCGGTGAGATCTTCTTTGCCGATGGAAGCGACGACGGTGGAGTCGGCGTTCGAGTCGGTGGTGTTCCCCAGGTTGGGGATGAGGTACGTGACCATCGAGAGGGCGACGATGCCCAGGAACGCGCCAAGCACAATGCGCACAGCCTTATCGCGGCTGCGAAAAAGGTTCAACATGACTGGGGAATTCTCCTGCTGAAAACTCCTATTGTACCGCGTCGTCGTGGGGAATTCGGGATGTGCAGGCGCGACGGTGAAAGTACATTTTCGCCTCCGCGAGGCGGGTCGCGTAGTCGATACCCTCTCTGACCGCGGAGTTGGAAAAAACGAAGCCATTTCGGTGGCGGAAGACGCCGGCGGGATCGACAGTCTTGCCTTCCTGTTCGTCGAGGTAATAGAGCCAGGCGGCTTCCTGGAGGGCGGCGGAGCGGCGGGCTTCGGTGTCGGCCTTCAGCCTGGCCTCGGCGGCTACCTGGCGCGCGGCTTCGGCTTTCTCCTTCTCGACAGCGGCGTCGCGGGCGGCCTGGAGCTGGCGGAGCTGTTTGAGATCGGCCTGTGCCTTGCGATGGAGGCGCGTTTCGTAGAGGGCGAGGAGGTGGAAGCGCTCCGGATTGGCGGCGAAGGTGCGGGCGGAGGCGAGGGCTGGTCGACGGCGGTGGGTTCGGGATCGGCTTCTTCGGCGGGGCCGGCTTCGGGATTGTTAAAGTCGCTGGCGAAGATGTTGTTTTCGATCGCGGCGACGCGGTTGATGCGCCAATGGGTCCCGGCGATGGAATGGGCGAGTTGACGCTCGAAGGCGCCGAGGGGTTTGAGGTCGTCGACGATTTCGGCGATGAAGGCGTCGCGGGCCTGCTTTTGGTCAGCGGTCATGACGTCGAGGTGGCCGGTGAGGCCATGCTGGTAAGCGTTGAGGCGCGAGGCGGCGCGGCCATCGGGGGTGCGGGGTCCGGTGGAGAGGAGAGCGTTGCGGCGGTTTGCTTCGATCTGTTTATCTGTGGGCATATTATCGGTGGGCATAGATGTGGTCTTCCGTTTCGGCTCAGAGATAGCACGCGGAGGCGGAACACAGGGGCGGGCGGAGCGGGTTTCAGGCCGGGGAGGCGCGCGGAAATGGCGCGGGTTCAAGGAGATGGCGGGGCGGTGAATTTAGCTGGCGGGAGTGTGATTCGGCACACGCCGGGGCTTACTCGCTCGGGATCTGGACTTCGGTATAGCTGCCAGGGGTCGCCGCGTTGACGGCATCGACAACGCGCTGGACGTACGGGCGAACGTTCGGCCACTGCTGCTGACTGAGCACAACAATAGCAATCGCCCGGTGGACCAGGTTTTGCTGATATCTGATGTTCTTGTCGGTGGTCAAGAATACGTCGAACCCAGCCTTTTCAGCTGCCGTCAGCAAATCTCCGTTTTGGAGTTTGTCCCAGCCCTCCCGAAATGCGGTGCTCACGGTATGCCCTTCGAGGTAAGGCCGGATGGGTACCGGCGCTGCCTGATCGAAAAGCACCCGCATTATGGCGTGAGGGCCGGCGCTTTGTCGAGGCTTCGCGCGGCGAACTCAATCACTGCTTTAACCTGTTCCCGGTTAAGGCCATCGAACCATTCCATGATGTCGTTGATACTGGCCCCGGCTTCGATGTTCTCGAAGATCGCCGATACCGGCATACGGGTTCCCCGCAGCACCCACGCGCCGCTCACTTTGCCGGGGATGCTCTCCACGGCGGGGCATTGTGACCAGTCAAGATCTGCCATGTTCGTACCCTTTTTCATCGTAGCCTTTTGCGCGGTTCGCTGAGAAATACGGCTGCAGCTCAGTTTGAGATCAAATTTTGACCCGGACATATGACACGCGTCAACCCTCTGTTTGCAGGCCTTCCGACGACGTGTCGTCACTTACCCTCTGTGAGACGCCACTATGCGCCGCTTGCCGCCCGGTCTTTCAGTTTTCCGTTGGTCTTTGGATGCTATCGATGACGATAACTTCGCCCGGCGCTTTGCCGGTATCGAGCTTCAATCCCACTTGGGACAATGCGGCGATAAGCCGCTCCTGACCAAACTTCTGTTGGTCGCGCATCAAGTCTTTCAGCATTCCGACCATCCCACCCGGCGCAGGCGACGCGGGAGCAGTGGGAGTGGCCAAATCGGGTGATGGAGGTTCGGCAGAAGCAAGTTTAAGGTGAACGTCAAACATCCCGACAAGACCGGTCCGGTCGATAACGTCACGATCTACCCGCGCCGAAAGCGCGTTACACAGATCGGCTGCTGTAATGTTATAGAAATCCAGCGCGTCTTGTGTAGACTGCATCCGCCCGCACGGTGGAGGTGTTGACTGGATCGGTGGCGGTGGCTAATCGGGATCAATCGGTGTGCAGGGCTCCTTAGCCGTTTGAAGTCGCGCTCCGGATTTGACGGAAACCAAGAAATATACCGGGCGCTCGCGTGGCTCGGTGTGGACCTTCAGCTTCAATCTCTCTTCCAAGAGCGCCCTCATCATTGGTCCTTGCATTTCTGCCCGCGTGGCCCGGTCTTCCGCTTTAGCAGTGATTGCATAAAACTCAGAGTCGAGCCACGCCGGACCGCCGCTAGTCTGATCGCGGACGAGATTAAGAGCTGGAGGTTGATTTCCGTACGCCATCTGAATGAGATCGCGAACGTTTGTACAGGCGATGGTGATGCGCCCGGCATCGACAGTCAGCAAAACCGCACCACTGCAAGCGCTGGGTTTGATAGACGCGACTTCGAACTTTAGAGCCGTCTGCCCCAGAAGAATGGTAGCCGCGAAAGACAGCCATAAGGCGGGCTTGCACATGCCGTTTATTGTAGGGCTTTTCAAAGCAAACGGACGGCGATCGGCGCCCGCCCGCTTTTTGCACAACGCCGGATTAGCGGAAGCTGCCGCGAAACAGGATCAGGCGTATTTGTCGGGTCGCACAAAGGACGGTTTATGAGACGTGCTGCACACGCGCTCGCCAGTCCAGACTCAAGGGCTCAGTGTCGGCGGAACCCTCGGCCCGCGATGGCGGATGGCCGGTTCGCACTCCTTCAACGCAGCACCGGCCCCGGAGAATTTCCTGGACGAATTGTCGAATTCCGGTCCGGTCGTTCGTCGCTACAGTGAAGGAGAAGTCATGACACAGTATCTGGTGGCTATTTACCGCCCCGACAATTACGACCCGGCCGTTTCAGAGGACGAAACGATGGTCCGCGAAATAGACGCGCTCAACGACGAGATACAGGCGGCTGGTGTGAGGGTTTTTTCCGGCGGCCTGCAACCGGAAAGCTGCGCGAGGTCGCTGCGGTTGCAGGCCGCAGGTAAGGTGCTCATCACTGACGGGCCGTACGCGGACACCAAGGAACACATCGGCGGTTTTTGGGTGCTGGAAGCCGCTGACCTGGACGAGGCGCTGGCGTGGGGGCGCAAGGCCGCTGTCGCCTGTCGGGCGTCGGTCGAGGTGCGTCCGTTTATCCGACTGACCGACTGAGCGCCAGGAATGCGGCGAGAGCCTGCGGCTGGCTTTAGCTGTGTAAGACCACCGGCGGCAAGACCGCCGGCGTTACAGGTGGCACTCGGCGTGGACCGCCCGCACGGCCTTCTCCAGACCGTCCCGGCGCACCACGATCGAGATGGTCAGTTCGCTCGATCCCTGGGCGATGGCGATGATGTTGACGTTTTCGCGCGAAATCGCCGTAAAGATGCGGCCCGCGATGCCCGAGAATCCGCGCATGCCTTCGCCGACCACGGCGAGAAGGCCGACGTTGCGATCCACTTCGATGCCGCGCACGTAGCCGTGCGCGAGTTCGAGCGCGAGGGCGGCTTCGATGGCCTGCGTCGCCTCTTCCAGTTCCTCGTCGCGGACCAGGAAGCAGAAGCTCTGCCGGTAGCTGGAACTGGACATGCGCGAGCACCTCGACATTGGCGCGGTCGAGCGCATCGAGCGCGCGCGCCATGATGTGGACGCCGCCTACCCGCGGAACTGGCGGGTTCGAGCGAAACCAGCGCGACGTTCGCCATGGAGGTGACCGCGCGCGCGCCGGTGTTGCCCGCGCCCAAGAGCCGGCACGATGCGCGTGCCCGGCTTTTCGGGCGCGAAACTGTTCTTGCTCCAGACCGGAATCTTGCGCTCGACCAAGCGGCGCGAGCGTGCGGGGATGCAGCACCTTCGCGCCGGCGTAGGCCAGTTCCGCGGCTTCGCTGTAGGTGATTTCGCTCAGGATCTGTGGCGTCGGGCACCAGACGCGGATCGGCGGTCATGATGCCGTCGACGTCGGTCCAGATCCAGAGTTCGGCCGCGTTCAGAGCGGCGGCGAGAATGGAGGCGGAGAAATCCGAACCGCCGCGGCCCGAGCGTGGTGGGACGGCCGTCGGCCGTGGCGCCGTTGAAGCCGGTGACGATGGGAATTTCGCCGCTGTCGAGAAGCGGCACAGACGGGCCTGTCGGCTTTCTCCTCGGTGGCGTCCATCAGGGGCGAAGCGTTGTTGAATACCGCGTCGGTGACGATGACTTCCGCCGCATTTACGGCTTCGGCCGGCGATGCCGCGCGACTTCAGATGTTCGGCGATCAGAAGCGCGGAGAGGCGCTCGCCCACCGCCACGGCCTCATCCACGGTGCGCGGAGGACGATGGCCCAGCATCTGAATGCCGTTCACGATGCGGCGGAATTCGGCGACGATCTCGGCGATCTGCGCGCGAACGCGCGCCAGTTCGGACGGCGGCGACCAGGTCCGGCGGCGGCTTCGAAATGGCGCGTCTCGAGTTGCGGCAGATTGCGATCGATGCCGGCCTGATCGCCGCCTTCGGCGTGGCGGGTGGTGTCGAGCAGCAGGTCGGTGATCTTCGACATGGCGGAAACCACGGCCACCACGGGCCGCCGCGCGGCTTCGGCGGCGATCAGGTCGCAGGCCACCTTCATGCGCTCGGCCGAGCCCACGCTGGTGCCGCCGAACTTCATGACCAGACAGATTCGTTCAGACCTGCAACTGCGTACCTGTTCCTTTCCATTGGAGATTCGCGCGCGCACCAGTTTCAGAATCTCCTCTTCCACTTGTCCGCGGTGAGGCCGGTGGAATCGAGATAGACGGCGTCGGGAGCCTGCACCAGCGGCGATTCCGCGCGCTGGCGGTCGCGCTCGTCGCGCTCGGCGATCTGCGCCGCCAGCTGTTCCGGGCGGCACATCGGGCTGCTCGCCGGCGCGCCGCCGCACGCGCTCCGCCGGGTCGGCATCCAGAAAAATCTTGACACGCGCGTTCGGGAAAGACCACCGTGCCGATGTCGCGCCCTTCCATGACCACGTTGCCGCGATCCGCCATGTCGCTGCTGTTTGGCGACCAGAGCGCGCGCACGGCGCCGATGGCCGCCACGCGCGATGCGGCCGCCGAAACTTCCGGGCGCGCGGATGGCTTCGCTCACATCCTCGCCGATTCAGACGCACGGTGCGCGGCGGGCAGCAGTTCGATGTCGGCGGCGAGCGCCAGTTGTTCGACGCGATGTGGCGTCGTCCGGATCGATGTTCTCGCGGAGCGCCCACAGCGCCACCGCGCGGTACATGGCGCCGGTATCGATGTAAACGTAACCGAGCTTTTCGGCCAGCGCGCGCGCAATGGTGCTCTTGCCCGCGCCCGCGGGACCGTCGATCGCGATAACATGGCCCATTGATTCAGTTGCGTTGCAGTCGGCTAATCCGAAGCGGCCGCCGGAACCGGCTTTGCAGCGTGGCCGTCCCGGCGAAACGGCCCGATATCCGGCATATTCGAATCCGGCTTCGCGCGCGGCATCGGCGGAGAACAGATTGCGGCCATCGATCAGCACGGCCTTATTCATGCGCCCGGCCAGGTGCTTCAGGTTCAGGCCGGCGAACTCGGGCCATTCGGTGACCAGCACCAGGGCGTCGGCGTGTTCCGCCGCCGAGAGCGCATCGTCGCAGTAAGTGATGCGCAGATCCGGGTGCTGCTCGCGGCAGGCACCCATCGCGACCGGATCGTAGGCGCGCACCCGCGCGCCCATCTGGATCAGCTTCTCGGCGATCTGCAGGCTGGGCGCATCGCGCAGATCGTCGGTGTTGGGCTTGAATGCCAGCCCCAGCAGCGCCACCGTGCGGCCCTTCAGGATGAAGAGCTTCTCCTGCAGCTTCTGGATCACGACGCTGCGCTGCATGCGGTTCACCGCCAGCGAGGCTTCCAGGATGCGCGCCTGATAGCCGTACTCGGCGGCGGTATGCAGCAGCGAACTGATGTCCTTGCCGAAGCAGCTGCCGCCCCAGCCGATGCCGGCGTTCAGGAATGCCGTGCCGATGCGCGCAGTCGAGACCGATGCCGCGTCATGACTTCCGTGACGTCCGCGCCGACGCGCTCGCAGATGTTCGCCATTTCGTTGGCGAAGCCGATTTTCAGGGCGAGGAACGCGTTGGCCGAGTACTTGATCATTTCGGCGCTGGTGATGGTCGTGGTCGACGAGCGGAATCTCCCGGTCCCGACTGCAGGTGTGACGGGCGCGGAGCGAACGACGGGCTCGGTGAACTGCTGCTCGATCAGAGGCCGCGTACAGTTCCGCATGATTTCGAGAGTGGCCGGGTCCTCCGCGCCGACCACGATGCGGTCGGGATAGAGGGAATCGTGGATTGCGGAGCCTTCGCGCAGAAACTCCGGATTGCTGGCGACGCCGAATCGCGATCTGCGCCGGAAAGATCGGGATGCGATCCGAGAATGCCTTCGCGCACCAGCGCTTCCACCAGATTGCCGCTAGCCCACCGGAACCGTGGACTTATTGACCACCACGCGGAAACGCGAGCCGTCCATGGCCGCGCCGATGCCGCGCGCCGCGGCTTCGAGATACGCCAGATTCGATTCGCCGACGGCAGCGGCGGCGTTCCCACCGCGATGAAAATGACGTCGCTTTCGCGGACCGGGACCGTCGAGATCGGTCTCGAAATCGATCCCGCCGCGCTCGCCGGCGAGGACGATCAACTCTTCGAGGCCCGGTTCATAGATCGGCGACTGCGCCGCAGGCGCAGCTTTTCGATCTTCGACTGGATCGGTGTCCACGCAGGTGACGCGATGTCCCAGATAAGCCAGACACGCGCCGGTGACTGTGCCGACATATCCTGTTCCAATAACTGTAACTCTCATATTCGCTATGCCTTCCAAGTTTACTGCAGCAATGCTGGCCGCGAAGATGATCGTAATCCGAGCGGCTCGGAAGAGGCTTGCGCCAGTGCAGTATGCACCGTCCGGCCGGCCGCGCGCATGACGAAGCCCGATTCGGGTCAGCGGCAGGCCTTCGAACCGTTCCGGCACGCGGGTACCGGTGCGAACCGTGAACAGAAGCTCGTATTCCTCTCCGCCGTGCAGCGCCTGCGTCAAGGCTGGCGCCGGGAAAGCGGGGAGGCGCGGTGATTTCGGCAGCCACGCCCGAGGCCAGGCAGAGGCGCCGCAGATCGAGCGAGAGCCCGTCGCTCAGATCGATGGCGGAGGTGGCGCGCAGCTTCTCGCGCAGAAACGCGCCGAGCGCGAGACGCGGTTCGGGATCGAGATGCCGCTGCCGAAGGCTTTGCCTTTGCCCGTTTCGAGTCCCAGCGCCGACCCGCCGAGCAGCGCCGGAGACGTAAATGTCGTGGCCCTGGCGCGCGCCGGCGCGCAGCAGAGCGCGTCCCGCGCGGAACGGCGCCGCAGACCGTGACGTCGCAGGCCAGCGTTTCGCCGTGAGAGAGATCGCCGCCGGCGAGGACCGTTCCGGTGGCGCCGGCGAGATCGAGCATGCCGTCGAAAAACTGATCCACCCACTTCGGCGCGGTGGCCCAGGCGCGGAACGCAGAGCGATACCAGACAGAAGCGCGGCGCGCCGCCCATGGCGGCGATGTCGCTCAGGCTGCGGACCAGGGCTTTCCGGCCCGGTCTGGCCGGCGTGTGGGTCTCGCGGCAGGAAATGCACGCCTTCGATCAGCATATCGCTGGTGAAGAGCAGATCGTCGGCCGAACCGCGCGGCCGGTAGATGGCGCAGTCGTCGCCGATGCCGAGGACGAGGGGAGAGCCGGGCGGAATTGACAGACGGCTTCCGGAGACGCTCGGTGATGGCTCTTTCGTCGCGCAAGATCGAAGTCTGGCAGCTCTCAGTCGTCAGCTTATATGAGCGCCCAAAGTTTCTTCGCACGTCGTTGAAATCACATATTTTCTGTGCGATACTGCGGACGCAGTATACCATGGTGTCCGGATTGTCGGCAGTCAACAAGATTATGCAGGCGAGCTGCGGTTCACCGCAGCTTTTTCTGTGTTTGGGGCCCTGTCAGTTCCGTCCCGTTTCAGGAGAAGGATCAGTGAAAGAAAAAGGTACAGTGAAGTGGTTCAACGCTGCGAAAGGCTATGGCTTTATCCAGCGCTCGACCGGAGACGACGTGTTCGTCCATTTTTCGGCGATCCAGTCATCGGGCTATCGCTCGCTCGATGAGGGTTCGCAGGTGGAATTTGAGGTCAAGCAGGGCCCCAAAGGGCTGCAGGCGGAAAACGTCATCCGCGCGTAAACCCGCATAATCAGACGGATCCTCAGCTGTCCATACCGAGCCCCGGTCCTCCGGGGCTCGTTCTGTTTTGGGACCTTTCGAGCGCTCGCCTGGAGCGGTTTCGAAGTCGTATCTCCGGGCCGGGCGGCCCGACCGCAGGGCCGAGCCCTGCCCCACGCCTGCAGGCGCGCAGTCGAAGTACAGGTAAACCACCGGCGTCGTATAGAGCGTCAGCATCTGGCTCACGATCAGGCCGCCGATGATCGTGATCCCCAGCGGCCGGCGCAGTTCCGATCCGGTCCCCGTGCCCAGCGCCAGCGGCAGAGCGCCCAGCATCGCCGCCATCGTGGTCATCAGGATCGGGCGCAGACGCAGCATGCAGGCCTCGTAGATGGAATCGCGCGAATTCTTGCCTTCGTCGCGCTCGGCGGCGAGCGCGAAATCGATCATCATGATGGCGTTCTTCTTGACGATCCCGATCAGCAGAATGATTCCGATGATCGCGATGATGGTCAGATCCGTGTGCGTGAGCATCAGCGCCAGCAACCCGCCCACGCCGGCCGAGGGAATGGTGGAAAGAATCGTGACGGGGTGAACCAGGCTCTCATACAGAATGCCGAGCACCAGATAAACCGTGATCAGCGCGGCGGCGATCAGACAGCGGCTCGCTGCTCAGCGAATCCTGATAAGCCTGCGCCGTTCCGGCGAACAGCGTGTGGATGGTTTTCGGCAGGCCGATCGTCAGCGCCGCGGCATCTGAATTTCGTTCACCGCGTCGCCGAGCGAAGCGTTGGGCGCGAGGTTGAAGGAGATGGTCACGGCGGGGAAAAGACCCTGGTGGCTGACGGTCAGCGGCGCCGTCTCCGGCTCATACGACGCCAGAGCGCTCAGCGGAACCTGCTGGCCGCCGGGCGCGCTCACATAGACCTGGCGCAGAAACTGCGGGTCCTGCCAGAACTGCGGCGCCGCCTCCATCACCACGTGGTACTGATTCAGCGACGGTGTACATGGTCGATACCTGCCGCTGGCCGAACGCGTCGTAAAGCGTATCGTCGATCAGTTGCGGCGCGATGTTGAATCGCGCGGCGGTCGTTCCTGTCGTAGGTGACCATCGCCTGCAGGCCCTGATTCTGCAGATCGCTGTTCACGTCGGCGATGATGTGGATCGCCTTCATCTTCTGCCAGCATTTTCGGCGAGTAGTTGACGAGGTCCGGCAGATTATCGCCCTGCATGGTGAACTGATACTCGGCGCTGCTTTGTCTGCCGCCGATGCGGACGTCCTGCGCGGCCTGCAGAATAAGAGTGGCGCCGGGCACTTTCGCGAGTTTCGGGACGCAGGCGCGCGATGATCTGCTGCGCGGTGCGCTTTCCTGTCGTTCAGCGGCTTCAGCGAAATGAACATGCGCGCGGTGTTGGCGCCGCCGGTGAAGCCCAGCGCGTCCGCCACGCCGGGATCCGCTTTGACGATGTCGATCGTTCGCAGCAGGATCTTGTCGAGGGCCTGGAACGAAGTGTCCTGATCGGCCAGCACGCGAACCGTTGATGCGGCCGTTGTCCTGTTCCGGGAAAGAACCCTTTGGGGACCTCGAATGAACAGATAGACGGTCAGCGCCGATGGTGGCGAGCAGGATCGTCAGCGTGATCGGAGCGAAGTTCGAGGACCGACGTTCAGGGTGCGGCCGTAGGTCGTCGACGATCCACTCGAAGAATCGTTCGCTGGCGCGATAGAACCAGTCCGTGAGTCTGCTGCTGCTTTCAGCAGATGAGCGCACATCATCGGCGTCGCGGTCAGCGAAATGACCATCGAGACAAGGATCGCGACCGAAAGCGTGACCGCGAATTCGCGGAACAGGCGGCCGACGATGCCGCCCATCAGCAGCAGCGGAATGAAGACGGCGATCAGCGAAAAGCTGATGGTCAGCACCGTGAAGCCGATTTCCTGCGCGCCTTTCAGCGCGGCCTCGAACGGGCGCATGCCCTTTTCGAGATAGCGCGTAATGTTTTCGATGACGACGATGGCATCGTCGACCACGAAGCCGGTCGAGATCGTCAGCGCCATCAGCGACAGGTTGTCGATGCTGTAGCCCAGCAGATACATCACGCCGAAAGTGCCGATCAGCGAGACGGGGACGGCGACGCTGGGAATGAAGGTGGTGCGGAAGTTCGCGCAGAAAGAAAAACACCACCAGGATGACCAGCAGCACGGAGATGACGAGGGTGCGCTCGACGTCGCTTACAGACGCGCGGATGGTGACGGTCTGGTCCATCGCGACGGTCAGGTTGATGGCGCGCGGGATGGCGGCTTCCAGCTGCGGCAGAGCGGCGCGGATGCGGTCGACGGTCTGAATAATGTTGGCGCCGGGCTGGCGGAAGACGATCACCAGCACGGCGGGCTGGCTGTTCAGATAACCGGCCTGGCGAATGTCTTCCACCGAATCGACCGCCTGGCCCACATCGCTGACGCGCACGGCGACGCCGTTGCGGTAGGCGATCACCAGCGGCTCGTAATCGACGGCTTTCAGGATCTGATCGTTGGCGCCCACTTCCCACATGTCGCGGGCCGTCGGAGAAATGGCCTTTGGGCACATTGGCGTTGGCGCCGCCGAGCGCGCTGCGCACCGATTCGAAGCCGATGCCGTACTTGTTCAGCACGGTGGGATTCAGTTCGATTCGCACGCCGGGCAGCGCGCTGCCGCCCACCGTAACCTGGCCGACGCCGGCGATCTGCGACAGCTTCTGCGCCATGACGGTGGAAGCCGCGTCGTACATCTGGCCTTTGGTGAGCACCTTCGAAGTCAGGCCGACGATGAAGATGGGCGAATCGGCGGGATTGACTTTTTGGTAGCTGGGGTTGGCGGGCAGATTGGTGGGCAGGTAGCCGCGCGCCGCGTTGATGGCGGATTCCACGTCGCGGGCGGCGGCGTCGATGTCGCGGTTGAGATCGAACTGGAGCGTGATGCTGGTGGAGCCCAGACTGCTCGACGAGGTCATCTCGGTGACCGAGGCGATGTGGCCGAACTGCCGTTCGAGCGGCGTCGCGACGGAGGAGGCCATGGTTTCGGGGCTGGCGCCGGGGAGGGCGGCGGAGACGGAGATGGTGGGGAAATCCACCTGCGGCAGGGGAGAGACCGGGAGCAACTGGAAGGCGACGGCGCCGGAGAGGGCGATGGCGACCGTGAGCAGCGTGGTCGCGACCGGTTTGCGGATGAAGATCTCAGAAACGATTCATGGACACCGGTGGGGCCGGCCATGATCGGAAAGCCTGTCCGCAGCCGGGATTCCTGCCCGGCGCAAGCTACTTGTCGGAATTTTCAGGGAGACGATAGATCCCGAGACTAGCTCGGCCACTGACAATCAGACGTGAGTTAGGTACGACCGTCGCCTTCCGCATCTGGATGTTATCGGCAAACGAATGTTCGTGACGTTCCGCCTGCACGGAAGTCTTGCCGCCCAGCCGCGTGCTTCCCGAATGCGCACCTCACGTCTGGACAAGCGTTCGTCGCTATGGATCGCCTGCTGGATCACGCGAGAACGTGGCCCGATCTTTCTTAGCAAGCCGGAGATAGCCGAAATGGTGATCAAGTGCTCTTTCCGACGGCGAGCATCGATTCGGACGCTACGAGCTGCATGCCTTCGTCGTCATGCCGAATCACGTGCATCTTCTTGTTACATCCGCGCGTACCGTGCGCGAAAATGGCTTGGTCCCCTCAAAGGCTTCACAGGTCATGAAGCGATCCGCATGCTCGGGCTTGAATCAGGCCCCTTCTGGCAGGACGAAAGTTACGATCACCTGATCCGCAGCGACGAAGAATGTCAGAGCGCGTAAGACGCGCTACATCGAGTGGAATCCTGTTAAGGCAGGGCTCGGCGGCGTCGCCCGAAGGATTTTCCGTTTTTCCAGCGCCGGGCAGAAGCCCGGCGGCAGGCCCGAAGGCCTGGCCCCACGGCAGTGGGTCGAATACTTTACGCATGGCTTAATTCCGGGCCGCTGTCCTGCGCGGGCGTCTTCGCCGGTTCCGGTTCATGCGAGAATCGCCTCGCCAGCCGGTCGAAGAACAGATAAATCACCGGCGTCGTGTAGAGCGTCAGCAACTGGCTCAGGATCAATCCGCCCACGATCGTGATGCCGAGCGGACGGCGCAGTTCCGAACCCGTGCCCGATCCCAGCGCCAGCGGCAGCCCGCCCAGCAGCGCCGCCATCGTCGTCATCATGATGGGACGGAAGCGCAGCAGCGACGCCTGGTAGATCGAATCGAGCGGCGACATGTGCTGCACACGCTCGGCTTCCAGCGCGAAATCGATCATCATGATCGCGTTCTTCTTCACGATGCCGATCAGCAGCACGATGCCGATCAGCGCAATCACGCTGAAATCGTTTCCCGTGATGTAGAGCGCGAGCAGCGCGCCCACGCCCGCCGACGGCAGGCTGGAAAGAATCGTGACCGGATGAATGTAGCTTTCGTAGAGCACGCCCAGCACGAGATAGACCGTCACCAGCGCGGCCAGAATCAGCATCGGCTCGCCCGCCAGCGAATTCTCGAAAGCCGCCGCCGTGCCCTGAAACGCGCCCTGAATGCTCAGCGGCATGCCGAGGCTGTCCTTCACCTTGTTCACCGCATCGATGGCGTCGCCCAGCGAAGCGTTGGGCGCCAGATTGAACGAAAGCGTGATCACCGGAAACTGGCCCTGGTGGTTGATCGTGATCGGCACCGACGTGGTCTGCAGGTGCGTGAAGGCGCTGAGCGGCACCTGGCCGCCGTTGGGAAATGCGGTGGTCGATTGCGCCGGGCCGGACTGCAGCGGCGAAGCGGGCGCGGTCGCTGAGGTGCCGCCCGCGGCAACGCCCGACGATCCGGTCTGCGCGGTTACCGACGAGGCGGCGGTGGCTGTGCTCGAAGGGCCCAGCGTGGCGCTGGCGGCAGAGCCTCCGGAAACGCCGCCGGCCGCGACGCCCGCCATGCCGGAGCGGATGTAGAGATCGCTCAGATCGACGGGCCTCTGGTCGAAGTTCGGCTTCACTTCGAGAACCACGTGATACTGGTTCAGCTGCGTGAACATGGTCGAGACTTCGCGCTGGCCGTAGGCATCGTAAAGCGTCTGATCGATGGTGGAAGCGGTGATGCCGAGGCGCGAGGCGTGGCGCGGTCGAAGACCAGCTTCGCCTGCATGCCCTGCGTCTGCTGATCGCTCGCCACGTCGCTGAGCTCGGGCAGCTTCTGCAGCTTCGGCCAGCATCTTCGGCGCCTAGGTATTCAGTTCGTCCGCGTTCGGATCTTCCAGCGTGTACTGGAACTGGGTGCGGCTGACGCGGTCGTCGACGGTCAGATCCTGCACCGGCTGCATGTAGAGCGTGATGCCGGAGATCTTCGCCGAGCTCCGGCTGCAGGCGGCGGATCACGTCGCTGGCGTTGATCTTGCGCTGCGCCAGCGGCTTCAGATTGATCTGAATGCGGCCGCTGTTCAGCGTGGTGTTGGTGCCGTCGATGCCGATGAACGAAGACAGGCTCTCGACCGCCGGGTCCTTCAGGATCACCTGGCGACGCTCTGCTGCAGGCGCGACATTTCGCTGAACGAAACGGACTGCGCGGCTTCGGTGACGCCCTGGATCACGCCGGTGTCCTGAATGGGAAAGAAGCCTTTGGGGATTTTGTAGAAGAGAAAAACGGTCAGCAGCAGCGTGGCCACCGCGACCAGCAGCGTGATGGTCTGGAAGCGCAGCACGAACTTCAGCGTCCGTCCGTAAAAGGCGATCACCGCGTTGAAGGCGTTTTCCGACGCGCGATAGAAACGGCCCTGCTCGGACTCCGGCGTGTGCTTCAGCAGCCGCGCGGACATCATCGGCGTCAGCGTCAGCGAGACGACGGCGGACATCAGAATGGTCACGCTGAGCGTGACGGCGAATTCGCGGAAGAGACGGCCCACGATGTCGCCCATGAACAGCAGCGGAATCAGCACCGCGATCAGCGAGATCGTCAGCGAAATGATGGTGAACCCGATCTGCTCGGCGCCCTTCAGCGCGGCCTGCAGCGGCTCTTCGCCCTCCTCGATGTAGCGCGAGATGTTCTCGATCATCACGATGGCGTCGTCCACCACGAAGCCGGTGGAGATGGTCAGCGCCATCAGCGTCAGGTTGTTCAGGCTGTAGCCGAGCAGATACATCACGCCGAAGGTTCCGACCAGCGACAGCGGCACCGCGACGCTCGGGAATGATGGTGGCCGACAGGCTGCGCAGGAAAAGGAAGATCACCATCACCACCAGCGCCGACGGTGAGCATCAGCTCAAACTCCACGTCCTGCACCGAGGCGCGGATGGTGGTGGTCAGGTCGGTCAGTGTGCTGACATGGACCGATGCGGGCAGCGTGCTGGTGAGCTGCGGCAGCAGCTTCTGGATCTGATCCACCACCGAGATGATGTTGGCGCCGGGCTGCCGCTGGATGTTCACGATCACGGCCGGAACCTTGTTCATCCAGGCGGCCTGGCGGATGTTCTCGACGCTGTCCTCGACAGTCGGCGACGTCGGTCAGCTTGACCGGCGCGCCGTTCCTGTAGGCGACCACCAGCCCGGCGTAATCCGCGCTCGAAAGCAGCTGGTCGTTGGCGCCGATCTGATACGACTGGTGCGGGCCGTCGAAATTGCCCTTGGCCTGATTGACGTTGGCGGCCACCAGCGCCGTGCGCAGATCCTCCAGATTCAGGCCGTAGGAGGCCAGCTGCGTGGGATTCGCCTGGATGCGCACGGCGGGCTTCTGGCCGCCGCTGATGCTGACCAGGCCGACGCCGGGCAGCTGCGAGATCTTCGGCGCCAGCCGCGTATCGGCGAGATCTTCCACCTGCGAAAGCGGAATGTCGCTGCGAAGTCAGCGCCAGCGTCAGGATGGGCGCATCGGCCGGGATTGGTCTTGCTGTAGACCGGCGGGACGGGAAGATCGGCGGGCAGATAAGTTCCCGAAGCGTTGATCGACTGCTGCACTTCCTGCTCGGCCACGTCGATGTCGAGGCTGAGATTGAATTGCAGGGTGATGACCGAGCTGCCGTCGGAACTCACCGAGGTCATCTGCTGCAGGCCGGGCACCTGGCCGAACTGGCGCTCCAGCGGCGCGGTGACCGATGAAGCCATCACGTCCGGACTGGCGCCCGGATAGAACGTGATCACCTGGATGATCGGATAATCGACTTCGGGCAGCGCCGAAACGGGCAGCTGCCGGTAGGCGACGACGCCGGCCAGCAGAATGCCGACCATCAGCAGCGACGTCGCGACCGGCCGGAGAATGAATGTCCGCGACGGGCTCACTTTGGCCGCGGGAGCCGCGTTCTGGAATCGACGGGTCGACCTTGCTGCCTTCCTGCAGCTTGTCGACGCCGGTCATCACGACCTTGTCGCCCGGCTGCAGGCCGGAGGTGATTTCCGACTGATCGCCTTCCGTGGTCCCGACTTTGATGCTGCGGACGGTGACCGTGTTGTCCGGCTTGATCAGATAAACGTAGGTGTCGTTGGTATTGCGCTGAATGGCGGCGGAGGGCAGCAGCGTGACGCCGGTCTTTTCCTGCTGCAGCAGCCGCGCATTCACGAACTGATTGGGGAAGAGCGCGCGGTTCTGCGTTATCGAAAATCGGCGCGCAGCTTCAGGGTGCCGGTGGTCTGGTCGATCTGGTTGTCGATCGTGTGCGAGCGTGCCGGTGGCGAGCTTGTTCTTCAGATCGCGGTCCCAGGCGTCCACCGGGAGTTTCTGGCCGGCGCGCATCTTCTGCAGGATCGGCGGCAGCTGATCTTCGGAGACCGTGAAAATCACGCTGATGGGCTGGATCTGCGTGATGACCAGCATGCCGTTGGTGTCGGTGGCGTGAACGATGTTGCCGGGATCCACCAGGCGCAGACCGACGATGCCGGTGATCGGCGACGTGATGTGGCAGTAAGTCGACGTTGACCTTCGCGGCATCGAGCACGCCCTGATCGTTCTTGACGGTGCCTTCGTACTGCTGCGACCAGCGCCTTCTGCGTGGCCAGTTGCTGTTCGGGAATCGCTTCCTGCGCCAGCAGGGTGGTGTAGCGGGCCAGATCGACGCGCGCGTTGGCGAGCAGCGCCTGGTCGCGCACCAGCGCTCCCTCCGCCTGCACCACGACGGCCTGGTAGGGCCGCGGATCGATCTCGATCAGCGGGTCGCCCTTGTTGACCAGGTCGCCTTCTTTGAAGTGGACGCTCATCAACTGCGCCGTCCACGCGGCTCTTGACGGTGACGGTGTAGATGGGAGTGATCGCTCCGAGCCCGGTGACGTAGACGCCGATGTTCCCTTTCTGCGCCTGTGCGGCGACGACCGGAACGGCGCCCGCGGCGGCGCCACGACCTGTCTTCGCGCTGGCCGTTTTCGCGGCGGCAGTTGATTTCCCGCGTCCGTTCCACCAAAAGAAAGCCGCGAGCGCCAGCGCGATAACAATCAAAACCCAGAGCCAGCGGCGGCGACGCCTGGCAGGTTTGCGAGGGCGGCGCGAGCAGCTTCTGGGGATGCTCAGGCGCGGCGATTTCGGGTACAGTCTGCGTCGTGTTGTCCGGCATCTCAGTCGTGATCGGACGCTGCTGCGCCGATCGTAACCATTGTGGTGAGAACGCCCGCGCCTGGGTTACCGCGCAGTGTGCGGTTCTTTACGCGCACACGACAAGCACGGAAAGGGCCGTTACGGGTTGGGCTCGAGCGAAATCTTCACGCGATTGCTCTCCGCGCCGTTCATCACGATGCGCAGTTCGCTGACGCCGCGATTGACGATGGCGGGAATCTGCACTTCAACCATGTAGTAGCCGACGTAGCCCGGCGCGAGCACGGCGCGCGTCACCTCGATCGGCCGGCCATCGAGGAAGGCGGTTACTGTGTCCGCGACCACTGGAGGCTGGTCAGCAGGTGCAGGCACCCCGGTGGGCCAGTCGGGGGTTACTTTTCCCAGCCCGGTGGCAAGGAGACCGACCGTCGAACCAGCGCCGACTGCGAGCTTTGGATCGAGCACCAGGCCGCTCGGGGCATCGACGAGGAGCGGCGCGCCGTCCGCGTCGACGAAGATGGCGGGCGCGGTGTTCTGCACAGTCAGCGGAACCGTCCAGGTGTCCGTCGCGCCCTTGAGTGAAAGCGAGAACGTTCCGGCGGTGGCCTCAAACGGAACCTGCACCTGCGAACTGCGATCGGAAGAGGCCAGCACGGGATAAGCGGCATTTCGATTGGCGACAGAATCGGGCGTAACTGAATCAATTCGCGCGCCGAGAACGCTGATGAGAGAACCGGGCGCGGCGGGGCGATCGGCCAGATCGGCGCCGCTGACGATGCGCACGCTCTGCGTCTTGTGCGGCGCCGCCGTTTCGTAGACGCCGTAGCCGTCGAGCGCCACGGTGAGGGTGTTGTCGGGATTCAGGCGCACGTCCCAGGCGGGCGCGACGGGCAGATCGCGCGTGACGAGGGTCCACGCGGCGCTGGCGGGGCTGGCGTCGTTGAGCGAGACGCGCGACGAGAAGACGCCGCGATCGGTTGCCAGGTAGACGACGCCGGCGGAGCGGTCGGCCGCGATGCCGTGAATGGCCGCGGCGGGCAGAGAGCCGGTCACTTCATCCCAGAAGAGACCGCCGTTCACGGTGCGATAGAGATGTGCGCCGGCGGCGGCGAGGGCGGAGTCGGGCCGGTCGGCGTCCACCCAGATGCGGGAGATACTTTCGGACGCGACGATGGCTGTGGTCCAGGTGGCGCCGCTGTCGTGCGAAGCGAGGAGACGGCCGTCGGCCTGGCCCGTGTAGGCAGTGGCGCCGGTGGCGGCGGCTGCAGTGGCGCTGAAGCGGGCGCGCAGGGCGGCTTCTGAATCGGCGGCTTCAGCCGGAGTCCAGAGGCCCGCATGGACAGCTTCGACGGCGCCGTCGGCCAGCGCAACGGTGCGGCTGTCGATGAGCGTGCGCACCATGAAGTTCGGCAGATCCTCGTTGAGGCTGTGCCAGGAGAGGCCGCCATCGAGTGAGCGCCAGATGCCGAAGCGGTTCGCGGCGGCGATTTCCTGCGCGGCGCCGGGCGCGATGGCGAGCGAGGTGAAGCCGTCACCGATGATGGAGCGGTTGTTGAAGCCGGTCAGGTTGATCCAGGTGCGGCCGCTGTCATCGGACGTATATATATTGGATGGCGCGGCGGCATAAAGACGGGTGCCCGCAGCCTGCACCTTCGCGCCGGCTTCGGGCAGCCTTGTGACGCTGGCAGCGGCGGACAGCAGGGGCGGCGTGGCGTCGGTATTCAGGCGCCAGTGGACAAAATCGGCGGTCTCGAAAACGCGGGAGGATGATGTTTCGACAAGCAGCCTGCCGCTGCCCGCGTACCAGACCGCGATGACCGGACCCGATGCCGGCCCGGCGAGCCCGGCGTCAATAGTGGTTCCGGCGACTCTTTTCCATACATCCGGAACCTGTGCCTGGGCCAGAGTAACAGCCGTGGCAAACAGTACAAAAGCGCGTCCAAACGTGCTGGCCCGGCGGCCTGCACCGTGTGCATTCACTCGCAGAAAACGCACGCTTGTATCGCGACGACACATCCTACGTGTCCTGATTCTACCGCAGCGAACCTTGATTCCGTATCGGAAACCTTTGATTCGACATCAGTTGTTTAACCAAAGAGAACGGATTTTCGCGTTCTGTTGCATTCTGAGTGCTATTCTGGTCCTGTCGCATGATGTGCCGACGCCGACAGTCGCGGTGTTTGTGGACGCTGACGGCAGTGCTGTGTTTAACCAACCTGCTCGCGATCAGAGGTTTGCGTGCAGAACCGCCCCAGGCGGAGTTGGGCAACGCGGCGAAGCTGACGGCTTTCACGGGACAGATCTCGGTTCTTCGCCACGGTGATTCCTGGGCATTGAACGTCGGCGATCTCATACAGCCCCAGGAAGTCATAGTGACTGGTCCCGACGGCTGGGGACTTTTCCAGGTTTCCGACGGCAGCACATTTGAAGTTTTCCAGAAGTCGAAGTTTGTCTTCCGGTCGAACCGCGGCGACTGGACCGAGCTGCTGGAAGTGATGCTCGGGAAGCTGCGTGTGAAGATCGAGCACGTGGGCGGACTGCCGAATCCCAACAAGGTGCGCACGCCGAGCGCGGTCATCTCGGTACGCGGCACCATATTCGATGTCGACGTGGAAGACGACGAGGGCACCACCATGGTGCTTTCGGAAGAGGGACAAGTCGATGTCAGGCATATTCTGCGGGGAAACACGCTGCGGACGCTGAATCCCGGGGAGTATATTCGCGTGTATCGGAACGAACCGCTGGCGAAGGCCGTCGTCGATAAGGCCGGTCTGCTGCAGAAGGCCATTCGGACGGCCGCCGAGGTCTACTACCAGATTGCACTGGGACACGGGACGGGCGGAGTGGGACCGACGGGGCCTGGGCAGCCTGCGGATTGCAAGACCTGCGCCAATCCTCCACCGCCACCGCCGCCACCGCCACCTCCGCCACCACCGGCCAGTCACTGAAGCTGGCGGCCTTGCTTGCACTCGGGCTCATCGAGTGAGAGCCTGAGTTCAAATGCGACTGGTATTTGCGCTCGCCTTTATCTCCATGTCCCTGATCTCCACGCACCTGACCGTGTGCGCGTTCGCACAGCAGGCGCCTCCGATGGCGGATGAGGATGTGATAGCGGTGTTCAACCGGATCTCGCTGCGCGCGGGACGGCTGGAGCCGATGCTCGAGCAACTGCATCCAACCGACTGGGTCGCAAAGGGAGCGCCCGATACGTACGTGGCACAGTGGAATTCGCTGCGGCAGCAGTACACGGCTATCCAGAGCGACCTGGCGGACCTGAGCCAGCATCCTGACCGGCTGACGGATTCGATGCGGGCGCTGTTTCGTCTGCAGGCGGCGAATCAGGCGCTGGGGTCGCTGATGGGCGGTGTGCGGAAGTATCAGAATCCGGCCCTGGCGGAGCTGATTGAATCGGTGGCGGCGGAATCCGCACGGGACATCGACGGCTTCGAACAGCATCTGACCGAGATGGCGGACGCGAAGGAGCAGCAACTCGCCCTGGTGGATAAAGAGGCGCAGCGGTGCCGGGCGACGCTGTCACGCGAACCCGCGAAGTCACCTGCCACAACCCGCAAGTCACAATAAGGAAAACATGCCATTCATCTGCAGCATCTGCGAAGAAGAATCGACGCGCATCTGCGTGCAATGCACGAAGGATACGTGCTCGAATCACCTGTGCGAGAAGTGCGGGGCTTGCAGCGATTGCTGCGACTGCGAGATCCAGCTGGAGGAAGAGCCGGAGCAGGAGGCGGAGCACCTGCTTCATGTCACGGCGGAGTTAAACGGGGCGGGCGGGTGACGCTTCGATCGCAAATGGTCACTGGCGGATAGAGCCGTCGCTCGACTTTCAGGAAGCCGGAGACGTAATTTGCGGGATCGGGAGGAATGGCTCCCGTGAACGCGCAGCGCAGTTTCGCAACCAGCATAGAGCACTCCGTGACAGCCTGCGGCTGGTCTTGGCTGGATCAAACCACCGGCGGCAAGACCGCCAGCGCTACACAATAAAACGCAGAGGTCAGGTGGCCGGGCGACGGATCATCATGATGCTATGATGACTACATGCGTACTACGCTGGAGATCGACGACGACGTGATGCAGGCCGCCCGAGAAATCGCGCGTCTGAAAGGTGTCGGTGTCGGGAGAGCCATTTCGGAACTGGCGAGGCGCGGGTTGACTCCGGAATCAGTTCCGCGCGTGGTGATCGAAAACGGCATACCGGTATGGCAGCATGACCCCGGCGCCGTTCCGGTAACCAATGAGATGGTGCGCGGTCTGGCTGACGAGGAATGAGTATCCGGCTGCTCGATGTCAATGTCCTGATCGCACTTCTCGATTCTGCTCACGTGCATCATAAGACTGCTGTCCGATGGTTCCGTTCCGGAGCGGCGCGGGAGGGCTGGGCTTCCGCACCGCTCACCGAGAATGGCTTCATCAGGATCGTCTCGCACCCGAGCTATCCCAACATGCGACTGACACCCGCGCTGGCGTGTGAGTCGCTGGAGCGCTTCAAGCAGGGGTTCCCGAAGGCTTATCGGTTTTGGCCGGACGAAGTCACTCTGACCGACGGCACTCTCTTCGACCCCACGCGGCTGACCGGCGCGCAGCGAACCACCGACGTCTATCTTGCTGGTCTGGCGTTCCGGAAAAACGGTCGAATGGCAACGCTGGAGCGCAGTGTGGTCTGGCAGGCTGTGCGCGGAGCCGAGGCGGGACTGATCGAGCGCATTCCGCTTTCGCAATAATTTTCATCCGCGACGCCAGGTGCGTAATGTCCGATAGACCTTGTAACTTATACCGGACAATCCACTTAACCCGAAAACTTCCCTCCCGCTGCGGCCCCAAATCGGATATGCTGTTCTTGATCGCGAGTCAAACTTTATGGCCTATAAACTGAACGTGAACGGGCAGACCACCATGGTCGACGCGCCCGCCGATATGCCCCTTCTGTGGGCCCTTCGGGACATCATGAATCTCCGCGGCACCAAATACGGCTGCGGTATCGGACAGTGCCGCGCCTGCACCGTTCAACTGAACGGCAAAGCAGTTCCGTCCTGTCAAACACCCGTTTCCGCCGTGAAGGATCAGGCCGTGACGACTATCGAAGGCCTGTCCGCTGACGGTTCTCATCCGGTACAGCGTGCCTGGACCGAGATCGATGTGCCGCAGTGCGGTTACTGCCAGGCCGGCCAGATGATGGCCGCCGCGGCGCTGCTGGCGAAGAAGCCCAAGCCGACAGATGCCGACATCGACTCCGCCATGAACGGCAATCTGTGCCGCTGCGGTACGTATACGCGTATCCGCAAGGCAGTTCACAAGGCCGCCGAACTCGCGACCACCAGCGCGTCGGCCAGGACCGTGCAGACGGCCGCGAAGTAAGGGAATAAGGAGATCACCAAATGGCACATATTGATCGTCGTTCCTTCCTCAAAGTAACCGCGACCAGCGCCGGCGGCGTAATGCTCGGTCTCTACATGGAGCCCGATCTGAAGGCCCAGGGCCGTGGTGGCCCGCCGCAGCCTCCGCCCGATCCGCACACCTACGTGATGATTGCGGCCGACGGCACCGTCACAATCATCGCGAAGAACCCCGAAGTGGGCCAGGGCGTGAAGACGATGCTTCCGATGATCATCGCGGACGAAATGGACGCGGACTGGAAGCAGGTCAAAATCGAGCAGGCCGATTTTGACGATAAGAAGTACGCCGGCCAGATCGCCGGCGGCAGCACCGCGACCCCGACCAACTGGACGCCGATGCGGCAGGCCGGCGCCGCGGCGCGCGCCATGCTGATCACGGCGGCGGCGCAGACGTGGAACGTTCCGGAAGCGGAACTCAGCACGTCGATGGGCAAGGTGATGCACAAGTCGTCGAACCGCACCATCGGCTACGGCGAACTCGCATCGAAGATGGCCGCCCTGCCGACTCCCAAGCTCGACGCCACGCTGAAGCTGAAGGATCCCTCCGAGTACACGATCATCGGCAAGAGCCAGACGCAGCGCGAAATGCCGAACATCGTCACGGGCAAGCCGATCTTCGGTATCGACGTGCAGGTGCCGGGCATGGCGTATGCGGTGTTCGAGAAATGCGGCGTGTTCGGCGGCAAGGTGGTCAGCTCGAACATCGAAGACATTAAGAAGATGCCCGGCGTGAAGACGGCGTTCGTCGTCGAGCGTCCCGCGGATACCGATGCAATTCTTCTCGGCGATGCCGGTCCCCAAAAGGGCCTCGAGAACGGGATCGCGATCGTGGCCGAGACCTGGTGGCACGCGCAGTCGGCGCGCAAGAAACTGCAGGTCCAGTGGGACGAAGCCCGCCGCGCGCAAGAGCATGAGCAGCACTGCTTTCGCCGCGAAAGCCGACGATCTGCATAAGAACGGACCGAAATGGGACCTCCGCAAGGACGGCGACGTCGCTGCGGAATTCGCCAAGTCGGATAACAAGGTTGTCGAGGCGGCCTACGCGTATCCGTTCATCTCGCACGCTCCGCTCGAGCCTCAGAACTGCACGGCGCACTACAAAGACGGCAAGCTGGAAATCTGGTCAACCAGCCAGATTCCGGGCAGCGGCCGCGGATTGGCAGCGGCTGCTTGCGGCATTCAGCAGAGCGACGTCACCCAGCACATGGTGCGCGGCGGCGGCGGCTTCGGACGTCGTCTGACCAACGACTACATGGCGGAAGCGGCTTACATTTCGAAGGAAGCCGGCATGCCGGTGAAGCTGCTCTGGGCGCGCGAAGACGATATGCAGCACGACTACTATCGTCCCGGCGGATTCCACTATCTGAAGGGTGCCGTTGACTCCAGCGGAAAGCTTGTCGCCTGGCACAACCACTTCGTCAGCTACGGCGACGGCCAGCGTTTTGTCACCGCTGCCAACCTGGGACCGACGGAGTTCCCGCAGCACTTCGTGCCGAACTATCACGCGGAAGCCTCGGTGCAAAATCTCGGCATCCGCACCGGCTCCATGCGCGCGCCGGGCAGCAATGCTCTGGCGTTCGTCATGCAGTCGTTCATCGACGAACTGGCGCATGCCGCGGGCAAGGACCCGGTTGAGTTCCGACTGGCCCTCCTGAATGCCGCGACGGCCGCGCCGGGCACCATGAATCCGGACCGGATGAAGGGCGTCCTGCAGCTGGTCGCGGAGAAGTCGAACTGGGGCAAAACGAAACTTCCGAAGAACACCGGGATGGGCGTGGCTTTCCACTTCAGCCATCAGGGTTACTTCGCCGAGGTGGCGGAAGTCTCGGTCATCAACAAGAAGCTGAAAGTCAATAAGATCTGGATGGCCGCCGACGTGGGCAGCCAGATCATCAACCCGAGCGCCGCCGAGAACATCTGCGAGGGCGGAATGATCGACGGTATCTCCGAGCTGATGGATCAGGAAATCACGGTCGAAAACGGTCGTGTTGTGCAGACGAACTTCCATCAGCACAAACTGATCCGCATGTCGCAGGCGCCGCTGCAGATCGAGTGCCACTTCCTGAAGACGACTTTCCCGCCGACGGGGCTGGGAGAACCGGCCATGCCGCCGATTCTGCCCGCGGTAACCAACGCCATCTTCGCGGCGTCGGGCATCCGGGTGCGCCAGATTCCGCTGGTGAAGTCGTCCGGCATCACCTGGGCATCGGCTTAATCGCCAGCCCGATATACTGAGACCACGGGCTCGCCGGGGGAAGAACCCGAGCGAGCCCGTTTTGTTTATGCGCGTCTTACTTTGCACCCGCGGCCCTGCTGTTTCTTCCGTTCGCGGCGCTCCACGCCCAGACCGAATTTGCCGCGGCCTCGGTTCTGGGGCAGCAGCTGGATACCCGGCGGGTCGTTTCGCCCAACGGGCAAATGGAGTTCCGGATCTTCGTGGGTCAGCCGCACGGTGCCCTCTGGTCACGGCTCGGTTTTCAGATCAGCTATCAGGACAAGCCCGTGCTGGCCCCCTCCTGGATAGGCCTCGACTTCCGCGATCAGGAGCCGTACCTGGGCGAGAATCCGGGCCTGATGTCATCCGAATCCGGATCAAATCCCGCGCAGCACTACAACTACCTGATCGCTCACTACATGCAGAACGGCACGCTCGGCCGGCAGATCGATGTGGAAGCGCGCGCCTACGACGACGGCATTGCGTTCCGCTACTTCATTCCCAGAACCAATCCGGTAGCCGACTTCTACCTGCGGGACGAGGCGACACAGTTCAACTTCGCCCGACCCGCAGGTGCTGGATCATCTGCCGAAGCAGCCGGATTTCGATCTGCCGTTCGTGGTGGAAGAGCCGGGCGTGGGCTGGGTGGCGATCGAAAGCCCGGCATCCGCAAAGTTTCCGCCGACGTATCTGATCCGCTCCGGCGACGGCATGCTGACGAATCTGCCGCGAAGCAAATCGGATCCGACGGTGGCATTCACCGGAGCGACGCCGCTGGCGTGGATTTGGCGGGTGGTGCTTGTCGGTCCCGACCGGGAAAGGCTGCTGGCGTCGGACATTCCGCGAAGTCTGGATCGTTGACAATGCTGAAACGTTAAGTTTTTTCAATTTTCCGGCGATGTTACCCTAACCAGGCAGAGTAACATTGCACCGCAAAAATCAGTCTGTTATTATCAGGCAGGCAAGAAGCCAGGGTCCCCCCTCTTGAAAGCCGGCATCAAAAAAAAATTCCAAGACACGGAGTTGTGTAGCTACTGAATGAGTTTTACTGTTTTTCTGGGTAATTTACCCGTGTGGGTCACTGCGGACGACATCAAACAATGGCTCGCGGCTGAAGACCTCGTCGCGGATTCTGTGAAGGTAATACGGAACCACGAAACGCAGGAATCCAAAGGATTCGCGTTCATCGAGGCCCCGACAACGGATGAAATGCAGGCCATCATCCGCCGTTTCGACCGAGCCCCTCTCGAAGACAAAGTTCTTCGCGCCAACCCTGCCCAGCCGTCCAAAGGTACCGCTCCCGCCGCCAGAAGCGCGGGACCCGCCGGTGGACCCAGGCCGGATTCCCGCACCGCCCAGCGCCCCAGTGGCGCGGGGACGGGACGTCCGCCGGAGCGTCGCAACGGTGCGGCGAACGGCAGGAAACGGGAACCGGAACCAAAGAGCGCCTTCGCCACCGAACTGGCAAAAGTGCTGTAATTCCGATAAGGGCTTTCCTCACAGTGTGAGCGGCACACCACAGTGGGTGAGTTGCTTCCATTTTCCTTTTCAATCGTTTACCATCAGGCAGACGGCGTGCCACGCCTTCTGCCAATGCCTCGCTTTCTCCGCCCCCGCTTTGCCTCCATCAAAGCGATCCCCGGTCTGCTGCTTGCTTCCGCGCTGGTTCTGTCCGCGGAAAGCCAGGAATTTATCCAGCAGGCTGCGGAAACCAACGTCAACCGGCAGTACATGATCGAGACCGTTTCGCTGGCCGGCATCGAGGTAGGCCAGAGCATGCCGACCAAACTTCCCAGACGCCTGCGGGAACGTCTAAGAAGCCTTGTGGGTCAGCACTGCGATGCCGCCATGCTGGAAGATCTCTCGGCTGAAATCCGCAGGGAGATGCATTTCCGGACGGTTACCCAGCATCTTTCGCGCGGCAGCACCCCTGAGATGGTGCGGGTGAATTTTGACGTGGTGCGGCGCGACCTCTTCTTCGACATATCGCTGCCGAAGTTTCTCTATCACTCGAAGCAGGGTTTTTCAGGCGAAGTGGATGCGTCGACCCACGTCCGGCAGAACGACCTCTCGTTCGGCGTGGTCAGCAACGGCGATGAGTTGACCGAGCACTTCACCGGCTTCACGGCCCGATACGACAGCGCGCCGTTCGCGGAGATCGGCGGGAGCGACCGCATGCGCCTTGGCCTCACGTTCGAGGATTACCACGTCGAGTGGAACCAGGCGACGCTGGCCGCGCTGCCAGGGAGCGGTCTCGACCTCTATCGCGCGCGGTGGAACCTGGCGCCGGAACTGGTGTTCAATATAGCGCCGGTGACGGTGTCATTCGGCACGAGCTTCGAGACGCTGGAGTCGGAATATGCCGGCGGTCCCCGCCAGTCGGCCAATGCCGGCACCTTCGACATCAGCTACAGGCATAAGATTGAAGGAAACGGCGTGCAGCAACAATTCGAGGGACGGTACAGCCTCCGCGTCGCGACTCATGCGCTCGGGTCCACTTACGCTTATGCCCGGCACCTGGTTGATGCGAAATACCAGGCGACGATGGGCCGGCAAACGCTGTCTGACGAATTCCTCGGAGGTTCGATCGACGGCAATGCGCCATTCTTCGACCGGTTCGTGCTGGGCTCGAGTTCGACACTGCAGGGCTGGGACCGGTACCAGATCGATCCCGTGGGCGGCAGCCGCGTGGTGCATAACCAAGTGACATACGGATACCGGGTGGGGCAGGGCACTGTGCAGGGATTCTACGATGCAGGCATGCTTTGGCAGTCCGACCGCGCCGCCACACTGCGGCACTCGCTCGGCTGCGGGTATAAACAGGGAGTCTTTGTGATGGCCATGGCGTTTCCGGTTCGCGACGGGCGAATCGAGCCCGTGTTCATGGCCGGTATGAACTATTGAGAACGCGCATCCCGGTTGCGGCGGCGGCAATCCTCCTGTGCGCGGGCGTGTCTTCGGTCACGGCGGGGGGCGCCTCGGACTCGCTATCGGTGTACCTCGACGGCGACTACCTGCGCGTCAACCTGCCGCACGTCGATTTCCTCAAAGGCAAGCCGCTGGAGCGCCTGAAGGACGGTGCGACTGTGATCTTCAGCGGGCATCTGAAGGTTTCGACTTCGCCGAACGCGCTGCTGCCGGTGGCGCAGAGTGTGGCGAGCTTCGCGGTGAGCTACGACATCTGGGAGGAGCGCTTTTCAGTAACGAAGCTGACGCAGTCGAAAGACTCGCGCCATACCTGGGCGCATCTTTCCGCCCAGGCCGCAGAGGCGATCTGTCTCGACAACCTTGTGATCGACCGCGGACAGGTTCCACCCGACAAGGACTTCTTCGTTCAACTCGAACTGCGGCCCGACGACGCGAAGGATCAGCTCGGCATCATCGGCAATCCCGGCATCGACGTGACGCGCTTCCTGATTGAGATGTTCGGCAAGCCGCCGCGCAGTCCGCAGGAGCGTGTGCTCTACTCGAGCGGGCCGTTCCGCATGTCCGATCTGAAGAAGACCGAGATCCGGAGCACCCGCGGATGAGCAAACCGGCATGAGCCTGCGTACGCGCCTGGCGCTGGTGTTCATCGCCGCGACGCTGATTCCGCTGGGGGCGACGGTCTGGCTCACGACGCTGCTGCTGAATCAGAGCCTGCGGCAATCGCCGGTGAATCAGCTGTCCGATCTGTCACGGTCGCTCGAGAAGACCGGGCGCGAGTATTATCAGCAGGCGCGCGAACAGCTGAAGGCGGACGCGCTGGCGGGGCGGGTGGCGCCAGTGACGGTGCCGAATGCTGAAGAGCTGCTGGCGCCTGACGATGACGAGGGCTTCGCGCTCATGGGCGATGGCGGCAGCCGGCTGGTCTATCTGGTGCGCACCCAAGGTGGTGTGACGGCATGGGAACGGCCGCTCCATATCCGGATGGGCGACCTGCGGAGGCAGTATGGCGACGCGCGGCGGACCGTCGATTCGCTCGACATTCTGCGGCGCGGATCGTTTCCGGCGTGGGCGCTGCTGGCGGCGGCGATCTGGATGATCGCGCTGGGCCTGGTGTGGCTGGTGGCGACGCGGTTCAGCCGGCCGATCGTCAATCTGACGCAGGCGCTGAAGAGCCTGGCGGACGGGAATTTCCGCATTCGCGTGCCGAATGAGCGCACGGACGAGATCGGCCTGGCGACGGAGGCGTTCAATCGCACGGCGGCGCAGCTGGAGCACAGCCGCGACCGGCTGGTGAATCTGACGCAGCTCGCCAGCTGGCAGGTGCTGGCGCGCAAGACGGCGCACGAAGTGAAGAATTCGCTGACGCCGATCCGGCTGACGGTGGAAGAAATGGTGGCGCGGGCGCAGAGTCCGGATCGCGCGTTTCTCGAGCAGGCCGCAGGTATTGTCGTGGATGAGATTGAGTCGCTCGAGCGGCGCATTCGGGCGTTTTCGGAGTTCTCGTCGGAGCCGCCGATTTGTCCGGAGAAGCTCGATCTGCACGCGATTGTGGAGGAGCGCATCGCGTTTCTGAAGTCGGCGCATCCGGAGGTGCGGTACGCGGTGGAGGTGGCGGCGAACGCGCCCATCGCGCTGGCGGATCAGGATCTGGTGAAAGGCATTCTGGTGAATCTGCTGGAAAATGCCGCGGAGGCCGCGGGCGAAGGGGGGCAGATTCTCACGCGCGTGTGTCCGCTGGAAGACGGCATGGACCGAATCGCTATTGAAGTTCACGATTCCGGCCCGGGGCTGAGCGAGCTGGCGAAGCAAATCGCTCTTCCAGCCGACGATTTCGTTCAAGAAGCGCGGCATGGGCCTCGGGCTTTCGATCGCGCGCAAGAGCGCATTGCTTTCGGGCGGCGACATTCTGCTGATTGCGGGCGAACTGGGCGGGGCGGGTTTCCGCGTCCTGCTGCCGCACAGGCGTCAAACAGGTCTAGGCGCGCATGCCATCCCGGCGCATTCTGGTCGTTGACGACGAAGAAAACATCGGCCGCTCGCTGCGCATGATTCTGGAGCGCGAGGGCTATCAGGTGAACGCGGTGGGTTCGGCCGCCGAGATGCGCGCGTTTCCGGACCGCACACGCATCGATCTGTTCCTGATGGACGTGCGGCTGCCGGATGCGAGCGGCATCGATCTGCTGCGCGAACTGCAGGCCGCCGAGATCACCGCGCCGGTCATCATGATTTCCGGCCACGCGACGATTGCCGATGCCGTCGAAGCCACGCGCGCCGGCGCCTTCGATTTTCTGGAAAAGCCGCTGGGCCGCGACCGCGTGATGGTCGCGGTGAAGAATGCGCTCGAACAGGGCAGCCTCAAGCAGGAGAACAGGCGGCTGCGCGAGGCGGTGGCGCAGGGATCAGCCCAGGGATCGAAGATGATCGGCGCGAGCCCGGCGTTTCACGCGCGCGGTGGAGCAGGCGGGGATGGCAGCGCGGTCCGATGCGCGGGTGCTGCTGATCGGCGAGTCGGGGACGGGCAAGGAACTGCTGGCGGCGCATATTCACGCGCAGAGTCCGTTCGCGGCGGGGCCGTTCGTGAAAGTGAACTGCGCGGCGATTCCCGGCGAACTGATCGAGAGCGAGCTGTTCGGGCACGAGAAGGGCTCGTTCACCGGCGCGACGTCGATGCGGCGCGGCAAGTTCGAGCTGGCCGACGGCGGCACGCTGTTCCTCGATGAGATCGGCGATCTGCATGCGAATTCGCAGGCCAAGCTGCTGCGCGTGCTGCAGGAGGGCGAGTTCCATCGCGTGGGCGGCGAGCAGACGATTCGCGTGACAGTGCGCGTGGTGTCGGCGACGAATCGCGATCTGCAGGCCATGGTGGCGCAGGGAAAGTTCCGCGAGGATCTGTACTACCGGGTGAGCGTGGTGCCGATTCGCGTGCCGGCGCTGCGCGAGCGGCCGCAGGATGTCCGGCCGATGGCGGAGTACTTTCTGGAAGATTTCTGCGCGCGCAATGGATTCCGCAAGAAGAGCTTCGACCCGGAAGTGTGGGAGACGTTTGAATCCGCGCGCTGGCCGGGCAACGCGCGCGAACTGCGCAACGCGGTGGAGCGGATGGCGATTCTCTCGGCGGAAGATGTGCTCGACGATGGCGGCGATTCCGCTGGAGCTGCGCATCCCGCAGCGGGACAACGGGACGCGGTCGAGTGTGCAGGAGGCGCGGGAGTCGGCCGAGCGCGAGCATGTGCTGCGGGCACTGGAAGAGGCGGGCTGGAACGTGTCGAGCGCGGCGCGGGCGCTGGGCATGGAGCGGACCAATCTGCACAAGCGCATTCGCGCGCTGGGGCTGGCGCGCGGGAAGTGATCCGGTCGCTCGAACCTGAGCTGATGGACTCGCCTGACTTGGCGGGTCCGGTGCTCGACCGGTTTCATCGCGATCTCAACTTCATCAACAAGTGCCTGGGGACTTTTCCCGACGATCGAGCGGTTCATCCGCAACGACGACCGGCCTGTGCGGCGCGTGCTCGATATCGGGTGCGGCGGCGGCGCGCTGCTCGAATATCTGCGATCGCCGCATGGGCGTGGAGGTGATCGGCGTGGATCTGAAGCCGCCGGCGACGACAGCGGCGCCTGTGATCGCAGCCGACGCAGTGACGGACAAGCTGCCCGATGCCGACGTCGCCGTGTGCACGCTGACCGCGCATCATCTCACTCCCGACGAGATCGTCGCGCTCATCCGCAATGTGAGCCGGTCGGCGCGGCGGTTCGTCATTCACGATCTGATCCGGCATCCGCTGCCGCTCGTGCTGTTCACGGTGTTTCTTTGTCCGCTGATCGGAAAGGAAGCGGCCGCCGACGGAAGGTTATCCATCCGTCGCGCCTACACGCCGGAGGAGTTCGCCGATATGGTGCGAACCGCTCTCGAGGGAACCAGCGGGACTTTTACGTCGCACATATCACGATTTCGATCGCGGCAAATCGTTGATATCACGTTCGGTTCAGTACCCGCTGTGACCTTTTGAGAGTACTAGGACTCTCTGTTTCGCTGCCAATAGGGGTTACTATGAAATCCTCGGACAACGAACCATGCGCAACCTACTCAGCCTCGTCTTCTTAAGCGTCATGGCTACAACCCTGCACGCGGAGGGGCTGTCGTTGACTCCCTGCCCGACGGGCGGGACGCTGCAGTCTTACGAAGATCAGTTCTCCAGCATCGCAACCCCCTGCGCAAACGGAATTCTTAACTTCTCGAATTTCAATTTTCAGTTATTCCAGTCAAGCGGCGGTACCCCGCTCACGGCGTCGCAAGTTGATCTCAGTCCAACTCCAATAGGGATGGGCCAGACAGGAGTAACAGGCTTCGACATCACGGGATCCGACAACAGCCCGATCACGGTGGCGCCCGGCCAGGACGCGACCTATGTCATCGACTGGTTGTTCGTCATCGATTCGGGCCCGCTTGCCGGTGGTGCATCTCTCGGCATGGACCCGCCTTTTGGCGATGTCACGATCACCCAGTATTACTGCCTGGACTCTAACTTTCAGAACGGCCCGACGTACAACGGTTCGGCCCCGACCTGCACAACTTCGCTGGAAGGCACGACTCCCCAGGTTCAGATGCTAAGCGTAAGCACCGGACATTCCGAACGATCTTACCGATTCGGTTACGTTCAATCCTCCGGCCGAGGATTACGCTGACGTGATGACCGTCATTCAACTCACGGGCGGAACGGACGGTTCAGGTTTCGATAACGCCATGGGGACTTCGCAGATCGACCCGCCCTCGCCCGAACCGGGCACACTCCTGCTTATTCCCGGGGGGTTGCTGGTTCTCGGCTTCCTTCGTAAACGCGCCCTGACGCAGTAAGCTTGAATACGTGATCCGGGTTCGCCCGTTCGCTGCCGCTGTTCTTGCCATCGCCCTGGCACCGGTCCTTACCCGCGCTGCACTCAGCCCGGAAACCGGCTCTTACATTTTCCGCCGCTACCTGCCCGATCAATATGGCGCGCTGCCCGAAAACTGGGCCATCGCGCAGGATCGGCGCGGCATCATGTACTTCGGCAACACCGATGCGCTGCTCGAGTTCGACGGCCAGTCGTGGCGCTCCATCCGCCTCAGCAACAGTTCTGTCGTGCGTGCCGTTACGGTTGACAAGGGCGGCACTGTTTATGTCGGCGGGCAGGGGATCTTCGGCATCCTGAAGCCTGATGCGGCCGGCAACATGCAGTTTGTTTCGCTCCTCGATAAAGTTCCCGCCGGTGATCGGAAGTTCTCCGATGTGTGGCGCATTCTGCCCACCTCGCAGGGCATCTACTTCAGCGCCTACGAGCGGCTGTTCCGGTTGAATCCGGACGGCTCGCTGAAGGTCTGGCGTCCCGTTTCAAACTTTGGCCGGGCCATCGCGATTCACGACGCGATCTACGTCAAGACCCGCGAAAAAGGCCTGCTGAGAATGGATGGCAATACGCTCGCGCCCGTCCCTGGCGGCGAGGTGTTTCAGAAGCTCGGCGTGACAGCGGGTGCGTCCACGCAGGCGGGCGGAATGATTGCTACGCCTGCAGGCTTCTTCCGCCTCGACGCGGATGGCGTGAAACCGTTCCCCACCGCGGCCGACGCTTACTTTGCGGCGAACCTCCTCTACACTTTCGACGTTTTCCCGGACGGCGAAATCGCGGCGGGAACACAAAAAGGGGGCCTCGTGCTGGTCTCGGGCGAAGGCAGGATCGACCGGATTCTGACGCAGGCCGACGGTCTGACGGGCGACTACATCGCTGCCATCTTTCGTGACCGGCAGGGCGGAGTCTGGCTGGCCGGCAAGACCGGCATCACGTATCTCAACCCCGGCCTGAGCCGTTTTGGCGCCGATCTCGGGCTGCAGGGCGCTGTGCAATGTGTGGTGCGGGCGGGCGGCGTGGTTTACGCCGGCACCAGCGCCGGCCTTTTCGCCCTGCAGACCACGGCCGGCGAGGCGCCGAGATTCGAACGGATTCCCGGCATCGACACAGGGGTTTCCGTAGTGATTCCGCGCGAAGGCCAGTTGCTTGCGGCGACCGACACAGGCATTTTCGCAGTGGCCTCAGGTCATGCCGGGCTGGTATTAGCGCCGAAGGACCCGGTGATGAACGATGTGGTGGTTTCGATGCGCGACCCTTCGCTCGTCTATGCCATCGGGCGCGCCGGCGTCTTCGTTCTGCAGCGGCGGGGCACTTCGTGGACGAAGAACGCTGAGTTCTCCGCAGCCGGACAGCAGTTTCTTTCGGCGCGCGAAGATACCGACGGAAGAGTCTGGGCCACGACCAGAGAGGCCGTCTGGCGCATCGATTTTCGCGGCCGGGAAGTCGCAGTCCGAAAGCTTCACCGATCAGCAGGGGGCGCCCGCCGGATTGAAAAACCCGCGACTGTTTCAGGGCCGCATGCTCTTTACCACGCCGCGCGGCATTCGTCGCTGGTCGGAAGCCAATCGCCGGTTTGAACCGGACCCCGAATTCGGCAGCGAGTATGCCGACGGCAGCCGGGACGTGTTTGACATCTTCGACGACGCGTCGGGCAGTGTCTGGATCACCGGCAAGTTCTACCACGATGTACTGTACAGGAAGGACGGCGGTTACCGTGCCCTCCATGCGCCGCTCTACAGTTCCGGCATTCAGGGAATCTACGGAATAAGCTTTGACCCTGACGCGACGGCGTGGGCCTTCGGCGGCAAAGGAGTTCTGCATCGCTGGCAGAAAGCTCTCTACGGCAATCCCGACGCCGATTTTCAGGTGCTGGTCCGCCGCATCGGCACGACTGCGGACGATCAAACGATCTACGCCGGCGCGGGCAATCTTAAGGCGACGCAGCTGTCGTATCGACAGAACGCATTGCTCTTTTTGTTTGCCGCGCCGTTCGCGGAAGATCCGGCAGCCGTCGAATACCAGGTCTTTCTCGAGGGCAGCGATCGCGGCTGGTCGCCCTGGAGCCGCGAAACACGGAAGGAATACACGCATCTGTCGGAGGGTTCTTACAACTTCCGCGTGCGCGCCCGCAGCCCGCACGGGAGCATCGTCGAAAACTCCGGGTTGGCCTTCGGCGTGGCGCCGCCGTGGTACCGCACCTGGTGGGCGTACGCGATTTATCTCGTGCTGGCGGGCCTCGCGGTGCGCGAGATCGTGGGTGGCGCACGCGACAGCTGGTCGCGGAAAAGACGCGCCTCGAGGAGATTGTCGAAGAGCGCACGGTTGAGATCCGCGAACAGCGCGACGAAATCCAGCGGCAGGAACGCGAGGGCCACGCGCCTGCTGCTCAACATTCTGCCGGAAACGGTGGCCGAGGAACTGAAAGCCAGCGGCACGGTTCGTCCGGTGGCCTTCGACGACGTTACGGTCTGCTTCACGGACTTCGTCGGCTTCACGCTGTCGAGCGAACAGCTGAGCGCCGAAGCGCTGGTCGACAGGCTGAATCTCTACTTCACCGCGTTCGACGAAATCATGGCGCGGTATGGGCTGGAGAAGCTGAAAACCATCGGTGACGCTTACATGTTTGTCAGCGGACTTCCCGAGGCGCGCCCCGCGCATGCGGTGGATGCCGTGATGGCCGCGCTCGAAATGGTCGCCGTAGTAAAAAACTTCGCGCCGCTGACCGGCTGGGATATCCGCGTGGGTCTGCACAGCGGACCCGTGGTGGCGGGCGTCGTCGGCACGCGGAAATTTGCCTTCGACATCTGGGGGAACACGGTCAATCTTGCGTCACGCATGGAGTCGAGCGGCGTCGCGGGTCGCGTGAATCTGTCCGAAGAGACATACCGGCTGGTACGCGGGATGATCGACTGCGAAGACCGCGGCTTCGTCCACACAAAGGACGGCCGCGACGTTCCCATGTACCTCGTAAGCGGGCCTGCCGCGGATTTCACCGCGCGCTACGAAGCGGCGTTCGGGCAGAAGCAGCCGGGATTAGTCGGGGCCGCGCCGCAAGTGGCAGTCTCGTAGCTCTATTTTGCGGCGCTCTCGTAGTTTTATTTCCCGGCGCTGAGGTTGTGTTCGGCCATCAGCTTGTGCAGGAGCGTCGCGGTATCGAGGTGCTCCACCCAGCCGCCGGGGCCGATGTGCATGCCCTCCGCCATGTTGACGGGCAGCTTGCCTTCCTGGTTCTTCACGTCCATGCGCGCGCCCTTTTCGACCAGCAGCTTCACCACGTCGTTCGCGCCCCGGAAAGCCGCGCCGTGCAGCGCGGTGTAGCCGACATCGTTCTTCGCGTTCACGTCGCCGCCCCACTGGATGCACAGGTTGATCGCTTCGGGCGCCTCCGCCTGATTGCCGTGGCTCTGTCCATCCGACCAGCCCACACCGGCGGCGACCATCAGCGGTGTGGTGTGGTCCGTCGCGGCGATGTTCGGATCCGCGCCCTTGTCCTTGAGCAGCTTCATCACCGTAACATCGTCCGACTGGGCGGCGCGCCAGAACGGCGTGGCACCGATCATGTTGGCCCAGCGGCCGTCGAACGACGGCTGGCCGCGCAAGGGGACCTTTTTCGTCAGACGCTGATTCAGGTCGGCACCGTGTGCGACCAGAGAGTTGATGAGTTCGAGTTCGGTCATCGCGTCCTTTTCCGGCGGCGCGGGACGCGTCGACCATTCGAGATTGCGCATATCGACGGCGGCGTAGAGCGCGGCGCGGCCCTTGCCGTCCGCAAGGTTGGGATTGGCGCCGTGTTCGAGCAGGAAATTCGCCAGTGCGTTGTGGCCGTTGAGGACCGCAACGAGAACCGGGGTGGTGCCGTCGGCCGCGCCGAGATTGATGTTGGCGCCGCCATCGAGCAGGACTTTCGCGGAGGCGAAATCGTTCTGTCGCGCGGCAAAGAGCAGCGCGGTCATGCCGCCGACCGGATAGGGCGCGGAGAAGATCGTGTCGAGCGGCTTGGGCGGCGGAGCGGTATGCGTCTTCGCGTTGACGTCGGCTTTGTGATCGATCAGAAGCTTCACCGCGTCGGCGTTCTTCGCGGAAGCGGCCCACATCAACGCGGTCTGGCCGTCGTTGTTCGACTTGTTGACGTCCGCACCGTGCTTCAGGAATGCAAGCAGCGCCTCGGTCTTGCCGGTACGCGCGGCGATCATGAAAGCGGTGTCGCCGGTCACGGAAACGACTGCGTTCGGGTCTTCGCCGGCGGTGAGAAGTTTTTCGACAATCGCCGCGTTGCCGTTGGTTGCGGCAAGCGAAAGAGGAGTGGCGCCGAAACGATTCGCGACCTTCACGTTTGCGCCGGCGCGTATCAGCAGATCGACTGTTTCGAGATCATCAGCGCGTGCGGCCCAGTGGAGGGCGGTGGTGCCGTCAGGCTGCGCGACATTGACGTCGACTTTTTGCGCGATGAGGGAGCGAACCGTTTCCTTCTGGCGGGCTTCCGTGGCGTCGACGATGCGCGTGTCCTGTGCGTCAAGGCGGGCGTGAAGTCCGATCGTGGTGAAAAAGACACTGAGGAGAAGCAGTTGCGCGCGCATGATTTCGCCTCGATTGTAGCGCATTAGTGCTTACGCTGGTTGGCGTTAGCCGGTAATTTGACACCCACGTCCGCGGCCCGGCGGATATGATGAGAAAGGTGAAATCTGCGCTGAATATTGGGGTTCTGACCGTGCTTGCGGCGGGTTTGGCAGCGGCGCAAACCAGCGAGCGCGCGCTCGTCGACAAGTACTGCGTCAGCTGTCACAACGCAAAGACGAAGATCGCCGGGCTGGCGCTCGATAAGCTCGATCTCGCAAACGCCGGGCACGACGCGGAGACGTGGGAAAAGGTCATTAAAAAGCTGCGCACGGGGGCGATGCCGCCGCTCGGCATGCCAAGGCCTGACAAAGCCGCGTACGACCAGCTGGCCACCTACATCGAGACCTCGATCGACAAGGCGGCGCTGGCGCAGCCCAATCCCGGGCGTCCGGCGCTGCATCGGCTGAATCGCGCGGAGTACGCGAACGCGATCCGCGATCTGGTGGCCATCAACATCGACGCGAACGATTACCTGCCTGCCGACGATGCGAGCTACGGGTTCGACAATGTCGCTAACGTGCTCGGGCTCTCACCGGCGCTGCAGGAGCGCTACGTCTCGGCTGCGGCGAAGATCAGCCGTCTGGCGGTGGGCGATCCGGCGACCGCGCCGATCGTGGCGACGTATCGCGTGCGATCGGACATTTCGCAGGATCGACCATATCGAAGGGCTGCCGCTCGGAACGCGCGGCGGCGTGCTGGTGCATCACAATTTTCCGCTCGATGGCGAGTACGTGTTCAAAGTGAAGATGCTGAAGTCGACCGTCGATCTGCTGTTCGGCGGCAGTGCGCCGGATGAGACGCTCGAAATCGCGCTGAACGGCACGCGACTGAAAGCGCTGACGATCAATCCGCTGTCGAAGCCGGTGCTGGGCGCCAATGAGAAGGTGAAGGAAGGCGGATTCGATCCGGCGGGCGCGACCAAGCTCAGCATGTCGCAGCCGCCCGACACGCTCGAAGTGCGCGTGTTCGTGAAGGCCGGTCCGCAGACGGTGACGGCGGCGTTTCTGCAGAGATCTTACGGGCCGGTCGAGGATCTGAACGAGCCGCTCGAGCGCAGCACGTTCGACCCGAGCGATCCGCGCGGCCTGCCGCATGTGCTGAGCGTCAGCATCGCAGGTCCGTTCAATGCGAAAGGCTCCGGCGACACGCCAAGCCGCCGCAAGATTTTCGTGTGCCATCCGGCGACGGCGGCCGAGGAAATTCCCTGCGCGCGGAAGATCATTTCGACGCTGGCGCGGCATGCTTATCGGGAACCGGCGACGGATTCCGATCTGGAGACGCTGCTCGGTTTCTATCAGGAAGGCCGCAATAAAGGAACGTTCGAAAGCGGCATCGAGACTGGCGCTGCGCCGCATGCTGGCGAGTCCGCAGTTTCTGTTCCGGTTTGAGCGCGATCCTGCCACCGTCGCGGCGGACGCCAATTACCGCATCAGCGATCTGGATCTCGCGTCGCGGCTCTCGTTCTTCCTGTGGAGCAGCATTCCGGACGACGAGCTGCTCGATCTCGCGAGCCAGAACAAGCTGCACAAGCCCGCCGTGCTGGAGCGCGAGGTGCGGCGCATGCTGGCCGATCCGAAGGCGCAGGCGCTGGTGGATAATTTCGCCGGGCAGTGGCTCTATCTGCGCAATCTGCGCGGCGCGAATCCCGATCTGGAAGAGTTTCCGAACTTCGACGATAATCTCCGCCAGGCCTTCAAACAGGAGACCGAGCTGTTCTTCGGCAGCATCATGCATGAAGACCACAACGTGCTCGATCTGCTGAACGCGAACTACACGTTCGTCAACGATCGCCTGGCCCGGCATTACGGCATTCCGAACATCGATGGCAGCCAGTTCCGGCGCGTTGCGGTTACCGACGACGCGCGGCGCGGTCTGCTCGGCCAGGGCAGCATCCTGACGGTGACGTCGGTTGCGACCCGCACGTCGCCGGTGCAGCGCGGCAAATGGCTGCTCGAAAACATCATGGGGACGCCGCCCAATCCGCCGCCCGCCGGTGTGCCGCCGCTGAAGGAGAATGCGGCGGGCGCGAAACAGATGACCGTGCGCGAGCGCATGGAGCAGCACCGCACGAACGAGCCCTGCGCGGGATGCCACAAGGTGCTCGACCCGCTCGGCTTCGCGCTGGATAATTTCGACGGGGTCGGCGCGTGGCGATTGCGCGGCGAGGATGGCGCGCCGATCGACGCGTCGGGCGTGATGTCGGACGGCACGAAGGTGGCGGGCGTGGCGGACCTGCGCAAGTATCTGCTGAGCCGGCCCAATGTGTTTGTCGGCACGATGACGACCAAGCTGATGACATACGCGCTGGGACGCGGCGTGGAGTACTACGACATGCCGGCGATGCGCGCCATCGTGCACGATGCCGCGCGCAACGATTACCGTTTTTCATCGCTGGTTCTGGGCGTGGTGAAGAGCGCGCCGTTCCAGATGAGAAGGTCGCAGGCGCAGTCGGCGGGATTTTAGTCAGGGAGCTTCAAACAATGTCATTTATCTCGAAGAAGCACTTGTCGCGGCGCACGGTGCTGCGGGGCGTGGGCGCGGCGGTCTCGCTGCCGCTGCTTGATTCGATGGTTCCCGCATCGACGGCACTGGCCGCCACGGCGGCGAATCCGAAAAGCCGGCTGGGCTTCATCTACATCCCGCACGGCAAGGTAATGGACAAGTTCACGCCCGCGACCGAAGGCAAGGGCTTCGAGTTCACGCCCACGCTGAAGCCGCTCGAGCCGTATCGCGAGCGCCTCACGGTCGTCAGCGGCCTCGCTGCGATCGGAGCGGAATCGCAGGGCGACGGCGGCGGCGACCACTCGCGCTGCGCTCCGTACTATCTGAGCGGCGTGCATCCCAAACGAACCGAAGGCGACGACATTCGGGCGGGCATGACGATCGACCAGATCGCGGCGGAAAAGATCGGGCAGGACACGCCGCTGCCTTCGCTCGAACTGGGCACCGAAGACACCGGACTGGTCGGCGTGTGCGACGTGGGTTACAGCTGCGCGTACATGAATTCGATCGCGTGGAAGACGGCGAGCACGCCTCTGCCGATGGAGATCAATCCGCGCGTAGTGTTCGAGCGGCTGTTCGGCGACGGTTCAGCAGCGCAACAGAGCGCCTGCGAGCACAAGCGCGAAGACCGCAGCATTCTGGATTCGGTGACGCGCGAGACCGGGCGGCTGGAGAAGGGCCTGGGCGCGCAGGACCGGGCGCGCATCGCCGATTACCTCGACAACGTGCGCGAAATCGAGCGGCGCATTCAGAAAGCGGAGCAGCAGGCGACAGCGAATCTGGCAGTGCCCGAGACGCCGATCGGTGTGCCGGAGTCGTTCGATGAGCACGCGAAGCTGATGTTCGATCTGCAGGCGCTGGCGTATCAGGCGGACATCACGCGCATTTCGACGTTCATGCTGGCGCGCGATCTGAGCCAGCGCACTTTCCCGCAGATCGGCGTGCCGGAGCCGCACCATTCGGTGTCGCATCACGGCAACAATCCGGCGACGATCGTGAAGCTGACGAAGATCAACAACTACCACGTGACGCTGCTGGCGTACTTCATCGACAAGCTGGCGAAGACGCCGGACGGCGACGGGACGCTGCTCGATCACTCGATGATTCTGTACGGGAGCTCGATGAGCAATTCGAATGAGCATAACCATTTCCCGCTGCCGCTGGTGCTGGTGGGCGGGGCGTCGGGCAGGCTGCAGGGCGGGCGGCATCTGAAGTTCCCGGAGCGGACGTCGATGGCGAATCTGCTGCTGGCGATTCTGGATAAGTCCGGGATCCATATGGACAAGCTCGGGGACAGCTCGGGAATGCTGGAGATTTAGCAGGCTGCAAGAGGGGGTCGGTTGATGAGCGGACGGTTGGACGATGCTCACATCCAAACGGCTTGGCCCAGCACGTTCCGCATTCTGCGAATTGTGGCGGTACCGACGTAGTCAAGCCGATCAAGATCCTCGTCAGGGGTACGACTCAGATCGCCTACCGTATTGATCCCCGCCTCGCGGAGCGTATCGATCATGTGATCTGTTAAGCCGTATGGGTAGGCGCGCGACTTCTTCAGCTTGTCAATTGGCCCGTTCAGGATTTCAAGCTCAGCGGCGTCGGATACATCCGGGTTTTCAATTCGTGCCAATTGAGAACCGCGGACGTGAAATTCGATTGGTTCTTCCTTTTCTGTCTTCCAGCGCTCAAACAGTTCCGCTGTTAGCCGCGTCCCCGGAACGTGTTCGAGAAGCAAGCAAAGATTTACCGCAAACCGCGCACCTCGGCCGCCGGACTTTAGCGCCCTCGAAGATTCTCTCTTTGATAGGAACCCTGCATATTCGAGGATTTCAAACGGCTTTGGGAGCCGAGTAACGATCTCCCGATGCACGAGTGCGTGACGTCGAACTGGGCTCTTTGAGCCACACTCCTGCAATATCGCTTCGGCGATCTGTCGGGCAGGTTCGACCATGGGCACGTACTTCCCGAGTTTCGGACTGACTTCTTCAAGAAGGGGCCAGTAGTAATTCATCGCGAGATTCAAGAGCGTCTCACCTAAGCTAACCAGGCCTATCGACCTTCCTCCGGTGCGATCCGCCAATTCATTGCATGCGAACACGAACCCGCGCATGTTGCCCAGTACACTTTGGCCAAGAAAGCCCGCAACTTGGTCGATCTTAAGAGGCGAGGTGATCTCTCGATTCACCAATTCGGGAAAACGTGCAGCGAGAACCTCAGCAAAGAGGGCGTCAAACCCCGGCTGATCCTCATCGCGAACCACGTCGATCACATTCGCGTCGTTGTAAACGTCAAAGCGCTTTCCGAAGTTTGTTACCCCAGGGTAGATTGTGGCTTTGCAGGATACAGTGCTACTGGAAATGGTTCTAAAGATATCGAAGAACTCTTCTAGTGATGCCTCGCGACCAATGTGCGCAGCGTCGTCGAACAGGAGTACGATTCGCTTTTCGAGAGCCCGGGACAGATTTGCGATCTCATATTGGAGTGATGCGATGTTGTCAGAGTAAGCGAAGCTTTCGCCCGTGGTTTTCAGTAATTCATTGATCTGTTGCGAAACGAGACCGCAGAAAATCGATTCGTATTCTCTACCGGAGCTCCTGAGAAGCGGCATATGGCGCAGGCTAAGGTACACGCCAAAAACGCCTGCAGCGGGTACGAATGGCGCCAACTGCTGCGATGCAGCTATCATCAGGGCGCTCTTGCCAGAGCCTCTGCCGCCTTGAAGGAGCACGGGGCCGTGGGCAATGAGCTTGTTGATCACCCGCCGATCATTGGAAGAAAAGCGATGGAATCTCGCAAACTCAGTCGGATCGCACTCTTCCGCCGCGAGCAATAAATTGGCAGAATCGAAGTTCTCAACAGCAGACATGTTATTCCTGTATTCGTTCGAAACATTCGATCGCCTTATCGAGAGGCAGAGCGAAAAGAATGTCCTTGCTGGCGTTTGCGGCCAGTGCCGCGGTTGAGATCACTTCGGTCGCGCTCCGCCATTGCTCCCGAATCATTTCGGGGTCGTAATAGCTCGCCGCTGGTACCACGAATTCGTGATGAACGCCCTTAGAGCACGCCGAGTAAACCGCGGCAGATTGCCGCCTCATGCGAGCCATGAACGCCTCCGGCTCGATAAGGCGAAGGGAACGCATCCACTCACCACCGCGACCGTCGGGTACTGAATCAAGCAGGGATTGAAACGCACGGCGCCAAAACAGATGGTCATAGTAGTCGCCCAGCAGGGCTCGGGTCATGTCCTTAACGCTGCGATCCTGGCGCCAGAGATCCTCGACTTTCTTTTCAGAATGCACGTCGCCACTCCATTGGATCGACGCCAAACTTCGTTTATCCGCCGAGTAGTCGGGCCGCATCTGCATTTCTCTGATCACCAAAACTCTGAAAGGGTCTAGTCGTCCGATCAGAGCTGTAAAAGATACTTCTAATAGGCTTCTCCCTAGGAAGGGCCCAACGAGAGCTAAACGCTTGCTCTCATCACCCCCCTGTATCTTAGCCATTTCCGTCAAAATAACCGAGAGTGTTATTTCGATATGTTGAAGAATTTCTGCCAAAACCGATCCCGGTTCAGGGGCACCGCAAACGAGCTTGGCAAGTTCGGCTGTTGTAGGCGTATGGCGCCTCCCGGCTCCGCTGGCCTCTGGGAGCTAGCTATAGCTAATCTAGTAGTGTCGCACGCTGACATTTCCTGCTCCCGAGCCCCTTTCTTCGTGCTATGCCGAAAACGTCTAAGACCGTATCCGCCGACGAGATTGCCGAGAAGGCGACGCGCGGCGAAGACGTCTCCCGCTACTTCACTAACAAGTTCACCGTGGTGAGACCGGTCCGCCGCGTGAATCTGGACCTGACCGAGGGTATGCTTCGGATGTTGGATGAGCGTGCGGCGCGGCTTAACATCAGCCGTCAGGCGGTCATCAAAACGCTGCTCGACCGCGCGCTCGAACTGGATCGCCCGCACCGGTCACGGGCAAAACGAAAAGCCGGCTAACAACTCCACACCAGAACGTTGAAGGCGGTGCGTTCCAATGGCTCTGGACGGTGTCGCGTTTCAACGGTGTCCGCCTCGAGACGGTCGCCCGTTCGAGACCGGATTTCGACACTCGACACGTCGAGCGGTGCCAGCGGATTTGCAAGCTCCTCGAATGCAATAAGATAACGCCGGAAACCCGATCGGCGCTGGACTTGCCCAGGACATGCTGGCGATGAAGGGCAAAAGGATGCTGACGATTGCGATTATTATGGGAGTGCTCGCCGTCTTGGGCGGCTGGGCCATTTCCGCGCAGGACAAGTACACGCTGAAAGTGCCGAATGGGCTCGCGTTCTCTGAGTTCAGAGGATACGAGGCCTGGCAGGTTGTCTCCATCAGTCAGGACGGACCCCATGATTGCTGCGATCCTCGCTAATCCTGTGATGATCAAGGCTTACCAGGCCGGCGTTCCCGGCAACGGCAAGCCTTTCCCAGACGGCTCCAAGATGGCGAAGATCCATTGGAACCCGAAAAAGATGGAGACGTTCCCCGCTGCGACGGTGCCGGGCACCCAGCATGACGTCGACTTCATGGTGAAGGACAGCAAGAGGTTCGCGGACAGCGGCGGGTGGGGATAGGCGTGTTCGACTATGACGCTGCATCCGATACGTTCACGCCCGGCACCTTGGCTGACAAGCCGCCGCAGGGGAACGACGCCAAGTGCGGGTTCGCGTGCCACACGACGGTGAAGACGAGAGACTACGTTTTCACGGAGTACGGGCACAGGTGAAGCGATCAGGCCGGATTACACCAGAACGGTGAAGGCGGTTTCCGTGCGCTGCACCGGCCGGTAGAGCGTGTCGCGCTCCACCGGCGTGCGGCCGGCCAGTTTGATCAGCCGCAGCAGTTCGCCGCGCCGCAGCGACTGCGTCACCGTCGATCCGGCATCGTGGTAAATCTTCTCCTCGACCACCGTGCCGTCGATATCGTCCGCGCCGAAACGCAGCGCCACCTGCGCGACCTTCGGCGTCATCATCACCCAGTAGGCCTTGATGTGCGGAATGTTGTCGAGCATCAGGCGCGCAATGGCGATGTTCTTCAGGTCGTCGAAGCCGGTGGTCTTCGGAATATGCGAGAGCGCCGTGTTGTCCGGATGAAACGCCAGCGGAATGAAGGTGACGAAGCCGTTGGTCTCGTCCTGCAGGGCGCGCAGACGCACGAGATGATCGGCGCGGTCCTCTTCGTTCTCGATGTGCCCGTAGAGCATGGTGCAGTTGGAATGCAGGCCCAGCTCATGCGCCGTGCGGGCGGTTTCCAGCCACTCGTCGCCGGTCAGCTTGTGATCGCAGATGATGCGGCGCACGCGCTCGCTGAAGATTTCGGCGCCGCCGCCGGGCAGCGAATCCATCCCCGCGTCGCGCAGTCGCTCCAGCACTTCGCGGATCGAAATCTTCTCGCGGCGCGCGAAGTAGCCGATCTCGACCATCGTGAACGCCTTCAGGTGAATCTGCGGGTAGCGTTCCTTCAGGCCGCGCAGCATCTGGCAGAACCAGTCGAGATTCAGCTCCGGATGCAGTCCGCCGACGATGTGGAACTCGGTGATCGCTTCGCTCCAGCCTTTGCCTGCCATTTCCCAGACCTGTTCGAGCGACATGGTGTAGGAGTTCGGATCCTGCTTCTGCTTGCCGAACGCGCAAAGGCGGCACTGGCCACGCAGACGTCGGTGGGGTTGATGTGGCGGTTGACGTTGAAGTAAGTGACGTCGCCGTGCAGCCGCTCGCGGACGATGTTCGCCATGTAGCCGAGCGCGAGAAGATCGCTGGATGCGGTAGAGCGCGACGCCGTCGTCGAAGGACAGCCGCTCGCCCGCTTCCACTTTTTCGCGGATGCGCTTCGAGGCGCGCGATCTTCGAATGTGACTCTTCATTAGATGTGCTCATGCGATCAGCAGAACGTCGGCTGCCCAGAAAACGAAGAATAACACGCTCACCCAGCCGTTCATGGTGAAGAAGGCCGCGTTCACGCGCGAAAGGTCGTCGGGCTTGACGATGCCGTGTTCGTAAATCAGCAGGCCGGCGACAGCCGCCACGCCCGCGAGGCTGATGCGCCCGAGGTGCATCTGCCAGACCAGCAGCAGCAGGCAAACGATCATCAGGACGTGCAGCGCTCGGGCAATGCAGAGGGCGGCTGCGAATGCCCACCAGACGCGGCACGCTGAAGAGCCCGTTTTCGCGGTCGAATTCGTAGTCCTGGCAGGAGTAGATGATGTCGAAGCCGGCGGTCCAGAACATGACAGCGGCGGTCAGCAGCAGAATGCGCGGGTCGAGCGAGCCGCGGACGGCGATCCAGGCGGCGGCAGGCGCGATGCCGAGCGCGAAGCCGAGCACCAGATGCGAGAAGTGGGTGAAGCGCTTGGTGAACGAGTAGCGCGAAAACGACAGCAAGGGCCAACGGGGCGAGACGAAAGCAGAGCGGGTTGAGCTCCCATGCGGCGAACATCAATACGGCGCTCGAGACCAGCGTAAAGCCCCAGCAGAAGGCTCGCGAGAGCAGCCCCGCCGGGATGTGGCGCATCTTCGTTCGCGGATTGCGGGCGTCGATCTCCGCATCGACCAGGCGATTGAACGCCATGGCGGCAGAGCGGGCGCCCACCATGGCGACAACGATCCAGGCGAGCGGTCCACCAGGCGTTGGATGCGCGGAAGCCGCTCTCGCGAAAGGCCAGCAGCGCGCCGGTCAGCGCGAACGGCAGCGCGAAGACGGAGTGCTCGAACTTGATCATGTCGAGCGTCATGCGGAGGCGTTTTAAAAACATAAATGCGAGAGAAGTACCATTTTATCGGATGACGGAACAGCAGCTACGGGCTTTGCTGGAAGATGTGCGCAGCGGTGCGTCAGATGTCGATGCGGCGCTCGATCGCCTCCGCCACATGCCGTTCGAAGATATCGGCTTTGCCAAGATCGATCACCATCGGGCTCTGCGGCATGGCATTCCGGAAGTGATTTTCGCGGCGGGCAAGACGGCGGAGCATGTGGTCGGCATCGCGGAAAAACTGCTGGAGCGCGGCGGCAATGTGCTGATCACGCGCACGAATCACGGCGATGGCGGAGCGGGTGATGACCGCGCTGCCCGGCGGCGAGTATTTTCCTCTATCCGGCGCGATCCGATTCTGGCGCGACACGCACGATTCAGGGCAAGGGAAAAATCGCCGTGGTCTGCGCAGGCACCAGCGACATTCCGGTGGCGGAAGAAGCGCAGGTGACCGCGGAGACCATGGGCAACCAGGTCGACTCGATCCACGACATCGGTGTCGCCGGCATTCATCGGCTGATCGGCAACAGCGAGCGGTTGGCGGCGGCGCGCGTCATCGTGGTGTGCGCGGGGATGGAGGGCGCGTTGCCGAGCGCGGTGGGCGGAATGGTGTCGGTGCCCGTCATCGCGGTGCCGACGAGCGTTGGTTACGGGGCGAGTTTCCACGGGCTTGCGGCGCTGCTCGGGATGCTGAACAGCTGCGCCAGCAACGTGACGGTGGTGAATATCGACAACGGCTTCGGCGCCGGATACGTCGCCAGCCTGATCAATCGGCTTTAGCTTTCCTGATCCAGCCTTCCTTGTTGATCTGGCGCGAGCGACCCAGCCCGAGCGCTTTCGGCGGAACCTTTTGGTTGATCACGCTGCCGGCGGCAATATAAGCGCCTTCGCCGATCTCAACGGGCGCAACCAGCGTGGAATTACTGCCTACGAAGACGCCATCGCGAATCGTCGTCGGATGCTTTTTCGCGCCGTCGTAATTGCAGGTGATCGTGCCCGCGCCGATGTTGACTTTCTCGCCGATCGTCGAATCGCCGAGATATGCCAGGTGCATCGACTTCGAGCCCGCGCCCAGCTTCGTCTTTTTCAGCTCGACGAAATTCCCGACGTGCGCGTGTTCGCCGAGATGAGCGCCCATGCGCAGGCGCGCGAAAGGGCCGACGTGGGCATGCGCCTCCAGCTTCGATTCCGACACCATGCTGAAAGGCAGGACATGCGAGCCATCGCCGAGCTGCGAATTGTGCACGATGGAGCAGGCGCCGATCTGGCAGTTGTCGCCGATGACGGATTCGCCCGTGATTTGCACGAAAGGCCCGATTACGGTGTCTATGCCGATGCGCACGTCAGCATCGATGGTCACGGTCTCGGGCTTCTCGATGGTTACGCCTTCGAGCATGAGCTGGCGGATTTTGCGCGCGCGCAGGATTCGGTCTGCATCGGCCAACTCGACGCGATTGTTGATGCCCAGCAGTTCGCTCGGATCGGCGATCTTCAGCGCGGCAACCCTCAGCCCTGCGTTTTTGAAGATTGCCACCATATCGGTCAGATAATATTCGCCAGCGGGATTATCGGTGCGCAGTTCGTGAATGTGCTTCCAGAGCGCCAGCGCGTCGAAACACAGAATGCCCGAGTTGATTTCGCGGATTTTCCGTTGCTCCGGCGTCGCGGCTTTGTGTTCGACAATCCCGAGCACGTGCCCGTCGGCATCGCGCACTATCCGGCCATAGCCAGTGGGGTCATCCACCTCAGTCGTGATGACAGCCGCCGCAGCGCCGGTTGACTTCTGGGTCTCGGCCAGCAGTTCGAGCGTTTCAGCGCGCATCAGAGGGCAGTCGCCGACAAAGACGATCAGCCTGCCGCCGAGCCCGGCGAGCTTCTCTTCGCCGCACATCACGGCGTGCCCGGTACCCTGCTGTTCCTTCTGATGGATCGACTGCACGCCCGCTGCTTCCACCGCCGCGCCTACCTGCGCGGCCTGGTAACCAACGACGACAAACACGCGCTCCGGACGCGCGATCTTGAGCGCGGCGTCGATCGAGTGCCGCACCAGAGGCTTGCCCCCGGCCCTGTGCAGCACCTTGGCCATGCGGGATTTCATACGCGTGCCCTGTCCCGCGGCGAGAATCACAACTGCGAGGTCGTCCGTCATCGATTCCCAGTGTAGTCAAGCTGCGGAGGTTCACGTTCCCGCTCCCTGACGGTCACGGTTCGGTAAACTTCAAACCAGACTTGTGAGGCGGCGTTCCCGCGCCAGACGCGCCAGATCGACGGCAATGCGTGCAATGGATTCCGGATTGTGCCTTACGCGGGGTCCTCTCTGTGCGAGGTCGGCGCCGATAACGTCCAGATTCATGTGTTCCAGCACCGCAAGATCAGTCACAATCGGCGTCTGGTTCTGTTCGGCATAGTTCCGCGCCACCGCGGGTGAAATCCGTGAGGTACTGACCACGACCGTGTCGAGCAGCCTGCCGCCGGCGTGGCTGTGCACGGCGGTCACATGGTCGGAAGCGCTGAAATTCGTGGTTTCGCCGGGCTGCGTCATCAGATTCATGAAGTACGCTTTCAATGCGCGCGACTGCCGGATCGCTTTCGGAATGCCGGAGACCAGCAGGTTGGGGATCACGCTGGTAAAGAGCGAACCGGGGCCGAGCGTGATCAGGTCGGCGCGCGCGATGGCGTCGAGCGTTTCTTTGAGCGGCCGTACGCGGCCCGGCAGGAGGCGGATCTTACTGATGCGTCTCCGGCTGCGGCTGATGCGGCTCTCGCCACGCAGCACTTTGCCGTCTTCGAGCACGGCTTCGAGCGAAACGTTGGCGGCGGTCGACGGAAAAATGCGGCCGGCAATTTTCAGAACCTCCGCGGAATGACGCACGGCATCGGGAAAATCGCCCGTGATATGCGTGAGCGCGGTGAGAAAGAGATTGCCGAAGCTGTGACCCTTCAGACCGTGCCCGGCTTTGAAGCGGTACTGAAAGAGCTCCGACAGCAGCGCCCCGTCTTCGGACAGCGCCACCATGCAGTTGCGGATGTCGCCGGGCGGGAGCACATCGAACTCGCGGCGCAGGCGGCCGGAACTGCCGCCGTCGTCTGTGACAGTGACAATCGCGGTGATGTCAACCGGCGGCCAGACGGCTTCGTCGCGTGTCTGTGAGTATTTCTTCAGTCCTTCGAGCAGGGCGGACAAACCATGTCCGCCGCCGATCGAAACCACGCGGAGTGGTTCAGGCATTCTGAGAAGGCCCGGCCGGCGGCTCAGTAAGCGCCCGACGGTTCAGCCACCAGCAGGGCGCGCAGCCCGGGAATCTGCGCGGCGAGCGTGGTAAATTCCTGATCCTGCCGCGCCAGTATCCGGTTGCGGGGTTCGAGATCGATGGCACGTTTCAGGTTCTCACAGGCGCCGTTGCCATCACCGGCAAAACCGCAGCACAGCGCCAATGTGTAAAGCACATGGTCGGCATCGGGCTGCAGGTCCAGCGCGCGCGCCAGATGGTATTTCGCACTTTCCAGTTCGCGCGAGTTCAGCCGCGCCACACCGTAGTTGAAATGTTCTTCCGCGGTTGAGAGCTTGACTTCCGTCCCCTGCATTCGGCGCTCGCAGACCTGTGCGTACGAGCGCGCCTTATCCGAAATGTGCGGGGCCGGGCCCTTTACCACCTCGAGAAAGCGGTCGCGCGCCTCCGGGAATTTACGCTGCGAAAAAAGCTGGATCGCCTGTTCATATGTTTTCAGCTGCACTTCGGCGGCGCTCGGACCTTCAGCGACGGGCGCTGTTTTGGCTGTCGATCCTGGTTTCGCGGGTGGCACGCTTTTCTTCACCGGCAGAGGGGGCTTCTTCTTTGTCATCATCATAACCCTGGGCCGTCCATGGCCAAGTGGTAGGTGGATTTATAACAGAACCTCCGGCGCGGACGCAAGCCCCCCGCCGAGAGCCCCCGCCGAGTGCCGGCTGCACCGGGGCCTGTTACCCTCAGAACAGCAGCGCACAGGCCGGAGGGTCCGTTGTGCGCGTGAAAGTGAGAAAGATGCTTCGGCCATGGCTCGCGCTGTTTTGGTGCACGGCCCTGTTTTGTGCAGCCTGGTGCTCTCCGGCATTCTCTCAGTCACAGACCTTCGGCGGCGCGGCGGAGCTCGATGCCGCCATCAATCGCGCCATCCGCGAAGATAAAATCCCCGGCGCCGTGGTTCTGGTCGGCCACAACGGCCACATCGTTTATCGGAAAGCGTATGGTTACCGTGCCCTCGTGCCCGCGAAAGAGCGGATGACTGCGGATACCATCTTCGATATCGCGTCGCTCACGAAGATCGTTGCTACCACCAGCGCGGCCATGAAGCTGATGGAAGAGGGGAAGCTTCGCGTCGACGATCCCGTGACGAAGTATCTGCCTGAGTTTCAGGGCGGAATCAGTACCATCACGGTGCGCGACCTGATGACCCACTTCTCCGGAATGCGGCCGGATCTCGATCTCACGCCGATTTGGAGCGGATACGAAACCGGCATTCGCAAGGCGCTGACGGACAAACCGGCAAACCCGCCGGGCACGAAATTCAGCTACAGCGACATTAATTTCATTCTGGTCGGCGAAATCGTGCACCGCCTGAGCGGGTTGCCCGAGAACGAATACGTAAAGAAAATTCTTTTCCAGCCGCTCGGCATGAAGGAGACGACTTATCTGCCTTCCGCGGCTCTGCGGCCGCGTATTGCGCCAACCGAACGAGATGAACGCGGGCGCATCCTGCGCGGCGTGGTCGACGATCCGACCGCACGCTATATGGGTGGTGTGGCCGGACATGCCGGGGTCTTCTCCACGGCCGACGATCTGGCGAAATTCTGCCAGATGATCCTCGACGGCGGCAACGGCCTGTTCGACCCGGCGACCATCCGCACGTTCACGATATCGCACGCCCCGGCTGATCAGCCGATTCAGCGCGGCCTCGGCTGGGACATCGATTCGCCCTATTCGCGTCCACGCGGCGAGTTGTTTCCGGTGGGCTCGTTCGGACACACCGGTTTCACAGGCACGTCGTTCTGGATCGATCCGGCTTCGCAGACCTACGTCATCCTGCTGACGAACTCTATTCATCCGCAGCGCCGCCCGTCGATTACGTCGCTGCGGAGCGAGGTGGCGACGGTAGCCGCTCGTTCGGTCGGTTATGGGGCACCACAAGGGGCCGGTACGCGCACGGGCCTCGATGTTCTCGAAGGCGACGGGTTCCGCATCTTTCAGGGCAAGCGCATAGGCCTGATCACGAACCAGACCGGCGTGGACCGCACGGGCCGGCGCAATGTCGACGTCATGAAAGCGGCAGGCATCAATGTGGTCGCGCTCTTCTCGCCCGAGCACGGCATCGAAGGCATCGAGGACCGCCCAGGCATCGGCGACGCGATCGACAGAAAAACCGGCATCAAAGTGTACAGCTTATACGGAAAAACACTGCGGCCGACGCAGGAAATGCTGCGTCCGCTGCGCGCGGGAAACGGCGCGCTGGTGTTCGATATTCAGGATGTCGGGGCGCGCTTTTACACCTACGAATCCACCATGCACTATGCCATGGAGGAGGCCGCCAAGGCGAAGCTGCCGTTCTACGTGCTCGACCGGCCCAATCCCATCACGGGGACACACGTGGAGGGGCCGATGCTCGACGCGGACCGAATGTCGTTCACGGGCTCGTTCCCGCTGCCGCTGCGCCACGGCATGACCATCGGCGAACTGGCCGCGCTGATGAACGCAGATGCCAGTCCGAAGGCCGACCTGCACGTGGTCAAAATGATCGGCTGGCATCGCGCCGACTGGTTCGACCAGACCGGCCTGCCGTGGGTGAATCCATCGCCGAATATCCGGAATTTGAGCGAAGCACTGCTGTATCCCGGTATCGCGATGCTTGAGCATTCGACGAATTATTCCGTCGGGCGCGGCACAGACGCTCCGTTCGAACAGATTGGCGCCGACTGGATCGATCCGGCGGCACTGATCGCGCACCTGAAGAGTATGAAGATTCCGGCTGTCGAATTTGAAGCGACGCAATTCCGGCCGGCCAGCTCGAACTTCAGCGGCAGGTCGATCGGGGGCGTGCACTTCAAAGTCACCGACCGGGAGTTGTTTGACTCATCCCGGCTGGGCCTCGCGGTGGCGTCGTCGATGCAGGCGCTTTATCCGGGTAAAATTGTGTTGGATTTGAATCGGGACCTGGTGGGAAATGGAGAGGTTCTGCGAACGCTGGCTTCCGGAGGCGATCCGGGTTTGGCTGCCAACAGCGGAATCGGAGAATTCCGAGAGATTCGTCGGAAATTCCTCAATTATCAATGATCAAATCCGCGGCAACGGGAGACGCGCTTGCCGCGGCATCTCCGTCACCAACGTTTCCTTAATTAAGCGGCCGCAGCGGAAGTCTTGGTCTGGGAGCCGGTCTTATTTTTGCTGCCCACCGGTCTGCCGCGCTTTTTTGCTTCCACCATCCACGCCGGCGGGCGTCCGCGACGGCGTCCGCGCCCCCGTGCCAGCCGCTCGAGACTCAAAATCGCCTCTTCCAGCTGCTCGCGCTCATTACGCAATTCTTCGAGAATTTTAGAAACATCCATACCCTGGGCTCCTGATTATTCAGTTCCGGATCTGCCTCGACCGCTTATCCGCGTTCCAGTTCCGGAACAGAAGCTGCGTTCGGTCCTATCCGCTCAGCTAAAATTGTTACGCGATTCCGTGGTGATTGCAACCGAGTTCGTTCTAGTTTTGGAACAAACTTCCGCAGCTCGTACCAGAACCAGATGGAGTGGTGGTCAGGGCTCCCGCGCGGGGCGATTCCCGGCAGTCCCCCTTCTCCAATAAAAATAAAGCGGCAGTCCCATCAAAATCAAGGCAATTCCGGCAATAGATTCACGCGGTTTGGTCCAAAGAGTACTAATTTCGAGTACTGCCGCGCCTGCAAGAAAAAATAAGGGGACGACGGGATAGCCGATAGTACGGTAAGGCCTGGGGAGGTCGGGCCGCGACCGGCGGAGCACAAATACCGACGCAGTCGCCATAGCATAGAGTATCCAGCTGCCGAAAATAACGAAATCGAAGAGCTCCTCGTATTTCCCGGACAGGACCAACACCGCCGACCACGCGCTCAGCATCAGGATCGCCACGCCGGGTGTGCGAAATGCCGGATGCACGCGCGCCGCGGATTTAAAAAACAGACCGTCGCGGGCGGCCGCATACGGGACACGCGCGCCGGAGAGAATCGAGCCGTTGAGCGCGGCGAAAATCGAAATCATGGCGGCGAGCGAAACGGCGCCGGCGCCCCATGATCCGCCCCAGATACCATGGATGCGCTGCATCATTTCGGCGGCCACCAGCTTGTGCGCGCCGACTTCCGCGGGCGACAATACCCGGAAATACGCCCAGTTGGCCAGCATATAGATTCCGATCACTCCGGCGGTGCCCGCAATCAGTGAGACGGGCAGATTGCGCTGGGGGTTCCGCACCTCCGATGCCACCATGCCGACGTTGTTCCAGCCGTCGTAAGCCCAGAGAGCGGCGACCAGCGCGGCGATGAACCCGGCGAAGAGCGATGACGGAATCGCCGGCGCGGGCGCGGGTGCGGCATGGCCGGGTGACGGCGTGTAGAGCAGCCCCGCCAGAATCACGAAACCGATGAGCCCCAGCTTTACGGCGGTAAAAGCCACCTGCACATCGCCGCCGACACGCACTCCCAGATAGTTCACGCCGCCCAGCAGCAGGATCAGGACCAGCGCGAAAACCTGACCGTATTTCACGGCGAACGGGCCAAGCGGTAAACCACACGACTTCAAATTGCGGGATAAAGTGCGCGGTGTATTCGAAGAATGCGGTGGCAAGCGTGGCAATAGAACCGCTCTTCGCCACAAACATCTGCGTCCAGCTGTACAGGAAGCCCCAGAGCGGGCCGTAGGCTTCAGTGAGATAGACGTATTCGCCGCCCGCGCCCGGCATGGCTGCGGCGAGTTCAGCATAGGTGAGCGCTCCGGCGAGCGAGAGTAATCCGCCGACGATCCACACGAGGAAAACCAGCGGCACGGTGCCGACATTGAGGATCATCGCCTGCGGCACGCGGAAAATGCCGCTGCCGATCACCGTTCCCACGACGATGGCGAGCGCAGCCCAGATGCCGAGATCGCGCTTGAGTTCCGTCATGAGCAAAACCAATTTAGCCACAGATGCACACAGATGGACACAGATAACTTTATTTTGGTTTTCATCTGTGTTTATCTGTGCGCATCTCTTCTGTGTTCATCGGGGGCCAAAGAATTCCCACGCTGAAAGTCACGGCGCTGCCGATCAGCACCCACCACGTGAACGGAATCGTGGTCCCGAATTTGACGCAGAGCATCGCCGCCGCGCCGGCGACTACGCCGGCAATAGCCGCATTTTCGCCGGGCCGCTTCGTCAGCACGCCCAGCAGGAAAACACCCAGCAGAATTCCGAGCGTGACGGAGGCGATCGAGAGCCCCGATTCCAGCACCGAACCCCAGTGCCGCGCGAACAACCCGACGGCGGCCAGCACTGCCGCCCAAACCACGGTCGAGAAGCGCGAGACACGCAGATAGTGCGCCGGCGAAAACCGCCCCGCCGTGAGCGGCTGATAGAAATCAGCCACTGTCGCGGAGGCAAGCGAATTCAACGCCGCCGAGAGATTCGCCATGGCCGCCGCGATAATCGCCGCCATCGCCAGACCCGCGATTCCAACCGGCAGGGAATTCCAGAGAAAAGAGGGATAGAGCCGGTCGAGATCGTCCTTGCCGAAAGTGCGGCCGTTCTGCAAGACCCACAGGAGCAGCCCGATAGTGAGGAAGAGAGTGAACTGGACGAAAATCACGATCCAGCTGGAGAGCAGCGCCACCCGGCTGTCCCGCTCCGATCCCGCGCTGAGCAGCCGCTGGACCACGAGCTGGTCCGTGCCGTGGCTCGCTGTAGTCAGAAAACAGCCGCCAATCAGGCCCGCCCAGAACGTGTACGGATTGGTCCACGACCAGTGGAAGTCGAACACCTGCAGCTTGCCGGCGGGGGCGGCGAGGGTGAGCGCGTGCCCGAGGCCGCCCGGGATCTTTCCCAGCAGCACGAAGAAACTGACCGCGGCGCCCACAACGTACATCGCCATCTGTACGACGTCGGTCCAGATCACAGCCGTCATGCCCCCTTCGAAGGTATAAACCAAGGTGAGCGCGACGATCACGAGAATCGAGGCAGGCCCGCTGGCGCCGAGGATGATCGAAATCACAATGGATATCGCGAATACGCGCACGCCCTCAGCCAGCGAGCGCGTGATCAGAAAGATGCCCGACGTGACTTTACGCGTGCGCGGGCCGAAGCGGCGCCCCATCAGTTCGTACGCCGTAAACATCTGGCCTTTGAAATACTGCGGCAGCAGAACGGTCGAGATGACGACGCGCGCGGCAAGATAGCCGAGCACAACCTGAAGAAACACGAAGCTGCCGGCATAGGCGAGGGGCGGCGTGCCGATGATCGTCAGCGTACTGGTCTCGGCCGAGACGATGGAGAGTGAGATAGCCCACCACGGGGCGGTCCGGCCGCCCAGGAAATAGTCTTTGAGAGAACGCTGCCCTTTGCGAAAACGCGCGCCGAACCACGTGACTCCCGCGAGATACGCGACGATAACCGCCAGATCGACCGGGCGCGAATTCACCTGCGCGATTGTAACAACCGCGCGGAGCGCATAGCCCGCCACGCCTTTTTCCGAAGCGATGCCGAGCGTTGTGCGCAGTAAAACGCTGTTGCGAAACGTACGCGATTCCATTACGCTCTAACAGATTAGTAATGGATGGCTGCCCGGCCAACGCCGGTTTCCTGTCCGGGAACCTGGCGACGCCAGGCAGTGTCCAATCTAATGGCGGGGTTTGGCTCGCAGCGCGGTTTGCCGCGAGCGAAGAGGTTCGCTATACTCCGCTTTGTCCGCCTTGTAAAGTCTATTAATATGGAACGCGGGACTGGCTATCAAACAGTCGGGAGGCAACGGAAAGTGCTGGATCGTTTGTCGAGAACATTAGCAGGAATTGCGGCCGTAGCGCTGCTGGCGGCGGGGACACTGGCGCAGGCGCAGAAAGCGCCCGCGGTGAAAGATCAGGGCGAATACGATCTCACCCAGGCTGTGACCAAGGAGAAGGATCCGGCCAAGCAGCTGGACTTGCTCCACCAGTGGGAACAGAAGTATCCCGACTCCGATTTCAAAGGAATGCGCTCAATCCAGATCGCCCAGACGGAAAGCCAGATAGCGGTGAAGGGTGTGTCGCCCGGGGCCACTCCGGCGGACGTCGATGCCGCGCAGAAGGCCGCGCAGGATCTGGCGGACAATCTCGGAAAGTATCTCTCGACGGAAAACAAGCCGGCCAACGTGACCGACGACCAGTGGAAGGGCGCCCAACAGCAGATCGCCATGCAGGCCCATACCGTACTCGGCACGATCGACATGGCCAAGAAGACGCCCGAAGGCGACGCCGCGGCGGAGAAAGAATTCAAGACCCTGATGACCATAAATCCGAACGACGGCAGCGCGACCTATAATCTGGGCAGCCTGATCCTGCGTGAGCGTAATGTCGCGCGCATGCCCGAAGGGCTCTACTACATCGCGCGCGCCGTGCAGCTGAGCGGTCCGCAGGCGCTTCCGGCGGCAAACAAGACCGCGGCAGACAGCTACCTGAAGCGCGCCTACGCAGGCTATCACGGCGACGAATCCGGACTGGACGACGTGAAGAAGGCGGCTCTCGCCAGCCCGATCATGCCGCCCGATTTCAAGATCGAGAGCATCACCGACATTCAAAAGAAGCAGGAAGGCGATGCGGAGGCGTTCGCGAAGGCACATCCGGACATTGCGTTCTGGCGCACCATCCGTACCGCCCTCACTGCGCCCGACGGACAGGCTTACTTCGACATGATCAAGGGCTCCGCCGTTCCCCCGGCGGGCGACTTCACGATGTTCAATGCGAAGGTTATTTCGCAGCCTTCGCCGACGGAGTTGCTGGTGAATGTGGACAACCTGGGCGGCGATGCAACCCTGAAGTTCGAAATGCCTCTGAAGGGCACGGTCGACCAGGGTACCGCATTCAAGTTCAAAGGCGTGATCGATTCCTTCGTGAAGGATCCGTTCATGCTGACGTTCGCCACGGAAAAGGAAGACGTCGACGGTCTGCCGGCAAGCCTGTTCTCCACCGCGCCGTCGAAGCCCAGACGTCCGGCCGCGCCGAAGAAGAAGCAGTAGCTGGCGACAGGTTCCTGTTAAAATACAGGTGCAGTATGCCCCTGTACGAGTACAAGTGTCGGTCGTGCGGTAAAACGTTCGAAGTCATCCAGAAGTTCGCCGACGAGCCGCTGAAAACCCACGCCGAGTGCGGCGGGGAAGTGGAGCGGCTTATTTCCGCGCCTGCTTTCCATCTCAAAGGCACAGGCTGGTACGCCACCGACTACGCCAAGAGCAACGGCAAGACGGCTAAGTCAAGAAGCCGGAAGGCAAGTCGGAAAAAAGCTCGAAGAACGAGACGAAATCCGAAACGAAATCGGATTCCGCGACGGAAAAGAAGACTGAGTCGAAACCCGCCGCATCGACCGATTCCAAATCACCAGCCGCCTGAGAACTCGCGCGAGTTTTCATCCGCCCAGCGCAGATACCGGATCATATCGCGCCGGTGCTTCCAGCAGAACCCGATAAAAACGCCGGGCGTGATCGTGGCGGCCTCGATTCCCGACCAGGTCTCAATGCGCCATTTCAGGAAGGGGCTGTCCCAGGGATGGACCCGGTAACCCTTCGTCAGCCGCCAGAGAATCACCAGCATGCCTGCTTCTGCCGCGGCGGGTTACTTCCCGCCTTTGCCTTTGTCCGTAGCGTAGTAGCCGCTGCGCGTGCGGGCGATCGGGTTGCCGGGCGCCTTCACCGCCACTTTGATCGGTGCGGAAAGTGCCATCCAGCGCCGTGTTGGTCGGCGTGTAGGCGATGGTGTACTGATTGCGGATGTCGTGCGCCACCTGGTGCGCGATCCGCTCCACTTCGGAAACGTCCTTCGGGTAGAAGACCTCGCCGCCGGTGAGCTCCAGTCAGTTCGTTGAGCGCGCGCTTGGCCTTCTTGGCTTCGCGCTTCTCTTCCTCGGTCAGCAGGCCGATGGCGTAGATCAGCACGTCGTCCTGCTGCGCCAGCTTCACCAGTTCGTCGAGCGTTAGCCACGCTGGCATTGTCGTTGCCGTCGGTCACGACGAGAATCACCTTCTTGTCGCGCTTGGCTTTTTCTTTCAGGTGCTCGATCGACAGGCGGATGGCGTCGCGCATGGCCGTGCCGCCGCGCGAGTCGATCTTGGTCAGCCCCTGCTCCATCTTCGAGATATCGTTGGTGAAATCGGCGTCGAGGTAAGCCTCGTCGTTGAAATTGACGATGAAAACCTCGTCCTGCGGATTGGAATCCTTCACCAGCGCTGATGGCGGCCGACTCCACGCCCTGGCGCTTCTCGCGCATGCTGCCGCTGTTGTCGATGATCAGCCCCAGGAAACCGGAACGTCCTCGCGCTTGAAAATCTTGATCTGCTGCTGCACGCCGTTTTCGAAGACCTGAAAGGCGCTCTGGGGAAGATTTGTCACCAGATGGCCGCTCTTGTCCGTAACCGTGACGTTGAGCGGAACCAGACGGGTATCGGTCGGAAAAGACCGTGTCTTCCCGCTCCGATGGCTCGGATGGTTTCGACTGCTGCGGAAGCGCCTGATTCTGTTGCCCCCATATGAAAAGCGGGGCAAGCATCCCGAATGCCGCCCCGGCGATGATGAATCTGTTCAGTGTTGTTATTGCGTCGGCGCATAATAGCCGGTTCTCCAGAATGCATGCAGCGGTGGCAATCCTCTCGGTTGTACCAGTTTTACATTAACCTTCCGGTACTTTCCATCCCGCGTCTGGTTAGTCGGGCTATAGCCGAGGACGTACTGATTGCGCAGTTCGATTCCGATTTTTGCCGCCACGTCCGGCAGCTCGTTCAGATTTTCCACCACGAAGTGACGTCCGCCGGTGGGCTCGGAAATGTCGGTCAGCAGTCCCGGCCCGGCCAGCTCTTCCGGCGTGCGGCCGCGTGACTGTACCGGCTCGTAAATCCCGATGGCGTAAATCTGGACGTCGGCTTCTTTCACCAGGTTCTTGATTTCGGTCTCCGTGTAGCGGCTGCTGTTGTCGCCGCCATCGGAGATCACGATCAGGGCCTTGCGCGGGTTGTGCGCTTTTTTCATTGTGTGCAGCGCCAGCAGGATGCCGTCGAGCAGCGCCGTGCGGCCTTTGGACTGGGTGAACGTCAGGCGGTTCTGGATTTCTTCGAGATTGTGCGTGAACGGGGTCACCAGTTCGGGGCGGTCGTTGAATTCGACCAGAAACGCTTCATCTTCGGGATTGGCGGTCTTGAAGAACTCCGTCACCGCTTGGCGCGATTTCTCCAGCTTCGGTCCCATGCTGCCGCTGGTATCGAAGACGATGCCGATCGAAAGCGGCGCGTCCTCGCTGCCGAACGATACGATCTTCTGCTCCGCTTGTCTTCGAAGACTTTGAAAGACATCCTGATCGAGACCCGTACAAAGCGATTCAGCGGATCGGTAACGGTAACGGGAATCAGCACCAGGTTGGTGTCGATGCGGATATTGCGCGCGGGGCAGGGGCGCGGCGGCTTCGGCGGCGCGTTGCGCGACCGCGGGGTGATCGTCCGACGGGCGTCTTCCCCGGAACGTGACGACGGCAAGAAAACCGGCGCACAGCAGGCTGGCGGCGGCGAACAAAAGACGAACTGCGGTACCCGTCGGGATCGCATCTCTGCTTCCCTTTCTGGCTGGAGTCTAGCACAAGCCGGTCATGGTAAGATCGCGTGTGCCTCGCAAAATCCTGGGAGTTATTCCAGCCCGGTACGCTTCTTCCCGTTTCCCCGGAAAAGCGCTGGCCCGTCTCGACTCCCGCACCATGCTCGAGCACGTTTATGAACGTGTGTCGATGGCCCGCTACCTCAGTTCCGTGATTATTGCCACCGACGACCAGCGCATTCGCGACGAAGCCCGGCGCTTCGGCGCCCGCGTGCAGTATGACCCGCGACGACCACGTTTCCGGCACGGATCGGGTGGCGGAAGTGGCGTCGGCGTTCGAAGACGTCGAGCTGGTGGTCAATATCCAGGGCGACGAGCCGCTGATCGATCCCGGCCGCCATCGACGCGGCCGTGCTGCCGCTGCTCGAAGAGCCGGCCATCCCGATGGGCACGCTGAAGAAGCGCATCGAAGACCCGCGCGAGATCACCGATCCGAATGTGGTGAAGGTGGTGACGGACCGTTTCGAAAACGCCATCTATTTTTCACGGTCGACGATTCCGTTCACGCGCGACGATCAGGGCATTGATCCAGCCTGGCGCATTACAAACACATCGGTCTGTATGTTTATCGGCGCGGATTTTCTGCTGCGCTATCCGGACTTGCCCGTGGGCCCGCTGGAGCAAGCGGAAAAGCTGGAACAATTGCGGGCGCTGGAAAACGGATTCAACATCCGCGTGGTCGAGACCGATTACGAATCGCTGGGCGTGGATACGCCGGCCGATCTGGAACGTGTCCAGCAGTTGATTCGCGCGGGCCAGGCGGCGGTTAAGCGCCGGAGTGCAGGTGCCGACGCACAATGAGATCCTAAGCATATCTTCGTGACCGGCGGCGTCGTTTCTTCCCTCGGAAAAGGTATCGCGGCGGCGTCGATCGGTTGTCTGCTGGAAAGCCGCGGCCTCACTGTCTCGCTCCAGAAGTTCGATCCCTACCTCAACGTCGACCCCGGCACCATGAGCCCGTTCCAGCACGGCGAGGTTTTCGTTACCGACGACGGCGCGGAAACCGATCTCGATCTGGGCCACTACGAGCGCTTCACGCACTCGGCCCTCACGCGCGCCAATAATCTGACCAGCGGACGCATCTACGAACAGATCATCCAGCGCGAACGCCGCGGCGATTATCTGGGCAAGACCGTGCAGGTGATCCCGCACGTCACCAACGAAATTAAAGCCGCCGTAAAGAAGATGGCGGACGAAGTCGACGTCGTGATCTGCGAGATCGGCGGCACGGTGGGCGATATCGAATCGCTGCCGTTCCTCGAAGCCATTCGCCAGGTGCGGCATGAGGTGGGGCGCGAAAACTGCATCTTTGTGCATGTCACGCTGGTGCCCTGGATCAACGCCGCGCAGGAACTCAAGACCAAGCCCACGCAGCACAGCGTCAAGGAACTGCGCGCCATCGGTATCCAGCCCGATATCCTGCTCTGCCGCGCCGAGCGCCATCTGCCGCAGGATATGAAGGACAAGATCGCGCTGTTCTGCGACGTGGATCCGGAAGCCGTGATCACGGCGAGCGACGTCGAGTTCCGTTTACGAAGTCCCGCTGATGTTCGCCGAAGAGAACGTCGACGAGATCATCCTGCGCCATCTGAATCTCGACGCTCAGCGGCCGCGCGATCTGCAGGACTGGACGGCCATGCTCGACCGCATGGCGAATCCGGGGGATGAGGTCGACATCGCGCTGGTCGGCAAATACGTTGAGTACGAAGATTCCTACAAGAGCCTGAAAGAAGCGCTGCTGCACGGCGGCATCGCGCACAACGTGAAGGTCAAGATCCACTGGATCGAAGCGGAAAGCTTCGAGAAAGGCAGGCTGGAGCGCGAGCTGGAGCATTACGACGGCATCCTCGTGCCGGGCGGTTTCGGCAAGCGCGGTATCGAGGGCATGATCAATGCCATCGAATATGCGCGCGTGAACAAAGTGCCGTATTTCGGTATCTGCCTGGGCATGCAGACGATGGTGATCGAGTTTGCGCGCAATGTCTGCGGACTGCGCGGAGGCGAATTCGACCGAATTCAACCCGGCTACCCCGCAGCGCGTGATTTTCAAACTGCGCGAGCTGAAGGGCATTGACGAACTGGGCGGCACGATGCGGCTGGGCGCCTGGCCCTGCGTGCTCAAACCAGGCAGCTTCGCGTACAAGGCGTACGGAGCGATAGACCATCAGCGAGACGGCATCGGCATCGCTACGAATTCAACCGCGAATTCGAGCAGATTCTCACGGCGAACGGTCTGCAGATCACGGGCGAAACGCCCGATGGCACATACGTTGAGATCTGCGAGATCGAGGACCATCCCTGGTACCTCGGCTGCCAGTTCCATCCGGAATTCAAATCGAAGCCGCTCGAGCCGCATCCGCTGTTCAGCTCGTTTATCGCGGCGGCGCTGCGGTTCCGGGCGCATCGCCTGGCGCCGCCGAGAAGCGCCGCTGCTGCCGGAGCCGGCACCTACGCATCCGCCATTCAGACCGGGCAATGAAGCGCATTCGCTTCGAAGACTTCCTGCGACCCTGCGCGGCTGGTGCTGATCGCCGGACCGTGCGTCATCGAGAGCGAAGAGCACGTGCATCGGATGGCGGACGCCATCGCGGCAATCGCCGCCGAGCAGGGTTTCCCGTATGTGTTCAAAGCGTCCTTCGACAAGGCCAACCGCACCAGCCTGCACGGCTATCGCGGGCCGGGGCTGAAGGAGGGGCTGCGCATTCTGGGCGGCCTTCGCAAGAAGCGGCTATTCGATCCTGACCGACGTTCACGAGTCCGCCGCAGGCGGGTCCGGCGGCGGAAGTCGCGGACATCCTGCAGATTCCGGCGTTCCTCTGCCGCCAGACCGATCTGCTGCTCGAAGCGGGGCGCACCGGGCACATCGTCAACGTCAAGAAAGGCCAGTTTGTGGCGCCGCACGACATCCACCACGCGGCCGACAAAGTGGCCTCCACGGGCAACCGGCAGGTGGTGCTGACGGAGCGCGGGTCGTCGTTCGGCTATAACAATCTGGTGGTGGATATGCGCGGCCTGCAGGTCATGGCGGAGCCGGCTGGCCGGTGGTGTTCGATGCGACGCACAGCGTGCAACTGCCGAGCGGGGCGGGCGGGAAGTCGGGCGGGCAGCCGCAGTTTATCGAGCCGCTGGCGTCGGCGGCGGTGGCGGCAGGGGTGGCGGGGATTTTCGTCGAGGTGCACGACGCGCCCGAAAAGGCGCTTTCGGACGGGCCGAACGCGCTGCGATCTCAGTCTGCTGCCGGGGTTTCTGCGGAGGCTGCGACTGATCGACGAAGCGCGGCGCGCGGGCGAGTGACGTTTCAAACGGCCACCACAGGCTGACGGGCTGCTGAAAAGCGCTTCTTGCCACTCCCTTACGGTCGCGGTTCGGAAAGCCACTGAACCGCGCGCGTCAGCAAGCGGCAACGAAGCCTGTGCCGCGTTCGACACAGGCTTCGTGCCAAACGACAACTCGTACCGGTACCGGGCGCGTTGCTGAATCGCCTCTGAACTGTTGAAGTGAGATTGTTCCTATGTTCCCTTTAGTTATATCCGTTGTGGCACTTTTCGCGACATCGGTTTCCTCAACTTCTTCGCCTGCGCCCGGTGCCGGTAAACCGCCGATGTCCTCAGCTATGGTGGTCGCCTGCGGTGCTGTGTCCAGAGCTCAGATAGAGGCTGCCATCGGCCTGCTGATCGCGCAAAGCACGCAGGAGCAATCCAGGTTCGGCTCGACGTGCCGGTATTCCGCCGGCGACACTGCGGTCGAGATATCGATCCAGCACCTCACGCACTCGCTGGACCTCCCCGCCGAACTCGAAAGGCTGCGGACGGACATCCCGGGTTCGGAGCTGCGCGAAGTCGCGGGACTCGCCGAACACGCCTACGCGGTGGAAATTCCGGACGCCGGGACCCAACTGCATGTTCTGCCCGGCGAACGCGAGTATTTCATGGTTTCAGTTCTGGGGCTCGACGCAGGCCATCACGGTTTCGACGCCGCGATGAAAATCGCGCAGGCAGTGTTGAAACTCCGGTAGTGATTCTGACTCCGCTGCCGTTGCGCTTTGCAATTCCGGAGAGTTCAACCCTGCCTCCTGAGCATCCCGAAGGCGAACTCTCTGCCGAGTCCGCCCTTCATCGCCAGGCTGATCCAAAGCATTGCCAGAGGCTCCAGCAGACGCGCCTGAGTCAGCGGACCAGCATCGATCGGTTCGAATCCAAGGTCGGCGGCGAGCAGCATGGTTTTCTGTTTCGCGGAGGCGTGGTCACCCGCGATCATCATCATCGCTCTGCGGTCGCCGAACTGCGGGTTCGTCATGATGCCGTATCCGACCGTGTTGAACGCCTTCACGACTTTCGCATCCGGCACCAGGGCTGCAAGCCGCTCGGCAGCCGAAGTCGTGTGGCCGATTTCGAGTCCGCTGAGGTCGGCCTTCAGAGGATTAGTGCAGTCGATCAGGGTCTTACCCACGAGCGGCAGGCCACTCACCGCAGCCTTGACCTGGTCCGCGGGGACCGCCAGCACCACGGCATCCGCTTCGTTCACCACCGTGCCGCGTTCATGCGGGGGACACGCGCGCCTTACATAGTGCACCTGATGCTTTTTTGCCCAGCCTTCGCCGAGCGCCTTCCCCACGTGGCCCGCGCCGATGATGGTGATTTGCATGGCTACCAGTGTACGGCGGGTGAAAGGCAATATGAGCCACAGATGGACACAGATTCACACAGATGAAAAGGCAGATTCTTTTCTGTGTCCGTCTGCGTGCATCTGTGGCTAAGACGGTTTTTACTTCACCCAGCCCGGCACCACGTACGTGTAGCACATGGTCATTATCCCGATCACGATAGCCAGAAACACGCTGTGACGCAGTGTGAAGCGGAAGAGCAATCCTTCGTCTTTGGCCTTCATGCCAGTCGCCGCGGCAGCCACCGCGATGCTCTGCACGCTGATCATTTTGCCCACCACGCCGCCGCCTGAATTCGCCGCTGCCATCAGGGTCTGATTGAGTCCCAGCTTCACCGCTGTGATGTCCTGCAGTGGTCCGAAGAGCGCGTTAGCCGAGGTGTCGCTGCCCGTCAGAAAGACGCCGAGCCACCCGAGCAGCGGGCTGAAGAATGGAAACGCCGCGCCTGTTCCGGCAACCACAAGAGCCAGCGTCGTGGTCGCGCCCGAATAGTTCATCAGATAGGCGAGTCCAACGACACTTGAAATCGTCACCAAAGGAAGCGCCAGCTGCTTCGACGTATCGCGCAGACACTTGAGAACCAAACCCGGCGACGCTCGCAGAATCACCGCGGCCACCAGCGTCGAAAGAAGGCAGGCGGTTCCGGCCGCAGATAAGGCGTTGAACGTGAACATGGCCGCATAGGGGCCAGGATTTTTCACCACCGGCGGCAGTCTCTGAACCAGGTTATGCAGCCCGGGCCAGGGGAAGATCGTGGTTCCGTGATCGAGGAACTTCTTGACATCCGCGTTGCCCCACAGCAGCACAAACACCACCAGCGTCAGATAGGGCGACCATGCCAGCAACACGGTGCCAAACGAATGTTTGTGTTGCGTCGCAGGTTCCGCGCCTTTCGGCTTCCACACCCTCAGCAGCAGAGCCAGCACGACAAGCGAGACGATGGCTGCCAGTATGGCGGCCAGATCCGGCCCCCAGTAATTCGATATATAGAACTGCGTCAGAGCGAAGCTCAACCCCGCCAACAGGGCCGCAGGCCAGACCGCAACCAGCGCCTTCACGCCGCCCATCACGAGCATCAGGTATGCGGGGACGATAAACGCCAGCGGGGCGCAGATGCGGCCGATATCGGCGGAAAGATCCAGCACCGGCAACCCGGTCACACCCGCCAGCGTTTTCACGGGAATGCCGATCGAGCCAAAAGCAACGGGGGACGTGTTCGCCAGCAGGCAGATAGCAGCGGCGAAGAATGGCTCAAAGCCAAGCCCTGCCAGCATCGCGGAAGCCACAGCCACGGGAGTGCCAAAACCCGCGGCACCCTCGATGAACGAGCCGAACGCGAAAGCGATGAGCAGCGCCTGCAGCCGCCGGTCCGATGTCATCCCGGCGATTGAGTCTTTGATGATCCCGAAGTTACCGGTGTCGACCGTCAGGCGATAAAGGAAGATGGCCGTGTATACGATCCAGCCGATGGGCAGCAGCCCGTATGCCGCGCCGAACAGCGCCGAGCTGACCACCAGGCCGACCGGCATGTGATACGCAAACAACCCGACCAACGCGGCGACCAGCACGCCCGTCAGCGCCGAAATCCATGCCGGCTTTCGCGCAATCGCCAGCATGTAAAGCAGTGTGAATATCGGCAGTGCCGCCACGATGGCCGAAAGCGCAAGATTATCCCCGAGAGGTGTGTAGCTCTGTGACCACATAAATTCGTTTTGTCACGTTATCACAACGACCAGGCGGTATGACAAAATTACTTCCGTCAGGGAGGGCCCCTATGTTTCGGCAGGACCGGATACTTATCACAGCCATGCTGCTGTCAATGCCCCTGGCCGCACAGGAGCAGCCCAGAATGCGGCGGCCGGGCGGCGGCGCGGGCATGGATTATCGAGAGTACGACGCCGCCACGCTGGAGCGCGGTAAAGCGGCTTTCGTCGCCAACTGCGGGTTCTGTCATGGCGCGAATGCGAAGGGCGGCGAAAGCGGTCCGGATCTGGTTCGTTCCGTCGTCGTGATCGACGATGAGAACGGCAATCTCATCGCGCCCATCGTGCATGGCGGACGACAGGCGCAGGGCATGCCGAAGATCGACGTGAACGATAAGCAGCTGGCCGACATCGTGGCGTTTCTGCACGAAGGCGTGCGCGCCGCAGCCGAGCGCGGCACCTATAAACTTCTGAACATCGTGACCGGCAACGCGAAGGCCGGCGAGGCTTATTTCAACGGCGCGGGCAAATGCAGCACATGCCATTCGGTGACCGGCGATCTGAAAGGCATCGGCGCGAAATACGATCCGGTCGCCCTGCAGGGCCGAGTCGTGATGCCCGTGGGCGGGCGCCCGGGTCATCGCAACACGTCGCCCATCGAAGTCACCATTACGCAGCCAAACGGGAAGCTGGTCAAGGGCACACTGGAGCGCATCGACGATTTCACCGTGTCCATCACGGATTCAGATGGCGCCTGGCGCTCGTTCACGCGTAATGGCGATGTGCCGAAGGTGGTCCTCAAAGACCCCGCGCAGGCTCACTTCGATTCACTTGAGAAATACACGGACGCCGACATACACAACCTGACGGCGTATCTGGTGACGCTCAAATGAAACGCTTCGTGCTTTTATTAGTGCCCGGGCTGCTGGCGGCGCAGACAGGACAGAATCTCATTCTCGATCCCGCAACGCTGCTCAAAGCCGCCACGGACGCCTGGCCCACTTACAACGGCGATTACTCGGGCAAGCGCTTCAGCCCGCTCCGCCAGATCAACCAGCAGAACGTGAAGCAGCTGACGCTGGCGTGGATCTACCGCGCGCAGGCCGGGCCGGGCTTCAACACCATCGTTGGCGGCACCGGTCCCGAAGCGCCTCCCGTGGCCGGACGCGAAAACAGTTTCGGCGGACTCCAGATCAAAGCCACGCCGCTGATGCTGAACGGCGTCCTCTATTTCGCGTCGCCGGATAACGCGTGGGCCGTGGATGCGCATTCGGGCAAAGAGCTCTGGCATTACTTCTGGAAGACCACCGGCGGAATTCATATCGGCAACCGCGGCGTCGGCATTTACGGCAACTGGCTGTTCTTCGAGACGCCTGACGATTACCTCGTCTCGCTCGACGCGCGCACCGGCAAGGAGCGCTGGCATATCCAGATTGCCGATGTGAAGCAGGAATACTTTTCCACGCCCGCGCCGATTATCATCGGCAACCACGTGATGGTCGGCACCGGCGGCGACACGCTCGACGTGCCCGGCTTTCTCGAATCGGTGGATCCCGAGACTGGCGCGATGCAGTGGAAGTGGTGGAGCGAACCGCTGAAAAAAGGCGACCCGGGATCGGAGACGTGGCCGAACGAAGCTTCCATGCGTCACGGCGGCGGCATGACGTGGATGCCCGGCACCTACGATCCACAGCTGAAGCTTTATTTCATCGGCACAGGCAATCCGCAGCCGGTTGAAACGGGACACGGCCGCGAAGGCGACAATCTCTGGACGTGTTCGATTGTCGCGCTGAACGTCGATACGGGGAAGATTGCCTGGTATTACCAGGTTTCGCCGCACGACACGCACGACTGGGATGCGACGCAGACGCCCATTCTGATCGACGGCACATTCGACGGCAAGCCGCGCAGGATGATTGCGCAGGCCAGCCGCAACGGCTACTACTTCCTGCTCGACCGCACCAACGGCGAACACCTGCTGACGAGCAAGTTCATCGAGACGATTAACTGGTCGAACGGCGTGAACGCGAAGGGCCAGCCGATTCCGAATCCGGCGAAGGAATCGACGATCGACGGCGTGCTGGTGTCGCCGAATTCCACTGGCGCGACGAACTGGCCCGCGCCCAGCTTCGATCCGGAAACGGGCCTCTTCTATGTGGACACGAACGAAACGTTCAGCGTGTTTTATCTGACCGACACCGATCCGCAGCCGGAGGGCTACGCGGCTGCCGAGCGCAATGCCGGTGGCATGGGGAACACACTGCGCGCGCTGGATTACAAGACGGGCAAGACGGTGTGGAAGCACAAGTATCCGGGCGGCGGCGGAAGCGCGGGAATTCTGACGACGGCCGGGCATCTTCTGTTCACGGGCGATGGCTCGCAGAATCTGATCGCGTTCGATCCGGCGACGGGGAAGATTCTGTGGCACGCGGGGCTGGCGGGGAACGTGGCAAATGGCCCCGAGACTTATATGCTCGACGGGCAGCAGTATCTGGTGGTGGGCGCGGGTGATTCGCTTTATGCGTTCACCGTCTCTCAGTAATCAGCGCCCAGTAAGGAAGGAACAGCCTCATGAGTTACTCAAGACGTGAATTCGGTAAGACCGCGCTGTTGTCTATTGCAGGTGCGTCGCTGGCATCCGCCGCGAAAACCAACGGCGTCACTTTGGGTGTGATGACTTACAGCTATCGTGCGCTGCCGGTGGCGCCGGGGGCGGAGCGGGTGGATGGCCAGATCGAAGCGCTCAAGACGAATGGCGCGCGCGACATCGAGTTTTTCGAAGCGGAAGTGCAGCCGCCGGGGAAACCAGATGGACTCGACAAGTGGCGTCAGGCAATGAAGGTCGAGCATTTCACTTCGGCGCGGAAGAAGCTGGAGGCCGCCGGAATCAAGACCCATGCCGTGACGTTCAACTATCGCGACGTTCTGACCGACGAGGATCTCGATCACACGTTCGAGTGCGCGAAGGCCATGGGGACCGGCGTGATCGCCACGTCGACGCAGGTAACGATGGCGAAACGGCTGGTGGCGCCGGCGGAGAAGCACAAGATTCTCGTCGCGTTTCACGGCCATTCGAATACGAAAGACGCGAATGAATTCGCCACGCCGGAGAGTTTTCAGACGGCGATGGGGCAGTCGAAATATTTCCGCATCAATCTCGACATCGGACACTTCTTCGCGGCGGGCTACGACCCGGTGGCATTCATTCAGGAGCATCACGCACAGATCACGCATCTGCACATCAAGGACCGCAAGAAGAACGACGGTCCCAACATGCCCTGGGGCGAAGGCGATACGCCGATCAAACCAGTGCTGCTGCTTCTCAAAGAAAAGAAGTACGATCTGCCGGCGCTCGTCGAGTATGAGTACCGGGGCGCGGGCACGCCGGTGGAAGAAGTGGGCAAGTGCATGGACTACATGCGGCAGGCGGTCGCCTGAGGGAACGAATGCGGAGCCTTTAGCGTAGCTCCGTTGTGTATCGCGCAATCGTTGGAAGCGCCCTTGGCGGGGCAGCACTTTATTTCGCAGCGGGCGCGATGTTCTGCCTCGCAACGCTCCATGTCCCGCGCCGGCCGAGCGATACGCCACCTGCCGGCGCACAGGACGTTTCCGTGGTTGCCCGCGACAAAGCAGCGCTGCGCGCATGGTGGCTGCCAGCGTCGCGGCCCAACGGGAACTGCGTCATCGTGCTGCACGGCATCGGCGATTCGCGCGCCGGCAGCGTGGGCTTCGCGCCGATGTTCCTGAACCGCGGCTATTCTGTTCTCGCTCCCGACAGCCGCGCGCACGGAACGAGCGGAGGCCGACTCGTTACCTATGGTCTGCTCGAACGATACGACGTCATTGCCTGGGCGCACAAGATGCACACGCTCGGATGCCGCAAAATCTACGGTCTCGGCGAATCGCTGGGCGCTTCGATCCTGATTCAGGCTGCGGCCGTTGAGCCGGCATTCGCTGCCATCGTGGCCGAAAGCCCTTACGCCGATCTTCGCGAAATTGCCGAATACCGCGCGCATCACATGACGCATTTGCCGGATATACTGGCGCGGGTTGTCGTCAGCAGCGCAGTACTTTACGCGCGCTGCGTCGACGGACTTGACCTCGCCGCAGTCTCGCCCGTACGCGACATCGCGCGCGAATCGACGCCTGTCCTGCTCATCCACGGCCTGGCCGATCAGCGAACTCCGCCGTCGAACTCGGAGGAACTCGCACGCGCCAATCCGCATGATGCGCTATGGCTGATCCCGAATGGCGATCACACCAACGCCTCATCCGCCGCGCCCGGTGAATTTCGCATCCGCGTGCTCGGCTGGTTTCACCAACATTAAATATCCGGTGGGTAGACTGATTGATTATGCCGACCATGCGCGCGGTTCAGGTGCCAGCCCCGAACGCTCCATTTGAGATCGTCGAACGCCCGGTTCCCGAGCCCGGCCCGGGCACCGTCCGCATCAAAGTCGAAGCCTGCGGCATCTGTCACAGCGACGCTTATACGAAGGAAGGGCGGTTTCCTTTCATTTCGTATCCGCGCGTGCCGGGCCACGAGGTGGTCGGCCTGATCGATGCCATTGCCCCCGGTGTCGCCCGCTGGCAAACAGGTCAGCGCGTGGCAGTCGGCTGGCATGGCGGCAACTGCGGCTACTGCGATAACTGCCGCCGCGGCGACGCATTCGCCTGCCAGAGTTTAACCGCGATTACCGGAGTCACCTCCGACGGCGGCTACGCGGAGTACATGATTGCGCGGTCGGAAGCGCTCGCACTCGTACCGTCCGAGCTGTCCCCGACCGAAGCCGGACCTCTTGTCTGCGCGGGCGTGACGACGTTCAACTGTCTGCGCAACAGCGGCGCGCGGCCGGGGGATCTGGTGGCTGTGCTCGGCATCGGCGGTCTGGGCCATCTCGGCGTGCAGTTCGCGGCGAAGGCGGGATTCCGTACCGTGGCCATTGCGCGCGGGCAGGACAAAGAGCCCCTCGCCCGCGAACTCGGGGCACACCATTACATCGACAGCGCCACAGAGGACCTCGCGGCCGCACTGCAGAAGATGGGTGGTGCGAAAGTAATCCTCGCAACTTTAACGGCCGCCGATGCCATGGCCTCGGCGATGGGCGGGCTGGGCACGAACGGAACATTCATGATCATCGGCGTTCCCGATTCCATGACCGTGTCGCCGGGGCAGCTGGTGCGCGGAAAGCAGTCGGTGAAGGGCTGGTATTCCGGAACGTCGATCGATTCCCAGGACACGCTGGCATTCAGCGCACTGACCGGCGTGCGGTCGCGCAACGAAATCTATCCGCTGGAGCGGGCGGCTGAGGGCTACGAGCGCATGATGAGCGGCAAGGCGCGGTTTCGCGTCGTGCTCACGATGGGGAGCCAGGACGCAGGTCGGTGACGTTGCAACCTGAGAAGCGGGGTTAGCACCCTGGTTAGCAGCCCCGCTGCAGGATGCCATCCTGCCCCACGTTACTTCGGGGCGGGGAAGTACGTGGCTACGCGGTCGTTCAGCGTGAACTCCATGCCGAGGCCCGGGTACTGCGCCAGCACCTTCGCTTTCATTTCGGCGGCATTTTTCGACGACGCCACATTCGCGTCCCAGTCAGCCATGTACTTCTTCATCCAGGCAATCGACGCCATGTTGTCGGTCGCGCCGGGTCCCTGATGTCCGGGAATAATCACCGTCGGATTCAGCGCAGTGAGCAGTTCGATGGTTTTCTTCCAGTCCTCCCGCGCCTTGTCGCGCGGCACTCCGAAATAGACATGATCGAAAACGATGTCCCCGGTGACCACGGCTTTGAGCGACGGGATGTAGACGAAGCTGTTGCCCGGACCATCGTCGCCCTGCACCGGACCGGTTACGGGGAACTGCTCGCCTTCGAGCGTCAGCACTGGTGGGGTCAGCTCCTCCGCCATCACCGGCTCAGGTCCCGGAATATTGCTGCCGTACGTCGGAAACCAGAACTTCTGCCGCGCCGGCCAGCCGGTTTTCTCCGCCGCCACGGTGGCGGGAAGCGCGACAATTCTGGCGTTGGGAAACGCCTGATGCAGCACCGCCAGACCGAAAAGATGATCCGGATGCGGATGCGTGATGTAGATGGCGGTCAGGTTTTTCTTTGACTCCAGAATCTCCGCGGCGAGCTTGTGCGCCTCGCTGAGCGAAAACTGCGGATCGATGACCAGCATGTCCTTCTCGCCTGAAATCATGGTGGAGTTCACGTCGTAGCCGACCTGGCCGGCGCCGGTATGCACTTTGATCTGCAGCTTCGACTGCGCATTGGCCACCGCGATGGCGAGGAGACCGGCCATGAAAATTCTGGATATCATCACAGGAATTCTAACCCATCACGCTGCTTACGTTATACTGACGCGGAATCGGAAAAACGGTATCGGGGAGTCTCGCTCATGGGGCGGTATGCAATCCTGCTGTTCACTTTTATCGCGTCTGCTCTTGCGCAGACTCCAACCGTCACCGCCGTAGTTAACGGCGCTTCCTTGGGGACGCAGCTCTGTCCGGGGCTCGAAGTGACGATCTACGGTACAAACTTCGGAACGAAAACGGGAAATCTTTCCGTCACCGTCGGCGGCGTGGCGGGATACGTCATCCCTTCCAGCGCCTTCAACGGCCAGGTCGACGCGCAGCTTCCTTTCAATATCGGGACTGGCCCGACAACGCTGGTGCTCAGCGTGGCCAGCGGCAGCAGCACCGTTTCATCCGCGCCGTTCAATATCACCATCAGCGCGGTCTCGCCTTACTTCAACACGCAGAGCGCCGCGGGGTTGTTGCCGGCCAGTTTCTTTGAGAACAGTACCAACGAGATAGTAACCCTGGCCGCTCCGGCGAATCCCGGTGACGACATCCTCGCCGTGGCGGTGGGTCTGGGTCCGACCAGTCCCGCCTCACCGATCGGTCCCGCGACAGGCACGAACTCCCTCCCGATTCTTCCCACAATCACGGTGGGCGGTGTCAACGCCAACGTTACATTCGCCGGCATTACCCGGAGCGTGATCGGGGACGGCCTTTACCAGGTGAATTTCACAGTGCCGAGCGGACTTCAGGGTACGCAGAACGTCGTGATTGCCATTGACGGCGTCACTTCCACCAGCGTTGCGTCACCCCAGGTCGGCGGTCCGGTCACCATTCCCATAGCGGGGGTCTCATCGGTCGTGAACAGCGGATCGTTCGCGTCTCCCGGCACGGCGTCGCCGGGTTCGATATTCACTGTATTCGCGAACAACATCGGCACCGCAAACAACGTGCTGAACGGTCTGTTCCCCGTCACTTTCTCGAGCGGCGTCGAGGTCACATTCACCAGTTCCGGAAGCACAACCTCGGCACCTCTGTTCGCCGTCGTCGGCAACCCAGGCTCCGGTAATCCGCAGCAGATCAATCTGCAGATACCGTCAAACCTGCCGACCAGCGGCACCGTCAACGTGCAACTGCGCACCGGCACGACCAACTATCCGTTCTATACACTCAACATGGTCCCGGCTAATCCGGGCTTCTTCCGTATCACCGATCCGAAGAATTCGTCGCTGATTAACGTCGTGGCACAGTTCACCAACACGGCCTGGCTGGTTCTGCCCGCCTCGACAACCACAAACATCGGATTGTCCGCCTGCACTGCGGCGACTGCCGCGGCTTCAGTCTGCGGCCAGCCGGCCGATATCGGGGATAATCTGACGCTCTACGCCACCGGCCTCGGCCTCGCGACCCCGAACGGCGATCCCAACGGCGCGCCTCTGGCTACCGGACAGATCCCACCGATCAGCGGCAGCCCGCTCTACGAGACCCCGACCATGCCGGTCGTTACCATCGGAGGCATTCCGGCGAAGGTGCTGTTCTCGGGCCTCTCGCCCGGTTCCGCCGGAGAGTATGAGGTTATCGTCACGATTCCCGCCGGCGTTCCGAGCGGCGATCAGATTCCGGTCTCGCTGAGTATTCTGGGAGCGACCGACAACTCGGCGACGATCTCGATTCAGCCGGCGAATTCGATCCCGCCACCTTAAACCTGAGACCCGGGCCGTCTCACTTAGACCGCTGCACCAGCGTCCCGGCCCGATTCTCCCGCGCGGCATCGAACTTCGGATCGAGCGCCAGTGCCTCATCGAACTGTCCGATCGCCGCGTCATACTTCCCCTGTTGTGCCAGCAGCTCTCCCCACAGGTTGTGCAGCGCGGCGTCCCTGGGATAGGCAGCGACCACCTTTTCCATGTGCCCTGCGGCGGCATCCACCTGACCCGCCTTTATCAGCGCGAGCACCAGGTTGTATCGGGCATTCACGTTCGAGCTGTCGATCTCCAGCGCGCGCTCGAACTGTTGAATCGCATCCTGCGCGCGCCCCGTCCGCGTCAACGCCGCGCCCAGCAGATTGTGGCCCTGCGACTGATTCGGATCGACGCGCACCGCCGACTCCAGCGCCGATACCGAACCCTGCAGCTCGAGCCGCGAAAGTCTGAGTTCGCCCAGATCAAGCCACGAAGGGTAATCGTCCGGATACTTCTCCACGCGGTGCGCCATCACGGCTTCCTCGATCTGCCGCCGCCGGTCGGCGTGATCGTGCGAAATGACCTCGAGCCAGAGATGCCCCATCTCGTCCGTGGAATTGTTCCCGGCGCGTACGCGCTTTGGCGGATGATTCGGATTGCGCGGGTTCGCCGCGGAATTGTCATAGCGGTAGCGCATCGACACCACAGCGCCCGCCGGCAGGAAGACCGGCTTCTTATAGCGATAAACAGCCTGCCAGTTCTGATCCCATTCGGGAATGCGGATGAGCCAGGTGCGCGTGCCGCCCGGCAGCGTGGCCCAGGCTTCGAGCAGCTTGCCGAGATAGTGAGCGTGCGGATAGATGGCGAGCACGTCGACATCAATGGGCAGGCGGAAATCGTCGGAGACGAGGAAATCGCGCGCGCCCGGCGGGATGTTGATGGCGCCATCGTGCTCGAGCTGGATCAGCACGGGAAACTGCGTGGGCGGTTTATCGGTGAAATAAAGGCCGATTGACGGCTCGATGGTCTCGGGCTTCCCCGATGGCTGCAGGTGGGCGTTCAGGACGAGATCGTCGCCGGGCTGCAGCCGCCACGCGTAGCCGTCGGGCTCGACGTAAGGCGCGCTGCCGGGCTTCCAGAAAAGGAAGTGTCCCGGCGGATCGAAGACGTTGTACTGGATGTTGAGGTCCATGCCTGCGAAACCGGCGCCGGGCTGCGGCTCGAGTTTGCGCGCCGAATGCACGCGGTCGAGGATCAGATTGGCGTGATGCACCAGCCGTTTGGCGCCGGCGCGGATCTCAACCGCGCGAACGAAGCGCGGGGACGGGAGCTGCGTCGGGAAGACGAAGTTCCGGAACACATCGGGCCCGTCGGCGGGCAGCGCAAATGACTGGGCGGCTTTGAGGACCAGGTCGGGCTGGCCGAGTTGCCAGTCGTTCGGCATCGTCGGGAGCGCGACGGAGTCCGCGGGCTCGCCCTCCGGCGCGCCTGCGTTCGCCCAGGAGGCGATGGTTCTGATCTCCGCCTCGGTCAGGTGCCGCGCGTCTTCGAAATCGCCGTAGCCGGGCTGCGGCAGCCAGGGCGGCATGAAGCGCCGCGCCGTGACTTCCGCGATCAGCCGCGCGCGCTTCTTCGCATCCTCATAGGTGAGAAGTGGAAACGGCCCGGACTCGCCGGCGCGATGACAGGAGACGCAGTTGGCGCGCAGTATCGGCGCGATGTTTTTGGAATAAGTCGGCGGGGCGGCCGGCGTCTGCCCCCAAAGTATGAGCGCCGCGCCGAGCGTTGCCAGAGCCGGGATTAGCTGCCGCATCACGCGTCCATTCACAGAATACGTCCCCGCGCTGTAAAGTATTTCGACACAACTGCCGATAAGATTCGAGATGATCGTTACTTCTATCGCTTTAGGTGGCCTGCGTCAGGCCGAAGCCGGTATTCAGAAAACCGCCAGCGCAGTGGCCAACGCCGCTGGCTCTGCAGACGCTGTCAGTCTTTCCGACGCGGCAGTTTCGCTGATTCAGGGCCGCAACGATTTTTCGGCGAATATCCAGACGCTGAAAGTCGGCGACGAAATGGAAAAGGAGGCGATTGACCTTATAGACTGATGAAGCATGAACCTGGCGCGCCGCGATTTCTTCCGCTCGGCTGCCGTGGCCCTGGCGGGTACTCGGATCGCAAAGCTGTGTGCCCAGACCGCTCAGCCGGATCAGATCGAGGACCTGGTTCTTGCCAGCCGGATCCTTGCCGACCACGAAGTCTTTGACGCATACGGCCATGTGAGCGTTCGCAGCGACCGCGAGCCGCAGCACTTCTTCATGGCACGCGCGCTCGCGCCGGCGCTGGTCACGCGCAGGGATATTCTCGAATACGATCTCGACTGCAGCGTCATCGGCGGCACGAAGGAAGCCCTGTTCCTTGAACGCTTCATACACGGCGAGATTTACAAGGCGCGGCCGGACGTGAAGTCTGTAGTGCACTGTCACACGCCGTCGGTGATCCCCTTCGGCGATACGGACGTGCCACTGCGGCCCATGTTCGGGCTGTCCGGTTTTCTGGCGGGCGGCGTGCCGATATTTGAGATCCGCAAGGGCTTCGGCACCACCGACCTGCTGATCCGCGATCCGGCGCGCGGCCGCGCCCTCGCACAGACGCTGGGCAATAAGCCAGTGGCGCTCATGCGCGGTCACGGCGCTGTGGTCACAGGTGCTTCGCTGCCGCTGACCGTCGGCCGCTGCATTTATCTCGATATGAATGCGCGCGTCGAGCAGCAGACAATCGCACTGGGCGGCGCACTGGCGGCGCAACGGGCGGAAAGCGATCACATATGTGACGCCCGAAGAAGGCAAGCTGAGCGTCGCCGACGACTATCGCCGCGGCTGGGAACTGTGGCGGCGCGAGGCGCTGGCCAGGATGAATTCGGCTGCGCAGTAACTACTTCGCCGGTGCGGCTGGTGATTCGGCCGCGGGTGCAGCAGCCCCTGGCCGGTCCGTCAGCGTGCGCCCGTCGGGCAGCGTCACGGAAACAAAAATACAGCCCGGCTCCCCGCTGATCTGCGGATGGCAGGCCACGGTCACCTTATCGCCCGGCTTCATCACATTCGATTTCCACCCCGCGCGGATCAGCACCGCGGGCGAAGTCATTTCCACGTTCCAGTCCACCACGCCGCCCTTGCCATCCGGCACTTCAACGTCAATCCACGAATGCGGATTCGCCCACTTGAACTGCTTCACCGTCCCCGTCACGTTGACCGTCTTCTGCCGGTCGAATCCCGCCATCGAGTGGTGCGCCCATGCCGGTACTGCAAGTATTGCGAGTGTAAAAACGAATCTCTTCATATCCATTCCCCTGTCCTTCTTTTAACGCACGTTTACCGCAGAGTGCGTGCTCGGCATGTGCGCATTCAGATCCGGCAGGCATGACGCCTCCGTGATGTCGGTATCTTCCATCCGCCGAAAACGTTTCGTGCTCTTGAACTCGCCTTCAAAGCTCTTCGGGTCGGAGAACGTGTATTCGATCTCAAGCGTGTTGCCGTTGTTGAGCAGCTTCATGCGCTCGATGATGTGCAGCGCGTCGGTAGCGATCAGGCCATTGTCGATCCAGTGATGATCGTCGACGAACCCGGTGGTGTCCACCACCAGCGTGTCGCCTTCCCAATGCCCGATCGATTCGCCGTTGAAACTGCGGACCACCAGATCGGGATCGGTGTGCGGCCTCCCATCGAGGAAAATGGTGCGCACGCTGTTCATGAATCCGCTGATCATGTAGATCGCGGTCGGCCCCTGTATCATCGCGATCGGCCAGACGCGCGTCATGATGATCGGCAACCCCGCGGGCCAGCACGCGCCGATGTCGTCGTGATACACCTTGCCGATCTTCTGCGCGGCTGTATAAGCGTCCATTTCCTTCTGCGCGGCGGGCGTGAGCTTGAGGTTGGCAGGCGGCGTGAAGCGGAAGCCGTTGTTCTGACCGCCGCCGTGCTGCCATGTTCCCGTCAGATCGAACGGCGGTTTCGGACGCTGTTTTGCCAGATTCGCCTTCGCCAGCGCCCCCAGTTGCGTCTCGGGCGCTGCCGGAGCCGCCCCAGCCGCAGATGGAGCCGTCTGCGCCATCATCGAAAACGCGCCGATGCATAACCCCGCCGCGATCCGCCTGAATTCGTTTCTGCATAATCGTCATCTCTATTTTTCGTGAGTCTGGAGGCGCACAACGCCCTTTTCGTCGATGTACTCGCGATTGTTATCGCACACAAACTCCACCATCTCGTATTTCGGCATGCGTTTATAAGCCAGCGTATACGTCACCGGCTTTTCCAGCACCACCGGATCGTCGATCGTGATCTGATCGTGCAGATAGTCGGGCGCTACCATCCGGATGCGCTCGGTGATCCGCATCTTCTCGCTGTGCGGCATGCTGCGGTAGCCGGCGATGGAGGGCTTGAGCCCGATCGTGTCCACCACCAGCGTGTCGCCTTCCCAATGACCCACCGAACGCCCATAGTAACCCGGCGCCACATCGTCAAAACTCTTCTGCGGTACGTTCATGTAGACGCGCCTCACTTCACTGAAGGCTTCGGTGATGATCGTGATCTGCTGCGGCGTCTGAATGAACTCGACCGGATAAATCGCGACCGACATCATGGTCGGCATGCCGTAGGGAATGCACTGAGCGCCCTGGTTAGCGAGTTGTTCGCCGCGCGCGTTGGCCTCAGCCACCAGTTTCTGCCGCTCGTCGTAAGGCTTCTTGTACTCGGGCTTCAGCAACAGAGGGCCCGCCGGCGGAGGCGCCACTTTCGGATCGCCGCCGCGTCCTCCGCGATACACACCCCAGACGCCGGTCAGGTCGGGCGGCGCTTGCGCCGCGGCGAACGGCGCCAGCGCGAAGGCCAGGATCAGCGTCGATCTCATCGTGCGGTTCATCAGCGACCCTGTCCCGGCCCGTTGCCCAGCACACGCCCGTCGGGCAGCGTCGCCGTATTGAGGAATCCGCCGGGCTTGCCGTCTTTCAGCGGGCTGATCACCAGCGTCGTCTTGTCGCCTTTCTTCAGGCTGCTGAATTTCCATCCGCTCTGCTGCAGGATGCTTGGGCTGCCCATTTCAATCGACCAGTGTTTGACCGCGCCGTTTTCGTCCGGCACGTCGATTTCGATGTACGAATGCGGATTGGTCCATTCAAACGATGTCACCGTGCCCGTCACCGTCATCTTCTTCGTCATGTCAAACATGGTGAACGAATGATGGGCCAGCAGAGGACCCGCAAGAACCACGAGGGCGAACAGAAAGTTGCGCATAAAGGTCGACCATCAATCTTATTGAATCGGCCCCCGCAAGACAAGCGGCTTCATTCCTGTAGTACGTCAAATTCCAGGCAGACGGTTCCACTCTTCTCTTTGGAGCTGTTCTTTCCGCAGCTTCAGCTTTGTCCTGCCGGCGGGAGGCGTCAGCGGCGGAATCAGGCCTCGGCGCGATTGTCAGTGGGCGAGCTGCTGGTCCATACTCAGCACGATGCCCTCGACCTTCGCCATCTGTTCAGGCGCGCCCCGCACCACCAAACTCTTCGACGTGCTGAATGTCTTCTGGATTTCGCCCGTGGTGCGAAGCGCGGTGAGGATGTGGTTGAGATCCTGCCCCTGAGCGTGGGCGAGATAGTAGACGCGTACGACAGGGTCCCGGACTCCGTCGATGTGGAACTCGGGAACCCTGGTGTTCGCTGTTCCGGCATCCCTGTCCACCGACTGGATCATCCATTTCACCAGGGTCATCTGGGCCGCCGGAGCGCGCACCGCCAGTGCATGCAGGGCCGTATAACTGAAGATTTTCTGCACATCGCCCACCACCCGCAGCGTGGTCAGCAGTTCCTGGACGTCCCGCGGGGTCGGTGAATGGGCCAGATAAAACACTGCAGCGTTGTCATCCTTCCGGGTCGAGTGAAACTCCGGCGGTTCTGACGGCTGCGTGCCCGGCGCCTTATCCAGTTGCCGAAGCAGCCATTCCGAGATCTCCGGCGCGTCGCCGCGCCCGCTGAAGGTGAGCTGAACCGCGTCGGGATCGATATTGACCTCGCGCGCATCGGCAACCGTCCGGATCACCGTTGCCAACTCCTGATAATCGCGGGCCGACGGCGCGGATCCGGTAAATCGATAGCTACCGATGGTTACCTGGTCAGCGATATCCTGCGCGAACGCAGAACACACCGTAAATGCGACGAGCACTGCAGCAAACCGCATTTCGAACCTCCTGCTGTACTCAGGACGGCTGACCGTGCGAAAACGTGCACACCCGCGTGCTACCGTGGTCCGGATGCACGAGGGCCACGGGCGGCGCGACACCGGACTGGTCCGCGTCGTCACCTCCCGGGGACTCGCTGCCAGCCTCATCAACTGCATCATCGGCGCGGGGATCTTTGCAGTGCCTGCTGAGCTCGCCAACTCCGCCGGCGTCTACGCACCTGTCGCCTTCGTCGTGTGCGCCATCGCGATTGGTTCAGTTGCCATTTGCTGGGCCGAAGGAGGCAGCCGCATTCCCACCAGCGGCGGCGCTTACGGCTATATCGAAACCGCGTTCGGACCGTGCGTCGGCTATATTGCGGGGACCATCCTTTGGTTTTCCAATGCGCTGAGTTCAGGGGGAATCGCCGCGGCTCTGGCCGACGTCATCGCGAGTCTGGTCCCGCAGCCGTGGATGAACCCGGTCCATGCGGTAACGATCGTCGGCGTCATCGGCGCCATCGCGTTCGTCAACCTCGGGGGCGCTTCGCGGGGCACGCTTCTGGTGGAAGGCGCAACTTTGGTCAAACTGATCCCGCTTGCTGTATTCCTCGTTGCCGGCGCCGGAGTCATGCATCGCGCGAACTTCCTGCAACCGGAGCATCTCTCCTCGGCAGGCATGGGACGCGCCATAATCCTCGCGGTATTCTCACTGACCGGCATGGAGACGGCTCTCAGCATCAGTGGTGAGATCAGCCATCCTGCGCGCGCAATCCCCCGCGCCCTCGCGATGGGCCTGATCCCGGTGACGTTCCTCTATGTGGCGATTCAACTCGTCGCGCAGGGAGTGCTCGGACCCGCGCTCGCTCGCTCGCATACGCCCTCTGGCGGACGCTATGGCCGCCATTCATCCCGCGCTGCGATGGCTGATCCTGGCGGGCTCGGCGGTGGCGATGTTCGGCTTCATCGGCAGCGACATGCTGAGCACACCGCGAATCCTGTTTGCGCTCGGCCGCGAAGGTCTGATGCCCAGGGCGCTCGGCAGGGTAAATCCGCAGACCCATGCACCGCACGTCGCCATCCTCTGGTATGCGGCGCTGGTGATGCTGCTGGGTCTTACCGGAACTTTCGCGGAACTGGTAGTGCTCGCCACGCTCGCCGTTGCGGTGCTCTACATTCTGGGGAGCGCGGCGGCCTGGCGGCTGGCGCGGCACGGCGTTGAACAGGCCGGCCCGCCGCTCGGTTTCCGCTATCTCACCGCCGCGATGGTTGTCGCGATCGTCAGCATGATCGGGATGATCGCGCTCGGTTCGCGCGCCGAAATCCTGGGCGTCGCAGGGTTGATGGTGGTGAGTGCGCTGCTTTATCTCGTGCTGACGCGTTTCCGCCGTCCTGCGTAGATAAAAGAAGCCGGAAGAGTGGCAGCCCTTCCGGCTCAGGAGAGAACAACAGCCGTCTAACTGTGCTTCGCCTTGTAGATCTTGCCGCTCATCCGGTTCTGTTGCTGATTGACCTGCGACTTCTCACCCTGCGTCAGCTTGCCGCCGTTCGCCGCGCGATCCGCGTGCACCTCATGGTTGATCCCCGCCTCGCCCTTCTCAAGATGCGCCGTCTGGCCGGCCGACAGCGTGCCGGACTTGATTCCCTGTGCTATGCGGTCCTGCTGATTCTCCTGGCGCTGGCCCACTTCGCTGTTGCCGTAGTGCTGCGTCGCCGCGTTGTGCTTGTCGTTATAGATCTGATTGCTCATCTTGTTCTGCTGCTGGTTCACGATGGCGCGCTCGTGATTTGTCAGCTTGCCTCCGTTGAGCGAGCGGTCGGTGTGCACCTCCTGATTGACAGCCGCTTCTTTACTCTCGAGCCGCGACGTCTCACCCGCCGTCAGTTGACCCGACTGGACACCCTGCGCGATGCGGTCCTGCTGATTTTCCCGCCGCTGGCCGACTTCACCGGTCTGCGCGAAAGCCCCCGTCAAAGCGACCGAAGCCGCGATGGTTGCAAATACTAAACTCTTCATTTTCTTTTCCTCCCGACTGTTGTTTCACAGTCGCCTTACACCTGGTTAATCGCGATTCGAAGCGGGAAGTTGCGAAACGCTCGGTTAATTCCAGTTCATCGAAAATGCGCGCTGGTGACATCCGGCCCGGGAACGTTACACTGCCGGCTTGCGTAATATCCGGCTAGACTATCGGCAATGGAGGAACCTTTGGCTCGCCATCGTATTGGTTCAGCTATAGCGGCGGCTTTGTTGCTCAGCGCCGGCCGGCTGGCAGTCGCGCAGACCAGACCCCAGTTCGAAGTCGCGGCCGTGAACCAGGTCATTCGTCAGAATGAGGCCGAGCGCGCCAATCGTTCGAAGACCGACGTTTCATTCGTGGGAACGGCGGGTAATCCATTCAAAATATCCGGCTCGCGAGTCATGATCCAGGGCACTGCGCTTTCCCTCATCACCGCCGCTTACCAGATGAAGCCGTATCAGGTAACGAATGCCCCGGGCTGGGCGGATTCTTCGATCTATTCAATCGCCGCCAAGGCTGAGGGCGACTCAGTCCCGGAACCAGGCCAGGTGCGGCTGATGCTGCAGTCCCTGCTGGCCGATCGATTCAGGCTGCAGCTGCACGACGACACGAAGGAGATGAATGTGTATCGCCTGACTACGAGCAAGAAAACAAGCGGTCTGAAACCGGCAGGCGCGGAAGAGACGTTCAGCTGGAAGCTGACCAAAGGACTGGACGGCACCCTGCGGAGTACTGCCACCCGGGAATCCATCGGCGACTTTGTGCAGCTGGTGGGCGTTTCCGCCGATCGGCCTGTGATCGACAGGACGGGCGTCAGCGGGTATATCGACTACGACATTATTATCAGCGCGGCCGACGCCCGCAACCAGGACGACGTGGACCGTGCGATTCTGGACGCGGTCCGGGATCAGCTGGGCCTGAAACTGGAACCATCAAAAGAGCCAGTCAAAGTGGTTGTGGTCGACCGGATCGAACGGCCTTCCGAGAATTGACGACCTCGTCTCCGGCGCAGACGGAACCCGATGGTGCGCGGGCGCATCTACCATACGCCGCCTCTGGGTCCCAGGATAAGGAACGCCCCCATTCATGTTATCGTCAAGCATTGTGAACATACTGAAATCCGCAGGCCTGCTGGCGATTGCCGCCGTGGCCTTCGGGCAGTCGGCCAACCGCGCCGCGAGCGACGGTTCCCATGTCGTCCTCGACACCATGGCGCAGGAGCTGCAGCGCAACTTCGACGCCCTCAAAAAGAAGGCCGATCCGGCGCCCTACTTCCTGTCCTACGAAATCACCGATCAGGACTCCCACACGATCAGCGCCACGCTCGGCGTGCTCAACGGCAGCGATACCGGACGCAGCCGCTACCTTGACGTCACCGTCCGCGTGGGCGACCCGAAGCTCGACAACTTCCGCCGTGTGCGCGGCGACCGTATAGAGTTCACCGGCGGTGCTTCGGTCCCGATCGACGATGCCGTCGCGCCGCTTCGTCAGGACCTCTGGCTGGAAACGGACCGCGTCTATCGCGCCTCGGCCGAACGCCTGATTAAAATCAAGACCAACCAGCAAGTCAAGGCGGCAGACCGCGACGCCTCCAGCGATTTCTCTTCCGAGGAAAGCTACGCGCACTTCGAAGCTCCCGCGACCGTCAGATTCGATCAAAAGCGCTGGACCGACAGCGTGCGCGACCTCTCGCGCGACTTCGTCAAATACCCCGACCTGCTTTCTTCCGACGTCCAGGTCTCCTTTCAGTCCGACACCCGCTACTTCGCCAACACCGAAGGCACGAAAGTCCAGCATGGCCGCGATTTCTCGCGCGTCATGATTACGGCCAGCGCGAAGGCGAAGGACGGCATGGACGTTTCCGATTTCGAATCGTTCGAAGCCGCCGACCCGAAGGATCTGCCTTCGGGCGACGTGATCAAAGCCGCAGTCAGGAAGGTTGGCGAACATGTCGAAGCGCTGACAACCGCTCCCACAGCCGAACCCTTCGTCGGCCCCGCGATTCTTTCGGGCCGCGCGTCCGGCGTTTTCTTTCACGAAATCTTCGGTCATCGCATTGAAGGCCATCGGCAGAAGGACGAATCCGAAGGCCAGACGTTCACTCATAGTGTTGGCGAAAAGATCCTGCCGGAGTTTCTTTCCGTCACTTTCGACCCGACCGTCAAGCGCATCGCCGGCGTGGATCTCAACGGCTGGTATGAATACGATGATGAAGGCCAGATGGCGCGCCCCGTCAAGGCTGTCGAGAACGGCGTGCTGCGCAACTTCCTGATGTCGCGCTCGCCCATCGAAGGCTTTGATCATTCGAACGGACACGGCCGCCGTCAGCCCGGTCTTGAAGTGGTCTCGCGCCAGTCGAACCTGATCGTCACCAGCACGCGCACGGTCAGCGATCAGAAGCTGCGCCAAATGCTGATTGACGAAATCAAAAAGCAGAACAAGCCCTACGGCCTCTACTTCGAGGACATCACCAGCGGCGTCACCACCACGCAGCGCTCCGGCGTCCAGGCGTTCAAGGTGGTTCCGGTGATCGTTTACCGCGTCTACGCCGATGGCCGCCCGGATGAGCTGATCCGCGGCGCGGACATCGTCGGCACGCCGCTCGCCAGTTTTGCCAAGATCGTCGCGACCTCGGATAAGCAGTCGGTCTTCAACGGATATTGCGGCGCCGAATCCGGCAGCGTACCGGTGTCCGCGGTCTCGCCGGCCATTCTGATCTCGGAGATCGAAATCGAGAAGAAGGACGCCTCGCAGGATCTCCCGCCGTTGCTGCCGTCTCCTCTTGTGGCGGGTCTCCAATGAAGTTCGTTACCGCCCTGGCGGCGGCCGCAGTTCTGGTCTCGGGCGCAGCCAACACGCTGCATGCAGCCGAGACCGACGCTGTGCTCGACGCCATGCAGGCCGAGCTCAAGCGTTCCATGACGCTGACGCTCAACCAACTGGACAAGCCCTACTACCTCAGCTACACGGTGGATGACGAGCACACCTGGTCTGCGTCCGCTGCTTTCGGCGGCCTGATCAGCTCGAACACCAGCTATTACCGGGTGCCGCACCTGCGCCTGCGCGTCGGCGACTACAAATTCGACAACAGCAACTGGACGGGCGCGAATGCCTCCGGTCCGCGTTACAACCTGCGCGCTTTTCCCGTGGAGGATGAGAACCCGCTGGTGCTCCGCCAGTACCTGTGGCTGGCCACCGATTCCGCGTTCAAAGGTTCCCTGCAGTCGATCGCCCGCAAACGCGCGGCATTGCGCAACGTCACGGTCAGCGAGGAACTTCCCGATTTCGCGCCGGCGAAGCCGTTCGTCGAGATCGACGATTATCACCCGATCCAGTTCGACGCCAAGGTCTGGGAAGACCGCACGCGCCGAATTTCGGGCGTGTTCAGCGATTTTCCGAAGCTGCGCAATGCCGACGTGACCTACACAGCCACTGATTCTCTGCATCGTTTTGTGAGCAATGAAGGCACGCGCGTTCGTGTGCAGGAAACCATGGGCACGGTTGAGATTCAGGCTTCCGCGCAGTCGTCCGACGGCATGATCGTGCGCGATCTCGCCACTTTCTACACGCGCGATCCCGCGAAAATGTTCCCCGAAGAAGAACTGGCCAAAGCGGCGCATTCGGTAGGAGAGCAGGTTCTGAAAATGGCCGCCGCGCCTCTGGGCGACGACAATTACGCCGGACCGGTTCTTTTTGAAGGTCAGGCCTCGCCGCAGCTGATGGCCGAGATTCTGGGGCGCAATCTCCACATCTCGCGTAAACCTGTGGCCGCGCCCGGCGCCGCCACGCAGTCCAACAGCACGGAGCTGGAAGGCCGCCGCGGCGTGCGCATCATGCCCGAATTCTTCGACGTGACCGATGATCCCACCGCGCCGCTTTTCGGTCACGAAGTAGTCGACGACGAAGGCGTGCCCGACAAGCCGATTTCTCTGGTCGAGAAGGGCGTCCTCAAGGATTTCCTGCGCACCCGCCAGCCTGTCCGCGGCTATGACGATTCGAACGGACATGCGCGCCTCACCGGCAGCTACGGCGCGGAAATTCCGGTGCCGACCAACCTGATCATCAAGGCCCGCGAAACCAGCCCGGTCTCCGAACTCAAACAAAAGCTGATCGATCTGATCGATCAGCGCGGACTGCCCTACGGCATTATCATTCGCAAGATGGATTTCCCTTCGTCGGCCTCGATTGACGAAGCGCGCCGCATTATCTCGGCGGCCTCGGCGGGGGCGTCCAGCCGTCCCATCAGCCTGCCGCTCTATGTTTACCGGCTCTATAAGGACGGACATGAGGAACTGGTTCGCGGTGAGCGTCTCAAGAGCGTCAACGCGCGATCGCTCAAAGACATTCTCGCCGCGGGTGACGACAGCATTACGTTCAACTATCTGGATAACGGCGCGCCGTTCGCGCTCCTCGGCTACGGTTCCGGCGCCGCGGAAGTGAGCGTGGTGGCGCCTTCGGTTCTGATCGACGATCTCGAGTTGTCGAAGATCGACGACGAGATGCCGAAGCTGCCGCTGGTCCCCGCACCGCTGACACTGTCGCAAAAATAATCTCCCGAGCTGTGAAGATTCTCAGCCGCTACGTTTTTCGCGAGATCCTGGCGAGTTCGTTCCTCGCCACAGCGCTCGCGACATTCGTGATTTTCCTGCAGGGAATCGGCCGCCTCTTCGAGTTGCTCGTGCGCTCTGCCCGGGGCGGAACCGTGATCGAGTTGTTCGGCCTGCTGCTGCCGCCCATATTGCTGCTGAGTCTGCCGTTCGGCGTGCTGGTCGGCATTCTCGTGGGGCTCGGCCGGCTGTCGAGCGACAACGAGATGATCGCCATGCGCTCCGCCGGTGTGTCGAGCCGCGTCGTCGTCGCACCCGTCCTGACTTTCGCATGCATGGCCATGCTGCTCTCCGGAGCATTCGCGCTCTGGCTCAATCCGCTTGCTATCCGCACGGAGTACCGCATTCTGAATAAAGTCGCGGCGGCACAGCTGACCGCCGATGTGGAACCGCGCGTCTTTGAAGATCAGTTCACCAACGACAACACCGTTCTCTACGTGCAGGACGTGCAGTCGGGCAACGGCCCGGTTGCGGTCTGGAAAGGCGTCTTCATCGCCGATCTCACACCGCCCGCCGATCGCAAGACCGGCGTCAAGGATGCGCAGCCCGGCCCGAAAGTGATTGTGGCGCGCGAGGCCGAAGTGGTGCCCGACGTCAAAAACAATCGCCTGCAGCTCAGCCTCAAAGACTACGGGCTGCACGAATCGCCTTACCATTCGATCGCCCCCACCTCCGCCACCGTGCTGCAGCCGGAACCCTCCAAACAGCAGCAGGCCAAGCCCTACCAGGAGATGTTCACGCGCGAGCTGCAGGCGTTCATCCGCAAGAACCCGGCCAACACACAGGACGGCACCGACGCGCGCATTGAACTGCATCGCCGCTTCGCGCTGCCGATCGCCTGCCTGATGCTGGCGATGGTCGGCATCCCGCTCGGCACCTCCTCGCGCAAAGGCGGACGCTCGGCGGGCTACGTCTGGGCGATCTTTCTGGCCTTTTTCTGCTACTACGTCGCATACATCGCATTGACCAGGCTGGCACGTTCCCACTCGATGCGGGTCGACGTGGCCTCCTGGCTGCCCAACGCCGCGTTCGTCATTGCCGGCGTCGTCATGATCGCGCGCATGGAATCGCCCGGCGACCAGGACTTTCTCGGCTACGTTCGGCAGTCGCTGACGAACCTCGGATCGCGGATCTCAGGCAAGCTGGCTATACGCCGCGAATCGATTGCCACCAGCACGGTAAAGCTCGGGCTCTTTCAGATTCTCGACAGCTACGTGCTGTCGAGTTTTCTGTTTTATTTTGTCGTAACGCTGTTCTGCCTCGTGACCATGGTGCAGGTCTTCACTTTCTTCGACCTGCTCGGCGACATCGTCAAGAATCACATCCCGATGTCGCATGTGATCACTTATCACCTCTTTCTGACCCCGAGCCTCGTTTATACGACGCTGCCGATCGCGTGCTGGTATCCGTCCTCGCTACCTTCGGCGTGATGACGAAGAACAACGAAGTGACGGCTTTCAAAGCCTGCGGCATCAGTGTGCGCCGTCTGGGCTTGCCCGTGCTGCTCATGAGCTGCCTGCTCAGTTCTCTGCTCTTCGCGTTCGATTATTCCTGGATTCCGCAGGCCAATCAGATCCAGGATGCGATTCTGAACGAGATCAAAGGCCGCCCGGTCCAGACTTATCTGCACCCCGAGCGCAAGTGGATCATCCACGACTACCGGATCTTCTACATCAAGTATTTCGATCCCACCGAAAAAGTCATGGTCGAACCGTACGTTTTCGAACTCGATCCGAAGACCTTCCATGTGGTCCGCGAAATCAGCGCCAACCGGGCGCGCTGGCAGCAGAACATCAAGACGTGGGTCTGGGAACAGGGCGAAGCCCGCAACATCTGCGGGGTGGATGAATGCAAGCGTACAGAACTTCACGGCCACGACGTTTCCCGAGATCACCGAAACGCCCGACGACTTCCTGAAGTACGTGAAGCAGGACAAACAGATGAACTATGTCGAACTGGCGAACTATATCATGAGCCTGCAGGCAGCCGGTTTCGACACGGTCAAGCTGCACGTGCAGTACTACAAGAAGTTCGCCGTACCCGTTTTCGCCCTGATCATGGCGATGATTTCGGTGCCGTTCGGATTCCTCGTGGGCAACCGCGGCGCTATGACCGGAATCGGCGTCGGCATGGCGGTGGCGATGGCCTATCTCGCGACCGGATTACTCTTCGACCAGTTCGGCAACGTGAATCTTCTGCCCGCCGCCGTAGCGGCCTGGGCGCCGGACGCACTGTTTTCGGTCGCCGGACTCTACCTGATGGTGCGGATGCGGAGCTAGCTGTCTGATTGCGGAAGTTCTGAGTGCACTCCCTCATGGTCACGGTTCGGTAATCCGTTCCGAACCGCGCGCGTAAGCGAGCGGCATCGAGAAGCTGCCGTGTTGTCGCTATAATAAGCCGCAGAGGGATTCCACCCGCTGGACACCTCTGTCTGATTCATGCTGGATATCAAGAAGAAACTGCAGGAAGAAATCGCCGCGCTCGAATACGAACTGCGCAACGAGCTGCCGCGGGAAATCCTGAAAGCCCGCGCCCACGGCGACCTGAGCGAAAACGCCGAGTATCACGCCGCCAAGGAACGGCAGGGCTTGTCAACGCCCGTCTGGGCCAGCTGCAGAAGCGTCTGGCCGATTTCTCCATGATCGATATGGACAAGATCCCGCGCGATCGCGTCGGCCTCGGCTCGCACGTCGTCGTGCTCGACACAAAGACGAGCGCCGAGATCAAATACGAACTGGTGACCAGCGAAGAAGCCGACGCCACGCAGGGCAAGATCTCCACCGCTTCGCCCATCGGCAAATCACTGCTCGGCAAAGAAGTCGGCGATACGGTGAAGATGCAGGCGCCCGGCGGCGTCAAGGAACTCGAGATTCTCGAACTCATCACGATTCACGAACTTGAAAAGTAGCACTGAATGACCTTCACGGGCGTCATCGGCCTCTTCTTCGGTCCGCATCATCAACGGGATCGTCAGCGCGCTGGCGCTTTCGCGGGTGCATCCGAACGTCCTGACGTTCATCGGCCTTCTGATCAACATCTGGGCGGCGTTCCTGTTCGCCGGCGGGAAGTTTCTGTGGGCCGGCATTGTGCTGATCGGCGCCGGTCTTTTCGACATGGTGGATGGCCGCGTGGCCCGCGAGACCAACCGCGTCACGCGCTTCGGCGGCTTCTTCGATTCCGTGCTCGACCGCTATTCCGATCTCGCCGTGCTGATCGGTCTGCTGGTTTACTATGCGTCGATCAACCGCTTCTTCTACGTCGTGCTGACCGCGATCGTGATGACCGGCACAGTGATGATCAGCTACACCCGCGCGCGCGCCGAGAACACGATTCCGCGCTGCAAGGTGGGTTTCCTCGAGCGGCCCGAGCGTGTCGTCCTGGTCATCATCGGCGCTCTGTTCAACCGCATGGCGCAGGTGCTGTGGATCATCGCGGTGCTGTCGAACTTTACGGTAATCGGCCGCATGATCTACACGTGGCAGGAGGCCACGCGGCTCGAGAACGCACAGCTGCGTGCGGTTCCCGCGGCCGAATCACCCGAAGCTGTCAAAGCCCGCCTGTAAGCATTGAGACTACTGATACAGCGGGTCACGCGGGCTTCAGTCAGGGTCGCGGGCCGGGTGGAAGCCGAGATCGGCAGCGGGCTGCTGGTCCTCGTGGGAATCGCGGGCACGGATGAAGCCGCACAGGCTGATTACCTTGCGGATAAGCTTGTCAACCTTCGCATATTGGCGGACGATGAAGGCCGCATGAACCGCAGCGCTCTGGATACGAACGCATCTCTGCTGCTGGTTTCCCAGTTCACGTTGTACGGCGATTCCCGGAAAGGACGCCGGCCGAGCTTCGATGCCGCTGCCCCTCCGGATAAAGCACGCGAATTGTACGAATACTTTCTGGCGAAGGTTCGCGAGAAAGGTCTGGTCACCGGTTCGGGTATCTTTCAGGCGCATATGGAAGTGGAACTCGTCAACGACGGCCCGGTCACGCTTCTGCTTGAAAGCTAAAGCGAACAAAACCTGAACGGAACGCTATACTGGTTCGTTTCCCCGCAATGCCTCGTACCGTTTCCTATAAAGACGCCGGCGTCGATATCGATGAAGCCGATCGCGCCGTAAGCGATATCCGCCGCATGGCGCGCGCCACGTTCACGAAAGGCGTGCTTACGGATATCGGCTCCTTTGGCGGATGTTTCGCGCTGCCGAAGATGAAGCGGCCCGTGCTCGTCAGTTCGGTCGACGGCGTCGGCACGAAGCTCAAAATCGCGTTCGCCACCGGGCGTCACGATACCATCGGCGAGGATCTGGTGAACCACTGCGTGAACGACATCGCGGTGCAGGGCGCGAAACCGCTTTTCTTTCTCGATTACCTCGCGGTGGGGAAGCTCGACGCGCGCGTGGCGGCGCAGGTGATTTCCGGTATCGCGCGCGGCTGCGCTGCAAACGGCTGCGCGCTGATCGGCGGCGAGACCGCCGAAATGCCCGGCATGTATCAGGACGGCGAATACGATCTTGCCGGAACCATCGTAGGCATCGTGGAGAAGTCGCGCATGCTGACCGGCGCGAAGGTCCGCAGCGGCGATATCCTGGTCGCGTTGCCGTCGACCGGCCTGCATACCAACGGCTACTCGCTGGCCAGAAAGATACTGTTTGAGGTCGGCAGGCTGAAGCCGGATTCCGTCATCAGGGAAACCGGGACCATGCTGGCGGATGAACTGCTCCACGTGCACCGAAGCTACCTCAAACCGATCCAGTCGCTGCTGAAGAAAACCCTGATTTCCGCCGCGGCGCACATCACGGGTGGCGGCATCACCGATAATCTTCCGCGCGTGCTTCCCAAAGGCCATGGCGCTTTCATACAGACGAACCTCTGGCACGTGCCGCCGTTGTTTGAAATGATCCGTTCGATCGGCAATGTGCCGGAAGCCGACTGGCGCCGCACATTCAATCTCGGTGTAGGCATGATCCTCGTGGTTCCAAACCATAAGATCAACCTGGCCATGCGCCTTCTCAACCGAATCGGCGAGAAGCCGTGGATCATCGGCGAAGTGGAAACGCAGCGCCGCGGCAAGGCCCGGGTGCAGTACGTCTGAATGCGTCTCGGCATCCTGATCTCCGGCCGCGGCTCTAACTTCGAAGCCATCGCCAACGCCATTGCACGCAAAAAGCTGGACGCCGAGATCGCCATCGTCATCAGCAATCGCTCGAACGCGCCGGGTCTCGAGATCGCACGGCAGCGTGGCATTCCCATGCGTGTGATCGCTTCGGCAGGGATCGAGCGCGAGGCTTACGACAAACTGCTGATCGAAGAGTTGCAGACACATCAGGTGGATCTCGTCTGTCTGGCGGGGTTCATGCGCATGCTGAGCGCCAGCGTGATCCGCGCTTTTCCCAACCGCGTCCTGAATATTCACCCGTCGCTGCTGCCCGCATTTTCCGGACTCGACGCGCAGCGCCAGGCGATCGAATACGGCGTTAAGATCGCGGGCTGCACGGTCCACTTCGTGGATGAGTTTCTCGATTCAGGCCCGATCATTCTGCAGGCCGCCGTGCCCGTGCTGGAAGGCGACACGCTGGAGGCGCTGTCGGCACGCATCCTCGCCCAGGAACACGTGATCTATCCGAAGGCGATCGGGTATATCGTGGATGGCCGCGTCACTGTCGAGGGCAGGCGCGTGACGATTCAAGAGGAAGAGTAGACCCCGTCTCATAGCCTCCTCCATTGACAAAGTGGCCCGCGTGAATCCTAAAGCTAATTTGGGGACGGTCTTTCTATATGATCAATTATGAGCATTTCGATGGGTCCCCGGGTCGGCTCCAATTTTAGTCCAAGCTGAGTTTGAAGCGCCCCGAATAACGATTCCTCATCAGGAGAGTCCGTTGGTTCCGGAGTGGCGCCGAGCGCCTGACCTGAATCGGGAGTGTATCGAAGATCAACGTCATACCGGCCCATAAGTCCTGTCTTATTCAGAACCCGGCGGCCCGCGAGCCCGGTCAGAATGCCCGCGATCATTGACACCGGCACCGCCTCACCAGCGATGCGACCAAATCTAACCTCTCTCACTCCACCGGTAGTCCCGGTTTGATCGGCTGATAGCTTCATTTTGGGACCATTCTTTCCTACCATCAGTGAGTACATAGGCATCTGCTTCGTCTCACGATGTACCTTAAGGCCAAAACGATCTTCCAGCAGCGATTTCAGCATCTGAAACCCTTCGTCAACCGAACGAATGGGGTTTTCCGCCTTCGCGTCTATGTCGAAATTCTCTGATGAAGTCCATTGGGGCGCCCCAGTCATTTCGAAATCAGTGACGGCCCAGGCAGTTTTTATCCAGTCTTTAAGCGAAATGTTTGTTCCCCGAAACCTGTCGTCGCCCACGTTGAATTTATAGTACCTGGGCTCGTTTGTAGTACTGGGTTTGATCGACGCCACCTCGAAGGATGGTCTTGCGGTGACAGCGGCCTGCGGAAAAAGCGGCATCGGGATTATCCCGGTTCCTGCGGCAACGGCGACTAGCTTTTGCCAGATATGCGTATTGCAGGAACATGATGGATAGCGCATGAAAATCTTTTGTCTCCGTCTGGCCGTTCATCTCCAACTCGTCCGCCATGCAATTCCGGATTATCCGTCAAAAATGGCGCAGCGTTTACCCCAGGGTATCGGACACTCGTACTTTGGTGCCCCGGTCCGGCTTTGCTGATCCAGCATCGCCATTGATGAGAAGGGTTCGGGGCCCTCAGTACTCCAGGCGGCGCACGATGCCCGCGCTGGTCTCCATCACGCTGCGCGGCGGCGCAAATTCCACGCCGATCCGAACCGGCTGCAGCGCGCCGCATTTCATCGTGAAGGGCACTGCAGGCGTAACAGGAAGTTCCACCGCGGCGGGCGCGGGCAGATCGAACGCGACCAGTTTGTTTCCCACGACAATCTGCAGACGATTCCCTTCCGGAGCGCATTGCAAAGCCCGCGCCGTTCCCGTCATGCGCTGCAGTTTCTCGCCGGGCAGCACACCGGCCGCGGAGTCGGCACGCGCTTCGATCAGTTTCCGAATGCGCTCCGCGCGCGCCGTATCGGGCGCGGCCTTTGCCCACTTGCCGCAGGTCTCGACAGCCTCGCGGGCTTTTGCCAGTTCACCGGTCTGCGTGTGCGCATAAGCGAGCCCGCAATATACCCGCGGCGCGGCCTGAGAAGTGACTTTCGGAATCGAGGTGAGCGTCTCGATGGCGCCCGGGAAATCGCCTGCGTCGATACGCACCAGCCCGAGATTCACTTTTGCATCCGTGAAATCCGGCTTCGTCGCCAGCGATCGTTCGAGAACAGGAATGATTTGGGCGGGCGGGACCTTCGCCGCGAGGTCGAGCACAGCCAGGTCGTAACACATGCGAGCATCGGTCGCGCCGGCTTCGAAAGCCTTCGTGTAATACCGCCGGGCCCTCGCAATATCTTTTTCCAGGAACGCAAGATTGCCGATCGACCGGTTCACGTCCTCGCGATCCGGCTGCTCGGCTTCAAGCTTTGCATACTCCGCGCGCGCCTCGTCCCGCTTGCCCGAAGCCACCAGCAAATCGGCAAGCACCAGACGCATATCGAACTCCGGCACAGCCGCGGCAATGTATTTATCGTCCCGAGCGGCAATGCGGGTCTCAAACACGACGCCATACAGGCGCTTGCGGTCGAAGTAAGCCCGCAGGTCCTGAAAAACCTCTTTCGGTGTCTTGTTCCAGGCGATCCCGAGCGCTTCGGCTGTGGTCTTCCCGTTGTGCAGTGCGGTCACGAATCTGCCGAAATTGTCCTTGTATTCGGGCGAGAGAAAAAGCATGTGCGCCAGCGCCCAGCTCTCGGCGTAGAAGATACCGGTGCGTTCGTTTTCGTTATAGATGGGAGACCGTTCGGTGACCGAAGTCAGCGTGTCGAAATCGAGCCAGGCATCGCTCGTGAGCGATTTCATGCGCTCCGGCAGCAGATCGCCCACCGCCGCGTCTTTGCCCATCGGACGCAGCGTGGAGAACACTTCCGCCCAGCCCTCGTTCAGCCACGTGGGCAGTTTCAGCCCGCTGTGCCGGATGATCAGATGCGTATACTCGTGGATCGCCGGTGCGAAATTGTTCAGGACGCGGTCGCCCATCACGATATAGTCGCTCGACGGCGTGGCGACGAAGTAGGCCGAAACCTGGCTGTTGGGACGATATCGTTCATACTGAGCTTCCGTTGCGAACTGAAAAATGCGCAGCGGAGAGTCGCCCAGATTGCGCAGAGGCGACGCCTGGAGGAAAAACTCGCGAACACTTGCGAAGCGATGCGCCGTGTCGCGCGCCTCCTTCTCACCTGCCGTCGTGAAGAGATCGAAATCCGGCGTTGTCAGGCGCAGCCAGTGGTCGGCCGCGAAGGCGGGAGCGCCTGCCAGAACGAGAATCGCGACGGCGCTGCGCATGCGGTAATTCGATCATACGACGGGATTGCGACAGCTCAGAATTCCATCCTCCGGATCGCACCGGCCACACTTCCGGCGGCGGCGCCGTCAGCATCTCCGGCCGGAACGTATTCAATCACGATGGAAAATGGCTTCTGCGGCCCGCAGTTGAAATCGAATGTGCTGTTGCCCGCGTGCTTCAGCTGAATCCGGGCGGGATCGCCGAGTGCGAACGACATCGTCTTCGGTCCCACCTGAACGGTCAGGCGCGCGCCCTTGTCGTCGCAGTCGAGGCTCTTCGCGGTACCTTCGACGCGCACCAGCTTTTCACCCGGCTGTCCGAACGGATTGCGAGGCTGTGCATTTTCCCGCGGCGTCACACGGCGCAGAACCGGCGCGTCCGATGGACCGGGCTCGGGCGGGTTCAACTGCGCCGCCACATTATCTGTCGCCTTCGCCGCGTTCTCCCGATAATCGAGATACCGGATGATGCTCTCGGTCTGCTGGTTTTCCGCGTCCGTGCGATCCCATTTCCGCGCATTCTGCGCCTGGCTGCGCGCCTCCGTAAGATTACCCAGCTGAGCGTCGGCATATGCCATTCCGTTGAAAACCGTCGGCGGCGCGTTCCTGCGGAACATTGCGCAGCTGCACAAAAGCTGCCAGCGCCTCTTCATACTTTTTGGCATTCAGCTCAGTGATCGCCAGTTCCAGACGCGCGTCGAAATAATCGGCCCGCACTTTGAGCGCGCGCAGCAGCGGCGGAATCACTTTATCGTCAGGTGCGCCGGTTGCACGCTCGAGTGTCGCGAGATGGAAACACATCTGCGGATCGTCGTCGCCCGCGGCGAAAGCCTTCTCGAAATACTGAAGAGCCGCGGTGCGGTCGTTCTGCTGCCACGCCAGATAGCCGAGCGACTGCGTAATCTCCGCTTTATCCGGATTCGTCTTCACCAGCCGCTCGTAGGCGGCTTTCGCCTGTTCGCGTTTGCCAGTGGTGGCGAACAGATCGGCCAGCACAATATCGGAGTCGACATCGGACACGGGCGACAGCTCGGCTTCTTCCTCCGACTTGCTGAGCTTTACGGCGAAATTCATGCCATAGAACTGGTTGCGGCTGAAGTACTGCCGGAGGTCCGCATAGACCTCCTGGGAAGATTTACCCAGCGCGCTCCGGCATGCCTCCGCGGCAGTCTTGCCCTGCAGAATGGCCTTCACGAATGGCGTGAACTTCGGCCGGTATTCCGGAGTCAGATAGAGCATGTGTACGAAAGCCCAGCTCTCGGCATAGAAAACGCCGACGCGGTTCGATTCGTTGTAATAGGGCGAACGACTATCGACAGTCGTCAGCGTATCGAAGTCGATCCACTTTTCCTGCTGCAGCCGCTGAACGTGGGCCGGGATCAGCGCCCCCACCTGGGTTTGTTTGCCGTTGGGCTTCAGTGTCGAATACAGATCCGCCCATCCCTCGTTAAGCCAGGCCGGCAGGTTCAGCCCGAGGTGATGCACCATCAGATGCATGTATTCGTGAATCGCCACCGGCAGGTGTTCGGTTCCGAATCCTGCATCACGATGTAGTCGCGCGTGCGGCTGGACGTGTAGTACGCAAACGCCACGTTGTTCGGGCGGTAGGGCTGGTACTGCTTCTCGGATTTGAAGGCGATAATGCGCACCGGAAAATCGGTAATGCCGTTTCCCGTGGTGGCGGCCTGCGTGAAGAAACTGCGGATGGTCTCGAAATAAAGGATGGTTTCGCGACCCCTTTTTTCGCCCTCGGTGGTGTAAAGCTCGAAATGAGGTGTGGTGAGCCGGACCCACTGATCGGCGCCGAACGCCGGCAAGGCAGCAGCGAAAAGGAGCAGGCCCCCGATGCGCATAATTTTCGATGATAAGTGATTTTCGGGAAAAAGCGAGTGCTGGTTATTCCGTCTGGTACCGGGTTATCAGAAGTTCACGTTGCCGCTCCCGGACGGTCACGGTTCGGTAATCCTTTCTGGTCTAGTCGCTGAAAACGCGATCAAAAATCGCGTCGACGTGTTTCAGTTGTCGTTCCAGCGAGAACGTCTCGGCCAGCTTGCTCGCGGCTGAGCAGACGCACAATTTCCGGATCGGCTTCGATGGCCGCGCGGAAATCGCCTTCGTTCTCCCAGGCTTCCATGGCATGCGCTGCACGATCGCGTAAGCCTGCTCGCGCAGCATCCCCGCCGCCGCCAGATCGAGCAGTAACTGGCCGGAAAAGACCAGCCCTCGCGTCAGTTCGAGATTGCGCCGCATGCGCTCCGGATAGACGAACATCTTGTCCACCAGGCTGGTGGTCTTTTCCAGCAGGTAATCGGTCAGAATCGTCGAATCGGGCAGGATCATCGCGCTCCACCGAAGAATGCGAAATGTCGCGCTCATGCCACAGCGCGATGTTTTCGAAAGCCGCCTGGGCATTGGCCCGCACCACGCGCGCCAGACCGCAGATCTGCTCGCTCGTGATCGGATTCCGCTTGTGCGGCATGGCCGAGGAGCCCTTCTGGCCCGGCGCGAAGTACTCCGCCGCCTCGCGCACTTCGGTGCGCTGCAGATGGCGGACTTCGAGCGCGATTTTTTCGAGGCCCGCCGTCAGCGTGGCCAGCGTGGCGACGAAATGCGCATGGCGGTCGCGCTGGATCACCTGCGACGCCACCGGCGCGGGCGTCAGACCCAGCCGCGCGCAGATCTTCTCTTCGACCTCGGGGCCGATATGCGCGAACGTGCCCACGGCGCCCGAGATCTTGCCCACGCGCAGATCTTCCGCCGCCGCTTCGAGACGCTTCAGATTGCGCCCGGCTTCCTCGTACCAGATGGCGAGCTTCAGCCCGAACGTGATCGGCTCGGCATGAACGCCATGCGTGCGGCCGATCTGCACCGTGTGCTTGAATTCGAAGCGCGCGGCGCTTCAGCACTTCGCGCAGTTTCTCGATGCCCGTCGAGCAGAATCGCGCGACGCCTGGCGAAGCTGCAGCGCCTGCGCGGTATCCACGACGTCGTTCGACGTCATGCCGTAGTGGAACCAGCGCGAGGCTTCCGGCGTGTCCGGCCGCGGCCATCGACTCGGCCACCGCGGTCGTGAACGCAATCACGTCGTGCCGGGTCAGCTTCTTCGATTTCGAAGATGCGCGCGACGTCGAAAGCGGCATGCCGGCGCAGCAGCACGGCGTCCTCGGCCGGCACCACGCCCAGTTCGGCCAGCGTCTCCGGACGCCGCCAGTTCCACTTCGAGCCACTGCTGAAATTTGTTCTGGTCGCTCCAGACGGCGCCCATTTCGCGGGCGCGTATAACGGGGAATCAATACGCGAAAACCTCGGTTGGTTTCTTCTGTTCGGCGATCACCAGACGCGGCGCGAGGCCGCGCTGTTCGAGCGACTGCGCCGCGCCCATGCGCACGATCTCCGGATGGTTGTTGTGTTCGCTCAGATGCCCGAGAATCAGCGTCTGCACGCCGCTGTCCAGATCGTTTTCGAGGTAATCGCAGGTATGCGTGTTCGAAAGATGCCCGTTGCGGCCCATCACGCGCTGCTTGACGCTCCAGGGATACGGCCCGACGCTGCAGCATTTCCAGATCGTGATTCGATTCGAGCAGCAGAATCTGCACGCGCCGCAGATGCACTTTGATCGAATCCGGCATGTAGCCGAGATCGGTCGCGATGCCGATCTTGACGCCTTCGGCGTGGAAGCAGAAGCCGACCGGATCGACGGCGTCGTGCGGGATGGTGAAGCTCTCGACCGCGATATTGCCGATCATCCAGCCCGAGCCGGCCTGAAAATGCTCGACCGGAGGCGATTCAATGCTTCGCATTCCCAGTCGATCATCGGCGCGGTCAGGCGCGAAACGAAGACCGGCAGAGGCTTTTTCTTCTTCGCGCGCGCAGCGCACCAGCCGCGCCAGACCCGACACATGATCGGAATGCTCGTGCGTGATGACGACGGCGTCGAGATCTTCCGGCTTCTCGCCGATCTCCGCCAGGCGCCGCGTCAGTTCCCGCACGCTCAGACCCGCGTCGATCAGAATGCGCGTCTTCGAAGTGGCGAGGAACGCCGAGTTTCCCGCACTGCCGCTCGCCAGTACGCAGAATACCTGAACGATAACAATTCTCCTTCGTTCTGTTTTAGCAGGAGAACGCGCCGGACACAATGCAATGGTTTCTGTACATGGCGCGTGAATAATCGCGGTCAGGCGGCCATTTTCGTTTTGATGACGTCCACCAGTTCCTGCACCGCGCCGGAGCTCTTGTGCAGCGCCGCGGTTTCTTCGTCGGTCAGCTTGATCTCGTAGATCTTCTCGATGCCGCCCGCGCCCAGCTTGCAGGGCACGCCGACGTAGAGGCCGTTGATGCCGTATTCGCCTTCGAGATACGCCGCGCAGGGCAGCACTTTCTTCTTGTCGCGCAGAATCGATTCCGCCATCTCGACCGCCGACGCCGCCGGAGCATAGTACGCGCTGCCGGTCTTCAGATACTTCACGATCTCGGCGCCGCCGTTGCGCGTGCGGTCCACAATCGCGTTCAGCCGGTCCGCCGGGATCAGTTCGGTCAGCGGAATGCCGGCCACGCTCGAAAGGCGCACCAGCGGCACCATGGTGTCGCCGTGGCCGCCCAGCACCACCGCGGTCACGTTCTCCACCGAAACCTTCAGTTCCTGCGCGATGAACGTCCGGAAGCGCGCCGAATCGAGCACGCCGGCCATGCCGATCACGCGGTTCTTCGGGAACTTCGAAACCATGAACGCCACCTGCGCCATGGCGTCGAGCGGATTGGTGACCACGATGATGATGGCAGTTCGGCGAAGCCGCGACCGCCTGCTCGGTCGCGGTCTTCACCACCTCGTAGTTCGCCAGCAGAAGATCGTCGCGGCTCATGCCCGGCTTGCGCGGGAAACCGGCGGTGATGATGACCACGTCGGAATTCGCCGTGGGCGCGTAATCGTTGGCGCCGGTGATCGAGACGTCGTAGCCTTCCACCGGACCGGCCTGCAGCAGGTCGAGGCCTTTGCCCTGCGGGACGCCTTCGACGACGTCCACCAGAACGATATCGCCCAGTTCCTTCTTCGCCGCCCAGACGGCGCAATTCGCGCCGACATTACCGGCGCCGACAACTGTAAGCTTGTTTCGCAATTCTCGACTGATCCTTTCCGAAGTTACCGCTGAAAATGCGGGGAAGGATCAGTATACCGCCCGCCTTGTCCGGGTCAGCCAGGAGCATCGGCCGGCGGCAACGTAAGCTTCCTGAACCGCCTAACCCTGCTCCTCGGCGAGCGGATCGGACTTGTACTTAGGGCTGCGTGCGCTCTTCGGTTTGATGACCTTGCTCGCTTTGACCGCCCCTACGCGCTCGCGCGCCATGGCCCGCACTTCTTTCTTAGCGTCGAACGGCCGGGCTTTCCTCGCCCTCTTTGCCATTAACGCGCCGCGACCAGCGACTCGGTTACGCGCGATGCCAGTTGATCGAACGTCACGATCTCATAGAGCGACGGGTCTGACATGATCTTCGCCACCAGCGCCGTATGCATCGCATGACCGGCCCGTTCGGCAATCACATGCCCCAGCAGCGGCCGGCCGATCAGCGCCAGATCGCCGATCAGATCCAGCGCCTTATGGCGGCAGCATTCGTCGGGGAAACGCAGACCGCCCGGGATTCAGCACGCCCTCCGTCGTGAAGCAGACCGCCGAATCGAGCGAAGCCCCGCGAATCAGCCCCATCTCGCGCAACTGATCCAGCTCACGCTCGAAACCGAACGTGCGCGCCGGCGAGAGCTCCGCGGCATACCGCTCCGGCGTCACTTCCATCTCGATCGACTGCTTTCCGATCGGCGCCGGAAAATCGATCTCGCAGGTCAGCCGGAAGACATCGTCGGGCAGAATCGAAATCCGCTTCTTTCCGTCCTCTACCGTCACCGGACGGCGAATCCGCAGATACTTCCGCTGCCGGCGCAGCTGCCGCACCCCGACCGCCCGCAGCAGATCCACAAACGGCTTCCCGCTGCCGTCGAGAATCGGCACTTCGAGGTTGTCGATTTCGATATAGGCGTTGTCGATCGCGAAGCTGTAGAGCGTGCTCAGCAGATGCTCGGTGGTCCAGATCAGCACGCCCTGGCGCATCAGGCTGGTCGCGTAGCTGACCCGCGCGACGTGCTTCCAGCTGGCGGGGATCGGGAAGAACTCCAGATCCGGTGCGGCGGAACACGATGCCCGTACCGGCGGGCGCCGGAGTCATCCGCAGATTGACCGGAACTCCGCTATGCAGGCCCACGCCGATACTTCAAACGAGTCGCTGGATGGTTGTCTCGAAACGCATGTATCAAACTCATCGTACCCTACCCGGTTAGTAAGAGTTGCGTAAATATTTGATAAGAAAAGGGTAAGGGCCTCCTTCGGCGTGTCGAATTCAGCCACACTTTGTCTCGATTGCGCGACAGAAATCGCTGTGCTCATCGGGAGAACCCGACGAGCCGGGAGCGTACAATAGGCCGGAGTGCCTAAGCCTCGCATCTTCCTGATCGATAGCTACGGCTTCATCTTCCGCGCCTTCCACGCCCGCGCCCGCATGCAGGCGCCGCCCATGCGCACCACGGCGGGCTTCCCACCGAAGCGGTCTTGATCTTCAATAACATGCTGCGAAGCTGGCGAAGACGTTCGAGCCCGAGTACATGGCGGCCATCTTCGAAAGCCTCGGCAAGACCCATCGCGACGAGGAATTCGCCGAATACAAAGCCAACCGCGCCGAAACGCCGCCGGATCTCCTGATCACCAGATTCCATACATCGAGCGCCTGCTCGACGCCCTGCGCATCCCGATCATCCAGTATCCCGGCTTCGAAGCCGACGACGTCATCGGCACGCTTAGCCGCAAGGCCGCGGAAGCCGGTTGCGAAGTGGTGATCGTTTCCAGCGACAAGGACATGCTGCAGCTGGTCACCGACCGCGTTTCCATGCTGAATCCGGCCAAGGACGACACCTGGTACGACCCGGCGAAGGTCAAGGAGTTCATGGGCGTCGAGCCGCACCAGGTGGCCGACCTGCTGGCGCTCAAAGGCGACGCCGTCGACAACATTCCCGGCGCCCCCGGCATCGGCGAGAAAGGCGCGAAGGACCTGATCGACCAGTTCGGCTCCGTCGAAGCCGCGCTCGACCGCGCCGCTGAAGTGACGAAGCGGATGTACCGCGAGAGCCTGCAGAACAATCGCGACCGCATCCTGATGAGCCTGCGACCTTGCGACCATCCACTGCGACGTGCCGATCCCGTTCGATCCCGCAGCGCTGCGCGTGCAGGAGCCGGATCTCGAGGCGCTCAAGCCGCTCTACAAGGAACTGGAATTCTTCTCGCATCTGAAGGAACTCGGACCCTCGGAAGACGCCCGGCCGCGCGATTTCGCGTCCGCTCGAAACCGCCGAGGCCGCTCGCGGCTTTCGTAGCAGGCGTCCCGAAAGGCGTCTCGACAGGCGTCTCGCTGGCTCTCGCCTTTTCGAGCGACATGACCGAAGTCGGCCTCGCCTGCCGCACCAGCGAAGCGCGCAGCCTGCCCGTCTCCCGCCTGAGCGAACTTCAGTCCGCACTCGAAGACGCCAGCCTTCCCAAAGCCGCCGCCGACCTGAAATCCCTCACCCTCAGCCTGCTCAAACGCGGCATCCAGCCGCGCGGCTTCGCGCGACGACGTCTCGCTCTACGCCTTCCTGCTCGATGCCGATCCCGCCAGCTGCTCGCTCGAAGCCATGGTCGAGCGCCGCCTCGATCTCCGCGCCGGCCCCCGCGCCGACGAGCGCGCCCTCTTCATCCACGAGCTCGAACGAGCGCCTGCGCCCCGAAATCGACCGCCGCGGCTTGCGCAAGCTCTACGAAGAAATCGAACTGCCGCTGGCCGGTGTGCTGGCGCGCATGGAGCATGACCGGCATCCGCATCGACACCACGGAGCTGGCGCGGCTCTCCGCCCTGATGGAAACCGAGATCGCGCGGCTCACCAGCGAGATCCACGCGCTGGCCGGACGCGAGTTCAACATCGCCTCGCCGCAGCAGCTGGGCAAAGTGCTGTTCGAGGAAATGGGTCTGCCCGCGCCCGTGCGCTACGGCAAAGGCAAGACCATCTCCACCGCCGCCGATGTTCTCGAAGCCCTGGCCGCCGAGCACGAAATCGTGCGCAAGGTCCTCGAATACCGCCAGCTCACCAAGCTCAAAGGGCACCTACGTCGACGCCCTGCCGGCCCTGATCGACCCCGCCACCGGCCGCATCCACACCAGCTTCAACCAGACCGGCGCAGCCACCGGACGCCTGTCGTCGTCGAATCCCAATCTGCAGAACATCCCGATCAAGACCGAACTCGGCCGCGAGATCCGCGCCGCCTTCATCCCGCGCGAGGGCTGGAAGCTGGTGGTGGCCGATTATTCGCAGATCGAGCTTCGCCTGCTGGCCCACATGTCGCAGGACCCGGTGCTGATCGACGCCTTCCGCAAGCGGCGAAGACATCCACACGCGCACGGCGGCCGAAGTGATGGGCGTGCCGCCGATGCTGGTCACGCGCGAAGCCCGCAACAACGCCAAAGCGGTGAACTTCGGCATCGTCTACGGGATCAGCGCCTTCGGTCTGGCGGCCAACCTCGGCATCTCGCGCAAGGAAGCCGAGGCGTACATCAAGGCCTATTTCGAGCGCTACGCGGGCGTGAAGCGGTTCATCGACGAGACCATCGCGAAAACACGCGAAACCGGCGTCGCGCGCACCCTGTTCGGCCGCGAGCGCCCGATTCCCGACATCAACAGCCGCAATCCGAACGCCCGCGGATTTGCCGAACGCACCGCCGTCAATTCGCCGATCCAGGGCACCGCGGCCGATCTGATCAAGCTGGCCATGGTCCGCATCGACAAGGCTCTCGCCGGTCTGGAAGCGCGCCTTCTGCTGCAGGTGCACGACGAACTGGTGCTCGAAGCGCCGCCGGGCGAGATCGACAGGGTGAAGGAACTGGTCAAACGCGAGATGGAAGGCGTGTCGGCGCTTGACGTGCCGCTTCTGGTCGAAGTCGGCGTGGGCGATAACTGGCGCGACGCGAAGTGAATCGTAAAAGGGGGCGTCACGTTTCTCTCGGAAATCCTGCTCCGGGAAACGGAGGAAAAACATTATCCGTTTCAACCTGAGCCACTTACCTTGCACGCGGCTTAACCGTGCCAACCCCAAGTAGCCATGTTTGCGGTGGTGCGCGTCGGCTACGTCTTTTGGCTATTTCTTTTTGACGATGGCTGCGCTGGTTATTTAACGATAGTATTCGCTTGGTAGGTGCGATATATGACGATGCTGCGGAAAATTTTCACTGCGACGGCGTTTATAACCCTGGCAAGCTCTTTGGCCATGGCCGGTACAGTGAGCTTTACACACACTACACCCCTGACTTCGGGAACGTTTACGGATACGTTTACTCTTCCCAACTTCCCGGCTTCAATGGGAACGCTGACTGGTGTGACGGTGAATGTCGCCTTTACGACGACAGGCGCAATTGACGTATTGGGCACCACCAGCACTGATCGACCCTTCACGAATGCAACCTCTACAGTGCCGATAACTCTGACTGGACCAGCCAGCCTGATGGCTTCAACCAGCCGCATTTGCGGGTCCCTTAACGCAACAATCACCTGCACCGGGCTTGCTGGAACGGGTGTCACCGCATCACAGGTTACCGGAATTACGTTCGAGATTTTCGGTTCGGTTGACAATCCTCCCAGCTCGCTTTCGCTGACAAACAACGACAAAGCCAACAGCCACAGCGGTTTTGCATACACGGATTCGGAGTTCACCGTAACGGGCCTGCCGGCAGGCGTGACCCTTCCCCTTCGATGGGTTCGGAAACGTACCTTCGGCGTATTAGCCGGAACCTGCACCCCGCTCGCCTCGAATTGCGTCACGTTAGCCCCGGGCGCTTCAACGACTATCGGCGTCGGCGCAACGAACAATACGGGCGTACTTGCCGGTAGCCGCCGCCAACCTGAGTAACTTCGAAAGCACTTTCTCCTTCGTGGTTACTACGCATACTAATTTCACTACCAGTTTTGGGGGCGGCAATGTCGGGGTGACCCAGATCACAACTGACAATTTGAGTGCGGTCGAGACAATTACCTACACACCCGCCCCGCCATCGCTTACCTGTTCTGCCGTTAGTTCAGGCGTAGTTGGCACACCTTTCAGCAGCCCCGCCCCCACCGTTACCGGTGGTACGCCGCCTTACACGTTTTCGATCGCCACCGGTACGCTTCCAGCCGGCCTGACGTTGAACCCCCAGAGCGGGGCCATTACGGGCACGCCTACGGCTACCGGTACGTTCACTATCGGGGTGACGGACTCCAACGGACTCGCGTCGACCACCACGTGCCCCTTCACCATTACCGCGCCTGCGCCGCCGATGGTCACCTATCTGGTGCGCTATGCAGCCAACCTCAACATCGGCGAATCCTACATCGACATCACCAACACAGGCGCCAATGGCGCTCCGTTGCTCGGCCCCGGCTTCGGCACGGCGGCGGGCAACATCTGTGTGAACGCGTATGCGTTTGACCCGGGTGAGGAACTAATCTCATGCTGCTCCTGTCTGGTAACCCCCGACCAGACCGTTAACCTTGGCGTCAACAGGGACCTTACCGTGAAAACGCTCACTGGCATAGTCCCGACCTCAGTGACACTGGTCCTGATCTCCAGCCTCGCGGGTGGAGACGGCACAGGTACGAACTGCACCAACTCCGCAGCCACCGTTACCACTGCGACGCTCTCGGGCGGCTTAGCTGCCTGGAGTACCACACTTCACGCAAACCCCACGGCTAGCTACGATACCACTGAAACACCCTTCACAGGGTCTCCTCTGAGTCAGGCTGAACTGAACAGTCGTCGGCGGCCGATGCGCAAGCATTCTGGGCAACGGCAGCGGCTTCGGCGTTTGCAATTCGTGCCGGGCTGGCTCGCTGGGAGCGAAGCCTCTACCGCTGTAATTGTTCCGTGACTGAACGGGCAAGGCAGCCCTGATTAGGCGCTGCGACCCGATTCCCGGGACGTATTCGTAACGAACGCGGGCGAGCGACTAATGCGCGGACTGCGGCTCGGAGCTTTCCGCCGGCACGAGATCTCCCAGTTCGCGCAATAACGGACCCAATTCGGCCTCGTATCGCCGCCAGCGCTGCAGCGAGCTGCGGAACAGGGGCTGACGGACCTGGGCCGCGCTGGCGGTTCTGACCGGCCGCTGGTCTTATGGAACTCGAGACAGCGGTCGTCCCAGGGCAGGCCGCAATAATCGATCAGCCGCCGGGCCTGACCTTCAAGGTCGTCAACCACGTTCTCGTATGAGACGTCGAGCATTGCGCCCGGCGGAAGAACGGATCGCCAGTGATTCATCAGTTCGCTGTAGCAGCGGTAGTAGCGGCCCAACTCCGCGAGATCATAGCTGTAATCTTGACCCGGTGAACAGTTTGGAATAGCACGATACGCAGGTGTCGATCGGATCGCGCATAGTATGGATGATCCTTGCGTTCGGCAGGATCAGGCGTATCAGGCCGATACGGAGGAAGTTGCCGGGCAACTTGTCGACGATCCGGACTTTGCCATCCGCCAGGACCGGCAGGCGGGCGAGATAAGTCCGGCCAATTCGCCGCAAGATAGCGCCGTCAAGAGCGGGAACACACTCCGGATACGGAACCGGCTGACTGCCGGCGTCTAATACGGTGCGAGCCGCTTCCTCGAGATCTGTCAGTTCGCCGGCGCCATGGATTTGCGGATGGCTGGCAAGTATCTGCTCGATCAGAGTGCTGCCGGAGCGCGGCATGCCGAGCACAAAAATCGGCACTGACGACGGATCGCCCTCGCCATCAAAGCGATCGAACAGACTCCTGTCGAATACGGCGGAAACGCGCTGGAAGAGTTCGATAATAGCTGGCTCATCATATTGGATCTGCCCGCGTTTGAGAGCATTGCCCTGGCGCAGATGTTCAAAAGCGCGGACGTAATCTCCACAGTCTTCGAGAGCTTTCGCCAGCGCGAAATGGATATATGGCGCCTTGTCCTCGGGCAAATCCGCGCTTGCGGCCAGCGCTTCAAGCGCCGCCAGATCGCATCGCCACGATGGAACCTTTTGATTTCCGCCCGACTGTAATGGGCCTCCGCGTAGTCAGGCCTGATCGCGATCGCCCGTCCGTACTCCACCATTGCGTCATCGAACCTGCCCTGATAGGTCAGGACGTTGCCCATCTGGAGATGCGCTTCGGCGTAGCCGGGATCAATTTCGAGCGCCCGCTGGTGAAGTGCGGCCGCTTCATCGATTTTGCCCTGCTCCGCGAGCGCGCTGCCCAGATTAGTGATGGCGTGGATATGGCCGGGGCTGAGGACCAGGGCGCGTTCCAGGTGGGTCACAGCCTCCTCGATTCTGCCTTGCGCTTTAAACGCGACGCCCAGATCGTTGTGTGCGTCTGCGGAATCCGGCCTCAGGAAAAGCGCCCGCTCGAACAGCACCGCGGCCTCGTCGATTCGTCCGGTCCGGAGATGCTGCAGGGCCTCATTGAATATCGCCTCAAAGTTCCGTAGCGTATTCGCGCTTTGATCCGTATCTCCGATCTGATCGAGTGCGGGCGTTGCGGCTAACGCACTCTGTCCGGCGGCGGCTGGATCTTCTTCGTAGTCGATCTCGACCACCTCGCAATGGATTCGCATTTGGTACCGCCGCCTCCGCAACGTCACTGGAAGGAACAATCGATCGTCGAAGAAGTCCCCCATTCGGGGTGGCCTTGGTCCCTCCATCATGTTGAACACTTCGTCCGCCAGACTTCCAATTGACTTCAACTGATTCGATTCGGCGAAGAGAACCCCGTGAGGCGCATTCGGCGTCTCGCTGGCGAATCGCGCACAGGCAAACGTCCGGTGATAACCGCGGAGAAGCAACACACGATCGGCATGAAGCGCTACGGTGACGAAACCATCCGCCTCGGAGACGTGTATTTGATTGGGCTGCGACGGGACGGAAAGAAAAAACTCGGAGTGCGGGAGGTCAAACGTAATATCATCGCCCGCGCTCCGCGATATCAAACGAGGGTTCGAGGGCGGATCCAGCAGCGCGGTCTGAAGCCATTTGTCAGGCGCCACCTTGTCCCTGTAGCCGTCGGCAATGGCGGTCGAAATCCACAGTTGGTGGACAACCAGATCCATCGGGTTCAGCCTTACAAAATCGAAGATACCAGCGGCGCCGGGATACTTGCTGCGGAACTTTCGTGCGGCCTTCAGGTCCGCGGCGCTGAGTGGCAGTTTGCGGGTAGGGGACGATTCCGCGAGGGGAAGACTATCGACTATTGCTTTGTGTGACTCCCAAATCTCTTCGGCGGCGGCGAAGGTGATCGGAGCGCTGAAGAGACAAGCTTCGAGCAGGAATTTGAGGGCTTGTTCCCGGTCCATCCACCCCAGCAGCGCACGCCCGACCAGCCCGGATCCAACAACACCAAGAATACCTCCATAGTGCCCAACACTCAAGCGAGCATCCTCTTTAATTCATAGACCTGACGTTTTATACCTCACATTGTCACCTGCTGTCCATTTTCTCCCGTCCTGAACGCGCTGGAAACAATGACGTAGAACTGACGCTTTGACGACAAGCAGGGTTTGAAACATTAGCCCCAAAAAAAACAAAGGGCTGGCTCAACGCCAGCCCTCTTCGGGAATTCAGTAAAGGCGGAAGTCAGCTCTTCTTGATGCTCTTCTTGCGAAACAAACCGAGTCCGACGAGCGCACCACCCATCAGCACAAGCGTGGTGGGTTCAGGTGTGCCATTGGTGGGGACTGTATAGTCATACGTCACAGTAGTGGTCCCGCCAGCGATAGCCGAGCCGCCGAAGAACACACCGGTTACAGAATTTCCAGAGTAAGTGCCTGTATTACCAATAACGGAATACGAATCTGTACTCGCGCTGGGTGGAATCTCGAAATCAGCGAAGTCTGCGGTCGGCACGTCGATCGTCAGTGTTCCCGTGCCCGGGGTGGCGGGAAAACTATTTGATCCGGGACCAGCCATGCCGCTGATTGGGCCAGCAACTGCGTCAACAGTCTGGGTCAGCCCTGCTGGTCCGTCCAGCGTCAAGGGTACTGAGGATTCGGCATCGGTAAAATTCTGAACAACGCCAGTGCCGTTGAAGATGTCAACTACCCCTGTCGTCGAATAGGCTAGAGTAATCGTCACCGATGTCAAGGTGCCCAGACTGGTGTTAAAGTTGGCCAAGCTGAAGGTATCGGTGAACGGGCTCGTCGTCGAAGCTGTCGTATGCGAAAATGAGATGCTGTTGGCCATTGCTGCAGAACTTGCCATGGCAGCCAAAGCTGTTGCAGTAAGAATTCTCCGAAGTGTTGTCATCTGTCCTTTTAAAACCTCTCTCCCTGAATTTGGGATACCAGCGGGCTCCCAAGTCCTCCGCCCAATCTGGTGGCTCAACAGAATACTAGCAGGGCGGGTGGGTCGAAGCAATGAATTTAACCTCGCTTTGACAAAATGGGAGTACCGGTACGTGTTTAAAGTAACCTAACATGCAACTCTCTGAAAAATATAAACAAAAAGCGGCCCGCAGGGGCCGCTTTTTTGTTACTTGACTGTAGTGAACTACAGATGTTTTTATACGCTGAACGAACTGCCGCAGCCGCAGGTCGATTTCACCTGCGGGTTGTTGAACTTAAAGCCTGATCCTTCAAGCGTTTCCACGTAGTCCACCTCGGCGCCGTCCAGATACAGCAGGCTGGCCTGGTCGATGAAAACCTTCAGACCATCGTAATTGTATGTCTTGTCCAGCATGTTGGGTGCGTTTTCGAACGCCATCGAATAGCTGAACCCGGAACAGCCGCCGCCCACCACCGAAATCCGCAGCCCGGCCGGCTTCGGTTCCTGGGTGTCGAGAATCTCTTTAACCTTCGAAACCGCTGTCTCTGTCAGATTGACCATGTGAATCTCCTTATGCTCCTGCCGTGGAATTCGCAACCAGTATACCAGACTTTACACGTCTGGCCTAAAGTATCAGACGCGGGCGCAGCGTCTCCGGATTCAGCGCCATGCGGACGATGGCATCCGATCTGCTATCGTCAGGCTGATCCGCCCATGAAGGGGAACTGTCAGCGTTGCTGAAACCGTCGGACCGCGGTGCGCGTCGGAACGGGTGTATGGGAACACTGAGCGGCGCTCTCCCACTCCCGGCGTTCGGCAGGAAAGATCGTCGCCAGAACCAGAGTGGACTACGAGAACACCCCAGAAGGCGCGCTGGTGCGCCGCGCTCAGGCCGGCGACGAAACCGCGTTCCGCGAAATCGTCGAGCGCTATCAGTCGAAAGTGTTTTCTCATCATCCACGGCATCGTGCGGCAGCGCAACGATGTGGAAGACATCGCCCAGCAGGTGTTCGCCAAAGTTTATTTCTCCATCCGCAATTTCGATTTCCGCAGTTCGCTGATCACCTGGATCTATAAGATCACCGTCAACGAGTGTTTCGACTATCTGCGGAAGAAGAAGGTCCGCAAGCTGGTTTACGAAAGCGACATGAGCGAGGACGAAGTGCGGCGGGTGGAGAACAGCGAGCCGGCGCTCGACCGCGGCAGCCGGGCCGATTCCTCGCTCGCCCGCCGCGATTACGTCGTCAAGCTGATGGGCCGGGTGTCGGACGAAGAGAAACGGCTTCTCATGCTCAAGGAAGTGGAAGGCTATTCGGTCGAAGAGCTCTCCGGCATGCTGAAGATGAACGAGAATACGGTTAAGGTAAAATTGTTTCGGGCGCGCCAGAAGCTGGTGAAAGCCTCGCAGCGGCTGGAGCGCGCGCCGAAGTAGGTGATCCCATGCACGATATTGTGATCGACGAACTGGAAACCCACCTGAGCGGCGCCGGCGTCTCGAAGCCGGCCTCGCGGGCGTTCTACGCACATCTCGATGCCTGCCCCGCATGCCGCGCTGAAGTAGCGGAAATGGATGGTCTGTCCCTGCTGCTTCGCGAAATGCGCCCGGCCGAATCCTCCGGGGCCGCCGCGGCGCCACCGCAGCCGTCTCTCGGTTTCTACAACCGCGTCCGTTACCGGATTCTGGACGATCAGCGCCGGGAGGCGTGGGGTCTGTTCGCCCCGGGCGCCGTTTTCTTCCGCCGCATAGCTTTCGCGGCGCTTCTGCTGCTCGCGGGGCTGGGGAGTTTTCTCGTCACCCGCGAATCGTCGTTCAGCGGCGCCGATGCAGCCACCATCATGGCCCAGCACGACCCGGCGGCGGCTCATTCGGACGCCGATCGCGACCGCCTGCTGGTGACGCTTGCCGACTATCACGAATAACCCGCTCCGAGATAAAACAGACCCCACCGCATTTCCCCGCATGGCAACCAACGCCACCACCGCAGCCCTTCCCCGTCCAGCCGAAAAGATCGCTATTGTTTCCTTCGTGCTGGTGTTTCTATGCGGCGTGGTGCTGGGCGCTGTCGTCTTCAGTCTGCTGGACCACGCCAAACTCCACGGGGTATCGCCTCTGGCATCCGGTCTTGGCACCCCGGTCTCGATCCGGGAATGGAAAGAGCAGCTCGATCTCACCGACCAGCAGACGGTCCAGCTGAAATCCGTCCTCGATGACGTTTTCCGCTACTACGATAACGTCCTCGCCGACGGCAACAGCCGCATTATGCAGATCCTCAATCCGGAGCAGCAGCGCAAATACGAGCAGCTGATCGCCGCTCATCGCAAGTAGCGCGGGGCAAACAGGCGCGGCCTTCCCCCGGATTATGAGAAACTAATCGCTGCAATGCGTTCCGCTTTTATCGCGCTTTCTTTCCTCGCTCTGACGGCCGCCGGATGTTCCAGTTCGCCGAAGCCCGCGAGCACCGTCATCGCGGCGGGCGACAAAGCCACCGTCGGCCCTCTCGTCTACAGCGTTATCGACACCGAAGTGACCCAGCAGGTGGGCGACGATCCGAAGAGTCCGAGAACGGCCCAGGAGCGCTTTTACCTGATCCGGGTGAGCATCACCAACGCCAGTTCGGATGCGCAGCCGATTCCGACCATGACTCTGGTCGACGACACCGGAAAAAGCTATACCGAGCTCGCCGACGGCACGGGGGTGACGAACTGGCTTGGTGTTGTCCGCCGCGTCGGCCCCACCCAGACCGAACAGGGCGTCGTCATATTCGATGCACCGACAAAGCATTACCGGCTGCGTCTGAACGATCCGGTTGATGAACACGAAATTGCCATCGATGTGCCACTGAATTTCGTGCACGACAGGCTGAATAATGTCGACACCGACCCCGGCACATCCACGACTCTGTCGGTCCCCCCCAAGCGGTAGACCATGATTCCGATGCGCGCCGCGGCACTGTTTGCGTCGGTGATAATCGCGCCCGCGCTCGGCCTTGCTCAGAGTAATGCGGCTCAGGGTAATGCGGTCCAGAGCAATGCCAAATCTGCCACGGCATCACCCGCCCGCCCCCTGCAGGCGGTTCGGGCAATCATCTCCCAGTCGGAAGACGGGATTCCGCTGCCCGGCGGCAACGAATTTCAGCCGGGCGATGTTATCTTTTTCAGTTTTCAGGTGGAAAACTACCGCATCAGCCCGACGGGCAAAGTGGACCTGGTCGGGCACATGCAGGCTTTCGACGCGAAAGGCGCCCCCGTCGCGCCCGCCGACGAGCAGATGATCGGCACTTCCGTCAACGCTGAAGACAAGGACTGGAAACCCAAGCTTCGCCTCCAGCTCCAGCTGCCCTCCATCGCGCAGCCGGGCGCCTGGAAAATCAGGTACGATGTCACGGACCGGCAGACCCGCCAGAGCGTCCGCATCGGAGCTGACATTCGCCGTCGGTGGCAAGGGCGTGGAACCGGCCACTGAACTGACCATCCGGAATCTCGGCTTCTATCGCGCGCAGGATGACGAGCAGCCCCTCAAGGTGGTCGCGTATCGACCGGGCGATATGGTGTGGGTGCGTTTCGATGCCATCGGCTACAAATACGGCGAGCAGAATTCGATCGACGTGGCTTACGACGTGGCGGTGCTCGCGCCCGACGGCCGGCAGCTTTACGCGCAGGAAGACGCCGCCGTGGAGCGAAGCCAGGCCTACTATCCGCAGCCGTGGGTGCCGGGCACGTTCAACCTCAGTCTGCAGCCGACGATGCGCGCCGGGACCTACACGCTGCTGCTCACCGCGCGCGACGGAATCGGAAAGCAGAATGCGACCGCGAAAGCGGAGTTCCGCGTGGAATGATGATACCACGATGCACACAGATGCACACTGATAAGAATCTTCTTTTGCCTTAAATCTGTGTTCACCTGTGTGCATCTGTGGCTAAAATTCTGATCTTCTCTTCGAGTTGTTCCAGCGCGCCCGCGAAGAAGTGATCCCCGGCCTCGATGAACTCCAGACGCTTCGGCTCCGCCATCCACTCGAACACGGCCTCCAGCTCATTCCGCGGTCCGTGCTCGTCGTTCGTGCTCTGCACGAAATACTTCGGCACGGTGCAGTGCGCGAGGTAGTCGAACGTCCCCCGCCGCGTCGGAAACCCCACCGCAATCAGCCTGACCGCATCTCCCGACTCACAGCCAAGCCGGGTAATCACACGTGATCCAAACGAAAAGCCCGCCATCGAATAAGGCAGGTGCGGATACCGCTCCCGCAGAAATCCGCGCGCCGCGCGCGCATCTTCCACCTCACCTTCGCCGTGATCGTGCGTGCCTTCGCTCTGGTTCACACCGCGAAAATTGAAGCGCAGCACCACGGCCCCCGCCCGCCGCATGCCGCGCGCGATCCGGTAAACCACCTTGTTGTGCATCGTGCCGCCGTAGAGCGGATGCGGATGGCACACCAGACACGCCTCGCGCGGCTCGCCATCCTCCGGCTCTTCCAGCAGCGCTTCCAGCTTACCGGCGGGGCCGTCGATCAGATGCGATTCGATCCGCCGCGCCGATTTCCCGGCGCGCACAACGGACCCTTCGGCCTGTGCGCTCATTCAATTGGTCCGGAAATTGATGAACTGCAGTTCGATGGCGAAATCGGCGTTCTTCAGCACCTGAATCGCCTGCTGCAGCGTATCGCGGTCCTTGCCGCTGATGCGCACCAGGTCGCCCTGAATGGCGGCCTGCACCTTCAGTTTGCTGTCTTTGATTTTTTTGACGATGTCGCGCGCTTTTTCGATCGGAATGCCGGACGTCAGCGTCACTTCCTGCTTCACCGACGCGCCCGCCGCCGAATTCACCGCACCGTAAGTGAGGTTCCTGATCGGCACGCCGCGCTTCACCAGTTTCGACTGAAAGATCTCGGTGGCGGCCTTCAGCTTGAAATCGTCCGCGCTGCTCAGCGTGACTTTCTTTTCTTTCTCGTTGAGTTCGATCTGCGTCTTCGAATCCTTCAGATCGTAGCGGGTCGTGATCTCTTTCATCGCCTGCTGAATGGCGTTACTCACTTCCGGCATCTCGATCTGGGAGACGACGTCAAAACTGTTATCCGGCATAAGCAGTATTCAGTTTACTTTCGACCATGTCCCGCCAGCGCCGCCATCACTTTCGCGCTGATCTCTTCGACCAGCGCGGGCAGTGCCGCATCGAGCGCCACCGTCACCGCCGCGCGCACTTGTTCGGGATCGAGCACGACAACCGATCTCGGTACCGCCGGGGTCTTCGGCGCCTCATCGGCCGCGGGCTTCGCCCGCTTCGTCTGCGCCGCGAATCTCCCCACCGCTTCCAGCAGCGCGGTAGCTTCGAACGGCTTCTTGAGAACACCGTCAGCGCGCACGCGCGCGACTTCAGCCTCATCCACCGGTTCCACCGCGCCCGCCGTCAGAAACACCGGCTGGCCGCCGTTGCCCTTGACGTATTCGCAGATCTGGTAACCGGAAACCTCCGGCATTGAAATATCGGCGATGATCAGATCGGGCTGCGCGTCTTTGAGGCGCAGCATCGCCACCAGACCGTCGCTGACGGTGATGACTTCATGCCCCTCATCGCGAAGTATCCGCTCACCCATCCGCTGTGCATGCGGACTGTCATCGGCGAGCAGAATCCGGCTCATGGATGGCTGGAACCCGGCAGCCCGCCCGGCGAAACGTTACCCGGCACCGCCGCCGGCGTGATCGTTGCGGGATCCACAATCGCCGGCTTCGCCGATGTGTTTGCCGCCGTGCCGTTCTTCTTCGCCAGCTTCGCGGCTTTCTCCTGCTGTTGCTTGAGAATCTTCTGCTGCGCCTTGGTCAGCGGATGGTTGGTCGGCAGCGGCGCCTCGGGAACTGCATTGGCAACCGGCGTCTGACCGTTCGATTCAACGCTCGCCTTCTGCTCACCGACCCCCTGGCCCGCCGCAGCTGCCGGAGCCGCCGCCGCCGCCGTCAGAGTGGAAGCGGGCTTTTCCTGTTCCGTGGCCGGCGCAGCCGGCGCCCCGAGCCGAACATCGGGCGCCTTATCGAATGACTGGGTGTCGCCTACCACGTTCGCCCCGACGTCGCTGATGCCGTTCTGCCCGCCCGCCGCCACCGCCGGCACGCTCACCGGCACCGAAGGACGAATCGATTCCATGATCGGCGCGCCTGTTTTGGCCGCCATATAAACATCCGGATGCCCTTCGAACGGGCTGATGGCGCGGTGCACTATACCCGGCTTCTTGCGCGACGCCAGCTCATACTTCATGCGCTGATACGCCGCCGGATCGGCCTCCGGCACCGGACGGTTCATGGCCGTCAGCTGTCCTTTCGCCACCTGCACGTGCGAGCTGAGCGGATACTGCTGCACGAGCTTCGTCAGCGCCGCGGCCCGCTGATTGTCGAAGCGGGATCCCATGTGCTTGTACGAATCGGCAAGCTCCCACAGCGCTTCATCGGATGACGCTGTAAAGCGGATACTGCTGGGTCACATACGCGAGGCGATTCGCCGCCGCCGGAAAGCTGCCTTTCTCGTAGTAAAAGTCGCCGGTCCCGTATTCCTTGTCGGCCAGCACTTCCTGCACGTTGCGCAGCTTCTGCTGCGCCTGCGGCACGAACTTCGAATTCGGGAACTGCAGTCAGCCCCTGCCGGCATTCGTCCTCGGCGCGCTGGGCCTGCGCGTTGTCGCGATCGGCCTTGTCCATCTGCTTGTAGTGAATGTTGCAGACCTTGTACTGCGACTCCGCCGCCTCTTCCATGTTCGGATAGAACAGGATGAAATCCTTGTATTCGGCTTCCGCCTGCGCCAGACCGTGCGCGCCGCCTTCGCGGAACCAGCTGTCGGCGATCGCCAGTTTTGCCTTCGCCAGATATTCGCTGGTGTCGTAGGTATTGATGAGTGTGTTCAGCGTCAGGCGGGCGGCTTCGTAGTTGCCGTGCTCGATGTTCTTGATCGCCCGGTCGAACAGCATCTTGTCGGGCTGCAGTGTTTCTTTGGTGATCGGTGTCTCGTACTTCTTGTGGTGAAACAGGCCGAAGCCCGACAGCAGAAAGAAGGCGAGCACGCCCGTCGATACGACAAAAAACTGATAGCGTCGCTGCATTTGATTCCTTATTAAATCTTCTTCCGCGACCAGCGCCCGTGAGCGAAGCGGCAAGCTAAACCCTGACGCAGATTGACGCCGGCCGCCGATCTGTTGCATTTCCTTCACGGCTGCTGCCGGATCGGCACTGTGAAACACCGCCGAACCCGCCACCAGCCAGTCTGCATCCCGCCCGCACGATCGCCGCCGTATTCTCGCGCGCTCACGCCGCCGTCGATCTCGATCGCAAAGCCCAAGCCTGCGCTCGCTGCGCATCCGATCCAGCCGCCGGATTTTCTTCAGCGCATTCGGAATAAACTTCTGCCCGCCGAAACCCGGATTGACGCTCATGATCAGCACGTAATCCACCACATCGAGAATGTCTTCCAGCACGCTCGACCGGCGTCGCCGGATTCAGCACCACGCCGGCCTTCGCGCCATGGCTCTGAATATGGTGCAGCGTGCGGTCGAGATGTACGTCGCCGCTTCGTAATGCACCGAAACCTGATCGGCGCCCGCTTCGATGAACAGCGGCGCGAACGTGTCCGGATCCGTGATCATCAGGTGAACGTCGAGGGTGCAGTTTCGTGATCTTGCGGATCGATTCGACCACCGGCGGAGCCGATCGTGAGGTTGGGGACAAAATGGCCGTCCATGACGTCCACGTGCAGCATCTGGCGCCGCCGGTTCCACCTTGGCTATGTCATCCGCCAGGCGGGCGAAATCGGCCGAGAGGATGGATGGAAGGATCTGAATCATGATTACGCGCGCTCTAGCAGTCAAGTTTTAGCACGCAGAACCGAAGCGAAGAATCCGTCGCCCGGCTCCCGCCCGGGCATTCTCTGCATGGTTTCGACAACCTCCGCGCCCGACTCTGCGACCACATCCTGGTTCTCCTCGCGCTCCAGCGAACAGGTCGAGTACACCAGCCGTCCGCCCGGCGCCAGCCATGCCAGAGCGTTGCGCAGAATCGCGATCTGGCGGCTCTGCAGATCGGCGATATCCTCCGGGCTTCAGCCGCCATTTGATTTCCGGATTGCGCGCCAGCGTGCCCGTGCCGGAACACGGCGCGTCGACCAGAATCCGGTCGAACCGGCGCGAGAACGGCAGCGGCTTGCGTCGCATCCAGCGTGACCACCGGAATTCCCAGCGGCAGTCAGCAGTCGCGCCCGGCTCAGATGCAGATCGCAGGCGATCGCGCGGACCGGCGTTTCCAGCGCCTGCGCGGTTTTGTTGCCCGGCGCCGCGCAGAGATCGAGAAACGTCTGGCCCGGCTGCAAGGTCGAGCAGCGGAACCACGGCCTGCGACGCCGATGTCCTGAAACCGGAATCCGCCCGGATCGCCGGTCGTCAGCCGAAGCAGCCCGCGAACGTCGGTCGGCTCCGCCCCCTCCGGCGGGTGTCGGCGTTTCCCACCCGGATGATAGCGTTCCGGCGGACACAGACTGGCGTGCGCAATTGCGCGCGCCGTCTCCGCGCCATACTGCGCGATCCATCGTTCCAGCAGCCAGGCCGGAGTCGAAAGCGTCTCCGGTACTTCGACCGGCTCCCGGATCGCCCGCCGCAGCACCGCATTCACGAATGCCGCCGCCGACGCCTTCCCCGCTCGCCGCGCCAGTTCCACCGCATCGTTCACGGCGGCATGCGCCGGCACGCGATCCAGAAACCGCATCTGATAAAGCGCCATCTCGAGCGCGATCCGGACCTCCGCATCCAGTTTCTCCACGACCGCGCTTTGGCATATTGCCGATCGCCGCATCCAGTTCCCCGCGCCGCCGCAGCGTGCCGAAAACGATGTCCGACGCCAGGCCCGCATCGCGGCTGTCCAGATGCGCGGACTTCGCCGCCAGCGCTTCCGCCGACCACGCGCCGCGCTCGACCGCGAGCAATGCGCCAAAAGCAGCCTGTCGGGCCGGAGCAAGTTTCACGCCTTCCCAGCCTAGAATAGAAGTCGAAATGGCTTTAGCCGACAAGACCTGCGTTCCCTGCCGCGGCGGAGTTCCTCCGCTCAAAGGCGATGCTCTCAAGCCTCTCATGGCGGAGCTTCCCGACTGGGAAGTCGTCAATGAGCATCATCTGCACAAAGTCTTCCGATTCCCCGATTTCAAACAGGCGCTCGATTTCGTCAACCGCGCCGGCGCCATCGCGGAAGAGCAGGCGCATCATCCCGACATCCTGCTCGCCTGGGGCAAAGCCGAAGTCACCATCTGGACGCACAAAATCGACGGCCTGACCGAAAGCGATTTCGTCCTCGCCGCGAAAATCAACCGGGCGCGTGAGCAAGCGGCAACGTAACCCGGCTGCCAGCGCCTTAAACATCCACTCCCGCGTCCACATCCAGATACTGCAGCTCGTGCAGCCGATGATAAATCCCGCCGTGATGAATCAGTTCTTCATGGCTGCCGATCTCGACGATGCGTCCGCGATCCAGCACCACGATCTTGTCCGCCCGCCGGATCGTCGAAATCCGGTGCGCGATCACGATCACCGTGCGCCCCGTCATCAGATTCGCCAGCGCCTTCTGCACCAGCATTTCCGACTCCGTATCCAGATGCGAAGTCGCCTCATCCAGAATCAGAATCGGCGAGTTCTTCAGAATCGCCCGCGCGATGGCCAGCCTCTGCCGCTGGCCGCCTGACAGCTTCACGCCGCGGTCGCCGATCTGCGTCTCATACCCCTGCGGCAGCTTCTCGATGAACTCGTGCGCCAGCGCCGCTTCTGACGCCTGGATCATGCGCGCCCGGTCGTATCGGTCCAGGCCATACGCGATGTTATTCGCCACCGTGTCGTTGAACAGAAACGTATCCTGCGCCACCACGCTGATCTTGTCCCGCAGCGACCCCAGCGCCAGATCGCGCACATCCATGCCGTCGATCCTCACCGCGCCCGACACCACGTCGCGGAATCGCGGCACCAGGCTCGCCAGCGTCGTCTTCCCCGCGCCGCTCGATCCCACCAGCGCCACCACTTCGCCCGCGCGAATCTCGAGCGAAACGCCGATCCAGCTGCAGACCCGGTCGCCGACGGATATCGGAAGCTGACGTTATCGAACACAATGCTCTCGCGGAAACGCTCCAGCTTCCTCGCGCCCGCCTTGTCGTGGATCTCCTCGGGCTGATCGAGATACGCAAACACCTTTTCCGACGCCCCCAGCGCCTGCTGAAAGATGTTGTGCAGATTCGTGATCCGCTTCACCGGCTCATACAGAAACAGCAGCGCCGCCAGAAAGCTGATGAACGCCTCCGGCTCGAGCACATGGTTCTTGATTTCCTGCGCGCCCGAACCACAGCAGCCCGATGAACGTAGCCGCTCCCATGAATTCGATGAACGGCGACGGAATCCCCTGGATCAGCACGTAGCGCAGATTCGCCCGCAGCAGCCGCTCACCCGCCGCGCGGAAACGCCGGCTCTCGTATCGCTCCGCGCCGAACGCCTTCACCACCTGATGACCCGCGATGGCTTCCTGCAGAACCTGATTCAGTTCGCCCGCCGCATCCTGCGTCCTGCGGCTGGTGCGCCGGATTTTCTTCCCCAGCCGCGCCGTCGGCAGCAGCACGAACGGAAACAGCGTCAGGCTGAACAGCGCCAGCCGCCAATCCGTCCCGAAAATCACCAGCAGCAGGCCCACCGCCGAAAAAATCTGCCGCAGCAGATCGGCGAACATGTCGGAACTCGCCACCTGAATCTTGTCGATGTCGCTCATCACGGACGACATCAGCCGCCCCGTCGAAGTCGCTTCAAAGAACGCCGCGCCGTGCCGCAGCACTTTGTCGAAAACCTGATTCCGCAGATCGGTCACCGCCGAGAACCCGACGAAGTTCGTCAGATAGTCGCCCAGATAATCGCAGAGCCCGCGTGTCAGAAAGACGAACAGAATCGCAATCGCGACCATCGTGAAGATGTTATGAATCGCCGGCGGGAAAAACTGCCCGAGGAAAACCTGCCTGTGCACGATCGGAATTTCAAACAGCGGGATATGCGTCGTTCCAGCCGTGGCCGGAGCACGGGCCCGAGCACTTCTTTGATCAGCAGCACGCGCGCCGCGGTCATCGCCCCGAAAATGGCCATCAGAACGACGGAAACGATCAGCAGGGGCCAGTACCGCCGCGCATACCCGAGCAGTCGTATGGCCTCCCTCACGCTGCAACCCTCAGCCGGTCAGCCGCTTCAATCGCGCGCTCGAGCGAAATGTTCGCGATGCCGCCCTCGGCCTTGAGAATCTCCGCGGGCGTGCGCCACGGCGCCCACACTTCCGCATCCGACGGCCCGAACAAAACAATCTGCGGCACCCCGAATGCCGCCGCCACATGCGCCGGGCCCGAATCGTTTCCCGCGAAGAACCCCGCCCCGCGCATCAGCTTCATGATTTCGCCCAGCGGCGCGCCCGACACTGTGCGGCGCGGGCGAAACGCCGAAAGATCTTCGCCCGGCCCGCCAATGAACACGGTCTCCAATCCTATGGATTGTTCGAAATGCCGCGCCAGTTCCCGGAATCTTTCCGCGGGCCAGGTTTTTTCCGGCGTCGCCGCCAGCGGATGAATCACCGCATACGGCCCCTCGGGAGCATATTGGCGAAGCCCCCGGTCCCGGTTCCAGACGCGCGCGCGGCACCTCCGCCATCGGCACGCCCAGATAGAAAACCGCCGACGCCATGTGCTCCGCCGTATGCACGCGCCGCGTGATTCCCATCGTTTCCTGCGCCGTCGGAATGCGTAAGCTGTACACCCAACCCGGTCGAAAGATTTCGAACCCCGCGCGAATCTTCGCCCCCGAAAGCGCCGTCAGCCTTGCGCTGCGCGATCCGCCGTGCAGATTCAGGCACAACGCGGGCGCGAAGCGCCTGACGGCTCCCGCGCGCGGCGGCAGAATCTCCGCGATGTCACTGTTATTTTCAAACACCGCCGCGAACCGGTCTTCCACCACCACGCCAATCCGCAAATCCTGCCGGGCTTCTTTGAGTAAACGGATCGCCGGCGTGGCGAGCACGCAGTCGCCCAGCGACCGCAGACGGATGATCGCCACGCGGCTGCCTGAGCCGAGGCGGTCGAGAGTGTCGGTTTGTACAGGCACGCGAAGCGGCGCTATGCGGCGCTATTCGGCTTTGTTCTACTCATCGATGCTCGCCTCATCGATCAGCAGCACCGGAATTTCGTCGCGGATCGGATACAGCCGATGACACGAGACGCAGCGCAGCCCGCTTCCGTCTCCCTTGAGCTCCAGTTTGGCGCGGCACGCCGGACAGATCAGGATTTCAAGCAGTTCTGCGCTGATGGCCATCTTCCGAAGCCGTAGTGTATCAGGCTGGCGCGCCAACTCCCGCGCCCCCGACGCGCACAGCCGGCCCCGCTTTTTCCGTTGCGATGCCGGGCGTTGTGCGCGTCAAACAATGGCTGCGATAATTCTGTCAGTATGCGCAGTCTGGCGTGGCTTGTCCTCGCTCTCAGTCCTTTTCTGGCGCTTGCTCAGAAGAAATCCTTCGACGCATCGGCACTTTTGAAGATCCAGCGGATCGCCGATCCTCAGCTCTCGCCCGACGGCAAGATCGTTGCGTTCGCCGTCAGCACTCCCGACCTCGACGGCAACAAGAGTCTCCACAGCGTCTGGACCGTTCCTCTCGAAGGCGGCGCGCCGCATAAGATCGCCGATCTCGCCAACCGCCCGCGCTGGTCACCCGACGGCAAGCGTATCTACTACGTCTCCACCTCCGGCGACGCCTCGCAGATCTGGAGCATGAATCCCGACGGCACCGGCGCGACCCAGATCACGCACATCTCCACCGAAGCCGATGGCGAGACCGTTTCGGGCGATGGCAAGTATCTCATCTTCACCAGCAGCGTCTATCCCGATTGCGGCGCGGACGACGCCTGCAACAAGAAGCATCTCGACGCCGAGAAAGACAGCAAGGTCAAAGCCCGCATCATCACGTCTCTTCTTTATCGCCACTGGAACGCCTGGCAAGGCGATCGCCGCAGCCACCTGCTTGTCCCTTTCGCTTGCCGATGGAAAGCTGGCCGATCTCTCGCCCGGCACTCGCGACGTCCCTCCGTTCTCTCTCGGCGGCCCCGACGATTACGCCATCTCCCCCGACGGCGGCGAAGTCTGCTTCGCCATGAACACCGACGACAATCCCGCCGCCGGCACCAACAACGACCTCTTCGTCGTCCCCATCCAGGGCGGCACGGCTCACAAAATCACCGCCAATCCCGGCGCCGACAATTCGCCGCTATATTCGCCCGACGGCAAATATCTCGCCTACCGCTCGCAGGCGCGCCCCGGATACGAATCCGACCGCTGGCGTCTCTTCGTGCTCGAACGCGCCACCGGCAAACTGACGATTCCCACCGACGCCATCGACCGTTCCGTCGACAGCTTCACCTGGGCGCCCGATTCAAAGCGCCTCTTCTTCACGGCCATCGATCGCGGCCAGCAGGCCATCCGCTTCGTCGGGCTCGACGGCAGGGGCACGGGCATCGCCGTCCGCGGCGACAACACGCTCGACGACATGCAGTTCACCCCCGACGGCAAGACCATCGTCTTCACGCGCCAGAGCGGCAGCAGTCCCGCGGAAATCTGCAAAGGCGTGTCCAGCGGCGGCGACGCCATTCCGCTCACGCATCTCAACGACGATCTGCTCGGCCAGTACCAGCTCACCCGTCTCGAAGACTTCTGGGTCACCGGCGCCGAGAACACGCAGGTGCAGAGCTTCATCGTCAAGCCTCCGAATTTCGATCCCGCGCGCAAGTATCCCGTGATCCTGCTCATGCACGGCGGCCCGGAAGGCGAATGGGGCGAAAGCTGGACCTATCGCTGGAACGCGCAGGTCTTCGCCGGCGCGGGCTATGTCGTCGTCGATGCCGAATCCGCGCGGCTCCATCGGCTACGGCCAGAAATTCACCGATGACATCAATCTCGACTGGGGCGGCAAACCCTTCGACGACATCATGGCTGTCACCGATTACGTCGCAAAGCTCCCTTACGTGGATGCACGCGCATCGCTGCCGCGGGCGGCTCCTACGGCGGCTACATGATCGACTGGATTCTCGGCCATACCAACCGCTTCAAATGCCTCGTCTCGCACGACGGCGTTTACGATCTGCGCGATGAAGCCGAATCGACCGAAGAGCTCTGGTTCCCCATCTGGGAGTTCGGCGGCATGCCGTGGGACAACCCCGAGGTCTACGACAAATGGTCGCCCAGCCATTTCGTCAGAGAATTTCAGACGCCGACGCTGGTGATCCACGGCGAGCTTGACTTCCGCGTTCCCGTTGACACAGGGTCTCGCAGCTCTTCACCGCGCTGCAGATGCGCAAAGTCCCGTCGGAATTGCTGCTGTTTCCCGGATGAAGGCCACTGGGTTCTGAAGCCGCAGAACAGCGCCCTCTGGTACAAGACGTTCATCGGCTGGATCGACAACTGGACTAAAAAGTGAAAATAATCATAGCCGTCGTAATGTGCTGCTGCTCATCATCGCGGCGCCCGCGTATTTGTTCCTCACCTCCACGGGCACTGACATCGCCGTCGACCCCGTGAAAATGGTCGGCTACGAGACGCCCGTGCATGTCCATCTCGACAATCCGCACGGCGATCGTCTTGTCACAGCCGCCATCGTGCAGGATGGCAAGTCAACCACGATGATCAACGCGGAAAGCCCGAGCCATCGCGTCTTCCCGCAGCGTCAAGTCGCACCGCGCGACATCACCCTCAACGTCGGAACGAAGACCGCTTCGTCGCTTCACGACGGCAAAGCCCAGCTGATCCTCACCACCGTCTCAAACGATCTGCGCGGCCGCACCGACTCTAAGTCGCTCGACGTCGATGTCATGACCGCGCCGCCCCGCGTGGTTGCCGATGGCGTGCAGCACTACATCAACCAGGGCGGCTCCGAAATGGCCGTATTCACGCCTTCCGGCGCATGGACCGAAGCCGGCGTGAAAGTCGGCGACTACACTTTCCGCAGCTTCCCTCTGCCGAATCACCCAGGCCAATACTTCAGCCTCTTCGCTTTTTCGTGGCAGCTGCCGATCGACACGCCAATCTATGTCTATGCATCGAATCCTTCCGGCGCGATGGCGAAGACGACCTTCTGGTACAAAGTCTTCCCGAAGAAATTCCGCGCCAGCACGATCACGCTCGAATCCATGAACATCGACCGCATCGTCAACCAGATCGACACGCAGCACAAGATCCCCGGCGATCTCGTCCAGCGCTTCGTCTACATCAACAGCGAGCTGCGCAAGGAGAACAACAAGACTCTGGACGATCTCCGTCTTCAGACCGAGCCGAAATTCCTCTGGACCGGGCGCTTTCCTGCCCATGGTCGATTCCACAGTTGAATCGCGCTTCGCCGACGACCGCACCTACACCTGGCAGGGCAAGAAAGTCGACGAACAGACGCACCTCGGCTTCGATCTCGCGAAGCTCGCGCACTCGCCGATTCCCGCCTCAAACGATGGCCGCGTCATCTGGGCACAGGATCTCGGCATCTACGGCAACTGCATCGTCATCGACCACGGCTTCGGCCTGCAGACCATTTACGGGCATCTGAGCGAGTTCCTCGTCAAGAAGGGCGACATGGTGAAGAAGGGCCAGATCATCGGCAAAACGGGCTCGACAGGCCTTGCCGGCGGCGATCATCTGCACTTCACCATGCAGGTCGATGGCGTTCAGGTGAATGCCGTCGAGTGGTGGGATCCCCATTGGGTCAACGACCGCATCCTGAGCAAAATGGGCGCGGAACTCGCGTCAGCAACCACCGACGAACCTGCACCCAAAGCACATCACGCCCGCAGGAAACGTTAGTGGGGCCAGGCTTTCAGCCTGCCGCCGGGCTTCCGCCCGGCGTCTCGGCTTTGGCCAATTGACTAGATAAAGAGCATGGAAAAGCATTTTTGATGTTCCATGTTGTAATCCTGTCTCGTTTCTGTTATCTAGTTATATAACTAGATATCACCGAAAGGATCTTCCACTATGGGTTTCCCCACCAAAGTCCAGCTCATCAACCGCAAGGCCAGCGAACAGTGGTACATCAACTTCCCCTCCGCCATCGCGCAGGCAATGGAGTTTTCCAAGGGTGAGACCGTCGAATGGGTCATCGAAGACAAAGCCCTTCTGGCGTTGCGTCGCCTCGAAGCGCCGGCTCCGGTTCTAAAAAAAACTCCGCCGGAATCCTCCCTCAGTTCGAGCAGCTCTGGAAGCGGTGCATCCCCGCCTTCGACCAGCAACGTGTCTCCGACCGTGCGCAAACGCTCGCGATGAGTTCGCTGCTCTGTCTCGGACGCCACACCGTGACCGGTCTGCTCACCACCTCCGGTTCCCAGTTTCAGGACTGGAGCGCCACCTACCGCCTCTTCTCTCAGGACCGTGTCCCCGTGCCCGAAATCTTCTCTGTCGTCCGCCGCGCCATCGCCGGCCAACTGCCCGCAGGCGCGCCGTTCCGTGCCGTCCTCGACGATTCATTGTTACGCCGCTCCGGCACCCACACGCCGGGCGTTGGCTGGCGGCGCGATCCGCTCGGGCCGCGCTTTCAGACCAACTTTGTGCGCGCCCAGCGCTTCCTCCAGATCTCCGGTGCCATGCCCGGAACAGAGGGCGCATTCCGTTTGGCTCCTATTGCCTTTCTGCACACGCCCACGCCGCAGAAACCGGATGGCAAGGCTCCCGCCGACCAGGTGGCGCAATACCGTCTGGACGCCAGTTCGTCTCGCCTCAGTCTGCGCGCCGCCCAGCAGATGATCCAACTCCGCCAGTCTCTCGATCAGGACCCCGGCGGCCGGGAGCGTACTTTGATACTCGCCTTTGACGGCGGCTACACCAACTCCACCGTGCTCAAACAGATTCCGCCCCGCACCATCTGTATCGGGCGGATTCGCAAGGATGCCAAACTCTGCTTCACCCCGGATTCGGACCTTATGAAAGCGCGTGGTCGGCGTCTTCGCTACGGCGCGCCAGCCCCTACTCCCGAGCAGTTCCGCACCGACGACGCGGAACCCTGGGAGACCATGACTTTCGCGCATTCCGGCGTCTCTCACCCGCTGCGCTTCAAACGCCGCCAGAACATCATGTGGCGCACCACCGGAGCCGGACAGATTCTGCAACTGATCGTCATCGCGCCCCTTGCCTACCGCCTGCGCAAAGGCTCGAAGCTTCTCTATCGGCATCCCGCCTTCCTCATTTGCACCGACTCCGGACTGGACCCCCGCCAGATTATCGAAGCCTACTTCCAGCGCTGGGACATCGAGGTGAACTTCCGGGATGAAAAGACGCTCCTCGGCGTGGGACAGGCGCAAGTGCGAAACAGCGTATCGGTGGAATCGGCTCCGGCGTTCGCCGTCGCCGCTTATGGCATGTTGCTGGTTTCCGGCCAACTCGCCTTCGGCAACTCCAGCCACGGACTCCTGCCGCAACCCAAATGGGCTGCCAGTTCCAAAGGTCCTCGGACCTCAACACAACAATTAATTCATCAACTCCGCGCTGAAGTCTGGGGCCGCGGTCTCGGTATCGAACGTTTCTCCCACTTCGCGTCTAACCTGCCCACCACGCCGAAGCCTGAGAAATGCTCTTTCCCGGTCGCTTCTGCCATCTGCTATGCCAATGGATGAAATCCAAAAGGCCAAAGCCGAGCCGCCGGGCTTCCGCCCGGCGTCTTCATTGCTGATTCAGTTGTTCGGTGTCGCCGACGAAGAGTCGCTCGAATTGGTTTTCTTCACGTATTTGCCGTGTTTTTTTTTCGTCGTCGTGGTCGATGAATGAGAGTCGGTCGTAGTTCCCGCTGGGTTCGAGTTAGTCGTTGTTGTATTCGAACTGGTATAGCTCTTGTTACCGTTGTCTTTCGTAACCGTCGTACTGTTCGATTGGGTCGTCTGACTCGAAGTCTGCGTCTGGACCTGCGCGAGCATCGCCGCCGTTGTAATGAATGAGACCAGAATAAGTTTCTTCATGCCCGAAACCGAAGCACGATTCTGGCCAAAGGCTAAACTGAGACCGATGTCGAAGATTTCAGCAATCACGCTCGGCGCGCTCCTCTTTGCGTTTCAGAACGTACATGCCGCAGACCTTCACGTCGCCGCTGCCGCCAACCTCTCCGATGTCCTTCCCGAGCTCAGCAGCGCCTTTGAGAAAACAACGCAGATCCACATCGTGCCCAGCATGGGCGCCACGGCGCAGCTCACGCAGCAGATCGAAAACGGCGCGCCCTTCGATGTTTTTCTTTCCGCCGACGTTGAGCATGTCGATCAGCTCATCAAAGGCAGTTTCCTCCTTCCCGACAGCCGCGCCATTTACGCGCGCGGACAACTCGTCGTCTGGGCGCCGCGACGTCAGGACATCCGTTCCCTCAACGACCTCGCGAAACCCGACATCCGCGCCATCGGCGTGGCGAAGCCCGAGCTCGCTCCCTACGGCGAAGCGGCTGTGGCAGCGCTGAAAAGTGCCGGCCTCTGGGACACGCTCGAAAAGAAGATCGTCTACGCACCCAGCATTGCGGTCGCCAAGCAGTTCGCCGACACCGGCAACACCGAGGTCGTCCTTCACCGCGCTCGCCCTCACCATCGGACAGCCGGGCGGTCAGTTCATCGTCGACGAAAAACTTCACAAACCGATCGATCAGGCGCTCGGCATCGTGGCCGCCTCCAAAGAACAGAAAAACGCCCGCGCCTTCACCTCCTTCCTCGCCGGTCCCGCCGCCCGCGAGATCCTGAAGCGCTTCGGTTACAGCCAGCCCTGATGGAGCAATACGCGCTCAGCTTCGTCCCCGAACGCCGCATCTTCTCCCTGCGCGAACTGAGCGACGGCATCCGCGCCGCGCTCGACCGCGGCTTCTCCAACATCTGGGTCTCGGGCGAAATCTCCGGCACGAAGCTCGTTCCCAGCGGCCACTGTTACTTCACGCTCAAGGATTCCGACGCCCAGATCAAATGCGTCTGCTGGAAGCTTTCTTACTGGCGTCTGAAGTTCAAGCCGAAGGACGGCGTCGAGGTGCTGGTGCGCGGCCGCGTCGATATCTATGAGCTGCGCAGTGAATATCAGTTCGTCGTCGAGGCCATCGAGCCGCAGGGCGAAGGCGCGCTTCGTCTCGCGTTTGAACAGCTCAAACAGAAACTCCTCGAAGAAGGCCTTTTCGCAGCCGCGCGAAAGCGTCCGCTGCCCCGCTTCCCGTTCCGCATCGGAATTGTGAGTTCACCCAAAGGCGCCGTCATCCGCGATTTCGTCGAGATCCTTTCGCGCCGCTTCCCCGGACTGCACATCCGCCTTTTCCCCGCGCGCGTGCAGGGACCCGGTTCCATCGAAGACGTTTGCCGCGGTCTGGAATACTTCGGCAAAACCGGCTGGGCGCAGATTACCGTCATCGCCCGCGGCGGCGGTTCGCTCGAAGATCTCTGGACGTTCAACGAAGAAGCCGTCGCCCGCGCCATAGCCGTTTCACCCGTTCCGGTCGTCTCCGCCATTGGGCACGAAACCGATGTCACCATCGCCGATTTCGTCGCCGACCTTCGCGCCCCGACCCCTTCAGCCGCCGCCGAGATGATCGTCGGTACGCGGGAAGCTCTGCTCGACAGCATTGCTGCCTCCGGCTCCCGCGCCGCGCGGGCGATGCATTTCCGCCTCGCGGTTCTGGCGCGCCGTATGCACGAACAGGGTATCGATCGCGCCCAGGCCTTGCTGCATCGCAGCCTCGCGCGCCGCACGCAGCGCGTCGACGATTCCACCGAACGCCTCCGCGCCGCTGTCCGCACGCATCTCGCCACCCGCGAACGCACGCGCCGCACTCTTGAGTCGCGTCTCCGCTATTTCGACCTCCGTCCCCGCCTGCGCCGCGACCGGGAACGCCTGCAGACCTCCTCGACCCGCGTCGTCGATGTCATGCGTCGCCAGATGACAGACCGCCGTCGTCGTCTCGAAACGCTTTCCACAAAACTCACCCAGCTCGACCCGCGCCTCATCCTGTCGCGCGGCTACGCCATCGTGCTCAACGAGCGCGACGCAATCGTGCGCGAAGCGGCGGATGCTCCCATCGGGCAGCGAGGTGAAGGTCCTGCTGACGAAAGATTCGCTCAAAGCCAGGATCACGCCTTGATCACGCCTCCCGCCGGCACCTTTCTCGCACCTGTTCGCAACGGCATCATTCAGCTGCCTCCCCCGCTGAAGCGATATTGCGAAAGCGAAAGCTGGAATTTATTTCATTTCATCGTCATCGACGCCGATCACGTCTCGATGCACCCGGTGCGGAGTGAAGACACAGGCGCGCCATTCCACGCCAGCCTGAATCCCGATGGCCGCATCTGGATTCCCGCCGAACTGCGCGAACAGGTCTCCCTCGGCGAGCAAAGCGTGATGCTGCGTATCGAAAACGGCATCATCAATATGTATTTGCGCAAGGTCTTCGACACCCTCGGCTTTCGCCCGCGCTGACAGCCCACCCACTTCACCGCAGCAGAAGTGCGTCTTTAGCCACTGACACGATTGCCCGATCGAGCGTGACCAGACGCATTCCGGCTGCGTCGGCGAACGCTGCCAGATACGCGTCGGTCCAGAGCCGTGGCGCCGAAGTGTTAACGGTAGTCAGCCTTTGCCATTCAGCTTCCAGACCGCCTGGCTCCGGCACAAACCGGATTCGTTCGTCGGCCAGCATAGTTCTGTATATTCGCCAGGCGTCCCGCATCGACATCACATCGATGCCCATTGCAGATCGGTTCGTGAGAAGCCGCAACAAACCCATTTGAGTCACACGGCAAAAACCAACGGCCTCCGAACGAATCGACCCCAGCCATTCACCACACACAGGAGCATGTAAGTGGCGCTCCGATGCCAATGCGAGCCAGACGTTGACGTCAGGCAAGAAAGGCTTCGATGTCGGCATTCGTGGGATCCAGAACGCCCGGCTCGCGCGAGGACAGCAATGGAAACTTCAGTCTGCGCCCAGGCCTGCGGTCCGCCCTCCGGATTTCCTGCTCCACCGCTGCCCGGATCACGTTCTTAAGCGATGTCCCGCGCCTTGCAGCCGTCGCTTTCAGTTCGCGGAACAGGGGATCCGGCAGATCGACCGTCGTACGCATAAAAGCATATTAGCATCAATACGCCTTCCCCAGCCACGCGATCATCTCCCTGAGCGCCGCAAACGCCTTGAGCTTCGCCGCATCGGTGCCCTCTTCCTCGGCGCGCGCCACGTGCTCCCGCATCTGTCGGAACACAATCGGTTCCATCGCCAGCAGCGCTTCCGATCCCGACGCCGCATACTTCACCAGCACATAGCGAATCAGGCACTCCAGCGGAATTCCGGTGTTCCGGCTCAGGTTCTCAATCGTCGGCATCGGATCGGCCGCCGTGTAACATGCCACTTCCGCCTTGAAGTTCGCGTGCGGATCGTCATCGGACCACGACTCCCGAAATGCTCTGAGATTCACATTCCATATATACTGTGCGGTAAATGAACAGGCTGCTCTGTCTGCAGTTGGTGGCCGCGGGGACTCTTCTCGCCCAGCACAGCTTCACGCAGGTCGACATCGAGGACGGTGGACGTCTCTTCCGCGCCAACTGCGCCGTCTGCCATGGCGCCGAAGGCAATCAGGTTCCCGGCATCGATCTCGCCCACGGCAAATTCCGCCGCGCCAAAACCGACGACGACATCGTCGCCATCATGCGCAACGGCATCCCCGGCACCGCGATGCCTCCCACCAATTTCAACGACTCCGTTGCCCTCACTGTCGTCGCCTACCTGCGCACCATGGCGGCCGCCACCGCGACCACTACGTCGGGCGGCGACCCCGCGCGCGGCAAAGCCATCTACGACGGCAAAGGAAACTGCGCAAGCTGCCATCGCATTCGCGGCACGGGTTCGCGTTCGGGCCCCGACCTCAGTGACATCGGCGTCTACCGCCTGGCGGGCGAACTCGAGCGCTCGCTCACTGAGCCCGATGCTGAAATCCTCCCGCAGAATCGCCATTTCCGCGGCGTTACCAAAGACGGCGCCACCATCACCGGCACCCTCCTCAACGAAGACAAGTACGCCATTCAGATTCTCGATTCGAAAGACCGCCTCGTCTCCGTGAAGCGCGCCAACCTGAAGGAATTCACTTTCACCACAAACAAATCCCCGATGCCTTCCTACAAAGACAAGCTGACGCATCAGGAGCTTTCCGACCTCGTGAGCTACCTCGCATCTTTGAATGGTGTCGAGGTGAAAGGAGTCGGCGCCCGATGAGAAAACTCTCTCTGCTGCTCGCCCTCGCGGCAACTCTCCTGCCCGGCCAGATCACATTCGACCGCATCGTCAACGCCAACAAAGAACCGCAGAACTGGCTCACTTATTCCGGCACGCCTCTCAGCCAGCGCCACAGCCTGCTCACGCAGATCACGCCCGCTCAACGTGAAGAACCTCGAACTGCAGTGGATCTTCCAGTCGCAATCACTTGAGAAGTTCGAAGCCACACCGCTGGTCGTCGACGGCGTCCTCTACACCGTCCAGGCGCCTAACGATGTCGTCGCCATGGATGCCGAAACCGGCCGCATCTTCTGGGTCTCGCCTTACGCGCCTTCGCCCGAGGCCCGCGTGTGCTGCGGACGCGTCAACCGCGGCCTCGCCATCCTCGGCGACACGCTCTTCATGGGCACCATCGACGGCCACCTCATCGCGCTCGACGCGAAAACCGGGCACGCCATCTGGAACGTCACCGTCGCCAAAGCCGAAGCGGGCTACTCGATCATGCACGCCCCGCTTGTCGTCAAGGACAAAGTCATCGTCGGCACGGCAGGCGGCGAATACGGCATTCGCGGCTTCCTCGCGGCCTATGATGCGAAGACCGGCAAAGAAGCCTGGCGTTTCAACACCATTCCCGGCCCCGGCGAGCCCGGCCATGAAACCTGGGCCGGCGATTCCTGGATGCACGGCGGCGCTTCAGTCTGGGTCACCGGCTCATACGATCCGCAGCTCAATCTCACTTACTGGGGGATCGGCAATCCCGGTCCCGACTGGAACAGCGACACCCGCGAGGGCGCCAATCTCTACAGCGATTCCGTCGTCGCGCTCGACGCCGACACCGGCAAGCTGAAATGGTATTTCCAGTTTTCGCCCCATGACGATTTCGATTACGACTCCGTGCAGGTTCCCGTCCTCGCCGACATGGAATGGAAGGGCAAGCTCCGACGTGTGATGCTCTGGGCGAATCGAAACGGCTTCTATTACGTGCTCGACCGCACCACCGGCGAATTCCTGCAGGGCAAGCCGTTCGCGAAGGTCACCTGGACAACGGGTCTCGACGACAGCGGACGTCCCGTGCGCGTCGTCTCCGCCAATCCTTCGCGCGAAGGCACGCTTGTTTATCCCGGCGTGCAGGGCGCGACCAACTGGTTCTCGCCTTCTTACAGCCCGCACACGGGCCTCTTCTACATCAACACCTGGGAAAACTACTCTTCGGTCTTCAACAAACTGCCCGGCGATTTCGTCGAAGGCCGCCGCTACACCGGCGGCGCGCCGCGTTCTCCTGTGCCTTCTCTCCGGGCTACCCAGGTGATCAATCGGACCGAAGAAGAAGGCTACGGCGTGGTTCGCGCCTACGATCCCAAAACCGGCGTGCGCAAATGGGAATTCAAAATGGCGGACGTCACGGGCAGCGGCGTCCTCACCACCGCTTCCGATCTTCTGTTCACCGGCGGTCGCGAAGGATACTTCTGGGCCCTCGATGCGCGCACCGGAACTGAACTCTGGCGCACCAACCTCGGTGGACCCGTCGACTCCGGCCCCATGACCTATTCCGTTAATGGACGCCAATATGTTGCAGTTTCGGCTGGTAATTCGCTGTTTACCTTCGCATTGCGGCAATAAAACTTTTTAACTATTGTCAGGTGGAACCCGCCGCGACTCCGCAGCATCGCAACCATTTGACCCCTGAGCTATATCCACATCCACTCATTGATCCATTAAGTGGGGCAGGCATTCGTGCCTGCCGCCGGGTTTCTACCCGGCGCGGAGCGTCCGCGATATTACTGTTAACCCTTGCCGTTGCCGCCCATGCGCAGCAGGCCCGCATCACAAAACCCATCGACATCTCCGCGCGCACCACGCTCGCGAATCACGTCCACCCGAAGGCTACGCCAGAAAACGACCGCGGCCGAGTCGCGCCATCGCTGAAACTTTCTTACGTAACCCTTACACTCGCGCCGTCCTCCGCGCAGAAAGCCGATCTCCAGAAACTCCTCGCCGACCAGCAGAATCCGTCTTCGCCCGACTATCATCGCTGGCTGACCCCCGCCCAGTACGCCGACCGCTTCGGCGTCGCCCCGCAGGACATCGCGCAGATCGAACAATGGCTGCGCGGCCAGGGACTCACCATCGCGGCCGTCGCGCAGGGCCGCAACTGGATCGCCGTGGACGGCACCGCCGCGCAATTCGAATCGGCCTTCGCCACGGAAATCCATCAATACCTCGTCGACGGCCAAACACATTTCGCCAATGCCACCAATCCTTCGATCCCTGCTGCCATTGGCGGCCTGGTGCTTTCTATTCGCGGCCTCGACGATTTCCGCATGAAGCCGCATGCGCTGAAGCCGCGCTTCACGTCCGGCACAGGCAATCACTATCTCGCCCCGAACGACATCGCCGCCATCTACGACATCACTCCCGCATGGCAAGCCGGCATCAATGGCTCCGGGCAGAAGATCGTGGTCGCCGGCCAATCGGATGTTCCCACCGACGACCTCACCAACTACACGAACAATTTCAACCTGCCGGCGCATCTGCCGCAGATGATTCTGGTGGGACGGGACCCCGGCGTCAGCAGCGGCGATCGCGAGGAATCCGATCTCGATCTCGAACTGTCCAGTGCCGTGGCGCCGGGCGCATCCGTCATCCTCGTCTACTCCACCGACGTAATGACCTCGGTGCAGTATGCGATCGATCAGAATCTCGCGCCTGTCATCAGCGTGAGCTACGGATCGTGCGAGCCGGAAACACCGCTTTCCCAGATTCAGGCTTTCCAGTCCTGGGCGCAGCAGGGCAACGCGCAGGGCATCACCTGGTTCAACGCCTCGGGCGACGATGGCGCCGCCGACTGCGACGATAACCAGAACCCCGGCCTCGCGGTCGACGCGCCCGCCAGCGTTCCCGAAGTCACAGGTGTCGGAGGCAGCAGCTTCGTCGAAGGCTCCGGCGTCTACTGGAACGCCGGCAACGATGCGAATGGCGGTTCAGCCCTCGGCTACATCCCCGAAACTGCGTGGAACACCAGCACCGAAGACGGCGAGCCTTCCGCCGGCGGCGGAGGTGTGAGTATCTATTTCACGAAACCTTCCTGGCAAACAGGTCCGGGCGTTCCCGCGAATAACAACCGAAACGTTCCCGACCTCTCCCTCAACGCTTCACCCGATCACGACGGCTACATCGTCTTCAGTGACGGCCAGGACAGCCCTCAGGTCTACGGCGGAACTTCCTGCCCCACACCCGTGATGGCGGCCATCGCAGCCCTGCTGAATCAGTATCAGAAGAGCAGCGGCCAGGGTAACATCAACCCGCAGCTCTACTCCCTCGCGCAGTCGCATCCTGCCGTCTTTCACGACATCACCACGGGGAACAACATCGTCACGGCGCAGGTAACCTGCGGCCACCGCGGCGTATGTGCGACTGCTGAACCCGTCGGCTACAACGCAGGTCCCGGCTACGACAACGCCACCGGCCTCGGCTCCATCGATGCGTGGCAGTTGATGCAATGCTGGACCGGCTCATGCTCCGCCACCCCCACCCAGCCCACGACTCCGACTGCACCCACCCCGGCTCTCACGCTTCTGAGCAACCTGACGAGCGTCGGCCAGCAGGACACGGCATTTCTTACCGCCACCGCAACTGCTGCAGACGGCGTCACCACACCGCAGGGCGTCGTCATATTTTCCGCGGGTACGACTTCACTGGGCGCGATCCCGCTGGTGGGTTCGGCAGGCGTCTCGACCGCGACGCTTTCCATACAGGGGGATCAACTGCCCTCCGATACAACCACCGTGACCGCGACATACAACCGCAGCTCGACAGCCGCGCCGCTCACGTCCACGGTCTCGCTCAATGTTCGCGTCACCGGCTCCAGCGGCAACACCAAACCTGTCATCTCCGGTCTGACCGATGCCGCTGCCTTCCGGCAGTCGTATTCGCCAGGTATGATCATGTCGGTTTTCAGCAACGGCGCGACACTCGCCCCGTCAGGCACAGCGGACAGCGCGAGCAGCCTTCCGCTTCCCATAACGATGGCAGGCGTCTCTGCAACGGTGAACGGCGTCGACGCTCCCCTCTACTACGTCTCTCCGACGCAGATCAACCTCCAGGTGCCGTGGCCAACGACGGTCGGTTCATCGGCCACGCTGGTCATCAATAACAACGGGCAGATCGCATCGCGGGCGTTCACCATTGCCGCCGCATCGCCGGGGATCTTCACCAATCAGAACGGGATCATCGTGCCCAACGGCAGCGCGACCCGGGGCGAGACCACAACTCTCTACATGGCCGGAACCGGCGCGGTGACACCCGCGATCGCCACAGGCGCGGCACCCTCGACGTCAACACCGCTCAGCGATCTCCCCGCGCCCGCGAACACCACGGTCACCGTCGGAGGCATACAGGCGCCGACCACTTTTATCGGAATCCCGTACTATCTGGTCGGCGTGACGCAGATCAACTTCACGATCCCGAACGGGGTCCCCACAGGCTTCCAACCAATCGTCGTCAGCGTAAACGGCACTCCGAGCGCGACCGCCTACGTCAACGTAACCAACTGAACCGGGGTGCCCTCTGGGCCCGTGAAGGAGCGGCAACGCAAAGCCGCTCTTCACCAAAGCCCTGCTACGCCAGTTTCGTCTTCTTAATCGGCAGTTCCCGTATCCGCTTCCCCGTCGCCGCGAAGATCGCGTTACAAATCGCCGGCGCCATCACCGGCACGCCCGGCTCACCGACGCCCGCGGGCGGCGCGTCGGAACTCACGAAGTGAATGTGCGTCTCATACGGCGCTTCCGGCATTCTTGCCACCGGGAAGTTATTGAAGTTCGATTGCTGGATGCGCCCGTCCTTCGCCGTAATCTCGCCCATCAGCGCCAGCCCCGTCCCGAACACCGTCGCGCCTTCGAACTGCGCACGTACCCGATCCGGATGAATGATCTTGCCGGTATCGACCGCCATGTCCACGCGCGGAATCGTCAGCCGGCCCTGCGCATCCACCTTCACTTCGACCACTGCCGCTATATACGACAAAAAGCTCCAGTGCGCCGCGAAGCCGTACCCATGCCCCGGCGTCGACTTCTTCGAAGCCCAGCCCGATTTACTCGCCACCTCGTCCACGACCCTCCGCATGCGCGCCGTGTCCAGCGGGAACTTCGTCGAAGTCTGCGCGAACGTCGGACCCAGATCCACGATCCGCGCCGGCCCGAGAACGTCCAGATAATATTCGACGCGATCGCGGTTCGCCGCCGCCGCCAGTTCATCGAGGAACGACATCGCGGCGTACGCGTGGTAAACGTTCGCCACGCTCCGCATCCATCCGATGCGCACATGCGGCGTCGCCGGTCCATTCTCCGCCCGGTGATTCGGAATATCGAACGGCAGATCGTTCCACCCCATGGTCATCTCGAGATCGCCATAGGTCGTGGTCCCGTCGAACGTGGAGAAGATCGGAGGAAAAGCGCTGCGCTGCAGCCACGCCGTCGGTTTACCCTTCGCGTCCACCGCGGCCTTCATGTACATCGCCGCCACGGAGTGATAGAAGTCGTGATGGATGTCGTCCTCGCGGCTCCACGCCACCTTCACCGGCTTGCCCAGTTTCTTCGACAGCACGGCCGCCTCCGCCGCATAGTCTGGTTTAGACTTCCGGCCAAAAGCCCCGCCCAGCAGCGTGACATGGCACGCCACGTCCTCAGCCTTGATCCCCATCACCTGCGCGACGGTATCCTGCACCGCCTGCGGATTCTGCGTCGCGGTCCAGAGTTCGACTTTGCCGTCTTTCCATTCCGCGACAGCAGCGGGCGGCTCCATCGGCACGTGCGCGAGATGCGGCGTATAGTAATCCGCCTCGAATGTTTTCGCGCCGCTGCCGAACACTTTGTCGACGTCGCCCACATTGCGCGCCACCTTACAGGGCTTGCTGACCGTCGCCTCCAGCTGTTTGCGGAAGGAATCGGAATCGTAAATCGCGTTCTGGCCAAGGTCCCATTCGATCTTCAGCTTCTTGCGGCCCTGCATCGCCGCCCAGGTGTTGTCGGCAATCACCGCCACGCCGCCCAGCGGCTGAAACTGATACGGGCCCTTGTACTTGTCGATCTCGACCGTCTGCTTTACGCCGCGCACCTTCAGCGCCTCGGCATCATCCACAGACTTTACGACGCCGCCCACCACCGGTGGATGCTCAATCGACGCATACACCATCCCGGGCCGCTTGGCGTCGAAGCCGAAAATGCCGTGCCCCGAAACCAGATCGTCGAGATCGGTAATCGGCACGCCTTTGCCGATATATTTGTAATCCGCCGGCGACTTGAACTTGAGCGTCTCGGGCTTCGGCACCGGCTGCATCGCCGCCAGCGACACCAGTTCCCCGTAGGTCGCTTTCGACGTCCCATGCGTGACAAATCCGTTCGCCGCCTTGACATCGCCGGCCGGAACATTCCACTTCGCCGCCGCCGCTGCAATCAGCATCGCCTTCGCGGTCGCACCCGCCGTGCGCAATGGTTCATAGAAGCTGCGGATCGAATTCGACCCGTCGGTGTTCTGGTCGCCGTACTTCTTGTCGCCGAGCGCCTGCTCGATGCGGACCTTGCTCCACTCGACATCCAGCTCATCGGCCGCCACCATGGGCAGGGCCGTGCGAATGCCGGTACCCATCTCCGAGCGATGCGCCACGATGATCACCGTGCTGTCCGGCTGCACGCCGAGATAAACCGACGGCCACCACGTGTCCTTCGCCGGCGTCACTTCCGCCCCGAAAGCCTCGCCGCTTCCGAGCAGCGGCGCTCCCAACACCAGCGCTCCGGCCGAAAAAACTGTCCCGAGGAATCCGCGCCGGCTGACATCAATCCTGTTCACAGTCGTCTTCATGCCCGCACCCCCGCCGCCGTCTTAATGGCTGCCCGGATGCGCTGATAAGTCCCGCAGCGGCAGATATTGCCCGTCATCGCCTCTTCAATGTCCTTGTCGGTCGGCTTCGGCGTCTTCTTCAGCAGCGCCGCAGCCTGCATGATCTGTCCGCTCTGGCAGTAGCCGCACTGCGGCACGTTGGCCTCTTTCCAGGCCTTCTGCAGCGGATGCGAATTCGTCTTGCTCAGCCCTTCGATGGTCGTGATGTCCTTGCCCGCGGCGTTCCCGAGCGACGTCACACAGCTTCTCACCGCCGCGCCGTTCACATGGATCGTGCACGCGCCGCACAGCCCCATCCCGCAGCCGAACTTGGTGCCTGTCAGATCCAGTTCATCGCGCAGGTACCACAGCAAAGGCATGTCCGGGTCGCCGTCAAACTTGCGCGCGACCCCGTTGATTCGCAGTTCGATCATCGGTTCTCCTTGAAAACTGTCTGAATTATAGCTATGGCCGATAAGGCCCTCCCTGCCGCCGAAGGTTTTATGACGCCTAAAAACGCCAATGTCCTTTTAACAAGAACAAAACATTAGGCCGGCAGTGAAGAAAGACACCGCCAGGCAGATGGCCTATACTAATCTCACTTGGTTAACGGGATATGCAGCACAGAGTGGCGTCGAACACAGCTGCAGAAGCCCCCGGTTCGGGCGGGTTTCAGGACCGGATAGCTGCTGAGCAGTATCCCGACAGGAAGTCGGAACATAAGGCTCGTGAGGCGCACCCTATCGGCCAGCTGGAACTGCGTCCCCCCGATCTCTCCCCCATCGCACATGCGATTGCGTCGGCTTCGCCCCACGCCATTTTCATAACCGACGGTGAGCGCCGCGTGACCTTTGTAAACCGGGTCGGTGAACAGATGTTCGGGTTTTCGCTGGCCGAGGCCCGCGGACAGACTCTTCACGGCCTCCTGCAACACACCCGGCCCGATGGTTGCCCTCTTGCTGAATTGGCATGCCACGTGGGATGGTTGTTCGCGACGGCTGATTCCATCCGCGATCATCGCGATATCTTCTTCCGCAGCGATGGCACTCCATTGCACGTCTCGGTCGACAACGCCCCTGTGGTTTTGGAGGGTGACGTGACGGGTTGCGTCGTAACTGTCCGCGACGTGACGCAGGAAGATTTCGAGCGCCGCGAGATGAGCAAGACCAACGACCGTCTCGCCTCCGCCCTCGCCACCGCCGAACTCGGCGTCTGGGATACGAACTTTATCACGGGCGAAGTCTACTGGGACTCCCGTATGAAATCCCTGTTCGGGCTGCCCCCCGATGAAGAAGTAACGCTGGCATCTGTCAACAGTTTCATCCATCCCGACGACCGCCACCTTCGAGCGAAGAGATCCTTCGGAGCCCCCGAACGCCGAACGTGATGTGCAGTGGGATTGGCGCGTCGTCCTGCGTGACGGCACGTTGCGCTGGCACCAGGGACGCGGACACTTCAGACGCGACGAGTCCGGCGTTGTCATCGGCGCCCATGGCGTTACGCGCGACATTACGGATCAGAAAGAAGCCCAGCAGGTGCAGGAACACCTCGCGGCCATCATCCGCAGCACCGAATACTGTATCGGCAGCACCGATTACAGGGGCAACATCACCGCCTGGAACCGCGGCGCGGAGGCCATGTTCGGCTACAAACCTGAGGAGATCGTCGGCCGTTCGAAGGCTATTCTCATTCCTCCGGACCGCGCCGGCGAAATGGACATGTTTCTGTCCCGCCTCGGACGTGGCGAAACGGTGGATCATTTCGCCACAGAGCGGCTCACTAAAGACGGCCGACGCATCTCCGTATCCACCTCGCTCTCTCCCATGCGTGACGCTTCCGGCGCGATCGTCGGCGCGGCGATTGTGACGCGCGACATTACCCGCGAGCGCCAGCTCGAAGAGAAACTTCGCCAGGCCGAAAAGATGGAGGCTGTCGGCCGCCTCGCCGGCGGTGTCGCGCACGACTTCAACAACCTCCTGACCATCGTCATCGGCTGCGCGGACTCGGCCATGAGCGATGCCGCGGGTGACAAACTTTGCGAGCAGCTGACGGCCATCAAATCGGCCGGTGAGCAGGCGGCGGCGCTGACCCATCGCCTCCTTGCTGTGAGCAGGAAGCAGGTGCTGCAGCCCGTAATCCTCGATGTCAACCGCATCGTTGCCGAAATGCTGCCTCTCCTGAGGCGCGTCATCCGCGCGGATATCGAATGCGCCGCGAAACTCGACCCGTCGCATTTCAGCGTCAAAGCCGACCCTGGCCAGATTGAAGAGGTGCTCCTGAACCTGGTAATGAATGCCGCCGACGCCCTCCCTTCCGGCGGCATCATCGCCATCGAAACCAGAACCGTTCTCCTCGGCGGCGAATATTTGTTCAGCCACCCCGATGCCGCTCCGGGCGAACACGCCATGCTCGCCGTCCACGACAATGGCGCGGGCATCGATCCCGCCACCCAGCCGCATATCTTCGAGCCTTTCTTCACCACAAAACCCGTTGGCAAAGGCACCGGTCTCGGGCTTTCCGTGGTCTACGGAATCGCGCGCCAGAGCGGCGGCCACGTCACGTGCGACAGCGACCCCGCGGCGGGAACGACTTTCGCGGTCTATCTGCCAGTCGTCCCGACTGCGGCGCCTCCCGCTCCCCCGCCGGGAGAGTTGCCCATCAACGCCGCGCGCGGTTCTGAGACCATCCTGCTGGCCGAGGACAACGCCACAGTTCGCACCTGGACGGCTCGTTTCCTGCGCGCCCTCGGATACACCGTTCTCGAAGCGGCCAATGGCCCTGACGCCGTCGCCGTGGCCGGCAGCCACCGCGGCATCATCGACCTGCTTGTCACCGATGTGATCATGCCGGAGTTCGGCGGTCCGGCTCTGGTCGCCGCGCTCCGGCCAATCGTGCCCCGGATGCAGGTCCTCTACATCTCCGGTTACACCGGCAATACCTTCGATGGAATGGGCGCCGCCTTCCTCGCCAAGCCTTTTACACCGCCCCAGCTCGCCCGGAAGGTTAGCGACGTTCTTCACGCGCCCGCAACTGTCAGTTCAGAAGCAGCGCATTGAAGAACAGCTTGAACGTCAGATAGCTCTGCGCCCGATATTGCGGCCGCATCCCGAACAGCACCACGTTCCCCGCACCGTATTTCGCGTGGATCAGCGCCGTCTTACCCGCTATGCGCTTCTCCCCCAGCAGCCAACCCGATGCCAGCACATCCGCTCTCCGGATACCTGCGCGAGCCGCCCTCCCATCGCCCTTCCCACGCCGGACTCGCTTCGGACCAGACCGCGACATCCTCCGGCAATCCCCGCGTCAGCGGATCGCGCAGATCGAGCTTCACGTTGAGCAGCGACCCCGGCGAGTAAAACTCCTGCGCCGGGACCCCGGCCACCACGTTCTTCGCCTTCACCCCCAGGTTCGCGATCCCATAATCCGACGCCCGATTGAGAAACACCAGCGTTCCGCCCGCGCGCGCGAATTCCCGCAGCGCCTCGGCGCCCTTCGACCCGAGCCCGCCCGTGAACTCCGGCGGCATCGTCCCCGGCGCATGGCCGTTCTCGATGGCCGCCGCCGTCTCGTCGGCGAACACGATCGACATCGAACCGCCCCCGCAGATTCCCGGCCTGCACATCGGCGTTCCGCAGACTCGTATAAGCGAAGCCGAACTGCTCGAGCAGCCAGCGCGTCCAGCCTTCGTCGATATCCGCCATCCAGCTCTTATACAGCCCGATGCGCGGCCGCTTCACCTCATGCCAGCCCGCCCTCTGCGGCGCCGCCGCAAAATCGCCCGCCTCATTGCGCCAAACCGATCCCGCCGTTCGCCCACACCGCATTCGCCGCCTTGCCACCCATCCGTGTCCGAAGCCGTATAGAAATCGCGCGGCACCGGTCCGCGGAGAACGTCCGCACTCCATGACGCCCCATCACCGGCTGCATCCACGAACTTCACATCCACGCCGAACAGCAGCGGCAACGTATGCGCCGTCACGTCGTAAGGCCGCTTGCGGCGGACCGCCCGGATAGAGCAGTCAGATTCGGATAATGCTGCCGTTCCAGCAGCGCCTTCGCATATCCCGGAATAAGGCTGCTGCATCGGAATCACATAGTCGCCCGTCGCCGTCCCGCTCGATCTCGACCTGCCCCGAACGCCAGTGTCTCGCAGCATCCGCCGCGTCGCGCCGGGATCGCGCTGATTCTTCGGAATCACCATGCGCCCCACGGCGAAGTCCGCGCCACCTGATGCTGCCCGACCTTGTAAAAATTCCGCAGCATTTCCTCGCGATGCACCGCCGCGTTATAGCAGCAGCGATTCAAACGCCAGTCTCCTGGTAATCGATGATGTCCCGCAGCTTGCCACGTCCCGCCCAGCCACGGCTGCAGATAATTCCAGCTCTTCTCGCGCGGCTCGTAACCGAGCGCGTCGTCATCGATCTGCGTCCGGCGCGCACCGCGATCGGCGTCGCGAGCCGTGCGCTCGCCGATTCCGTCAGAATGCGCAGTCCCGCCGTGAAACGCCTGATAATGCCGCGACGGAGCTCCAGAAATCGTAGGCCGCATGGATCGCGATCCCCGTCCTTCCCCGCCGCCGTCAGTCCGACGCCATCGAGGTGCCCATCGTGTTCATCTCCTGCACCAGAATCGGATCGATATTCGGCTCGCTCGGATCCAGCCACGGCGGAATGAACATCCGCGATGCGTATTGCCCCTGCTGATGCACGTCGTAAACGATCTCCGGATGCCACACGTTGTGCAGCTGCGAGATCGTCGCGCGCGTCTCCGGCTGCGAAAAAATATACCAGTCGCGATTGTTATCGTGCCCGACATATTTCTGGATAAAGCTCCGGCGGATCCTGTCCCCTCGAATCTCGTGCCCAGCGTCCGCCGATACCAGCGCGTCACGATATCCACGCCGTCCGGATTCAGAGAGGGGACCAGCAGCAAAATCGTATTGTGCAGAATCGCCTCGAAATGCGGATTGCTTTCCGTAATCAGTCGGTAAGCGAACTCCACCGCGCTGTGCGTCGACGCCACTTCCGTCGCGTGAATCGAGCACGTCAGCAGAACGATGTTCTTGCCTTCCCGGAACATCGGTTCGGCCTGCGCGGGCGACGTGATCCGCGGGATCGGCCAGACGCCGCTGGATCTCGCGATAACGATCCAGATTCCGCAGGGTTTCCGGCGCCGCGATGGTCGCCACGATCATCGGCCGGTTTTCTGCCGAACGCCCATACTCGGCCACCCGAATCCGGTCGCTCGAATCCGCCAGCGGTTCGAAATACGAGACGACCTTATCCCAGTCCAGCAGTTGCCGGTCGGCGCCGATCGGATGTCCGAAATACGATTCCGGAACAGGAACGGCGGCCCGGGTTATGGCCGCCGTCAGCAGGAGAGCTAAGAGTAGGTTACGAATCCGCCCGTTGCGGCACGCCCCGCGCAGCATGCTCAATTATAGGGCGCGGACCCGGACCGGCAGGCTACTGAAAAAAATCTTTTCGCTCAGTAACTCCTGCGGAATCAGCACCTGCTTTTCCGAACCGCGACCGTAAGGGAGTGGCAAGAAGCGTTTTTCAGCAGCCTGTCAGGAATTTTCAGTAAGCTTTCAGGGTTCAGGCCGCAGCGAAATGATGTTTCGGGAGCGCGGATTCCATCAGCCAGTGAATCTGGCGGGTTTCGAAAGGCGAAGAACAGTAGTCGGTGGCGCCCGCCTCGAGCGCATCCAGCCATGCGGTTGTCTCGGGCATCCGTGTCACCACCACAAAAGGCATATCGGGCCGCACCTGACGCACTTCCCGCAACAATGACAGATACTGCGCCGGCTCCCCGCCGGCAAACACGATGTCCACGTCCATCATTTCGCGCACGTCTATATCCGGGGATTTTGTTTCGATCCGGTGTCGCTCAACCGCCAACGCGCGGCTGACCTGCGAAGCGATGGCCTGTTCCAGGCCGATCAGAAATACACTTGCCATTCGGGTCTTGCTCCTTCCAATCCCAAAAACCTCTCTACGCAGAGATCTTTCATCGGAGTCTGGCCGTTACGACCCAGGACACTCCTCAATGTCGCATGCTGCCCATATGAAGTCCAGTTAATATCCGCTAAAGAGAAAGTTTCAATTGGCTGCAGTGTGTCCGGCGGAACATTTTTCCAGGCGCACAGGCCAAACGGAGTCCGTTGTGCGCGAAAAGTAAATGTGAATCGTATTTAACTGCCCGTTCAGGCCGGGTTAATAATGCGTTCGTCAATCAGTACAGAGGCAGAAAACAAGCCGCCTCGCAGAAAAAGGAAAAAGGACCTGAAACCATGAAAAAGATCTCTGCAATACTCTTCGGATTCACACTCGCGACGGCCGGTTTGTCGATCGCCGCGCAGGCACCGGCCCCGTCCGCCACGCCCGCGACCAGTAACTCTACTGCCACGACCACAACCAAAAAGCATGTGAAAAAGACTAAGAAAGCTGCCAAGCCCGCGGACACCGCCGCAACCTCGGCCACTCCCGCGCCCGCCGCAGCCAAGTAAGTAAAAATCGAATTTCATCCTCCTGTCCCAAAAAGGCGGCGGCACGGACTTCTACTCCGTGCCGCCGCTTATCTTTTTGTTTCGGCCTATGATGTAAAAAGGAGTGGTCAAATATGGCTCAGCAGGAAACCGCCACCCTCGGCGGAGGATGCTTCTGGTGCGTGGAGGCTGTCTTTAGTGAGGCGGCCGGCGTAACCTCAGTCGTCTCCGGCTACATGGGCGGCCGCAGTGCGAACCCTACCTACCAGCAGGTCTGTTCCGGAACCACCGGACACGTCGAGGTCGTCGAGGTTACGTTCGACCCCGCACAGATCGCGTTTCGCGATATCCTCGAAATCTTCTTCGCCACCCACGACCCGACCACCCTCAATCGCCAGGGCAACGACTCCGGAACGCAGTATCGCTCGGTGATCTTCTACCATTCGCCCGAACAAAAGGCGATCGCCGAGGAAGTGATCCGCGACCTGACCACTGAGAAGGTTTTCTCCGATCCCATCGTCACCGCCGTCGAACCAGCCACCGCCTTTTATCCGGCGGAAGACTACCACCAGCAGTACTTCGAAAACCATCCCTACCAGCCTTATTGCGCTTTCGTCGTTGCCCCGAAAGTGCAGAAATTCCGCAAGAAGTTCGCCCAGCGCGTGAAGGCCGCCTCGTAGCTCATCTGTAGCAGCTCGCGCTAGAGCAGCCTGAAGTTCACCTCAATCAGCGCCCGCACATTCACGGGCCGCCCGTCCTTCATCCCCGGCTTGAACTTCCACTTCGTCACCGCCTCGACGGCCTTCTCATCCAGCCCCATGCCGAGGCTCCTGCTCACGCGAATGTCCCGCGCCCGTCCTTCCATGTCGACGATCACTTCCAGCATCACCGTCCCGCTGTATTTCGCCTTGCGCGCCTCCTCCGAGTACTCCGGATCCACCTTCGTCAGCACAATCGGCCGGCTCACTCCCGCGCCCACACTGTAGGCCCCGCGAATTCCCCCGACGTCTCCCGGTCCGTACCCAACGCCGTTGCCCGGCCCCAGTCCGCCGCAGCACCCGCTGCCCATGCCGCCGCCCGACCCGTTTCCGTTCGACCCGGTCACCAGTTTTGCCAGCGGATCGCCCCACGTCGGCAGACTGTTCTGCGGGAGCACAGCGTCCGGCGGCGCGACGATCGTCGGCGTCATCTCCAGCTTCGGCGTATGATCCACGAGCATCGGCGGCGTGAACTGCCGCAGCGCAGGTTTCGGCGCCTGGCCTTTCGTGACCGGCAACTGCTCCCTTGCCCCGCCGCCTCCGCCACCCGCCGTCTGCGGCGTCACGTAAGGCTTCAGATTCGGATCGAACACGGTCAGATGCTGCGTGATCGCCTGTTGCACCGTCGGACTCGTGACCCCGAACATCAGCACCGCGAACGCCGCCCCATGCAGCGCCAGCGCCAGATACCGCGGCCGCCATGCAATCTCCCGCGGCAACGGCCGGAATGCCCGGGCCATTTCGACTCGCCCCAACACGCCTGCCAGCGCGCCGCGCGTGTTCGGCTCCGCCTCCGCCGCCGGCGCGAGCGTGGCCATCCATGCATCGACGCGATCCTTTGTCGTTGCCATTACTGTTCCCTCCCATACGACCGCACGTATACTTTTTCGAACTGCGTCCGCGCCCGCGACATCAGCACGTAGAGCGAATCCAGCCGGATGCCCAGCAACTCCGCAATTTCTTTGCACGTGAACCCGCTCGACTCCATCAGCAGCACCTGACCCTGCACCGGCTTCAGTCGCGCGATCACTGCGCGTACGCGTTCCCGCTGCTCCTCCGCCAGCAGTTCAGCCAGCGGATTCGCAGTGTCGCAGCCGTGCGCCACCCGCTGCGCCGCTTCCTCCCGGCGCGATCGCCGCGAATCGGCCCGCAGCGCATCGAGCCCCAGATTCATCGCTGTGCGATACACCCACCCCGCGGGATTCTCGTCTTCCCGATGCCTTTCGCGGTGCTGATGCAGCCTGTAGAACGCATCTGCCGCCAGTTCCTCGGCCTGACCGGCATTGCCGACCAGCCGCAGCAGCGTTCGCACCAGCCGCGGGTAATGTTCGAGGAAGAGTCTTTCGAAAACACAGTCGGAAACGCGTTCCGGCTGGTCCGTCAGAAGCAGTGTTTGTTGTATCGCCTGCACACCCGTTAAACGTCACGGGACGCAGAAACCTAACACTCGGGTTTCATGTACCGCCGGCGATCTTGTCGCCGGGTCTTATGCCGGCTGCTGCTGTGTCAGGCAATGCAATGTGCCGAGTCCCCACACCAGTTCCACGCAGTTGATCCCGATCGACCCTCCGGTCCGGGAAGCACTCCGCCAGCACGTTCAGCGCAACGCGGTCGTTCGGATCGTTGAACGTCGGGACCAGCACGGTCTGGTTGGCGATATAGAAGTTCGCGTAACTCGCCGGCAGCCTCTGGCCGTCGAACCACAGCGGTGCGGGCATCGGCAGCTTCGCGCGATCGCACCGGAAAATGGCTCAGTATTTTCCAGTTCTCGCGCAGCAGCGCATAGTTCGCGTCGGACTTGTCCTCTTCCGACACAATGACCACCGTCTCCGCATCCGTGAACCGCGCCAGATCGTCGATGTGCCCATGCGTGTCATCGCCCACGATGCCGCTGTGCAGCCACAGCACACGCTCGATCCCGAGATACTCCCCCACTGTCGCCTCAATCTCCTCGCGCGATAACTCCGGATTCCGCGCCTGAATCGGGCTGAGCAGGCACTCCTCGGTTGTCAGCAACAATCCCGCGCCGTTGACGTCGATGCTGCCGCCCTCCAGCACCATCGACTGCCGCCACGCATTCGCATGCACCAGCGCGGGGATCTCCGCACCCGCCGCTTCATCGTGCACGTGGTTGTCGTACTTCGCCCAGCCGTTAAAGCGCCACTTCACCGCCGCGACCTCGCCCGTCGCGCTTTTCACAAACAGCGGCGCGAAATCCCTCGCCCAAACGCGATCCGTCGGCATCGGAAAAAACTCCACCGCCTCCCAGTTCACGCCGCATTTCTCCAGCACATTGCGCGCCTGGAATTCCACCTCGTCGTTCTGCATCAGGATTCGCACCCGCTCCACCTGCGAGAGCTTGCGCACGATCTCTCCGTAGACCCACGGAATTGGCTCGAAACGCCCCGGCCAGTCGTCTTCGTTATGCGGCCAGGCGATCCACGTGGCTTCGTGCGGCTCCCACTCAGCGGGCATTCGGAAGCCCAGTTCCCGCGGACTCACGTCAGAAACCGGCTCGTAATGCCGCCGTATGCGTCAATGCGCCGATCGCGCAGAAACGGCCAGTTGCGCCGCACTTCTTCCATGATCGCCGTATCGCACTCCACCACCAGAATCTCTTCTTTGACATGCGAGGCCTCCGCAATCACGCGCCCGAACGGGTCGCTTACGAACGACGCGCCCCAAAACTCCAGCCCGTGCTCTTTCGGCCCTTCGAATCCGACGCGATTCACCGCTGCCACGAAGATTCCGTTCGCGATCGCGTGCGCCCGCTGCGCCGTGCGCCAGGCATCGTGCTGCGCCGCGCCCCACTGCGCTTTCTCCGCCGGATGCCATCCGATTGCCGTCGGATAAAACAGAATGTTCGCGCCGGTCATCGCCGCGAGCCGCGCGCCTTCCGGATACCACTGGTCCCAGCACACCAGCGTGGCAATGCGCCCGAACTTCGTATCGAACGCGCGAAACCCCAGATCCCCCGGTGTGAAATAAAACTTCTCGAAATACAGCGGATCGTCCGGGATATGCATCTTGCGATAAATCCCGAGCAGTTGTCCATCCGCGTCAATGATCGCCGCGGTGTTGTGATAAAGCCCTGTCGCGCGCTTCTCAAACAGCGACGCAATGATAACAACGCCGAGCTCTTTCGCCAGCGGACATAGCCGATCGGTCGAGGGCCCGGGAATTGTTTCCGCCAGATCGAACAGCCGGGCGTCTTCTTCGCGACAGAAATACTGCGACCGAAACAGTTCCTGCAGACAAATGATCTGTCCGCCCATGCGCGCGGCTTCGCGCACGCGTTCGACGGCCCGCTCCAGATTGATTTGAGGATCCGTATCGCACTTCATCTGCACCAGTGCGATACGAAACTTCGAAGAAGTCACAAGCTCTATTCTAAGCGCCGCCCGCTTGCTGTTTGCTTACTTAGTGGGGCCAGGCATTCCTGCCTGCCGCCGGGCTTCCGCCCGGCGCGGAGCGTCCGAGATGTTTCTGGTTAGTCTCTTACCCGATCGTAATCTTCCGCGGGAACTGCGCGTCGTCTTCGAGGAAGGTCTTCTTCCTCTTCAGCGTATCCGCATCCGGCTGCGTCACACCGTTCGCATCCGTCGCGCGCGACACCAGCGTATGCGCCCCCGGCATCGCGTTCTTCCACTCATACGTGAACAGCTTCCACGAATACTTCGTGTTGCCCTTGTCGAGCGCCGCCGCCTGCCACGGCCCGCCGTCGATACTCACTTCCACCGACTTCAGCGCCGTCCCGTCATTCAGCACGAACCCGAAAATCTGATATCCTGTCCCCGTCTTCCGCACACGCGAAATCGCCGACTTGATCCGCATCCGCGTCACTTCGTTCTCGACGAACTGCGTGTTCGGATCCGCATCTTCGCCCGTCCCGCCAACCGCCCGCAGCGTCCGATACCATCGCGCCTGAAAATTCCCCAGGAACCGCTCCTCCTGCAGATGAATCTCCGACAGCCACTTCACGTTCGCGACGCCATACCAGCCCGGCATGATCAGCCGCAGCGGAAATCCATGATCGCGATCCAGCGGCTGCCCGTTCAGCGACCACGCGATCAGCGGGTCCGGCTTCATCGCGTTTTCCAGCGTGATGCTGCGCGCGAACTGCTGTTCGAGCTTGAACGTCTGCTGCCGGAACACCACGTCTTCTTTGCCGCGATCGGTCCCGAAGAACACCACCTCGCGCGCCGCCGGATCCACTCCCACCTGCTTCAGCAGCTGGCTCAGCGGAATGCCGGTGAATTTCCCGCAGCTCGACAATCCCTCGAACGCCCGCGCGCTGTTCCCCGAACACTCATACCCATTCACCAAATCGGTCGGTTTCATCGCCTTCAGGTCAGCCAGCGTGAATTCAGTCGGCTTCCTCACGAGGCCGGTCAGCTTAAGCCTCCACGCATTCACATCCACCTCAGGCCGGTTGTAATGCTGGATGAAAAAGAACTGATCGTTGGGCGTCGTGTGTCCGTCGATAGTCCGAATATCCAGCCGCCGGTTCACCGCCGCGTTCGGATTCGTACTCGGCGGATTGGCATTGTAGTTGGCCGGATAATCCGTAAACGGAATGTCGGTCTCGCCTTCCGCGGGCGCGGGAATCGCGTGGTCCGGCGCCAGCGCCAGCCAAGCCATTGCTCCAAGAGTGCGCTTGAGACTCTCACGACGATTGATCTGCTGAACCATAGTGCCCCTTAAAATATCACTTATTCCGCGCCTGCGGCTTTGTATATGGGATTGGTCCTTTTCGACATCGATGGCACCCTCGTGCGCCGTGCCGGTCCGCATCATCGCCAGGCGCTCGTGGATGCGGTTCGCCGCGTCACAGGCATCGAGAGCACGACCGACGGCATCCCTGTCCACGGCATGCTTGACCCCGCCATACTCACCTTGATGATGCGCGCCGCCCACGTAGACGATCGTGCCATCTCCGCGCACATGCCCGCCATCATTGAAGCCGCCCAGGACATCTATCAGAGCACCGTTCCCGACATCCGCGACAAAATCTGCCCCGGCGTCATTCCGCTTCTCGACGATCTCCGCGAGCGCGGCGTCGCGCTCGCCCTCGTTACCGGCAACCTCACGCGCATTGGCTGGCGCAAACTCGAACGCGCCGGTCTCGCTCACTACTTCCGCTTCGGCGCTTTCGGTGAAATGGCCCCGACGCGCGGCGGACTCGCGCGCCTCGCCATCGATCGGGCGCGCCGCGAAGGCGTAACCGGCAACATCTCTCTGGTCGGCGACGCCACCCAGGACGTCCAGGCCGCCCGTGAAAACAACATCCGCGCCATCGCCGTGCGCACCGGCATCACACCGCCCGAAGATCTTGAACAGAGCGCCCCCGACCTCCTCATCGACGACCTCACCCACCTCGACCCAGCCCTTTTCTGAACCGCGCCCGTAAGGAAGCGGCAACGCAAAGGCCGTTTTTCACCACGCTGCTAAACTGAGTTATTGTCCCCGAGTCCCCCGGCCCGGCCTTCCAACTGGCCGCTGCTCTACACCGCAGTTGCCCTCACCTCGCTCGCCACTCTGCTGCTGGAACTCTCTCTCACGCGCATTTTTTCCGTAGTCTTCTACTACCACTTCGCGTTCCTCGCCATCTCGATCGCCCTCTTCGGACTCGGCGTCGGCGGTGTGCTCTCCTACCTCGTCGCCGCGCTGCCCGGCTCGCTCTACCGCAAGCTCGGCATCGTCAGCCTGATGAACGCGGCCCTCGCCATCGCCGCCGTTGCGTTCGTCCTCACGCGCGGCGCTGAAATCGGCACTTTCGCGCTCGGAGTCATCTACTTCGCATCCGCCCTGCCCTTCCTCGGCTCGGGCATCGTTGTTTCGCTCGTCATCGCCGAGACCATCGCGCGCGTCGAACGCGTCTACTTCTTCGATCTCCTCGGCGCCGCCGGCGGCTGTCTCGCGCTCGTACTCCTGCTGAACGCATTCGGCGGACCCAACACCGTAATCGCCGTTTCCGTGCTTTTCTGCGCCGCCGCCGCCATCTGGTTCACGCTCGCCGGCATGCGTCTCGGCCGTATCGCCAGCGTCTTCGCCGGACTGATTCTGACGATGCTGGTCATCGGCAACACGAAGCTTCATTTCGCCGAAGTCCGCTACGCCAAAGGCGAAAAGCTCCACGACGAACAGTTCACAAAGTGGAACAGCATCTCGCGCATCGGCATGGCCGAACACGATGGCGGCGAAATGATCTTCATCGACGCCGACGCCTCCACCGGCATCGCCAACTTCGACTTCGACCACCTCTCGCCGCGCAACCTCGCCGACCTCCTCCACCAGGGCCCCGCCATCCCCTACAATCTTCGCCCGGGCGCGAAAACTCTCGTGATCGGACCCGGCGGCGGCTGGGACATCTCGCGCGCGCTCGCTTCCGGCAGCCACGATGTCACCGGCGTCGAAATCAATCCCATCATCGGCACCACGATCATGCGGCAGAAATATCCGCAGCTCAGCCGCAACCTCTATCTGCGTCCCGACGTGCACATCCACATCGAAGACGGCCGCAGCTTCGTGCGCCGCACCACGGAAAAGTATCAGGTCATTCAGGCCACGCTCGTCGACACCTGGGCCTCCACCGCCGCCGGCGCCTTTGCGCTGTCTGAAAACAATCTCTACACCACGGAAGCCTTCCGCGACTACCTCTCGCACCTCACCGACGACGGCCTTCTCTGCTTCACCCGCTGGGGCTTCGATCCGCCGCGCGAATCGCTGCGCCTCGTCTCGCTTGCCATCGCCGCTCTAGAAGATCTTGGCGAACACGATGCCGCGCGTCACATCCTCGTCGGACGCAGCGGCGCCGTCTCCGATCTCGCCGGCTGGGGCGCGCAGGACACCGTCATCATTTCGCGCAGGCCCCTCTCCGACGCCGACGCCGTTAAAGCCCGCGAAGCCTTCGCTGCCGCGCATATGGCTTCTGTCTATGTCCCCGGCGATCCCGCCCGCAACGAATTCTCCGGCCTGCTTCTGGCAAAGGACCCGCTGGCCTTCGAACGCGCCTACCGCTTCGACATCACTCCGGTAACCGACGACCGCCCGTTCTTCTTCTACACCGTGCAGCCCCGCGACATCGCCGATTACCTGCTCTCGAGCGCCCGCGCCGCCGATGCCAAAGTCAACAAGGCGATACCCAGGCTTTTCTCCGCGCTGATCGTCAGCGTCATCGCGGTCGCCGTGATCCTGCTTCTTCCTCCGCTGGTTCTCGGCACGAAACTGCCGCGCGCCAAATCCGTCCAGTCGTTCCTGCTCTACTTTCTCGCCATTGGAGCCGGCTACATCCTGATCGAAGTCGCGCTCATCCAGAAGTTCGTTCTCTTCCTCGGCCATCCGACTTACGCGCTGACCGTCGTCATCTTCTCGATGCTCGTATCCAGTGGTCTCGGCAGCTTCCTCAGCCGCAGACTCATCGCCGAACGTACCGGGCGACTCATCGGCGTTCTTGCGATCGCAGCCACACTCGTGACCATCCTCGCCGTTATCGCCCAGCCGTTACTCACCGCGGGCGTCGGACTTCCGCTCGCCCTGAAAGTCGTCGCCACGGTTCTGCTGATCGCCCCCGCCGGATTCGTGATGGGTATTCCATTCCCCACCGGACTCGGGCTGCTCGAACAGCTTAGCCACTCCTCGGTGCGCTGGGCGTGGTCATTGAACGCCGCGGCAAGTGTTCTCGGTTCCGTCAGCGCTCTGGTGCTCGGGCTTTATTTCGGACTCACCACGACGATGGAAATCGGCGCGCTTCTCTATCTCGCCGCACTGGTCTTGATCGTCGCCGGTCCGAAAATACCCGGCCGCGTTACGACGCCGGCTTCGGTTGGGGTCGCGGCGTAAGCACGTTCACCCGCACCGGCGCGGCGCCCGGCGCAACTTTCAGAATTCTGCAAACCACCTGTGCCGCATTCACCGGCGAAATCACGCGCGTGATGTTCCCCGCCGCGTCCACGCCCGCGAACACGAGCACTTCCGGATTCGGCACGAATATCTCAGTCACCCGCAGCATCTCATCGCCCGCGCGAAACTGCACCGCAAGTTCCTGATCCTCCCGCAGCGGTTTCTGCATCGCCTGAATCTGCCCGACGATCGCCGCGCCCACATCCGGTATCGCAGCCACAGGCCGGCCTTCGGCAGGCTTCGTGTCCGGCGGCTTCGCCGGCGTCCGCACCGCATCCAGCACGCTGTTCTTCGCGCGTGTCGATCGCCTGATTCGCGAGCGTCTTCCCAATGCTGCCGATCGTCATGTCTCCTACAATAAACCTAAAGCGCACAGGCCGAAGGTCCGTTGTGCGCGGAGAAAAATTTGTCTGAATCCATCGCCACCCTTCTCTCCCGCGCTTCAACCAAGGCGGTGACCGACCCCGGCCCCACTGATGCCGACCTCCGCACCATCTTCGAAGCCGCCGTCCGCGCGCCCGATCATGGCAAGCTGCGGCCGTGGCGTTTCTATGTGGTGCGCGGCGATGCGCGTCAGCGTCTGAGCGATCTCTTTGCCGCAGGCGCCGCCCGCCGCGAGCCCAAAGCCATCGAAAAGGAGCGCGAGAAGCCTCTCCGCGCCCCGCTCACCATCGCCGTTGTCGCGAAAATCACGCCGGACCACAAGGTTCCCGAAATCGAGCAGATGCTGTCGACTGCAGCCGCCGCGATGAATATCCTGAATGCCACGCACGCTCTCGGCTTCGGCGCCAAGTGGCTCACCGGCGGCAACTGCTATGACCCCGAATTCAAACGCGACTTCGGACTCGACCCCACCGACGAACTCATCGGCTTCATCCAGATCGGCACGCCGGCAGAGAAATTCTCAACCGCGCGTCCGGACCCAGCAGAGTTCGTCGTGAACTGGGGCGTTTGAGTTAGTGGGGCCAGGCATTCCTGCCTGCCGCCGGTCTTCCGCCCGGCGTCTTCAATGTTTCACCGCGCCGCTTCAATCCAGCGCCGCATCTCCGCCCGCGGCGCCAGCCCCGCGCGTTGAAACACGACCTGCCCGTCCCGCAGCACCACGAAGTTCGGTATCGACTGCACTCCGAATCGCGCCGCCACCTGTGGATTCGCCTCCGTATCCACCTTCAGCACGATCGCCTTGCCCGCCATCTCACGCGCCAGCTCTTTCACTTCCGGCGCCGCCATCCGGCACGGCCCGCACCACTCCGCCCAGAAGTCCGTCAGCACGGGAACCTTCGCCTCGGCCACTACACTCGCGAACGCCGCGTCATCTACCTCGAGCGGTTCATTCAGCGGCGGCAGCGTCGACTTACACGATCCGCATCGCCCCGTATCCGCCAGATGCTTTGCCGGGATACGGTTCCCTTTCCCACACGCGGCACATGTCCGAACAACAGGAACGCTCACACCCTGATTCTCGCGCGTTTAAAACTGTCCGCCGTAGGCTTCCCGCAACATGCCTTCGTACACAGCCCGCAGGCGCTCCGGAGAACCGGTGAATATGCCCTCCGGCCGCGGATTGCGGTACCGCAGTATCTTTCGATACAGCACATCTTCCAGCGCCGAGTTTATTCCCCAGCCAGCGAGGTATGACAACCGCAGGTCCGCGTCTGTGTTAACCTGCGCCCCATGGGTCCAGCGGCCCAGATCCTTCGCCCCGCCCGCATACGTCGAAAACAGCTCCAGCGTTGACCCGATCCCGATCCCCTTCAGCGACTCCGCCACCGGCGCATAATCCGGCCTCGCCAGCCGCGTCTCCACCTCATCCAGATTGATCTTCAGCGGCTCCGCCTGTCCCATGAAGACCATGTCGTAACCCTGTCCCTCGCGCGTGTTGCTCCATATGCTCGCGTTCGGGAACGCCTGGAAGAACGTCTCCAGTTCGCTGCGGATGGTCGGCTCGTCGGTCTCATACAGCGGCACATACAGCGAGAACATCCCGCCCGGATTCAGATGCTGCTTTACCGCCTCGAAGTACTCTTTCGAATACAGCGCCGCGGTCCCCTTCACAAACACGTCGAGCGGATCGGACGCAATGATGTCGAACTTCTCGGTCGTCGTCAGCAGGTAATGCCGCGCGTCGTCATACACGATATGTGTGCGTCGGATTGTGCAGCACATTGTAGTCCGCCTCCGCAAAGTATCGCGTCGACGCGGGCGGAATCACCGGCTCGATCTCGCACACGGTAATCTTCTGAATCCCCGGATAGCGCGTGAACGTCCCCGCCGACACACCCGCGCCGAAGCCAATCCCCAGCACCGATTTCGGATTCGGATGAATCAGCCCAGGCAGATGCCCCACCATCCGCTGCAGCTTCATGTCGAACAGTTCGGTGGTCGCCTCCACGTGTCCGTTCACATTGACGTACGTGGTGCCGTTGGCCCAGCGCGAAATCGCCACCGACGAATTCCGCCCCTCCGCCACATAGAGAATCTGCGACTGATGCGCATAAAGCCCCATCCGCCGTCCGTATGCGATCAGGTCGCCCGGCACTGGCGGAACATTCCAGGCCAGCAGTCCCGCAAACGCCATCGCCCCCAGCACACCGATCGCCGGCCACATGCGCTTCCTTCGCTCCATGACGACGGGGGTCAGTACGATCGCGCCGCTCACTGCCGCCAGAGCCAGAATCAGCCGCGTCGTCTGCTGCGTGCCGATCCACGGAATCAGCACCAGGCTCACCAGCAGCGCGCCCGCAATCCCGCCCAGCGTGTTCGCCGCGTAGACGCCTCCCGCCACGCGCCCCGGATCCTCATCCCATGACTTCACCGCGGCCGCGCAGGCCAGCGGAAAACTGGCGCCCCACAACAGCGTCGGCGGCAGAATCGCAAACGCCACGCGCTTCAGATCCAGCCCGAACATCACCCACGGATCCTGCGTCGTCAGAATATTGTCGCTCCAGAACGGCAGAATGCCCGTGATCACACCCGCCGTCCACGCGATCCCGATCGTCAACAGAAGCTGGCACACGCCCAGCGCCACGTCCGGAGGCGTTCGCCGGATGACCCACGATGCCGCCGCGCCGCCCAGGGCCAGCCCCACCAGAAACACCGCGAGGATGATCGAGAACGCATACACCGTCCCGAGCAGCAGCATGCCCATCAGCCGCGTCCACACCACTTCCGCGCCCAAAGCGCATGCGCCCGAAAGCGCGATGGCGAAATACACCGGCCAGCGGCCGGCTATCGTTCCCGCCCGCGCCGGCGCCGCTTCGCCGGTCCCGCTGCCGGCCAGCGCGAAGCTAACAACGGCGACCAGCAGATTGATCGCTGCAGCGACAAACGCCGCCGTCGCCATGTTGTAAATTCGCAGCAGATAGAATCCCGCCAGCAGGCATCCGAACACCGCGCCCGCCGTGTTACCGCCATAGAGCAGCGCCCACCACGACACACCGCGCGGCGATGCTTCAATGCCGCGCACAATCGCCGGCAGCGACGCCCCCATCAGAATCGTCGAAGGCAGCATGCAGACCGCGGCGACCACGCCCCGCAGCAGCATGCTCTCCAGCCCATGCTCCGCGCCGACCGCGTAAACATGGCTCACATACGGCAATGCCAGCGTCACCACGACACCGAGCACGCCGATGCCGAACTCGAGTCCCGCGTACACCTTCAGCGGGCTGCTCTTTCCGAAGTTCATGCGCGGCAGTACGATGCTGCCGATGCACAGCCCGCCCATGAATGTCGCGAGCAGGATGCCGAGCGAAACGGCGGTCGACCCCAGCGCCAGCTGCAGCACCTGATACCACGCGACCTCATAGATCAGCGCGGCACATCCGCTTCCGGCAAACAGGAAAAGTAGGACGGGCAGGACGCGCGCCATCGACTTCGGCGCAACTCCTGAACTATCAACAGGCATTGCAGTGGTTCCCAATGGTTAACTCCGCCGAGTAGCGTATCACGCACTGTACCGCTGGCGATCTTGTCGCCGGCTCTTTTCGGGCGGCTATCGCAGCCCGGCCATCGGCAGATCGGTCTTCTCCGGATGCTTCTCCAGCAGTTCTTTCACCTTCTTGTGAACTTCCTGAATCTCGCGGAACTGCCGAGACACGATCGCCTCCACATCGCCTGGCAGCCGCCTGCGCAGTGCCGCGATGTAGTTCTTCACCGCAGCCTCTTCACCCCGCTCGGCCTCGACCAGAATTTCATGATCGCTGTCCGCCGCGAGTGCGGTCTTCAGCCCGATCCACCCGCGATGAATCGCCCCCGCAGCCGTTCCCGACTCCGCCGGCTCTCCGCCGTCCCGCGTGACTTCCGCCTGCAGTTCACCGGCGAACTCCGACCGCTGCAGATAGAACTGCAGAAACAGCGAATGAATGTTTTTGTCTTTGAGTTTTTCCGCGGCGGCGTGAAAACCGGCCTGCGAATCCTTGCACGTTTCGATGAGATCGTTCAGTGTGGCGCGCACTTCGCTGATGTCGTTCGACATGCTGCTTACCTCTGGTTTGAACTTATCAGATAATGTCCGCGAACGACTTTCGCAGTTTATAAAACCACGCGTGCCCCAGCAGGAAAACCACAATCGACGCCACTGTCAGCCACCCCAGCGCGCGCCAGTCCGGCGCTCGCCCCTCGAGCAGCACCGCGCGGTATCCGCGCACCAGCACATATATCGGATTCTTCGTCATCAGGCGCAGCGCCAGCGGAGGCAGCGATTTCAGGCTTTCTTCCGGATAACAGATCGGTGTCAGAAAATACCAGATCGTCAGCAGATAGCCGATGATCTGCGACAGATCGCGCACGAACACGCCCAGCGCTGAAAGAAACCAGCACAGCCCCGCCGTCAGCAGAATCTGCGGGATCACCAGCACCGGCAGAAACACCACCGTCGGCGCCACGCTCCCCCTCACCAGCAGCAGTGCCAGCACAAACAGAATCATGCCGAAGAATTCCGTCACCAGCCCCGACACCACCAGGTTGATCGGCAGCGTCTCCACCGGAAACACCAGCTTCTTGATGAACCCTCGGTGCTCCACCAGCACGAACGGCGACCGTCCCACGGCCTCGCTGAACGCCAGCCATGGCAGCATACCGGCCAGCAGATAGACCGCGAAGCCCGCCCTGCTCGTGTCATTGCCGAAGTGCTGCTGCAGCACCATCCCGAACACGAAAAAATAGGTCAGCATCAGCAGCAGCGGATTCAGCACCGTCCAGAAAGCCCCGCCGAACGACCCCGTATATCGGCTGAGCATATCGCGCCGCACCATCGTGCGAATCAGGCTGCGGTTCTTCCAGATCGTTTCACCCGGCAGCGTGAACGCCCGCTTCAGGCTGCGCCCCAGCCGCCTGCGTGCCACCGCCCCCTTCCGCGTGATGCGCCACCCAAGCAGCTTCGGGGCGCCGCTGTCGTCCACCAGAACATCGATCAGCAAAAACGGCCAGCCCTCGATGTAGTACCACGCCACATGCTCGCGCATCATCGACACGTAGATGCTGTACGTTCCCGGCTCCGGCGGCAGTGCGATCTCGATCGGCACCACTCGGCTCTCCGCCGGCGCAAGATCGATCGGCGCGCGTTCCCCGTCCACCACCAGCGTCCCGGTCGGCTCGTCGAACAGGTGATAACCAACCGCCCAGCCCTCTGCCGCGCTCCACGCCGCTTGTGTCCGGTTCACCGCCACATAAGGCACCACGAGCGTTCGCCCATGTACCGCCGGCGATCTTGTCGACGGCTCTTTTTCATCTACGAGTACGGCTTTCATGAGTAAAGCCATGCCGGCCAGCGTTCCTTCACCGGACCCGTCTTCCGGCCCAGCGCATAGATCCCGTCGCCGCGCAGATGCCGATGAATCCGATATCGCTCCATCAGATGCTCTATCCAGGCAAATTCCGGATGTGGCTCTTCCAGAAACTCCCCGGTCTCGAGCCGCACCATCTCAAACCCGGAGTCTGTGAACAGATGCTGCATTTCCATCGGCACGTACTCGCGATTGTGCCGCGCCTCGGTCTCCTCGCCGTCCGCTCGCGGACGAATGTAAGCCGGAAAAAACGCCGGATGATATCCGTGCAGGATCGCCGCAATCGCGCGCATCGAACCCAGATTCGGAGTAGTCAGCAGCAGATGCCCGCCGGGTTTCAGGATGCGGTTGATCTCCGCCATCATGTGCATCGGATCGGCGAACAGATGCTCGATCAGCTCGCAGCACAGCACCGTATCGAACGACGCGTCCGCGTAAGGGAACACATCGCGCTCCGCGTCGAAATGATCCACATCGCACTCGAACTTCTCGCCCGTTCGCCGACGACACAGCACTTGTGATCCACCCGCCGAGCTTGCCGTAATAACAGCCGCGCACGTACCCATACCCCAGCTCGAAACTGCAGCGCGGGCGTGATCTGCATATACGCGCCCATTTCGAGAATCGACTTCGACTCATCGCCCGCCGGCGTCATCTCCAGCGTCTGCACGAAGCGCGATTTGTGATGCGCGGCGTACTCGCGCGCCTCCGGAGCCACCCACTGCGCGACGGCCTCGATCTCACATCGAGCACCGCACTCGAGCCGTTAGCGGGGCCAGGCTTTCCAGGGGTACCCTCGGGTCCCGCCGGGCTTCTGCCCGGCGTCCGGTTCTTCTGCCCCCGCCGTACCCTCGCAAACCCGCCGCAGAAACTCCACATACCGCTCCGCCACTGACGCCCCAGCTGCACTCGCGCTCCACCCACTCCTTCGCGCGCGCCCCCATCGCCTGCGCCAGATCCGGCCGCGCCGTGAGCACGCTGAGGTATTCAAAAATGAGTTCTCTTCCTCATACTTCCGGTCCGGCGATACCGGCACCTTCAGGCACACATCGTCCGGCAGTTCCGCGAACGAGCCCACATCGCTCACAATCACGGCGCTGCCCAGCCCCAGCGCGCGCTGCAGACTGCCCGACGTCTCCCCCACCGTCGGATACCGCAGGTTCAGCACGATATCGCACGCGCCGATGTAATCGACGAACTTCTCGATCGGCGCGAACCCCAGCACGCGCACATGCTCCGTCAACCCCAGCGTGCGGATCAGCTGCTCGACCGTGAAACTCCGGATGCGGCTCGCCCACCAGAATCATGCGCACGCGCGGATCGACTTTCACCAGCCTGCGCAGCGCCCGCAGCGATTCCGCGATCCTCTTGTAAGGCTTCAGATATCCGAAGGCGCCGATCAGCGGCGTCGTCTCGTCCACGCCCAGCAGATGCGCGTGGCCCGTTGCGATCCGTCTCGGGAATCCACGCGCCGTGCGGAATCACGGCGATCGGCCCGGTAAATCCCTGCGCGCGCATCTCGCGCGCCACGAACTCGCTGTGCACGACCAGCCCGCGCGCCCGCTCCAGCAGCCGGCGCGTCATCGGCAGGCCATCGTAATCCGGCCCGACTTCCAGCTCCCGCACGCGCTCGGCGAATTCGAGCGCCGCCGCACCGCCGTTGTACTCGCACTCCGCCAGATACCCGTCCCAGTCGCCGCGCCGGATCGTGATATCGGCGATCAGATGATGCAGATTCGCCTCGTGCATCACTACCACCCCCGGATACTTCAGCGCTGCCTCGTAGGCGAAACCGTGCCAGGGGTTGTTGCCGATGTGATAGAGCGCGATGTCGAAAGCCGCGGGATCGATACGCGGCCGGCATGTCCGCGAAAATCGTCAGACAACACGCGCTTCGCCATTTCACCGGCGAGTGCTTCAGAGTAATCCGCGATGCCGCTCTTCGACGGCGGCATCGGAGAAAAGAACGCGACCTCAAACGCTGTCAGCGCACCAGCTCCATCGAAAACTTCCCCATCGCGAGCGGCGCCGTCACCAGCAGCGGCGTGCGCGCCGCATCGCGTGCAAAGTAGATTTCGAACGTTACCGCCGCCGACCCCGTACCCCACGTGCACGTCACCTCGTCCGTCTGCACCTGCTTGCCGTTCATCGTGATCATCGGCGCGCCGGCATAGTCCACACGAATCGGATACAGCGCTCCAAACAGAACGTCCTGCGCCGCCGGCACGCGCCCTTGTCCCATTTCGCGCCGCGCACAGAACAGGTACGCCAGCGCATCCTTCACGCACGCCGGAACCGGAATCTGAGTCGTCCCCCGGCTCGCCATCGCGCGCTCGCGGTCGATCGTCTCCTTCTCGTTCACCACGTGACTGCCATGCGTCGATGACCGCTCAAATGCCACCGAGCAGAAGTTCGGCGCCACTCCGGCACGATGTCCGAATGATACGTATCTTTCACCGTGAATCCCGGAACGCCCGCGTCCAGCGTGAAAGTAAAGTCCCACTTTTCGCCCGCATGCTTCGCATGCAGATGCGCCTCACCCAGACTGGCCCCGGTCGGCCACACAATTGAATAATTCAGGTCTTCATCGGTGAACGGAAAACCGGTCAGTTTCTGACCCGATTCCGATGCTGCCTGCGCCGCCACCGGTGACGCAAAAGGCGCCGCCACAAAGGACAATGTCGCGACCGCCAAAAATGCCGGCTTAAGGTACTTCATCTCTTCCTTTGATTTCCAGCCACTGCCGCGCGCACTCGCCGCCGTTCGCCCGTCGGCTCTTTGCGTCCTTGCTCGCTCACCACTTCGCGGTAAACGTCCAGCGTGGCGCGCGCGCTCTTCTTCCAGGTGAATCCGGCGGCGCGCTGCAGCCCCAGCCGCTCCAGCCGGCCGCGCAGCTCCGCATCGAGCAGAATATCCTTCAGAGCCCGCGTGATTTCGCCGGTCTGATGCGGATCGAACAGCAGCCCCGCCCCATCCGCCACCTCCGGCATCGACGACGTATTCGAGCACGCCACCGCGCGCCCGCATGCCATCGCCTCCAGAATCGGCAGTCCGAAGCCTTCATAGAACGACGGGAACACGAAACACTCGCAGGCGTTGTAAAGCTCAAGCAGTTCCTCGTCGCTCACGAAACCCGGTGAAGTGAATCCGCGACGCAAACCCGCTCGCGCGCGCCGCCTCCCGCACCTTCGGCGTGAACCATGTCTCTTTGCCGGTCAGCACCAGATGATGTTTCAGCTGCGGGTGCTCCGTCAGCAGTTTCGAAAACGCCGCGATCAGCCCGATCTGGTTCTTGCGCGGCTGCAGATCGCCCACCGACAACACAAACGGCGCCTCGAAACGCAGCCGCGCTTCCACGGCCCGCTGCGCTCGTTCCCGCCCGATGACGCGGAAATCCGGATTCGCCGCATTCGGAATCGCCAGCACTTTTTCCGGCGCGATGTCGTACGCGCGCAGAATCGCCGCCCGCGAAAATTCGCTCACCGTCACGATGCGCGCCGCCCGCTTCACCGTGCGCCCCACCGTCAGCGACAGCTGTGACCGCCGCGCCACCGTGAAATACTCCGGATGCTCCAGAAAGCTCACGTCGTGCACCGTCACCACCGTGGGTACACTCACCCGCAGCGGCGCGGTGTACTGTACGTGAACCAGATCCGGCTGGTCTGCCCGGATCAGCCGCCCCAGTTCCCAGCCCAGCCGCGAATAAGGATTAGCCGAAACCTGGCGTACCTCGAATCGCGCCGGAATCCATCGCTCGGCGCCTGCTTCCGATATGTAGGCGATGAACTCCGATCGGCGGTCCACTTCCGCAAAAGCGCTCAGCAGGCTGCGGATGTAGACCTCATTGCCGGTAAGATGCCGTCCGATCGCGTGAGCATCGACGGCGAAGCGCATCAGAAGTTCCCAGTATATCCGCTAAGTCCAGCCGCGCGCGTAATTTGCGTATCGAAATGGAGGCTTTTCCACGCCACTTCCCACGTGTAACTGTCCTCAAACATACGACGCCCTTCCGTCCCCAGGCTGTGCCGCATTTCCGCGTCGGCCAGCAGGTGCAGAATCCGGTCCGCAAACCCGTTCGCATCCGGCGCCAGCGCGATATTCACCCCGTCCTTCGCGCCAAGCCCCTCCGCCGCCAGCGGCGTCGACACCACCGCGCGCCCGGCCGCCCAGGCCTGCAGGATCTTGATGCGCGTCCCGCTGCCGGTCCGCACCGGCGCCACCACCACCTGCGCCTGGGCGATCTCAGCCAGTGCGTCTTCCACGGCTCCCGTCACTTCTATCCCGGTCTCCTCTGCGCTGCCGCGGGGTAGCAGAGGACGAATGAATCGATCCCCGCGCCCCACCAGCCGCAGCCGGATATCAGGCCGCGCCTGTCGCACCTTCGGCCAGATTTCGCCAGCCAGAAAACCGACGGCGTCGATATTCGGGTGATATTCGAAGTTCGCCGAAAACACGATCCGCGGCTTCTCCGCCGGCGCGCCACCACTAATGTGAGGCGCTTCGACCCACGGAATCGAGTTCGGATACACTTCGACCCTGGCCCCCGGCGCGATCTCCCGGACCGTGCGCGCGTCTTGTTCTGACGGCGTCAGCACCGCCGAGTAACGCGGCATCAGCGCCGATTCCAGCTTTCGCGACGCCGCCGCGAATCGCCGGTGTCCCGCGCCGATCAGACCGCGGCTCACTCCGGCACATCTTTCATGGAGCACTGACTCGATATTGTGCATGTCGAGGACCGTTTCGCCGGCAATGCTTGCTGATGACATCGATATAGGGGGCGCACCAGAAATGCTCCACCACTCCGATGTCGTACCGCCGCTGGCCAATGGCTCGCCCAATCTGCTCCTCCAGCCCCGCCACCCGGTCGATCAGCGGCGGCACGCCTCTCACCGCCCGCCCGGCGTTCCGCAGATACCGTGCCGCCCTCGAGCGGCTGTGATGCGGCAGCGGAATCACGTGCTGCGCGCGCACCAGACCCGCCGGAAGCTCCGCCGTCGGCCCGCTGTCGGAAATCAGCACCAGATCCACCTCGGCAAACCGCGCGAAGTAATGGACCAGCGAGGCGATCCGGAATGCTCCCCCGCCCTGCAGCGGATAAGGCGGTTCGGGCGTCAGAAACAGAACCTCCATTCTGTCTGACTCTCAGCGCCCCTCGGCCAGAACGGAACTGTACACCGCGTGCGTCTCCCGCGCTGTCCGGCTCCATGAAAAGGCACCTGCCCGTTCCAACCCGCAGCCGCTCAGAACGTTGCGCAGCCGCGGATTCGCCGCCACCGCTTTCATCGCCTCGGCAATCTCGCCCGGCGTCGACACATGAATCGCCGCCTCGCCCGCCACCTCCATCACCGCCGGATCGCGCGATGTGATCACCGGACACCCGCACTGCATCGCCTCCAGCACCGGCAGCCCGAAGCCTTCGTAGTGGGTCGGATACACGAACGCCAGCGCATCTGAATAAAGCTGCGGCAGTTCTTCATCCGGGACCTCGCCCAGCAGATGCAGCCCCTCCTCCGAGGGAAGCTCCTCGAAGTCCGCCCGGTTGCGCCCCGCGATAACGAGATCCGCCTGCGTCTCGGCCCGCACCGCCCGCCAACCTTCAACGAGTGCCCCCACGTTCTTGCGCGGCTCGAGCGTTGAAACCAGAAGAAAGAACGGCCTCTGCGCCCGCGACGTCGGCGGCACCGGCCGGAAATGCGCCGAGGCCGCCAGCGGCACCGCGCGCACCCGATCCTCCCCCAGACCGAAATGCGCAATCACTTCGCGCCGCACCGCCTCACTCACGGTAATGATCATGCGCGCGCGCCCCAGCCGCACCAGCCATGGCGTGCGCATCCGCACTCGGTTTGCATCATGTTCGGACTTGACGTTTGCCACGCCTTGTCCCGCCACGGCGACAGATCGTGAATCGTCAGCACGGCGGGCGTCGACCCGATGTAGGGGACTTCGAAGTTCGTCCCATGAAAAATCTCGGCGCCGCTCTCGCGCAGCGCATGCTGAATTCCGTAGAGCCACCAGTGCCGCTCAGCGACCGTACGCGGCTGCCTGCCCCGCACCAGATTTGCCGGCGCCCGCTCCGGCATCGGGAAGGGCTGGTCGGAAAGCAAGTAGTAGCTGTCCTCGGGATACTCGTGCGCCAGCGCCACCGCAAGCTCGCCTGTATAGCGTGGCAGTCCGCCGGAAGAAATAGTCAGCGGCGTGGCGTCGAGAGCTATGCGCACCTGGTGCTCATGTGGGGCAGGCCTTCCGGCCTGCGGACAAGCTTTCCAGCTTGTCCATCCGGCTCAAAGCCGGACAAGTCCCCTACTTATGCTGCAGTTCCCAGTCGTAGTTCAGCCGGGGGTCGTTGTGTCCGATGCGGCCCTCGTCGGCCGGGTTATAAAAGCGGTCCGTCGCGTAAATCAGCAGCGACGGCCCGGCTTCCAGCACTTTGTACCCGTGCGCCACCCCCGGCGGGATCAGAATCTGCCACGGCCTGATATTGCCCACGTACAGCGTATTCCGCTGCCCGAACGTCGGCGATTCCGCGCGCAGATCGACCAGCGCCACCTGCAGCATGTTCATCGCCGGCGTCCAGCAGTCGGTCTGATGCCGGTGAAAATGAAACGCCTTGATAATGCCGGGATAATTGAACGCCGCCGAAATCTGCGTCGAATCTTTCGGAAACTGTGCCGCCAGCCCCTGCCCCATCCGCTGCACTTCGAGGAAGTACCCGCGATCGTCCGGCCACAGTGCCACCGGCGCGCACTGCACTCCCGCAATCAGTTTCGGCGAGTCGGACCGCCGTGATGACATCTCCGATTCCCTTTTCGCACTGCGGAAACGATATCTCGACAGGATGGATGCTCACCCGCGCCGGCTCCCGGCCACCAGATTCGCCGCGCGCAGCAGCGATTCAAACGTCCCCGCGTCCGTCCACCAGCCATCCAGAAAAGAGTACGTCATCGTCCCCTCCCGGATATAAGCGTTATTCACGTCCGTGATCTCCAGTTCGTTGCGGTGCGACGGCTTGCAGGTGTGAATTTTGTCGAACACCGAAGCGTCGTACATGTAGATTCCGGTCACCGCGTACTTCGATTTCGGATGCGCCGGCTTCTCCTCGATGCCCACGATGCGGTCGCCCGCGAACTCCGCCACGCCGAAACGCTCCGCGTCCGTGACTTCCTTGAGCAGGATGCGCGCACCTTCCCCCTGCGCGCAGAAAGCCTCGACCGCGCCCCGGATGCTTTTCTCGATGATGTTATCGCCCAGCACGACGCAGACCGGCTGCCCGTCGGCGAAATGCTCGCACAGACTCAGCGCATCGGCGATTCCGCCTTCGCCTTCCTGATAGGTATAAGCGATATGCTTCAGTCCGAAATCCTTCCCGTTTGCCAGCAGGCGGAGAAAGTCACCCGAGTTCTTCCCGCCGGTGACGATCATGATGTCGGTGATCCCCGCATCCACCAGCGTCTGGATCGGATAGATAGATCATCGGCTTGTCGTAGATCGGCAGCAGATGTTTGTTGGTGATTTTGGTTAACGGGAACAGCCGGCTGCCGGTGCCTCCCGCCAGAACGATACCTTTCATGTTTGACAATAAATAGGATACTGCCTCAATGGAAACATATAACTGGAGCGCGGTGACAGAAGAGAAAATGAACCCGCTCTTCTCCCGCCAGGTGATTCACACCGCTCAGATGACGGTGGCACAGGTATGGCTCGGAAAGGGCGGAGTCGTGCCCATGCACCATCACGTCAACCAGCAGGTGACGATGCTCCGATCGGGCTCGCTTCTGTTCGAAACCGAAGCCGGGGAGCGCCGCATCCTGCAACCCGGGGATGTGCTGGTGATTCCTCCCAATCTTCCGCACCGCTTCGAAGCTCTGGAGGACTCGGCAGCCACCGACCTCTTCACTCCCGCCCGCCAGGATTGGATCCGCGGCGACGACGCCTACCTGCGGAAATAGCCCTTTACCCGGGGCCCGCTGTCATCCCAATTCCGGAAACGGATACCTGGAGTAATTGCAGATGATTCCGTGAATATCGGGATTCTCCAGCATATCGGTCAGTGTTGCCCGGTACAGCCCGACATCTCCCTGCGCATTTCGCACCCGCACGAATATCCGGATCCTTCCGCGCCGTCGTTCGATCAGCTGTTTAAAGGCATCCACGATGATCCTTCGGTCCTGCGGTACGGCCAGTTCGTCGATGGGCCGTCCCACCAGAGTCTCCGGATCGATCCCCGTCACTCCACGGATCACCCGGACTATTCTTCTGTCCGGACCCGTCAGCGCAATGCCGGCCTCGCCCGCGATCAGCAGTTCATCAAACACCCTCGAATTCCTGCGCAGCGCTTCTTCCAGTCGCTGGTTTTCTTCTTCCAGTTCGGCGGCTCTCTGTGACAGCAACTCAAACTCCAGCCCTTCATGCCGGTTTCGCGGAACAATTTGCTCTCTGGTCATCGCTGCTCCCTATACATAATCGCGGCAACCCTGCGCGGCGACGAATTTCTGAATCTGCTTTTCTGCCGTTTCCGGCGTAACACAGATCATGAACACCGACCACGCCGCCGAGATCGGCACAAAAACCGACCTTCCGTTGAAATCGATCGTCTCGCTGATCGGCGCCTCGAACATTCGTTTGACGGATATCCGCACCTGATCGAAAGTCTGCGGTCTTTCCATAATCGCCACCATTACGGGTCCGCTCCAGCGGAAAAGGAGATCGGTTTCCTCTAATTGGCTCTCCACATATTCGCGGAACCGCACCAGCATCCGGTCGCCCGCATCCTTTCCAAAGCGCGCCGAAATCGGCTCTATGCGATTGACTACCATCACCAGCGCATAATGCCTGCTCCCCTTGGCGATGACTTCCCGGACAGCCTCGAGGCACTCCGGCTGACCCGGCAGCCCGGTGGCTGAATCCACCCGTTTCCGCGCGGCTCTCTCTTCGGGCCTGGACTTGCTCTCCACCTCGATCTGCAGTCTTTCGATCAGCGCCTTGTTCGCCGCCTGGTCGCGCTCGATCTCTTTTCGCAGCCCGGGCAGCAATCCGTGCAGATGCTGGCGCAGCGCCGCCAGGTCTTTGAATCCCGCGCCCCTGTCAAACTCCTCATCGATCTTCTGCAGCGACTGCACGGACTCTGCGTTCGGCCCGGCGATTTTGACAATGCTGTCCTGCAGCAGTTTGATAATCAACTGAAAATCACCGTACTGTTTCGCAACCATCTGGACAACTTTGCGGTTATGATTCTCCACCGCCAGCAGGGCCGCTTCAGCAACCACAAGCTGCTCCTTCTGAGGCAGATCGGGCGCCAGCCCGCCTGCAATCGCGTTGATCTCCTCGCGAAAGCTTTCGGTCTGGTCCGGATCCCAGTCGACTGCAATATCGCCAAGTCGCTGGAGGACCAATGCCAGCGCCGTGCCTGGCTTCTCCTCCACCGTGCCGAGGTTTAAATAGCGTCTTATACTGACCATCGCCATAACGGTAGCCGCGTCTTTATCCATGTGCCTAATCGGCAGAAACGCCGGGTTGCTTTAGCTGCCGGCGCCGAAAGTTTTGCGGACGCAGGCCGCCAATTGCTTCGTGGAGCCGGGCTTTTCCTGCCAGGCGTTCGGGCCTGCCGCCGGGGCTTCCTGCCCGGCGCTGTTACGGATTCTCCCTAACGCAGCGCTGTCTCCAACGGAGCCGTGCGTGATCCTGGGCACCATTCTCCGCCAGTGAATGGAAGGATTCTTGCATCTCACGCGGCGTCATGCGGAACAGTCGCCAAACCCGCAAGAAGGATAAACGCCTGATGATCAGGGCGAAAACTGATTCAGACAGATACGCAGAGAATATAGTTACCTCGGGCATTCCCGGCCTGGACGACGTTCTGGGAGGCGGCCTTCCCCGCGGTCATTTTTTCCTTGTCGAAGGTGAGCCTGGCGCAGGGAAAACCACGTTCGGCCTGCAGTTTTTAATCGCGGGCCGCGACCGCGGCGAGTCTGTGCTCTATGTCACCCTGTCGGAATCGGAAATCGAAATCCGCAAGGTCGCCGACTCCCATGGCTGGAATCTGGACGGTATCAGTCTCTACGAATTCATGCCGAATGAGGATGCTCTTCGCCCTGAAGCGCAATATTCCGCGTTCCACCCCGCGAATGTGGAGTTTCAGGACACTATGCAGAAAATTCTCGATCGGGTCGAGAACGTGCGCCCGGTCCGCATCGTCCTTGATTCCCTCTCGGAGATTCGTCTGCTCGCCGACGACGCCCTCCGTTACCGCCGCCAGATTCTGGCCCTCAAGACTTTTTTCACAAATCGCGGCTGCACGGTCCTGCTCCTTGACGACCGTACGATCAACATGCGGGATGCCCAGCTTCAAAGCATCGCCCATGGCGTTTTTGTGCTCGAAAAAATTCCCCGCGACTACGGTGGCACGCGCCGCCGCCTGCAGATTGCCAAGTTGCGCGGCACGGTCTATCGCGAGGGCTACCACGACTACACACTTACCACCGGCGGTGTCAGGGTCTACCCCCGTCTGGTGGCCGCCGAACACCGCACCAGCATCCCCGAAGCCATGGCGGTAAGCGGCATCCCTGCGCTGGATCAACTCTGGGGCGGTGGCATCGACCGCGGCACCAGCACCTTGCTACTGGGCCCGGCGGGCGTCGGAAAATCCTGCATCGCGATGGGCTATGCCATCGCCGCCGCAAGGGAAGGCGACTTCGCTTCCATCTTCCTTTTCGAGGAGATCATCAGCCTGGCATGCAAGCGCGGCGCGGGTCTTGGGATCGATCCGCGGCCCTGGATCGAGGCGGGCAAGCTTCATCTGGAGCCGGTCGATCCCGCCGAATTATCCCCCGGCGAATTCATTCAGCACGTGCGCGACACCGTCGAAAAACGTCACGCGCGCGTGGTAGTGATCGACAGCCTCAACGGTTTCCTGAACGCCATGCCCGGCGAGTCCCACCTCCCGCTGCAGATGCACGAACTGCTCAGCTTTCTGAATCATCACGGCGTGATCTCGATCCTTGTGTTGTCGCAGGCCGGCATGACCGGAACGATGTCCCAGGTAGTCGATCTCAGCTACCTCGCCGACAATGTCATGCTGTTTCGCTATTTCGAAGCCATGGGGCGCGTCCGCAAGGCGATTTCCGTGGTCAAAAAACGCAGCGGCCCGCACGAAGATACCATCCGCGAACTCACGATGGCGAACAACCGCATCACAATCGGTGAGGCGCTGACCGGGTTCCGCGGCGTTCTGAGTGGTGTTCCCGTCTGGACGGGCGGGGAAAGAGAGTTGCGGGCTCGGGATGGCGCGGAAAACTAAGGTTCTCGACAGTGAGGTCGTGCTGATCCTCGCACCATTCGGTCGCGACAGCACCCTCATTCAGGGCGAACTCGGGTCGTTTTCCGTGGCTACCCGGATTTGCAGCTCCGTCTTACAGCTCTGCCAGTCGATCCGCGAAGGCGCCGGGGTCGCACTGGTAGCCGACGAGGCCCTCGATCCCGCCGCTGTCGAAGTTCTGGCCGCCCAGCTTCGGAACCAGCCGCCCTGGTCTAATCTCCCTCTGCTCGTCATGACGTCGGGCGGCGCCGCCACCACTGTCACCCGCTACCGGCTCCGCCTGCTCGACCCTCTGGGCAGTGTCGCATTGCTGGAGCGCCCTCTCCGACCCGAAACGCTCGCCAGCAGCGTCCGCGCCGCCCTGCGCGCCCGGCGCCATCAGTACCAGCTGCGCGGTCTCCTCGCCGAAATCGCCGCCAGTAATGCGGAATTGATTCACACCAATCTGGAACTAAGCCGTGCCAACCGCGAGCTCGAGGAATTCGCTTTCGTCTCCAGCCACGACCTTCAGGAACCCCTGCGCATGGTCAACATCTACACCCAGCTCATCCTGAACTCCACGCAGGATCAGAACGGCCACGTGGGACAATACCGCCAGTTCGTCCGCGAGGGCGTCGAACGCATGGAAGCTCTCATCCACGATCTTCTGACCTTCTCGCGCACCATCCAGCAGGATGAAACGATTCCTGCCTCCGCTACCCCCCTGGCCAATGCCCTCGAGGATGCCTGCTGCGCGCTCCGCGAACGCATCGCCGAATCGGGCGCCGTCATTCACTCCGATCCGCTGCCCCACGTCTATGCGGAAGCCGCGCAGATCTCCCATGTATTTCAGAATCTTCTTTCGAATTCGATCAAGTACCGCCATCCCGAGCGGACGGTCGAAATCCGCATCTCCGCTGAGGCGCGTGAGGGTTTCTGGATCATGTCTTTCCGCGATAATGGCATCGGCTTCGAACAGGAGTACGCGCAGCGCATCTTCGGCCTGTTTAAGCGCCTGCACAAGAACGCGTATCCGGGTACCGGACTCGGCCTCGCCATCTGCCAGCGAATTGTCGAGCGCCACGGCGGCCGCATATGGGCTATTGGCAGACCGGATGAGGGAGCGACGTTCTTCTTCTCTCTCCCGCAGACCGCTCCCGGGCAGTCGCCCGTCAGCTATTCCTGACCGCCGCCGCCCAGTTCGCCGAAGTTCCAGTTACCGCCCAGCGGGTCGGGCCCCCGGTCCGGCGCCGCGCGCAGGATCGGATCCACCCCCGCCACCACGCTGGTCGCCGTCAGCTTCGCCAGGTCGCCCGTCGGCGCGCCTGTAACCACCACCGGCTCTCCCACCTTCAGGTCGGCCAGTTGGATACTCGGCTGCTGATCCAGCGCCCGGTTCGGATCGCCGCCGCGCCCGCCGCGTCCACCGCCTGCGCCGCCTCGCCCCGCGAAACCCGCCCCGCCAGCCGCCGCCTGACCGCCTCTGGCGCCGCGTCCCGTTTCCGCCTGAAATGTCGGATTCAGCCGCCGCGCCATCGCCAGCGCCGTCGCGTCATCCAGCCGTTTCAGCTGCGTATCCGGCTTCACGCTGATCGCAATCGCTTTCTTGCTGCTTATATCGGTCGCCTGAATTATGCCGGTCGCCGGATCCACCGCCTTCACCGTCACCGGCAGAGACTTGAACGTCGCCGACTGAATCGCTTCCAGCTTGATTTCCGACCCGTCCGCGTTCTTCTGCCCGATCAGCCGCACCTGGTCGCCCACCAGAATCGGCGTGATCCCTGCCGGGCTCGGCTCGTACTTGCCCGTATCCAGACTGAACCGTTCGAACTCGACTTTCCCAGATGCATCCAGCGTCACGTCCTTCGGCGGACCGAAACCGCCCCGCGCCGCGATGACGATCTTCTTCCCTGGCGCATCGACGGACTTCACCGTCCCGTACACGGACTGCTTTTGCCATTCGTCTTCCGTCCGCTTGTGCAGCTGTGCGATATCGGTCTGCTTTTCGAAATACAGGAACACCGCTGGCTTCGTCGGGTCGTCGGCCAGCATACGCGCAATCACCCGGTCGCCCGTCGACACGTCCCCCGCCGCCGCGCGCGTGCCCTTCTTGGTGTCCTTCTCGCCCGCCGGCATCATGGTGAATTGCGTACGGTCGTCATATTTAATGACGGGCATGTCGCCCTTATCGGTCTTGAGCGCCAGCGTCTTCGCCCCGCTGTCGACCTTCTCGATGGTGCCGATCACACTGACATAAGTCGGCCGCTTCGCTTCCTGCGCCTGCAAGCCGCCCACGAGCAGCGCAAGCATGAATCCGGAGAGCCAGAACCGGGAGAGAACCATTCGCATGTTCATAAGTATAAGGCGAACCGCTAAAACCGTTTCGTAACGGCAGCCGTCCTCCGCCACGTAAAAAAACGTAAGCGCTATTGGGGCGGTTGCCCGGTAGCTCTCGTGTACCGCTGGCGGTCTTGCCGCCGGTGGTTTTTACTCCGCTAAGACCAGCCGCGGGCTGTCACCGAACGCTCCACGCTTGTTGGGAAACCGCGTCAGCTGGATTTCACCGTTGCCGGACCGAAGGGCGAAGCCGGAACCGAGGCGGGAATCGGCCTCTTACGCATTCGTTCGACCGCGCGCGCGTCGGCCCGCCCTTGTCCGAGTGCAATCGCTTCCATCGCGATGCAGCTCCAGAGGGCAAAAACTGCGATCGCGATCGCCGCGAAGCCCGTTCTCGTAATACCGAAAATCCGCACCCCGGCGACCACTGCACGATCCCTTCCACCTGCCGCCCGTTGATTTCAAACGCCCTTCCCGTCGATCACTGTGCCGGAAGCGACACAGGATCGGGAATTGCAAACCACACCCGGTATGAGGCGCCTGCTGATCGTCACATGCCTCTTCGCCCTGCACGCGTCCGCCGGACCGTTCCCCTGGTGGTTCCACACTCGTCCGAAACCGGTACTCGTCGACCAGCCCCCGGAATCTCCGCCGCCGCGTTCGACCGCAGCAGTCACCCGTCCCGCCCCGCGCCCGAAGCCTCAGCCTCCGCAGCAGTCTCAGGTGCAGCAGCCCCCGAAGTCCTGGTTTGCCCAACTCATGACCCAGCGCTCGAAGTAGGTGGCGGAGGCCGGTGCCGCTTATCGCGACTCCGCTGCTCTGTTCGCATCGTGATTGCGCCCTGACAGGCTGCTGAAAAAGCTCTCTTCGTTGCCGCTTGCTGACGCGCGCAGTTCAGTAACCCCGCGGAATCAGCACCTGTTTTTCCGAACCGCGACCGTAAGGGAGTGGCAAGAAGCGTTTTTCTGCAGCCTGCTAAGGCTGATGCAGACCGGCCAGTTTCTGCTGCTGCGCGGGAGTCAGCTGCGCGTAGAATCTGGCGAAAAGCTTCCGCCCGCATCCCGGCCACCTTACCCAGTGCCGGACCTTCATTCCTGCGCCGGCTCGACCGCGTCGCAATGTGACCCGGAACAGCATCACTAAAGCAGCGACTCTCAAGCTGTTCATCGGCGTTCATCGGTGGCTAAATGCAGCTGTATGGTGGTTGATATCCCGTATTGTGGTGCGCGGGCCGACGCCGAAATTTCGGATAGAATTAAGCTATGAGTAAGGCGATCTGCTGCATCTTATTTGCCAGCGCCGCCGAATTCGCCCAAAACGCTCCGGAAACACCCGCGCCGGACAAACCTGCCCAGGACGACAAAGCTGCGCCGATCAAAGCCATGGTCGACGCCTTCAAACAACGGATCGAGCGCCTGAATCTGGTGAATCCTCTGAAGCTGAATCTGCCGGCTCCCTATCGCCTCCAGGGCGCACTGGCATTCAAGTCCACGGTCTGCGCGATCCCGCTTCTCAACGTCGTCCCGCTGGGCACGCGCGACAGGATTCCGGCCATAAAGCCCCCTGCCCATCCGCGCCAAACCGGCGACACGGTGAAGGTTCCCGCGCCCGCCTGCGAGCAATCGGCCTTCAGGAATTTGCCACAGCCGCAGGCCGTGCCCCAAGTTCCCTGAGGCAGTGATCGATCCAGAGCTTCGTCACTTTCTCCTGCGCGCCGTTCTGCGAGAGGCGCGTGCGCAGGCTGCCGAAATCGACGTGGTCGAGCGGCTGATCCTGATTGAAGCAGGAGAACACCACGGTCTCTTCGCCGGTCACCGGATTCTCGTGCACCTGCAGGCACTGCGCGCAGATCTCCTTCATCATGCACTGCATCGGTGAGTTGATGCTGCCGATGGCCTGATGGTCCGGCTTCAGGAACGGGAACAGAACGCCGTGGCGCGCCTGCTGCACCGCGCGCATCATGCCGTCCGAGCCGATCACGATCAGCCGGTCCACCGAATGCAGCGGAATCGGTGTTCTCGCCCAGTTCGCCGCGCCCATAGGCAGCCATGGCTTCCACGATGTTGCCGACGAAGGCGCTGTCCTGCACGCGGCCCGGCGTGAAGCCCGGCGCTTCGTCGCAGCACCCAGACCACCAGGTCGGCGGCCTTTTCGATTTCTTCCACCTTGTAGCGGTCGATGATCTTCTTGTAGCCGGCGAAGTAGATGACGCGCGAACCCTCTTCGCGCAGCTTCTGGCCGATCGAGAACAGCACCGCGTTGCCGAGGCCGCCGCCGGCCAGCAGCACGGTCTCCTGCGACGGCGTTTCGCTGGGCGTGCCGGTCGGGCCCATCAGGATCACCGGCTCGCCGGGCTTCAGCAGCGCGCAGAGATCGGACGAGCCGCCCATTTCGAGCACGATGGTCGAGAGCAGGCCCTTTTCGTGATCGACCGACGCGCCGGTCAGCGCGAGGCCTTCCATGCCGAGCACGGTGTCGTTGGTGCGCGGCGCCAGCGCTTCGTAATTCTGCAGCCGGTAAAACTGGCCGGGCTGGAACGCGCGCGCGGCGATGGGCGCGCGCACGATCACTTCCACGATGTTCGGCGTCAGGCGGACCACGTCGTGCACCACGGCGCGCAGTTCGTCGTCGAGCTTGTCGCAGCAGCGCGGCGGGCTCGGGCTGCGGACGGCGCGCAGACGCGCGAGCACGCGCGAAACCACCGGATAGCCCTGCTTGGCGCTGCCCATGGCCTTGACCACATTGCCGGAGAACGAAGGATGCAGATCGCCGAAGAAGCTGATGGCGCGGCCGTCGGGGCGCAGCGACATCAGCACGTAGACGCGTGCTGGGCTTGGCGATGCGCTCCGGCTTGACCGGTTGCGCCGTCTTCGTCGACGGCCTGGAAATAGCGGCCGTCGAGCGTGACGTTGTGCTCGTCCTCGCGCGCCAGCACGGTGTTGGGCTGCGTGCCGGCGGCGACCAGAATCGTCCTCGCGGGCAGCGTAACCATCTCGCCCGTGGCCGACCAGTCTTGCCCGTCGATTCGTCGAACGCGGTACTTCTGGCAGCGCAGCGCCTCGGCCGCGCCCGCGCGCATCGACCTCCACCTCTTCCGGCGCCAGGCATTCGGCGAAGCGCACGCCTTCTTCGAACGCCTTGGCCACTTCTTCGTGGTTCAGCGTGTAGCTGGGCGCGTCGATCAGGCGCCGCCGGTAGGCGATGGTGACGCCGCCCCAGGCGTTCAGCAGATCGATGAACTCGGGCCGGCGGCCTTCCCGCGCGGCCGCGGCGCGCTCGGCGCGAATGGCCTGCGCGTGCGCGAGAAACTCTTCGGCGATCGCGGCTTCTTCGGGCGTCCAGCGTAGCGCGCACCGCAGCTTCGCCCAGCTCCGCGACCAGCGCCTCGTAGCGGCTGCAGAAATTTCTCCACCTGCACCACGTAATAGGCGAGCGATTCGGTCGCCGTATCGATGGCGGTCAGGCCGCCGCCGATCACGACGATCGGCATGCGGATCTGCAGATTGGCCAGCGAATCGAACTTCGCCGCGCCGGTCAGCTGCAGCGCCATCAGGAAATCGGAAGCCTGGCGCACGCCGCGCACCAGGCCGTTCTTCATCGGAATCACCGTGGGCCGGCCCGCGCCCGCGCAGAGCGCGATGTGATCGAAGCCCAGCTCGAAGGCGCTGTCGATGGTCAGCGTGCCGCCGAAGCGCACGCCGCCGTACATGCTGAATTCGCCGCGCCGTTCGAGCAGCAGCCGGATCACCTTCAGGAAGTTCTTGTTCCAGCGGACGGTGATGCCGTATTCGGCGACGCCGCCGAAGCCCGCCATCACGCGCTCGTCGAGGCGTTCGTAGATTTCGGCGATGTCGTGAATCGGCCGGAACGGCACGCGCTTGCCCGTGCGCATCCACGCCGGAAAGTTCCGCCGGCAGCGGCTCGATCTTCAGGCCGTCGACCGCGGCCACGGTGTGGCCGTCGTTCATCAGATGATGCGCCAGCGTGAAGCCCGCCGGTCCGAGGCCGACGACCAGAACCTTGTAGCCGGTCGCCGCGCGCGCGAACGGGCCGCGCGAAGTTCAGCGGATTCCAGCGCGTGAGCAGGCTGTAGATTTCGAAGCCCCACGGCAGTTCCAGCACGTCCTTCAGGCGTGCGCGTTTCCACCTGCGGGATGTCGACCGGCTCCTGCTTCTGGAAGATGCAGGACTTCATGCAGTCGTTGCAGATGCGATGGCCGGTGGCCGCGGCCATCGGATTGTCGATCGGTCACGACGGCCAGCGCGCCGATGGGATTGCCGTTGCCCTTCACCAGCGTTCATCTCGGAGATTTTCTCTTCGAGCGGGCAGCCGGCCAGTTTCACGCCGAAGACGCTGGCTTTGAAGGTGCCGTCTTTTTCTTTCAGGCCGGTGGAGCAGCTGTCCTTGCCCTGGTTGTGGCACTTGATGCAGTAGTGCGCCTGGTCGAGCGCGCCGGTGAGATCGGTGCCGGCATCGGTGAGCTGGAAGCCTTCGCGATGGCGCCAGTGATCGGCTCGAGAACTGCAGCTGCACGAGACCGTTCGTCTCGACCGTCGTCGGCCGGCACGAGGTGGTGCATGTCGAGCTTGTGCGGCGTCTTGAAGAGAACGCCCGCGCGATGTTTCGCCTTGCCTTCGGGAGTCAGCGTGGCCCAGGCGGCATAGAGCGCGGCGAGCCGCAGAGGCTCGGCGTGCTCGGCCTCGGCCTGCAGCCAGCGATCGACGTGATCGGCGAAGCTGCGCTCGGTGAGCGGTTCGAGCAGGAAGGCTTCGAGCTCGGCGCCGACCGCGAAGCCGTCGATGGCGGCGGCCTTTTCGGGCGTGTAGCCGGTGAGCGCTTTGCGCTGGACGAATTTCCGCTTCACGGAATAGAGCGGCGCCAGTTCGTGATGGCGCGCCTGCAGCTCGCGCAATTCGCGATCGAATGCCGAAGAGTTCGCCGATGAAGTCTTCGACGTACGGGGCCAGTTCGATGATCAGTTCCGAGCGCTTTGGCGGCGAGGGCCGCGGGGTCGCGGCGGGCATCAGTCAGCCGCTGATCGAGCGCAGGCGAAGATTCCGCAAGCTGCTTCAGGAAGATGGCGTCGATTCTCGCCAGGCCTTCATGCTCGTAGAGATCCTCAAAGGCAAGTCCAAACGACAGGGTCAGCTTATTCACTCTATTCACGGATGAGAAAAGGTACGGATTGGTCGCGCTGGGGCGACGGATTTCTCCTTATAGTTTGCCAGATGCCTGTTAGTGGGGCAGGATGGCATCCTGCAGCGGGGTTGTTAACCCCGCTCTCGGCTTTGGCCCTTTTGTAAGTCATCCGTTGGCGTAACAAACGGCCGAAACGAGCGAAGAAGAGCATTTCTCGGGCTTCGTGATCGCAGAGATATCGATGCGAAGCCGGAGAAATGGTCAATGCCGAGTCCACGCCCCCAAACCTCGGCGCGGAGCTGATGGAGGAGTTGCTGCGTGGACGTGCGGGCGCCTGGGGAGTGGGCAGCCCATTTGGGTGGCGGCAACAAACCTTCTGTGGAACAGCCGAAGGCCCGCTGCCCAGCGACGAGCAACATGCTATAGGCGGCCACGGCGAAAGCGGGGGCGGACTCGACCGATGCTTCGTTGCGCACCTGGGCTTGACCCACGCCGAGGAGCGTCTTTTCGTCGCGGAAGTTGACTTCTATGTCCCAGCGCTGGAAGTACGTTTCGATGATCGGGCGCGGGTCCAAGGTCGGAGTCGGTGCAGATCAGAAAGGCCGGTCGGCGATACAGCAGCTTGGAGCCTTTGCGCAAGCGGTAGGCGAGCGGGGCGATGACGAGGAGTTGCAGCAGGCGACCGGCGCCGGCGGCACGCCACAGCAGTTTGGATCGTTGTTTGTAGCGGAGCGGATGGGTCATGCCGGAATGCACGAAGCTCATGGTTTGCCAGGGTTGGGAGTCGTCGGTGCGGAGTTGTTCGGGAGTGGGGACTGCCTCGCCGTAGCAAAGACGGCGGCCGCGGGCTTTACTGAGGGCGGGATCCGGGGAGAAGCATACAGTTTGGCGTCTTGGCGAATCCGTCCCACACAAACCGTGCGGGGAGGAGTCTTTTTCAGCACGGTGGAGTTGGTGTAGCCGCCATCGAAAGCCAGCAGCAAGATGCGGAGCTTGCTGCCCACATCTTGATCGAGGGATTGGCGGAGGGCGATCATCTGCTCCGCGCCGCGGAGGCTGAGACGGGAGGAGTTTACGTCGAGGCGGTATTGCGCCAGATCGGCCTCGGAGCCTTCGCCCTTGGGCTTCGGGGGTGTGGGCGTATGCAGGAAGGCAATCGGAGCCAGGCGGAAAACGCCCTGGTCCCTGGCAGGGAGGCGGAAATCTGCAGGAAGCGCTGGCCGCGCACGAAGTTGGTTTGAAAGTGAGGGCCGAGCGGATCTCGCCGCCAGGCAACTCCGGGAGTATGCAACCCGGAACGGCGCAAGAGGGTGTCGTCCATGACGGCGCGAAAGGGGGCGTCGTCGGGCAACTGGGCGGTGACGGCGTGACGGATGACGGAAAACATATCGGAGACCGGGAGCCGACCCTGGGAGAAGAGGCGATAAGCGGCGCTCCAATCCTCAAACTGCGAACCGGAAGTAGTGAGCAAACCAGTCACGGTATGGCGTCCGAGAGCCAGCAGAGAACTCAGGGCGAGAGTTTGCGCGCGCGGCGACGCGGTGCTGGTCGAAGGAGGGGCGGCATCGTTCCAGAGTTGCTCGAACTGAGGGAGGATGCCGGCAGAGTTTTTTTTAGAACGGAGGGCGGTGCCTCTAGGCGACGGAGGGCGAGAAGGGACTTGTGCTCGACAATCCACTCGACGGTTTCACCCTTGGAAAACTCCATGGCCTGAGCGACGGCAGAGGGGAAGTTGATGTACCACTGTTCACTGGCTTTGCGTTGGATGAGCTGGACTTTAGTGGGGAATCCCATAGTGGCTCCTTTCGGTATTAACTAGTTATATAACTAGATACCACAAACGCAGAAGGATTACAACAGGAATTATCGAAAATGATTTTCCATGCTCTTTATCTAGTGAATTGGCCAAAGCCGAGAGCGGGGTTGTTAACCCCGCTCTACGCTTGCAACTTCAGCTGCCTGTCCCGCGAGCCTGGTACCCGCGAGGCTGACAATCCTGTCGCACGGCGTTAGCATGACCCGTCAGGTGACCAGCATGTCCTCGGTACCAGGGGTCTTCCTCTCTTTTCTTCTTTTTGCCGCCGCGTCCTTCGCTCAGGACACCGCTCCCGCGAAGCCGGAATGCAACGCGGAAAACAACCACAGAATCTGGCCTGACAAACACAGCCGCCACCCGGGCGCCCCGGTCGAGATCTGCACCCAAAAGGGTACTCACTATGCATGGCGGCAGCTCACGGCGGACATTTCGCGACTGAAGGCCAGGGCGAAGCCTGAGAACTCCGCGGCGCCACCGACTGCCGATGCGGAAAACCACCACACCGCACCCGCCAGTCAGGAGTGACTATTATATTGGTGATGCGTTCGCTTCTTTTCCTGCCCGCGCTCGTTCTGCTTTCGTGGCCCGCGACAGCGCAGAGTCTGGTGCCTGCTTTCAAGGAGTCAGGCACGGTGATGGCGCCCGTCACCATCGAGCTTTACACCGATTTTCAGTGTCCGCACTGCCGCGAGTTCTATCTCGAAGAACTGCCCCTGCTCACGAACGACTTCATCAAGACGGGCAAGGTTCGCCTGATCCATCGCGACTTCCCGCTGGCGCAGTTCCAGTTCTCTCGGACGGCGATGCGTTATGCCAATGCGGCGGGACAGATCGGCAAATATGATGCCGTGTCTCTCCAGTTGTTCCAGTCGCAGCCTGAATGGGCACAGAACGGCAATGTGGATGCCGCGGTGGCGAAGGTGCTGACGCCTGCCGAGATGGAAAAGGTGCGCAACATCATCAAAACCGACAAGCATCTTGACGATTCGGTCGAGAAGGATTTCGCCACGGGCAACGAGACCGACCACATCATGTCGACGCCCGCCATTGTCATCGTTTCGAAAGGCCGCCGGGAAACAATCAATGGCGCCCCGCCTTATGCGTCGCTGAAGGCCTATCTGGAATCCAAACTCTAGTGTGGTGTCTCTGAAGTCTCTTGCCTGATGTGGGGCGGGATGGCATCCTGCAGCGGGGTTGTTAACCCCGCTGGCCGCTTGCAACGCTCACCGGCCTGCATCCGGAAATGGTGAAGGAACTTCGGATACTCAACACTGGCAGGCTTACGGTCGCGCTTCGGAAAAACAGGTGCTGATTCCGCAGCTTTACTGAACCGCGCGCGTCAGCAAGCGGCAACGAAGAGGGCTTTTCAGCAGCCTGCTGGCGATTCACAGCTGAAGCAAACTTATATTTGCTCTCGATACATTAATCGCGGCTGCTCCCGCAAGCCGACCCCTCTCGTCGAGGCTTACAATCGAATCTTCTAATCGGCGTGACATCCGTGTTGCATCTGTCGCCAATCAGCTTTTTTTCCCTGCGCCAAAAAACCAGGTTTTTGCCAAACGAACCCAGTATCTAATTGAAGACTATGATCTTTTCGTTTTCCTTATGCGATCAGCGGCTGCCCTCAGCCCCTTTTCGCGGCACCGGCAGAGGTTTCCGCGGCATCATTTCGGGCGCATTGGCCTCCTGTGCCACCACGCTCGCGATCACGGTTGACGCCTGGATCAGATCCGCCTCGATCGCGTGATCGAACGTGTCCATCGTGGAATGATGCGTCACCGTCGAATAGTCAAGCGGGTCCTGAATGAACTGGAAGCCCGCCAGGCCGACGTCGTCGAATGACAGATGGTCCGTCCCGCCGGTATTGCGCAGGCTGATGGTCGTGACACCCAGATCGCGGAACGGACCGATCAGCGCCCGATCGAAGAACGGCCGCGCCGCGTCATTGCCCTGCAGATATACGCCGCGAATCCGCCCGCTGCCGTTGTCGAGATTGAAATACGCCGCCAGTTTCGCATGCTCGGCCGGTGGGCTTGCCGGGCTCGCCGAAATGCTCTTTGACGTACGCTTTCGACCCGAGCAGCCCCTGCTCTTCGCCGCTCCACAGCACGATGCGCACCGTGCGATCCATCTTCACGTGGAGCGTGCTCAGGACGCGCATGACTTCCATCATTACCGCGCTGCCCGCGCCGTTATCGGTCGCGCCGGTGCCGCCGTGCCACGAATCGAAGTGCGCCCCGATCGCCACCACTTCATCCTCCTTCGCGCCGCCGGGAATCTCGGCCACGATGTTGTTGGCATTTAGATCCTGCGTCGCCCACCGCCGCATCCAGATCGATCGCAGCCGCGACCGGCTCTTTCTTTTCGAGCAGCCGCGCGATGCGGTTGTACTGCTCTTCGGTGATGCGGAACTTCGGCACCGACATGTGCTCCGCCGCCTTGCGCGTGCCCGCCGCTTCGGCGAACACCATGCCGTCATGCGAGCGGTTGTCCTCCATGAAGATCGCCGCCGCGCCTTCGTCCACGAAGAATCGATCGCGTTTCTCTCCGGCCTCGCGGTTGCGGTCGGCCAGCACGGTGCGGATGTCCGGCGGCAGGCTCGCCATATAATCGCTGCGCGTCCTGCGGGTCGTCGGGGATCTTCACGTCTTCGAGGCGTATATCGATCTTCGGCGTCGGGTCGGGCGTCTTCGCCAGGTTCGACAGCTCGGCATCGGTGTAGCGCGAGAAGAACGCCTTGTTCTCCGCGTCGCCGGCGCTGGTGCGCGACCGGTTGAACAGCACGATCTTGCCGCGCAGCTTCCCGCGCCATTCGCGCTTGTACTTTTCGAAATCCTCTTCGGTCTTCGCCAGGTTGTTGGCGGTGGCCGTGAACGGCGCCATCACGGGCTCGGCAGTCACCGGCTTGCCGGTCGGTTCGCTCCATGCCAGCGGCACCGCATCGAGCAGCGAGTAGCGCGGCTCGACCATCTCGACCGCATAGTGCCTCAGCGACCAGCTGCGTCCGAATGGCCCCCACGATTCCGCATGCACATTGGCGAGGCCCCAGCTCTTCATCCGGTCCATCGCCCAGGTGGCCGCTTCATCGAACTCCGGTGACGCGGTGAGACGCGGCCCGTAGCGCTCGCTGAGGAACCAGAGATGATCCATCACCTGGGAGTGTTCCGAAGCCTCTTCGCGAATGACGTGGATGAGATTGTAATCGGTCCGTTCCTGCGCGTAAACAAGAAGAGCGCAGCCGGACGCCGCCAGCAGAGCGAGTCGTCTGAGAGCCATTCCTTATATTAAGGCGATTTTCAGGATCTCGCAGCGTCCCAGACACAAGACAGGAAGCGGCGTACCTCGCGAAAACCGCACTGTTTGTACAGCCGGACGGCGCCCTCATTCGAGGCAGTCACAGTAAGACTGATGCGCCGCGCTCCGTAGATGCGAAGCGCATTGATGGCCTCCCGCAGCAGTTCGTAACCCAGGCCTTTGCCCTGCGACTGCGGTGTCACGCAGAGCTGCGTAATATGTCCGACCTGTTCCGCCACGAAGCTCGTCAGCACCACGCCTGCCATACAGCTGGTGCGCGGATCGAATGCCACGAACGACCCCTGGCGGAAAAACGTGCCGCATCCGGGAAACTGCACGATGTTGTACAGAAAGCGCCGCGCGCCCGCCACATTCCGGTACTGATCGTTGATCTGGCTGTCGATGTGATCGGCGTAGGCAAGCGAAATAACGCCCGCCGTCATTTCGTGATGATGCTCCGCCCAGGGCTCGAAGTGAAAGCGTCGCAGTGCTGCGCGCGCGGGCAGATAAGGCGGCGTGGCGGTGTCGAGGCTCATCAGGATGCGCTCCTGCAGCCGCACGGCGCGCTCGCGCCGCAGTGCCTCGCCGACGGAAGGATCCACCAGCATCAACTGGCTCTCGATGCGGCGCAGACCGCGGCTGGCGACGAGACCGTCGAAGATCGCCCGCAGCAGGCGCGCGTCATTCACTCCATCGCGCCATGCCGGCCGAAGGTAAAGATCGCCGATCAGGCCTTTGTGGTCCTCCAGCACCGAATAGCCGTATCCCGCAACTTCACCGCGATCGAGCATGGCGTATCCCAGCAGCGCGCGCATGTCGGCAAACTGGCGGACCAGGTCGGCGGACCGGCTGAAATCCCAGTCGAGTTCGCGGCGCCACTCGACTGTCTCCTCGAGGAGAAGGGGATCGAGCTCGTGTGCGCTGATGTGCCGCAGTTCGACGATCTCCGGCCCTGCGGAGTCGGAGGCGGCGGTCATGGGATCGGTCAGCGCGGCCACGGCATTTCTATTGTGCCTCTTTTGCTGTGTTTTTTGCGATGATGTGAGGCGGAGAGGAGACGCATGGTCAGAGGCGGCAATGTGACGGTGTTCATTTCCAGCATGGACCGGGCGGTGCAGTTCTATACAGAAACGATGGGAATGCGACTGGCGGAACGGTATGGCGACGACTGGGCGACGGTGCAGGCAGGCAACGGTTTCACCATCGGCCTGCATCCGGCGTCGCCGAAACACGCGGCGCCCGGAACGAAAGGCGCCATGATGATCGGCATCGAAGTCGACGAGCCGGTTGAGGGCTTGATGAAGGCGCTTGGCGAGAAGAGCGTGCGGATGCTGGGCGGAATCGAGGAAGGATCCGGCGGGAAGTTCCTGCATCTGGAGGATCCCGACGGCAACGAAATCTATCTGTGGGAGACGCAGCCGCCGGCCTAATCGCGGGGGGCGATTCCCAGCGCACGCATCTTCCGATAGAGGTTGCTCCGTTCGAGGCCCAGAACCTCGGCGGTGCGGCTCACGTTACCGTTCGACTCATCGAGTTTCTTCAGAATGTATTCGCGCTCCGCCGCCTCACGCACATCCTGCAGGCTGCCGTAGCGTTCCGCCGATTTTTCGTGGCCGGTTTTGCGCGCGATCTGCAGCGGAATGTGGCGTGCGTCAATGCGCGTCTGGGGGTTGAGGATCACGATGCGCTCCATCAGATTGCGCAGCTCGCGCACATTGCCGGGCCAGTGATGTGCCTCGAGCGCCTCCAGCGCCTGTGGCGTCAGTTCCTTCGGCCTGCGTCCGTAAGCGCGCGCGAATTCTTCCAGAAAATATGCCGCCAGCGCGGGAATGTCCTCTTTGCGCTCGCGCAGCGGCGGAACGTGGAACGGGATCACGTTCAGCCGGTAGAAAAGATCCTCGCGAAAATTGCCCCGTTCGATTTCGACCTCGAGATTCTTGTTAGTGGCCGCCACCACGCGCACATCCACCTGAATCGACTCCGCAGCGCCCACCGGCTCGAACCGCTGGTCTTCGAGCACGCGCAGCACTTTCGACTGCGTGCGCAGGCTCATATCGCCGACCTCGTCGAGAAACAGCGTGCCGCCGTCGGCCTTCTGAAACTTGCCGACCTTGCGTTCGTGCGCCGGCGGTGAAGCTGCCCTTCATATGGCCGAAAAGCTCGCTCTCGATAGTGCTTTCCGAGATCGCGGCGCAGTTCACTTCAACAAACGGCTTGGCGGCCCGCGGGCTCAGCGCATGCAGCGCATGCGCCAGCCAGTTCCTTGCCGGTGCCGCTTTCGCCGTAAATCAGAACGCGTCCGTTGGTTCCCGCCATCAGAGCGAGCTGCTGGCGCAGGGCTTTCATCGGGACGCTGTCGCCCACGATGTGAGGCGTTACCGCTGCCGATTCCCGAAACTGCTCGTTCTCCAGACGCAGCCGCCGGTGATCGGCAGCATGGCGCGCGACGAGCAGCACGCGTTCGATCGAAAGCGGCTTTTCGAGGAAATCGTAAGCGCCCAGTTTGGTGGCTTTCACGGCCGTTTCGATGCGTTCCGTGCCCCGATATGACCACCACCACCGGCCGGTCGGCCTGGGGAATCTGCTGAATGCGGTTCAGCGTCTCGAGGCCATCGATGCCCGGCAGCCAGATATCGAGCATCACCACTTCGAACACCGAACGCGCAAAGACGATCCAGACAGGCTTCGCCGTTGCCGACGGCATTCGACAGCGAAGCCCTCGTCTTCCAGCATGCCGGTCAGCGAACTGCGGATGCCCGGCTCGTCGTCGACGATCAGGATGCGTGTTTTCATCCGGTCAAACGTTGACTGCCGGCGGCTGCGGACGCGGGCGGCTTATCCAACACCGCCGCAGCGGGACTTCGATCGCAAACCAGGCGCCGCACGGCTGATTGTCTTCCACCCGGATGTTGGCGTTGTGCTCCGTCAGAATGTGGCTCACGATGGCGAGACCAAGACCGGTGCCGCGCCCTTTGGTCGAAAAGTACGGCAGGAACAGCTTCTCTTTCTGCTCGGCTGTGATGCCGCAACCCGTGTCCGCGAAAATGATTTCGACGGTATCGCCCGCGCCGGCAGCGCGTCTGTACAGTGAGAATCTTCGTGGGCGATTCCTGCATGGCTTCGGCCGCGTTATCGATCAGATTGACCACCACGCGCTTGAACTGTTCGGGATCGACTGAGACCGGCGGCAGATCCGGCGAAAGCTCGACATGCAACTCGATGTCTTCGAGGCGGTCGGCAAAAACGGCAAGACCGCCGGCCACGACGTCGTTGAGATCGCACAGCACAGGCTGGGCGGCGGGCAGGCGGGAGAACTGCGAGAATTCGTCGACCAGCCGTTTGACCGAAGCGGTTTCCTCGAGAATCGTTTCGGCGCATTCCCGCACGACCCGATCCATTTCCGGAGGCAGCGCCGTGCGCTGCCGGTTCATCTGCCGCAGTATGCGTTCCGCGGAAAGCGCGATCGGTGTCAGAGGATTCTTGATTTCGTGCGCCACGCGACGCGCCACTTCGCTCCATGCCGCCATCTTCTGCGCGCGCAGCAGATCGCTGGTGTCTTCGATCACGATGACGAATCCGGAGCCGCGCCAGCCCGCGTTGTCTGCAGCCGCATTATTTGAAGTCGCATTGTTTGAAGTAACGACGGCAGCTACTGTTACCGCCAGATGCAGCGTTCGGCGCGGCGTTCTGATCTCAAGCTGCTGCGTCGCCTTGCCGGTACGGCGGGCGCGATTCATCAGATAGCGGATTTCGGCGGCATCGTCGCGCGCGAACAGATCGTCGAGGCGCGCGGCAGTGCGGGCATGCGCATCCGGGAAGATTTCGGTCAGCGCGTTGTTCACCAGCTGAACCGCACCGGTCGCATCCACCGAGATGACTCCCGTCGGAATGCTCTCCAGAATGGCCTCGGTGAAGCGGCGGCGCGCTTCGATTTCCGAGCGATTGGCTTCCAGATCGCCGGTCATCCGGTTGAAGCCGCTGACAAGCTGGGCCAGTTCATCGACGGCTGTGATCTTCAGCCGGTAGCCGAGATTGCCGCGGCTGACTTCCTGAATGGCGCCGAGCACTGCGGAAATCGGTCCGCTGATCTGCCGCGCCAGATAGTGCGCGAGCCAGCTGGCCACGAAGAGTATGAAAAGCGCAATAACCGTCAGGAACCAGAGGTAGTTGATCTTGACCGCACGCTGCCAGGAACTCATCTGCGCAAACGCATGATGGTAGTCTTCGATGGCTTTCTGTTGCTTGGCCACATCGACGGGAACAGCCACGGCGAGCCGAACGGAGCCAATATTCTCTACCGGCGCGGTCGCAGCGACGGCGGAGTCAGTTGCACCGGGCATTTTTCCGAACGCAGCGATCTGCTTCTGATCGGGCCGGGCAATGCTCGCGGCCACGATCCCGCGCGTACGACAGAACTGAGCGAGCCAGGCCGGATCCGCTGCGCCACCGGCGAGCATCAGGCGCGTTTCCGGCGTTGCGGCGAGGAGTTCGGCTTCCGCTTTCGCCTTGTCCAAAGTCTGCCGGCTGAGCGCTTTCGAGATCCGATCAAAATCCACCAGTTCGTGCTGTACAGGCTGGCCGAACCATTTCGCCATGCTGTTGTTCAGCACGTAAATGCTGAAGAACACCATGAAAAACACCGGCATGGCGCTGAGCATCAGCGCGCCTACGACCAGTTTTGTTTTGATGCGCGACCCGGGACGATCGCTCGTCCGCTCGATCCAGACCTTCCAGATCATGCGCACAAGCATGAAGCCGAGATAGACGAAGACCAGGAAGATGATGGTCGAGACGCCGTAGACCACAAATGTAACGTCTGGATCTTCCGGCGCGAACGAGCCGAAGCTGCCGGAGAAGGAGCCCAGCCAGACAATCAGGGTGATGGATACGAGAAGGAGGATCGCACCGAGGGTGTAGAGAAGACGCCGGGGCATTTGCGCTGGACTTGGTTTCAGTATATCGGCAAACAAAAGGGGGAGCGCCCGAAAGCGCTCCCCCGTGTTGGTCGATCGAATTGCGGATTAGAACGAGAACTTACCCTTGAATGCGATAAACCGCGGCGAGTTGCCGGCGCCTACGAAAGCGCCCAGGATGCTGGTCGGCGAGCCAACGGTCGAAATCACAGAACCGAAGAGCCCTGCGGCGTTGGACACGTCGGCGACCGGGTTGTCGAAATTCGGGTGGTTGAACAGGTTGTAGAACTGAGCGCCGAACTGGAACGTCGCGCGCTCTTTAATGCGGATATCCTTCGTTACCGACATGTCAACGTCTACGAACTCCGGGCCACGGAACGAATTGCGGCCCACATTGCCGAAGCCGGTCAACACGCCGGTAGTTCCGTAGGCAGGTGCAAACTGCGATGCGCTGAGGCAGGGAACGTTCACGGCGTTGGCGCCGCAATTGGTGCTGGTGATAGCCGTGGTTTGCGTTGCAAAGACGGCCTGACCGAATGCACTGGCGTAATTCAGAGAGCCGAGCGCACCGGTGGCGCTGTTATCGACCACGGTGAACGGGAGTCCACTTCGGGCAAACACGTTAAATGAGAGTGTCCACCCGCCGAATATCGCATTCGGGCCTTTTTTGAATCCGGCGTGGCGGATAAGATCCGTCTGCACGGCATTGGCGCTGAAGTAGCTTCGGACGTCATAGTCGGAGTTTCCGTAGTTGCCGCGGATGTTAAACGGATTCTGCACCACGGTGATACTTGGATTCGTGGCAAGAATACCGTAAGGTTCATTCTCGACGCCACCGTTAGAGACATCGTCGAGCGAGTGGCTGAAGGTGTAGTTGACGGTGAAAGTCAGTCCATCGGACAGGCGGCGCTGCAGGCTCGTGATCAGCCCGTTGTAGCTGGAAACGCCAGCGCTAAGGTACTGCTCCACCGTCCCCAGCGCCGGGTTCGGAGCAGCTGCCGGGAGACCCGCAAACCCGTTGGGGCACGGGGTGTTCGCAGCTGTGGGGTTGCAATACCCGTTCATGCCGTAGTCGGCAACGGGAATATAAATTCCGTGCATTCCGGCATAGTTGACTGTGAGCAGCATCTTCCAGGGCAGCGCCTGCTCAACCTCGAGGTTCCACTTGTAATAGTGGGGAGTCTTGAACGTCGAGGGGAAGGCGGAGAAGTTGGGAGCCCCAAACCCGGGAACAGTTGCGGAGATGCTGTTGAAGCTGCCACCGGATTTGAATGCCGACTGAAGAGCCGCGCTGTCGGCCGCAGCTGCGGTGAAGGGGTTGCCGGGCGCGCCCGGCGCCAGCGTTGGCGCCGGCAGGAAGAACGCGTTGAAAGCAGGCGCATTGAATGCTGCGTCTTCCGCCAGACCGCCCGGCAGATTGTCGGCGAAAATGCCGGCGCCGGTGCGAATGACTGTCTTGTCGCTGTTGAACGGCCGGAACGCTATGCCGATTCGCGGTTCGAGGACCGCGGTCTGCACGTTGGCATAGGGGTTGTGCTGACCTGAGACGATCAGCTGGTTGTAGGGGATATTCGAGGCATTTGCGACCGCGGAACCGTTGAACGGCTGGGCCAGACGAGAGAAGCAGTTCTGATCGCAGGTGGGGTTAGCGTAGGCTTCCACACGCAGGTTTAATGAGACCGTCAGCCGATCGGTCGCCTTCCAGTCGTCGGCGATATAACCGCCGTTTGTGTTGAAGCGAATCCCGTTTTCCGGTGAAGTCGGGAACGCCTGGTTAAAGAATGAACTCGTCGATGCGCCGCCGCCGCCGTTGAAGAAGTCGACAAGGTTCGTATTCAGCGCTCCGTAAATCGGGCCGCCGATGGATTCGAAATCCAGATCGCTGACAGTCTGATGGATCCAGCTGTAGCCGAGGCGGAAGGTGTGCCGTCCCCAGACCTTCGAAAAGTCGTCTGCAAACTGATACTGGAACACGCGCCGGCCGTCCGGGTAAAAATAGCCGCCGGGAGAGCCAAAGGCGCCGACATCCTGAAACGCGCCGTCGGTAAAATGCAGGTACGTAGGCAGAGCGGCCAGAGCGCCGCTGGGATTGGACTCCGCGAAGATCGCCGCATAGTACAGAACCGAACCGCTCAGTGTGTTGACCGTGGTCGGGCTGAAGGTGTGGGTTTCGGAGACTTGTGCAGACATCTGCGGCTGGTTGCTGGAGGCATTGAACGTAGAACCGAACGGACTGGTGTAGGTGGGCTGAAAACCGTTATCACGGCCGACACGGATATAGAAGCGGTCTTTTTCGCTGAGCTGATGGTCGACGCGAACGTTGTAAAGATATTCGTGATTCAGGCTGGTCGGAGTCAGGCGGAACTCGTCTGCGCACGGAGCGCCTGCCGCCAAGCCCGGGAAAGTGTTGCCATTGCAGCCGCCGCCCGGAACCACCGATGCGCCCGCAGCACCAAGATTGTAGATGGCAAATGCCTGTTTGTAGAACGGAATCTCAGAGCTGTCGCCAATTGCCGCCAGATTTGCCAGCGTGGCGGCCTGGAACTGCGGGCTGGGGATCACGTTCAGAACTGCACTGGTGGGCAGGAGATTGCGCAGAAGTTCGTAGTCGACATCGAAGAATGTTTTGTTTTTTACGATCGGACCGCTGACATAGGTGGCCCCCTGGTTGAAGTTGTTGAAGGGCCTGGGCAGGCCTGAGGAGTTGCTGAAGAACTGGTTGGCGTTCATGAGACGGCCATTCCAAGTGTAAATCGCGTCACCATGGAACTGGTTACTGCCGGACCGGGAAATGTAAGTGATCTGCGTTCCGGCATACTGGCCGTACTGGGCGGAGTAGGCATTGTTGATGACGTTGGCCTCGACGATATCGTTGGATCCGAGCAGCAGGTTCGAGGCACCGCTGTTATTAAGGCCGAGGAACGGATCGTTGAAATTCATGCCGTTGACGCTGAACAGATTCGAAATGCCAGGCATACCTTGGGCCGCGAAGTTGCCATAACCCTCTTGGGTGTTCATGACAACGCCTGGCATCGTTTGGGCATAGTAAGTGAGGTCGCCACCGGGATTTGGCAGGTCGGCCAGCATTCGCGCATCGACGTTGGTTGAGATGTCGGCGTTCTCGGTCTGGATGGTAGAGACGCTTTCGACAACATCTACCGTCTGCGCGCCGCCGGCGAGAGCGAGCTGCGCGTTAATCGGCGTGGGCTGACCGGCGAGTACGACTACACTGTCGCGTTCCTGATTGCGGAAACCCTTGGCGCTGATAACGAGCTTGTAGTTGCCGGGATCGACGAAGGCGAAGCGGTAGGTGCCGTCTCCGCTGGTCGTCACCTGTTTCGATCCATTGGTGGCAGCGTTCGTCAACGTCAATGAGGCACCCGGCACGACTGCACCTGTGGGATCCGTAACCGTTCCCGTTACGTCGCCGGTAGTGATCGACTGGGCGGAGGATCGGGGCACACAGAGCAGCGAAACTCCGAGAACAGTGAGAAAAGCAGCTGCCACTCTGCGGTTGCGCGTGGCACGGCTTAAATTCGACCTATATGTCATGCCGCGCCACGCTGCAACTGGTACTCCATTGCAAAAATATGTAAATCCTTTTGCAACATTGCTTTACAATTACCCGATTTTGCGCGGATTCCAGATTTGGAATATTCCTGCCTTCTGGTACCAGGAATATACGCAAAACAGTTTGAGTACTATGCATCCTGTCAACCTTTTTGGGGCGAAACTACAGCGGTCAGTTTGCGATCCGTTCAGCCAAAGAAAGGAGTTCCGGCTCCCGGCCGGGGGCGCCCACGAGCTGGAGACCGATGGGCAGATCACTGGTACTCAGCGGAATCGAAAGGGCCGGAATTCCCAGAACATTGAACGGCCGGACGAACCGCGTCGAGGCGAGCCGCACGTCTTCGCCCGCGACCTCCGTCTGCCCGATCAGCGGCGCCTGAACCGGGGTTGTTGGGGTGAAAACGACGTCGACATCCTCCCATATCCTCGCCCAACGGGACTGGCAGACCTTTCGCAGGCGTTGCGCGTCGATATAGTCCGTGGCTGACACGAGCCGGCCCTGCTCGACGAGCGCAAGCACGTCGGCGCCGAACTCGAGGCGACGCTCAAGCCAGCGCTGCAGGACTGCCGAAGCTTCGCTGAGCAGAATGACTCTGCCGATGGTGTTGAGCTCGGCGGGATCGGGGACGGTGACCGGGACCAAGGTGCAGCCGAGTCTGCTGTGCCTGCAGGAGGGCGTCCGTCATAAGCCGCCGCGACGAAGGGGGTGACCCCCTCGTTGAAGAAGTTCCGCGGGACGCCGATGCGGCGCGGTGGGGCGGGATCGCGCGGCGCACCAAACTCCGTCAGCGCACTCATCACCAGGGCGGCGTCGCCGGCAGAGCGTGTAAGGGGCCCAACGGTGTCGAGGCTGAATCCGAGCGGAAACACCCCGTTGAGGCTAAGCGTTCCATACGCCGGCTTGAAACCCACGCAGCCGCAATAGGAGGCCGGCACGCGGATCGATCCACCGGTGTCGGTACCCATCGCAAAAAAAACCATTTTTGCCGTGACCGCAGCGCCCGATCCGCCGCTCGAGCCGCCGGGGATGCGGGCGGGATCGTGGGGATTATGGATGTCGCCAAAGCTCGAATTGCTGCTGGTAATTCCGTAGGCAAATTCGTGCATTCCAGTCTTGCCGATGAGTACGGCTCCGGAGGCGATGAGCTTTTGGTAGACCTCCGCGTCCTTATCCGGCAAATGATCGGCCAGGATGCGTGAGCCGCAGGTAGTCGGAATTCCGCGCGTCGCGAAGTTATCTTTCAGCGCATACGGAATGCCCTGGAGCGGTCCGCGGTCAAAGCCCCGCGCGAATTCGTCGTCGGCGCGGCGCGCCTGTTCGAGCGCGAGATCTTCGGTGACCGTGATGAAGGCGTTGAGACGTGGCTGATGCTCGCGAATGCGCCGCAGCGATTCCTGGGCCAGTTCAACCGATGAGGTCTGGCGCGCGCGGAGTTTTCGTCCGGCTTCCGCGATGGTCACGCGCTGAAGACCACGGCGGGCGCGTCGTCCGGGGAAAGCTGGCGGGCCAGGCGGCGCAGTTCATCGAGGAGGGCCGTGGTGACCGGGGAGGGGGGATTTTCCGTCATCAGGCACTACTATAAGCGAGGGATGGACCGGTTGTTTGTCTACGGGACGCTGCGGAGTGAGTTTGAGAACGAGTACGCGCGATTGCTGCGGTCGCAGGCGGAGTTTGTGGGGAAGGCAACGGTACGGGGGGCGATTTATCGGGTGGAGTTTTATCCGGCGTACAGGCCGGAGCCGGCGGGCGAAGTGCATGGCGAGGTGTACCGGCTGCCGGATGCAGAGACGATGCTGGAGGCGCTCGATGAGTACGAGGGCGAAGGCTTCGAGCGGGTGAAGGTGGAAACTTCGCGCGGGGAGGCGTGGATTTATCGGTATCGGGACGAGCCGGCGGCGGAGAACGCGAATCGCGTCCGGGGATTTCTGCGCGTGCATGAGATTCTCAAGGCGGCCTGCCGCATGAGATGCGGCCCAACGCGCTGACCGAGCTACTGCGGGCCAAACGCCGGGATGGCGAGCACATTCTCGATCTCACGGAATCGAATCCGACGCACGCGGGGATCGAGTATCCGGCGGGCTTTCTTGCCAGTCTGGCGGCCGACGCCGCGGCGCGCTATGAACCTGAGCCATTCGGATTGCCGGCGGCGCGTGAGACAGTCGCGCGGGAGTACGGCGCGCCGGTCGATCGCGTTGTCATGACCGCCAGCACGAGCGAGGCTTATTCCTGGCTGTTCAAACTGCTGTGCGATCCCGGCGATGAGGTGCTCGTGCCGCGGCCGTCGTATCCGCTGTTCGACTATCTTGCCGCGCTCGAATCGGTCAAGGTGCGGCACTATGGCTTGTTCTACGACCATGGCTGGTTCATCGACTTCCACACGCTCGAGCGCGCCATTAACGAACGAACGCGCGCCATTGTGCTGGTGAACCCCAACAATCCGACGGGGCACTTTCTGCGGCGCCACGAACTGGCGCAGCTGACAGCGTTCGGCCTGCCGATCATCTCGGATGAAGTGTTTCGCGATTACCTGCTCGATCCGGCGCCCGACAGCGTGCTGACGTTGCAGGGTCTGGACGAAACGCTGATCTTCACGCTGAACGGCCTTTCGAAGACGGTCGGGCTGCCGCAGATGAAACTGGCCTGGATGATCGCGAACGGTCCGCCGGATCAGGTTCGCGAAGCGCTGGAGCGGCTGGAAATGATCGCCGATACCTATCTTTCGGTGGGCACTCCGGTGCAGTGCGCGCTGCCGGTCACTGCTTGAACTGCGGGAGCCGGTGCAGCGCCAGATCGTCGAACGTCTGCGGGCGAATCTGGCGTACCTTCGCGAAACCGGCTTGCGAATGCTGGAGGTCGAAGCCGGATGGTACGCCGTCATCGCCCAGGAAGAAGGTGCGGAACTGCGTCTGCTGCGCGACCACGACGTTCTGGTGCAGCCCGGATACTTCTACGATTTCGAAAAGTCCGGTTACATCGTGGTCAGTCTGCTGACCCCGCCGGAGATTTTCCGGGAAGGTATCGCACGACTTCGATCCGGCTGAAGCCTTCTTCGACGGACGGCGGCACCAGTTTCGCGGCCATCTTGTCCATGACGTGTTCCGGGACCAGGCGCGCGCGCGCCGCATTGCGCGCCTTGCAGACTTCGAGCGGAACATCGAAGTACAGGGCTTCGATGTCGCATCCATGCTTCTGCGCGATTTCGATGAACGGCCTGCGATCGCGGCGCGTCAGATTGGTCGCGTCGATGTATGTCACCGGCCGCTTGCAGTTCGATGCGCTGCCTCAGGAGATAACGCATGGTGGCGAAGACGCGGGCGTGGATGGTCTGGTCGGTTTCATCGTCGGCCAGTTGCAGTCGGATGGCGTCGCTCGAAATCGCGATGCGCACCGAGCCTCGCGAGATAAGTCGACTTGCCCGATCCGGGCAGGCCGACGGCGAGAATCACGCACGGCGTCACGGCACGTGTCACACGACATACCGGCCGGCGTCGAGCAGCCGCTCGGCGATGCGCCGGCGCAGCGCGATCGCATCCGACCGGTTCGTACTTCGCGAAGCGCCGCAGGATGGCCATATTGGCGCGCAGCGCGTCGCCTTCCGAACAGGCCGCGAGCACGGGGCGCGCGAACGTTTCGATGCGGGCCATCGCATCCGGAAGCAGAACGGCGCAGATGTCGGCGGCGATGGCAGTTCTTCTGCGACGCGAAGCTGCGCCGACTCCATGGCGAAAGTTTCCATGATGACGTCGGCGATTCCGGCGACCACTTCCTGCTGCTTTTCCAGCTCGGCGCCGTATTTCTCGAACGCCAGCGCCATCAGCAGCAGGCGCGATTTTCTTCGCGTTCGCAACCAGATGCCGCGCGACTGCCGCGCGACGGACCGGCGAGCATTTCTTCCATCAGATCCTTTGCCGCCTTCACCAGACCGAGACGGCCCTGCTGCGCGCGCTTGAGCAGCATGCCGGTGATCAGCAGGCGGTTGATTTCGTTGGTGCCTTCGAAGATGCGGTTGATGCGCGAATCGCGATAGGCGCGCTCGACGGCGTAATCCTGGTGGTAGCCGTAGCCGCCGTGGATCTGCACGCCTTCGTCGACGACGTAATCGAGCATTTCGGACGCGTAGACCTTGATGATGGAGCACTCGGCGGCGAACTCCTCGACGGCTTTCATCATGCGGCGCGCGGCGTCGGGTTCGTCCCACGAAAAGCCTTCGAGATGGCTCTGGATCAGGCCTTCGACGCGGTAGGTCATCGATTCCGACGGCGAAAATGCGGATCGCCATCTCGGCCAGCTTGTGCTGGATCATGCCGAAGTGCGAGATGGTGGTGCCGAAGGCCTTGCGCTCTTTGGCGTAGGCGAGCGAAATCTGCAGCACGTTCTTCGCGCCGCCGACGGCGAACGCGCCCAGTTTCAGGCGGCCGATATTCAGGATGTTGAACGCGATGATGTGGCCGCGGCCGGCTTCGCCCAGCAGGTTCTCGACGGGCACGTGGACGTTATCGAAAAAGACCGGCGTGGTGGAACTGCCCTTGATGCCCATCTTCTTTTCTTCAGCGCCGTTCGAGACGCCGGGGAAAGCGCGCTCGACGAGAAACGCGGAGAACTGCTCGCCGCCGATTTTCGCGAAGACGGTGAAGAAGTCGGCTTTGCCGCCGTTGGTGATCCACATCTTCTGGCCGTTGAGGATGTAGTGCGTGCCGTCGGGCGAAAGATCGGCGCGGGTTTTGGCGGCCAGCGCGTCGGAGCCGGCCTGCGGTTCGCTGAGGCAATATGCGGCAACCATTTCGGCAGCTGGAAAGCTTCGGCAGATACTTCTGCTTCTGCGCTTCGGTGCCGAACAGCAGCAGCGGCAGCGTGCCGATGCCCGCGTGCGCGCCGTGCCATGCCGCCGAAGGAGCCGTCGCGCGCGAACTGCTCGGCCACCACCATCACGGACGTGAGATCCATTTCCATGCCGCCGTAGCGTTCGGGCGTGAGGATGGATTCGAGCCCGAGCGCCGCGGCTTTGCGCAGCAGCGCGACCGCGAGATCGAGATCGCCGTGCTGCATCTCTTCGACGTGCGGGCGCGACTTCCTTGTCGAAGAATTCGCGCGCGGTGCGGGCGATGGCGTGGTGTTCTTCGGTGAGATCTTCCGGCGTGAAGACGTCGTGCGGGACTGATCCTCGATCAGGAACGAGCCGCCGGCGTTTGAGTATTCAGTGCGGTTGCCATAGTTCAGATTCTTTCGAAGATGCCGGCCGCGCCCTGGCCGCCGCCGACGCACATCGTGACCATGCCGTAGCGCGCGTTGCGGCGCTCCATTTCGCGCAGGATGGTGGCGGTCAGTTTCGCGCCGGTGCAGCCCAGCGGATGGCCGAGCGCGATGGCGCCGCCGTTGACGTTGACGATCTCGGGATCGAGTCCGGCGGCGCGGATCACGGCCAGCGCCTGCGACGGCGAAGGCTTCGTTGAGTTCGATGACGCCGATGTCGTCGCAGCTTCAGGCCGGCGAGCGCGAGCGCTTTCGGAATCGCGACCACGGGGCCGATGCCCATGATTTCCGGCGGCACGCCGGCAGTGGCGAAGCTGACGAAGCGCGCTTTCGGTTTGAGGCCGAGTTCGCTGCGCTTTCGCTGTCGGACATCACGAGCGCGGCCGCGGCGCCGTCGCTGGTTTGCGAGGAATTGCCGGCCGTCACGGTGCCGTTGGCGTGGAAGACCGGCTTCAGTTTCGCCAGCGCTTCGAGCGAAGTATCGGCGCGCGGGCCTTCGTCCTTATCGAAGATCGTCTCGGTGTGGACCGGCTTCGAGCCGGAGCCGTTCAGCGACGGCCGTCTCCACTTTCACCGGCACGATTTCATCGGTGAAGCAGGCCTTCCGCCTGGGCGCGCAGGGCGTTCTGATGGCTGCGGTACGCGAACGCGTCGGCATCTTCGCGCGAGACCCTGTATTTGCGCTGCACCTCTTCGGCGGTGAGGCCCATGTTGATGTAGACCTGCGGGTAGTGGTCGACGAACCAGGGGTTGGGCGCGGGTTTGTTGCCGGCCATCGGGAATCATGCTCATCGATTCGCTGCCGCCCGCGATGAGGATGTGCGCGCCGCCGGCGCGAATGCGGTCGGCCGCCATGGCGATGGACTGCAGGCCGGAACTGCAGAAGCGGTTGATGGTGACGCCGGTGGTGGTGACGGGCAGGCCGGCGCGCAGCGCGACCATGCGCGCCATGTTGCTGCCCGATTCGGCTTCGGGCATGGCGCAGCCGAGAATCACGTCTTCGACGTCTTCTTTGGGAACCTGCGGGATATCTGGTCGAGAAGGGCGCGGATGACGGTGGCGGCGAGATCGTCCGGCCGGGTGTTGCGCAGGGCGCCGCGCGGGGCTTTTCCGACGGGGGTACGAAGGCAATCGACGATGACTGCGTCTGGCATTTCCTGATGTTCCGGCGCTGAGATTCGGGCTCCATTCAAATGTCTCATAGATACCGATGTTCTAGAGTGTTCTGCATGGACCTGAAGACGCTGCTGGCGAAGGCGACACCAGCGCGTTCGGGAGATGAACTGGCGGGTATCGCGGCTGAGTCGCCTGAGGAGCGGGTCAGCGGCGCAGATGGCCCTGGCCGATCTGCCGCTTTCCACGTTTCTTTCCGAACCAGTCGTGCCTTATGAACAGGACGAAGTCACGCGTCTGATTATTGATGAGCACGACGCAGCCGCATTCGCGCCGGTGGCAGCGATGTGCGTCGGCGATTTCCGCGACTGGCTGCTGAACGATTCTGCTTCAGGCGAACTGCTCGGCACGCTCGCGCCCGGAATTACGCCCGAGATGGCCGCCGCAGTGTCGAAGATCATGCGCCTGCAGGATCTCGTGACGGTGGCGGCGAAAATCCGCGTGGTCACGCGATTCCGGAATACGCTGGGACTGCGCGGACGTCTTTCCGCGCGGCTGCAGCCGAATCATCCGACCGACGATCCCGTCGGCATCGCGGCCAGCGTCATTGACGGCCTCACCTACGGCAGCGGCGATGCCGTGATCGGGATCAATCCGGTTTCCGACAACGTCGCCGGCGTCGTAAATCTGACGCGCATGCTGGACCATATCCGCGTGATGTTCGAAATTCCGACGCAGACCTGCGTACTGGCGCACGTGACCACGCAAATGGAGGCGATGCGCCAGGGCGCACCGGTCGATCTGGTTTTCCAGTCAATCGCGGGAACCGAGGCGGCCAACCGATCGTTCGGCGTCGATCTGGCGATGCTGCGGGAAGCCCGCGCGCAGGCGCTCGAACTGAAGCGCGGTGGGCGCTACACGTCATGTACTTCGAAACCGGCCAGGGCAGCGCGCTGTCGGCGAATGCCCACCACGGCGTCGATCAGCAGACGTGCGAGGCTCGCGCTTACGCCGTGGCGCGGCATCTGAATCCGCTGCTGGTGAACACGGTCGTGGGTTTCATTGGCCCGGAATATCTGTACGACGGCAAGCAGATTCTGCGCGCCGCGCTCGAAGATCACTTCTGCGGCAAGCTGCTCGGACTGCCGATGGGGTGCGATGTCTGCTACACGAATCATGCCGAGGCGGATGCGGATGACATGGACACCATCCTGACGATGCTCGGCGCGGCGGGCGTGAACTACATCATGGGGGTGCCGGGCGGAGACGACATCATGCTGAATTATCAGAGCACGTCGTTCCATGACGCGCTCTACCTGCGACGCCTGCTGAGCTTGCGGCCGGCGCCGGAATTCGAAGCCTGGATGCAGACGCGCCAGGCCGAGTTGCCGGGCGCGATGGCGCTGTTGTCGCGATGAGTGCCCTGCGACTGCGCGATTTCACTACTGCGCGGGTGGGACTCGGCCGTGCAGGCAACAGCCTGACGACCCGCGAACAGCTTGCACTTCAGCTGGCTCACGCACGAGCCAGAGAGGCTGTCGATTCCGAGCTGGATGTTACGTCGCTGCTGCTCGAACTGAAATACCCGGCGGTGACCGTACAGAGCGCGGCGCCGGATCGCGCGGCATATGTCCGACGACCCGATCTCGGACGCCGGCTCAACGAGGCCTCCCGGGAACTTGTGTCAAGCCGCAAGGGCCGGTTCGACGCGGTGTTCGTGATTGCAGATGGACTGTCGGCACGCGCGGTCCAGCAACACGCAGCGCCGGTGATCGAAGCGACGCTCGGTCTGCTGGACCGTGCCGACTGGAGTTTCGCGCCGTTCGTCGTCGCCAAACAGGGTCGCGTTGCAATCGGCGATGAGATCGGAGAATGCATCGGAGCCACCCTTGCCGTCGTGCTGATCGGTGAGCGTCCGGGGATGAGTTCTCCCGATAGTCTCGGCATTTATCTGAGCTGGAATCCTCGCCCCGGCCTGACGGACGCGGATCGCAACTGCATCTCGAATATTCGCGCCGAAGGTCTGAGTTACGCGGTCGCCGCGCACAAGCTGGCTTTTCTGATGACCGAATCGCGCCGCAGGAAACTGTCGGGCGTGCATCTGAAAGAAGATTGGAAGCTGCTGGAATAGGCAGGAAAAGCACCGGTGGCAAGACCACCGGCGGTACATAATTTCAGTTGCGAAGGGGCTTGCCGGTTTTCAGCATGTGCTGAATTCGTGCCTGCGTCTCGCTGCGGCCGCACAGACTCAGGAAAGCCTCGCGCTCGAGATCGAGAAGGTACTGTTCGGAAACCTTCGGTGTGCCGGTCAGCCGGCCGCCACTCAGTACGAAGGCCAGCTTTTCTCCGATTACCGCATCATAGTCAGATATGTATCCGCCCTGACGCGCCGTCCAGACCCCCATCTTCATCAGAGCAAAACCTTCGTCGCCGGAAACCGTGATGTCGTGGCGCGGCGTACCGCTCACGTAACCGGGTACCAGGGACAGCGCCAGACTGTTTAGCGTCGTCGATCAGGCGCTCCGGATTCATCGAGATGACATCGCCATCGCGCAGGTAGTGGAAGTGCCGCGCTTCGGCCGCGCTCGCCGAGACCTTCGCGAACCCGATCTGCTCGAAGACCTTTTTTATGTCGTGGGAGCGCAGCAGCATCTCCTTGCAGCCACCGCCCGCCGGAATCACGCCCACGCCGACTTCGACCAGCCCCATGTAGAGTTCCGCCGAAGCCTGTATGCGTCCGCAGTGCAGCGGGAGCTCGCAGCCGCCGCCCAGCGCCATCCCGAACGGCGCCGCCACGACGGGCTTCGCCGCGTATTTCAGCGACATGTTCATCTGCTGAAACGCCCGCACGGCCGCATCGAGTTCGTCCCACTCCTGCTCCTGCGCCGCGAGCAGCACCATCATCAGATTGGCGCCGGCGGAAAAATTCTCGCCCTGGTTGCCGATCACCATGGCTTCGAAATTCGCTTCGAGCTCCGCCAGACCCGCGCGCACCATCTGCAGGATGTCGTCGCCCATGGCGTTCGCCTTGCTGTGAAACTCGCAGCAGAGGACGCCGTCGCCGAGATCGATCAGGGAAGCGCCCGGGTTGGATTTCACCACACCGCGGGCGCGCTTGAGATCGGTCAGGACGGTGACGCCGGGACGCGGTTCCAGCTCTTTGAAATCACCGGAGCCGAGATCGAAATACTCCGTGCGCGGCATTTTCCAGGCATCGGCGGCACGGTAGAAGGAAACCTCGTTCGACCCGGGCCTTCCCAGCATACGCAGGATGCGCTCGGGCAGTTCCCGGCCTTCCAGCGCAATGCGGCGCGCGGTGGTTTCGAAGCCCAGCGCGTCCCATATTTCGAACGGGCCGAGCTCATTCGCGTAGCCCCAGCGCATGGCGCGATCGATCTCGACGATGCGGTCGGAAATTTCGGGGACCATCTGGGCGGCATAACGGATGTGCTCGCTGATCAGCTGCCAGAGGAAGCGCCCAACCTTGTCGTCGAGCGCCACCAGGGCCTTAAGGCGGGCGGCGAGCGGTTCGATTTTGCGCACGGTCTCGAGCGATGCGAAGCGCGGCTTATCCGCGGGGTGATATTCGAAAGTCTTGCGGTCGAGCGCGTGGATCTCGCGATCCTTGCCGACGCGTTTGTAGAATCCCTGGCCGCGCTTATCGCCAAGCCATCCGCGCTGGATCATCTCCGCGACAAAGGGTTCAATGCGGAAGCGTTCGCGGAACGGATCGTCGGGAACCGCGTCATAGAGGTTCTTCGTGACATGCTCCCAGACGTCGATACCGACAATATCGAGCAGCCGGTAGCTGGCGCTTTTCGGCAGACCGATCAGCGGCCCGGTCAGGGCGTCGACTTCCTCGATCGTAAGGTCGTGCTCGACGGTCAGGCGCTGCACAGTAGAGCCGAAGAAAGCGCCGATGCGGTTGGCGATGAAGTTGGGGGTGTCTTTGCAGGGCACCACGCCCTTGCCGAGCTGGCGATCGCAGAAATCGGCGATGAACGAAACGATCTCCGGTTGGGTCTCAGGTCCCGGGATGATCTCGACCAGATGCAGATAGCGCGGCGGATTGAAGAAATGCGTGCCAAGGAAGTGCTCGGCGGAATTCCTCGGGATAACCCTCCGCAATCTGCGCCAGCGGGATGCCGCTGGTGTTGGTCGAGACGATGGTGCCCGGCGATCGCAGCGGCAGCACACGATCGTAGAGCCCGCGCTTGATGGCGAGATTCTCCGTGACAGCCTCGATGATCCAGTCGCAGTCTGCTATCTTTTCGAGGTCTTCATCGAAGCCGCCGGTCGTCACCAGGCCCGCCGCCTCGGGAACGAAGAACGCGCCAGGACGTCCTTTCAGAGCAGCTTCGAGGCCATGGCGCGCGGCTTCCGGCGACACATCGAGCAGCAGGGAAGGGATCTGCGCGTTGGCGAGGTGCGCGGCGATGCGCGAACCCATGGTTCCGGCTCCGAGAACGGCGACGCGGCGTATCGGTTTCAACATCAGGAAGTTTACCGCTGGCGCAGGAGCGAGATGACATCGTCGGCGGTAATCACGCCCGCCAGCGAACCGTCATCGTCCACCACCGGCAGCGCCAGCAGGTTGTATTTGTCGAACAGCTCGGTGACTCTGTTTTCCTTTTCGTCGGCTTTGATGGAGATGAGCGGGTCGCCCGAGAGCTCGCGCAGATGCGTCGAACCGTCGGCCAGAAATAAGCGCGCGAGCGGTACCGCGCCCGTGATCCGCCCGGCGTCATTCGCGAGAAAGAGCACGTGCGTGTTTTCCAGCAGATCTTCGTGCTCGCGGAGGCTCAGCATGGCCGCGGCGAGCGTCGTCTCTTCCGGCAGCACGATGGCTTCGGTGTTCATCATGCCGCCCGCGGTTCCTTCGTCGTATTCGAGCAGTTCTTTGACTTCCGAGAGCGGTTCCTTCTCCATCTCCTCGAGGATCTCGGCCGTGGTTTCATCCTTCAGTTCGGAAAGCGCGTGGGCAGCTTCGTCGGGAGACATTTCTTCGACGATATCCGCGGCCACTTCCGGTTCGAGCGACTCGAGAATGTCTGGCCTGCATTTCGGGATCGATCTCCGAAAGCGCTTCGGCCGCGACTTCGCTGTCCATGGTTTCGAAGATGGCCTCGCGCTCGGCCGGACCGAGTTCTTCGACGATGTCCGCCAGATCGGCCGGATGCAGGCGCTCCAGTTTTTCGTTCGAGATGTTCAGACGAAGACGCCGCAGCGGGTCGGCTTCGACGATATTGCAGAACTCCCAGCGGATGGAGTTCGGTGAAATGGGCTGCTGCAGCCGGCGAATCCAGGCGGCGCGGTACGACCCCCTGCAGCAGACGCCGCAGAATGCTTCGCACGCCCACGTCCACTTCGAGGATCATCAGCGATTCGCGCTCGCCCCGCGGTCACTTCCAGACTGACGTCGGTCACGCGTACGACCTTGCGGCCGTTGACATCGATGATCTGCTGATCGAGAAGATCGCGCTGGATGCGCAGCATGTATTCGTCGGAGTGATACGGATAGAGCTTTTCGTTCGAGAGCTGGATGCCGTTCAGCGAGATGGCTGCAATCTGGTCGTAACGAATGGAGAGCCATGAAGAACCCGGCGCCGACGAGATAGCGGTCAATGCGGGCAGGATGAATCAGCGGAACCAGAGCGGCATCGCGGACACGGCCGATGAGGCGTTGCTTCAGGTCATAGACCGGAAGGCCGAGGAGTTCCGTGAAGTAGAAGAAATTCTCCGCCATGCCTGCGTGCTCTCGGCCCGAACGCGCTGCACATCATGATGGCATTCGCGGCCGCCAGTCGGCGAAGAAGCGAAAACCCCGGATTTGACGCTCTTTACATCGGGTTCGGACGTACTGCTTTCAATATGCCGCAAGGTCTCATGCCGAGGCAAGAGTTTAACGACAGGAATCGGAGAAAAAATGCGTTACCGAATTTGAATCGTGAAAGGCATCATGCGCAGCATGCCGCCGCGCATCCAGACCCGCAGGCTGGCATCGTGCCACGCGGCGCGAAGCGGAGCGAGTCCGACACCCGAGAGCATGGCGTCCGCGTCGGAATCGGTGTTGGATTTAAAAATGAGTTCGAAGAGGCTTCTCCTGGCGGGGTAAAGCACCAGGTTCACCTTGCCCGAGGCCGGAATTCCTGACTTCGCCTTGATCACTTCGATGGCGCGATCGATGCCGCCGAGTTCGTCGACGAGACCGTTTGCCTTGGCCTGATCGCCCAGCCAAACGCGGCCCTGGGCAATCGGTTCGATGGCGGAAACCGGCTTCCGGCGCGCTGCGGCTACCTTGGCCACGAAATCCTCGTAATCGATATCGATGGCCTCTCGCAGCTTTGCCCGTTCGGGTTCAGAGAGCGAAGCGTAGTCGGATTCGATCATGGCGAAGCGGCCGCGGCTGACCGAATCCTTGGTGACGCCGAGCTTGTCGTACAGCCCGTGCAGGTTGGGCTTGCCGAAAACCACGCCGATGGAGCCGGTGATCGTTCCGGGATAGGCGATAATCGGGTCGCCCGACATCGCCATGTAATAACCGCCCGATGCCGCGTCGTCCGACATCGAGATCACGACGGGTTTCTTCTTATGGAGCTCGTTCATGGCGCGCCACATGTCATCGGAGGCTGTCACCTCGCCGCCCGGCGAATCGATGCGCACTATGACGCCTTTGATCGATTTGTCGTTCGCGACGCGGTTCAGCATCTTGTCGAAGGCTTCCGATTCCAGGCCGTTCCCGGTTGAGGAGTCCGGATCGCCGCGTGGTGATCGACCCTTCGCCCACCACGAACGCGATTTTGTCGCCGCCGATGGCCGAGGTGTCCGCCACATTCGAGTAATCGTGCTCGCTGATCTTTTTGATCTCGGACTGCTTCAGCTCCGTTTTCAGTTCACCGAGGACCTGATCCTCGTAGCGGAGTTCGTCCACCAGGCCTTTTGCCAGAGCCTGTTTGGAGAGAAACGGCCCGTCGTCAATCGCGGCGCGAATGGCTTCTTCGCTTTTGTTCCGGCCCTTGGCGATGGTACGCACCAGATCGGCGTAAAGCTCGTCGACGAGGCTCGACATCACTTCGTGGGTCTCGGGGCTCATTGACGCACGGGTGAACATGTCCCCGTAGTCTTTGTATTTGCCAACGTGCTCGACATCCACTTTGACGCCGAGCTTGTCGAGCGTGTTCTTGAAATACATCAGCTCGAGGGCGACGCCCTTGAGATCGAGCCGGTCGGCGGGCGGCATGTAGATCTTCGAACACGCGGTCGCCATGTAGTAATCGCGCGTGTTCGGCGCCTTCAGGTAAGCGATCAGCGGCTTACCCGATTTGCGGAACTGTTCGAGATCGCTGCGGATTTCCTGCATCTTCGCCCATCCGACACTCGCTCCGGAGGGCTCGAAGATCACGGCTTTAATGCGCGAATCCGACGCGGCGCGGCGCAGCGAAGCCCACAGATCTTCAACTGTTACAGGTGTGCGGTTCTGAAGCACCGGAAAGACCGAATAATCCAGAGAGGGCGCCTCGGGCGCGTCGCCGCTGAGCTGCAGAATGAGCGTCGAACCATCTGCCACGGCAGGTGCTTTGGTTCGCAGCGACGCGATCGCGAAGCCCGCGATCAAAACGATCAGAACCGTCACGACGAAACCTGTCAGGAGGCCCAGTAGAAACTTACCCATGGTGTGAAGTTATCACTTTCCGAACAATGACCGAATCTTTGCCTTCAGACGCGCAATAAGGCTTTTGCGGGTGCTTTGTTTTTCCGCCGCCGCAGGGCTGTCGACCAGGTTTTGCGCGGCGACTTCCTGTTCCGCGGTTTTCATGCAGGCGGTCACGCCCGCCGCCCGTACCGAGGTGTCCAATAATCTGAACTGTTTTCTGACTCTGGCGCCATCCGACTGCTCGAGACAAACGGAAAACTCGCCCGGCTTCGCCATTACAGGGAAGAAGCCCCGTTCGCGCCGCTGAATGAAAGCCGTTTCATAACGGTGCCGGCGAACGCTCCAGGTGAACACGCGGTAGCCGTCGAAATCATGATCTTCGCCGAGGCCCTCCGAGGTCGTCCAAAGCCAGATGTCTTTCTGCTGATCGCCGTCGCGGACCTTGCCGATCGAGAAGTAAGAAGTGATACGGTGCCCCTCCGCGTATTGGGCGACTTCGTCGGGAATCGCCATATAAAGAGAGCTCGTCAGCACCCAGCCACTCTGGCCGTTTTCGGTGCGAATCAGCGTCCAGTCGTCGACCGGACCGTGCGGCGTTTCGGTCTCGTCGGGCGGCGGCTCGCCCTGTTTTGAGAGTTCTTGCCAGTCGGCAGGCGGCGGAGGAACGGGTGGGGCGGGTGGAGGCGGAATCTTCGACTTCGTTTCGGTATCCTTCGATTTTTTCTCGATCTTCGGCCGGGGCGGCACCAGTTCCCGTTTTTCGAGCGCGACGGCGCGCAAGGACACCCGGTGCGCGATCACGTCAACTTTTTCGTGCTCCTTCATCTGCACGAAGCTGGGAGACTGGCGCGACGGTTCGGTGTGAACATTGAGCGCGCTGAAAGTTGTCGCCGCACCCTGTGACGGCAAACCGTTGGTTTCGGCGGCCAGCGCTTTCAGGCGATGCATCTGGGAGGAATCGAGGAGTTCACGATCGCTGGTCCAGCCTTCCGCGCCACTGGCGGTCCGCACTCTGTACCAGCGGCGCCGCTGTGCGACGATCTCGAGCCGGTCGCCGTGATGCACAGTCGCCACGGTGGGCGATTTGGAATCGATTTCCTGATGGAGGTTCAGTGTGGCAGGGCCGGCGTACGCATGGCCGATGGCGGGCGCCGCCGGCGGCTTCGAGGTGCAGCCGACCAGTGCTGCAAAGAGGCTGCAAACCGCGAGTGTCGGGAAAAGGCGGGAAAACGGCAACGAACAGCCCTGTTGTCAGCTTATCTCAGCGAAGCGCCCGTCAGCTGGTTGCAATGTATTTCGCGTCATCGCCGAGGAGGGCTTTCACCTTATCAGAAAGCTGCGCCATGGTGAATGGCTTCACAATCAGGGAATAGCCCTGCTCCACCACGTAACGCTGCACTATCTGGGTGCCTTTGTAACCGCTCATGAAAAGGATCTTGATATCGGGGCGGCGCGCGGCGATGTCGTCAGCGATCATCGGACCGCTCATTCCCGGCGCCACCACGTCGGTCAGCAGAAGGTCGATATCAGGGTTATGCGAGAAAATACGCAGTGCCTGATCGCCGTTCGCGGCGCTGAATACGCGATAACCGGACGCGGTCAGCATAGCGGAAACCAGTTTCAGGATTTCCGGTTCGTCGTCCACCACCAGGATGCTTTTCATACTGCAGCCGGCTGATTGTCATTCTACTCTCTGCCGCGGTTTTTGCTAAGCTGTGAATGCTTCAGTTGCACGCTGGCGCAGTATTGGGAAGCCGGTGGAAATCCAGCACGGCCCCGCCACTGTAAGCGCCGAGGATCCGCTCATAAGCCACTGTCCTCCGGGATGGGAAGGCGAGCGGATTCCGATGACGCGCAAGTCAGGAGACCGGCCCGCGTGATTGCGGAGATAACTTTCCGTAACCAAAACTGAGGCGGAAAGGACGGCAGCGCAGGGCTGCCCGATATGAAACCGCACACGCCATTTACGTCCATGGCGGCGGCGCTTTTTGCGTCGTCGCTTCTCCTCGTTTCACTCCCGCGGGGCTTCGCGCCGCGGAAATTAAGGGAACCGTTTTCGATCCCGTCGCATGATGCCCGTCGCCGGCGCGCAGGTAGCCGCGATCAACGATGTCGGCGTGATCGTGGCAGCAGATCACGGACGATCAGGGGCATTTCGACTTCAACGTTTCGCCCCTTTATGAAAACTACCGGCTGCGGGTAACTGCGCCCGGATTCCAGACTGGTGACCGTGGCGGCCGGCGTTTCGAACATCGTCCTGCAGCTGGCGCCGCAGTCGGATTCGGTGCGCGTGGAGGGATCGGCTATCGATGTCCCCGCGAACCAGCAGGGTACGAGTGTCGAGCGTCATCACCAGCGCCGAAATTCGCGAGCGCAATGAAGCCCAGCCTTTCGATCTGATGCGCGAACTTCCGGGCCTGGTCTTTGCGCAGAACGGCGCGCGCGGATCGGTGGCCGATCTGTTCGTGCGCGGCGGGTCGTTCGAACTACAATCTGGTGAATGCTGAACGGCATTCCGATCAACAGCTTCTATTACGGCGGGCTGTTCGATTTCTCGCAGATTCCGTCGGACTTCATTTCCGAGATCGATGTGGCGCGCGGACCGCAGTCGGCGGTGTACGGTTCTTATGCGATCGGCGAGCGTGGTGAATTTCGTGACGCGCTCGCCGGAGAACGGACCGTCGCTCGATTTCCTCGCCGAAGGCGGAACGCACGACGAGAACCGGTTCGCGGCTGAGCGGATCGTTCCTGACGCATGGCTGGGGGCTCGCGGGGTCGCTCTCGAGCCTGCTGACCAACGGCCCGGTGCAGAACACGCGATTACCGGAACGACAACGTGTTTCTGTCGGCTGAACACCGCTGGTACACGCAGAGCCTTTTCATCTTCGGGAATTTCAATTCGAACAACGTGGGTGAGCCGGGGCCTTACGGTTCGAATCCGCGGGGGCTCTATCCGGGTCTCGACCTGATCAGCCGCAGCAAGAACAACACGTCGACCGACGGGTCTGCACTACCAGAACGATTTCACTTCGGATGCGCGCCTCGACATCACCGCGGGTTTCTTCCTGAACAACAGCTTCTACATCAGCCCGTACGGAGACAGCTTCAACAAGGACATCCGGGGATACGGCGACGCGCGCGGCACTTTCCGCGTGCTGCGGTTCTGGACCCTGGCCGGCGGTTTCACGTTCGCGCGCGAGGAAATGGAGAACACGTACGTCACCGACACCAACTCGAACATCTTTCCGCTGCGCCGCGATAACGAGGGCATCTATCTCGACAATCATTTCGCGTTCTCGAATAAGCTCTTCCTGAATGTCGGGGTGCGCGAGGAGTTGTTTCAGACCTTCGCAGTGCCCGGGGACGCCGACAACGCTCCACCGCGGCCCTTTTTCCCCGCGCGCGATTATTCGCGGCTGAATCCGCGCATTTCGGGCGCTTACCTGATCGAGCCGAACCTGCGCCTGCACGCTTCCTATGGCAGCGGCATCCGTCCGCCGGGCGGCTCCGATCTGGCGTTCACCAACAATCCCGCTCTGCAGCCGGAGCGCACGGAAAGCTACGACATCGGCATCGAGCAGCGCTTCTTCAAAAACCAGTTTTCGCTCGATGCGACGTGCTTTCACAACGACTATCGCAGATCTGATCGTGTCGCTGGGCGGGTCGTTGTCGGTGCTGTCGCAGTATTACACCGACAATGTGGCGAAGTCGAACGCCGAGGGAGTGGAAGTCAGCGCGAAGTATCGGCCCGCGACATGGCTGTCCGTTACGGGCAACTACATGTGGCTGGAGACGCGCGGTGCTGTCACTCAACGGCGGCATCGGTCTGGTGCAGCAGTATTTCTATCCGGGCCAGCCGCTGCTGCGCGAGCCGAAGCAGTCGGGATCGGCGGTGGTCACCTTCCATCACGGCAAGTTCGATGTGAACCTGACCGGCTACTTTCGCGGCAGGGATCTGGATGTGGAACCGAATTACGGCGCTTCGGCAGGCCTGTTCCGGAGCGGTGGATATGTCAACACCGGCATCAACGTGAACTACCGGCTGCGCAGCAATCTGACGCTTTATGCCAATCTGCGCAACGCGCTCGATCGGCATTACGAAGAGATCTACGGATATCCGGCGCCGTTTCTGAACGTGGTTGCGGGCGTGAAGTGGAGTCTGGCGCGTGCCCGATAATATGAGGGTGGCTTTCGATGAACCGCGGGTTGCCATCAACCGCGTCTACACGAAACGCGGCGACAGCGGCCAGACGAGCCTCGCCGGCGGGCAGCGTGTGGCGAAGAACGATCTCCGTATCGAGGCGTATGGCACGCGTCGATGAACTGAACAGCTTCATCGGGCTGGCGCGCGAGTCGGCGCGTGAACTGCCGGAACTGGACGGCATTCTGGGGCGCGTGCAACACGAGTTGTTCAACCTCGGTTCGATTCTGGCGACGCTGCCCGAGGATGTGCATCCGAAGCAGGCGCGAATCACCGCGGCGGAGAGCGGCACAACTGGAACGCGAAATCGATCGGATGAATGAAGAACTGCCGGGCTTGCGGTCATTCGTGCTGCCGGGCGGTTCGCGGCTCAACGCCGAACTGCACATCTGCCGGACGGTGTGCCGCCGCGCCGAACGGGCCTCGGTGGCGCTGGCGGCTACGGCTGAAGTGGACGAAGCGATTGTGAAGTACCTCAACCGGCTCAGCGACGCGCTGTTTGTGTGGAGCCGCTGGGCCAGCCATCGCATGGGCGTGGCAGAGACTTTGTGGGAGCCCAACCGGGCGGCCTCTCAGCTACCATAAGAGGACGAGTATGCAGAACGAACAACATTCCCGGCCGCTGACCATCGGACTCACGTTGTTGAGCGCTCTCGGGCGTCTGGTGCCGCATGCTCCCAACGTGACGCCGCTGGGGGGCTCGTGCCTTTTCGCGGGATCGCGGGTGGCCGGGCTGTGGGCTTATCTGCTGCCGCTGGCGGTGATGGTGGCGACCGATCCGATCGTCGGACGCGCGGGCGGCGCGCACAGCGGATACACCCTGGCATCGCCGCTGATCTACGCCGCGTTCATGATCAATGTGTGGATCGGGCGACGCCTGGTTCGGCAAGTGACGCCGATGCGCGTGGGCGCGGCGGCTTTCGTGTGCAGTGCGCAGTTCTTCGTGCTGACCAATTTCGGTTACTGGATCGAAGGCGTGGCGCTGCACTACCCGGGCATCTCGGCCGATTTCAGCGGACTGATGACAGCCTATGTTCAGGCGCTGCCGTTCTGGGGCCGCACGCTGGCTGGCGACCTGGTCTATTCCGCGGCGATCTTCGGACTGTACGAACTGCTCGTGCGCAGAATGGCGCACGATAAAGCTGCCGTTGCCGCTTGACGCGCCGGATTGTCTCGCTGCTTTCGAGCGCTACGGAGATTCTCGACGCACTGGGCGCGATCGATCTGCTGGTTGGCAGATCTCACGAGTGCGATTACCCGCCGTCGGTTTTTGATGTTCCGGTGTGCACAAAGCCGCTGATCGACGTCGCGGCCGACAGCCGCGCGATCGACGAACAGGTGAAGAACTCGGCGCGAAACGCGCTCTCGATTTACGAAGTTTTCGACGATGTGCTCGAACGCCTGCAGCCGACGCATATTCTGACGCAGGTGCAGTGCGATGTCTGCGCTGTGAGTCTGCGCGATGTCGAAAGGTCCGTCGCGTCAAGGCTCGCCAGCGCGCCGCGGATTGTGGCGCTCAATCCGGTTTCGCTGGCGGACATATGGGACGATTTCCGACGGGTCGGAGAAGCCGCCGGTGTGGATGCGGAACCGTTGATCGGCGGGCTGAAACAGCGCATGCAGCCGGTGAATCCGCCGGCGCGCCCGACCGTCGCGTGCATCGAATGGATCGAGCCGCTGATGGCGGCGGGCAACTGGACGCCGGAACTCATCGAGCTGGCGGGCGGCATCGACGTTTTCGGCAAACCGGGTATTCACTCGCCGTGGATCACGTGGGAGCAGCTTCAGGCATGCGATCCGGACGTCATCATCGTGGCGCCCTGCGGCTTCGATCTGGCGCGCACGCGCGGCGAAATGCACTGGCTCACGGAACGCCCGGATTTCCGGCGGCTGAAGGCCGTCCGCAACGGGCGGCTCTGCATCGCCGATGGCAATCGTTATTTCAACCGGCCGGGACCGCGTGTCGCTGAGACGATGCACATGATCGCGCAGATGCTCGGTGCGTCTTCCCGCCCTTGCGACCCCGAACAGTGGGCCGTATACTCGGAGTGAACCTGAACCTATGTCGAGCCGGATCCTTAAGGGCATAGCGGTTGCGGTGGGGACCGGCCTGGGTGTGGGATTCGGCGGTGGACGAAAACGTCAGTCACTTTCAATGAGCAATCTCCCGAACGACCCCGGCGTGACCGACCGGATAGAAGACCGGCTGGACCGCATCGAAGAGCGGGTTAAGGCAGTCGAGAACGCCAACCGGCCGATGCTGGAGTCGATAGTCGACACGATGCTGACGCCGTATGTGGAACAGCTGCGTGCGCAACTGCAGCGCGAAATGCGGGAAGCGATGGAAGCGCGGCTCACTGGGTTCGAACGGTCGATCGAGAGCAAGGTCTCCACGCGGATGGCGGCACTGGAAAAGGCGCTGGTCGATCAGTCGGCCGTGATCACGGCGCTCAGCCAGCGCGCGGTGGAAGCCGAGCAGAATTTCCAGCGGCTGATCTCAGCGGTGGAGCGACTGTTCGAACAAAGAGGGATCGCACCGGTTGCCAGTGACGCGTCGCGTCACCATACGACGGCACCGCCCGGTGTGTCGCCCGGTGCCTTCGAGGAGCACTTCAAGGAGGCGCTGCAGAGCGGACCTGTGGTGGTTCCCGAGGGCTTTCGGCCGCGCATCGTTTCCGAAGAAGAAGCGAAGAGCGGGCGGCATCGCAGACCGCTGTCGCGACTGTAGGAATCAAACACAAAGAACCGGCGACAAGATCGCCGGCGTTACACGGCTAACGTGCTTGCGGCGGAAAGTTTTTCGAGAGACGCGCTGTCCAGTTTCAGTTCCGCTGCCGCAACCAGATCGGCAAGCTGCTTTTCGTTCGTGGCGCTGGCGATCGGCGCCAGAATTCCAGGCTGCGCGCTGAGCCACGCAAGAGCTACGGCCGCGGGCGTTGAGTTGTGTTGCTTCGCAATGGCGTCCAGCGCATCGAGCACCGCGAGTCCGCGGGCGTTGACGTATTTCCCGACAATACCGGCGCGGGCTTTTCCCTCGACGTCGGATTGAGTGCGGTATTTGCCGGTGAGGAATCCGCCGGCCAGCGAGAAATACGGAATCACGCCGAGGCCGTATTCAGCCACGACAGGAGCGAGATCGGTCTCGTAGGGTTCACGTTCGACCAGGTTGTAGTGCGGCTGGAGCGTGACGTAGCTCGCGATATGATTCCGCTTACTCGTCTCCAGGGCCTGGCGCAGGCGCGCGCCGCTGTAATTCGACGCGCCAATGAAGCGAACTTTGCCCTGCTTGACCAGCTTGTCGAATGCACCGAGTGTTTCGTCGAGCGGGGTCTTCTCGTCGTCCCTGTGCGACTGGTAGAGGTCGATGCGGTCGGTCTGCAGACGGCGCAGGGAAGCTTCCACCGCTTCGACCATGTACTTCGCAGAGAGACCCTGTTTGCCGTCGCCCATGTCCATGCCAAGCTTGGTCGCGATGATGACCTTGTCGCGCTTGCCGCTGCGCGCGAACCATTTTCCCAGGATGGTTTCCGATTCGCCGCCCACGTGGCCGGGAATCCAGCGCGAATAGACGTCGGCGGTGTCGATGAAGTTCAGGCCGGAGTCGAAGGCCGCGTCGAGGAGGCGGAAGGAATCGGCTTCGTTGACGGTCCATCCGAAGACGTTGCCGCCCAGCATGATGACCGGAACTTCAAGCCCGGTGTCAGCGAGTTTTCTGGTCTGCATGATTATTGTTTGTTCGCGATGAGCTTCTTCAGCAGAGCGGCGGTGGACTCGTGCACGTCGCCGGTCATGTTGTCGAAGCCCAGTCCGCCGGCGAGGCCCATGGCGGCGTCGAGCGGGGTGAGACCTTTCTGATCTTTGTCGTTGAGGCGCGCGCCGTGATCGGCGAGATACGTCACGACTTCGTCCCACCCCTTCTGCGCGGCGCCGAAAAGAGCCGACTCTTTACGGCTGTCCACGGCGTTGATATCGACGCCGGCTTTGAGAAGAAGGTCAATGGAGTCGATCGCGTCTTTCTGCGTCTTCTTGCGGCCCACGCCGTCGGATTCGTTGGTGCCGAGCCCAGCGGCGGCCATAACCGGGTTGATGCCGTTGCGCGTGGAGAGCTTTGGATCGGCGCCTTTTTCGAGGAGCAGAGCGATGACAGGCACATCGCCGGCTTTGGCAGCGCGAAGGATCGGCGTGGTGCCGGTGGTGAGCATGGTGTCGTCACCACGATCGACCTTACTGCGGTAAGGCTGCTGCGACTTCAGCTGCATATTGACCTGCGCGCCGTGCGCGATGAGCGCCTTGATCAGATCGAAGCTGGAGATGTCGTTGGGAGACTCATCGGGCGACGGGCGATTCGAATACGGCATGGTGTGCGCATCGACGGCGGCGTAGAGAGCGGCACGGCCGGTTTTGTCGAAGAGATTGGGGTCGGCGCCCTTCTCGAGAAGAAGAGCTGCGACATCGTAGTGGCCGTTGATGATGGAGTTGACCATCGGGGTGATGCCATCGGGATCGGCGAGGTTGAGATTCGCACCGTGCTCAGCCAGGACCTTCACACAGGCTACGCAGTTCTCGCGCGCGGCGAACAGGAGAGGCGTGAAGCCGCCCGGCGGCAGCCATTTCTCGCGAGGCTCGGCAGTGGTCTGGCGCTCCCAGTGCACGACAGTGGACATCGCATTGACATCGGCGCCGGCGGCGATGAGCGCGGCGACCATCTCGGGATGACGCTGGGCGGCGGCCCACATCAGGGCGGTTTCGCCATGCCAGGCCTCGCGCGCGTCGACCTTCGCGCCATGGGCGATCAGGAGCTTTGCGGCATCGACGTTGCCGGTGTGGGCGACGGTCATCAGCGGCGTTTCGTTTTCGGCTCCGACGGCGTTGGGATCGGCACCGGCTTTGAGAAGCTTGTCGATGACTGCGGCGTTGCCGTTGATGCAGGCGAGCGAAAGCGCGGTCACGCCGTAGCGGTTGGCGGCTTTCACGTCGGCGCCGGCACGCAGGAGGCGTTCAACTTCGGCGGGCTTGTCTTCGCGAACGGCACGCATGAGGGGCGTCGTGCCGTCGGGTTCGGGGGCGTTGACACCGGTGGCGGCGAACGCGCTCAGCGCCAGGAGGAAGAAAGACGCCGGGCGGAAGCCCGGCGGCAGGCACGAATGCCTGGCCCCACTAAGCATTACAAATTCTCCAGGAGGCCCGTGCTGTCGCCCAGGCTGTCCATCGGGATGCCTGTTTTGTTGAGGACCGTGAGCAGCAGGTTCGTCATCGGCGTGTGATCCGGATACTTCAGATGGCGTCCGCCTTTAAGTTGGCCCGCACCGCCGCCCGCGACCAGAGTCGGCAGCGGGAAATGATTATGCACGTTGCTGTTCGACATGTTGCTGCCGTAAACGATGATCGAGTTGTCGAGTAGGGAGCCCTGACCGTCGCGCGTCTTGTGGAGACGGTCGAAGAAGCCGGCCAGCATGTTGGTGTGATACGTCTGGATCTTCACCAGCTTTTCGAGCTTCTCGGGCCGGTTCTGGTGGTGCGAAGTGGCGTGGTGACCGTCTGAGACGCCGACCTGCGGATAGGTGCGATTGCTCTCCTCGCGCGCCACCATGAAGGTGAAGACGCGCGTGATGTCGGCCTGCCACGCCAGCGTGATCAGGTCGTACATGATGTTGAGATGGTCGTCGTAGGAGTACGGAATTCCGACCGGCTCGGCGGGCAGTTCTATGTCGGCGGCGGACTGCGAGGAGGCGTTCTGGATGCGGCGCTCGATTTCGCGCACGCTTTCGAGATAGTCGCTGACGGTGGCGCGGTCGTGCGCGCCGAGGTTTTTGGTGAGGCCGTTGGTTTCCTGCAGAATCGCGTCGAGAATGCTGCGGTCTTCCGCGGCGCGGGCGGCGCGTTCGGCAGGCGAACTGCCACCGCCGAAGAGGCGTTCGAAAACCTTGCGCGGGTTGATCTCCATGGGCATCGGGGTGGTGTGGGTGCGCCAGGAGAGGGTGTTCATGTAAATGCAGCCGTAATCGCGATCGCAGGCGCCGAGGAGGCCGGCGTGATCTTCGGTGGCGAGTTCCATCGACGGCAAAGCGGTTTTCTGGCCGAGGTGCTGGGCGGCGATCTGGTCGGCAGTGATACCGGCGTAGGCGTCGACACCCTGGGTGGGTTTGGGGCGAACGCCGCTGAGCCAGGTGGTGGGGCTGAGGGAGTGCACGGCGGTGGTGTCGGCGGCGCGATGGCCGAAGCCGCTGACGATGTTGAGGCGGTCGCGATAAGGTTCGAGGGGCTTGAGGATCGGCGAAAATTCAAAGCCAGTGCCTTCGGCGGAGGGGGTCCACTTGTCCATCACGGCGCCATGCGGCACATAAACGAAGCCAATTCGGGGACTGGGACTGGCGGCGGTCTTCGCGAGCGGGGTCTGCGCGGGGAGCATGGAGTCGAGCAGGGGCAGGGCGAGAGAGACGCCTACGCCGCGCAGGAATGTGCGGCGCGCGAGATGCTTCTTCGTGATGAACATCGATAACCTCCTCTGAGAGGCGTGCGGGGGCCCCAAATGTTACGGGGTCCAGATATTACCGGCTGCGCGCACGCCCTCTATATTACTAGAAACGCGGGTGGTTAAGGCCCGGCTTGGGTTCGTTTGGCAAAAATTACTTTCCGGCGGGCAGCCAAGCGGGGCATTGTCCGGGACCGCTCGGCCCGAGTTGACCGCCCATCCTCGATAAAGTGTACGTCGAGCAAGAGAGATGCGCGGACTGAACGTCCGTAAGCGGCTGAATCCGTGGATAAGATTACGGACGGAAGTTGGTGAACGGGCCAACAATCGCGTCTCAGTTCCCGCAGCCATGGCGGCGGGTACTTGACCTTACGGGAGCACGGCCGCTTTAGTACGCCGCGAGACCTTGAGCGGCGGAGGGCAAGCCGGTGGCCACATTGAGCGGGGCGAGCGAGCCGTTTGCCAGATTGATCTGGAAGGCCCCGACATTTCCGGTGCCTGCCTCGACAACATACAGGAAGCTGGCGCCGCCTTCGGCGGCCGTCGCCAGATCATTTGGCCCGCTGGCGGTCGCAGCGTTTGGCGCGACCAGCGTTACGCTGCCCTGTCTCCCCAGCGCATAACTGGAGATGCTGGCGCTTAGGTTGTTGGAAACGTATGCGTATTGGCCCGCGGTGGGTTCGAGCGCAATCCAGCAAGCCGCAGTGCCTCCATCGCCTACGTCGGAGCTGATGGGGTTCAGGCTGCCGTCGGTTTCACTGAGCGCGAAGGACGAGAGCGCGCCTCTGCCACCCGCCGGGATGCTTGCGGCGGTACCGAAAAGTTCGGTGACCAGAAAAATTCCGTTCCTGGTGAAAGTGAAGCCGAAAAAGCCGGGCAACGCGGGCCCCGGGGCCTGGGTGACTGTGGGGCTGCCGGCGTTCCCATTTGCGTCAACCGGAAAGGCGTAGATCGCATTAGTTCCTTTGACTGTCACGACCAACTCATTGCCGTCGGGCGTGAACCGGACCTGGGCCGGCGAACGGGGAAACGAAGGTGGATTCAAGCCGCAGGCGAAATCCGCCGCGGGAGCCCCCGTCAATGCGTTAAACCCTTCCGCACTGGCAGCGAGGCAGCTCACGCCCGAGGTCGCGGACGACGGGCCCGGATCTATTACACGTTGTGAGCGCGTCGCCTGCATTTGGCCCGCGGCGTTCACGCTGAAGCCTGTAATATTTGGCAGGATTGCGCAGATGCCCGGGCCCCCGGCGTTCAGCACCCAAAGCGCATCTCCCCCGTTTCCGTTTGCCTTGACCGTGAGACTGTTGGGAAACAGCCCGCCGGAGTAGACGCGATCCGCGAACGTCAGCGTGCCGTCGGATGCGACGAGGAATGAGGTGATGGTGCCCAGGGCGCAGTCCTGGTTGTACGTGCCCACGCCACCATTGGCACTGGCAGTTTCCGTGTTGACGGCGAACAGGATCCGGTGTGCCGCGTCCAGCTGGACGCCGCCTGCCGAGCCCAGCGAGTCGACCCCGGAGAGTTGGAGACCGCTCCCGCCGCCGCCGGTGCCGATCGTCTGGGTGGGTGTGGAACTCAGGCTTCCGTTGCCCGCGCGATGGTAAACCAGTATCTGGTTATTCCCGAGGGCGTTGCTCATCGCATACACGGCACCGTCCGCCCAGGCGGTGCCTGCGCACAACGAGCAGAATACGGCGAATGTTGATAATCGGATCGTAGTACGATCCATTTTCCTTAACAGATTCCTGCCGACCATAGATTTTTTCCTTCCTGATTCGGTCTCGAGACCGCTGGGTGACCTGAATTTGGTGCCGCGGCACACAGAGTATAAGACACTCAGCTTGCATACAGGCGGCGAAAAGTCGGATTTCTATGTCGATTGTGTATGAATAAGTACTCTGCACTACTAAAGCTCTTTTCGTTGCCGCTTGCTGACGCGCGCGGTTCAGTAACCACTGCGGAATCAGCACCTGCTTTTCCGAACCGCGACCGTAAGGGAGTGGCAAGAAGCGTTTTTCAGCAGCCTGTTAAAAGATCGCTTCACGACATATATTCCGCTGATCGTTTCGAACACAGGGACGGGACGCTCAACTTCACAACTTCGATCACGCTCGACGCGAGCAGGCGCCGGTCACGGAATCACGATGTCGGGTGCCTCCCGACAACCGACTAACGGGCAGGGCGGGATGAAGTTACTTTACGGCTGGAAGTGCGGGCTTGCCCTCGGGAGAACGCTCATCGACGGCAATGGCAAAATAGCCGCTCACCGCGTAGGTGTTCATCACCGCCACCATGTCCATGGTGCCGCGTTTGCCCCACAGTTCGACGGCTTTCGCGAAGGTGGCGGAATCGACCTTCCTGTCGCCGAACAGCTGGCGGCCGAAACGGATGACGGCAGCATCCTTTTCATCCAGACCGGTGAGCGGACGGTTGTTTCGAACGACTTCGATCACCCTGGGGTCGATTCCAGCCTTGAGGCCGCTGGGCTCATGGCCGTTCCATTCGAGGTTATAGTTGGTGGCGCGGCATGCGACCAGAATCGCGAGTTCGCGCGTGTGCGGATCAAGCGTTCCGCCAGTTACGGCGGCGTTATGCAGATCGAGCAGAGCCTGCCCGACGCCGGAGTTATAGGAAGCGAATGCGAGAGGTCCGCTGCAGGGTGCCATCCTTGCCGGGAAAGATGTCAAAAAGCTTCTGGCCCTTCGCGTCCATCTCGGACCTCTTCAGATAGGGAAGGCGGGCCCGCGATTGGGGATCGAGGTCGGCAGGGAGCCTGGATTGCGCATACGCGATTAACGACGCCGACGCCGCGAGCAGAATCGCGGCCCATCGGCGCGAACGGGGGGACAGGTTCATTTGTCTTTTCTCCTCCGTTGATTCTATGTCGCTCTTCTTCAAAGCAGTAAACTCTCAATCTGGCTGGCGTAGACAACCCGTTCGGCAGACGACCACCCGAACACGGTGAATCGACCATCCTGGGAGGCGACGAGCGCCGTCGCGTCCCGCTGATCGTGAATGAACTGGGCGGCTGAGAGATGCCGGGTGCCTCCGAGTTGCGCGGGTTCGGCGATAGCCGCGACCGTTCCTTCGATCGGTTCTCTGACCAGGACGCGTCGGACGCGCTCGGCGTTCGAAGGCCGAATGATCTTGGCCCCGAAGGCCAGCAATTCGTATTCATCGGTCATGATGGTGGCGCCGTCAACCGCAGTCAGGCCGCCGATACCATCGACGAGCCGATGCAGGGCTTCCTGCCACCGCCGATGCGTTCGTTCGGGACCAACCTCCCGCATCAGGTCGACCAGGGCACGGAACGGGGGCGACACCGCATAGGTGATCGGAGTGAGAACCGACTCCAGCCACGATTGCGAACCTGCGGGTACGATGAGCAACGACCCGCCGCGGCCGTGCGCGCGCATCGAGGTGGCGAGTTGTACCAGCACATTAACTGAGTCAGGCGGTGCGGAATCTGACTGATGTCCGAGGAGTGATGCGAGGATCGCAGGACATCCGGGCGCGTTGCCGGCATCCTGATCCACCACCTTTATGTCGGCGCCCTGCAGTAAGGCGATGTTGACGAATTTTCCGGAATCCGCGCCGCGGCTGCGTTTGATCACAAGCATGCCGGGCCCCACAACTTCCAGTACAAAACAGGACACCGGCAAGCTGCGGGTCGCGCCCCAGATCGAAAGATCGCCCTGCTGTTGCCAGATACATAGATGGATTCCGGGGCGCTCGACAGCCGGCCCGAGCCTGGTCAGATTTCGCGATGCCAGCGGGACAGGCCGTTCAAACCGGAGGGCATCCTGCACCTGCACGGGCGCCGCGAAGGCGAGCGAGACGCGCGGAAGGTAACCCTCCTCGCGCTGCAGGCTGGCCCAGAATGCGACGTCGATTATCGCCTCGATGGTTTCGAGATCGGGCAGAAGCTGAGCATTCTGGCCGGGCTCGCTGGTATTCGAACTCAGGCGCTCCGTATAGCGGGGATGCACTCGCGCGGCTGCGGCCCGCGCGGCCGGGTAAGCGGATTCTGTCAGGGGACAACCTCGCGCCCAGGCGAGTTGCTGTATCGGTTCGCCACGCTGCATTCAGTGTCTAACAACAACCTGGCCAGGAACGGCTTCTCTCGCGATGCGCGCCATGAATGCGATCCATGAATCCAACTGGCTGCTTTTGGCGTTAGATCAGTGGTCCGCCCGCTCGCATCACGACGCCGCACATTCTTCTTCCTTCGACTGATGTTCCCGAAGGCCTCGCGATACCAGGCGTCGATCGTATCGCTGATGCTATTGGGCGCTCCATGAACGCTTGAAGACGCCGGGCGGAAGCCAAGGCGGCAGGCTGGAAAGCCTGGCCCCACGATGGACTACAGCGATTCCAGGCGCCAACAATCTTCGGTCAAGCCAGGGCCATAACGGCGAACGGCGGCAAGATCCGAAAACGACTATCATTGACAGAAAGGAGACCCCATGAGCGCGCGCTCCATCGCTCTGTTTTTGGCGGGATTCACCCTTTCCTGCACACTCGCATTCAGTCAGGTTCCTTCCGACACGGAGGTCCGCAGGATTCTCGCGGACCGGGTCGGCGCGGAAAACAACGGCACCGGCATTGTGGTTGGGATGGTCGACGCGAATGGCCGCCATGTTGTCTCCTACGGAAGCCTCGCTAAGAACGACAATCGCAAGCTCGATGGCGATACGGTTTTCGAAATCGGTTCAATGAGCAAGGTGTTTACTTCGCTGGTGCTCATGGACATGGTACGGCGCGGCGAGATCGCGCTCACCGATCCCATCGCGAAATATCTCCCGGAAACCGTGAAGGTGCCGGAACGCAATGGCCGCAAGATCACGCTGGCGGATCTTTCGACGCAGAGCTCCGGACTGCCGCGCCTTCCGACTAATATGACGCCGAAGGACGAGAACAATCCTTACGCCGACTACACGGTGCAGCAGTTGTACGACTTCCTTTCGGGCTATAAGCTGACCCGCGACATCGGTTCGGAGTACGAATATTCCAACCTCGGCGTCGGGCTGCTGGGCCATGTGTTGACGCTGCGCGCGGGCATGAGCTACGAAGCGATCGTTCGGTCACGGGTGTGCGACCCTCTCGGCCTGAAAGACACGCGGGTCACGCTGACGCCGGAAATGAAAGCGCGACTTGCTGTCGGACACAGCGCCGCTTTGGCGCCGGTGGCGAACTGGGATATCCCGACGCTCGCCGGCGCCGGCGCGCTGCGCTCGACCGCGAACGATATGCTCACGTTCCTCGCGGCCAATCTCGGCTTCGTCAAAACGCCTCTGGCGCAGGCCATGGCGGACGAGGTTTCGGTGCGGCGGTCCGCCGGCGCACCCGACATGGAAATCGCTTACGCCTGGCACGTTCAGACTAAAGACGGCAACTCCATCATCTGGCATAACGGCGGCACCGGCGGCTATCGCACATATATGGGATACGATCCCAAGGCGCGCGTGGGCGTCGTGGTGCTCGCGAACATCTCGACGCCGGCGGGTGAGGACGACATCGGCAGGCACCTGCTCAACGCGAGTTATCCGCTGCTGAAAGTCGAAGCGCCTGGCGAACACCAGCAGATTTCCCTGGATACGAAGACCTTCGACCGCTACGTCGGCCAGTATCAGCTCGGACCTGGCGCGATTATGACCATGTCGCGGGATGGCAACACGTTTTACACGCAACTTACCGGACAGCCGAAGTTCGAGGTGTTCGCCGAGAGTGAGCGTAAGTTCTTCCTCAAGGTCGTGGATGCCCAGCTCACCTTCGATGTGAACGAGCAGGGGGCGGCGACCCAGGTGACCCTTCATCAGAACGGAAACAACATTGTCGCGAAGCGCATGAACGACGCCGACACGAAGCGCGCCGCTGAGGAATCCGCCGCCATCGCCAAGCGATTCAAAGACCAGACGCAGTCGCCGGGAACGGAGGCCGCGCTGCGCCGCAACATCGAGGAACTGCAGCGGGGAGAACCGAACTACGATCAGATGAGCCCGCAGCTCGCCGCCGTCACCCGCCAGCAGTTGCCCATGTTGAAAACCACTATGGCGCAGTTGGGCACGCTGCAATCGGTGACCTTTACGGGCGTCGGGCCGGGCGGCGCGGATATTTATACGGTCAAGTTCGAGCACGGCTCGACGGAATGGCGCATTATGCTCGGCGCCGACAACAAGGCTGCGAGCATAGGGTTCCGGCCGAACTGACTGGTTCGGAAATGATGCGATAATTTCCTGGCGTTGCGGGGGTGGCGGAGCCGTCGGGTGTTTATACGGCGCCGCTACAGATCCTGAACCGTTTGCCCTTGGCGGCGCGCGCTCCGGACCGCAGCTGATCTGGCGAACCGGTTTGAGGAACACGCGCAAAACGGGTCGCGGCGCGGGCACTGCTCAGCCTGGCACTATATTCGGTGCTTCGGCCAAAAACGCCGAAGGCCCGGATCGCTCCGGGCCTTTTCGTACTGCTGAGGATTGTAGTTTCGTTTATGGCTCGGTGTTGATGGCTCCGATGCTGAAGGACGCGTCGGTGGACGATGTGCCCCAGACCACGTTAGTGCCCCAGACCACATTGAAGCCGGTATCCGAACTCGTGCCCCACACGACGTTGGTACCCCAGACGACGTTGTTGGCCAGGACGGCGGCGGTGCCCCAGACCACGTTGGTGCCCCAGACCACATTGGTGCCCCATACCACGTTCGCCGCGCCGATGCCTTGCAGGGAAACAGTGCCGGTGGTCGCGTTGTAAGCGACCGCGGGAGACTTGGCCGAGTAGCTCGCCGGGGGAGGCGTGACAGAGGCGGCACTTTCGACGTTCACTTCGCCCGCGCCCACCGTAAAGACGTCGTAATAGCTGGTGTAGCTGATTCCCGTCGTGGGGTCCACAACGGTGCTGCTGGTCGGGAAGTAGCTCTTGGTGGCCGAAAGCATCATTCCCGCCTTGATCTGATCGGGCGTAGTGCCCGGCACGCCCTCGAAAGCGATCACCGCGAAGCCGGCCACTACCGGCGTCGCCATGCTGGTGCCGCTCAGGGTGAAGTAATTGGTGGTGCCCACGCGATTGGCGGGGTACAGGTTCGACAGGGTCATGCTGGCAGGCATGGTGGAGATCACCTCATTACCGGGGGCAACCACGTCCGGCTTGACGTAGTGATCGTAGAGGGTTGGACCCTTCGAGCTGTAGCTGGCAATGAGGTCGTCGGCCATAGTCGTGGTGCCTCCGGACTTGATGGAACCCACGGTCGTGACGTAGGGATCGTTGCCCGGCGCGGTAATAGTGCCGTAGCCATTGGTGTTCATCGTGTTATTGCGGCCCTGATTCCCGGCGGCTACCGCGACAAAGATGCCGGCCTTCCATGCCTGTTCGACCGCCTGGCAAAGAGGATCGAGCGAAGCGGATTCATATACCGGACGCCCGAGCGACAGGTTCATGACCTTGATGTTGTAAGTGTTCTTCAGCGAGATGGCGGTATTGATGGCGTTGATCACGCCGGCGTCGGTACCGTTGCCGTTGGCATCCAGGACGCGGAGGTTAATGATGTTGGCTTTGGGAACGATGCCGACATACACCGTGCCGTCGCCGTTACCGGCCAGAATTCCGGCGACGTGGGTGCCGTGGCCGAACTGATCGGCGGCGCTGCTCAGGTTGCCGGCAGCACCGGCGGTGAGGAAAGACTGCTGATACACGATGCGGTTGGTCGAACCCGTGTAGAAGTCGGGCATATTGGCGACTCCGCTGTCGATCAACGCGATGCCTATGCCGGAGCCCGTCATCCCGCCCGCGTTGGCCCAGTCGGAATGAACAGTGCCGTCGGTGATCTGGTCGAACGCCGATGCCAGCTGCCGGTTCGGCGTGATATAAGCGACATCCGGATCCTCCGCCAGTGTCGCCAGGGCTGAACTCGGCACCGTGTAGTGAGCGCCTTTTATGAAATCCATTTTCGCGTTCAGTCTGCCGCCGAGCGCCGCGACCCTCTGATGGTGCGCTTCCGTCGGGACAACTCTATACTGCACAATTACTTCTATATTCTGGTTTTGGGCAGACCGACTGCCGGTTCTGTTTTCGGGTTTGAGTTCCGCCGAGAGCTTATCGCTGCCGGCCCAGCAAGTTGTGTTGCATGCGATGGCGAAAGCCAGGATCCCCGCGAGTTTCAGGATGTTTTTCATGGTGTTTTCCTCCTGCCGGCTGGCGATCTGAGTCACCGATCCGTGCATGATTACCTATCGGCGAAGAATCAGATTTCCGACAGGTAAGCCCGGAAAACCAGTACCAGTACCCTGGAGCTGCTCCTGATGGTTCCGGCAGCTGCCGGGGGAGGGTTGGAGAGGGGGCTAGCGGCGCCCGGCTGCAGAACGGGCAATCGGGAATGAATAACGATGAACCGCGCGCGATGGGCCGCCGGGCAGGCTCAGCGGGAACCTGCCGACGCCGCCATTTTGTCTCGCACCGACGGTTCGGGTTCGGTCGCGAAGACCGAATACACGGCGCCCGCGATTGCCGCACCTATGATCGGCGCCACCCAGAACATCCACAGCTGCGCGATCGCCCATCCGCCGACAAACACGGCCGGACCGGTGCTGCGCGCCGGATTCACCGACAGATTCGTCACTGGAATTCCGATCAGATGAATAAGCGTCAACCCGAGGCCGATTGCGATCGGCGCGAAGCCCTTCGGGGCGCGCGTGTCGGTGGCTCCCAGAATGATCATCAGGAACATGAAGGTCAGCACCACTTCGGCTGTCAGGCATGATGCCAGGTTGTAGCCACCGGGGGAATGCGCTCCGTAGCCGTTGCTGGCAAATCCGCCTGCGAGGTCAAATCCGGCTTTGCCCGCCGCGATGGTATACAGCACGGCCGCTCCGGCGATGCCGCCCAACACCTGCGCAATGACGTACGCCGGCAGCTCCGCAACAGAAAACCGCCTGGCTACAACCAATCCCACCGAAACGGCGGGATTCAAGTGGCATCCCGAAATGTGGCCGATGGCAAACGCCATGGTCAGGACCGTGAGGCCGAAGGCCAGAGCAACGCCCGCGAAGCCGATCCCGAGGCCCGGGAAAGCCGCGGCCAGCACCGCGCTCCCGCATCCGCCGAAGACGAGCCAGAAGGTCCCGATAAACTCCGCAAACGCTCTTTTCGTCAGGGGCATAAAGAAAAGCTCTCTTTCCGGTGTCGATTACACCCCCGCACGATATCACTTTCTCAGGCCGCTAAGGTGACGGGTGGATGACACGCTGTCCGGAGAGAGGTTCAAAAAAGCGTCAGTTGCTCAGCCCCCGGCCAACCATAGTCATATCGCAGCACATTCGCCTCCTCAGGGCGATTCCAATGCTCGCAGATCCAGGTCAGCTCACGCGCGCAGGTTTCCGGCTCGACCACGGCGTCAAGCAGCCTGTAGAGCAGCTCGTAGGCTTCAGCATATCGGCGCGCGGCGATCAGACTTCGGGCATACCGCAGAGTGTCCGGCGTTTCCAGAATCTGCACCGCGTCGCAGGTTATTGCCGTGGATGTGCGTCCCCCGGCTATCAGTTCCACTGAGACCTCAGGAGCGGGCGCATCGAGTACCACCAGGCACCGCCGTGCCGCCAGCAGATCGCGAACGCGGCTGCAGTTCTCCCTGGCTGGACCGTCGAGTGTCAGCCCAAGCTGATTTCCCAGTTCGCCCACGGCTTGCGACAAAGTGCGACCGTGGCATGGGACCCACAGCACCGCCGCGAACTCCTGCGCAGCTTCCCTGGCGAACCGCGACGCATCGTTGCCGCTTACGGTGAGCGTACCAGCCTGGTCGGCGAGCACCGGGTACAAACCACCCAGATCGGCCGAAAGGTTCCCGCTCACCTGTTCGCCTGTTTTGTGCTCCCGGACCCAGAACCATCGCTTCAGTAATCGGCCGGCCGTTAAGAGACTCACGGTCCCTTCGATGAAGTCCCGGCGACGCAGGAGCGGCGGGAAAGAGCAATCCCGGAGTAACACGGTCACTACGTCCACGTGCGCGCGCCGCGCCTGATCCACAAGAACCGGTTCCCACCGCTGCCTTTCCCAGCGGGTTGGAGACGATGCAGGAGATAACAGCAGCACCAGCACATCGGCAGAGAGGCCGTCCTCCGCTCTTGAGATGAGGTCCTGACCGTCGCCAATCAGACCCTCGTCAACGTAGCAGGTAAGATCACAGCCAAACTCCAGGAATGCGGCCAGCTGCTTTGCAGACTCCTGGTCGGCACTTGCATGAACGAGAAATGCAGTCGTCATCTTCTTCCGGCGGAACGAAGGGCTGAGTATAGCGCGGAAGGCGTGGCATCAGGCGCGTTCGGCCATTCCCGTGCCTTAGCAGTAAGGGTTAATCAAAGGAGATTTAAAATGTCTGAGCAAAACGCAACAGTGGCTGTCTATGACACGCATGCGGGAGCGGAAGAAGCGGTCAAGGAGCTACAGCGCAGGGGAATCGACATGCGCACCTTGTCCATCATTGGCAGGGATCCCCATACGGACGAACACGTGGTGGGTTACTACAATATCGGCGACCGTATGAAGTACTGGGGCAAGACCGGGGCTTTCTGGGGCGGCTTCTGGGGATTCCTTTTCGGATCGGCGTTCTTTTTTATCCCCGGTATCGGCCCGGTGCTGGCGGCGGGCCCGGTGGTCGGGTGGATCGTGGCGGCACTGGAAGGCGCGGCTGTAGTGGGAGGCGTAAGCGCTGTCGGGGCGGGCCTCTACAGCATCGGGATTCCAAAAGACAGTATCGTCAAATACGAAACGGCGATTAAGACGGACAAGTTCCTCGTTATGGTGCACGGCTCGGCATCCGACGTGGAAAAAGCGAGAGGCGTCCTGGAAAGCACGCGGCCCTTCAGTGTGACTGTGCATTCCGGGGAGTTGGCCGGAGCAGGCGCACGATAGGTGTGGCGAGGTAAAAGACATGCTGACCAATACAACGAACCTGAAGGGCTTCACGATCCGGGCCAATGAAGGCGAACTCGGCACTGTAGAGGAATTCTATTTCGACGATGAAACGTGGGCCATTCGCTATCTCACGGTGGATACCGGCGGCTGGCTGGGCGGACGAGAGGTCCTGATCTCGCCTATCTCTGTGGTCCATACGGACTGGCAAGGCAGACGGCTGGATGTGTCACTGACCAAAAAGCAGGTGGAGAACAGCCCCGACATTGGTACGCACCGGCCAGTCTCCCGGCAACAGGAGGCGGAATTCTTCGGCTATTACGGATATCCGTCCTACTGGAGCGGTCCGTACATGTGGGGGCCGGCCTTTTATCCGGCGGGCCTGGCCTATGCACCGGCCGGCCCGACCCCACCTGTCGCAGACAAAACGGCGGCGGATTCACATCTGCGCAGCACGGATGCCGTCATGGGTTATCACATTGCGGCGATTGACGGTGAAATCGGCCATGTGGCCGGGTTCCTTGTGGACGACGAATCGTGGGCCATTCGCTACCTCGAGGTGGCCACGCACGACTGGTGGCCGGGTAAGAAGGTACTGGTTTCGCCCGCATGGATTGAACGGGTAAGCTGGGCGGATTCGAACGTCTATGTCGCTCTTTCGCGGGACGACATCAGGAGTGCGCCGGAGTATTCAGAGCCCGGGAAAATCACGCGGGAGTATGAAGACCGGCTCCACCTTCACTACGGCCAGCCGCCCTACTGGGTGCGCGACGCCGAACGCAAAGCTGCGGGATGGAAACACGGACATTGATTGCCAGGGCTGGCGCGAGGGCTGAACAGATAAGTCAGCCCTCCGCCATCGGCACGGTGGAATTCGATTTCACGCACCTGTCGAGATGCGCCGTCGCAGGGCCCACAGACCACTTAGACCGATTCCCAGCAGCAAGGACGCGCCGGGCTCAGGCACTGTTCCAATCGATACGCTGGTGATGGGGTAGTTTGATGTTAAGGTGAACAGGCCCTCTGCAGCCGGGTCCCCTGATATGGTGTTGGGGCTGAGAGTTTCAGTTTCAGAGTCACCGTTATTGTCGGATACCAAGTATTGGAGGAAATCCGGCATCCCGTTGATCACATACAGGCTGACGCTGGTAACCGGCGAAGAAAAGTCGATTGTCAGAGGGTCTGTGCAATTAAGACACAAATTCTGGGCGACGTGGTTGGTTACGCCGGTTGTGCCGTAGATGACTGACTGGTCAAGAGGATATGTTGCTGAATCCTCGATCAGCTCTCCCGACGAAAACGTTGCAATTCCGCTTACCACCTGCGAGGTCAGGGAGTTGCCGGTCACAAAATAACACGACCCATTCGGATAGGTGTATGGGGATGATGGCGGAGAAGGCAGAGGACTGATTACACTGCCACTCTGGCCATAACAAGTTGCCGATCCGGCCAGCTCGTCAAAAGTCTCCGTATAAGACGCCCCGCCTTCGGTTACCCAGGCGACGTCGTCGATAAAGAAATCCCAGACCCCGGCCGCACCAGCTTGTGCAGTAAGCGCAAAGAACATAACGAATCCGAGCAGAAGCGAGTGTACCGATCGCATATTCCCTCCCTCTTTTTGCGCTCCATCGTTTGATGGAGGATTTCACAGTGTGGACCGCAGCGAGCGCGCACCCTCTCACTCCAGGTCGTTCCGCCTCCAGGACTTATCCGGATTGAAGCGGGTCATCTGGCGGGCGAGCGCAGTTGTGTTGGTCCCGAGATCCTTGCCATAAACGATGCCCTCGTGATTGACGATGAAGGTCTGAATCCCGGACACGCCATACGCCGCCGGCCATGCCACCAGTGCGAAGCCACCGATCATCCTGCCTTTCACTACGTAGTCCAATGCGCCTCCGGTGGTGTCCGCTCCCTGCGATTTCAGGATGCGAAAGTAATAACCGTGGTAAGGCTCGGGCTTGCCGGCGCCGGACGCCGCCGCGAAGGCTTTGCCGACCAGGTTCCTGGAAGCATCTTTCGCATACAACCCGTCCGCATACAACCCGTCCGCATACAACCCGTCCTGCCTGCCTGGTGTGCTGACCACCGTCTGCGCATACTCGAGGATTCCATCTTTGTCGCGGTCTTCGGAAGCATACTCCAACTGCGCCTCGACATAACCCCGGCAGACCTCGATGGTGTTCAATTCGTTTCTGCCGATCCGGCGGGCAAGAATCTCCAGCCTTCCGGTGACCGGATCAACTTGCCATTTTCCGTCCCTGCGGACCAACGGTACGGGAAACGGCCAGTCCTGTTCTCCCACCGCAAACGTCACGCGATCGGGGTTGGTCGGGTCCTGTTCAATCTGAAGTTTTTCATGAGCCGATCGGGCAAATTCCGCGCGCACATCCTTGTCCTGGGCGGGATCGCCGGATTCGAGAATATCTTTTCCGTCCGGGCCGAACAACTGCAGGAGAGCGGCGCCGTCGTTGTGCTCGGCGGCCTCGATAATTGCCTGGATGGCTTCCTGCGGCGAGGCAAAAGTCCGCGGGCTCTCGCGCGGGGCAGCGTGCATTACTGCCGCAATGAGGAAGCTGACAGCCAGAAATCGCAGATCGACAGAATTCTTTTTTGCCATGGGTTTCATTAGCTCCTATCGGCGACCGCCACCGCCGCCGCCGGCATGACCGCCGCCTCCACCGCCCCCGGCATGACCGCCGCCACCGGAAGTCCGGGCGGGGCCGAGGCTGGAGTATCCGTGATCGCTTTGCGCGCGCGCTGCGCTGCCTTCCCGAACGCCGCCAAAAGCGCTGCGATTACCTCCCGGCGCGCTCGGCGCAATCTGCCGGCTGCCCATTCGTTCCGTTCCTCCGGATGCCGGTGCGGCTGCCCGGGATTGCGCGGAGCCCGCCGACGCACCGCGGGATTGCAGGTTCTGGCGCACGCTGCCGCCGTAGCGGCCCGATACAGCCGCATTCGCATAGGGCACGCCCCCGCGATGGGAAGAATCGTGGGACCATGTGCTGGTTCCACTGAGGCTGCCGTTGCGGCCGGCGTTGAAGTTGTTGCGGTGAATGAAGCTGTTGTTGACGATGACGCTGCGGTTACCCCAGCCGGGGTGCCATCCCCAGCCGCCCCAACCGCCCCAGCCTCCTCCGAAGTAAAAGCCCATATTGATGCCAATTCCAAATCCCCAGTACGCGCCCCCTATGAAAGGCGGATAGAACCAGTTCGCATAGGGATAGTAAAGTGGCGGACCCCAAAAGTAGCCGGGGTCGTAATTCGGCACATAGATGACTTGCGGATTGGCCGGCTCAATAGCGATGATCGGTTGCCCGGCGGCGTTCGTGTCGGTCACTATCTGCTGAGGGGTCGACGAGAGCTTACCTGCTTGCTGCGCCCTGAGCCGCATTTGCTGGATGGCGCCCATAACATCCGGCTGCTGGGCCAGAAAAGCGTTTCCAAGATTTGTGGTCCAGGTGATGTCCTGGTTCAGGCGCTTGACCAGGTCCGGAAAGACTACCAGAGCCTGTATGCTCGGGTCCCAGTTCTGTTGCTGGGCCGCCTGCGTGAGAGCCGGGCCGCTGAGGCCGGGGTTTCGCTCGAGCCACTGAAAGGCCTGTACGAGTTCCAGCGGGTAAGTGGAGGCGACTAAGATCTGGCTGACCAGTTCATCCGGATACAGGGCGATGGGGGCAACCAGTCCGTCCAGCTGGTCCGGCGTCAGGGTCTGCCCCGGTGGCGGCAGCGGTGGAGCCTGCTGGCCCCACAGCACCGCGCTTCCACCTGAAAGCAGCAACGCGCAGAGAACGGCAATTACCGGGGTCAATATCCGAATGTTCTTCATAACGTGTCTCCGCCGGAGCCTTTCCACTCGGAAACTGTGAGCCTTTGGTTAGATGGCCCTGCGTCCGGAAATCAGCTGGAATACCAGCACAATCACCGCGAGGACCAGCAGGATGTGTACAAACCCGCCGAAGGTATACGATGTGACGAGCCCTAAAAGCCACAACACCAGCAAAACTACAAAAATTGTCCAGAGCATATTCCTGTTCTCCTTATTTGGTCTTTCCGCCTGTTGCCATCGCAATTGGAAGCCCAGACGGGAGCGTCGATAAGAAGGACTGGATGTCGAAGAGCGTCACAAAATGACCGATGCGGCCGGCGATTCATGACATTGCGACCGCTGGCGGTCATTTTGGGTGAAAGGGCGCAGCGCATCCGAGCGGATCGGCAGCTGCGTTTTCGGGCGCAACCGAAGTGTGTCTCGTGCTTGCAGACCTGGCATGGCTCGTGCACAGACAATGCTGGTCGCTCCGAACGTCCCGCTCAGGAACCCGGCCGACTGGAAAAGGAGTTTTGAGTATGCGCAAGACACTGGTAGCTGTTTTGGCGATCGCCGGTTCTGTCGGTACCGTCGCCTTCGCGAAGGAAAGAGAAGCCAAGGTCAACGACAGGCTGGACGCTTCTGCCGACACGCTGATCGAGATGATGAGGGCTTCCGATCACGGGATCCCCCAGGATCTGCTGAATAAGGCGAAATGCGTCGTCGTTATACCGGGCATGAAAAAGGCCGGATTCATCTTCGGCGGCAAATATGGCCGCGGGTTCGCGGTATGCCGCCGGGCGAGTGGCTCGGGTTGGAGCGCCCCGGCAGCGATGCAGGTGGAAGGCGGAAGTTTCGGCTTTCAGATCGGCGCCTCTGACACAGATGTTGCATTGCTCGTGATGAACGACGGCGGAATGAAGCACGTTTTATCCGACAAGTTCACGCTGGGCGGGGAAGCAACCGTGGCGGCGGGCCCGGTTGGCCGCGATACCGCGGCGCAGACGGACGTCGAGATGCACGCGGAAATGCTTTCGTATTCGCGCACCAGCGGACTGTTCGCCGGCATTTCGCTGGAGGGCGCGACACTGGCTCCCGACCCGGACACCAACCGGGAGATGTACGGCCACGACACAACGAATCGTGAGATTCTGACCGGTAACTTCAAAGCCCCGGCGGCGGCTGCAAAGTTTGAAAGGGCGCTGCATCGGGAATCGCCCCATCACAACTGATTACCGAAGCGGGAGGCGCATCGACTGCAATCCCACGGGTGAGCGGGCGATGCGCCGCAAGTGAATAATCGCTTAATATCAGGAGGGAACCATGCCGGACGCACACGACAAAGCCACGCACCAGGCACACATGCAAGCCGCCGAGCAGCATGCGCTTGCGGCGCAGGCACATCGTACGGCCGCTGAACATAACGAAAAAGGGGATGAGGCCGGGGAAAGCTGGCATGCGCAGCGCGCACTGGAATACTCGGATCACGCCTACAAACTGGCGAAGGAAGCCCACAACAAGTCAGGGCGGATGGAGACTGTTTGAATTATGTCCAAACGTTACAACGACGGATCACATTACGAGAACCACCAGCGTGCCGAAGAATTGCACGATGCTGCGGCACATACCCACATTGTCGGCGAGCAGCACGGTAAGCAGGAGCACCAGACCGGAAGCGAGCATTCACGGCAACAGCTCGAGCACGTTCCCGAAGCTCAAAACAGTCACGCGGCCGGACATGGCATCACCCCGTTCGGACACGACGAGACAGCAGTTCTCGCGCACGAACTCTGGCAAGCCAGAGGCTGCCCGGAGGGATCGGCCGACGAAGACTGGTTTCAGGCAGTGAAAGAACTTCGATCCCGCGCTCTCGGGCAGAGAACGCGGTAGCCGCTTCTCACAACCCGACCTGCCGCGATCCATCGCCTGCTGACTCGTCCGCTCCGGCATCCACAAGCATCCGAATCGAGGCATCCATATGCGATCCCGATGCACCGGTATATAAACCGGCAATGGGCGAAATCAAATCGGCGGCCACCGCGACGTGTTCGTTTGTCACCGCGATTCCGCGAGAGGGGTTCATATCCGCGCCAGCCGATGCCCGGCAAATAAACTTCAGTCCACGCATGCATGTAAGACTCGGATTGCCCCGCCGACGAGCATTCATACCCGCTGACGAACCGCGCGGCAATTCCCATCACGCGGCAAATGTCACAAAACAGCACTGCCAGATCGCGGCACGATCCCTCCATCTGGCTTAAGGTCTGGGCCGACTGCCAGGGAGCGCCTTGCGGACGCACCACCTGACGGAAAGTGCTGTAGATCTGCCCGCTTAAACCGGAGAGAAAAGTAAGTGCGTTTCGCTGCTCCCCGGCTGTCTTTTTGGCATACTGCTGGACACTATCAGAGATCTGCGTCAGGTCCCGGTAAGAGACCAGAGCCGCGCTCAGCGGTTTCCGGTACCAAAGAGGGAGGCTCAGCGATTCGCCTATGATCACATAGTCGAAGAGGTTCTCCCGAAGCATCTCTACCGTGAACCGGCTGGTCACGGTCATTTCCGTGGTCAACCCGTCAAACCACGCGTTCAGTGCCGGATTGTCATCCTGATCGAGACATTCCGTGCTTCCCGTCGGCGCCGGCGTGATCTGAATTTCGAACGCAGTCAGCCTCTGCGTGTTGGTCATGCGCGGCCGAAGGCGGAAAGTCTGCGGCTCCAGATGCACCGCGTTATCGTAGCGGTACACCGTAGAGTGTTCAACGGAAATCTTCACCGGCAATACCTCTCGCCGCAGTTGCCGGAGAGGCGATCCTTACGGCCCTGACGATAAATCTGTCGGGCGCGGCGCCAACGAAGTAGAACGGATAGCAGGTGACCAGGGTAAGAACCTCCTCCCCGTCTGAATCCAGCACGGCTACATCGGATGGACTTCACGATCCGGGTGGACACGACGCGATAACGGTATTCGCCCGGGGCCCGTGCTGAACGTGATCACGTCGTTCCGGCGGATGTTTCGCAAAGGCCGGAAGAAAGTATCGCGATGTGCGGAGATTCCCGCATTCCCCGGTTGTCCCGGCAGCGCGGTGCCGGGAATATGACCGGCCGCGCGCCGGAGGCTTTTTGTACCGACGCCCTCGATAACCATCACCGAAAGGCCGAGGCGCGGAATATCCAGAAGACCGATCACGCCGTTCGCGGCAGCCGGCATCGTAGCCGCCAATGTCCGGTGAGCCAGCAAACTCTCGAATTGCCGGCGCTGATCTTTCTGGAAAGTCCAGGTGTCCACGACCACAAATGCGCAATAAGCCAGCATGGAGATGCCGCCGACAAAGAGCGCGATCCGGAGCCACCGCACGAGAAACTTCATTGCGGTTCGCTCCCGGCAATGTACCCCGAGCGAGTGCGAACCTGCAGCTTGCCGTGTCCCGGCGCCGCGGCGGTCACCCGAATGCTTCGGTGAGCACCGGGTTTCACTGCGTTGCCCGAAACATATCCGATGGTGTATTGGTTACGAATATCGCGGGCGATGCTCTCACAAATCGCCACCACATCGCTGGTTTTGCGGGGAAAAAATGCTTCGCCGCCGGTGGCGCGGGCAAGCCGGCTGAGCACGTCCGGATTCTTGTCGGCGTCATCTTCATCGAAGATGCCGATGGTGTAGACCAGAGCGCTCGATTGCTCCGGCCGTCTTCAGAACCTCGGCCAGCGTGTGCGCGCTCGCGTTGTCGCCGCCATCGCTGATCGACGATCAGTACCTTTTTCTCCGGACCGCCTGCGCCCAATTGGCGGAATGCCTGGAGAGCCGCGTCGTAAAGCGCCGTCTTGCCGGTGGCGGGAGTATCGGAAATGGCGCGCGCAAGTTCGCCCAGACGTTCGCCGATCCGGTTGGTATCCGGCACCGCCAGTGAAACTTTCTCGTTGAAGTTGACGACGAACATCTGATCGTCCGGCCGGCTGGACCGGACGAACGTCCGCACCGCGGTGACTACGTCGTCAAGCTTCGGCTTCATGCTTCCGCTGTGGTCGACGACCAGGCCCACCGTAACCGGAATGTCTTCGTGCCGGAACAGCTTGATCGATTGCCGGACGCCGTCTTCGTAGACCTCAAAATTCTGCTCGTGCAAATCGGAAACAAACCCGCCGCTCCGGTCGCGCACCGTGGGATTCAACACCACCAGATTGACATTTACGGAGATTTGAAAGGGCTCCGGAACCTGGGCTCGCCGGTGCTTACGAGACCGATCAGGAACAGAACCGATATGAACCGCTTGTGGCATTCCCGTGCCTCGCTCCTTAGTGATGCGAAGATACACGCGGCTGAAATTGACAGCCGCGTGTACCCGTTTTACTTTACTGAAAACGTTTTGCGAATGCGCCGAGCGCAAAGGCCGCGCCCAGCTCATCAGTCCCAACAACCCGATCAGCGGCAGATTGCTCGCCGTGCCGGGAAGAGCGGCGGAGGCTACAAGCTGTTCGCGCCGGTGGCGGCTGTGACTACCTGCGCGAGTTCCACTTCTTCTCCTGTCGGCTGGATCGCCGCGACGGGCGCTTCTCGCAGCTGCGCTACGACGGGCTCGTCCACAGTCTTAATTGGTTCCGAAACTTCCTCGGGAATGTTGGCCTGCGTGGATAGAACGGCCGTGTTGGTGGATCTTTGCGATCTCGATAGCTTTCTTCTTCGGATAGACAAACTCCTCGCCCCAGTTTCTGCCCGGATAGAACCACGCGCGCAGCGCCTGCGGCTCACCCGCCGGTCTTTCTCTGAAGGTGATCACGGTCTTGCCGGTGACTTTGAGGCGATAGTTCGGGATAGCCAGAATCGTTGCGTAGACGGTCTTTTCATCCGCACTGAAGATCTGGACGATATGACGGTCAGACTTCGAATCCACGATCTTGAATACATAGGTGCCGGCGGGTAACACACCCAAATCCTTTGAGGTGGACCGCCGGAATCTCCACCGGACCGCTGAAAGTGAACACGGTCTTTCGGTTATAGTCGTCGGCCCTTGCGGTTGTGGTGAGTGCCGCGCCCATCAGCGCCACACAACACAACGTTGTTACTGCCTTGAATAGCTTCATTTCATTTCCTCCTTTGTCCCAGACGGTGTAGCTTGCTGTTGACTTCGGTGCAGCAGGGGAGATCCGGGGCTTGCCCCGCGATCTACAAGGCACTTCGAGGTCCAGAGAGAAATCAAGTGGGCAGGAAATCAATTGAGTGAGAACTGCACGGCCAGCGCGAGGTTGAATGCGATTGAAATGCCGTGCTGTGCCCCAGAGGGTGCCCCTCGAAAGCCTGGCCCCACTAAACTAACAGGCTGCTGAAGAACGCTTCTTGCCGCTCCAATACGGTCGCGGTTCGGAAAGACAGGTGCTGAATACCGCAGGGGTTACTGAACAGCGCCCGTCCAACGAAAAGAGCTTTTTCAGCAGCCTGCTAAGCGCTGCCAAATGACCGAATACGGTCAAGACTGCGCGAACCTGCGCTCAATACGGCGAGGGTCAGGCGCCGCACAGCGACACCGGCCAGAAAACCTGCGCCGGCTGCCACAAGAAGCGACTGGGCAGGATATTGCCGAACGAGCCGCCGCGAGTCGACTATGGCCTGTTTCACGGTGTGCTTTTCGACGTACGATCCAGCCTTGTCGAGTTTATCGGCTGTATTCCCGGCGAGTTCATCGATCGCTTTCGTGCCCTGGCGAATCGATGACGCAGCGGCATGGAGGTTCTCGGCTGTTTCGCGGCCGAGGTCGTCCACTTGTTCCGCTATCCGGGACGCTTTTGCATCGAGCTGCGAAGTTATGGTGCTCATTTGACGAGACTCCTTGTTTCGACAGTGCACTCGGCGTGCCACTCGGCGTGCCACTAAAACATCGCCCCGGGTGCACTGGTAGTTCTTCCAGTGGCACCCATAGAGCCTTTCTGCGTTAATTTGTAACTCTGCGGAGTTGATCGGCTGGCGTCTGCAGGGAAGGAATTATCGAATGCCGGCAGCCGCCAGAGCCGAGATGGCACCCGACGCCGGGGCTCTGATTTCATTGCTCGTTATCGACGATAATCCGGGCAGCGTGGAACTGCTGTCGAGCGCTGTGGCGCAGCCCGGGCTCGAGATTCTTACAGCGTCTGACCCTGAAGAGGGATTGACTCTGTTTCGCCACCGGCGTCCGCAGATCGTGCTTACCGATTTGACGATGCCGCGCATGAGCGGTATGGACGTGCTGGAGCGGATCATGGAAGTCGATCCCGCCACGGATGTGATCCTCATGTCGGCGCATTATTCGACCGAATCCGCCGTCGAAGCGGTTAAGAAGGGGGCCAGCGATTATCTGAACAAGCCGGTCTCGATCGGTCCGCTGCGCGAGCGGATTGCGACGCTGGTGGAGGAAGTCAGGAAGCGGCAGCGTGCTCTGCAACTCGAGGACGAGTTGCGAACGAACTCGGAGTTCGAAGGAATCGTCGGCCGCAGTCCGCAGATGTGGGAGATGTTCTGGCGCATCCGGCGCGTGGCCCCGCATTATCGGGCACTGCTGGTCACCGGCGAGACCGGAACCGGTAAAGACATGGTCGCCCGCGCGCTCCACCGGCTCAGCCCGGTGGCTTCCGGGCAACTACGTCGTGCTCAACTGCTCGGCCATCGTGGAAACCCTGTTCGAGAGCGAATTGTTTGGCCACGTGAAGGGTTCGTTCACCGGGCGCCACGCACGACAAGCCAGGCTTGTTCGAGCACGCCCATGGAGGCACGCTGTTTCTGGATGAGATTGGAGACATGCCGCTCGGCACGCAGGCCAAGCTGCTGCGCGTACTCCAGAATCAGGAAGTGCAGCGGGTGGGTTCGCTGAGCGCCCGCAAAGTGGACGTTCGTGTGGTTGCCGCAACGAATCACGACCTGCGGGCCGCGGTCGCCGGAAGCGTTTTCGCGAGGATCTCTACTACCGCCTCTCCATGGTGGAAATCCACATGCCGCGGCTGGCGGAGCGAAAGGAAGACCTTCCGTTGCTCCAGCGCCATTTCGTTGCCCGCTTCGCCGCGCAGTATAAAAAAGCAGATACGCGGAATTACGCATCGCGCGCAGATCCGGCTTTCTCAGCATTCCTGGCCGGGCAATGTGCGGGAGCTTGAGAATGTGATTGGCCATGCGGCGATGATGGCCCAGGCGACATGATGGATACGCGCAGGATCTCCCTGTGTATCTACAGGCTCCTTCGGAACAGCCGCTGAACCCGCGGCAGCGCCGCGGCCAGCCGGTGTTACGCTGGCGGAAGTGGAGCGGGCACACATCATTCGTGTTCTGCGGGAGACGGGTGGCGTGGTCAGCGCGGCGGCTGTCCGCCTCGATGTGCCACGGACGACGCTGAACGCGCTGATGCGGAGACTGGGGATCTCCCGCGACGATATTTAATGAGGGGGATCCACGAGCATGGAAGCGTCGTTATCATGCTCGCGGCTTCATCTTCCCTGCTGGCTCAGAATGCCGCTCTTCCGAACGGATCTCAGAGTCCTTCCAGCGTACCGGACGTTGGCCAGATTGTGGCATCATCCGTAGCGGCGACACAGCGGCACTGGCGGGAGTGGGTCCTCTCCAGCTATCTGGAACGTGACGAAACCCGGCACCTGGATTCGGCCGGGCACATAAAGTCGGAGGAAGTGGATGTCTCGAGAGCGTTTCTGGGGATGGTGTTCAGTTCGAGCAACTCGTGGAGCGCAACGGGCGCCCGCTCTCTGCCGAAGAGGAGCGGAACCAGCAGGAGGAAGCTGAACAAGCTGAAGCGCCTGACTCCGGAGCAGCGCGCCGAGAGGCTGCGCAAAGAGGAGCAGGAGAACACGTTGCTCGTCGGCGAGGTTCCCATGGCCTTCGACTTCCAGTTGGCGGGCGAAGACGTGGTTGACGGCAGGCCCGCCTGGGTGCTTCAGGCGGCGCCGCACCCGGGCTATCAGGCGCAGGGCCCGTACGGCAAGATGTTCTCGAAGGTGGCGGGCAGGCTTTGGGTGGATAAGCAGGACTTCGGATGGATCAAGGTTGACGGATATGTAACCCAGCCGTTCTCGATGGGATTATTTCTGGCGCGCGTGCTGCGCGGCTCGCACATCACGATGGAACAGACGCGCCTCGACGAGGGGCTCTGGCTGCCGGGACACATCGAAGTGCGCGCCGACGCGAAGATCCTGTTCATTAAGATTCTGGTGATCGATCGGGTCCTGAGTTACTCGCAATACAGTCCGCCGCCGGCCGGTGTGCCTGGGGCACTGGAGCGGGCAGTCCCGTAAAGGGGTGCCTTTCATTGGTGTGCCGCGGGCAGTTCACGCATATCGCGAAATGGCATGTGAAGCTTGTGCGCGATGTCCGGCCAGAACTCCCTGAGGACGTCGAAGCCCATGCCTGTCGCGAGAGCATAGGCACTTACCCGCAGGGCGGGAGTAACGCCGCGTTCATTTCCCGGATGGTAAGCATCGTTGAGCGCGACGGCCGTCACCGTGCCCAACCATTGCGAAACATTGAACATGTGCCTGCCGTTGTCGCGCTGCGCGACAAAAGTATGCTCCACCGCATGGAAGAAACGCTGCCTGCCGCTGCCATGAATCAGAGGGTAGTATCGAGGATCCTCCGCGAAGATCGCCGGATAGGCGAAATCGGTGAAAAACCTCCACGTGGTCTGCCCGGCGAAGTCGGCGCCGAAGCGCTTCGCGTAACCTTCGACGCCTTGTCCGAACGTGGGGTCCCGGTTGGACGCCTGATCCAAACCTGCGTTGAAGCCGGCCTCCAGAAATGAGACTGGATCAAACGTATCCCTGACAAACAGCACGAACTTGTCTTTTATCTCGAGCGAGCACAACACGGTGCCGGATTTGTAATGCGGGGGATGCGCTGCCTTAAGCTCCAGTTTGCCCGCGAAGAGTCCTACAGCCTTCTGAAACGGACCCTGGTAGTCCTGCCATCTGAGAATCGGCGGCGGGGACAGGCAGGGTGCGCTGCCGTTTTTCGCGGCGGCGCCCTCCGGAGTGGGCGCATCGCCCTCGACAGTTGGCGCAGGGGATGCTACCTCCGGCGAGTCAGGGTGAGACAGTTCGACGAGATCCGTCGCCTGGGCGGAGCAGACCACGGGCGCGGTCAGGCAGAATAGGGCGGCAACAGTCAGAGAATACTGGTCGAGCCGCTTCCCGCTTCGCACGATGACGAATGCCTCGCTACATCTGGTCGAAGCACATGGCTTGCCAAAAGCTGTAATGTTGATTACAAGTGACTTTCAGGCAGAGTTAACGTCCGTGCGGACGCATGGTGCCGGGTGATGCCACGATTTATCGATGGCGTCTGCGGCAGAGACCTCAAGTGCGCGGTTGTGCCGCGGCCCGCGGGCAATCACATTCGCTTCTGAATGGAGTCGATGCGCATTCCGGCCGCAAAGGAATTGCCTTCCCTTTGGAGACAATATCTGATTTCGCCGACGGCGATCATGCCGGCCATTTCCACCTTTACCGATGACCCCACACCGAGGGGCTGGTCAAGAATGAGACGCAACCCCGACCTTGAAACATTGTCGACCTCCGCGCGCACGGGCCCATCCCTGTCTCCCACATAGACATAAGTTTCGGTGGGAGCGCAGTCCAGACGGGTTTCACGCCACGGTTGCCCCGTGGGAGCCTGATCGATGCCAAATGTGAAGGCCTTTTCGCCATGTTTGTCGGAACCGGGTACCTTGCGCACATCAGTAGTGTATTTCCCTGTGGCGAAACGATCCAGATTATCCATAGTGATAAACATTACAAGCTCAGGGGAGCGTCAGGGATGGTTGAATCGTTTTGGCCGTTATGACAGGGGAAGAAGCAATCCGTGTCAAACAGCGAGCCAATTTCCCGCGTCGAGCACGCCATGCACCGCCGGCGAGTGGCGGATCTCGTGGGCCGGGTGGCCAGAGCTCTGTCTATTGAGCCCCTCGTTGAAGTTGCGCTCACTTTGGCCGCCGACATCCACATTGATACACCGCCTGACACACCGCCGCGGGCGACACGGACAGAACAACCGTTGGCCGATGCCAAGGAGAGCCTGCCATCCCTGGTCGCGAGTATGGCTGAGGCGATCCTTAATCCGCGGCGCGTCGGCCCCCGCGGAAAGCTGGATAAAGACCTCAGATTAAGCGCGCGGATTCTCGAAGCCTGTGATGAGTTCGACGAAGCGGTGGAGTTTGCCGCCTACGGGTGGATACCGATGCGCGTGGCCATCGACGAGTTCTTCAGCGACGCCGAACATCGGCTCGACCCCCGGATCGCCGGAGCGCTTCGGCAAATCACATCGCCCAACATAAGGCTGGCACTTTCCGGCCAGTTTCCAGTGCTGCCGGCCGCAGCCGCGAAACTGATGCGGACATCCTCCGAAAGCACTTCGGTATTCGAACTCGATTCCATCGCGAGTTCAGACCCCGTGCTGGCGGGACGATTGCTGGCGGCTTCGAATTCAGCGTTCTTCGGCCTGCCCTCCGAGATCCGTATTCCCAGGCAGGCGATCCTGCGCCTCGGCGTTCCGCTCTCGCGAAAGGTACTTATGGACGCCGCCTTCGGACCACTCTTTGCCTCCGGCACGCTGGCCGAATTGTGGCGACACTCGCGACTTGTGGCGGCAACCGCACACGAACTGGCCGGCGCGTGCGGCTACGACCAGGAAGTGGCATACGTCGCCGGACTGCTTCACGACATTGGACGCCTTGTCATCCAGCGCTGCCCGCCGGAGATGCACGCCGATGAGGCTGACCGAATGGCCTCCGGGTTTCCGCGAGTGTACGCCGAAACCCTTGTGTATGGCGCAGACCACGCGATCGTGGGAGGTGAGCTGCTGAAGAAGTGGCGCCTGCCCGCCGAGATCGTCGACGCCGTAGCAGGCCACCACTGTCCGGAAAGCGCGGAATCTGTTTTAGCCGCGATCCTTTATCTGGCTGAAGAAGAAGTAGCTGTCGATAATTTTGCCCTTGAAAATCTGTCGCCCGGCATGCGTCGCTCCGTCGCACTGGAAATCACCGGAGTGAGCGAGTTTTCGGGGAGGCGAATCAATCGACAATCCGCAATCTTTGCGCTCACCGGTTGAACCGGAGGCCCCTGCCAGGCTGCTGAAAAACGCTTCTTGCAGGTTCTGATTCCGCACGGGTTACTGAACCGCGCGCGTCAGCAAGCGGCAACGAAAAGAGCTTTTTAAGCAAGGTCTCTCACACACACACTGACACGACGTTCTCTCGCGTCGGTACTATACGTACCCAATCCATCCAACGAATGTAGTAATGGGCACGGTGTATGCTATGACGATGGTAGTAGCAAAACTCACACCGGGCGCCAGCTCATTGCAACTCCTCAGGATCCTCAATGTTGCAGGATTCCTCGCGAGCCTGCTGGGTAGTGCCGCGAGTTTGTTTGCCCAAACGAGCCTCGGTCTGTCCTCGGTGACAGCAAACCCCGGCGGCACGGTAAGTCTTGGACTTTCGCTTTCGGGGCCGGTAACACTGCCCGCCGGTCTGCAGTGGACGTTGTCCTGGCCGGCCAGCCAGATCTCGGCTATCAGCGCAACCGCGGGAGCAGCTTCGACGCAGGCCGGCAAAGGGATTCAGTGTGCTTCTAAGTCCGGTTCCTTGACGTGCCTGGTAACCGGTTTAAATACGACGGGAATCGCCGCCGGCGTGGTGGCCAACATTCAGCTGACTCTGGCGCCTGCGGCAACCACCACCTCGCTGAGCCTGACCAGCCCCGTCGCGGTGAGTGCAACCGGCTCGGCGTTGTCTCTATCGGGAAGCGGCGGGCTGGTGACAGTGCCGGCGGTGACATCGGTTGTCTGCAGTCCGGTCGCACTGAGTGGTGGCGGAACGACGACGTGTACCGCAACGATCAGCTCGCAGGCTCCTTCGGCGGGGTCGACAGTAACACTCGCGAGCAATAATTCGCTCCTGACCGTTCCGGCGTCGGTGGCTGTGGCATCGGGCGCGACCTCGGCAGCATTCACTGCGACAGCTGCGGCGACGATTCCGAGCAATCAAAACGCGACAGTTACGGCGACCCTGGGGGCGAGTTCACAGACGGCAGCGATCAATCTGCAGGCATCGCTGAAGGTCTCGGGTGTGGCTTGCAATCCGGCGAGTCTGGGGCAGAGCGGCACGAGCACATGCGCAGTGACACTCACGGCCAACGCGCCGACGGGCGGATCGACAGTGACGCTGTCAAGTAACGACGCGCTGATGACCCTCCCGGCGTCAGTGACGATTTCGGCGGGAGCCAGTTCTGCGAACTTCAGCGCCACGGCTGCTTCATCGATCAGCACGAACCAGACGGCAACGATAACGGCTGCTCTGGGGAGCAGTTCGGCGCACACCACAATCAGTCTGACAGCGCCAACCCCGGGTTCACCGCTGATCGGCACCCAGATCACTGGTTCGGCCACCCTGCCGCCCGCGACGGCAAATCAGTTTGATCCGAAAGTGATGACCGAACCGGGTTACTGCGGGAACACGGCAGGCACCACGGTCACTATGAATAACCCGGCCGGTGCGGGAGGCGTCGAATATCAGTTCTGCGCGGTTTTTACGCCGGCGGGGACGGGACAGGGCGCGGCGCCGGCAAAGTCCATCGTGGCCCAGTTCAACGGCGCGAATGCTCAGTTCTCAGGCTCGACGCTGACGATTCAGGTGAGCCTCGGGAGTCAGCCGGGCTGGACGCCTTTTCAACTGACATTTTTGGATCCCGCTTTCGCGGGCCTGCAGATGGCGAAGTACGCCGACAATTTCCTTTGCTCACCATCCGCCGTGTGCGGCGTCAGCGCTTCACTGAGCGGAAATACGATTTCTGTTTCCGGTGGTGTCCCGCCCGGCGGAGGGATTTTCAATGCAGCGTTCACGCTGACATCACCCGGCTCCACACTCTCTCTGCTGCTTCCGAACAACGCAGCGCTGTTGCCGTATCCAACAGTCAACTGGGATGCCGTGGCAGGAGCTCAGTCTTATACAGTCTGGGCCGGGGGCGCGGGTGCCACCGCTGGCTACGGCGCGGAGAACGTTTACTACTCCTGGCAGACCTCTCCGACTGTCACAAGCCTGACGCTGCCGTTGGTCCCGATGCCGTCAACCGGCGCGTTTACTTTATTCGATGAAGTCAATGGCACCTGGAACTATACGTCTGCCCAATGGGTTCCAGCCAGCACAAATCTGCTTGGTACATCAACTTCGGACCCGGCTTATCAGGGATCGGCGGGATGGGAGAGCCTGATCTACCCGCTCAACGGCGCGACCAATGTGGACCCGTACAAGGCATTCACATGGCAGGGCGGCAACAACACCAACGGCAGCACCCTGGTCGTGGGCACTTCGCCCGGCGCGTCCAACGTTTTTAACAGCGGGACCATTCAGGATACAGAGACAATTCCCGCGGCGCTCTCAGGCGGCACGCTTCAGGTGGCGGGGCTGCAGCCAAACACGGCTTATTACGCGCGTCTCACCGGTCCGGCGGGCTCTAATACACCAACGGATGTTTCTTTCACCACCGGCGTGGGCCGGGCTCATCTGATCTACCCCGCGGATTATGCGCAACAGATAAACACCACGAGCCCCGCCACGTTCACGTGCAATTCGGTGCAGGGCGCGCTGCAGTACGTTCTCTGGCTGGGATCCACTCCAGGCGGGAACGATGTGTCGGTGGGATGGCCAGGACTGTCCACCTCATCGACAATCCAGCTGTACCCCAACCACATCTACTACGCCCGGATGTGGACTCAGGAGGCGGCCGGAACCTGGGAATACGCCGACAGCCGTTTTTCGACCTACACGACCAACGTGGCGTTTGTATCCTTTCCCGCCAATGGTGAGCTTCACGCGACAGTGAGCCCGCAGCAAAGTCCTCCGGGGTCCGCTACGAGCGCAGTCAACATCGGATGGCAAACGGTCTCGGGTGCCACCGGCTACACGCTGTGGGTGGGGACGTCTCCGGGAGCCTATAATGCCACCAACACTTATGCCTATTCGGTAACGGGGAATGTGGCTGTAGCCACCGCCGCGCTGCCTGCGCAGAACGCAACCTACTATGTGCGGCTCTGGACGCAAAAAGGGTCGAACTGGTACTTCACCGACTCCGTCGTTTCCACGTATCCGCAGAGCCCGGTGAGCCCCTATGGAGGCAACACTCAGTAGTCACAATGAAATCACCAGGACGATCATGGTGGCTTTCAGTATCAACAGGCTGCTGAATAACGCTTCTTGCCACTCCCTTCACAGTCGCGGTTCGGAAACTGAACCGCGCGCGTGAGCACGCGGCAACGAAAAGAGCTTTTTCAGCAGCCCGTTAGTTTAGAATGGGTGAAAATCCTTAGTCAGGCACCGGGCTCCACGTCATGCGCTCGTCAGAAAGGCAGACGAACATGGTGGACTTCAGAAACGAATCACGGCGCCGCTTTCTCAGCTTTTTCTCGGGTATCGGACTCGGCGGGACTCTGCTGCCCGGCGTGCTCTGGGCTCAACTTCAGCAAGCCGGATCCACTGCTTCCGCGCAGCCCATCACGCACCCGATGCTGAAGGATGCCCTGGCGCTCTCCGGCCTCACCTTCGACGATGCGGATACGCAGGCCATGCTGCAGGCCGCAAACCAGAATCTCACGCGCTATGAAGACGTGCGCAAGATCCCGATCCCGAACGACGTCTCGCCGCCGTTCTACTTCAGCGCGATCACGCCGGGCATGAAGGTGAACCGCGCGCGCGCCGCCCTCCGCTTCAGCGCGCCACGGGTGAAGCGGCCCGCGAATCTCGAAGACGTCGCGTTCTGGCCCGTCACTCAGCTCGCGCAGCTGATTCGCACGCGCCAGGTGACTTCTGTCGAACTGACGCAGATGTATCTGGCACGCCTGCACCGTTACAACGACAAGCTGAATTGCGTCGTCACCTTCCTCGACGACCTCGCCCTGGCGCAGGCCAAGCAGGCCGATGCCGAAATCGCCGCCGGCAAATACAAAGGTCCGCTGCACGGCATTCCCTGGGGCGCGAAAGACATCATCGCGGTGAAAGGCTACAAGACCACCTGGGGATCGGGCGCGTACAAAGACCAGATGATCGACGAAGAAGCCAGCGTGGTCGAGATGCTGCGCGACGCGGGCGCCGTGCTGCATCGCCAAGCTCACCTCGGGCGAACTGGCGCAGGGCGATCACTGGTTCGGCGGCCAGACGAAGAACCCGTGGAATCTCGCCGAAGGATCCAGCGGGTCGTCGGCCGGTCCGGCTTCCGCGACCGCCGCGGGCTGCGTGGCATTCGGCATCGGCAGCGAAACCAGCGGGTCGATCCTGAGCCCGTCCGGCGCGCTGCGGCGTCACCGGGCTGCGTCCCACCTTCGGCCGCGTCAGCCGCTACGGCGTGATGGCGCTCTCCTGGACGCAGGACCGTCTGGGTCCGCTGTGCCGCTATGCCGAAGATTGCGCGCTCGTGATGAGCGTGATCGCGAAGCCCGATGGGCGCGATCTGAGCGTCTCCGAACTTCCGTTCAACTGGAACTCGCGCTTCGATATTCAGAAGCTGCGGGTCGGCTATCTCAAGGACGCCTTCGACGAGACCCGCGATCCCGTCGCAAAGAAGAACGACGAGAAGGCGATGGCCGCAGATTCAGGCGCTGGGCGTGAAGCTGATTCCGATCAAGGTGCCCGATGGACGTCGAGACCTCGGCGGCTTCAACGTGGAATCGGCGGCGTTCTTCGATGAGCTGATTCGCTCCGGACGGCGATAAGCAGATGACGAATCCCGGCGCGCGGCACGGCTTCCGCGCAGCCGTCTGATTCCCGCCGTGGAGTATCTGCAGGCGCAGCGCGCCCGAACGATGATGATGATGAAACTGGCGGAAGCGACCGCGGAGGTGGATGTCTATCTGGTCCCGGCGAACGCGGGTGGAGGGCCCGGCCGCGCCGGAACCGGACGCAACGGGGCTCCGCCGGCGCCAGCTGCGGCTGCTGAGAACGTCGCCAATCAAAGCCCCACGCGACGCCACTTCGCGATGGCGAACTCCGCCGGGTACCCGGCTACCAGCGTTCCTAACGGCTTTCGCGAGTCCGGCTCACCTACGGCAATTACTTTCTACGCCCGGCCGTTCGGTGAAACCGGACTGCTCGCCCTGACGAAGGCGTATCAGGACGCCACCGGCTTTCATGTGAAGCACCCGAACCTCGAAGGCCCTGCTGCGATCCAGACTTCGGCGGTGTGAACTTCGTAGTTAGCGGGCTGCTGAAAACGCTTCTTGCCCCTCCCTTACGGTCGCGGTTTGGGCGAGCAGGTTCTGATTCCGCAGGGGTTACTGAACCGCGCGCGTCAGCAAGCGGCAACGAAAAGAGCTTTTCAGCAGCCTGTTAGCGCGCGATTGTCGGTTCGGTCTGATGGACGGTCGGTGCCGTGGATAATTTCTTTGCGGAACTGCCGATCCGCATTTCTTTCCAGTTATATTCGAACTCTTCCCCGCAGGTCAGGCAGACGATGTAAGTGCCTCTGCGCGCCTCGCCGGACATTCCGGATCCGCGGGATGGCGTAAGTGGAAAGGTTGTTCTGCGATGAGCGCACCGGAAGAGTCTTCCGAGCAACGAATAGATCACATTGCCTCCTTGATCCCGCTGGCCAGGCCGTCGTTCGGCTCTAAGGACGACACTGTCGTGCACTGTCCGCGGCCACAGGTATCGGTGCCTCGCCCATGATGGAGAAACAGGCTCTGCACAGCCTTATAGTGCCTGAAAGTGCGCACCTCCGTCTGCACCGGACGTACCAATGTGGAGCTATTGCTGTACCAGTACCGGGCAAACCCGCAGAGGTCGGGATTTGACCCGGCTTTGGCACGCTTGCACCAGTTACCGGGCATGGCTACAGTTATGCTGAAGCTGGTATACGAAACTGAGGGTTCTTTCAGCCATCATTGCGTCGGCCTTAGCCGTCGGGCCGCAGACCCTGCGCGCGCAGAATCAGCCCGAAGTCTCTTCTGAAGAAACCCCGGTCACTTTCAGCAGCCGGGTGAATCTGGTTTCAGTTCCGGTCGTGGTGCGCGACCGCGCCGGCCGCGCCGTCGGCAACCTGCCGAAGGAGGATTTTCAGCTCTTCGACAAAGGCAAGCTGCAGGTCATCACCAAATTCTCGATGGAGAAAAATGAGTCCGCTGCAGACGCCGCAGGCTCCGGCACTGCTGCGCGCGAAGCGCCGGTCCGAACCGAAGCAGTCCCTCCCTCGCAGCCCGCCCTGCCGGATCGCTACGTCGCATATCTGGTAGACGACATCCATTTGAACCGGGGTGATCTGATGAATACGCGTCAGGCGATGAATCGTCACCTGGACGAGGCTTTGGATCGCTCCAGCCGCGCCGCCATCTTCACCACCAGTGGAGTCATGCTGTCCGGCTTCACGGACGACCGCGCCCTGCTGCACAAGGCGGTCAACAGCATCAAGCCGTGGAGCAGCGATACCGATCCGCGGCAGAATTGTCCGCCGGTCTCGTATTACATCGCCGACATACTGACGAACCAGCGCCTGTTTTTCTCGGGCTATTTGTTCACCGATACGCAGTTGATCGCGCTGGCGAGTCAGGACCAGATGCTGGCCGCCGTTATAGCCGAAGCGCAGCAATGTTCCAGCCTGCCTCTCAGTTCAGAACCCGCCGCCTCGGCACCCTCCACCGCAGCCCAAAGCGCGGCCACTAATACGCTCCCGCCTTATTCACCGCTGATGGTCCAGATCCGCACCACGATTCGCCAGATTCTGACGTATGGCGACCACGAGACCGATCTCGCTCTGGGAGCATTGAACGATGTCGTGAGAAGGATCATTGCCATGCCGGGCAGCCGCACTCTGGTTCTCGTCTCGCCGGGATTCATGATCAACACCGATCATCGGCTCCCGGAAGCCGACGTTCTGGAGCACGCCGTACGGGCGAAAGTCGCGATCAATACGATCGATATGCGAGGGCTTTACACGATCGGCGCCGATGCCGACGGTACCCGGTACAGTTCGGCCATGTCCGGAATCCTGCAGCAGGCCGATGTTTCCGCCGCGTCCGAAGCCAGCGGCGTGCTGGAAGAACTGGCCGATGGCACCGGAGGCAAATTCTTTCACAACGATAACGGCCTGAAGGGCGGTCTGGATCAGCTGGCCGCCCGGCCCGAATATCTCTACGTGCTCGGCTTCTCGCCGCCGGACCTCAAGCCCGATGGAAGCTTCCACGCGTTGAAGGTCACCGTACGCGATGTGCCGGGCGCCACGCTTCAGGTGCGCCGCGGTTACTGGGCGCCCAAACAGGCGCGCGACGCCGCCGAAGAAGCGAGAGACGACATTTCCGAGGCTGTGTTTTCGCGCGACGAAATCGGCGAAATTCCCGTGGATCTGGCGACCGAGTATTTCAAACCCAGCGAGGAAAAAGCCCAGATCACCGTTACAGCCCGCATCAAAACAGATGGCCTGCGTTTCCGCAAAGCCGACGAAAGAAATAACGATCAGGTGACCGTCGTTTCCGGCCTGTTCGACACGAACGGCAATTTCGTAAAAGGAATTCAGCGCGTGATCACATTGCATCTGCGCGACCAGTCGCTGGCATCGCTCGAAAGCTCCGGCATCGTGGTAAAAGAGGTCTTTGACGCTGCGCCGGGACGCTATGTGGTGCGCCTGGTGGTTCGCGACGCGGAAGGCCAGACCATGGCCGCGCACAACGGAGGGGTCGAAATTCCATGACGCGCCGTTTCCTTTCCGCCGTCCTGCTGTGCGCGATTGCCGTATCGACGCCCGCCCAGCAGAGCACGACCATCCAGACCGAAACCCGCGTGGTGCTGGTGGACGCGATCGTCACCGCGAAAAACGGGACATACCTGCGCGACCTTACGCAGAAGGATTTTCGAATCTGGGAAGACAACAAAGAACAAATCATTAAAAGCTTCGCGCTGGAATCATCGCCCGAAGCTTCTCAGCCACGCTCGCTCGTCCTGTTCTTCGATCAAAGCAGCATGGAGGCGGCCGACCAGATTCCGGTACTGCAGTCGGCTGCGCGGTTCATCGATGCGGAAACCGGTCCGAACCGCCGGATGGCGATCGTTGGCTACGACGGCGTTCTGCATGTGCGGCAGAATTTCACCGACAACGCCGGACGCCTGAAGAAGGCGTTGCCCGGTCCCTCCTCGCGCGTGACTGAAGCGGAAGAACAGGCTCGACCGGAGCATGATTCACTAACCGGCAACACCATCGTGAACGGGGGGGCAATCGATGACACGGGTTCGCGTAACATGCTTCAGGCCCTGCGCTATCTCGGGACAAATCTCGGCGTGCTTCCCGGCCGGAAGATCGTGGTTGTTTTCGCCGGCCGCATCCCGTCCTCGTCATCGCAGAAGTTCGATCTGAAAGAAGCGATCGATGCGTGTAACAAATCGGGTGTCGCCGTCTATCCCATAGACGTGCGTCCAATCTCCGCGCCACCGGCTGTTTCCACGTCATCGATCGACACGCCTCCGCAGATATTCCCTGACGCTCCGGCCGCGGCGCAGCGACAGCAAAACGGACCGCAGGGCAATACGTCGGGCTCCGATCCCGGCCTTGTCGACAACGGAGCCGGCAGCCAGCAGTTCATGGCCGAACTGGCTGCCCGCACCGGCGGCTTCGTCATGAGAAACGCCAACGATTTACTCGGCGGCCTGCAGGCGGTGGCGGGCGAGCAGGATCAATACTACGCGCTGACGTTCACGCCTCCTGAATCGAAAGAAGGAACCTGTCATACGCTGCGTGTGAAGGTGGACCGCGCCGGAACCACGGTCCGCGCGCGCAACAGCTATTGCACGGTGAAAGCGCTGGATCTGCTGGCGGGAACGAACATGGGCAAGGATCTGGAAAAACGCGCCGCCGACACGCAGACAGGAAACCTGGCGGCGTCGATCCAGCTTCCTTATTTCTATGCGGCGCCCAACGTGGCGCGCGTCCATCTCGCAACCGAGATCAGGCCCGGCGCGCTGAACTTCGAACGTGTCAAAGGCAAGCTTCATGCCGAAATGAATCTGCTTGGAATGGCGTCAACCGAGGATGGCGGAGTGCCCGCTCGTTTCAGCGACAATCTGAAATTCGATTTCGACAATGAAGCACAGGTGGCGGCGTGGAAAGCGAAGCCGCTTCATTATGAGAAAGAGTTTCGCATGGCTCCGGGACAATACAAGTTCACGCTGGCATTCGGCCAAACGGGACAGAGTCAGGCAACTTTCGGAAAAGCGGAGGCACCGCTGAAGATTGATTCGTGGAACGGCTCGGAACTGGGCATGAGCGGGGTTGTGCTGAGCCGCGAGACGCATCCCGCGGCAGACCTCGGTCTGAGTCTGCTGATCGGCGATCAGACTCCGATAGTCGCCGGCGGCACGCAGGTTGTGCCTTCCGGGTCCGACCAGTTCGTGAAATCGGGACCGGGCTTTTTCTATCTGGAGATCTACGATCCCGATCCTGCTTCGGTGACGATCCGCGTGCGCGCCCTCGACCGCAAGACAGGCGATGCCAGGTGGGATTCCGGAAACACCAGGCTCCCGCTTCCCGCAAACGGCGGCAAGCCGTCACTTCCCGCCATGGCCAAACTTCCTCTCGATACGCTCGCGCCTGGAAATTGGCGGCTCGAAGTAACCGCATCCGACGCAGCGGGCAAAGTGGCATCGCGGACCGTCGATTTCCTGGTTCAACAGCGGCCAAATTCCGGTATCAGCATAGCCGACAACCCGTCAAATGGACGGTAAACATTACGGCGTCAGGCGCGGGTTTGCGGGGGCAGATGTCAGCAATGGGCGTTTTACATCCAAATGGATCGGAGCCGAGCGGACATGCTGCGGCACCTGTGGCCGCACGCCGTCGCCAACTGTCTGTTTGTCCGCTTCGCACGGCGTTGAAATGCACAATGTAGGTTTCGGTGCGCATTCATCCCCGCCTCAACCACATTCGAGCAGGCCACGGTATTTGCTCCGCCGCGGAGTAATTGCGATGATGGTTGGCACATTTGCCAGCCACGATTGAAGAGCCAGAAGGCATGGCGGCACGGCTCGGCCGCAAGGAATGACGCGCAGCAATGCTTCAACGCCAAACGATGATCGATGACATCCGCCAGGGCTTGGCGGTGTATCAAAACTATGTCCTGCCGGGCGGAACTCTGAATCTCACGGACACGAACGTCCACGCAGAAGACTTTGTGGCGGGACTGCTAAATAGCATCTATGGCTGGAGCCTCGTCAGCACAAATCAGTCGACGGCGAACTATCCCTGCATCGATCTGCTCGATGAGATGTTGGCCTTGGGAGTGCAGGTCACGTCGGAGGCGGGTTCCGCCAAACTGACGAAAACCCTGGAGTGCGCAAAGACCCACGACCTCGCTAAGAAGGTCAAACATCTCAAAGTGTTCCTGCTGATCCCCAAACAAGAAAAGTACAGCGTTCATGCCGAGTGTCCCGGCGTCGCATTCGATTGGGAGCACGATGTCCTCGATTTCAGGGACGCGCTGCAGTCGGCTCAGGCCATCAGCTCCCTGCCGCAACTGCAGCGAGTTCACCAACATGTCGTCCAATCGCTACCTTCCATCTTCCCCCAGCATAAGCACGACCCTCTGCCGTTGTTCATCCCGGTTACCGATCCCGCCAAAGCCTGGCTTCCGTTCTCATCGCGAGCCACAAGCCTCGTGGGTCGTGACAAGGAACAGACCGGGCTCGAAAAGTTTTTACACTCCGAGTCGACGTTCTCCTGGCTGCTGATGATCGGCGATGCGGGGAGCGGGAAGAGTCGATTGGCCCTAGAGCTGTGTCGGCAACTTGGAAATGAGTGGCACGCCGGCTTTTTCAACCGCACCAAAACGGACTTCAAATGGTCACAGTTTTCGCCGATTCGGAATACGCTGATCGTGATCGATTACGTTGCCAGCCGTGCATCTGAGGTGGGCGAAATTGTGCTTACCTTGTCCCGCACTTCTTCTGCGTTTACCAAGCCGGTGCGAATGCTGCTGGTGGAACGCGAGAAGAGTTCGTGGTGGACGAGCTTCAGCCGCGAAGCGAGTCACAGCGAGTCGGCAGAGATTGTTGCCTGCCAGTACGGCGATCCGTTGGAACTACCAGGCATGTCTCCCACGGCGATCCTGCAGATTGCCAAAGAAGTGGTGCTTGCTCGGAGCGGCACATGGGATATCGAAGTAGCGCGCGAGTTCCTCGCGAGAATGTACCGTTACGATCGCCGTGGACGCCCTCTGTTTGCCATGATCGTTGCTCTGTATTTGGAAGCCTTAGAAAAGGACGCGGCCCGACCCGACCTGTTGCAAACCGTACTCACGAGGGAGGCTGCGCGTCGCAGGCAGCTGCTACCTGACCCTGTCGCATTGAGGCAGATGGAGAACCTCTTGTTACTCGCAACGCTGACGGGCGGTCTGGCGCCAAGGGCAGGGAGTTTCGCGCATCTCGCGGCCGGTCATGTGGCGGGATTACTCCCCAATGTCGGATTGCTGGACCAAGCCTTGTACAACGACCTCGCTTCGGCCGCAGGGGGAGTGGACGCAACCTTAGCCGGACTGCAGCCGGATATACTGGGCGAACGGTTCATCTTGGATCGATTGTCTATCGTAGGAATTGCTGGACAAAATGCCCGGGCACTCCAGCTCGCCGCGTGGTTCTGGCAACCGAGTGATGTGCGCATCGTGGCCCTCCGTTGCATTCTTGATTTCCCATTGGATTCCGCGATTCATACCTTCTTCGACTTGCCGCTCGACACTGTTGAGGCTCGGCACTGCTGGGCGGACATGGTTGCTGATCTCATTGCTCACGCAGTCGCAGCCGACGAGTTTGCTCAACTGCAACTGCAAAAGTTGCATTCGCTCGCGGACGACCACCCCCACGAGCAAGAATTGCAGGAAGCCACCGCTCGAGCCGACTATAACCTCGCGCTGCCCTTTATGTTTCAGGACAACCGCTTGGCGATTACGCAGTTTGACGCTGCCATCGCCCGCATCGGCACGGATTCCTTGATTGGAAAGATGGCCCTGCATAACCGAGCAATTGTGCAGCGCGTAGATGACGAGCACTACGATGCGTTCGAAGTATTTACCATGATGATTGACTCGAACGATGCACCGGATGAACTGAGAGCATGTGCGTTCAACAATCGCGCCGACGTGTACGTAGAACGGGGTGAACATGCGCAGGCGATCCGCGACCGGTCGGAAGTTCTCGCTCTGAAGGCGACCTCACCGGATCGGCGGTACATTGCCCTGGTGCGGCGCAGCCGTTCGCACGCTGCAATGGGAGATGTGCCAGCCGCTTTGGAAGATCTGGGCCGCATTCTGGAGATATGGGACATCACTCCGCATCAAAAGGCGGAAGCGCGGCTGCAGCGCGCGGCCATCATGAGCGATCTTGAAAGATGGGAGGACGCAAGAACTGACCTGCAAGCGGTGCTAGACTCCCAGTGCTTGTTCGTCGGCACGCGGGCGATGGCGCTCGTGGATCTGGCTGATGTGTTGCGCAGGACCGGCGATCACGCCCAAGCGGATACCTTGCTTAGCGAGGCGGTGAACGACTCTGACATCTTTGAGGAAACTTGGATCGACGCCATGATCGTCGGTGGCCTGCTACTGGAAGACACCAACGATTTGAAGGGCGCTTCCGAGTGTTGGCGAAAGGTCCTCGCCACACCTAACGCCAGCGAGCAACAAGTCCGTACGGCTCGGAACCGACTGGATGCAACATCGCAGAAACCATCGCTGCACAGGCAATGAGTCCCTCGTTTGGCGTTTCCACCGAACGATCGCTTAAAGCTACAAACGGCCTCAAGCTCTTGGTGACATCCGCGAATGTAAACACCTCTCTCAGATGTGCGCTGATTCTCGCCGGCCTGCGCGCACCATGAATTTGCTTTTCCACTGCCACACTCGACACACTCGATCACATGGCCGTAAAGTCGGCTATACGTTGATTGACGACGGCGCCCCGCAATTCAGCCTAACCCGCGGGTAGTCGCGCAGCGTTTACCTTGGCGCTGGTCAAGTTGCCGTATCACGCGCAAACCGACATTTGCCCGCAAGCAGCCGGACGTCCAGTCTGCGCAAAATTCAGAAAGCAATCCGTAACGACACGCCAACAGGCCGAAGGGTCCGGTGCCCGCGCTAACATGGTGGACGGTGTTAGTCACGCTTGGCCCGCAGGCGCCGGAACGCCCCAAGTGGCTGCGCGCGCCCGCTCCCGTCGGCCGTAATTACCGCGAACTCAAATAGCTCATCGCAGACCTCAACCTCCACACGGTCTGCGAGAGCGCCGCCTGCCCCAACGTCGGCGAATGCTGGAACCGCCGCACCGCCACATTCATGATCCTAGGCAACGTCTGCACGCGCCGCTGCGGATTCTGCGCCGTCCAGAAGGGCGGACCGCTGCCCGTCGATTACGACGAACCCCGCCGCGTCGCCGAAGCCGTCGCCGTCATGGGCCTCAACTACGCAGTCGTCACCAGCGTGAACCGCGACGACCGTAAAGACGGCGGGGCTGAATTGTTCAGGTTGACCATCGAAGCCATTCGCGAGCGCATCCCCGGCTGCAAAGTCGAAGTGCTGGTGCCGGATTTCCAGGGCAGCCGCGCCGCCATGAAGACCGTGATGGACGCGGCGCCCGACGTGCTCAATCACAACACCGAAACCGTCCCGCGCCTGTATCGCCAGGTTCGCCTCGGCGCGCGCTACGAGCGTTCGCTCGAAATGCTGCGATATGCGAAAGAACTCAGCCCGGGGACGCCGGTGAAGTCCGGCCTGATGCTCGGCCTCGGCGAGACGCCGGACGAAGTGCTGCAGGTCATGCGCGACCTGCACGCTCACCGCGTCGACATCCTGACGCTCGGCCAGTATCTGCGTCCTTCGCCGAAGCATCTGCCGATTGTCCGCTACATCCCGCCCGCCGAGTTCGACGACTACCGCCGCGCCGGAGCCGAAATGGGATTCGCGCACGTTGAAGCCGGCCCCCTGGTGCGCAGTTCGTATCACGCCGACGACTCCCACGCCGCGGCGCTTTGTTAGCCCGGATTACCGGTTCAGGTTGCTAGCATGGTCGAATGCTGCACCGCGGTACCGCCCTTTTTCTCTTTCTGAGCATCGCAGCTGTTGCCGCAGAGCCCTCCCCGATGGAGCGCCGCCTCGCGCAGGCCAAAAAGAACTCCCTCGAACTCTACGCCTTCCTTTACCGCATACCCAAAGGCGGCGATCTGCACAATCACCTGTCCGGCGCAATCTATGCCGAAAACTTCATCGATGCTGCCGCCGAGAAGCACCTCTGCGTCGATAAAGCCACCATGGCTCTTCTCCCCACCACCACCTGCTCCGCCGGTCAGGTCGACGCCGCCGCCATCCGCACCGACAGCGCCCTGCGCAGCGCCCTGATAGACAGCTTTTCCATGCGCAATTACGTGCCGGGAAGGCAATCCGGCCACGACCATTTCTTTGACACCTTCGTTAAGTTCGGCCCGCTGAGCATCGGCGATTTCATAGCCGAAGTCGTCCAGCGCGCCGCGGATCAGAACGAATCTTACCTCGAGCTGATGGCGGTGACCGGCGCCGGCGGCGTCTCCGCGCTGGGTCAGTCGGTCGGGCTTACGGACGATTTCGAAGCCACACGGCGAAAGCTTGAAGCCGGTGGTCTCGCGAGCCAGGTCGCCGATCTCAAATCTCAGGTCGACCACATGGAGGAAGTCCGCATAGCGAAGCTGGGATGCCGCGCGCATCCTGAGTCCGCCCCTTGCCGGGTTGTGGTCCGCTATATTTACCAGGTGCTGCGCGAATTCCCGAAAGAGCAGGTGTTCGCCCAGACGCTTGCCGGCTTCGCCCTCGCGGCCGCCGATCCTCGCGTTGTAGCGGTTAACTTCGTTCAACCTGAAGACGGTTACAATTCGATGCACGATTACCACCTGCACATGACGATGGTCGATTTCGCGAAGAAGCTCTATCCGGACGTTCACATCACCCTGCACGCCGGAGAGCTCGCGCCCGGTCTTGTGCCGCCGGAAGGCCTGCTGTTTCACATCCGGGAGGCCGTCGAACTCGGGCACGCCGAACGCATCGGCCACGGTGTCGACGTCATGTATGAGAAGGACCCCGTCGCGCTGCTTCGTGAACTCCGCGATCGGCATATCGACGTCGAGATCAATCTCACCAGCAACGAAGTGATCCTTGGCGCGAAGGGCGATCTCGATCCGCTCCCGATCTACCGCAAATACGGCGTGCCCGTCTCGCTCTCGACCGACGACGAAGGAGTGTCCCGCTCCGAGTTGACGGCCGAATTCGTCCGCGCCGTCCAGACCTACAACCTCAGCTACGCCGATCTCAAAGACATGGTTCGCAACAGCATCGAATACTCGTTTGCGCCGGGCCGGAGCTACTGGAAGGACCGCACGTACAAAACGGTTGTCGACGCCTGCGCCGCCGGCCGCAAATCCGCCGACTGCCGCGCGTATCTGGAAAAAAACGAGAAGGCGCGGCTTGGCGCCGATCTCGAAGAACGTTTCACCGCCTTCGAACGTACTACCAACTGAGCGCTTTAAATATATGCGGCACTGGATTCTGCACTGGCTTCTGAGCGGCGTGGCCCTCGTACTCGTCTCTTACGTTCTTCCTGGTATCGAGGTGGAAGGCTTCGGCGCCGCGCTGATCGCCGCCCTGGTCATCGGATTCGTCAGCGCCACGGTGGGCCTGGTCCTGAAGATCCTCCTCCTGCCCTTCATCATCCTCACGCTCGGTGTCGTTTACTTCCTGATCAACGGGCTGATGCTGAAGCTGGCATCGGAACTGGTGCCGGGCTTCCGCGTCAACGGATGCCTTCCTGCGGTGCTGGGATCGATCCTGCTGACGATCGCGGATTACTTGCTGAACCGTCTCGCGGGCTTTTAGGGGGCGGCTTGTCGGGCCGGCCTGGCCGTTTGCCAGAGACAGCTCGGCGGCCACACCAGATCGTACTTGCTTCATTCCATCGCCTGTGCACCACTCGAATCTGCCGCAGGCGCGACAAGCTGGATGAGAATTTCTGTTCGGCGATCCACTAGACAGATTTGAAAGCTGCGCATATTGAATAACCACGGGCTCATTTTGCGTGCGATCGCAGCCGCGATGGAGCGGGCCGGGCGGGCTGGACGGGTATGAGGACAACGAACGATGATCAGTCTTGACGATGAGATAGCTGCGGAATACCTGGCCGAGAGTCGCGAACACCTGGTTGACATTGAGAAAGACCTTCTCAGCATCGAACAGGCTGGAGCGGCGGTTGACGACGAACAAGTCAATCGGGTCTTCCGGGCCGTACATTCGATCAAGGGAGGGGCTGGTTTTTTCGATCTGCTGAAAATCCGCGAACTGGCGCACCAGACCGAAGAGGTGCTCGCGCTGATCCGCTCCGGCAAGATCGCCGCCACGCCGACCCGGGTCAGCGTGCTGCTGCGCGCCACCGACAGGCTGAATGAACTGGTCCAGAACCCTGCCACAAGCAATGAGGCCGACATCTCCGGAATCGTGGCCGCTCTGGACAGGCTGCGTACCGACGACCCCCCGCCAATCGTCGACGCCTCCCGCGCAGCTGCCCCGGTCATCCACGAGCCGCGGGGCCCCCGCCCGTTGCGGGTACTTGTGGTGGAAGACGACTTCGCCTGCCGGCTCCTGCTTCAGACATTTCTTTCCGGCTACGGCGAATGTCACATCGCGGTTAACGGCAAAGAAGCCGTCGAAGCGTTTGGTTCCGCGGCGGATCGAGGGCAGCCCTACGATTTAATCTGCATGGACATCATGATGCCGGAAATGGACGGCCGCGAGACGGTTCACCGGATTCGGGCTCACGAAGAAGCCCGCGGCATTCTCTCGCACTATGGGGCCAAGATCATCATGACGACGACGCTGCGGGAAATGAGGGAAATCATCCGATGCTTCAGGGAACTTTGCGACGCCTATCTCATGAAGCCTGTCGATCTCGGCGCATTGCTCGGCAAGATGAAGTCCCTGCATCTGGTCGAGTAAGCGGATTCGACGGCGACGATCCGGGCCAGAAGCGTCTGGCCGCCTGAAAACTCGCAGCGGGTGCGGAACAGAGCGTGGCTGCTGAAAAAGCTCTTTTCGTTGCCGCTTGCTGACGCGCGCGGTTCAGTAACCCTGGGGAATCAGCACCTGCTTTTCCGAACCGCGACCGTAAGGGAGTGGCAAGAAGCGTTTCAGCAGCCTGCCAGACTTGCCGAACGCCGGTTGCAATCCCGCCGATCCTGTATTCAGAGACGAAAAGACCGCTGTGCTGCGTTACTCCGAGGGCGCGGAATCGCGTCGCAGCACTGGAGTCCCGGAATCGTCCGCCGGTTTCTTTATCAGACCTTCCAGCCGCGCCCGCATGTCTTCATACTCCGACGTATTCAGCACATACTCGGCGCGTGCAGGCAGCAGTTTATCGATATTCTTCTGGGTCTTTTCGATCCGCTCCGGCGTCAGCGGATGCGCGCGGAACAGCTTCGCTACGCTTCCCGGCTGTCTCTTCTCAGTCGACGCCAGCGCTTCAAACAAATCGACGCTGGCATTGGGATCATAGCCGGATTTCCAGAGATACTGGACTCCCAGCAGATCGGCTTCGCTCTCGAATTCGCGCGAGAACTTCATCGATGCCATCGGCATCGCGCTGTTCACCGCCAGATGCGCCGCCGGACCGCCCAGAATAATAAGAGGAAGCGTTCCGATGTTCATCAGCCGGTCGCGCGAAGCCTGTCGCGTGGCGTGCCGCGCTGCCGCGTGACCGATTTCATGTGCGATCGCCGATGCCAGTTCGGCCTCATTGCCGGACAGCTCGACCAGCGCCGTATTGATGAATATGTACCCGCCCGGCAGCGTGAACGCGTTGACTTCGTCCGCTTCGATCAGTTTGAAAGACACCGGAAACCGGATATCGGAATTCCGCGCCAGATTCTGTCCCAGCCGGTTGATGTATTCCGCAATGATAGGGTCATCGACGATCTTCGCCTGCCGCTCGACTTCGATGGAAAGCTGCTTGCCCAGCGCCAGTTCCTGATCAAGCGAATAGAAGTTCAGCCCTCCTGAGACATTGCGGTCGCCGATCTCGTTCGGATCTTTCTTCTTGTCTCCGGCGAGCGCTGCCGAACAGACGAGCAACGCCGCGATGACGAAAGCTGTCGCCCGCCGCAACATTTCTTAGTTATAACCCAAGCCAGGCCGCAAGGTTTCGCCGCTGTTTTTCTGTCGCGGCGGGAAGAAGTTCCAGAGTCCGGCGCTGCGGCTCTGCTCCCAGCGTGACTTCGACGCGCTTCAACACATCCCGCCGGGCGAGCAGGATAAAAACCCTGTCACCCGGTTTGTAGCACTCGAGGCGTTTCGAAATATGATCCGGGCGCACGCGGAAATCGTCGATCGCTACAATCTCATCGTCCACGCTGATGCCCGACTGCTCCGCCGGACTACCCCGCGGCACTTTTGTCACCACCAGCCTGCCGTGATCCACGCGCGTGGCACATCCGATGATTGCGCCGCCGTGAGGCTCAGGCTCTTTGAAACGCAGCCCGAACCACTCGAGCGCCGGCACGAAATCGAGCTCTTCCGTGGACTCCGCGGTCTTCCTGAAAAACTCATCGAGCGGCACGCCCGCCACCTCGCTCGCGACGCCTTTGAACTCCTCAGTCGTAAATCCCTTTGCGCCCGAATAACGCGCGAACGCGGTCCGCATCACGTCGTCGAGCGACTTCGCGCCGTCCGTGGCTTCGCGAATGCGCGCATCCAGCAGCCATCCCACAAGCGCGCCTTTCGTGTAATAGCTGATCGTCGTGTTCGCGGAATTCTCATCCGGCCGATACAGCTTGATCCACGCGTCAAACGAAGATTGCTCGGCAGACTGCACCATTCGCCCGGGCGTGGTCTCCAGCTTGCGGATCGTATCCGACAGCTCGGCCAGATATTCTTCCGTGGTCGAGAGCCCGGCCCGGCGCACCGCGAGCGGTCCGTAGTATTCAGTGACGCCCTCTGCAATCCAAAGGCTGCGCGTGTAATTTTCGGTCTCATAGTCGAACGGCCCCAGTTCCACCGGACGCAGCCGCTTCACGTTCCACACATGAAAGAACTCGTGCGACACCAGCTGCAGCCATCCAAGGTAAGTCTTTCGCGTGCGCGTTGCCCAGCGGCTTGCCATCAGGCACGCCGAGTTGCGATGCTCCAGCCCGCCTGACGCCTCCGTGAGCAGATTCAGAAACGCATAGTGCGGATACGGCAAACACCCCCACATCGCTCGATGCTGGCGCACCAGCTTTTCCGCGTCAGCCGCCGAACGGGGACCGTCCCACACGCCCTGCTCCCCTTCATTCGCGAGAAAGTGCGCGATGCCGTCGACCTCGAACCGGTACACCGCCGGATTCCCGCACAGAATGGGCGAATCGACCAACTCGTCATAATTCGCCGCGCGAAAACACCGCCCGGCCCCGGGCAAAGCCGTGACGATCGTATTCCATGCCGGAGGCAGCTCGAACTCTACCTCGTGCGGCGCGTCGAGCCCTTCAGTCAACGTGACAAACGTCGCAGCTCCATTGATCAGCGCGAACGAATCCTCCACCCAGTTGGTTCGCACCGACATCTCGCGGCAGTAAACCCTGTAGGTGAATACGACCTCAGTCCCGTTGTCCGCCTCTATCCGCCAGCGGTTCTTGGCGGTCTTCCGGAACCGCCCCGACGCCGAAATGGGTTCGATATTCCGGGCATACTCCCGAATCAGGTAAGACCCAGGCGTCCACACCGGCAAAAAAAGTTCGATCGCCGATTCGCCCGAAACCGGAAAGTGCGCTTCGACCGTCAGGTAGTGGGTCGCAGGTTCAGGGAGGCTTAATTTGTATCTTGTTGATGGATGAAACGGGGCGGATTGGTGATCTTCAACCATACCGGATGCCATATGATAGCGAAAGGTCTCTCCGAATCAGCGCTTGGCTTCCAGGGGCGGGCACAGCGGTGGGGCCGGCGCTGACTCCGATGTTAATATGGGTTTACTCCCGTATACACGGCGGCTGTAGCTCAGCTGGTAGTAGCGCCAGATTGTGGTTCTGGATGTCGTGGGTTCAAATCCCACCAGCCGCCCCATTTTGTTTTCAATAACATACACGATATTCGCGTTGTCGTCGGGCAATATCGGACAACGGCGCTATAATCCTTGAATGGCGCTTGCCCTTTATCGTCGCCACCGCCGGGACTGCAAGGCTGGTCACCCCGAAGAACTCCGGACCTCCGAGTATGACGAGCGCAAGAAGGGTTTCCGGCGCTGCGAATGCCCGATCTTTGTGTCAGGCACGCTTCAGCGGAGGTTTCGGCGTCAGACCACGGCGCAATGGGAATGGGATGCCGCGCGGGCTGTCGCGAGTCAGCTTGAGGCCGCCGACGACTGGGACGGCGCCATAGAAGAACCTCTGCCGCCGAAGATGGACGAGAGCAGGGGGCAGAACCGCATCGCGATCAACGACGCTACGGACGCCTATCTTTCGCGCTGCCGGGATCGGGCCATTCGTCCCCCGTCCTACGCGAAATACCGGACATTCGTAAACCAGCTTCATGCCTTCGCGCGTGACCGCGGGTACGTCTACCTTGACCAGTTTGGCGTTGCCGACATGGACCTCTTTTACGGCTCGTGGAAGGACGGAATCAAGGCCAAGGCGAAGAAGCTCGATCGGTTGAAATCCTTCGTCAAATTCGCGGTCAAAAGGAAATGGCTGGCCGAGGACATTGCCGGCGACCTGCAAGCGCCGGCCGGATCGTCGATCCCGTTTCCCAAGGCCCCCTTCACCGACGACGAGCTCGACCGCATCTACGCCGCCTGCGACCGGCTTGGTGCGCCGGCGAAGCGCAACTGGACCGGCGAGGATGCCAAAGATTTCATTTACCTGTCGGTCTATACGGGCCTCCGCATCTCTGACGTTGCCACGTTCGACATAACGAAGCGGCTTCACGGGAACAACGTTTTCATCCGGGCGCAGAAAAACAATGCCAACGTCTACACCTGGATTCCCGACTGGCTTGTCCATCGTCTGAAAGCGCGAGAACAGAAATATGGGCCTCTCATATTCAAATGCGGCGTCAGCCTCACCATGAAGCAACTCACAGATATTTGGCGGGGAAAGCGCATCAACACGATCTTTGAACTCGCAGGGCCGTTTGATGAAAAACCCACGCCCCATCGGTTCCGGCATACTTTCGTGCGTATCCTGCTTGCGAAGGGGGTCCCTCTGGCGGACGTTGCGGAATTGATCGGAGACACAGAGGAGGTCGTGCGCCGACACTACGCGAAATGGGTGCCCGAGCGACAGGCGCGGCTAACGAAAATCCTGCAGGATGCATTTGACGACAAGCCGAAGCGCAAGCTCGTGGCGATTCGCTAATCCGCTCCGCGTTTCGATCCGGAAATGCGAAGCTTCTTGTGTCCAAAAAGCCGATCAATCCCGCGGCGTCCAGCAGGGAGGAAGTGATCTCTGTCTGTCCGTGTGTCGAAGCGATTGCGGTGCAACCGGCGGCGACCAGAGTGAGAGTAACGCCGAAGTACTCGCAGGAAAGCCACACGTTTGACTGTCAGATCTGACAGTCGTGCGCTACTCAGCAGCGTTGGGGTCTGTCTGGCGGATCGGCAAATCCCAGTGATCTTCCGTAAGATCCCACCGGCGCGTCTCTTCGCGCTTCATAGCGGCCTGATCGGAAAACAGCTCTTTCTCGATCGCGGATGCCCGCCCAGGAGACGTTGCGTCTTTGTAATAGATGACGATGCGGTAGCTCCAGCGATGGTCCTCGCTTGTGTGGAGGCCGGGCCGGAATACCTCATATCTCAGTACGCTGCCCTGCTCTTTCTCTTTGTTGAGGGTCGCGATCTGATATTTCCTGAAGATCTGCCAGAACTCTTCTTCGTGCCCCAGCTTGACTTTGTAGACCCACTCGACAACATAGGGAGGATTCTGCGGGGATTGGGCGGCTGCGGTCCGGGTTCCGAAACCGTATGACAACGTCACTAAGACGATCGCGGCGAAACCCAGGCTTATGCACTTACCTTTCTTCGTCATCCTGACCTCAGATAAAACAGCCGATGGTATCGCCGAATCCCTGTTCCACCCGGCCATCGGGCCATACCACAATAGGAACCAGGTCGCCGTAGCCGCGGGCCTCGTTCAGCACGGCTTGGCTCAGTTCCACATGACGGTCCTCGTACTCGATCCGATCAGCGTCCAGTTTCCTGAGCAGCTTCACGCAGGCATCACACCCACGGATCGTATACACGGGACGAGCTTCATCCGGCATTTGGAATCTTCAGTGCCGTGGCAAGAAGTTCGCGAATCTCTTTGATTGCGTCCTTCCGCCACTCGTCGGTATGGGGACGAATCTTTGCGATCACTTCCCGCAGAAACACCTGCCTCTGGGCGTCGGGCAGATTCCCGAACGTAGCTGTCACGGGAAGGTTGAGCTCGACCTTCACTTCCTCCATGGCCGCGGCGAGACCCGCATGCGCGCTGGCCGAGCGCTCGGTGAAATGCGTGATGTACTGGAGATCCGCCGTATAGAACACGAACACCGGAATCGCGCGCGATTTCCCTCCGTTGCTGAGAAACTCGTCCATGATGTCGGGGTTCTCATCGCGATAAAAGATTCTCAGTTCCGCGCCCGTCGTCTCGGCGATGCGGACAGCGGAGGGAAGTTCACGGTACACATCGCCGCACCAGGTTTCGGCCAGCGCAAGGATCTTCGCCGGACCGTGCGGCAGCGCGGCGGCCTTCCGGAAAAACGAAATGTCCTCATCCGTCAGTGGCACGCTCTGATACGATTCCCCGAACTTGTCGTGATTGATGGTCGCCTTCGCCAGGAAACCCGCGTAACTCAAGCCCTCCGCGAACCGCGCGGGGGTAACGACTGTGGTTGCCAGTGGCATCCTGACTCCTCCAAAAATGTATACTAGACAGATCGAGTATAGGGTGTTATAAACGGATTCGTCAAGCCGTTCGAAAAAGGAGAGAGACCAATGAAGCTCGGAAAGATAGGCGCTTTGGCGCTTCTGTTAGTCCCCGGCGTTTGGGCGCAGTCCATTGCAGGGCTTTGGGATGGCACCCTCAACCTGAATGGCACGGACATCCCGTTCAAAATCGGCTTTTCGGGCGGAGGCTCGGAAGTGAAGGGATGGTTCTTCAACGGCGACGACAAAGAGGTCTCGAACGCGGGCAACTTTGAAAACGGTTCGCTGACCTTGAATTTCGACAGCTACGCTTCGGTGCTCACGCTGACATTGAAAGATGGCGCGCTCGATGGCGAGTACGTGCAGCGCGGCAAGGGTTTGCCGATTCACGCGGTTCGCGCCGCGGAGCATCCCACCGCGTCGGAGGTCAAAGCTCCCGATATCGCGGGGGTCTGGGTACTTGAAGGCGTGAAGAGCAGCAAGAAGGGCGAGAAGGCCTGGAATCTGATTATTCAACAGAAGGGCGCCGAGGTTTCCGGTGCCATTCTGCGCATCGATGGCGATACCGGCACTTTGACGGGCCGTTATCAGGACGGCAAGTTCGTGCTCAGCCATTTTTCGGGCGCGCGCCCTGCGCTGCTGGTGATCACGCCGCAAAGCAATGGGACGCTGTCACTCGAACTGAATGGCCAGCACAATGGCGGCGACATCGTCGGTGTGCGTCCGGAGGAAGCCCGCGCCGAAAATCTGCCGGAGCCCACGAAGCCCACTGAACATACCTCGGTCAAAGATCCCTCGCAGCCGTTTCCGTTCAGCTTCCCCGATCTGAACGGCAAACTCGTGTCGAATACCGATGCGCGCTTCGAGGGCAAGGTCGTGCTGATCAACATCACGGGCAGCTGGTGCCCGAACTGTCACGACGAAGCGCCGTTCCTCGCCGAGCTGTACAACAAATACCGCAGCCAGGGACTGGAAATTGTGGCGCTCTCCTTTGAAGAGGCGGATCAATTGCAGAATCCCACGCGTCTGCGCGCCTTCATCAAAGAGTACGGCATTAAGTACACGGTGCTTCTCGGCGGCGAGACCGCCAGCGCGAAGGAGAAGTTGACGCAGGCTGTGGATTGGGATGCGTGGCCGACCACCTTCTTCGTAGGCAGGGATGGACTGGTGAAACTGGTTCACGCCGGCTTTACGAGCCCGGGCAGCGGTGAGCTTTACCGGCGCGACAAAGAGGAATTTGTGGCGACGGTGGAGCGTCTGCTGGCCGAGAATCAGAGCGTCCGGAAATAGCATCGTTCGCTCAGCGTGAGCACCAAGGGAATCAACACGTTTGCATTGGGCCTGGTGGGCGCCGCCGCCGGGCTCTTGGCCTACGGCAATCTGAAGCCGAGCGAGCCCCTAAAACTGCTGAACGTCTCCTACGATCCGACCCGCGAAGTCTACGCCGAGATCAACCTGAAGTTCGCCGCGCAGTTTCAGAAAGACACCGGCACGTTGATCGGGGTCAAACAATCTCACGGCGGTTCGTCGCGCCAGGCCAAAGCTGTCGCGGATGGATTGGCGGCGGACGTGGTCACGCTCGGCCTGCCTTCGGATATCGAAAGCCTTCACAGGTACGGACTCGTCGCCGACGACTGGCAGAAAAAGTTTCCCCATAATGCCGTGCCGTATTCCTCGACGATCGTCTTTGTCGTGCGCAAGGGCAATCCGAAGAACGTGCATGACTGGCCGGATCTTGCGGCGCAGGGTCTCGAGGTGGTCACTCCAAATCCGAAAACGTCGGCCAACGGCAAGCTGAGCTTCCTTGCAGCCTGGGGCTCGGTGATCAGCCGAGGAGGGACCGAAGACCAGGCGCGTCAACTCGTGGGCAGAATTTATCGGAACGTCAGCACCCTGGGCTCCGGCTCCCGCGATTCGACCAATACTTTTGAACTGGCCGCCGAGGGAGACGTTCATCTTACCTGGGAGAACGAGGCAATCCGTGAGGTCGGCGAATCGAAAGGCGAGTTGGAGATCGTTTATCCGCCGGTGAGCATCCTTGGTGAGCCGAGCGTCGCGGTGATCGCACCAAACGCCGCGAAGCACCACGCGGAAAACGCGGCGACCGCCTACCTCAACTATCTCTTCAGCGATGAGGCGCAGAACATTTTTGCGAAGGATGGCTACAGGCCTTTCAACCCGTCCACCCTCGCGAAGCATCGGGACGCGCTGCCGAACGTCACGCTGTTTCCCATCACGCTTGTGGCAAAGAACTGGAACGATGCGCAGGCAAGGTTCTTCGATGACGGCGGGATCTTCGATGTGATCAGCGCGCATCTGGCTCGGGCCAAATGAACTTCACTCGGAACTACGACTGGAACACCTTCCGCTGCGACCTGACCGCCGGCGCGACGGTGGCCGCGATCGCGATTCCCCAAGCCATTGCTTACGCTCTCATCGCGGGCGTCGATCCCAGATTCGGCCTTTACTCCGCCATCGTCGTCACGATTGTCGCGTCACTCATCGGCTCGTCATCACACCTGATTAACGGCCCCACCAACGCCATCTCGCTCGTCGTCTTCAGCGCCCTGGTGTCTTTTGATGAGCGCTTCGCTACTTTCCAGGCGCTTTTTCTCCTTGGCATTATCGCAGGGACAATTCAGATCCTGATCTCCGTTTTCAAGCTGGGCGATCTGACGCGCTATGTCTCGGAGTCGGTCATCCTCGGCTTCATGTTCGGCGCGGGCCTGCTCATCGGTGTGGGCCAGATCGGCAATTTCCTCGGTGCGGCAAAGAAGGGTTCCGGCGACCAGTCCGTCATTTACCGCGCCTGGCTGACGATCACCCAGGGCCGGCCTTACAACTGGCGCGCAATCGCGCTCGGCGTGGCCACGATCCTGGTTGTCCTGGGCCTGCGCCGGCTCATCAACAAGTACAAGCTGCCACGGGTGGATCTGCTGGCCGGGCTGATTATTTTCTCTCTGGCCGCCGCGTGGTTCGGATGGACTCTGCCGGCCGGGCCGAAAGGAAAGTCGCTCGTCTCGGTCGTCGGCGCGGTGCCGGCCGCCTTGCCTTCTTTTCATATTCCGCAGATCGAGTGGACCTGGTTCGGACGCCTCGTGAAGGGCGCGCTGGCGATTTCTCTCCTCGGCCTCCTCGAAGCGCTGGCCGTGGCGAAGTCGATTGCCACTTATACGCGCCAACCGCTCGACTACAATCGCCAGATTCTTGCCGAGGGCGTCGGCAATCTGGTGGGCGGCTTTTTTCAGTCGCTGCCTGGCTCGGGGTCGCTGACCCGCTCGGCCATCAATTATCAGTCAGGGGCGGTGACCCGGGCCTCCGGCGTCTACTCAGGCATCATCGTGGCCATCGCGGTGGTTCTGCTTGGACCCTACGCGCGCTTCATCCCTACATCGGTTCTGGCTGGACTGCTGTTTATCACCGCGGCGCGCCTGATCGACTGGAAGCGCCTCGCTTATGCGATCCGCGCGTCGCGCTTCGATGCCACGCTCGTCGCGGTCACCGCATTCACCGCCATCTTCATCAGCGTCGAGGATTCCATCCTCGTCGGCGTAGCGGCATCCCTCGTTCTTTTCGTGCCCAGGGCGGCTCGCCCGGGCATTCGCCAACTCATCGTCACGCCGGAGCGCGTTGTGCGCGAAAGGCTACCGGACGATCCCCCGGCGTCGTCACTTCTCATCTACGATCTGGAAGGCGAGGCCTTCTTCGGCGCGGCGCCGGAGCTGGAAAAATATTTTGCCGCGATCCTGGATGAAACGGCGCGCACCGGAATCCGCTACGTCGTTCTGCGGCTGCGGCGTGTCCGTAATCCGGACGCGGTAGCCGTCGAGTACCTCGACCATTTCCTCCACGATGCCGAGAAGCAGGGCGTGACGGTCCTGCTGGCCGGAGCGCGCCCCGACTTCGTGAAAATCCTCGATAACGTTGGCCTGACCGGGCGGATTCCCGCGGGCCATATCTTCCCTGAAGAAGACAAGGTCTTCTCCGCGACACTGCGTGCCGTGCGATACGCCCACCGGCTGATTCACGAGAAAGCCGCCGCGGAGGGGACGACAACTGATGCTGCCTCGCTTCACGAAAGCGATGAGCCGGCTTACTATCTCGTTTAGTATCCCGCCGCTTTCCCTGCTGTCGAGCGTCCGTCGGAGGCTCCCTGGAGCCATCCACCGTCGTTCAGGATTGCCGCCACCTGGGCCAGCACCACACCCGGCGCGTCGTCGATCTGATGTCCCATCCCTTTAAGCAGGGCGATTGTATCCGGCGAAATGCCGTGCTCGACTGAGATACGGTCGGGCTTCCATTGGTGATGGAACCGGGGCGCGTCTACGGCGTCCTGCACATTCATGCCGAAATCGACGACGTTCAGAATCACCTGCAGAATCGCCGTGGGAATCCGCGATCCGCCTGGCGCTCCGACGACCATAAACAGTTTGCCGTCCCGCAGCAGCATCGTGGGCGCCATCGAGGAGACGGGCCGCTTTCCCGGCTGGATGGAATTCGCCTCACCCTGGACGAGCCCGAAAAGATTCGGCTCACCAGGCTTCGAAGCGAAGTCGTCCATTTCGTTATTCAGCAGGAAGCCGAGCCCGGGGACTGTAATGCCATTTCCGTAGCCGCCGTTCAGGGTATAAGTGACCGCGACGGCATTGCCGTCAGCATCGACAATCGAAAAGTGCGTGGTCTCGAGACTTTCGCTGCCCGCCGGGTGACCGGGCGCGATCTGATCGCTGGGCGTCGCATGATCCGGATCGATGGAAGCCCGGCGCCTTGCCAGGTAGGCAGGATCGAGCAATCCCGCCAGCGGCGTCTTCACGAAGTCCGGATCGCCAACGTATGAATTACGATCCGCGTAGGCGCGGCGCATCGTTTCAGCCACGTAATGAATGGTGGCTGCCGACCCGAAGCCGTGCCTCTCGTACCCGGATCCCTCCAGCATGCCGAGCATCTGCAGAATCGCGATGCCACCGGAACTCGAGGGTGGGGCTGTGAGAACCGTGTAGTTGCGATAGGCGCCGGTGAGCGGCGCGCGCTCGATTGCGGTGTAGTCTTTCAGATCGCTGAGCGTGATCAGGCCGCCGTGCTTTTCCATTTCGGCAGCCAGTATTTTCGCTGTCTCGCCTTCGTAGAATTCACGGTCGCCGCCTTCCGCGATGCGGCTCAAAGTGCGCGCGAGCTCGGGCTGGGCGAAGACATCGCCGGCGTCGAAGTATTTTCCGCGGTTCAGATAATTGCGCTTCGATTCGTCATCGCCCGCCAGCACGCGCGAATTGCGCAGAGACTCGGCGAGCGCATAACTGACAGGAAATCCTTTTGAAGCGAGTTCGACAGCTGGCGCGAGATCTTTTGACCACGGGAGCTTCCCATATTTCGATTGCGCCAGGGCGAAGCCGCGAACCGTGCCGGGGACGCCGGACGAGCGCCAGCCTTCAAAGCTCTCGCGCGTCAGATGGCCGTCGGCGTCGAGATACATATCGTGCGAAGCTTTGGCCGGCGCCTTTTCGCGGAAGTCTATAAAAGTTGTGCGTCCGTCCGCGAACCGGATCAGCATGTACCCGCCGCCCGCAAGATTTCCGGCATAAGGGTGCGTCGCAGCCAGCGCGAAGCCGACGGCTACGGCGGCGTCGACGACGTTGCCGCCCTGCTGCAGTATGGAGATGCCCGCATCCGCCGCGATGCCTTCCATCGCCACAACCATCGCGTGGCGGGCGCGGACCGGTTGCCGCGCGACGGCGTCGAAAACGAAGAGTAACAAGAGCAATATCGCTTTGAAGCGCATCTTACTCGAAGCGTAGCGCAATGCCGTGTGGTGACTCATCGTGCGCAGGCTCAGCTGCCGTACAAAGTCTGCATGAGGCGAATCGCCTGCGCCTGCGCGCGAATCTCGGGCACCGCGGTGGTCTCGAACAGCTCGCCACGAGGGGCGGTCCAAGCGTAAACACAGAAGAACCGGCGACAATGTTCGATGTCAGAAGCGCTCCGTCCGGATCGGTGCGGAAACCGATGCCCAATGCATTGGGCTCCGCGATACCACCGGCCACCAACGACTGTATTAACGGGCGCACGGGAGCGCCGCGGTATCGCTCCTGAATACCGGAGCAGTTGATGACGCGATCAACCACGAGGGTTACTTCACCGCCACCGCGCAGATGAACGTTGCATCGGAGTTCGTTCTCGGCCACGGATATCTCTCCGATCCGGCCGGACATCACCTGCACTTTTTCTTCGCGCAGAAGCTGGTCGAGCCGTTGGCGTACCTGCGGCGCCATACGGTGGCGGTGCGGTTCCCAGTACGGTTTCAGATGACGGAAGAAGCGCGCGCGGTCGGCGGCAGAAAGTTCGCTCCAGATGATGTTGGAAACCGATCGCAGCGAATCCACAACGGTTCGCCAGCAGAGGCCGCGCTCCTGCATGCAGGCCACGCGATTGCGCAGCTGTCGCACGAGGCGCCGCAGATCATGCTCCGGGACGAAGTGCGGCGGCGGCGAAATGCAGGAACCCGTATGAGCACAAGGAAGAATTCCGCGGCGCCAAACCAGGTGGAGTTCGCATGGCAGACTCTGGCCTTGCAAAGCCAGCACGGCCTCGACGGCGGTCAGTCCCGTGCCGATGAGCAGAATGCGTTCACCGGGAAAACGCACGGTCAGCGCGTTGTCTCCCAGAGCCAGCACGACCGTCGCCGCGTGAAGGGAGTCTCCGGAACTGAGCGTCAGTGTGAAGCTGCTAACTGCCCGCTCAATGCGGGTAACCTCGGAGCGGATGTGAGCGAAGCCTGACGGGGAGTTTGCGAGCAGCCCTCCAAGATATTCGCCGTAGAGCATGCGCGGCGCAAAGAAGCCGCGTTGCGGCACATTCGGGATGCGCGCGCGCAGCCAGTCGAGGAAGTGCGACGGCACGTCCGGGAACGCGCTCATCTTTTCCGCCGGAACGTTCAGAAGATGTTCCGGGAAATTCGTCGAATAAGCGAGCCCGCGGCCGAGCAGGGCGCGAGGTTCGATGATGCGGAGGCGTCCGGCGAAGCCGTTCAGCGAAAGCTGTGCGGCAACGAATACGCCACTGCAGCCACCACCGACGATGGCCACTTCGCAGCTGTTGTCTTCAGGGCGCGAAACTGGCCTCTCAGAACGCGCGCCGGGTTCGTTTGGCAAAAAATCGAGACGTGCGGACGCATTCGAGAGCGTCGCAGAAAACAGTATATTACTTCGCTCGAGTATACCAAGACTCGATGGCGATTTTCAGATGCCCATACGTCAATACATGACTATCTTTATTTTTTATATTTCTGTAGACAGGGCGCCATTTGTCCAGTAGAATCATAACTTAATAGATGGGAATAGTATGCTATACCGCGATGCCTGCCATGGCTCTTACACGGAGATCTGCATGAAACTCGCTGCCGCGTCGATTGGACTCTTCCTTCTGTCCCTTACCGCGAATGCGCAGGATACGCCTCGCGGAAGTGTCCCCCCACCTCCGGCCGGACCGACACCGAAAGCGGCAGACGGCCGCCCGGATCTTTCGGGATATTGGCGGGACGACGGCAACGCCCATCCGCACGGCAACATCGGGAAAGACCTACCCGGTTACAAGCTGCCCTTCACGGCAGCCGGAGAGGCCGCGCACAAGTACAACGTGGAACACACCGTGGATCCGGAAAGCCGCTGCCTGCCCGGCGGCATACCGCGCGAGGATGCGGGCGACGGCGGGTTTCAGCTTCTCCAGGTACCGGGCAACACCGCGTTCCTCTATCAATACGGAACATTTCGACTGATCCCGACGGACGGCCGCAAACACCCGAACGATCCTGACCCCACCTACTTCGGCGACGCCATCGGAAGCTGGGACGGCAATACGTTCGTCATCGATTCCACTGCGTTCAAAGAAGCGAACACATGGGCGGACGAGAACGCAGATCCGCACAGCGATGCGCTGCATACGGTGGAACGCTGGACGCGGTCCGACCTGGGCCACCTGCATCTTGATCTTCTGATCGAAGACCCGAAGTTCTACAAAGAGCCGATTCATTTCCAGCGCAGCTGGCTGCTCTCGCCGGGAAGACAGACTCGCGAATCGGCCTGCACGGAAAACAATATCGACGTATTCTCCGGCCACCTGGGTCCTGGGCCGGGGCCGATTCGTGCCGACGGAACGCGGGGATATGACAATCCCGCGCCTCTGCCGCCGCCTCCATCGGCGTCCAACCCTGCCCGCACGATTCTGCCGCCGGGCGTGAACTAGTTCAGACCGGTTTGAAGTAATTCAGAAAGGAACCTTATGAAATTCAGGCTTGCATTATTCGCTGCCGTGGCCGGATTGCTGGTGTCTGTGCAGCAGGCAGCGGCGCACCACTCATTTGCCGCTGAGTTCGATGGAACGAAAGCGGTCCGGCTGGTCGGGAAACTGACCAAAATCGAATGGACCAACCCCCATTCATATTTTTATCTCGATGTCGCCCTCGACAGCGGTAAGGTCTCCAGCTGGACCTGTGAAGCCGGAGCGCCTGGAACTCTGTCCCGGCGTGGATTCAACAAAGGCGACATCAAGCTGGGAGACACGGTGGTGGTGGACGGCTACCTGGCAAAGGACGGCTCGCACACGATCGACGCGCGGCGCGTCACGCTGCCGGACGGACGCATTGTCTCGGGAGGGTCGGCTGGCGATGGCGGCCCGGAAGACTCCGCTACAACCAGCAAGAAACAGTAGCCCGTCCAGTCAGACTGCCTGCTTCGGCTGGGGGACAATCCGCAGATAGGGTTTCGGCGCTCGCCAGCCTTCCGGATACTTTTGTTTCGCCTCCTCGTCCGAAACGTTGGGCAGAATGATGACCTCGTCTCCGTTCTTCCAGTTCACCGGCGTCGCGACCTTGTGGCTGGCAGTGAGCTGAAGCGAATCGAGCACGCGAAGCACCTCATCGAAGTTTCGGCCCGTGCTCATCGGATAACTGAGCGTGAGCTTGATCTTTTTGTCCGGGCCGATGATGAACAGCGTGCGCACCGTGGCATTCGTCGCCGCGGTCCTGCCTTCGGACGTGGTCCCCGCATCCGCGGGCAGCATGTCGTAGAGCTTCGCGATTTCCAGTGTGGGATCGCCGATCAGCGGGTAATTCACTTTGTGTCCCTGCGTCTCCTCAATGTCTGAAGCCCACCGGCTATGGCTCGTAACGGGGTCGACGCTGAGACCGATGATGCGAGAATTTCGTTTCGCGAATTCCGGCTCCAGTCCCGCCACGTAGGCAAGTTCCGTGGTGCAGACGGGTGTGAAATCTTTCGGGTGCGAGAACAGGACTGCCCAGTGATTGCCGATCCATTCGTGAAAACGGATCGGGCCATGAGTTGTCTCCGCCTGAAAGTCGGGCGCTGTATCGTTGATCTTCAGTGACATTGTGACTCCTCTAATTTTTCAAATCGAAAACGGATCGACGAACGGCTTGTCCGGCCGCACGCGTGGAACCAGAACCGCGCCTGCGAGCAGCAGTGCAATGGAGCCGGCGAACGGCAATACCCAGCTGCCGCTGAAATCCACCAGATAACCGAACACGGAAGGCGAAACCAGACCCGCCACGCCGAATCCGAAGTTCATCATGCCGCTGGCGGTGCCCGCATAGCGAGGCGCGATATCCATTGGAATCGCCCATATCGGAGCGACAATCAGTTCGGCGAAGAAAAATGCCAGCGCCAGACATAAGGCGACAACCTTCAGGTCGCGCACCAGCACAAGCGGAATCAGAAAGAGAACCGCGCCGAGAAAGCCGGTTCGTATGACGACGCCGCGCGCCGTAACGAGACTGCCAGTGGATTTCAGAAGTCTGTCTGTGGCAATGCCGCCGGCCATGTCCCCCACGACTCCCGCAAACAGCACGCCCGCTGAGAAGAGCGCGGACGATTGCAGGTTCAGATGGTAATTTTCGAAGAAAAATGACGGAATCCAGGTGAGGAATAACCATAGGGTCCAGCCGTAGCAAAAGTCGACCAGGGTCAGCGGCAGGATTCGTTTCGCGAGCGCGAGCCACGGGATCGCGGCCTCTTCGCGATCGTCGGCGAAGGGCAGGGCGGCGAGTTGGATGCCGGTGATTGCGCGATGATCGCGTGGATCGTCGCGGAAATACCATGCCCACACGAGCACCCAAAGCAGACTGACGAGTCCCAAATCGACGAACGCGCTCCGCCAGTGCCCGAAAGCGAGCAGCGCGGCCATCAGCGGCGGCGTAATCGCATTGCCGATGCGGGAGAACGAATGTGTGATTCCCTGCGCGAAACCCCAAGTTCCGGTCGGAGTCCAGCGCGCCATGGCACGGGTTGCGGTGGGAAACGCGGCCCCTTCGCCGAAGCCGAGGACGAGACGAATGGCGAACAGGGAGGCGAACCCGCCGGCAAGACCGGTCGCGATCGTTGCCGCCGCCATGACCGCGCAGCAGAGCGAAAGCGTCAGCCGCGGGCCCAGCCGGTCCCCGATCCAGCCGCCGACGAGTTGAAACAGCGCATAGGGGATGGCGAAAGCTGAAAAAACCAACCCAATTTGCCCGTTGGAGAGTTTCAGCTCCGGCCTGATGACGGGCGCCACCGCCGAAATGCTTACTCTGTTTATGAAGAGAATGAGATACAGCAGGCAAAGCAGCCCGAGGACGACGCGCGGTGCGCTGAGGGCGTCGGCGCCAATTGCCAGCCCTCTCCATCTGGCGGGAGCCGGGAGCGGCCGAGTCGGAGCGTGTAAGTTCGAGTCCACGTTATTGAAGTATACTTAATATATCTAATAAGTAGAATTATGCGAAATTCCGGTACACTGCAGTCATGACCGAAGCCGCCAGTAAGACCGGGAGTCGCCGCGAGCGGAGCCGTCTGGAACGAAGTCGTCGCGAGTGGACGGGCGCAGAATTCGCCGATCCGCAAGAGTGGCGGATTGAAACTGACCTGCGATCTTTTCAACTCAAAGCGGCAGAGATCCGCAGGGAATTGCGCCACGGCCGGGGATTCGTGGTGATTCGGGGACTGAAGCTCGACGAGTTTGCCCAGGAGTGCCCTCGGCTTGGCGGGATCATTTCGCAGACGCTCTCCGGTGGTTTGTTCTATTCAGTTCGCGATGAAGGTCTCCGCATCGAAACGGACTACGGAAAGCCAGGGGTCAGAACCTCCAAGACGAATGCGCGTTTTCAGTTCCATACGGATTCGCCTTCACGGCTGGCCGGCCACACGCCCGAGTTCGTCGCGTTGTACGTGGCACAGACCGCGAAATCCGGTGGCGAGTCCGCCTTGATCGATGGGCACGCGGTTTACGAAATCATCCGGCGGGAGCGGCCGGATTTGTTGGCGCGTTTGTCGACGCCCTTTCTGGTTGACCGGCACGCGGAATGTCCGCCGGGCGAAGACTCTGTTATCGAAGTGCCTGTGTTCGGATGGGATGCGGGTTCCCGGCTGGTCGTCCGCTATCTGAGGCTGTACATCGAAAAAGGGCACGAACGCCGCGGCGCGCCGCTCTCGGCGTGCGATGTCGAAGCTCTGGACTTCCTCGACGCCGTCATGAACCGGCCCGGTCTTGCGCTGACCATGCCGCTGGAGCGCGGCGACATCCAGATTCTTAACAACACGTTCCTGCTCCACAGCCGCACCGAATTTCAGGACTACCCCGAGCCGGAGCGAAAAAGACACTACGTGCGGATTTGGCTTAACGACGTTTAAGGCTCAGGACGCAAGCGGAACGCTGGTGCGGCCGCTTGTGATACGGACCAGCGCCGCGATCAGGGCATCTATATCCGCACAGGTGTTGTAGAACGCCAGCGACGGCCGGACCGTGCTCTCAAAACCAAAACGCCGCAGGATCGGCTGCGCGCAATGATGTCCCGCGCGCACGGCAATTCCTTCGCGGCTCAGAGCGGTGCCGATCTCTTCGGTCTTCAGCCCTGCGATCACAAACGAAAGAACGCCCGCCTTCTCCGGCGCGTTGCCGATAATCCGCAGTCCCGGAATCTCGCGCAGAAGCCGAGTGGTGTAGAGGAGCAACTGATGCTCGTATTCCCCGATCAGGTCCAGGCCGATCTTTGAGACGTAGTCGATCGCCGCGCCCAGCCCCACCGCGTCGGCAATGTTGCCAGTACCTGCTTCGAATCGGACGGGGGCCTGCCGGTAGCGGGTGTGCTCGAACGTGACATCCTCGATCATGTTGCCGCCGCCCTGCCAGGGCTGCGTTTCGTTCAGCAGGGCTTCCTTTCCATACAGCACGCCGATACCGGTTGGAGCAAACACCTTATGACCGGAGAACACATACCAGTCGGGGTTCAGCGACTGCACGTCCACCCTCATGTGCGATACGGCCTGCGCGCCATCGAGCAGAACTTTGGCACCGGCGGCATGCGCCATATCGATCATCTGCTTCGCCGGCGTGATGGTTCCGAGCGCGTTCGACACCTGCGTAAACGAGACCAGCTTCGTCTTTGCTCCCAGCAGCTTGCCATACTCGTTCAGCAGGACCTGACCGGTGTCATCCACTGGAGCTACTTTGAGGCGCGCCCCCTTTTCCGCCGCGAGTTGCTGCCACGGAACGATATTGGCGTGATGCTCGAGCCAGGTGATGACGATCTCGTCATCCTTGCCGATGTTCTGGCGTCCCCAGCTTTGGGCAACAAGGTTGATGGCTTCCGTCGCGCCTTTCACGAACACGATCTCGTTCGCGGATGCCGCATTCAGAAATCCCTGGACCTTCTTTCGCGCACCCTCGTACGCGTCCGTGGAACGCGCCGCGAGTTCATGGGCCGCGCGGTGCACGTTCGAGTTTTCGTGCTTGTAATAGTGTTCCAGGCGGTCAATCACCGCTTGCGGCTTTTGAGTGGTGGCCGCATTGTCCAGCCAGATCAGTTGCCGGCCGTTGACGCGTTCCTCAAGAATCGGAAAGTCACGCCGCACAAGGTTCACGTCAAACGGCGCGCGCGGGGCTGAGGGCGCCGGGATTTCGGAATCGAATCCGGGTACAGTGATGCCCTTCGGATTCGGGCGCGACCATTCGAGAAAGTAGAACGACGGAGTACTCGCCGCTTGAGCTGCAGATTCGGAAGCGGCGCGCTCGCCTGGCAGGTTTTCCAGCAAGGCCTTGAGCTCGGGCTCTCCCGGGAGCGAAATGTGCCCGGGAGAAACCAGGTCCACAGCGCCCGGAGGCAAAGTGGTTCCCGGCTTAGCCGAGAAGTACTGATTCGCGAGCCGGGAAAGCGCCTCCACATCCAACGGGTTCCCGTTGTCAGGCTCACTTGTATTCATGGAACTTGCCAATCTCAACACCTTCGAGGACGGCGAGAGCATCCTCAGTGAGCACCGCAAGCGAGCAATATAACGAGATCAGATACGAAGCGATTGCCTTGTGGTTGATGCCCATGAACCGGACCGAGAGTCCGGGGCTCTGTTCGCCAGGCAGGTTCGGCTGAAACAAGCCAACAACCCCCTGCTTGCGTTCACCGGTCCGGATCAGAAGGACGTTAGTCTTGCCATCCTCAATGACGAACTTGTCGCTCGGAATGAGCGGGAAGCCGCGCCACGTCAGGAACTGGGAGCCAAACAGGGACACAGTCGGCGGAGGCACGCCGCGGCGCGTGCATTCGCGCCCGAAGGCGGCGATGGCGGAGGGATGGGCCAGGAAGAATCCGGGCTCCTTCCAGACCTTCGTGATCAGTTCGTCGAGATCGTCCGGCGTCGGCGCGCCGGTGCGCGTCTTGATTTTCTGATGCGGCGCGACGCTGTGCAGCAGACCGTACTCGCGATTATTGATCAGCTCACTTTCCTGCCGCTCTTTGATAATTTCGATTGTCAGGCGCAGCTGTTCGCTGATCTGGTTATAAGGGTTGCTGTAGAGATCCGATACCCGGGTATGGACGTCGAGCACGGTGTTCACCGCGCTCAGCATGTACTCGCGCGGATTCTCCACATAATCGACATAGGTCTGGGGCAGGGTCCGTTCGTCGCGGTCGGAACAATCGACCGTGACTTTCGAAGCGTCCTTCACCCGGTTCAGCCGATAGATTCCGGCCTCCACGGGGACCCATTGCAGCAGATGCACCAGCCAGCGGGGCGAGATGCTGGACATCTGCGGGACGGTCTTGGTCGCGTTGGCAAGTTGGCGGGCTGCGACGTCGCCCAGCGCTGTGTGAACTTCGGGATCGGCCATCTTCGTTTTCCTGTTCGTTTTCTTTAATATCGTTCGGCCTGGACGAAGGGGACGACTCGAACCGAGAGGGTCAGAGTATTGCCAACACCAGATCGAGAACCAAATACTACCATTAGTCCATCGACAATGTCGAGATTGGTTTATGGAGACTGCTCCGGAATCGACTTTGGCATTTGAAGGGGCGTTAATGGGTGCGCTTTCACCCTATTCGAAAAGTGATTCCCCAAAGAAAAAAATAAATGCTGAAGGGCTTGACGGGTAACCGGGAATCAATTATAGTCGATCTAAATAGTAGACTATGCGTTGCAGCAATCCTCAGCAATGTTGTCGTAGCAACCGTCCCCGCTGAATATCTTTTCATCGCGGGCAGACGCCGATTGACCTGGGCATGCAGGCCCCGCAATCCCGATTCTGTCGCGAAACCAGGTTCTTCCGCTGACACAGCCGTCAAGCCGCATTCCCAAAGGTATGTACGCTTATGGAGGAAACGCTCGCGCAGGCGCTCGAACGCGCATGCGCCGACATAAATCGCACTGCGCTCGGATTGGGCGCGGAGGCAGCCGCGGTTCTTCTGAACGCGGACAATCGTATTGAGATTGTGCATTTCTGGAGTCGCGCCGGCCAGGAACCGGAGCAACCGGGTCGCGTCTGGTCGGCGTCCATGCTGGTCCACCGCTGGACGGCTAATCCGAAGGCGGTGCAGGTGACCTTCGACTTCCCCGATCGCAATTCCGTGCCGCGCATGCCGGAAGCCACCGCTGAAGTGCTGAACCGGAGTGTCCTCGCTTTCTGGTCGGCATTCGAGATCGGGAAGTTGCGCGCGGAACTGAGGGCCGTGAACGCCCGTCTGGCGACGCGCAAGATCGTCGAACGCGCCAAAGGTGTTCTTCAGAACGAGCGCGGCATCAGCGAGGACACGGCTTATGCGTGGCTTCGCCGCCAGAGCCGCAGCCGCCGCATCACGCTGGCCCGTGTGGCGGCGGAGGTGGTCCGCATACACGCTACGCCGGACGGCTCGCCGTACACGTCAACCGCGCTCGAAGCAGACGGGACGCCCGATGTTCTGTAGTCCTCGCTTCTGTTGTTAAGTCACGTATCCGGCCGCCACTGAGGCTCACCTCCCGGCGCACCGGACGCGCAGTCGTTGTTTGCCGCTGACATTGCCGTCGCGGATCAGCAGACAAGTTTATTGAGGAATCTGACAGGAGCAATTCATGAAGATTCGGTACGTTTCGCTTTGCAGTCTGGCGCTCGCGGCGAGCCTCACCGTGGCCATGGCCGCGGAAATTCGGGGCCCGGCCGGGCAATCGTGGTGGTCGTATCAGCCGGTCAAGCGCCCTGACGTCCCGGCGGTCCAGCAGAAGGCGTGGGTGCACACGCCCATTGACGCTTTCATTCTTTCGAAGCTGGAGGCGAAAGGCCTGAGGCCTTCGCCGGATGCCGACCGCGCCACCTTTATTCGCCGCGCCACGCTCGATGCCTGGGGAGTGATCCCCACGCCGGACGAGGTGCAGGCTTTCGTCAACGACAAATCGCCGCAGGCTTACGAAAAGCTCGTCGATCGTCTGCTGGCTTCTCCTCATTACGGCGAGCGGCAGGCGCGCCGCTGGCTCGATCTCGCACGGTACGCGGACAGCACAGGCTTCGAGAACGATTCCACGCGGGCCAATATGTACCGCTATCGCGATTACGTGATCAATGCGTTCAACAGCGACAAGCCTTATGACCAGTTCATTAAGGAACAGCTGGCGGGCGACGAACTGAAGCCTGGCGATCAGGAATCGATGATTGCGACGGGTTTTCTGGCTAATTACCCGGATAACCACAATTCCCGCGATCTGATCGACAGGAAATACCAGATCACTACTGACATCACGGACACGGTAGGCACGGTGTTCCTCGCACAGACGGTGCAGTGCGCGCGCTGCCACAACCATAAGTTCGACCGGATATCGCAGAAAGAGTACTTCCAGCTGCAGTCTTTCTTTGCCAATATCAGCGAGACTGCTAACTTCCCGGCAAACGCCGGGCCGGAAGAACTGGCGTACCGCGCCCAGGAAGCCAAGTGGGAGGAAGCCACCAAAGACATTCGCGCGCAGCTTACAGCTCTTATCAATACTTTCCGGGCGGAAGGCCTTAAGTATTACAAAGAGCGCTACCTGGTTGACAGCCAGAAGTCGATCTTCAAACCGCAGGACCAATGGAACCCGCTTGACCGGTGGATCAATCATCGCGTCGATTACGTGACGGGCGATAACACTTCCGCGGGTTTTCTGCGGGACGCCGGGACGCGCAAGAGCGCTGCTGAGTACGACCCGAAGTACGAGGAGGTTCTGAAGCAGTACACCAAACTGAACAATGACCTGAGGAAGTTCGACAACCTCAAGCCCACCAGAGGATCGGATACCTATACCGCGATGACCGAACTCGGCCATCCCGACGCACCGGCGACGTACGTCTTTTTCGTGGGTGACCACGACCGTCCGCAGGAAGAAGTGCAGCCAGGTTTCCCGGCCGCCATCTCCAACGGTGAGCAGCCGAACATCGTGCCCACCGCCACATCGTCGGGACGCCGCACCGCTCTCGCCAACTGGATCGCAAGCCAGAAGAATCCTCTCACGGCGCGCGTCTTCGTGAACCGCGTCTGGAGCCAGTACTTCAGCCACGGCATCGTCGAGACTGTCAGCGATTTCGGTAAGGCCGGCGTGAAACCCACTAATCCCGAGTTGCTCGATTACCTTGCCGACGAGTTCGTCAAGCAAGGTTGGGACGTGAAGAAACTGCACCGCTCGATTCTCTTATCCAGCGTCTACCGGGAGTCCTCGGACTACCGTGAAGACGCAAACAAGGCGGATCCGGAAAACAAGATGCTGGCGGTGTTCCCGCGGCAGCGCCTCGAAGCCGAGGAAATTCGCGACTCGCTGTTGTCGGCTGCCGGCAAGCTCGATGACGACAAGGTGGGTGGACCGATCGTGTTTCCGCCGGTTCCGAAGGGTCTGAATCCGGGCAATGCCTGGCAAGTGTCGAAGGATACGCAGGATTTCAACCGGCGCAGCCTGTATATCTTTACCCGGCGAGCCATGCCTTATCCGCTGCTCGATGCCTTTGACATGGCCTCCCCGCAGCAGGCGCACAGCAAACGCGATGTGACGACTACGCCGCTCCAGGCGCTCACTCTTTACAACGACGACTTGGTATTCCAATGGTCGCAGGCTTTGGCGGGCAGGGTAATCCGCGAGGCGGGTAACGACGACTCGGCCAGGCTCGATCGGCTTTACCGGATTGTGTTTTCGCGGAGTCCGGACCCGGCCGAGAAGAAAACCTTGCTGGCGTTTCTCGACAGCCATGCAAAAGTCATCCAGGACCAGGCGGGAGATGGCAAGCAGCAGTTCATCCTGCCGGTTGGTCTGAAGCAGGAAGAGACGCCGAATCCCTCGCGGGAGGCCGCCTTCGTCGATCTGGTGCACGCAGTCGCTAATTCCAACGACTTCGCTTACAAATTCTAACCCGTCAGCAAAAGAGATCAAAAGGAGATAACGAATCATGAGCACGAAATCAACGCGTAGAGAATTACTGCTGAACATCGCTGGCGGAATTGGCGGGGCGGCCACGCTGAGCATGCTGCTGCCAGGAGGGGGTCTGCTGGCTTCGCCCGCACTGGCAGCCGACATCGTGGACCCGCTGGCGCCGAAGGAGCCGCACTTTCCTGCGAAGGTCAAGTCGGTCGTCTGGCTGCACCAGTTTGGCGCTCCCAGTTCACTCGACCTCTATGACTACAAACCCGAGTTGGTCAAACGGGTGGGGCAGGAGGTTCCGGCGTCGTTTCTCGAGGGCATTAAAACCAGTACGCAGGGCGGCGTCGGCAAGCTCTTCGTCTCGCCGAAGCGGACATGGAAACAGTACGGGCAGAGCGGTGCGTGGTTTTCCGACTTGTTGCCGAATTTGTCTCAACATGCCGATGACATCGCCTTCATCAAGAACAGCACGACGATAGGCGCCACGCATGATATTTCGATCCTGAAGATGAACACCGGCGACCTGCGTCCGGGGCGACCGTCGCTGGGCGCGTGGGTCACTTATGCGCTGGGCAGCGCCAATCCGGATTTGCCGGCTTACGTCGTGCTCTACTGCGGCAAGAGAGAGCCACCAGCGGGATCGGTCAACTGGAGCTCGGGTTTCCTGCCGGCGGTGTACCAGGGCGTGGCTTTCCGTCCGGGTGACTCGCCGATTCTGGATGCCACCCGCCCGCAGGGGGTAAGCGCGGCCCAGCAGCGGGATGACCTCGATCTGTTGCGGCGTCTGAATCAGCAAAGCGCGGAGCGGCACCCGGGGGACACGGAGCTTCTGGCGCGCCTCAATTCCTATGAGCTGGCTTATCGGATGGAGAAGTCCGCGCCCGACGCTGTCGACCTCACGCAGGAGACCGACGCGACGAAGGAGATGTACGGGCTGAACGAGCAGCGGGAAAACGATTACGGCACCGCTCTTCTGCGGGCGCGCCGTCTGGTGGAACGCGGTGTGCGTTTCGTTCATGTGGTCAGCGGCTATATTGACGACGCGGGCCGCGGCGACAACAGAAACTGGGATGCCCACGAAGATCTGGAGAAGAACCACAGCATTCACGCCAAGGCAGAAGACAAGCCGATCGCGGCCCTGTTGACGGATCTGAAGGCGAAGGGGCTGCTCGATACCACGCTGGTGGTCTGGACCAGTGAGTTCGGCCGGACCCCGTGGGGCCAGAGCGGCGATGGCCGCGATCACAATCCCTGGGGCTACACGCAATGGATGGCTGGCGGCGGTGTAAAGGCCGGTTACACCCATGGCGAGACCGACGAGATCGGCGTGAAGTCGGTAGGCAAGCCGGTTGACACGTACGATCTGCACGCGACCATTCTCAATCAGCTCGGCCTCGACCACCTGAAGGTCACGTTCCTGAATAACGGCCGTTCCGAGCGGCCCACGGTGGTCTACGGCGAAGTCGTAAAGGACGTGCTGGCTTAGTGTCCCTTCGTCTTCAGTTGCGGACCGGAGTCCTTGCCGCGTTTGCGGCAGGACTCCTGCTCGCCCAGGGTGCGGAAGAGTTCGACGCATGGATGCAAACCATCGACGAGAAGACGCAAAGCGTGCAGCGCAACATCGCTGCGAAGGACGCGGACGCTGCGGCGGCGGACGCCCGGGCGCTGGTGGAGACTTTCGGGCGGGTCGGGGAATTCTGGAAAAAACGCGGTAACGCGCCGGACGCCGTCGACCTGTCTCAAAAGGCGAAGGAGCGTGCGGCGGAAGTCGCAAAAGCGATTGCCGCCAGGGATTTTGACGCGGCTTCGACGCAGTCCATCAGAATTGCAGAAACCTGTACGGCGTGTCATCGGCTGTACCGGCCACTTTTCTAAGCGGTTCCCGACATACATCCGGCCGTCCATCGCGGTCGCGGTTCGGCGATGACTGCTGAACTGTGCCTGTAAGCGGCAAGAAGACTTCATCAATCCGATTTTCAGTTTCAGGCTCACAGGGGATTTCTATGCTTTTTACGAAGATTTTGACCACCGTTTTTGTTATTGCGTCGCTCGGCGGCGCTCTCTATGCTCAGGATTCGCAGGTTTCCGGGCGCATTACCGATCCGAGCAGCGCGGGAGTCGGAGCCGCCTCGGTGGCGCTGACCGCGACCGCTACGGGCGACCGCCGCGAGTCGGTCTCGAACACCGAAGGCTACTACACATTTCCGGCGCTGGTGCCAGGCGTTTACAACGTCACGGTGCAGAAGGAGGGATTCCAGTCGAAGACGGAGACCGGGATCACGGTGGAGACCGGGCAGATCAGCTCCGTTGACGTGAAGCTCGCCGTCGGTGAGGTTTCGCAATCGGTGAGCGTCGACGCCACCGTACCGCTTCTGCAGACGGACACAGGCGCAGTCTCGAACGTCGTCGAAAACAGCACGATCGTCGATATGCCGCTCATCGATCGCCGTTCCACGCAACTCACGCGCCAAAACGGTTTTATCGTGCAGGTCGGGGGCGGATCGAGCACGAGCTTTGCCGTAGCCGGGGGACGCGGCGGCAACGCCAACTTCTACATTGACGGCGGTTCGGTGGAAAACGTCGCCATGGGCACCCCGACTCTCTATTTCGATCCCCCGGTAGACGCCGTGGTCGAGTTCAACGTCGCCGTGAGTAACTATGCCGCTGAGCTGGGCCGTACCGGCGGCGGCGTATTTCAATACACCACGAAATCCGGCACCAATGCATTTCACGGATCAGCCTACGAATTCTTCCGCAACAATGTTCTGAATTCGAATACGTATTTTGCGACGTCCAAGCCGATACTTCGCTATAACCTGTTCGGCGGCGGCGTGGGCGGTCCGGTCAAACGGAACAAAACTTTCTTCTTCTTCAACTATGAAGGGAAGCAGCAGGTGAGCGAGACGACGGTTAATCTGGCTGTTCCAACGCAGGCCGAACTGGCGGGGAACTTCGCAGGCACGGGCATCACCGTCAAGAACCCGGCCACCGGCACTCCTTTCGCCAACGATCAGATTCCCGGCAGTCTTATCGATCCGGTGGGCGCGAAGCTGGGCGCATTCTATCCGGCTCCGAATGCGGGAAACGGTTCCGGCAGCGGCACCAATTTCATTTCCAACGACTCTGCCGCTACGGTGGTGAACAACTACGTGGCCAAAGTCGATCACGTTTTCAACGACAACAACCGGCTCTTCGTGCGCTTTCTGGGCCAGCCGGACACCACCACGACGGCGCCCGTATTTCCCGTCGCCGCGGCGGACCCCTATGCATACCTGATACACGACTACTACTACAACGGCAATGCGACCTGGACCCGTAATTTTTCACCGACCCTGATCAACGAACTGAGTCTCACTCTGAGCCGCCGCCAGACGCTCAGTATCTCCGCCGGTGCGAATACGGATATCGACGCGCAAATCGGGCTGAAAGGCGCAAATCAGTCGTTCTTTCCGGGAGTCGCGCTGAGCGGATATTCATCGCTGGGGCAGACCGGGGGCAACGGTCAGGAGCGGTTGCAGACACCGGTGGAGGCTCACGCGCTGGTCGACAAGGTAACCAGGATAGTGGGCAATCACCAGATTAAGTTCGGGGCTGAGTACCGCTACGGGAAAGATGGCGAGATTTACGACCCCACCGCGGGCGGAAGTCTCTCGTTCAGCAATCTGGCGACCGGCAGCAGCATTGCATCGCTCTTACTCGGCTACGTCAATCAGGGATCGGTGCTGCAGTCCTACCCGCTGCATTCACGTCTCGACACTTATGGTGCATACGTGCAGGACGACTGGAAAGTCGCGCCGCGCTTCACGCTGAATCTTGGACTTCGCTACGACATCGACACACCACGCTGGGAGATCAACAACCGGCAAAATGAATTCAATCCGACCGAGATCAATCCCGTGTCGGGCACGCCGGGTGTGATCACTTTTGCCGGAATCAACGGCCAGAGCAAGTATGCCAGCAATTTCGACCTGCACAACCTCGGTCCCCGGGTTGGTTTCGCGTGGAAGGCAACAGACAAGTGGGTGGTGCGCGGCGGTGCCGGAATTCTCTACACCGGCGAGTACGATATCGCAGCCCCTGTTGTCCTGTACACCGGCTACTCCACGCAGGGCACTTTCGTATCGAGCAACAATGGCGCGACACCGGCGTTCCTGCTGAAGAACGGATTCCCGGCGCTGTCATCGCCCACCACCGTGCAGCTCACGCCAGGCTATGGCGCGGTGCCGGTGGGCCAGACGCCCACCACGTCCGTCACGTTCTTCCAGAAGAACCGCAACACCGGTTACCTCTATCAGACGAGTCTGGATATCCAGCGCGAGTTCGGCCGGGGCCTTCTGCTCGATCTCGGATTTGTCAGCACCATGGGCCACGATCTTACAGCTACTGTGCCGCAGAGCATCAACCAGGTTCCGACAGCCGAACTCGGTCCTGGCAATCTCCAGGCTCTCCGGCCCTTCCCGCAGTTCAGCAACGTTCAGATCCTCGGCGCCGATCTCGGCCGGTCCGATTACCGCGCGCTCAACGTCGGGGTGGAAAAGCGCATGGCGCAGGGTCTGCAGTTCAAGGTCAACTACACGTATTCGATCTTTCTGGACAACCTGGACGCGCGCAGCGAGATCGGCAATGGCGTTGCGTTCACCAACTATTACAACCAGAACAATGATTTTGGTCTTTCCGCGAACGACCTGCGCCATCGCGTCGTCATCAGCACGATCTACGAATTGCCGGTCGGCAGAGGCAAACTGTTCGCACCGTCGAACCGCGTCGTCGAGGCGCTGATCGGAGGCTGGTCCGTGGGCACGATTGTCGAGGCGCACACCGGTCCGCCGCTCAACATAACAGAGCTGACCAACAACACCAATTCCTACTCGGACGGTGTCAGGCCGAATGTCGTCGGCAACCCCACTATCTCCGGCAACCGGACCACCGCGCAGCAACTCGCCGAATGGTTCAATAAGGCCGCGTTCGCGGCTCCGGCTCCGTACACGTTCGGCAATGCCGGCCGCACCTTCGGCGTAGCGCCGGGTTTGTTCAGTCTGGACGCCTCCCTGCTGAAGGATTTCTCCTGGGAGCGCTACGTGCTGCAGTTTCGCGTGGAAGCCCTCAACTTCACCAACCATCCCAATTTCGCTTCGCCGAACACGCAGCAGGGCAGTCCGACCTTCGGCGAAGTGACTTCGCTGGTGGCCGGCAACCAGGCCCGCATTATCCAGTTGGGGTTGCATCTGAAATTCTGAAACAGAAAATGAACTTCCGCATCCCAAGGGGGCAAAGCGCTAAAGGGCCTTCGATACGGTGGCGGGGCTGCGAATACCCCCCTCACCGGGTCCCTCGTGCTCGGTAATAACAGCGCGTAAAGAAATACTCTTGACGTCCGTTAACTATAGACTATAATTTCTATAGACTAAATAGAATGAAGATGCCATTCGATTATGTCCCATCTGCACGCTGTTGGTCCAGCTGAGAGATCCCGCAGGAATCGGTAAAAGACAGTCGCCAGGACAAAAGAGGAGAATCCAGTGGCAGCACTCGCTTTTCAAAACGTCATTCCGGCAATCGATTACATTCGGCTCGACACAAAGGTGGCGCAAGCCGAAGGGGACCATACTTTCCTTCTGGACGCTGTCCGCTCGGTGACCGCCTCGCAGGTAGCGGTCGTCTATGTGTTCCGCGAACAGTGCTCGGAGCTGAAAGCGGCCGCGGCCCGATGCGCCGTGGAAACGCGCGTGAAGGACGCAAGCGTGACCATCGGCGCGGGGATGAGTCAGTGGATTGAATCCCTGGACGGACTCGCGCAGGGCGGTCACGGCGAACGGACGTACTTTGAAAAGTTCCCTGAAGTCTTTCAGTATCAACTGAGGCGAATAGCTCTCGTGCCTCTCCGCACGCCGGAAGGACTGCTCGGGCTCCTGACGCTTGGGCGTATCGGGGAAGCCACGTTCGACGCCGCGGATGTCCGCGCAGCCGAGGGCGCCGCGCGGGTGCTGACCGCATTGCTGGAGCGCGACTCGCTGCGGCACAAACTGATCGAGCGAAAAGTGGTGGAGCGCGCCAAAGGGATTCTGCAGCAGTACCGGCGCATTACCGAAGAGCAGGCTTATCTGACGCTTCGCAAGACCAGCCGGCAACGGAGAATCACCATGGCTGAGTTGGCGACAGAGATCATCCGGGCACACACCGAGCGCCGGACGCTGCACCGGCTGCAGGCTCAATGAAAAAAACAGCAGGAGTTCGGACGTGAACCCGAAAGTCTCGTTTTCGCTCAGGGTGGCAGCGGCAGGCGCGGCTCTGGTGGCGGCATGGATCGCTCTTCCGGTCGAGGGGCAGATCGCTGTAAAGAACCAGGGCTACGTTCCCTTCAGCGAAGAGCCGATCAATTATCGGGCGGATGCGCATGACCCGGTGGCGCTTCTGCAGAAGCGAATCGACAGCGGCGCAGTGAAGCTGGCGTATGAGCCGAAGCACGGGTACCTGAAATCGGTTCTGGATGAGCTCTCGATCCCGGTCGACTCGCAGACGCTGGTTTTTTCGAAGACGAGTTTTCAGTACAAGAAAATCTCTCCCGAGTATCCGCGCGCACTTTACTTCAACGATGACGTTTACATCGGTCAGGTGCACGATGGCAAGGTGATTGAGGCCGTTTCGTTCGACCCGGTGCAGGGCGCGATGTTCTACATCCTCGACGAAAACAAAGCGGAACATCCGCTGTTCGAGCGCGCCGAACTCGATTGCACGCAATGCCATGTCGCCGCGGGGACGCGTAATGTGCCCGGGGTACTGCTGCGTTCGATCTTCTCAACTCACACGGGGACGCAGGCCACGCTTTCGCAGTCATTCACCACGGGGCAGGAGAGCCCGCTCAGTGAGCGCTGGGGCGGCTGGTATGTGACCGGCTCCTATGGCTCGCAGAGGCACATGGGAAACGTCTTTGTCGAGGACAAGGACAACCCCGAGCAGCTGGATCGCGACGCCGGCGCCAATCTGACCGACCTGTCACGGAAGTTCGATACCTCGCTCGTGCTTGCGCCGAAGAGCGATGTGGTGGCGCATCTGGTCCTGGCCCATCAGACGCAGATGCACAACCTGATTACGTTGACGAATTATCAGACGAGAATCGCGTTGTACAAGGCGCATCTTCCCTCTGACGCGAAAGCGGAATCGATTCCCGCCGAGGTGCGCGCGCAGTATGCGAAGCCGGCGGAGCAGCTGGTGCAGTATCTGTTGTTCGCGAATGAAGCGCCTTTGACGGATGCGGTTAAAGGCGATTCCGGATTCACGGAAGAGTTCGCCGCCCGCGGGCCCCGGGATGAAAAAGGGCGGTCCCTGCGCGACTTCGATCTACGCACCCGTATCTTCAAATACCCGTGCAGCTATCTCATCTATAACGCAGCCTTCGACTCCCTGCCTGCGCAGGCGCGGGAGTATGTATACCACCGGTTGTTCGAAATTCTGACCGGGCACGATCAAAGTCCCGCATTCGCCAGACTGGACGGCGCAACGCGGCGCGCGATCTATGAAATTCTGCTGGCCACGAAGCCAGGATTACCAGCCGAATGGCGCAAGTCGCAAGGCTGACAGAAACGCAAGTCAGCGCACAGGCATAGTCCGTCGTGCGCTGTGACTGAAGAGACAGAAAGGATCAAATGGCAATGAAACGGTACAGCTCCAGCATTCTCGGCCTTGTGGCTCTCGCCGCGGGCTCCGGCGCATACGCCCAGCAGTCTTTGGATGGACGCTGGGATGCCCAGCTCGTCACAAAGACAGGGGTGGTTCCGTTCCGCCTGGATATTTCCGGCGAAGGGGCGACTCTCAAAGGCACGCTTTATAACGGCTGGGATCCGTTTGAGACCACGACTGGCGCCAGCTTCAAAGACGGCCAGCTGGTGCTGCGGATCGATCACTACCTGACACGCGTCACGGCGACGTTGAAAGACGGCGAGCTGGACGGGAAAGTGGTTTCGCAGTCGCGCGCCGACGCTGCTACCTACGGTTTTCATGCAAAGCGCTACGTTGCCGCGGTTACATCGTCGGAAGCGCCTGCCATTGCGGGTTCCTGGGAGATTCCGCTGGATAAGCCGAATGCCAAAGGCGAAAAGACGCAGCGGCTGATCGTACAGCAGAGCGGGCCCGAAGTCTCGGCTTCGATTCTGCGCGTCGACGGCGATACCGGTGCATTGAACGGCGTCTATAAAGACGGCAAGTGGGTGCTGAGCCACTGGGATGGTTCGCGTCCCGGCGTGATGGAGGTTTCGCTCCAGCCGGACGGCACGCTGGCAGTCAAACAGGAAGGCGGACGCGCGGGCAACAAGCTGATTGCGTATCGCACCGAAGTGGCGCGCGCCAAGGGTATCGCGGAGCCGGAAGACTACACCACGCACACCACCATGCGTGATCCGAACGAAGTGCTGGCCTGGAGGTTCCCGGATGTGAACGGCAAAGTTCTGTCGAACGACGATCCGAAGTTCAAGGGGAAGGTTGTGCTGGCAATCGTCACCGGAACCTGGTGCCCGAACTGCCATGATGAAGCGCAGTATTTGGTCGAGCTCTACGCGAAGTATCACGATCAGGGCCTCGAGATCGTGGCGCTCGACTTCGAAGAGCCCGAGCAGCAGGGCGACCTCGATCGCGTGCATGCGTTCATCAAGCAGTACCACGTGCCTTACACCTACGTAATTGCGGGTGCTCCCGCCGAGATGTGGGAAAAAATCCCCCAGGCGGTCAACCTGAACACCTGGCCCGCCACGCTTTTCGTGGGGCGTGACGGCAAGGTGAAACATATTCACACAGGATTCGCTTCGCCCGCCAGCGGGGAATTCAACGCCCAGCTGAAGCAGGAGTTCACGTCAAACATCGAACACCTGCTCAAAGAAAAAGTCGAAATTACACGCGCAGGCCTGCAATAGATTTTTCCTCGGGCGGCACGTTCGGAGTTCTCCTTCCTCTTACTCCGAACGTGCCTTTTTTGTACTTCCTTCAGGTGTTCTCAATGATTCCTTACAACTGTGCAGAAGATGGCGGGCCGATCCCTGTACTCGTGCCTGGATGGAATGGCTCCGGGACGGGCCATTGGCAGGCGATCTGGCGCGCGGACCATCCGCGATGGGGCTGGGTTGAGCAGGCAAACTGGGCCGAGCCCCGCTGCGGCGAATGGGTAAACCAGCTGGATGAAACCGTAGCGGCCTGTCCCGGCCGTGTGATCATCGTGGCCCACAGCCTTGGCTGCGTGGCTTTTGCGCATTGGGCGAGTTTCGCGCGCGAGCGCGTGCGGCAGAAGGTAGAAGGCGCGTTTCTTGTGGCGCCCGCCGATGTGGAACGGGAGGGCGCGCCGCCGGCGGTTCTTCCGTTCGCGCCCATGCCGAAGTGCCGCATTCAGGTGCCCACGATGCTGATTGCCAGTGAGAACGACCCGTGCATGGCTTTTCAGAGGGCGCGATTATTTGCACTCCGCTGGAACAGCCAGTTCGTGAATGCCGGGCAGGCCGGTCATATCAATGTGGCTTCAGGACACGGTCCGTGGCCGGGTGGGATGACGCTGCTTGGCGGATTTCTGCGAGACCTGGCTGCCCCGTGTCCGGAGTTCACCCGCAAACTGCGCCCGGCTCACTTTCCGGCGGGCGTGGGCGGTGGCGGAAGCGGCGCCGGATTCAGATAGCCGCGGGTGCCGTCGGGCCGGATCGGCCCGGGCCCAAAGCCCAGATGATCCTTGTCGATATTGTTCTCGGCACAGGAGAATTCGTGCAACTGCTCGTCGGGCTTGCCCAGCACCCACGTGCGCGCGTAGGTGAAGGGCTTGTGTATAAAACTTCGGATCCTCGATCAGCGTTTCCACGTGAATGTGGTCCCTGTCGGGGCGCGTCCAGCGCTCCACTACGTGCAGAGCATCGCTGTGCGGGCTGCCGTTCTCGTCCGCCCAGACCTGCGTGTCTTTGAAGCCGATCGAATCGATCACCAGCGCGTCGCCGTCCCAGTGGCCAACTTCGTCGCCGAAAAAGGAGGGGTCGGGATCTTCAGTCGTGCGCGCGGCCGTCTGTCGGAATCAACCGGTAGTAGCTATAGGCAGTAGAGAAACGCCACATACTTCGGGCTCTGCACAATCTGAAACGGCAGTCCGCTGGCGTTGTGCCGGGGAATGCCGCCGAGAATGCAGAGGCTCTCCGGATCGATGGTGGCCGTGACGTTATGCTTCCACGCCGCCTCGCCGGCCGGTGTCAGAGGCAGCTTGAGTCCCGGCAGATCCTTGGCGATGTTTCCTGCCGGCTTGGTGTCGCGCGTACCCTTCCAGTATCCGTTCAGATCGGGATGGCCGTCCAGCCGTCCTCGCCCAGCGGACGACGGCAGCCGCGCAGAACGCGCGGATGCCAGAACCCAAAGATCATCACTCGCATAGCGACTATGGCTCGATTTTTCACTTGTCACACTCCTCCATCTATATTACTATACTAATTCGATCTAGTATAGTATATTACCTGAGAGGAGAAATTGTTCAAGCTAAAAATCTCTTTGGATTGCTGGCGGCCGCTGGATCGCGGCGAGCAGTGCCGCTGTACGCGCCCATCACTCATTCGCGGCGGAATTCGACGGCAGTCGATCCGTCCGGCTGACCGGCACGATCACGCGGATCGAATGGAGTAATCCGCATTCCTACTTCTTCTCGATGTGAAAGACGATAACGGGGCAGCATCGTCAACTGGGGCTGCGAGGCGCGGCGCCCGGGGCACTCACCCGCCGCGGCTGGAAGAAGGGCGATGTGAAACTCGGCGACACCCTGATCGTCGACGGCTATCCCGCCAAAGACGGTTCGCATCTGATCGATGCGCGGCGCGTCACGTTGCCCGACGGCCGCACGCGTTTCCGGCGGATCGGCCGGCGATGGCGGTCCGGGCGATGCCGAGTCGCTGACCGCGTCGATCCCGCAAAAGCAAAGAAGTAGTTCTTCAATGAGACGATCAGTCCGCAGTTGTCTCGCCAAGTTAGCGAGCTCAAACAAGTCGAAGGAGACTTATATGAAGCTCGTCATTTCCACTATTCTGTTTTCCGCGTTTGTGCTTTCCAGTGCGGCCTACGGGCAATCGTTCCAGGGGTCGCTGCGCGGCCGCGTGCTGGATCCGAATCGGAGCCGGAACGCCAAGCGCGAAACTGACCCTCACCAACGAAGCGACGTCTGTTCCGCGAACCACCGTCACCGACGCCAAGGGCGAATACGATTTCGCCGCCGTGACCCCCGCGACCTACACCGTAACGGTCGAGGCCGCCGGCTTCAAGAAGCTGGAACGAAAAGGCGTGGTCGATCCTGACCCAGATCAACTCGACGCTGGATCTCACGCTCCAGATAGGCCAGGTCTCGGAGTCGGTTAACGTAACGGCTGAAGCTCCCGCGCTCGAAACGGCCGACGCTTCGACCGGCCAGCTGATCGAAAACCAGCAGATCACGGACCTGCCGCTGCTGGGGCGCAACCCATTCTTCGAGGGCGAGCTGGCGCAGGGCGTTGTGTATGCCGCCAACCCCGAGTTTCACCGGATGCAGGACCAGAACGGGAATTCGCAGGTTTCGATCGCCGGCGGCCCGCTCCGGACCAACAACTACACGGTGGACGGCATTTCCATCACGGATTCGAACAACCGCGCGGTGATTGTTCCCTCGCCCGAAGCTGTCCAGGAACTGAATCTGCAAACCAGCGATTACGATGCCGAAGTCAGCCGTACCGGCGGCGGGACATTCAACACCTCGATTAAGTCCGGCACCAACGAACTGCACGGCAGCGCGGTCGGCCACATTCGCGAGACGGACTGGCTGGCAAACAACTTCTTCGCCAATCTCCACGGGCAGCCAAGACCCAATTCGCCCTTCAAGGATTTTGCCTTTTCTCTCGGCGGTCCCATCATCATCCCGAAGCTGTATAACGGCCGAAACAAAACGTTCTTCTTCGCGAGCGATGAAGCCTATCGCGAGACGGACGGCTCCACCACCACACTCGTCCGTACCTACGCCGCTCGAAGCGCAAGGGAATTTCTCGCAGACCTTCAACAAGAACGGCCAGTTGCAGATCATCTACAACCCGCTCAGCACGAACCTCACGACCGGGGCGCGGACTCCGTTTCAGGACAACATCATCCCGCAGAGTCATGCAGAATCCGGTCGGCCAGGCGCTGGCGTCTTACTATCCCACTCCCGACCTGCCGACGCCCTACTACTCGCAGCCCCGAATTACAGTTTCACCGGCAGTTATCCGAACCGCGGCGATCAGAGACTGTTCAAGGTGGACCACCTGTTCACCAACTGGTTCCGGGCATCGGCGTCCTACATTCATCAGAAGACTTTCGAGGTCGACTATCCCGAAAACATCTTCCCCAATCGCAGGAACGCCGGACCAGGACTTTTTGCTGCGACCGGAAAATCGACGCCACCGCGGCCAATGCCACAATAACGCCCGACTCCACCACCGTGATTACGGCTCCGCTGGGGATTCAATCGTTTCTACAGCAGAAGCACGCGGGAAAGCGCCGGCTTCAACCTGGCTTCGCTGGGGTTGCCGGCATCGCTGGTCGCCGCCACCCCGAACCCGGCCTTTCCCGGCCATCACCATGGGCGAGCGGTGAGCTGCTCGACGCTCGACAAGCGATTACCGGATTCGGCGGCGGCTGCGCCAACCAGGATGTCTTCTATTCGCGCAGTTTCAATGTGACCGCATCCAAATTCCTCGGCAGGCATACGGTCAAGGCGGTTTCGACTTCCGCACGGTTCATGACTTCGGCACGCCCGCCGCGGGCCCATCGAGCCTCAGTTTCTCGAGCGTTTTCACGCAGGCGAGTCCCGACGGTCTCGAACGGCCTCTCGGGCAGCAGTCTCGCGACGCTTCTGCTGGGCTATCCCACCAGCGGATCGCAGACCGTCGTCGGCAACTTCAACGACTTCGTCCGGTACTACGGCGGGTTCGTCCAGGACGATTTCCGCGTCACGCCCAAACTGACTCTGAACCTCGGGATTCGCTTCGAATTCGAGTCGGGTGTACAGGAAGAGCGCAACAAGATCATCACCGGGTTCAACACCACGGCGGCCAGCCCGCTGTCGCAGCCGGGCTTTCCGCTCGTGGGCGGAGTGGAGTACGCGGGAGTGGGCGGAAATCCGACACAAACCGGAAATCCTCTGTCCGTCAAGCCCGGTCCGCGCATCGGCTTCGCGTATGCAGCTCGACAGTAAGACAGTCATTCGCGCCGGCTACGGCATCTTCTGGGTTCCCACCTTCTTCAGTTACCAGAATGCCATCGGCTATTCGCAGACCACGTCGATCAACGCGTCGACGAACGGCAACTATACGCCCGCGATTTCTCTCTCCAATCCTTATCCGAACGGCCTGCTGCAACCCACCGGGAACTCGCTCGGCCTGGCGTCGGGAATCGGGCAGGCGATCACCATTTTCTCTCCCAGCGCCACTTCCGCCGGCTATTCGCAGCATTACTCGCTGGAAATTCAAAGGCAGCTCCCGGCCGGTATTCGTGATCAGCGCCGGCACTCTGGATTCCCACAGCGATCACTTGCTGCAGAGCGGCGTCAACATCGACCAGTTGAACCCGTCGTACTATTCGCATGGGTGTGTCGGCTCTCTCGCAGGGCGTCGCCAACCCTCTCTATGGCAACGGCGGCGTGGGCACTCTCGCCACGGCAAAGGTGAGCCAGGCCCAGTTGCTGCTGCCGTTTCCGCAGTACACTTCGGTATCGGTGTCCAACGCGAGCACGGCGGCGGCTCTCTACTACTCCTTCTACTTCAGGGCCGAGCGCCGCTTCTCGAACGGGCTGAGCATTCTCGCGTCTTACACGTGGTCGCGCAGCAAGGATGACATCACGGGGGCGAGCGCCGCGGGCGCCAGCAATATTGTGCAGGTAGCCGGCCCGCAGAACGCATACAACCTGGCCGGTGAGTGGAGTCTCTCCACGCAGAACGTTCCGGACCGGTTCACGATGTCGGCCACTTACGAGTTGCCGTTCGGCAAGGGCAAGAAGTTCCTGACCGGCGGCAACTTGCTGAACTACGTGGTGGGCGGATGGTCGCTGAATACGTTCGGCATCATTCAAAGCGGATTCCCGCTGCAGGTGACGCAGTCGAACTCGAACAGCCTGATCGGCGCCAGTTATCAGCGTCCCAATGCCACGGGCGCCGTTTCCGCGGCGACCTCCGGTTCCACCGACTCGCCGCCTCGGCGACTGGCTGAACCCGGCGGCATTCAGCGTGGCGCCCGAGCTTACGTTTGGCGACACCAGCCGGTTCCTCAATGTCGGCGGCCCCGGCCTGTTCAACATCGACTTCTCCGTCTTCAAGAGCTTCACCATCCGGGAACGGATCAAAGCGCAGTTCCGGGCGGAAGCGCTCAATTCGACCAATACGCCGTATTTCGGCAATCCCGGCACAACGCTCACCAGTCCTTCCACCTTCGGCGTCATCACCAGCCAGATCAATTATCCGCGGCTGGTGCAGTTGGGACTGCGGTTTACGTTCTGAAGACGCGCAGGGTGCTTCATGCCGTTGAACCGCCGCAGCTGGTTTGTAAGAGCGCTCGCTGTCTCATCCCTCGGCTCGGCGGTGAAGCTTGGGGCTGATCCGCCGTCCCGCCAGACCATCCGCGGGAATTTTCCGATAGCCCGCGAGCGCACCTACCTTAACAACGCCTACTGGCATCCTTTGAGCTCAGGAGCAAGGGATGCCATTCAGGCCTATCTGCACCGCAAGGCCACCGGCTCGACCCGGTACTCTTTTGTGCCGGCCCGCGACGAGGTGAAGGCGCACTTTTCGAAGCTCATCAATGCCCAGCCGTCGGAGATCAGTTTCGTCCCGAGCACAGTGGTTGGCGAAACCTGGTCGTCGCCGGACTGGGTGGTATGCAAATGAAAGGCAACATCGTCACCGATGCCCTGCACTACGAGAGTTCCACGTATCTGTATCGCTCGCTTCAGGCGCAAGGTCACGATGTCCGTTTCGTGCTGCCGCGCCTGGGGCGCATCGAACTCGCCGATCTGGATAAAGTCATCGACCGGAACACCAGGCTCGTGGCAGTCTCGCTGGTCTCTTACCTGAACGGCTTTCAACACGACCTGACGGCGCTTTGCGAGCTGGCTCACAGCCGTGGCGCATTTGTCTATGCGGACCTAGTGCAGGCGGCGGGCGCGATTCCAATCGATGTGCGCGCCAGCCACGTGGACTTCTGCGCCTGCGGCAGCCACAAATGGCTGATGGGCGACATGGGGTTGGGCTTTCTCTATGTACGCGAGGATCTCCTCGACAGAGTCCTTGCCCGTGTGCAGTACGGGTCGCGACAGACCACGGCCTTCGAGAATCATGTGTTTCCTTACGATGAGACTCCCGACGGAGCGGCGAGCTGGCGGCAGATTCCGGGAGCCGCAGGACACTTCGAAGTCGGCACGATTTCAGACGCCACCGTCGCCGCGCTGAATTATTCCCTACCGTTTATTCAATCCATCGGGGCAGGGAACATCCAGGCGCATGTTCAGACGCTGGTTTCCAGGTTACAGAAGGAATTGCCGCGGCTTGGCTATCCCTCAGCTACTCCGCCGGACGCCCGCTCGCCGATCGTCAGTTTTGTCGTTAAAGAACCGAAAGCGGTGGCGGCCCGGCTGGAGCAGGCCGGCATCGATGCGAAAATCGACCAGCACCTTTTGCGTATTTCGCCATCGATTTACAACGATCAAACCGACATCGACAAACTGCTCGACGCACTTGGTTAGAATCTTCAGGTACCCACCCTCTTACGGCTCACCACGATCGCCGCATTTGCTCTCTCGACTCCTTTTTAAGTTCAAAGCGATCCGGTCGTTGATATTTCCTGTCAACAGAAGATCTGCTGACGCGACACCGGCCGCTTGCGCACAACGAACCGAGGCAACTGCGATTCCGATCGAATCGTTGCCCGAAACAGGCGGAAATCCAAGTGAACTTGGCTGTTTCCGAGAGCGGAACTGACTGGGCGAAGCTCCGTCTCCATCGAGACGTGCCATGTACGCTTGAAATCCGCGATGATCGCTTACGACGGCCAGGACTCCAGCCAGAGTTCCAGTGTCCGATCGCAGCGATCTTCGTGAGCCGGCAGATTCGGGCGAAGCTCTTTGTAATAGCGATCCCGCAGGGTTTCGCGGTTCAGGTGGCCAGCACGCGCGAGCCGCTGGACGTCGTCGCGATCACGCTCGAAATTGCGCTCAAGCTTGGATAGAGCGACATCGTGAGCCTCCAGCGCGTGAAGCCGCAGGTGCGTCCAATTGCCGGCGATACATCGGGACGAGCCGCTGTTCGTAGTCCTCGGGCGGGGTGACGACGGTAACGGCATCGAGGTATAGCTTGTGCTTATGGTGCAGTGTTGAGCCTTTTCCGGTGATCTCCGTTAACCGGCTCTGCACATTCGGAACGGCGGCCAAAAAATCGATGTCGCTTGTCGTCCGCGCGACGCCATAGAGTTGCGTGACTACGAAGCCGCCACAGCAATGCAAGTGAACTTCCTCGGTTAGGTGGGCGTCAACTTCCGCGAAAAAAGATCGCCACGGCTCCGGCAGTTGCTCAATCTGCAGCATATGGTAGCTGCTCGGCTCTGATGCCCGTCAGCAAACTCCAATGGGCGGCGGCAGGAGGCCGGTTTTCCCTGAGCCATCGGCGCTCGGGCTCCGGCATCGATTCCCTGCACAATGTCCCTTCGGAAGCGAGGCGCGCCTCTTCAAGCTGGCTTTTCCAGCTGGACAAAACGTTTACCGCAGTAGCGCGCCGCGGCGATGCGCCCGCCACTTCCCGGGCAAGATGCACAAGGTAACCCAACCGGTTTTGTGCGTTCTGCAGTTTCGCCCGGTCTCGCAGCCATTCCCAATCAAGGTCCGTGTACGATTTCAGCACCCAAGGCAACGCTTCAACAATCCGCGTGTCGAGGTCGCGTTGCACAACGGCGCTGAGAACGACTACGGCGGGATTAGTCGTCTGCCTGGCCCGCAAATGCTCAAAGCCGGGGTAGCCGAGAGAAGCCAACTGGTTCTGAAGGTCCTCAGGTCGGTTCGGATGAGGGGCAAACGGTTCGGGAAGAGGTAGCGCCGTGGGCGGAAGTCTGTAAAGACGTGCGGCTTTACGCGCGAGTTGCGCGCTGGCCGTTCTCAGGCCGGTTTCGAGCTGCGACAGGTAAGGCTGCGACACTTTCAGAGAACGGGCAGCCGCGACCTGAGTTAAGCCGCTCTTGTCGCGACCTTCCGTCCATTGCTCCGCCGTCATTTCGTGTACGCTCCATCTTAAGTAATATAGCATAGTGAGCTATATTCTGTTGGTGCAACCAGCCTTTGGCTGATTTCGCGGGCGGTGTCGGTGGATCGTCTCCAGTCTCCAGACAGAGGCCTGGACTGTTTTATTCTTCCGGGGCGCGGTCCACCAATTCCGAAAGTGCCGCCTGAGCGTCGCCCACCATGTTCGCTCCAACACTCTTCAGGAACCTTGAGTACCGGAGTTTTCCCCGCGCCGCGGCGGCTTGCCTCGTATCTTCGTCGGTATCCGGCAGCGTGCTCAGAATCACTTTGGCGAGCGCATCCATGTAGGCAAACAAAGCCTGCTGTCCCGTCTGGACCCGCCGGACTTGCTTCGCATACCGTTCCAGAGAAGCGATGATGCGCTGTTCGGATTCGCCGAGCACTGCGTCTGCCCCGCGCAACTCCTTCTCAACCGCTGCCCGCATAAACGCGCTCGGGCTTGCATAGGAGCGAACTTTGGCAGCCTGCACGACTGCTTTGTAAGTCGTGTCGCTTAGCCGCATCCCCCGCATTCTGGTGGCGTTTTTCTTCATTGACCAGCACCTCTTTAGCCGCTAAACACATGCTAAACGGTAGAGGCGATTTGCACAACGGCCCAAGTCGTTGAATACGTGGAGTGCAGGTAAGAAAAGTAACATCATCGCTAAACAACCCTTTATGTTCCATTACCGGTCTTTTGCTGCCGATAGCAGCGTTTGGGTTGTCTCCCGGCACCTCGACCATGATCGGAAGGGCTGAAAATGCCGAACACAGCCGAAAATAGGCGAATTTTGCCGAACCACATTCGGCTTTGTTCGGGTTAAATCCGATACACTGAATTCGTCCCCGAGGACTGATTTTGGATCCACGTATCAACAAGTTGCTGGAGGAGATTCCCGAAAAACCGCCTCGGTCTAAACTGGAACTTCACGCAGACGTGATCAGCGCTTTGCGACGAAAACGCCTAACCTACCGCGAGATTGCGCAGTTCTTCCAGGACCACTTGGCGATCGCGGTTGCTCCCAGTACAATCCATGACTTCGTCCGCGTCCGCCGAAGGCGGGGAAAACGATATGACGTTTCAACCGGAGAGCAGTCAGACGTCAAGCCGAACGGTTTTTCAACACCGGCGTTGAAGAATATTCCGGCGGATGATGACGTACAGCAAAGAATCGCCTCGTTGAAGCAACGAACTCCCGCCGAAGCACCGCAGCCGGTTTTCTCGTACGAGGAAGACGAGCCTCTTAAGTTGCGGCGAAACCCTTCACCCAGCAAGATCGACTGAACGAGTCAGCCCGCCTCAGCTGTATTCTTTTAATCTCCCGATTTGTCCAAAATCGGCATCCTGAGCCCTTATATGTATGGGCGCGCGAAGTTCCTGTCGTCTGATGCTCGGTTGTTCGCGGCCAACCCCACTTAGGTGAGGGACAGAGTCGACAGCCAGGAGGTGAATTCGTGCCAAAGCAGACTGAACAAACGCCAGCAGACAGCCCGCAGGTTCGCAAGCGGATTGTGTTCACAAAGGGCGGGAAAGGGGGCGTCGGAAAAACCGGCTTCATGATTCATCTGGCGGAATGGTTTATCGCCAATGCCATCCCGTTCACGCTTCTCGATCTCGACACCGAGAACAAGTCTCGTGGCAGTCTGAAGCACTACTTCAACGGAGTCGCCCGAAAAATAAATATCCATACGGAAGCCGGCCTCGACGCTTTCATCGATTGCCTCGCCGAAGGTACGCCTGTTGTGCTGGCCGATATGGGGGCAGGATCGGGTCAGGTCGCACTGAACTGGTTTGAGACGATGTATCCCGACCTGGCCGAACAGGGAATATTGTTCACGGCGATCGGAGTTGTCACCTCCGACCCGGCCAGCGTGGAAAGCGTCTTGGCATGGGCCGCCCGACTGCAGGAGCGCGTGGAGTACGTGATCGTGGAGAATGCCACGAGTCCACAGGCGGACTTCTCCTACTGGCGGGACAGCGAACAGTGCGTCCGCTTTCGAGACGCGTTTCGGCCAGTCGTTCTGTCGATGGAATACCGGCTGGCGGATCTTGAGAACGCATCGCGCCAACATGGCGCCACGCTCGCGCAGGTTGCCGAGCGCAAGACGAATGCGGGGGAGTTGCAGAAAGCCTCGTTTGTAATCCGGGCACAGAGCTACCGCCGACGCTTGTTTGTGGAGTTCGAAAAGGCGAAGGAGTTCTTCCTGCCATGAAACAGCCGACGGTAACTCCGATTCGGGAGACTGGCGTGGTCACGGCAACAGCGTCCGGCCTGTTGCCGAACGTCGAACGAGACCTGCAATGGATTGATGAGGTGGCGGCCCTCCTTCCGGAGGAGTCGCGTCTCGGCTGGTACAGGAATGTCCGCCCTTGGCTGCGCATGCTTCCGCCTGACGACGAGGTCGCGCACCTGGCGTACTCGATGGGATACCTCGCGCTGCTCACTCGCACCACGCCTGAGCTTATTGTCGCCGAGAGGGCAAAGCTGGCCGCACTGTCTCACAGTCTGATCGACGAGATGACTGCGGCAGCAAGAACGACGGCCGCCTATCACCAGAAGCTCAATGACCTGTTCAGCAGCCTGCCTGGAGAAATCGCGCAAGGTCTCAGCCCCGCCGGACTGGCCACCGAGATCGTGGACGGCGTGAAGGAGCAATTCCTACAGTCCGGAGTATCGGAGGCCGGGAGGCAACTCAAAGATCAAGGAGACCGGCTTCGGCAGGTGGTATCGGGCCAGAATCACACTCTTGCCGAGTTCCGGCAACAAATGAAGGATTCCCAAAGTCACGTCACATGGGTGCTGAACAGTGTCACCGCAGCTGCGGATTCCGCGAAGAAGTCAATCGAGCTTTGGAATGCTGAGATGCGCCGCGTGCAGTGGATATATCTGGGACTTGTGTTGCTGATTGGCATGCTTCTTGGTGCCTTGTTCTATTGGTGGGTCACTGCGCCTGCGGAGTCGGCTCCTGGAAGGCGCGAACCTCAGGCACAAAATGCGCAACCTCTGGGGCTCGGCCCGGATACGACGAGCCGCCACGCGCGGAAGTAATTATGACCGGGCAACGAACCTGCAGTCGAAGACGCCGCTGACATCCAACCGGTGACACATGTTGGTAGAGAACACAGCTTTTGAGAAACACTATCGTATCGGCGATCTCGCCAGGACCTGGGGTTTAGGGCGGGAAACGGTCCGCAAGCTCGTCAAAGACGATCCAGGTGTGGTAAAGATACGCATGGGGCGCAAGAAGGCTCACACCGTCTACAGCGTCCCGGAATCAGCAGCGCGCCGCATCCACACTCGATTGCTGAATCCAGGCTAATTGCGCCCGCGCCCGGCAGTGCCACAATCCCGGGCTGGGCTTATCGCCAAATGCATCTTTCCGATCTTTGTGAATCGCGCCTGCCGCTCGGGTACCCAGCGCGCATAATGCCGTCGCACCGCTGCCTTATTTGCCGCCGATCAGTTCGGCAACGTCTGCTACCAGAAGGCCTTTCTCAACAGGTTTCTCACAAACGTATGCAGGAACCGATGCCGCGTTGGTGGATCGGCGAACGGGCCAGCCAAGTCGAAGACCCTCCCGACTCTTTCTCGCGCTCCGTTACCGACCGTGCATTCTTGGCTTGTCCCGCTCGGAATGTCCAGGGGCCGTGTTTCTTCACGCGTGCCCGCAACCTGGCGACAAGCCAGCCGGTATTTAGGTAGAGAGTTCGTGCTTCGTCTTGGGCATCCGCAGAAACAAGCCGAACCAGCGTGACGAGCGGGGAAGTTGGATGGCGGATGCGCGACGACCGATCCGTCGGGCAATATCGGACAAGCAGCCTTGGCAACGGCGGTTATTTTGGCAACCTCGGCAACGCCAAATCTATAAGTTACAGATGTCCTGACCCAACCCGACGTTCAAATCCCACCAGCCGCCCCATTTTGTTTTTTCAGCGACGTGCCGGATTTAGACGTTTTCGTCGAGCGAAATCGGACAACTGAGCTATAAATCTAACTGACGACGTCGAGTCTTTGTAATAGATGACAATGCGGTAGCTCCAGCGATGGTCTTCGCTTGTGTGCAAGCCGGGCCGGAATACCTCATTCCTGGGCCATCCTGGCCTCAGATAAAACAGCCGATGGTATCGCCGAATCCCTGTTCCACCCGGCCATCGGGCCAAACCACGATGGGAACCAGATCGCCGTAGCCGCGGGCCTCGTCCAGCACGGCCTGGCTGAGTTCCACATGGCGTTCCTCGTATTCGATCCGCTCGGCGTCCAGTTTCCTGAGCAGCTTTACGCAGGCATCACACCCGCGAATCGTATACACAACGGGGCGAGCTTCATCCGGCATTTGGAATCTTCAGCGCCCCGGAAAGAAGTTCGCGGATCTCTTTGATTGCGTCCTTCCGCCACTGATCCATAAAGGGCCGGATCTTTGCAATCACTTCGCGCAGAAATACCTGTCTCTCGCTGTCCGGCAGATTCCCGAACGTAGCAGTGGCGGGAAGGCCGAGCTGTGCTTTAACTTCCTCCATGGCCGCGGCGAGACCCGCATGCGCGCTGGCCGAGCGCTCGGTGAAATGCGTGATGTACTGGAGATCCGCCGTATAGAACACAAACACCGGAATCGCGCGCGATTTCCCTTCGTTGCTGAGAAACTCATCCATGATGTCGGGGTTTTCGTCCCGGTAAAAGATTCGCAGTTCCAGGCCCGTCGTCTCCGCGATGCGGACTGCGGTGGGAAGTTCGCGGTACACATCGCCGCACCAGGCTTCGCCCAGCGCGAGAATCTTCGCCGGACCGTGCGGCAGAGCGGCGGCTTTCCGGAAAAACGAAATGTCCTCATCCGTCAGCGGGACGCTCTTATACGATTCCTCGAACTTGTCGTGATTGATGGTCGCCTTCGCCAGGAAACCGGCGTAACTGAGGCCCTCCGCGAACCGAGCGGGTGTAACGACTGTGGTTGCCAGTGGCATCTGACTCCTCCCAAAAAATCCATACCGGACGGATCGAGTATAGGGAGTTGTAAAAGGATTCGTCAAGCTGATCGAAAAAGGAGAGAGACCAATGAAACTCGTTGCGTAGTCTTCCGGCGCGGTGGCGCCGGTAACGGCATCGAAGTACGGCTTGTGCTTCCGGTGCGGCGACGAACTCTTTCCCGCGATCTCCGTAATCGGGCTCTGCAGATTCGGGACGGCGCACGGGAAATCAACGTCGGTTGTCGTCCGCGCGACGCCATAGCGTTGTGTGACTACGAAACCGTCATCGCCACGCAACCGGTTTTATGCGTTCTGCAGTTTCGCCCGGTTCCCCAGCCAACAATGCGCGTGTCGAGGTCGCGTTGCACAACGGCGGTGAGAACGAAGCACCGCGGCCGGTTTTCTCGTAAGAGGCAAGAGCTCGTAAGAGGTAAGCGGACGACGAGCCTCTTGATTAAATGGCGGCGAAACCCGGCACCACGAGCAAAATCGACTGGACGGAACGGAACGGTCACGCCCCTTGCTTTCTGAAGTTCTTTTGATGAGGGCCCACTATAACAACAGACCGCTCAAATGCCGATTATGTAATTGACGGAGAAATGGTTTGCGAACCCGGAGGGAGCGGCACGGGCTGGTTCGTCACGAGCCCCGGGCACTTTCATGCCATAACTACCCATGATCCGCAGCGCCGAGAGGTCACAGTCAGGTCAGAGGCATGGCTACACAGCAATGGACGGCAGGATACAATTCCCACAGGACGTTTCCGATGCGCCGACATCTGCGTAACGCGGGACGCAGAGCCAACCCGCTGCGTGAGTTGCTTCCCGGACCGAAGAGGGCTGCGGAACTCGCGCGCGACCGCGAGCGCGCCAAACAACTGAAGGCGGAACTTCCATCGCTGATCGAAAATCGGGTCGGCGAACACCTCCGGAAACTCGAAACGAAGCTCCTCAAAGACTTTCAGGAAATCGGCCAGAAAGCTGTCGATGAAAGCACCGCTGTGCTCAGCGACCAGCTGAGTGAACGCATCGACACGCTGGAACAGATTTCGTCCATTCAGTCGCGCACCATTGTGAATCTGCGCGACTCATCAAAAGCCGCCGATCAGAAGGTCAGCTCGGTCGTCGACAACATCGAGAAAACGCTCGCGTCGGCCGTGCCCGGCTTTCAGTTGGAAGCCGCCAGGTACCCGGAGGCTCAGATCGCTCAGGTACCGATTAAAGACGGGCCTGGACAGCCTCGCACAGAACTCGTCCGGACCGAGCCCGAGGACATGGAGGAGGCCGGCAAAAACGGCTTCTGCCCGAACTGCACATCGACCAACGTCCGCCGTGCCTACCGTAAAGGCATCTGGGAAGAAATTCTGCGGATTTTTTTCATCGCCCCGTTCCGCTGCCGCGCCTGCAGGCACAAGTTTTACCGGTTCTGAACCGCCCAGATCAGAACGCCCGCGCCCGCCAGTATTCTGTAAATCGCGAACGGCGTAAAGCCCCGGTTCCGCACCCACTGCATGAACCATGCCACCACGGCGTAGGCCACGATAAACGAAACCACGAATCCGATTCCGAGCAGCATCCACCCATGCCCGTCGATGTGCACCCGGTCGGGACCTTTCAGCGCTTTCAGCAGGTCATAGCCGGTGGCGGCCGCCATCGTGGGAATGGAAAGCAGAAACGAAAATTCCAGCGCCGCGGTGCGCGACAGACCTGAAATCTGACCCGCCGCGATCGTCGCCATCGAGCGCGACGTGCCGGGAAAAACCGGCGCCAGCGTCTGCGCGAGGCCGATCAGGATCGCCTGCGGCATCGTCATCTGTTCCACTTCTTCCGCCGCTGCCACCTCGAACGAGCCGCCTTTCCGCTTCCCGTAAACCGCATCCACGATCCACATCACAATGCCGCCGACGATCAGCGCCGTTCCCATCACGAACAGGCTCTCGAGGTTCTTCCCGATCACCTTTATCAGCGGCAGCGAAGTCGCGGACGTTACCGCGAATGCGATCAGCGTAAGCGCCAGCGGGTGCGTAACCGCAGTTTTATCGCCGGCTTTTCCCTTCGGATAGGTCGAAAGAAAACCTGTGATCCGGCCCCAGAAGTAAATCGGCAGGCAGAGGATCGGGCCGATCTGGATCACGATGGAGAACATCTCCCAATACCCGTTCTTCAGATCCACGCCTAACAGCGCCTCTGCAATACGCAGATGCGCGGTTGAGCTCACAGGCAAAAACTCCGTCAGCCCCTCGATGATTCCGAGAATGAAGGAAAGGAGATAGTCGTTCAAACAGAGTCATGGTAGCAGCCGCCACCGGATACGATAGTGCATGGCTAACGCAAAAATCGTGGCGACCCTGGGTCCCGCCACTGACGCGCCGGAGACCGTCTGTGCGCTGATCCGGGCCGGTGCTCACATCATCCGGCTGAATGCTTCCCACGGTCAGTGGTCCCAGCACGCCGCCCGCATCCGCACCATCCGCGAAGCCGAAGCTTCCACCGGCACACCGGTCGGCATCCTCCTCGACCTGCAGGGCCCCAAGATCCGTCTCGGCCGCTTCACCGGCGGCAAGTGCGTCCTGCGCGCGGGCGCCGAATTCACCATCACCACCGCGCAGGTCATGGGCGATGAAACCTGCGCCTCTACCACCTACGCCGCATTCGCCAAAGATGTCCGCCCGGGCGACCGCGTGCTCCTTAACGACGGCTGCGTCACACTGCGCGCCCTTGCAAATGACGGTGCCGCGGTCCGTTTTGAGGTCGTCTCCGGCGGTCCCATCGGGGATCAGAAGGGTATCAATCTCCCCGGCGTTCGTGTCAGCGCGCCCTCCATGTCGCAGAAGGATCTGGAAGATCTCCGCGGCGGTCTGGCCGCCGGCATCGACTACGTCGCGCTCTCCTTCGTCCGCAATGCCGACGACGTCCTCGCCCTGCGCGAACGCATGGGCGCGCAGCGCGTTCCGATCATCGCCAAGATCGAAAAACCGGAAGCCGTGCACGACATCGAAGCCATCCTCGAAGTCGCCAACGGCATCATGGTGGCGCGCGGCGATCTCGGCGTCGAAATGTCGCTCGAAATGGTGCCGCCCATTCAGAAACGTCTCATCCGCCAGGCGCGCCGCCACAATCGATTTGTGATCACGGCCACGCAGATGCTCGAATCGATGATCGAAAGCGCCAATCCCACGCGCGCCGAAGTCAGCGATGTCGCCAATGCCATCTACGATGGCAGCGATGCCGTGATGCTCTCCGCGGAAACGTCAGTCGGCAAGTTTCCCAGTCGAGGCCGTGCAGTATATGGCGCGCATTGCCGCGGAAGCGGAGCGCGGTCTGCGGCGCCGCGGCTTCACGGATCTCCCCCGCATCGGCTCCGATGCCGAATCCCTGACCGATTCCGACGTGCTCGCCGACGCCGCCTACAACGCGGCCAAAGCCGCCAAGGTCCAGGCCATCGTGATTTTTACCGCGACAGGTTACAGCGCGCGCCTGATCTCGCGCTACCGCCCGCCGGTGCGCATCATCGCCATGACCCACTCCCCCGACACCGTCCGCAAGCTGCTCGTGCACTATGGCGTGCTGCCGGTCCTCGCCCCCGAAGTGACTTCGACCGACGCCATGCTCAGCCAGATCGACACGCTGCTTGTCGAAAAAGGGCTCCTGAAAGCGGGTGAGAAAGTGATCTTCGTGGCGGGCGTGCCGATCGGCCGCACCGGCTCGACGAATCTGATGAAACTCCACACGGTCGCCGAACCGAGCAGCGCCCCACCGCGCTTCTGACCTTTGTGGGGCGGGTTGCCAACCCGCGGACCGGTTGCCAACCGGTCCAGCCGCCGTAAGGCGGCCGTTCTTTTCGGAAGACGCGCTCTCGGTCGAGCCAACCCTGCATCGCCGGCCTTCTGTCGCCGCTGGTCCCGTTCCATTCTTCCGCCGCCCGGCAGACGCAGCTTTTTCAATGACAGGCCTTCCCCAAATATCTCCTGAATACTTTCATACTCTTAAAGCGATCCGCACATTCTTCCCGGATTTCCCGTGGTACACACCAAAACGGAGACAAAGCTTCGACCACTGACAACCCAAATGCTCCATCCCCACTTCCCCCCGCGCCGGCCTATGCTCACCACCGCCGCCCCGCGTCTGCGCGATTCCGATCCCGTCACCCTCGCCCGCCGCCTCGGCCTCCAGGCCGACGACACCCAGCAGCTCATCCTCCGCTCCGTCTCCAGGCGCGTTCTTCTCAACTGCACCCGCCAATGGGGCAAGACCACCGTCTCCGTCGCCAAAGCCGTACACCGCGCCCTCTCCGAGGACGGCTGTCTCATCGTGGTCGCCAGTCCCGGCCTGCGCCAGTCCGGCGAATGGATGCGCAAAGCCGCCGAAATGCTCCGCCGTATCGATATCGAAAAGTGTGGCGACGGCTACAACCGCCTCTCGTTGCTTCTTCGCAACGGCTCCCGCATCGTCGGCCTCCCTGATGCCGACGCCAGAGTGCGCGGCTACTCCGTTCCTTCCCTGATCGTCATCGACGAAGCCGCCCGCGTTACCGATGCCCTCTACATCGCTCTCCGCCCCATGCTTTCCGGCAATGGCGATCTCTGGATGCTCAGCACCCCCTGCGGGAAGCGCGGCTTTTTCTACGAAGCCTGGGAATTCGGTGGCCCCGCCTATGAACGTTTTCAGGTAACCGCCGTCGACTGCGACCGCATTCCGCGCGACTTCCTCGAAGAGCAGCGCTCCGTCCTCGGTGCCGACCACTTCCGTCAGGAGCACATGTGCCAATTCGCCGGCAGCGCCCGCAACGCCTTCGAAAGGGATCTCATCGAAGCCGCCCTCGACGATGATCTCGACCCCGTCTGAGGTCTCCGCATGTTCTCCATCGGTGTTGACCTCGGCCAGAAACACGACTACACGGCCATCGCTGTCGTGGAAAAGGAAAACGCGCAGCTCATCAATTGTCCGCGTGTCTACGCTGCCCAGGAGCCCCGCGCCGCGAATCTCCTCGTGCGCCGTGTCCAGCGCGTACCGCTCGGCACCCCCTACCCGCGGGTTGCCGAATACATCCGTGCGCTTACCCACCAGCCTCCGATGGCCGGCCACTGCGCACTTGCTATCGACGCCACCGGTGTCGGCGCGCCGGTGGTCGACATGCTTCGCGCCCCGGGACTCGGCTGCAGCCTCACCGCTGTAACCATCACGGGCGGAAAACGCGAATCGCCCGGAGGTTCGATGAGCATTAACGTCCCGCGGCGCGATCTCATCGCAGGCGTCCAGTTGGCCTTGGAAAAGGGAGAACTGAAGATCTCGCGGCGCATACCGGAGCTCGGCTCCCTGCTCCGCGAACTGATCGACATGCCGCTCGACAACAGCGGCGGCGACCACGACGATCTGGTAATGGCCCTTGCTCTAGCGTGCTGGCGTGCCAGGCGCAAAAATATCTACCCGGGTGGCCGCCTGACCGGCTTCTGACAGTCATACCTGTACCGCCGGCGGTCTACGCCGCCGGTTCTTTCCTTGGCGAATACCGGCTACCCCCCATAAATATGGGACACTGGCGGTCATTGAAGACCACCCTGGAGATTCCGGATCCAACCTGTCGCAAGGCCAAGGCCACCGCCAGTGCGTTGGGAATTCCGTTGCGCGAGTACGTCACGCAGGCTGTCGAAGAAAAGCTCTCCTTGGGCCTTCAAAGCCCGCGCAAGCCCTGGCTGGAATGTGCGGGTGAACTGGCCCACCTTCACAGTGAGACGCGGCGGATACAGAAGCTCATCCACAAGGAATTCGAACAAATCGAACCTGAAGACCGGGCTTGATTCTGGACACGAAAGCCGCCGCCTGCTCCGGCCAAATAACATCAGATTGGCGCGACGAGAACGGGCACGTTGAATGGGAAGAACTCACAGTAGCCGACGTTCAAAGTCCTGACCCTAACCGCCACAACATCGGGAAAATTCGATTCAGCCCAATACAAATACTTTGAAGGCGCGTCGCTCCGGGGAAGCCAGTTCTGGCTTTGCCCAGGCGATGTATTAGTCCAGCGTGGGAACACCATCGAATACGTTGGCGTCTCAGCGATCTACAAGGGCCCGCCGAACGAATTCATATTCCCCGATTTGATAATGCGCCTTCGCGCAAACGACAAGACAACGGCGGAGTTTCTCTACATAGCACTTTCCTGCGGACGAGCCGAAACCACATACGCGAAAGAGCAACCGGAACAGCGGGCTCGATGCCAAAGATCAATAAGGGGGACACTCATGAGCGTCCCGATCAGCCTCCCCCCATCCGACGAACAAGCCGAAATCGTACGCCGCGTAGATCAGCTTTTCTCCCTCGCCGACCGCCTCGAAGCCCGCGTCGCACAAGCCCGCGCCCGCGTCGATTCGCTCACCCAATCCATCCTCGCCAAAGCCTTCCGCGGCGAACTTGTCCCGACTGAAGCCGAACTCGCCGCCGCCGAAGGCCGCGACTTCGAATCCGCCGCCCAACTCCTCGCCCGCATCCGCTCCCAACAACAAACGCCAACCCCGAAAAACCGCACAATCAAGCCTGCCGCAGCACAACCGCACTGAACCAGATCATGAACCACCTGATAGCCTCGGTCACAAATGAAGCTGCCGGGGCGGCGCCGAAGCGATTGTCGATATCGCAAAGCTTCGCGATTACTGTCTCGATCCGCATCATCCACGGGGCCGGTACAAGGCCCGCGTATTCCTGTCCGCTTTGGGCCTCGCGCAAGCCAACGCCGATTCTCTTCGGGACGCGTTGCTGCAGGCGGCGCAAGAGGTTGAAGCGACGGCAGGCGTATCGGATGAATACGGCGACCGCTACAGCCTCGATTTCGCGATCTCTCGCGGAGATCGCTGTGCGATAGTTCGGAGCGCCTGGATCGTGCTTCGCGGTGAGAACGCGCCTCGGCTGACCAGTTGTTTTGTACTATTGGATTGAGGTAAGCGATGCGGGAACTCGAATTGCTTTCCGTGGTTGCGTTGTTGAAGGATACCGCCGATCAGTCGGTTAGGCGCGGCCAGGTGGGCACCATTGTGGAACGGCTTGCACCCGATGTATATGAAGTCGAGTTCAGCGATGACGAGGGGCGGACGTACGCCTCGCTGCCGCTTCTTGCCGACCAGTTACTGGAGCTTCATCACGAGCCGAGCCACTAGGCGGCTTGATCAGCGGCCCGTGCCCGTCTTCGAGGCTGAGTAGACTACCCCGAAAGTTCTGAGGATACACCCCCCCGAGCGGAACAATGAGGATGTGGCTCGCATTGAGCGCCACCTGCGCGCGGTAAGTGCGCACGCCCGGGAGTTCGCCGAAGAGGTGAGGAAGAGGCTTGCATGAGGACGCCATATAGCTTCAGCATCCTGCGCTACGTGCACGATCCCGTAACCCAGGAATTCATCAACATTGGAGTCGCGGTTTACGCGCGCGAATCCGGGTTCATCCGCTCCCAACAGCAAAAGCCAACCCCGAAACGCCGCGCAACATCAGTCGGGCGGCGCTGATTCTGCATCACGCCGGATCAAGTCCTTGATCCACGAAATGCACGGAGCAAACCTTCGGATGCAGAAAAAGAAAATCCTTATCCATGGTCAGCAGCATGGCGTTGGCAGCCACCGCACTCGCCGCAATCCACAGATCGTTGTTCGAGAGCACTCTTGCCCCGCCCGGCGCTGATCGGCACGCTCTGGCAACTGATACGTACGCATCCAGCACCGACTCATGATTGATGTCGATCACCACGAGCGTGGACAGCACCTTCGTCAGAAATTCCACCTTAGCCTCGCCGAATCCGAACTGATCGGCAAGAACCCGAATCTCACCAACGGTGACGATCGATATCAAAGGGCGATGAACAGACTCTTCGAGCCTGAACTGCGCTGCAAGCCGCCTGCCGAGGTCCTTGTCGCGAATCAGCGCCAGCAAAATGTTCGTGTCAAGAAGTAGCGGACTGCTGCTCATTTCCCAAGTGAGAGCAGCATTTCCCGCCACTCTTCATCGCTCTCAGCGCCCGGCCACGCGCCGAAGTACTCGGAAAATGAATCCCAGCCCTTCCCTGCAATGGATTTTCTGCCCGGCGGTACTGCGAGCGAGCGCGCAGGCGGGACTCTCGAAAAAATGCCGGGCTGTCCCTCGCCATGCTCGATAGCGTGTGCATCGATTCGCAGCAGCTTCCCTGACGGTCGGTATACCGCCCTGCCCAGAACCAATGCGCGCTTTCCGAAGTAATCCCGCAGTTGTTCTGTATCGTCGGCGTTTTCCAGGACGCCGTTGACCTCTGTCCCGTCGTCGAGTTGAAGACCGAATGACCGGGTGCTGCGTCGAACCATATCCAACTGGCCCAAAACTCTGACCTCTTGTGGTTGTGGCGTCGACTCGGCCAGCCTGGCCGCTTTAGCCGTGGTCCCTTCCGTGAGAAGAATAGCTCTTGCCCTGCCATTCGAGCCGTTCGGAAGCATCACGCCGCTGAGATGCCGGGAAAAAACCCGGCTCATCGAACTGAGTCTGCGCAACAGGGGCCGATCGAATCGAGCGCTGTCCGGGTTTCCCCGGTCCACTTCGCCGAGGACTTCTGCAAAAACGTCAACCGCGGTAGAGGAAGCTGATGGCTTGGTCGGCCACATTTCGGCCTGATCATAAAGTTCCGGCGCCGCCTCACCCAGAGACGGAAGCTCAAGTTGGATGAGTGTGTCGTCGCCATCGTGGCCGTACTCGACGAATCGGATATCGGAGGCACATGCCAGCCAGCGCGGCGGTCTGCCCGTTGCGACGCTCGACCCCTCAATCGCCATCCTCACCGAATATGTCATCGGCGGCCGAAGCATCCGGAGCAGTTCACCGCATACCTCTATCGGCAGCCGCTTGCTGTAATCGGCGTCCGTTTGTAACCGAAGTATCTGTAGTGTGTTAGTCGTCTTGAAACCTCCGGCTGCGGAATCCTGATTCTATTATCAGGTCGCAATATGCGTACCCGCTCGGAGCGTATTCAACGCCACCTTGTCCGCGCGTTGCTTCTCATCGTAATCAACGTGGCAGCAATAGCATGCGAGAAGGCCTGACGCGTAAATCAGCTTGCGGGACATTCGCAGCTTGATGGTTCGTTGTGCGCGAATAGGAACAAGCCCCCCGTCGACTGGTTCAAGCGTCTCCTGTTCGAACAGCCCGGAACCTTCAAACGGGCCGCACTGCCCGCGCGTTCAGCCTCAGTCTGAGAGTCGGCATAAGGCTCCGGTCGCATTTTAGCGCCACAGGCCGCTGGTGGGACGCGGCTGCCGTTCACCATCCATCCCACTATTTCTCCCCCGCGATATCAACTACTTCCGTCGCAAATCACCCCGATCCCAATTTCCGCATGCCACAATCCAGCAGACAGGAAAATCTGCACCATAATTCCTGCGTTTATAGGCGTTCATCGGTGTTTATCGGCGGCTTGTCCTTCTTCCTCTGATTCGCTGCTGCGCCCTTCTCGTCTCGGAGGACAATCCCATGAGCTCAACTCTTAGTACCGAAGCATCCCGCGCCAACGGCGCAAAGTCCCGCGGCCCCAAAACTCCTGAAGGCAAACTCGCCACCGCAGCCGCAGCCACCGGACCTGTCACGCCCGAAGGCAAAGCCATCGTCTCGCAGAATGCTCTGCGTCACGGCATACTTTCGCAGTCCGTCGTTCTTTCCAGCGAGTCTCTGCTCGCCTTCGAAGAGATACTCGAAGGCCTTCGCGGCGAACTCCGTCCTGTCACTCCCATCGAGCATACGGCCGTCGACGTCATGGCCGTCGCCCATTGGCGCCGCATCCGCGTCTGGTGTCTCGAAATGGCCATTCTCACGCACGCCCTCCACGCTCAGGAGCGCGCCGGCGACACCATCGGCAATCAGGAAAACGCCCTCGTCCCCGCCATGCACACGGCGCTTGCCTTCGCCACTCTCAACAATGAGTCCACCATCCTGCAGAACCTCAACCGGTACGAAGTCCGCTACAGCCGCGAATACCAGCGCGCCCTGCGTCTCTTGAAGGAGCACCGCGCCGAGGCCCCCCGGAACGATGTTTTTCCAAACAAACTAACCTGACATAGGATAAACACGGACGAACAGATCGGTGATCTCTGAAGGTTTTTGGCGTCCTCACCGGCGCCGTCTCCCCATCTCATCCGATACAATCGCATCATCTTTCGAGGAGTATATGACGCAAAGAGTTCTTACGCCAGTCTTGTTCCAGTGCGCCCTGTTCCTGTGTGCCCTGTCGCCCTTGCCGGCGCAGACCGGCGCTAAAAACGGCGAGTGGCGCACGTATGGCGCTGACCTCGGCAATACGAAATACTCACCGCTTGACCAGATCAACGCGTCAAATTTCAACACGCTGAAACTGGCCTGGCGTTTTCACACCGAGAATCTGGGTCCGAAGCCCGAATACAACAATGAAGGCACCCCGCTCATGGTCGGCGGCGTCGTCTACGCCACCGTGGGGTCCCGCCGCGATGTCGTGGCGCTCGACGCGGCCACCGGCGAACTCCAGTGGGTGCACACCGAAAAGGAAGGACCCCGCGGCGCCGCCGCACCCCGCCAGCTCTCGGGCCGTGGACTCGCTTACTGGGTGGAAGGTAAAGACGAGCGCATCATCTACGTCACACCAGGCTACCGTCTGATCGCTCTCGACGCCAAAACCGGCATGCCGGTCCCCACCTTCGGTAAGGGCGGCGCGATCGATCTGAAACTGGATGACGATCAGCAGATTGACCTCGTCACCGGCGAAGTCGGGCTGCACGCCACGCCGCTGGTCGCGGGCAACACGGTGATCATCGGGGCCGCGCATCTGGCCGGCGGCGAGCCTAAGAGCAAGAGCAACGTGAAGGGTTACGTCCGCGGCTTCGATGTAAAGACGGGCAAACGCCTCTGGATCTTTCACACGATTCCGAAAGCCGGCGAGTTCGGCTACAACACATGGGAAAAGGACTCCGCCGATTACACAGGCAACACCGGAGTCTGGGCGCAGATCAGCGTCGACGAACAGCTCGGCTTGGCCTATCTGCCGGTGGAACTCCCGACCGGCGACTACTACGGCGGCCATCGCCCCGGTAACGGCCTGTTCGGCGAAAGCATCGTGGCCGTCGATCTCAAGACCGGCCAGCGCAAATGGCACTATCAGCTGGTTCATCACGGCATGTGGGACATGGATATCCCGTGCGCGCCGATGCTCGTCGACATCACGGTCAACGGCCAACCGGTAAAAGCGCTGGCGCAGCCCACCAAGCAGTCGATCCTCTATGTCTTCAACCGTGTGACCGGCGAGCCCATCTGGCCAATCATCGAGACGCCGGTGCCAAAGGGCGATGTGCCGGGCGAGTGGTATTCGCCCACGCAGCCGATTCCGACCAAACCGCCGCCTTACGGCCGCAACGGCTTTTCAGTGGACGACGTCATCGACTTCACCCCCGAGCTGAAGGCGCAGGGACTGAAACTCATCTCGAAATACAAACTCGGTCCGCTTTTTACCCCTCCTGTCGTGAGCAAGCCCGACGGGCCGCTCGGCACGCTCGACATCGGCTGCTGCCAGGGCGGCACCAACTGGCCGGGCGGATCGTATGATCCGCAGACGCACCTTCTGTACGTCTACGGTAAGACAGACGTGACCAGCCTGGGTCTGGTGCCGCCGGGCGGCAAGTCGGACATGAATTTCATCCGCGGCTCGGCGGCCAACCTGAATGCACCGCCGCCGGGCGAAGGCCCCGGTCCGCCGGGCGGTGGCCTGACTGTGCAGGGGCTGCCCATTTTCAAGCCGCCTTATGGCGCCATAACTGCGATCAACATGGACAAAGGCGAAATTGCGTGGCAGGTTCCGCACGGCGAGACGCCGGATAACGTCCGGAACAACCCGGCACTCAAGGGTGTGAACATCCCCCGTACCGGACGCGCCGGAAACGTGGGGATCGTGACCACATCGACGCTGGTTATCTCCGGTGAACCCGGATTCATCACCAACGCGCAGGGCCAGCGCGGCGCATACCTGCGCGCCTACGATAAAGCGTCGGGCAAAGACGCCGGCGCCGTTTTCATGCCGGCAGGGCAGACCGGTTCGCCGATGACCTACATGTGGAACGGCAAGCAGTACATAGTGATTGCAGTGGGTGGTCAGGGCTTTCCAGCGGAACTGCTGGCCTACCGGCTGCCGGACTGAGCCGACCCATGCCCCCTCCAGGCCGCTTGCTCGATATCGGCGGGCGCCGCCTGCACATTCACATAACCGGGAAAGGCCCGCTGCGCGTTGTCCTCGAAGCCGGACTCGCCGCGACTTCAGTCAGCTGGGCGCTGGTCGCGAGGCGAGTCGCGGAGTTCGCCACCGTGATCACATACGACCGCGCGGGCCTCGGCTGGAGCGATCCCGCGCCAGATGGCTGCACCGCGCTCGACGCCGCGCGCGACCTCGCAGCGTTGCTCGACCGCACGGAAGGCGAGGGCCCGCTGTTGCTCGTCGGTCATTCGTTCGGCGGCCTGATCGTGCGGGTGTTTCAGCAGCTCTATCCGGAGCGCGTCGCGGGACTGGTGCTGGTGGATCCCGTGTGCCGCTCAGAATGGCGCGATCCCGACGAAGCGCGTCGAAAGACACTTGCACACGGCGTGCTGCTGTCGCGGCGCGGTGAACTTCTCGCCCGCCTTGGTGTCGTGAGGCTCGCGCTTTCGTTGGTCTTAAGCGGATCACGCACCATGCCCAAATTACTGGCGCGCTTTTCCGCCGGCCGCGGCGCCGAGCTGACGGAGCGGCTGGCCGGCGAAGTCGGCAAGATGCCGCGCGAACTCTGGCCGGTCGTCGCGTCGCACTGGAGCAATGCGCGAAGCTTTCGCACGATGGCCAACGCGCTCGAACATCTTCCGGTCAGTGTTGCGCAGCTCGACGAAAACCGGTCGCTCGGCGATTTGCCGGTCGTGGTTCTTTCGGCGGCGAATACCAACGCAGAGGGATTGCGCGAACACGAGCACGATGCGCGGCTCTCAACGCACGGTGAACACCGCGTCGTGGAGGGCACACGCCATTGGATTCAGCTCGATGCCCCGGAAGCCATCGTGCGGTGTATCCGCACTCTCACGCCCCCCTTCGGGCGCAGTGTGATGTAGGGCTGCAATCCAATCGGGCGCCGCGACACCAGTTCCATCGAAACCCGCGGCGCGATCGTGGACAGGATGATCTGCCCTTCCATCAGCGCGAACTGGTTGCCGATGCAGATCCTTCGCCCGCCCCCGAACGGAAAGTAGGCGAACTTAGGCAGCGCGGCTTCGCGCTCCGGAAGGAAACGGTCGGGATCGAAATCGAGCGGTTTGTCGAACAGTCGCGGATCGCGCTGCAGCAGCCACGGCGCCATCAGCACCACTTCGCCTTTGCGCACTGCAAATCCGTCGATTGACAGATCCTGCAGGGCCGAGCGCCCGATCACGAACGCCGGCGGATAGAGGCGCATCGCCTCTTTCATCACCAGCAGTGCGTAAGGCATGCCTTCGTTCCGCAGACGCTCGAACTGCGCCGGATGCTGTGCCAGCAGATACCACGACCACGCCATCGCCTGCGCCGTCGTTTCATGCCCGGCCACGAACAGCGTCATGGCTTCGTCGCGCACCTCCTCGTCGGTGAGATGTTGTCCTGTCTCTTCGTCCTTCGAGAGCAGCAGCATCGAGAGCAGATCGCCTTTGTCGGCGCCACTCGCGCGCCGGTCGCGGATCAGCCCGTAGATGGTTTGATTCAGCCGGCGCAGTGCCGCAACCTGGGCAGGAAACTGCGGGATCCGGAACGGCACCCGCAGTTGCCGGATCAGCCACGCCTGAAGCGTGGTGATGTCGCGCCCCAGCGTATCGGCCTGATCGAGGAGATCCACGTCGAACAGGGTCCGGCCGACGATCCCGAGAGTGAGCCGCATCATTTCCTGCGCGATGTCGATGGTCGCGCCATCCGCCCAGCGCGCCACGGCGGCTTCCGAATGTGCGCGCATGACGTCCGCGTATCTCGACACCCGCTGGTGGGCAAACGCGGGCGCCACGAGCCTGCGCCGGCGGCGATGCTGCTCGCCGCTGCTGTTGAGCAGGCCGTCTCCCAGCAGGGGCCGCGAAAACACCCTCAGTGCGGGGCTTTTTTCGAACTCATCCACCCGATCGACGAGCACCTCCTGGATGAGATCGGGCTCGTTGAGAAGGACAACGTTGATGCGTCCGAATTCGGCTTTTCCGATGCGCGGAAACTCCGCCCCCAACTCTTCGAGCATGTGTATCCGATTGCCGAACAGCGCGCGGATCGACTGGACCAGTCCGGCCATGCGTCAGTGAACCGCGATGCTGTGCGGTTCGGGCGGGGGAGGGGCGACGGCGCGATGCTGAATTGTCTTGTCGTGATCGTCGCAGAAGGCTTCGATCAGTTCCGTGTCAGGATGCAGAATGAGCTGCGTCCGCACCGTCCACGGCTTCAGGTAGGCTTTGGGATCGTCAATCGTGATGACGAGGTCCATGTGGCCGAAGTCGGTGCGCCGAAAGCTTTCCGTCACGTGCAGCGCGTCGCTGTTGGGATGGGCCTTCGCCGTATCGATCCAGCCGCCGTCGCGGAAGCCTGTGGTGTCGACCACGAATGTCTCCTTGTCCCAATGTCCCACGGAGTAACCAAGCCACGCAGGGGTGTCGGGATCGGGTGCCGGCCTGCCATCCGTGAACACCTGGCGGAAGATCATCCCGACCAGAGTCTCGTAGAGAAACGCGGTTTCCGCCGGTGTCTGAAGAATCCGGAACGGGCCGCCGCCGAAGTCAATGCGCGGCACGCCTGGCGGCATGCAGAAGCCGTAGGGGTCGTCGACATGTTGTCGCCCTTCGCGCTGCGCCGATACCGCCGTAGCCCACGGTGTCATCTGGACTTCCTCCGGCTTGAGGTCGCGCGCAAGATTGAAGAAGAGGCTGCGGGTGAAACACGGATTGCCGTCGTAGATGGCGCATTCGGCGGCCCATACGCCGGACAGATCGGGCGTACCGTTCGGCAGCCTCGGCGCGGGCGCCATGAGATTCGGCTTGCCATCCGCGAGACGCGGAATTCCCGGCGTCCTGTAGTTCAGCCACTGCGTGAATGCACCTGCGGACACGATAAGGAGCAGAGCGATGGCGCGCATTGAGTCGATTCTATGCCAAAATGACTGAGCAAACAGGGAGGCGTATGGAAGCAATCATTTCGAACTTAGTGGATCGTTTTGAGAAAGGCGGGCTCTCGCGCCGCGAACTGGTGCAGGGTCTCGCGATGCTGGCCGGGGCCGGCGCCCTGGCCTCCGCTCAGGAAGCACCGGCCGGACTGAAAGCTGCGAAGATCGACCACGTCAGCATTCAGGTCGCCGACCTGCCGCGCGCGGTCGCGTTCTACGAGAAGATTTTCGGGCTGACCGTCGTCGGCGAGGACAAGCCGAACGAGATCGTGCGTCTCGGCATGAACCGGCACGCGCTGGTCTCACTGCATCACAAGAGCCCGACCGGGATCGTGGATCATTTTGCGATTGGGGTGGAAGGTTTCAACCGGGACGCGGTCACAAATCAGCTGAAGGCCCTCGGCCTGACGCCGGAGGAGAATCTCGATGCCGGTTTCCACATCAAAGATCCTGAGGGGATGAGCGTTCAGATTGTCGGTGGCTGATCTCTACTGAAACTGAATCTGCGCGATCACAAAGGTCGGATACGACTGGTTCCATCCTTCGGCGAGATCGTCGAAGGCCAGCCGGAATGGCTTGGTCGCTCCGGCGGCCAGCGGCCCCGTCGTTTGGCCGATGAGCGCCACGCGCTCGCGTTGTAGCTCCTTGCCTGCGTAATCGCGGAAGACGCACGTGACCTCGGCGAGCTTTATGTTGCGGCCGCCCTTGTTCGATATGTCGCCCAGAATCTCGACGAGCCGCAGATTCACCATGCTTTCCGCAGCCTGAATATGCACGTTGCTGAATTGAAGGTTCGGGAGGTAAGCTTTTGCTTCGTCAGTCAGAGGAGGAGGTGTCGCGGTCTCCGGTTTTCCGAATGTCAGCCAGGTCAGAACGCCAGCGATAAGGATTAACGCAAGTCCGATGACAATACTCGCCGGAGAGATCTTAACGTCCGCCAACAGTCATTTCTCCGATCATGATGGTCGGGGCGGACACGGAACTGAGGAACTCCAGATCGCTGCCGATTTCGCCGATGCCGTTCAGCATTTCCTGCAGCGTGCTCGCAATGGTCACTTCCGCGACCGGGAAAGCCAGCTCACCGTCGCGGATCCAGATTCCTACGGCACCGCGTGAATAATCGCCCGTAACGATATTGACACCGCTGCCGATCAGTTCGGTCACAAAAAATCCGTTCTTCACGTTACGAATGATTTCTTCGGGCGGTCGGGTTCCCGCTTCGAGGAAAAAATTTCCGTGGCCGATGCCCGCGTTGCCGGTGATGCCCCGCGACGCGTTGCCGGTGGTCCTGAGGTTCAGCTTGCGGGCTGTGTAGCTGTTGAGAAGATAGCTTTTCAGGACGCCGCGCTCGATGACCGGTGTGCGCCGCGTGGGGACACCTTCGTCGTCGAACGGCGAAGAGCCGAAGAGGCCGGGGATGGTGCCGTCGTCGATGATCGTGATGCGCTCGTCGGCGATTTTCTCGCCGAGCTTGCCTGCCAGAAACGACGCCTTCCGGTAGATCGCGCTGCCGCTGACGGCGTCGCAGAGGCTGCTCAGCAAAGTGCGTGCGGTGCGCGGCTCAAAGATCACCGGAACGCGCTGCGTCTCCACTTTCACCGCGCCGAGCCGGCGAATCGCCCGCTCCGCTGCCTTGCGCCCCACGGATGCCGCGTCTGCGAGGCCCGCGGAACTCCGCGCGTGGGAATACCAGTAGTCGCGTTCCATGCTGTCGCCCTGCGTCGCCACAGGCATGACGGTGATAGAACAGCTGCTGCTGCGGTACGACCCGAGGAAGCCGCGCGAGTTCGCGAAGATGCGGCAGCCCACGTTCGAATCGAACGATCCACCCTCGGAGTTGGTGATGCGCGGATCGAACGCAAGCGCTGCTGCCTCACCCCGGCGCGCCATTTCAATGCGCTCTTCGGTGGCCAGGTTCGCCGTCTCGTCCGAGAAAAGCTTAAGATCGGTGGCGATCGATCCCAGCTCTTCGGGATCAGGCAGTCCGGCGAACGGATCTTCCGTGGTCAGCGCCGCGAGGTCGATGGCGGATCGCACCATCTGGCGAATGCCATCCGGCGTCAGGTCGGAGGTGTAGGAGGCGCCCATCCGTTTGCCGATCAGCACGCGCAGTCCGGCGCCGCGGGACCCAGCATCCTTCAGCGTCTCAAGCTCGCCCATGCGGACGTTGACGGAAAACTCGTCGCCTTCGGAGATGGTGCACTCCGCATCGCTCGCCCCGGCGGCCATCGCCTGTCTGATGACGTCCTGTGCAAGTTTCGGGAGGTCCTGATGCGACAGGATCGCCGGTGTCGAAGACGAGGCCGTCAAGCGGTTCCCCCGACCGTCATGCGGTCGATGCGAACCGTCGGAATGCCGACGCCAACCGGAACGCTCTGGCCTTCCTTGCCGCACATACCGACACCTTCGTCCAGTTTCAGATCGTGGCCGACGCGGCTCACGTACTTCATGGCTTCCGGCCCATTTCCGATCAGCGTGGCGTTGCGCACCGGCCGCGTGAGTTTGCCGTCTTCAATGAGATAACTCTCCGACGCGGAGAACACGAAATTGCCGCTTGTGATGTCGACGCTGCCGCCGCCGAAGTTGGCACAGTAAAGGCCGCGCGGCACGGAGCGAATGATGTCCGCGGGATCGTCCTCGCCCGCCAGCATAAAAGTGTTCGTCATGCGCGGCATCGGGATGTGTTCGTAACTCTCGCGGCGACCGCTGCCGGTGGGCGCGGATTTGGTGATGCGGCTGGAAAGCTTGTCCTGAAGATAGCCGCGCAGAATGCCGTTCTCGATGAGAACGTTGCGCTGCGTCTCGTTGCCTTCGTCATCGACGTTAAGAGACCCGCGCCGGCCGCCGATGGTGCCGTCGTCGACGACAGTGCAGAGCGGGCTGGCCACCTGCTGGCCGATGCGCCCGCTGAATGCGGAAACGCCCTTGCGGTTGAAGTCGGCCTCGAGGCCGTGTCCGACTGCCTCATGCAGCAGCACGCCGGGCCAGCCGGGTCCGAGCACCACGATCTGCTCGCCTGCCGGTGCTTCTACGGCATCGAGCTGCACGATCGCCTGACGGGCGGCTTCTTTGGCGAAGTACTCGGGAGTCTTTTCCTTCTGGAAGAACTCGAGTTCGTAGCGCCCACCACCGCCGGAGTGTCCCTGCTGCGGCACACCGCCGTCCTGGCGGGCCAGTACGAAAACGCTCATGCGCGCGAGCGGCTGCCGGTCGAAGTTCAGCACGCCGTCGCTGGTTGCGACCAGAACCTGGCGGAGACTGTCGGCATAGGAGACCTGCACCTGGAATATGCGCGGATCGTAAGCGCGCGCTGCGATATCAGCCCGCTGGGCGAGTTCCACGCGTTCTCTGAACTCAGTCTCGTTGGGTGACATCACCACGGGATAGAGGTTGCGCTTCCGGCCTTCTTCGAGCGGAGTCTGTTCCACTTTCGCGGGGCCGGAGGCGATCAGAGCTGCCACCTGCGCGGCGTGCCGGATCTTCTCCGAACTCAGATCGTCACTGTACGCATAGCCGGTGCGTTCACCCGCGATGACGCGCACGCCGACGCCGAGCGACACGCCCTGTGTGGCGCTCTTGACGATCGATTCATCGATGCTGATCGAACTGGTGGCGATGTATTCGAAGTAAAGGTCGGCATAGTCGCCGCCGCGGCTCAGCGCTTCGGAGAGGTGGTTTTCGAGGTCCCGCCGCGTGATGCCGAACTTCGCGGCGAAAAACGAATCGGAAAAGCTCATTTAGTCCCGTTGTACCATCCGGCCTGTGGGCTGATTACCTGCCTGCGGCTTCAGCCTTGATCCGGTCACCGTCGGACTTCGTGATCCAGCGATCCTTCACCATCTGGTCTACCGACGCGGCAACCTTAGCCTGGTACTTCTTTTGATCCCCATAGAGGCCATTAAGCTTCGCGGAATCGTATGGCGTGGTGGTGCCGAGCTCGCGGCACGTCCCAGGGCCGGGGCTGGTGAACGTGTAGGTGGCGGCGGGGACGTCGACGTATGGATTGCGGACGCCGCCGATGGTTACCCCGTCCTTCACCGTGATGCGGTCAGCTTTGGGAGCGGGCACGCCCTTGCTTGCCCACTGTTCGAGATTCACGAATGCGCCGTCGATGACGTACTTGAGCAGCGGGTGACTCTGCAGGGGGATGTCGGGATCGCATTTGACGTTGAACGGCCATGCGGGCGTGCCCTGACCGGGTGCGCCGGTGGCAGCAAGCTGATCCTCCATGACCGGCATGTCGAGATACGCCCATTTGTCGATGTGCGCGGCGCCGGCGACTTCGTAGATACGGAACGGATCTTTGGGATCGTCGCTGTCGGGCCGCTGGTAATCGGGGCCGATCTCGCCCTGCGCGACCACTTCTATGACCGGCACGCCGATGTTGTGAACGGTCTGGCGCGGATCGCCGCGCGGCACGGCGGGCGCGCAGCGGCGGATGCGGCCGACACCACCTGGCGTCTTGATGAGGAAGCCGTCGTAGACCGTGGCATGGGTCTGAATTGCTGCCGCATATGTGAGCACGTCCGCGCCCTGCGACGTCATATAGAGATAGCGCGCGTTCAGATTGGCTCCGGTCTTAAGGGCCGCGCCAACCTGGCTCAGCATGTCCCAGCGCAGGCCGTCTTCCTGTTCGGAAGTGGCCGGGCCGCCACGTCCAGCCGCGCAGCTCTCGGTGGGATTCGGATTTGCGAACGCCAACGCAGGATAACGCGCCGGGTTGAACTTGTGCAGCGCGTCCACCGATGCGGGCATGGTGACGCCCACCCATGCATCGCCGTGCTCCATGAAGGAATCGCGCGAGTAGCCCGACATCATCGCCCAGTCGAAGCGACGCGCGGGATTCATGAGTTCGACGATGGCGTGTCCGCTGAAGCGCGCACGGTCCGCGGGACGGCGCACCAGAATGCGCGTGGAATATGGCGCGTTGGCCGTCTTCACGGTCAGCGAGCCGTCGGCATTCCAGTCGTAGACGTTGGCCGTGCCGCTGACGATGAATTCCTCTTCGACATAGCCGGCCTTCTTCAGATCGAGCGGCTGGAACACGCGAGAGGCTGAGAGGAACGGGTATGAGTCGGCTGTTACGGGGATCGGGCCGGTCAGCCTGGCCGGCGCCGTGGCGGCGGAGGCTGCGAGGGCGAACGAGATGAGGGCGAGAGTCGCCTGGATGGTGCGCATGGGGCTCATTCTATCGCCACGGGGCGGGCGGGAAGGGTAAAGGATACATAAAGCCCTTTGTTTTCAAGGGGTGGCGGGTTCGTTTGGCAAAAATGTATTTATCGGTGATGACGAAAAAAGATTATGAGCCACAGATGGACACAGATGCACACGGATAAAAAATCGGAGCCGGTCGGGGTTTTCGCATGGCGCTCTGAGTGTCGCACGTGAAAAGAGGGTCGGGGAGGTTTGTAGGCTGCGATTGATGAGTCGACGGCGAATACAGGTTTGCCTGGCTGGTGATCGCGCGGCAAGAGTTCAGCGTGGTGGCAGGGGCACGGTTAACGATCCTGCGGCGCCTGTGGTTTTGTCCTGCACCACGACGCGCAGAGCTTCCACGCCGTCCGTGATGTCGATGGGCGCGACGGCGTCGAGGCCCTTTGCGATGACGGCATCGAACTGATCGTCGGGAATTTCGATCTTCAGGGGCTTTCTGAATAGCCTGTGCGTTCCCTCCACATAGAAGGAGAGGTCGACAGCGCCGGATCGCCGGGAGTTCCCGTGGCTGAACGAGACGCCGTGCAGATCGATGTTGACTTTGAGATCGAGAACGCCGGGGCGCGTCGGATCGGGATGCGCTTCGGCGCGCAGTTCGAGTTGGGCCGAATCGAGCGGCTCTTTCAAAAGCTGGTCCAGCGCCGGTGGATCGTTCGCTGTGTCGCCTTCGCGTTGAGCGAAATAACCTGTGCGATAGCGCAGTTCGACGCCATGGCGGGCAACACCGACTTTGAGGTTATGCCACTTTTCACCTTGGGCACTCAGATCGGGATAGAAGCCGAGCGCGTAAGTGACATCGCCGTCCTCGACCGCGGTTTCGATCGATTCCTCGATGGCGTTCGATTTGTTGAAGAATGTCAGGCCGCCGGTGAGGCTGGAAAGCATCTGTTCGGTATCGAGACCGCGGGTGTCGACGGAACTGCCGCGGCCCATCATTATGGCGATGGCGTGCGGGGAGGCAGGCGGGCCGGGCCGGTCGGCACGGGAGAAGCCATCGAGGCCGACCATGAGACCGCGCGCGTCGACGGAATAGAGAGCGATGCCGGCATCGTTGAGCGCGTGGGCGGCTTTCTCCATGTCGGGGCGGAAATCGAGGCCGAGATCTGGAAGGAAAAGCGGAAAAGCGGTGGTGACCCAGACGAGGTTCTTGCGGCCGGGGACGCCGGAAAGATGGCGTCCGATCTGTTTGAGCGCGGCTTCGACGGCCTGCACGGGGCCGAAAATGTTCATCGCGGCGTAGGCCTCGGCCTCGTGCGCGGACATGCCGGTGGTGTCGTTGATGCGGCGGCTGGGATCACGCGCCATAAGACCGTGTGCGGCGCGGCGCAGCAGATCCGTATTGTCGGTGAGTTCCTGAGCCACATGCAGGGCTCCGCTCGGGGCAATCGTATAGATCGCGATGCGGTCCGCACCGCGGCGCGAGGCGACGAATTTCACCACGCGGGGAATCGCGTAAGCCTGGAGCGCCTGCGGGGTGTTCATTTGATCGATCAGGATCACCGTGGTGCGGCCGGCCGATTCCGGGTAGTGCGCGAGGCGGTTTGAGTACGTTCCGGGAGGAAGCGGAGCCTCCGCGGTGCGGGCTGATTTGACGGACCGAACCGAGAAGAACGCGATGTTCTGACGCTTTCCGTTATCGAGGATTGTGAAGTCTTCCTTCGTCAGGCCAGCAGCCGGCAGGCCCTTGCTCTTCGCCACGATATCGACTTCGACAAGCCTGGTTCCCGCCTGAAATGTCGGTGTCGTGTCTTCCTGCAGCGCCGCGGCAAGTGACACAGCGAGCAGAAACGCGATGACGGGCGGCACACGGGGATGGTATTCGATCGCGGAACCTGTTTCAACCGGTGCGGAGACGGAGCGGTTCAGTACCGGTTGAGGTCGGCGATCAGAGCGGCGAGGCCCTTGTGCTGGTAGATGTCGGTGAGGCGCTGTTCTTCGGGGGATGGCGCGGTGACGCGGAGAAGCGGGGAGAAATCCAGATCGTGCCGGGAGGGGACCCAGACGTGTCCATCGGCGAACTCGACCTGGCTCACATATGCCGTCATGCTGTCGATTTCGAGCGGTCGTCCGGAGCGGGAAAACTTCAGCACGGTATCCTGCTGCAGCCGCGCACGCTGTCCGGCGGGAAGAACCATGGCCGAATCCGAGGCCGGGACCGTGCCCGCCACAAACTGATTACCCTGTTTGTCCTTCACGAGCCAGCCGATCTCGACATAACGCACCGGCTTGCCGGACCTGTTCAGCACTTCGATCTGCGGGGACCGGGCCTCGTTACCGGAAATCGCGGCCCAGCCTTCCAGCGGCTCGATGGGCGCGTCCGGCAGGCTCAGCACGGCGAACTGTTCGAGGTGCTCGGTGCCCGGGACCAGCGGGCTCATGGGGTTCAATGATCCAACCGCGCGGCCGTTGCGCGACAACGCCACATTCAACTGCCCGCGCTCAGGCCCTTTGGCGATGCTCGCCAGAATCGCGCTCTGCAGGCCGGTCTGTCCTTTGGCCTGCAGGGCCTGTTTGAAAAATGCCCGATCGCGCTGCGCTTCCACTTCCCAGAACGTCAGCGCGCGCTGCGAATCGAGTTTATTCGGACCGTAGAAACTCAGATCGTCGAACAGGACGCCGTCGAGCTGCACCCGTACCATCGGCCCCGCGCTTTCGCGAACCGGGCGCACCAGCCGGATATCGACAGGCAGCGTGAAGTTCTCGCCGGGCGGAACGTCGATGGAGGGCCGCGCAACCGATCCTTTGCCACCCGGCGCGAATTCCTGCGCGGTGACCAGGAGCGTCACGCCACGGACGTGCCGTGCGCCCGAATTGCGCAGGGTCAGGCCCATGTGCAGATCGAGAACGATGGCGCCGCCGCGAGAGGTGGCGCGCGAATCGCCCATGGTCATGGAGGTCAGATTGAGCGGCGAATCGGGGGGCAGGTCGATCTTCACCGATTTCGACAGATCGAGCGATGTCTCCTGCGCGGCCAGAGCCGCGGCAAAAGCCAGCGTCAAACCGGCCAGCACGCTCTTACTGCAGCGAAACATTGTTGATGGTCACCGCTCCCGTTTCATCGATATAGCGATCACTGATATCGCCGCGCGCGCTGACGGTCTGACTCCCCACGTCGCCGTGATGCTTCAGCAGAGTCAGGCTGTTGGCACCCGTGCGGAACTCTACGCCGGAATCCGTCGTTACCAGAACGGGAGTGGAGTCGGCAGGCCGGTGCGGGCGGGCATCGCGCAGCAGTTCGGCGGCGCCCGCGAGCAGGAGCACACAGGCAAACGCGATCGCCGGCCGGATTTTTCCGAGCCGCGGCGCTTTCCAGCTCCACGGCGTCCGGGTAGTGCGAACGCAGGCCCCGGCTTCCAGACCCAGCCGGATATTGGCGCGCATATCGGCCGCCAGAAAATTCCAGTTCACGTCGTTCCAGTTCGAGCCCGGAAGCTCAATTTCCGCGAGATCGTCGCGCAGTTCGCAGTAGGCCGCGATCTTCTCCTGACAAGCCGCGCAGCTGCGCACGTGCCGTTCCAACAGGAAACGCCGGACGGGACCGGCCTCTCCGCCGGCCAGCAGCGCCAGATCGTGTTCACGCGGATGGTTCACAGGAGTTTTCCTTTGCCGGGCTCTTTACCAGGCCGTTTCTCGGCGAACTTCTTCAGCTTGGTGCGGGCATTGGCGATGTGCGAGCGGACGGTGGCTTTCGAACAATCGAGCCGCGCCGCGACTTCTTCGGCCGGCAAATCTTCCATGTCGCGCAGCACCAGCGCCGCCCGCTCGCGCGGCGTCAGACGTTCGAGGCCGCGCGCCAGCCAGGCGCGCTGCTCGGTCCGCAGCATCGCTTCCTCGGGCGATTCGGTATGCCGTTCCGGGGCTTCAGCCATGTCGCAGAACTGCACGCGGCCGTGGCGGCGCAGAAAATCGAGCGCCGTGTTGGTGGCGATTTGCGACAGCCAGTGGGCGGCTTTGAGCTCGTCTTTGAGCTGCTCCTGGCGCTGCAGAGCTTTGATGAAGGCTTCCTGCGTGAGATCCTGCGCGTCGTGGACGTTGCCCACCATGCGATAAATCTGGCGGAAAATGCGGCGCAGATTCTCCGCTGACGAAGCGCTCCTGCAGTTCGGCAGCCGCACTGGCCTCGAGCAGCGCGCTGGTCTCCATCAGCCGGGGCCGCCGGTCGTCGTTCGCTGGGGCCGGATCGGGCTCTTTCATGCGAATCTCAAGCGCTGCAGTCGCCATTCCCTTGAACATCTGACGCCCGCGATGGCCGAACGTGGAAAAGAACCTGCGCGCTATCCTCAAGTATAGGTTACCGTATGAGACCAGTTGCCATCATCGGCGCGGGCAAAACTCCGTTCGGGGCCTTCCCGAACCAGGACCTGCGGTCGCTTGCCGTGGCGGCGGGCGAAAAAGCCCTGCATAACGCCGGGATCGGGCCGGAAACTATCGAATCGTTCTATCTGGGCAATTTCGCCGGGCCGGAATTCACGGCGCAGAACCATCTGGCGCCGTACATTTCGACCGCGCTGGGGATGACGGGCATCCCGGCGACCCGCTTCGAGGCCGCCTGCGCGTCGAGCGGCGCGGCGTTTTTCCAGGCGTTCATGGGCGTGGCTACCGGCATTTACGACGTCGTGATGGTCGCCGGGGTGGAGAAAATGACCAACCAGCCCACGCCGCGGGTAACCGAAATTCTGGCCGGGGCGGGCGACTGCGCAACGGAAGTCAAAGCCGGGTCGACATTCCCCTCGCTGTTCGCCATGATCGCGCGTCGACATATGCATGATTTCGGGACGACGCGCGAGCACCTGTCGGCCGTCGCGGTGAAGAACCACGAGAACGGCGTGCTGAACCCCGACGCCCAGATGCGCAAGGCGATCACGCTCGAACAGGCGATGAACGCGCGGCCGATTGCCGAACCGCTCAACCTTTACGATTGCTCGCTGATCAGCGACGGCGCGGCGGCGGTGGTGCTTTGTCCGGCGGACCGGGCGCGCGAGTTCAGCGATAAGCCGGTGAAGATTCTCGGCGTCGGCGCAGGCTTCCGATTGCCTGGCGCTCGATCAGAAGCCCGACATCACGACGTTTGCCGCGGTGCAGGCCGCGGCCCGGAAGGCTTACGCGATGGCGGGCCTGAAGCCGGCGGACATCCAGTTCGCGGAACTGCACGACTGCTTCACGATCGCCGAGATCGTGGCGATGGAGGATCTGGGGTTCGTGGCACGCGGCCGCGGCGGATTTTTCACCGCGGAAGGCGCGACGCGGCGCAGCGGCTCCATGCCGATCAACGCCAGCGGCGGGCTGAAATCGAAGGGGCATCCGGTGGGGGCGACGGGCGTCGGCCAGCTCTGCGATCTGGTGCAGCAGATTCGGTGCGAAGCGGGCGAACGGCAGCTGAAGCGAAACGCGGTCGGGCTGGCGCAGAATCTGGGCGGCAGCGGCGCGACCTGCGTCGTCACGATCCTTGGTTCATATTGAGCCTGGTGCATACTGAAAGGCGATGCGCACCGGCATCGTCTATACCGAGACCGTCGTTCACCTTGCGCCCGAGCGTTTTGCGGCGGATGTGCCGTATCAGGTCATTATCGTGACACTCGACGACGTTACGGTGGGTAACGACAGCCGGCTTACGGCCCGGGTGGAAGGCGAACGAGTCGCGATCGACGATCGCGTGGTGGAAGCCGGGGCGCGCGACGGAATCCCTTATTTTCGGAAAGACAAATGAAACTAGCCGATAGAATGTCGCGGATCGGGACCGAATCCGCGTTTGAAGTTCTGGTTCGCGCCCGCGCGCTCGAAGCGCAGGGGAAGGACGTCATCCATCTGGAAATCGGCGAACCCGATTTTCCGACGCCGCAGCATATTATTGACGCGGGAAAGAAAGCGCTCGACGAAGGCTGGACGCATTATGGTCCGTCGCAGGGGCTGCCGGAGCTGCGCGAAGCGATCGCGAACTATATCTCGACCACGCGCGGCATTTCGGTGAGCGCGGCGAATGTGTGCGTCACGCCCGGCGGCAAGCCTATTATCTTTTTTCCTATGATGGCGCTGCTGGGCGAAGGCGATGAGGTGGTTTATCCGAATCCCGGGTTCCCGATCTATGAGTCGATGATCAAGGTCTGCGGGGCGAAACCGGTGCCGGTGCCGCTGGTGGAGGAGCGGGGATTTTCCTTCGACCTCGATGTTTTCCGCAAGAGCCTGACGCCGCGCACGAAGATGGTGGTGCTGAATTCGCCGCAGAATCCCACGGGCGGCATGATTCCGGCGGAAGATGTGGCGGCGATTGCGGATGAGGTGCGGGATCGCGATCTGATCGTGCTGTCGGATGAGATTTATTCGCGCATTGTGTACGGCAACGACAAACCGGTATCCATCGCGAGCCTGCCGGGCATGCTGGAGAAGACGATCATTCTGGACGGATTTTCCAAGACCTACGCGATGACCGGATGGCGCATGGGCTACGGGGTCATGCCGTCGTTTCTGGTGGACCCGATCAACAAGCTGATGGTGAATTCGAATTCGTGCACGGCGAGTTTCACGCAGCGGGCGGGGATTGCGGCGCTGTGTGGTCCGCAGGATGCCGTGACTGCGATGGTGGCGGAATTCCAGCGGCGGCGCGACGCTTTCTGCGCGGGACTCAACAGCATTCCGGGCTGGCGCTGTGCAATTCCGGGCGGCGCGTTCTATGCATTCGCCAATGTGAAAGGCGCGGGACGCAGTTCGAAAGAAGTGGCCGATGCGCTGCTGAACGATGCGGGGGTGGCTTGTCTGAATGGCGCGGGTTTCGGGGAGTACGGCGAAGGGTATGTGCGGTTCAGCTACGCGAATTCGTATGAGAATCTGATGCGGGCCGTGGAGCGGATTAAGGCCTGGGCGGGGAAGAGGTAGAAAGGCACCGGCGACAAGATCGCCGGCGGTACAGGGTCAGGTCAGGGGTTTTTGGCGGCCATCTTTTTCTCGACGGCCGCCATCAGGCGGGAGTGCACATCCTCGGGAATCGTGCACTGCGACATGCCTTTGTACACCTGAATCGTCTTGCGGGTGGTGTCGCAGACCACCCAGCAATTAGGGCATTCGGCGAGGTGACGCTCGAGCTTGCCGCGTATTTCGGCTTCAGTCTTTTCGTCCAGGAAGTCGGTGAGTTCGGCGAGGAACTCCTTACATGTAAGCAAAGGCGTCATCTCCCTTGCGTTTGAAAAAACGCGTGAGTTTGTCGCGCAGCTGCAGGCGCGCGCGGAGAAGCCGGCTCTTGACCGCGGGCACGGTGAGGTCGAGCGCCTCGGCGGTTTCTTCGGTCGAAAGACCGTCGACATCGCGCAGCGTGAATACCGTTCGGTAGATCGGCGCCAGTTCGTCGATGGCGCTCAGTCGAGAATCTCGTGCAGTTCCTCGCGCGAGAACTGCTCTTCCGGGTCGGGATCCCAGGCGGCAATTTCGCGGACCACGGTGTCTTCGCCGGTGTCGATCTGCTCGTCGAGCGAAACCGCGCGGTCGCTCTGGCGCTTGCGCAGCTTCATCAGCGCCTGATTGACGGCGATGCGCACGATCCAGGTGTAGAACTTCGAGTTTCCCTGGAACTGATCCAGGTGCTCGTAGGCCTTAAGAAACGCTTCCTGCAGCACATCTTCGGCGTCTTCGCGGTTCTGCGTGATGTTCATCGCGAGGCGGAAAATCTTGCCTTCGTAGCGCGCAGACCAGAACCGAAAAGGCGGCCGTGTCGCCCTGGCGCGCGCTGTTGACTAGTTCCAGCTCGTCGTCGACGGGGGCTTCTACCGGGATGCTTTCGGTGGCCATTTTGGGCGAAGCTCCATTGTCCCACAGCAGCGCCAAAGCACCGACGCAAGCGGTGACCTCGCACAACAGCACCTGGAGAGCCATACGCACTTTCGATGCGGGTACGAGGCGAAAGTTTCGTTATTTTCAAGGCGCCGGCGGCAAGACCGCCAGCGGTACAGGTAACTATTTAGACGCCTGTTGCCAGTCTTTGAGAACGCGCAGGATATATTCCCGGGTTTCGCGGTAGGGCGGCACGCCGTGCTAGCGCTCGACCGCGCCAGGTCCGGCGTTGTAGGCCGCCAGGGCGAGGAGAACCTGATCGGGATCGTTTTCGTACTTAGCCAGAAGCTCGCGCAGATACTGGGCGCCGCCGTCGGCGTTCTGGTGCGGGTCGTGCGGATCGACGCCCAGCGTGCGGGCCGTTCGGGCATCAGCTGCATCAGGCCGATGGCGCCTTTGGGCGAGACGGCGGCCGGCTGGAAGCCGGATTCGGCCTTCATGACGCTGGCGCACGAAAGACTCGGGAAGACCGTACTTTTTCGCCGCTTCGACGGCAAGGTCGCGGGGGGCGTCGGAGCGAATGAGCGCGGGAGGAGCGGGGCGGCGGCGTCGCGGCGGGTGGCTCGGGCGCTGGAGCCGGGGGCGCTTCCTCTGGTTCCCAGGCGGCGATGGCAGCCGCGGGCATCTCAGCAACGCCGCCGCCGGAGTAGATCCGCGCTACGCCGCCGGCGATTTCGTGCCGGTCGGCATGCAGGCGGAAGCCGGTCGTCGAGCACGACGTATTCGCCCGCCCAAAGCGGCGAGCTGACCGCCATGAGCCCGATAAGATGGAGGATACTTTTCATGCCCGATAATTCAGTGACGCATCTCGAGTGCAGTCTGTGCAGCCGGAAATTCGAAGCCGGGAAGAACTGGAACCTCTGCGAGTGCGGCGGACCGCTGCTGGTCCGCTACGATCTGGCGCGGTTGCGCGGAATCATGGTCGCTCGACAGTCTCGCTTCGGCGCCGGACTCGATGTGGCGCTACGCGCCGGTGTTGCCGGTCCGGCTCGAAACCTCGATTGTCTCACTGGGCGAGGGCATGACGCCGCTCATCAAGCCGCCGCGTACCGGGGCGCGCATCGGGGCGTCCGATCTGCTGATCAAGGACGAAGGCCTGAATCCGACCGGCTCGTTCAAGGCGCGCGGACTTTCCTGCGCGGTCTCGATGTGCGTGGAGCTCGGCATCACGAAAGCTGGCGATTCCATCCGCCGGAAACGCCGCCAGCGCGCTGGCGGCTTACGCCGCGGCGGCCGGGATCGAAGCCCACATCTTCATGCCGCAGGATGTACCGCAGGCGAACTTCATCGAGTGCAAGGCCTACGGCGCGGAGGTGACGCTGGTCGACGGGCTGATCAGCGACTGCGCGCGCATGGTGGCGGAGCGCGGGTCCGCGGGAGGGCTGGTTCGACATCTCGACGCTCAAGGAGCCCTACCGCATCGAGGGCAAAAAGACGATGGGCTACGAACTGGCCGAGCAGCTGGGATGGGAAGCTGCCCGACGCGATCTTCTATCCGACCGGCGGCGGCGTCGGCATGATCGGCATGTGGAAGGCGTTCGCGGAAATGGAAGCGCTGGGCTGGATCGAGCCGGAACGCGTCCGAAAATGATTGCGGTGCAGGCGGAGGGCTGCCAGCCGGTGGTGCGGGCGTTCGAGGAAGGGGCGGAACGCAGCCGGTTCTGGGATGGGGCGGCGACCGTCGCCAGCGGACTGCGGGTGCCCAAGCCGCTGGGTGATTTTCTGGTTCTGCGCGCCGTGCGCGAAAGCGGCGGAACGGCGATCGCGGTGCCGGATGCGGAGCTGATCGACGCGGGAATCCGTCTGGCGTCGGAGGAAGGGCATCTTCGTCAGCCCCGAGGGCGCGGCGTGCGTGGTGGCGGCGGAGACGGCTGCTCCGCGACGGGTTCCTCAAGCGCGACGACAAGATCGTGATCTACAACACCGGCTCGGGGCTGAAGTACCTGGAGGCTTATTCGACGCGCTTCCCGCGCTTGCCGGGCGGCGAGACCGATAAGCTCGGCGGATTGATATACCCGCGCTAGTTTATGCCCGCGATTCGCGGTGCCGCTTGCTCACGCGCGCGGTTCGGTAAGCGGCACGAAGGCGGTCGTATGATGAGGAGTTGCGCGCCGGGAATCCAGGCGGGTGCGGTCTGCATCTTCGTAATCAGGACAGAATAAGAAAGGAATGGGTCAATTCTTTGCTAGTCCCCATGGTTGTGGAGCAGACGTCGCGGGGCGAGCGCGCCTACGACATCTACTCGCGTCTGCTGAAGGAAAACATCATATTTCTGGGGACGCCGATCGACGACACGGTGGCGAACCTGATCATCGCGCAGCTGCTGTTTCTCGAAGCGGAAGATCCGGAGCGCGACATTTCGATCTACATCAATTCGCCCGGCGGGTCGATTACGGCGGGCCTGGCGATTCTGGACACGATGGCTTTCGTGCGGCCCGATATCGTCACGATCTGCGTGGGGCAGGCGGCCTCGATGGGCGCGGTGCTGCTGGCGGCGGGGACGAAGGGCAAGCGGTTCAGCCTGCCGAATTCCCGCATCATGATCCACCAGCCCTCGATGCAGGGTCTGGCGGGGCAGGCGGCGGATATCGATATCTATGCGAAGGAAATCCTGCGCATGCGCGAGATCCTGAACAAGATCCTCGCCGATGCCAGCGGCCAGACGATCGACCGCGTGGCGCGCGACGTGGACCGCGACTACATCATGAGCCCGGAGCAGGCGGTGGATTACGGGCATCATCGACCGCGTGATTTCGAGCCGCGAGCTGGCGCCGGCGCCGGTGTCGAAGCCCGCGTAAATTACTATCGCCGAGCGTTGCGGTCAATAAGCTCCCTGTCGACGAATTCGTGCTCCGGATCGCAGGACATGTTGAGATCGTCTTCGAGCGCGCACGTTTGCGGCAAGGGTAACAACAGGTTTGTTGCAATCGGCCAGCGGGGTTGACAACCCCGCTGCGGGATGACATCCCGCCCCACACTACAATCGGGGTTGCAACGCCAGATTACCTTCGAACTCCTCGCCGAATGCCCGGTCACGCGCGCGCGCGCCGGCATTCTGCACACCGCCCACGGCGACATCCCGACGCCCGTCTTCATGCCCGTCGGCACGCAGGCCACCGTCAAAGGACTCAACCAGCGCGACCTTTGGGACGAACTCCACGCCCGCATCATTCTTTCGAACACCTACCATCTCTTTCTGCGCCCCGGCCATGAACTGATCCGCCCAGTTCGGCGGGCTGCATCGCTTCATGTCGTGGCCCGGCGCGATCCTCACCGACTCCGGCGGCTATCAGGTCTTCAGCCTCTCCGGTCTGCGCAAGATCACCGACGAAGGCGTCACCTTCCAATCCCATCTCGACGGCGACACGCACCAGTTCACGCCGGCCTCGACGGTCGACGTCCAGCTGGCGCTTCGGGCAGCGACATCATGATGGTGCTCGACGAGTGTCCCGCAGTATCCGGTCAGCCACGAATACGCGCGCGCTTCCATGCACCGCACGGTGCGCTGGGCGGAGGAGGCGTTCGCGCACTACCGCGCAGCGCATGGCCGAGATCGCCGACTCGCAACGCGCTGTTCCCGATCGTCCAGGGGTCCATGTTCCCCGATCTGCGCCGCGAATGCGCCGAGCGCCTGCTCGAGCTCGATGCCGACGGTTACGCGATCGGCGGACTTTCGGTCGGCGAGCCGCGTCCGCTCAGCCTCGAAATGGTGGAAGCGAGCGAGCCGGTCCTGCCGCGCGACCGTCCGCGCTACGCGATGGGCGTCGGGATGCCGCACGAACTGGCCGAATATGTGGCGCGCGGCATCGACATGATGGATTGCGTGCTGCCCTCGCGCAATGCGCGCAACGGCTGGCTCTTCACCTCCGAAGGCCGGGTCGTCATCAAGCACGCCCGCTATCGCGACGACCCCGGCGCCGCTCGACCCCGCCTGCGGCTGCTACACCTGCCGAAACTATTCGCGGGCCTACCTGCGTCATTTGTTTCAGGCGGGAGAAATCCTTTTCGCGTCGCTCGCCACCCGGCACAATCTGCAGCGTTACCTTGACATCATGGGGGAGATCAGGCAGTCTATCCTATTGGGCTGAATTCCCCCGTACCTGATGGCGTTCGGCAGCGGAAAGCCTGCCCCGCTGACGGTAGATGCGGCGCAGTATAAGATAATCTGACGTGCTCTTTTCCTTTTACTTCTGCAGCAGCAGCCCGGCGAACTCGATTGCGCTCTTCGCGCCGTACATCCTGATCGGGCTGGTTTTTTATTTTCTGCTGTTCATGCCGATGCAGCGGCAGAAGAAGCGGCAGCAGCAGATGCTGAACGAACTGAAGAGCGGGGACAACGTGGTCACCTCCGGCGGAATCGTGGGCACCATTACCGCCGTGGATGGTGACACAATAGTATTAAGAGTCAAGCCGGATAACCTGAAGCTGCAGTTCGCCCGGTCCGTCCGTCAGCACGCTGGTACCCCCTGAAGGCTCAGAAATAAGCGGCAGTCTCAATTAGAAAGCAGGAAGGTAAACATTTCCATGCAACGCAATCTGATGATTAAAGGCGATCGTGATCGCGGCCACTGTGCTCGTCTGCATCTTCGGCATCATCGGATTCCCGAAGTTCCTCGGCGGCGTAGGCATTCCGCTGTCACGCGCGCAGCTGGAATCGAATGTGCAGCAGAACATCCATCTCGGGCTCGACCTGAAGGGCGGCAGCCACCTGGTGCTGCAGGTGCAGGTGCAGGACGCCGCCAAGACCGAGGCCGATCAGACCGATCGAGAGCCTGCGCGATGCAGCGCGCACCGCCGGCATCATCGATCGAAGGCTTCGACCGCAACGATCCGCAGACCCTGCAGGAGACCGATTCGATCCAGGTCAACATCCACGGCGTCGATCAGACGAAAACGCAGGCGTTCCGCAGCCTGATCGCCGACAAGTTTCCCGACTGGATTCTCACGCCGGTCAACGCCACCGACTACAAGATGAACATGAAGCCGAGCGCGCTGATCGATCTCAAGCGGAACACGGTGGCGCAGGAGCGAGACACGATCGAGCGCCGCGTGAACGCTCTCGGCCTCACCGAGCCGACCGTGCAGGATTACGGCGCGCCGGACAACGCAGTCGGAAATTCTGGTGGAACTGCCGGGCGTCGACGATCCGGCGCGCGTGAAGGAACTGATCGGCTCGGCGGCGCAGCTCAAGATCGTCGAAGTGAAGAACGAAGGCCCGTGGAAGACCAAGGAAGAAGCGCTGGCCGCGAAGGGCGGCATTCTGCCGCTCGAACACCGAACTGCTCGACTGGCCCGGCGGGTGTCGGCAACGGTTCCGGCGGCTGGTATCTGGTCATCGCGCACCGCCGTGATCACGGGGCAGGATATGCGCAACGCCACGGCCGCGCACCGATTCCGATCGCCCGGGCCGCTGGGAATGCGGCTTCACTCTCTCGCAGGACGGCGCGCGGCAAGTTCGGCGCGTTCACCGGCGCGCAATATCGGCAACCGGCTGGCGGTGGTGCTGGACAACCAGATCACCAGCGTGGCCACGATTCAGAGCACGATCGACGATTCGGGCGTCATCAACGGGCTGGCCACCGCAGCAGGAAGCCGCCGATCTGGCGCTGATGCTGCGCACCGGCGCGCTGCCGGCGGGAATCAAGTATGAGCAGGAGCGGACGATCGGCCCGTCGCTCGGCGCGGATTCGATTCGGGAAGGTATCTACGCGGCGCATCGGCGGGCCTGATCGCGGTGGTGTTCGTGATGCTGGTCTATTACAAGAAGGCGGGCATCAACGCGGTGCTGGCGCTGATTCTCAATACGGTTCTGCTGATGGCGGCGCTGTCGTACTTCGGCGCCACGCTGACGCTGCCGGGCATCGCGGGCGTCATCCTGACGATCGGTATGGCGGTCGATTCGAACGTGCTGATTTTCGAGCGCATCCGGGAAGAGCTGCGGACCGGGAAATCGATTCCGGCGGCGGTTGACGCGGGTTTCGGCAAAGCCTGGTGGACGATCGTCGATACCCACGTCACGACCATCGTGTCGTGCCTGTTCCTGTTCCTGTTCGGCACGGGGCCGGTGAAGGGCTTCGCGGTGACGCTGGTGATCGGTCTGCTCGCCAATGTGTTTACGGCGGTCTTTGTGTCGAAGGCGATTTTCGACTGGGAGCTTTCGGGCAACCAACAGGTGACGAGCGCTCAGCATCTGAAGCTGACTGGTCATCCTGGGCTCATCCGAAAACGATATGGGTTATTATTCGCAGAGACGCGGGAACAAATTGATAACGGAGCCGGTGTCATATCAGTTGGCACGGTTCGGCTCGCGAACATACGGTTTGAATGCGGGCGGGCAGTGATCGATGGAATTATTCAAAAATACAAATTTTGATTTTCTTGGGAAGAAGTGGCCGTTCATCATCGCTTCGCTGGTCCTGACGGTGCTGGGTCTGGTGAGTCTCGCCATCAAAGGCGGGCCCAGCTACGGCATTGAGTTCAAGGGCGGCATGCTGATGACGGTCAAGTTTCAGGGCGCGCCGCCGATCGACGAAGTCCGGTCGGCGCTCGACGAAGGCGCTGGCGAGTCCGCCCAGCGTGCAGACGTTCGAAAACGGTTCGAACGAAATGGAGATCGGCACGGAAGGTTCGGACGACGCCACGCTGGCGAAGAACCGTCAGACTCGTGCTGGACACGCTGGCGAAGACGTTCGGGCATCCGGATAACGGCAAGCTCGATCTGAATAATGCCAGCGCCGGGCAGCTGGCCGACCGGCTGCGCGATCCGCTGCAGAAAGCGGGAGTTTCGCTGTCCGATCAGCAGATCAACCAGCTGGCGGCGGATATCGTGGGCTATCGCAATCAGCATGGCGGGCTGCTGGCGAGCGTGGACGATCTGAAGTCCGTGGCCGGGCGTGACGCCGCAGGTGCTGGACGTGTCTGAAGCAGGAGGCGTACCTCGCGCCTTATACGGCGGCGCGCGCGACATCGAAATCGTGGGGCCCGAAGGTGGGCGCCGATATGCGCTCTTCAGGCGATCCATGCCACGCTGCTGGCGCTGGCCGGAATGCTGGTGTATATTTGGTTCCGGTTCGAATGGATCTATGGCGTGGGGGCGGTGATCGCCGTGTTCCACGACACGATCATCACGATCGGAGTTTTCTCCCTGTTCAACAAGGAGATCACGCTGACCGTGATCGCGGCGCTTCTGACCCTGGTTGGCTACTCGATGAATGATACGATCGTCATCTTTGATCGTATCCGCGAGAATCTGAACCTGAACCGCAGGGAGAAGCTGGTGGATGTGATCAACAGGAGCGTGAACCAGACGCTGAGCCGGACCGTGATGACTTCCGGTCTGACGTTCCTGACAGTGATTTCGCTGTTTCTGTTCGGCGGACCGGTACTGCACGGTTTCTCTTTTGCGCTGGTTGCAGGTATTATCGTTGGGACGTATTCTTCGGTTTACATCGCGAGCCCGATCGTGCTTGGTTTTCACGATTTCGTGGACGCGAGGAAGAAGAGCGCCGGCACTGGCAGCCCGGCGCCGGTGCCGGTTGCAGCCGGTCCGGTAAAACGGCCGGCATCGGCAAAGCCGGGCTCGAAGAGCCCGGGGCCGGGCGGGAAGAGTCCGGTGAAGGTGGCGAAGTAAGATTTTTGCGGCGTGGCGCTGATCTTTTAGATAAGATGCAGCATTGCGCCGGTGTTGATGAGTTTGAACAGAGTTCGCTGGAGCTGACAAGGAACGTAGTGTCAGCCGGGAGGTTTTATGTTTGAGCAAACTTTCGTCGATGGCGTCGGCAAGACAAAAAGGCCGTATACGATTCTGCTGTCGTTTGCGATCCAGCTGGTGGCCATCGCCATCATCGTCATCATTCCGCTGATCTACTTCGACGCGCTGCCGAATGCGCAGCTTGCGACCTTCCTGACGGCCCCGCCGCCACCTCCGCCGCCTCCGCCGCCCCCGCCGCCGCAGGCCGTGAAGGTGGTGAAGGTCGCGCCGAAGCAGTTCGACATGGGCAAGCTGACGGCGCCCAAGTCGGTGCCGAAGGAAATCAAGATGATCGTGGAAGCCGAGGAGCCGCCATCCGCCGCGGGCGTGGTCGGCGGCATTCCCGGCGGTGTGGCGGGCGGCGCGCTGAGTGGCATTCTCGGCGGCACCGCGATCGCGCCTCCGCCGCCGCCACCTCCGCCGCCCCCAAGCCCAAGGCCCCGACGGCTCCGGTGCGCGTTGGTGGCAACGTGCAGCAGGCGAACCTGATCAGGCAGCCGAAGCCGCTCTATCCGCCGCTGGCGAAAGCGGCGCGCGTACAGGGAACGGTGAAGTTCCAGGCCACGATTTCCAAGGAAGGCACGATTCAGAATCTGCAGCTGCTGAGCGGTCCGCCGCTGCTGGTGCAGGCGGCCATGCAGGCGGTGAAGCAGTGGGTGTACAAGCCGACGCTGCTGAACGGCGAACCGGTGGAAGTCATCACGACCATCGACGTGAACTTCACTCTGAGCCAGTAGCGGCGGTGAATCGGAAGTTCGTCGAGTCAGTCGGTTTTGAAGTAGTTCGTTTAAATCAACTCGCAGGAGATAGAAAAAATGCTTTTACAGATGCAGGTATGGGCGTTCATGTTGTTGCAGGAAGCGGGCGCGCCGGGCTGGGATTTCCGCCACCTCTGGGAGCAGATGGGTACTGCTCGCCAAGCTGGTCGTCATCGTCATGTTCATGATGTCGGCGTGGTCCATCGGCGTTATGATCGACCGCGCTGATGGCGTTCAACGCGGCGCGCAAGCAGAGCCGCGCATTTGCCCCGGCTGTGGCCGGCGCACTGCGCGAAGGCAAGCTCGACGAAGCGATCAAGATTGCCGATCGTTACAAGAAGAGCCACCTGGCGAAGGTTGTGGTGGCGGGTCTGCAGGAATTCCAGGCGCATCAGGGCAGCTCGGAGATTTCGGGCGAAGAGATCGAAGCTTCGCAGCGCGCTCTGGAACGCTCCGAAGCCATTGTGCACGCCGAACTGAAGCGCGGCGTCAGCGCTCTGGCCACCATCGGTTCCACGGCTCCGTTCGTCGGTCTGTTCGGTACCGTCGTCGGCATCATCAACGCGTTCAAGACGATGGCCGCGCAGAAGACGCCCGGTATCGGCGCCATCGCGGGCGGTATTTCGGAAGCTCTCGTGACCACCGCTATCGGTCTGTTCGTGGCCGTGCCCGCCGTCTGGATGTTCAACTACTTCACGGGCCGCGTCGATGCGTTCGACGTGGAAATGGGGAACTCGAGCTCCGAACTGGTCGACTACTTCCTGAAGCGCAGCCAGATGCAGGGCCGGCGCCCGCAAGTAGTACTATCGGCAGTCAACTGTCAGCAAGGCAAGCGGAGCGAGTTGATTGGGATTCCCGCGGCGGGCCATGCCCAGGTCCGCCGCGGCGATTCTTCGAGCCCGCACTGAAGAATCGACAGGAGATACAGAAATGGAATTAAAGAAAGCGCCGCCTCCGGTATCGGACATCAACGTCACGCCCATGGTCGACGTGATGCTCGTCGTGCTGATCATCTTCATGGTCATCACGCCGATGCTTAACAAAGGCGCCAACATCGATCTGGCCAGAGCGCGCAATCCGATCGTCATGGCGGATGCCGACAAAGAAGACGCCGTGACCGTGGCCATCACGCGCGACGGGCAGGTGTTCCTCAGTCCCGGGCTGCAGAAGGTCGAATGCTCGAAGATCTGGCGCCGAAGGTGAAGGATCTGCTGGCGGACAAGCCGCAGCAAGATCGTCTACATCCGCGCCGATGCGCGAGCCAAGTACGAAAAAGTAGAGGACGTGGTCGACAACCTGCGCGCCGGCGGCGTGGACGATGTCGGTCTGCTGACCGAGCAGATTCTGTCGGACAAAAACAAGCCTGAAGCCCAAGACGGTAAGTAACTAGTTTTTCCCGGAAATCCGAGATCAGGAATTTTCAAGGAGCAATTTCTATGGCAATGGCAGTTGGCGGATCGGGCAGCGGTCCGCAGTCCAATATCAACATGACGCCCATGATCGATATTCTGCTTGTGCTGCTGATTATCTTCATGGCGATTTCGCCGGTGTCGCCGCACGGACTGGACGCGCTGGCGCCGCAGCCGCCGCCGCCGAATCAGAAGCAGCCGGAAGATAACGACCGCACGGTCGTGATCGTGATCGACACGCAGGGCAACGTGAAGATCAATCAGGACGGATACGACCTGGGACAAGCTGGGCGATCAGCTGGTCGACATCTTCAAGACGCGCGCCGAGAAGGTCGTGTTCGTGAAGGGCGATAAGGATCTGGAATTCCAGACAGTAGCGCAGGCGATCGATATCGCGCACGGCGCCGGGATCGACAAAGTCGGTCTGATGACTCCGAAGGTGGAGGAAGGCCAATAATGCGCGGGATTGCGGTAATCCGACGGACTCTGGCTACGGCTGGTGCACTGGTTGCGCTGGCGATACTCAGCTCCGGCTGCAACAAACTCAAAGCGCGCGACAACCTGAACAAGGGCGTCAACGCTTTCAAGTCCGGGCAGTATACGGCTGCCGCCGACGATTTCAAGACCGCGATCGATCTCGATCCCGATCTGCCTTCCGCGCGTCTGTATCTGGCCACGGCCTACATGCAGCAGTACGTGCCCGGTTCCGAAGCGCCCGAGAACGTGCGGAATGACGAACGCGGCGCTGGAGGAGTTTCAGACTTCGCTCAACTCCAATCTGGACGACAAGAACAAGCTGATCGCCATGCAGTCGATCGCCAGCATTTACTTCCAGATGAAGGATTACGCCAAAGCCGAGGAGTGGAACAAGAAGGTGATCGCAGGCCGATCCGAAGAACAAGGAAGCTTATTACACGCTGGGCGTGATCGCGTGGAGCGAATTCGTGCCGGCGTGGACGCGAAGCCCGCGCGGCGCAGAATCTGAAGCCGGAGGATCCCGGGTCCGCTGAAGGATGCGGCTCCTGCGAAAGGCAAGAAGGGCGCCCCGCCGCCGACGGACATCAAGGCGGATCTCAAGGCCAAGTACTGGCAGAAGCTCACGGACGGCATCGATGACGAGAAGAAGGCGCTCGAGATCGATCCGGACTATGAGTATGCGATGGCCTACATGAACCTTCTGATCCGCTATCGGGCGGATCTCGACGACACGAAGGAACAGTATCAGGCTGACGTCAAACAGGCCGACGACTGGGTGCAGAAAAACCTCGAAACAGTCAAGAAGAAGGCCGCGAAGAAGTCGGCGGCGGCGGAACAGACCGAGTAGAGTTCGTTCAGTTCAGAGAAGAGAAGGCGGGCCCGGGCCCGCCTTTTTTTTTGACCGCAGCGGCACAGGCACTATAATACTGCGGTGAAGACCGCCGGAAGCCAAATGACACACACGGGGTTTCTGTCGGCCCGCATGGCTGGCTGTGTGATTTTTTTGATCGCCGCAGTCCTGCGTTTCGTCGTCGCTTATAAGACAGATGTTTATCGGGCCCCCAGCTACGGTGAAACCGTTTGCGTGGCGAGGTCGATCAACTCGACGGGAAATTTCGCCGATGCCTTCTGCGCGTCCACCGGACCTACCGCCCATTTGGCGCCCATCTACCCTTATTTCTTAGCCTTCATCCTGCGTCTCTTTCCGAGCGACCTTCAGTTCACCGCAGCCATTACCGCGGTTGGAGTCCTGGGCAGCGCGTTGCTCTGGTCCCTGCTTCCGATGGCGGCCGAACGAATGGGACTTGGTATCGCTGCCGGTGTTCTCGGTGGCTCGCTCGGAGCCGCCAATGTGCTGCGCCATTACACCGAGTTTGACGGTCAGTGGGAGGCTGTTTCAGCCGCAATTGCCCTCGTACTGCTTTGTCTTCTCACCCTGCGCGTGGACCTTTCAGAGCGTGCCGCTCCCGCCCTGGGGTGGGGATGCGCGTGGGGTGCAGGCCTGCTTCTGCTGCCTTCATTACTCCCGGTTTTTCTGAGCGTGTTGTTTGTCCTGACGGTGAGGCGCCGGTGTTCGGTAAGGAACGCGGCACTGGCGCTGTGTTGTCTCGCAGCCGTTATTTCTCCCTGGATCGTGCGCGACTACCGGGAGCTTGGAGGATTCGTGCTGATCCGCGATAATCTGGGCCTCGAACTGAGTCTTTCAAACCACGAGGGAGCGCAGCCGGCCGCGCGCGAGAACCATCAGCTCAACTCCGCAAGTAACCATCCGGCCGTGAACAAAGGGGAGCAGGCAGAGGTCCGGCGCCTGGGAGAACTCGAATACAACCGGCGGAGAATGCAGGCGGCGGTGGCCTGGATTCGTGCGAATCGGGCGGAATTCCTGCGCCTCACGGCGCTTCGGGTTTACCACTTCTGGGTTGTGACCAGACGTGCGAGCCTGCTGCCGTTCGAGTTTGCCGAAGCCGCTGTGGCGTGGATCGGTTTGTGGCTGATCGTCCGGGCGCGAAAGAAATCCTCCTATCTCTTTCTGATCTGTTTTCTGGTTTTTCCCCTGATCTACTACTTCATCCAGGCGGATGAGCGCTACCGGTACCCGATCGAATGGATGCTTATTCTTTGCGTGGCATATGCGCTGACGGGTCTGATGAGATTCGCCGGCGTTCCGCTCCCGGCGGAAACCGGCCACTTAGAATAGTATTGTGCCCCCGGTATCCGGTTCCGAAGCCAGCGTAGAACTGCCGGCGCCGCCTTCCGGCACAGCGTCGCGCGCCGACCCCGCCGAAACACGCGATTTCGAAGACCTGCTCGCAACCCTTCGCGAATCCCGCCCCAAAGACGATCTTGCGCCCATCGAGAAGGCGTATCATTTCGCCTCGCAGTATCACGCCGGCCAGAAGCGCGCTTCGGGCGAGCCCTACATGTGCCATCCGCTGGCCGTCGCGCAGATCCTCGCGGGCATGCGCATGGATGTGGTCAGCATCGAGACCGGCCTGCTGCACGACATCGTCGAAGACACCACCGTCACCGACGGCGGATATCCAGAAAAACTTCGGCGAAGAAGTGGCGCGCTGCGTCGACGGCGTCACCAAACTGAGCAAGATCAATTTCTTCTCCGCCGAAGACCGCCAGGCCGAGAACTATCGCAAGATGCTGCTGGCGATGGTGAACGATATCCGCGTCATCATCGTGAAGCTGGCCGACCGGCTGCACAACATGCGCACGCTCGGCGTGCCTGAGCCCGGAGCGCCGCGAGCGCATCGCGCGCGAAACGCTCGAGATCTATGCGCCCATCGCGCACCGGCTCGGCATGGGCAAGGTGCGCGGCGAACTGGAAGATCTGTCCTTCCAGCTATCTCGATCCCGAAGCCTTCGCGGAAATCTCGCACACCATCGAAACGCAGCGCGCGGCCAACGAAGAATATCTCGAGCGCATGCGCCGCACGGTGGAAGCGGAACTGCGCCGCGAAGGCATTCCGGCGCGCGTCGAAGCCCGCGTCAAGCGCGCCTACTCGGTTTATCAGAAGCTCAAGCGGCAGAAGATCTCGCTCGATCAGGTCTACGATCTTCTCGCCCTCCGCATCATCACCGATTCGGTGAAGAACTGCTACGGCGCGCTGGGCGTGATCCACAACGAATGGTCGCCGGTGCCGGGACGCATCAAGGACTTCATCGCCATTCCGCGGCCGAATCTCTACCAGTCGCTGCACACGTCGGTGGTGGGCCCGGAAGGCAAGCACTTCGAAATTCAGATCCGCACCGAAGAGATGCACCGCATCGCCGAGGAAGGCATCGCGGCGCACTGGAAGTACAAGGAAGGCAAGCGCGGCGTGCAGGACGATCAGCGCGTGGCGTGGCTGCGGCAGCTGGTCGAGTGGCAGCAGGAAATGCGCGATCCGGGCGAGTTCATGTCCACCCTCAAGGTGGACCTCTACCCGGAAGAAGTTTACTGCTTCACTCCCAAAGGCCGCGTCATCGTTCTTCCCGCCGGCTCCAGCTCCGATCGATTTCGCCTACGCGGTGCACTCCGAAGTCGGCAACACCTGCATCGGGCGCGAAGGTCAACGGCCGCATCGTGCCGCTGCGCTACGTGCTGCGCAACGGCGATATTGTCGACATCCTGACGCAGGCCGGCCATGAGCCGAGCAAGGACTGGCTGGCGATCGTCAAGACTTCGCGCGCGCGCAACAAGATCAAGCACATCATCAACGCCAACGAGCGCGAGCGCGCCATCGAGATCGGCCAGAAGTATCTCGAAAAGGAAGCGCGCCGCCTGGGCGTGCAGCTCAGCCGGATTCAGAAGACCGAACTGGAACGCGTGGCCGGCGAATACGGGCTGGGCAAGATCGAGGATCTCTACGCCAGCCTCGGCTACGGCAAGTTTTCCGCCCGCCAGGTGCTGCAGAAATCCGCGCCCGAGCAGGTGGCGGAAGAGCCCGCGCCCGCGCCTGCCGCCGGAACCCGCGCCCGCGCAGCGGCACAGGCAGAAGGACGACGACGCCGTCATCAAAGTCCATGGCGTGGACGACGTGATGGTCTATCGCGCCAAGTGCTGCAACCCGATCAAGGGCGAGGCCATCGTCGGCTATGTGACGCGCGGCAAAGGCATCGCGGTGCACTCGCGCACGTGCCCCAATGTGCAGAACCTGATGTACGATGCCGAGCGCAAGATCGATGTCGACTGGGCGCGCAACGCGAGCGATTCGTTCCCGGTCCGCATCGTGGTTCATACCGACGACCGGCCGGGCCTGCTGCACCAGCTCACCAGCATTCTGTCGGACGAGAAAACCAATGTGCGCAGTCTCGAAGCCAAGACCGATTCGAGCCAGAGCACCGACGCCGCGCTGGTCGAAATGACCGTCGATGTGCGCGACAAAAAACAGCTGGAAAAACTCTGCTCCGCGATGCGCCGCATCTCCGGCGTGCGCGACGTTGAGCGGCTCGTCAATCAATGAGGAATGTGAGCGTCTCGATCAAAGATGACAATCCGATAAGCGACCCCGAACACATCGCGATCTCCAAATCGAAGGGCATCGAAATCGACTGGAAGGACGGCCATCACAGCTCTTACGGCGTCGAATACCTGCGCGACTGGTGCCCCTGCGCCACCTGCACGGGCTCGCACGGCACCGAGCCGCGGCCGAAGACATCGAGCCGAGACGCGGCCGCCAGCCCGTTTCCAGATGTACAAACCGAAAGAACGCATGACGTCGATCGAGCCGGTGGGCAACTATGCGCTGCGCATCGCCTGGAACGACGGCCACAACACCGGGATCTACTCGTACGACCACCTGCGCAGCATCTGCCCGTGCGCCGCATGCCAGGCGGCAACGCACGGCAGAAAGCGTCGTAATAACGATCGCATGTCGCAGAAAAATAGCGGTCGTCGAAGATGAAGCCGAACTGGCTGCGCTGATCGAATACAACCTGACGCGCGGCGGTTTTCAGGTCGCAAGTGCTCGAACGGCGCGGGGCAGACGCTGCGCGATCTCGAAGCGTATCAGCCGGACCTCATCGTTCTCGACGTGATGCTGCCCGGGCAGGACGGCTTCGATCTCTGCCGCCAGATCCGCGCAGACGGCAAGCTGGCGCGCACGCCGGTGCTGTTTCTGACCGCGCGTTCCGACGAAGTCGACCGCGTTCTCGGGCTCGAGATCGGCGGCGACGATTACATCACCAAGCCCTTCAGCCCGCGTGAACTGGTGGCGCGCATCAAAGCGCATCTGCGGCGCAGTCGACACCGATGCCGCGCCGCAAGCGCCGCGCTGACCATGGGGCCGTTCCGGCTCGACCGGGCGGCGCGGCGCGTTTATCAGAGAGCGGAAGAACGAGAGATCGAGCTGACTTCCACCGAATTCAAGCTGCTGGAGTTCTTTCTGACGCACCCGGGAACCGCCTGGTCGCGCGAGCAGTTGCTGCGGGAAGTCTGGGGCGAGCAGCATTTCGTGACGCCGCGGACAGTGGACGTGCACATCCGCCGGCTGCGCGAGCAGATTGAAGAGAAGCCGGACGAACCGGTTTTCTGGTCACGGTGCGCGGCTTTGGCTACCGTTTCGAAGCGCACTGAGGTGAACTTCACCCATCGTTTACGGCCCCTTAACCCTTCTGTAACGTGTATCCCGTTACGCTGAAAGTGCCGTGACAAAACGAATTGTTCTCATCGAAGACGATACCGATCTCTTCGCGCTGCTGAAGTACAACCTGGAAAAAGAAGGCTTTCTTCTCACCGGGTCGCAGACCGGCCGTGGCGCCCTCGACCTTTGCCGGCGGGTCCGCCCCGACCTCATCCTGCTCGACATCATGCTGCCCGATTCCGACGGGCTGGATATCTGCAAGGGCATCCGCAACGATCCCGAGCTGGCGCAGACGCCGATCATCTTCCTGACCGCGCGCGCTTCGGAAACCGACCGCATCGTCGGCCTCGAACTGGGCGCGAACGACTACATCGTCAAGCCGTTCTTCATCCGCGAACTGATCGCGCGCATCAAGCTGCAGTTCCGCACGCAGACGCGCGCCGTCGCGTCTGCTCAAGGCCGGCGGCGTGGAGCTCGACCGCAGCAGTTGCCAGGTGAAACTGGACGGCGAAAACCTCTCGCTGACGGCCACCGAATTCCGCCTGCTCGAGTTTCTGATGAGCCGCCCGGGCGTGGTTTTCAGCCGCGAGCAGTTGCTGAATGCTGTGTGGGGACAGGACCGCGCCATCACCGACCGCACGGTGGATGTCTATATCCTGCGGCTGCGCCAGAAGATCGAAAAGGACGCCTCGGCGCCGCGGCTGATTCATTCGGTGCGCGGATTCGGCTACTCGTTCGAGCCGCGCAATCAGGAAGCCGCACTCGAAGCGGCGCCGGCTGAATCGCCACGCTGCGGCCGGGCAGAAACGTCGCGCTGTGTTACGCTGACCGACGTGGCCACCGACCTGATCGAGATCGATCCTCTCGATCCCTCATCGGAAGCGCTGGATCGGGCGGCTGCCGCCATTCGCCGCGGGCGCGTCGTTGCCGTTCCGACCGACGCGCTTTACGCGCTGGTCGCCGATCCTTTCAACCTGCGCGCCGTGCGGCAGGTCTATCAGGCCAAAGGGCCGCGAAATCCACCGCGCGCTGCCCATGCTGGTGCGCGATTCGCTGATGGTGGAAGAACTGGCGCGCGAGATTTCGCCGCGGTTCAATCTGCTGGCGCGCAAGTTCTGGCCGGGTCCGCTGACGATCATCATGCCTGCGTCCGCCGAAGGTGCCGCTGCGGGCCACGGGGAACACCGGGCGCCTCGCCGTGCGGCAGGCGCGGTGCAAAGTGACCGATGAACTGATCGCGCGGCTGAATCAGCCGGTGATCGCGACCAGCGCCAATATTTCCGGACGCCCCACCTGCCGCAGCGGCATCGAAGTATTCGGCGTGATGGACGGCAGCGTGGATCTGGTGCTCGATGGCGGCGCGTGCGAAGGGCATGGGCGCGAGCACGGTCGACATCACCGAGATCGAGTGGCGGATGATCAAGGAAGGCGCGATCACGCACAGGAGAGATCGCGGATTGCCTCGAGGACGCGGGGGAGATTTAAGATCAAGGCACCGGCGACAAGATCGCCGGCGCTACAGCGTTTCCGGCGCCGAGCCCAGCGTCACCGTCACCTTCATGGTGCGGTTGCCGCGGAAGATCGTCAGCACCATCTTTTCGCCGGGGCGCTTCTGATTCAGCGCGCGCCGCAGCGCATCCTGGCTCGTCGACCGGCTTGCCGTCGATCGCGATGATCAGGTCGCCGCCGATGCCCAGCCGGTACATTACCCACGATCACCATGCGGTTCGGGCCCGCGCAGGCCGGCCGGCGCGGCCGGCGAGCCTTCGTCGATGCCTTCGATCAGCAGACCGCCCGAGGCGGGCATATTCGAGCTGCTTCGGCGAGATCGCCCTGCACGAAGAAGCATCTGCGAAACGCCCAGCACCGGGTGCGAAATGTGCCCGGTGGTGCGGTACTCCTCCAGCTTTTCCTTGGCGCGATTGATCGGCATGGCGAAGCCGATGCCGATGCTTCCCGCTTCGCCGCTCGCGGTCTGCGAGCCGTAGATCGCGGTGTTGATGCCGATCACGTTGCCGCTGCGAATCGAGCAGCGGACCGCCGCTGTTGCCGGGATTGATGGCGGCGTCGGTCTGGATCAGGCCTTCGAGCGTGTTGCCCTCCTCGCCTTCCAGGCTGCGGCCGAGCGAACTCACGATGCCGGTGGTCAGCGTTCCTTCGAGTCCGAACGGATTGCCGATGGCCAGCACTTTCTGGCCCACCACCAGATTGTCGGAATCGCCCAGACGCACGAAAGGCAGCTTCCGGTCGGCCTTGATTTTGAGAATCGCGAGATCGCTGCGCCGGTCGATGCCGAGCACAGTGGCCGGATACTGCTTCTTGTCCGAAAGCGTCACCGTGATGTTGCGCGAGCCGGAAACCACGTGATTGTTGGTCACGATCTCGCCGTCTTCGTTGATGATGAACCCGGAGCCGATGCCTTTTTGCGGAAACACCTGGAAGAAGAAATCGCGCTGATAGACGATGCTGGTGATGTTTACGGTGGCGCAGGCGGTTGGTCTTGTAGATGTCGATGTTGTTCTGCTCGTCGGCGCCGAACCCGGCGCCGTGGGCGGTCACCGGGTCGGACCAGAGCTTGCCGCTCCGCGAGATGGGCTGGATCAGCTGCTGCACGTTCCAGTTGCCGTGCTCGGTAACGAACCAGAATCCCGCCACCAGCAGGAAAGTCAGAATGAGCGCTCTTGGTCTCATGTATCCTCTCTATCCGCGCACAATGGACCGGACCACGGACGCAGCGATATGGCTCACCTTATCCTGGATAAGATTGAGCATTACGCGTTCCCCTCTGGTCCGGCCTGTGCGCTTAGTCTCCTCAGTTCCCGGTACACCATCTCAGTCTGACGCAGCGTGTCTTCTTTCGCCCCGCTGGTATCGATGATATAGTCGGCGAATTCTTTCTTTTTTTCGAGCGGCATCTGGCGTTCCAGACGCGCCAGCACACTGGCTTCAGTCGCATCGGGCCGGTGCATCGCGCGCTCGATCTGCTGCGCCCGCGCGCAACTGACTACTATTATTTTATCGACTTGTCTGTATGCGCCGGACTCGATCAGAATTGCGGCCACGTAGACCACAATGCCGTGCGGATCGCGGGCGCCGATTTCGGCGAAGGCCCGCGTAGCCCGGTTGCGCACGGCCGGGTGCACGATGGCGTTCAGTTTTGCGAGCCGCGCGGGATCGCCGAACACGCGTGCACCGAGGCGCGCGCGGTCGATGCGGCCGTTTGCGTCGAGAATCTCCAGGCCGAAGGCCGCGATCACGGCATCATAGGCCTCGCCGCCAGGCTCGAGCACCTCGTGCCCGACTTCGTCGGCTTCGATGACGTGGCAGCCGAGCTTTGCAAAACTCCGCGGCGACAAAACTCTTGCCGCAGGCCATGCCGCCGGTCAGGCCGACTTTCAGCATTTTGCGATCAGGACGCGCTGCGTTGCCGAGAATCCGTAAAGTTCAGCGCCGGGCGGAAACCCGGCGGCAGGCTGAAAGCCTGGCCCCACTAAGCGCCGCACCGTTGCCACTAAGACAATCCCGTGCGCCGCTCGGCGGATTCGATTGTATTGCTCATCAGCATGGCGATCGTCAGCGGACCCACGCCGCCGGGCACCGGCGTGTAGGCCGACGAGACCCGCGCCATGTCGCCGGGATGCACGTCGCCGACGAGCAGGCTGCCGCGACGATCGAAATCGGGCAGGCGCGAAGGATCGAAGATGCGTTCTGCTTCGGCCCTGGAATCCACCCTATTGATGCCGACGTCGACGACCACCGCGCCGGGCCGGATGAAATCGGCGGTGACCATGGCGGGGCGTCCGATCGCAGCCACCAGAATGTCGGCGCTTCTGCACACGCCTGGGAGATCTCGCGTCTTCGAATGGCAGATGGTGACCGTCGCGTTCTCCTGCAGCAGGAGCATCGCCATTGGCTTGCCGACGATGTCGCTGCGCCCGACCACGACAGCGTTTTTCCCGGCGATCGGAATCTGATAGCGCTTGAGAATCTGGATGACGCCTGCAGGGGTGCAGGGGCGGAGACCGGGGCGTCCGGTCGAAAGCAGGCCGACGTTGCAGGGATGGAAGCCGTCGACGTCCTTCTCGGGCGCTACGGCCAGCAGAATTTTCTGCGAATCGATGTGCGCGGGGAGGGGAAGCTGGACGAGAATGCCATCGATTTCGGGCCGCGAATTCAGTTCGCGAATGAGTTCGAGAAGCCCCTCGGTTGAGATCGAAGCATCGGGCGTGATGGTCTCGCTGTGCATGCCGAGCTCGGCGGCCGTTTTCGTCTTGCTGCGGACGTAAACTTCGGAAGCGGGGTTGTTTCCGACAAGGACAACCGAGAGGCCGGGAACGCGGCCGGCATGCGCGCGGACAAGCTCTACGCGGGGGCGGCATTCGGACTTTATCTGGTCGCGTACGGAGTTACCATCGAGAATCTGGGGCACCAGACCAATGTAGCTGATGAGCTTTTCTTCACTAAAGGCACCGGCGGCAAGACCGCCGGCGGTACATCATTTTTCTTTGGCGCGGGCGGCGGCCAGGATGTTCGCGAGCCCGTAGTTGCCTTCGTGGCAGGCGTACTCGAAGATCGGGCCTTCGGTCTTCTTCAGCAGCATCTCACCTGACCAGGGTCTGGTCCACGTCGATGGATCATCGACGGTGAAGCGGTAGATGATGGTGTCTGCATCGGTGCGCGTGAAGCGTTCGGTCACGCGCATGTCACGGCTGGAGAAGATGTCCTGGCGGCCTGTGCCGGGCGGCGGACGGAAGTTGGTCTGATCGGTGAAATTCGTGGTGTCAACAACGAGCGTGTCGCCTTCCCAGTGGCCGCGCGAATCGCCGCCGAGCTGGCGAATATCGGCAGGCAGGTGCGGGCGGCCATCGGTGGGGATGATGCGCACGCCGTGAATGATCTCGTGATGAATCGCCAGCGCGCCGGGCGTCTGAACGAGCTCGAGATTCGCGTTGTAGGTTGACCCGAGCATCGGCGGCCCTTCGTTGCCCCAGGCGATACAGCGCTCACCAAGACTGCGCGCGTCGGCGCTTTCGGCGCGGTCCCGGCGTTTGGCCGCTTCCGCTTCGAGGAGCACCCGTCTTTTGCCGGCTTCGCTCAGCGGGGGAAGATGTCCATCGGGCGGATCAAAAACAATCGACGTGCGGCGCGAGGTGACTTTGGAGAATGTCTCCTTCTGCCAGATCACGTTGTCGTAGTGGATGTCGTCCTTCGCCTGGCTGTTCTCTTTGCGGACGCGCTCTTTATCCATCGCAACGGCTTCGGCTTCGCTATAAAACTCTTTCGTACCGAGGTTGGCTGGACGCTCGAACGGTATGAGCGTGGCGTTCGTCCAGTAGCCGCTGAGGTCGGGATGGCCGTCGGTGGCGCGCGGCAGTGATGCGGCGACGAGCAAGGTTGAGCTGGCGAGCAGGATGATTCCGGTGAACCGAGGGGTCACATGGCCCTCCTTGCTGGAAATCATCTCATAAAAAAGGCTCCGGTGCGGGCGGACACTCAGGCAAGGATCGCGGCGATCGCCGCCGCCAGTTGTTCCTGAGTCATTGCGGTACTGACGAACAGCTCCTGGCGCGCGCCGTTGGCGAGTGCGATGGCCTTCCATCCGTTTTGCGTCGGCACGGTAATGTGAATTCTCACCGGGCCCTTCGCATCGCGGACGGGCCGGATCACGCCCGGAATGATTGACCGGATATCATCGCGCGCGACCAGCCTTTCGAGGACCGGACGCAAATCGTCGAGAATACTGTGCTCGATTTTGAGCTTCCCCTGCGCGGTTCGCAACCGGAACGCCATACCTCATTATCGGCTGGTCGAACGGGGGAGGCCTTACGTTGCCGCTCCCTGACGGTCACGGTTCGGAATGCCACGTGCGCCGACGTCAGGCGCTGAGAACCGGGCAGGGTGCTTCGCGCACGATGGCGTACGACGTCGCCAACAGCCGGCCAAGGCCCTGATGGGTACAGCCGCGGCCGATCACGACGAGGTCGGCGCGCCGGTCAATGGCGAGGGCGCGCACTTTGTCCGCTACGCTGCCTCCGTTGACAAGAACCCCGACACCGGCGGCGTCCTCGTTTTCGCGAATCTTCACGCGCCGGGCGGCCGTTACCTCTTCGAGCAGGTCATGCAGCTTAGTCTCCGGTGGCAGAAGCTCGGTCTCTCCTTCGGGCGCCATGTGAACCAGCTCCAGAGTAGCGTCGGTTTCGGTGGCGAGGTCGGCGGCAAATTCCAGCACCGAGCGGCTCCGCTCTTTCAGATCGACGGCGCAGATGACGCGCCGCGGTGCCGGATGCGCGCGATGCGAAGGCTCCTCAGCGTGAGCTGCGGTCCACACCGGGACTTTCGCGTCGTGCAGAACCTTGGCCGTGACGGAGCCCAGCAGCGCACGCCGGAAGGCGCCGTAGCCATGCGTCGGCATCATAATGAGACCGATGTTTTCGGTCTCGGCGTAAGTGGTGATCACCGCCGCGGCCTCGCCCATTTCGACGAAACAGGTGACATCCACCTTCGGCAGTTCAGCCTCGGCGAACTTTGCCAGCTCGGCGCGCAGATCGGCGGACAGGCCTTCGAAATCGTAGACCTCGGGGTAAACCGTATTCATCCCGGCGTAGAGCGGGGGCGGAGGCTGCAGCGCGTGCAGCAGTACGACGTGGGCCTTGTGACGCTGCGCCATTGACAGCACGAACGGGGCGGCGGCACGGGACCGCTCAGAGAAATCTACCGGAAACAGAATGCGTTCAAACCGGGGCATGGTGTTAATCCTCACTCTGGTATTGGCAATCGGGGGGCCAAACTACTGCGTCTGGTCTGCACGCTTGTCAATGGGATAACCTTTGTCGATCCAGTCCGTCTTGAGATTGGTTGCGAGCATCATGGCGCGGACGTGCGTGAATCCCATGCCACGCAGAGCGGCGAAGGCGGGGCGAATATTCGGACACTTGTCAAAAGGGCAGCATCCGCAGTAGAGAATGATTTCGCGGGTGCGGGGCTGGCCGGCGACGGCCTTCTTCAGGTCGGCAATTCCCTCGTCCTTTGAGCCCGGACCGGCGTAGATGCTGCCGGGGATATGCGTGGAGCGATAAAGAACGGGGAACCCCACATGGATGACCAGCGCGCCGCCGAGCTCTTTGACCGCCTGATCCGGCTGAATTAAATCGATATCCGCGGCACTGAAGCCGGTCGAGGCAAGGAGCGTGAGAAGCAGGAGCCGCCGCATGCGACGATGGTATCGCAATATCGCTCAGGCCATCTCTCGTGCCCGTTCGCGGCTGCCAAACGGGAAACGGAGTTCGAGGATGCGTTCGCGATGGCGTTCTTCATTAAGGCTTCGGACGCGCGCCATCAGAAGATCTTCGAGAGAAACCATTCCCGCGAGTTTTCCGGTGTCGCGTTCGACTACAGGCATGCGAGTGAGCCCGGTCTCAGCCATGCGGTAGACCACGATTCGTAATGGTTCATCCGGATGCGCGACGACAGGCTCGCGCACCACGTTGCCGAGCGAGGTTTCCGGCGTCTCCCATTGCGTCAGAGCGCGCAAATCCTTGCGGGTTATAACGCCCCGAATACGACGCTCATCATCCACGACAGGGAACAGATGCTGACCGCGCTGGGCGGGCTCGCGAAGCACGATGTGACGCAGTTCTCCGACCGTGGCCTCCGGCGGCAGGGCGACAACTTTGGTGCGCATGACTTCACGCACGAACAGAATTTCGAGCGGATCGGTGGCGTATTCGCGCGTGATGTGGAAGCCGCGGCGCGCGACTTTCTCCGTCAGGATGGAGCGCTTCAGCAGCAGAACCGTGGTGGCGTGGGCGAGCATGGCCGCGACGAGCAGAGGCAGCAGCACGTTGATATCGTGCGTCAGTTCGAGCGCGAAGAGAATCGCGGTGAAGGGCGCGCGCATGGTGCCGCCGAGAATCGCGCCCATGCTGACCAGCGGCCAGAAGCCCGCGCCTTCGTGGGGCAGGAACATGGCTTCCACACCGCCCAGCGCCGCACCCATCATGAGCAGCGGCGCGAGCACGCCGCCCGAGGTGCCTGAGCCGAGCGAGATGATCCAGATGGCCGACTTCACGAGCAAGACGCCGGCGATGACGGCGCGCGGGCACATCACCCTGCAGCAGGGACTGAATGGTGTCGTAACCCACGCCGAGCGCCTGCGGGAAGATCATGCCGCCGAGTCCGACGAACACCGCCGCCGATGGCCGGCCACCACATCCAGTGAATCGGAAGTTTCTTGAAAGCATCTTCCGCCGCGTAGACGCCGAGCGTCAGCAGGCATGACAGCAGGCCTGCGAGCAGACCCGGCGACGACGCATCCGGCGAGGCCCTGCGGACCGATGAAGATCGCGTGCTGCGGCACGGGAAATAACGGACCCAATCCGAGGATGTAACGGCGGGCCGCGCCTGCCGTTGCGCTGGCGAGAGCTACGGGGATCGCGCTGCGCGGCTTCCATTCGAAGAGCAGCAGTTCGACGGCGAGCAGCACGGCGGCGATCGGCGTAGCGAATGTCGCGGCCATGCCCGCCGCGGCTCCGGCGACCAGCAGCGTCTTGCGTTCCGCGGCGGTGAGGTGGAAAAGCTGCGCGACGATGGAGCCGATCGCGCCGCCGGTCATGATGATCGGCCCTTCGGCGCCGAACGGTCCGCCGGATCCGATCGAGATCGCCGATGACAGCGGCTTCAGCACGGCCAGGCGCGGCTGCACTCGGCTGCCGTTGATGAGAATCGATTCGAGCGCTTCGGGAATGCCGTGGCCGCGAATGCGCTCCGAGCCGTAGCGCGCCATCAGTCCGATGACGAGCCCGCCGGCTAACGGGAATCAGCACCGCGAACCAGCCGAGATGGTTCGCCAGCCGGGGAAACCATCGAGGTGCTGATGTGGCCGTAATAGAAAAGGTTGGTGAAGAAGCCGATCAGGCGCAGCAGCGCCCATGCGACGAAGGTACTGACCAGACCGATGGCGATGGCGAGGAGCGCGATCGGAATGACGCGCGCGGATGGTGGTGAAATCACCCGAGCTGTTCGGAAATGTCTTTGTGCTGACTCATGCTGAAGCCTTTCTGCTGTGGCGTAGTACGGAGTTCAAAGCGCCGCGCCAATTCCGGCCCCGAGCGTTCGAGCTCGGTGCGGTGCGCGAGCGCCAGGCTGCCGCAGGATGGCGCGCCCGGACGGGCGTGAGCCGCACCCAGACCTCGCGCTTGTCGTCGGAGCCGTGCACCCGCGCGATCGCGCCGCGTGCTTCGAGCCGATTGACCAGCTCGACCGCGCTGTGATGCTGCAGAAAAGACGCGCGGCAATCTCGCGGATGGTCGGCTTCACGCCTTCGGGGAGCCCGTGCACCGCCAGCAACAGCTGATGCTGCTGCGGCTCGATGCCATGCTCGCGGGCGGTGGTTTCGCTGAAATGAAGGAACTGGCGGATCTGCCGCCGGAACTCCGCCGAGATCGCGATACTGTCCGGCAGTGAGGTCACTGTCACTGCTCACATTTATATCGTAACACGATATAAATTGGGGACGGGCCGCCGCCGCTCCCTCCCGGTCACGGTTCGGAACAACTACGTATCAGCCGAAGATTTCAATCAGCTCGCGGAAGTTCGCGACGCGCCGCAGCCGTCCGCCGGCGTCGCGAATCTCCTCGCGCTCCAGCGTCCACGTGCGCGTGATGCGGCACGATATACGGCGCTCAGACCGGCCTCGAGCGCGGGATTGATATCCGATTTCGGGCTGTTGCCGATCATCCAGGTGCGGTCGTGATCGAAGCCCCGCACGCGCGCCAGTTCTTCGTAGGCGCGCTTGTTTTTCTCCTTCACGATCTCGCAGTGGGCAAACAGAGGCCGCAGGCCGGAGAGATCGATCTTGCGGTTCTGCTCGGCCGGCTCGCCCTTGGTGAACAGCGTCAGCTCGTGTTTCTCCGCGAGAAACGGCAGGGTTTCCGCAACCCCTTCCATCAGTTCGATCTCCTGCTCGCAGAATCTGGTGGGCCAGCGCGGTGACGCGCTTCAGATCGTGCTCCTCGACGGCGCGTTCGGCGAGATGCAGATAGCACTGGCTCAGATTGCGTCCGAAATTGACAGCGCCGTAGCCGTGAACTCTGCTGTATTCTCGATCTCGATTTCGTCGAGGACGCCGCGAATCTCCTCCGGCGTGAGCGACGAGTGATTCAGGTATTCGCAGAACTCGTCGAACGCCTGTTCGAAGTAGATGTTGTTCTCCCAGAGCGTGTCGTCGGCGTCGAAGATGAGATGCTGTTTGCCGGTGACCCTGATGTTCACCCCTGTGGTGTTCACACCTTCAGTATGCCCAAGGCAGCTTTATTAACGCGCGCTTTATTAACGCGCAAACGGACCCCTCGGCCTGTGCGCTTAATACGACTTCGGCGTGAATGGCGCGAGCTTAAAGGGAATCTCGACCAGGACGTCCACTTCAACCGGTTCGCCGTGGCGCGTGGCGGGTTCGAACTCCCACTTCGCCATGGCCTCCTGCGCAGTTTCATTGAGGCGGTCGTCTAAACCGCGAACCATCTCCACATGAGAAACGTGGCCGTCCTTGCCGATGACGCATGCCAGCTGTACCTTACCTTCTATGCGATCAGCCGCGGCGGACGCCACATACTTCGGATCGACTTTGCGCATGCGGAACAGGCGGCGCCACGGGCGCGAGTCCGGCTTCACGCGCCGTGCGGTCGGCGTACCACATCAGCCAACTGCCGGAGTAGCTGGTCAGATTCGGCATCTGAATCGCCATCATGTAGACGTCGCGTCCGGTGAAGCGCTTATCCGGTGCGCCGGAAACTTTGACCGCAGCCGCAGACGGCGTCACGGGCCGATCGTCATGCGCGATGGGAGCGTGCGGCGTGCCGAGCAGCGCGGCGGCACGCAGAGTGTTCGGCGATGTCGGCGAGGCATACGCCTGGGCGAGCAGATCCGCTTTCGCATTCTTCGCGTCCTTTGCGCCTTCGACGTAGAGATCGGGCACGGTGAAGCCTCTGCCGTCACCTGCGGCATCGGCGCCTTCGGGCCGCAGTTTCGGGCCCGCGGAAAACTGACCGGGGCTCGAACTGGACGGCAGCGCGGAAGGCAGCATCGCCGGATTCAGGCCGGCGACAACGACGCTCAGGTCCTTCGAATTTGCGATCGAGTCGGGAGGGGCTTCGAGCGCGATCTGCTTCGCGGCCGGCTGGCCGGCTTTCGAAGGCGGCGCGGTGAAAGGACGCGCGGGGGCTTTGAATGATTCGTTGATAACCGTGGGTGCGAGGGCGCGCGCCTCGACCTGGGGGGCGTCGCTCGGTGCTTCGACCTGCTTCAGCTTTTCGGGAATCTTTGTCGGCGGCGGAACGAATCGTTTCGTGAGGCGCTGCGCGTCGGCGACTTTGACGGCTTCGAGCTTCGTCTCGAGAACCGGCGCGTCGGGAACGGCGACTTTCGCGGGGTCGGGCGGTTTCGCAACCGGCGGGGCGACGAACGGCCGGGCGATCTCCGGGAGTTTGATGGCGAGGATGTTCGGCAACTCCTGCGGCTTTGTTTCGCGCAGTTCCGGCGCCGGCGTCCAGATGACCTGCGTGCGCTTCGGCGCGTCTTTGCGCGATGCCACGATCACCTGCGGCGCTTTCACTTCGGCGCGCACTGGTTTAAGTTCGGACTTCGCGTCCGGCGGCTTTACCGCGGGCAGCGTTTTCTCGAACCTGTACCAGACGAGCTTCGTCTCCCTGCCTTCGATGGCCTGTTTGTATGCCGACGGAGACTGCTCGGGGAGTTTGATCGTGGGCGCGTGCATGATCAGCAGAAACGCGGTCACGTGCAGCGTCGCCGACATGGCGAGGGGCAGCGGCGCTCGTCTTTGTGAGAACGCTGACGGCCGCGCGGCGCCTTCGATGTAGTTGTTCAGCGACATCTTTTACTGAATGGCCGGCGGATGGCCGAAGCCGTTGCCAGGCGCGGCGCGTTTCATTTTCGCGGCGTACTGTTTTTTCGCGACATACTCTCCGGTGAAGCTGGCGAACGCGCGCAGGCGTTCCGCTTCCGAGCGGCTGCGCTGAATCACGTTGCGGAAATCGAGATCGTCGACACTCTCAGCGAGCTGAAAGCTGAGGAAGGGATGATCGGGATCGGGCGTGTGTTCTTTAGACTCGCTGTCTGCAAGCGCATCGCGCATCTTCTCGGACGCCGCTATCGCCGCGTGGCGCAGCTCGGGCGGAGCCGACTCGGGGTCTTCGTCGCTGTAGAATTCCACTTCGCCGCGCAGGTAGTCCTTATCCTGATTGAGAGACTTGATGACGAAACGTCTCTGGCCGCGCGTCAGCACATCGAATCGTCCGTCGGGGTAACGCTTCAAAACCGACTCCACCAGCACGGTGCACCCGGCATTCATTATGCCGTTATCGCGGGCCAGAACGATACCAAACTCTGTGCCGGCAGCCTCCGCCGCACCCACCATTTCTTTGTATCGTTCTTCAAATACATGGAGCGGAACAGCGCTTCCGGGAAAGACAACGAGCTGCAGCGGGAAGAGGGGTAGCAGCCTGGCCATAGTGTTATTATTGCGTTTCCCAAATGCTCTCGCGAGAGGCGGTCGCAAGCTGATGAATTCAGTGAAGGGCAAAGTTGTCATCATCACGGGGGCGTCGGAGGGGATTGGCATGCAGCTGGCTGCGACACTGCGGGCGCGCGGCGCGAAACTGTGCCTGACCGCACGAAAAGAAGCTCGCCTGGCTGCGGCGGCTGGTCCCGAGGATATCGTCGTTCCCGGCGACATCACGATCGATGAAGTGCGCGGCGCGGTGATTTCGAAAACGGCGGAGCATTTCGGCGCAATCGATGTTCTCGTCAACAACGCGGGCCGAGGCTCTTATTGCGCTGCGTCATCTGAGCCAATTGAAGAAGCGCGGTCGCTGTTCGAGTTGAACTTCTTCGCACCTCTGGCGCTGGCTCAGCTGGCAACACCGTATCTGCGGCGATCGCGCGGGTCGCTGGTGAATGTCAGCTCGATTGCGGGACAGATCAGCCTGCCGTGGCTGCCCGTTTACTCAGCCAGCAAGTTTGCGCTGGCCGCGATCACCACCGCGCAGCGCACTGAACTGCGGCGTGACGGCGTCCATGTGATGGGCGTTTTCCCCGGCTATGTCAACACTGAGTTTCAGAGCCACGCCACGGGGGCGCCGCCAGCGGCCGTTGCCGGCGGCAAGCGCTTCGCTGTCTCCGCTGCGAACTGCGCGGAGGCAATTGTCGAAGGGATTGAGCACCGCAGAAATACGGTGGTCACGCCGCGCACCGGATGGCTGCTGGTCTGGGCGAATCGGTTCTTCCCCGGTTTTGTCGAGGCGCGTCTGGAGCGGGTGTGACGCCCTGCTGATATGGACACTCGGCTGAAGCGGACGCCTGGCATTTACCTCACCGGGTTCATGGGGACCGGCAAGTCCACCATCGGCCGAATGCTCGCCGACCGGCTGGGATGGGACTTCGTTGATCTGGATGCGGCGATCGAAGCAGCCGAACAAACCACCATCGCGCAGCTTTTCGAAACCCAGGGCGAGCCGGAGTTCCGGCGCATCGAACGGGAGATGCTGAAGAAGATTGTGCAGCGGATCGAAAGAGGCATGCCATCCGTGGTCGCGCTCGGCGGGGGGACTTTCGTGCAGGAGCAGAATGCCAGCCTTGTCAATGAACACGGTATCTCGGTCTGGCTGGACTGCCCGGTGGAAATCCTGCACGCACGAATCGACGAAGCGGAGTCCCGGCCGCTGGCGCGGGATCCCGAACGCTTCCGCAGCCTTTATCATGAGCGTCAGGCGGCCTATGGGCGCGCGAATCATCGCGTCAGCTCGGATTGCGAGTGGGAGGAAGCGGTGGATGCCATCCTCGCGCTCCCGTGCTGGAAGTGAATGAAGCACAGCTCTGGGAGGTCAAATCTGCGGCGCGATGCGAAAGCGATCCTGATGTCAGCTTTGGCGGCGGCGGATCCCAGCGCCGCGGTCGACCGCGTACTGCGCGCGCGCGAAGACCTCAGCGGATACAGACGCATCTTTGTGGTGGGGGCGGGGAAGGCCGGCGGCACCATGGCGCGTGCAGTCGAAGAGTTCCTCGGCAGCCGGATTGCCGCGGGCTGCGTCAACGTCAAAGAAGGCGACACGGCGCGCACGCGGCTGATCGAACTGCGCTCCTGCGGTCATCCGGTTCCCGACGAGCGCGGTCTCAACGGCGCGAAGCGTATCGCGGAAATCTGCACTGAGGCGGATGAGAACGATCTGGTGATCTGTCTGCTTTCGGGTGGAGCATCGGCACTGGCGCCGCTGCCTGCGCCGCCCATTACGCTGGCGGAAAAGCAGGAGACAACGAAACTCCTGCTGGCATGCGGCGCGAACATTCACGAGATGAACGCGGTGCGCAAGCATCTCTCCGCGCTCAAGGGCGGACAACTGGCGCGCATGGCCGCGCCTGCGCGCGTGCTCAGCCTGATTCTGTCGGATGTGGTCGGCGATGATCTGGATGTGATCGGCTCGGGACCCACGGCGCCGGACGCCTCGACGTTTCGCGACGCTTTCGCGGTGCTGGAAAAATATGAAATCCGTGAACGCGTTCCAGCGCGGGTGCGTGAGCGCCTCCGGAACGGCGCGCAGGAGACGCCGAAAGCCGCTGACCCGCTGTTTGAAAACGTCGAAAACATCATCGTGGGGAGTAATCAGAAGTCGCTGGAGTCGGCGGCGCAGGCGGCGAAAGAGCTCGGCTACAGGACGCTGATTTTGTCCAGCACTATCGAAGGTGAAACGCGCGACGTGGCGCGGATGCACGCCGCCATCGCACGGCAGATCCGCGTTTATGGGCAGCCCGTGCGGCCTCCGGTGTGCTTGATATCAGGCGGCGAAACGACCGTTACCATGCGCGATGGCGAGACGGGTAAGGGCGGACGCAATCAGGAATTCGCGCTGGCCGCCGCTATCGATGTGGCGGGGCTCGAAGGCATTCTCATCCTGAGCGCGGGCACGGATGGCACGGATGGACCCACCGACGCCGCGGGTGCGATTGCGGACGGCGGGACGGCGGCACGTTCGAAAGGACGGGCCAGCGAGGCGCTGCGCAGTCATGACGCTTACCCGATTTTCGAGGAAATCGGCGACCTGATCATGACCGGGTCGACCGGCACGAACGTCATGGATCTGCATCTCATTCTTGTGGCTTAGGCAGCAGGCAATAACGCTCCGGGAATCCGTAGAGTTCAGCGCCGGGCAGAAGCCCGGCGGCAGGCTGGAAAGCCTGGCCCCACTAACCGCTGCGTAGTGTCTTTATCGGAATGGCGGTCCGACGCATACAGATAGTAAAGATTCGGCAGATGCTTGCACGGCACACCATTCGCCGCATGCACCCAGTCTGCGAGGCGGGACGAATTCACCGCCTTACGGAAGTTCCAGTTGGCACGGCGCAGATCGACGCGCTCGCGGAGCAGTCGCATGGCGCCGGGATCGGCCTGCAGGAATCCAAACGGCGAACTGCGTCTCTGTGGCGCAGGCCTGCGACCGTCAGTGGGCACACCGGCGTCCCAGTCCGATGTGATTGATCGCCCGATTGGCCGCGAAGTTTCTGTAAGCGAGGACAACCTGCATAGCAGAATAATCCGGCGTCGGCTGTGACCGGCACTCACCGGCAGAGAGACCTTGTTCGCCGATTCGAAGTGGAGCAGGACTCAGAACACCGCCTATGATCGCGGGAGAAAGAGGTGTTCCATGCAGTCTTATGCATCATCAACAGCGATTCCGAAGGGCTACCGGGGGATGGGAATGAACGGTGCGCTGGCCCGTTGGTACGCGGCGACAACGCGAAAATCCCTGTCTGAATTCGAGCAGCTCGCGCGGCGCGTGGCCAGTGAAATCTCGCCGGGAGCCAGTGTTCTCGAGGTCGCGCCGGGGCCAGGTTACTTCGCAATCGAACTGGCGAAGCTCGGCGAATATCACGTGACCGGGCTCGACATCAGCGAGACTTTCGTTGAGATCGCGCAGAAGAATGCGGCGCGCGCCGGCGTCAGGGCCGATTTCCGGCAGGGCAATGCTTCGCACATGCCTTTCGACGCGGAACAGTTCGATTACGTCGTGTGCCGCGCGGCTTTCAAGAATTTTTCGGAGCCGCTGGCCGCGCTGCAGGAGATGTACCGCGTCCTGAAGCCGGGCGGGCTCGCGCTGATCATCGACATGCGCGGCGACGCTTCAGTCGAATCGATGAAGCGGGCTGCGGCGGAGCTGAAGACTGGCGCGCTGAACCGGATGTTCATCTATCTGACGTTCCGCTACATGCTTGTGAAGCGCGCCTACACGCGCGTGGAATTCGACCGCATGATCGGCCTGACGCGCTTCTGCCCACTCGACATCCGCGAGGAACTGATCGGACTGGAGATTCTGCTGGGGAAACCGCGATCGTGACCGTCGTCCGAGCCTCGCGCTTATTTCAAGTGCCGGGACTCCGCGGGCCCGTATGCCTCACCGCTCCAGCGATAGGTTACTTCGGAATGCTCCCCTGCCGAAATGTGGAAGCCGACGAAGAGATCGGGATAGCCGAGGTGAAAACTTCCTGTCACCGCAGGCACCCATCCTTCCGATAGCATGATCAATTTCGGAGTTCCGCGCTGCCGCTCGAAGATGGCAAAGTCGCAGTTCCCTGTGGCACCGCAGAGCATTGGCGGCCAGCGGACCAGAATCTGTTGTTTGCCGTCCTGCGCGAGCGAAACCAACCCCACATGTGCACTGAGTACGTCTGTGCGCTCCTGGTCGCGATGTTCGTTGTCATACCCGTCATGGATGGATGGAGTGTCGATCAGGGAATAGATCGAATCTCGTTCTTGCTTTGTGATCGGCGCATCCGCCAGCGTGTGCTCCATTACCAGCAACTCTAAATCCATATCCGGCGGCAAGCTGGATATCCTTCGGACCGTCGTTCGCGTCTGGTCCTGCGCGCTGAGCCCGTTCCAGCCAAGAAACATCAGCGCAGCCACGACGGCATTCCGGATCGCAGGCATATCTAATTCGGCAGGATCACGTAATCCGGCCAGCAGATTTCGGGCGGCGTGAAGCCGTCGAGCGCAATACGAAGCTGCGCGGCGCCGCCGTTCCCCGTCTGGTTGAAGCGCGGATCGAGAATCCGCTCGATCTGATCGCGCACGCCTTCCAGATGCGCGCGTGTTTCGCGGTCTGCCGTTTTTTCGATTGCGGCGGAAACTTCGGCGCTCAGCGTGCGCAGTTCGCTCCGGTAGAACGGCCGCTCATCGCCGCTGGTGCCGATGCGCGCCGCGGCATCGGGCGGGAGGCCGACAGGCAGCCCACTCCGCTCGTTCACCTTCGTGTTCGCAAGCTCGAGATACTCGCGCTGCAGATTGCGCCGGTAGGCGTCGATGCGGACATGATCCGAATAAATCTCGCGCCATACCGCTTTTCGTGCCGCAGCCAGAAAATCCGCGGGCGCGTAGGCCGCCCACCCGTCGACCGCCTGCTGCTCCACCAGCCGCGAAAAGCGCGCGCTGCTCAGCAGATTGTTCAGCACGGTCGACTGCGCATTGCGGATGCGGTTCAGCACGCCCGTGGGCTCGATGCGCCGAAGGATCTCTGCGTCGATCGCCCAGCGCGGGGTTTCGAACGCATTCTGCGCGAGGAACTGCATCGCCAGCTGCTGCCGCTGCCGCGGGACGGGCGTGAACACGCGCCCCGGCTGCCCGACATATTTCGTCTGCGAGTCGAATGCGCCGACAATTGCCGCGACGTGGTTCATCTCGAGCACCCACTGCGCCAGCATGCGTCCGTAGAGTTCGGAAAGATCTTCGTAAGGCTCGCCGTTCTTCGCTGTTGTCGCGGGCATCAGCATCCTGGCAACCCTTTGCAGGTTCTTCAGACCCATCGCGCTCGACTTGACCGCGTCCGCGTCACCCACCGCTTCAGTCAGCTCACCGAAGTCGGAACCCGCTGCGCCCGCAGTCGAGAAACGGAGCCACGGGGTCTTGTCCTGCGCGCGCGCCCATTCGTCCAGCGTTGGTTTTTCCTCGTCGGGCGTCTTCGCGTTCCGGGCATCGGCGTGTAGCCCCACTTGATCGCGAACATATCGTAAGGCCCGATGCGCGGCACCAGATCTTCTATTGCGATCCCGTCCTCCGGCTGCGCGACATAGTTGAAGCGCGAGTAATCCATGATCGACGGCGTGTGGCCCATCTTGTGGACCCACTCCCTGTCGCGCACCTTCTCCTGCGGATAGAGTGAACTCGCCTTCATATTGTGCTCGAGCCCGAGCGTATGGCCGATCTCATGCGCCACGACGAACTGGAGCAGCCGGCCCATCAGATCGTCCGGCAAGCGGCAGCTTCTGCGCGCGCGGATCGAGCGGACCCACCTGCAGGAAATACCAGTCGCGCTGCAGGTTCATCACGTTGTGGTAGAACTGAATGTCCGCATTCAGAATCTCGCCGGTGCGCGGGTCGGAAATGTGCGGGCCCATGGCGTTTTCGGTGGTCGACGGCATCCATCGAATCACCGAATAGCGCACATCTTCGGGGCTGAATTCCGGGTCTTCTTCGTGCGTCGGCGCCATCTTCGCCACGATGGCGTTGCTGAAGCCCGCGGCTTCGAAAGCCGGCTGCCAGTTTCGACGCCTTTCTTCAGCCATTCGCGCCACTGCATCGGCGTAGCGGCATCGATGTAATAGACGATCGGCTTGACCGGATCGGAGACCGCTGCGTCGGGATCCTTCTTCTCCAGACGCCAGCGCGCGATGTAGCGGACGCGCGGCGCGCGATGCTCCTGCTTGCTGTAATCGAGGTGCTGGTGGTGAAGTAGCCGACGCGCTCGTCGAACAGACGCGGCATCATGGGTTTTTCGGGCAACTTGACCATGACTGTAATGCAGACGACGCTGGCGCTTCCGGGGCTGCATGCCCCGCGCTTGCGCCGGGTTCGGAGCGTCCACCCTGCGGCTGCTGACCGCGCGTGTACGTCAGGGTGGATTCGGCTTCCACATTTTCGGGATACGGCGGTGACGCGCTCAATGTAAGAACGCGATGCGTCCATGCCCTGGGCATTGAGATGCTGCCGCACGTTGAACTCGGGAACGTCGCTTGAATAGAGGCGCGAGATATCGATCACCGGAGCGCCGTCTTTCGAAAACGCGGCCACATTGAACGTCATCAGAATCGTGTCGTTGTTTGATGCCTTCACGGCAGCGGCGATCGGCGATCCTGGATCGGCCGTGACGCCGATAGTTCACGTTGCGCAGGTGTACCTTGTTGCCACTCAGTTCCCAGCGCACCACGAGATCGTTCATCTGATCGCCGCCGTAACCGACGCCAAGCGTCGTCTTCGACACACGGATGTTCAGCAGGAATTCGCGATCGAGCTGGTCCTTCGGGATCTCGAAGTAGTAACGGTCCTTGATCTCATGAACCGAGAAGATACCCTTCGTGGACTTGGCGTCTTTGGTGATGACCTTATCGTAAGGCTGGGGTTCGTTGGCCGCCGCGCCGGCGCCGCCGCGTCCCGGGGGATTCGCCGCGGGACGATTAGCTGGTGGGGCGGGGGGCTCGGCAGGTTCAGGGGCGGGGTCCTGCGCGAACAGAATCGTCGCGCCGGTAAGGCACAAAAGGAAGGTTCTGAACATCACACTGCACCTCAGGTGGATTCAGAATAGCACCCAAGCGGGGCAGTGTTATTCGGGAGAGCAGGCTCGCGCGCCGCTCTCCCGACGCCCTTAATTACTCAGCGACGCTGTCGACCGTGATGGTGTCGCCCTTCAGCGTGCCCTTGACGGTGACGTTCATGCCCGCATGCGGCGCCAGTTTAGCCTGGCTGTCTACCTTATAGATTTTGCCGTCCGGCATGACCAGAACCGCGGGCGATCCGCCCTTGATGCACTTCTTTGCGCAGTCCGAGTCGCCTTTCATATCCGGCTTGGTGGAGCAGTTGGTGTCCTCCACGAAACCTTTGAATTCGGCCGCCATGCCACTTGCGGCCAGCCCGAAAGCGAGGGCAGCTAACGCCGTGAGTTTCTTCATGCGTGTTTCTCCTGTCAGCCGACTTGCGACTGCATACATCATACTCTCTTACGGCAGGGGACTGGCGAGCGGATTTAGTTCCGGTTGTGCGGTCGGGTACCGGTCAACATTCAGCGCCATCGACACCATGCTGTACCAGCCGCTCAGTGCGATCATGTCGACAATCCCTTTTTCGCCGAACCGCGATTTCGCGGCGGCGAAATTCGCATCGCTCACCTGGTGGGTCTTCAGCAACTCGGTAATGAAAGTCCAGGCGGTCTCGACATCCGGGTTCATTCCCGAAGGGCGCTTTCCCGCCGCGATGGCGTCGACAATCGCGGGACTGACGCCCGCCTGCAGCACGGCCCGCTTGTGCGCCGTCCACTCGAACTGCGCCATCCAGTAGCGCGCGACAACGATAATCACGGTCTCGCGCGCCGCTGCCGGCAGCGCCGCATGAAACCGCATCGACGCGCCGAACTGCTGCGCCAGATCCCCCATTTCGGGACTGCGGAGCAGGACGTTGAACGGTCCCCCGAGATTGCCGCGCCGCTCGCCTGCGAGCAGATGATCAATCATCGTCTTCTGCTCCGGCGTCATTTCGTCGTATTTAAGAGGCTTGAAGCGGTCCCCGACAAGGCCGAGGTTTTCTTTGGTCGGGGCGCCGGTCTGAGCGGCGGCGAGGTAAACAGAAAGGACGGAGGCAACGGCAATGGGCAGTCGCATAGTGACTGCCAGTTTATGCGAAACTAACGGCCCCGTCGATATGGGTTGACACATGCGTTACAGGCGCGCTACAGAAGTGTTCCAGGATGCACCCGATCAACTTTTTTTTGGATTGGCGAGTCCGCGTTATAGGAAAATGGCTAATTAACCCCCCATGCAATCCTACGATCTCATCGTTATCGGTTCCGGACCGGCCGGGCAGCGCGCGGCTATTCAGGCTGCCAAAGCCGGTAAAAAAGTCGCCCTGGTGGAGAGGAGGGAAGTGCTTGGCGGCGTCTGCGTCAACACCGGCACCATCCCCAGCAAGACCATGCGCGAAGCGGTCATCCACTTCTCGGGCTTCCACTACCAGTCCATTTACGGAATGAATTATCGGGTCAAGGAAAAGATCACCATGGCCGATCTTTCCTTCCGGGTGCAGCATGTGATCCGCACCGAGATCGATGTCACGCACTCACAACTCTCGCGAAACAACGTCGAGATGCTGACGGGCACCGCGACTTTCGTCGATCCGACGACTATCGACGTCGAGAACTCGCGCGGAAAGAGCCGGGTGACGGCGCCAACCATCGTGATCGGCGTCGGCACCAAGCCTGCGCAGACCACTAAGATCCCGATCAACGGCCGCAACATTCTCGACAGCGACCAGATCCTGCAGATGCACGAAATGCCCCGCACGCTTATCGTCGTGGGCGGCGGCGTGATCGGCGTCGAGTACACATGTATGTTTGCGGTGCTCGGCGTGCGCGTAATTTTGGTTGAGAAGCGTCCGCGTCTGCTGGAATTCGCCGACTCGGAGATGGTGGAAGCGCTTTCCTATCATCTGCGCGACAGCCGCGTCACCATGCGTCTGAACGAAGAAGTGGAGTCGGTGGAGGAGAGCAACGGCGGCGTGGTGGCGAATCTTCAGAGCCGGAAGAAGATTACGGGAGACGCGCTTCTGTACGCGGTCGGTCGTCAGGGCAATGTCGATGAGTTAAATCTCAAAGCAGCCGGTATCGAAGCCGACAGCCGCGGACGTATTAAAGTGGATGCCGATTTCCGCACGAACGTACCCAACATCTTTGCGGTGGGCGATGTCGTCGGATTCCCGAGCCTGGCTTCGGTGTCGATGGAACAGGGGCGTATCGCGGCGGGCAGGGCCTTCGGCCTCTCGGTGCATTCGAATCCGGCTCTCTACCCGTACGGCATTTACACGATTCCGGAAATCTCTTTTATCGGTAAGTCAGAAGAGCAACTGACCGATGAAGATGTGCCTTATGAAGTAGGTGTGGCTTATTACCGCGAGATTGCGCGGGGCCAGATCCGGGGCGATACCACGGGCCGCCTCAAGATCATCTTCCATCGCGAAACGCTGCAAATTCTCGGCGTACATATCATCGGCGAAGGGGCCTGCGAGCTGATCCATATCGGCCAGGCGGTGATGACGCTTGGCGGTACGATTGAATATTTTGTTGACACGGTATTTAACTATCCGACCCTTGCGGAGTGCTACAAAGCCGCGGCGTTTAACGGGATGAACAAGATTTCGCACATGCAGCGGGCTGAGTCCGCTTCCTGAGTCCGGGCGGCACTCAGCCGACAGGTATCAGGCACAGTTAGCGTACCAGCCACTAACCTTTGGTCAACGCTGGCGGATTTGTGCTCCGGTCAGCTGGAATCCGCTTATACTCATCACAGAAACGATGCTCGTTCATCCTACTCTGTCGGGTGCAGCTCAGATCTTACTGGGGATACTGGCAGCGGCGGCCGCGGTTTTTGACATCCGTTATCGCCGAATTCCGAACTGGCTGGTGCTGGCCGGTATTGCCGCAGGACTTCTTTGGAACACGTCCGTATCGGGTCTGGCCGGGCTGCTGCATTCATCGGAGGGGTTCGGACTTGGTTTCGCCCTTTACTTTCCGCTCTACTTAATCCGTGCCCGCGGCGCCGGCGATGTAAAACTACTGGCGGCGACAGGAGCCATAACGGGTCCCGGCAACATTTTTTTGATCTGTATTCTTACAGCGATTCTTGGGGGCATCATAGCTCTTATCGTGCTGCTGATTTACGGCCGCCTTCGTAAGACGTTCTTCAATCTGGGCTGGATGGTTCAGGATCTGACCCATCTGCGCGCACCCTATAAGAGCAGTGAAGAGCTGGATGTTACGACCGCCAAGGGCATGCGGCTACCTCACGCAGCCATGATCGCTGTGGGTGTAATCGCATTTATCTTTCTGGCCAAACACGGAGTGACAATCTGACATGCCGGCGATTCCTGTATTCCTCTACCTGCAGTTGCTCGACTTTCTCACCACTCTCATCGGATTCAAACTCGGCGCCAGCGAGGCGAGTCCGTTTATCGCGAAGCTGATCCATGCCACTTCGCCTGGGACAGGTGTTGCGGCATCCAAGCTGATGGGCCTTGCCATCGCAGGTCTGTGTCTCGCCATGAACCGGGGCCGCCTCGTCACGTGGATTAACTACTGGTATGCCGGCATAGTGCTCTGGAATCTGGGCGTCATTCTCAAGGCCGGTGGTGTTATCCTTCACCATTAAATGGAGAACAACGAGACTCCTTTTCCAAAGCGGGTCCTGATCGTTGATGACGACCCGGACATTCACCAGTTCCTCGATATTGCGCTGAAGGACTCCGGCTGTTATATCGAGAGCGCGTTCGACGGCCGCGAAGCTCTGGCGAAGATCGAAGCTCATGACTGGGACGTCGTGATTACCGACGTCATCATGCCCCGCATGGACGGCATGGAACTGCTGGATCACGTGCGCAAACTGCGCCCGCAGCTTCCGGTTCTCGTGATGACTGTCGACAGCACCTCGGAGAAGATCGTCACGGCTATCCGCGATCACGCCTTTGCATGGCTCCAGAAACCCTTTACGCGGGAGGCCGTCGCCGATCTTGTCAGTGTCGCTCTGGCCGGTCCGCCTCCGGAAGGCGATGTCGAAGTGATCTCGGCCAGCCCGCGCTGGCTTGAACTGCGTATCCGCTGCGATATGAAAACGGCGTGGCGCGCGCTGCATTTCCTGCGGGAAATGGACCACGGCCTGCCCGAAGAGGAGCGCGAGAACGTGGCGCTGGCGTTTCGCGAGATTCTGTTCAATGCCGTGGAACACGGCGGCGGAAATAATCCGAACGTGTACGTGACCGTCACTTACACAAGGGGCGACAGGGCGCTGCTGTTCCGCGTACGCGATCCCGGTCCCGGTTTCTCTTTCGAAAAGCTGCGCCACGCCGCAGTCTCAAACCCCGCCGATTCCCCTGTGCAGCACGCGATGACACGCGCTTCGCTGGGAATGCGGCCGGGAGGATTCGGCATCCTGCTCACGCGCGCGCTGGTGGATGAGCTGATCTACAACGAAAAGGGCAACGAAGCGCTGATGATAAGGTACGCGCCAGCCCACAGCCCGGGGTGAAGTAACTGGCTGAAATCACCGGCGGCAAGACCGCCGGCGGTACATTCAAACGCGAATCTGACGCCATTCATCGATCAGCCGGAAATCGTTGCGCACTGCGCTGAGCGGTTCACCTGTCTGGTGGAACGACGACTCGCCGAGATTCTCCGCGCCGCGCGCCAGCGTCAGATATTCGATCTTCTTCGGATCGATGCCCATGATCCGGCAGCACGTGGCGTCCACGGCGACCACATCGCTGCCCGCGACCAGCACCCCCGCCTGCTTCGGCGTGCCCTGAATCGGTCCGTTTCCTTCCATGCCGACGATGCCGTCGACGATGGCGAACTGCCGCGGGAACAGATGATGCAGGTCGACGATCGACTGCGTAATGCCGGCCCAGTGAAGCACGTTCTTTGGCCAGCCGTAGACGCCGCCGGGTACGAGGCCGAAGAGATTCTTCATCGCCAGCGTCGCGCCCGCCCAATGATGCGTTTTCATCTTCGGGAGGGACACCAGCAGATCGCAGTCGAGAACGGTCTGCGGCAGGTAGAGAGCCTTCAGCTGCGACACCGGCCGGGGTATGACGCGCTTTGCGACGTCATCGAGATTGAGATCGGTAAACGTGTCTTCAAACCTGGGCACGGTGGTGAAATACCCGGCGGCATCGGCGAGATCGAGCGTGGCGCGGCGATGGCCCGGGCCTTCGGCGATCGTAATCTGCGCCGCGCCCAGCTTGCGGAACGCTTCATAGGCGGCATGCACCACAATCGGGCTGGTGTTGATGGCTGTGTTCGCGTCGAACTCCACGAGATTCGGCTTCAGTACGATCCGCTTGCCACGCACGTCGAGATTGTGCTCGGCGACAAGACGATAGACGGTATCGTAAACGTCCATGTCGTAGGCGGGAGCCTTCGCGATGCTCACGCGCGACACCGGCCAGGGCCGCGTCACACGGGCTTTCCGGGGATGCAGCGCGCTCGCAACCGTGATCCCGACGCCGGCTGTCGCGCCGCCTGAGGCTGCTCCGAGAATGTCCCTCCGCGTCAGTTTCATGCGAGAAGGGGGTTGCGCGATGCCGAGGCGATCGCCATCAGAGCGGCGTCCAGAGTGGTGCGGGGAACAGGCGGCGAGGCCAGGCCACGCCGCGCCGGCGGAACCTCCCCGTGTGCCGCGAGGCCCATGCGCAGCCACGCGAGGCCCTCCGCGGTAGTGCAGGTGGCGTAATGGCGGCGGGCGGCCTGTTTCGCTTTTTCGATTGCCTCCCGATCCTTTGCCCCTGGGAGCGGCCGCAGGGCGGTAAGACCCTGGCCTGTTGTCTCCGGATAGGAATTCAGATCGTGGCCCAGCGCGTGCTCCGAGCCGTGGTTCCAGCCGCCGTCGGCGCACATGTGCTGCACCAGAAATTCTCGTGCCAGACTTACGCGTTCCCGCAGCCTCGTGTCTGCGCCGCGCGCCAGCGCCTGTTCGAACGCGAGTATCCCGAGCGACGTCGGAATCACCCACGCCGCGGCGCCGGGAAACCATGGCCAGCCCTAAGGATCTTCTCCGTGATTTCCGTGAATCCTCTGCTGCAGGCGGAAGAGGCGCAGTCGATTCTCTCCCCGGCTGACCGTTCAGCCACGCCAGGGCGCGTTTCATGGTCGCGGCGCCGATTGCCTCGCTCCGGCAGCAGTGCGGCGACCGCCGTGACCCAGGTGCTTTCCGCAACGTCGGGCTGCGGGACTCCAGCCGCCGTCCGGGCGCTCGCGTGGCGCGCAGAAATTCAATGCCGGCGGCGAAACTCGGCCGGTCAATCTGCGTGACGGACTGGGCGAGGAGCACGTAGGCTGTAGGTTCGGTCCACGAACAGCCCGCGCTGTACGCCCAGCCGCCATCGCGGTTTTGTCTGCTCTTCCAGTCGGTCATTTCGAAGCGATTGGTGCAAAACGCCGGTTGCGATTCGGCGTGCCGCCTGGCGCTTAGCTAGCTGCGGTTGAGCTTTGCGCTTGCCGCGGCGAATGATCAGAAGGGTCAGGAATAACCCCGCCACGATCCATAGAACCGCCTGCATGCTGTTGGGTTCATCGTTTCTTCTCCTTCTCGTTTTCAGTTGGTCTTCTGTCTTCTCTTGCGCGGCTTGGCTGCGTACCCGCGATTCCCGGTGCCGCATGCTGACGCGCGCGGTTCGGAAAGGGGTCCCCTGTTACCAGGTCTTGCGCTTGCGCCGCCGCTGCATGTAAAGGACCAGCACCGCCAGCGTAGCGATCCAGAAAACCGCCTGTATAATTGTCTGACTCATATGCGTTTCGCTCCTTTCTGCGCACTCCTTTGCGATATCTCTCATTTGCCGAAATTCTGCATCATCGGGAACAAATCCGTGGAAAACCCTCAACAGCGCGGGCCCGGCCGCGACGATCATCATCGACGGCAGAATGAACAGAAAAATCGGGAACACCAGCTTGACGCCCGACCTTGGCCGCGCGCTCTTCGGCCTCCTGTTTGCGCCGCAGCCGCATGAAATCCGAGTGCGTGCGCAGACTTTCGCCCATGCTGGTGCCGAAGCGGTCGGTCTGGATCAGAATCGCGACCAGCTTGCGCAGTTCCGCCTCGCCCGTCCGGTCCGCCAGATTGCGAAGCGCTTCCGCTCGTCGTCTTGCCGGCGCGCATCTCGAGCCCGACCAGACCCAATTCGTCGCTCAGCTCCGGATGGGTCTCTTCCATCTCGCGCGCCACATACTGCAGCGCCTGATCGAGGCCCAGCCCCGCTTCCACCGAAACCACCATCATGTCGAGCGCATCCGGCAGAGACAGCCGCAGCTTCTGCTGCCGCTTCTTCACCAGGCTTTCCAGATAAAGGCCCGGCGCATAATAGCCCAGACCCGTGCCGGCGACCAGAAACACGATGCGCAGCACCGGGTTGTCCGTGACGTGCCGGTGCAGCATCAGCGCAAACAGCAAACATCACGATGCAGAAAATCACCTTGATGCCGAAGAAAATCGCGATCGCGCCGTCGGAGCGGAATCCGGCCATCACCAGATCGCGCTTGCGTCATCGTCTGATCGGCCGGGCTCAGCGGAATCTGCTCGCCGATCTGCTCGAAGACGCGCACCACCACATCGCGCGGCTTCACGGAGACCGTTCCGTTCGGCGACGCCGGTTCCGCGACACCGCCCACGCGGTCGTAGATCCGGCTCGGACGCACGTAGGCGCGGTATCCGTAGACGGAGATCACCGCCATCAGCAGCAGGAACAGGAAACGTGGCCAGCAGGATTATGGGCAGCATGGCTCAGACCTTGATCCTGATGATCTTGCGGATGAAGAAATTTCCCATGATCTGGGCCACGACGCCGGCCGCGATGATCTTCCTGCCCAGTGCGGATTGGTCAGCAGCGGATCGAGATAGCCGGGCGAAGTCAGATATCAGTCCGCCCAGCGTGGCGATGGGCAGCAGCGTCAGAATCGTCGCCGTCAGCCGGCCGTGCGCGCTGACCGCTTTGACCTGTCCTTTCAGCCGGAACCGCTCGCGGATGATGTGCGAGAGGCGGTTCAGAATTTCGCTCAGATTGCCGCCGGTCTGGCGCTGCAGCAGCACCGCCGAGGAGAAGAAGCGCACGTCGGGAATGGGCACGCGCCTGGCGAAATTGGCGAACGCCCGTTCCAGCGACGCGCCCAGATTCTGCTCGTTGAAAAGCGCGCGGAACTCCTGGCCCAGCGGATCGTGAATCTCCTCGCCCACCATTTCGAGGCTGATGGTGAACGCGTGGCCGGCGCGCATGGACCGGGCGAGAAAATCGAGCGCGTCCGGCAGCTGCGCTTCCAGCTGCGTCGATGCGGCTGCCGCGCTTTTTCGATACGTAACATGAGCGGCAGGAACGCCGGCGCACAGCGCCGCCACCAGCAGGGCGCGCAGCGCCGGGGGCGAGTCGACACGGAATCGACATGCTCCCAGATCGCGCCGACCAGCGAATGTCACGCCCATCGTGATGCACGAAGCGCGTGACAGCTCCAGTCGAGGCCCGATTCGTCGAGCAGCTTCGTCGAGCCGCTCGGAGATTGATCCGTCGAGCCCGGCAGCTCGTCCGGAATCCTTTCTGGTCGGCCATGTCGATCAGCAGATTGACGTGCCGCTCCTCGCCGTTCTCCGTCACCGTGCGCAGCATCGAGACCAGCTTCTTGCGGCGCTGCTTCTCGTAGAAACGCAGCCCGAAGCTGATCGAGAACAGCAGCAGCGCCGAGGATCGACGAGGAAGCAGAAGGCGACGATCGCGTTCATGACTGCCCGATCTCCACGACGGTCTGGAACAGCGAAGCGGGCAGCTGAATGCCCGACGAGCGCAGCTTTTCGTAGAAGCGCGGGCGCACGCCGGTGGCTCTGAATCTGCCCAGCACTTTGCCGTTTTCCGCCACGCCGGTCTTCTCAAAGAGGAAGATGTCCTGCATGGTGACCTGCTCGCCTTCGAGGCCCACCAGTTCGGTGATGTAAGTGATCTTGCGGCTGCCGTCGCTGAAGCGCGCCACCTGCACCATCAGATCGATGGCGCTCGATGACCTGCTGCGCGGATGGCGCGCACGCCCATGTTGGCGTTGGCCATGCCGACCATGCACTTCCAGACGCGCCACGCGCGTCGCGCGGCGTATTGGAGTGGATGGTGGTGAGCGAGCCGTCGTGGCCCGTGTTCATGGCCTGCAGCATGTCCAGCGCTTCTTCGCTGCGGACCTCGCCGACGATGATGCGGTCGGGACGCATACGGAGGGCGTTGATCACCAGATCGCGGATCTTGATCGCGCCGTTGCCTTCGATGTTGGCGGGACGCGTTTCCATGCGCGCCACGTGCGTCTGGCGCAGGCGCAGTTCGGCCGCGTCTTCGATGGTGACGATGCGCTCGTTTTCCGGAATGTAGCTGGAGAGCACGTTGAGCAGAGTGGTCTTGCCGGCGCCGGTGCCGCCCGAGATCACGATGTTGAGGCGCGCGCGCACGCAGGCCTTCAGCAGTTCCAGCATGCCTTCGGTCAGCGCCAGCTTCTTGACCAGGTCTTCGCCCTGCAGCAGTTCGCGTGCCGAAACGGCGGATGGAGAGCAGCGGGCCGTCGACGGCGACCGGCGGAATGGCGGCGTTGACGCGCGATCCGTCGGGCAGGCGGGCATCCACCAGCGGCGACGATTCGTCCACGCGGCGTCCCACGCGCGCCACCACCTTTTCGATGATGCGCAGCAGATGGGTGTTGTCTTTGAACTCGACCGAGGTGCGGTAACAGTTTGCCGCCGCGCTCGACGTAGACCAGCTTCGGCGTGGTGACCAGAATGTCCGAGATGGTGGGGTCGCGCAGCAGAGGCTCGAGCGGACCCAGACCGAACACTTCGTCGAGCACTTCCTCGATGACGCGTTCCTTTTCCGCCAGGCTGAGCGGGGTGCGCTCTTCTTCCACCAGTTTCGCGACCGCGACGCGGATCTCGGCGCGCGCGCGTTCGCCGGCCAGCGACGAAAGCGCTTCGAGGTTGATCCGGTCGAGAAGCTTGCGGTGAATCGTGAACTTCAGTTCCTGATACTCCGCGCCCGTGTGGTCGCGGTTGGCGAGACGAGTGACCCAGCCCGCTTCCGGCTGGCTGTGAGTGTCCGTTAATCCCTGATGATCCGGCCGACATAGCCTTGCGCCTATGCCGCCCTGTTCCGCGGCTTTGCGGCGTTCTGCTCTTGAAGAAACGAAAACCAGCGCCTGGCCCGCCGGCGGCTCCGGCCGGGGCTGGATACCGCGGTCTCGGTCACGATCTCGCCTGACGCACGCTGCCGGATTGACATCCGCCAGTGCGTGCAGTTCTTTGCCCAGTGCGCTGCCGGGCGGCAGGAAGCGGCCCTCGGAGTAGGCATCGTAGAGCGATCAGATGATCGTTGCGGAAGCATGCCGTCGCAGCGGGCGCCCGAGAGTTTTTTCCGCTGCGGCGTAGCTGACCTTGCCCGATGCGGACGCGCGGTTCAGCAGCACCTTGATCCGGTCGCGGTGCCGAACGCCACGGTCCTCGAGCTCGCCGATGGCGCGCCTGGCGCGTTCGAGCGCTGAGTGTGATCGGGAGTGGTGACGAGGTACAGCAGTATCCATTTCCGGGCAGCGAATCCAGCGCCGCGACGACTGATGGCCGCGCCCGAAATCGACGATGGCCACCGGATAGGTGGAGCGGATGAAGCGCATCAGGTGCAGTCATCTCCTCCCGCGCCGGGCGCTTGTCTGGCGGCAGATTTCGTCGGGCGCCGGAATCAGATCGAGTCCGTCGGCGTGGGTCGATACCAGAGCCTTCCAGAAGCTGGCATCCATGCGCCGCAGATTGTCGACCGCATCGCTGCACCGAATAGGTGGTTTTCGACTTCATGAGGAAGCGCAGCAGTCCGGCCTCGAAATCGAAATCCGCCAGCAGGGTTGACTCGGCGCGGGCGCCGGTTCCCAACTGCCGCGCGAGATCGATGGCGATGTGGACGGCGAACGTGGTGGCGCCGCATCCGCCCCGGGCGGAGAGAAAGCCGAACATCTTTCCGAGTGCGCTCGACGTGTCCGATGCCGCCCTTCGAGCGAGCGGCGGAAAGTCTCTGCAGCGCCTCGCGCAGCGTATCGGCCAGCGGCGGATAGAGGTATTCGTTGGCGCCCGCGCGCAGGGCTTCGAGAATCAGTTCGGGCGACGCTTCGGGATTGAGCACGAATACGGCCGGCTGGGCGGCGTGTTGCTTCAGACGCCGCACGAACTCTTCGAGCGGCATCGCGATACGGCTGGCCTCCACGAGCACCACATCCACGCGATGCCGTTCGATGCGGTCGAGCAGCGCGTCCGGCTCCGCCGGGCCACTCTGGTCGAGCCCGTGTTCCACAGCGATCCGCACCGGCAGATTCTGCACGCAGGCGTGGGCCTGTTCCCAGACCGTGCGGTTCGCCACGACCAGGGCGGCCGTCAGAGGCATCATGCTCAATTGGGGCCTGCTTTCGGGGAGGGCAACGGCAGCGTGTTCAGGGGGTTGTAGATCGGCACGGCCCCGCTCGTTCCGGGAGCAGGCGTTTCGCCCTGCGTCTGCGGCGCGGTCTTCTGCAGTTCCTGCATTTCCTGGTAAGTGATTTCCGGTCGCGGCGGTTTCGCTGGACCGGGCCCGGTCTGGTCGGTTCCAGGCGTGCGCGGCGGTGTGGAAAGGACGCCCGGTCCCTTGATAAAGGACTCCGGCCGCGGCAGGTCCGGCATCGGCTGGCCTGCCGGCATGGGCGCTACCAGTTCGGGTGTCACGATCACCAGCAGCTCCGAGTTGTTTTTTGTGAGCTGCTTACTCTGGAAGAGTTTGCCGAGGAGTGGTATGTCGCCGAGTCCCGGGATCTTGCCAGCGCTTCAGTCGTCTGGTTGTTCAGCAGTCCCGCGATGGCGAAACTCTGCCCGCTCTGCAGTTCGATTTCGGTCTCCACCCTTCGGGTGTCGATGGCCGGAACCGTCGAACCGGACACGATCAGCGAGTTCGCATAGTCGAGAGAACTGACCTCGGGCGCGACGTGCAGGCGGATAGTGCCCCGCGGCGTGATGGTGGGTAGGAAGCGCAGCCGGATACCAAACTCCTTGAAGGAAACCGTGACCTGTCCGACGCCGCCGCCTCCGCCCTGTAGGGTGGGGAACGGAAACTGGCCGCCGGCGAGGAAGCTGGCTTCTTTACCGTTCATAGCCAGAAGATTGGGCTCGGCGAGAATCTGCAGAATGTTCTGTCCGGCCAGTGCCTGCAGACTGGCGCCGATGTTGGCATGGGGATCGAAAAGGAAGAGATTGAGAGCATCGCTCAGTGAAAACGTGGTGGGCGCGCCGGCGATCGGAACGGAAGAAAACGTCGTCGGCGCCGTGGAGCCGGTTCCGGTGTTGAAAGGGAAATTGGCCGGGTTGCCGAAGAAATTAATGCCTGCCTGCAGCGATTTCGTCCGGTCCACATCGGCAAAGCGGACCTTGAGCAAAACCTGCTGCTCCTGCGGCGGCGTCTGAATCCTGAGGAGGTTGATCACCTTGCCGAGCGGTGTCCCGATGGCAACCGCGCGATCGGCTTCGAAAATGTCCTTTACGGTGCCGGTGAGGTAAACGGATGTGGCGTCCACGCTCAGCTGCACGTCCGCGCCGAACTCATGCTGCAGCTGTTGCAGGGCAGCTTCAATGCGGGTCGTGTTGGCCGGGACTTCGAGGTCGTAGACGCGGCGCGACCCGTCGTCGAGCCAGATCACCAGCGTAGTCTCGCCCGGCGCTTTGCCGTTGAGCATGACCGATCGGGCGCTGACCGCTACGGCGTCGGCCGTCACAGGATTGCCGAGGAAGACCCGTTCAATGTTGACCGGCATATCGAGGAGCAGCGATTTGCCTGCGCTTACCGTAAGCTGCTCGACGCCAGGTTGAGTAACCGGCTGCTGCGCCGCGTGAAGCCCGCCCAGGCCGGCGACCACGACTGCCGACAGTATCAGTTTGACGATGCGTGTCCTCATGGTCTGGACACCTCGGCCGGAACAGGCCCGGGAGCTGAGTTGGGATCGATAAATGTCGACTGCGTCCGGGTGGTGCCGGAAAAGACTTCGATCGTGATTGTGCGCGGTTTGGGCGCAGGCGGCGGTGGCGCAACCGGTGGCGCATGGACTGGCGCCTTCCCCGGCGCCGCTTCGCCATTGCCGCCGACCTCAAGACGCGCCGCGCGGAGCCTGCCGCCGAAGAGATTCGCCGTCGCCGCGCCAGGCGTATTCACAATTTCCCTGTCGGCGGGATTCCGCAGTACGAGCTGAATCGTCTGCTGCGTAGCGAGCTTCAGGATCTCGGCCTGTTCGGGAGTCACCAGCAGATTGACCACCTGGACCATGACCGGCTTCCCCTCGGCATCTTTTTGATAGTTCTGTCCGGCGGAAAGCACCTGAATGTTCTGCAGGAGCGTGCGGGTGATGCTGCCGGCGCGGCTGCGCCTTCTGCTGCCGGCGGCGTTGCCGGAAACAGCACGTCGACGCGCATTCCGGCGACGGCGAATCCCGCCACGCCAACCACTTCGTTGACATGCACGGCAAAGGCGCGCATGCCCTTGGGAATGGTGGCCGCGAAACCCGCGCCCGCGCCTTTGGGCGCGAGGGATGCTTCGTAGAACGGCGCGTCCTCGTGGATCGGCGCGGTAACGCCGCGGTTGATGATGTCTTCCTTCTTTGTGATCGCTCCCGGGAGGCAGCGTCAGATATTCCTGTGTCGGAACTCCCGTTCCTGATCAAAGCGCCCGTTTCCAGGTCTTCGATGCGACCAGACCTTGATCGTGGCGGGCTGGTCGAGGCGCCGACCGTCATGCGCGACGCGATCAGCTGATAAAGCACGAACGCCGCGCCGGCCGATACGGCCAGCGCAAACGCGAGCACACCGAGTAATCGCTTTGTCATTGATTTTTATTTCCTGATCCCAGGTTTGAATCTTCTTTCCGTGACCGTATTCAACAGGGAAAGGGGCGTCCGGGCGGACGCCCCTCAAAAAACACTCGGCAGCTAGCTGCTGGTGTTGGCGGCGATAACTGAGTGCTGGCCTGGCCCCAGATCCCCGACGCTGTTGCCGGCGCTGAGAAACAGCGAGGCGGACGCCAGCGCGATGAACGCCATCAGCAGCGTGTACTCGATGAGATCCTGGCCGGACTCATCCTGCCAAAACTTTCTCAGACGTGACAACATTTCTTCTCTCTCTCTCCCATTCAAAACATTCCTCCGAACCCTGAATCCTGTGCGAGCGGGGCGCCCGGTTCCCCGGCGCCCCCTCAGGCCGCGACTAGCTGCTGGCGTTGGCCGCAACGCAGCTGGGTGCTGGCCGAACTCCAGATGCCCGTGATGCTCTTGCCGGCGTTGGTGAAGATGGCAGCCGACGCCAGAGCGATAAAAGCCATCAGCAGGGTGTATTCGATCAGGTCCTGGCCCTGTTCGTCCTTTACGAAACTCATGATCATTTTCTTCATTTGTGTGTGTCTCCTCCTCTGGGTTTTTGGTTGGGTGATCTTTTCCATACCGCGCTGTGCGTGGTTCAGATCACGGGTGTTGGATTTCGTGATCGCACGATCACGGATGTTCCTCTCGTCACTGGAAACGAGAGAACCTGGCGCGCGCCTGGCCTGCCGGTACCAAGGACCTGGGGCACTGCGGCGGAATACGACGGCGCGTCCGTCGTCGTACACCACGCGCCAGTCGCGCGAGATCTTGAGTAGTGCTGGCCAGCGCGCATGGCGGCGGACAGCAGCGATGGTATCGATGGCGTATTTGTCGAGCGTCTTCTCCCAGCCGTACTTGCACGTTCATCAGATCGAGGTAGGCTGCGCCGAATTCGTCGCCGTAAAAATCGCTGCGGCCGTCGATGAAGACCTTCTTCGACGGATAGAGGTTGTAGATCAGGTAATCGCCCCACTGGTCTTCGGCGAATATGCGCTGCGGCTCGGGCTGCCGCACGAACGGTGAGCGCGCCCGCGGGGAACACACTTTGGATCCTGCACCGGGTTCAGCTTCGCGGATACGGGCCGGGGCAGCATCAGAAGCAGGCCGACCACGACCAGTGGGCAGCACGCTCGCCAGATGCACGCGCCACAGCCGGTCTGTCTCTTCGAAGCTCGCGCCGGCGCTCTCAAACCAGCGCGCGGTGCGCGCTGCATCCAGCCCGCCAGCCCAGTGGTCGCGCGCGGCGGCGATTGCGGCAAGCAATCCCGCGGGCCACCGATCGGCGCGGCGGCGATCGCGAAGAGCGGCAGATTACGCTGCGCGATCAAAGCCAGATGCAGCCAGCCGAGACTCAGAAAAACGTCCGCGAACCGGCGGTGCCGCGCGTCCCACAGCGCGGTCAGCAAGGCCAGAATCATCAGCGGCTCGAAATAGAACGACGGCCGGCGAGTGGAAATTCAGCGCCTGAAATTCGGCGATGTGCTGCAGTTGGTAAGGGTCGGTGATGTATTGAAAGACGTGCTGGTGCAGACCCCAGCCGTAGGGATTGATGAATGTGACCGGGAAGCAGGCCCCGAACGTCACCAACCAGGGCCGCGCGTTGCGCAGAAACCCGCGGCGCAGCAGAGCATCGGGTTCGATGAGCGCGTTCAGCAGATCGGACCCGATATAGCAGGCGAGCACCAGGAAGACGACGAAGAATCCGCCGTGCATGTTCGTCCAGACGAGCGTGAGCGGAACCAGCCAGGCGAGCAGATGCGTGCGGCCCTCGGCGGCGCGCTCCGTGATATGCAGCGTGACGACGAAAAAGAGAAGAGTAAAAAGATGGGGCCGGCCAGCCAATGAATTGAGCAGCCCCCCGTCGCCAATAGGGTCACGGCTATGGCAACTAAACCGTTGTTGCATTTGCGCCGGATAAGCCGGAACAGCCCATGCCGTTGTCAGGCAGATCACGGCCAAGCTTGCCAGAACCACCGCGGCCAGTCCCCACCGCTGATGAAGCAGGGCGAAAAGCACGTCCCAAAGCCATTCCCAGGCGAACCACGGCGCGCCCGGACGGCTGAAGGAAAACAGGTCGACGTGAGGAACCTGATGGTGGGCCAGAATCCATTCGCCGGTGCGGATGTGCCAGCCCGTGTCGCCGTCGAGAGCAGTGTTCGCGCGCCGTCCAGCTTCGGCGAAAATAAAGATCAGCGGCATCACGAAGGCGAGGTCCGTCAGCGAAGGAAGCAACCGCGCGATGCCCGGCAACAGCCGCGACGCCGGCGCGTGCCGCCAATGTGCATGCTTTCGGTTCCGCTGCCGGTGTGGGAACGAGCATTAACTTACCCGCGCTGCCTTGATCGGCATTTTGAGAAGGTCGGCAGGTTTGATCTGCCGCCTGCTCTTGATAAACCGCATGCTCAGGACGCGAAGTGCCACCTCATGGGAGTTTCCAGGACCTGGAACTACGCGAGCCACCTGAGTCCGGCACCGCATTACTCTGGGGCCAAACTCGGAATTTTCCGGCAATTCAATGTCGAGTATCAGCTTTCTGTCTACCCTCGGAAGAGGGTATCCGTCCACCCAGCGCATGAGCATGCCTGTGCGGCTGATTTCTGGTGAGGGTTCGCAGTGGTTCCCCTTTTATTCTTCCGGCGCCGACGTAACACGTCAGCTGCAAGTCGATTCGCGATTTGGTTCGGCGGTCCATTATTTAGGCTGTAACCTCAAATTTATTACCAGCGCCGAGGCTGGAACAATACCATAATTGGGTTGCATGATCGCGTTATCGGTCGTTACGCGCGATGTATAGCTGAGCCGTTAACGTTCTGTTGCAAAGATACTTATCCGCTTAAGATATAGAAAAAAAGTGATATAGCACTATGGATATGAGGGCGGTTCAGGGGCGGGAAAACAGTAATGATGCGCGGGTCGCGGGGCAGGCGTATCCTGTCCGGCGATGTATCGCCAACGTCGTATGTACAAAGATTGAAGTCAAAATAATCAATAGAAAACTCAAAAAGTATTAGAAATTTCGTCTGCAGAATGGTAAGCTCCCATACATGGCAATGGCTAACTTGCTTTTGTGCAGTGATGAACCGATTCTCGCGGAAGGCCTCTCGAGGATCCTCGCCGGGTCAGATCAGATGCGTCTGATATCGTATTGCACTGGGATAGATGCCCTGCGGGATCAGATGGCTATCGCATCAGCCCGACATTCTCCTGGTCGATCTGACCGCCGGAGTGAACTTTGGGGTGCTAAGCGGTCTTCACGAGATAGCCCGCCACGCCAGGATCGTGCTCTGGGTGCACTCGATTTCCACAGAACTGGCGCTGCAGGCCATGAGCCTCGGCGTGCGGGGTATTCTGCGCAAGACCCTGCCCGTCGAAACCCTGCTGCGCTGTCTGACCAGGGTCAACGAAGGCGAGTTGTGGTTTGAGAAGGCTCTGACCGACAGTATTATGTCGGCCCGCCGCTACTCGCTCACGCGGCGCGAAGGCCAACTGGTCAGTCTGCTTTCGCAGGGCCTGAAGAACAAGGAAATCGCCACTGCCCTGAACATTTCGGAAGGCACGGTAAAGGTCTACCTCTCGCGCTTATTCCAGAAACTGGGCGTGAAGGACCGTTTCGAGCTGGCGCTCTACGGTCTGAAGAACCTCACCCCGGGCAACAGTTCGGTGGACAGCGCCGCCGGCGACCCGCGTCGACCTGCCACGACCATCTGGCAGCCGCCACGCTCTTTCTTCGTCGAGAAGATGCCAGTACAGGCGCAGACGCAGCCAGCGGCCGACCGGCAGCAGTTCAAGTTCTGACCCGACCGCAAAGGGCCGTCGCGGCCCGCGACAGGTAACTTCAGGGGCGTTCCGCGCCGCTGAGTTCTTCGAGTCCCTCAAGGACGCGTTTCAGCAGTTCATCGGTCTGCCCGACCATGGTACGGAGCGCCCCCACCGACCTCGCCTGGTGCTCGAACCGGGCTTCCACTTCGTCTTCAATCCGGCCGAACACCCGTTCCAGGGTCTGATTGATCTCCTGTTTGGTCACCATTTGGGCGCCCATCTGGCCCAGTTGGCTCTCAATCTGTTCGGTGTGGGAGGCCAGCCGGGAGATCGCCAGATGCAGGGTGTTCACCTGCGCCTTAAGGTTTTCTATCGTGCGGGCGTCGCCGGACGGATTCCCGAGGAGTTTCAAACTACGAATCAACCCGAATCCTGCGCCGAGGACGATCAGCGTCGTCTTTCCGGCGGCTTTCAGGATCTTTGAGGGCAAGCCGTAATTATAGGGGCGTTCCCATCCCATTTGCAGGTGATAGTATGAATTTGCGGTACTATTACTATTCACCCGGAAGACCCTTATTTTAGTGGAGGAGTCGACCAACAATCGAGTTTAGAGTATAGGAAGAACCTGAATCGTCTGGGACGAGTCTTATGCGGATGGACATCGGTAGTGCGGAAATGACGGCCTGGGCTGACATCCTCTCGATGATCGCCGAGAAGAACATCCGCCTGTATGGCCTGCTGGAGCGCGACAGGCTGGCGCGCAGTTTGCCAAAACGCGCTGCAGGCCGCATGATAGTCGAAGAACTGGAGCGCGAACGGTCCCGCATCGCCCGTGAGTTGCACGCCGGGGCGGGACAACCGCTCGTAGGCATCAAGCTGAATCTGGAAACGCTGTCCCACTGCGCAACTGACCTCCCGCCCGCCGGACGCGACGCGCTGGTGCGCCTGCAGACGCTGGCCGACGAGGCCCTGCAGCAGGTCAGGGCGGTCTCACACAGCCTGCATCCGCCTGACTGGCAGGCGCTTAATACCGCCGATGCGCTGCGCAGTCTGGTGCAGTCGAGCGGCCTCGACGGTCACGTCGATGTCGAACTGCACATCCTGCCGCTCCCGCAGGAGCCTTCACATGCAGTCAAAGTTGCGCTCTATCGCTGCGCCCAGGAGTGCATTTCGAACGTAAGCCGTCATTCCGGTGCCACGCGGCTGACGATTTCTCTGGCGCCCGGCCGGGACGTCAGTGGACACCCCGGTGGACAACCTGGTGCAAATCATCTCGTGGAACTGTATCTTGAAGACAATGGTCACGGTTTCCCCGCTGAAACCTCGCCAGCCGGTAGAGGCATCGGCCTTCAGGCGATGCGTGAACATGCCGCGGATCTCGGCGGGAGCTGCGATATTGCGAGCAGCCCCGAAGGAGTCAGGATTTCTGTGCGCCTCCCGATCACAGCGGATTGAACGGAGGACTGAAAAGGATATTGAACATGGACTCCTCGACGAAACCTGTAACTATCGTGCTTGCAGACGATCACGGCATACTCCGCGAGGGCATCGCGGCAAAATTTGCCGAGCGGCCGGAGATGAAGATTCTCGGCCAGGCTGCGGACGGCGTGGAAGCCGTGGAACTGATCCTTGCGCTGAAACCGGATTTTGCCATTCTGGATCTCCAGATGCCCAAGCTGAGCGGTCTCGATGTCATCCGGCGGATGCGTCAGACCAAGTCGGAGACCAGACTCATCGTGCTCTCGATCACCCGCGACGAAAATGTCATTCGCGAATTATTTCGCAGTGGAGCGGACGGATACCTGTTGAAAGACGGAAGCTCGCGGCATTTGTTCGATGCCATCAATTACATTCAGGACGGCGGGCAGTATCTGACGCCTCTGATCCGGCGGGATGTTATTGATAATAAGATAGATAAAAAGGATTCACTGGCTCTGTTGAGCAAGCGGGAATATGAGGTGTTTTCGTTTCTCGTGGATGGAATGCGGCCCAAAGATATCGCGAAAATGCTAGAGATCAGTCCGAAAACTGTGGACACTTATCGCGCGAATATCATGCGCAAACTCGAGGTCGACGGCATTGCAGGCCTCGTCAAATTCGCGATCCAGAGGAACCTGCATACTACTACGGCGCTGAACTGATATGCGGATTTTCCCTGTCGGGGCTTTCCGATCTTTCACAGGATAAGCCGGGGGATGAAACGGGGCAATAGAGAAACTGTTAAGTTTCTGTTGAAAAAACGTAGTTATCCTGTTAGTAAAATGGCCAGTCTGCTTAAGATTCTCGCGGTTTCGGTGGGGAGCGGTATCGTTCTCGGAGCGGGCATCCGCCTAGGCGAGGCGATGGCGGCGCAGTTGCCCGCGCCCGGCAGTGACGCGGCCAACAAACTGGCCGAGCGGCTCGACGACCTGGAAAATCGATTGAGCGCGATCACACCTGCCAGCCAGGCCCAGGAGGAACTGCGCGGGTGGATCGAGGAAACCGTTGCGCAGCGCATGGCCGACCTGGAAATCGGATTGAAAGCGGAATCCCTGCAGGGGCAGAAAGAGATACTGGACGCCTTCGCCTCGGGCGTCGAGACGAGGATGATTCAGCGGATCTCGCGGCTGGAGGAAGAGGTCGGCAGTCATTCGGCCTCCATGCACGAGCTGCGCGAATGTTCCCTGCGCACGGAAACGAGCGTTCAAAAGCTGCTGGGCGGGCTCGATAAGCTGATCGTAAAAAATGCTCCGGCCGCGGCAGAAGAAGTTCAGCCTGCAGCCGCGGGGGCCGCTTCATCCTATGCGCCACTCCCGCCACTGACGCCTTTTGATTTGTCCGAAAAGCCCCGCCGATGGAAACTGTTCGGATAGGCAGACGAGTCTATTGAACCTTTTCGTCCGCCGCATTCACGTTAAGATAGTGACAAGTCCCTTCGGTCTCAATGGCTTCGTCTGAGCAAATCACGATCCTCCTGGCCGACGAGGACGCCCTGCGCCGCGACGGCCTTGCCGCCGTACTGCATGGCGCGCCCAATTTCAATGTGGTTGCGCAGTGTTCGGACGGTGAAGACGCGCTGGCGCGTATCCGCGAGCTGCGGCCGGATGTGGCCGTTGTCGATCTGAATCTGCCGAAACTGCACGGTATCGAACTGGTGCGCCGCGTGCGCTCGGAGGCTCTCGGCACCAGGATCGTCATCCTCTCAGGCAGTTCCGATGCCGACATCATCCGCGAAGTGGTGCGGGCGGGCGGCGATGCCTACCTGCTCAAGAACGGTCCCGCGCGTCACCTCATCGACGCGATCTCTTACGTGCGCGACGGCGGCCAGTATTTTTCCCCGCAGCTGGGGCGCGACGGGCTCGACCGCCGCATTCTCGAAGAACCGCCCCGCCCGCGCGAGCGCGAACCGCATGCAACGGCAGGGCGCGACGAAGAACAATCTGAGGAGCGGCGCCTGCGAGCTTCCCGCGACTCGCGCGTGGCCGGACCGCGCCGCGCCGGATCCGCCCGCAACGCCGGTCCCGAAAGGCTCCGCCAGCGCATTCGCGAGGACGTGCATGCGGACAACCTGGCAGAGCGCGATTACGAGATTCTCGAAATGATGGCCGAAGGCATCCGGCCGCTTCTCGACCGCCTCGAAGACATCGAGGGTCGAATCGGCGACATGGAGTCCGGGGAGTCCCCGGTCCCCAACAATCCGCGCGGCTGGCTGGATCGTCAGATAGCCGACACGTTCGGGGATACCCGCTCCGGCCGTGAAGTGGCTGTCGGCCGTTCGGTGATGGAAATCGAAGCGCGTCTGCCGCAGATGATCGAGGAGGCGGTCACCAGCCGTTTCCAGGACATGGCGACCAGGCTCCAGCAGGAGATAGAGGAAACCCACCTGCGCACGCTGGAGACGTTCGTGAAGAACATCCAGGTGAAGCTGGTGCAGCGCGTTTCGGCGCTGGAAACCGACATGGCCAAGCAGGCCGAGGCCATGAATCAGCTGCGCGAATACTCGCAACGCACCGAAGACAATCTCAGCCGGCTGATCAGCGGTGTAGACAAGCTGACGCAGGAACTGCCCAAACGCCTCGCTGCTCCCGCAGAGACGGTGACGCCGTCGTTTTCCGGTCCGCATGCCGTGTATGAGGCCAAGCCGGTGCGGCGCAAATCATCGCGCGGTTTCAATGCAAAGATTTTCTGGATCACGATAGCCGTGCTCGCGGTGATCGTGGCTGGCGCGTTTCAACTCCCGAGGCTGCTGAGCCACGACAAGGGCACGGCTCCCGCATCCGGGGCAACCGCTGCCAATGGGGCGTCTCCAGCTTCGGCCGATTCTGCCGCTTCGCCGAAGGCTCCGCCACCGCCGCTCGGCGCCGACACGGCGAGCCGAATGAAGGCAGCTGCCCAGTACGCCGATAACAAAGAGTACTCACTGGCCGAAAACATCTACAAACAGGTGCTCACAGCCGAGCCCAACAATGTGGATGCGAGGAAGGCGCTGGCGAGCGTGCTTTACCGCGAGGACAAAATCGAGGAAAGCGCTGCGGAACTCGAGAAGCTCCCCCGCAACTGACGCTCTGTATCGCTCCGCTCATTGGACGCTCATGCGCAGGTGTAAGAGCGCATGTTCCCTCCCTCCCCCGGTCCGGATCAATCGGAACCGGATGAACCTTTTCACGATCCTGCCCCCCGCGTTCCGCCGCCCGCCACTGAAGAGGGTTCCCCGAAGAAAGATCCGCCGCAGAAGTCGGGAGTAAAGCTGCTTCTGACCCCGGCCCTCATTGCGGGCCTGGTGTGCGCGGCAGTGTTGCTCGCCGCCGCGGTACCTTATCTGCGCTTCGCCCGGCAGATCGACAGCCGTCTGCGTGATGGCGCATTTCCCGACGCGGTCAACGTATACGCCGCGCCACTGGTGATCGCCCAAGGCGACAGCCTCAGCGCGAGCGATCTCGCGGCAGAGCTGGAAACCGCGGGTTTTTCGGAGAACGCGCCGGCGGGACCTGCGGGTTCTTACCGCGTGTCCGGCCCTGAAGTGAAGATATTTCCGGCCGGGACGGCATCATCCTGCACCGTGACGTTAGCGGGCGGCCGTATCGCGCGCATCACTTCCAACGGAAGAGAGCTGCGGCAGATCGAGACCCGCTCTCCGCTGCTCACGACGCTTTCCGCCGGTGAAAAAGACACCGATACCCGGAACACGCGGCGGAGCGAAGAACGCGTTATTGTACCCTTCGCGGCAATTCCGCCGGTTCTGACGAACGCCATTGTCGCCGTGGAAGACAAGCATTTTTTTTCGCATCACGGACTCGATCTTCCGCGCATCGTGCGCGCCGCGTGGGTGGATTTTCGCGACCAGCGCAAGGAACAGGGAGCTTCCACGCTCACCATGCAGTTGGTGCGCAATCTCTGGCTCACGCCGCGCAAGAGCTGGACGCGCAAATTCGCTGAAGTCATGATGACGGTGCATCTCGAACATACGTGGTCGAAGCAGCGGATCTTCGAGGCGTACGTCAATCAGGTTTACCTCGGCAGGCAGGCGGCTTACAGCGTTCACGGATTCGGGGAGGCTTCCCGGCTGTACTTCGGCAAGGAGCTCCGCGACATCAGCTTGCCCGAAGCCGCCTTGCTGGCAGGCCTGGTGCAGCGCCCGAGCTACTTCAATCCGTTCCGCTATGCCGAACGGGCCGGCGAGCGCCGGAACCTGGTGCTCGGCCTGATGCGCGAAAACGGGTACATCTCCGCTGCTGAATATGACAATGCGGTAAGCGCTCCCGTTCAAGTCTCCGCCAGCTCAGTCAGTGCCGCGCGCGCGCCCTGGTTCCTCGACCTCGTCAACGATGAGCTGACAAAGACCCGCGAGGGAGGCGAACTCCCGGGTACCGTTTTTACAACCATCGATCTGAATCTTCAGCGCGCCGCTGAACAAGCTGTTGCCGCCGGTATGCAGGAGGTGGACCGCCAGCTCGCTGCCCGCAAAGCGGACGCGGGAGCGAAAGCAGAAGTCGCGCTGATCGCGCTCGATCCGCATACGGGTGAAATCAAAGCCCTCATCGGCGGTCGCGACTATGCGCGGAGCCAGCTCAACCGCGTGTTTGCGAAGCGTCCCCCGGGCTCCGTCTTCAAGCCTTTCGTGTACGCCGCGGCGTTGACAAGCGGAATTTCCGGCAGCGACGGTTTCACTCCCGCTTCCATGGTCGACGATACTCCGACCACGTTCTGGTTCGGCGGCAAGCCTTACCAGCCGGCAAATTACCGCGGCCAGGTGTACGGCACTCTCACGCTGCGCGATGCGCTGGCGCATTCGGACAACATCGCCGCCGTCCGCGTGGCGGAGGCGATCGGCTACGGCGAAGTGGTGAACATGGCGCGGCGCGCGGGACTGAACGACGGCATCAAGGCTACGCCCGCAGTCGCTCTCGGTGCTTATCAGGTCACGCCGCTCGAGATGGCGGGCGCATACACGGTCTTTGCCAACGGAGGTTATTACGTGCCACCCACGGTCATCGCCGGCGCCCGGGCGTCTCTCCGTCAGGCGCCTTCTCATCAAGCGTTAGACCCCCGTGTGAACTGGCTGATGGTGAACATGATGGAAAGCGTCCTTCAGTACGGCACAGGCGCGGGAGTGCGGGCGCGCGGATTTACTCTCCCGGCCGCCGGCAAAACCGGCACCTCGCATGACGGATGGTTCGCCGGATTTACGTCGCGGCTTCTCTGCATTGTCTGGGTCGGCTTCGACGACTACCGTGAACTCAATCTCGAAGGCGCCCGCTCCGCGCTTCCCATCTGGACGGAATTTATGAAGCGCGCCGCGCTGCTCGGTGCCTACCGCAATGCGCAGGAATTCGCTATGCCGGATGGAATCGATCAGGTCCAAATCTGCCGGCTGACCGGCAAGCGCGCCGGTCCGTACTGCCCCGACACCCGGCCAGAATATTTCGTCGCCGGTACCGAGCCGCCGGACTGCGATCTGCATAAGGGCCAGCCGGATAATGACGCCACCACCGACGATCTTCCCGCGTTCATCACCGTCGCCGAACCCTGAGCTGTCACAGCGCCGTGAGCTGTCACAGAGCCGTGAGCACGCTACGATAGTCGCGTGTCATCGCCCCTGCCGCGTCTGCGCGGCGATCTGGATTTCATGCCGTCGCCTGTTGAAGACCGGCCCGGTCTCCTCATACGCGACAGCTTCCGCTATTCCGATGCGGTCCTGATCATCCCCCCGCAACTGGTGGAATGCCTGACGTGTTTCGACGGCCGACAGACCGATCTCGATCTGCATGCGAAGCTTGTGCAGATTTCGGGCGACCTTGATGTCAGCGATCTTAAGAACGAGCTTGTCGCCATCCTTTCGCGCAGCGGATTTCTCGACGACGCGATTTTCGCGGAGATCAAAGCGCGGCGGCAACGCGAGTTTGCCGAAGCGGTCGTGCGCGAACCCTCGCATGCGGGATCGGCTTATCCGGAAGACCGTGCCGAACTCAGTGCGACGTTTCGGCAGTGGATGCCGAAGGAAGCGCCGCCGCAGGCAGCTTCGCCCTTCCATCGCGGCCATCTCATCGGCATCGCGGCGCCGCATGTCAGCCCCGCTGGCGGCTACGAATCCTATCGCGCTGCCTATCGTCTGCTCGGCCCGGAATACAAGGACCGCACCTTCGTTATCCTCGGCACCTCTCACTACGGCGCCTCCGAGCGTTTCGGCCTGACACGGAAGCCTTACGTCACGCCATGGGGCGCATCGCGCACGAACGTGGCTCTGGTGGACGAACTGACGCGCCTCGCGCCGAACTCGATCGGCACGGAAGACTACTGCCACGCGGTTGAGCACTCGATCGAGTTCCAGGTGCTCTTTCTGCAGTCGATCTACGGCCCGGACATCAGCGTTCTGCCGATCCTCTGCGGCTCATACGCGCACAGCATCTATCGCGGCGGCAAGCCTGAATCGAACGAAAATGTGGCGCGTTTCCTCGACGTGCTCGGCGGGATCGCGGCGCGTGAAAGCGACCGGCTTTTCTTCGTGCTCGGCATCGACATGGCGCACATGGGACGCCGCTACGGTGACGAGTTCACGGCTCTCGCGAACGAAAACGAAATGCTCGCCGTCGCGAGCCGCGACCGTCAGCGCATGGAACGCGTGGCCGCAGGCGACGCTACTGGGTTCTGGGACCTTGTCCAGGAGAATCACGACGACCTCAAGTGGTGCGGCTCGTCGCCGGTCTATACATTTCTGAAAGTCGTGCCGAACGCGCGCGGCGCGATTGAACGCTACGAGCAATGGAACATCGACCCGCAAAGCATAGTCAGCTTCGCAGGGATGTCATTTGTCTGAGGGGTTTGGCGTTGCCGCTCCTTCACAGTCGCGGTTCGGTTAAGCTGCGTTCCAGAATTCTTTCGAGAATCTCCGGGATCTCGAACACCGCGCGATTGCGCTGCTCGCTGACTCTCTTCACGAACTCGCACCTCTTAACCGGATCGATCATTCTTCGCACGCCGTCGGTAATCTGATGCCGGAAGCTGTCGAGTGAAATCCCCACGCCCTGCTGCTCCACCCACTCGGTGTTGAACCTTTCCTGCGGCAGCGTCCAGTAATTGCGTTCGATGATCACGGGCAGGCCCATTGCAACGGCTTCACTGATGCTGCCCGGCCCCGGTTTGCCGATGAAGAAATCGGCGAGGCGCATGAAGCGCGGCACCTCGCGCGTGAAGCCTTCCACGTGAACCGGAATGCGGCTCTTCATCGAACGCATGGCGGCTTCGAGCTTCCTGTTTTTCCCGCAGATCGCGATGATCTGCAGCTTCATATCGCTCGCGTCGAGAGAGCGCGCGATTTCGAGCATTTTCGGCGAGCCCTCGCCGCCGAACATCATCAGCGCCGTGGGGAGATCCGGGTCCAACCCGAGCGCGACGCGGTCAGGGCCGCGGTCCACTTCGACCGGCTCGTAGTATTTCGGATTCAGAATCATCCCCGAAGTGCGGAACACGCGATCGGGCGTGTGGCCGAGTTCCAGCGCCTGCTGATACGCCTTCTCGGTCCCGCAGATGAAATACTGCTGCTGCCGCTCGATCCAGAAGTGCGGCGGATAGTCAGCCATGTCGGTGAGGATCGTCACCATGGGAACACCCGGCATCACGCGCCCTATCGCGTCAAACAGCGCGCGATTGAAATTCGGGATCACGGAAACGACCATATCGGGCCGGGCCCTTCGCCAGTAGTCCGCGAGCAGTTTCACCTGTTTTCCATGCAGCGTGCGGATGACGGCGTGCATGCCTTTCATCAGAATCGGGGACCCCAGCGTCCACCCGCGCCGCAGCATCAGGTTGTAAAGATCCTGCAGTCGAATGCCGGTGAGTTTGCGGAAGACATCCATCTCGTCGAGCAGTTCCTGGAGATTCATCATCTTCATCTCCCAGGGCCGCTCGCTGCGGCGCACGACCTCGCACAGCGCATTGGCGGCGCTGCGATGTCCTCCGCCCGCATCGAAGAACACCAATTCGACTGTTTTCATTCCTACCGATTCTCACACGCCGATTGTCACACCGAAGCCTCTGTCGACAGTAAAATCAAAACAGAGGCGGCATAACGCCGGGAGTGCACAGCCCGCCACTCGGGCGAGCGTTGTGGACGGTTGACAAATGTTTCGCCACATTGATGCAGGCGACCGCAGACTCATGCTTCGGCTCAACCGCTGGCACGCGCCCCGCTGGGTGCGCCGCTGGATGCTGATTGCCACGCGCGCCGGAGACGGCTGGCTCTGGGGAACGATCGGCCTCGTTCTTCTTGTCTTCGGCGGACCACAGCGTTTTCAGGCGCTTGTCGCCGGCGCTCTGGCCATCGTCAGCGGACAACTGACGTTCCGCGTTCTGAAGAGGATCATCGGCCGTGAACGCCCCTGCGCCACCGAACCGCACGTCTGGTCCGTTTTGCTGCCGCCCGACCGTTTCTCGTTTCCATCCGGCCACTCGATCACCGCATTCGCGTTCGCGACCACGCTCGGCCTTTTCTATCCCGCGCTGCTCGCCGGACTGATGTTCTGCGCCTTGAGCGTGGCCGTTTCGCGCGTTATCCTCGGACTGCACTATCTGAGCGACGTCGTCGCCGGAACGCTCATCGGCATTCTGATCGGCACGGCCGCATTTGAATGGATGCCACATTTATGAAAACCGCCGTTATCTTACTAATATCTGCACTCGCGCTGCAGGCGGCCGAGAAAAAAGCGCCACAGGGTCACGAGGAAGACGCGAGCGTCGCTGTCACCGCCACCATCGTCAGCGCCGAGCAGCTCATACAGGAATTCGGCTCCGACTTCCATGGCGACTACATCGTGCTCGAGGTGAAAATCAGTCCCAAAGACAAGGACTATCAGGTGCACCTCGACGACTTCATTCTGCGTTCGGAGGCCAGCGGTGAGCACACCGGGCCATTTCTGGTGGCATCGCAGATCGCCGGCGCGGGCGCGCTGGTGGTGACAAACACGTATGGGAACAAGGCGAATGCCGACTCCCCCAAGCCGCTCCAAAGCGTCAAAGTGGAAATGAAGGACGACGCGAAGGCCGATCCGGCTCTGGACGCGCTGAAGAAGCGCATGCTGGCTGAGAAGACGGTTTCTGAACCGGTCTCCGGCCTGTTATTCTTCCCCTTCGGCAAGGCGAAGCCGCGCAGCCTGATTCTGAGCTACAAGACGCCCACCAGCCATCTGCGCCTGAGCTTTAAATAGTGGGGCGGGCTCGCTATCGTTCACAAACGGCGAGGCCGATTTGGCAAATCGGCCGCAGATAGACAATCTGCCCCACAATCAGGGTTACAGAACTTCCGGGTCCTCCTCGATCTCTTCCAGATTCGGCTTCCGGCGCTCGTCCAGAATATCCTCTTCCAGCCACTCGTGGCGCAGGTCTTCCTGCTTTTCCACCTGTTCTTTCTCTCCCAGGGAAGCTTTATCTACCGGTGTCATAACGCAAACAGTGTGCACGTGAATTTCCACACAGCCGGGTCGCCCTTCGCCTGAAGATACAATCGTCGGGGTGAGCCAGGCTGTCCCCGTCGCCGTGTCGCGACCCACTGATCAAAGCGCCGCGGTCACCGCCAGTTTCCTCGGCTGGACCCTGGACGCGTTTGATTACTTTCTGGTCGTCTACTGCCTCACCGCCATCGGCAGCGAATTCCACCGCAGCGACGCCCAGATGGCCCTCAGCATCACAGTCACCCTTGCATTCCGGCCAGTCGGAGCCTTCCTCTTCGGACTGATGGCCGACCGGTACGGGCGCCGCCTGCCGCTGATGATCGACCTGATCTTCTATTCCGTTGTCGAAGTCGCCACCGGCTTTGCGCCCGGCTACACATCGTTCATCATTCTGCGCGCGCTCTTCGGCATCGGCATGGGGGGCGAATGGGGCGTCGGCGCGTCGCTTGCGATGGAGAAGGTTTCTCCGAAATTCCGCGGTCTGGTCTCGGGCATTCTGCAACAGGGCTACGCGCTCGGCAACCTGCTCGCCGCGCTTTGCTACTTCTTCCTCTTCAAGCGCTTCGGATGGCGTCCCATGTTCTTCATCGGCGGCCTGCCCGCGCTGCTGGCGCTGTTCATCCGCGTGCGCGTGAAGGAATCCGAAGTGTGGGAGAAAACCAGGAAGACCGACTGGCGCGATCTGACCGGCGCCATCCTGTCGCAGCTGGAAGCTCTTCCTCTATCTGACGCTGCTGATGGCCTGCATGAACTTCGCCTCGCACGGCACGCAGGACATGTACCCCACGTTCCTGCAGCGCTACTGGCATTTCGACGCCGGGAAGCGCTCGCTGATCTCCGCGTTCTCCGGCGTCGGCGCCATCTGCGGAGGCATCATCTTCGGCTATTACTCCGATTTCAAAGGACGCCGCCGCGCCATCGTGACCGGCCTGCTGCTGGCCATCGCCATGATCCCGCTCTGGGCTCTGGCGCCGAATGTGCCGCGTGCTCATCGCCGGCGCGTTTCTGATGCAGTTCATGGTGCAGGGCGCGTGGGGCGCCATTCCCGCGCATCTTTCCGAACTCTCGCCCGATTCCGTGCGCGGCTTTCTGCCGGGCTTCGCCTATCAGTGCGGGGTAGTGTTTTCGGGCACGATCGGCTACATCCAGGCGGCGTTCGCGGAACACTTCTCCTATGCGACGACAATGGCATTAAGCGGCGGCATCATCTTCCTTGTCGGCAGCATTGTGGCCGGCCTGGGACGCGAGCGCCACGCCCGCGAATTCGGCGTCACTCAGGGATGATCAAATACCGCGAACGCAATAAAAAGATCTACCGCCTGGCGCACTGGCCCATCTGGATCTGGGTCTTCTTCCTCGCGCCCGGTCCGCTGACCTTCGATCTATTCGCGCACGGCCCCAGCGGCTACAACCTGATCTGGCTGATCTCGGTGATGATCGCGACGGGTGTCGCAGGCTTTTTCGGCCAGCTTCCGGGCGTGGAGCCGAGGCCCTACATCCTGCGCTTCACCGAAGACAAACCGAATCCGCTCTACCGGCGCATCTGTTATACATTCGCCTGGGCGGACATAGTCACCTTCGCGCTGCTCAATCTGGCGGGACTGGTGATTGCAGCCGGCACCGGCGTCTGGATTCTGAAGCAGATCTACAACTACGCCTATTTCCCGCTCTACGTGACCATCCTTATCCTCGGCGCCCTCGGCATCCTGCCGCGGGTGCGCTCGTCAACGAAAGGCGAGGGCACCGAGCGCCGCTATTTCTACGGCTCGGTCTGGGCGGTCACGCTGGCGCAGACACTGCTTATGATCCTGTGGAAACTGCTGCCGCGCGGGCAGACCGCTGACTGGATCAAGCTGGGAGCATATCTGATCGCGCTGATTGCGCTCGGGGTGGCCGCGAAGGCGGGCCGGCTTCCGCGCACGCGCGCGATCGTCGCCGGCGAACTGATGATCGCCGACTGAGCGATTTCGCTCAACCTCTGCGGCTAGCTGCTCAGCAAACAAAAAGGGCCGGCCCCGAAAGGGAGCGGCCCTCGAAACTGCACACTCTGAAAGCGGATTTATCTGCGACCGCCGCCGCCACCTCGCACCGCGCCACCACCGCCGCGAGCCCCGAACCCGCCGCCGTAGCCCCGGGCGCCGCCGTAACCGTAGCCGCCGCGATATCCGTATCCGCCGTAACCATAGCCCCCATAACCATAGCCGCCGCGATATCCGTATCCGCCATAGTAGCCGCCGTAATATCCGCCGAACCCGAAATACGGGTAATAGCCGACGTAAGGGTAGCCGTACCCATAAGGGTAGGCGTAAGGATACCCGTAGGCATACGCCGGATAGCCGTAACCGTATGCCGGGTAATAGCCTGGGTAGTAGCCGCCAATCCCAACGCCGACTCCAAACCGAACCGCCCCCTGTGCCGGAGGCGTCGGAATAAGAATCAAAATCGCGAGCAATACGACAAGGGGAAATCCAATCTTCTTCAGCACCTTCCTCACCTCCACTTGATTAGACGAAAGGAAATCACCGAAGTTTCGGGCTGCCGACGCGCGTCAGCAGACCGGGGACAGCGGCAGCGTTCCTTTCTCCCTCAAACCATTCAGTGCGAGCCCGTACCGGCCGCGCACTCCCGTCTTCTCAAAAATATGTTTCAGGTGAATCTTCACCGTGCCCGTCTGAATTCCCAGGTTATGCGCGATGTCGCGGTTGCGCAGTCCCTGTTCGACCAGACCCGCCACTTCCGTCTCCCGCGGCGTCAGCTGTGATCGCCGCTGATACGGGAGCTTCTCCGACTCCGCAAAGATCCCTTCCTCGAGCCATGTCTGTCCATCCGTCACGGCCCGCAGACACGTGAGCAGCGTTTCCGCTTCCGACGTGCGTCGCAGCACACCGCGCGCACCTGCCTGCAGAAACCGCAACGCTTCCGACTCGCTCACGTTCATGCCCCACACCACGACCGCCGCCTTCGCACCTGTGGCGCTGAACCGGCGCAGCCATTCTGTGATCGCCGAACTCCCGAAGGCCTTATCGATGACGACTGCGGCCGGGTTGAGTCCACGCGTCAGCTCGAACGCTGCTTCGAGCGAGCTCACTGCGCCCGCGAACCGCAGATCGCCAGAGCCGCTCAGCAACCCTCTCACGCCTTCAATCGCCACGGGCTGCGTATCACAGACCAGAACCGGCATCGCCGACATATCGTTCATGTTTTTGTTTCACCTCGTGCTAACAAATGTTTGTTGTTTAAAACTACATTCATTAGTGGGTGACCAGCCGGATTATCTCTCGAAAAAAAATCGGGCACTAATCCATTTTTTGTATCAGTGTCAGTATCAGTAATTCTTCACCAGATCAGCGCCACTTACGCGAACCGCTGGACGGCGGTCTGGTGACGCAGTCTCGGGGTTTCGTACGAACCTTGTTCCGCCGGGCGGTTTTTGTTCCACCCTTTGTGCGCTTCGCTACTCTGCGCGGCGAACGCACGCGCTTCCGTGAATAGAATTCCCAGCCCGAAGACAGCCAGCAGCCCGCCTGCAACAAAATTCCGCAGCACCGCGTTTCTCACGGCGAAGCCGCGCGCTGCTTCCACACTCACTTGCGGAGCGTCGCAGAAAAGCCGGTAGCCGATATAAAGGCACAGGCCTCCGATCGCCATCATCGCCAGTCGTAACCAAGTAGTATCCATGCTGTCGGCTCCTTCGGTGCGGTTCGCCCTTTAAAGGCAATCCACCGCCCAGACGGCAATCGCAGCAAATTCAGTTACTTAGCGGAATTGACGCAGGACTGATGGTGGCTGATATGCACCACCCCCCCGACGTAATGAGCCATTCCCTGCTTGGTGTGCTGGTTCTAACATATCCGAGGCGCGGCTACCTCATAAGCCAGTAATCGCGCGGATAGAGCTTATAAACGTGCTCATCCTCGCGTACCTGGACATCCGCATCCATGGCGCGGAACTGCTTTTCATTACCAATCACGTAGTACACAGCCCCCGGCGTATCCTTCGCCTTCGGGCCGTAGCCCGGCATGATCTTCCCATATACCTTATCGACGCGCGCGAAAATCTCGCTCGCAATCCCTGGTTCCGCGCGCAGCTTCAGCATCGCTTCGCGGAATTTCCGCACCTTGTCCGGCGTCACGCCGTCTGCCAGATTATTCGCCATCGCCTCCGCGCGCGCCTCATAACCCGAGGCGGCATCGGATTCCTGAAACGCCATCGCGATCATGTACTCCAGCAGCTTCGGATCGCGCGGCCCTTTCTTCACCACGTCGATCGCAAAGTGCAGCGTCTGTGGAATCTCCGGCATGCGCTCGGCGTAGTAGCCGCTATAGCCGTCGCGAATGTTCCCGCGCAGACCGTTGCTGTAGGCAAGCCCCGCCGTGATCGTCTTCGTGAAGATCCCGTGCGCGCCGTATCCGGCAAACAGTCGCGATGCCAGATAATCCATCTGCGCATCGCGTCCCGTGTCGTCGTATGACGCCGAGGGCACGATAGTCATCATTACGCCGCCCGCCAGATTCGGATCGTACAATCCGACGAATCTCGGCACGGATGAATCGCCTTGGTGATCGCGCAGCCGTTCATCGATCCTTCGCGCTGCATCGTAATGCGCCGCCGCCGGACGCCCCGGCTTCAGTTCGTTTGTCAGTGCTGCCAGCGGCGCCTGCAACTGATCCAGATTCGCGCGCGACCCGACCATCCACACGCGCGCATTTCCGGTGGCCATCAGATTCGCCCGCAGCGCAGTCAGCCGCTCCAGCGTCTTTTCCGGTGTAACCAGCAAATCGCGCGAGATCTGCCCGCACAGCGCCCGCCAGTCCTTCTGCAGGCTCGCATCGGGAAGATCGGGCAGCAGCTGCGCGAGATCCGCGCCGACATCTTTCATCACGCCCGTTTCGCTCTTCAGTTTCTCGAGCAGCGCATTCATCTGCGTGCGATCGCTCGCCTGATCAGCCAGCGCCGCCACGCGCGCCGCAATCGCCCGCCGGTCGACTCCTGCGCCGACATCCTTCAGCATCCAGCGCAGCCGGTCCGCGTTATACGCGCGCGTCAGAAACGCCGCGGTTGTCAGATAGAGCGGATTCGTCTGCTTCCAATACGCAATCGGCGGATTCGTAACCCAGCTCTCCTCCGACCCCTGCATGGTCGCGCGCAGCCGCGCCACCGACTGCTCCACCAGATCGCGAATCCGCGCCAGATTCTCCGGCCGCCAGTCCGGATGCTCCATCACGAGGCGCATCCACTCGATGGCGCGCCGGCTCTCGGCAAGGTCGTTGCCCGCGCCGCGCACTACCACTTCCACGCGGTTCGAGCGCACATTCGTGCTGAACGTCGCGTTCAGATCGAGCACTTCTTTGCGCAGCCGCTCCTCCATTTCTTCATACGGAATCGGCTTGCCGTTTTCGATCACGCCGGTCTGTGTCATCAGCGCGGGCAGCAGTGACACCAGCGCCAGGTCCTCTTCCGGCACGCTGTCGAGCCGCAGCGCCACTGCCGTGGTCGCGCTCGTCATGTTGTCGAAGTAGGACGACACCACCGGAATCCCGCCCGCGAGCTTCCCGTCTTTAAACTCCAGCTGATCGTCGAGCGTGAGCGGCGGCGCTTTCAGAAACTCTGTCGCCGCGGCTTTGTCGGCCAGTTCGTCGAGCTGCCTGCTCTCCGCGTCATAGTCTTTCTGATAACGCGCAATTGCTGCCTGATCGCCCGCGACCTGATACTTCGCCGCCAGGCGCTTCGCCTCTGCATCGTCCCGCGACAGCGCTTCCGCCTGCTGCTTCTTCAGCAGCGGCGCGCTGGGATGCGCCGCGATTCCATACGGCTCAACGCCCGTCAGATGCCACGCCGGCAGCAGATCGCGCCAGATATTTTTCTTTTGATCGAGCATCTGCCCGATGGCCTCGATATCCGGCTTCTCGGTCACCGACTTCGTGAAGCCAGGAGTGCGGTTCAGATGATAAAGCTGCTCCATCCAAACCGAGCTGCCATTGCGCGCGCCGAATCCGGGCGGCGAATTCACCAGCTTGCTCAGCTGGCGCTTCTCTTCCACCAGCCGCCCGCGCACCAGCGCATTGAAATCTTCGAGGTCTTTCGAACCGTCCGGCAGCGCCGCGATCCTCTCCAGTTCCGCGGTGACGATGGCGCGCACTTCCTTCACTTTCGCTTCCGTCAGATTGGCTGCCGCCACCGAGTCGAACCCGATGATGACAGGGTCTCCCTGATCCTGACTCAGATACGCCGACACGCCCTGCGCACCCAGATCGATCTTGCGCGTCTTGCTGTTGATGAACAGCCGATACAGATTCGTGCTCGTGTCGCCCGCGAAGCTGTCCAGAAAAAGCCCCAGCAGCAGCGTTTGCCGCTGATCGAGCTTTCGGTTCGCCGGCCACGCGAGACCGATTGAGCTCGGCTGCTGCTCGTTCTCAAACGGGAAATCGACCACCTGCACCGATCCCGCAGGCAGCGCGGCAGGGCGGGGAAGCGCGTCCTCGCTTTCGGCCTTCTTGTGTACCGACGCCGGTTCGACTGCATTCAGAATCGCGTCGAGCTTTTCCAGTTGTTCGGATACCGTCTCGCCCTTCGGCAGCGAAACGATTGCCCCCATGTTGCCCAGAAAATAAGCACTGTCGTGAAAGCGCCGGATATCGGCCGGCAGCATACGCCGAATGCCTTCCGGATCGCCGCCCGAATTCAGCGCCAGCGGATGCTTCGCGCCGTAGAGATCGATGCCCAGCTGCCTGTACAGGGCGGAATCCGGATTGTTCATGGAGCTAACCATCTCGTTGTAGACGGTGCCCTTTTCCTCCAGCCGCAGCTTGTGATCCGAAGGATTCTCAGAGATGCCGAAGTTTCGCACCTCGCGCCGAATCTCTTCGTCGGTGTAATCGGGATGCACGAGCGCCTTCAGCTCCAGCTCCAGCTCGTTGTAAAACACTGGCAACCCCGCCTTCGTGTTGAACGGATAACAGGTGCGCCACTGCATGGTGAACGCGGTGGCTTCGGTCAGCGTCATCGTCTGACTCGCGGCCCACGCACGGCCCATATTGCCCTTGCCCATCAGCAGATGTTCCTGGGTGTGCGGCTCGCCCATGTTCGACACCGGGAACGAATTCACCCATGTGAACGCCTGGGGCACCGACTGCACCTCGATCAGGTCAAGCGTGAATCCGGTTTTCTGATGAATGAAGCGCGCGCCGAACGGCTGATCGGTGTCGTTGAGATAGACGGCTGTGGCTTTGAAGCCGTGCGCTGCCGTCTGCGCGGTGACGTCGCGGAACGTGGAAGGGCTGTTGTTCGCCGCCCCCATCGCAACCGCAGAAAAGATGAGAAAGGCGACGATCTTCCGCAAGGTTTACTCCTTGAGGTTAATCGTACCCCTGCACTCTTTCGCGCCGCATTTGCAGGGCACTGTTTCCACGTCCTTCGGGAAGTGGTAGTCGACCGTCAGCTCTTCGCCCTTGCGGATCGGCCGCTTGGCGTAATAAAGGATGTGGCCCTTCGTGACGACCGTGCGAATGTTCGGGTCGCAGCAGTGATTGATGTACTGCGCGCCGCTGCCGCCCACCGCGCCGTCGAGCGTCCAGTAGTTATCCAGCGTGAACAGATAGATCATCCGGTTCTGTTCGTCCGAGCGGCGCTTGGTCTCTTTGCGGCTGATACGCTCGCCGGTGTACTCGATGATTTTGCGCCCTTTGGGAATGCTCTCCAGCGCATAGACGCCCCAGCGATGAATCTTCGACGGACGTATTTCGAGGCGATAGCTGGCGTACTGTTCGTTGATAACCGGGACGGTCTTACTCCGAGGCATTGTATGGAATTGTAGCGTGCAGGGTCTGTGGGGGCAGGTTTTTTTTCAATTCCTATGCACGGTCACTCCCGCGCACTTCAGCGCGAAGTATCCCCGCGACGCTGCCCCGGCCGCCGTCACCTCGAGCGCGTCCTCCACGTAGTCGCAAACCGCGAACTCCTCCACACTGCCATCGCTGACCGCGAGCGAAATCCGGTACACCCCCGCCGCCAGTCCCGGCGCGGTCCAGTGGAAATCGACGCTCTGCGCGTCACCCGCCAGCATCGGCGGCAGCGGGTAATCCTCCCGTGCCGTATTGGTTCCGAAGATGTTCTCGCCACGGGCGTTTCTCACCAGAAAGCCCGCAATCGGCGACGCCACCGCCGCCTTCGCCTGAAACCTCATGCGCAGCACCAACCGGTCCTGGGCGGCCATCTGATGCACCGTCTGCCCGCGCGCATCCACAATGTCCGCGCCCACAATCGACGCCCGGCCGTCTCCATACCGGTGCCCATTCACGCCGTTCGGCAAACTCGGAACGAACATGGCACTCGGCACGGCGCTCGGCAAGAACACGGAAGACGCGGCGACCTCCGGCTGCCCGGGTTCCTTTCGCAGACTCGCGCTGAGATACTTCGCCACCACTTCGTCCGCCTCGCCGATGGCCTGCATCGCGCCATTCTCGAGCCACAGGCACCGTTCGCACAGCGCCTTCACGTCGCCGGTTTCGTGTGAAACGAACAGTATGGTGGCCCCCTGCGCGCGCAGTTCGTGGATGCGCCGCATGCATCGCTGCCGGAACGCAATGTCACCCACCGCCAGCGCTTCGTCCACAATCAGTATCTCCGGATCCACATGCGCCGCCACCGCGAATGCGAGCCGCAGCACCATGCCGGTCGAGTAGGTGCGAATCGGCTGATCGATGAACTCCCCGATATCCGCGAACCGTTCGATCACTTCGAATCTCGCGCCGATCTCCTCGCGCGACAAGCCCAGCAGCGCGCCGTTCAGATACACGTTGTCGCTCCCCGAGAACTCCGGCGAGAATCCCGACCCGAGTTCGAGGAGCGCGGCCAGCCGCCCGTTCACCTCCACGTGGCCCGATGTCGGCCGCAGAATCCCGGTGATGATCTGCAGCAGCGTGCTTTTGCCAGACCCATTCGCACCGATGATGCCGAACGCTTCGCCCTTCGCGACGGAGAAGCTCACATCGCGCAGGGCCCACAGGCCTCCCTGCGGTGCGCCTTTAGCAGCGCCGAAGAGATGACGCAGCCTGCCGAACTGTGATTCGGTCAACGGGTAGTTCTTCGCAACGCTTCGAACTTCGATTGCTGTACCGCGCACAACGGACCCTTCGGCGTGTGCGCTCGTCTTCGCGTTCATCGGCGTTTACTTTTTCGCCCGCAGAATGGCCCTCTGGAACGCATGCCCGCCAGGATGCAGAATACCTTCGTGCCAGCCGACGTCTTCCACCGCGCGGAATCCGAGCTTCGTCAGCATCTGGTGCAGGCAGCTGCGGTTGGGCAGCCACCACGAGATGTGGTCCTCTTCGGGATCGCCGCCGCCGACGTACATCATGGCGGGCGGCGTGTCGGGACCTTCCGGAAGCATTTGGGCGAAGACGAGCTCGCCGCGGCACAACGGCGCCAGCGCGGCCAGCGCCTTCAGGGGATACAGCGTATGTACCAGCACGTCGCCGACGAACACCAAGTCAAAGCCGGCTTCGACAGAGGTGCCCACTCCGGTGTTCGCGGCCGTGAGATCGTAGACCGTCGAATAGCACCGTTCGACTTTTGATCCCAGCCGCTCCCTGCAGAACTGAAACGGACCGTCGAGCAGGCAGCGGTAAAGCTCCCGCTCGGAATCGCCGCGCCGCTTCGATTCCAGATCGAGTCCGTCGGGAAAAATCATGCGCTCGATCTTGCGCAGGGAGTTCTCTACATCCTGTCCCGGGAACCGATCCAGATCACGCAACGACGGCAGTTCCGTCGACACCACCCGCGCCCCGCGCCGTTCGAATTCGAACGCGAAGAACCCGGTCGCCGACCCGACATCGAGCACGGTCATGCCGCGCATGTCTTCGGGGAAGTGAAAATCGCGGATTGTCGCGCGGTAGTCGTAGAGGCCGGGAGTGATGAGGCCGTCGCCCAGGTCGATTGTGTGGTACCAGTAGAACCGGCTTGTATCGGCGAGGCCCAGTTCACGCGCTCGTGCAGCGAAAGCCTCTGTCTGAGCCAGATATTCGGTTGCCGTTCCCACCGTTTACTTCCACGCCGCGCAGACAACGCGCTTGCCGCGCGCGTGTTGCTCATACGCACCCGCCGGCGGCGGCAGAATCTCCGCGCGCCGGAATCCCGCCTGCTTCAGCATGAACAGCAGCGCTTTCGGTGAGGGACACGTGGCCATCGGGCTCACGCCCGTCTCCCGATTGTGCGCATCGAACTCGCCGGTTTCGTCGATCACCGCGATGATCCCCTGATACGGCCGCGTCCACTCGCGCGAACCCCACTCAGCGTACCCTTCGACTTCATCCACCACCTGCGTCTCTATCACACACAATTCGCCGGTGACGGCAGCCACCTGCCGCAGACACCGCATCGGATCTTCGACGTGATACAGCAGCCCCAGAAAGAGCGTCAGCTCAAACGTGCGTGCGAGATCGTCCGCCAGAGTCTCCACACGGCCTTCGCGGAACGCGACGTTCCTGACGCCCATCGCATCCGCCACAAACCGCGCGCGATTCAGATTCTCCGGCCGCGCATCGATCGCCAGCACATTTCGCACGCCCTTGCGTGACATCGCAAGTGAATAGAAGCCTTCATGACATCCGATGTCGAGGCATTCGATCTCCCGCAGCCGCTTCCCGAAATGCGCATCGACCGCACTCGAAACCATCTGCAGCCTGGTATCGAAGATCCCGACCACCGATTCCGGAATCAACGGCGTCGTCGCAATCCCGTCGCCGAAATCGAACCGGTAAAACCACGGGCCGAGCTGCTCGATTCCCTGGCGGATCTCGGCGGCCGTCATGCCTTTCTCCAAAGCCACGCATCGGGCCAATAGGTGATGTTGCGCGGTCCGCGCGGCGGTCTCATTTCAAACTCGGGATGAGCGGCCACAAACTCGAGGGCCGCCGCCGCTGGATTGTCCCAGGACCAGCTCGGATCCCCGCCGGGAACGTCCGTCAGATCGCGCATCACGCCATCTGCTGCGATAATGCACGACCCCGGCGTAACCAGCGGCGCGTACGCGGCGAGCTCTGCCGCTACGTGCTGCTTCGAGTGATGCGAATCCAGAATCGCCAGCACTGTTTGCCCGGAGCGCACCGAGCTGTGCACCTTCGCGACGGTCTCCGGCGCCACCGAATCCCCTTCGATCATCTCGATGCGATGCGCCAGGCGGTGCTGCTCAATAGCCGTTCGCGTGTCCGGCGCAATATGCTTATCGACGCCGATGACGCGCCCCTTTCCCATGGCCTCGCACAGACTGGCGTGAAACAAGAGCGAACCGCCGCTGTAGATGCCGCACTCCAGAATCAAATCCGGCTGCACGTCGTACACCGCCTCCTGCAGGCGCACGAGATCGTCGGGAAGCTGCAGAATCGGGCGCCCGAACCAGCTCAAAGTGAAATAGTAGTTGCAACCCCAGCCGATACGCACCCATTCGCGGCTGATAATCTCAAACGCTTCGGTGGAATAGAGCGGAATGATTCCGGAGGTTTCTGTGGAGAGGACACCGGCGTCGGTGTCGATTGTCAACTTCATGCGGTCAGCTTCATTGCCGAAGCCGTATTATCGCAGGGGGCAAACACACTTCCGGCGCCGGATTCGCGAAAACCCGACGCCGGACGATGTATCAGAGAGCTATTGAGCGGCCGGAGGCGCCGACACCGGCTCAGGCATGCCGCGATGGCAGGTGTAGCAGGTCACCTTGATCTTTGCATTGGGCATTTTCGCGTTGATGTCCATCACCATCTGGAACATCATCCGCGCCGTCACCTTTTCGGGCTTCGCGTCGCTGGCACGATCCTGCTCGTGGCAGAATCCGCACTGCTGGCCGAGACCGGCTGCCGCCGCACGCATCGCCGGGATCAAATTTGCATCGTCCGGCAGGACCTTCAGGTTGGTATGGGGCGCCTGGGCACGTCCACCGCCGCGCTCCTGCGCGCACAGAACCATAGCGCCAATGGCAATCAGTAAGAGTAGTTTACGCATTGGAAAACAGTGTATCAAAATCCGCGTCCGTGTAGACCTCTTTTTGATGTCAAATGAAATTCAGCTGGAAGCGCGCCAGGATGACCCGTTCGGAGGCCTTGTTCGCGCTGACCGCGCCGCCGAGGAAGTTCGTGTGGCCGTAGTCGACCGAAATCCGGAAGATGCGGTTGAGATACCAGTTGCCGCCAAACACATACTCGCGGGCAAACCTCGGGGATGAGGTCTGGGTGGCGAAGCCAGCTGCGAAGAGCCCCTGGTCGACCCGGAAATCCCCGGTTCGCGCAGCGAGCTCAAAGGCGCCCCAGCCGCCGTTGCGCGGATCGAATACACGCTTCGGGTTGGGGCTGCCATAGCTCTTCTTTTCGCCAGTCAGGATATAAGACGCCTGCACCTGCCAGGAACGGAAGGCCACGTCGCGGCGTACCGTGCCTTTCTGGAAGCCCTCTTCGGTCACCGTATCTTCGGCGAGAATTCCGGCCGGTCCGATGTAGTAAAAAGCCTGCGGCGCGACAGACGTTCTGTGTCCGGCCGAGACGACGCCGGAAGCGAAGTTGAAGAACGTATTCTGGCCGACTGTCTTGTATGCGGGGAGCGCGACGCCATCCACATTGCCTCCCTGCGCCGCTAAACCGAAACCGAGACCGCTCAGCACATCGTGTTCGGGTTGGAAAGGCGTGGCGAAGATGCGGGCCGTGTAATCGCGGGCGTTGGAAGGCGCTGTGTCGGCAAGGCTGTTGTCGGGCACCGGATTGAAAACGCCAAGCTGGTATCCCACGCGGTGGTCGATGATGTCGCCGGACAGCTGGAAGCCGATGGCGCGGCTTGGCACAAGCAGAGTCGGCAATCCCCGTTCGACGAAGGTGGTGTCGTCATCCGACTGGAGGCGCTCGAGGCCGACCCCAGGCTTGAACTTCCCGGCGCGGATGGCGAAGTGAGGGATGTAATTGGCCTGCAGATAAGCGTCGTAGATGACCACGCTGCCCTGACCGAAGTCGGGGCGGAAATAGTAGTCGATGTACTTGTAGACCGTGCCTGAGATCGTGGGCCGGACGCGGCGCAGAAGGATCTGGTCCGTCAGATTCCCGCTGCCCTTGCCGGTAAACGTGCGTACGTCGGACTGGAAGTCGGCCCCTGTCTTCAGCAGAAAGTCACCATCCGCAGACTGAATGGTGAAGCCGTTTGGTCCGACGGTCACGAGGCCGACGTTATTCGCTTCGCCCCGCGGAATCGTGCCAGCTGCGACTCCGGCGTTGGTGGGACGCTGCGACCCGGTCTGCGAGACAGGCGCGGGAGCGGGCGCCACGATGGGAGCGGCGACGGCGGCTGCAGCCTGCGGCGCAGGGGCTCCGGCCGACCTTGCCTCGTCGGCCTCCAGGCGGCGGGTGAGCTCTTCAACTTTCCTTTCGAGGTCGATAATTCTCTGCTGGTCGGGCGTGAGAGGGGCTTGGGCGTGCGCCGATTGAAGCGCAACAAACGAAGCCAATCCGAGCCATAAGTACTTTGTCATCATGGTTTAAGAGATCTCCAAAAGCGAAACTGTACTATGTCGATAGGATTAGTATTGATTGAAGATTGTGAGTTTGTCAACTATCTCCATCGAGATTGCGGGGTTTTGCGCTATGCTGGGAGATCGACCACGCTGTCATGGAATTTGTCGCTGGATTTCTTATTGCCCTCGCGATCGGCATCACAGGAGTCGGTGCCGGCAGTATTACTGCACCGATCCTGATTTTGTTTTTTCACCAGTCCGCGCCGGACGCCGTCACGACAGCGCTGGTGTTCGGTACGGTGGTTAAACTGATCGCCACGCCGATCTACATGGCGCGGGGTCAGGTGAGCTGGGGAGTGCTGAAATGGACCGCCCTCGGCGGACTGCCCGCCGTCCTGATCGGCAGCCTGGTGCTGGGGGTTCTGGATCAGAAAGCGCTCAGCCGCCCTGTGCTGATCATCGTCGGGATCACGGTCCTGATCACCGCCGTGGCGACGCTCTGGCGCAGCATCGTGCCGAAGATCAGAGCGCATCCGGTGAATGCGAAATGGCTGCCGTGGATTGTGGCGCCGATCGGCTTCGAAGTGGGCTTCTCCTCCGCGGGAGCGGGAGCGCTGGGCACTCTCGTGCTGATGCGCTACACGTCGCTTCTTCCCGCTGAGGTGGTCGGCACCGATCTGGCTTTCGGTCTGCTGCTCTCCGTCTTCGCCGGCGGCATCCACGTTGCGATGAGCGGGCTGCCCTGGCCGATACTCTGGAAACTGCTGGCTGGGGGAGTTCCCGCCGTGCTGATCGGCACGCAGCTCGTTTCGGTGGTATCGCCGCGCAAGATGCGCTTCGCCCTGTGCCTCTGGCTGGTGTATATCGGCGGACAGTTGTCGTGGCGCGGCATCGCCGGCAGTTAGTACCAGGAGCGCCGGCGGCAAGACCGCCAGCGGTACAGGAGACTCAGGACGGGTTAGCGACGAACCGGTAGCCTACTCCCCGAACCGTCTGCAGATGGCGCGGCTTGGTCGGGTCATCTTCTATATAGCGCCGCAGCCGCACGATGAAGTTGTCGATTGCCCGCGTGTCGGTGTCTTCATGCAGCCCCCAGACTTCGTCCAGCATTGTTTTGCGTGAAACCGGGGTCCCCTCGTGCCGGATCAGAAAGCGCAGGACGTTCATCTCCATCAGGGTGAGCGGAAACACCTGGCCGCGTACGCGCAGCTCAAGCAGATCGAAGTAGACGGACTTGTCGCCGAACTCAAAAATATCGTTTCGCTTCGAGCCCTCCAGCCACCTGCGCCGGCGCAGCAGGCCCTGAATCCGCGCGATCAATATAGTCAGATCGAACGGCTTAGTGAGATAGTCGTCTGCGCCGGCGGCGAACCCCTGGAGCACGTCGGCGGAATGTCCGCGCGCCGTCAGGATCAGCGCCGGCACGAACTGCCCGGCCTGACGCATCTCCGACACCACATCAAAGCCGCTCTTGCCGGGCAGCATCACGTCGAGGACGACGATATCGAAATCCTTCGGCGGGGGCAGAAGCAGAGACAATGCCGCTTCCCCGGTGTCGACCACGTCGACCTGATAGCCCTCGGCTTCCAGATTGAAGCGCAGGCCATCGGCCAGATGCTGCTCGTCTTCAACCACCAGAACGTGGCTCATCGTGTTGGTTTTGTTGCCGGGACGATCGGGAACTGCAGCGTAAACTTGCTGCCGTGTCCGGGCCCGGCGCTTTCCGCCCACGCGCGTCCACCGTGGCGTTTGGCGACGGAGCGAACAATATAGAGGCCAAGTCCCGTGCCCTTGATACGAGTCGAGCCGGGGCCGTGGATGCGGTAAAAGCGCTTGAAAATGCGCTTCAGCTCGGGACCGGGGATGCCCGGGCCGTTGTCCTTTACACGAACCTCGGCGAAACGTTCTCCGGACCGGAAAGCGCCGACTTCGATTTCCGGGTCCTTAGCGGAATACTTCACGGCGTTGTCGATCAGGTTCGATACAGCGGCGTGCACCTCATCGTAATCGCCCAGAATCGGCAGCGGCGGACCGGGCTCATAACGCAGCGCATCGGGCGCGATGTGGTGCAGAATGCGTGCGCGGTTCACGCATTCGGTGACCAGTTCATCCAGCTGCATCGGCACCAGATGCGGCTTGCGGCTCGATGATCCCACGCGTCCGGTGCGCAGAATCTGTTCGATGGTACCCAGCAGCCGGTCGCTGTCCGACAGAATGATGCCGTAAAACTCATTGCGCTTCGACTCATCGACGGCGCGTGTCTTCAGCGTTTCGACGTAGAGCCGGATGGAAGCCACGGGCGTTTTAAGCTCATGCGTCACCGCATTGATGAACGCGTCGTGCTGCTCGTTGCGGCGGATTTCGCGCACCAGAAAAATCGTATTCAGCACGACGCCCGCGATCACGACCATCGACAGCAGAATGCCCAGGAACAGCAGAATGCCGGAGCGCCAGTTGAGCAGCACCCATCCGACATAGAGGAGGACGACGACTACGGTGAGGCCGACGCCGAGCGCAATGAAGAATGCGATGGACCGCTTTCGCCCTGTCCCGACCATGTCTCCACTTTACTTGCCGGGACAACGGGTGCCGGGGTGACGGCCTCCGGAGCGAGTGGCGGAAACTGCAGTTCGAATCTTGTCCCGCCGATCCTGCGATCCAGGGTAAGCACGCCATCGATCTGCCGGGCCAGGATGCGGACCACGCGAAGGCCGAGCGACGCCGCGTTCTCAAAGTCGAAATCGGCCGGAATGCCGACGCCGTCGTCTTCGACCGAAAGCATGACATTGCCCGATTCGAGCCGGGCAAACCGCACCCGGATGGTCCCCCTGCGGCCGCCTGGAAAGGCGTACTTCAACGCATTGGTAAACAGTTCATTGATAATCAGCCCGCACGGGATGGCGCGATGGATACCAATTTCGACCTCATCGGCTTCAACCACCACGGAGACAAGATCCGGTTCGAGCGCATACGTCGAACAGATGCCGTGTGCGAGCTGCTCGATGTAGTTGCCGAAATTCACGCGGTCCAGATGCTCGGTACTGTAGAGGAATTCGTGAATCAATGCCATCGACTCGACGCGCTGCTGGCTCTCGGCGAGCGCCACCGCGGCCTGGCTGTCCGGCACGGTTTCTGCCTGCATGCCGAGCAGCGCGGCGATCACCGCCATGTTGTTTTTGACGCGGTGATAGACCTCCTTCAGCAGAACTGTTTTCTCCGCCAGGGCCCGTTCAAGCTTCGCGACGAGGTTCTCGCGCTCCCGTTCGAGCTGTCTGCGCGCGCTGATGTCCGATATGAACGCGATGACAAGCCCGCCACCCGGATGCTCGACGACGAAGCCCAGGCTTATTTCGACGGGGAATTCCGTCCCGTCTTTACGGCGTGCAACCAGATCGAGGCCCTGTCCCATAGGCCGGGCATGCGGCCGCATGGCGTAGCCGGCGCGGTGTCCCACGTGTGCCGCACGCAGCGCTTCCGGCAGAAGCATCTCAACCGCCATGCCGATCATCTCCAGGCGCGTGTAGCCGAACAACTCCAGCGCCGTCGCGTTCACACTGAGGATGCGGCCTGCCTGATCGGCCGTCAGAATACCCGGCGGCGCGTTCTCGAATAACGAGCGCGCCGTGGCTTCCGCGGTCTTGAGAGCCGTGATGTCGTTATTCATCTTGATGACAGCGACAGGCTCCCCGGCGTTATCACGCAGGAGAGACCAGTGTCCGGCGACCCACATGATCGAGCCGTCGCGGCATCGCTGGCGGAATTCTCCTGTCCAGCTGCCGGTCGCCAACAGCGCGGCGCGGATTTTCTCGAGCGGATCGGGAAGAGACACATCGAGCAGTTCGTGACTGTTGCGACCCAGCGCTTCCTCGCGCGTCCAGCCGTAGAGCGCCGCGGCGCCGTCGGTCCATTTCAGGATCTTTCCCTCAAAGTCCTGAATGATGGCGTGCGTGTGATCGAGTGCAGGCGTGTAGACCGCGTCGTCGGAGGCCCGGTGGTCCTGATTGGGAGAGGGCATATCAGGAAGCTTTCATGGCGATGGATTTCCGGCGACCCAGCAGGTCGCTCGCGTTGTCCAGCAGTTGCGCTTTGGTGAACGGTTTGCGCAGGAAACGGGCGCCCGGGGGAACAGTTTCCGCGTCTTTGTCAAACTCCTGCGAATAGCCGGAGATGAAAACCGTTTTCAGATCCGGCCAGCGGAGTGTGAGGGTCTCAGCCAGTTCGAGGCCGCTGGCGCCGGGCATGACCATGTCAGTGACCAGCAGATCGACCGGCGCGGCACGCTCATTGGCGATCTGAATTGCCTGTTCGCCGTCGGCGGCCTCGAGAACCGAGTACCCGGCACCCTTCAGGTAGTCGCGCAGCAGGCGGCGGATTCCGTCCTGATCCTCAGCGAGCAGCACGGTAGCGGCGCGTTCGGCAGAGCGTGGCAGCGAGATCCCGAAGGTCGCGCCGCGACCCGGCTCGCTCGCCACCTCAATTGAGCCGCCGAGACCGGTGACAATACTTTGCGTGATCGAGAGGCCGAGACCAGTGCCGTTGCCCGGCGCCTTGGTGGTAAAGAAAGGCTCGAAAAGGTGCTGGCTGGTCTCGCGGGTCATGCCCTTACCGGTGTCGGTGACACGCAGCGATATGGAAGACTCGGACTCATTCGAGGTTTCGATGGTGATTTCGCCGCCCCCGGGCATGGCATCGCGGGCGTTGGCAATCAGGTTCATCAGGATCTGCTGCAACTGGGCGTCATTGGCGCTTACGGAGCCCAGATTTTCGTCAAGCCGGAAGCGCCATTTGACGGACGGACCGCCCAGCCGGCGAAGCATATCGGCGGTGTCGCGAATCACGTGGTTGAGATTCACGTCTTTCTTCTCGACCGGTTCGTTGCGGCTGAACTGCAAAAGCTGCCTGGTGATTTTGGCGGCATTGTCGCCGGCCTTTTTGATTTCCGTGAGCGGAATGACGTCGTCCTTACTGGCGGTACGCAGCATCTCGTCGGTATAGCCCAGCATGATGAAGAGCAGATTGTTGAAGTCGTGCGCCACGCCCGCTGCCAGCCGCCCGACGGCCTGCATCTTGTGCTGCTGGCGGGCTTCGTCCTCGCGCGCCTGGCGGGAAGTGGCATCGCGAAATGTGATCACGGCGCCGACTACACGTTCACCATCCACACTGCCTGCGATATCGCCCTCCACAGGGAAGCGTTCACCGGAACGTCTCAGCGCAAACAGGTCGGGCGGTATGGCGCCGGGCGGGCCGGGTCTGGCAGGCGGACGGAGAAAATCGCCGGCAGATTCTCCCAACACCGAATCGACGAGAGAAAGCACTTTCGCGATGTCCCGGCCGCGGGCTTCGTCGTCCGACCAGCCGGTCAGCGTTTCTGCCTGTCCGTTGAGGAACTGGACTTTGCGGTCGCGGTCGATGACGATCATGCCGTCCGCCATGTTGCGCAAAGCCGTTGCCATCCAGGCACGCTGGTCGCGCACTTCGCGGTCGGCGTGGTGCTTGTGGGTGGCCATCTCAATGGTGGTGGCGAGGGTGCGGTGATCGACCGGCTTGCTGAGGAAGCCGAATCCGCCGGAGTGCTTGGCGCGGTCGATGGTCTGCGGATCGGTGTGGGCGGTGAGATAAATCACCGGCACATCGAAACGCTCGCGCAGCTTGTTGGTGGTTTCGATGCCGTCGAGCGCGCCCTTGATGTGAATATCCATCAGGACGAGATCGGGGTTGGTGGCCGGCACTTTGGCCAGCGCCTCTTCGGAGGAATCGGCGATTCCAGCGACGCGATAGCCGCTCTGCAGGAGACGCGACGCGATGTTGTCGGCGATGATGCCCTCATCCTCCACGATGAGGATTTTCGCCGGGGCCTCGTCATGAGGCTGGGGAAATGCCATATGAGAAATAAACTCCTTCAGGAATCTCGTCTAAGCTCCGCGCCGGGCGAAGCCCATTGGGGGCGCCGAAGCGCCGGCCCTCCAACGCCTTGTCGCGCCTTCATGCCAGGGAACCCTGGGTGGAGAAAGTCAGTTCAAAGCAGGCACCGCCGCGGGTGCGGTCGAGCGAGAAAGCCGCGTCGATCTGCCGGGCGAGGATGTGGATGATGCGCAGGCCCAGGGAGGCTGCGTTCTGCCAATCGAAATCTTCGGGTATGCCGACGCCGTCGTCGCAGCAGGCCAGGTAAAGACGACCCGGCGCGGGCTGTGTGAACCGCACCGTGATGGCGCCTCCGCGGCCATGCGGGAAACCGTGTTTGAACGCGTTCGAAACGAGTTCGTTCAGGATCAGGCCGCAGGGGATAGCGAGAGTGACAGGAATCTCGATGGGATCGGCTTCGACGGTGAGCGTGACACCGTCATTCGCGCCGGCCAGGGCGTCGCCGATTTGCTCTGCAAGCTGACGCGCATATACGCCGAAGTTAACGCGATCGAGACGCTCGTCGGAGTAGAGGCATTCCTGGACGAGCGCCATCGACATGACTCTCTGCTGGCATTCGTGAAGAGCGGTGCGCGCCCGCTCGTCCTCCAGCTCGTCGGCCTGCATGCCGAGCAGAGCCCCGATCACGGCAAGATTGTTCTTGACGCGGTGGGTGATCTCCTGCAGCAGAACGGTTTTCTCGGCAACCACGCCTTCGAGCTTCGAGATCAGATCTTCGCGCTCCACCTCGGCCTTGCGGCGCTGTGTGATGTCGCTGACCAGGGCAACCGTGACGGCGCTTTCTGCCAGATGACTCAGGCTGATCTCCGCCGGGAACTCGGAGCCGTCCTGGCGCAGCCCCACGAGGTTCATGCCGGTCCCGATGGGGCGGTCGTGCGGGTGGAGTTCGAATTCCGTGCGCAGCTGACGGTGGGTGTCGCGCATGCGGGCGGGCACGAGCATTTCAACGGATTTGCCGACGAGCGCGTCGCGCATGTAACCGAACATTCGCATCGCCGATGGATTGGCGTCGCAGATACGACCGTGCTCGTCGATGCTCAGGATCCCCTGGGCGGCGTTCTCGAAGAGCAGGCGAGCGCCTCGTTCGGTGGACAGGAGAGCGTCGGTGTGACTTGCGGTGGCCATCAAAACTCCGTCCGTGTGTTTTCAACGACTTGTTGGGTTCGTTTGGCAAAATCTCCGATTTCACGCATTTTTATGTGACTTCAACGATGGCTTCAAGCGAATTGCCGGCGTCCGCGGAACGCGCGGCGCAGCCTGGCTCCGAAACCGGGAGGTAAACGGTGAAGGTGGTGCCACGGCCCTTCTCGCTGTCGACGTGGATGGTGCCGCCGAGATCGGTGACAATGCTGAACACGATTGACAGGCCGAGGCCGGTTCCGCCGCCCGGCGATTTGGTCGTGAAGAACGGTTCAAACAAGTGTTCTGCCATTTCGGCGCTCATGCCGGCGCCGGTGTCTGAAACGCTGAAGGCCACGAAGGCCTTCCAGATGATGGCCGGGGACGCACCCTGTGGTGCGTCCACGTTGGTGGTTTCGAAGGTAACCCTGCCGCCGTCCGGCATGGCGTCGCGCGCGTTGGCTGCGAGGTTCATGACCACCTGCTTCAGCTGACCCTGATCGGCGCGGATGTCTTTGAGGTCTTCATCGAGCAGAAACTGCCAGTGGACCGACGGGCCGCCGAGCCGGCGCACGAGCTCTTCGGTATCGCGGATGACGTTGTTCAGATTGATGTCCACCTTGCGGACAGGCTCGCTGCGGCTGAACTTGAGCAGTTGCTGGGTCAGGCCGGCGGCCTGATTGCCGGCGTGGCGAATCTCTTCGAGCGCGCGTATATCGGCGTCTTCTATTCCGCGCACAACGGACCCTTCGGCCTGTGCGCTTTCTATTCCGCGCACAACGGACCCTTCGGCCTGTGCGTCTTTGTTTCCGCGCACAACGGACCCTTCGGCCTGTGCGTCTTCTATTCCGCGCACAACGGACCCTTCGGCCTGTGCGTCTTTGTTTCCGCGCACAACGGACCCTTCGGCCTGTGAACCTTCTATTCCGCGCACAACGGACCCTTCGGCCTGTGCGCCTTTGTTTCCGTGCACAACGGACCCTTCGGCCTGTGCGCTCCGGAGCGACAGCGAACGGCCCATCAGCTCGTCGGTGTAGCCGAGGATGGTGAGCAGCAGATTGTTGAAGTCGTGCGCGATGCCGGCGGCGAGACGGCCCACGGCCTGCATTTTGAACTGATGCCGGACCTCATTTTCCTCCGCGCGGCGGGCGGTGGCGTCGCGGAACGTGATCACTGCGCCCAGCACCTTTCCGGCGGACACGCTGGGCGCTACTTCGCCTTCGACAGGGAACCACTGGCCGGTGCGCTTCGATGCCACGAGGCCACGCGGAATATGGCTGGGCGGCTGCGGCGAGTCGGGCGGGTACAGGAAGCGGTTGGCTTCGAGTTCGGTGGTGAGTTCCCGCAGGGGCAGAATCATGGCGATTTCGCGGTCGCGGGCTTCTTCGTTGTTCCAGCCGGTAAGTGTTTCAGCGGGGCCGTTCATGTACTGAATTCTTCGGTTGGCGTCGACGAGGACGGTGGCGTCGGCCATGGTGCCGAGCACGGTCTCCATCCAGGCGCGCTGGGCGCGCTCGGCACGGTCGGCGCGATGCTTGTGGATCGCCATTTCGATGGAGGTGGCGAGGCTGGTCGGATGAACCGGCTTGGTGAGGAAGCCGAAGGCCTCGGTCATCTTGGCGCGGTCGACAGTGGACTGGTCGGTGTGCGCGGTGAGATAGATGATGGGGACGTCGGAGGTTTCGCGCAATTTGGCGGCGGTCTGGATGCCGTCCATGGAGCCTTTGATGCGGATGTCCATGAGGATCAGGTCCGGGCTGACTTCGCGTACAGAGGCGAGCGCCTCTTCGGACGATTCCGCAATGCCGGCGACCGAATAGCCGGTCTTAAGCAGACGCGCGGCGATATGGCCCGCGATGATGCCTTCGTCTTCCACGATCAAGATGCGCGCGGTGCCGTTCTCGTCTTTCGCGGGCGGGGAAACCACCATGAAAAAATACCTCCGATTCGGGAATAAGGGATGTGATTCCGGCTTTACACTAACATTTTTTTTCGCGGAGGCATGGGCTACGCGGGGCCGGAAGAGAGGTATTTCCGGGGAAAATATGGAGGGGGATAGAGGGGTCTAATTGGTTGAAATTACGAGGAATATCAGCAGAAGGCGGCCTTGGGCGAGGCGGAGATTAAATTTACTGTGTTTTCGTGTGAACGGCCGCCAAGGTTTTTAGCCGCAGATGCACACAGATCGGAAACTCTGCATGAAATTGCAGAAATCAGCGTGGGCCGCTCCCTAACTGTCACGGTTCGGAAACGTGAGGAGCGGCGCCCGGGATTGAGGATGGACGACCGGCCTGTCTTGCTCACGCGCAGGAAAACGAAGCACAATGCGCGATCCCGCGCAAACCTGCTGCTCAATCGACCCTTCCAGTTGCTTGGCCAGTATCCCGACGATCTTCAGGCCAAGGGACTGCGTGTTCTGTTCAGCGAGGAAGCCGGCGGGTAAACCAATGCCATTGTCTTCGACCGACAGCTCCAGCCAGTCAGGCGCGCATTCATGCAGGCCGACGAGAATCCTGCCCGTCCGCTCACCGGGGAATGCATACTTGAACGCATTCGTCAGCAGCTCGTTCAGGATTAAAGCGCAGGGCACGGCGCGCTCGATGCTGAGTTCGATCGGATCGACGTCCATCTCGATTGAAATCCGGTCTCCCGATTCATCGGAGAAAGTCGCACACAGCCAGCCCACGAGTTCCCGCGCGTAGTCCGAGAAGTTGATGCGGTCGAGGGAAGAACTTCCGTAAAGATGCTCGTGAATGAGCGCCATGGACTGAACGCGATTCTGGCTTGTTTCAAGCGCCGCCTTCGCTTCCTCGCTCCCGGTCGCATCGGCTTTCATGCTGAGCAGACCGGAAATGACAGCCAGGTTATTCTTCACCCGGTGGTGAACCTCCTGGAGCAGGACTGTCTTTTCTTTTACCGCCGCCTCCAGCACGCGAACGGTTTCCTGTCGAGCCTCCTCCGCCTGCCGGCGTTGCGTGATGTCGGTGAAGAACAGCGAGAAGCCTTCGGGCGAAGGATAATAGCGGACTTCGAACCATCCGCGCAGAGGCTCGGCGTAGCATTCCTCAACCTGGACCGGAACGTTTCCCCCGGCGTCGTCGCGAAAGGCCGTGCCGAACGGAAGATCGGTGGCTTGCGGCCACAACTCCCAAACGGTCCTGCCCAGCAGTTCCCCGGCGGCCTTGCCGAACATCTTCGCGCCCGCCGGGTTGACATACGTGCAGCGCCACAAACGATCGAAGGTGTTGACGCCGTCGGAGATGCTTTCGAGGATGACGGTATTCCGGCGGTGCGCACTGATCAGTTCCTCGCGCGCGTGGATTCGCTCGCTGATATCGCTCACCGCGGCGCGGCATGCGAAAGACCCGTCGACGTACCGCGCCCTTGTCGCCTCCACCGATGCCCAGAAAGGCCCGGGTGTTCGATTGAGCCGCATTTCCCACTCGCCTGGCTCTCCCGTGTCAAAGAGCTTCTTGAACTTCAGGTAGTGAATGTCCTGATCCTCGGGAAACACAAAGCGCGAGAACAGCTGGTTGACCAGGTCGCCTCTCGCCACGCCGAGCAGTTTGGCCACGGTCAGGTTCGCCTCCAGGACCAGCCCCTCGCCGCTGAGCGTGAAATAGCCAGTGGGCGCCATATCGTACAGGTCGAAATACCGCGCGCGGGAAGCCTCCAGTTCCCCCTGTATCCCGTGCATCTCCTCGTTTTGTATCTCCAACTCGATCTGATGCACTTCCAGTTGGTGGATCGTGCGATCAAGGCCGTCGGGTGTTGTTGCCGATGCCAGAGTCCTCAGGTGCTGCGCGGTTCTTTTCGCCGCTCTTTCCATCGCTATCTTCTCGGCCCGCGCGCGCAGAGCTTCCGCGGCGTCCGATTTCGGCAAGACCGGAAAAATCTCTTTCTCAGTCGTTTGGCGCCTCTTTCAAACCGAGCTCTCGCTCCGTTGTGGCAATGGCATACGCTTCGCCGGCCTCATTCATTAAAGCCGTGGAGGTCTTCATTACTTCGACGATCCGGCCATCTTTGGCGATCCTCTGTATGCGCCGCGGCGCCAGAATTTCGCCATGGCTCTGCCGCCTGAACACGGCCAGTTCTTCCTCCCGCATGTTCTCCGGAATCAGATCGCGAATGTTCATCGCCAATGCCTCGGCTTCAGTCCAGCCGTACATCCTTTGCGCCGCCGGATTCCAGGAGAGGATACGCCCGTCCATATTCCGGACCATAATCGCATCGTTCGAGTCGCACACCACGCGGGCCAGCCTGCGCAAACCCTCGGACTCCTGCCGGATCTCCTGCGCCTTTTTCACCTCGGTGATGTCCGTAAAGGTGATCACGGCGCCGTCGACTGCGTTGTCCAGCGTGCGATAGGGCCGCATGCGCAGCAGGTACCACTCGCCGGTTTTGGACTGGGCTTCAACGTCTTTGGATGTCAGTTTGTCCAGCACCGTTTGCAAGTCCGCTACCAGGCCGTCATAACCCATCAGATTGGAAACGATGTGGCCAATCGGCCGCCCCACGTCGCCCGGAATCAGGTTGATCGCCTGGGCCACAGCCGGGGTGAAGTGCCGGATGCGCATCTGCCCGTCGACAAAGATGGTGCCGATTCCCGTGGCGGCCAGCAGGTTGTTCATGTCGTTGTTAGACCGCGACAGATCGGCCACCCTGGTTTGCAGCTCGGCATTCACCGTGGCCAGTTCTTCGTTCACCGACTGCAATTCTTCCTTCGATGTCTCGAGTTCCTCGTTGGTGGCCTGGAGTTCCTCGTTAAGCGACTGCATTTCCTCATTCGAGAAATTCAGCGCTTCGTTGGTAGACTGCAGGTCCTCGTTGGTGACCTTGAGATATTCTTCTTTGGCCTGCAGGGCCTGTGTCAGTTCCGCGATATTGCGGCCGGCATCTGCATCTCTTGTGCTCTCGCCTGTGCCGGCGACGCCGGAAGCCGCGGACGGCGCCGGGTTCGTTTGGGGAATGCCCTTCGCGAAAACCACGAGGAACCTTTTGGACGCGTCCACCGCGTCCGGGTCCGGGGGCACCGCGCTGACCGTCAGATCGACGGTGGCGAAATCGCCGCTGGTCTTGATCCGCAGACCCGCGCGCCGCACTGGCTCGCCGCTCCGTGCCACCTTGTGAAGCGCGATCGTCAACTCCTGCCGCAAGCCTTCGCGGGCCATCTTCAGGATGTTCATGGCCGGCTCGCCCTGCGCCGGTTCCAGGTAGTCGCCGGTGCGGCCGTGCAGGTAAAGGATGTCGCCTTGTTCGGTGATGAGGGCTCCGGCCGGAGTGTATTCGCGCAGTATCATGCGTTCGGTCGCGTCGCGCACGGAAACCTTGGTTTCGCGGGGTGCCTTAGGCCGGGGCCGCGCGACCGGTGGCGCTGCCTCCGCGGTCGCGGCAAACTTCGGCCGGAGTGTTCCATCCGCTTCAGTGCGCAAATACAGTTTTGACTTGCGATCCACTGTCGCGAAGAGATCGCCGAAATCGCCTACAGTCTCGGAAGATCCCAGAAGAAGAACGCCGCCCGGCTTCAGAGCATAGTGGAAGAGGGGGATCAGTTTCCTCTGCAGCTCAGCGCCCATATAGATCAAAAGGTTGCGGCAGCTGATCAGATCCAGTTTGGAAAACGGCGGGTCGCGGATAATGTCCTGTTCGGAAAAAATCACGCTGTCGCGCACGGATTTACAAATACGAAAGGCGCTGCCGTCCGGCTCCTGAATCAGGAATTTCTGCAGCCGTTCCGGCGAAACGTCCACGGCAATGCTGGCGGGGTAGACACCGGCGCGGCCGTATTCGATCGCCCGATGGTCGATATCGGTGGCAAACACCTGCACTTTGAAATGCTGCTTCTGCTCCTCCAGATTTTCCTGGAGCAGCATGGCAATGGAATAGGCCTCCTCCCCCGTGGAACAACCAGGCACCCAGACACGAATGGGCGATCCCGCCGGCTTGCCTTCAAACATCCGCGGGATGACCTGCTCGCGAAGCGCCTCGAATGCTTCCGGATCGCGGAAAAAGCTGGTGACACCGATCAGGAGATCGCGAAAAAGCGCCTCGACATCCGCGGAAGTTTTCTCCAGATAGCGGGCATACTCTTCCATCTGCCCGATCTGGTGAACGGCCATGCGCCGCTCGATACAGCGGGTGATGGTGTTCATCTTGTAGTGGGAAAAGTCGTGGCCCGTCTGGACGCGCAGCAATTCAAAGATGCTTTTCAGCGCGGCCTGAGGGGGGGCGCCCGGAACGGGAACGGAGCGGGGCATTATCCCGGGGGCGCGCGCGGCGTAGGCGATCAGCTGGGCCGCCATAGCGGCCGGCGCCATCACATAATCCACCAGACCGGTGTTGATTGCGCTGGCCGGCATGCCATCGTATTCGGTGGAATCGGGATCCTGCACGATCGCCATCCCGCCCGCGCCCTTAACGGCGCGCAGTCCGAGGGAGCCGTCGCTGCCCGTGCCGGAGAGCACGACGCAGATGGCCTGCTCATGCTGGTCCTCGGCCAGGGAACGGAAGAAAAAGTCGATGGCCAGGTGATGGCTGCGCGGCGCCTCCTGTTCCGACAGCTGCAGCGCGCCGTTCGCCAGGGCCATATTCCGGTTCGGGGGGATGACGTAAACGCAGTTCGGCCTGACTACCATTCCCTGGGTAACTTCAAAAACCTCCATCCTGGTGTAGCGCCTGACCAGATCGGCGAGAATGCTCTCGTGGTCGGGCGCCAGATGCTGTACCAGGACAAAAGCCATGCCGGAATCGCCGGCCGGCATCCCGGAAAAGAAGGCCTCAAACGCCGCCAGCCCGCCGGCTGAGGCGCCTATTCCGACAATGGGAAAACCGGGTTGGGGGTTTGAGGATGCTGCCGCGGCTTCGTTCTCAGGGGACGAATTTTCAGGGGTAATGATTGTTTTCTCTGTTGTCGCCATAACATTTTTTTTGATAGACGGAGTCGACGCCTGATTTTCAGGCTACGGTCGGCAGCGCGACCGGTCGGTCGTCCAACACGTATGGCGACGTGTGGGAGGTGAGTTGATTATATTACGCAGTGGTGCCGGGAATCACGCGGGATGCGCCACCGAAGCCTGCATAAACCACTCCCGCGATCACTACCACTACCGTCCCTATCACGTTGAACCACAGGAACGCGATATGCGTGAACAGCGAACACGCGATGATCGCCGCTTCGCCCGTCAGCATGGCCCAGAAGGCCGCCGAGCCGCGCACGCGCTTGAAGAAGAACGCCAGCACGAACACGCCGAGCAGCACCGGATAAAAATACGACCCCACCTGATTCACGGCTTCCACCAGCGATCCCAGATTCTTTGCGTACTGCGCGAAGATCACTGCCCACGTCCCCCAGATTGCCGTGAAGATGCGCGACACGATCAGGTAGTGCCGGTCGGTTTCGTCGGGACGCCAGAGACGCCGGTAGAGATCCATCACGCTGACCGCGGCCAGCGAATTGAGTTCGCCCGAACTCGAAGACATCGCCGCATTCATGATCACCGCGATCACCAGACCGATCACGCCCGCCGGAAAATATTTCGTGACGAACGACAGAAAGATGTAATTCGTGTCGTTGAAGCCCGCCTTGCCCTGTACCTTTTCGTAGAGCCTGATGCCGGACTGGCGGGCGCTGTCGATCTCGTGCTGCGCCGCGCGGTAGGCCGCGGTGGAGGCGGCCAGACGGCCGGAGTCGTCCTGTTTGCGCGCGGCATTCAGATCCTCGGCGGCTTTCTCGCGCTTCTGCCAGGCGTCGTTGAAGCGGGCCTCGCACTGCCGCGTAGCCGGGCTGCGTCGCGATCGCCTTCATCGCCGTCTTCTCGAACAGCATGGGCGGCTGCGCGAAGAGATAGAACACGAAAACCATGGCGCCCACGAACAGAATGAAGAACTGCATCGGCACCTTCGCCATGGCGTTGAACAGCATGCTGAGCTTGCTCTGCGCCACCGATTTTCCGGTGAGGTAGCGCTGCACCTGCGACTGGTCGCAGCCGAAGTAGCCGAGCATGAGGAACGTGCCGCCGAGCAGGCCGCTCCACAGGTTGTAGCGGTTATCCCAGTCGAGTTTCGTGTCCACGGCGTTGAGTTTGCCGACCGCGCCGGCGAGATAAACGGCATCGCGGAAACTCGACGCCGTGCGGCATCAGCGAGATGACGGTGATGCAGCGCGAGGATCAGGCCCGCGAAGATGATCGATCATCTGCAGGACGTCGGTCCAGGTGACGGCGGGGATGCCGCCGATCGTGGTGTAGAGCACGCAGACGACGCCGATGACCAGCGTGGTGAGCGCGGTCGGGCCAGCCGAAGATCACGCTCATCACGATGGCGGGGGCGTAGAGCGCGAGCCCGACGGCCGCGCCGCGCTGGATCAGAAAAACGATGCCGGCGAGCGCGCGGGTCTTGGCGTCGAAGCGGCGTTCCAGATATTCGTAAGCCGTGTAAACGCCCGCTCTGTGGAAGATCGGCACGGCGGTGGCGGAGAGGATCACCATGGCGATCGGCAGTCCGAAGTAGAACTGCACGAAGCGCATGCCATCGACATAGGCCTGGCCGGTGGTGGCGATGAACGTGATGGCGCTGGCCTGCGTGGCCATGATGGAGAGGCCCATGGCGTACCAGGGCATGGTCTTGCCGGCGAGCAGATAGTGGCTGGTGGTGTTGCCGCCGCGTCCGCGCCAGAGCCCGAAGCTGGGGATCGCGATGATGGTCGCGATCATGACGATCCAGTCGAGGGTGGTCATCGTCAGGCGAAATAGCGGGTGAAGGCGTAGAAGACGCCGATCAGGAACGCGAGCCAGGCCAGGACGACGATATACACGTTGCGCCAGCTGCCCGAGGAAGGGCGGCGGCTCGCTGTCGTAGGTTTCCGGGGGCAGTCGGAACTTCACAGGAACAAGCTTACGGTATGGGCTGTGGGCGGAAGATCGGTACGTCGGCAGCGCGGGCGGCGTCGCAAAGGGCGTCGTCGAGACTCGCAAGCGGGAGGGCTTCGCGGAGTGCGAGGTCGAGCCAGGCAGCGTCGTAGAAGGTGAGTCGGTGGTGGGCGGCCAGGTCGAAGACTCGGTCGTAGGAGACCGCATCGGTGAGATGAATCGGAAGGCGCCTGAACATCTCCAGAAAGTTTGTGGCGTGCGTGTGCGAGATCCGCTGGCGGCGCACACCCATCAAAACACTGTTGCGCAATTCATAGGCCGGCAAAATCGGTGCAGCAGCTTCAACAGTTGTCCTGACGGTCTCAAAAACCGCCTCCGTGTAGTTTGTGCGCTCGTCCGGAAAACACCACGCTGACGCGATCGACGAGTCTACAACCAGAAAAGGCACTAACGGCGGCCGAATTTGATGTAGTCTCGGCTCGTCCAGCCCTCAGGGTCAGGCTTTACGTGCTTCTGGAGTTCACGGATCCGCGCCGCCGCTGCCAGGACCGACGGGGAACCGGGCACAGGCCTTTCTTCAGCCAGTCGCTTCAGCCATGCCTCAAGCGTCAGTCCCTCGGCTGCGGCCTTCGCCTTCAGCGCTTCAGCCTGTTCGTCCGGAATCTCTATGACGGTCATTCCTGTTCTCAGGATAGTTCAGAACAGCAGATCGCCGCGCATCACCGTCACCGCCTGACCCGAAATCGCCACACGGTCACCCATCATCCGGACTTTGACGATGCCGCCCCGCGCCGAAGCCTGGTAGCCGACCATTTCGGTTTTGCCGAGACGCTGACTCCAGAAGGGCGCGAGCGCGGAGTGCGCTGATCCGGTAACGGGGTCTTCATCGACACCCGACCCGGGAGCAAAGAAACGCGAGACGAAATCGTAGTCGGTGCCGCGCGCGGTCACGATCACACCGCGCACGGGCAGTTGACGCAGCAGGTGATGATTCGGATTCACGGCGCGCAGGGTCGCTTCGTCGGGCACCTCGACGAGGTAATCGAACTGGTTGCGGCCGGTGAAAAGGAGCTGCGCGCCGATGGCTTCGGCGAGCTGCGCGGGCGGTTCGGCAGGCGCGGGAGTTTTCGCCGGAAAGTCCATCTCGATCCATTCTGCGTTTTTGTGGCAAGTGAGCAGACCGCTGCGCGTGTGGAAGCGGGCTTTGGCGTCGGCGGCGATGTGGCCGTCCTCCCAGAGCACGTGGGCGCTGGCGAGCGTGGCGTGTCCGCAGAGATCGACTTCAATCGCGGGAGTGAGCCAGCGCAGACGATAGCCGCCGTCGTTTCCCTTTTGGCCGGCTTCGCCGTCTTCGGGATGCAAATACGCGGTTTCGGAAAGATTCATTTCACGGGCAACGTGACGCATCCATTCTTCATTCGGGGGGGCATCGAGCACGCACACCGCGGCGGGATTTCCCGCGAATGGTTTTGAAGTGAACGCGTCGACCTGCACGATTCTCACGGACATGCCCCGATTATGCCAATTTGGATGCGTGGGCCGAGTTGTCATTCGGAGGGGCGAAAGCGACGATTTCGATACCGCGTGGCGAATCGTAAGCGAATACTACGACGCTGTCGGCGTGGTGGCGCGCGAGGACCGCGCGGAGTTCCTGGCAAATTATTTCGGCGAAGGTGCGGGGCTGTGGCTGGCGCGGGATGGCGGAAAGACTGTGGGATGCATCGCGCTGCGTCCGCTCGCTGCGATCCCGTCAGCAGGAGAAGTGAAGCGATTATACGTGAAGCCGCAGGCGCGCGGCCATGGTGTTGCGGGGCTGCTTCTGGACGCGGTGCACGAATACGCGCGCGACGTTGGATACGCGACCCTCTATCTCGACTCGAAGGACGACCTGACCGACGCGATCCGCTTCTATGCGAAGCGCGGCTACCTGCCTTGCCCGCGTTACAACGACAACCCGCAGGCAACGATCTTCATGAAGCTCGGGCTATGAAAATCAGCGCTGCCGGCCGCCGTGTGGGGTGAGGCGCGAGCGCGTCAGCTCCGCCACGTCCAGTTCGCCATCCTTATTGACGTCGAGCCGCTGGAATTCCTCTTCCATGAATTCCATGAACTCTTTGTGAGACACCTTTCCGCTGGTGTCGCGATCCATCAGCAGCAGCAGCCGTTTCGCTTCCACTTCGCCGGCTGCGACATTCTTGTCCTTCTGCTTCGCGTCGGTCGCGGGGGCCGGAGCCGGCGTGTTCTGCGCTCTGGCGAAGTTGACTCTGGTAACGAAGCCTGCGGCAAGGGCGGTCAGAATTGTCCTGCGGGTTCCGGTCATTTCGGTCTCTCCTTTTGTGAGTCCGGGCACGGGGCTCTCCACTATCTTTTCATCCTAAACTCATCATTTGTTTACAGGGGTTCGGGTGCCGGGCAGCGAAATGGCCCAGCCGCACCCGCAGGCGAGCGCGAAACCGCCCAGAGAACCTCGGGAAAACGGCATTCACGCGCAATTCGTAACGCTCCGCGCCGGGTGGAAACCCGGCGGCAGGCACGAATGCCTGGCCCCACTAAATCCGCTCTAAGCCTCGACCTTTTCAGCGCATTCCGGCCAGCGTCCGGCGAAGAACGTTTTCATTGCGCCGAGCACTTTCTCCGGCGCCTCAATCCATGGCGCATGCGCCGCGCCTTCCACCGTCACCAGCCTTGCGTCCGGCAGCATCGCCGCCCAGTCCCGCCCCGCGCCATAGGCCGCGTTTCTGTCTTTCGTGCCGTGGATCGTCAAAACCGGGGCGGTCAGCTTCGACGCCTCATCGGGTATCCGCAGGTTCTGGATGGAAGGCATCATCCGGCGGGTCCAGTACATCATGAACGCGCGCTCGTTCGCGAGCTCGCAGCGGCCCCAGTTGATGCGGGCGGCGTCGTGCGGATCGGCGACATAGAGCGGGCCGAGGATGGCCCAGGCTTTCCGGCAAATCTCCTCGTCGGTCTCCGTCGTGCGCGACTGATACAACTGGCCCAGTATGGCGAAAATCTGACCGGCGAGGCCATCGTTGTTCGAGAGGTGCGGCGGATACTGTTTCCCCGCGACCGGCTCCATCGGGCTGATCTGCACGACGCGGCTCACGTGCGAGGGATAGCGCATGGCGTAGAGCGCGACGAGGAGGCCGACGTAGGAGTGCCCGAGGAGATTGAGATGTCCGATGTCGAAATACCGACGCACGGATTCGAGATCTTCGACATCACGCGCGATATCGCCGTCGTTGGTCGCGTCCGAGCGGCCGCGGTTGCGCGGATCCCAGGCGATCAGGGTGTGGCCGTCGGCGAGGGCTGCGAGGTCGTCAAGATAGATGACGCCGTTGGGGATAACGACCGGCGGTCCGCTGCCGCGGGTTTCAAAGCAGAGACGAACTCCATTGTCGATGGTGATGTATGTCATGCGATCCGGCTGTGTTTCAACTGTGATACGATCCCCTCGTGAAACCGAGGGACTCCGTGAAAATCTACGAAACGAAGGACATCCGAAACGTGGGCATTGTAGGTCACGGCCACTGCGGGAAGACCTCCGTGGTGGCCGGGCTCCTTTACGCGGCGGGCGCCACCAGCCGCCTGACGCGCGTCGACGAAGGCAACACCGTTACCGATTACGACGAAGAGGAAATTCAACCGCAAGCTGACCATCTCCACCTCGCATCGCCGCCATCGAGTGGAAGAAGACCAAGATCAATATCCTCGATACCCCCGGCTTCAATATGTTCGTCAACGACGCCCGCGCCACGCTCATCGCCGCCGACGCCGCCATCGTCGTGGTCGACGCCATTGCCGGCGTCGAAGCCGCACACCGAGAAAATGTGGGCCATATGCGGAGGAGTTCAAGCTGCCGCGCGCCATCGTCATCAACAAGCTCGACCGCGACCGCGCCAGCTTCGAGCGCGCCCTGGAAAGCATCCACGCGCGCTTCGGCCGCGCCGCCGTCCCCATCCAGCTGCCGCTCGGCACCGACAAGGATTTCAGCGGCGTCATCGATCTGATCCGCATGAAGGCCTACATCTATACGCCCGATGGCGACGGCAAATCCACGCGAGGCCGATATTCCCGCCGAGTACGCCGAAGCCGCCAAAGCGGCCCACGAAGAACTGGTCGAACTGGTCGCCGAAGGCAAGGACGACCTGATGGAAGAGTTCTTCGAGAAAGGCACGCTGCCCGAAGAACACATCGTCGCCGGTCTCGACGAGGAAATGCGCGAGATGCGCGTCTTCCCGATCGCTCTGCATGTCGGGCCTGCACAACATCGGCTCCGACCTGCTGCTCGATCTGATCGCCGAAGCCTTCCCGTCGCCCGCTCGACCGTCCGCCCGTCAAGCTGACGCTGAACGGCGCGGAAATCGAGCGCAAGTACTCCGATTCCGAGCCCGCCGCGGCCTACGTTTTCAAGACCACGGCCGATCCGTTCGCCGGCCGGATCACGTTATTTCAAGGTGCTTTCCGGCGTGCGTGAAGAACGACGCCAACCTGCAGAACGTCACGCACGGCACCGACGGAGCGGCTGGCGCACATCGGCGTGCCGCTGGGCAAGACCATCGTGCCGGTCAACGAACTCCACGCCGGCGATATCGGCGCCGTCGCCAAGCTTCGCGATACGCTGACCGGCGACACCCTGACCGACAAGGCTTCGCCCGTGGCCTTCCCGCCGGTGAAGCTGAGCGAGCCGTCCATCGCCTTCGCCGTCGAAGCCAAAAGCCGCAACGACGAAGACCGCATGGGCAACGCGCTGCACAAACTGCTCGAAGAGGATCTTTCCCTGCGCTTCTACCGCGATCCGCAGACCAAGGAATTTCTGGTCGCCGGAACCGGCCAGCAGCACGTCGAAATCGCCGTCAGCCGGCTGAAGAAGCGCTATGGCGTGGATGTGACCCTGAAAGCGCCCAAGATTCCCTATCGCGAAACCATCCGCGGAACCGCCGACGTGCAGGGCCGCCACAAGAAGCAGACCGGCGGTCACGGGCAGTTCGGCGATTGCTGGATCCGCATGGAGCCCCTGCCGCGCGGCGGCAAATTCGAGTTCGTCAACGACATCTTCGGCGGCTCGATTCCCAAAAACTATATCCCGGCTGTGGAAAAAGGAATTATCGAGACCGCCGAACGCGGGTTATCTCGCCGGCTTTCCGATGGTCGATTTCAAAGTGACGGTTTACGACGGCTCCTATCACGATGTCGATTCGTCGGAACTGGCGTTCAAGCTGGCGGCGCGCAAAGCTTTCCGGAATGCCATGCAGACCGCGAAACCGGCGCTGCTCGAACCGGTCATGAATGTCGAAGTGCAGGCGCCGGTCGAGTATGCGGGCGATCTGATGGGCGACCTCAACGGCCGCCGCGGACGCATCTCCGGCATGGATACGCAGGGCGGCAACGCAGATCATCCGGGCGCAGGTTCCGATGGCGGAAATGCTCAACTATCAGAACGATCTGACCTCGATAACGCAAGGCAGAGCTTCATTTTCAATGGAATTCGACCACTACGATTACGTTCCGCAGCTGCAGGCCGACAAGATCATTGCGGCGGCCAAAGCGGCGCGGACAGGCGAAGAAGAAGCTGGAAGAAGAATAGAGTAGCTAGTAACGAGATGCCTTGTACGATGTGTGTCGAAGTGCCGACACGTGTGTCAAAACGGGACGTGTTGTTTCATACGCCAGGTTGACGCAGTTGTAACTGCGTGGGGTAGCGCTGGAGGGGTCGCTTTACGGGCCGAAGCGCCCGGGGAGACCTCGTAAACCCGGATTTCTGTTATTTCGAGGAGAATGAATGACCCGGAATTTCGAAGCTGTTACCGCTGTCTTCTTGACCGCTCTTACTCTTTTCCTCCGTCTCAGCTCTTACTCTCAGCAATCCGATTCTCCAAACTTCTTTCCTCGCTCCAGCCGCCATTCGACCCGCAACCCGATGCGTCGATCGCCGACATCGTCGAAGCCGAACATCTCCCTTACCTCAAGCGAAGTCGCCAAGGAAACAAAGCCCGCAGCGCCATCGCGCTTTCCAACCCAACGCCTCCGATCTTTTGATCCAGCAGGCGGAAGAAAGATTCCGCAACGGCAGAAAAGTTTATCAGGATCGCGATTTCGACCGTGCGCGCACGGAATTCGACGCCGCCATCGACTCGATGCTGCCGGCCTCGGACAATCCCACCGATCGCCGCCTTTTCGAATCCAAGCTGGAAGACATGGTGGACGCGATCCACCGCGACGATCTTTCCGGCATGGGCGCGGCGTGCCGTGGACGACGTTCCGGGTTTCGACAAAGCTCCGCTCGACGACATCGTGACGATGACCTTCCCGGTCGACCCGCGCATTAAAGATAAGGTTCAGACGGAAGTCAAGACCACCACCTCCGCCCTGCCGCTGGTCGTCAACGACACCGTCCTCGGCTATATCAACTACTTCAACGGCCGCGGACACAGGACCATCGAAGCCGGCCTGGAGCGCGCCGGCAAGTATCAGCGCGATGATTTCGCGGATTCTGGCCGAAGAAGGCATTCCGCAGGAACTGATCCATCTGGCGCAGGCCGAATCCGGCTTTCTGCCGCGCGCCGTTTCGCGCGCCGCCGCCGACGGGCATGTGGCAGTTCGTGAAGTTCCGCGGCAACGATATGGCCTGAAGCAGACGCCGTATTCCGACGAGCGGCTCGATCCGGAAAAGGCCACCCGCGCCGCCGCCCACCATCTGCACGATCTCTACAACGAATTCGGCGACTGGTATCTCGCGATCGCGGCTTATAACTGCGGACCGGGCGGCGTCGAGAACGCGCTGTCGAGCGCACCGGCTACGCCGATTTCTGGGAACTGCGCGCGCGCGGCGCGCTGCCCGACGGAAACCACCAACTACGTGCCGATCATCCTCGCCATGACGATCATGGCGAAGAATGCGCCCGAATACGGGCTCGATCAGATCACGCCCGATGCGCCGCGTCGAGTACGACACCATCGTCACCACTTCGCCCACCAATCTTGCTCTGATCAGCGATCTGACCGATACGCCGTTCTCGGAACTGCTTCAGTTGAATCCGGCGCTGCTGCGCAGTATCGCGCCGGGGAATTTCGAAATCCGTGTGCCGAAGGGCACTGGCGCACAGGTCACGGCCGGGCTGGATCTGGTGCCGGCCGAACTGCGCGCTTCCTCGCGCGTGCACCGCGTGCGAGCCGGGTCAGAGCCTCGCCGTCGATCGCCCGCCTGTACAGCGCCTCCGCCAGCCAGATCGCTGTGGCCAACAAGCTTGACAGGCGCCGAACCCGCCGAGGGCGACCGCCTGTGGTCCCCGCCGCGTATCACGAAGCGGTTCCGCGCGCTGCGGACGCCGCGACGCAGTCCGGCAGCGAAGACCCGGCGCACGGCAGCTGCTGCATCCACGAAGACGCCGGCGCACCGCTACGGACGCCGGCAGCCGCAGCGGCACCGGCAAAGCGGCCGCTGCATCATCCGACGACGGGCACGCTGGCGCAGTTGAAAGACCACAACCGCGTCTTCCCTGAACCGCTGATCTCGTCTGTATCTTCGCTGTCCCGCTTGCGTTTTTATGCGCCGTTGCGCGATTTTGATGTGCATCCGATACTTGCGCAGAAAACAAAAAGGGGTATGCTAATGGAGACTGTGCCGAAACAGGAGACTGATTGGATGTTCGATGACCTGAAGTTCGCTCCCAAAGACGAAGACGAGATGGAAGATTTTCGCGACTACGGCGATGAGAGCGACGACCTCGACTCAAAGCTCGACGACTACGAAGACGACGAGGATGAGGACGAAGACGAAGATGAGATCGTAGCTGCCGTCGCCGTCGACGCCTCGCCGAAGTCGTGATCGGTCACCGTCGATCGACGGAACCGTTGGCGAGCGATGCGGCAGCCGAAGCGCCGCCCGCGCGCAAGCCCGTGAAGTCGGCCAAGAAGGCTGCTCCGCAAGAAGGCAGCTGCCGCTGCGAAGAACGGCCGCGCCGGCGAAGAAGGCCGCGCCCGCGCGAAGAAAGCAGCGCCCGGCGAAGAAAGCTGTCGCGAAGAAGGCCGCGCGCCAAAAAGAAAGCCGCTGCAAAAAAGCCGCGCCGAAGAAAGCAGCGCGAAAAAAGCCGCCCCGAAGAAAGCTGCCGCTAAGAAAGCCGCGCAAAGAAAGCCGCGCCCAAAAAAGCCGCCGCGAAGAAGGCGGTAAAGAAGGCCGCGCCCAAAAAAGGCAGCGCCAAAAAAGCCGTAAAGAAGGCCGCGCGCAAAGAAGAGTGCGCCGAAGAAGGCCGCCAAGAAGATCAGCGCCGTTAGCCGAACGAATCCTGGGCCGGTTTCGCGCTGCGAAACCGGCCCGGATTTTGTCTTAACTGCTGCCGGAGACCGGTTTGGCCACCACCGCCCGGCACTTCTCGAACAACTGGATCAGCGCTTCGGCATACTCTTCCGCCGATTTCGACGGCTTGCCCGAAAACCCGGCCGCCGCGCTGCTGCCTTTTCCATATCCGGTGGTCACGGCGATGAACTTCATCAGCTCGAGCGCCACTTCATCCCGGTTTTTCGCGGCATCTTTCGCGCTGTCTGCCGCGGCTTCCTCGTGTCCGCGGCCTTCGTTCCTTCTGGTTCAAGTGATGCTCTCCCTCGGCCGTACCGATTTTGCTCTTCCCGCAAGCCCATGCCTGTGAACGCCCGCCGGTTCATCCGGAAGATGAGGGGCGGCGCGCAGGCGCATTTGCTGGAAGCCGACGACGGCGACTTTTACATCGTCAAGTTCCAGAATAACCCGCAGCACCGCCGGATTCTCGTCAATGAATTCGTCGCCGCCGAAATTCTCGCCCATCTGCAGATCTCCTGCCCCGGCCACGAGATCGTCCGCGCTCTCGGCGGAATTCCTCGCGGCCAACCCCGAAGTCCATCTGCAGACCGGCACGCGGCGCGTCGCAATCGAGCCTGGCTGGCACTTCGGCTCGCGCCATCCGGGCAATCCCGAAGCGCATGGCGATCTACGATTTCATTCCCGACGCGCTGCTCAACCAGGTGGCGAATGCGCGAGCAGTTTCTGGCCGTGCTCGCCTTCGACCGCTGGGTCGCCAACGCCGACGGACGCCAGTCGATCTTCTTCCGCGCTCAACTGAAAGACTGGCTGGCGCGGCCCGGCATGCCGCCCCGCAAGCTCGGCTTCGTCGCGCTGATGATCGATCACGGATTCGCCTTCAACGGCCCGCACTGGGATTTTCCGGATTCCGCCGTCGCCGGCCTCTATCCGCGGCGCATCGTCTACGACGCCGTGCGATCGCTGGCCGATTTCGAGCCCTGGATGGACCGCATCCGTCAACTTCCCGGCGGAGGTGTTCGACAAAGCCCTGCGCCAGATTCCGCCGCAGTGGCTGGAGAGACGACGGCGACCAGCTGGAGCGCCTTTTCGAATCGCTGCTGCGCCGGCGGCAGAAGGATTCCGGAGCTGCTCGAGGATTGCCGGAAAGCGCCGGGGAATCCGTTCCCGCACTGGGTTTAACTGAACCTGTGAGGGAGCGGCAACGAGTCTGACAGGCCCTTACATTGCCGCTCCTTTATAGTCGCGGTTCAGTATTGTACTTGTTACCATTTCTTCGATTCTCCGGGCCGTGTCCGGCGCCAGCAGTATGCCGTTGCGGTAGTGCCCGAATGCCGTCCAAATGCGCGCGTCTTCCACCCTGCCGATCAGCGGCACGCCGCCCTCGATTCCCGGCCGGAATCCGTTCCATCGTTCCGCCGGGTGGAGCGCCCCCAGCGCGGGCAGGAGGCTCGATGCGCGCCGATGGATGTCCTGCACAGTGGCTTCGTCGATGGTCGCGATCGAACCCCACGTGCTCCGTCGACGTCCCCGCGATGAGCGTGCCAGTGTCTCTCTGCAGGAGATAGGTGTGCCCATGACGCAGGATCGTCCCGAGCATGCCGGTTTCCGCGCGGTACGCGATCAGATGGCCGCGCACCGGCGTCGATTTTGCGAGCGCCAAATCGGGAACGAGATCCGAACTCCAGGCCCCCGCCGCCATAAGGACGCCATCGTCGCGATACACGCCTGCCGAAGTTCGCACTCCCGAGCCGTCGCGAAAAATTTCCACCACCGGCTCGTGTTCACGAATCGACGACTCCGTTGCGGACGCACGCGATGCGTAAGGCCGCTATGATGTCGCGCGGATTGACGAGTGCGTCGTCGGGATAGAAGCGCGCCGCGCCCCGCGGATGGCTCGCCTTTTCTGATCGAATGCCGAGGGCCGCCTGCCGTGCCGCGCGCTGTTCCAGCGCCTCCGCTTCGGCAACGCTCAGGGCGAGTTCAACCGCGCCACAGCGCTGATAATCAATCGCCACCCCGGATGCCTGGCGCAGTGACTCGACAAAAGCAGGATACATAGCGAGACCGCACCGCGCCATTTGTGTCAATGGTGATGCTTCATCCATTTCGCCCCCAGGCGCGAGCATGCCTGCACCCGCCCAGCTGGCCTCGCCTCCGGCCGCTCCCCGATCGAAAACTGTGACCGGAATTCTGCAGTGCGCGAGCCTCCATGCGCACGAGAGACCGATAATTCCCGCACCCACGACAATCATTGCTTAATCGTAATGATAACCTCCGTCGAACTAGTGTTTTTTTCGCGGATTGTATGCAAGACTGAAGGCGAAAGCAGATGACGAAAACGGGAATCAGCGCTGCTTCGCTCGCGGCGTCATTGCTCTTTTTCGCGACACTGCCGGCGTCAGGCGAATGGCGCACTACCGGACCTTATGGCGGCGATGCAGAACTGGTGCGTGTGGTGCCGAAGACGCGCGGGCTGGTCATCGCGGGAGCACACAATGGTCTGCTGTTCACCTCTTCGAACGGCGGCGCCTCCTGGACCAACGTTCCGTTTGAAGGCGAACTGACGGGCACGCTGCACGCGCTCGAAGTGGATCCGCGATCCGCCGGCACCTGGTACGCAGGCATGGAAGGCGATCATCCCTGGACCTCGGGTGTCTACAAGACAACGGACGGCGGGAAAATCTGGAAGATGCTCCCCGGCACCAAGGGCAAGGCCGTCTGGTCTGTGACTTTGTTTCCTGCAAATCCGGATGTGATCGCGGCCGGTACCGAAGACGGCGTCTATCGCAGCCTCGACGGCGGCGCACTGTGGAAGCACATCTCCGCGCCGGGTAACGCGGAGTTCCGCCCGGTGGTGTCGCTCGCATTCGATCCCGTCAACAGCGAAATCGTGTATGCCGGCACCACGCATCTGCCGTGGCGCACCAGCAACGGCGGCGCGTCGTGGGAGCCGATTCACGCCGGCATGATCGACGACTCCGACGTGTTCAGTATTCAGGTGGACGCGCGCAAGCCCGAATCGGTCTACGCAAGCGCGTGCAGCGGCCTGTATGCGAGCGCCGACGGTGCGCGGCACTGGAAGCAATTGCCCACCCCGAAGGGCGCGTTTCGGACATACTTCGTATCGCTCGATCCGAAGCACGCGGGCGTGGTTTTCGCCGGCACTACGGCCGGGTTGCTCCGATCCGAAGACGGCGGCAAGGCTTTCCGCGTTGTCAGTACCGAGGCCGTACGTTCCATCTCGTTCGATCCATCCGTGCCCGACCGCATCTTCTTCGCCTCCACGACCGCGGGACTCATGGTAAGCACTGACGGCGGCCGTACCATCCATGCGTCCAATGCCGGATTCACCAACCGCAGCTTCACAGCGCTTACCGGAGCGCGCGGTGTGCTCTATGCGACGAGCGTGTTCGAGACGGGCTCCGGCGTTTACCGCTCCGACAACTTCGGATTGCGCTGGGACCGCACAGGCGTAGCGGGCACGGAGCGCGAGATCCGCGTGATCAGCGCTGCACCCGACCAGCCCGGCACTTTGTTCGCGGCCGGCTATCACGGCCTTCTGAAGTCGAAGGATGGCGGCAAAACCTGGGCGGGGCTTAATGGCCCCGCGGGCGCCGGGCAGTTTACCGCGCTGGCGGCTCTTCCGCATAACGTTGTACTGGCAGGAACCGGGCAGGGGGTGTTCGAGACCCGCGACGGAAGCACATGGCAGCCCGCATCCATTGGGATTCCAGGCGGCGTGTCGGCGCTTGAGTCGTCAGCCAACCGCGCGGTCGCGGCAGTGGGCACTCACGGGGCGTCCGCCAGCACTGACGGCGGTGTGACCTGGAACGCCTGCGGTGAGCCCGCGCCGTCGGTGGTCTGGTACGGCCTCGCTTTTGACGCAGCGCAGGCCGACAATGCGTCCCACACAGCTCTGGCCGCGACCTCGGCTGGCCTTTTCCGATCAACTGACGATTGTAGATCCTGGACGAAGGTCACCGGCGGGCTTTTGTCAGCTACGGTCAGTGTGGTGGTTTTTCATCCCAGCCGGTCCGGCGAGGCTTTTTTGGCGCAGGACGGGCGGGTTCTTCGGTCAACCGACGGTGGGCGAACCTGGGAACAGCTCGGCGATGAAGGTGAAGATAAGGTCTGGCCGGCGGCCCTGGTCGTGCTGCCTGAACTGCCCGACCGGGTTTATGCTCTTTTCCCCAGGCGGGGGGTTTCGTTCGCCGCCTTTGATCCGCGAAGGGTGGAAGTCGCACAATTCCCTCACTTTGCGCTCCCAAAGCTTTGATAAATGAGGCACAATAGAACTTTGATCCGCACCCGGGAAGTACAGCACTTCAATTTCGAGGAGGTATGTTAATGACGATTATGTCCGAATTCAACCGGGCGCGATGGCGGAAAACCCTGCTGGCGCTCACGGTGGCAATCGGGACAGCAGGCACGGCGTTCGCGCAGGGAACCAATGTGGCGAAACCAGTCGATGAAGGTGAATATTCTACCTGGGACATCGGTGTTTTCTTCGGTGCGCAGTATTTCCAGCGTTATCAGGAGAGTAATTTCGGCCAGAACCATCTGCTGCTGACACGGCCCATATTCGGCGTGCGCGGCGGCGAAGATCTCGGCAGGTACTGGGGTATTGAAGGGGCATTTTCCGTCGGCTTTAACCGCCTCGCCATGCTGCCGTACGGCGGAAGCGCATATGCCGAGCTTCCCTCGCAGAATTATCAATTTGCGGTGCACGGGCTGCTTTACATCACGCCGCGCACCAACCGCATTCGGCCGTTCATCCTGTTCGGTCCAACAGGGGTGGTATACCGGCCGGAAAGCCCAGGCAATCTCCAGCAGCCGTCTATTGGCATTCCGGCGACCGTGCCGCCCTCGTTTTCAACGCGAACTGAACCGGGCGCAGTTTATGGCGTCGGTGTTAAGCTGCCGTTGACCCACCGCTTCGATGCGCGCATTGATTTTACGGGTCTGTATACCCCGACACCCGATTTCGGTCTGCCCAACGCGCCGGGTCTGCCCGGTTCGCTGTTTATCACGACTCACCGGGGCGAAAATGGCTGGCAGTTCACGACAGAAATCGCGTGGCGTGGAGGCTTCCATGAACCGCCGGTGGCTACAGCAGCTCCGCCACCGCCGCCACCGCCGCCGCCACCACCGCCGGCAATTACGGTATCAGCGATTCAAGGTGCGCGTGACGTCTGCCCGGGTGACAACCTGCGCCTGACCGTTAATGCCAGCGGCGGCAACGGTACGCTGAGCTACCAGTGGTTCGTGAATGGCAACGCCGGCGCCCGGCGGAACCGGTGCGGCATTCAACGTGAACACCACGAACGGTCGGGTGCGCAGGCTATCCGTGTTACGGTGAGCGCCGGCGGGCAGACCGCCAACTCCGGCACTGTGAACCTGATGGTGCGAACCTATGCGCCTCCGACGGTCAGCTTCTCGGTTGAATCCGACAACGATCAACTACGGCGACAGGCTGCCGCTGAATGCCACCGACATGGTTTCCGCATGCGCCACGGCAACACCGATCCGCTACACCGCGAGCGAAGGAACCATCACGGGCACCACGTTCGATTCCTCCAGTGTCAGCTTTGATCCGAACGACCCAGGCGTGCAGTCGAAGGTCGTGACGCTCACCGCCACCGAGACCGATTCGCGCAACCAGTACGGCCAGCGCGACGGCGAACGTGACCGTCAACAAGAAGCGCCGTGGCTGCCCGGCAGGATATCGTGTTCCCGAATCGCAGCTCGCGCGTGAACAATGCGGCCAAGCGTTATCTGATCGAAGTGCTGACGCCGAAGCTGCGCGCCGATCCGGGTTCGACCGTGATCCTGATCGGACATCGCGACATGAGCGAGACGGGCCGTGCCGCGGCTAATCTCGATACGCAGCGCGTGCTCAATGCAGCCGCGGTGCTGAGCGCCGGCAAGGGCATCTGCCCCGCGCTCGATCTCAGCCGCGTGCAGGTGGCCTAAGCCGGAACCGATCAGACCGATCCGCCGATGCCGTTCGGCGACGCTTCCGTCAAGGAGCGTGCCGGCCAGGCAGCAACCGATCAGCGCGCGCAGTTCCGGCGCGTTGAAGTCTGGTTCATTCCGAGCGGCGCCGACAGGCCGAATGTACCTGGTCTGATGCCGGCGCCCGTGAAGGAAATCCAGGCGAAGGGTTGCCCCAGGTAGCTTTCGGCTGAGAACCGAATAACCTGCCGCGCCGGGTCGCGAAGCCCGGACGAGCGGGGGTTTTTTTATTGAGTCTGGCAGGCGCGGACTATAAGCCGGTTTCTGTACCCTTGCGGGCGATAGCCATTCGTCTTGGCCGCACATTACTGCGCGGCTCCTAGCGACCTACCCGGAAGTTTAACGGAGCGGGCCGCTCCTCCTCCCCTATTTGGTCTTGCTCCGCGTGGGGTTTGCCCTGCCAGCCGGATTGCTCCGGCCGCGGTGCGCTTTTACCGCACCATTTCACCCTTACCGGCCGCTCCTTGCGGACAGCCCGGCGGTATATTTTCTGTGGCACTTTCCGTAAAGACCCCTTTGAGAGATTCCCCCCGGCCGTTAGCCGGCACGTTGCCCTGTGGAGACCGGACTTTCCTCCCGCTTGCGCGAGCGGCTATCCATCCGGCGCCTGCCAGTGCTTCAGTCTCTCATGCCGTAGGTATGTAGGGCGGGCTGACTGTGGCGGAATTCGAGAAACTGCCTGACGACGGCAATCTGCACGAGCTCGACGCAGGGGAGTTGATTGTCGATGCCGCCGCCGAAATTTACTACACGGAATGGTGCAGGCGGCGGTCCCGAGGTGCTCGCGCGGGTAGCGCGGAAAGCTGTGCGTGGATTGCGCTGGGACGGTGCGGTTTTCGTTTGGCGCCGGATGTTGTTCGCGCCCCCGACGCCGCCTTTATCCGCGAAAAATGGCGCGCGAATGATCAGCTGACGCGATACTGCGAATTCGGTCCCCGATCTTGCGGTCGAGATACCCGTCGCCTGACGACTATGCCGCCGATTGCAGAGAAAGATCGCGCAATATCTCGCGGCGAGGCACGAGTATCGTGTGGGTGCTCGACCCCGATTCCGTCACCGTCAGTGTACCAGAAGTCCGGCATCTTCCGGACATTGACGCTGACGATTCGATCGATGCGCCGGAACTACTCCGGGCTTTTCGATCCCGGTGCGGGCGTTGTTTGAATAGTGAATGTTAAAATCGCATCTGGATCAGGCGGGGTAGCTCAGCTGGCTAGAGCGACGGTCTCATAATCCGTAGGTCGGGAGTTCGAGTCTCCCCCCCGCCACCAGTCCTCAGTAGCCGCTTAATACCCGGCTGCAGGCAGGATTGCCCACGCTACAACTGCGGCCGACTACTCCGGCCAGCGGACTGCTGGCGCTGGCGTAGAGCTTCTTCTCCATGCGGCCGGCTTCGTACGCCAGCCGGCCGGCTTCGACGCCCAGCTTCATCGCCAGCGCCATCTTCTCCGCATCGTCCGCGGCCGCGATGGCCGTGTTCATCAGAATGCCGTCGGCGCCCAGTTCCATGGCGATCGCCGCGTCCGAGGCCGTTCCCACGCCCGCATCCACAATCAGCGGCACCTCGGTGATCATCTCGCGCATGATGCGCAGATTGGTCATGTTCTGAATGCCGAGCCCGGAACCGATCGGCGCGGCCAGCGGCATCACCGCCGCGGCGCCCGCATCGATCAGCCGGCGCGCATTCACCACATCGTCGTTCGTGTAAGGCAGCACGACGAAGCCTTCTTTCGCCAGCACGCGCGTGGCTTCGATCAGCCCGGCGTTATCCGGGAACAGCGTCTTCTCGTCGCCGATCACTTCGAGCTTCACCCAGTTGGAAAGTCCGACTTCGCGGCCCAGGCGCGCCGTGCGAATGGCATCGTCCGCGGTGTAGCAGCCCGCCGTGTTGGGCAGGATGAACATGCGCTCGCGGTCGATGTAATCGAGCATCGACTCCTTCGATCGGTCGGTGAGGTTGACGCGCCGCACCGCGACCGTGACCACCTCCGCGCCCGAAGCCGCGTGGCAGCGCGCCATTTCCTGGAAAGCTGCGGTACTTGCCGGTGCCGATCATCAGACGCGAGCGGAAAGTGCGTCCGGATATCGTCAGGGACATGACTTCCAGTTATCAGTTATCAGCTCAAAAACAAGAGAGCGGGTTTCAGGCACTGACAACTCTCCCGATGTGCAGCGCGGCAATCCCGAACGTCAGATATTCCCAGTCGACCGTGCGCAAAGCCCGCTTCCGTCATCATGCGGCGCCAGCTCGGGAGCGTCGGGGAAACTTGCGCACCGATTCGGGCAGGTAATCGTACGCCTCCGGCGCGCCCGAGATCGCGCCGCCGACCATCGGCAGCACGCGCCGCGAATACCAGTTGTAGAGCAGCCGCGAACGCCGGTTGGGCGGCTGCGGTGAATTCCAGAATCGCCAGCGCGCCGCCGGGCCGCAACACGCGCCGCATTTCCAACAGCCCCGCGCGATAGTTCGCCAGATTGCGGTAGCCGAAAGCGATGGTGATCAGATCGAGACTGGCATCCGCGAAAGGAAGCGCCAGCGCATCGGATTCGAGCAGCGCCGATTGCAGCCGGCCGCGCTGCCAGCTTGGCTCTGCGCACCGGTCAGCATCGGGATGGCAGAAATCGCTGCCGATCAGGCAACGGCCGGCGGCGCGTTCGAGAGCGATCAGCAGATCGCCGGTGCCGCAGGCGAGATCGAGCACGCGCGCATCGGGACGCTTCAGCACATCGCGGATCGCGCACCACGGTGCGGCTGCGCCAGTAGCGATCGATGTTCGCCGAGAGCAGATGATTGGCGAGATCGTAGCGATGCGCCACGCGCCCGAACATCGACCGCACCCAGCGCGACGCTTCCTGTTCGCGACTCGTGCCCCCTCGGGGGTTGTGCCGATCGCGCTCATGCGCCTCTGCAATCCGCCAGCGCGCGATCGATAGCGTTCGTGCACGGCCGCAATCGGCACGTCCGACCGCACCTCCACTTCACCGATCTTCACCGGCAGCACGAAATGCACGCGGCGCTGAATTGTTTTCTTGTCCCTCAGCAGCCGGATCTGGAGCTCCGCGCGGCCGATGCCGTTGCAGTCCGGAATCGGCCCGTAGCGGTTCGAGCACGTCCATGAATCGCGGCGCCGTCGGACGGCGCCAGCATCTCCAGGCTTTCAGCGAGATAGGTGGCAGCGCGCATGCCCCAGGAAACGGCCTCGCCATGCAGGAACCGCGTGTAGCCGGTCTCCGCTTCGAGCGCATGACCGAAGGTGTGGCCGAAATTGAGAATGCGGCGCAAACCGGACTCGCGCTCGTCCGCTGACACGACCTCGGCCTTGATCCGCACCGATTCGGCGACGATGTGATCCACCACCGCGGGCTTCTGCGCCAGCACTTCGTCGCGCTGCTCCGCGAAGAGCGGAACAGCGGTTCGCTCCGGATGACGCCCGACTTGATGATTTCGTACAGTCCCGCATGATACTCGCGCTGCGGCAGCGACGCCAGCACCGAGGGATCGATCAGGACCGCCAGCGGCTGATGAAAACTGCCGACCAGATTCTTCCCCGCGACCAGATTCACGCCGGTCTTGCCGCCGACGGCCGCATCCACCTGCGCGAGCAGCGTGGTCGGGATCTGAATCACCGGAATGCCGCGCATGAAGATGGCGGCGAGGAACCCCGCCATATCGGTGACGATGCCGCCGCCGAGGGCAATCACCAGGCTCGACCGGTCGGCGCCCAGATCGACCATCTGTTCGGCCATGCGCTCGATGTGCGAGATCCGCTTGTGATCCTCGCCGCCGCTGAAGAAGATGGTGTGAGATTTCCGGCTGCCCAGCGTCGCGAGAAAACGCGGGCCGTAAATCTCCCAGACGTCGCGCGTGGAGACGATGAAGATACTGCCGTGTCCCGCCGGCAGATACTTCGGCACGCATTCGATGGCGCCCCGCTCCACTACCGCCGGGTAGGTGCGTTGTGGCGTCGTGACCTGGAAAACAGGCATTACCCAATGATAGCGGCGCCTCGTCAAATGTCGGAAGTCCGGCTTGCGCTTTTCTTCACAGCGCACAACAAGCAAGCGGACTGTGCGGGTTATTTCACAGCAAACGCCGAGGGTTCGTTTTCAAACAATGCTTTTCGCTGCGCCAGCAGCGCCTTGGCCTCGCCGGAACGGTGCATTACTTTCAGCAGATCCGCGTAGCGCTGGATCATTTTTATCCCGATCGAGCGGTGCTCCGGATGCGCGCGTGCGATGCTGACGGCGCGCGCGAAATATCTGGCGGCGGCTTCGAAGCTGCCCGCCCGCTGTTCCACACCGGCCTGATTGGTCAGCGCGGCAGCCTCTGCCATCGAGTTCTCGCCGAACGTCCGACCCATGGCGTCCGAGGCTCTGGCTGCATAATCGCGCGCCACGGCAAACTCACCGCGCGCGGCGTAGACGTCGGAGAGCATCTCCCTCAGGATGGCCACCTGCGGATGCGCCTCGCCCAGCAGGGGTTTTTCTATATCGACCGCGCGCGTCCACTCGTCTTCCGCCAGCGCGAGTTTGTTCTCTGCCCGGTACAGCTCCGCCAGCACCGCGTGCGAGGCGGCCACCTCTTCGGGCGGTATCTCAGCGTTCGTATCCATGAGACTCAGCGAGAGACTCAGCGATTTTTTCAGCAAAGGCTCGGCGCGTGCTGTCGAACCCGACTGCAGCCAGGTCTGGCCCAGACCGCGCAGAATAATCGCCTCGGCGGCTTCGTCTTTTTCGCGGCGCGAGATTTCCAGCGCTTCATTCCACTGGCTGATGCTCGACTCCCACGCGCTCTGCTGCCGGTCGATGTCCGCCAACCCGATCATCGATGCGACACGCACACGCGCCGCCGGCGCTGGCGAGTCGAGTGTTTCCCTGAAAAGCCGCTGTGCTTCCTGAGTTCGGCCTTCTTCACGCAGGAGGTCGGCGAGACTGTTGCGGAGGAATCCCCGCGTTTCGGTGTCGCAGGCGGGTGAGTTCAGAATCTTCTGCAGTACGGCTTCGGCGCCATAGTAGTTGCCCGTGGTGCGTTCGAGGTCTGACAGATTCAGGCCTGCGACGGCCAGACGGTGCGCCTGTTTCGGATCCTGCTCGAACGCGTCAATGGCGCGTCCCAGCCACTGCCTGGCTTCTTCGATGCGGCCCAGGCGACGCTCGGTCTGACCGAGCCCGTCCGCAGCCAGTCCGCGCTCATCGTCTCCAACCGCTGTCTGCCAGCTCTTTTCCAGCAGATCGCGCGCCTCGTCGTCCCTGTGCTGGCTGCTTGCAACGAGTGCCGACTGGTAGACGCGTCTCCACTGCGAGGCACCGTTGGCCCGATCCGCGTTATCAGCCACTACCGGCGTGTGCGCGGAAACGCGCCATGCACAGGTTAACAATATCGCCACCGCGAAGAACCGACCCATAACCAAGACCTCCTCCAGTAAAGTTGTGTCTCTGCGGGAAGGCTGTTCTCAAGCGAATCGACACCTCCGCCACGGACATTTACGGTCGACGCGCACGTCGAGCCGTTCTACAGAATCAGTGATTTATTCAAGGCGGGCGCGGACGAAACGGGTGCGGCCCAGGGCGTGTTGAGGACTGGGAGCGAAGGCAGTAAAACCACCATTCCTGCCTCCCTGCTCAAGCTCAGTATGCCACGGGTTTGCCGAGTTTTTGATGACGAATAGAGTGCATCAGCAAGTTCGATTGAGCCGCTTCCGCGGTCATTGCTGACGAGGTATATCGGTGAACGCTTCGCGCCGCAGGAGCTTCCACTGGCCGTTCTCGCGTGTCAGTTTATCTTCGTAATGACCGCCCTGCGCGATGGAAGGCTTCTTGTCGGCGCCGGGCACCACATACGCCCAGCGCGACCACGCAGCAGCCGAATCGCCATGCACATCGATGATGAAGTTCGTGAGCACGTGATAAGTCCCGTTCGGCTTTCCGGGATTACCGATGTTCTTGATCATGAATGCTTCGATGGCAGCCGGGCCCTTTACCGAACCGAACCCGCCGATCCATTCGCCTTCTTTGGCAAACAAATGCGCGTAAGCAGCGAAATCACGCGCATCCAGCGTGCGGCCATAGTTCACTAGCACGGTGCGGATCTCCTCCTTGTCGGCCAGGAGCTGCACTTTCGCGGCGAGCGAACCATCGGTCTGCGCAGCCGCGGTGGCGGACATCAGAAGGGCCGCCAAACCTGTCCGTAACACGCGGGTTTTCATAGGGCGATTCTGTCACACTCTGATTTGACGCGCACAACGGACCTGCGGCCTGTGCGCTGCTAGAATCGCAAGGGCGATGGACTGCGACTTTCTCGTCATTGGCGCCGGCGTCGCCGGTTTGCGCGCGGCCATCGAACTGGCGAAGTCCGGAACGTGTCCTTGTCATCGCCAAAGACTCGCTGCGCGAGTCCTCTTCCGAATACGCGCAGGGCGGTATCGCCGTGGCGCTGAGCGATGACGACGAAGTCGCGCTGCACGAGCAGGACACGCTGTATGCCGGGCGACGGCCTCTGCGACCGCGCCGCCGTGCACACGCTGGTCGAAGAAGGCCCCGCCGCCATTCAGGATCTGATCGACTGGGGCGCGGAGTTCGATCGCGAAGGCTCAGAAGCTCTCGTTCACGCGCGAAGGCGCGCACAGCCGCAACCGCATTCTGCATGCGCACGGCGATTCCACCGGCCGCGAGATCGCCCGCACGCTCTACCGCAAAGCGGCGTCGCTCGCCAACGTCCGCTTCGAGAGTTATGCCGCCATGACCGATCTGCTGATGGCCGAACGACCGCGCCGCCGGCGCCGTGATCTTCGATGAGAAAAGCGGCACGCTGCGCGATCTGCGCGCCCGCGCCGTGCTGCTCGCCACCGGCGGACTCGGGCGCGTCTTCAAGGAGACCACCAATCCCGACGTGGCGACCGGCGATGGCGTGGCGATGGCCTGGCGCGCCGGCGCCGAGATCGGCAACATCGAGTTCGTGCAGTTCCATCCCACCGCGCTGCACGTCGAAGGCGCGCCGCGGTTTCTGCTTTCCGAAGCGCTGCGCGGCGAAGGCGCGATCCTGCGCAACAAAGACGGCGAAGCCTTCATGGAGCGCTACCACCCGCTGAAGGATCTGGCGCCGCGCGATGTGGTATCGCGTTCCATCGTGACCGAAATGCGGCGCACCGGCTCGCCGCATGTCTGGCTCGATCTCACGGCGCGCGACGCGGATTTCATTCGCCAGCGCTTCCCGCGCATTTACGAAACCTGCCTCGCGTATGGCGTTGATATCGCGCGCGAACCCGCCCCGGTGCATCCCGCCGCGCATTATGCGATGGGCGGAGTCTGGTCCGATCTCGAAGGGCGCAGCACGCTGCAAGGCCTCTATGCGGCGGGCGAGGTGGCCTGCACGGGCGTGCACGGGGCCAATCGGCTGGCCAGCAATTCGCTGCTCGAAGCCGTGGTCTTCGGCCTGCGCGCCGGGCCGATCCATGCGTACGGAAGCGCGAACCGAAGCGCGCGCGATCGCGAGTGCATCGGTGAGCAGGCCTGCCATGTCGGTGCCTGCAACCACAGAGCGTGCGGTTCGTGACCTCACCTGGGAACGGTGCGGCATCGTGCGCGATCGCGCGGGCCTCGAATCCGCCATCAGTGCTCTGGACTCCACCGAATGGACGCGGATGGAACCACCATCTTTGGCCGCGATCGAACTTCGCAATATGCACCAGGTGTCGGTGCTGATCGCGAAATGCGCACTGTGGCGCGAGGAGAGCCGGGGCGCGCACTACCGCAGCGACTTCCCCGACAAGCGCGAAGAGTTCGCACGGGCATCACGCGTCTCACTGGCGCATGCGGCATCGTGCAGATGAAATTCCTGCTGAGTGCGTTCTTTCTGGAAACATCTCTCGAGGCGGGCAGCCCCTGGGCTGTATTGTGGGCCGGTCCCGGCATCCTTGTTTCGAGCCTGATGATCGCGTGGGGCGCCGAGGCCACGCAGTTTTTCCTCGCGCAGGGCATTGCGCTGGCGGTGCTCGCGCTGCTGCAGACATTGCCGGAATTCGCTGTCGAAGCAGTGCTCGCGTGGCATCAGCAGGTGCCGCTGCTCTTCGCCAGCCTGACCGGCGCTCTGATGCTGCTTACTGGCATCGGCTGGCCCATGATTTACTTTTCTGCAGCCACCGCGCACCGCCGGGAACATAAGAGTCCGCTGCGATCGATTCTCCTCGAGGACGAGCAGGCTGTCCAGGTCGTCAGCCTGTTCGTCGCCCTCGGATACGAGTTTTTCGTATGGTGGAAACGTTCGCTGACCGTGGGGGACGGCATCGTGCTGCTGGGGATCTACGCCGCCTATCTCTGGATCATGCGGCGCCTTCCGCCCGAGGAACCGGAAACGCTGGATCAAATCACCGGCATACCGAAGGCGATTGTGCTGGCGCGTAAGCCGGTGCGCATCGGCTCGATTCTCGGCTTGTTCATTGTGGGCGGAGCAGCGGTTTTCCTTGTCGCGGAGCCCTTCCTCGCCGGCCTGTTCGGGGTTGCGCTGCTGATCGGCGTATCGAAGTTCCAGTTCATTCAATGGGTTGCGCCCCTTGTGTCGGAAGCGCCCGAGGGTATCTCGGCATACTACTGGGCGCGCGATCCGGGCAGGGCTTCCATCGCGCTCATGAATCTTGTGTCGAGCAATATCAACCAGTGGACGCTGCTGGCCGCGCTGCTTCCGATGGTGCTCTCGGTGAGCACGGGCCACTTCACGCCGATTCCACTCGATGCCACGCAGAGCCGCGATCTTCTGCTCACCCTCTCCCAGGCGCTGCTGGGAGCGATGTTCCTGCTGAACATGGAACTGGCGTGGTGGGAGGCCGTGGGCCTGTTTGCCCTGTTCATCCTGCAACTCGCTGATGTGGGCGGGGTTCGCGTGTATATCACGTGGATTTATCTGGCCTGGACCGGCATCGAGATCCTTCGCATTATCACGGGACATCGCAAGGCCGCCGCGCTGCGCCATTTCCGGCGCATTCTGCGGCCCGCGCGATGAAGCGGCTGGTCGCCAAAGCGCCGTAGCGCGCCGGCTATTTCGTGTTCAATACGCGCAGCCCTTAGCCAGTGTTGTGTATCCGAAGTTCCTTCACCATCTCCGGATGCAGGCCGGTGAGCGTTGCAAGCGGCCAGCGGGGTTAACGACCCCGCTGCAGGATGCCATCCCGCCCCACATCAGGCAAGAGACTTCAGAGACACAACACCAGGCGCGCGATGGTCTGTTCACCGTGAACAACGACCATTTCCGCCGCCACCCGGCATTCGTCGCGGCATAGGCGCGCGATACCGCGGTGACGGCTCTCGCCCGATCCGGCGATTTCGTGGAATGCGGCGGCCACGCCGGCTTCGTCAGTTCCGCGATCATGCAGGTCGATTACACACCGCGGATTCGCCCATAGCCGCCGGCGCCTATGTCACCGATCCCGATCGCATACGCACCAACGCTGCCGAATGGCCGAATGCTGTCGTGCAGACGCTCTGCCGGAACAGGCCGTGCTCAAATTCTTCCGGCCGCGGATTTCCCGGGGTGGAATCGTGCTGATCGACGACTTCGCTTACTACGAAAATGAAAGCCTCGCGTCGGCCATCGATTCATTTGCCGCGCGGCCGGGGCTCAGGGTTCTGTGGCTTCCGACCGGACAGGGCCTGATTCTGAAGTGAGTCGCCGGATTACTCTTCGTCCTCGTCCTCTTCTTCGTCTTCATCGTCCAAGTCGTCGTCGTCGAGGTCTTCGTCATCCAGATCCTCGTCTTCGTCGTCCAGGTCTTCGTCTTCGTCCTCGTCCTCTAACTCGTCGTCCTCTTCATCCAGGTCCGACTCTTCCTCATCCTCGTCGTCCAGGTCTTCGTCGAGGTCTTCCTCGTCGATTGCGTCGTCCGCGTCTTCCATTTCGTCGAAGCCCAGGTCGTCCGGATTGCGTTTCGGCGGGCTCAGTACCCACGCACGGGCGGTAGCGAAGTTTTCGAGATACTCCATATCCCCTCGTTTGCAGTTTACACGGTCGCCGCGTCTGCGCAACCGAAATAAAGTAGTCTCGTCCAGGCGCTGGGTTACACTGAAATTTCAACAAAATGAAGCCCCGTATTCGTTCCACCACGGTGCTCTGTGTGCGCCGCGATGGCAAGGTTGTAATGGCCGGTGACGGTCAGGTCACACTGGGTTCTGAAGTACTGAAATCGACAGCACGCAAGCTGCGCAGGCTCTACAACGATAAGATCGTGGCCGGTTTCGCGGGTTCGACCGCCGACGCTTTTTCGCTGTTCGCCCGCTTTGAAGCCAAGCTCGAACAGTTCAACGGTAATCTGCCGCGGTCTGTGGTTGAACTGGCGAAGGACTGGCGTACCGATAAAGTTCTTCGCCATCTCGAAGCCCTGCTGCTGGTGGCAGACGCGAAGAACACGTTCATCCTCAGCGGCAACGGCGACGTGATCGAACCCGATGAAGACGTGGCCGCGATCGGGTCGGGCGGTCCGTTTGCGCTCTCCGCCGCGACCGCGCTGATGCGGCACACGAAACTCTCCGCGCGTCAGATATCCGAGGAAGCCATGCGCATCGCCGGCAAGACATGCATCTACACCAACGACAACATAACCTGGGAAGAATTGTGATGAGAAGGGACCTGGTCTGAGATGGTGATCTATCTTCCCGGCCAGTCGGTGGATGAAGGGCCGATTCTCGACGAACTCACCCCGCGCGAGATCGTGCGCGAGCTGGATAAGTACGTCATCGGACAACCCGACGCCAAACGCGCTGTCGCCATCGCGCTGCGCAATCGTCTGCGCCGCCAGAAACTGCCGCCCGAGATGGCCGAAGACGTGATGCCGAAGAACATCCTCATGATCGGCCCGACCGGCGTGGGCAAAACGGAAATCGCGCGCCGTCTCGCCAAACTCGCCAATTCGCCATTCATGAAAGTGGAGGCGAGCAAATTCACAGAAGTCGGCTACGTGGGGCGCGACGTCGAGTCCATGATCCGCGATCTGGTCGACATCGCGATCGACATGATCCGCGAAGAGAAGCTGGACGAGATCGGCGACCGCGCCGAAGCCAGCGCCGAAAGCCGTCTGCTCGATCTGCTGGTTCCGCCCGCGCCTGAAAACGCGGAAGGCGACAACCCCAAAACGCGCGAGAAGATTCGCGAGCGCCTGCGGGACGGCAAACTCGACGAGCGCATGGTCGAGGTGGATGTGAAGGACCGCGCGCCGACCTTCGAGATCGCGAGCAACGTCAATCTCGACGAGATGGGCATCAACATCAAGGACATGCTGCCCGCCATGTTCGGCTCGCGCGGATCGAAGAAACGCAACATGCGCGTGGCCGACGCCATGGATTATCTGGTCCAGGAAGAAGAGCAGAAGCTCATCGATATGGATCAGGTGACGCGCATCGCGCTGGAGCGCGTGGAATCGAGCGGCATCATCTTCCTCGATGAGATCGACAAGATCGCCGGCCGCGAAGGCGGGCACGGCCCCGACGTCAGCCGCGAAGGCGTGCAGCGCGACATCCTGCCCATCGTCGAAGGCACCACGGTCAACACGCGCCACGGATTCGTGCGCACCGATCACATTCTGTTCATCGCGGCGGGCGCGTTCCATGTTTCGAAACCGAGCGATCTGATTCCGGAACTGCAGGGCCGCTTCCCCATTCGCGTGGAACTGAAATCGCTCAGCGTGGAGGATTTCGTCCGCATTCTCAAAGAACCGAAGAACGCGCTGGCCAAGCAGTATGTGGCGCTGATGGATACCGAAGGCATCAAGCTCACCCTGACCGACGATGCGCTGGAAGAAGTGGCGAAGTTCGCGGCGCAGGTCAACGAATCGTCCGAAAACATCGGCGCGCGGCGGCTGCACACCATCATGGAAAAGCTGCTCGAAGAGATTTCCTTCGAAGGGCCCGACCTGCGCAAGAAAAACGTCAAAGTCGATGCGGCGTATGTGCGCAAGCAACTCGCCGATATCGTGAAAGACCAGGACCTCAGCCGGTATATTCTCTGATGCGCCGGGCGGGGTTGGTGGGCGTGATCTCTGTCCTGATGGCCGGCTGCGGTTATATCGGCGATCCTTTGCCGCCCGCGCTGCGCCGTCCGCGTGCGCGTCACCGACCTCGCTGCTGTGCAGCGTCGGATCGAACATCGTCATCACGTTCACGATTCCGACAACCACGACCGAAGACCTGCCCCTGCGCGGCAATGAAGAGGTCGAACTGCGTGTCGGCCTGCCCGAAGCCGACGTGAATTTTTGGGCGCGCACCGCCGACCGCGAGAGTGTAAGGGCGACGGGCAACTCTGCGCACGTCGAGGTGCCCGCCGCGAAATGGTACAACAAAACCGTCAATATCGCGGTCAACGTGCATGGCCCCACGGGCCATTCGCTCGGCTGGAGCCCTTACGTCGCTGTGGCGGTTGTTCCCGCGCTGCCGAAGCCCGAAGGACTCGCCGCGGCCAACGCACCTGACGCGGTTCATCTCGAATGGCACGCCGGCGCGCCGGAGTTTCGCATCTTCCGCAAGCTCGACGCCGAGACCAGCTTTACGCAGATCGGAACCTCAACGCAGCCCTCGTACACCGACAGCACAATCGAGTACGGCAAGACTTATGACTACATGGTGCAGTCCGTTGAAAAACTGGGCACCGCGTACGCGGAGAGCGAGTTGTCTGAGACGAAGAGTTTTAAGCCTGTCGATACATTCGCCCCCGCCGTGCCGACGGGCCTCTCGGCGGTGCCTGGCTCGCGCAGTATCGATCTGGTCTGGGACCGCAATACCGAGAAGGATTTCGCCAGCTACCGTGTGTTCCGCAACGGTCAGCAGATCGCCGAAGGCGTCACTGCGCCCTCTTTCAGCGACCGCGATGTGAAACCGGGCACCAAATATCAGTACCAGGTGAGCGCTCTGGATAACGCTGGTAACGAAAGTGCAAAATCGCCGGTGGCCGAAGCTGTGATTCCGTAGCTATGCGCTGTTAAGGTTTACGGAGCTGGCCTTACTGAGGGCAAATTGAAGTTTTTGGCATAAATATACCTTAAATCCGGTATTGGGTCAGTTTGAAGTTTCTTAAAGGCAACCCTGCCCACTCGCGCAGGCAATCGTCACGACAATCAAGAAGGAAAAGGCTATCGGAGCGCCGAGCAAGGACCATCTTCCAAACCGAGTATTGACGGCGAAACAGAGTAAAACAGAAACCATCCAGGCCAGTACCAGCGCGATCCAGACGTTCGTATCGTGGAATACCCAGATCGAGAGCGCGCTCGTGATGGCCAAAAACAGGGAGACGATTAACATTCCGCGCCCGGCCTCAACATGCTCCTCGACTACTGGCATCCGCGCCATAATTTTATCGTGCTGGCCGTCCAAGCTAGCCGGGGGATCACACTTCACCGAGGCGGGCGGATCGACGATGAAGGGAAACGGCGTGGACCTGGTTCATCAGATCGTTGCCATTTAACGAATTACGGGTTTCAATCCGCGCTTACCGGCGTGCACATTAGCCCATTCCTTTTCAAGTAATAGACGCGCTGTTCCATCACTCGCCGACCGATGAAGGTCTCCGATCAGTTTCTGAAAGACTACAGGCTGGCGTTTCAGCCGGAGCCCGTGATGACGGGCCAGGAAGCGCACAGGTCAGACCGCAAGCAGAGACGCAAGGGTCAACCTTGTCCAGGATAAGCTGAGGCATATAGCTGCGCCAGTGGTCACTCCGTTGTGCGCGTATGAGAACTGATGACAGATTTCTGGAAGGCTTGGACAGCGCAGCCGGAACTTGTCGGCATCGCTGTTGTGGCCGCGGGCATTCTGGTTGCCGCGATCGCATTCGCTGTTCGGACGCACCGCAACCGCCCCGCGCCTGCGGAAATGGAACGTCGCCGCCGAGGGCAGCTTTATCGCGAAGGGAAGATGGGGGATGGTGAGATCGTCGACGTGGAAACGGAGTCGTCGGCGATCGTTTATTCCTACAGCGTCGCCGGCGTGGTCTACACCGCCTCGCAGGATCTGACGGCGCTGCAGTCATCGCTCCCGCCAGACGTGATGACGATGGTGGGACCGGTGTCAGTGAAGTTCGACCCGCGCAATCCGGCGAACTCAATCGTCATCTGCGAAGACTGGAGTGGACTGCGTAACAGAAGCGCCTGAAGGCTTACTCGCCGCGATGGTTGTCGACGAAGTGCTGGTCGATGGGCCTCGTCCGCGAAAGCCTTCGTTGCACGCCGTGCCAGTAGTCGATATCGTCCTCATCCATGCGCCAGCACAGATAAACTTCCTCGCCGCGAAACAGCGTGGGGAAATCGACCAGGCCGATGTCGAGATCCTTCACCAGCACGCCCATCTCTTCGATGCGCTCCATCGCGGTTCTTCAGCGTCTGACGCGTTGGAATCGTGCTGCGTCTTCCACGCTTCGGCCGCTGCCGTGTCCACCAGCATGCCGCCGCGCATCAGAATGCGCTGCGCCAGATCCTGAATCGCTTTCTCGGCCTCCGCGTAGCGCGCCTTCGCCTGCACCGCTTCGCGGATGCTGCGGCCGACCAGCAGGCAGAGCGGCGCGCGCTTCCGCGAGCGTGAAGTAGCGGGGCATTGCGATCAGACAGTGACCGGCTCTGCTTCGTTTACAGGCGTGTAATGTGAATCGACGTACTTGATTCAGAATGCCGATGAACTCGGCCACGATGGCATCGCCGCGCAGGGTGGTGGAAAGCTTGCCATCCACATAAACCGGCGCGACGGGTTCTTCGAATGTGCCCGGCAGCGAGATGCCGAGGTTGGCGTGCTTCGATTCGCCGGGGCCGTTCACGACGCAGCCCATCACCGCGACCTTCATCTCTTCCACGCCCGCGTACTGCTCCTTCCAGATCGGCATGCGCTCGCGCAGATAGTTCTGGATCTGGTCGGCCATGTCCTGGAAGAACGTGCTGGTGGTGCGTCCGCAGCCGGGGCAGGCGGTCACCTGCGGCGCGAAACTGCGAATGCCGAGCGACTGCAGAATCTGCTGGCTGACGAAAACTTCTTCGGTGCGGTCGCCGTCGGGCAGCGGCGTGAGCGAAGCGCGAATGGTATCGCCGATGCCTTCCTGCAGCAGCACCGAAAGCGCGGCGGTGGTGGCGACAATGCCCTTCGCGCCCAGGCCCGCTTCGGTCAGCCCCAGATGCAGCGCGTAGTCGCTCTGCGCGGCCATCGCGCGGTAAGCGTCGATCAGATCCTGCACGCCGCTGACTTTGGCGCTGAGGATGATGCGGTCTTTCGGGCAGCCCGTAGCGCTCGGCCGCCTCGGCCGATTGGAGCGCGCTGGCCACGATCGCATCGAGCGTCACTTCGCGCGCGTCTTTCGGCTCGGCGCAGCCTGTTGTTCTCGTCCATCATGCGCGTGAGCAGCGCGCCGTCGAGCGAACCCCAGTTGACGCCGATGCGCACCGGCTTGCCGTACTCGATGGCGGCTTCGATCATGGTGCGGAAATTGTCGTCGTGCTTCTTGCCGATGTTGACGTTGCCGGGATTGATGCGGTATTTCGCCAGCGCGCGCGCGCAGGCCGGATACTTCTTCAGCAGGAGGTGGCCGTTGTAATGGAAGTCGCCGATGATCGGGCACGCGCACGCCGAACATGTTCAGCGTGTCGACGATCTTCGGCACGGCGGCGGCGGCGGCTTCGGTGTTGACGGTGACGCGCACCAGTTCCGAACCCGCGCGCGCCAGCGCCATGACCTGGTTGACGGTGGAGGTGACGTCGGCCGTATCCGTGTTGGTCATCGACTGGACCACGATCGGATTCGCCCCGCCGACTTTCACACCGCCGACATTCACCGCCACCGACTTGCGGCGCGTGATCTGTGCCATCCAGCCTCCAGTTGATAAGGAAAGGACCATTTTAACAGCGTCCGAACTTTGCCGCGGCCGGAACCGCTATAGCTACATGATGTGGCGACAATGAACATATGGAAGTCGGCATCCGCGACGCAAAGAGCAGCCTGTCGAAACTCGTCGAGGCGGTGCGCGACGGCGAGGAAGTTTTTCTGACGAACCGGGGCGAGCGGGTCGCCCAACTCGTTCCGGCGGCCAAACCGGCCTCTGCGACGCGCGGACGTGGCATTTGGAAAGGGAAAGTCAATCTCTATCCAGGCTGGGATTCTCCAGAAGAAGACAAAAAAATCGAACGAATGTTCGAAGATCTGACGTCCGAAGCTGAGTGAAAGTACTTCAGGACACGAATGCGTTCGTTTGATGGATGGTGCGTAGTCCCTTTCCACGCGTGGCTCAGCGCCTGATGGTCAAGGCCGGATACCGAATTTGTGGTCAGCATCGTCACCGGCTGGGAAATCGATCTTGGATCGAACCCTCGAATCTGCCGTTCCGCGACGACCACAGGGATCCTTTCGACCGAAATGCTGATCGCCCATGCGCTCGCCGAGGATATTCCGATCGTCACCGGCGATACCCGGTTCGCTGACTATAAGCGTCTTCGTGTGTTCTGGGATTAAGCGTCCGCAGTAACCACCACCCCAGCATCGGCGGCAGCGCCACCAGCCAGCACACCGGCGTGAATCCGAAGTGGTCCACCATGCTCCCGATCACCGGCGAGATCCCCGTCTGCAGCAGCCCGTAAGCGAAATACCAGCGCTGAAATGGCCGTGCCTGCGTTCTGTCCGCCCCAGATATCCAGCGGAATCGTGTACAGATTCGTGCTTCCCGCCGTCACCCAGAAGTAGCTCGCCGAAATCCCGAGCATCGCCCACAGCGGCGTCGGACTCAGCGGCACCAGCACGGTCACCAGGCATCCGATCGCGCTCACCAGCGCACCCAGCACGCGCGCCCGCACTGGCGGCCATCCCACGCTCAATTGCCCGCCGCGAAATCCACCCGCCGGCGAACGCCCCGAACATCGACGCCACCGGCGGGACCCACGCATAACGCGTTCGCGGCCTGCTGTCGTGAGCCCGAAGTTCGGCACCAGATATACCGTCGTCCAGTTCGACCACAGCGTGTAGATCCCCATCCAAAGAATGTTCGCCACGGCCAGCACCACCAGTCGGCGGTCGCGCAGCAGTCGCCCGAAGCGCTCCCGCCTCCCGGCGCGGCGGCTACTTCTTCATAAGGCCGGACCCTGCGGCGCACCGCCAACCACAGCGGAATCCATGCCAGCCCGAGCGCCGCGCAGACGAAGAACGGGCTGCGCCATCCCGCCATGGCCGCCACCAGCAGCGGCGCGCCCACACCGCCGATGCTCAGTCCCGACCTGCGTCATCGCGGCGCCGACGGCGCGGTTTTTCGGTTCGAGATAAATCGCGTTCAGCTTGCCTGCCGCCGGAATCGCCGGCCGATTCCCAAATGCCGAGAAAAATCCGCGCGCCGATCAGCTGTGCCAAGATTCCGGCTCCATCCGCACAGCGCCGTCGCCACCGACCACAGCCCCACGGCCCAGACGATCCCCGTCTCCAGCCCCAGCCGGTCGAGAAACCAGCCAACCGCGGGCGATGCAAAAGTGTAAGACAACGAGAACGCCGAGAGCAGCCAGCCGTAGTCCGTCCTGCTCAGATGGAATTCCGCCATAATGCGCGGCGCCGCGGCCGACAGCGTCAGGCGGTCGAGATAGTTCCACGCGGAGGCCAGCGCGAAGACGGATACAGCGACCCAGCGCGCGGCCTGTGGGCTTCTGTGTTTCGGAAGCGCAAAGTGGAAAGACGAAGTGTAACCCGGAGAGGGATGGCAGAAAAAGAAAACCCCTCCTGCTGCAACCCATCAAGCGCAGGATAACGAGCCGATCATTGCCGGCCACTGACGCCCGAAAGCCAGTCGCCTCGGACCCGTCATCCCAATCGCCCTGGTGTTGCAGCAGAGGGCAGGTTGAGTTACTTCAAGCGATTCGGGACTAGAATAGCAAACCGAGTACCATGATGTCCCATTTTTAACTCATTGATTTTATTCGGAGAGCTTGCTGGCTCCCCGTACCCCTGGACTGGTACGGTGTGTCCCTTTGACCCACGCTGTACCAAGGCTTTCATTTCGACCGATTCAACCCTGTACGCGCCGGTCTTTGCCCTGCCAGAACGGTTCGCGCAACTCGCGCTTGAGGATTTTCCCCGTGCCTCCCTTCGGCAGCGGGTCGTTTTGAAGCACGTATTTCTTGGGTAGCTTGAATTTCGCCAAACGCCCGGCCGCAAACTCGCGCAGCTCCGGTTCATCCAGCGTGTGGTTCGGCTTCAACACCACGAACGCCACGGGAATCTCACCCCACATCGGATCGGGCGCGCCCACCACTGCTACCTCCGCCACAGCCGGATGCGCGGCCAGCGCGTTCTCCACTTCGATCGACGAGACATTCTCGCCGCCGCTGATGATGATGTCCTTCTGCGGTCGACGATCTGCATATAGCCTTCGCTGTCCCACACCGCCATATCGCCGCTGTGAAACCACCCGCCGCTCATTACCGCCAGTGTGCCTTCGGGATCTTTGTAATAGCCGTCCATCACGTTGTCGCCGAAGATCACCACTTCGCCGATCGTCTGCATGTCGCGCGGTACGTCAAGCATCTGCGCATCGACAACCCGCAGCTCTGTCCCCTGCAGCGGCCATCCCGCCATCGATTGTCGCCGGTACCGCTCGTGTCCCTCGATCCCCCGAACTGTGCCTTTCGGGCGCGCGCTGGAAGCCACCGGGGCGGTTTCGGTGAGCCCATACCCGGCCAATACTTCGCAATGGAACGCGTGCTCCATGCGCTCGATCAGCTCCGGCGACGAAGCCGCCCCGCCGATATTGATCTGCTTGAGCGAGGACAGATTGTATTCGGATAACTGATGGAACATGAGCAGCGCCCCCGCCATCGTGGGTACCAGTGACATCGCGGTCGCGCCCTCGTCCTGAATCAGACGGCACACCGTAGCCGGATCGAACCGGCGCATCATCACCTGCTTCAGCCCCATCATTGTCGATGTCTGGGCGCGCCCCCAGCCGTTGGCGTGAAACAGCGGAATGGTGTGCAGCTCCACCGCGTTATCGTCGTGATTGAAGACCCCCGCGACTGCCATCGCGTGCATGTAAATGGTTCGGTGCGACAGCATCACGCCCTTCGGCGTGCCCGTGCTGCCGCTGGTGTAGAAAAGCTCGGCGATCGAATCCTCGTCATAGCTGAGTATGTCCGCCCGCCGCGCCGTGCCCGTCGTGAGAAATTCTTCGTATTCGGTATCCAGATTAATGGGCCGCATCGCCGGCCACGCTTTCAGCAGCGGCTCGATGTGCCCCGCGAAATCGTTTTCATAAAACAGAATGCGCGGCTCCGCGTGACGCAGAATTGCACCCAGCTCCGCGGCTGTCAGCCGGATGTTCAGGGGCATCATAATGGCGCGGGCCTGCGGAACGGCGAAATAACCTTCCAGCAGCTGGTGCGTATTAAGGCTCAGATAGCCGATCCGATCGCCCGCCCCGACGCCCGCTTTTTCCAGCGCGTCCGCCAGCCGCTCACAGCGCTGGCCGAACTGTGTGTAGGTGAACCGCTTCGCCCCGCAGACGATGCCTTCCTTCGGACCATACAGATCAACCCCGCGATGGAGACAGCGTAAAGGCGTCAGTGGGATCTTCATGGACCTTCCTTACGCATTCTGTTGTAGCATTCAGGTTGCTGGTATTGGCCACTGATCCCAAAGTCGATGGCAGCGTCGACAACCGCACGCAGTTCCACGTGGCGGCGCGGCCCTTCGCGAACCCCTGGCAAATTCTCTGCGGCCTTGTGTTCTCCGGCTTCCTGCTGGCCCTGCCCGGGGGACTGCTGCCCCTCTGGGGTTTTCATATTCAGCCGGATTTCTCCACGGCGGGCAATTTTTTTCTCCAACTCGGTGTCGGCGTGATTGGCGGCGGCGCTCTGGGGCAGTTCCTCGCGCGCCGCACGCATTTGTCCCGCCTGCTCGCGGCCGGCTATTTCACGGCAACCGCAGCCATGCTGCTGCTGGCCGTGGGGGAGCCGCCTGCCCAGACCTGGTATCGGTTCATCGCGCTCTTCGTCGCCGGGTTCTCGGCGGGAATCCTGAACACCGCAGTGTTCGAAGCGGTAACGCCCGCCTACGAGTCGAACCCCGCTGCGGTGACTCTGATGGCCGGCATCTTCTTTGGAGCCGGGAGCGTTCTGGCTGCGGTTCTGCTGGCATTTTCGTTCGGTGACACCGGCGCCACGCGCCTTCTCGCAGTGACCGCGTTCATTCCGGCCCTCGCCGGCACGATCGTCGGAATCCGCCGCATCGGCGACTTTGCCGAGGGCAGAGCCGTGCTCGCTGAGGTTTCGCTCGCCCAGTCTGTGCAGGATCTGCGCAGCCCGCTCGCCGTGATGTTTTCGCTTCTCCTCTTTTTCCAGTTCGGGAACGAATGGTCGCTGGCGGGCTGGCTGCCGATTCTTCTGATCGACCGACGCGGCATGAGTCCGACCACGGCCGTCGGTTTGCTGGCCCTCTACTGGGCTGCTCTGATGCTCGGCAGGATCGTCGCCACGCGGCTGCTTCGCGTGGTGCGCCATGGTCGACTGCTGGCGGCGAGCGCATTCTGCGCCCTTTTCGGCTGCACCGCATTACTGGCGGCGGGGACGCGGTTCGGCGTGGTGATGGGCCTCCTGCTGACGGGCATGGGCTTTTCGACCATCTATCCGCTTGTAGCCGAACGCATCGCAAGCCGCTTCTCTTATTACCATCCCGGCTACTTCAACGGCATCTTCACCTTCGCGCTGACCGGCGGCATTCTCGCCCCCTTCGCTCTGGGACACATGGCCGGCGATTTCGGCCTCAAAGTCGTCCCGCTCGCGGCCATGGTCGGCAGTTGCGCCGTATTCGCGCTCGTGCTGCTGATCTGGCTCGGGCACAAAGTATCAGGTTGAACGACCATACTGCTCCCGGTGCCTGATTGGAGAATTTGCCGTGTGGCGCTCCTTCACTGTGCCGCTCCTTTACGGTCGCGGTTCGGAACCCTTTCGGAACCGGGCGCGTCAGCAAGCGGCACCGAGAATGGGAGCGTGCAGTTCTCCCTGATATACTGGCGTCCTGTAGAATAGAAGTCGAAAGGTGGCCGAAATGTTTGCGCAAAACTTTCAGACTGCTGGGCTTGGTGGCCTTTCCGGAACGGAACTTTTGGTGGTGCTCGGCGTGGCGGTGCTGCTCTTTGGCGGCAAGAAAATTCCCGAGGTTGCCAAGGGTCTGGGTGAAGGAATTAAAAACTTCAAAAATGCCATGAAGGAAGACGACCAGCCTGCCAGCAAGAAGGAAGAGGAAGAAGTCAGGAAGTAGAAGCAGACGTTAGCTTCACAAGCTGCCGGCAAGACGGGCGGCCATCGGCTTCCAACGAATCCACGAAGAATAACCCCGAAATATAAACCCCGCAAACGCCCTCACGGCATTTGCGGGGTTTTGGTTTTTATCTGATATCGCAGACTACTTCTTCACTTTGGGCGGAACGATCGCGTCCTTCGCCGCTTTCGCGACGCGGAACTTCACCACCTTCTTGGCCGGAATCTTGATCGTCTCGCCGGTCGCGGGATTGCGGCCCAGCCGCGCCTTCCGATCCACGCGAACAAGCCTGCCGATGCCCGGCAGCACGAAGACCCCGTTCTTCTTCACTTCGCTGATCGCGAGACCGGCCAGATGCTCCAGGATCGCGCGCGACTGCTTATTCGTGACTTCCCCTTTTTCCGCCAGCCCACGCACCAACTGGGTCTGCGTCATTCTCGTTGTTGCCATCAAACCTCCACTGAACTTTTTCGCGACCTTGGCCCGGAAACGCGCCGAGAGCCTGTATTTATTGGGTTCCGGAGCACCTGCCATGTCGCGAGTCGATTCCAATGATACGGAACGATGAAAGCGAAGTAAAGTGGAAAGTGCGTTCAAAGCCCCGTTTTTCCACTGTTTTCTCGGTTTTTTCAACGGATCGGTCCACAGGCGCGTCGAACTGCGCCACCTCGCGCACCACGCCGCCTCGCGCGTCGTGATCAAACGAGTCTGTGACGCGCGTTAAGTGAGGAGCGCACAGCCCGCCACGCCCGCTTCCTGCAATGCCGGGCGTTGTGCGCGTTCAGTAAATAGCTAGACTGGAACTTCATGCCATTTGAGGAAGTCGTCGAAGCCGAAGGCCACCTGATCGATTCGCACGTCATGGAACAGATCTTCGACAAGGTGGTCGAAAGCCACGGTCGTTTTGAAGTCGAACAGTTCCGCATCGGACGCACCAACGGCGATCCGTCCTACCTGCGCCTGCGCGTCGAAACGCCCACCCGTCAGCAGATGGAACACGTTCTCGCGCAGCTGCTCGCCATCGGCTGTTCTCCTTATGAGTCCGGCGACGCCGTTCTCGGCCTCGTTGAACGCGACAGATGCGCGCCCGAGGATTTCTACTCGACCAGCAACCACCACACTTCAGTCCGCATCAACGGCGACTTCATCGACGTTCAGAACCAGCGCATGGACGCCATGATCGTCGTGACCGAAGGCCCCCACGGCGTCGAAGCCAGATGCCGCAGGCTGCGCGATCTGAAGGCCGGCGACAAAGTCGTGACCGGCATGCACGGCATCCGCGTCCGTCCCGAATCGAAGGAGCGCGACCGTCTCGCCTTTGCCTTCATGTCGAATGAAATATCTTCCGAGCGTCAGGTGGAAACCGCTGTGCGTCAGACTGCGGCGCTCGCCCGCCAGACCCGCGAGCAGGGCAAAACCATCGTGGCAGTGGCCGGACCGGTCGTCGTCCACACGGGAGGTGTCGCCGGCCTTTCGCGTCTCATCCGCGGCCACTGGATCGACGCAGTGCTCAGCGGCAATGCGCTTGGCGTGCACGATATCGAATCCGCGTTGTTCGGAACCTCGCTCGGCATTCGCCTGGCCGACGGCCGCCAGGCCGAGCATGGTCATCGCAACCACATGCGCGCCATCAACGCTGTCTACCATGCGGGTGGCATCAAAGGTGCTGTCGAAAGCGGACGCCTGAAATCCGGTGTGATGTACGAGTGTGTGAAACAAAACATCCCCTTCGTACTCGCGGGCAGCCTGCGCGACGACGGCCCGCTGCCCGAAACCATCACCGACATGAACGCGGCCCAGGACGCTTACGCCGCGCTCCTCAAGCCGGCCGGACTCGTGCTCTGTCTCGGCTCCATGCTGCACTCCATCGCCACCGGCAACATGCTGCCCAGCTGGGTGAAGATCGTCTGTGTCGACATCAACCCCGCCGTTGCGACGAAGGTCAGCGACCGCGGCACGGGACAGGCGGTCGGCGTCGTCACCGACGTCGGCCAGTTTCTCGATCTCCTCTCGAAGGAACTTGGCGAATGAAATCCCGCCGCGTCTACACCGACGAACACGCCGCCGCCGGCATCGATGCGCCGCTGCCGGAAATCGAAACCTGGCCGAACCAGTTCCCAAACTACGAGATTGAAATCGCCGTTCCCGAGTTCACCTCGGTGTGTCCGAAAACCGGCCTTCCTGATTTCGGCACCATCACGATCCGCTACGTGCCCGATAAGCTCTGCCTCGAGCTGAAGTCGCTCAAGATGTACACGCTCGCCTACCGCGACGTCGGCATCTTTCAGGAGAATGTAGTCAACTGTTTTTTGCGTGACATCGTCAAAGCTTGCCAGCCGGTCAGCGCCACGATCACGGGCGAATTCGCTTCGCGCGGTGGTCTGACTTCGCGGATGGTTGCATCATTTAATAAAAGGAAGAGGCAGTAAGTGGCGCCGGATTCGCAGAAGATCGCCGAGTTGCGCGCCATCGTCGAAGCGGTGCGCGATCGCGTTCGCGCGCGTTATCCCGAACCCTCCGCCGGCAACGGCGTTCCCGATTTCGCCGCCCCGTCTTCCGCTGAGCCGCGAATTCGTGTCCCCCTTGCTGACCTGATGCCGCTCGTCCACGCCCGCGACGCCGCGCAGGCGAAGATCGCGGCCATCGGCAGCGTCAACCCGCGCGCCGGCGGCGCCGTCAATCGCCTGATCCAGGCGATCAAGAAAACCATAGCCCGTGCCCTGCAGTGGTTCGTGCGCGACCAGATTTCCTTCAATCGCGAAGCTGTCGCCGCCATCGAAGCCGCCATGGAGGCTCTCAACGACCACAACCGAGCCTTCGTTGAACTCGCCTCAAAGACCAATGAGAGCATGGCATCGGTGCACCACGCCCTGGCGGCCCTCCGCGAGGACCTGCGCCAGGAGCTTGGTCCGATGCAGGAGGACGCGCGCGAACTGAAAGACATGCGCAGCCACTGGCCCGCCTGGCGCGCCGAATGGGATCAGAAGGTCGCCGCCAACGAGATTCAGTTCCTGCGCAGCGTCGCCGACCTGCAGGGCGCCTTCCAGCACCGCGCCACTCTGATGGAATCGAATTTCCGTGAGATCGTGAAGGCGCAGCATGCCGATTACCTCGGCGCGCTTGACCGGGCGAACGTCGACATTCAGAAGCGCCTCTGGGCCGATCTCGAAAAAGTCCGCGACGAGTACTCGCGGCTGATTCACGATGAACTGCGCGTGATCCGTCTTCGCCGGTCGGTACCTGTGGCTCCCGCGCCGCCCGCAGTCCAGACCAAAGCAGCGGTACAGGCGGCCACGCCCGATCTGGACTACACGCGTTTCGCTTACCGATTTCGCGGCCCCGAAGAAGTGGTCCGCCGTGGCGAAGAGTTCTACCGGCCGTACTTCGCGCAGTGCCATAACGTGCTCGACATCGGCTGCGGCCGCGGCGAGTTTCTGGAACTTATGCGCGGAATGAGCGTTCCCGCGCGCGGCATCGATCTGGGCGACGAATCCGTAGCGCAGTGCCGCGATAAAGGTCTCGACGCGGAAGTTGCCGATCTCTTCGCCTTTCTCGGTCCGAGCACTGCGGGCGAATTCGACGGCATCTTCGCCTCGCAGATCGTCGAGCACATCGAACCCGCGCGCCTCCCCGAAATGATTCGTCTCTGTGGCTCGAGTCTGCGGCGCGGCGGCGTGATTGCCATCGAAACACCAAACCCGGACTGTCTCGCCATCTTCGCGACTTACTTCTATCTGGACCCGACGCACACGCGCCCGGTGCCGCATCCGCTGATGCGGTTTTATCTGGAAGAATCCGGCTTCGGCCAGATCGAGGTTCACGAATTGGCGCCCGCCGTCGAATCAATGCCGGAGCTCGCCGAACTGCCTGAAAGCTTCCGCAAACGCTTCTTCGGCGGACTCGACTACGCGATAATCGCGCGCAGGTTGTAGAATAGTGGCTGACGCAATTCGCGTCTCCCCGCAGATATTTGCGCGGTTGCCTCCATGCTGGGAGGTCGTCCAATGGTAGGACTGCAGACTCTGGATCTGCCTATCGGGGTTCGAGTCCCTGCCTCCCAGCCATAAACTAACGACGATGATTTCCGTCTATCTTGACGCCGGCGCAGTCGAACTCCGTCAATCGCCGTTGCCCGAACGCGCCGCCGGCTACGCACTCATTCGCCTCCTGCAGGCTGGCATATGCAATACCGACCTTGAACTGCAGCGCGGCTATTACGGCTTCTCCGGCGTTCCGGGTCACGAATTCGTCGGTGAAGTGGTCGATGCCGATACCAAGGACCTCATCGGCAAACGCGTCGTCGGCGAAATCAACCTCGCCTGCGGCGGTTGCTCCTGGTGCGCCCGCGGACTCGGCCGCCACTGCCCGACCCGCGATGTGCTCGGCATTGTCCGCCATCCTGGCGCTTTCCGCGAATTTCTCACGCTGCCCGAAGCCAACCTGCACATTGTGCCCGACGGCATTCCGACGGAGATCGCCGTCTTCACTGAACCCCTCGCCGCCGCGTGCGAGATTCTCGATCAGGTCGCGATCCCCTGCGGCAGCGCTGTGGCGGTGCTCGGCGACGGCAAACTCGGGCTCCTCGTCGCGCAGGTTCTGCAGGCCCACGGCCTCCGCGTGCATCAGTTCGGCCGCCACCCCGATAAGCTGAAAATAGCTGCGAACGCCGGCGTCACCACCGAGATCCGCGGCGAGCATCTTCCGGAAGCCGCATATCGATGGGTGGTCGACGCCACGGGTTCACAGGCCGGCCTTCATTCGGCCATCAAAATGGTCGAACCGCGCGGCACGATCATTCTGAAATCGACGGTACACGGCGAGATTCCTCTCGATACGGCTCCGGTGATCGTCAGTGAGATCACGCTGGTCGGCTCACGCTGCGGCCGTTTCGAACCCGCGATAGAGCTTCTGAAACTGGGCGCGGTAGATGTTGAGTCGATGATCTCCGAACGCATGCCGCTTGCGAGCGCCCCGGCCGCCTTCGATCGCGCGGGCCGGAAGGGCGTGATGAAGGTTCTGCTTTCGAACTGAATTCGTTGCTGCGATGTCCTACTTCCCGGCCAGGCCTTCGGTCAGCTCAATGTAGGTGCCGTTCGGATCGGTTATGAAAGCGATCTTCAGCCCGATCTGCTTTGTCATGTCGCGCAGGGGCATATCGATCTGGACGCCGTCTGCCTGCAGCTTCTTCAGCGTGGCATCGAGGTCCTTCACTTCGAAGCCGATGTGATCGAGCGCGCGGCCTTTCGTCGGAGCCTGCGGCATAGCAGCCTTAAGGAAATCGACTTCGCCGCCCGGAATCATGGCTGCCGGAAGATTGCGGCGCGTGCCTTCACCGGCGCCGAATTCCTTCACATACCAGGCGCGCGCGACAGCCGGGTCCGGAACCGACTCATGAATGTGATGGAAAGCGACCGGCGTGGCCTGATCCTTAACCTCCATAACTTCGACCGTGACTCCTTCGGGGAATGTCGCGAACGCCTGTACGTCTTTTGTGAGCTCGCGCCACATGATACCGGCAGCGTCAGCTTTGGCTTTGGTCGCGGCGTAATCCTTCACGGCGATGCCGATGTGGTGGACTGACGATCCCTGCGAACCGCCCGTCGGCGGCGTATTGGCTTTCGAGACAACGATGAAGATGCCGGGAATCTTCAGCAGTTCCAGCGAGCCGGTTTTCGATGTTGTGGCGCCGAACACGTCGACCCATGCTTTCTTCGTCGCGTCCGGATCGCTGACGACGAAGTGAATGTGTCCGAGCGCCACGCCGGAGTCGCCAATGGGCGCAAGCTGGGCGAAAACGGGGGTCGTCGAAGCGACGAGAAGCAGGGCGACAAAGAAGATTCGCATGGGGCTTAAGCTATCACACCCGTCGGCCTATTTCGCCGGTTCCCACAGCTCGATCGGGTTACCTTCGGGATCGTGCAGGCGGGCGAATCGCCCCTGTGGGTACGCATGCATATCGATCTCGATCGCGATGCCCGCCGCGCGCAGTTGAGCCGCCATGGCATCGAGATCTCGCACGCGAAAATTAATCATCCAGACTTTGGCGGCATCGCCGAAGTATTTTGACGATTCGGGAAACGGCGCGAAGGCCGTAACTCCGGCTTCCTGCCGCCAGGGTTGTTGGGTGTCATCGGCCGGAATCGGCGATACTCCGAGATGGTCGCGGTACCACTGGCTCAGAAGCTGCGGATCGCGCGCCCGAAAAAAGAAGCCGCCAATCCCCGTAGCCTTTTCCATCAGTGTTTGTCCGGTAGTGAGAATACCACGATCGAGTTCGACCCCTTCGGAGGCTTCCATTCCGGCGTTTCGGCCAGCAGGCTGCCGTCGAGCATCCCGTCGCCCGTCAAAATCGCGATGTACTGCTTGCCGCCCGCCGCGTAAGTAATCGTGCTGACGGAAACATGTCCGCCCACGATGCCTTCCCAAAGCTGCTTGCCGGTGTAGACATCGTAAGCGTGGAAGCGGCGGTTCATGTCGCCGTGGAAAAGCAGATCGCCCGCGGTCGTCAGCACCGAACCATCGCTCGGCGTGCGGCCCTCCGCGATGTGGGTGATCTCCCCGGTCGAAAGATTGATCTTGCCGATGCCCGTGAGCTTGTTCGGATCGGAGCCCGGCTGCGGTACGGGATTGCGCCGCTCCGGCCCGGCAGCCGACCGCGACGTCATGTCGAGGCAGTTATCGATGTACGGCACATAGAGCGAATTCGCGCCCGGGTGATACGCCGTCGGCCAGAAGCTGCGCGTGTTGTAGAAGCAGATGGTGTGGCGCTCGCCGAGTTGCTTGTTAACCAGGTCCCAGTTGATCGTCGTCCGGCCGGTTTTGCCATCGATGTTCGAAATCAGAAACGCCGGATCGTCGAACGGGAACGGCGTAGCCCAGAGGAACTGGCCGTTATTGCGGTCGAGCGCGAAGACGCCGCCGCCTTCGCCCACCATTACGGCCATGTCGCGCTCTTCGCCGCGCTTAACGTCGGGGTTGAACCACTTCACGAACTTCGGATCGGGATTGAATTTCGCGCGCACCAGCGTGCGTTCGTGCGTGTAGTCCTGATCCCAGTCGTCGCCGGGCAGATGCTGGTAATACCAGTTGAGCTTGCCGGTGTCGGGATTGATCGACACGGTCGAGTTGCTGTAGAGATCGGCGGGCGCGGTGCGCGGAATGGCGTCGGGGTCGCCGTGGCGCTCGATGCGCGTGTTCGGCATGGCGTTCGCGATGCCCCAGTAGAGCTGCTTTTTCACCGGATCGTAAGTGCCCGGCAGGCCCCACGTGGACGCGAGGTTCGTGTCTTTGAAATTCGGTCCCCAGGTTTCCGAACCGGGATCGCCCGGCGCGGGTACGTTGTAGAACTTCCAGACTTCTTTGCCGGTAAGCGCGTCGTAGGCGCCGATGAAGCAGGTGTCGCGCGTCTTGCCGCAGCCTTTTCCGCTTACCGCCTTGCCTTCCACTATGATCGGACCGGAAGTGTTATTGCCATCGCCCGTCGCGGTCTGCCAGCGCTGTTCACCAGTGCGGGCGTCGAGACCGACGATGTAATTGTCAGGCGCGCTGTAGATAACGATGTCCTGATAGATGGCGAGGTTCTTCGTGCGCGCCGACGAAGCCTGTGCCGCGGTTGCCTTGCGCTTGTATTCCCAGAGCAGATCGCCGTTGGTGCCGTCGAGCGCCTGCACGATCGCGCCCGGTGCAACAACATAAATGATGCCGTTGTGGACGACCGGAATCGTTTCCGAAGTGCCGGGGCCGAAGCCGCGCGTCCACGCCATACGCAGCTGCCCGACGTTGGTGCGGTTGATTTCCTTCAGCGGACTGTAGCGCTGCGCATCGTAAGTGCGGCTGTACATCAGCCAGTCTTCGGGCGAGGGATGCAGCAGCATCTCCTGCGTCACAGGGACGAAGTTCTTCACCTGCGCCACGGCCGGCGCAGAAACGGCCAGCGCGGTAACGAACAAGGCAGTCTTGTACATGCGACCACCTTTATATAACGGTTCCGCTGTGGCATACAATCAGTGATGCCCAAAGGAGTTCTGCTTTGAAATCATTCGCACTGGCCGCGCTGGCGGCAACCGTACTCGTTTTCGTCAACGCGCCCCGCGCTGCATCGCAGACGAAACCGGCGCCCCCGAAGTCGCTGCGTCTCTACGTCATCGATTGCGGCACGCTGACCATGAGCGCGCCGCAGTTATTCGGTTTTACGAAGGAAGAAGTCGGCGAGAAGCAGCCCTTCGCTGTGCCGTGCTACCTCGTGGTGCACCCCAAAGGCACGCTGATGTGGGATGTCGGCGTGATCCCGGATGCGCAGGTGAATGGCGCCACAACACAGGGCGTCTCCACGGTCACAAAAACGCTGCGCTCGCAGCTGGCCGAGATCGGCTACAAGCCGGAAGACATCACCTACCTCGCGCTTTCGCATCTGCATTCCGACCACACAGCCAACGCAAACGATTTCGCGAAGTCAACGTGGCTTGTGCATCAGACCGAACGCGATGCCATGTTTGCGCCGCCTCCGCCCCCGGGTGCGGGACAAGGCCGCGGCGGCCCGCAGGCCACGGCGACGTACGACAAGCTCAAGGACGCGAAAACGATCATCCTCACCGAGAAGGACTACGATGTTTTCGGCGACGGTACGGTCGTGATCAAGTATGCGCCGGGCCACACGCCCGGACATCAGGTTCTGTTTCTGAAGCTAAAGGAATCCGGACCGATCCTTATTGCCGGCGACCTGTATCATCTGCCGCAGGAGATCACGATGCACCGCTTCCCATCATTTGAATTCGACAAGGATCAATCGGCGGTTTCGCGGGAAAAGATCGAAGCATTTCTTAAAGAAAGCGGCGCCCGGATGTGGATTGAGCACGACCAGGCGACTTTCGCGCTGCTGAAGAAGTCCCCTGCTTTCTATCAGTAACAGGTCGCGGTACCAGTACGAGGGCTATTGTCGGAAGTCGGAGTTCGCCCGGATAATCAGGCAAGTGGGTGCTGCGATTTCCGCTCAAGCTGAGATCGCGCGGAGGCCCCGGGAGGCAGGCAGGCGGCGCACCGACTCCAGTGCGTCGCCTGGGTCACACAGATTGGGTCACGCAAATTGGGTCACACGGGTTCCTGTTCCGTCTATTTGGGTTTCGCGGGCTGAATCACCGTGGCGCGCGCCACTTCTGTTCCGCCGCCGCGATTCTGCGCAAGTCTCGCAGCCGCCTTCGCTCTGGCCGCGTCCGAGATCTGAATATTATTCTTCACCGCCGCGGCGCCGCCTGACTTCGAAAGCCGCGTCGCTACGCCCTTGTGCTGGATGATGTTGGTTTTTCCTTCGATGGTGGCTACGCCGTTTTGTACGGTCACCGTGAAGTGTTCGATGCTGATCTTCGACTTCGCGAATTTGGCGCGGATGGTGCGCTCGATCTGCGCGTCGGGAAGAAGTTTCGATGCCACAGGCGCCGGTTTTCCGGCCGCCGTTGCTGCCTGGCTCAGTCCCGCAAGCGCGACGACATAAGCCAGCGCGACGAGAAGCTTTCTCACGCTGTCGGTAAGTCTGTTAGTGGCGCGGTACGCCGAAATTCTCTAAACGTGATCGACTTCGTGCAGCCAGTCGGGCCGCTTCAGCACTTCACGCGGCTTGCTGCCGTCCGGCGGACCGATGACGCCATCGCGATACATCATGTCGAGAATGCGCGCCGCGCGGCCGTAGCCGAGACGCAGGCGGCGCTGCAGCGTCGACGTCGACGCCTTGCCCATTTCGAGCACCACCCGCAGCGCTTCTTCGTACATCGGATCCTGCTCGCCCGACGGGACGTCCTCGGGTTCTCCGTCGGCCTCCTCGGCCGGCGCGATGAGATACGACTGATCGTATTCCGGCTTCGCCTGCGCCTTCCAGAAATCGACAACCTTGTTGATCTCCGTCTCGGTAACAAATGCGCCGTGGACGCGTATGAACCGGCTCGACCCCGGCGGCAGGAACAGCATGTCGCCCTTGCCGAGCAGATGCTCCGCGCCCATTCCATCGAGGATGGTCCGGCTGTCGACGCGCGTCGCGACGCGGAAGCTGATCCGCGCCGGGAAATTCGCTTTGATGATGCCGGTGATGACATCGACGCTCGGCCGCTGCGTCGCCAGCACGAGATGCATACCGACCGCGCGCGCCATCTGCGCCAGCCGCGTGACGGATTCCTCGACGTTGCGGCCTTCGAGCATCATCAGGTCGGCGAGTTCATCGATGAGGATCAGGATGTAGGGCAGCGGCCTGAGTTCTTCCTGCGGCGGCGCGTCGTCCTCGAACAGGCTGCGCGGTTCGGCCTGCAGTTTCCGCACTTTCTTATTGAACTGATCGATGTTACGCGCGCCCTGCTCGGCCAGCAGCCGCAGACGCCGCTCCATTTCGAGCACGGCGTTACGCAGGGCGTTGGTAGCCTTCTTCGGATCGGTGATCACCGGCGTCAGCAAGTGCGGAATGCCTTCGTACATTCCCAGCTCAACGCGCTTGGGATCGACCATGATCATCTTCACTTCGTCGGGCGTCGATTTGAAAAGAATCGACATGATGAGCGAGTTGATCATCACCGACTTGCCCGATCCGGTGGAACCCGCGATCAGGGCGTGCGGCATGGTGTCGAGTGCGGCGACTTTGATGCGGCCGTTGATATCCTTACCCATCGAAATGGTCAGGAACGAAGCCGATTCCTGAAATTCGTCGGACTCGATGACTGCGCGCAGGCTGATCACTTCGCGCTTCGTATTCGGAACTTCGATGCCGATGGTCGGTTTGCCGGGGATGCGCTCGATCAGGATCGATTCGGCCTGCAGGCCGAGGCAGAGGTCCTCTGTGAGCGTGGTGATGCGGCTGTATTTGATCCCGGCTTCCGGTTTGTACTCGAACGTGGTCACGACCGGACCGGGATTGATCTGCACCACCGAGCCCAGAACATTGAACTCCTCGAACTTCGCTTTGATCGCAACGGCCGTGTTCTTGAGTTCCTGTTCGTCGAACGCCGAGCGCACTGGCACTTCGTTCAGCAGTTCAGTCGTGGGCAGTCTGTAGATCGTGTACTGTTTCGGCGCCGCCTCCTTCTTCATCGGCTTATTGAAGGGAAACTCGACCAGGTTGGCCCCTGGCGGCGGCGCATCGGCCAGTTGACAGATCGGGATTTCATCCAGCGTTGAATTCGTTTCGGCGACAGGTTCCGGAGCGGCCTCGGCGGGCTCATCCCAGGGCAGCGTTTCGGTGACGGTTTCCGGTGCGCGGGTACGCGTTCGGCGCGTGGCCGAAGGGTCCGGCGGAGGAAGTGTCGCCGTAGCCTCTTCATACTCGGTACGCTCGGTTTCGATGGCAAGCTCCTGCGATGCCTGTTGCCGCGCCAGACGTCTCCGCATGGTCTCCTCGCGGCGGTCTTCGCGGAACCGTCTCCACTTGTCGGCGATACGTGCGAACACATTCACGAGCGGCAGGAACCAGGCGCTCAATTTGGCCAGCGTGAAGCTGGAAACCAGATAGACCGAGACCACCAGCGCGGTAGCGAGGACGAGCCCGGCGCCGGCGGGATTAAGCGCGCGGCGCAGCGAATCGGCAATCAGAAATCCGGCCGCTCCACCCGGCAGGATCGTGTGATCGAAGAGCCGCCATTCGGGAAGCAGTCCTGCGGCGCCGCACGCCGACGCCACCATTGCTGCGCTGCCGATCAGTTTGATTCCCGGCGCTTCCACGACCTCGGAGCGGATCCACTTCCAGCCCAGCGCGAACACCAGCAGGGGGAAAAGAAACGCGGCGAGCCCGAAAGCCTGGAGGAAAATGTCGCCGATCCACGCCCCCACCGGCCCGATGAGGTTCTGCGTACGCACGACGCCCGACACCGTGTCCCAGGAGGGATCGGCGCGATGGAACGAGGCAATGCTCAGCAGGAACAGAATTCCCGCGGCAAGCAACAGAAATCCTGTCACCTCGTTGAGGCGTCTGGATTGACCAGGAGTGAATAACCTCATCCGACTGGCGGGCGGAAGAAGCCGAGAGCACCTTTAGTATCGCAGATCGGGACGGCGTAGAGCGCAGCTTGATAGTGCCAAACCACCGAATCGGTCTTAAGCGCTTTTTTCAGTTAGTATCATCCCCTTTGCATGGTGTGAGATGAGGGACTTCTCGCCGCTCTATGCGTTAGTCGTTCGTGACGGAGCGGGCTATCCGGGTGAAGGTAAACAACGGTGCGAAGGGACCTCCGGCGACTGGAATGCAGAAATCCCCCAGCGCATCGCCTTTCGCGGTTTTCCACCGTCCCTCCGTTGAGGGGATCACGAATACCGTCTCGGACGCTACCGGCTCTTTTCGCCGAGGTCCCCTATATAATGTGAGGGCCTTCATGCCCTCAGGAATCCGCCAATGGTAATCGACGCGCACGGCCACGTTACGGCGCCCGACAAACTCTACGTCTACAAGGCCGGGCTGCTGTCCCATCGCGGCGCCCATGGACGCGGCAGCCCCGGCGCCACCCAGGCCGACATCGTCGAGGCCCTCAACGCCCCGGTCTTCGGCGGCTCGTCGCATCTCGCCCAACTCAAAGAGGCTGGCACGGATCTGCAGCTGATCTCGCCGCGTCCCTACCAGATGATGCACAGCGAGCATCCGCGCCTCGTCGCCTGGTACACGGAAGAAACCAACAACATCATCGCGCAGCAGGTGAAGCTTTTCCCCGACGTTTTTCGCGGCGTGTGCGCGCTGCCGCAGGGTCCGAATGTGAGCCCGAAGAACTGCCTCGCCGAACTCGAACGCTGCGTGAAGCAACTCGGTTTTGTGGGTTGCCTGATCAATCCCGATCCCGGCGAAGCGTCGGGCGTCGAAACCCCTCCGCTGGGCGACCGCTTCTGGTATCCGTTGTACGAAAAGCTGGTCGAGCTCGATGTGCCCGGGCACGTGCATTCAGGGGGCTGCCGCTCCGATCGCCTGACCTACTCGCTGCACTTCATCAACGAAGAAAGCATCTCGGTGGTTTCGCTGCTGAACTCGACAGTTTTCACCGATTTCCCGACGCTGAAGATCCTCGTCTCGCACGGCGGCGGCGCGATTCCGTATCAATACGCGCGCTTCGAAGCCAGCGCCATTCGTCGCAAGCTGCCGCGTTTCTCCGCACGCATGCGCAATCTGTATTACGACACGGTGCTGTATTCGGCCGGCGCGCTGCGGCTGCTTATCGAAACCGTCGGCGCGGACCGCTGTCTCTTCGGCACGGAGCGCCCGGGCGTCGGCACGGTGCTCGATCCCGAAACGGACAGATGGCTCGACGAAACGCACCACATCATTGAAGGCTTCGACTGGCTCAGCGCGGCTGACAAGAAGCTGATCTTCGAGGACAACGCCAAAAAGCTTTTCAAACTGAAGGTGTGAGTATGAACAGACGTACCGTTCTTCAACTGCCTTTCGCCGCGATTGCCGCCAACGCATTCGCACAGGGCTCGCTGCAGAAGATCACCATCAACTACCCCAATCGCAGCGGCTCGAACTGGCCTCTTTTCCTCGCCAAAGACGGCGGCTACTACCAGAAGTACGGGCTCGATGTGAATCTCGTCTTTGGTGTTCACCCCGCGGGCATTGCGATGCTGGTCAGCGGCGAAGGCCAGATGGTGAATTCGTCGCTCGAACAGCTGATGCAGGCGGCGTCGAAGGACGGCTCGCTCGTGCTCATCGGAAGTTCGCTCAATCGCGGCATGTTCGCGCTGATGGCGAACAAAAGCATCCCGAACATCAAAGCGCTGAAGGGCAAGCGGATCGCGGTCGGACAGATCGGCGACGCGCCTTACGGGTACGTGATTGCGCTGCTCGGTAAATCGGGGCTCACCGCGCGCGATGTGGAGTGGATTCCCGTCGGCACCGATGTCAGCGGACGCGCCGCGGCTCTGCAGAGCGGTCGGGCGGACGCCACGCTGCTCACCGCGCCCGCGTATTTCCGCGTGGAAGAAGCCGGGTTCAAGACGCTCGACAATCTCGCCGAGCACGAAGACATCTTCGCCTCGACGGCCTACATCATGAAGAAGAGCACTGTGGCCTCGGATCCCGGGCTCCCCGAAAAGCTGATCAAAGCGCACGCCGAAGGTATCAAGCGCTTCTACGACGATAAGGCGTTCGCCGTGAAGGCGTTCCTCAATTACGACAAAGCCGCCCAGCAGACCGACATGGAACGTGTCTACGATCTTTACGCAAGGCCGAATGCCTTCGAGCGCGTGCCGTATGTGCTGGCGGGGGCGGTGAAGTCGGTGGTGGATCAGCAGCCCGATCCCAACATCGCCGCGCAGATGAAGGCCTACGACTTTCACCAGGTGATCGACAATGGTTACGTGGCGAAACTGGTGAAGGACGGCTTCTTCGAGCAGCTCTTCGGCGCGTCGGTAAAGGCTGAGGAGCAGCGCAAGGCCAAACTCGCTTTCGGAAAGTAGGCGCGCAGAAGAGAGTGAATAAGCTGCAGATCGAGCATGTCTCGAAGCGATACTGGCGCGAGAATCCCGACCGCGAGGTGGTCGCTCTGGAAGACGTGTCGGTCTCCGTTGCCGACGGCGAATTTCTCGCCATCGTCGGACCCAGCGGCTGCGGCAAAACCACGCTGCTGAATATCGTCGCCGGCCTGCTTCCTTATGAAGAAGGCGTGGTCAGCATCGACGGGAAAAAGGTCGCAGGGCCGGGCACTGATCGCGCCGTGGTCTTTCAGCATTCGAGCCTGCTGCCGTGGCGCAGCATCGCGGGCAACGTGCGCTACGGCATGGAACTGCAGCGGCGTTTCGACAGCAACACGATGACCGAGCGCACGGAGCGCTTTATCAAAATGGTAGGGCTCTCCGGATTTGAGCGGCATTATCCGTCCGAGCTCTCAGGAGGCATGCAGCAGCGCGTGAATCTGGCGCGGGCGCTGGCGTGCGATCCCGAAGTGCTGCTAATGGACGAACCTTTCGCCGCGCTCGACGCCCAGACTCGCGAATTCATGCAGGCCGAGCTGCTCAAGATCTGGAGCGAGGCGCGCAAGACCGTGGTCTTCATCACGCATCAAATCAACGAAGCGGTTTATCTGGCGGATCGCGTGGTTGTGATGAGCCCGCGTCCCGGCCGCATCAAAGACGTCTTCAGGATTCCGTTCCCGCGTCCCCGCACGCTGCATCTGAAACGCGAACCGCAGTTTCTTGAAATCGAAGACGCCATCTGGCAGCTGGTGGAAGAGAAGCCGGAGCGCATGAATATGGTGGCGCCGTGAACACCGTCAGCATGCGCCCGCGGAAGAGCTTCTACCAGAGGCACGAATCATCGATACTCGGATACGGCGTCCTGTTAATCACGCTGATTATCTGGCAGGCGCTCTGGTCCGCCCACAAGCTTTCACCTCTGTTCATGAGCGGCCCTTCAGCCATTGCCGTACGGTTCTGGGACGATCTGGTTCATGGTCATCTCCTTCAGGACTTCGCCTACAGCGGCAAGAACTTCGTTATTGGGTTCGTGATCGCGGCGGTGTCGGGAGTTATCCTGGGCGTCCTCATCGGCTGGTACAAACGGCTCGAAATGGTCACCGGACCTTTCACCAGCGCGCTCTACGCCACGCCCCGCGTCGCCATGGTTCCGCTCATCATCATCTGGTTCGGCATCGGGATGTGGTCGAAGGTTTTCATTGTTTTTATATCGGCATTTTTCCCGATTCTCATTAACACCATCGGCGGTATCCAGGCGGTCGACCGCGATCTGCTGCGCGCCGCGCGCGCGTTCTGCGCCACGGATCGGCAGATTTTCACGACCGTCGCAATTCCCGGTGCGGTGCCGTTCATCCTCACCGGCATTCGTCAGGGCGTGGCATTGGGCTTGATCGGTACCGTTGTCGGCGAGATGTTCGGCGGAAGCCAGGGCATCGGCTTCATGGTCGCCTACGGGGGACAGACCTTCGCCACCGACACGCTTTTCGTCGGCGTCCTGATCATTGCCTTCGCGGGAATCATCATGAGTGCTGCCGCTGAGGCTCTCGAAAAACGCTTCTCACGGTGGAGACCCGAACGCTGAACTATGTCTGAATTCGTCGCCCGCCTGCAGAAGCTTGATTCCTGCGCCGTCTCCGACGCGCTTGACAAACTCGGACTCAAAGGCTCAGTCTCCGGCATTCATCGCTTCACAACCGACCAACGCATTGCCGGTCGTATCCTCACGGTGAGGCTCGATCGCGCCGAAGGCCGCACCAACATGCGCCATCTCTGCACCGCTGCAATCGAAGCCGCGAACCCCGGCGACATCATCGTTGTCGAACAATCCACCGGCCTCGACGCCGCTTCCTGGGGCGGCAATCTCGCCATCGGTGCGAAGATGCGTGGTGTTGCCGGGGTCATCGTCGAAGGCCCGGCGCGCGACATCGACGACTGCCGCAAACTCGACTTCCCCGTCTTCGCCCGCACCCACACGGCCCGCACCGCGCGCGGACGCATCGTCGAAGTTGCCACCGGCGAGCCGATCACGGTGGGCGACATCGTCGTCACCCCCGGCGATTACGTCGTCGCGGACGGCAGCGCCGTCGCCTTCATCGCGCAGAGCGAAATCGCCCGCGTCCTCGAAACCGCCGAAGCCATCGCCGCGCGCGAAGAGGCCATGGCGCAGTCGCTGCGCGAGGGCGTGCCCATCTCGCAGGTCATGGGCACGAACTACGAAACGATGCTCAAGAAATAGAACATGGACCCCAATCTTCTCCGCGCCTCGAAACTCGACACCACCTCACTCAGCGACGCCCTTGACCGCCTCGGCATCGCCGGTCAGTGCCTCGGCATCAAGCCGCTCGATCACCGCTTCCGCCTGACCGGCCGCGCCTTTACGATTCTCTACGGTCCTGCGTCCACGCCTCCCGGTACGGTGGGCGACTACATCGATGATCTCGAACCCGACACTGTCGTGGTGCTCGACAACGGCGGCCGCGAGAATGCCACGGTCTGGGGCGACATCCTGACCACCGTGGCGCATAAGCGCGGCATCGCCGGCACTGTAATCGATGGCGCCTGCCGCGACGTGCATCTCTCGTTGTCGCTCGGCTATCCGATTTTCAGCCGCAGTTATTCCATGCGCACTGGTAAGGATCGCGTGCAGGTCGAAGCCACCAACTGCACTGTGAACATGGGCGATGCCCGCGTCAATCCGGGCGACATCCTGCGCGGCGATGCGGACGGCGTGATTGTGATCCCCAAGGCGCACGAGGAAGAAGTGCTGCGCATTGGGGAGGAAGTAGACGCGACCGAAGGCCAGATCCTGAAGGCGGTTCGTGAAGGCGCGAAGCTGGTCGACGCCCGCCGCCAGTTCGGTTATCACAAGCTGCAGACCAAGCGTTAGGTGGGGCAGATTGCCAATCTGCGGGCCGATTGTTTATCGGCCCTGTGCGGTTTCGCTCTGCTGGCCAGGCGGATAAACTATCCGCCGCAGGTTCTGACAACCTGCCCCACAAACTCTACTGCGGCAGGAATCCGCCGTCCGGCTGCAGCATCATCAGCACGCCGACGCGGATGTCGAACCACGCCCCGTGCAGCGCGAGCTTCCGCGCGTTCACGCGCTCGGCGATCCATGGAAACGTCATCAGGTTGGCCAGCGACAGCTTCACTACCTCGTGCTCACAGCGCTGCTCGACGTTGTGCCCGGGTCCGCTGTGAATGACGTTCTCGCAGGCTGGTCTCGCAATCGACATCCACGGCGCCACGAACTCATTCGCCACCTCCGGCGCGCCGTGAATCAGCGCCCTGACGCCGCCGCACAGCCCGTGCCCCATCACGATAATGTCCTCCACCTCGAGCACCCGCACGCCGAACTCGAGCGCGGCGCTTGTGCCGTGGAACGCTGCGTCCGGCGCGTAGGGCGGAACGAGGTTCGCGACGTTGCGCACGGTCAGCATCTCGCCGGGTGCGGCATCGAAGATCATGCCGGGGTCGACGCGGCTGTCGATGCACGCCACCACCAGCGCGCGGGGCGACTGGCCGTGCTCGGCGAGTGTCTCGAACTGCTTGCGTTTTTCCGGCCATCCATGCGTGCGGAAGCGATGGTAGCCCGCGAGTAGCTTGTGCATCAGGACTACTGTACTATCTGGTTTTCTGACTTGGTCGGTTTAAGGAGATCGTTGCGCTTCCGGATCTCCTCGCGATCGACGCCTGCGCCGCGCCGATAACAAGGATGCGTCACACGCGGAGGGTTGATCCACTTGTCATTCTGCATCGTCACTGTTCTGACGAAACAAAACTGCCTTCCGTGCGCGTTCGCCGTTCGCCGGAGATCGAGCTGCTCAGTGTAGTGAATGCTTTGGTCTGTGTCATCTACAGCGACGTCGTGCTCCACCACCGATTCCCCCTCCTGGACGTCATCGAGCGTGCCGTGGCTTAGATCGAAGATGGATAGCCTCACAATCGCAGTTGCGGCTCCGCCGACGTCCGACTCCACCAACAGCGTCCGGTCGTCCAGGAACCCGACAGCTTCAACCGTCGAGTGGTGCTGCGTTTCCAGCAGGTGCTGATCCTCGACGCGCCAGACTCCTCCGGACCGAACGAGGTGGGTCAATCGCCCGATCGACCAGCAGCACCCGGCAGGCACTACCCCGGCGAAGTCGTACTGCAAAACAGCCAACAGCCCCGCGTCTCCTTCACCCGGCCACCGGTATGCCAACAGACGAATGTGCCGCTCGTTCGACACCTTCGACGAGGCGACGTCTTCCGCCGCCGCCCGTTCCGCCTCATTCAGAGGCGGTCCGACTACCCGATAAACCCTCTCCGCCGCAAAAGCATCGCGTTCACCTGCCTTCAAAGGAATCCGTTGGGATGTCACCGAAATCTCAGTCCCGGGAAAGATCGCCTGTAAAACCTTGATTCGCATTGGCGCATCCATAATCCTCAGCGGCGCTGCGAAAGCCGCTGGAGCCATGATGCCAAGACTAATCAGAACTCTGACGAGCATCTTGCCCTTTGTTTGCTTCATCTTAACATACAAGATCCACCTTGGCCCTGAGAGCATTCGGAGATTGATTGACATTAATACGCTCATATTTTATTATCCAAAAAGGATAAAGTAATTTCAGCCCAGCTGAATCCAAACCACCTGAAAGGAATCTACATCAACATGAGCACAGCAGTCACCTTTGATCCCTTCAGCGGTCTCCGCCTCTTCGAAGACGCGGTCACCCGCATGATGAGCGAACCCCGCAGCAACCGGCCCTGGTCGCCGTCCGTGGATATCTATGAAACCGAGGACGCGCTGATCCTGAAAGCCGACCTGCCCGAAGTCAAAGTCGAAGACATCGACGTGCGCGTTGAGAACCAGACCCTGACCCTTCGCGGCGAGCGCAAGTTTGAAAAAGAAGAGAACCTGAAGGGCTACCACCGCATCGAACGCAGTTACGGCGAATTCGTCCGCAGCTTTGCTGTTCCCCCGACGGTAGACACCGAGAAAGTTCAGGCAGATTATAAGAACGGCGTCCTGACGATCGCGCTGCCCAAGAAAGAAGCCGCGAAGCCCCGCCAGGTGAAAGTGGCGGTTCAGGACGGCGACGCGAAAGCAGTCTAAGTAATCCGGTCAGCAGTTAAGCTGCTGGCGTTTCAGCAGTTCACCCAAGGGGTTAAATAATGGCATTCCGATTCGACAAACTGACGCAGAAGGCACAGGAAGCCGTCCAGCAGGCGCAGGAAATCGCCCAGCAGAACGGTCACCAGGCGCTGCACCCGCTGCATCTCCTCATCTCGCTCGCGACGGAGCGTGAAGGCATTGTGCGTCCCGTGCTGGAAAAGTGCGGTGTCCAGCCCGATCCTCTCGTCGCCGAAGCGGAACGCCAGCTGACCTCCATCCCGAAAGTCAGCGGGCAGCCCACGGGGATGTACATCTCGCCCGCCATGAACCAGGTTCTGGAAGGCGCGTTCAAGGAAGCCGAGAAGTTCAAGGACGAATACGTGTCGACCGAGCATCTGCTGCTCGGCGCTCTCCGATCAGAAATACGAGCCTGCCGGCAGCCTCCTCAACAAGCAGGGCGCGACCCACGACGCAATCCTGAAGGCGCTCGTCGCCGTGCGCGGCACGCAGCGCGTCACCGATCAGAATCCCGAAACCAAGTACCAGGCGCTCGAGCGCTATGCCGTCGATCTCACCGAGCAGGCGCGGCGCGGCAAGCTCGACCCCGTCATCGGCCGCGACGAAGAAATCCGCCGCGTCATGCAGGTTCTCAGCCGCCGCACCAAGAACAATCCGGTGCTGATCGGCGAGCCGGGCGTCGGCAAGACGGCCATTGTCGAAGGCCTCGCCCAGCGCATTGTGAACGGCGACGTCCCCGACCAGCTGCGCAACAAGAAGCTGGTCGCGATCGACCTCGGCCAGATGGTGGCGGGCACCAAGTTCCGCGGCGAATTCGAAGACCGTCTGAAAGCCGTGCTCAAGGAAATCACCGAATCGAACGGCGAAATCATCTGCTTCATCGACGAGTTGCATACGCTCGTCGGCGCGGGTGGCGCGGAAGGCGCTATCGACGCCGCCAACATGCTGAAGCCCGCTCTGGCGCGCGGCGAACTGCGCTGCATCGGCGCCACCACGCTGGCGGAATACCGCAAGTACGTCGAGAAGGACGCCGCCCTGGCGCGCCGCTTCCAGACCGTGCTGGTCGGCGAACCGACGGTCGACGACACCATCGCCATTCTGCGCGGTCTCAAAGAGAAATTCGAAATCCACCACGGCGTGCGCATCAAGGATTCGGCCATCGTGGCCGCGGCGGTGCTGTCGCATCGCTACATCACCGACCGCTTCCTGCCCGACAAGGCCATCGATCTGGTCGACGAAGCCGGCGCCGCGCTGCGATCCAGATCGGCAGCATGCCGATCGAAATCGACAACCTCGAGCGGCGTGTTTCGCATCTCGAAATCGAGCGCCAGGCGCTGAATCGCGAGAAGGACGCCGCATCGAAAGACCGTCTGCGCCACATCGAAGACGAGCTCGAGCGTCTGCGCGGCGAGTCGGCTGGTCTCAAAGAACGCTGGAACCGCGAGAAGAGCTCCATCACGCGCGTCCAGCAGCTCAAGGAAGAACTGGAGCAGGCCCGCGCCGATGAAGAACGCGCCACGCGCGCCGGCGACTGGGAGAAAGCCGCCCAGATCAAATACGGCAAGCTGGCCGAAATCGAGCGCAACATCGAAGCCGCCGACCGCGACCTTGAAGCCATCAAATCCGGCTCCGCGCTCCTCAAAGAAGAGATCGACGAAGAAGACATCGCCAAGATCGTCGCCAAGTGGACCGGCATCCCGGTTTCGCGCATGCTCGAAGGCGAAGTGCAGAAGCTCATCCACATGGAAGCGCGGCTGCACGAGCGCGTGGTCGGGCAGGATGAAGCTGTTTCGCTGGTTGCCAACGCCATCCGCCGTAACCGCGCCGGGCTGAGCGATCCCAACCGGCCCATCGGCAGCTTCATCTTCCTCGGGCCCACCGGCGTCGGCAAGACCGAACTGGCGAAAGCGCTCGCCGAGTTCATGTTCGACGACGATAAGGCCATGGTGCGCGTCGACATGTCCGAATACATGGAGAAGCACTCCGTGTCGCCCGCATGATCGGCGCGCCTCCCGGATATGTCGGCTACGACGAAGGCGGCCAGTTGACCGAACACGTCCGGCGGCGGCCGTACTCGGTGGTGCTCTTCGACGAAATCGAAAAGGGCCATCCGGACGTCTTCAACACGCTGCTGCAGATTCTCGACGACGGCCGCCTGACCGATGGCCAGGGCCGCACGGTGGATTTCAAGAACACCGTGATCATCATGACCTCGAACGTCGGCAGCAGCGATCATTCACGATTCGACGCCCGATCGGCTTCTCGGTGAACCAGAAGGGCAAGCGCGGTCAGGAGGATGTGCGCAAGCGGCTGCTCGACGCCCTGCGGCAGACCTTCCGGCCCGAGTTCCTGAACCGCGTGGACGACATCATCGTGTTCAACACGCTCTCGAAGGAGCACCTGTCGGTGATCATCGACCTGCAGCTGAAGCGCGCTCGAGAACGCAGCTCGCCGACCGCGGATCGAAGCTCCAGGTCACTGCCGGCGGCTAAAGAAGTGATGATGACCGATGGCTACGATCCGGCTTACGGGGCGCGTCCGATGCGGCGCTCCATCCAGCGGCTGATTCAGGACCCGCTCTCGCTGCGGCTGCTCGGCGGGCGAATTCCTCGCGGGCGAAACCGTGGTGGTCGATCAGGATGGCGACAGCGGGCAAGCTGAAGTTCGAGAAGCAGCCCGAAACCGTCGCGGCCTGAAAACCCGCCATCTGAGATAGTGGCCGACCCGTCCGAAGCGGACGATTCGGCCTCTATCTCCTTGCGTTTGCTAGACTACCTCATATACCCTTGAAAACTTGAACCAGATTCAGGTTTTCACAGCAACCCAAATTTTGAGGAGTTACTGCTTGCAATCGCTTCTTCTACGCCGACTCAGTCTGTTTGCGCCCCTCGTTGCGGCCCTCCTCGTTCTGCTCATCGCGCCGGTGCACGGACTCGCCCAGGACGCGCCCGCCGCCGGTGGGGAATCCAGTCTTGTGCTTCCCAACTTCAATCAGGACATGATTGTCGCGGGTATGACCGGCCAGACCATCCTGATGGTCGGCCTGGTCATCTGCGCTCTCGGCCTGCTGTTCGGCCTGCTGACTTACAAGCAGCTGCGCGATCTGCCCGTCCACCAGTCGATGCGGGATGTCTCCGAACTGATCTGGGAAACCTGTAAAACCTATCTCTTCACGCAGGGCAAATTCCTGCTGATTCTCGAGATCTTCATCGGCGTCATCATCCTGTTCTACTTCGGCTACTTCCAGCAGCTCGACGCCGATCAGGGTGATCGTCATCCTGCTGTTCAGCCTGCTCGGGATCGCCGGCAGCTACAGCGTGGCGTGGTACGGCATCCGCGTCAACACGTTCGCCAACTCGCGCACGGCCTTCGCCAGCCTGCGCGGCTTCCCTTTTCCCTGCTATCAGATTCCGCTGCGCGCCGGCATGTCGATCGGCATGGTGCTGATCTCCGTCGAGCTGCTGATCATGCTCTGCATCCTGCTCTTCATCCCGAGCGATTACGCCGGCCCCTGCTTCATCGGATTCGCCATCGGCGAATCGCTCGGCGCGGCGGCGCTGCGCGTGGCGGGCGGCATCTTCACCAAGATCGCCGACATCGGCTCCGATCTGATGAAGATCGCCTTCAAGATCAAAGAAGACGACGCGCGCAACCCGGGCGTCATCGCCGATTGCACGGGCGACAACGCGGGCGATTCGGTCGGACCCAGCGCCGACGGCTTCGAAACCTACGGCGTCACCGGCGTCGCGCTGATTTCGTTCATCCTGCTGGCCGTTTCCAATCCGCTGGTGCAGGTTCAGTTGCTGGTCTGGATCTTCGTCATGCGCATCATGATGGTGATTTCATCCGGCATTTCCTACTTCATCAACGAAGCGATCGCCAAAGGCCGCTACAGTACACTGCCGAAGTTCAACTACGAAGCGCCCGCTGACGTTCCTCGTCTGGCTGACTTCGATCATTTCCATCGTGGCGACCTACATCGTTTCCTACTTCATGATTCCCGATCTCGGCGGCGATCCATCGCTCTGGTGGAAGCTTTCGAGCGTCATCACCTGCGGCACGCTGGCCGGCGCGGTGATTCCCGAACTGGTCAAAGTCTTCACCTCGACCGAATCCACGCATGTACGCGAAGTCGTGACTTCTTCGGAGAAGGCGGCGCATCGCTGAATATCCTCTCCGGCCTGGTGGCCGGAAACTTCAGCGCCTTCTGGCTGGGCTTGGCCATGCTGATCCTGATGGGCATCGGCTACGGTATCAGCACGCTGGGTCTGGCTGGCCTGATGGTGGCGCCCGCGGTGTTCGCGTTCGGTCTGGTGGCGTTCGGCTTCCTCGGCATGGGTCCGGTCACGATCGCGGTCGATTCCTACGGACCCGGTGACGGACAATGCGCAGTCGGTCTACGAGCTGTCGCTGATCGAAGAAATTCCCGAACATCAAGGCGGAGCTGAAATCGAAGTACGGTTTCGACGTCAACTTCGAACGCGCCAAGGAGAACCTCGAAGAGAACGACGGCGCGGGCAACACGTTCAAAGCGACGGCGAAACCGGTGCTCATCGGCACGGCCGTGGTCGGCGCGACGACGATGATTTTCTCGATCATCGTGCTGCTCACCAACGGGCTGACGACGAACCTCGAAAAGCTGTCGATTCTCTACCCGCCCTTCCTGCTCGGCTTGCTGGCCGGCGGCGGCATCATCTACTGGTTCACCGGCGCTTCCATGCAGGCGGTGACTACCGGCGCTTACCGCGCGGTCGAATTCATCAAGAAGAACATCAAGCTCGAAGGCGTCGACCAAAGCCTCGGTCGCGGACAGCAAAGCCGTGGTGGCCATCTGCACGCAGTACGCGCAGAAGGGCATGTTCAACATCTTCATCGCCGTGTTCTTCGCGACGCTGGCGTTCGCGTTCGCCGATCCGTTCCTGTTCATCGGCTATCTGATTTCGATCGCGCTCTTCGGCCTCTATCAGGCGATCTTCATGGCCAATGCGGGCGGCGCCTGGGATAACGCCAAGAAGATCGTTGAAACCGAGCTCAAGCAGAAGGGCACGCCGCTGCACGATGCCACGGTTGTCGGCGACACGGTGGGCGATCCGTTCAAGGACACGTCATCGGTGGCGCTGAACCCGATCATCAAGTTCACCACGCTGTTCGGCCTGCTGGCCGTGGAACTCGCGGTTTCGCTGACCGATCAGCAGGGCACCGGTATAGGCCACGTGGTCTCGTTCGTCTGCCTGGTCGTCGCGCTGGTCTTCATCTGGCGTTCGTTCTACCGGATGCGGATCCCGAAAGAAGACTAAGCTGCAGACCGAGTAATACTGAAGGCAGATCGCGCAGGCGGTCTGCCTTTTTCGTTGGCAGTCGGCCTCCCCCTAAGGTACGGGAATCAGCAGCGCTTTACTGAGACCCGCCACCAGCGCATCCCGCAGGTCCATCCTGGCGGCGATCTCCGCATCCGGTTCGCCCCACATGTTTTCGGCCGCATCCCAGGCCTTCTCGCGGAATTCGGCGACGTTACACGATGCGATCAGATCTTCCAGATGCGACACCGCGGGCAGAGGGTCGCCCGGCAGGCGCACGTTCAGTTCTCTTTTTGCGACATCGATCAGCCCGTCCAGGACGGCGTTGACGCTCGTATAGTCGTTGTACTCGGCTGTTCCGTGCTGCGGTATCGTGTTCCGCGCCCTGGATGTCAGCACGATTGCCATCGGCAGATCGTGGTTGATGTGCGCGTTCATTCCCGCAAACGCAAACTGAATGCGCGCGATGCGCGTCTGGTTCCGCGCCGACAGCATGACGACCCAGCAGTCCGGGCACGCGCCTCCGGAAAGGGCTCCCGCCACGGCGGCAAAATACAGGTTCGCGAACTGGACGTCAAGCTCACTGAGCCAGCCCGGATCGCCGAAGCCGCCCGCGGATACTTTCGCTTCGACCGCCTGGGTCACCGACAGATAAAGCTGGTTGAACCATTTCAGCCCGTCGGTATCGGAGCAGATGCCGTCGATGACCTGCATGGTCGCGAGAACATCCGCGATGCTTCGCGGCGTATTCCGGACAGCAGCCGCGATCGCGCCGTCATAGGGAAACATTGCGCAGCCGCAGCTACTCCACGCCGTCCAGAATCGCCTGACAGACGTACTCCTGCAGTTCCCAGTCCTTCGGGGCCAGCGTGAACGTCCGCGTAAACGAATAGGGCTTCGTGAACGCCTTCGGGTCTTCAATCGTCAGATCGACTTTCAGCCGCCCCAGCTCCGGCCTGCTGTAGCGCTCGACCAGATGCATCTCCTCGCTGTGCGGCTTGCCAGTCCCGTCGAGCCACGTCTTGTCATTGAAGCCCTTCGTCTCGACCACCAGCGTGTCGCCCTCCCAGTGGCCGATCGACTGCCCCGTGAAGCTATCCGGCTCGATGTCGAAGTTGAACTGGCGGCCATCGAGGAAGAACCGCCGGTAGCTGTGCGTGTTGCCCTCCCACAGCAGCACGATCATCTTCGGACCCTGCACGATCTTGTAGGGCAGGGGATTGACGCGCACCGCGCCATCGGGCAGGCAGAATTTTTCTGGATCGTCCTTGCCCTGATTCGCCCTGCGTTCGTCGTAGAGTTTCCGGAAGGCAGGCTGATACGACGGATCGCTCGGCAGTGCTATGCTGTCCGGCACCCATACGCCCGACAGATCGGCCTTACCGTCTTCGGCGCGCGGCGTCGGTCCCGCAGGCGGCTTCGGGGCCTTGCGCGGGGCCACAGGAGGCACGCCGTTCCTGCCCTGCGCGCCGGCGGACGCTGTCAATACGGAGAACATCGCCAGCAACACAACAGTCATCGGGAAACACTTGCTCATGTTTTGGCAAGTATATCCAGGTTATTGCGGCCAGTTGAACGTAAAAGACTCGCCCAGATAGACCCGCTTCACTTCGGTGTCCTGCGCCAGGTCGTCCGGGCTCCCGGTCCTGAATATCTTCCCGTTGTTGATGATGTACGCGCGGTCCGTCACCGTCAGCGTCTCGCGCACGTTGTGGTCGGTAACCAGAATGCCCAGCCCGTCGCGCTTCAGGTCGAGAATGATCCTCTGCAGCTCCAGCACCTGAATCGGATCGATCCCGGAAAACGGCTCGTCGAGCAGCAGAAAACTCGGATCGATGGCCAGCGAGCGCGCAATCTCCACGCGCCGCCTCTCGCCGCCCGACAGCTGAAAGCCCTGGCTGTGCCGCACCGTCTCGAGCCCCATCTGCTCGATCAGGCTGTTCATCTTCTCCCGGCGCTGCGCGCCTGTCATGCGCCGCGTCTGCAGAATCGCCATCAGGTTGTCTTCCACGCTCAGTTTGCGGAACACGGACGCTTCCTGCGGCAGATAACTGATGCCCGTGCTGGGCGCGCTGGAACATCGGCATACCCGTCAGGTCGATGCCATCCAGCAGCACTTTGCCGGAGTCCGGGCTGATCAGCCCCACCACCATGTAGAACGACGTCGTCTTCCCCGCGCCGTTCGGCCCCAGCAGACCCACGATCTCGCCCCGGCTCACATGCACCGACACGTCGTTGACCACACGCCGGCCCCGGTAGGACTTCGAAATCTCCACGGTTTCGAGCGTCTGCATTTTTTTCGGTTGCAGCATCAGGTCTTCTTGCGCAGATGGCTTTGCGTCTGCTGTTTCGGCGCGCCTTCCACAAACAGCCGGTCGTCGTCGGTGAACCAGGTCAGTTTATCGCCCCTGGTATCATTACCCGTTTTCGAGTCACTAAGTTTCGGTTGACCGCCCGAAAGAATCACTTTTCCATCCGCCGTATAGTACTCGGCATGCTCACCGTTGCCAACGCGGTGGCGATCGGGCGCGTACTGCACAACCTCGCACTTGCCGTCGCCGAACGCGCGGTTCACTTTCGAATCCGCGTCCGAATCCTGGTCGTTCAGATAGGCTTTGAGTGTGACGGTTTTCACGGTCATTGCCGGACGCCAGAAGTCGACGCCGCCCGTGTAGACCGCGATGCGCTCCTCGTCGGTGTAGACCATATGCGGCGCTTTTACGATGGTGAACGTCGGCTGCTGTTTGCCGGGAGTTTTGGCTTTCGCTGCAGGTCCTGCTGACCCCGCCGCGCCCGCGTCGTTCTCCGCTTTCGGTTTGTCTTCGAACTGCGTGACAACCTTGCCATCCGCGACGATGGATTTCTTGTCGCGATCGATGTCGATGCGATCCGCCTGCACGCGATTTGCCGTCTGCCACACCGCCGCATTGCCCGCATAGTGCACCAGATGGTTGCGATTCGCCGACGTCACGCGGTCCGCCGTGCCCAGCGTCGGCTCGCCCTTATCCAGCATCCCCGATTCCGCCTTCTCGCCTTCCGGCAGCCGCGTTGTAAAGACGTGCCCGCGCGCATCGAAATCGCCTGTCGCCTGGTCGATGCGAATCGTGTCGCCAGTCGTCGTGCCCTGCTCGTCGGATAACCGCGCGTTCTTTTCGAGATTCATCACGTTGGTATCGTTCTGAAAAGTCGCCACGTCGGACTGCGCCTTGCGATCGCCTTCCGTGTAATGAAAATCGTCGGTCTGCTTCATGAACGTCAGCTGACCTTTTTCATCGAAGTTTGCGTCGATCACTTTGCTGCTGGTCAGCGAACTCGGCAGGTTCGTGCTCTTCTTCCGCCGCTTCTCTTCCTCCGACGGCCACGTCTCCGTGGATGCGCTGGTCGCATGGAACGACTGAATCTCGTTCTTCACGCCGTAAGCGATGTTCATGCGCTCGGCCTTCAGGATGCGTCGATGCCGCACATTCTGATTCGGCAGAAACTCCAGCGTACCCGACGACTGCGTATTAACGCGCTCCAGTTCCTTGCCCCCCGGCCGCATCTTCAGATCAAGGGTGTCGGCTTTGATGATCTTCGTGTCCGCCGTCTCGCCTTTCGGATCTGCCAGCGGCTTCGACTCCAGATAGCCGTTACCTGTCGCAACTGCTGTGGACAGTACATTCTCGCCTTCGTGCTGTAAGAAACCCAGATCGACGCGGTCGCCGGTGATCGTCGTATCCGAAGTGGCCCCGTGCGCCACCAGTCGCGCGCTGCCCGTACCCGTAATCTTATCGATCTGGTGGTTTTCGTTATAGGCCACGTGAATCGCCTCGGCGGCATACTCAACATTGCGCCCGGGCCGCTTATCGGTGCCGTTGCCGTGCACCGCATCAATGGTCTTGATGTCGTGCCCTGTCAACTGCACCGTACTCTGCAGCGCATTCACCACCGTCTGATCGCGTGTGAGCTTCGACCACGGTCCCATCACTACAACGCCCGTTGACTCGTTCCACGAAAGCTGCCCGGACTCCACCTTCATGGGCATGCCGCTGCCGTCTTTCGAACGCAGGTTGATGATCACGTCGGAGTTGAGGGCGAGATTGTGAGTGTTCGGGTCGTATGTCGCACCATCGGCCGTTCCGTCGCCCTCTTCGAACGTGAATGTGACGTGCCGGTCCGTGAGAGCCTGTCCGGAGTCTGTGTCGAAGTTCATGGCCGATGTAGTGATCGAAGTCAGCCGATGCGGCGGCTCGCCTTTCGAAGGAACCTGCAGCGTGATCTCCACATCCCCCGGCGCGTAGAGCTTGTGGCTGCTCGTGGTCAGCGTGGCGAAGCCGGTCTTAACCCGATCATAGTGCTGGTCGTCCTTTGCGAACAAATCCAGCTCGACGTCGGTTAATTCTTCGTGCTCGGAATCCGCCGCCAGCTTCATGTTGCGGGCTTTGAGTTTGACATGGTGCTCGCCGCTTTGTCCAAACTCCCAGTCGGGCGCCATCGTTTTCGTGTCGAGCGGAATAGTGGGCGGGACCGCTCGCCGGTGGCTGCGCTGGAAGATCCTCTGGGACTGGTAAATCGCAAATACAGTGGCGGCGATGACGATCATCACGGCCAGCAAAAGCCAACGGAGACTTCGCATGGCGGGCTACAAACCTAGTATATGGTGACACGGGCACTGTGACGCTGCGCCGGCGCGTGGGGTTCAGGAAACATCGCGTGAATGGCAGTATAAGTGCCACTTCCATGGGATTCGTTCATGCCTCTGAAAAATCTGCCGGACATGCCGAGTGGTGCGCCGGCGGCGTGAAGAATCTTCAGGAAGAGGTTGCACTGATGAGAAACGAATCCGTGACAGAGTACGAGGAGTTGAGCGCGGGCATGGGAGGATCGCTTCTTGCCGAATACGAACTGGGCGCCGTGGTCAAGCGCTCCCCTGCCGGCGCGGTCTACGAAACGGCATTCTGCGGGCACGACGGGGAGACCCGTCCAGCAGTCATCAAGGTCCGCGAACTCGAAGCCGAGGCGGCCATGACCGCGGTCCGGCAGTACCGCAACGCGATGACACTCGAACATCCACACCTCCTGCGTCTCTACACCGCTGGAGGCGCCTGCTCGGCGGGTGTCACGACAGCGTGGGTCGTGATGGAACGCGCCGATGAATCGCTCGCCGGTGTTCTGGCGGAACGCGCGCTCACCGAAGACGAGGTCGGCGAGATGCTCAGGCCGACCGTGGCCGCGCTGGCGTATCTGCATCAGAACGGTTTTGCGCACGCAGCTCTGAAGCCATCGAACGTCCTCGCAGCGGGCGATCAGCTGAAGCTGAGCTGCGACAACGCGGTTCGGGTCTCTGACGGAGGCGTTCCTGTGCCGGACATACGAGCGGAAGACATTCGCGCGCTGGGTGTTCTGATCACAGACTCGCTGACCGAGCGCGGACCTTACGGCGTGATTCGTCATCCCGCCGGGCGATTCGCTGAGATCGTGCGGCATTGTTCAGAACCCGACCCGGCGAAGCGCTGGACCGCGGAACAGATCGCGGCGCATCTCGAGCGGAAGGTGGACCAGAAGGTGCAGCAGAAGGATGCCGAACCCGTTCCCGAAACGGCGCCAGCCACCGCGCCCCCGCGCGGCTTCCCGAAGTGGGTTCCCGCCGGACTGGCCGCGCTCGTACTGGTGGTCTTGCTGGCGGCTGCGCTTCGAAGGGGGAGCCAAAAGCCTGCACCGGGTGCACCTTCGCCGGCCGCGGCCCCCGCGTCCGAGGTGATTCAGGCCGCGCCCGCGCCGCAACTGCCCAAACGTAAGCCGTTTCCCCAGGCATCTCATTCGAGCGGCCGCAAAGCGGACGGCTGGTACGTAGTCATCGCCGCGTATGGTTCACACGACGCCGCGGAGAAAAGAATGAACAGCCTCGCGAATCGCTGGCCGGCCTTCAGGCTCAACGTATCCGACCACAATTCGGAACGCGCGCCGTGGCTGGTGACACTCGGAGAAAATCTCTCCGAGGATGAAGCCGAAACCCTGCGCGCCCGCGCCGTTCGCGACGGAATCGCCGGAGACGCCTACATCAAAAGAATCAAATAGGGTGGTACAGGCTTTAGCCTGTGAAGTCCGCCTATTTCAAAATCTGGCTCAGTGGACGCACCGGGTCCGAATCCGCGCTCCAGATTTCACGGCCGCGCGAATCGCGCAGCACGATGCGCATTTCCGGCACGCGCTGCACCGTGGGGTTGGGCCCGCGATTCGTAATGATGGACCGAAACCGATTGGGAATCGGCTCCGCTGCAAACGACCCCACTACCTGATCGGTCGAATCCACCAGGGTGAAGCTTTGCGCCCGGATTTCTTTGGTTACGGAACTCTGATCCTGAGCGAAAGCCACCGGCGGCGCGATGTACCGCGTCGCCATGCCGCCGGCGAGGCCGGCGAGGAGCGCAAGAAGCACGGTCTTATTCATACGAACAGGGTGGCACAGATTTCAGGCATCGAACATCGCAGCCGAAACGCACTTGCCGCCCGCGGCCAGAAATTCCGCCATCACCTGATCGCCCGCCGTCCGATCCAGATGCGCCGTGGCTTCTGTGACAATCGATACTTTTCGGCCCGCTTTCAGCAGCCCCATGACGGCGCATTTCACGCAGTATTCGAGGAACACCCCATACACGTAACAGTCGTCGATGCCCAGCTGGTCGAGCAGCGGAATGACCTCGGGATTGCTGAACATATCCAGATCGTCCTTCTCGACGATGATCTGCTTCTCGCCAACCAGCGTCTCGGCCGGCTTCTGCTGCCCCCTGGTGCCGATAATGCAATGCGGCGGCCAGACCGCGAACTCGCGCGCGTTTTCCCGGTGCGCGCACATAGTCGAAATCAGCGTGATTCCGTGCTCTGCCGCGTAACGATTCAAAGCCGCGACTTCCGGAATCACCCGCTCCGCACCCGGCCCGTACAGCGCCCCGCCCGGCACGACGAAATCGTTCTGCGTGTCGATATCGAAAAAAGCTTTCATGCCGGTACGCGCATTTCTTCTTCGAGCTTTTTCAGCGCGAGCGAATGACCGGTGTGACGGGTTCCCGAAGGCCACTCCGCCAGCGCCGCGCGCGCTCGTGCGCGAATCGCCGCGGCCGCAGGCAAAGGCGCAGTCAGCCGTCCGCCGATGATCACAGGCTTCAGCATCGCTTCCGCGCCGCCCGCGCATTCATTGTGCAGCCCGAGCAGATCGTATTCGGGAAAGCGGAAAAGCTGCTTGCCGCCCGGCAACGTGTGTTTGTCAGGGCTGTTCTTCGCCGTGTGCCGGATCCGGTCGCCCCGCTGAATCTCCACCAGCTTGTAAATCGCGCCCATCGTCGGCGCATCCGCCGACGTCGCCAGTTCCGTGCCCACGCCGAACGCATCGATCGGCGCGCCTGCCGCCAGCAGCGCCGCGATCTTTGTTTCATCCAGATCGCCGCTCGCCATGATCTTTGCGCCGCGCATCCCCGCGGCATCCAGAATACCCCGCACTTCGTGCGAAAGCTGCGCCACATCGCCGCTGTCGAGCCGTACGCCCCAGAGCGGCTTTCCCAGTCGCGCCGCCGTCCGCGCGCCCTCGAGCGTATCGTACGTATCGATCAGCTGCACGGTATTGGCGCCCAGCAACTGCTGCAATTGCCGGAACGCTTCGGTCTCTGTCTCGAACGACATCACCCACGAGTGCGCCGCCGTTCCCATCACCGGAATGCCGAACCGCAGTCCCGCGAGCGCATTGCTTGTCCCCGCGCAGCCTCCGATGAACGCCGCTCGCGCGCCCAGCACGCCGGCTTCCGGCGTATGCGCGCGCCGCGTGCCGAACTCGATCACATCGCGCCCCTGCGCCGCATGCGTCACGCGCGCTGCTTTCGTCGCAATCAGCGTTTCGAAGGTGATTGCCGACAGCAGATACGTCTCGGGAATCTGGGCTTCGATCAGCGGCGCGCGAATGTTCATCACCGGCTGGCCGGCGTAAAGCACCGTGCCTTCCGGAACAGCGAAAACGTCGCCGGTGAACCGGAACCCCGCAAGGTAATCCCAGAATTCCGCGGGCGCTTTGCGAAAACTTTCGAGGCCCGCGCAGCCAGGCTATCTCGTCCGCCGCGAAGCTGAGGTTCAGCAAATACTCGACCGCGCGATCGAGCCCTGCCGTGAGCACGAATTCGCGATTACGCGGCAGATGCCGGATCGTGAGCTCAAACGTTCCGATGTCGTTCTGCTTGCCCGCGGCGAAGTAACCCGCCGCCATCGTCAGTTCGTAGAGGTCGGTGAGAAGCCCGTTCAATCCATCACTTTTTCTGCGCCGGAGTTTCCTTCTTAATCCCCGATACGGCTTTCTGCAGATCGTCCACGTCCTTCGCTTCGAGGACGTAGCCTGCCGGTTCGCCGTCGCGCTGCGCGTTATACGCCGCGCCGTCTTTATTGATCGTAACCTTCTCCAGCCGATGTTTGTCGCCCGATGTTACGGCAATGCTGAGCGTCTGCGTTCCGCCCGGTTTATCCGAGAATTTAGAAGCCGCCAGATCCCGCAGCTTATCGATCACCGTCTGCACGCTGCCCGCCTCGAAATCGGCACCGCCCGACTTCCACTTATCGCCCGCCTTCTCGTACGCCGTGCCGTTGATCTCCAGCTTCGACACGTCGTTGAAGCCGAAATCGAAAACCTTCTTGTTGCGATAGTCGTCGGCGCTTTTACCCATCGCATCGCCGATATCTCCCGCCACCTTATAAATCCCCGCCACGGCCGTGCTCTTCGCGTAATAACCGCCGTCTTTGTCTTTGCTCTTGTGAATCTCGATAGTCTGTGTACCGGTGTTGTCTGTCACCGATGCCGATCCGACTTTCTCGCCCGACGCGAACTGCGCCGCCGCTTCCTTATCGTCGGACTTCGCCGAAGTGAGATCCATCTTCGCGTCTTTCAGCTTGCGAACCAGGTCGTCCACCTGCAGGCTGTCGGCGCGCAGCGGCTTCGGTTTGGTGATCTGCCAGTCGCCCTGCGCGTTCTTCCCGAACTCCACCGTCTGCCCTTTGCCGGTGATCGACACTGCTGTGAGTTTGTCCTGATTGAACGTAAGAAGCCGCTTGTCGCGCAGATCGTTCACCGTCTTGTCGAAGCTCGCCTTGGTGTAGGACGGCACCGTGTACACTTTCGGGTCGCTGTCGATCTTCGCATAAACGCCTGTGCTGGCCGGCGTATCGCTGCCCAGCAGCAGCTTCGTCGTCTTGCCGCCTTTGAGCGTGACGTCGATCTCTTCCATCGGCGTAGTCAGCCCGAAGTCGCCCAGATTCCCCGGATGCTCGTCGATCAGCCGGTCGGCGTTCAGTGTCGCCAGACTGCCGGTCAGCATGTTGACCGCATCCTGATCGGCCGCCATCGCGCTCGGTTTGGTGATGGTCCAGGTGCCCGCCAGATTCGCCAGTTCCACGGGATCGGAACCCGACTTCGCCAGCCGGATGTCTTCGATCTGTTTCGCATCCACCGCAATCAGCTTCGGCGCGTCCGGCGTCTTCTTTGTATCCGTCGTGGGATGTTTACTGAACCACCACACGAGGCCGCCCAGCACGATCAGGGCGCCGATCGCTGTGAAAAGTCCACCGGGTTTCATCAGGCTGTTATCTCCGCTTCCACCACACCGAGAAGCCGGACACGATCACGATCAGCGGCAGGAACACCACGCTCGTCAGGAACAGTACGCGCACCGCGCTGCCCGTAATTTTCAGCCGCCGGTCTTCGGGTTCTTTCGGGCGAATCGAAATCAGGTCTTCATCGGAAGTCAGCCAGTTCACCATATTGAGCGCGAGATCGCGATTGCCCACCGGCGCCGCGAGAATCTGATTCCCGAGGAAGCTCGAACTCCCGACTACAACGATGCGCCCGGCATTCGAACCGGAACCGATGGTCGCCGCGGCGCCCAGCACAAACGGGCCTTTTTTCGCGGTCGCCAGATCCGCTTCCTTGATTGGCAGTTTCGGATTGGTCAGCCCGTAGCTGTCCGTCTGCGTCGAGAACAGGGTCTCTGCAGGTGCCTTCACTTCCAGACTCCGCGCCAGCGGGAACACCGAAGCGTTGTCCTGCATCACGCGCACGATCGGATGCTGACTATACGATCCAACCACCGGCGAAAGCTGTCCAAACAGGCGGCTCGCCGAACTGAGGTCAAGAATCACGTCCGGATTCGGGGTGACGCCCCATTCGCCGACGAGCTTCGCCAGCTCCGGCGTGTCGCCCATCTTGTCGTTCGGAAGATTGAGGATCGGATCGAATCCAAAGATCGCGCGTCCCCCGCCTGTCACAAACGTCTTGATTGCGTCGAGCGCCGGCTGCAGATAATCGTGCCGCGGACCGTCGACTACAAGCACCACGCACGACTTCGGGATCTCCGGCTTTTCGATCAGCGAAATCGCCTGTGTTTTGTAATTGTTCTTTTCCAGCGCGTCTTTGAAGCTCGAAAGGCCGTCGCGCTCGGTGTCGGCGATCGTGTGTTCGCCTTCGCCCTGCACGAAGCACACAGTCTTCTCGCCGGTTTTCGACGCCCGCACCAGCGCGCCGGTCAGATCTTCTTCCGTCAGGCTCTTCGCGGTTTCTTTCTTTTCGCCGTTATCCACGATGATGTCGCCCATCGCGCGCGCGCCTTCCACGCGCGCCACGTCCGGCTTCTTGTCGGGATCGACATAATTCACTTTGATGTTCGACGAGAGGTTCTTGTAGCGGTCGAACAGATCGCGCGCCCGCTCGTAGTTGTCGCTCTTCTCGAAGTAGTAAATGTTGACCGGCCGCTTCAGATTGCCCGCCACCTTCTTCGTTTCATCCGACAGCGTGAACTGCTTGTTCGACGTCACGTCGACGGTCTTGTTGTGATGGTCGCCGAGGTAGTTGGCCACCACGATGACGGCCAGCACGATGACCACGTACAGCGCCACGAACGCGCCGTACTTCGTCTGCCGGGCCTGAAGAAATTCGCTCGCCATTACGCTCTCCACCTCAGAGAATCGAGAGACCGCGCCGTCAGAAACAGTCCCAGGAAGATCGCCGAGACGTAAAACAGCAGGTCTTTCGTATCGATGATGCCTTTCGAGAACGGCTCGAAGTGCGTCAGGATCGAGCAGTAGGCGATTGCCTGTGCCCACGGCGCTTCGTTATAGCTCGACACCCAGCTCAGCACCCACAGCAGCAGGCACACGGCGAAAGTCGTGCCGCCGGCGATGATCTGATTCTTCGTCGTGGTCGAAATGAAGGTGCCGATCGCCAGCACCGTGCCGCCCTGCAGCAACAGCCCCAGATAGCCGGTCAGGATCGGCCGCCAGTCGGGCCTTCCCCATGCGAACAGCAGCGCCACGTTGAGCATCGAGATCGCCAGGATGCACAGATACATCACCATCGCGCCCAGCCATTTGCCGAGGATGATTTCCCAGTCGCTTATGGGCGACGTCATCAGCAGCTCGATGGTTCCGCTGCGCTTTTCTTCCGCGAACAGCCGCATCGAAATCAGCGGAATCAGAAACAGCCCCACCACGCTCGCGTTGCCGAGCAGCGGCGCGATCACCCATTCGTTGACGCTCATGGGCGCCGACTGCCCGCCCATCTGCATGCGCAGCCCCTGGTTCACAAAGACCACTGTGGCGCTGAAGAAAAAATACCCGAAAATCAGCCCGAACAGGGCCATCAGGAGGTAAGCGATCGGCGAGGTGAAATAAGACTTCACTTCCTTGCCGCAGATCGTGATTATGTTTCTCATTGGGCTTCTCTCCTCATTGAGCTTCGCCGTGCAACACGACAGGCGCCTCCTCTTCTTTCTTCACACTCGCCGCCGGCGTTTCCGACTTCGTCAGCTCGAGGAAGATCTCTTCGAGCGACTCGCCGACCGTCGTCAGCAGATTCAGATTCCAGCCGGCCTGCACGATGGTGCGTGCCAGCTCGGGCCGCAGCTTGTAATTCTCGAGGCTGCGTACCTCGAACGTTTCAAGGCCGTTCCGGCTCTCACGCGACTCCACGCTCGCCACGCCCGCTACCTTTTCGAGCGCCTGCTTCACCTGACTCGCCGGCGCGCCCGCCACTTCGACGCGGGTCGTTTCCGATGCGCTCCTCCGCGTGTGCAGATTCGCCACCGAATCGGAAGCCACGATCTGGCCGTTGTTGATGATGATGACCTTGCTGCACGACTGCTCGACTTCGGACAGAATGTGCGTCGAAAGGATAATCGTGTGGTCGCCCGAAAGGCTGGCGATCAATTGCCGTGCGTCGCGCTGCTGCTGCGGATCGAGGCCGCTCGTGGGCTCGTCGAGAATCAGCACGGGCGGATTGTGAATCAGCGCCTGCGCCAGCCCGACGCGCTGCCGGTAGCCCTTCGAAAGCTTGCCGATGATGGTCGATTTCACATCGGCGATGGCGGTTCGTTCGCAGACTTCATCCACGCGCTTTTTGATGTCGCCGCTGGGCAGACCTTTCAGCTTCGCGACGAAGGTGAGGTAGGTCGCGATCTCCATCTCCGGATAAACGGGCGGCGTTTCCGGCAGGTAGCCGATGCGTTTCTTGACTTCGAGCGACTGCTCGAGCACATCGAACCCGGCTACGCTGGCCTTTCCCGCGGTGGGCGGCAGAAAGCAGGTGAGGACGCGCATGGTCGTGGTTTTCCCGGCGCCGTTCTTGCCGAGGAAGCCGACGATTTCGCCCTTCCCTACTTCGAAGGAGATGTTATTGACCGCGACATGACGAGCGTATCGCTTGGTCAGGCCTTCGACTTTAATCATAGTTGTATGTGGCTATGTTTGTTTTGACGGCGAACCCCGGACATCTGTTACGTCCGCCGGGGCGCCCCCGCATAGCGAAATCTATGATACAGGATTCGGGGGTGGTGCGGGGATTGAGCCGAATCGACTCTTTTTACTCCTGCTATATTGATTAAGGCCTTTTCATATATGACAACGTCGTTTACCACGCCTGCGAGCACGGAGCGGCTGAAAACCGCGCTGGCAGCGGGCCTGGATGCGGACCGGCTGGTTCAGGCGTTCCGGCTGATGCGGACATCGCGAAGCCTCGATGACCGCGAGCTTCTCCTGAAGCGCCAGCAGAAGATCTTCTTCCAGATCAGCGGCGCGGGGCACGAAGCGATTCAGGTGGCGGCGGGGATGGTGGCGAAACCGGGTTACGACTGGTTCTATCCTTACTACCGCGATCGCGCGCTCTGTCTGACGCTGGGCATGACGCCCCTTGAAATGCTGCTGCAGGCGGTGGGCGCGGCTTCCGATCCATCCTCGGGCGGACGCCAGATGCCCTCGCACTGGGCCGATCCGAAGAAGAACATTGTGACCAGTTCGTCGGCCACCGGGACGCAGTTTGTGCAGGCGGTGGGATGCGCGGCGGGCTGCCGGTTGGTCTATCCCGGCGAAGACCGGATGGTGCTCGCCAGTTCGGGTGAAGGCGCGACGAGCGAAGGTGAGTTCTGGGAGTCGATCAATCAGGCGTGTCTGAACCGGTTTCCAGTGCTGTTTCTCATCCAGGATAACGGCTTTGCGATCTCGGTTCCGGTGGAGAACCAGATGCCGGGCGGATCGATTTCGAAGCTGCTGGCCGGGTTTCCGAATCTGCTGACGATCGAAGTGGACGGCACGGATCTGATTTCGTCTTATCGGGCGATGGCCGCGGCGGCGGCGTGGTGCCGGGAGGGCCACGGTCCGGCGCTGGTGCACGCGCACTGCGTGCGCCCTTATTCGCACTCGCAGAGTGACGATGAGCGGTCGTACAAGACGAAGCGCGAACGCGAGGATGAAGCGCTGCGCGATCCGTTAACCACGTTTCCGCGGTTCCTGACAGAAGAAGGCGTGATCGGCCAGCCAGAACTGACGGAGATGGCCCGCGAGATCGAGCACGGGATTCTGCAGGACACGCATTGGGCCCTCAAAGTGCCGGCGCCGGATCCGGGCACGGCGATGGTGCACCTCTACTCGGAAAAGATCGATCCGACTTCGTCTGAGTTCGAGGCTGAGGCGCGGGCGCAGGGTGATCCGAAGACGATGGTCGACCTGATCAACGCGACGCTTAAAGAAGAGATGCGGCGCAATGAGCGAATCGTTGTCTTCGGCGAAGATGTGGCCGACTGCAGCCGCGAAGGTAATCTGTGCGAAGTGAAGGGCAAGGGCGGCGTGTTCGGGCTGACGGCCGGTCTGCAGACGGAGTTCGGCAGCAGGCGCGTGTTCAATTCGCCGATCGCGGAGGCGTCGATTGTGGGGCGCGCGATCGGGATGGCGACGGTCGGGCTGAAGCCGATCGCCGAGATTCAGTTCTTCGATTACATCTGGCCCGCGATGATGCAGATTCGCGATGAACTGGCGTCGATGCGATGGAGGTCGAACGGGCATTTCGCCGCGCCTCTGGTGCTGCGCGTCCCGATCGGCGGATATCTGGCGGGCGGTGCGATTTATCACAGCCAGTGCGGCGAGGTGACGTTCACGCACATTCCGGGGCTGCGCGTGGTGTTTCCCTCGAATGCCGAAGATGCCTGCGGACTTCTGCGCACGGCGATCCGCTGCGACGATCCGGTGCTGTTCCTCGAGCACAAGAAGCTGTATCGCGAGACCTACAATCGCGCACCGCATCCCGGGGCCGACTTCACGATTCCGTTCGGCAGGGCGAAGGTGGTGAAGGGAGGGGAGTCGGTCAGCGTGATCACCTACGGGGCGCTGGTGCAGAAGTCGCTGCTGGCTGCGAAGGAGATCGAGCGCAGGAATCCCGCGGCGAGCGTGGAGGTGATCGATCTGCGGACGCTCGCGCCGTACGACTGGGAGGCGATTCGCGCAAGCGTCGAGAAGACCAGCCGCGTGATCGTGGCGCACGAGGACACGCTGAGTTTCGGGTACGGGGCGGAGATCGCGGCGCGCATTGCCGATGAGCTGTTCACGCGTCTGGACGCACCGGTAAAGCGGGTGGCGGCGATGGATACGTGGGTCGGCTATCACCCCGCTCTCGAGGCGGAGATTCTGCCGCAGACCGATGACCTGGTCGAGACGATCGACGGGCTTCTGGCGTTCTGAGGCGTCCGTAGTTTTCCGGCCGGTTCTTTGCAAGGCGCTCGCGCCGATCAGCCGATTCTTCCCAAGCGACCCTCCCTGGCCCCTCAATTGCGTAGGGAACAGCGCAAACCTGACAGGAGGTGCTGCATGAAAGCTTCAATGTTCGTTCTGATCGCGATGATCGTCATCACCGCGCTCGTCGCCGTTTACCGCTGGATCGTCGCTCGCAAAGACGACGAGTTCCTTCACATCCAGGATCCTACGGGTCTGCTCGTTGCCAATCAAAAGCAGACCGGTCGCGCTCTCAGCCGCGTCGATCACATTGGCATCGGGCTTACAGTTCTCACCGGGATCTACGCCGTCGGGCTGCTGGTCTCTTTCTTCTATAGCGGCCTGAGCGCTATCAAGTAGCGGTCACAACGCCGCGCGAGAACGCGCAGAACGCAGGAGGCATTATGCGTGATGGAGCGCAAACCCGGCTGATCCCGCTGATCGTCGCAGCCGCCGTCTCGGCATTCGCCGGCGACGCGCAGCACGGCGCCGTGGTGGTTATGCAGCAGGGCTGCCTCGAATGTCACACCGTCCAGGGCTCCGGCGCAGGTCATGAACCCGCCGGAGTCCCGGGCGCGCGCGATCTCGCCGACAAACTCATGCCGACCTACACGCCGTCGGCTCTCGCCAGCGCATTGTGGAACCACACGCCCGCCATGTGGCGAAGCATGACGGAACGCGCTGTCGACCAGCCTGCCGCCAGCGCCTCCGACTGGGACGATCTCTTCACCTGGATCTACTCTCTGCAGTTTTCCGAGCAGCCCGGCGAGGTCGCGCGCGGCAAGGCCGCCTTCGAGAGCAACGGCTGCGCATCGTGCCATTCGACGGAGATCGTCCGAAACTGGCCGCCGCTCGACGATCCGGTAGTCCTCGTCTATCGTTTGTGGAGTCATTCCTCCGCGATGCGCCGTCAAATGGCGAACCACGGAACGCCGTGGCCGCGCATGACCGGGCGCGACTTCATGGATCTCACGGCGTACGTCGGGACCACGCAGCACCAGCTCGTCGAATCCCACTTCTCGCTGCCGGACCCGTCCACCGGGAGGCTGACCTTCGTCGAAAAATGCGGCTCTTGCCACACGGGTCCGATGGCGCTGGAAAATCTCGTGAACAACCAGACGTGGATCGATCTCGGCGCCGCCATGTGGAACCACTCGCCGTTCATGCAAACGGCTTCTAAGCCGCTGCCTGCCGTCGATCTCGCGGAGATGCGGTCGATTCTTTCCTTCGTCTGGGAGACGCAGTATCAGGGACCGCGCGGCAATCGCGCCACGGGTGAGCGGGTCTTCGAAAAAGCCGGATGCGTGAGCTGCCATCGAAGCCCCGGCACTGGCGCGCCGATGCGGCCCGGCGCCCGCGATTCCTACGCGCCCTGGTCGATGGTCGCGCTCGGCTGGGGGCCGGCCCGCACCATGCATCAGCAGATGATCGCGAAAGGCACTTCCTGGCCGACCCTCACGCCCGCCGACATGAACGATCTCACGGCGTATCTCAACTCGCTGCCGAAACAGTAAGCGTCGCGCCCGCGTATAGAATGTAAGCCATATATGAAGTACGTCTGTATCGGGGTTTTGTGCGCCTTCCTCTGCCTGGCATCGCTTCTCACCGCCCAAAAGCCTCAATCGACGCCGACGCCTCCCTCCGCGTCTCCCGCCAGCGAGTCCGACGACCCCACGCGCATCGTTCTCGACGTCACGCGCGTCAACATCCTGTTCACCGTCACCGACAAGAAAGGCCGCTTCGTCACCGACCTCACGAAGAACGATTTCGACGTCATCGAGAACAGGAAGCCGCAAACCATCCAGCAGTTCACCGCCGAATCCGACCTTCCCCTCCGCCTCGCCGTCCTCGTCGATACCAGCAACAGTATTCGCGAACAGTTCCGCTTCGAGCAGCAGGCCGCCATTCGTTTTATCCAGAGCGTGCTGCGTCCGCGGGAAGACAAGATCATGCTCGTGAGCTTCGACAGCGCCGCCGAAATGGTCACCGACCTCACTGACGACGAGCACAAGCTCGAAGCCGGCATCAACGGCATGCGCCCCGGCGGCGGCACGGCTTTTTACGACGCCATCTATTTCGCCGGCAAAGGAAAAGCTGATGATGGACCAGCCGCGTGACAAGTTCCGCCGCGCCATGATCGTGATCAGCGACGGCATGGACACCGAGAGCCGCTGGTCGCGCGATCAGGCGCTGGAGATGGCACAGAAAGCCGACGTCGTGATCTACGCCATCTCAACCAACATCACGCGCGACGACACGGAAGGCGACAAGATCCTGAGGTATCTCACCGAGGAAACCGGCGGCCAGGCGTTTTTCCCGTTCAAGATCGAAGACCTCGATCAGTCGTTCGAGAACATCGCCAATGAGCTGCGTCATCAGTACAACATTTTCTATCGTCCCGAGCCGCTGAAAACGGATGGCCTCTATCACCCCGTGACGGTCAAGACGAGAACGCGTAAAGACCTCGTCGTGCGCGCCCGTAAAGGCTACTACGCCCCGAAGCTGTAACGCCGGCGGTCTTGCCGCCGGTTCTTTTCACAGCGGATTAAATGGCCGCGTCTCTGTCCCGACCCGCAGTTCGCGCGTCACTTTCTGATCCGGCGGCAGCGACAGCAGATGCGGCCGAATCGCGATCAGCACATTCTCCCGCGTCTCGTTCTTCGTTGTCATACGAAACAGGTTGCCGATCAGCGGCAGCTGCGCCAGTCCCCAGAATCCGCTTACCGTTTTCGAATCCGTCGGACTCAGCATTGCCGCGATCACGCTCCACTCACCGTCCCGTACCCGCACCGACGCCTTGAGCTCGCGTCTGCCGATGACGGGAATATTGTTGACCGATGTCCCCGCCAGCAGTTCGAAGCTGGTTTCAACCGCCAGCGTGACGCCCTCGATCCCGTGGATGTGCGGCGTGACCTTCACCTCCGCCCCGAGATTTTCGAACGTGAATGAAGGCGGCGGCGCATAGACGTTGCCGGCGGTTCCCGTCGGCACCGATCCCGCGTACTGCTGGGTGATGATCGGATACTTTTCGCCGACATGGAACGTAGCCGGCTGTCCGTCGACCGAGCGCACAGTCGAGCGATAGAGCGTCTTTGCGGTGGATGTCGTCTCGTTGAACATGGCCTGCACCTGCGCCACGGTGAGCCCGATCAGAGTCTTGCCGCCGCCGAACGACAGGAGGGCCGTGGCGCCTGAGGGAAACGTAACGACGTTACTAAGAATGTTGCCCAGAGCAATCGCCGAAAACTGATTCGTGACGTTGAATCCGTAATTGAGCAGGTCGCTCTCGGTGACCTCCAGAAACTCGAGCTCGATCAGCACTTCCGGACGATATGCGAATAGCTGTTCGAGCAGCGCCTGCGCCGGCAGGGCGCGCGAGATCCGGTCGCGAATGATCACCTCGTTCTGTGCGTAATCGAAAGCGATCTTGTCGATATTCGTCGACTGTTTCACCGCCTGCACCATCTCAGTCAATGCCTGCGAGGTAAGCACCTGCGGCACCGGGACCGACACCACAATGGTCTGTTCAAGGTCGGTGCGCTTCTGCGCCGTGTCCTGCGCCACCATGAAGAGCTTCGACGACAGCGGGATTACGAATGAGTTGGTCATCGCTTCCAGATCATGCAGCGCTTCGCGATAATCGACGCCCGGCATCTGAAAACGCAGCTGCTGCCCCGCCGGCGGATAGTCGCCGTCGTACACGGTATCGAGTCCGAAGCGCTGCGCCACCTGGTCGAACAGGCTGCGTGCATTGCCCCGCAGATCGAAGTCCTGTTTGCCCGCCCGGCCGTCCAGCTGCGGCGGCGGCTTCGGCTGACGGGCTTCAGCATATTCACGCGCCGTCAGACTGTCGAAAACATCCGCGGGAGACAGCGCGGGCGGAGGCAGTTCGATGACATCGTCGGCAGCGCTGATTGCCGGCGCCGGCTTCGACTGGAGCGCCGCCCGTGACTGCAGGGCTTCCATCTTCTGCCTGAGTTTCCTGTTCGAAGGCTGAAGCGCCGCGGCTTCGGAGTAGAGCAGGTAAGCGTTCGCAGCCTCGGCCGCTCTGGCGGCCTTTCTTGCCTTTTTTGCAAGGGCCGCGGCTTGCTCCTTTGGCGAATCCTCCTGGCCGCCGGAGCCCAGCGCCAAGCCCGCGGCGAGAAGCGCTGCGAGCACACTTCGACCTTTCGCGCGAGGGCCCATCAAAACCATTGACGCGCCGGGGCCTGCCAGCGTGCAGAATATGTTCATGCACCCGCAGCCACTGCAGATTCACCCCGCGCAACTGGCGGTGCCTCTGACATTCCTGATCCTGACCGTCGTCGCCGGGCTCATCCTGCGCAGTCTGCTGTTCCGTGTCGTTCGTGCATGGGCGGCGGGAACCGAAAGCCTCGGCGACATGCTGGTCGAGAGCCTGCCGGTAGTCCTTTGGTCCCTCATCCTCGGCCTGCATCTCGCGACACAGAATTCGGAGATCCCGAAAACCTACCTGCGCTACATTCCGCGCACGCTCGCTGTGCTTTGGGTCGCGTCGCTGACTGTCGCGGGCAGCCGTCTGGTGGGTCGTCTGGTTGGCTTTTATGGCGGCCGCGTAACGGGCGCGCAGTCCGTCACCAGCATCACCCGCAGACTGGCGCAGATCGGGGTCGTCGCATTTGGCATTGGCTGGCTGATGCGGCTTTTCGACGTCAGTCTTACGCCGATCCTGACGACTCTCGGCGTGGGTGGCCTCGCCGTGGCGCTGGCGTTGCAGGACACGCTTTCGAATCTCTTCGCGGGTTTCTACGTTTCGATCTCGGGTCTCGTGCATATCGGCGATTACATCAAGCTCAACACCGGCGAAGAGGGCTACATCACCGACATCAACTGGCGCTGCACGATGATGCGCGGCACCAGCAATAACCTGGTGATCGTGCCCAACAGCAAGCTCGGGCCAGGCGATTTACACCAATTACAACCTGCCCGACCGCCGCATGTCGATGTCGGTTTCGTTCGGCGTCGGCTACGATTCTGACGTCGATCGCGTGCAGGAGATTCTCCGCTCGGAAGCCGTAGCTGCGACTGGCGATGTGAAGGGGCTCCTCTCCGATCCGACGCCATACGTGTTATTCAGTCCCGGCCCTGGTGAATCGGCGCTGGTATTTCAGGTGAACTTCAGCGTCGAGGACTTCGGCTCCCAGTACAGAGTGCTCAGCGAACTGCGGAAACGCCTCTTCAAGCGGCTCATGGCCGAGGGCGTCACGATGCCTTTCCCGACGCGAACGATCCTTCTTGAGCAGAAGGACCATGCCTGACCCGACTGAGGCGCTGACCGCCGTTCCGCCAGGCAAAGCTCTGGATCTTGCGGCCGGAAAAGGCCGGCATGCCATATGGCTGGCCGAACGCGGCTGGGATGTTACGGCGGTCGACATTGAAATCGGTGATATCCCGGGCGTCCGTACGATCCGCGCCGATCTCGAAAAACACGAGTACCGTGTCGCGCCCGATACCTGGGACCTGATCGTTTGCTGGCTTTACTGGCAGCCCGATCTGCTGCCTGAAATCGCCGCTGGTGTGCGTCCGGGCGGTATCGTCGCGCTGGCCGGAAAGACGAGCGGGCGCTTCGCTACGTCGCTCGCGAATTATCGCAGTGCGTTTTCGGGATGGGAGGAAATTCGCTCAGGCGAGGACGAGACGCGCACTTTCTTCATCGCAGGCAAAAAACTCGTCGACTAAGCCGGCGATCCGGCTCGCTTCCTTCGCCTGATAGATCGAGACGCGCAGCTGTGCTCCTCCGCGCACCCCGTGCGTAAAGTACGTCGCGAACTGCTTCATCTTGCCGACAGTGTCATCTTCGCCGCGCTCCAGCAGCATGGCGTAATAGGTCCGCATCATCTCGTAACGGTCCTGATGGCTTGGCTGATCGTAGCGGCCGGTGGCGAGATACTGTTCGATCTGGCGAAAAATCCAGGGATTCGACGACGCCGTGCGGCCGACCATCACCGCATCGCAGCCGGTTTCCTCAACCATTCGCACTGCATCCTCCGGTGTGACGATGTCGCCGTTGCCGATAACCGGGATTCTGACGGCATCTTTGATCGCCGCAATTCGCGTCCAGTCGGCTTTACCCGAATAGCCCTGTTCCCGGGTGCGGGGATGCAACGCGACCGCCTGCAGCCCACAGTCCTCTGCGAGTCGAGCCATCTGAGTCATTACCAGTTCATTGTCGTTCCAGCCCGCGCGGAACTTGCAGGTGAACGGAATCGAGATCGCTTTCCGGACCGTCCGCAGCAGTGTTTCAACCAGCGGAAGGTCGCGCAGCAGCCCGGACCCGCCGTTGCACTTGACCACCTTATTGACCGGGCAGCCGAAATTGATGTCGAGAATATCGAAGCCGAGATCCTCGCAGACTTTTGCCGCTGTCGCCATCGTTTCGGGATCGGCGCCGAACAACTGGGCTGAAATCGGGTGCTCCGCGGGGTCAAAAGCAAGATAGCGCTGGAGGGTGCGGTTGCGCCTTTTCGTATTGTCGGCTCGCACCGCGGCGCTCACACCGTGGGAACTGGTGAACTCCGTCATAATCAGGCCGCAGCCGCCCAAATTGCGGATAAAACGACGGAAAACTGTGTCGGTGACCCCCGCCATGGGGGCCAGTACGGTCGCCGGAGATACCGTGACGCCGCCAATCCGCAGAGTTTGTGGGAAACTCATAACAACATTTTAGCGTCGCTGGGTTTAGCTTAAAGAGATTAGCATTTAAGAAGAGCAGTGATGAAGCCGCTTCACATTGGCCTGCTGGTGCTCGGTGCGGGAATAGCCGGAGGTCTCGCGCTTAAAATGACGCAACTGCAGCCGATTTCGGTCGAAGCCCCGCCGCCATCGACGCTCAGCGTATCCCCCTCTACTGATCTGTCGACTGACGTACCTGTCAGGAAGCCGAGCCCGCTGCCGCCCAGGGCCGTGCGTGCTGCTGCGCCGGAAACGGTTTACACCGAACCCGTGAAGCCCGTCGCCCGCAAAATACCGCCCGTAACACTACCGGCGCCCATTCGAAAAAACGAACCCATTCCGCTGGCGAGCATAAAACCCAAGCAGTGGATTCCGGGCAAATACGATTCGTTCGGCGATCCCGGAGTTGCGTCCAGAAAATCTTCCTCTCAGATGCCGGCCAAGGCCGGGCCCGCTCCTGTGTTGACCGCATCGACTGATAAGGCGGCAGCAACTCCCGTTGTGGCTGCGGTGGAAAAGGAGCCAGTGCCGGAACCACAGCCCCCGGCGCCCCATCAGGCTACGCTGCGAAGCGGCATGACACTCGCCATCAGGCTGAATGAGACGCTGTCCACCGATTACAGTCGAGGCGGTAGTATCTTCTCAGGAACTTTGGTGGACCCGTTGATTGCCGACGGATTCGTGATTGCCGAGCGCGGCTCCAATGTGTCAGGACGTGTTCTCGAATCACAAAAAGCCGGGCGCTCCACAGGGACATCCCGACTGGAACTGGGACTGACCAACATTGTTACGTCAGATGGTCAACAGGTGGCCATCAGCACCGAACCGTGGGTCAGACTCGGGGACAACATTCCTTCTGAAACCGTCATCCGGTTTCGATTGACATCGAGAGTAACGATCACCGAACGGCAACTCGCCGCGAAGTAGTCGCGGAATCGGCGTACCCCCGATTCCCGGTGCCGCTTGCTTATGCGCGCGGTTCAGAAAGGCTATCCGCACCATGACCGTGCGGGAGTGGCACACTAATTGGCCGGATATCTCAGCACGGTGTAATTCGTCAACGCCACGCTGTCTGAGCCTGCCGTTGCAAGACCGGCACGAAAAACCACCTCAAGCCCCGCCTGAGCCGGTGCCGTCACCAAACCCGGCAGGAACGGCAGCACCGTGCCCCAGCTCTCGAGGCTGAACTGTGCCCCGGCAGCGCTCAGCGCAGCATCTGCGAGGCCCGCGACCGCGGCGTCCTGCGTGCCGGCGATTCTTGAAAAGATGTTGTGTTCCCCCAGTTGACCTGAAAACTGAACCCCGACGTCATGCCTGCATGCGTCAGGGTGAAGCGAACCTCGATTCGATCCCCCGGAAGCAGGCCCGCGGCGGGGATGTCGCAACCTCCCAGGCTCGTCGAGGCTGCCGCATTCGTACTCGTCCCTGCCGCGCTGCAGATTACCTGCGCAGCCGCGGTGTGGATCGAACCGCCAGGAGCGGTTAACGCGTTGATGTTCCCACCGGCCGAGGTGTCGACGGTATAGAAAGCATTCAACGCGTCTCCGGGCTGAGGCAGGGCGCCGGCCACGAACTGAACAGTTGAACCGTTCAGCGTGTAATCTGAGTTGGCCGTCAGATTGAGACCGTTGCGAAACAGCATCAGGCTCGTTCCAAGTGGTGTGTTGGCGCGCATGAACGTGTTGTTGACTCCGTCCATCGTTCCTCCTGGAACTTCCGCGGTGGAGGAAGTCTGTTGTCCGCACGGCCCGCTGGTCCCATCGATGAACACGCAGTTTCCGGGATCTCCGACGGCAGTTTCGAGAAACCCGTTGTTATCCACCATGGCTACCGCATTCGTGCCGAACCCCGCGCCGGTGATGGGGCGCTGCGCAAGGTCTGCCTGCAGCCCGATAACACTCGATTCGGGAATCGGGGTGCTGCCTGACGATCCGTTGGGGTTGCCGTTGCTGGTTACAATCTGGCTGCCCACACGCACCTGGGCCACCTTGAGAGGCACGGTGCTGGTCGGGACGGTCCACGTTTCCGCGAATTGCTCGCGGCCGTCGCTCTGATACTGCACCGTGTAGACGTTGGCCGGCGGAACCGCCGTCGCATTGGGGACTAATTGCAGAAACAGATTTCCGTTCACCACCGAGACCGTTTCGCTCTGCTGCACAATGGTCCCGATGTTGTTCGCGTCGAACGTGCTCCACTGAATTGTCAGAGACCCGTTAAACAGAGTGCCGTCTGCTTTGAACAATTTGTCCTGAATCGTCGTCAGTCCCGTTTGACCGTATGCCAGTCCGCTGTAAACGGCCAACAGAAGTGTCGTTTTCGACCGCGCCATCAATTCCTCCGGCAACGCTTCCAGTGCTGGTTGCTGGTTCAGGATTACCACCGGAGGCGGAAAACGAGGGTTGCCAAAGCACCGAAAATCGCCACTAAGTGTCGGTGGCGGCTGGAGTTCAGCGAATTTACTTTGGCTGTGAACGATAAAGCCCGTGGTCGCGGATATAGCGTAAGACCGGATCGGGAACCGGTATGGATTCTGCTTTTTCCGTAACCAGCCGGCGAACCTCCGACGATGAAATCGGCAGGTCCAGTCCGTCCAGTTCGTGAACGATCGCACCGGGAGGAACGGCGCGGTGCGGGTTTGACCCGGCGCGTGTCACGACGATGAATTCCACGGCTGCAACAACATCTCTCCAGCGGTACCAGTTCTGGATCTCATCGAATGCATCCGCGCCGATCAGAAAACTCAGTTTTTCGAAACCCGATGCTTTCAGCTTCTCGATTGCGAGGATCGAATAGCTGGGCGAACTGTCCAACGGGTCCGGCGCCTCCACCAGGGAGACCTCGAATCGGCGGTCGACAGCACACGCCAGTTCCACCATGCGGACCCGGTCCTCCCACGATGCAATGGCGCCGCCGGGTTTATGCGGAGGATCCGCGGCGGGAACGAAGAGAACTCCGGCCAGATCGAAGCGGTCCGCCGCCGCCCGCGCGATCTCCAGATGGGCATTGTGGATGGGATCGAATGTACCGCCAAAGAGCGCGGTAACGTTACGCCCCACTCAGCTCCTTTCAATCTTCACGGAATTGATTTTCACGTCCTTGTTCGGCTTGTCCTGGGCGTTGCGCGGGACTTTGGAAATCTTTTCGACGACGTCGTAGCCCTCCACCACTTCGCCGAAAACAGTGTGACGGTTGTCGAGATGGGGAGTGGGGGCCACCGTAATGAAAAACTGGCTGCCGTTCGTGTTGGGGCCGGCGTTCGCCATGGAGAGAACGCCTGGTTTGGAATGCCTGAGCGTCGGGTGGAATTCATCGGCGAACTTATATCCGGGGCCGCCGCGTCCTGTCCCCTCCGGACATCCGCCCTGGATCATAAAGTTCGGGATCACGCGATGAAAGACGATGCCGTCGTAGAAAGGCTTGCCGGTTTTCGTGCCTTCAGCGAGTTCGACGAAGTTCTGTACCGTTTTGGGTGCTTTGTCGTCGAAGAGCCTGATTTTGAAGCTTCCTTCTGTTGTATCGAACACCGCGTGCGTTTCGTTTGCCATATGAGTTCGATTCTACCGACACGCAGACCTTCGGGGACAGGCGCGCTGGGGCGCGCGTACTTGCGGACGATCCCCGCCCAACTGGCGACCGACCTGAACCGCTGATAAGCCTGAGGCATGTCGAAGTACGTGACAATGTCGGCGAGAGCCGATGCCGTTACACTAAGGACGAGGGCAGGAGCACCATGGACGCCTTGGCGGAGAAGCTGGACGGACGATTGCGCGAGTGGAAACCGGAGACAGCGGCAGAGGCACGGGAGCGCATCACCGAGGTTATCGAGCTCGCCGATCACGACATCCTCGATATCGCGCGCTCGCGCGCCTCCGAACAGGAGGTCCTCGACCTGCTCGATGAACCCCCAACCCGGTGAGATCTGGCTCGCGGACCTCGGGCTCGCTGCCACGACGCGTCCCGTCGTGATCGTCTCGCGCCAAGACCCTGACCCGCCACGATCCCTCGTTTTGTACGTGCCTCTTACCACCCAGCGAAGGGACAGTCCGTATGAGGTGCCGCTGCCGCGGCTTCCGTTCCTTGATCGTGAATCGGTCGCCAATGTTCAAGGGTTGGGATCTTTGCCGACCGTTCGCCTTGAACGCCGGATCGGCAGGCTCTCGGCAGAAGTGATGGAATGCCTGAAGGGCGCGCTCGCCTTTGCTCTGGATATCGAACGGGCTCGAGAATAACGGTTCAGCCGACCGCGCATTCTACAGTGCTCTGCCACTTTGACCGTAAGTCGGCATCTCGGACTTTGGCCTGGCTGGTGGTCCCGAGGCCGGGTTCTACGCAATAGATCCTCTCTGGTCGCGAAGTATACAGGAGTCTCCGACCAATTGTGGTCCTTCGACGCGCTGTTATCGAGACCCTGGTTTTAAAGCTGCCGTCCGTTGTATCGAACACCGCGATGCGTTTCGTTTGCTATTTGCGATCGATTCTGCCGGCCCGCGCGCCACGCCATAGCCGGTTCCGGCAGGAAGGTTAAAAAGAAGTAAAATAGTACCCGTTCTCAGCGCCCCACACGCGGAAGGAAACATGACTTTCAGAACCTGCAACGGAACAGCAGCGCTCATCGCCGGCCTGCTTATAACCAGCGCCTTCGCTCCGGCTCAACAGGCCACCGATGCGACACCCGACTCCGGCGCGGTCATCCGTACCGAGACGAAGGTTGTGCTGGTTGACGCGATCGTTACGGACAAGAAGGGCGGCTACGTCCACAACCTGACTCTGAAGGATTTCAAAGTCTTTGAGGACAACAAGGAACAGGCGGTCAAATCCTTCTCCGTTCAGTCCGACCCGGCCAATGCGGGTGCATCGACAAGGCGCTATATCGTTCTGTTCTTCGATAACTCAACCATGAAGCCCGGGGATCAGCAGCAGGCCCGCGCCGCCGCCGCGAAGTTCATCGATGCGAACGCAGGCCCGAACCGCGTGATGGCCGTAGTGAACTTCGGCGGCACGATTCAGATCGCGCAGAATTTCACGCAGGATGCCAACCGGCTGAAGCAGGCTGTCAACGGAATCAAACTGGCGGTCACCGGCTCAAGCACGGTCGACAGATCGATGCCGGATTCGCTCGCGCGCGCCGCCTCCGATTTTGGCGCGCGCGACATGCTCCTCGCCCTGCGCAGTCTGGCTAAGAACCTCAATGCTGTGCCGGGCCGAAAGACGCTCATCCTCTTTACTGAAGGCTTCCCGCTCGATAACGAGAAGATTTCCGAAGTCACCGCGACCGTCGATATGTGCAACAAGTCGAACGTCGCCATCTATCCGATCGATGTGCGCGGCCTGATTGCGGGCGGTCCGATCGCTCAACTCTACACGCCTTCTTCGAATCCGCTCAACAGCGCGAAGAGCGGATTGGCCCGCATGTTCGGTGCCGTTCTGCAGCCCGCCGCGTTTCTCCCGGCGACCGGCATGGCGTTCTTCCAGAGAGGCGGCGGTGGCGGTGCAGGGGGCGGCGGCGGTGCAGGCGGCGGTCGCGGTGGCGGCACTGGCGGTGGTACGGGTGGCGGCACTGGCGGTGGTACGGGTGGCGGAACCGGTGGTGGTGGACGAGGCCCGGGCGGTCCCTCCCCAACGCCAACGCCGGCTCCGGGTGGCGGGCGCGGCGGGTTCGGCGCTATGACGCCGAACATGATTCCTCCAACAGCCGCCCGCAATACGCTGCTCCCGAAGATCCCGGATTCGGGTGTCAACAACCAGAACGTGATGAATATGCTCGCCGACGGCACGGGCGGTTTCATGATTGTGAACACCAACGATCTTTTTGCCGGCCTCGAAAGAATCGGCAAGGAAGTGGATGAGTACTACGTCCTCGGCTACACGCCGCCCGAATCCGCGGAAGGCACCTGCCATGCGCTGCGCGTGCGCGTCGACCAGAAGGACACCTCGGTCCGCTTCCGCACAGGGTACTGCAACGGCAAAACCCAGGACGCACTGGCAGGCAACCCGGTCGAGAAGACGCTCGAGAGCCGCGCGTCGGGCGCCGCGGCCGGAAACATCGCGGCCACCATTCAGACGCCGTTCTTCTATACCGGCCCCAACGTGGCTCGCGTGAATGTCGCCATGGAAATACCCGCCTCCGCGCTGAAGTTCGAAAAGGAGAAGGGCCGGTTCCAGGCGGAGATGAATGTTCTGGGTATCGCCTATAAACCGGACGGCTCCGTGGGTGCGCGCTTCAGCGACACGCTCAAACGGGATTTCGAAGACAAGAAACAGGTCGAAGCATTTCAGCAGTCGCCGTTCCATTATGAGAACGAGTTCGAAGTGGCATCCGGCGATTACAACCTCAAGGTGGTTTTCAGTGCGGGAGGTTCGAACTTCGGAAAACTGGAAACGCCTCTGAAGATCGAACCGTGGTCCAGCCAGTTCGGTCTGGGTTCGATCGCGCTCAGCCGCGAGTTCCATCGGGCCGCTGCGATGGCGACGCTCGACGCTTCACTGATCGAAGATCGCGTACCGCTGGTTGCCGGGGGCGCGCAGGTTATTCCTTATGGTTCGGACAAGTTCAGCAAATCGGCGCCCCCGCTCTTCTACACGGAGGTTTACGAGCCTTTGCTGCTGAACGCTGATCCCCAAAACAGGCCGGTGATCGGTATGCAGATCCGCGTGCTTGACCGGAAGACGAAGGAGCAGAAGTCTTCCACCGGTCTGATGCGTCTGGACATGAATGGCGTCGCGGATAACCCGACCGTTCCGCTGGCGGAACCGGTTCCGATCAACGACCTCGGGCCCGGCCAGTATACGGTCGAAGTGCAGGCGCGCGATTCGAACGGGAAGACGGCGACCCGGACCGCCGATTTCGATCTTCAGTAGCGCAGACTATGTGGGGCCAGGCATTCGTGCCTGCCGCCGGGTTTCCACCTGGCGCGGAGCGTTGCGAATTCCGCGCGATGAATAGAGAAGTCACTCGGAGGCGCATTGCTCGCGGGCCGCAAGCGATGCCAGTTCGTCCGCGCGATTGTTGTCGTCGTGCGCGGCGTGTCCTTTTGTCCACGACCATTTGGTTTGGTGCCGCCCCGTCTCTGATTCAAGCTGCTCCCACAGATCACGGTTGACTACGGGCTTCTTCTGCGAGGTCATCCAGCCGCGTTTCTTCCACGCTGTGATCCATTGCGTTATGCCGTTCTTCAGGTATTCGGAGTCGGTGATCACTTCGACTTCGCATTTCTCTCTGAGCGCGCGCAGGCCCTCAATAGCAGCCGTGAGCTCCATGCGGTTGTTCGTCGTGTGCGATTCACAGCCGTAGATTTCTTTCGTTTTTGCGCCATAGCGAAGAATCGCGGCCCATCCGCCCGGCCCGGGATTTCCGAGGCACGCACCGTCGGTGATCAGCTGAACTTGTTTCACAGATTTCCGTTGTACCACCCACGAACGCCCGAAACCGATCTGTGCTGTCAAAACATTCTTTACTTTTCTTGTTTCACTTTTTGCCGTTTCTGTACATAATGGTCCAAGGGAGAATCACAACGATGGCAACAAAGAAGAAAGCAGCAAAGAAGGCAGCCGCACCCAAGAAGGCGGTCGCAAAGAAGAAAGTCGCCAAGAAGAAATAAGCGTTCTTTCTCGGCACAGGGCAGGCGGCTCCGGAAGGGGTGCCTGCCTTTTGCTTTTTTGGGGCAGATTCAGAGACGTGTCCAGTACAGGAATCCGATCATCGTCTTCGAGTCGAGAATTCGGTTCGATGCAATCAGCTCCCGCAGTTCCTTCTTCGTGAACCAGCGCGTCTCAATGCGCTCGTCTTCCATCGGCTGCGATTCGCCCGCGGTCAGTTCGGTCGCGAGGAAGATCGTCATCTTCTCCTCGACGTATCCGGGGCTGGGATAGAACGACACGAGCTTCTTCCATTTCTTCGCGCGCAGCCCCGTCTCTTCGATGAGTTCGCGTTTCGCGGTCTGCAGCACCGTTTCGCCCTCGTCGATCTTCCCCGCCGGCAGCTCCCAGAGAAACTGATTTGCAGGCATCCGGTACTGCCGCACGAGCATCACGCGATTCTTCGCATCCACCGCCATCATGACGGCGGAGCCAAGGTGGCGCACGATGCTCCGTTTCATTTGCCAGCCCGTGCGGTCCACCGCTTCGTTTTCGGTTACGCGGAACAGACTGCAACTGTAGACTTCGTTCGATGAAAGCAGTTTCATTGCCCTATTGTCGCGAGGCGGTCAGCGCGCGGGCAAACTCGCCGGCCGGGAGAGTGTTCACGACGTCATCGGCGGTGAGGCCACCGCGGCGCGCGGTGAGAATTCCGTAGCGCATGTTGAGCAGATGTTTGGGATGGTGCGCGTCAGTCGAAATGATGAATTTCGCGCCGCGTGCTTTCGCCGCCCGCACATGGTTTGCGCTCAGATCCAGGCGCTCGGGGCTCGAGTTCACTTCGAGCCAGACGCCGCGCGCGACGGCTTCCGCAATCACTTTGTCGAAGTCGAACGTAAACGGGTCGCGATGCAGCAGCAGCCTCCCGGTGGGATGACCGAGCGCCCTCAGATGCGGACACTCCAGTGCACGCAGCAGACGATCGGTCATGGCGTCCGGCTCGAGATTCATGTGGTTGTGGACGCTGCCGATCACCATGTCCAGTTCCGCCAGCGCGTCCCAGGCGATGTCCATCTCGCCGTCCTTCATGATGTCGCACTCGAGGCCGGAGAAAATGCGGATTCCCAGGTTCCCCGTTTCGTTGATCTTTCTGACCGTCTGCGCAAACTCGACCACGCGCTTCTCGTCGAGTCCGAACGCCATCGCAATCGCCTTTGAGTGATCCGTGATGGCGATGTATTCGTACCCGAGCGCGCGCGCTGCTTCCGCCATTTCTTCCAGCGTGGCGCGACCGTCGGTAGCGGTGGTGTGCATATGCAGATCGCCCTGGATCGCGCTTTGCTCGATAAGCTTTGGCAGAGCGTGGGCTTCAGCCAGTTCGATTTCGCCGTTGTTCTCGCGCAGTTCGGGCGGAATCCAGTCGAGCCCCAGCGCCTGATAGACGCCTTCTTCGGTTTCACCAGCTACGCGCGTATCGTCTTCGGCGCGGAACAGTCCGTATTCGCTGAGCTTGAATCCCATGCGGATGGCGCGCTGCCTTAGCGCGACGTTGTGTTCCTTGCTCCCGGTGAAATACTGCATGGCGGCTCCGAAGCTGGCGTGTTCCAGAGCGCGTACGTCGACCTGAAGACCCTCCCGCCCAAGCTTGACGCTGGTCTTGTTCGGGCCGCGGCCGAGGATTTCATGTACCCGCGGATTGGCTGCCACACGATCGAGCGCGGCGGCTGCGTTCGGGCCGGTCACCAGTAGATCAAGATCGCCGATGGTTTCGCGTCCGCGCCGCAGACTGCCCGCCGGCGTGATGGCGTCGATGCCATCGAGGTCGGAAAGATACGCGGTCAGTTCGCGCGCCACGTTGTCGGCGAAGCTGAGCAGGAAGCGCCCGCTGCGTTTTTTATATTGCTCGATGCTGCGCAGGACTTTTTCTTCCAGCTTTGCGCCCATGCGAGGCAGTTCGCGCAGTTTCTGATCGCGGCAGAGCTGTTCGAGCTGATCCATTGTCGTCAGCTGGAAGTGCTCGAACAGCAGCGCGATGCTTTTGGGTCCCAGACCCTGAATCTTCAGAAACTCAAGCGCGGCCGGAGGGAATTTTTTCAGCAGTTCGTCGCGTTTGTCGCAGCTGCCGGTAGTTTCGATCTGATGCAGGATAGCGGCGAGCCCCTTGCCGATGCCCGGGATGTCGGTGACTTTGCGTTCCGAGTCTTTGAGTATCGCGGAAACACTATCCGGGTAGCCCTCGATGGCGGATGCTCCGTTGCGATAGCTGCGGATGCGAAATCCATCCTCGCCCGCGATCTCCATCAGATCAGCGGTTTCGTAAAGGATGCGGGCAAAATCACGATTTTCCAAGTTTCAATTCTCCCTCGAACGCACCTTCTGAGCGCCGCTTGCTGGCGCGCGCGGTTCAGAAGGGGTTTCCGAACCGTGACCGTGAGGGAGCGGCAAGACGCGTTCGGAACCGGTGACCGTATTTCCCGAGGTCAACACGATCACCCGCAATAAGGATGCCTTCGGCCCGCAGGCGTAGCCGCTGCTCGAAACCGGGCTCGCCGGTGAGCAGGATTCTGCCTTTGGCTCCCAGTACACGATGCCACGGAACTGCCTTGCCGCCGGAGCGCAGCGCCCAGACTACCTGCCTCGCGGCGCCCGGGTAACCGCTGGCCGCGGCGACATCGCCATACGTCGCGACTTTGCCCCGCGGGATGCGGCGGACTTCCTGCAGCACGCGTTCGAACATCAGCGGGTGAGGAATTTCTCGTCGATCTCCACCTGATAGCCGCTGGCCAGGCGATTGGTTTCGTTCGCCATGCCGACAATCGCGAGCAGTTCGGCAAACATGGTATCCGTCATCCCGGCCTTGCGCGCGGCCGCGGTGTGGGACGCGATGCAGTATCCGCATTGATTGGTCGCGCTCACGGCCACGTAGATCATCTCTTTGGTGAGCGGATCGAGCGCGCCCGGCGCCATGATTTCTTTGATGCTCGCCCAGGTGCGGCGCAGCGTCGGAAGATCATTCGCGATGGCCTTCCAGAAGTTATTGATCCAGTCGGTCTTCCGTGTGGCCATGATGTCGTCGTAGACCGCGCGGACTTCGGGGCTCGCTGCGTCGTACTCTATCAATCCGAGGGTTGCCATGCACACAGATTACCCTTACGTATCAAAAGCCGCCAGCTGCTTTACAGTTTCAAACGTGTCTGCCTCAGCCGCGGTCTTATCCTCGCGGTAGCGTTTGACGCGCGCGAACCGCAGCGCATACCCGCTGACATAACGCGGGCTGATCTGGATATCGCTGTACGCAATCTCTGCGACGAGTCTGGGCTCAACGTATACCGTGTACTGGTCCCGCGAGGTTTCGAGCGCCAGGAGCTGCTCTGTCTGCCAGCGAAGCATCTCATCCGTGAGCCCTTTGAACGTCTTTCCAAGCATGGCGAAGCCGCCCGCTTCGGTGTCACGTGCGCCGAGGTGCAGATTGCTGAGCCAGCCCTTGCGTCGTCCGCTTCCCCATTCGGCCGCCAGAATCACCAGGTCCAGCGTGTGGACTTTCTTGATCTTGAGCCAACTGCTGCCGCGCGCACCCGCCATGTAGAGCGATGCCGGATCCTTCGCCACCACGCCCTCGTGGCCCGCCTCAAGCGATGCGCGCAAAAATTCAGCAGCGACTTCCGGGTCCAACGTGGTTATCTGAGGAATCAGGTTCGTCGCTGACGAAACACTATTAAGGATGCGGAATCGCTCCACTTGCGGGCGGTCGATCAGCGGTTCGCCATCGCGGTAGAGAACGTCGAACCAGACCGGGGTCAGTGGCAGCTCTCCGCGCAGCCGCTCCAGATCGATCTTGCGTCCGAAACGCCGCATTGTCACCTGGAACGGCTGCGGCCTGCCCTCCGCCGTAAAGCAGATCGCTTCACCGTCGAGGATCAGTTCGCGAGCCGGCAGAGCGCGGACGGATTCAACGATCTCCGGAACGGATAAGGTCACATCGTTGAGCGCGCGCGTGTAAATACGCACCTCGTCCTCACGTTTGTGCGCCTGAATGCGTGCGCCGTCCAGTTTGTACTCGAAGGCCGCTTCCCGCATTTCCGCGAGCGCAGCCTCCACGTCAGACGCCGGTTGCGCCAGCATGGGGTGAATGGGCCGGAAAAGCTGGATCGTCCACTGGTCGAGAGATTTTTCGCCCGCTTCAAACAGCTCGCGTGCCACCAGAGCTGTGTCGCCCGCTATCATTGCCGCGCGTTGCATACGATCCACAGATACGCCCGAGGCTCTGGCCAGCGCTTCGAACATGACGCCTTCGAGTGCGCCCTGGCGCAATCCTCCGAGAAGCAACTCCCTCAGAAACCGCTGTTCTTCGGTAGTGGCGCGCGTCATCAGCGCACGCAGTTGCGCGCGTTTATGCTCCTCGGAGCCCCGGCCTTTCGTCGTCATAAGGACGGTCAGGGCACGATCGACACTCAGGATATCCAGAGAAGCAGTCGAAGCGGCCGGGGCGTCGGAGTCGCGTATCGCCGCGTAACCGATCCCGGAGCGGCCCTGGCGGGTTTCTCCGGACAAAAACGGGACCACAACTTCGATTTCCGCCGGAGTCAGCCTGCGCAGCAGGTCAGAAAGCAGTTCGACCTTGGCGAGCCGTTTCGAGGTTGCTGCAACCCGCGCCGAGGTCTCGACTACGCTTGCCAGCAGCACGTGCGGCTACAGCAGCCCCAGCTGCGCCTGCTTCCCCAGATCGAGCAGATAGCCTTTCTTCCCCACATTCAGCGCTGAAGTTTCGCCGAGCTTCTCCTGCGCCCCCGCCGCCTCGTGGATATGCCCGCAGAAGAAAAAGCGCGGCTGCTCGCGGCGCACAAAGTCGCGCATCGCGGTGCTGCCCGCATGCCGCAGATTGGTGATGCGGTCGAGCATCGTGCCGTGCGGCGGCACATGACAGATCGCAATCATTGGCTTCAGTCCGTCGAACTGATGCAGCCGGGTTTCCAGTTCCTCTTCGGAATATTCGCCGGGAGTTTCAAACGGCGTCGGATTTGAGTAGCCGAGACCGACCACGTGAAAACCATCCACTTCAATGCGGCCTTCATGAAAGTTATTCAATCCGAAGCGATCGCAGAAGCCCGCGATCTGCTGCGCCGATTCATGATTGCCGGGAATCACGTAAACCCGATCGCCGCGCTGCTTCAGAATCTCCCCCATCGCGTCGAGACCACGCGAAAAGTTCACGAGGTCGCCGGCGCAGAAGTAGTAATCCGATTCCACCGCCATCAGCCGCTCGAGTGCTCCTCGGTCGCTGTGAATATCGGAGAACACGAGCAGTTTCACGATCTTCATATTAACTTTCCGCAACAGGATTCTGATTCATGGCGTCGGTTACTATGGAAACGAGCGCACAGGCCGCCACTCGGGCGGCCGTTGTGGGCGGTACATTAAGACTTAGTCTCCCTCCGCATTATGCAAGGAAATCAGAGCCCAACGTCGGGCATAAATGCGTGGCTCGAAGAAGAGCTGCTGCAGCAGTACCATCACGACCGCGCGTCGGTCGATTCGGACTGGAAGGATATCTTTGAGCACGCCGAGCCCAACGGGACGCGCGCCGGTAACGGTAATACCGCAGTGGCTGTGGCCGCGCCGGCTGTGGTCCTCCGCGAGGCCTCTGATCCGGTATTAACCGGCTCGGAAGAGCTGGTGCCTCTCCGCGGCACGGCCGCCCGTATTGCCGAAAATATGGCATTAAGCGCGGCGATTCCGCTGGCGACTTCGCAGCGTATCGTTCCCGTGAAGGTCATCGACGAGAACCGTCGCCTGATCAACCACCATCGTGCGCTGCTGGGCAGGAGCAAGGTTTCCTACACCCATCTCATTGGCTGGGCCATCGTCAAATCGGTGCAGGCGAATCCTTCGCTCAACCATTCGTTCGCCTCGAACACGGCGGGCGAACTGTTTCGAGTGGTCAAGAAGGAGATCAACTTCGGTCTGGCGATCGATGTACCTGGCAAGGGCGGCTCGCGCAGTCTGCTGGTGCCGAATATCAAAAACGCCGGGGCACTGACGTTTGCACAGTATCTGACTGCGTTCGATGACCTGGTGGCGCGTGCCCGCAACGGCAAACTCGGCGTCGCTGATTTCCAGGGCACCAGTATTTCGCTCACAAACCCCGGCACGGTCGGTACGATGGCTTCGATGCCGCGGCTGGTGGCCGGGCAGGGTGCAATTATCGCGGTCGGCGCGATGGACTATCCGGCCGAGTATCGCGGCGTGGCGCCGGATGTTGTGGCGTCGCTCGGCATCAGCAAAGTGATGTCGGTGACCTGTACCTACGATCACCGCATCATTCAGGGCGCGGAATCCGGATTGTTCCTGGGCACTCTGCAGGCGCTGCTGGACGGGGAACAGAATTTCTACGACGAAATTTTCGAGGCACTGCACGTCCCGTACGCTCCCGTGAAGTGGGCGCCGGACAAGAGCCCGGCCGGGCTGGCTCCGGTACCCGAGCCCTCGATGGAAGTGGTGAAGGAAGCCGCGGCCACGCGCCTGATCAACGCCTTCCGCGTGCGCGGCCACCTGATGGCCGATCTCGATCCGCTGGGCGACGAACCCGCGTACAATTCCGAACTCGATCCGTTGTCCTACGGCCTGACGATCTGGGATCTCGACCGGCATTTCTTCACCGATTCGCTGGTGCACGCATTCGAGGGGCGCACCCAGGCCACGCTGCGTGAAATGGTTGACCTGCTGCGCGAAACCTACTGCGGCAAGATCGGCGCGGAATACATGTACATCCAGCGGCCGGAAGAGAAAAACTGGCTGCAGGAACGTATGGAGTCGCCGCAGGAATCCATCATCAGCCAGGAAGACAAGATCCGCATCCTCGACAACCTTCTGCGCGCGGAGGAGTTCGAACATTTTCTCGACCGGCGGTTCATAGGTCAGAAACGATTCTCGCTCGAAGGCTCCGAAACCACCATATCGGTGCTGATGGAGCTTGCCAATCTCTGTGCCGAAAACGGTGTCCACGAAATGGTCATCGGTATGGCGCATCGCGGGCGCCTCAACGTGCTGGCAAACGTGATCGGCAAACCGCTGGGCCAGATTTTCTCCGAATTCGAAGGCAATATCGACCCGGCTTCCGCGCAGGGCTCCGGCGACGTGAAATATCATCTCGGCGCCAGCGGCGTGCATCGTTCGCCGTCGGGCAAAGAAGTCGTTGTTTCGCTTGCCGCCAATCCCAGCCATCTCGAAGCCGTCAATCCGGTGGTTGAAGGCATGGTGCGCGCCAAACAGAACCGCCTTGGCGATGGCGAGCGGCGGCGCGTGGTTCCCGCGCTGGTGCACGGCGATGCGGCGTTCGCAGGGCAGGGAGTCGTGGCTGAGACGCTCAATATGTCACAGCTGAGCGGCTACCGGACCGGCGGCACCATACACATCGTCATCAACAATCAGATCGGTTTCACCACCCTGCCTGAGGACTCGCGTTCCAGCGAATACGCCACCGACATCGCACGCATGGTGCAGGCGCCGATCTTCCATGTCAACGGCGACGATCCTGAAGCTGCCATGCGCGTGCTGCGCCTCGCTTTCGACTACCGCAGGCAGTTCAAACGCGATGTCGTAATCGACCTGATCTGCTACCGCCGTCACGGCCACAATGAAGGTGACGACCCGGCTTACACGCAGCCTGTGATGTACCGCAAGATCAAGGATCAGCCTTCCGCCGCCGTGCTCTACGGCCGCCGTCTCGCCTCCGAGAAAGTGCTCACAGCCGCCGATGTGGAGGCCAACCGCCGGAAGGCAGCTGACCGCCTGAACGCCGCGTTCGACGCCAACAAAGCTGCCGGCCCGTGGGTGCTGCAGCCGGCCATCGCCGCGCGTCCGCGCAACTCGACGACCGCCATCCCGCGCGATCTGCTCGAACGGGTCGTCGACGGTATCACTTATCTGCCGTCGTCGTTCCATATCCACCCCAAGCTCGAAGGCTTCGTGAAGAAGCGCCGCGAGACTCTTGCCAAAGACGGCCCGGTCGACTGGGCTTTCGCCGAAGCCATCGCATTCGGCAGCCTTGTGCTCGAAGGCATCCCGGTCAGGCTGAGCGGACAGGACTCCGGCCGCGGCACCTTCAGCCAGCGCCACCTGACGTTCTACGATTTCGAGGACGGGCGCCGCTACATTCCGCTGCAGCATATGGCGGAAGGCGGCTCCGGAACCCAGGCGAACTTTCGCGTCTACGACAGCCCGCTCAGTGAATTCGGCGTCCTCGGTTTCGAGTACGGTTATAGTGTTGCCGATCCCGACACGCTGACGCTTTGGGAAGCGCAGTTCGGCGATTTCTCAAACGGCGCCCAGGTCATCATCGATCAGTTCATCACCACGGCCGAACAGAAATGGAGCCAGACCAGCGGACTCGTGCTCCTGCTGCCGCACGGTTACGAAGGTCAGGGGCCGGAGCACTCCAGTGCGCGCATCGAACGATTCCTGCTGCTGTGCGCGGAGCACAATATCCGCGTCGCCAACTGCTCCACGCCGGCCCAGTACTTCCACATCCTGCGGCGTCAGATGGCTGCAGAACCCAAGCCCCTGGTCGTGTTCACGCCAAAGAGTCTGCTGCGGTCGCCGGCTGCTGTGTCGACGTTCGATGAACTCACTGGCTCTTCGTTCCGTCCGCTGATCGGTGACAATCTCGATCCGACGCGGGTGCGAAAGGTGGTATTCTGCACCGGCAAGGTCTATTACGATCTGGTTGCCGCCCGGGAGGCGAAACGAATGGAGGACGTCGCCATCGTCCGCATCGAAGAACTGTACCCGTTCCCCGAGCCGATGGTAGTCGACGTTCTGGCCCGCTACCGGTCGGATGTCGCCCTGATCTGGTGCCAGGAAGAGCCGCGCAACATGGGTGCGTGGCGGTTCATGTTCGGCTACTTTAAAGGCCTGAACCGCGTGATCCATTACGCGGGCCGGCCGAAGAACGCGAGCCCCGCGGCCGGGTCGGCGAAGCGCCACGCGGAAGAACAGAAGCGTCTGATCGAAGACGCTCTTAAGTAACCGAGCGGCCTACTTCGCGGCCGCAATCGAAGTCACGGCAATCGTCCGTTCGTAGGCTTCGCCCGTGACGGTGACTTCGATCAGTCCTCTTTTTCGGGCAGTCGTGCGCACCACGTCCGCCGCCCGGGTGTTGCCCGCGGCATCGAGCTGAAGGCTCACGCCGTCCGGCGGAATGATCGAAAACATACTGGTTTTCTTGTTCGGCGTACAGAAGCTGATCTCCAGATTGCGGTCTCGATCCACGAATGTGGTTGTGTCGAGCGGATTTACGTTGCGCTCCCGGAAGCCTCAGCATTTGGCGTCAACCAGCGCGCCCGACCACGTGCCGGCAAAACTCAGGCCGGCCGAAAACATCAGAAGAATTGCGAACTTCATACTTCAATTGTATGGATTTCAGATCCGATGAAACGACCTCAGAATGTCGCGCATGCTATATTGCAGTGCCACCGGACGCCCGTGCGGACACGCCATCGGATAATCGGTGGCCCCGAGCGTGCGCAGCATCCATTCCATTTTGCGCTGATCGAGCGGCGTATTGATCTTGATGGCGGCACGGCAGGCGATGGAAGCGGCGATGCCCCGCCGCAGGTCCGAGACCGAAACACTGCGCAGTTCGTGCTCGGCAATTTCGAGGATCTCGAAGATTACGCGTTCCAGATCGCCCTGTCCGACGGCCGCCGGAGCGGCTTTGACGGCGATCGTCCGGTTGCCGAACGGCTCCGTTTCAAAGCCGGAATTGTGGAGTTCGTCGGCGATGCGGGCATATTCGATCTGCTGTTCCGGCGTCAGCTGCAGGATTACCGGCATCAGCAGATGCTGCACCTCCACGTGACCTGCCGCCTGCTGTTTCAGCACCTGTTCAAAGAGGATGCGCTCGTGCGCGACGTGCTGGTCGATGATCCAGAGCCCGTCCGTTCCCGCCGCGATGATAAAGCTGTTGTGCAACTGGCCTAACGGGCGAAGCTCGCCAATCCGGGTCATGCCGTGCGGCGCGGGAAAAGCGTCCGCCGGGAAAGCACCGTGCGTGTCGGGCACCGGAAGACGCAGCGTGTCTTCGGTTTTCTCCGGCGGCTCGTTAACGGGAACCGTGGCATCGCCGAAATCGAAACGTGCGGCAGGCGGCTGCGGCGGGAAGAGCGTGTACTCCGGAACTGTCGCGGGCAGCGACGCTCCGCCGGTATCGTTCTGCATGGTCTGCGAGAACTCCGAATATGGCAGCACCGCGCCGGACTGCGGATGCGCGCCCGGCGTGAAGCTGGGCGCCGGGCGCGACAGCATCAGCTGTTCCCGAACCGCGTCGCGCACGAAATCGTGTACCCACGACTGATGACGGAAGCGGACTTCGGTCTTCGACGGATGCACATTCACGTCGACCTCTTCGCTGTCACAGTCGAGAAACAGCAGCGCGAAGGGGTAGCACGCGGGCGGCATCAGGTTGTGGTACGCGCTCGAGAGTGCGTGCAGGATCAGACGGTCGCGAATCAGCCGTCCGTTGACAAACACGAAGATCGAGTTGCGATTGTTCTTCTGCACCTGGGGACGCGACACGAAACCGCACACGGTGTAAGTACGCGCGGGCTCATCCGGCTCCGGCATCTGCAGTTCGTGACTTTTCGGCTGGAGTTCGATCAGGTCTTCGAGCAACTGGCTGCCGAACACCTGAAACACGCGCTCGCGCAGCGTTTCGACCGGCGTTGTATGCAGCAGCGTGGAGCCTGCGTTCCACAGCTCGAACGTCTTGTCCGGATGCGCCAGGCTGTAATGCGTGACCAGCGACGCTATATGCGCGAGTTCTGTTTGTTCCGACCGAAGAAATTTCTTTCGCGCCGGAACGTTAAAGAAAAGATCGCGCACAGTAATAGAGGTACCGGTGCCGCGGGCGATCTCATCGCAGGTGACGATTTTTCCGCCGGCGATTTCAACCCGCGTGCCCGTCTGCTCTTCCGGCGAGCGGGTTTCGAGCAGCAGGCGCGAGACCGAGGCGATCGACGGCAGCGCCTCGCCGCGAAAACCCAGGGTGCCGATCGAGAGCAGGTCCTTTACGTCGTGCAGCTTGCTGGTGGCATGGCGCTCAAAGGCCAGCAAGGCGTCGTCGCGAAGCATGCCGCAGCCGTCGTCGACGATGCGAATCAGGCGCCGGCCGCCGTTTTCGATCTCGACGCGAATGTTAACGGCTCCCGCGTCGAGAGAGTTTTCCAGCAGCTCTTTGACCACGGAAGCGGGGCGTTCGACGACCTCTCCCGCCGCGATCTTGTTGGCGACGTTGTCCGAAAGGACCCGGATCCGGCCCACAGTTCTACTTTACTTGCCGGGGTCTATGCCGAATTTTTTCAGTTCGTCGGCATAGTAGCGCTTCTGCAGAATGTCCCACTCCTCGCTGCCTTCGCTGATGTCGCGCTTGATGGAACGAACCTTGTCGCGCGCGGCGCGATCGGCTTTTTCCTCTATCTGCAGAATCTCTGTAAATACTTTGACAATTTCGAGGCGGGCGTCGTTATCGTCTTTTTTCTTAAATCGCAGATCGCGGGATTTTTTGAGCGCGGTAGTGAGCTTGTGCGAAATATCGCTGATCTTATCCCGCGAGAGCTTCATATTGTCGCCCGTATCGCGGCCCGACGCCCGCACGATCTTGCGCTGCTGCACCAGCGTGTTTTTCGCTTTGCGGAACATCTCCTGATAGCTGACGCCTTCGCGACGCATGTAGTCGCTGTACTGTTCGAGGATCTCGCGCACTTCGTCGTTCAGCTTGTCCTCGGCGTCAAGCTCGTTGAAGATGACAGAATTTACGAGTTCCGTCACCTTGTCGGGCGAAGGCGTCTCGATAGTGCCGGGCGACAGGCGACGCACTATCTGACGCGAGAGATAAGTTACAAACTCCCGGGGAAGCAACATGTCAAATGATCTCCGTCAGTGTATCATCGCGGATCATTTATTGTTCGGACCGGCATCACCATTAAGTGATTGAATATATACAATTTTGTATATTGCGGAGACCGCATCAGATACCACTCCATCGGCTGAGGCAAGCACCCATCTGCCTCTGTCTCGCGGCATGCGCGCTCGCGCAGCAGGCGCCGGTTCCGTACGCCGACGGAGACGGACCGACATTTGCCGCGTACCCGGACGCTGACACCTGGCCCGGTTCTTACCAGTCAATTCGCAAGGTCGATTTCAGCAATCTGAATAACGGCGAAGTTGCCCTGCGAAACGGGCACTACGAGCGGAACGAACCGGACGACCACTACTCGATTGATCTGGACTCGGTTCAGTACCTCGGCGCCGATGCGGCGCTGGTAGTGTACGAGTCGCTTGAGGTGGGAGGAAGCTCCAACTCCGGCGGTCATGCCATTGTAGTCACGCTTTCCAAAGGCCGTTTGCACTCAGTCCAGTCCATCGACTGGTCGACCCACAGCGCTGGACCCCGCCCCACGTGGTCGTTCGAGCCGAAGACCCACACGCTTGTCATTCGCTCCGACCACTACCGGCCCGGCGATGCCCATTGCTGCATTTCGGCCGTCGATGTCGTAACCTACCGCTGGAACGGCGCGCTCTTCGTCCAGACCGGCCTCACCACCGAATTGCTTCCCCAGTAAGTTACTAAGTGATTGAAAACACGGTGCTCTTTTAGGCGAAGCCGTCCGTCCTCAACGTTCCCAGCCTCCCGTACGTCAGTCCTTGGTGGAGGTCCACGCCCCAACTCCGTAGCCGCTCTGACTCCATGACCCCGCCCACCCAAAGATCCCCGCTCCCCCTGCCCGCCCTCGGCACCCCTGCCCACACCGAGCAGGCCGAAGCGCAGGCCGTCGCCGCCCGCTACCGCTGCGAATTCGTCGACCTGCGCGACGGCGCCATCGAGCACGACCTCTTCCGCTCCGTCCCCGTCGACCTCATGTTCCGCTACAACTTCGTCCCCCTCAAAGCGCAGAACGGAACCCTCGAAATCGCCCTCTCCGACCCGCGCAACCTCAACACCATCGACGAACTCAGCCTCCTGCTCCACAAGAAGCTGCGCGTCAAAGTCGCCACCGCCTCCCAGATCGCCGACCTCCTCAAGAAGACCGAGCAATCCCAGCGCGTCCTCGAAGAAGTCACCGAAGGCTTCGCGCTCGACGTCGTCGGCGACGAAGACAACCCCGACGAAACGCTTTCCATCGACCGCCTCGCCGCCGTCGACAGCGACATCGCCCCGGTCATCAAGCTCGTCGACACCACCATCTTCAACGCCCTCGAGCGCCGCGCCTCCGACATCCACATCGAATCCCGCGACCAGGAAGTCGTCATCAAGTACCGCATCGACGGCGTCCTCCACTACGCCATGCCGCCCATCGCGAAGGACTGGCACTCCACCATCATTTCGCGCATCAAGGTCATGAGCGAACTCGACATCGCCGAGCGCCGCGTCCCGCAGGACGGCCGTTTCCGCGTCCGCTACAAAACGCGCCTCATCGATTTCCGCGTCTCCATCATGCCCACCATCCACGGCGAAGACGCCGTGCTCCGCGTGCTCGACAAGGAATCGATGAGCGAGAAGTTCGCCAAGCTCTCGCTCGATGTCGTCGGCTTCAGCGAAAACGACCTCGTCAAATTCCGCCGCTACATCGCCGAGCCCTACGGCATGGTGCTGGTCACCGGCCCCACCGGCTCCGGCAAAACCACCACGCTCTACGCCGCGCTCAGCGAGATCAAGAACGACGAAGACAAGATCATCACCATCGAGGACCCGGTCGAATACCAGCTCAAAGGCATCACGCAGATTCCGGTCAACGAGAAAAAGGGCCTCACCTTCGCGCGCGGCCTGCGCTCCATCCTGCGCCACGATCCCGACAAGATCATGGTCGGCGAAATCCGCGATCAGGAGACCGCGCAGATCGCCATCAACTCCGCGCTCACCGGCCATCTCGTCTTCACCACCGTCCACGCCAACAACGTGGTCGACGTGCTTGGCCGCTTCCTGAACATCGGCGTCGAGGCTTACAACTTCGTTTCCGCGCTCAACTGCATCCTCGCCCAGCGCCTGGTGCGCGTGAACTGCGAGCACTGCAAGCAGCCGGTGAAGTATCCCGATAATCTGCTTCATCGAAAGCGGCCTCGATCCCGCCGTATGGCGCGATCTCGAGCTCATGGAAGCCCCCGGCTGTTTCGAATGCGGCGGCACCGGCTTTCGCGGGCGCACCGCCATCCACGAACTGCTCGACCTCAGCGACAAAATCCGCGAACTGATTCTCGACCGCCGGCCCACTTCCGAAATCAAGCGCCTCGCCCGCGAAGACGGCATGACCTTCCTGCGCGAATCGGCCGTCGAGAAGGTCCGCCTTGGCGTCACCACTCTCAAAGAAATCAATAAGGTGACCTTCATCGAATGAGTCTGCTCGATCTGCTGCGCGATCCGCCGCCTGAGTTCGTCTTCGAGGTCGCCGCCGACGGCATCGCCATGTCGCGCACGCGTCCGCCAGGCGAGGTGCACCATGTGCCTCTGCAGCCGGGCGTGCTCGCGCCGTCGCCGGTGAAAGAGAACATCCTCGATGTCGCCGCCTTCACCGAAGCCGTGCGTCAGCTGACGCCCAACGGTTCCTCCCGCGGCAAACGCCGCGCCGCGCTTGTGCTTCCCGACAACAGCGCACGCATCGTGGTACTCGATTTCGACAACCTTCCGGAAAAGGAGGACGAACGCCGCCAGTTGATCAGCTTCCGTCTGCGTAAGAGCGTTCCCTTCGATGTCGACGAAGCAGCCCTTTCGTACTTCCCGCAGGCGGGCAAAAAAGTAATCGTGGCGGTTGCACCCGCCGGCATCATCGACCACTACGAAGCGCCCTTCCGCGCCGCCGGATGGCATCCCGGACTCGTTACCGTGTCCTCCCTCGCCATTCTCGATCTGCTGCCCGCTGCGGGTTCGATCGTTCTCGCGCATCTCAGCCCTGGTGTGCTGACCGTGATCGCCATGTCCGCCGGCGTCGTCACGATCGTGCGTTCCGTTGAAATAGCTGAAGACGAGGCTCACCCGCTCGACGAGGTCATCGCCGCCGTTTTCCCGACGCTCGCTTACATCGAAGATCAGACGCAGTCGCGTCCCGAAAAGCTCTATATCGCCGGATTCGACGAAGCCGCCACCCTCCGCCTCGCAGTCGAACTCGACATCCCGGTCGAACCGGTTCACGAACAATATCCCGGACTGGCGGGCTACCTGGCTTCCGTCTCTCCTGCGCAGAGGAAGGCCGCCGCATGAGAATTCCCGTCAATCTCGCGCGCGAACCCTTCCGGCACGATCGCGCCAATCTCATCGGCTCCACCTTCGTCGCTCTGCTGCTGGCCGGCACGCTCGTGCTGCTCCTGTCGCTCACCCGCACCGAACGCGCGCAGACACGCGATACCGCGGCCGCTCTGGCGCGCGTCAATCGCCAGCTCGCCTCAATACGGAACGAACAGGCGAAGCTCGACGCCTCCATGCGCCTGCCCGGCAACGAGGAGGTTCTCGACCGCAGTGTCCTTCTCAACACGCTGATCAAGCGTAAAGCCATCAGCTGGACGAAAATCTTTTCCGATCTCGACAGCGTCTGCCCGCCGAATGTGCGCATCCTCGCCATCCGCCCCACTGTCAACTCCCAGGGCGGACTGCTTCTCGACATGCAGGTGGCCGCCGACACGATCGACCCCATCATCGCCTTCATGGCAAAGCTCGAAGGCTCTGACGTATTCGGCTCCGTCCTGCCCACCGGCTTCACGCCGCCCTCGCAGACGAACCCTTTTATTCGCTACCAGCTCACGGTGAACTATGCCCAAAAGCTTTAAGATCGCGTTCCCGTCCGGCGCCCAGCTGTCGTCAAAGACGCTGTCTTCGATACGAGACCCGCGGATTCTGATCCGCATCGGCCTCGGCTTGCTGCTGGTCGCGAATCTGGTCGTGGCCGGCTACGCGTTCAACCTCTTCACGCCGTCTCCGGAAATCCTGAACCGGCGTCTCCTCTCCGCGCAATCCGAGCTGCAGGCCGGCCAGGCCCGCCTCGTGCGCAGCCGCGCCCTTGCCGCTAACATCGGCAAAGGCAAATCCGACGGCGACACTTTCCTCGCGACCTACTTCACCAATCGCCGCCGCACGTTTTCCACGATCATCCAGGAAATCCGCGACACCGCCACCACGTCGGGCATGAAGACGCAGGAAGGCACCATCAGCCTCGACCCGATCAAGGGCACCGACGATCTCTCGATGATGACGCTCTCCATCAACTTCGAAGGCAGCTTCGCCCAGCTCGTCAAATTCGTCAACCTCATTGACCGCTCGCCGCGCTTCATTATCATCGAAAGTATGCAGGCCGCACCGCAGCCGAAGGGCGACGTGGTCAACACCAACCTCAAGATGCACGTCTTTGTTCGGGAAGACGCCAAAGATGACGCCAGGGAAGAAGCCAAACCTGATCCCAAAGGGGCCCTGTGAAGCTCGGCGCTGAACCGAAGAAGGTCGCGATCCTCGGCGGGCTGCTGCTGGTGGTCCTGGTGATTGTCTATTTCAACTATTTCTCCGGCGATTCGGGCTCAACTGAAGCCCCGCGCCCGGTCGCCACCGCCGTACCGCAAACTGCGCCGCCAGTTGTCGTGACAGCCCCTGCGCCTGCGACCCGCACTCCCGAATCCGGCATCTCGCGCGATGATCGCCGCCGCGCGAAGGCCAACCAGCTGGTCTCTGAGTTTTCTTTCCGCCAGGGAACCGAACCCGGCGAAGAGAAGCCCGATCCCTCCACCATCGATCCCACTCTGCGCCTCGATCTCCTCTCGAAGATCCAGCAGGTCGAAGCGCCCGCCGCGCTGCGCAACATCTTCCAGTACGGTTCCGCTCCCCCGCCTCCCGCGGCAGTGGTTCCCTTGCCCGCGCATCCGCCGACCATTCCCGTAAACGGCAGGTCAGCGCAGTCTGCGCCGCCACCCTCCGGCCCGCCACCGACTCCGCCCGCGCCGCAGGCGCCTCCGATCACGTTCAAATACTACGGCTACAAAGTCTCGAAGGCCGACGGCCGCAAGCAAGCCTTCCTCCTCGACGGCGAGGAGATCATCATCGCCGGCGAAAATGAAGCCATGAAAGCCGGCCGCTACAAGGTGGTGCGCATCGGGGTCAATTCCATCACCATCGAAGACACGCAATTCAAGAGTGAGCAGACTCTTCAGCTGCAGCCGGACGCCGCCGTATGAACCGCGCGCGTAAGCAAGCGGCGGTAGATGCCTCTTGCCAGCCGCACGGCCCCAATCCCGAAGCCGGCTTTGCCGTCCTGATGATTTATTCGATGGCCGCTATCGTCGCCATCACGCTTCTCACACAGCTGCCGCGCGTCGCCTTCGAAGCCCAGCGCGACAAAGAGCAGCTGCTCATATACCGCGGCGAGCAGTACAGCCGTGCCATCAAACTCTACGTGCGGAAATTCAACAGGTTTCCGCCTGACTTCGACGCCCTCGACAACACGCAGAACCTCCGCTTCCTGCGCCACAAATACAAAGACCCCATGACCGGTAAAGACGACTGGCGCATCATCCACGTCGGCCCCGGCGGTGTCTTCACCGATTCGCTTATTAACAAGAAGAAAGACAGCGCGCAGCCCAAGGACCAGCAGAATTTCATCACCGAGATCCAGCAGACCGGCGGCAATCCAGTCGACGCGAATCAGAACGTCAACGTCGCGACCCGCCAGCGTCCCAGCGATCAGGCCGGCGCGCCTGGCGATCCGAACAACCCCGGTACTCCTCCCCAGCAGCAGTTCGATGCCAACGGCTATCCAGTCGTTCCGACGGCGGGCGGGATAGTCGTGCCCGGCTTGCAGCCCGGAGCCCAGCCGGGTCTGCAGTCCGGTTTGCAGCCAGGCGTGCAGTCCGGTTTGCAATCAGGTGTGCAGCCTGGTTTTCCCGGTCAACCACAGTTGAACGCGGACGGCACTCCGACTGCCCCCGGTCAGCCTTTCCCCGGCACGACTCCGGGCCAGTTTCAGCAGAATCCCTACCAGCAGCCTGGCCAGCAGCAGCCCGGGCAGGCCGGCGCACCTCCCGCCGGCGCCGCCGGTCTCATTAACCAGCTGCTGAGCACGCCGCGCCCTGGCGGCCTCAACGGACTTGGCGGGGTGCAGCAGGGGACGCTGTCCAGCGGGAACACAACCAGCACTCCTTCCACACCCGGAACGCCCGTGCCCGCAGCCACCGGTCAAACCGTGATCGGGGGCGGCATCGGCGGCATCGCCAGCAAGCTGGAAGAAGACGGCATCAAGGTCTACAACGACCAGAAGTCCTATCACAAATGGGAGTTCGTCTACGACATAACAAAGGACCCGGCCCGTACCGGGGCCACGGCAATTCCTGCCCAGAACGGCATGGGTCAGCCGCAGAACGGCACCACCCCGACAAACCAGCCAACGGTCCCCGGGTTCGGCAGTGCGCCTGGCGGGACGACCACTACGACCGGTCAGGCGCCCCCTCCGCCTCCCCCTCCGCCGCAACAGTAGTCCGAAAAAAACTCAGCGCGTTGTCGCCGTATTTCACCATGCGCGTGCGATGCAGCGGGCCGTAGCTCTCCTCAAGCGCAAATCGGGTCGCATGCTGCACAATCACCAGGCGCGGCGGCCGCGTTTCCAGCGCCTCTATCGCCGCGCGATACTCGCGCTCCTTCGGATACGGTGGGTCTATGAAAACGATATCTGCCGGGATCCCGCCCAGCAGCAGCGCCGCATTGCCGTGCATCACCCGCGCCCGCGCCCCCGCGCGCAACGACGCCAGATTGTCGCGAATCAGTTGCGCCGCCGCCCGGTCCTTCTCGATGAACACCGCATGCCGCGCACCCCGGCTCAGCGCCTCGATCCCCACCGCTCCTGTACCCGCATACGCATCGACGAACACCGAGCCTTCGATTTCCGGCGCAAGGATGTTGAACAGTGCCTCGCGCACCCTGTCCGGCGTCGGACGCACGTCCATCCCCGGCATCGACTCGATTCGCCGCGACCGAAACTCGCCCCCAATCACCCGCATAGACGATTACCCAACCTGCACCAGCCCATATCGTCTCTGCCAGTGGTTCCTGATATACTCCACCGCGGCCTGAAACACCTCCTGCGACGGCGGCTGCTCCACAAACGCCCGCGCCTCATTCCGCGCCGCGTGCAGAATATCCGGATCGCGCAGAATATTCGCGATCTTCAGTGTCGGCAAGCCCCGACTGCTTCGTGCCGAAAAACTCCCCCGGCCCGCGCAGCTTCAGATCCATCTCCGCAATCGCGAACCCGTCCTGTGAATCGACCAGCGTCCGAATCCGCTCCTTCGCCGCGTCGCTCATCTTCTCCGTGATCAGCAGGCAGTAGCTCTGCTCCGCGCCGCGCCCCACGCGTCCGCGCAGCTGATGCAGTTGCGACAAGCCGAAGCGCTCCGCCTGCTCCACCACCATTACGGTCGCATTCGGCACGTCCACTCCCACTTCAATCACCGTCGTCGACACCAGAATCTTCGTGCTGCCGCGACTTGAAGCGCTCCATCGCCGCCTCTTTCTCCGCCGACCCCAGCCGCCCGTGCAGCAGCCCGATCGGCAAATCCGGAAACACTTCGCGCGACAGCATGCTCATACATCTGCTGCGCTGCCTTCATTGACTGCGCTCGCCGCCCGAAGCCTGCGTCTCCGACTCCTCGATCACCGGATACACCACGTACGCCTGCCGTCCCGCGTCGATCTCGCGCCGGATCGCGCTGTACGCCAGCTCCACCTGATCCGCCGTGTAATGCTTCGTCACGATCTTCTTCCGCCCCGGCGGCATCTCGTCGATCACCGACACATCCAGATCGCCGTACAGCGTCATCGCCAGCGTGCGCGGAATCGGCGTCGCCGTCATCACCAGCACATCCGGCGTCACGCCTTTCTGCACGAGCTGCAGCCGCTGCATCACGCCGAAACGATGCTGCTCGTCGATGATCACGAGGCCGAGCTTCGCGAACTCGACGTCCTTCTCGATCAGCGCATGCGTGCCGATCGCCACCGGCATCAGCCCGCTGCGCAGCATGTCCTTGATCTTCTGTTTCTCGCGCGCCGTCGACGAACCCGTCAGCAGCGCCACCGGATAACCGACCTTCTGCAGCAGCGGCTCGCAGCGAAAACAGATGCTGCTGCGCCAGAATCTCGGTCGGCGCGAGAATCGCCACCTGATAGCCGTTCTCGAGCGCAATCACCGCCGCCTCCGCCGCCACGATCGTCTTGCCGCTGCCCACATCGCCCTGCAGCAGCCGGTTCATCGGGCTCGGCCGCGCCATGTCGTCCGCGATCTCCTTCAGCACGCGTTTCTGCGCGTTCGGTCGGCTTGAACGGCAGCAGCTTCTTGATCTGTTCGCGCACGCGGTCCGTCAGCTGCGAACTCGATGCCCGGCATCGCCTGCGCGCGCCTGCCGCTTGATCTCGAGCCCGCACTCCAGCCAGAAGAATTCTTCGAAGATCAGCCGGAACTGCGCGGCCGACCGGAAATCGTTCAGCATGCGGATCGGCGTCCCCGTTGACGGAAAGTGCGACTCGCGCACCGCCGCCGTGCGTGTCGGAAACTTCAGATGCGTCCGGATCGATTCCGGCAGTCGATCTTCCAGCTCCGGAAGTTCTTCCAGCACCCGATGCATCAGCGTCCGCAGCATGCGCGGGTTGACCTTGCCCGCGGCCTCGTACACCGGCACGATGCGCCCCACATGTAGCGCCGAATCGCCCTCTTCGTCGTCGCCCGTGAGAAACTCCGTCTCCGGATGCATCATCTGCAGTTCGCCGCGGTAGGAATCGAATTCGATCTTGCCGAACAGCGCCACGCGTGTGCCGGGCGTCAGCCGGTCCGCTAGATAAGCTCCGTGAAACCATTTCCCGAGCACGATCGCGCCCGACGCATCCGTAAATTCGGCCTCAAACAGACCGAGATTGCGCCGCCGGAACCCCGCCAGCTTTGCCGACCGCACCTCCGCGATCACTGTCGCCATCTCGCCTGGCGCGAGTTGCTGTGATCGGTTTCAGATTGCTGCGGTCTTCATAGCGAAACGGAAAGTAGTGAATCAGATCCTCGACGGTCTCGAGTCCCTTCGCCGCCAGCATCGCCGCGCGCGCCGGACCCACGCCTTTGACGAACGCCAGCGACCTCTCCAGCTCAATGGCCAAATCCGAGTTTACGTGGGGCAGGATGCCATCCTGCAGCGGGGTTGCCAACCCCGCTCCTCTTTTGCAACGTATGCCTCTGGTAAACCGCAGCCTCGTCCCCGTGCCTGTACACTTAAGTGGTCACTAAATGCCCCGCAAGATTTTTTACTGGAAGCTGCGCGAATCGGAACTGCAGCTCGGCGAACGTACGCTCATCATGGGCGTCCTCAACGTCACGCCCGATTCATTTTCCGACGGCGGCCTCTACGGCAACCCCGACCGCGCCTACGCCCGCGCCCTCGAACTCGAAGAGCAGGGTGCCGACATCATCGACATCGGCGCGGAATCGACCCGGCCCGGCTCCGAGCGCATCTCCGCCGATGAAGAATGGCAGCGCCTCGTGCCTGTGCTGAAGCGTTTGCGGGGTAATCTCCGCGTCCCTCTTTCGCTCGACAGCTATAAGGCCGAGATCGCCGAGCGCTCGATAGAGTACGGCGTCGAAATCTTCAACGATCCAAGCGGCCTCACCTTCGACCCGCATCTGGCCAAAGTCGCCGCCAACTCGAACGCCGGTCTCATTCTGAATCACATGCGCGGGCTGCCCGAAACCTGGCCCAGACTGCCGCCCATGCAGGACCCCGTCGGCACCATCGCGCGCGAACTCGAAGCCACCGTGAGCCGCGCCCGTCACGCCAACGTGGAACGCAGCCGCATCGTCATCGATCCCGGCCTCGGCTTCGGCAAGCGTCGTGAACAGAACTCGGAAATCCTTGCGCGCCTCGAACAACTGGCCGCCCTCGACCTGCCGATTCTCGTCGGCCCGTCGCGCAAATCATTCCTCGCGCAGGCTTCGGAGAACGAGACGCTCTTCGCCACCGCAGCGGCAGTCACGGCTGCCGTCCTCAACGGTGCTCACATCGTGCGCGTGCACGATGTCAAAGAAATGAAGGCCGTGGTTCAGGTCGCGGAAGAAATCGCCCGCGCCGTGGCTCCGATACCTGTGGTGGAAGAACGTCGGCCGGCTCGCCCGCCGCGCCCCCAGATCTCTGAAACGCCGCCGGCCCTCACCCCTCCTGTGAAGCGTGAGCCTGCCAAGCCTGATCATGAGAAGCGCGAAGGCGGCTGGCGTCCGCCCGTTCGTCGTGAAGAAGGCGACAGGCCGCGACTAAGCCTCAAACGCGAAAGCAGCGACGACCGGCCTCCTCGTCGGGAATTCAAACCCGCCGCGCGCAGCGATTTCAAACCCAGACGCGAAGGCGATGCCCGACCCCCGCGCCGCGAATTCAAACCGCGTACCGAAGGTGATGCCCGTCCTCCGCGCCGCGAATTCAAACCCAGAACCGGAGGCGACGCTCGCCCCCCGCGCCGTGAATTCAAGCCCAGAACAGAAGGTGATGCTCGCCCTCCGCGCCGTGAATTCAAACCCAGAACCGAAGGTGACGCTCGCCCGCCGCGCCGTGAATTCAAACCCAGACCCGCAGGTGATGCCCGTCCCCCGCGCGGCGACTTCAAACCAAAAGGCTTCAAAGGCCCGAAGCGGCCTTTTCGCAAGCGCCCTTGATCAACACTTAGTGGGGCAGGGTTTCGGGCGAATGCCCTTAATTCCAAGCCGGATTCTTACTAAGACTGACTAAATTCCCCAGCAGCCGAAACGCTCCCGGCACACCCGACGGCAGCTGCCGGTACAACGCGAACGCGTCATACACATAGAAGCCTTTCCCATAACGCGCCAGAAGCAAACCGCCCTCCTGCGGATCCTGATCCGGGTCATGCGTCTCCACCAAAGGCGTGTAGTGCGAATCCCACGACTTCATGAACCCATGCCCGCGCTCTTCCACCCAGCCTTTAAAATCGGCCTCAGTAACCTTATTCGGCCACGCAAACGCCGGACTCCCAGGATCGAGAAACTTCACCGGCGAATTTTCATCCACCACCTTTTGCGGACTCGCCCCCGGATTCAGCGGGTAAGGCCCATAGCCGCTCTCGAACCCCTGCAGGTTGTACTGCACAATCAGCACGCCGCCGTTCTTCACATACTCCAGGAGTCGCCCGTTCGCCGCCTTCAGATCATTTCGCACCGCATAAGCCCGAACCCCGAGAATAATGGCGTCATATCCGCTCAGATTCCCGGTCGTCAGATCCGACTCTGCCAGAATCCTTACATTCTGGTTCAGGTTCTCCAGCGCCTTAGGCACATCGTCCCCCGTCCCAGGCAGAAACCCTATGTGTAGGCCGGGAGCGGTCTTTACCTCCACTCCTACTGCCTTATAAGTCGCCGGCCTGTACAACGGATACGGTCTTACTCCCGGATAACCCGTCAGATGGTAACCCTCCTCATAAGTCTTACCCTGATACTCCGCCACGGCCGTAATGTTGTATTCCGCCTGTTTCACCGAATCCGGCGCGACCGAGAACACCATCGTCTGATCCTCGCCATCCCGCGCGAGCGAGAACGGCGCCCGCTCCGGTGTTGACTTCCATCTTTTCGGCAGATTCAGCCGCAGCACTCCCTGCGCCGGCCCCTTGACATTACTGTGCACCATCGCCGTAAACGCGAATTCCTTCGACCCCAGCGGCACCGCGCCCGCCGAGGGCGACACCATCACCGAAATCGCCGGCCCCACCAGCAGCGGATTCGAAACCGTTCCGATCCCCGATATCCTCTCGCTCGTCTCGACCACCTGCTCCACTTCAAACGGCACACCGTTATACGTCATCGTCGCCCGCATCGCCAGCGGATAAGGCGGCAAAGGCCGCGTGACATACCTTTCATCGTCGATGTTGTAATAAGGCTGTTCTTCATCCGGACGTGAGAAATAAGGTCTTGTAAGAGCCGCATCCGCCGGTACAGTGACTAAGAACCGCCATTGTGCCTCCTTGCCCGGCTCCACCTCATGGACCTCCTTCTCATTCGCCGCGCGAATATTCCAGTTCTTACCATCCGATGCCAGCACCTCAATCTTCTCGACCTTCAGCGCCTCGGCATTCTCATTGAAGATCGTCCCTTCCACGTTGAACGACTGCCCCGGGATCGCGACTGTAAAGGTTGGTCCGCCGCCCCGTCCCGCGCCAGGCTGCGGCGGAGGCGCATCGGATGCCCGGCCGCGTCCGCCTCGTCCTTCGGCACGCTCCGCCGCCACACCAGTCTGCAGCGACAAGGCCAGCGACGCTGTCAGCGCGCCTTCAAACTGCTGCACTTTCACTTGCAGCTCGAACAGCACATCGCTTTTACCGGGCTCCGCCAGACCACTCGCGCTCACCTGCCCGATCAGCGCCCTTGTCGACTTCAGCCCCTCCGCCAGCAGCGGCGCAATCCCGGCGGGCTTCTCCACTGAATACTGCTTCATCGCATCGCCGGCAATGCGCGTCAGCGCCGCCAACCCGTCTTTCAGAAACTTCGTGTCGCCCTGGGCATTACCCTGCACTAGCCCTGCAATTCCCCCCAGCGACACATCGATCCCGTCGTAAAACGACGTCTCCTTCTCCGCCGCCGCAACCCTCGACCCATACCGGTGATAAGCCGTATTCTGCGGCGCCGGACTCGGCACCAGCGCCCCGCCATTCTGCGTCTTCTGAAATCCCAGCCCCTCGCGCGCGATCTGCAGATACGTCAGCCCCGCCGCGGGCGCCGCCTGCCCTTCCTGAATCTCCAGCGTCGTCGCAGGCCTCCTGTCCGACCACTCGCCCGTCACATAATCGAAGAACTTCACCGGCACATATTTATCGATCGCGTAATCATACATGCCGTCCTTCGTGACGTTGAAATTCGGCACCCGCGCATACACCTTCAGCGGCGTCCACGGTCGCAGCCCCGCCCGAATCTGTTCCGGAAACTTCGTCGCATCGCCCGCCGCCTGCCACACCTCCTGCGCGATCTCGCCCGCCATCTGATGATGCCCGTGCCCGTCCGTCGCCGCGCCTACAAACACCGACGTAATCACCAGCGGACGCATCGTGCGCACCACCCGCACCGCATCCGCCAGCACACGCTCATGCCCCCACTTATCGAGCGCTTCTTCGCGTGTCTTCGAAAATCCATAATCGATCACGCGCGTGAAATACTGATCCACGCCCATGTATCGGTCCGCCATCAGCAGTTCCTGCGTGCGTGTCAGCCCGAGCGCGTCGTAGAGATCGTTCGCCATCACGTTCTGCCCGCCCTCGCCGCGATTCAGCGTCAGCAGCCCCACACGCGCACCCAGACCGCGCGTCTCATACGCGAGCATTCCGCCGTCTTCATCATCCGGATGCGCGGTCACCATCAGCAGGCTGGCCCGCGTCCCGAGCGCGCGCAGCCAGCGCGACATACCCGCCGCGCCGCGATCCGGCGGAATGTCAATGGCATCCAGGCGCGGCGTCCCGGCGTGCAGTGCCGCTGCAATCACAACCGCCACAGGCGCTGCCAACCACCAGATTTTTCGCATAGCTGCTGGCCATCTTATCGAAAAGTCCCCAACGCTTTCCAATCGCGTGTCGTCTAAACTGCCAATGAAGGTCTCCCGCCGCGCGCTGCTCCTCTCCGCCGCCGCGCCCCTGTGGCCGCGCCGTGCGCCTGCCCAAACCCCCGCGCTCTTCGCGTTTCACAACCGCTTCTGGCTCAACCTGCACAGCTTCCTCTACGTCCTCGGACGCGCCAAAAACAACACGCCCGACAGCCAGCGCGGATCCGTCATCGACGCCATCACCGACGGCGACCCTCTCGAAACCTTCGCCACCGAGGTTGCTGCATACAGTGCCACCGCCTCCAGGCAGGACGCCGTCTTCGACCCCTCCCTCACCGCGCTTACCAAACGTCTGGCCTTCATAGACGACGCGAGCCCCCTGCCCGACGATCTCGATGCCGGCGTCCGTTACGCCCTGCGTGACGCCGCTCCGGCGTACCGGACCGCCTGGTGGCCCCGCCATTCTGCCGCGAACATCGAACGCATCGGCGAAATCCAGCCGCTGGTGAATCGCTACGGCAGCCCCATCGCACCGGAGCTTGCCCGCCTCTGGATGAATCAGTGGCCTCCCGCCGGCTTCGACGTTCAGGTCTCGGCTTACGCTAACTGGGCGGGCGCGTATTCCACCGCGAACGGTCTCATCGTTCTCGCCGGCGCCGACCCCGCCATGTCCGGCACACAAGGTCTCGAGAGCATCTTCCACGAAGCCATGCACCAATGGGACGATGACATGGACGCCCGCATCGCCGCCATCGCCCGCCAGCTGAAAGCGCGCATCCCGCCGCAGTTCTCCCACTCACTGATCTTCTACACCGCCGGCTACGTCGTCGCGAAAGCTGTCCCCGACCACCAGTCCTACGCGACGAAGAATGGCCTCTGGAAACGCGGTCTGGCTTCGCCGGAAGATCTCGACCGCTGCTGGCGTCCTTATCTTGATGGCAAGACCACTCTCGACGACGCCCTCCGCAACCTGCTCGCGCCGTCAACTCCGAGGTAATACTGAACTATGAAACCGCTTGCTCTCGTCTTTCTCTTCGCCGCAGCGTCCGCCGCCCAGCAGTACACCTCGCAGGGCGACCTCGAATTCCCGAAAGATTATCGCGAGTGGATATTCCTCTCATCCGGCATCGGTATGACCTACTCGAACGACGCCGATCCGAGTCCGCAGTTCGACAACGTCTTCGTGAATCCGGCCGCGTATCAGGCCTTCCTCAAAACCGGCGCCTGGCCTGACAAGACGGTCCTGATCAAGGAGAACCGTACGTCCGACAGCCACGCTTCAAACCGGAACGGCCGCTTTCAGACCACGAAGGTGGGCATGGAAGTTCACGTCAAGGACGCCAGTCGCGGCGGCTGGAAATACTATTTCTTCACGAAGGACGCGCTGACCGGTAAGCAGATCGCCAATCAGACCGGCTGCGACTCCTGCCACTCCAAAGCCGCCGTCGATTTCACGTTCGTGCAGTTCTACCCGACACTGATCGACGCCGCAAAAAAGAACGGTACCTGGCACGATCCGAAGTAACGCCGGCGATCTTGTCGCCGGTGCCTTTACCGGCTACAGCCCAGGCAGCGCCGCAGGCTCGCCCTCAGCCGGCGCCGTCGCATGACACAGCATGCACGCGCCGTGCGGATCCTTCGCGCTCTCGAACGCAATCGTATAGGTCTCGTTCCGCATGTTCCAGTACGTGAGCCCCTGCCGCGAATGCAGATGGAGCGACGGACCCATATCATCCCCCTTCAGCCCGGCCCGCTTGCCCGACACATAGAGCGTCGCCTTCTCGCCTTTCACCATATAGTCGATTGCCGCAATCGGCACCCCGTCCAGTTCCACCATACGCACACCTAGTACGTGCGCCGGACCGCTGTTCGCCGTCGCGTGTCTTTTCGGCAGATCGATGTCGATATTCGCCCGCGTTTTCACAAACTCGCGCGCGTCTTCAAAACTGTCCGCGCGAAAATCGAATCCCGCATGCTTCGCCATCAGCGCCACCTCGCGCTGTGTGAACCGGTCCTCGCCCGAAGCTGCCAACCGCGCGCGCACCACCCCCACAACTCCCGCCAATAACAGCACCGCCGCCACCGGCCACGAAATCCATGCTAAAGGTACGCGCCGCCGTCTCTCCGCTCCTCCGCTGATCCGGTCCCACAACGATGCGGGCGCCGCGACCGGCGCCAGTTGCCGCGCCAGTTCTTTTTCAAGCCACCTGTCAGCCATTCGTACTCCTTCGTCCCTCCCGATCTTTCCTGATTCCCGCGATGCGTCCGAGGCGCCGCTCCAGCACTTTATGCGCCCGGTTCAGCCGCGAGGCAATCGTCCCGGCCGAGCAACCCACGATCTCTGCGATCGCGTCGTATGACAAACCCTGCGTGTAGCGCAGCACAATCACCATCCGCTGATCCGGCGCCAGCCCTTCGACAACCTCGCGCACATGCATGCTCATCTCGGCCCGCAGCACTTCATCGAGCGCGCTCACATCGGGCGCATGCATCACATCCATCACCGCGTCCAGCAGGGGCGCCAGCCGCCTTGTCCTGCGTTTCTGATCGAAGCACCGGTTGACCACCATCCGGTAGAGCCACGCTTCGAAATTGGCGTCGCCGCGATAGCTCCCGATCGTCGAAAACAGCTTAAGAAAGATGTCCTGCGCGATATCCTGCGCTGCCGCCGCGTCGCCCGAATAACGGAGGGCGACCGAATACACCATGTCTTTGTGCTTCTCGAAGAGCGCGCGAAATGCGTCGGGATCGCCGCGCTGACAGGCTTCGATCAGTTGCCGTGCGGTTTCTTCAAGCACCATCCTTCCCAGACTAGACGGTTTGCCGGCGAAATTCCTTCCAGGGTTGTTGCTCTTGTCAGTGTGGGGCGGGATGGCATCCCGCGGCGGGGTTGTCAACTCCGCTCTTCGCTTGCAACTGTCACGGCCTGCGTCAGGAGATGGTCAACCAGGTTCGGTTGTCGCGGCTTCTTCTGGGCGCTCATTTACCCCGCGCCACCCACGCCAGCGACTGCTGCCGGACGATGTCGACGAAATTGCCGATCGCCAGGTTGACGTCGATCAGGTGCAGTCCCCAGTTGGCCTGGACCTTGCCGTTCGCCAGAATGTCGCCGCCGATTTCGTCCACGCGACGGCCCGACGGATCGGCATGGATAGTCACCTGAAGATAAGTGGCATTCTCGTTCGATGTGCACTTCGCCGTGAGCATACCGGGAACGCTCACCCACTGCGTATCGATGAGCTTCTCCGGCGTTATCCAGGGCTTCGGCGGCGTGTTTCCCACGATGTTCTGGCCGTGCACTGGCAGGTAGGCACGCAACTCGCCCTCACCCCCGCCCAGCGCCGCGGGATTGGTGCAGGCAGCGACCAGATCCGGGTTAACCACCTTTCCGAAGAGCGTATCCGCGGGAGGCGGCACCGTGGCGCGAAAGGACGAGTACGCGATCACGCAGCCTGTCTGCGACGCAGCGCGGCACACCGGGATGTGCTGAAACGCGCCGCCGGTATCTTTTCCTCGCGCCACCGGGACCGTCGCCCCTGGGATGATCGCGGAAACCATCCGCGCCTCGACAGGCTTGCCGTCAATCTCTTCGCGAATCAGCCGGGTCAGAATATACGAGCCCTGCGAGTGGCCGATGAGCACGAACCCGCGGCCCTGATTATCATGCGCCAAATAGTAATTCCACGCGTCGCGTACATCGTCGTACTGAATGCCGTGATCGAGCGACCCGCCGCGCCCGGCCAGCAAAGGCCGCAGACCGAGCAGCGTGACTTGCCGGTACATCGGCGCATACGGGCGGCACTGCGATGCGAAGCGCGCGAACTGCTGCCGGATTACGTTCCGCTCCGCCTCATCGGGGACCATGTCGCTGTTCGGCATCATATCCGTCGATACCGTGGGATAGACGTAAAAGCAATCGATCTGGGCTTTCGGATCGGCCGACCATGTTTCCCTGCTGAGACCGCCACCCGCCCGGACCACCGTGGTGGTCAAATCCGCGTCGCAGACGTCGTGCTGCCCCGGACGGCACAGCCAGGTTCTGGCGTCACCGTAATCGTTCGGCTGCTGGGCTGAAACAACAGCCGCCGCAAACGCGGCTAAAACGAGGAGTCTGAGCATCACGTTCTCCGATCACCGCATTCGACGATGAATATTCTAAGCGCACTTAACCAGTTGCCTCAAAACCGGCCTGGGTTGCGCCAGTCCGTGTGCGACCATGACCGATGATTACCACAGCGGCGCGCCACCATATTTCCTCACCCGCCGCCTCACCACCCCGTTCGTTCGGCCTGGCACCCGGACTTCCTGTCGGGAAAACGAAGATTTTGCCAAACGAACCGAAGGATTCACTGAAAACAAACGCCCGCCAAAAATTGGCTTCGTTTGTTCCGCCCCCGCCGTCCGCCCTAACTCGTATACACCGCCTTCTCGAAGTCCCCCAGCAGCCCCACCGCCTCTTTGTCCACGAACGGGAAGAACTGCATCATCACCACCGCGCACAGCGACCGTTTCGGGTCGATCCAGTAGAACGTATTCTCAATTCCCGCCCACGCCAGACTCCCTGCCGACCGTCCACCCGCGTACCCCGTCTTGTTGATCAGGAACCCATACGTGAACCCGTCCGTCACGCCCGGATGAAAATCCACGTCGCTCGAAATCGTCCGGCCGCTGCGTCTTCAGCTTGCCCGCGCTCACCTCGCCGATCTGATTCGTCGTCATCATCGCGACCGTCTTCGCCTGCAGGATCTGCGCGCTCTCCGGCCCGCGCCCCTGCTTCAGGATCATCTGCATGAACCGCACGTAGTCGGGCGCTGTCGAATACAGTCCGCCGCCGCCGTTGTAAGCCTTCGGCGCCGGGGGCACCGCGCGCGCATCTTCCTTCAGCGACCCGTCCGCCTGCCGCCGGCTCGAGGTCACCAGCCGGTCGAACTTCGCCGCCGGAAACACGAACGTCGTGTCCTTCATGCCGAGCGGCTGCAGGATGTTCTTCTGGAAATACTGCTCGAGCGTCAGCCCGCTCACCGCCTCCACCAGCTTGCCCGCCCAGTCCATGCTGGTGCCGTACTGCCAGCGCGTACCCGGCTCGAAGATCAGCGGCGTCAGCGGCGCCACCTGCCCCCCGGACACCCCGCCGTGCTGCGCGTTGTACTTCAGCATGCTCCCGTCCCACACGTCGTAGGCGAATCCAGAAGTGTGCGTCAGCAGATGGTGCAGCGTCACGGGCTTTGTCGCGGGCTTCAGTACCGGTTTACCCGCCTTGTCGAAACCGGTCAGCACATCCAGCTTCCCGAGTTCCGGCAGATACTTCGACACCGGCTCGTGCAGCGTCACCTTGCCCTGCTCGACCAGTTGCATCGCAGCGGTCGCGGTAATCGCCTTCGTCATCGATGCGATCGCGAAGATCGAATCGGGCTTCACGTCGATCCCCGACTTTTCATCGCGCTTGCCGAACGCGCCCGTGTAAGTGATCTGGTCGGCCGTCGCCACCATCGCGACCACCGCAGGGATCTTCCGCCGCGTCATACTGGCGCGCAAAGCCTGGCTGAGATCGATGGCCGCAAAAAGCTTCGCACCCCGCGTCGCGGCGAGCAAAGCAAGCGCACTGAATTGTCTTCTGTTCATATGTACCGCCGGCGGTCTTGCCGCCGGTCCTTTCTCCTTCTCCTATTGAGCCGGCAGCAATTCCAGAAACAGGTTGTCCGTGCCGCGCACGATAACAATCTTCCGGTTACCCATCTCGACCGGCACACCGCCCGTCGAAATCACCGTGCCGCCCGCGGCCTTGACCTTGGCGACCATGCCTTCGAGATCGTGCACCCGCAGCTGGATGATCGACGTCCCCGGATCCTGCACGTGCGTGTCGAGCGCCTTGCGCTCAATATTCCGGAACTCAATCAGGCTGAGCCGGGTGTTTGCCCCGGCCGCACCCGGGATATTAGTCGAACCCTGGCGAAACTTCGCGCCCGGCGTACCCGCCGTATCGGCCATCAGCTTGTTGTCATTGAACGCGTCGTTCACGCGTACATTGAATCCCAGCCCGTCACGCAGAAACTTCGCCGTCTTTTCGATCTCGTCAACGGTGATCTCGATGCCAGCGCCGTACACGTTGCCGGCCGCGTTCGCCGCGGCGGGCGGCAGCTGATTCATCTGCGTGACTTCGATAATGAAGCCGTCGGGGTCCTGCGCAAAGAATCCCTTCTCGATGTTCTGCACCTCCACCGGCGCGCCCGCCAGTGTCAGGATATGTGCACCCGATTTCTTCAGCCGGTCGGCCACCTGCTGCACGTCTTTAACAAGGATCGCGAGATTCCCCGCGCCCGGGTCCTGAAAGCGCGGATGGGCTGGCTTGCGGTCAATATCCTTGTAATCGATGAGCTCGACACCAAAGTTCGCGCCCGGAATCTTCATCACGGCGACATGCGACTGCGCGCCCGGCGTATTGCCGAGTTTCATGATCGCCGGATTCCCCGAGAATGGCTGCGGCGGCGCAGTCAGTTCGAGTCCGATCACATCGCGATAGAACTCGACCGACTTATCCAGGTTCGAAACGATATGACTGAAGTTGCCGATCCCGGCGACGTCAGTCTGAGCAGAAAGCGCGGCGGCGAAGCCAAGCGCAAGGGCAATTCGATAGATCACCCGGCCACTATACCGCAATGTACCGCCGGCGATCTTGTCGCCGGTGCCTCTAATGCCGCAAACTCAAAATCCCATCCCGCAGCGCGCGCATCTTATCCGCCGACCCCGAAAAGATGTTCGACGGATAAGCGCTCCGTTCCAGCATCTCGTTATAAATCTGCGGCGCCAGGTAGTAGTTAAGCCCCATCCCCGCCAGATACTGCAGCCGCAGGTTGCGGTCGCGATTGATCTGCGCATGCACCAGCCAGCTGCGCAGGTCCGACGCCTGCACCGCATACGTCGACAGCAGCGTATACAAATCTTTGAATCCGACCTCCTTCAGCGACTCAGCCACGGCCTTGTAATCCGGCCGCTCCAGGCGCTCCTCAATGTCGTCCATGTTCACCTTGAGCGGCTCCGCCTGTCCCAACAGGACGGTGTCATAGCCTTCGCCGTCGCCGCTGAGGTTGCCCCAGATCGTGCCGTTCGGAAACGCCTGGAAGAAGGTCGCGATCTCGCTCTGCACGGTCTCGAAGTTGCTCTCGTAAAGCGGCACCCACTGCGTGACGAAGCCTCCGGGGTTAAGGTGCTTCTTCACCAGCTCGAAGTACTCGGTCGAGTAAAGCGGCGCAATGCCCTTGACCCAGGGATGAATCGGGTCGGAAGTAATGATGTCGAATTTCTCCGTGGAGGTCAGCACGTAATGACGCGCATCGTCGAACACAATCCGGGTCCGCGGATCATGCATCACATTGTGGTTCTCGTTCGGGAAGTATCGCGCCGACGCCGGCGGAATCAGCGGCTCGATCTCGCAGATCGTGATGTGCTCCACTTCCGGATGCACCACGAACGTCCCCGCCGTCACCCCCGCGCCGCATCCCACCACCAGAATCGACTTCGGCTTCTTATGCAGCAGCGCCGGCAAATGCCCCAGCATTCGCTGCAGCCGCATGTCGAAAGGCTCGGCCGATGCTTCGGTCTTTCCCGCCACGTGGAAGTAAGTCGTGATGCCTTCGTATTTCGTATACGCGATCGACGAATTCATTCCTTCGCCCACATACAGGAGCGTCCAGTTACCGACTGTCGTCGCGAGCCGGCGTCCGAACGCGATCAACTGCCACGGAAGCGCGGGCACGAGCCAGATGACGACAGCCGCGAAAGCAACCGCCCCGAAGGTCTTTATGGATGGCCGCATCAGCAGAATCGCCGCAAAGATCGACAGCGCCACCAGCACGCGCTCGGCGTTTTGTGTCCCGATGCCCGGAATCAACAGCAGGCTGAAGCCGAGCGACCCGATGATCGCCCCGATCGTATTCGCGCCATAAACTTCCCCGACCAGCCTTCCCGCATCGCGGTCCTTCGTCGCGACGCTCGCCAGCGCCAGCGGGAAACTCGCGCCCCACAGTATCGTGGACGGCAGAATCGCAATCGCGCACCGCGCCAGATCGTTCAGGAATCCGCGCCACACATTCACCGTCCCGTCCACATTCCCCCGCCAGTAGGGCAGGAAATCGGACAGCATGACGGCTGCGAACGCGACTGCGATCACCTGCAGCCCTTGACACCATGCGAGCAGCCTGCGCGGCTCCTCGTGGCCTCTCGCGAGAGTCGATCCGCCGCTACTGCCGATTCCCAGCCCCGTGAGGAACACGCCCAGAATGATGGAGAACGTGTACACCGTCGGCCCGAGCATCAGCGACAGTGTGCGCGTCCAGATGACCTCGGCGCCCAGCGCGCACAGTCCCGAAAGTCCGATCGCGAAATACACCGGCCACGAATCCGGTGCCCGCTCGGCGGTTTCGTGCGCCGCCGGCGGTGCTTCATAACTCACATGCCGCGCCAGTGCGAGGCTCGCGATCGCCACCGCGGCGTTGATCGCGATCGCGACGTAACTCGCCGTCGCCATGTCGTGTATGCGCAGCAGGTAGAATCCGGCCAGCAGGCATCCGAATACGCCGCCCGCGATGTTGCCGCCATAGAAAAATCCCCACCACGACGCCGCTTGTGGAGTGGTCTCGATCCAGCGCGAAATCGCCGGCAGCGTCGCGCCCATCAGCATGGTGGGCACCAGCAGGCAGACTGCGGACGCCACGCTCCGCAGCAGGATGCCCGGCATGCCATGCCCGATGCTCGCCGTGTAGAGGTTCTGAATCAGCGGCAGCCCGAAAAGCACCGCGACGCCGAAAACCCCTGTGCCCAGTTCGAGCAGACCGTAAACCCGCAGTGGATGCTCGCGCGCCGAAATGAAACGCGGAAGCAGAATGCTCCCCAGACACATCCCTCCCATGAACGTTCCCAGCAGCACCGCCAGCGAAGCGGCCGACGAGCCTATCACAAGCTGCAACAACTGCAGCCAGACGACTTCGTAGATGAGCGCGGAGCATCCGCTGCCGACAAACAGTACAAGGAGAAATGGAAGATACCGGTGGGATTTGGAGTTCACTTGCCGAATCGCAATGATACAACGACGTTTCCAGCCGGTGATAGAATCTGCAGTCGTATGCGCCTGATGAGCTTCGGCAAAATCGTTCTTTGCGTTACGATGGCCCTGCCCGCATTCGCCCAGATGGATTTTTCAGGCGAATGGGCCCCGGTGCAGGACGAAGACAACACCGGCGATCCGCACGTCGGCGAATTCCTCGGTATTCCGATGAGCCATCAGGGCCTGCTCCGCGCCGAAGAGTGGAATGCTTCGCTGTACACCCTTCCCGAATGGCAGTGCCGTCCCCACGGCGCCATGTATATTTCACGCGGACCGTCGCAGGTTCGCATCTGGAAGGAAATCGACCCGGTAACGCGCCAGCTTACCGCTTATCACGCCGAGTGGCTGCGCTCCGTCGACAACCCCTATTACATGGATGGCCGCGCCCGGCCGTCTGAGTATGCCGCCCACACCTGGGGCGGATTTTCGACCGCGGAATTTGTCGGCGAAATGCTGAAAATCACCACCACGCATCTCAAGGAAGACTATTACCGGCGCAACGGCGTTCCCTCCAGCGATCAGGCCACTCTTACGCAGTACTGGATCCGCCGCGGCGATTATCTGACCTGGGTCACGGTTGCCTACGATCCGATCTATCTGACGGAGCCAATGATCCGCGCCAGCGAATATCGCCTCGCCCTGAACCAGCAGATTCCGCCGTATCCCTGCACGGTTGTGGAAGAAGTGGTCCGGCCGCAGGGAGTTGTACCAAGCTACATGCCGGGTCAGAACCCATTCCTGCCGGAGTTTGGGGAGAAGTATAAGATCCCGATAGAAGCCACTCTGGGCGGCTCCGCGACCATGTATCCGGAACTCGCGCGCAAGATCCAACGAGAGAAGAATGCGAAAAAATAGGCGAGTCGTAATCCTCACCTTAGTCTGGGCAGCTCTGGCTTCGGCTCAGAAAATCGAAATTGTTCCTGTGCGCGGCCATATCTACATGCTCGCCGGGGCAGGCGCGAACATCACCCTCTCAGTTGGCCCGGATGGTGTATTCATGGTCGACGCCGGTTCTTCGCAAATGACCGATCAGGTGATCGCGGCTGTGAACCAGCTGTCAGTGGAACTCGCAAAAGAAGGACAGCCCCAGCGCAGCTTTGCGCCTCCGAAGCCGATTCGCTATCTCGCCAATACGACGATCGCTCCGGATCACACAGGCGGCAACGTGAAGATCGCCGAAGCGGGCAAGACATTTACGGGCGGTAACGTCGCCGCCGATCTGAACAGCGGTCTGGCTAACGATGACGCGGCAATTCTTTCCACCGAGAAAGCGATGCTCCGTCTCGTGGACGCTAAGATGCCAGGCAACGGCCAGCCGACCGACACCTATCTTGGTGCCTACTTAAAGCTCAGTCATTTCTTTAATGGCGAAGGTGTCGAACTGATCCATATGCCCGCCGCGACGACGGACGGAGACAGCATCGTATGGTTCCGCGGATCAGACATTATCGCAACCGGGGATATCTTCGACATGACGAGCTTCCCTTACGTCGATCTGGCGCGTGGCGGGACCTTTCAGGGGGTCCTCGACGCATTGAACAAGCTGGACGACATGGCGGAAGCGGAATTTCGTACCGAGGGTGGAACGCTGTTTATACCCGGTCATGGCCGCATCGGAGACTTAGCCGACCTGGCTTACTACCGCGACATGTGCACGATCATTGGCGACCGTGTCCAATGGATGATGAAAAAGGACATGACCCTGGCGCAGATCAAGGCGGCTAAGCCCACCGAAGACTGGAACGACCGCTACGGCAGGAATCCGAACTGGACGCCGGATATGTTTGTTGAGGCCATCTATAAAGGCCTGAGTGGCAAGAAATGAAGAGCTTTCTCTCGGTATTCGTTCTGGCAGGCCTTATGTTTGCGCAGGGACGCGGAGGGCCTCCTGGGCCGCCGCCAACCGGAAAGTCGCGGGCGCCGTTCGACCTCACCGGTTACTGGGTGTCCATCATCGTCGATGAGTGGCGCTTCCGTGTAAGTCCGATCAAAGGGGACCTCCTTTATATGCCGATCAATGCCCAGGCGCGGCAGATCGCAAACGCGTGGGACCCTGATAAAGACATCGCGGATGGCAACCAGTGCAAAGCTTACGGTGCCGTAGGTCTGATGCAAAGGCCCGGCCGTCTTCACATCACGTGGACCGACGACAACACGCTCAAGGTCGATGCAGATGCCGGGACGCAGAGCCGCATCTGGCACTTCAGCCCGTCATCTGCGGGTGCACCCTCGCTCCAGGGTTACTCCACCGCTAAGTGGGAAGGTCCCGGATTCAACGCGGGCGGACGCGGCTTTGGTCAAAGGCCGGGGCCTCCTCCTAAGACAGCCACACTGCATATCGAGACCACGGACATGCTCCCGGGATATCTCAGAAAAAACGGCGTACCATACAGCGATAAGGCCGTACTGAACGAGTTCGTCAACCTGGTTGATGGTCAGAAGAACGACCAATACATCGTTGTAACCACCATGGTCGACGACCCGGTCTATCTGACAGGACCGTTCATCAGGACTTATAACTTCAAAAAAGAACCAGACGGGAAGGGCTGGGACCCTACTCCCTGCTGGAATAAATAGTTTTTAAGATTTCATCGAGCGGCGAATAGCTTCAGCGATACGATCGACACTGGGTATCGCCAGGTCTTCGAGGACATCAGTCGAAGGAAGCGGTATATGCGGCGTTGTGATGCGGACCGGCGGCCCATCCAGATCGTAAAACGCTTCCTCTGCCAGGATCGACACCAGTTCCGCGCCCCAGCCGCATAGCCTGGGATTTTCTTCGACAGTGAACAGCCGGCTGGTGCGCTTCAGCGAATTCAGCATGGTCTGCGTGTCCATTGGAACGAGCGAGCGCACGTCGATAACCTCGCAGTCGATGCCATCTTCGGCATTGAGCTTCTCGGCTGCTGCCATCGCGCGCGGCACCATGAGGGCGAGCGCGAGAATCGTTGCGTCCTTTCCCGGACGAACGATTTTCGCAACGCCCAACTGGTCGACGATCTCGCCATCAGGCACCTCGCCTTTGATCGGGTAGAGCGATTTGTGCTCGAGAAATATGACCGGGTCGGGATCGCGTACAGACGCTGCCAGAAGCCCGATAACATCCGCAGGCGTCGAAGGTGCGACCACCTTAAGACCAGGAATCATCATGCACCAGTTCTCGACGCTCTGGCTGTGCTGCGCGCCGAACCGCAGCCCGCCGCCATTGGCCGTGCGAACGACCAGAGGGCATTTCACCTGGCCGTTGGTCATATAGCGGCTCTTGGAATACTGATTCGCCAGGTAGTCGAAACAGACTGCGATGAAATCAGAGAACATGATTTCAGCGATCGGCTTAAGACCGGTCATGGCCGCTCCCATTGCCGCGCCAAGAATAGCCTGTTCTGAAATGGGCGTGTCGCGGACGCGCCGCGGCCCGAATTGCTCGAAGAGTCCTACCGTTGATTTAAATACGCCACCGGCTTTGGCGACATCTTCACCCAGGAACACCACATCGGGGTCGCGCTCCATCTCCTGTGCGATGCCGCGCGCGACGGCTTCGCGATAGGTCAATTCCGCCATGCGCATCCTCCGTCGGCATAAACGTCAGTGCTGAGGATATCGGCAGGCGGAGGCGGCGAGGCCTTACAGATTGCGGTGGCCTCGTCAACGCGCTGGCGCACCACGTCTTCGATTTCGAGAAGAGTCTCCTCCGGTACGCCCAGTTGCAGAAGCCGTTCGCGATAGATGCGAATCGGGTCGCGGTTACCTTTCCAGTGGTCGAGTTCGCCCTCAGGGCGATACTTGGCTGGATCGGCGCGGGAGTGCCCACTGTACCGGTAAGTCAGGCATTCGATCAGCGACGGCCCGCCGCCTGAGCGGGCTTTATCGTAGGCGGATTTGGCGGTGCGATACACAACGTCGGCATCCTGACCGTCGATGATGATCCGTTCCAGCCCATAGGCCGAGGCGCGGCCGGCTGCGGGGTCCGGCACGGCGGTGACATCGCCGATGGGAGTGTACTCCATGTAAAGATTGTTCTCGCAGACAAAGACTACGGGCAGTTTCCAGATGACGGCGAGATTGAGACCCTCATGGAAAGCGCCGATGTTCGTGGTGCCGTCGCCGAAGAAACAGACAGTGATGTCTTTGTCACCTTTGTACTGCGCACGCCAGGCCGCACCGCAGGCGATCGGAATGTGGGTGCCCACGATGGCATAGGAGCCCATGACGCCGTGCTCCACGGAGGTCAGATGCATGGAGCCTCCTTTGCCGCGCAGCAGGCCATTGTCGCGGCCCATCAGTTCGCCGAGAACCTTGGCCATCGGGACACCGCGCGCCAGCGTATGGGCGTGGCCGCGATAGGTGCAGAAAGTCAGGTCGCCCGGTTCCATTGCCGTTGCGAAACCGGCCGCGACGGCTTCCTGGCCCAGCGAAAGATGGCTTGTACCCTTGACGAGGTTCTGCAGGAAAAGGTCATAAGCACGCTGCTCTGACTCGCGCAGCTCAACCTGAACGCGGTACAGGCGCAGATGGATCTCCGGAGAGATGTCGTCGACTGCGGCAGCCTTGGCCCGGGAAGTTTTGCCTGCCATGGGTTACTTGGGTATCTGCGGAACGATCAGGTGGAACAGCTTCACCGTATCGCCCGTGGAAGCCTTGATAGTCGCGGTTTCGGATGGGCCAAGATATACACCCGCGCCTCGCGGCACATCATAGTCCTTGTTGTCGAGACTGATGTTCCCGCTGCCCTCCATCAGGTAGATGAGCTGGTGCTTGTCTTGAGGTTCCGCTTTGAAGTGTTCTCCGGGTTGAAGCCACCGAAGTGTGCCTAAGACATTCTTCGCACCCTGCAGGGCGTTGTTCAGGACTTCAGTGACTTCGCCCTGCGGAGTCTGCAGGCGGGGCAGAGTGTTGGTGTCGATGAAAGTAAGTTTGCTGGACATTGGTTTAGGTCTGAACCCAGACTCCGCCTTCGATACGGTTCCAGACCAGGTCTTCGGGAGTACCGTCGAGGATAGTGGTCACGAAGCGGTTTGGCGCCTGAAATTCGAAATAGAACAGCGGTGATTCGGTCGCGCGCAGCCGGTGTTTGGCTTCGGCTGGTATGAATACCATGTCGCCCGGACCGACCTTGCGAACAGTGTCCTCGGTTTCGACTGTGCCGTTTCCTTCCATGATGAAGTAAAAGTGCTCGCAGTTTTCGTGCAGGTGATAAGGCGATGATGCTCCATGCTTATAGCGCATGATGCCGGCGAGCATGTCGTCGATCTTCGTCAGTTCTTTATTGACGAAGAATGTGCGCTCGCGGCCGGGCACGGCCGATACCAGCCTCGGCAACTTGTCTTCGTGAAAGATATAGGCCATTGGGTCCTTTCTATGCTTTTGCCATCGGGCGATAAGCGGTGCGCGCGACTTCCGCGAAAGGCGCGGGCGCTACGGTGGCGCGAATGTCGATCTGCCGGTGACGCTCGACCGTAGGCTTGGTCGATCCGCCCTTTTCCTCGCCCCACACCAGCGTGACCTCTGTGCCGGGCTCGCTGTGCTCCTTATCGATCATGGCGAGCGAAATCATGGCGCGTTCGTTGTAAGTGTAGCCGGTGTAAGTCGAGACGCCGATCGTTTTTCCCGACACGAGCACTTTATCGTAAGGCAGCGTCGCATAGTTGGCGAGGGGCAGGTCGATGTATTTGACGATGTCACCGCCTTCGTCGGAAAGAGACCGATAAGCGCGCGCAATGTCGTCACCGTTCCAGACCAAAGTAACTTTATCGCGTTTCTGGTGCGCCGCCATTCTCTCCAGCGCTTCGCGGCCGATGAACTCGTGATCGAATTTCACAAACTGCCCATAGCCCAGATCCCAGGGCGTCAGGTAATAGTCTTCAATGTTGCTGGAATAGAAACTCCCGCCGAGCGACGCCATGGCCTCGTAGCTCTTCGAAGTGAGCCACCGCCGATAGGGCTTCAGCTTGTCACCGGTGTAAATTGCCGGGAGCGGCGAAGGAATCCAGCCCGATTCGAGGCACGACGTCGGATAAGTTCGCGCGCCCACCTGGCGAATGCCAAATTCCTGTCCGGCGGCGACGATGGCGTCGCGCACGATTTCGCCATCTTCCCATGGACCGAAGAGTTCCCACCCCGGCCGTCCCACCATGCCGTGCCGCAGCGCCCGAACGGTTTTGCCGGCGATCACGAACTTATCCATATGGAAAAAGCGGATATCGGGAGCGGGCGCGCCGCTGGCTTTCTCCATGACCTTCTGGGCGTGCGGGCCCTGCACCTGATAGCGATACGTTTTGCGGCGGCCCTGATTGACGGCGGAGCGCTCGTCGCGTTCGACCGTGACGTTGTAGCCACCCGTCTGCGCGTGGAACTGCACCCAGTTCTCGGCAGGCGGACGGCCGACGAGGTTGAAACTGTTTTCGTCGAGATGAAAAAGGATGGCGTCGCCGATGACATCGCCATCGGGCGTGCAGGCGACGAACTGTTTGGCCTGGTTGACCCTGAAGTTTTTGAAGCTGTTGACGCCGAGGTCGGAAAAGAGCCGGAGCGCGTCGGGGCCCTTCACGTAGAGGTCGGTCATGTGATGGGACTGATCGAAGAGCGCGCACGTCTCGCGCCAGGAGCGCTGTTCATCGCGCCAGTTGCTGAATTCGTGGCGCACGACAGGGAACGCATAGGGGCCGATCTGCGAGTTGCGCAGCATGTCCACCGGACTCCCGATGGCTGTCAGCACGTCGTCCAGGCTGGTTTGACTCATGATTCTCTCAGTGCCCCCCGTGAAGGAAAAACGTCCGCTGTCGCGGCGCTCCAAGTGGAAAGTATATGCCCCGGGTGTGGCTGTCCCGGGTTCGTTTGGCAAAATCTATTTTCTTCGGCAGCGAGCGCCAGGTTGTGCGGGAACTCGCGACTGTCGACTTCATTGCGGCTCCATTGTCGCAGACAGATTGGCGGCTGGTGCAGTTGGAGCGAGGTAAGCCCTTGAGGACATGAAGAATCTTCCTGATATTCAGTTGTCACCCGAAACCCGGGGTGCCGCGGTGCCGCGGGCGCGGCTTGACGCCGGCTTTGACCGCGGTATATCTTGCGCTTGAGATTCCGCTATGAAGCCTGTCACCGTCCTTGCTTTAATGACTCTTGCGTCGAGCGCGGTTGCGCAAAATAGCGTCATTCCGCGTATGCCGGACGGGCATCCAAATCTCCAGGGGGTCTGGCAGCACCCCTATGTTCCCGATATGTCGAAGGACGGTGAGAACCAGAAGGGTGCGGGCGAACTGCCTTACACACCGGCCGGCGCTGACAATTTCAGGACCTATGACGTCTCGAAGTTCGATTACACCGGCCACTGCCTGCCGTTCGGGCTGCTGCGGTCGATGAACGTCGGCGGGTATCCGGTCCAGATCATGCAGAATCCCGAGTATCTTGCGTTCCTCTTCGAGCAGAACACGTGGTTCAACGTGGTCTACATGGACGGGCGTGCACATCCGAAGGATCTCGACCCCACCTGGTTCGGGCACTCGATCGGGAAATGGGACGGAGACACGCTGGTGGTCGACACGGTCGGCTTCAACGGCAAAACGCGGCTCGACACGCTGGGTCATCCGCTTTCCGACCAGCTCCACGTCATCCAGCGGCTGACGCTCAGGGACGCCGATCACATGAACTACGAGGTCACGGTCGACGACCCGAAGTTCTACACGCGTCCCTGGAAGAATACGCGGACGTACTGGCGGATGCCGCACGGCCAGGAACTGATCGAATATTCCTGCGAGGAGAACAATCGGGATCTGACTGAAGGCCACCTGAAATAAAGGGGCTGCTTAACCTATATGGAATCGATGCACGAGCCGGTTCGGATCGTGGACTACGATCCGATCTGGCCGGATGTCTTTGATGGGCAGGCGGCGAGAATCCGCACAGCCATGGGAGAGCGGGCGCTGCGGATTGAGCATGTGGGGTCCACGGCGGTGCCGGGGCTTGCCGCGAAGCCCGTGATCGACATCGTCCTGGTCGTGGCTGATTCTGCGGCGGAACAGAGCTACCTGCCGGAGCTGGAAGCCGCGGGTTACCGGCTTCGTATCCGCGAACCGGCGTGGTTCGGGCATCGGATGTTCAAGGGGGCTGAGCCTGAGGTGAACCTGCATGTGTTCCCGGATGGTTGTCCCGAGATCGACCGGATGTTGATGTTCCGCGAATGGCTGCGCGGTCATGCTTCCGATCGGGATTTGTATGCGCGCACGAAGCTGAGTCTGGCGCAGAAGATGTGGGCTGATGTGCAGGACTATGCCGACGCGAAGACCGGCGTGGTGGAAGCGATTATGGCGCGGGCACGGACCTCGATTGCGCCGGATCAAACCGTTTGATAACCTCGGTTTCGACCTATGTTGACGTCTTTATCGACGCGGTTAAGTGCTGGATTCGTGCTGGTTTTGGCGGTGTCGGCGGCGGGGGCTCAGGCGCCCGATTCGCGGGTCGCTGCGGCGGCGCTGGATGGTAACAAAGCGGCGGTTCGCGGTCTTATTCAGGGCGGCGCAGATGTCAACGGCGCGTTGTCCGATGGCACGACTGCGCTCCACTGGGCGGTGCGCGCGGATGACGCAGACCTGGTCGATATCCTGATTCGCGCGAAGGCGAATGTCAACGTGAAGGACCCCGACGGCATCACTCCGCTGGCTCTGGCGTGCGCGAATGCGAGCCCGGCAATGATCCGCAAGCTGCTCGCGGCGGGCGCCGATTCGAATGCGGCCGATCCGACCGGTGAAACCGTGCTGATGATTGCGGCGCGCATGGGGAATGCGGAAGGAGTGAAAGCTCTCGTCGACGCCGGCGCCGCGGTGAACGCGAAAGACCGCGAAGCCGAAACAGCGTTGATGGTCGCGGTGAGGGCGAATCGGGCTGACGTCGTGAAGCTGCTGATCGATCATGGTGCGGAAGTCGACGCGGTGACGCGCGTGGGGAAAACACCGGCGCGGCGTCCGCCGAATGCGGGCGGCGGTTCGCATGGAGCGGGGATTGTGCGCGGCGGCTGGCCGGATCGCGGTTATCAGGAAGCTACGCCGGGCGGGATGACCGCTCTGCTCTATGCGGCGCGCGACGGGCGGTTGGAGATCGTGCGGATGCTGCTGGCGGCGGGCGCGGATCTGAAGCGCGACGACGTGAACAAAATCTCGCCGTTTGCGATGGCGATCACGAATAACCATATGGATGTCGCGCAGTTCCTGCTCGAGCGCGGGGCGGATGTGAATGAGCGCGACAACTGGGGCCGCACGCCGCTCTGGGAAGCGGTCGAGATGCGGAACCTCGAAACGGACCGCAATGGCCGGAACAGCGTGGATCGCACGGCAGTTCTGGCGCTGATTCAGGCGATCGTGGCCCACGGGGCGGATGTGAATGCGCGCACCACGGAGATTCCGCCGCTGCGGCGTTTCCTCATGGGTCTCGGCGATCTGTCGTGGGTTGATTTCACAGGGCAGACGCCGTTTTTGCGCGCGGCGCTTTCAGGCGACGTGGCCGTGATGAAGCTCCTGCTCGAACACGGGGCCGACCCGAATATACCTACGCTGGCTGGATCAACGGCACTGATGGCTGCGGCGGGGATCAACTGGATGGGCGGGCAGACGTATACGGAATCGAAGGAATCGCTCATGGAAGCCGTGAAGATGTGCCTCGATCACGGCGGGGACGTGAACGCCGAGAACTCAATGGGCCTGCGGGCGATTTTCGGCGCCGTGAATCGCGGGTCCGACGACATTGTGCAGTTGCTGGTGGATAAGGGCGCGCGCATCGATGTCAAAGACAAAGAAAACCGCACGCTGATGATGTGGGCCGAAGGAATGTTCCTCGCGACGAATCCGCCGGAACGGAAGCCTTCCACGATCGCATTGCTTGAGAAGCTGCAGCAGAAACAGGTGGCGGCTAAGTAAATGATGCGTGGCTGCCTTGTACTGTTTGTGGCTGCGAGTGCGGCCATGGCGCAGACTGCTGAGAGAAAGTTTCTCGATCAGTACTGCGTCGGGTGTCACAACGAGAAGATCAAGACTGCCGGACTGATGCTCGACAGAATGGATCCCGCGCAGGTGGGCGATGCCCCGGATAAGTGGGAGAAGGTTGTCCGCAAACTGCGCGCGGGGATGATGCCGCCCGCGGGGGCGATGCGGCCGGAGCGCGCGGCCATCGATGGGTTTACCGTGAAGCTGGAAGGGGCGCTGGATAAGGCTGCCGTCGCGAAACCGAATCCGGGGAACACGATTGTTCACCGGCTGAATCGCGCGGAGTATGCGAACGCCGTGCGCGATCTGATTGCCGTTGAGGTGGACGCGGAGACGCTGCTGCCGGCGGACGATTCGAGCGAAGGATTCGACAACATCGCCGATGCGCTGGGTGTGTCGCCTGCGCTGCTGGAACGGTACGTATCAGCGGCGGCCAGGATCAGCCGCATCGCGGTGGGCGATCCGTCGATCTCGCCGACCACCTCGACGTTCCGCGTGCCGGGCGATGAATCGCAGCTCGAACACATCGAAGGGCTGCCGCTCGGAACGCGCGGGGGTATGCAGTTCCGCTACACCTTTCCGCTCGATGCTGAGTATTCGTTCAGGATTCGGGCGCGGAGCTCGGGGCTGGGCGTAGGTGCGGGCGCGGCGCTGCCGGAACTGGAAATCACAATTGACGGCGTGCGGGTGAAGCCGGCCGGTACGGAGGGCGCGGCCGATCTGCGCATTGAAGTGAAGGCTGGTCCGCATACGATCGGCGCGGCGCTCAAGCAGAAGAATCTGGCGGGTGTCGATGACATCTATGCGACATACGCGAATAACGCGGGCGTGCAGAGCGTGGCGATTACGGGGCCGCTGAAGTCGACGGGGTCGGGCGACACGCCCAGCCGACGGAAGATTTTCCTGTGTCATCCCGCGTCGGAGCCGGAAGAGACGGCGTGCGCCAGGAAAATTCTGACGACGCTGGCGACGCGCGCGTACCGGCGTCCGGCGACCGATAAGGATCTCGAAACGCTGCTGAGCTTTTATCAGGGCGCCCGGAACGATGCGACGTTCGAGCGCGGGATTGAGGCGGCGCTGGCGCGGGTGCTGATCGATCCGTGGTTTGTTTTCCGGTTCGAGAAAGAACCGGCGGGGATGAAGCCGGGCGGGATTTATGCGATCAGCGATATCGAACTGGCGTCGCGGCTGTCGTTCTTTTTGTGGAGCAGTATTCCCGACGAGGAATTACTGACGCTGGCGCAGCAGAACAAACTGCATGACCCGGGAGTGCTGACGCAGCAGACGAGGCGGATGCTGGCGGACCCGAAGTCGCAGGCATTGGTACAGAATTTCGCGGGACAGTGGCTGTTCCTTCGGGAGTTGAAGAGCGCGCGGCCCGAATCGCGGGACTTCAATGACAACCTGCGCCAGGCGTTCCGGCGCGAGACGGAATTGCTGTTCGACAGCATCATCCGCGAGGACCGCAGCGTGGTCGATCTGCTCAAGGCGGACTACACGTTCGTGGATGAAAGACTCGCCAGGCATTACGGGATTCCGGGCGTGTATGGAAGCCGGTTCCGGCGTGTGGAACTGAAAGACGAAGCCCGGCGCGGATTGCTGGGGCAAGGCAGCGTTCTGCTGGTGACGTCGGTGGCGAATCGGACATCGCCGGTGGGGCGCGGCAAGTGGGTGATGGAAAACATTCTCGGATCGCCGCCGCCGCTGCCGCCGCCAAATGTACCGGCCCTGCCGGACGACGGGTCGGGCGCGAAGGCCTTGACCGTGCGCGCCAAAATGGAGGCGCATCGGCAAAATCCCGTGTGTGCGTCGTGCCACAAGATAATGGACCCGATCGGGTTCTCGCTGGAGAATTTCGACCTTGTCGGCAAGTGGCGCGCCACGGACGGCGGAGCCCCAATCGACGCGTCGGGGCAGATGGTGGACGGCACAAAGCTGTCGGGTCCGGCAAGCCTGCGCGAGGCGCTTTTGAGCCGTTCCGATGTGTTCGTCTCGACGCTGACGCAGAAGCTGATGACTTATGGGATAGGGCGCGCGTTGAAGTATTACGATATGCCCACGGTGCGCGCGATTACGACTGAAGCGGCCTGGAAGGACGACCGGTTCTCGGCCATCGTGATCGGGATCGTGAAGAGCGCGCCGTTTCAGATGAAGATGAAGCCGACGGAAACAGATGCAGCCAGGACGGCGGCGCTGCATTAAAGAGGGAGAATAGAAGTCATGAATTTCATCACGCGAAAGCATCTGGCGAGGCGGACATTCCTGCGCGGCGCCGGCGCGGCGGTGGCACTGCCGCTGCTTGACTCGATGGTCCCGGCGGGCAGAGCGCTCGCGGACACGGCGGCGAATCCGAAGAGCCGGCTTTCGTGCATCTATGTACCTCACGGCGCGACGATGGACAAGTGGACGCCCGCGGCCGAGGGTAAGGGTTTTGCTTTCACCGAGTCGCTTCAGCCGCTCGAGAAGCTGCGCGATCGTCTGGTCGTGGTCAGCAATCTGGCGCATCCGCAGGCAGGCGGTGTGGGTAGCGATGCCGGGGCGGATCATGCGCGCTCGGCGGCGGTCTTTCTGAGCGGGTCGCATCCGGAGCAGGGAAGTGTCCATGTGGGCACGACGATCGATCAGATCGTGGCGGCGAAGCTGGGGCAGGACACGCCGCTGCCGTCGATTGAACTGGCGATCGAAGAGAACGGACTGAACTGCGGCTCGGGCTACGCGTGCGCGTACACGAACACGATTTCATGGAAGACGCCGACGCTGCCGCTGCCGATGGAGCACAATCCGCAGGTGCTGTTCGAGAAGCTGTTCGGCGAGGGCGCCACGACGGCGGAGCGAATGGCGCGGAAGGTGGAGTCGCGCAGCCTGCTGGATTCGGTGATGCAGGAAGTGGCGTCATTGAACAAGGAGTTGCCGGCGCAGGACCGCGCGCGCATCGCCGACTATCTGGACGATGTGCGCGAAATCGAGCGGCGCATTCAGAAGGCCGAGAATCAGACGCCGAAAGACATGAAGCTGCCAGAGCCGCCGGTGGGCGTGCCGGAGCAGTTCGACGAACATTTCAAAGTCATGTACGATCTGCAGGTGCTGGCGTTCCGTGCGGATATTACGCGGGTCGCGACCCTGATGTATGCGCGCGACACGAGCGGCGCGGTGTATCCGCAAAGCGGGGTGCGCGACGGATTCCACGTGGCGTCGCACCACTCGAACACGCGCGCGAATATGGACAAGTTCGCGTTGATTAACCGGTACCATGTGAGCCTGCTGGCGTATTTCCTCGACAAACTGAAGGCGACGCCGGATGGCGACGGCACGCTGCTCGACCACTCGATGGTGCTCTATGGCAGCAGCATGAGCAACGGGAATCAACACGATCACGATCCGCTGCCGGTGGTGCTGGCGGGTGGGGCTTCGGGTGCCCTGCAGGGAGACCGCCATCTGAAGTTTGCGCCGCATACGCCGATGTCGAATCTGCTGCTGGCGATGCTGGACAAGCTCGGGATCGAGCAGAACTCATTCGGCGACAGCACCGGTAAGCTCGAGATCTGAGAATGCTGAATCGACGGGATGTGCTGAAGGTCCTCGCGGCGGGGCCGCTGGTTTCGCGTGCGTTTGCGCAGGCCGGGCCGCTGCCGCTGCAGACGACGGGGCTGGAACATCTCGGATTTACGGTGCCGGATCAGAAGGCATCGGCCGATTGGTACGGGCGGATATTCGATCCGCAGCTGTTTCAGGAACGCGACCCACCGCCGCGATATTATGTGCGGCTGGGGACGGCATACATTGCGTTCGGCGGCACAAAATCGCCCGATCAGCCGGCGCAGATCGATCACTTCTGCGCGCTCGTCAAAGACTATAAGCCCGATGAAATGCGCAAGGCGCTCGAGGCGGCGGGGATTGTGATAGGCCCCGGGCGGCTTGGAATGCCGACCGATCCCGACAGTCTGAAGCTGCAGTTGCTGGGCGTGCCGGGCGGCCTGGCGCGGACCATCATTCCGTCCACGCGGATTACGACTGACGACGCGGCCGTGGCTGCGGTGGGGCTGGATCACATCGTGCTGACGGTGTCCGATATGGACAAGGCAGCGGCGCACTACGAGAAGTTCTTCGGCGCGCCTGTGAGCAAAACGAAGAAGCCGGAGCGGGTGTCGTTCGGGGTGGCACAGACGCGGCTGGTGCTGGAGCCAGTGGCCGCGGAAGCCAAGCCGGCGATTGAGCGCGTGTGCGTGCGCATCGCGGGCTTCGACCGGAAGATTACAGCGGAGAAGCTGAAAAAGCTCGGCGTGGATACCACGCTGACCGACGAGCATCTGCTGCGGTTCAAAGATCCGAACGGCTTCACGATTGAATTGAAAGCGGCTTGAGGATCGACAAGTGGCTCTGGGCGGCGCGATTCTTCAAGACTCGCGCGCTGGCATCGCGGGCGTGCGATCTCGGCCGGATCGAGGCTAACGGGCAACCTGCCAAACCTGCACGCGAGGTGCGCGTCGGCCATATGCTGCGGGTGAAGAACGACAGCGGTGAATTCCAAATCGAAGTGCTCGGGGTGAGTGAGATGCGCGGACCGGCGGCGGTGGCGCAGACGCTTTATCGCGAGACGGATGCCAGCCGGGAAGCGCGGGCTCTGCTGACTGAACAGAAGAAGGCGATGCCGACCTTCGATTTCCCGGAAGGTCGCCCATCGAAAAAGGATCGCCGCGATATGGAGAGGTGGACGGGCAGGCGTTAAGCGAGCTTCAGTCCGTGAACTGACGCGACGTCGCAATGCATGGATTTGGCATCGAAGCGCTCCAGGTACTTCCGCCGTTCCTGCGGTATGACGGCGGTTTCGTAGTCGGGGCCGGCCACTGCCCGGATAGAGTCGATGGAGTCCCACAGCATAATCGTGGTGAATTCAATCTCAGCTCCCGCTTCTCTTCTCAGCAGCAGGCTGCCGCGGTAGCCTTTGGCCTGGCTGATACCCGGCAGAAGTTCAGGCTTCAGCATGGCCTCATAGGCGTCCGCGTTTTCAGGTTTGGTGTATCCGTGCCAGATTCGCGCGATCAATAGTTGTCTCCTCAGGTCAGGGGTGGGCGGTGGGTGTGCCACTCGGTGGCCTGCTCATAAGCGTGGGCCAACGCCAGCACCGTTCCTTCGGCCCAGGGCGCCGCTCCGATCTGGAGACCGATGGGCAGGTTGTCGCTCGTGAAGCCGCAGGGGATGGAAATCATCGGGATGCCGTAGGCGTCGAACGGCGAGGTATTGCGGGCGCTGACGTTGCGCGTGAGGCCGGTTTCGATGGCGAAGGGCGGGTCGGCCATCGTCGGCAGGACGAGTACGTCAACCTGATTGAAGACGGAGACGATTTCGCGTCGAACGCGGGCAAGGTCGCGCAGAGCTTGTGCGTAGACAGCGGGTTTGACGTTGGCGCCGTTCTGGATGGCGTTGCGAACGGGCGGGTCGTAGAGCTCGGGGGTTTTGTCGATCCACTGCTGATGCCACGTGTAGGCTTCAACGCTGATCAGGGGCCCGGCGTTGGGTGGAGTGGGGAGAGTGACGTCCATCATGGTGGCAGTGAGCTTCTTCACGACCGCGAGAGCTGCGTCGATGGCTTTTGCGACATCGGGATTTAGATTGTCGAAGTAGGGCTTGCGCGGGATGCAGACGCGGAGCTTCGCGGTCGGCGTGCGGAGGGCGCGCACGTAGTCGGGCACAGGGACGTTGACGGTAGTGGTGTCCTGCGCGTCGTAACCGGCGAGCAGGTTGAGGAGAATCGCGGTGTCCTCGACTGACTTGCACATGGGACCGGGGCGGTCGAGTTCCCAGGACAGGGGAATGATGCCGCGAATGCTGATGCGGCCGAAAGTGGGCATGAGTCCGACGATGCTGCAGTAGCTGGCGGGGATGCGTACGGAACCGGCGGTGTCGGTACCGACGGAGGCGAAACACATGTCGGAGGCCACGGCGGCGCCGGGTCCGCCGGAGGAACCGCCAGGAGTGAGCTTCGGGTTCCAGGGATTGTGCACCGGTCCGAACCACGTGACCGCCGAGGTGCCGCCATAGGCGAATTCGTGAAGGTTGAGCTTGCCGAGCATCACAGCGCCGGCGGCTTTCAGGCGGCGGGCGAGTTCGGAATCTTCGGTCGGAATGCGGTCTTTGAAGAGCTGGCTGGCGCCGGTGGTGCGGATGCCGGCGGTGTCGATGTTGTCCTTGAGCGCGATGGGTACGCCGTGCAGAGGTCCGCGCCATTTGCCCTGGCGGAGCTCGTTGTCGAGCATGCGGGCGTCGTCGAGTGCGCGGTCGCCGGTGATGGTGATGAAAGCATTGAGGACGGGTTGAAGTTTGTCGATGCGGGCGAGGCAGGCGCGGGTTAGGTCGACGGAAGAGACCGTCTTGCGGCGGAGACGGTCGGAGGCCTGGGCGACGGTGAGCGCGGTGAGGTCCGTTGTGTCGGCGCCGGCGAGGGATGCGGCGGCGCCGAGAGTGGTCGCGAGGAAAGTTCGGCGGTCCATTAACGCGGATAAGATATCACCAAATGCACACTAAGATCGCGATCGCTTTGGCTCTGGCAACGGCTGCGTTCGGGCAGTTGCCAATTCCGGTGGCGGGACAAGCACCCGCGCAGCCCGGCGTGGGTCGTGGTGGACGCGGCGGGCCTGCTCAACCGGTGAAGCAGGTCATCGCGTCGATCCCGAGTGCGGTTGAGGTCACGGGTCCGGGCGAGTTCTTCGAGACGTTCATGGATGACTATGACGATTCGTCGAAGTCGGCGATTCCGGCGAAGGACGTGTATTCAAAGTTCGGCTATGAAGCGCGTGAATATTTCGTCTCGGGGATGACCGCGGCGGGTGCGGCGTACAAGACGCGCATCGTCGTCCGCAAGCCGAAAGACAATGCGAAGTTCAACGGTCTGATTCTGGCGGAGTCGATGCATCCGAGCGGGAATCCGTGGGTGTTTCACTTCACGCAGACGTATGCGATGACGTCGGGCGTGATCGGGCTGGAGATTCTGACGTCGACGCCGGCGGGCCTGGCGCAGGCGAACGAGGCAAGATACAAGGATCTCGTGGTGCCGAATGGCGCGGCGAACGATATTCTGGCGCAGGTCGGAGCGCTTGTGAAGTCGGATCATCGGGACAACCCGTTGAGCGGGCTCGCCGTGCGCAAGATGATTCTGGCAGGGTCGTCGGCGTCGGCGGCGGTGGCGACGAATTATCTGACGAACGCACACATGGCGATGCGCCTCGAAGGGATGAAGCCGATTTACGACGGGTTCATGCCGACGAGCGCGAACGGGCAGATCCCGGCGCTCGATGTGCCGACGATTTTGGTGCCGACGATGCGCGAGACGTATGCGGGCAACGGGACCATGCAGCCGGATAACGATAAGCTTCGCGTGTACGAATTTGCGGGCATGGCGCATATCGATTCGCGCGCGGCGGGCGGGTATTATCCCGATCCGTGCAAGTACCCGATCAGCCGGTATCCGATGGGCGCGGAGATGGCGGTGGCGCTGGACAAGCTGTTCGCGTGGGTAGATAAGGGAGTGGCGCCGCCGCATGGGGACCGCTTCTATGTCGACTTCAATCCGGACAACAAGCCGACGCTCGATCGCGCGAAGGGCGTGCTGCTGGCGCTCGATGAATTCGGCAACGTGAAGGGCGGGATTCGTAACACTTACGTCGACGTGCCGGTGAGGAGTTTCCATGTGCCCAACGAGGGCGCGGAGCCGAGGATCGCGAACCCCAACCACTTCATCCTCGCGCGGCGCATAAACGGGCAGGATCCGGATGCGCAGTTATGCGGCCTCGGGAACTTCGAGACGGCGCTCACGAACGCGCAGCTGAAGAAGATGTACAAGAGCCCGAAGGATTACTACAACAAAGTCGCGCGGCGTTACGACGAGCTGGTGAAAGAGGGTTGGGCGCTCGCGGTGTATCGCGAGATGGTGCTGGCGGAAGCGGCGCGGGTGACCTTTTGACCGCATGTAAAACCACCGGCGGCAAGACCGCCAGCGGTACAGCTCTCTAGTGGTGGGCGGCGACGCCATTGACTACGTTCCAGACGTAGTCGACGAACGGATAGAGCGAGGACTCGGCCAGCCGCTCAACATCGCCGTGGGCCGGATAGTTGATGGCGTCCTCCTCGGTGGAAGCGGGTCCGATACCGTACGACTGAATGCCCTTCGCGCGCAGCTGGGCCTGGTCGCTGGCGCCGGTCGACATCGAAGGCAGAACGGCAGAGCCGGGGTAGATCTGCTTCGCCGCCTGCTCCATGACGCGGTACATGTCGGTGTCAAGGCGCGACGCAGGCGAGGGCGGGCGCGTGGGCGGGATCGGCACAATCTTCACTAACGGGTCGGCGATCACCTCCGCCATCTCGTCGTAGAACTTCGCGATGTCCTCGCCGGGCAGGGCGCGGATGTCGAGCGTGGCTTCGGCTTCGGACGGAATCACGTTCGCGCCGACGCCGGCCTTGAGCATGGTCGGCACAACGGAGGTACGCAGCATCGAGTAGCGCGAGGGGTCGTGGTCGCGAAGATACTGCTGTGACGCGGCGACCGTCGATGCGACGAACAGCCCCCGGTAATGTGCGGCAGCGTCGGGTGAGCTGATGGTGGCGAGCTTCTCGAAGTAGGCGCGGGTGGTGTCGTTGAAGCGCATGGGCGTCTCCCAGCGCCCGACTTTCTCGACCGCCGCGGAGAGGTGAATCAGCGCGTTGTCGAGGCGCGGCACCGACCCATGCCCGGCGGTTCCGGTGGCGACGAGCCGCACGCGCGCGGGCAGCTTTTCCGCGGTGCCGATGTTGACGACGCTGACGCGCCTGCCATCGGTGGTTGCGCCGCCGCCCTCGGTCATGGCGAACTCGGCGTCGATCTGGTCGAAGTGTTTGTCGACCATGAAATTGATGCCGACGCCGGCGGTGTCGGCCTCTTCACCGGATTCGGCGAGGAAGATGACGTCACGGTCGAGGGCGACGCCGCGGCGCTTCAACATAAGCAGCGTGATGAGGTTCGCGGTGAGGACGGGCTTGTCGTCTTTGCTGCCGCGGCCCCAGATGTAGCCGTCCTTCATGATGGCGCCGAAGGGGTCGAGGGGCCACTTTTCGCGCTGCACGCCGACGACATCGGTGTGGGCGAGGATGAGCAGCGGGCGCTTCGAGCCGTTGCCTTTGAGGCGCGCGACGAGGTTGGCACGGTTGGGATCGAGGGCGAAGGTTTGGGTGGGGATGCCTTCGGCTTCGAGGACCTTTTTCAGGTAGTCGACCGCGCGCGTTTCGTGGCCGGCGGTGGTGTCGAGCTGAACGAGATCGCGGTAGCGGGTGAGTATCTCGGCGTTGTCGAAAGCGGGTGTTTGCGCAGGCAGGGTGCAGGCGAAAGCCGCGAGGAGAAGAGTCGCGCGGGTGGTCATATTCCGGCTCGTCATACTCAAAGATACGATAAGCAGGTGCGGGCGTTGGCAATAGTGGCGGCGTGCTTCGCGGCGAATGCGTGGGCACAATCGCTGGCCGTCTCAACGATCAAGCTCAGCAGTCCTGACGAAGGTTATTCGGTGGCCGTGCAAGGGCGAAGGTTCTCCACGCGCCAGACGTCGCTGAAGGAGTTGATCGGTTACGCCTACATGATGAACGTCAGGCAGATCGTTGGCGGGCCAGGGTGGATCGAGTCGGATAAGTTCGACGTCGAAGCCGAGGCGGATCGCGACGAGAAGCTCACGCAGCCGGTGGCGCGCGCGATGGTGCAGCAACTGCTGGCGGACCGGTTCCATCTGGCGATCCATCGCGACCGGAAGGAACTGGCGGTCTATGCGCTGACGGCGGGAAGTGAAGCGCCGAAACTGACGAAGAGCGCGGGCAACGGTCAAGGGTTCGGCACGATTGGGATACAGGCCTTCGGGCAAATGTCTGTGGTCAACGCGACGATGGGCGAGTTCGCGAATCTCCTGCAGCGCTATGTGCTGGACCGGCCGGTGCTGGATCAAACGGGGAATCGAAGGGCGGTATGACCTGAAGCTGCAGTGGACGGCGGACGAGTCCCAGTTCAACGGCCGCGGCGGTCAGATGCCGAAGCTCCAGACCAGCTTCGAGCCGCCGGATATTTTCGGGGCTTTCCGTGAGCAGCTGGGGCTGCGGCTGGTGGCGAAGAAGGACCTGGCGCCGGTCGTGGTGGTGGACCGGGTGGATAAGCCGGGGGAAAACTGAAATGAACAAACGAAGCCAATTTCCGCCGAAAAACATTTGGCCACGGATGAAAACGGATAAGAAATTCTAGGCCTGGCCTATGCGAAATATTCGGTTGTCAAAGAGCTGGTGCTGCGTGATCAGTATGCATCTGCGAGAACGGGCTGAGGCGGCTAAACCGCGTAAACGACTGAAGGGGCGGGCCGAAAAAGCAAGCAGGCGCTGTCACCGCCGCGCGGTGATCCGCAGCAGGCAGAAGCACCCGAGCGCGGCGGCGATCAGTATTCCGGAGCCGGGTTCCGGTGTGGGTGTGCTGAGGTCCAGCAGGAATCCGACTTGCTGGCCGTTCAAATATCCGTCTCCGACGATCTGGTCCGAATCGTTGATCCCGGTGGCATCGTAGAGTTGCCATCCGGAGTCGGGCGGCAGCAGGGAGTTCAGATCGATCAGCGCGCCGTTCGAATAAAGAAACGCGTCTTCGTCGGGACAGTCATAGTTGTCCAGCAGAACGCACTGAGGGGAGAGAGCCGAGACTCCGACTGCGTCCCCCTGATCGTTGAGGGCATTCGCCTCAGACAGGCCTCCGAGGTTGCCGAGATCCGTCAACTGGCCATCGTCGTACAGCACCGCATCGGAGCCGGACATGCCGGCAATCTCACCACTGCGGTTGATCGCATTCGCGCTGGTTAAATTCAATTCCGTTACGGACCCGTTCGCGTACAGGAAGGCGATTTGGTTTCCGTTTGCATCGACACCATCTCCCACAGCCTCTCCGCTGTTATTGAGTCCGTTGGCGCTCTGCGGTGTATAGGACGATGCACTCAGTGTGGCCAGATCCGTCACAGTTCCGTTCGAATCAAGGAATGCATACGTGGTGCTGCAGGGGTAGCATGCCGACATTGTGCCGGCGATTTCGCCGGAATCGTTGATCGCGTTGGCGCTCTCCAAAAAAAATCCGGCGGGCGGGGTGGCGATAAAGTTCAGGTTGTATAACTGTCCATTTGAGATCAGCAACGCGTCCCCGTTAGTGCCGACGATCTGGGCGCTGCTGTTAATCGCAAGCCCCTCGGCGCCTCCCGGCTCCCCGAAATACGGTAAGTTGGTCAGGGTGCCGTTCGAATAGAGAAAAGGTATGGACGCCCCGGCGAAGCCGATCGTGTAGGTGTAACCCACAACCTGTCCGCTGTTATTGATGCCGGTCGCGTAGCCGCCGCCGGGGACCTGAAACGGCGAAGTGGGCAGGCCAAACGCCGTGATTGTGGCCGGAAGGGCAGGAGTAGCGGCGAGCAGGGAAACCGCCGGCAGTATGAGATTTCTGAGAATTCGAGCGTTAATACGTTGCGAGATAGACATTGATTTACTCCCGGGCGCTGCTAACGTAGCAGTTGCCGGATCAATGCGCCATCGCCTGATGGTGTCAACGATACGCCGGCGGGATCAGCGAGGTGAGCGATCACACGCGCAGGCGGGATTTGTTTTTGAACGCACGCCGCGGCGCGGAATAGTTTGCGTGTAATCGCCTCTTTTGGAAAGCTGCGATGGGAGCTTCGGCAAGATGGCCGACCAATCGCATAGTCAGAATAGTACATGATGTGGCCTTGTACCAAGGCGACCACGCCGGGCGGAAGCCCGGCGGCAGGCTGAAAGCCTGGCCCCACTAAGGCTATACGCCGGAGAGTTCCTTAAATTGGCCGGTGCTGTCGCCGATCTTTTCAGCCTGCACGCCTAGTTTGTTCAGGAGTGTCAGCTGCAGGTTGGTCAGCGGCGTGTGTTCCGGATAAACCAGATGACGGCCCCCTTTCAGCGTTCCCGCGCCGCCGCCGGCGAGGAAGGTCGGGAGCGGTCCGTGCGTGTGGCGGTCGCTGTTGCTGATGCCGGAGCCGAAGAGCAGGCTACGTGATCCAGCAGCGATCCGTCGCCGTCCGGGGTCTTGCGGAGCTTGTCCAGATATTCGGTGAAGAGCGCGATGTGATAGCGCTGGATTTTCGCGCACTTGTCCATCTTCTCGGGATTCGCCTGATGGTGCGTCAGAGGATGGTGCGGCTCGGGCACGCCGATCTGCGGATAGGGGCGTCCGGTCTGCTCGCGGCCGTACATGAACGTCGTCACGCGCGTGAGGTCGGACTGGAAGGCCAGCAGCTGGAGATCGTACAGCAGGCGGACATGGTCCTCAAACTTGTCCGGGATGCCGGCGGGCTGTTGCACATCGGGCAGCGCCTTCGAGCTTTGCTCTTCGGCCTTCTGGATGCGGCGCTCGACATCGCGCAAAGAAGCCAGGTAGTCGTTCACCTTGCGATTGTCGGAGGCGCCGAGTTTGCGCTGCAGTTGGGCAACGCGTTCGTTGACGGAATCGAGCAGGCTCTTGTCCTCGCGCAGGCGCGCGGCGCGGACGCGGGCGTCGGTTGAGCCTGAGGAGCCGAACATGCGCTCGAAAAGAACGCGCGGATTGTTCTCGGCCATCAGCGGCAGCGTCGGGGTGAGCCAGGAGATGGTGCTGCTGTAGGCGCAGCTGTAGCCGAGGTCGCAGTCGCCGAGGAGGCTGTTTTCGTCGGCGGTCATCTGCAGCGAGGAAAGCTGCGTGTCGTTCTCCCAGGCCTTGGCGAGGATCTGATCCATCGAGATGGCATTCTCGACGGCGGTGTCGGATTTGCGGACGTGCACGCCGGTGAGGTAGGAGCCGCAGGCGCGGGAATGGTCGCCGCCGCCGTCGCCGAGGGCTTCGGCCTGATCGCTGGCCAGGCCGGTGATGACGATGACCTTGTCCTTGAAGGGTTCGAGACCTTTCAGGGTGGGGGAGAGTTCGTAGTTCGCGCCTTCGCCCGTGGGCAGCCACTTGTCGTAGATGACGCCGTTCGGATGATAGACGCAGCCGAAGCGCGCGCACCGGCTTGCTGGCGGCGGCCGTCGCGAAGGCGGGGATCATGGCGTCGAGCAGCGGCAGGGCGACGGCCGTGCCCACTCCACGAAGAACGGTGCGGCGCGAGATGGCTTTCTTCGTCACGAACATGTTTCTATTGTCCTATTTTCTTGAGTAAAGGCACCGGCGGCTCCGACCGCCGGCGGTCATCAGGAATGGGCGGGCTCTTGACGATGGCCGGCATTACCGACGACCAGCGGTAGTCGTCGGCTGCGGCGGCGCGGTCGATCGCGCGGACGGTCGGGGCGTCGTAGTATTCGAGGCCGCGGCCGAGAGCGTAGGTGAGAAGCTTCTCGGTCACGGCTCCGGCGAATTTCGATTTTTCTGCGCCACGAGAGCCTGCGGAGTTCGCGCGGGCCGTTGACTTTCGTGCCGTCGAGCAGAACGCCGGAGGCGTCGATGGGATTGCCGGCATCGGTGGTGCGCCACTGCCCGATGGCGTCGAAGTTTTCGAGACTGAGGCCGAGCGGGTCCATGCGCGCGTGGCAACTGGCGCAAACGGCGTTGGCGCGATGCATTTCGAGCATCTGACGGACGCTGAGAGGCTTGTTGTCCTTGTTGCTGGATTCGAGCGAAGGCACGTTCGGCGGAGGAGCGGGCGGCGGCGCGGCGAGGATATTTTCGAGAGCAGCCATTTGCCGCGGATGGTGGGCGAGGTGCGCGTGGTGTAAGAAGTGACGGCGAGGATGCTGGCTTTGCCGAGCAGGCCGAAGCGATTCTCGTCGGTGAGTTTCACTTTGCGGAAGTGGCTGCCGTAGACGCCGGAGATGCCGTAGTGGCGGGCGAGTTGCTCGTTGAGGAAAGTTTCGTCGGAGGTAAGGAGGTCGATGACGCTGTGGTTCTCTTTCAGCTGAGCGTCGAGGAACATTTCGGTCTCGGTGACGAAGGCGGTGCGCAGATTGTCGTCGAACCAGGGAAACTTGGTGCTTTCGGGATTCAGCAGCCAGACGTTGCGGATTTCAAGCCAGTCGGAGAAGAAATTGTCGACCAGCGATTTGCGCGCACGCGGATCGGCGACCATGCGGGCGACCTGTTTGTCGAGCACGGCGGGATCGTGCAGGCGGTTGGCGATGGCGAGGTCGAGGAGGGTGTCGTCGGGAGTGCTGCTCCAGAGGAAGAAAGACAGGCGCGAGGCCAGGTCGACATCGGAGACGCGATAAGACGCGCCCGGGGCGACGCCGGCGGGATCGGCTTCGATGCGGAAGAGAAAATCGGGGCTGACGAGGACGCGTTCAAGAGCGGCGCGAATGCCATCGTCGAAAGTGCCGTTGGCGCGGGCGGCCTTGTAGAAGCAGAGAAGCGTGTCGACGTCGTCAGGGGTGGCAGCGCGGCGGTAGGCGCGGCGGGCGAGGCGGGAGACGATCTTCGTGGCGCAGGGAGTTTCGTCAGAAGGGCCGGTGGGATGGCAGACGTAGAGCTGTTTGCGGCTTGGGGAGTCGGGATCGATCTTGCCGTTGTAGGGACCGCCGATGAGCAGCGCGGCGATGGCGACGGGCGCGGTGGTGGTGTCGGACTGGCGGGAGTAGAGAGGCAGGTGGTCGGGGCCGACGCCTTCGGCTTCGATGTCGTCAGTCTTGAGCATAGTGGCGACGACAGCGTGCATGCCGGCTTTGATCGGGATGCGGGCCTGCAGGGCTTCGTCGGCATCGTAGACGAAAGTGCGGGGCTGATTCTTTTCGCCTCCGAGGGTGAACTGCGCGACGCGCTTGCCGTCGACGAAAACTTCGAACTGGTTCTGTACGTTCAGGCCGCGGATGGGCGTGTCCCAGGCGCGCTGGAGGCGGAGCTTAATGATGTAGTCGCCATCGACGGGGAAGAAGTGGTGCGCGGCGACACCGCCCTTCGAGCCGAGCGGGAAGTCTTCGCCCATGCGGTCGATCTGGCGGAGATAAGTCTGGTCATTGGCGCTGAATTTGAGAGCACCATAGCGGACGAAGGCGGGCGGGATGGTGGTGTCGCCGACGACGCGGCGCGCGATGTTGGATGCGGCAGAGATGTAGCGGTCGAGGAGGGCGGGCTGGATGGAGAGGGCGTCGGCGTTGTTTTCGAAGCCGTAGGCCTGCTCGTCGGGGGGCAGCATGGCATTGGGATCGATCGCGACGCCGAAGAGATCGCGCACCGTGTTGGCGTATTCGGCGCGATTGAGCCGATGCAGGTTCGAAGAGTGGCCGGGGTTGGCGTGGGCGGAGGCGGCACGGTCGATTTCGGTTTCGAGGTAGCCGGCGACTTTGTCGTAGGCGGCGTTGTCGGGGCGGGGAATGCCGGGAGGCGGCATGGCGCGGCTGCGCAGTTTGACGATGACCTTCTCCCAGGTTTCGGCTGAGTTTGCCGCGTGGTCGGCGTCGGCGTGAGTGAGGTCGAGGCCAGCGGTTTTGGCTTTCTCGTTGTGGCAGGCGACGCAGTATTTGTTGACGAGGTCGCGCGCGGGGTTGGTTTGCGCAAACGCGACGACGGGTGAGATCGTGAGGCAGAACATTGCGGCGAGACCGCACACGCCGGGCAGAAGCCCGGCGGCAGCCTGAAAAGGCCGCCCCACTAATGCGTTCCTCATTGTTCGGCTCGGCATTTGTTCTGGGCTTCGCAGGGATGGCCGAGTTTGGGATCGGCACCGTGCTTCTGGAGCAGGTCCGCGCCTTCCTTGTTATAGAGGACGCCACCGAGGCGGTCGCCGAATCCGGCTGCGGCGAGCCAAGGGGTCACACCGGCCTTGCTGACCGCGTTGACATTGACGCCGAGATCGATGAGCTGGGCGAGCAGCGTATTCCAGCCGCGATAGGCGGGGCCGAAGAGGGCGTTCTCGTTGAAAGTGGTCTCGCCTTTGGGCTCGACGCCGAGGCTGAGCAGATAATTCACCGCGGCAGTGGCTTCGGCTTCGGTGACCGGGTTTTCGCCGATGCCGTGGTTAAGTCCCGTGGCGGCCATCAGCGAGGAAGCGTTGGTGGCGGTCTTGATCTTCGGGTCGGCGCCGGCTTTGACGAGAAGCTGCATCATTTCGAGATCGTCGGCGGAGGCGGCAAGCAGGAGCGCGGTGGCGCCGACCGAATCTTCATAGCCGCCCGCGATGCTGGGGCGAGGCTTGGTCATGCGCGCGTTGACGTTGACGCCGTGGGCGAGGAGCGCGTTGACGAGCTGGAGCTTCTGTTTGCGGTCGGGGATGCCGCCCATAGGGTCGATGACGCCATAGACGCGGTTGGCGGTGTAGGTTTCCCATTCGGTGGAGGCCCAGTGGAGAGGGGTGAAGCCGGCGTCCATGATGTTGGGGTCGGCGCCGTGATCGAGCAGCCAGAGGGCGAGGGGAACCTGGGCGCGCACAGTGGCGACGAGCAGAGGCGTGTAGCCAACGGCTCCCTGCGTTTTGGCACCCCCGATTATGAGACCGCTGGGGGTGCGTCCCTGGGCGGGAACGGCGCCTTTGTCGGCTTCGGTGAGAATGTTGATGTCGACGCCCGCGGCGAGCAGCGTCTGGACAACCGGCAGATCGCCTTCACGCGCGGCGAAGTGGATGGGCATGAAGCCCTGCTTCGAGTGGGCGCGGGGATCGGCGTGGGCGTCGAGGAGAGCTTTGACGACGTCGGCGTGATGTTCGGCGGCGGCCCACATGAGCGCGGTCTGGCCTTCTTTTGGCTCGCGGGCTTCAATGTTCGCGCCGAATTCGACGAGGCGCTTCACGGCGTCGACGCTGCCGGTGCGCGCGCAGGTCATGAGAGGCGTTTCACCGGTGGCGATGGCGGTGTTGGGATTGGCGCCGGATTTGAGAAGCAGGCGGACGAACTCGGGGCTGGCGTTGGTGCAGGCCTGCGAGAGCGGCGTCATTTTGAAATCGTTGGCGAGGTTGGGGTCGGCGCCGGCGTCGAGGAGGAGTTTGGCAGTGTCGGCGTCGTTCCAGTGGGCGAGCCAGAGGAGGGCGGTGGAGCCTTCGGAGGAGCGGGCGTTGAGGTTGGATTTTTCGGCGATCAGAGCGCGGACGGTTTTCGAGTCCTGGGCGCGGGCGGCGTCGGGGAGGCGGGTGTCGGGGGCGGGGGAGACGGTGGCGGCGAGGGCGAGGGTGGACAGCGCGAGGGTCAGGGTAATGTGGCGGTTCAACATGGCGGCCCTTTCGCGGCCATTATATGTGATTTGGCGGGGGCGTGAGGTTACGTTGGAAAAACCATTTTGGCCACAGATGGACACAGATAAACATGGATGAAAACCAACTGCAGGCTGAGGGGGGCGGGTGAAGAGGCCGCGGATGGCTGCCCACAGTTGTCAGGATATCTTGATCATTTCTTGCTTTGACTTAATATGCATTTAGAATACATAATTTAAGCATGAAGGCGCGACGTGTCGTTCTCGGCGGGGGCAGTTTGCTGCTGGCTTCCGGTATCTCATTGATTCTGGGGCAGCAGATGGACGAACAGCGGTGGGTGCCGCCCGATGATCCGGCTATCCAGTATGGGGATCTGCCCGTCGATGATCCGATTGCCCGGTTCGCGGCGCGGCTCGAACAGGGGAAGGCCAAGCTGGAGTACGCCAACGACGGGACCGGCTATCTGCGGTCGCTGCTGAAGAATCTCGACATCAACATCGATTCGCAGGTGCTGGTGTTCTCGAAGACCAGTTTTCAGCTGCCGAAGATCGCGCCGTGGTCGCCGCGTGCGGTGTATTTCAATGACACCGTGGCGGTGGGGTCGGTGCAGAAGGGCGATGTGTTTGAGATCGCGGCGCTCGATCCGCGGCAGGGGGTCACCTTTTACAGTCTGGATGTGAAGCCGGTGGCGAAGCCGGAGTTTGACCGGCGCACCGATTGTCTGCAGTGCCATCAGGGGCTGACGACGATAGGCATCCCGGGGATTATGGTGACTTCGGTGTATGCGTCGGGCGACGGGACGCCGGCGTTTCGCGGCGCGGCGCTCGAGACCGACCATCGCACGCCGTTCCGGGACCGCTGGGGCGGATGGTACGTCACGGGCACGATGGGCTCGGACCGGCACATGGGGAATGCGGTGGCGCACGATTCGGCGCATCCGCGGATGCTCGAGACAGAGAACACGCAGAACCTGACGAGCCTCGGGCGGCGGTTCGATGCGTCGAATTACCTTGCGAAGACGAGCGACGTTGTGGCGCTGATGACGCTCGAGCATCAGACGCGGATGACGAACCTGATGATCCGGGCATCGTGGGATGCACGCGTGGCGATGAATAATCCAAAGGGCCAGCTGGATGCCGAGGGCGCGGCACGGATTGATGGGGACGTGGAAACGATGGTGACCTATATGCTTTTTGGCGATGAGGTAAAGATTTACGACCCGATTCAGGGCGTATCGACGTTCACCGAGACGTTTCCAAAGCGCGGTCCGCGGGACAGGCAGGGACGGTCGCTGCGCGATTTCGATCTGAAGACGCGGATGTTCAGATATCCGCTGAGCTACATGATCTACAGCGAAACTTTCGATGCGATGCCGGATGTGGTGCGTGTGCGGGTGTATCGGCGGCTGTATGAAGTGCTGACAGGGAAGGATGGGAGCAAGACGTTCGAGCGGCTGTCGGCGGCGGATCGGCAGGCGATTCTGGAGATTGTGCGGGACACGAAGGCGGGCCTGCCGTCGTATTGGAAGGCGGAGGTCGGCGGTTGAATCTGACGCTGCATACCGATTATTCGCTGCGGATTCTGCTCTACCTGGCGGAGCATGCCGATCGCCCGGTCGCGACGCGCGAGATCAGTGAGGCCTACGGGGTGTCGCGAAATCATCTGGTCCGCGTGGTGGAGACGCTGCAGTCGCATGGGTTTGTGAAAGCCGCGACTGGGCGGTTCGGAGGGGTGACACTGGCGCGCGATCCGGCGGAGATCAATATCGGCGAAGTGGTGCGGCGGACGGAGCCGAACTTCCGCATCGTGGAATGCTTTGACGTGGCGAACAACACGTGCCGGATACTGCCGGCGTGCTCGTTGCGGGGGGTGCTGGAGGAGGCGCTGGAGGCGTTCTTTGCGGCGCTGGAGAAGTACACGCTGGCCGATCTGGCGAGGATGAAGGGGAGCCAGAGGATATCGGATTTTCTGCCGGTACAGGCGCTGGGGTCGCGGCTGTCCGGCGCTAACCGCGGGGCAGACCCTCAAATCGGGGTTCGCTGAGGCGGACCGTTTGGGGGCCGCCGAGATCCGCGGTTGGATAACACGCCTAAAGTTTCCCTGACATGCTGCCGATAAATCCAGCGGAGACAGATTCGGTGATCGGCGAATTGCACAAAAATTGCAGAATGCGGCGCACTTGGAAGCTGATGGCAACGGTCTGGGTGCCGGGGCTGGTGCTGGTGTGGCTGCTGAGCGGGCGGATCGCCGTGGCAGACGAGACCAGCACTACGAGCGATACGAACAACACAGTTTTCGGCGACGGGATGACCTACGTGCCGCCTTCCGATCTGACCGGATGGTTCTTTAATCCTGATGGTCCCGCGGCGCTTACGCCGTCCGATCCGTCGCTGATCTGGACTTCGCCCGCGAATATCGCGACTTTGAACGAATGGCTGCAGCTGGCGACGGATTTGGGAGACGACCCGTCCGTGCTGCAGGAGATGGATGGGTTGGGGATGATCGGTGTGCCAACTGCCGCGGCAGTGACTGCAGCCGAGCAACTTGTGACACAGGCAGAGAATCCCGGAGCGCCCGAACCGGCGGGGTTAGCACTGCTGGCAGCAGGGCTGCTGGGAATTGGCGCAGTAGCGGCGGCGCGGGCACGGCGCACGCGGCGATACTCTTGAGGGATGTCCCGTTATGAAGGCCTCGTCGATGAGCGCGTGCTTGACTATGTTCTGAAATACAGCGTCCGTGAGCCCGGGATTCTGGAGCGTCTGCGGAAGGAAACGGCCGGGCATCCGATGTCGCGGTTCCAGATTCCGCCGGAACAAGGGCAGTTGTTCCGGGTGCTGGTCAGGATGTGCGGTGCAAGGCGGGTGATCGAGATCGGCGTCTTCACCGGGTACAGTTCGCTCGCCATGGCGCTGGCGATGCCTGATGACGGCCGGATCGTGGCTTGCGACATCAGCGACGAATATACGCAGACGGCACGCCGGTACTGGGAGGAAGCCGGAGTCGCGGGGAAGATCGACCTGCGTCTAGGGGAGGCGCATGACACGCTGGACCGGATGATTGCGTCGGGCGAAAGCGGGAACTACGATCTGACGTTCATAGACGCGGATAAGACCGGATATCCGGGTTATTACGAGCGCTGCCTGCGGCTGGTGCGGCGCGGCGGAGTGGTTGCGCTCGACAATATGCTCAGTCGAGGCCGGGTGATGGAGCCAGTCGCCGAGGACGCCGACGTGGCAGCTCTGCAGAAGATGAACGAATTCATTCATCAGGACGACCGGGTCGACGCGTTCCTGATACCGCTCGGGGACGGGCTGACTTTGGCGGTGAAACGGTAGAGAATGGTCCGCATGACTTTTCCGAGAACGTTATTCGCCGCAGGCGTCTTTTGCTTCGTCACACAGGCGGCATTGCCGCAGCAGGCGCCGGTGCATCTGCTGGTATCGAACGGCATGAAGGCTGTCGTCGAAGCGCTGCAGCCGAAGATCGAAAGCAGGATCGGGCATCCGATGGCGATGGACTACGGGTCCACCACGGGACTGATGGAGAAGATCGACCACGGGGCTGCGTTCGATGTCGCGATCCTGACTTCCGATGGCGTCGATCAACTGGTGAAAAAAGGCAAGGTACCGGCCGCGTCACGCGCTGATTTCGCGCGCTGCGGAGTTGGACTGGCGGTCAAATCCGGCGCGTCGAAGCCGGATATCGCGACACCCGAGGCGCTGAAGAAGACGCTGGAGGCGGCCGCATCGATCACATACGCGGGAGACGGCGCGAGCCGGCCGGCGATCGATCACATGCTCGAGCGGCTCGGACTGGTGGAGAAGACGAAATCGAAGGTCATCCTGACGCGAGGTTCGGGACCGGCGATGGCGAGCGTGGCGGAGGGCCGCGTGGCGGTGGTGATGACGCTGATCAGTGAACTGATGCCGGTAAAGGGGATAGACATTGTCGGACCGCTGCCTGGCGATTTACAAAACTACGTTCGATTCGGGGCGGGCGTGGGCGCGTCGGCGAGCCAGCCGGAGGCGGCAAAGGCGCTCATTGCGTTTCTCGGGAGTTCCGATGCAGCGCCTGTATACAAGGGCAAAGGTATGGAAGCGGTCCGGAAATAAACCGACGTTATCGGCACCGCTAACCCGGCAACTTGCCGGCCGGTATCCGGCTTGGCAACATTGCAAGTTGACGAGTACGACGAGAATAAAGGCAGGCTACGGCGCCGGATTCGCGCTGCTCCTCGGGACCTGTTTTGCGGCGATCCGGCAAACGACGCAGTGGGAGGAAAGTGCGCAGGCAGTGGCGCGCGCCGATCAGGTCATCCAACAGCTGGAGGGTCTTTCGCTGCAGTCGGCGGATGCCGAAGCCGCGGCGCGAAGGTTCATTGTCACTCCCGGCGTCCTTGAACTCGCCCGCTGCAGACGGTCACTGCGTCAGGCTCTCGCGCGCGAAAAGGAACTGGAAGCCCTCGTCGCCGACAGCGAATCGGAACGCAGAAACGTACGGGCGCTGCGGCGGGTGGTCGGTCAGCAGGCGGAGACGATTCTGCGCAGTTTGCCGGATTCAGGCGCGACCGGCGCAGCGGCTGCCGGTAATCCCGAGGATGTGCGGAGGGCTCTCGCGGCACTGGACAGCGCCGGGTTGAGCGCGAAACTGCGCTCCGTGATCCGCGGGATGGAAGCGGAGGAGAACCGTGTGCTCGGTGAGCGTACGGTCCGGCAGGAGAGGGCGCTGGTGGTGAGCCGCGTTCTGTTCTTCGTCGCGTCGACGATTTCGCTCATTCTGATCGTGGTGGCGGCTTGGCGCATCCGGTCGGAGCAGAAGAATCGCGACGCTGCCCGGCGGAACCCGGCGTCGCGATAAAAGCAGTACAGGCGAGTGGTCGGATTAGCAGGACACATTATCCGGGTACTGATAAGCACGGGCGAGATCAACGGTCATGGCGATGAACCATGGTCACCGGATTCGAAGCAACCGCGCTCGACGTGACGGACCGGGAGCAGAGCCGCATGTTTATAGGGCGAATCCGGCCACAGCCGGTGCTTCGCAGCATCTCCGAGTGCAGCGCCATGCTTGAGCCCAGTTCGACCGCAACCATTGACCCCGACTTCGCCGCGGATGTTGCGGCGCAGCGGTAGCCTTTGGAGCCGATTGACCGGGATTGATCCTCGACTCGTCTGTCCCGTTGCAGCAGAACGAGCAGGCAGAAACGCTCGACAGCTGCTCGAAGTCCGGATCGCAGCGGCTCGGACGCTTGAACTGCTGGTATTGCCCCAAGCGGGCTCCCGTTTGTTGGCGGAGGACGGACCGCGACTCACCTGATACCTCCAACGTGGTAGTGCACGCCCTACGAAACTGGGTACGCACAAAAGACTCGAAGTCGGGATGAAAGCGAGCGGGCGATGAGCGCATAGTTGGAGCATGAATTCAGTCAGGCAGTGTGAACAGGAGGGAACAGGACTATGCTGACTCAAACCGCACCCGTTAACGCACCCAAAGCCGAAGTCGACCTGAAGCGTGAAGGGATTCACGAGATTGCCGGCGCGCTGCGCCCGCTGCTGGCCGATGTGTTCGCGCTTTACCTCAAAACGAAGAACTTTCACTGGCACATGAGCGGGAAACATTTCCGCGACTATCATCTGCTGCTCGACGAACACGGCGATCAGCTTTTCGCCATGACCGACGAGATCGCCGAGCGCGCGCGCAAGATCGGCGCCGGCACTCTGCATTCGATCGGAGATATCGCGCGGCACCAGCGTCTGCGGGATAACGATCAGGAGAACATGAGCGCGCACGCGATGCTCACCGAACTGCACGACGACAACGCGCGGCTGACGCGCTTCCTGCGCGCGGCGCATGAAATCTGCGCAGAGCACAACGATGTCGCCACGACCAGTTTGATCGAAGTATGGATCGATCAGAGCGAGCGGCGCACGTGGTTTCTGGCGGAAATCATCCTTGATGACAAACACGACGAGTCCCGGGAGAGATAGCGATATGCGGAATACGAACGAACGCGAACTGATCGGCGAGAGCGTCCGGTTCCGGGCGGTTCTCGATGCGGTGAAGCTGGTGGGACCCGCGGACTCCGCGGTGCTGATTCAGGGCGAAACAGGCACTGGAAAAGAACTCATCGCGCAGGCGATTCACGATAACAGCCGGCGCGCGGGCGGTCCGTTCATCAAACTCAACTGCGCGGCGATCCCGGCCGGACTGCTGGAGAGTGAATTATTCGGCCACGAGCGCGGCGCGTTTACGGGCGCACTGACGCAGCGCGTGGGACGGCTGCAGCTGGCCAACCGCGGCACACTGTTTCTGGACGAGATCGGCGATCTGCCGCTGGAACTGCAGCCGAAGCTGCTGCGCGCACTGCAGGAGCAGGAGTTCGAACGGCTGGGCAGTTCGCAGACCATCCGCGTGGACGTGAGAATTGTGGCGGCGACCAACCAGAATCTGGCGCAGATGGTGAGCGAACGGAAATTCCGCGCGGACCTTTATTACAGGCTCAATGTTTTTCCGATCATGCTGCCGGCGCTGCGCGACCGGGCGGACGACATTCCGGTGCTGGTCCGTCATTTTGTGCAGCACTTTGCGGGGCGCATGCGCAAGGAGATCGAGGCGGTTCCCGACCGGGTGATGGATGTACTGCAGCAGCACGACTGGCCGGGCAATATTCGCGAACTGCAGAACTTCATTGAACGCGCCGTGCTGATGACGGAAGGGCCGGTGCTGCGGCCGCAGTTGGCGGAACTCACGCGAATCGTCCCCGCGGCCGCAGCCTCACCCGAGCGTACGCTGGCGGAACTGGAGCGCGTGTACATTACCGAGACGCTGCAGAAGCTCAACTGGCAGGTGGGGGGCCGGGCGGGCGCGGCGGCGAAGCTGGGGTTGCCGCGCACCACGCTGATCGCGCGCATGCGCAAGCTGGGGATTTCGCGGCAGAGTTCGGAAGTCAGGCACGGCTGGATGGAAAATGCGATGACGGAAGCGATCGGGGGCGGTGTGTATCGCGAAGCCCTGGCGGCCAGCGCGTAAGAAGTCGGCTCAAAGCGGGGAGAGCAACCCTACAATGGGCAGCATGGCGACTCCGTTCGAAAGTGCGCAACTGAATCTTCAGCTGTTCGATCTGCGGCGCGAGACGGTGTTGCGCGAAGCGCGGGCATGGTTCGTGATCGAATTCAATCCGGAAAGTTTCAGCGAGTTCGCTGCCGCAGTGAGCGGAGAGCGCAATGCCGCATTCCGCATGGTGCTGGGGTATTGGGATATGGCGGCCTCGATGGTCACCACCGGCGCGATCGACGGCGATGCGTTCCGGGCCGCACATAACGAGATATTTGCCACTTTCAGCAAGATTCAGCCTTTCATTGAGGAAATGCGCCGAGCGAGCAGCGAGCCGGAGTTCTGCAGACACATAGAGGCAGTGGTGATGGCGGCACCGGATGCGGAGCGAATTGTGACACGCCGCCGGGAGGCTATCCGGGCGGGCGCGATGGCGCGAAAGCCGAAACAGTCAGTGACGACTTGAAGCCCGAGGCGGATCGGAGTCAGGGCGCAGCAACTGTAGACTGATTTCATCGTGCTGGCGGCGCTATTTGCAGCGTCCACTCTTTTCGCCGCGGTTCTCGTTCATGAACTGGGGCACGTTCTTGCCTGCCGTTTATTTGGCTTCGGCATCGACCGGTTTGCGGTGTGGCCGTTCTGCTTCAGCCGGTTCAACGGCAAATGGCGCCTTGTGAGATTCGCGCGCAAGGGGCTTGGTTACGTTGGCGTTTACCCGATTGGACATGAGCATCTGCGGTCTCGTATAGCCTGGGTCACCGCGTTCGGTCCTCTCGTCTCGATCTTCGGCGGCGGCGTGGCAGCGATTTCAGCTATCTGGCTGGAGGGAGTTTCTGCCGGAATCGCCGGCTTTGCAGGAGGCGCGGGCTTCTGGTCGCTTCTACTGGGTTTCACAAATCTTATTCCGGTGGCGAAGCCCGGCCGCAAAAGCGACGGAAGCTGGATTCTTGACCTGCTGCGCGGGAAGCCCGGGATCGTCAATGTTTACGCGGTCAGGTCGCTGGTGACATCGTGTGAATGGGTTCGTCCCCGCGAGTGGAACCGCGAAATGGTTGAACTTGCTATCGAAGCATTGTCGGATTCGACGGTGCCTCTCGAAGTTGAGTTGGCGGTTCAATGGGCCCGCTATCAGTGGTACGCCGATACCGGCGGCGTGGATAAGGCGGGTGAAGCGATCGAATGGATTCTTCGACAGAACCTGCCACGCCACGACCGCCTGACCTGGGAATGGGAATTTGTCTGGTTTCACGCGTTCTCAGGGCGGAGTGCGGACAGTGCTCGTGAAAGGGCACGCATCGCCGAGGGCCTCATGCCATCCAGGCTCACGTATGGCGAATCCCGCGAGGTCTGGAAGTGCAGGGCTGCAATCGCGGCGTGCGAGGGCCGGATCGAGGAGGCGAGGAACGCGGCGGCAAAGGCGGTGTCGTTCGCGAGGTCGGACAAAAGTTACGCAGCGGGGCTGTTGAAAGCGCTGGAGTTCGATCTGGCGGAATTGATTGAAGGCTGCAATGCGGGACGGAACGCCGGGAGGCTATCCGCGAGGGTCAACCCTGAATCCTGATGTGGCAACATGAAGCACATGGCGGATCGGAGTCTGGGCGATGTGGGAGGGACAAGGGGCGGGCTGGGATCGTTCGTGATTGGGCTTGTGCTGGCGTGCGTGGGCGGATACCTGCTGACAAATCAGGTGATGGTGACGAGCGGATACTGGAATCTGTTCGGGACGAGCACGTTCGGGATCACGCTGCTGCCGATGCTGATCGGGGTGGCTATGCTGTTCTTTAATGGGCGAAGCCCGCTGGGGTGGCTGCTGACCGGGGCGGGCGGGTTGTTTATTCTGGCGGGGGTGATTGCGAATCTGCACATTTACTTCGCGCCGACCAGCCTTTTTAATACCTTGGTGATGCTGGTAATGCTGGTGGGCGGGCTGGCGCTGATTGCGAAAGCGCTGCGGGCGAGTTAGGGCCTTCCGAAACGACGAACGCGGCTGGCGTCGCGTGTACTATTTGTCCATAATTTTCAGAGATGGGAACGCGGCAACAGCAACGGAGCCCTGTCAGCGTTCTGGACCGCCACAAGTCTGAGCACCTTTGTGGCTAAAACGAAATGACCCGGGAGGCGGGGTTCACAGCCCCGCCGCAGGACAACATCCTGCCCACGTGATCAGGCGATCCAGCGGGCTGGCCACCAGAGATAGCCGTCCGGGTCACGGACGATCGCCGAGCGCATCGCGCCCGGGATGTCAGCCGGCGGCCGGATGGCAGTGGCGCCGGCGGCGAGCGCGCGCTGATAAGCGGCATCGACATCATCCACGAAGAAGAAGAATCCGTTGAGCGGGATGCCGGTGCGATCGGAGGCCTCGCCCATTTCGAGGATGGCGTCGCCCAGACGAACCTCGGCGTGCATCACGCGGCCCGCCTGTTCGTACAAGTTCAGCTGTCGGGCGCCGAATGCGCGGCCGAGAAAATCGATGAAGCGCCGCGCATTTTGCGGATGGAGGTAGGGGACAACGGTCCCCGGGTTTTCTGCGGGGGCTGGCCCGAGGCGTTTCGCGATGTACCAATAGTTGCCGAAAGCATCCTGCACGAATGCGGAACGCTCACCATAGGGGCGGTCGGCGGGCTCACCCTGCGCGCCCATGATGGTGATGGCTCCGGCGCGGAGGGCGCTCGCGTATACAGTGTCGCAATCGTCGACGAAGACGTGCAGAGCGGAGGGCAGATTGCCGCGGCTCGCGGCCGCGCCACCGGCGATGATGAGCATGGAATCGCCGATGCGGACCTCGGAGTGAACACCGCGTTTCAACTCCTGAGCGCCGAAGGTCGATTGCAGGAATTCGACCAGCTCGGGCGCTTTTTCGTGAATGATGAAGGGCGTTACGGTGCGGAATCCGGCTGGCATGGTTCGTTTCCTTTCGAGTTCTGTTTTCAGTCGGGTCTTGAAGTCTTCGGACGGGAGATCGCAGAGAGTGAGGGCGATCTTCGTCAGGGCCGCAAGGTCCGGATCAGTGACTTCGGGAAGCGTGCCCGTCGTGAGGATGGAACCGATGGCCTGATCGAGTTGTTCCATCAGATCGTGATCAGGCATCGGCACCCTCCAGTTGGGAACGCAGGTTTTCGAGAGCGCGCAGCTGGAGCTGCTTGACGGCGCCTTCACTGCGCCCGAGCGCGGCGGCAATCTCGCGGATGCTTTTCTGTTCCACGAATCGCATATGAATCACACGGAACTGCGCCTCGGGGAGGCGTTCGACCAACTGAAAGAGCATGGCGTTGCGCTCGACTTCGTTCTCCCATGACGGCTCCGGAGTGTCAGCCGGATTTCCAGCTTCGCGGCCGGAGCGCTTAAAGTGATCCGCGACGATGCGCGAGGCGATGCCAAAAAGCCATGCCGCGAACGGTACGTCGCGCCATTCGAAATTCGCGATGCCGGCCAGTGCCTCGCGGAAGACATCGGCCGTCAGATCTTCGGCCAGATGACGGTCGCCCACACGGCGGACGACATAGGCATAGACGCGATTGAAGTTCTCTTCGTAGAGATCGCCGAAGCGCGCGGGGTCGCGCTGGGCAGCCTCGATTCGCGCGCGGTCTGCGGTGCTTTCCGCCATCTCCCTCCGGTTTAAATTGCTCTTGTTAAGATAATCCGCCGGGCGGGTTGAAAGGTTACGGTCGAGGGCGGGGAAGAGTTCGCGGCACGCGATTCACATAGTACATAAGGAGCCGGAACGCCTGAATCGGAATCTCCAGGGCGAGAAGAAAGAGGCAGGGGGCCTCGATTCCAAAGACGAACGCAGCCACCGCGCCCTCGTCGTCAGGCGCGAATATAGCAAGGGCTGATGCGGTCGCGATGAAGAAGCCAACAATACCGCGATCCACCACGCGCTCAGAGGATGAGGGAAGATCGACGGCTCTCGATCCTCAAACATGAGGCCATTATTTCGGAACCTGTACTGCTTGTCCTCTTAGAACGGCTTCGCGATCAGAGAAGAAACGGCATGCCCGCGAAATTCGTAACGCTCCGCGCCGGGTAGAAAACCCGGCGGCAGGCTGGAAAGCCTGGCCCCACGAAATCCGTATGGCGCGGGTTGCGCTGTGGCGGCGGCCGATGATAGGTTGGCCTACTATGCGTAACGGCCCTTTTTTCGTTTCCCTCGTGTTTCTCTCCGCGTTGAGCAGTGCCTGCAGCAAGCAGGCAGCTGAGTCGTCCGGCGACTGGACGCTGTACGGAGGAACCGTCGACGATCATCGCTACAGTCCGCTCAGCCAGATCAATGAGCAGACGGTGGGGAAGCTCGGCCTTCTGTGGAGCCGCGAGTTGGGGACTACGCGTGGCCTCGAAGCCACGCCGCTGGTAAAGAACGGAATCCTCTATACGACCGGGGCGTGGAGCATCGTTTATGCGATGGACGCCAAGACCGGCGCGGTGAAGTGGACGTACGATCCGAAAGTGCCGCGCGAAAATGCGTACTTCCTGTGCTGCGATAACGTGAATCGCGGTGTGGCGCTCTACAAAGGCCGCGTGTATGTGGGTACGCTCGACGCGCGGCTGATCGCGCTGGATGAGAATTCCGGCAGTCCGGTGTGGTCGGTGAAGACGGCCGAGGTCAAAGCTTACTCGATCACGGGTTATCCGCGGATTGCGAAGAACCTGGTGGTGATCGGGAATGCGGGATCGGAATACGGGGTGCGCGGGTACGTGTCCGCCTACGATGCCGATACGGGCAAGATGGCGTGGCGGACATATACGGTGCCGGGCGATCCGGCGAAGGGCTTCGAGTCGAAGGCGCTGGAGGAAGCGGCGAAGACGTGGAGCGGCGAGTGGTGGAAGACGGGTGGCGGCGGGACGCCGTGGGAGGGGATCGTTTATGATCCCGAGCTCGATCTGCTTTACTTCGGCACGGGCAACGCGTCGGCGTGGTATCGCGCCCTGCGTGGGGGCAAGAGCGACAGCCTGTATACGGCATCGATCCTCGCGGTGAGGGCGACGAACGGTGAACTGGTCTGGCACTATCAGACGACGCCGGGCGACAACTGGGATTACGACGCGACGCAGCCGCTGATGCAGGCCGACCTCATGATCGGCGGACGGCAGCGCAAGGTGATCATGCAGGCGAACAAGAACGGATTCTTCTACGTGCTGGATCGCGCGACGGGGGAGTTCATTTCGGGCACAGCGTTCGTGAAGGGCGTTAGCTGGGCGTCGGGAATCGATGCCAGGGGGCGGCCGGTGGAACTGGAGCCGGGGTCGGCGGGATTCAAGCCGATGATTGTTTCGCCCGGTCCGGACGGTGCGCACAACTGGAATCCGATGGCGTTTCATCCCGCAACCGGGCTGGTTTATCTGGCGGCGAAGACCGAGACAGAGTTCGTCCATCCGCCGGATAAGAACTGGAAGTACGATGCGGAGCGGGGGAACATCGGAATCGATGCGTCGTACGAAGGCCCGCTCTATGCCGAGATGGCGAAGATGCCGGCGGCGACGGGATCGCTGCTGGCATGGGACCCGGTGGCGCAGAAGGCGGCGTGGAGTGTGAGCTATCCGGTACTCGAAGGCGGCGGGGTGCTGGCGACCGGCGGGAATCTTGTGTTTCAGGGGCGCGCGGACGGAATTCTGGCGGCGTATCGGGCGACCGACGGGAAACAGCTGTGGCAGTTCGACGCGGGGACCGGGATCATGGCGCCGCCGGTGACTTATACCGTCGATGGCATGCAGTACGTGACGGTGCTGGCGGGGTGGGGAGGATCGAGCGCGCTGTTTAACAGTCCGGGGCAGGGGAAGATCAAGCCGGGGTATGGGCGGATTCTTACCTTTGCCGTGGGGGCGACGGGAACGCTGCACGCGCCGCCGTTCGGACATAGCGAGCCGCCGAAGCCGGCGATCACGATGAACGTTCCGGAGAAGACGGTGCATCTCGGTGCGCAACTTTACGGCGACCAGTGCCAGGGCTGCCACGGGATCAACGTGGTGGCGGGGCCGCTGCCGGATCTGCGTTACGCGAGCAAGGAAGTGCACGAGCAGTTCGAGAAGATCGTGCTGGGCGGGGCGCGGGCGTCGCTGGGGATGCCGTCGTTTGCGAAGATCCTGAAGCCGGACGAGGTGAAGGCGATCGAGGCGTACATTCTGTCGCGGGCGGCGGCAAAGAACTAAGACAAATCGGGCAGGGATGAAAACGGATAAGAACGGATAAGAATAAGTCGGAGGCTCGCATGGTTCGTACTTTCTCCGTCGTTTGTATGTTCGCTTCGGCCGTTTGGGCGCAGTCGCCGGAGTGGTTTCTGCAGGGGTCAGCACCCGATCCAGGCGGAAGGGCGATCGTCGGGCCGGGTGGAAAGGTGTTGTCGATTGCACGCCCGAGTGGTGGTGGAACCGCGCCTGTCGTGCCACCTGTTGTCCCGGGATGCAGCCGGTCGCCTGTATGCGGAAATCGATTGGACGGACCTCGTGCGGGACTCCAGCGCGTTGAATGGAAGCAGACGATGGGGTACACGTTCGCCTATCCGGTGGATCTGCCGCAGGGCGGCGGCGGCGTGTCGGCGGTCAAGATCGATTCGAAGGGAAATCTGTGGGTGTTTCAGCGCAACGCCGTGGGTGCGCCGCAGTTGTTCGAGTTCGGGCCGGACCGCAAGCTGGTGCGCCTGGTGGGTGACGAAGTGATCGGGCATCAGGAGAAGGCGCACGGGATGGCGATCGACGCGAACGATAACGTGTGGATCTGCGATGCGAACGGGTCGACCATCATGAAGCTGAGTCCGGAAGGGAAGCTGCTGATGACGATCGGTGTGAAAGGAAAACGCGGCGACTGGAATGAATCGAAGTCGCAGCGTCTGCTGTGGCAGCCGCTCGATCTGACGTTCGCGGCGAATGGAGACATTTACATCGGCGAGGGGCATGCAAACGAAAGCCCGAATGACGCGGGTTCGGAGGATCCGGCGAATAATATCGGGGCGGCGCGCGTGATTCGGCTGGATAAGAACGGGAAGTTCATTCAGCAGTGGTATGGGAACAGCATCGGGCAGGGGAAGTTCAGCATGGTGCACGGCATCGCGGTGGATCCGGGGAATGGCGACGTGTGGATCGGGGATCGCGAGGAGTACCGGCTGGTGGTTTATACGGCGGACGGCAAGTTCGTGAAGACCGTGCAGATGAGGAACCTGATGTGCGCGATTGCATTCGATCCGGACGGGAATCTGTGGGTGGCGAGCGGACAGGACGGGCAGCTGCTGAAGATCGACCGTAATGGCACGGTGCTGGGCGCGGTGGGGAACGGGTCGGGGACGGGCGACGGGCAATACATCGAGAGCAATTACATGACCTGGGACCGGCAGGGCAACCTCTATACAGGGGACACGAGCGTGGGTCGCGTGACGGAGTGGCTGCCGGCGAAGAGATGATGTGATGACGCTCACGGATGACTCCAGGGCCTTGACACCAAAGACTTTCGCATGATAGGTTGTGACGGCAATCTTACAGATTTCAAAGGAGCAGAGATCATGAAGCGTACTGCGTTTATGCTGCTGGCGGCAGGGGCGATGTTCGCGGCTGTGCCTGCCTTCGCACACCATTCTTTTGCCGCCACCTACTTTGAAGACAAGACCATCACGGTGGAAGGCACCCTTGTCCAGTTCATGTTCCGCAATCCGCACTCGTTCGTACACGTGGAGGCGCCGGATGATTCGGGCAAGATGGAAACCTGGGCGATCGAATGGGGCGGCGGCGGGCAGCTGAGCCGCGAAGGCGTTTCGCGTGACACCCTGAAGCCTGGCGATCACGTGATCATCACGGGCAACCCGGGCCGCAATCCGGAAGATCATCGTATCCGCATGCGCAGCATCAAGCGCCCGTCCGACGGCTTCGGATGGAGCGGCGTCGTACAGTAGGCGTCGTACAGTAACTGTAACTTTCTGCAAAGGGTCCCATGCATCGTAAAATCCTCGACGGGCGCACTGCGTCGCTATTGTTAAGCGCGGCGGCTCTGGCGTTAGTTCTCGCCGCCGGAATGTTCGGACAAGGCGGACGCGGCGGCCCTCCCCCGGCTCCGCTGACGCCGAAGCAGAACGCACCCGAGGACCTCACCGGCTACTGGGTTTCGCTCGTCACCGAGGACTGGCGCTTTCGCATGGTCACGCCCGCGAAAGGGGATTTCGCCAGCGTACCAATCAACGGGCCGGGTCGTGCCATGGCGAACCAGTGGGATCCCGACAAGGACATCGCGGCGGGTGAGCAGTGCAAGTCTTATGGCGCGCCGGCCCTGATGCGCGTGCCCGGACGCCTGCACATCACCTGGGTGGACGACAACACTCTTAAAGTCGAAATGGACTCCGGCGAGCAGACCCGCATCTTCCATTTCGGTGGCACCCCCGCTGCGGATGAGAAGCCCTCGCTGCAGGGTTATTCTGTCGCCTCCTGGGATGGTCCTCCTCCCGGACGCGGGGCGCGCGGACCGATGCGCGCAGGTTCGCTCAAAGTGGTCACCACGCATCTCAAGCCCGGCTATCTGCGCAAGAACGGCGTACCTTACAGCGCTAACACGGTTCTCACCGAATACTACAGCCGCACCAACGAAACCGACGGGACATCGTATCTGATCATCACCACGGTAGTGGACGACCCGATGTATCTGAATCAGCCGTTCATTACCAGCACTCACTTCAAGATGGAGCCGAACGGCTCGAAGTGGATGCCGATGCCCTGCGAAGCGAAGTAGGCGTCAGTTTCGCCGCGTCCGGCAACTGCCGCACTGTTCTTTCCGCAATCGGACGCAGGACACACTGGAAATCTGACGTCGTCGCCCGCCGGCGACCGACACTTCCTTGCCACCACCTCCTGCTGGTGCCAGCGCACCTCGCATGTGATACGATAGCGGGCTCACGCCGCATCATTGCACGCTGGGGAGGACGCATGAATGGCATCATACCCAAAAAACCAAAATCTGCTTTTCCATTAATAGCCAGAATCCTGCGCGCTCCGGCAGTTCAGTCCGTCCTTTACCCGCTGGAAAAAACTACGCGCTCCAGCGTGATGGCCGGGGACGGGACGGAAGTTGTCAAAGCCGACAAACTGAGCGCCGCATTGCTGAAAGATTTCTTTGAGAATAAGATACTCGCGATTCATATACCGGCTTACTGCTCGCCGAAAATTGCCGCCCGCACGTCCCATAATATTCTTCAGAAACAGCTTCACAACTGGAACATAAGGGATGTCAAGACAGGTTTTAAGGAAAGCGATGTCGATGTGTTTGGTAACCCTTTCACGACAGCGTCACGAGATGATGCCTCATGGAATAACTATTTTTCCGGCGCTTTGGATCTGGCGGGTGAACTGCGCGCGCTTTCTTATCCTGACCTCTACCCCCTCGATCAATTCCGCCTCGAAATGGACGAGTTCTGGCCGCAAGGCCTTATGACCAGGATCTATCAGGGTGCAAAAATGGTTCCCGGTCTTGTTCGGGTAATGCATGACAAAGCCACGAAAGTCAGCTCCGACACGTCTTTGGGGTGCCATGTGGACGACACGCCAATGTTTTTCGGTTAATATTTACCTGAGGCCAGCCGCCGAGGGTGGAAACCTGTTCGTATGGAACACAAAGCTTTCAGGACTCAGGGAGATGATTTCCAAATGGCATATGGTGAAAAACTTTTTTCTTGAATCCAATTACTTAAACGAGGAAGTTCAGAAAAAATTCCAGTCCATGCTTCCCAAACCTCAGGAAATCAAAATTAACCAGGGCGATCTGGTGCTGATCAATACCGGCAGGCCCCATGCCGTGTCTGGATATTCCGGCGGTCCGCGCGTATCCATTCAGGCTTTTATTACATATAAAAAAGGCAAGCCTCTGCAGATCTGGGCTTAGCTGTCAGCCCGTTGCAGAAGTCCGAAAACACCGCTATTGGTTGCTGAGTCCCGGCGGCCCCGATACCGGTCCCACATAAGCCAGCAGGCGTCCCGCGAGGATCGCCCCCATCCAGCAGATCAGCGATGCCCACGCCAGGTGTTTCGCCGACTTCGATACGGGCGCTTCATCCAGCAGCGGATCGTTGAAGACCTTCTTCTGTATCCTGTACAGCACCACGATCCCCAGTGCGATAAAGATCAGCTTGATTCCGAAGTCGGGGTTGGTGAGCTTCGTCGTCGCATCGGCCATCAGCAGCAGGGTGCCGGTCACCGCATTGAGCCAGAATCCCGCCCAGAGCAGCGGGAAGTATTTCTCCAGCGGCCTGATCGGCGTCGTCCCGGGCCAGAATCCAAGCAGCGCCAGATCGAGCATCGCGTTACCTCCGGCCACGATTGACATGCCGAGCGTATGCAGCAGCAGAATAGTCGGAAACGACCATATCGTTCCCGACTCGCGTACCCACAGACTCAGCGGTGTCTGTTCGAGCCAATGAAAGAAGTCGAGCATCCGGATCAGCGGTCCCCTTTGTTGCGGCTCCGCTCAAAGTGGCGTGCGCTCAGGTCGATGAGATATCCGGCGATGGCGAACAGCACCGTCACTCCCAGTACCAGCGCCGTGACTGTCAGGCCCAGCCGCATCTCAGAACGAGTCTCCAATGAACGGCAGCATGTTGCCGCACCACATAATCGCGACCCACAGCACCACCGCCCCGCCCGCGGCCACCTTCGCCATCATGGGCGCGTCGGCTTCCGGCGCCAGATCCCACACTTCATCGAACATGGTGAAGTAAACCGCATTCGCGCCCGCTACCAGAACGAAGAAGATCTTCCACTGGAAAACCGTGCTGGCGAAATACTGGCCGGGATTGCCGATGAAGAACAGCATGCCGGTGAGAACGTTCATGGCGAACCCGAGAATCGCCCAGGGCATCAGCCGGTGCAGCACAGTGAACGGGATGCGTTTCATCATACCCATCATTCTGAGATCGACCAGCAGCACGACCCCCATCAGCAGGCTCAGGCCGACGAAATGCAGCGTCTCGCACGTCGGCCACATCCATTTCGTGCCGGTCACGAACATGCTCAGCCCCGCGGCAAGCGGCGCGACGGTGGCCGCGTTGAGCTCTGCCGTTTCGGCTTTGGTGAGAATCTCCGCGTGACGAATCTGCCCGCCGGTGGTGCCGGTCACCGACATGAAGTAAACGGTGATGACCGCGAACACTGCAACCGTTGCGACCGTCCACGTCCGCGCGCCTGAAAACCGCCGATACTGCCACAGACCGAGCCACGCGAACAGACCCGTGAACTCCATGAAGAAGATCGACACGACCGCTGCGTTATTGTGCGCCGCAATGGCATTCATCGATATGCCCGGCAGCTTACCCAGCTTGTCCGCCGCGCCGTTTCCGCTCATATAGGTTGGAATCGCCAGCAGGGCGATGCCGGTAAGAATCAGGAAGCCCGCCTTCTTCAGGTCATCGCTCTTGCCGATCAGCCCGAGCAGAAACACGCCCAGCGCGATGATCGTGCCGATAATCGGGAAATGATTGAGTAAGAGGTGAACGTGCGGCAGGTTCATCGTCTGCCCTGCGCTTTATTTACCCGCTTTGAGACTCTTGTATGCCGCTTCAATGAACTTGTCGGTGGTCCAGAAACCCTTATCGGTGCCATACAGGGGGTCGTAGTCCCTTGTCGGCTTCTGCGCCTTGACCTGTTCGAGCGTCATGCCGCGCTTGATCATGTCGAGGAAGCGGTCGCGCAGGATTGTCATCATATCACGGTATTCGACCACATCCGCTTCATCGCAAAGCCTTCCGTGACCCGGAATCACGTAAGTTCCGCCTTCCTGTTTCTCGGCCGGAATGGTGATGTCGAGAATGTGATTCAGCCCGTCCAGCACGCCCTGATAGCTGCCGCCGCGATCGAGATCGATGATCGGATAACTGGTGGTGACGAAGATGTCGCCGGTCACCACGACATCCGAACGGCGAAAGAACACGATGCTGTCGCCGTCCGTGTGGGCGTTCGGCTGATGGAAAACCTGAATCGCCTCGCCATTGAAGAAAAGCTCCTTCACGTCGGTGATGTAAGTATCGGTCGGCCATGCCCCGCTCGGCGCTGCGGGCGTTGTGCCATCCTTTCGGCTCATGCGATCGAGCACCTGTTGCGCGGCGATAACCGTTGCGCCCTCCCCGGCGCTCGCGCCGATATCGCCCACCACATTGCCACCCGTGATCGTGATCCCCGCCTTCGCAATCTTTTCGTTGCCGCCCGTATGATCGGCGTGCACATGCGTATTGATGATGTAGTGGATCGGCTTGTCGGAAACAGTGCGGATCGCTGCCAGCACCTTATCGCTCGTGCCGCGCCATACCCGGTGTCCACCAGCAGAACGCCATCCTTACCCGCCTGCATGGCGATGTTGCCGCCCGCGCCGACCAGCATGTAGACGTTCCCCTGCACCGGCAGCACGTGCAATTCCGACGTTATCTGAATTCTGCGGCTGCTGCGCAAAAGCGCACCGCCGCGATAACAGCGCCAGACCCACGTGAACAGGGTGCTCTGTCATTTGGCCGCCGTCGTCGCAGCGATTTCTTCGGCGCCGGCTTCATCGTCTTCAGCTTCTGCCGGTATTCCGGATACATGGTTTCAGCCCCGCCGCGCGCCGCTTCCTCCGGCAGACCGTATGCTCGCCGGCAAACTCCGCCAGGAACGTATTCTTCCCCGGCAGATGACTGGGCACCGCGCCCTTCGGTCGAATCACTTCGACGACCGATTCGCACGGATAAGGCGCAATCTGCTGGCGCGCGTCGAACTCGAAATCGGTGGTGCGCATGAACGGCTCGGTCAGATAAACCGGATCGGTGATCACCACCACCACGGTCAGGTAGTTGCCGTGCCGGATCCAGTGTTCCGTCACGGTCGCCCGGTCGCTGCGCGGCACGCCGTTGCGGCGGATCCAGCCGTTCTTCAGATGCGTGGTCGTCACCGTCAGCATGTCGCCTTCCAACTTGCCCGTCGAAAATCCCTGCCAGGTGTGCGCCGCATACTCCGGCGGATGCGGGCGGCCATCCATCCAGATGGTGCGCTCCGGCGCCTGCCACGAAATATGCGTGTGGTAGGCGACCACCTTCTGCGTATCGCGGATCCACTTCCTTCCAGATGCGCAGATTGGCCGGACCGCGCCACGCATAGTCGGACGGATGCGGCTTGCACTGATGCTCGGGCAGCGTCAGCAGCGAGGCATCCCACGCATCCGCCCGCAGCCGCGCAGCATCGTTGATCGGAAGGCCGAGATAATCGCCGATCTCCGGACCGGGAATCCGCTCCGGCTGATCCTCATGGAAGCGCGGCGCCCATTCGCCCGTCGGATCGAGCTGTGCCCATGCAGGCAGGCCTGTCAGAACTGCGGCGAGAGCGGCCGCCGCGATAATTGTTCGCATACACTTTTCCTCTTCACTACGGGGATTAGTATATGCCAGTTCCGGCGCACAGGCCGTCGCGGGCCGTTCCCACGTGCCGCTCCCTTACGGTCACGGTTCGCAAAACCCTCTGGAGGCACGGCTAATTCGGCTCCGGCCGCTCTGCGTGGTCGATCACCAGCACTTCAAGGGGCTCGTTCTGCGCATCGAGCCGAAGGCCCAGTTCCTTCTTCAGCGCTTCGAACAGGCCCGGCGCGGCGTTCTCTTCCGACGTGCCCGTCGTCAGATCCGGGTTCCACGTCAGCGTGAAATCCCAGGCGTCTTTCAGCCCGGTCCGGTCGACCACCGGGCGATCCACAAACAGCCCCAGCAGCCACGAAAAGTAGCTCATCGGAGTCGCATGGGCGGTCAGACTCCCCGGTCCTGGTCCGTCAACCAAAGGATCTCCCGCCGCCTCGCTCGGCTTCATCCTGACGCCGGACTTGTCCACCGACAGCAGGTAAACGGGATGCACTCTGGTCTCGGTATGCATCCGCAGTCTGAAGCGCTCCGTCAGCATATTGCGCAGCATCGCGTGCAGCTCTTCGATGCCCGAAGGCTTTTCAGCCGCGGCATTCACGTCGAAAAGATCGTCCGAGATCCATCCCGGCCCTGTTATCTGCGCGTAATTTACATGATAAGCCACGGTCATCATCAGTTTCAGCGAAACGCATGTGCCCACATAACGCCGGCGTCCCGGCGCCGGACGAATCGTGCCGAGCCTGCTTCCCGGCGCGCTGGGCTTGATCGAAGCCACATCGAATCGCAGGTCCGCTGGCTCTGCATAAAGACACAGAACCGCCGAAAAAACCAAGGCGGATACGCGGATTGCGCGCATAATCTTTTCGATTATATGCGGTATTCAGAAGATTGCGCGCCGGATTATCAGCCCGCCGACTGCGCCGGCGCCGATAAGCCAGAGCGGATGAGGCCGGAACCGTATCAGAAATACGGCGCTTAAGACGGCGATCGAGATCGTCCACCCGTCGACGAGCGCGGCTCTGGCCAGCTCCGCCGTCACCGCGGCCATCAGCGCGAGCGCCGCCACGTTCACGCCGTCGAGGAAGGCGCCCGCCGCAGGCGAACGCCGCAGCAGCGGGACAAGCGGTCCGCTGATCGCAATCAGGATGAACGACGGCAGAAAGATAGCGATGGTGGCGATCGCCGAACCTGGCACACCGCCGACGAGGTAGCCCACAAACGTGGCCGTCGTGAACAGCGGACCCGGCGTAAACTGGCCTACCGCGATCGCATCGAGCAGCTGCGCCTCCGTCAGCCAGTGCCATTGATGCACCAGGCCGTCGCGCAGAAACGCGATCAGCACATACCCGCCCCCGTAAAGCGTCAGCCCGACCTTCAGGAAGAACGCGAACAGCGCGGAGGGAGTGTAAGCCGCCGGTCCGCCCGAGCGGCCCATGCGCGTCAGCGTATCGGGAATCGCGACCATCGCAGCCGCCACCGCATATACTGTGGCCAACACGCGCGGCGAGCGGCGCGGCGCTCTCATCCATCCCAGCGTTGCCGTAACGGCTCCGGCGCCGAACAGCAGAAGCAGCACGTCCGTTCCGGCCAGCGCAAAGCCAAGCAGGACAGCCGCGAGCCCGGCGGAAAAACCGTTCTTAATTGCCGTCCGGCCGAGTCCCCAGATCGCCCGCAGCACGATGGCAATGATCACGGGCTTCATCCCGTAGAGCACTGCCTGCATCTGCGGCAGCTGTCCATACCTCTTGTATGTCCATGCACACAGCAGAACCATCATCGCGGCGGGTACGATGAAACACACTCCGGCGGCAATTAGCCCGGCCCAGCCGGCGCGGCGGTATCCGATGTGAATGGCCATCTGCGTGGATGTCGGGCCCGGGATCATATTCGCCGCGCCCAGCAGGTCGAGGAACTCCGCTTCCGACATCCATGCCCGGCGCTTCACCACCTCCTCTTTCATCAAAGCGATATGCGCCGGCGGACCGCCGACTGCAGTGAGTCCCAGCTTCAGGAACAGGCCGATTAGTTCGCGCGTAGGTTTCGATCTTAGCGTGACCCGATTTTATGCAGGTGGGAATCCGGCATCGGCAAACGCTAAAATGGTGTTACGCGCACATGGCAGCCTCCACGCAATCCGGAAAAATTCGTTCCGTGCGAACCCGCAGCGAGTCGCGCGACAAGCCGCCCGAACAGGGCATGCGGCTCACGCGCCAGCGCAAAATTCTGCTCGACCTCATCGACAGGACCGGGCAGCATCTGGATGCCGAACGCCTCTACCAGATGGCGAAGGAAACGGATCCGAAGCTGAATCGCGTGACGGTCTATCGCACGCTGAAGCTGCTGAAGGAAGGCGGTCTGGTCGACGAGCTCGACCTCATGCATCAGGCGGGCGAGCAGCACTACTATGAAACGCGCCGCAAGCAGGAACACGCGCACGTCATCTGCCTCAGCTGCGGCAAGGTGGAAGAGTTCTTTGGAGAGCCTCTGCAGCGGTTGCGCCGGCAGATCGAAAGCCACTTCGGATTTCAGATCGTGCTGGCGCGGACCGAGGTGGGCGGCTACTGTTCGCATTGCCAGTCGCTGCGCGCACAGGAAGTGGAACGGGCCGCCGCGGACGCACCACGCTCATGACGCCGCCTCCGGAAGAGACACCCGTTGTCCAGCCCAGTGAAACAAGAATGGCTGACGCGGCTCTGGTTGTGGTCGATCCCAACGGCCGGCGCATGCGTATGCCGCTGTTTCCTTTTCCATTCCGCATGGGCCGCGCGCCGGACAATAATCTCGTGCTGCGCGACACGCGTGTCTCCCGCAATCACGCCCAGATCGCGCGCATCGACGGCAACTATATTCTGGAAGACCTCGCCAGCCGGCACGGCATCTGGGTCAACGGCGAGAGGGTGGAGAAATCATGCCGCCTCGAAGGCTCCGAACGCATCGAGTTCGGTGTGCCCGACGGCTATCAGATCCATTTCACGCGCACCGGCGACGAAATCCGCAGGCTCATGGCGCGCCCCGCGGCAGGGGGCGATACCGGACGCTCGGGCAGCAGCAACCTGGAAAAACTGCGCGCCGTCCTCGAAGTCGCCCGTTCGCTGCAGAGTTCTTTTTCCACCGACGACGTCCTGAACACCGTGCTGGACGCGGCTCTTTCCGTCACTGGAGCGGAACGCGGTTTTCTGCTGCTGTTCAGTGAGGATCGCGAACTCAGCGTGCGCACCGCGCGTGCCGCGGGCGGCGGTGAACTGCCCCCGGACGCCCTGCGCGTGCCGCGCCGACTGATCCAGCAGGCGCTCGAAAGCCGCCGCGACCTGTTCTCGATGTCGTTCGATCCCTCCGCCGCCGAGGGCGTCTCGCCGGGCAACACGATCACCGATCTCGAACTGCGCAGTGTGGTCTGCGTGCCTCTCGTGCGGGTGAACCTCAGCGGCACGCAGGCCACGCAGATGCTTTCCTCGGCAACCACGAACGCCGGCGTGCTCTACATGGACTCGCGGGTCACATCGGTAGACCTTGCGGGCGGCAACCGCGAGCTTTTGCAGACGCTCGCCATCGAAGCTTCCACGGTTCTCGAAAACGCCCGCCTGCTGGAAGAACAGCGCGCCAAGCAGCGCATGGAAGAAGAGCTCGACGTGGCGCGCCGCATTCAGCAGAGTCTGCTGCCGCGCCGTCTGCCCGAAGAAGGCTGGTTTGTGGTCTGCGGGTCGAGTCAGAGCTCACATCAGGTGGGTGGAGATTATTTCGATGTCGTCGCCGTGGGTCCGGATACCTGGTCTCTCGTGGTGGCCGATGTTTCGGGCAAGGGCGTGAGTTCCGCACTGCTCGCCAGCTTTCTCCAGGGGGCCTTCCTCAGCGCTTCGTCCACCACGGATATAGCGGAAGTCCTCGCGCACATCAACCAGTTTCTCAGCGACCGCGCGGAACACGGTAAATACGCCACCATGTTCTACTCCAGGCTTGATGCGGCAGGCCGACTGACCTATTCCAATGCCGGACACTGCCCCGGCCTGCTGGTGCGCCACACCGGCGAAATCGAGCGTCTGGAGGCGACATCGATGCCCGTCGGACTGGTGGCCTCGACGTGCTTCAGCCTGGAGCATCGCAGGCTCGTTCCCGGCGATCGCATTGTGCTCTACACCGACGGCATCACCGAGGCGCAGAACGAAGCCGGCGATTTCTTCGGCCGCAAGCGGCTGCGGGAGGCCGTGAAGCAGGCCACCGGCGCGGACTGCAAAGAAATGCACGCCCGGATTCAGGCGGCGATCAACGAATTCACGCAGGGTGCGGAGCAGGCCGACGATCTGACGCTGGTGGTAGTCGAGTACCGCGGTCAGAGCGTGTCCAGCACGCCCACGAACTGATTCAGATTCAGGGAATCCGGCAGAAGCGGCCGATCCACGGTCTTCCCCTGCAGGCGGGCATAAACGGCGCGCACAAAGAAATCGGTGCCCGGCGTACTTTCGACAACCTGCTTCCAGAGCGGAATCGCGGCCTCCCGTTTGCCATCCAGCAGCAGCGCCCAGGCCAGCGCCGCGTCACGCAACTGCAACGCGGCGGGAGGAATTCTGTCGGCGCGCGCCTGCCACTCGCTTACCGGCGCCGAGGGCTGCGCCGCGAATCGCGCAAAGAACGCACTCCGGTCCGATAGGCGCGGCCCCATTGCCGCCGCGTCTTTAGCTGCCTGGACGCGGTCGTTCTGCAGAAGGTCGAAGATAGTGAGCTGCGCGTAGCCATCCACCAAAGCGCGTTCCGACTTCGTTTCGGAGACCAGCGTACGCAGAGCCGCGAAGGCTTGCTTCTGTCTGCCGGTGCGGTAAAGCCAGTCGGCCTCCAGCAGGCTGACGGCGGGGTCGGCAGGCACGGCCTTCAGCCGCTCGGCGCGGAACTGCGCAAAGAGCGAATCCGCTCCCGCCTTGTCGCCGGCGCGGAACTTCGCCCACGCCGCCTTGTAGAGATCGGCGAACTGCTGGAACCCCGGCTGCTTCTTTTGCGCCGCGAGATAGCTGGCCGCGGCGTCAGTGAATTTGCCGAACAGGTAATTCACGTCGCCCATGGAGTCGGACGGGTTGGCGTCTTTGGGGCGCAGCCGTTCATACTCGCGAAGGGCCGCCATCGCGCCTGCGTAATCGCCCGCATAGGCGCGCGCGTAGCCCAGGCTGTTCCGCACAAGCGCATCATCCGGCGCCGCGTCGGCGATTCTCTTCCAGTCCGCAGCCGCTTCGGTGAACTGTCCGGCCGTGTTTTCCGAATCGGCCAGCGCCCGAAGCAGAACCAGGTCGCCACGGCTGAGCGCCACTACTTGTCGCAGGGCGGCGAGCCTGGCCAGCCTGTCTCCGTCGATCTCGGTCGCGGCGAGATCGAGCCGGGCGCGGCTGAGCGGGTCGATCTGATGTTGCCGGCTACGCGAAATAACTTCCCGCGCCGCCGCACGATCGCCGTGCGCAATATTCACGCTGGTCAGGGCGACCCAAGGGGGGCCGAAATTCGGGTCGGTTTGGGTCGCCTTTTCAAGCAAGGCCACACCCTCGGCCGCAGGCGCTTCCAGAGCCCTCGCCCAGTTCTGAAACGCCTCGGCATTGGATGTAAGCAGCGTGCCTGCCCGCGGCGAGAGTTCGTGCGCCAGCCGGTTCAGCGCTTCCATCGGCGTGCCGCCGGCCGCCGTGACAATGCGAAGTGATTTATGGGTCGCGGTGTCTTCCTCTGTCGCGGTCATGCGGATGCGTCCGGCGGAGCGGTCCACATAGCCGGAGACGATGCGGTTGGCACCGGCGACGAGCGCCTGGGCGCGTTCACCGGAACTGCCGGGCGCCGCCGCCGGCCGCGCGCCGAGTGCAGGGGAGGAGACGCTGATCGCCGACGACGCGAGCACAGGGCCGTCGAGCGCATTCGCCAGCATCGCCGGCAGGGACTCGCTCGCGGCGCGGCCTACCCACTCCAGCGCAGGATCGCCCGACAGATTCTCAAACCGCAGAAACGCGTATTTCGGAGGCGGCCCCGGCGATGTGGTCTTTCTCCCGCAGCCCGAAGCCAAAAAAAGAAGTAAGAAGACGAGCCACGGCCTATAGAACACGCGGCTCCAGCGCCATGAGATCCTTGAATTCCTGGGTTTCGCGCAGCGTGGTAAATTCCTTCGCCTGCTGCACCTTGTCTCGTTCCTTGAAGCCTTCTTCGAGAGCCTTGCGCAGGTATTGCAGCGCAAGTTCGTTCTTGCCGTTCAACGCATACAGGCGCGCCATCTCGAAATGGTAGCGCGCGCGGTCTTCGACACCACGGTCCAGCATGCGCGTGCCGACCGTGCCGATCTTCTCGAACACATCGGGATCGAGCTGGAGCGCCTTCGAGTAGGCCTGGTTCATCAGATCGTATCTGCCGCGCGCATACCAGGCGGTGCCCAGATTGCTCCAGAACGAAGCCGAATCAGGCGCGAGCTCAATAGCGCGTTTATAGCGCGCAATGGCCGTACGGTACTTCTTCTCTGCGTAGTAAATCGTGCCGAGGTTGTTGACCGGATCGGCATATTTCTTATCGAGACGCGCCGCACGTTCGTAGGCTTTGCGGGCCGCATTCACATTGCCCAGTTGCTGTAACGCGATGCCGACTTTGTCCCACATGATGGCGTTCCTGCCCGCGTTTTCGCGGTACATATCGGCAGCTTCACGGAACATCTTGCGAGCCATGTAGAGATCGCCGCGTTCCTCGGGCGTCAGCGTGATTGTCTGCGCATACGCCGGGGCTGAAACCAGGCCCGTCAGACTCGAAAGGAGAACGAATCCTGCGAGCGGCGCCCGTGAATGCAGCATCATCGGAATATGTCCTTCAGCTTGCCGAAGAATCCTTTCTTCTTCGGCTGCTCCGCCGGCGCTGGCTGCGCAGGATTCCCGGCGGGAGACCCCTGCGTAATCGCCGGCGCCGCAGTACCATTATCACGCGATCTGTCACGGGCAGGGGCCGGGGCGGAATACGGGGGCCGGCGCGGGCGGCATCGGAACCTTGTCGGACGACGTTGTGTCCCATCCGGTCACGGTCGTGCGATCGCCGCCTTTGGAATGCAGCGGGCAGGCCCCGACCGGCTCCGTCCCCGCGATGAACACTTCGGACTGCTGCATCGGGCACTGGGGTCCCGCCGGCATTCCCGACTCCGGATCGATCGTGATGGTGACCACGCCGCTCGGCGCTTCGAACGGCTTTGGCGTCAGCATATCGCCGCAGCCCGACGGCGCGCTTCATGAACTCCGTCCAGATCGGCAGCGCGGAATGCGCCCCTTCGATGTCGAGTTCGCGGTTATCGTCGAATCCCACCCAGACGATGCACAGCAGATCCGAGGTGAATCCGGCGAACCAGCCGTCGTGCGAAGTGCCGGTCTTACCAGCCGCGGGCGCGGTGAAACCGCGGCGAACGAACGCCCGCCGCGGTGCCGCTGCGCATCACTTCCTCGAGCATGCTGACCATCAGGTAATCGACCCGCGGATCGAGCACCGGCTTGGTCTGCCGGCTTCTGATCCAGCAGCACCTTGCCCTTCGGTTCTTTCACCAGCGAGACGAACGAGGGCTGGACGCGCACGCCGTGATTGGCGAAAATGGTATACGCCCCCGCCATTTCGAGCGGCGTCGCGTCATAGGAGCCGATCGCCATCGCCGGCGTTGCCTTCACGTCTTCGCTGATGCCCGCGCGATGCGCCAGATTGACCACCGTCTGATAGCCGACCATCTCGGCGACCTTGATGGTCGCCACGTTCAGCGACTTCGCCAGCGCCTTGCGCAGCGTCACCGGCCCGTAGAACTCATGCTCGAAATTCTTCGGCGCGTATTCCTGACCGTCGAACTCGAACGTGGTCGGCTCATCCACCACGATCGAAGCCGGCGTCAGCGTACGCGTGCCGCCGGCGACCGCCGTGTTCATCGCCGCCGCATAAACGAACGGCTTGAAGATCGACCCCGGCTGGCCGCTCGGCCAGCACACGATTCAGCTGGCTGGCGCCGTAATTGCGTCCGCCCACCAGCGCCTTGATTTCGCCGGTGTGCGGATCGAGCGCGATCAGCGCGCACTGCGGCTCGACGAACGGCGCATTCTTGAATCGCTTCTGCTTGTGCACCAGATCGTCCACCTGCTTCATGCCGATGGCGACAGCTTCGTTGGCGGCCTTCTGCAGATCGAGATCGAGCGTCGTGTAAATCTTGTCCGAGCGCGCCTGGAAATCGTAGCCCGGGAAGCGCTTTTCGAGATCGTCGTTCAGCAGATCCACGAAATAAGGCGCATCGCTCGACTCGGCCGGGCCGGTGACCACATTGAGCGGCGCTTCCATCGGCCACGGCGTATTCGCGGTCGGTCGATGTATCCGTTCTGCCGCATCAGGCCGAGGATCGAGTTGCGCCGTTCGCGCACACGGTCGGGATGCCGGTAAGGATTGTAATAGCTGGCGCCGCGCACCATGGCCGCCAGCGTCGCGGCCTCGGGCAGCGTCAGCGAGCTGAAGGTCTTTCCCGAAATACGCCTGCGCCGCTTCGCCGAATCCGCGGATCGTGAAGCTGCCGCGGTAGCCGAGATCCACCTGATTGCAGTACATCTCGAAGATCTGCTGTTTGGTGAGCTTCTGTTCGAGCTGCAGGGTGATCATGATTTCGGCCGGCTTTGCGGCGCCAGTTGCGCTCCGGCGTGAGGAACATGTCGCGCGCCAGCTGCATGGAGAGCGTCGACGCGCCCTGCGCGTTGCGGCCGCGCTTCAGATCGACCCAGGCGGAGCGCACGATGCCGATCGGGATCGAAGCCCGAATGCTGGAAGAAGCGCTTGTCTTCGGCCGACAGAATCGCGTTGCGCAGCACAGCCGGGATGTCTTCGTAGCGCACCACGCGCTGCTTCTCGCGATTGCGGTCGTAGAGGTTGGTGATCAGCTGCGGTTCCAGCTCGTAGAGCGGCCGGCTCGGTGTTGTCGCGCGAGCGAAACGATGCGGATGATCTTGCCGCGCGCGAACTTAACGGTGGCGGGCTCCTGATCGAAATAGGATTCGGCGCCGGGAAAGATGTCGATGGAATCGGCCTGCACGGTGTAAGAGCCGACGGGGTTGTTGCGGTTTTCGTTGTAGCCGGCGTGCCGCAGCTGGGCCGCGATCTCCGAAGGCGTCGTCTTGTCGCCCACCGCGACGGCCTCAGGCGCGGCGAAAATGCGGGCCGTCGTGCTGTACGGACCGCCGCGCAACCGCTCGTCGATCAGCTTCGCGTAGACGTTGTAGATAGTGAATGAAAGCGCCCAGCCCGACGACCACAAGACAGGCCAGCACGAGCAGGAAAGTCTTGCCGGCCGGATGCAGAAGGAAGCGGACCAGCAGGGCATTCCGGGGAACGCGGACTTTACGCTTCGCCGCTTTTCCCCGGGGACGCCCGCTCGCTGGTTTGTGTTCGGCGACCGCCATGCTTCCTATTGTCTAACGACCGGCTGCAATCTGCACAGGTTGCAATAAACTGAATCTGTGAGACCGGAGTACAGCGACGACGGCGTGGATCTGACGCTGATCCGGTGGATGCTGTCGCTGTCGCCGCGTGAGCGGCTTGAGGTATTGCAGGATCAGGTAGACTCGTTACTCACGCTGCGTGAGAAATTCAAGTCCCCGGTTTCTGGAGATCCTGCGAGTTCTGACGCGGCACCGCGTTGACTTCATCATCGTAGGCGGTGTGAGTGCGGTTCTTCACGGAGCGCCTGTTAACACTTTCGATCTCGATATTCTGCATGCGCGCGATGCGGAGAACGTCGCCCGGCTGATGTCGGCGCTGGCGGAGTTGGATGCTGTCTACCGCATCTCGCCCGAAAGCCGGTTGCGTCCCGATGAGTCGCACCTTTCAGGGCCGGGCCATCAGCTGCTGCTAACAAAGTTCGGACCCCTCGATGTTCTCGGAATGATCGGAAAATCGCGCACCTGGACTGAACTCGCCTCACATACGCGAGCTATGGAAGTTGAACCGGACGTGGCCGTGCGGGTTCTCGATCTGGAAACCCTGATCGCGGTCAAGGAAGAACTCGGTCACCCGAAAGATGTGGCGATGCTGCCCGTGCTTCGACAGACGTTGAGGGAACGAGGGCAGTGAGCAAACTTTGTATACTGGCCTTGCTCCAATGAAAAACATCGACTGGAACAGCATTCCCCGTTTCGACCAGCTCCCTCTTAAGAAAGATGCGCCCCCGAATCCGCCTGGGGCGTCTTCGGCGACAACGACGCTCTCGGCTGCCTCAACTTCCTCACCGCCGACGGCGTCGTCGAAGCCGCGCGCCTCGTCCAGTCCGGCAAAGTCTTCCGCCTCGATGCGAAGGTCGGCTTCGTCAAACCGCCACTCTTCGGACGCGCCCCCGTCGGCCATCGCGTCAGTCCGCTCAGCCCTGTCGCCAACGACGATCTGCTCGACAACTTCAATACCCAGGAAGGCAGCCAGTGGGACGGCTTCGGCCACGTCGGGCACGTCAAACATGGCCTCTTCTACGGCGGCGTGACGGTCGAGGAAACCCGCACGGGTAACGCGAAGCTCGGCATCCACCACTGGGCCGATAGATTCGTCGGGCGCGGCGTCCTGATCGATGCCTTCGGCTACCGCAAACAGCAGGGCAGGGAAGCGAAGCCTCTCACGCGCGACGTCTACACGCTCGACGAACTCAAAGCCGCTCTCGCCGCGCAGGGCACTGCGCTGAAGCCCGGCAGCATTCTCCTGGTGCGCACGGGCTGGGTCGAATCTTACGAAGCGCTTTCGCCCGAAGAGAAACTTGCCTACGCCCCGATGGACAAGATGCACGCTGCGGGTATCGAAGCCAGCCGCGAAATGGTCGCGTGGCTGTGGGATCATCGCGTCGCGGCCATCGGCACCGACTGCCCCGGCGTGGAAGCGTTTCCGTTCGATTTTACGAGCGCCGATCCGCTGCACTACCGCGCCCTGCCGCTGCTCGGCCTTCCGCTCGGCGAAATGTTTGTCCTCGCCCCGCTGGCCGAAGACTGCGCCGCGGACAAGCGCTACGAATGCATGGTGGTGTCTGCACCGCTCAACGTCGAAGGCGGCATTGCGTCGCCGCCGAATGCTGTGGCCATCAAGTAGAAACCGGCGGCAAGACCGCCGGCGGTACATGCAGGTCAGTCCGCCAGCGGATTCGGCCGCATCTGGAAGTGCACCACCTTCGCCATCGTGCCCTTGCCGGTTTCGCTGTGGAACGGCGTCCGCGTGCCCCATGTGGTCCACACGCCTTTGCCCTTCCATCCGGCCTTGGCGTCGTCGATGCGCCCGTCCATCCCCTTCGCGAAGAATCCCAGCGGATACGGCACCCGCATCACCACCCACTTGCCGTTGACCAGCGCGATCAGCGAATCGGATGAGTTGCCGGTGATAATCGGCGTGTTCTTCCCGAGGCCCAGCGTATCGAATTGATCCACCCAGTCGTAGTAGTGCGAGTCCGCGCTGCCTGAATCTTTCACGTTCTTGAAATTCGGCCCTGGCGTCGGATAGAGCGTCCAGCCTTCTGCGCAATGCTGCCCCAGCGCCGTCGGACCGTTCAGCGGCCCCTTGCACTTGCGCCGGTCGAAGCTCGCCAGATGGCCGCTGCCCAGCGCGACCCACGCCACGCCGTTACGGTCCACATCCATGCCGCGCGGCGAATAGCCCCACACTTTTGCCTTCGGATTGTTGTACGGCACTTCGTAGTATTCGGTCAGCGTCGTCTCCGGCGGGTTCACGCCCGGAACCACGCGCACGATGCCGCCGGGGAAACCGAGAATCGTCCCCCAAACCGCACCGTCGGGCGCAATGCCGATCGCATACGGCGCGGCGTTGAGGCGCGTGTCTTTCGCCGGATCGGGCGAAATCGCGCTGATCGCCGCCGAAGTCCCCAGGGACTCCCCGCTCGGCGCGGTCAACACTTTCTGCTCGATATCCACATACGCATCGCGCTTTCCGTTGCCATTCGTATCCAGCACCAGCGCTGACCATCCCTGCGACTTCGCCTCATCGTGCGTCTTGTCCCACATCTTCACGTTCAGCCACCCGATCACGCCCCCGCCGCCGCCGCTCGACGTCCACAGCGTGTTGTTGGCGTCCTCCGCAAACAGCAGATCGTGCGTCGAAAAGCACGTGTCGATCATGTCCGTCTTCTTCGTTGACGGATCGTACACCGAAAGCTGCCGCCCCGAATTCGTGAGCGGCGTCAGTTTCGCCGAAATCGAATCCGACCCCTTGCAGTACGCCGGATCCGCGTTGGGACGAATGCGCGCCGTGTACCAGAGCCGCCCCTTCTCGTCGAACATCGGATTGTGCACCGTCGTGTGCGTGTCCCAGATCGCCTCATCGCCCCAGAAAGTCGATGGCTGCAGCGGCTTCGGCTGCCCCGGCGTATTCGGATCGCGATATGGAGTCTTCACCGTCGTGATCGTGTTGTGCACCGGATCCAGCACCGGCAGATAATCGCGGCTCTCTTCCGGCGACCCGTAGATCAGCCCGTTCGCATTCACATTCGGATTGCGCTTGTCGGTCGAAATCTCGTCGTGCAGATAGGCCTTCGGATCGGCCCAGTCCCACTGCGTGATCACGACGTTGCGTTCTGCCCCCTGTGGACGCGGCGGCGCTTCCGCCGGCAGTTCGCCCTTTGCGATGCGCGTCGTCCAGTCGCCGAACTCCGCCGTCGCGCGCTCTGCGCCAAGCTGACCCAGCCCGCCGCGCATCGCACCACCCGCCTGACCCGACTCCACGCGCCGCGCCCACGCCTGCGCCGGTGAATCGAAGTTCGCGAACATGGGCGGAATGGTGCGCGTGTAGGCGTTGCCCAGCTGATGGCAGGATTCGCAGCTGTCCGTCTTGACGAGGTGCAGCCACTGCCCCTGCTCCTTCACGCCTGGCGAAATGCCATTGCCTTTCGGGCCGGTTCCCGGAAATTCGTTCTTCTCGGGAACCTTCAACAGCGCGTACCAGTAATTGGCTGGATAAAGCTGCGCTGCGGTCTTCGCATCGGGCGCAATGGCCGGTTTCAGGTTAACCGTCTTCCCGGGCTCGGTCTCGACCTTCGGCGAATCGACCAGCCCGTACCCGCGCGCCCACACCGTATACCTGGCACCTTGAGGCAAACCTGGCAGATCGGGGATCAGATACCTGCCGCGATCGTCGGTGACGACTTCCTTTATATAGCGGGTGGGCAGCGAAGTGGTTTCCGCGATCACCCAGACTCCGGCCTCAGGGCCTTTCGTGCTTGAGACCACGCCCGCGATATCATTCGACTTCATTTTGATCTGCGGATCCTGCTGTGCGGTCAGGGTGACCACCACCGCCGCCGCGCCGATGATGCTCAAGAGTGCGGAAATACGCATAGAGAAGCCTCCTGCTAACGTTCTGGAGGGCTAGTATATACCCTATAAATTTCAGGTTGCATGCCGATAAGAAATTCAAAGAAAGTTCCTATGAGACTCCGTCCGGGCTCCGTTACCGGTGCGCCTTCCGCCAGCGAGATTAATCGCGCGAAGCCTTCCGCGTCGAACGCAGCTGGCGAAACCGTATTCCCCTCGGACGGCATTCACATCTCCAGCGCCTTCGAAACGCTGAGCTTGCTCCGCGCACAGCAGACCATCAAACTGGCCCGCGTAACCGCCGCCGTCGAGAGCGGAACCTATAAGGTGAACGCCGCCGCCGTCAGCAAAGCGATCGTCGAAGACGCCCTTGCCTGACGCCAGCAGGCTGCAAACGCTTCTTGCCACTCCCTTACTGTTTGAATGCGTAGGTAGAGGGGAGTTCGGGATTCTCCACAATCGAGGTGGGGGACCGGAAGGTCCCCGAATCCCGATTGTGGAGAAAACCTATGCACCTCTATTTTGTTGGACTGGACGTTCACAAGCAAGTGATCGCCTTCTGCGTTAAGACAGCAGAAGGCGGAATCGTGGTGGAAGGCAGCATTCCGGCGACGCGGGCGGCGGTGGATGGATGGGTCCGGACTCTGCCGGGGCCATGGCATGGCGCGATGGAAGCGACCATGTTCAGTCATTGGATTTACCAGCATCTGAAGCCGCACGCGGCAAAGCTCGAGATGGGGCACGCGGCGCGCATGAAGGCGATCTGCGCGGGAAAGAACAAGAGCGACAAGGTCGATGCGCGCACCATTGCGGACCTGCTGCGGTGTAATCTGTTCCCGGCCTGTTTCGTGATTTCGCCGGAGCTGGGAGCGTTGCGCCAGCAGATGCGGTTCCGGCGTCTGCTGGTGGAAGAAACCGTGATGTTCAAGAACAAGACGGCGGGATTGCTGATGGGCGCCGGGGTGGAATACCAACGGCGTCGTCTGCACGGCAAACGCTATTTCGAAAGTCTGGTGAAGGACAACGAGTGGATCGGCCAGGAGCTGCGGCCGCTGCTTGAGTTCAATCGTGCCCAGATGGTCAGTCTGCAGGCCATGGACCGGCGATTGAAAGGCATGCTGGCGCGTCATCCCGCACTGGAATCGCGTGTGAGGGCTCTGTGCCGGATTGACGGAGTGGGGACAGTGACGGCGTTGAGTTGGGCCCTGGAAGCAGTGACGCCGGAGCGTTTTCCTTCCATCAAACACGCCATGAGCTATTGCGGCCTGACCAGTGCCCTGCGCGAATCGGCCGGCCAGCAGAAGCGCGGGCCGCTGTCAAAGCAGCGCAGCGCGCATCTGCAGAGCGTGCTGATCGAAACCGCGAAACTGGCGCCGATGTACAACGAGAAGCTGAAAGAGGTGCATGGTAAAGCGATTGAAAAAGGCGGGCATCGCAACCGGGCGACGTTGGCGGTGGCGCGCAAACTGGTGGCCTATCTGATGGCGGCCGACCGCGCTTTCTTCGCCGGACAGCGTGAGGGTGCGACCGCCAGCGAGCCGGTCCGGGCGGCCTGAGCGGGCGTTTTTTCAGGCATGCAGATCTATCCAAGTGAACAGGATTTCTCCAGCCGGTGAAGCGGAGGCGAGCTCTGGTGGCGACCAACTCGCTGAGGAATAACCGGCCAGACTCATCCGAGTGAAGCGCTTCAGGAGTTTGACTCGCACAATGGCGCAGCCGTTATGAACAGGTTCCTCCAGACCCCGCGGAACCGCGACTCGGCAAACAGTTCCGCTGTTATGCCGCTGTTCTCACTGTTTCGGGGCTGGAGGGTTTAGCTACGACTCAATCTTCCGCGACGTGCTCTTCGGACACGATCCGGCAAATGCATGTAATCGGCCAGTTTCACCAGCGCCATCGTTCTGTGGAGTTCCGCCGGTTTCTGGATACCATCGAGGCTCAGGTTCCCGCCGACCTGGATGTGCACCTGATTCTGGATAACTACGGCACACACAAGACCGCCATCATCCGGAACTGGCTACTCAAGCGGCCCCGATTCCACGTCCACTTCACCCCGACATACGGGTCATGGCTGAATCTGGTGGAGCGATGGTTTGCCGAACTCACCAACAAACGAATCCGCCGCGGCGCGTTCCGCAGTGTCAAAGAGCTTCAGTCGGCCATTCGCGAATTCATCGAAGTCCACAACGAAAATCCCAAACCCTTCGTCTGGACCCGCACTGCCGACCAGATTCTGGACAGCATGGCTCGCTATGCCCGCCGCACTCTCGCCTCCCATCCTCCCAGAATTACTGCACGAATCAATGGGACAGGAGACTAGCAGCCCGTGGTGCAATTCGACTGTTTTGCCTGGGCTGAAAAGACGAATCGCTTTACGATGGAAACATGTCACTCGGCAAGCGAGGGCCGGATGAGAAGCAGGATCTGGCTGGAAGCGGCTCGGCTGGCCACTCCCGCCGGCCACCCTTTCTATGAGCGCCTGAACCGTTGTTGAGCAAGCGCGGATTCGACGTGTTCGCCGAATCGGCATGCGAATCGTCTTACGCGAAGGTGGGCCGTCCGGGTCTGCCGCCCGGAGTTTACTTTCGTGCACTTCCGGTTGGGTATTTCGAAGGCATAGATTCCGAGCGGGGCATTGCATGGCGGACTGCCGATTCGCTGGCCTTGCGCTCGTTTCCGGGTTTTGAGCTAGTTCTTTGACCGCCTGAAGAATTTCTAATAATACAATTTCATCTGGAAATGTTTTGCTCCATACTTGAGGTATGGCGCGCGCGGCATTACGCATTCAGGTCGGCAGCAAAGACAGAAGGACATTGCAGAAGCTGCTGAGCGGCGGGGTTCAGCAGGTCCGGGTCGTTCTACGAGCCGTGGCTCTTCTGCAATTGGCCAAAGGAGTCAGTGCGCCGCAGATCGCTGGCATGGTGCCGTTGACCGCGCAGGCAATCCGCAAAATCGGCCATCGCTATCAGGAAGGCGGACTGGAACGGGCGCTGTACGAGAAGCAGCGGCCAGGGGCCGATGCGCTGCTGGAAGACAGCGAGAAGCAGCGGATCATTGCCATGGTCTGCAGCAATCCACCGGAGGGCTTCGCCCGCTGGACGGTGCGTCTGGTGGCTGAAGAAGCCGTCAAAAGACGACTGGTACCTCGCGTGGGAAGGGAAACCATTCGAGTTCTGCTCCTCAGCCACGACCTCAAGCCGTGGCGGGAAAAAAATGTGGTGCGTGGCCGAACTCAATGAGGATTACGTCGCCAAAATGGAGGACGTTCTGGAAGTCTATGAACGACCTTATGATCCGGAAGAACCAGTGGTGTGTCTGGACGAAAAACCGATAACGCTGCACGCCGATGTCCGCCCTGCCTCAGCGGCCAAGCCGGGACGCGAGGCCCGGCAGGACAACGAATACCAGCGCAACGGCACAGCCAACGTTTTCTGCGCCGTAGAGCCGAAAGCCGGCCGCCATTTTACCTTCGCCACACCCGACCGTTCCGGCTTCGAGTTCGCAAAGGTGGCCTTCGAACTCGCTCTGTGTTATCCAGCGGCCAAGACCATCCATCTGATCGTCGACAATCTCAACATCCACCGGCGCAAGTCCCTGACCGACCTGCTCGGCCCTGAGACCGGCAACGAAGTCTGGGAACGGTTCACCGTGCACTATACGCCCACCCACGGGAGTTGGCTCAACCAAGCGGAAATCGAAATCAGCCTCTTCTCCCGGCAATGCCTCGGAACTCGCAGAATCTCCGATCTCAAGTCACTACGGTTACAGAGCCGCGCCTGGAATCGCCGTATGAACCGCGACCGCGTCAAAATCAACTGGAGATTCAGCCGCAGAGCCGCAAGGCGCAAGTTCGGCTACAACGGAAGCGGGCTCAAGCCGGCAGCAACATAGCTGAGAAATCACTGCGCCGGAAGCGCCGCCTCACGTTCAGCATCCCTGACGATTACTGGTGTGAGTTGTTGTAGAGCAGGTGGGAGCCGCACCGCCACAAGTAGCAAGTCCGGCAATTCTTCACCGTTTTTAGCTGGCTTTCCCAGCATAATGACAGCGCCCGAGACGGGCAGATTACTCTTTAGGAGCCACGTGGAGTGAGTACCCAGTCCTTCTGTCTGAGGTGGGGTTCTAAATTCAACAAGCGACCTGCTCCTGTACGTGAGAACATCCTCCGGATAGGGGCCAGAGGGAACAGGACGGTCAATCAATGCCAATACGGGCGCGGCCTGTTCCTTGTACTCCCCAAACACTCTCGCTAAAATTTCTGCCACTTCATACATGCCCGAAGCACCGGCGGATATGTGGTAAATCTCGATGGCCGGTCCATGGAAGCCCTTCCATCCGGCCACGATTGGTTGCGGGCTGAGCCAGAGGGCGTCGCCACTTGAGCCCGAGGAACCTCCGCAATACCAGCCGCGCGGGGCCAGCACACCAAGATCGATTGCTGCCCTGTAATATGCCAGTTTCTGCGCTTCCCCCGCGCTGATCGTCACCAAGTGGGGAGTGCCCGAAGGCGCCTTGAAATCCTCCAACTGACCGGATGCCGCACATCCCACGAACGGGACTGTAATCTGACGGGGATGTGCGGTTGTTCTTTCGCGCTGTGCCAGCAGCGCCGGAACCAGCAACAGGAAGGCGAGGGGTCGCACTTCTGAAAGATTATCAGGATTTACAGGCTCCGGCCACGTAAGGAATCTCTTTAGGCGGTCACAGTACTAGCCAGTCAACACCGGATTACTCGACGATTTCCAGAACGCGCCGTCTGATCGATGTGGAAACGCACCGCAAAGTTTCCTGTGGGTGCTGGGCATGCTGGCCGAAATGGGACTGCTGAAAGGTAACACCGTCTCGGTGGACAGAACCACTCTGGAAGCCAATTCGGCGCTGCGCTCCGTCGTCCGCCGAGATAACGGTCAGAGTTACGACGACTTTCTGAAAGGTCCGGCGAAGGAATCCGGTATCGAGGCTCTACCCGCGAACGGTGGCCAAGCTGGACCGCAAGCGGAAGAAGAAGGGCAACAACGACGACTGGAAGAACCCGTACGATCCCGATGCGCAGATCACGAAGATGAAAGGTGGACAAACGCATCTTGGCCCACAAAGCCGAGCATGCGGTGGATTTGGAAACGGGTGCCGTGCTTGCTGTTACCCTGGAGGCTGCGACCGCTGGAGATACCAATACGCTGCACGAAACGCTGACGCAGTGCGGCGAGCATATCCGGGAAGTCGCGGCCGATGCGGACAACAACGCGGAGCAATTGAATCCGGAAGGTCCGGCCGAACTGATCCTCGACAATGGTTATCACAGGAACGATGTACTGGTGGTTCTGAAAGAAGTGGACGTTCGGAGCTATTGCTCAGAGCCGGACCGGGACGCCAAAAGAACTCATTCTTATTCAGCCGCCCTGTCCCACAGCGTTTCCTTTTGTAAGTTTCCGGATGTCTACACCCCTGCGGACTACCAATCCGACGAAAGCGGTGTGCATCTCTTCCCATGTCATTTCGCCGTAGTACACTGTCCTGGCGGGATCGGGATTGAACTTGTTGTTTTGGGAGTTATTAAAGTGGGCGTCGACGTGGAGCTTCGTTCCTTTGGGTATCTTTAGTGCACTGTTGTAACCCAATTGCCAATTGAAGTCATAGTGCGGCACGCTCAGCACAACCTGCTTACGGCCATCCGGATACTCGAGGGTCCACGTCGCATCCTTGCCGCGAAAGTGCATGTGAGTCATCATGAACGCCAGTTCCACGTCTTCCTGAAAGGTCACATCCACTGGCGGACTCAGCCAATCGGGATTGTTCGGCGGAATGGCGAAGATCTTCGGATCGATTGAAGATGAGAATAAGAGCGAGACGTATTGTCTTTCCGGTGGTTCCTTCGCGACGGTGAAACCTACTTTTACATGATCCGTTGCCGGTGTTCCGATGGGCGTGTAATGCAGATTGAAGGTTATGTCCCAGCCTGCCGGGATCAGCTTCGCCGCGTGGGCAGGCCTGTAGTCCGCAGCCGGGTTGCCGGGCAGGTAACAGTCTGCCTGCCCAGTGCCTTCGCGAATTTCCTGCAGGATGGCTCGCGCATCCGAATCCAGACTTGACGCATCCGCCGACCGGCCTCCGAAAGTGGGTCCTTTATCCGGCAGCGCGGCGCCCTGATCGTCTCTTGCGCGATCTGTCCAGACGGCTCGCCCATACTTCACACCTTCGCGATGCGGAGCGAACCCTATGCAGATGTGGTGCGTCGCGGCGGGAGAACTCGGCAGGATCTCCATCGTCGTCACCCAGGTGTCTTTCGTAAAGCCGGTCGGCATAATAACGGTCAACCAGGGGATGACATTGGCCTGCGGCGCGGCCGCTATTTCAGTTACAGGACCATCGACGATGATGTCGGGTTTGATCAACCAGCTCTCAGGCCATGCAACGGTGGCTGGAGCATCTTTCGGATTTCCCTCCGGCGCACCCCCATCGGCCCACGAGACAAGCGTCTCGATGTCGTGTTGCGAAAGCGACTTGTCGTTCAGGTAAGGCCCGTAATGCGCGTCTGCGAACCACGGCGGCATCTTCTTCGATAAAACCGCCGCTTTGATCGCTTTGGCCCACGGCCGCGCCTGCTGGTATGTCAGCAGCGGCATGGGCGCCATCTGCCCCGGCCGGTGACAGCCCTGGCAATTGTGCTGCAGAATTGGCAGAACGTCTTTGTGGAACGTTGCGCCTGTTTTCCGGTTCGGAGCGTCATCCGAAAGGGCCGACGCCGCAAACAGGATCAGCACGCCTGGATATCGCAGTGGCATGACATCATTCTGGAATATTTTGGCGCCGAATGTTCGTTTTGCCCGACAGGCGCCCTGCATCGCCGGCAGCGCGCTCCCGGGGATGCCTGGCGGCGCTCATGATGAAGCATATCCAGCAACGAGACGGGCGCTGGTGCATTGTCGACCTCGTCGTCAAACACGGGGGGCGTGGGCACTGCGGGTTCCACCGTGGGCGAAGAGTGCAATCAACGCGTGGACGAGTTGCGCCGGTATTTCAGACGGTCATCTGTTCCGTCCGGAATCGTCTCCAATATACGTACCGTTGTCCCGGCGCCCGATTGAATTGCCAGCCAGATTAGTTTATTTCGTGTACAATGTTTCCGCCGGAGGAACGTTAAATGAAGCTTGCAATTGGTTTGTTCGTGATAACGCAGTTTGCACTGGCACAGGGACCGTTCCCTGCGCCATGTGACCGGGCTCCCGCTGCACGTCCGAATGGACAGACGGCTGCCGGCCGCGGACGCGCCACTGGCCCGGCCGACCCGGCATCGCTCGAGGACATCGCTGACATAGCCAAACTTTCAGCGCTCCCTGCCTGGCATGCGGGGGCCAGCGATGGAGACTACTCCATCGGGCCGGATTACGCGCCGGCCCCGGAACAAACCAAACGTGCCGGCGTTCCCGAGGGCAAAGTCATCGAATTCCACATGAATTCTGCCGAGAGCAAGTTCTATCCGGGCGTTAACGGTCCCTTCGATCGCCCCGTCTGTGTCTATGTTCCTGCCCAGTATGTTCCCGGCACTGCCGCACCGTTCATTGTGTCGGCGGATGCTTATGGAATGCACTACAGCCTGCCCACCATTCTGGACAACATGATTGCCGAACATCGGCTCCCGGTGATGGTGGCGGTGATGATCCAGAACGGCGGCGCCGAACGCAGCATGGAATACGACACCGTTTCAGTCAAATACGCCGACTTCGTGGAAGCCGAGGTCCTTCCGCGCGCAGAGAAGGAGGCCAACGTGAAGCTGACGAAGGACCCCGAAGGCCGGATGACTTTCGGCGGAAGTTCGGGTGGGGCCGTGGCCTTAACGATGGCATGGTTCAAACCAGAGCTTTACCATCGCGTGCTGACATACTCCGGGACATACACCGATCTGCAGCACGGACCCGACGCTCCTCACGGCGCATGGGAATATCCGGAGCATTTCATCCCCGACAGTCCGGCGAAGCCGCTGCGTGTCTGGATGGAGGTTGCCCAGAATGACATCGGCGCCAACTCGCCCTCTTCGAATCGGCGCAACTGGGTGATTGCCAATCAGCGGATGGCTGCCGTGATGAAAGCGAAGGGTTACCACTACCAATTTGTTTATGCGAAGAACGCAGGCCATGTCGATGCGAAGGTGATCAATCAGACGTTGCCACAGGCACTCGTGTTTCTTTGGAAGGGTTATCCCGTTCAGAAATAGGAATCGACAGGATCACGAGCACCCGCCTACTGCCGGCGCCGGCACCGGTACCAGCGCGGGCAGCGCGCGCCAGAATTGTTCAGCTCGCGATGAAGCTCGTATTCTGAGTGCCGTGTCTTCAAATCTCCAGCGAAGCCCCAATCTCAATTCCGGTGCACGACTCGACCGGTATTGGTCGGTCAATCCACCTGCTCGTAGGGCATTCGGTACCCCGGAAAAGGTTAGCGGAAAGGGCAGCGCTGAGGCCTGAAAATGAGGGAACTTCATCGGAAATCCGGAGACGGCAACGCTCGTAGGTAATTGAAATCGGGACGGCGGGGGAACGCCGGGGAACCGCCGGGGAACCGTTAGATAGATTCAGGTTCATGTGCCAGAAATGGCGTGGAGGTTCAAGTCCTCTCATCAGCAGCCATACGAATCGGGAGTTCTCGAGACCAATCACGGTGACTTGCCCAGCGGGTTCGAATCCCACGCCAACGCCACACATTTTCCGGCACACATTTGTTCGGCTCTTGCTCCAACGGGAGTTTCGCCACGTGATGGGGCCGACCTGATTGGCGATACCGAGGAAACGGTAGGGACTCCGCTGCTTTTCAGTTGTGCCGAAACGTGTCCGAACCGCATCTGATGGAGCCGTTTGGGATGCCTTTTGAGCGAAAAGCAGATTCCCCAAATTGCTGTTAACGTTTGGAATAGAGGGCCGGTGAGCCAACGGCTTCACCAACCGCTTCCGCGCCAGTATGCGCCGAGATTATAGCGCGGTTGTTACACTCCGGGGATGGATGTGAGCAAAATCATCGCCGACCTGCGGTTGGAGCGGGACCAACTGAACGAGGCCATTTCCGCCATAGAACGACTGGCTGCCTCAGGCCAGAGGCGGAGGGGCCGACCACCAGCTTGGCTCTCCGCGGTGAAAAGCGGCGCATCAGATGCCCCCAAGCGGCGTGGACGCCCGCGCAAGGCGGACCAAGAATAGCCCCGGAATTTGCAGACGGTCACAATCCTATTTCGGTTCGCAAGCTGCGGGGGGAGGCTTTGGAGGGATATGGTTTTTGCGCTTTGCGGTGACGTGAACTGGTCCCTTGGCCCCCTTTACTAAATCGTCGATAAGCTTCTCTATCTCTGGCTCGGATTGCTTAATGTTCGGACCCTCGAAATGGAGCTTCTTCTCCTGGTTGCCGTCTTTGACGATAATTTCAATAACTGTCGGTTCCGTCTTGAGGTAGTCGTCAATCGCGTGGGTGAGAGCTGTGGACGAGACAACCGCAAGAACAATTGTGCGGACCGTATTGCCGAAACCGGGCGCTGGGACAGCAGGAAGGCCAGTATTGGGGTTTACATGCTCGAACCGTACGCCCGGAAGCCGGTTGTAGAAATCTATATCGATCTCGCCGTAGGTATGTGCGATGTCGATATAAGATGCGGTGATTTCAAAGGTCGCGGCTGCCATTCTGTAGCCTTAACGTGAGTATATACCTGGGTTGATCCTCTGCCGCAGGCTCACGCACGTCACTAACATTGAAAAGGTGGGGTGTGGGTTTTGACGTAGAGGAGAGGCGGCTGGCACAGGGTCAGATTGGTTTCAAGGTCACGGTGACTGACGACTGGCTGGGAAGTTTTAGTCTATGAGCAGTTCGGCAAGTGAGTCTGATTTGTTGTGGTTGCAAGTTCGGCAGAGCACGAGGGTGAGCTGAAAACTGTGTAAACGTTCTCCGGCGACACTGGGAGAACGGAATGAAGAAGACGAAGCGGCCCTCGCCGGTAAGTGACGAACTGATAGACGAGTGGCTTAAGCAGGGGCGAAAGCCGGAAGACGTAAACGAGCTTTTGAAGCAGTTCACCAAGCGGGTGGTCGAGCGCGCCATGCAGGGAGAGATGGCCGAGCACCTGGGCTACGAGAAGCACGATCCGGAGGGCAACAACAGCGGCAACAGCCGGAACGGGGTGACCTCCAAAACCCTCAAAGGGGATTTCGGCGAAGTGGAAGTGGAGACGCCGCGCGACCGGAACGGGGAGTTCGAGCCGCGGATGGTCAAAAAGAACCAGACGCGCTGGGCCGGGTTCGACGACAAAATCCTTTCCATGTATTCGCGCGGCATGAGCACACGCGACATCCAGGGACACCTGGAAGAGATGTATGGGGTGGAAGTCAGCCCCAGCCTGATCAGCGATGTGACCGACGGCGTAATGGAGCAGGCGCGAGCCTGGCAGAACCGGCCGCTGGACTCTTTTTACGCGATTGTGTTTCTGGACGCGCTGTACGTGAAAATGCGGCACGAAGGCCGGGTGGAAAATCGGGCGGTCTACGTGGCGATCGGCATCAATCTGGAGGGCCGGAAAGACGTACTGGGGTTATGGACCGGCGCCTCGGAAGGGGCAAAGTTCTGGCTCGGTGTGCTGACCGAATTGCGGAATCGCGGCGTCAAAGATATTTATCTGGCCTGCGTGGACGGACTGAAAGGATTTCCGCAGGCGATTGAATCGGTCTTTCCCCACACCCAGGTGCAACTCTGCATTGTGCATATGATCAGAGCCAGCCTGAACTACGTCACCTGGAAAGATCGCAAGCAGGTGGTGGCGGATCTGAAACCGATCTACAAAGCGGTGACCGCCGATGAAGCCGAGCGTCAACTGACGCAATTCGAGGAAGAATGGAAGTCCCGGTATCCGGCGATCAGCCGGCTTTGGCGTGACCACTGGGAGCGGATAATACCGTTCTTCGCGTTCCCCGAAGAGGTGCGGAAAATCGTCTATACCACCAACGCCGTGGAGTCGCTGCACATGAGCCTGCGCAAAATCATCAAGACGCGCGGGTCGTTTCCCACCGAAGAAGCTGCCTTTAAGCTGCTGTACCTGGCCTTGGTGCGGGTGGTGGCGAAATGGGAAACCGTGCAGCACTGGAAGCAGATGCTGAACTACCTGGACACAATGTGCGGCGATCGCATCCAGGAAACGGGCGGCCTGCGCTAAAAGCAAAACGCTCAAAGCCCACCAGCAGGATGGGCGCTCCTCCCGCCGGAACCGCCCGTCCGCATACCGGTCGATAACAGAACGGTGCTCGCGCGCAAGGGTTCGCTCCGCCGCGCCGAAGCGGCGCGCCCTTGCGCCCTCCGCTCCGTTCTGTCAGGATGGTTTCGCGACGGGCGGCTCCGGCGGGATGAGCTAAGAAACGATTCTCTACGACCGGAACCCGAAAGCAAATCACGCCGCGAGCCGTTTACACGGATTCGCTCACACCTCCCAACCTTTGCGTTCTCAGAGCGAGGTAAAGTCCAGTAAGGAACTGGACCTGAGCGTCTCAACCGCCTGCTTAAGGCTGTCCTCCTGTCGCCCCAGCGCCCACCCGAGCAGCATGTGCTGGCCGTTCGAATGAATACCTGAATACACTCCGTACATGTATTGCCCTTGCGAAGCTATCTGCAGCAGCAGATACCCCCGGGCTAATGCGCCGGGCCTGACTGATCGCCATGGTCCAACCAATAACATCTTTTCGTACACGTCACACCAGGCCTCGTAGTCGAAGCCGCCCGTCTTGTTTTTATTGTGCAGATACAGCTTTCGTTGGCGTGTTGAGATCGTTACAGTATCCCGAACTGCCCCGTTCGTTTCTCCCGTCTGTGAGAGCGATAACCAATCACCGTCGAGATCGGTCCTCGGTTTGATATTCGGACCGCGGCTGCGCACGGTTCCTGTGCGTGGCGTAACGCTGTCTGCATCACCTGAAGGCGCAGGATCCGGGAGCGGGACTGGCTTTTGAGCGGCCAGATATCCTCGTTCTTTCTCGGGAGCTTTTCCCACGAACTCCACCACCCGCGCTGCCGCTGCACCGAACTGATCGCCGAAGGCATCGAGCGACTGAATATTTCCGAGGAAGTAACTTAAGGCGGGGGGCGGCTCAACATTCTCTATGCGAAAACCGAGGATATGGCATCCGCTTTTGTCAGCCAGTTCAACTTCCCTCGCAATCTGTTTGTCCTGGATCGAATGCGATGACACAATGCTGATGAAAGCCTTGCACGCTCCGATCGCGTCCACAATGGCAGTCGGCCATACGGTACCGGCGGGAATATCCCGGGGAGCAATCCAGCAGGCAAGGTTTTGGCTTTCCAGTTCTGCACAAAGCCGGTCTGCCGCTGCTTTATCCTCCCTTCGATAACTGATGAATACCTGTGCCATTCGTCAGATTATACGTGGCGGGCCGGGAAACGGCCTCTGACCGGTTTCGCGGAATATTGCAGGTTTCTTTCAACGCCAAATTTTCTCGTTTCCCATACCTGCGGGCCAATGCTCCGCAGCGTCTCTACTCGTGTCTGTGGCGAGCGAGGAGTGCTCTGATATCGGGCCAGAATTCGGGCAGCAGATTGCCCAGCGCCGAAGCGGTAAGACTGCTGAACGTGCGGTAGGCCACCTCTCCGCCATTGACACTCTTCGGCGGGTAATAGGCGTTCGAAAGGGCGATGCCCATCTCCATGCCTCCTATGCCTGAAAAATTAAAACCATCTTTACCGGAGTCCCGCCGGGTGACGGCGACACGAGACACCGCGTAGGCGATGCGATGGATCACCGAACTGCCGGGACCCTTGCGAAAATAGCGGGGATCTTCATGCAACAGCGTCGCCAACAGGGCGTCCTGAAAGAAGTTCTGGCTGGTGAGGTCGGCCTGTGCTGCGCCAAACCGCTGCATGTACGGCTGGAAGCCGACGCCGTATTTCGGGTCCTCGTTATGCCACTGTGAGATCCCCGCGCCAGCCGCCGCGGAGAAGAACGCGAACGGGTCGACCGACTCCTTCATGAACAGTTTCCACTTATCGCGCGCGCGAAGGGGGGTATACGGGGTGGAAGGATCGGATACCGTCTGAAAATTCGGAATCACTCCCAAAATACGATCGTTTGAGATTGGCGAGTCGGACTGAACGGCTGCGACAGGATCGGGGGAATCCGCGCTGGATTGAGAGTGAAGAAGCAGCGGTGTGACGAGGCCAAGCAGGGTCAGGGTCGTCCGCGCGCGCACAGTTATGTAACGGCCCGGCGGTCGTTTGGTTGCGGTGAAATGCGAAGCGCGCTCCCGGGCGAGCGCAAATCCTGGAATGATACGAACGGCGGTCTGCGGAACTTCACCATTAACGGCGGGGTCATTCCGCCCGTCCAGCGGCGCGATTTCATATACCGGAGTACCAGCCTGCAGCACTGCCTCCACAATACGCCACCTCTTCGCCGCTTCCATTTCGTGCGCAATTCCGTGATCAAGCGCGGCCAACTCCACCGGCCGGCCGGACCATGCATTCCCCCCCGGATGTAATAACTGTTGCAGCGCCGGCGACAACGGTCTCTGTGAATGACGGCTGGTTAAGTTATGCTGATTTTCACGGAGGACGCCTCATGATTCGCTCCCTTCCTGCCGCTCTCATTGGCCTCATTGGCGTCGCGGCCGCCTGCTCACTGCAGGCCGCGGCAATGTCTTTCACCGAGAAATCCTGGACGCCCGTGCGCGGCAAGGCCGTGACGGATCCGGCGGTGAGGTACCAGAAGCTGCAGTCGGTGCGCCTCCAGGCATCGTCCCCGGCCGGGGATGCCAGCGTGCGCTCGACGCCGGTCCATCTCACCATCGGCAGGCGCTACGAACTCAGCGGCTGGGTGCGCACCGAAGCTCTCACGGTGCGCGAACTGGACCGGTCGCCGATTCCCGCGGGCGCCGCGCTCACAATGGCCTCGATGCCCTGGGACGTCCACTCGGTTTCCGTCGCGGGCACCAAACCGTGGACTCGCCTCTTGCTGCGTTTCACGGCGACGCGCGCCGAGGATGAAATCGTTCTCACGGCAGGGAATGGCGGTGCTCTGCAGGGCAAGGCATGGTTCGCGGGGGTTTCCCTCGACGAAACCTCCGACGCCTCCGACTGGCCCGCCCCCGATGCTGTCGAAACCTTCGGCCCGGCTTACCGTTATCCGGCCGCGGGATGGATCTATCTTCATATCGAAGGCAAACCGTATGAACGCGGCTTCCAGCATGGTTACCTGATGGCGCGCGAGATTCCCGATTACCTGGCCCGCTGCAGCTGGGACCTCGCGGGCCGGTCCGACAAGAGTTCCTGGGAGCAGATGCGCACCAGCGCGAACGCCCTTTTCCTTCGCGGATTCGACAAAGAGATTCTCGAAGAGATGCGCGGCATCGCCGATGGCGCGAATGCCAATGGCGCGAAATTCCTCGGCCGCAAGCTGGACCTGATCGACATCGTCGCGGCCAACTCCGCGGTTGAGCTGGAAATGCTGCGCGACGCCGTGAAGGTGACGCCGACCGGCATTGAGGGCGTTCGCTTCGATGCCCCGTCCTATGCGCCAAAGCCGAAGGACGGTTCTCCAGCCGATCGCTGCAGCGCCTTCGCGGCCACCGGGCCGGCTACCGCCGACGGGAAGATGATCATCGGCCACGTGACGTGGTGGTCCGCCACGCTCGCTGAGCAGACCAATGTCATGCTCGACATCAAACCGGAAACCGGGCATCGCGTTCTCATGCAAAGCTATCCCGGCGGCATCGAGAGCGGCACGGACTGGTATCAGAACGATTTCGGCATGGTCCTCACCGAGACGACCATCGAGCAGACGCCATTCAACCAGACAGGCGCGTCGGAGGCGTTCCGCGCGCGCATGGCCATACAATACGGCGGCAACGTGGACGAGGTCGTGAAGCAGCTCGGTGACCGCAACAACGGCCTCTACACGAACGAGTGGATTATCGGCGATGCGAAGAACAACGAGATCGCGATGTACGAGCTTGGCACCAAACACACGAAGCTGTGGCGCAGTTCAAAGAACGAATGGTTCGGGAACACGCCCGGCTTCTACTGGGGCGACAACAATGCCAAGGACCTGTCCGTCAATCTCGAATACCTGCCGGATCCGCAGGGCGCGCCGCAGTTCGTCCCCTACGTGCCCCGGGTGCGGGATGAGGCGTGGCAGGATCTCTACAACAAATACAAAGGCCACATCGACGAACAGTTCGCGTTCACGGCGTTCGGCAAAGCGCCGCTGATCAGCCGATCGACCATGGACGCGAAGGTGGCGACCGCTGACATGGCCAGCCACATGATGGTCTGGGCGGAGTTCGGCCGGCCGGATGAGAGCGTGTTCGCGGTGCGTCCGGGCGAGCGGGGACCCAATCGAGGACTGTATCCCGCGGGTTATTACATGTTCGACGCGGCGCCTTCGACGGCGCTGCAGGCCGCAATCGACGCGCGCGAGAAGGAGCGACTCGCCGATAAGAAAACGGAGGAGCCGAAAAAGAAGGACGTAAAAGCGATCTCCGAGGACCGGCTGTGGAAGGGCTGGCTGCTGCCGGCTTCCGAGTCCGACAACTGGTTCGTGGCCGGATCGGCCGCGTACTATCGCGTGATTCAGGCGAAAGAACTGGATAAGGCGATGGATAACGAACGCGTCCGGCTGCGCGGACTGAAGCTGTCCGCGGACGATCCGGAGAACCGTTTCCGCATTGAGGAAGCGGAGGGCGTTCTGTTCCTCGACGGCTTGCGGCGCAAGATGGGCGACGAGAAGTTTCTCAAATTGATGAAAGACTACTATGCCAGCAATACGACGAAAACGATTGCGGCGCAGTCGTTCCTCGATTACGCGGGTGTGATGTATACGGCTCCCGATCCGGGCGCGGGGCCGGCGTGGTCGGTGGGACAGTTCGGGCGCCGGGAGTTGCCCGCCATCATCGTTTATGGCACGGTCCGGGAGGCGGGGTCGAATCGCTTCGCGGCCGAGCAGTTGCAGTCGCGCCTGCGCGAGGCCACGCAGCGCGAGTTTCCGATTTACAAGGACTACGAAGTGCCGCCGAGCGCGCTGGCATCGAGCGATGTCGCGTTTATCGGAAGGCCCGAGACGAATTCGGCGTTGGAAGAATGGCAGTCGCATCTCGGCCTCGATTACACTGCGGCGGAGTTCCGCTTCGACGGCAAGCCCTGGGCCTCTGAGCGGGACGCGCTGGTTTGGGCCGCGCGCAATCCCGAATCCGCGCCGAATATGGTGATCGTCTATGCGGGCAACTCGCCGCTGGCGATGTATGAATCGCTGACGGCCTCGGGCAACTCTCCGTTTGTGCTGATGGAGGACGGCAAGCCCGCGGGACCGTCAAAGCGCTCGCTGGATCCCGACGACAACAGCGCTGCCGGGAATCCGTGAAGTTCAGCGCCCCGCAGTCTGGCAAGCCTGGCCACTAATGGGCTGGCTTGAAGATAACTACTCTGCCAGCCTCACTCCTCCCAGAGCACCGGCCCGGCATGAATTGCAAACGCCGAAACCGCTGCCGTTGCCGAGGATGGCGGCGCACCGGCCGCCGATACTGGCCGCTTCAGCGGGGCTCAGACTGGCTGCAGTGAAGGGTGTTTCGGTAGTATCGTAGGCGCCCGCGGGATCCGCGTGGAGTGTCGTGCCCCAGGCGGACATGCCGGAAACGCCGAGTGTGGCAGCTGTCACGCTTGCCGCTGAGTTGGTGCAACTGGTGCCGGAACCACCAGAGCCCGCCAGGGTGGCGAGTAATTTTATCGTCACCGAGGTGGGAATCGCGCCTGTGAGAGTTTTCACCGTAAGGTCCCTGTTGACGCCAAGATTGACGGTCTGGCCCGGCGTTACCAGACAGGAGCAGCATGAGATTAATTCCTCGCCTGGGTCAAACGCATACACGTTCACACAGAGGTTGCCGACCGTCGCGCCAAAGCCGGGGCCGAGCAACGGAGCGCTGTTAGCGCCTGTGTTGGTGATGTCGACGTAAGATTCGCCGATGTTGAGGTTGGCTGCATATTTAATCTGAAAAGGCAGATCCGAAGTGATTGTGCCAGGAGCGGTAGAGAACTCCGCGGCAAAGGAGGTCGTGATGGTGCCGCCGGCCGCGATGGTGGCCAGCAATTGCTGGTAACTCAGGTTCGAGAACTGCGTGGTAATAGCACCGACGATCGGGACGGTGGCGCCGGTACTGCTGTCGACCTCAATTCCAGCGACATTGAACGAAGCCGTCGAACTGGTAGCGGACGTATTTTCCAGGTTGTACGGCGCCTGGACGGGTATATTCGGCGTGCATTCCTGCCCGGCGGCCGGGGTAGTAGCGGTACAACCCGCCGCGCCGTCGATGCCCGGGTAGAGGTACGTCAGAGTAATAGAGATGTTCGGCGCCGCGTTGAACGTGATAAAACCCGGCACATTGAGCGGGCCGACCGCATCGGGCGGGTTCGTAATGTTTGCGATCGTACCGGTGGTTCCCGCCAGAGCGGCAAAACCGCCTTGCTGGGCACTGGCAGGGCTGTTTATCGCAATTGCGTTACCCTCGAAAGCAATGGTTCCGAACGAGATATTAACCGCACCTGTGAAATTCAGAACGCCAGTGATCACGGCGGCACTCGCAGTCAAGGGTAGAGTCACGAGAGCCATGACACCCAATACGAGAGCACTTTTGGTCATTCGATTCCTCCGCCAGGCAACCAGTCTTCCCCCGGCCTGGATTAACTATAGTTAAGCGGGATTATAGTATACAAGAAAAAAATGACAGGGCCGTCATCCGACGTATTAAACCCCTCAAACACCGAAGTGCAATACAATGACGCTCCAGGACTACCCATAAAAAAAGAAGCGAAAAAATGAGATATCCGATTGCGATCACAACAGTTTTTCTGTCCCTCGCCGGCGCCGCGCAGGCGCAACTCGCGCAGCCCCCGGCCGGAGTGACGGAAGGCATTGTTAAAGGACAGCCGAACGTTTGCCCGGCAAACTCTCCGCTGGGCAGGCTGGAAGACTCGCCCTCGTGGTCGGGCTGGGGTCTCGCCAACAACGCGCGATTTCAGACAAAGGCCAACGCGGGCCTGGCCGCGACGGACGTACCGAAGATGAAGCTGAAGTGGAGCTTCGGTATTCCCGGCGCCATGAGTATGTATTCCTCGCCCGCGGTGGCATTCGGCAGAGTCTTTGTGGGGGGCGATAACGGCGTCGTGTATTCGCTGGACGCGAAGACCGGCTGTCTTTACTGGGCGTATCAGGCCGATATGTTTGGCCGGTTTGCGCCGATTGCCGCGCCAATCTCCGGCCACCCTGGGACGAGGTACGCGATCCTGTTCGTGACCCGCTCCACCACCGCCTACGCTCTGGATGCGCAGGACGGCAAGCTTCTGTGGAAAACCCAGATCCGCACCGGACTGAATAACCTGAGCGCCACGGCGGCGTTTCACGATGGGCGGCTTTACGTGCCGATGTCGGGCACGGAGACGCTGGTGGGGGGCGATCTCAACTATGAGTGCTGCAAGTCGCGCGGCGCCGTAGCTGCGCTGGACGCGAACGCAGGCAAAGTGCTGTGGATCACGCAGAGCATTCAGGAGCCGCTGCGCGAGCTTGGCGAAAATTCAAAGGGCAAGCAGAGATTCGGGCCGGCGGGCGCCTCGGTGTGGAACACACCCACAGTGGATGCGAAGCGCGGACTGATCTACGCCGGTACGGGGAACAGCTTCGGACGGATTGCGGCCTCGACCAGCGATTCCATCCTGGCGCTTCGCATGTCGGACGGGAAGCTGATGTGGCATCACCAGGAGTTTGAGGGTGACGCGTTTATGGCGCGCTGCCAGCCGACTAACTCCGCCGACTCCAACTGCGCCGATAAGCTGGGACCCGATTATGACTTCGGCGGTTCGTCCGCCATTCTGCAAACTGTCGGCGGCAAGGACATGGTGCTGGCGGCGGGCAAGGGCGGCGTGGCGATCGCGCTCGATCCGGACCACGAAGGCAAGCTCCTGTGGCGGACGCAGTTGTGGGAGAATCAGGCGCCGTCGGCTTCGGGTCTGGTGGTGTGGGGCGGTGCGGCAGACGGCACGCGCGTGTACTATCCGCTGCAGCAGCCTGGCGGTGGATTGAAGGCCCTCGACATCAAGACCGGCAAGGTGGAATGGAATGCGGCGATCGAGGCTGACCGGCGCGGGCAGGCCGGTCCTGCGAGTGCGATCCCCGGCGTAGTCTTCACGGGCGGATGGGACGGAGTTCTGCGGGCGGTGGGAGCGGACGGGAAAGTGATCTGGTCGTTTAACGCGGTGCAGGACTTCACCACCGTCAATGGTGTGGCGGCCAAGGGCGGATCGTTCGGGTCGGCGGGTCCGGTGATTGCCGGTGGAATGGTGTTCGCCGCGGCGGGATACCCGGGGACTCTGCGCGGCACGCCAGGGAATGTGGTGCTGGCGTTCGGGGTGGAATGAGGACGGTGATCACTCTCACGCCGAGGAGGGCTTCGATGGGTGTTTTCCGGGTCGGACTATCTGCGCAATGGGCCTCTGTTGTCCATCTCCGGCCGCGGATAACATTTTGATCGCGGGCAGCTTAACGGTCTCGCCGGGACGCACCGTCACCAGCGGAACCTTATATTCCTCGAAACCTTTCTTCGTGACGATGATTGAGTAGCGGCCTTCGGGAACATCCACAAACTGATAGAAGCCCTTTTGATCGGTGCCCGATGTCATCCGCTGTGATTCCGGATTAACGCTGTCGACATTGGTCGCCACGAGATTCGCGTAGGGGACGGGTGTCTGCTTCTCGTCTACAATCGTTCCCTGTATCAACCCGACCAACTGACTCCTGACGGGAACCGAACAAATAAGCAACGAAACCACGGCCGTTAAGAGAAGCTTTGCCACGCTCAAAACCGGGCATTCGCAGTTCCACTGTCTCCGGGTGAACTTGTGCGATGTCCGTTTCAGCCCGATTTCGGAGACTAAGGGGTCACCGTAATACTCACGCGCCGCTTAGCCGGATCGTTGATGCCGTCCCCGGGTTCGGCATCGCTCTTCCACTCCACTGTTACGTTTGCTACGCCCAGCCCCCGCATTACCGTCGCTATGTTCTGCGCCCGCTGTTCGGCCAGCCCGGGCTTTTCGATCATACGATTTCCGTTCGACAGCAGGGTAGTCGCGCGGTACCCTGCGACCTTGACGCTCGATGCTTTGATCCGCTTCGCGTACGCCGCGGCCTCGTTGACCAAACGGGTCGCCCCAAACTCGAGATAGTCGTCGTCAAAGGCGTACGGCACGTTGAACTCGTGCGCGCCGCTCAGCGGTTGGGCCGGAGCCCCCCGCCCCGCCGCGGGACGGCGGGAAGACGGACCCGCGCCGCGTTCCGCCGGAGGCGCTTCGATTCCCGGCTCAGCAGGCAGCAGCGTGTTGCACGCGAGATTCACTTCCTTCATTACAGAGATGACCAGTGGCTTGAGCGGAATGCCTCCGCACACGCGCGGGCCCTCGGCAACGCGCCCCTCGACCAGCACTTCATGCTTCAGCTGCGGCGGATGAAACTCGGCGGTGATGTCCTGCTGGATGCCGAGATAGTAAAGCTCACCTTCGTACTCGGCCAGAAAACAAGGGACGGTCTTCGTGTCGCGGACGATCGGGCACGCCACGAAACTGCGCTGCTGCTGGGCGAATGCTATCGGCACTATGGCTATCGGCGCTGCGATCAGGAACGCCAGCCACACCGTCAAACGCACTTACAGGGCTCCGAGGAAATTGATCAGGTCGGTCTTCTCCTGATCGGTCAGCTTCATGTCGAACCGGCGATCGTAGAAATCCACCACTTCCCGCAGGCTCTTTGCCGACCCGTTCGCGAAGTACGGCGCGCGTGCCGACAGTCCGCGCAGTTGCTGCATCACGATGGATCCGACATCCACGCATCGCCCCGATATCAGCGCGCGGCCCGGGTCCGTCGTGTAGATCACGCGTCCGAGATACGGATGCGGATTGGCATCGCGCGCGCAGGTGATTTTGAACACGGGCAGTTCGCTCGAGTCCTGCCAGGTCGCGGGCTCCGTCCAGGTGGGGTAGTTGTTGGTGCCCACGTCCACCCAGCCGGCCGAGAGATCCTGCCCCGTCATCTGCGCGTTGTGACAGGTGGCGCAGGTGCGCTTGAGCGGGTTGCCCAGGCCGATGGAGTTGATGTGGGTGGCGTCGCGCAGCCAGAACTGCCGATACATGAAGATATCCGAGCCCCGGGCCACCGACGACCGATAATAATCGCCGCCTTTCCAGGCATCGAATTTTCCGAACACAGGATCGTAGTCGTTATCGCCGAGCACGCCGGCTTTGTGATCGCGCAGCGCAACCGGCCCCAGTCCCGGCGGCCCGCCCGGCAGAGCCAGTGGCCCGCCGAAGATGTGCGCGGCCTGGGCGGCATAGACCTGCGACTCATAGGCGACAATCTTTTCCAGTTGTTCGCGCGAAGGTGTGGCGCGCGCCTGCTCGTGGCCCAGGATGGCGCTGACCGCCTGCGTCTTCAGGGTGGCTTCGCGTGCATCGCTCATCAGATTCATGCCGACCGCCTTGCCGGTTTCCGGATCGACGTCGGCCAGCATGCCCGTCTTCAGCACAACAGCAGGGCCCGCATTGGTCACATATTTCAGATTGACGGCAGGACGCGGACGCCGGTAAACAGAAACGGTCGGATTCGCGCTCTTCAGCCCGAACTCCGCGCTGCTGTTGCAGCCCGTTGGATCGCGCACCACTTCAATGGTGAACTCGACCTTTTTCAGCGAGCCGTCCGCGTTCTTCGGCGGCCACTGAAGAGGAATGCGGAACAGCCCGCGACGGAGCAGCAGCGAATGCGAACTCTCCTTTTCCTGCGGCAGGTTCGGGCAGTTGGAACCGTCGAACGCGGCGAATACGGGATCTTTGCCATCGGTTGCCTTCCAGCGAGTGAGGAGCTCCTCGGCCGAGACGCTCATCCCCCAGCCGGGTTGATGACAACTCACGCAGGCGCGGCCGTTGGTTCCGAGCGGTGTGAAGAACGGATGCTGGTCCGTATTCACGGTGCCCGCGGCGTTCAGCACGCCCAGGGTGCCGTCGATGCTGTCGAAGGAATCGAACTCGGGCAGGACGCCGCCGGCGCCCGGCTCAATCCAGGTGACCCTGAGGTTGGCCTGGTATTGTGCGCTGAGACTCAAGGGAATCCCGAGCATGAGGAGACTGAAGCAGCGGAGGGTTTTTCTGCGCATCGTTGAACCGGTATGAAACCGAGTTTACCGCTGTACGATGCTTCGGGTTTGCGCCGGATTGAAGCCGCCACATTTTTATCCGGATAATATTGACACAGTAATTTTATCCGGGTATATTTAGTTCGTGGGGTACACGGCTTTTCAAGGGTTTCGGAGGGTTTCGCACGGCACCGCCGAGGAACTCATCGCGTTTCTGAAGAAGCGGCGGCAGGGCGAGGTGCTGGTTTTCGACGATGCGACAGGCACGCAAACCGACCTTGACCTCACCGCACAGGGAAAACCAAAGGAACCCGCCGCAGACGCAGAGCCGCGCGGCCGCGGGAGGCCGCGGCTGGGCGTCATTGCCAAAGAGGTCACGCTCTTACCCCGCCACTGGGACTGGCTGAATGTTCAGCCCGGCGGCGCGTCGGTGGCGCTGCGCAGGCTGGTCGAGGAGGCGCGCCGGACCAGCGGAGATCGCGACCGGGTGCGCGGCGCGCAGGAAGCGGCCTATCGATTCATGTCGGCCATCGCGGGCAACCTGCCTGGGTTCGAAGAAGCCACGCGGGCGCTCTTTACATACGACCGGCGCCGTTTTTCCGAACTGATCGCAGCGTGGCCCGCTGATGTGCGCGACTACGCCGTCAGGCTGGCTTTCGCCGACCAGGTTTAAACGCATCCACTAACAGACCCTGCGCACGCAAAGGGACGGGACACGTGTGTCCGCCTGCGGCCTGGAAAGGAGAACGAAGAGATGAAAGCAATCTATAAGTCGATCGAAGGCCGGCGTCTCGTTCTGGAGCGATATCAGGCCTTTCTGAAGCACTGGCCGGTTCCCAATGAGCAGGTACGCGTGCCAACCGGTCAGGGCGAAACGTTTGTCGTTGTGTCTGGTCCCGCGGACGGGCCGGCTTTGCTTCTGCTGCACGGCGGCGCGGCGAACTCGGCGATGTGGATGGGCGAGATCGCGGCGTTTGCGCGATTCTTTCGCGTGTATTGCATCGACATGATCGGCGAGCCCGGGCTGAGCGCAGCTGTGCGTCCGGCGCTTGCGTGCGACGCTCATGCAGTCTGGCTCGACGATATTCTGGATCATCTTTCCGTCGGCCGTGCCTCGATAGTGGGTATTTCGCTGGGAGGCTGGCTGGCGCTCGATTACGCGATCCGGCGGCCCGCGAGAGTGGAAAAGATCGCCGTGCTCTGCCCGGGAGGAATCGGCCGGCAGAAAGTGGGAATTGTATTCGCAACGCTTGTCTCCCGGATGTTCGGGGCGCGCGGTAAGCGCTGGCTGATGGAGCGAATCCTCGGTCGTCCACCGGCCGATCCGCCGCCTCCGCTGAAAGCTTTTATGGATTTTATGGGCTTGATACATCGGCATTTCCGGCCGCGCATGGTCAGGCTGCCGGTCTTCCCGGACAGTGCGCTGCGGAGTCTCCATGCGCCGGTGCTCGGGATCGTGGGGGCGCGCGACGTGCTGCTGGATTCAGCACAGACGAAACGAAGACTGGAACAGTTTGTGCCTGGGGCGCAGGTGGTTTACCTGCCCGATGCCGGGCACCTGATCGCCGGTCAAGCGGCAAGGGTGCTGGAATTCCTTATGTCCGGCGTCAATGCCGGCTGACTTCATTTCGTTGTCACATCACTTTGGTGTGACGTCCAGCAGCGTGACCCAATACTGCACTGACTGCAAAGAAAAGCCGATGAGAATCAGGCCGACGCCGATGACTCCCATGCGCTTCTCCGGAATACGGTCGGCCGCCCATTCGATGAACGGACCGAGCGAGGTCGCCACAGCAGTCACAATTCCCACTGCCAGTCCGGCGCGCAATCCGGTGAGGAGCGCAGTATCGCGATGATGTGCCACCAGGCTGCTCAGATAGCCCGCCACGCCGTAACCCACGGTGCGGATGGCCGCAGTGATCAGCTGGAAACGGGTCATGCGCGGCCGCCGCGCCGGCTTGTATTCCGCGGTCGGGGTGATGCCGATCCTATACGCGATCGCCTGGCTGACGGTGATCAGAACGCCGAACGTAATGCCGAATCTCCAGCCGAGCGTCCACGCGGATCCGACGGCGAAGCCTGCGCCGCGAATCACGCACATCGTTGTGTCCAGCCGAAAACCTGCCTTCGGCAGACCACGGGCCGCGCGCGAAAACTCCCATGCCAGGGTGATGCCGTGGGCAAGACCGCACGCCAACCCGAACACAGGGCCGCCCGCCAGGCCATAACCGGTTCCGAAAAGTGTTCCGTAAGTCACGGCGCGCGACAGCGTGCGCAGCGGACCGTGTTCGCCGCCCAGCAGATCGTAGGCGAGATAGAGAGCGCCAAGCACGTCAAGCGAGCTGCCGATGATGCTGATGAGCGCGAGAGTGTGGGTGTCGAGGGTCATATGCGGAGGCTCTTCAAAAAGAGTTTCCGGGCCGTGCCCGTGGGAGCGGACACCCAATTCTCGCAATCAGGCAGCAGCGCTCGCGCCCGTGGCGGCTACGGTGCAGGCGGCAAATGTGGTGGCCCAGGGTTAATGGCATTCCCTGCAACCGCCGCCAGCAGGTGGCGCTATATCATTCGCCGGCGCTACCGGAAAACGCGCTGGTGCATCAGACGGGGATTGTGAAATGGAAGGCTGACCCTTTTCCGGGTTCGGAATCCACCCAGATCCTGCCGTGATGACGTTCGACGATGCGCTGGCAGAGCGCCAGCCCGATTCCGGTGCCGGAATATTCGCTGCTTCCGTGCAGTCTCTTGAATAGTCCGAAGATCTTCCCCGTGTATTCGCTCTCGATGCCGATGCCGTTGTCCTTTACCGAAAAAATCCACTCTCCGTCCCCCCGGCGCGCGGCGACCTCGACAACGGGTGCCACGCCCGGACGGTGGTACTTGAGCGAGTTCCCGATCAGATTCTGAAAGAGCTGTTCCAGCTGCGTTGGATGGAAGGACACGACAGGCAGAGGATCGGAACCGACCACGGCTCCGGTCTCCGTAATGGCGGCGGCGAGACTGGTGACCGCTGCCTGATACGCCGCGTTCGCATCGACCGGTTCCGGCAGCATGTCGGTCCGGGCTGTCTGTGTATATGCCAGCAGGTCGCGAACCAGCCTCTCCATACGGTCAGCGCCGTCGCGGATATTGCCCAGAAACTGCAGCGCTTCTCCATCCAGTCTGGAACCGTAACGATCGGACAGGAGCTCGCTGAAAATCCTGACACTGCGAAGGGGCTCCTGAAGATCGTGGCTGGCGGAGTATGCGAACTGCTCCAGATCGTGGTTAGCTCGCCGCAGTTCGAGCTCCATAAGCTTGTTCCGGTGAATATCCGTGGACGTGCCGAGCCACCTCTGAATGCGTCCCTTCTCGTCCTTCAGCGGAACACTGCGCATCATGAACCAGCGGAATTCGCCGTCCTTTCCGCGCAGGCGCGCTTCCAGCTCGAAGGTGGTACCGGTGGCGATGGCTTTATTCCAGTGCTCCCACAGCCGGTCTTCGGTATGCAGCCTCGCGTCAACCAGCGCCGGGTCTCTTGTGGCTTCCAGATCCATGCCGGAGAATTCAATCCACCGGCGATTGACGAATTCGAGTTCGCCGCCGGGACCGCTCAGCCAGACAATCTGCGGACCGGCCTCCGCCAGCTGGCGAAAACGCTCTTCGCTCTGGCGCAGGGCAACCTCCGCCTGCTTTTGACCGGTGATGTCGCGGGCGATTTTCGATGCACCGATGATGCGTCCATCGGCATCCTTTACTGGCGAGATGGTCAGCGAGATATCCAGCAGCGTACCGTCCTTGCGGCGGCGCACGGTCTCGAAATGTTCAGTGCGCTCGCCTTTGCTGAGCCGCATGAGGATGTTCGGCTCCTCGCCCTGACGGTCCTGGGGAATCAGCAAAGCTGCTACGGTCTGCCCGACCGCCTCCTCCGCGGTATATCCAAACAGGCGTTCTGCGCTTTTATTCCAGCTGGTAATCACGCCGGTCAGATCCTTACTGATGATCGCGTCGTCGGACGATTCAACGATCGCGCCCAGCAGGAGAGCAGAGCGGGTGGCGTCGACACGTTCCGTGATGTCAAACGAAACACCGACGAAGCGCTGCAGTTCGCCTGACGGACCCGTTATATAACGACCGAACTCCGCCACCCATCGAACCTCTCGATTGTCGGCCCTCACGATCCGATGCTCGGAAGAATATCTCCTGCCGTCGCTCTGCGCCTTCACAAGCGCCCGATCGACTTTCTCCAGATCGTCGGGATGCACCCGCGACCGCCACATCAGCAGGTTCGCGGGCCGGTCCGGCTCCGGTGTATAACCAAGAATCTCGAAATGCCTGCGGGACCACTGGCCGATTCCGGTCCGGATATCGATGTCCCACGTTCCCATGGCACCGGCTTCGAAGGCCAGAGTGAGACGCTCTTCGCTGGCACGCAGGGCTTCAGCAGTTGTGCTGCTCTCGATGAGATCTGCAGCCTGGCGTACCAGTAAATCGATGTGCAGGAGATCATGCTCGCCGGGCACATGGGGGCTGCGCCACTGCGTCGTAAGAATTCCCAGCATCCTGCCGCTGCGGCTGAACAAAGGCGTGGACTGCACGGCGCGAACGCCCGCCGCCCGCAGCACCGCAAGCGACGGACTGTGGGCAAAGAGCGGACTCAGTTCAACATCCTCGGCAATGACGCGCTCGCCCTGCTTCCTCGCCTCTGCAAAGACCGACTCCCGCGCTTCGGTGCTGCCGAAGAAATCGAGAAATGGCTGGTGATGACCGTGGTGCGCGACAATGCGCAGCGAATCGCCTTCGACCAGATGCAGGACACCCAGGTCAGCGTCCATAATCGCTACGGCCGCCTTCATCACCTCGCGGAGCAGAGACTCGAAACCGGCGGTGTCGAGCATTCGGTGGCTGAGCTGATGTATGCGCGTCAGAGCCGCGAGATCCCGGGCCAGCCGGGCATGGTTGCGCCGCAGTTCCGCGCGCGCCAGGTCGCCCTCGATCAGGTCGGCGCACTGCCGGGCCAGCACGTCGAGCATCTGCAGGTCGCTTTCGTCGGGCTCGTGCCGCCGGCGAAAGTGGGTGGAGATCATTCCCAGCAGTTTTCCGGAGCGGGTGATTAATGGAGTTGTCTGCAGGGCTCGCGCCCCGGCGTCGAGTATCGCCTGGCGGGATTTGGCATTGAGAATCGAACTGCTTTCCACATCTTCGACAAGGATCCGCTCCATGGCAGTTCCGCAGGCAGTTGTTTCTCCCGGAACGGTTTCAAAGAAGCGCAGAAAAGGCGGATCGAATCCGCGGTGGACGGCGATCTTCAGATTACCGGTAGACGGGTCCACAAGCTGAATATTGCCCATGTCCGCGCGCGCAATTTCGATAGCCGCTTCCAGAACTTCACGCAGGACTGCGTTGAGGTCGCTTTCGCCCACGAGTCGCTTACTGATTGCCTGCAACCGATGCATCGGCGTGCGGTTGCCCGGCGCCTCAGGGCTGATTTGAGGAGGGTCTTCTTCCCGATCCGCAATCATCGACGTTCTTGCCCGGACACCTGCCGGATTCCAGTCATAAGAGCGATCCCCTTCCGATTTCGCCACGCCTGTGGAGTCATCTTGCCCCCACATCAAGGGCCTGGTGAGTGCGTTTGGTCAGATCGTAGCAGACGCTCTGCCGGAACTTCTTTTGATGACGGAGGTCTGCGTGTGAAATATACCGAATCGAGCCGGGCGACGGTGGTGTGCCGTCCGGATCAATTGAGAGAAGGCGCGCGTGCTCCGCAATTAAGCAGCTTTTCTGCTTTATCCGCCGAGTAAGCGATGAGTCGCCGGTTGGGCGACACCTGAAATATCAGGCCGCCCGCTGTGCTTAGCGAGTCGCGGAATTGAGGCTGTGAACACCAGATGTGTAAGCGCCTGACAGGCTGCTGAAAAAGCTCTTTTCGTTGCCGCTTGCTGACGCGCGCGGTTCAGTAACCCCGCGGAATCAGCACCCGCTTTTCCGAACCGCGACCGTAAGGGAGTGGCAAGAAGCGTTTCTCAGCAGCCTGCTAAAAGAACGTCCATTATGTACGGTAAATAATGAAAGAATTTATTGTTTATCAACCTTAGACAGTATTGCGAATTTTCTTACTTATGTAATCTTTGGGTATACTCATGGTTCCCGACCAATCTGCATTGTGAACTTCTAACAGAGCGATGTCGGACTTTCAAAAGCTACGGGAGACTGAAGTCGCCCCCGATCACCGCCGGCAGGTTGCGGGCCATCAGGGAGAAACCGGCGCCGCTGCGCGCTTGCAGCCTGTTGCGAATCTCACTGACACGGACACACCTGCTGCGTTCACTCTTCAGTATGACTCGGGAAATCGGGTCTTGCGTATCACTTTTGCCGTCGACACCATCGAGCCAGTGGCCCTGCTCGGCCGCTCCGCGATGGAGCGATTCATAGCGGTGAATGGACCCTGCATGATGGTCATGGATTTTCGGCTGGTGCGATTTTTGCCGTCGGCCGGGTTCATCAGACATCTCGCCGACATGCCACGACTGAACCCGCCGGGCTGGCGTCAGGTGGCGATCGTCTCCCGGGCTGCCCAGTTCGGTGTGTTCCGTCAGCTGCAGATCATGCGGGCGGAAAGCGACGGTGCTGACCGAGGGGTGGTGTATTCGGAAGAAGACGCCTGGAAATTTCTGGGAATCGAGGGCAAGCCGCAGTTCGCGCCGGTGGAACCGGAAAAGTCTGCCAGCGGAATCTGACGATTTGGCCACCGCCGATGCAGTAAATCAGTGCTGCGGAAAAATCTGGTAGGCAGCGGCGGTGATATCGCGTTCCAGATCGGCTGCCTTGAGTCCCTTACGCTTAAAAGCCGCGAAGCTCCTGAGCGCCGCGAAATATTTTTAAAATCCGAGCCCCTATTGTTGATGCGGGTCCTGCGCCGCGGGCGCCGCGCCGCCGCCGGCCTGAGGCAGCTGCGCTGTGCCGTCCAGACCAAACACCAGCAGCCGCGGCTTCATCGGCGTGGTCGCTTCTGCGCTGCGGCCCGGGCTCGCGGTGCCACCCGACCCGCCCATCAGCGCGATGTACTGTTTGCCGTCCACCGCAAACGTAATCGGCGGGCCCATGCCATTGCGCAGCCCGGTTGGCAGCTCCAGCAACTTTTCCCCTTTATCGGCCGTGTAAGCGATCAGCCGCCCGTTCGGCGCCACCTGAAATACGAGATTGCTCGCCGTGCTGAGAGTGCCGCCATAACGGCTGTTCCCCACCGGCACACGCCAGCGGATCTCCTGCTTCACCGGATCGAAGGCCACCAGCGTACCGAGATCGCCGCCTTCGAGAGGCTCCGGACCAGCGGCGGGCGCTTGTGGCTGCGCGGTCAGTCCGCGCGTATTACCCTTCAGCCCTGTTTGTGACGCACCGCCCGCGCGAGTCGGGTCCGGTTTGAAATCGAAGTCGGTCGCATACGTGAACGTGTCCCAGCCCCGCGTCGGAATGTACACCAGTCCGGTCTGCGGATTGTAGGACATGGGCGACCAGTTATGCGCCCCTCCGCCGCCCGGAGAAACCGGCTGCGGGTCTTTCCCATACATCACTTCCTTGTTGATGATCGGCCGCCCGGTCCTCTGATCGATCCCCTTAGCCCACGTGACGCGCGAGAAAGGCTGGGCCGATATGAACTCTCCGGTGATGCGGTCGAGCACATAGAAGAACCCGTTCTTGTTGGCCTGCATGATCACTTTCCGCATCCTGCCGTTAATAGTCATATCGGCGAGGATCATCTGCTGCACGCTGTCGTAGTCCCACTCGTCGCCCGGAACCATCTGGTAATGCCACTTGAGTTCGCCCGTCTCCACATGCACCGCGACAATGGAAGCAACATAGAGGTTGTCGTGACCCGTGCTGATGTCTTTGGTGCGGAGCGCCTGCGGCCAAGGCTCCGCATTGCCGGTGCCGACATATAAGAGGTCGCTCTCAGGGTCGTAAGAGATTCCATCCCAGACCGAGCCGCCGCCGCCGAGCTTCCACCACTCACCATCCCAGGTGGCCGCCGCCTTGCGCATGGCTGAGTTTTCAAATCCTTTTGCCGGATCGCCCGGGACCGTGTAGAACTTCCAGGCTTCGCGTCCTGTATCGGCGTCGTATGCGGCGAAAAAACCGCGGGTCGGCCGATCGCCGCCCGCTGCGCCGACGATCACCTTGCCTTTGGCAATCCGCGGAGCCATAGTGAGCGTCTGTTCGTCCTGCACCCAGCTGACGCGCGTTTCCCAGACGGGCTTGCCGGTCTCGGTATCGAGCGCGACAAGCCGGCCGTCGTTAACCGGAACATAGACCTTGTTGTGATAGAGCGCGAGCCCCCGGTTCACGACACCGCAGCACATCTTGTCCTGGGTAGGTTTGCGGTTCACCAGCGGGTCCCAGCGCCACTTCTCTTTGCCGGTGCGCGCGTCGACCGCAAATACGATGCTCCAGTTGGTGACGCCGAAGATGGTGTTGTTCCAGACCAGCGGCGTGGCTTCCTGATCGCCTCCGCCGTCGCCGGCTTCGTAAGACCACACGAGGCCGAGGCGCTTCACGTTAGAGGCGTCGATCAGCTTCAGCGGGCTGTAGCGCGTCTCGCCGGGCGTCAGCCCGTAAGACAGCCAGTCGCCGTCTGAAGCCGATTTCGCCGCAGTTTTCAGAGCCGCATCGTCGACACGGCGTGCCTGTCCGAACAATGACCCTAACAGTGACAAGGCAACAGCAATCGCAAGGAAATAACGCCAAACACGCATGAATCCACCCCCGGGAGCAGTTGCGAGTCTATCACGCAAAGCAGATACCGGGCTCCTGGCAGGCTGCTGAAAAACACTTCTTGCCACTCCCTTACGGTCGCGGTTCGTAAAAGCAGGTGCTGATTCCGCAGTGGTTACTGAACCGCGCGCGTCAGCAAGCGGCAACGAACAGAGCTTTTTCAGCAGCCTGCTAGGAGAGGGAGTTGACGATTTCCTCCGCAGTCACAATGGCGCCGGCGTAGTTCGGGAGATTAACATCGAGAGCCGCCTGCATTTCCTTATCGGAATAGCTCGCCGTAGCGTCTCTGACCACCGTCACTTCATAGCCCAGCTCAGCGGCATAACGAACCGTTGCCTCCACGCAGGTATGAGCGATGAGCCCCATGACGATCAGCTTGTGGACGCCGTGCTTTTTGAGCTGCAGATCGAGGTCCGTGTTGGCAAAGCCACTCGAACACCAGTGCTCCGCTGCTACTATATCGCCCGGCTGAGGTACGAACTCGCGCCGGATCTCTCCACCCCACGTGCCATATTCAAAGGTCTGGTGCGACCACGCTGCCTTCTGAATCGGCGCAATGTACTTCCATGTTGCATAGTCGCCTGGCCGATAACGGTGATGCAGCGCATAGAAGACGCGGATACCGGTCTTTCGTGCCGCGTGCAGCACCTGCATCATATGAGGAACGCACCCGTTGGCTTCTGCGACACCTTTCAGGCGATCCCATACTTTGCCGCCCTCGGAAATGAAGTCGTTGTAGGGATCGATGACAATCAGCGCCGTGTTCTCCTTCTCGTATGTAAGTTGTGGCATGTTTTCACTGCACCGTTCTACCTCAACGAATACTTCGTGAAGACATAATCCGTTTTGGCCGCTGCGTTATGGCAGGTCGCTCCGCACGCGGCGCCGGTTCCGAGAGGCGCAAATGTACCAGACGATGCATCGTAGACGAATTCACCGTAGCCCCATCCGTGGGTGTCCGGGAATCGCTTCGAGTCCTTTATCATAAATTCCACTGCTTGCAGGACATCCGGCACCGTGTCCGGTGAGCTGACAGAAAAGGGAGCGTGGTCGGTAATCTTTTTCTGCTTCCACAGGATCTTGGCCATGCGGGATCCGTCGGGGAAAGGCTTACTACTCCCGGGAGCACGTCCCTTCTCCGCATTGATCATCACGGGGTCACCGAGGATGGCTCGCAGCACGCCTGCGCCTTCGGTCTGACTGACCGCGATAGTCTGCCAGTCTTCGTATCCCCTGAACTCAGAAAACGCTAGCCCGTCAGGCACCTTTAACGTGTACTTGTCCTGGATCGCCAGTGCGAACAGAGCAAAACCGGAAAGGAACGCTCCGACAGACACAATGATCCGAGTGCCACTCATGTCTGATCTCCTTTATCGCTATCGCTACTGCGGAAGCTTCCCACCGGATTGCTCAGCCACCATGTACGCGGCGTACCAGTCGGGCCAGTTCTCATCGCGCTGACCGATGCGCTTCTCGTGCTCGCCATGGGCGGCCGCCGCCCGCCGCAGTGCACTCGCCAGATCGCTTACCGACGTGTACGTCGTATCGCCGGCTACGCGCCCGGGCAAACGCGTCGTGATCTCCTGCAGCAGCCAGCCGTTGCCGTCCGGGTCGCTGAACGACACGAAAGAGCGGTAGCTGCGATTTTCGGGATCCCTGCCGCTGACCCGCAGCCGCCCGAACAGATAAGGTTGATCCGGTCCGGCATACACGCCGCCCGCGTCGTGGAAAACCTCGCTCACCTCAACACCTCGCCCGATGAGCTCTTTGCGCGCCGCCTCGATGTCGGAAACGATCAGGTACAGGCCGCGAACGGAACCGGGTGTGGCTGAGGTTACGTTTTTGCCGAAGATCACCGAGCACCCGGAGCCCGGCGGCGTGAACTGGATCACGCGGAAGTCGTCATTGTTGTCGTAGTCGGCGTCAAGCCGCCACCCCAGCCGCGTATAGAACTCCTTCGCGCGGTCAATGTCCGAGACCGGGATAACGACTATCTCAAACTTCATGTCGAGCGTCGCGATCTTCGAGTCGCTCGTCATCTCTTTCTCTTCCAGTTGCGTCATGGTGGTCTCCATTGTTTACATCGTGAGAACGACACGAAAGCGCGCATCGCCGCTCATCATGCGCGCATAAGCCTCGGCCGCACGTTCCAGCGGATAGGTTTCGACCATCGGACGCACACCGCTCAGGTCGGCGAAGTTCAGCGTGTCTTCGTTATCGGCCGGCGTTCCTGCGACCCAGCCCTCGATCGTTCTGGTTCCCATGATGAGCTGGACCGGCGTCACTTCGATGGGCTTGAAATCAACGCCGACCACAATGAGCTTCCCGTTTGGCGCGAGACCGTCGATCAGCTCAGACATCGATTTAGAGCTCGGCGCTGTCGCAAGGATTGCGCTGGCTCCGCCACGCTCCTGCAGGACCCGCGTCGCATCCGTCGCTGCGCTGTCGATATAGAGAGCCGCGCCAAGACTTTTTGCGAGACCCGCGTTTTCAGGTCCGCGACCGATGGCGGCTACTTTGTATCCGAACTTACTCGCGAACTGGATTCCCAGATGACCAAGGCCGCCGACTCCCTGCACCGCCACCAGGTCTCCGGGCAGCGCGCCGCTGTGCCGCAGTGCGTTATAGGTGGTGAGGCCAGCGCACAGAAGCGGGGCGGCATCGACGGCGCTGAGCGCGTCCGGGATGGCGACGAGCGCTTCGACCGGAGCCACCATGTACTCCTGATATCCGCCGTCGTAGCTGATACCTGGAATCTTCAGATTGCGGCAGTTGCGAAAGTCTCCGCGGCGGCAGGAGGGACACGTGCCGTCCTGGCCGCCGTGCCAGCCCACGCCGACGCGCTGCCCTTCCTTCCATGCGGAAACTCCCGCGCCCAGTTGATCGACCACACCCGCAACCTCGTGCCCGGGGACGCGGGGGTACTGAATACCCGGCCATGAGCCGTCTTTTGTAAGCACATCGCTGTGACAGATCCCGCAGGCCTGCACTTTGATGCGCACCTCCCCGAACCCTGGTTCCGGAATCTCGCGCTCCACGATCTGAAAGTCCGCCCCCGGCCCCGGTACATGGGCCGCCTTCATCGTGCCTATTTGCGATACTTGTCGTTGCCATAATTGCCTCCTGCGAATCTGCCAACCTCTGAATTATGCGGCGGCAAAGACCGGGAAACATCACCACATCGAGTGCATCAGAGCAACCCGCTTCGGTGGACTGGTGAGTCACCCGTTCGGGGTAGCGGCCGCCTTATCGTAACCGAACATTGTTCTTGACAAAATATCGTATTAGACATAATCTAATCTCTTCGTGGACGCCGAGGTGATCAGACGGTTCCTGGAAGAGAGTGGTTTGCGGTGCACTCCGCAGCGCTACGCCGTAATGGCGTTCCTCATGAAACACAACAGTCATCCGACGGCGGCGGAAATTTTCGAAGCTGTGAATCGTGCCGATCCGCGCTGTTCCAGAGCAACTACGTATAACAATCTGCGCGATCTGGTGCTGGCGGGGCTGGTGCGTGAAGTGGCCGTCGAGGGTCGGGCCGCGCGTTTCGATGCCAAAGGTATCCGGCATCATCATTTCGTCTGCGACCGGTGCGGCAGCGTGGAAGATATGGATTGGTATGACGTGCCGGAGCCCGCTCCGGCCACTCTCGGTAAGCGCGTCCTTCGCGAATGCGAATTGATTTTCCGCGGGCTGTGTACGAAGTGTGCGCCCCGCGGCTCTCGTTCCCTGGCATAACACTTCACAGTACTTTGACGGAATTCGAACCAAACTAAGGAGCAAAACCTTGTCAACCCAAACACAATGCCCTGTAAGACACACCGTCGCCGGCGCTACCCCGACTAACGCTGACTGGTGGCCGAATCAGCTCAATCTGAAAATCCTGCACCAGAATTCTCCCTTGTCCGATCCCATGGACGAAGGGTTCAATTACGCCGCGGAATTCAAGACGCTCGACCTGGATGCTGTCGTCAAGGACCTCACTGTCCTGATGACGGATTCCCAGGACTGGTGGCCCGCTGATTACGGCCACTATGGCGGACTTTTCATTCGCATGGCGTGGCACAGCGCGGGCACCTACCGCATTGCCGACGGCCGGGGCGGGGCAGGCAACGGACTGCAGCGTTTCGCCCCTCTCAACAGCTGGCCGGACAATGCGAGCCTCGATAAGGCGCGCCGGCTGCTCTGGCCGATCAAGCAGAAGTACGGCCGGAAACTCTCCTGGGCCGACCTGATGATCCTCGCCGGTAACGTGGCGCTGGAGTCGATGGGATTCAAAACCTTTGGTTTCGCCGGCGGTCGCCCCGACGTCTGGGAGCCGGATGAGACTTACTGGGGATCTGAGACGAAGTGGCTGGGCGACGAGCGCTATAAAGGCGATCGGCAGCTCGACAACCCGCTTGGTGCGGTTCAGATGGGTCTGATTTACGTGAATCCGGAAGGTCCGAACGGCAAGCCGGATCCACTCGCGGCGGCGCACGATATCCGCGAAACATTCGCCCGCATGGCGATGAATGACGAGGAGACTGTAGCGCTCATCGCCGGCGGACACACCTTCGGCAAGACCCATGGCGCCGCCGATGCAGGCAAATATGTCGGCCGTGAACCTGAGGGTGCCAGCATCGAGGAGCAGGGCTTCGGCTGGAAAAACAGCTTCGGCACAGGCAAAGGCGATGACACGATCACCAGCGGCCTCGAAGGCGCATGGACCACCACGCCGACTAAGTGGAGCAATAACTATTTCGAGAACCTGTTCAATTACGATTGGGAGCTCACGAAGAGCCCGGCCGGCGCGAACCAGTGGACTCCGAAAAACGGGGCCGGCGCCGGTACCGTTCCGGATGCGCACGATCCGTCAAAAAAGCACGCGCCCTTCATGCTGACGACCGACCTCTCGCTGCGCCTCGACCCGATCTATGCGCCGATCTCGAAGCGCTTCTACGAGAATCCGCAGGAGTTTGCCGATGCGTTCGCCAAAGCCTGGTACAAACTGACGCACCGCGACATGGGGCCTCACTCGCGATATCTGGGCAAGCTGGTTCCCGCGGAGCCGCTGATCTGGCAGGATCCCGTTCCGCCCGTCAATCACGAATTGATTGGTGAGAGCGACATCGCCGCTCTCAAGGCGAAGATCCTCGCGTCAGGACTCTCGATTTCACAGCTGGTAACGACTGCATGGGCGTCGGCGGCAACGTTCCGCGGCTCCGACAAGCGCGGTGGCGCGAACGGAGCACGCATTCGGCTGGCGCCGCAGAAGGACTGGGAAGTGAACCAGCCGGCCGAACTGGCGAAGGTTATCGAAAAGCTGGACGCCATCCGAAAGGACTTCGGGAAGAAGGTCTCGCTGGCTGACGTCATCGTTCTGGGCGGCTCTGCAGCCGTCGAAGAAGCGGCGAAAAAGGCAGGCCACAATGTGAAAGTTCCCTTCGCGCCGGGACGCACGGATGCCTCGCAGGATCAGACCGACGTGCACTCCTTCGCTCCGCTGGAGCCGAAGGCGGACGGCTTCCGTAATTACCTCGGGAAGGGAATTGACGTGCCGGCAGAGGAACTGCTGATCGATAAGGCGCAGTTGCTGACGCTGACCGCTCCTGAGATGACAGTTCTCGTTGGCGGCATGCGCGCGCTGGGAGCAAACTTCGGAGCGTCCAAACACGGTGTCTTCACGAGCCGGCCCGAGACGCTGACGAACGATTTCTTCGTCAACCTGCTCGACATGAGCACTGCATGGCAGGCCAATGGAGCCGACGGGGTATATGAGGGACGCGACCGGAAAACGGGAAAAGTCAAGTGGACCGGCACCCGCGTCGACCTGATCTTCGGTTCAAACTCGCAGCTCCGGGCACTCGCGGAAGTCTATGCATCGAACGACTCGAAAGAGGCGTTTGTGAAAGACTTCGTGGCAGCGTGGAGCAAGGTGATGAACCTCGATCGCTACGACCTCGCCTGAGGTCGCAGCCCGTTTTGTGGGGCGGGGCTTAGGCCCTGCCCCCGCGTTTCACCCGGCGCGGAGCGCCTCACACACCGCGCCCAGCCAGATAGCAGCAGCCACCGCTCCCGGGTCTGGGTGGCCGAGCACCCGATCGCCAAGATAGCTCGATCGTCCCAGCCTGGGCCTCATGTGGGCAGTAGCTTCAGCTCCCTTCGTTGCCGCAGCAACCGCAATTGATATCGCATCGCCATTTCTAAGTGACTTCAGAAATGGATCGAGAGCATCCAGCATCGTCCTGTCGCCGGGTTTCGCGCCGCCCGATTCGCTGATGGCGCGGCAGCCCTGTTCGAGTGCTTCGGCCCACTGCGCGACGCCCCCCGGTACCGATTTTTCGAGGACATTGCCGCCGCGCAGAAAAAGCACTCCGTAAAGCGCTCCGGATGATCCGCCAAGTTCTTGCCGAAGCGTGTGCCCGAGGGCTTTCAGCGTCGCGGGAATGTTATCCAGCGGATACGACTCCAGCTGCTTCTCGACAGCGGACGCCGCACGTTTCATATTCGTACCGAGGTCGCCATCACCTGTAATGCGGTCCATTTCGGTCAGCTCGGATTCTGCTTCGATGAGCGCCTGGCAAGCCGCGCTGATGGCGCGTTGCATTGTTCTGCCCCCGGCTGTTTGAGGTGGTCCGGCACTGGACTTCACCGCTGTGACGGCGCTGGTTGCGATATCCGCGTGTTCAGTATTCGGGCGTTGTCTGAGCACGTTGGGCCACGCCGGAGCCGTGGTCGGTGCGTCCAGCCATTGCAGCCGGCTGTCGTTAAGACCAAGCAGAGATATCGAGATTCCCGCCATGTCCAGCGATGACAGGAATGTCCCCGCGTAGACACGGTCCACCGTGAAGCCCTTTCTCTCGAGAAACGGCACGACATGGCGGGCAAGCACTGCGAGTTCCATTTCTGTCGTGGCCCCGAGATTGTTGATCATGACTGCGAGGCGTCGTTCGTCGCCAAAACTCCCGTACTTCAGAATCTCGGCCAGCAGCGTCTCACACAGTTCGTCTGCGGGCTGCAGACGAGTTCTCCTGACACCCGGTTCGCCGTGAATTCCCAGGCCGAGTTCCATTTCATCGCCGCCAAGCTCGAAGCTGGGTCTTCCCACGGCAGGCGAAGTGCCGGCCGAAAACGAAACGCCCATCGTGGCCAGGGAATCGATCGCGGCTCTCCCGATCTCCGCCACTTCGGCCAGCGTTCTGCCCTCGGAAGCAGCGGCCCCCACGATCTTGTGAATGAAAACAGTGCCCGCCAGACCACGCGCGCCGGTCGCGGGTGCGATCTCGCGCAGCGCAACATCGTCATGCACCACGATCATCTCGACCGGCATACCTTCCGATCGCGCGATTTCCGACGCCAGACCGAAGTTCAGCCGATCGCCGGTGTAGTTCTTGACTACCAGCAGTGCTCCGCGTTTCCCCGCCACGGCCCTGATCGCCGCCACAATGGAATCGGTATCCGGTGAGGTGAAAACAGCCCCCGCTACGGCGGCGCTCAGCATGCCCGCGCCAATGTAGCCCGCATGCGCCGGCTCATGACCGCTGCCGCCGCCGGAAATTACTGCTGCCTGCCGGTCGCGGACTTCTTCAGCATCCGCACGAATCATGACCTTATGTCCTGGCAGTCGGACCGCACCGGGATTCAGCACCGCGAATCCCTGCAGCATTTCCTCAACGGCGTTTTCGGCACGGTTCAGAAACTTCTTCATCGCTGCGCGGGTGCGGCCCGTAAACTCACTTGCAGCGGTCCGCAGCTCTCTTCTCGCGATACCGAACGTGGCAGTGCTGGCATGCCAAAGTCATCACATCGGTAACGGCGATGACCTTGTCCTGATCTTTACTCTGCGCCGCTGCGTAGGCTTTCATGCCCGCGTCGCGCAGTTCCTCGACGAACTTCGCCCAGTCCGCGTTTGCCACCGGCACATCGACGCCGTTCGCACACTTGCGCCCGGGAACCGAGAGCAGGTTCGCCACTTCAGCGATCGCCAGCGCACTGTTCTCGACTGCTTGCCACTTTCCGTAGGAACTCGCGAGGAGGTCGGTCGCCATGTTGGGGTCTTTGGCGCGTGGCACATCTGCCGGATTCTGGTCCTGCGCCGCGAAGATCACATTCGACGCTGGGTACAAAGTCCCCCTCATGAGCTGGGCCATGTTGGCCGGAGCCTGTGTCACGGACGCCGACATCGAGGGCGCCTGAGCTTCAACCGGAGAAAGGAAAAAGACGCTGCCCGCAAGCAGCGCCCATAACGATCTGTGCATTTCTCAGTGCCTTGGCTTTCAATGTCTGATCCGGGAGTTGATACTCCTCGTCTCGCAGGCGCGCTCTGCGATCAGCCCCGCCTGGGGATTCGGGCAGAAGCGCAGAATCTGCGCCGGTGCCTGGGCATCAATCCGGGAAAGCCCGCCGATTGCGACAACGGTCCCGACCGGGCTCGCGGTCCGGACGATCCTGCCTCTATGAGCCATTTTGGCCAGCCCTAATCGTTCGGGTTACCGGCGGAGATCTGAATGACGCGGCCGTCCGGCATGATCACCGTCTTAAGGAAGCCCAGCGGACTGCCATCCTTGGCCGGGAGGAACTTCACCTTGATGTTGTCGCCCGTATGGAGAGCATTCGCTCCGGTCTTTCCGATCCCTCTCTGGGCGAGGGCTGTGGCGGAACCGAGCGTCATCACCCATTCGGTGGACTGGCCGTCCGCACCCTTGACCGCAAGAGCGAGTGAGCCGTGGGGGTTGGTGAATTTCACGCTGGTGACAGTCCCCTCAAGCTCCTTTTCACCTTTCATGTCGTACACGCCGGCGAGGGAGTGATGCGCCTGCAGCGATGCCGCCATCAACCACCCGAACAACGCCACCGCGCCCAGAGTCCGCTTGATCATCTGTGAACCTCCTACAGGATTGCGACCGGCACCAGAGCAATAAAGGTACGGATCGCCCGTGAGTATATCACCGAAATCCCTCATTATGGCCCGACGCGCGGGGGCAGCCGTAATCGACGCCCTCATTTGCATCAGGCTTTTGCAACATGCCAATCCCTCCTGATTAAAAGGCCTCCGCGGCGCTTCTGCGCGGCGCATTTGCAGAAATAAGGGATTTGCGGCGACTGGCGGGGGCAGCGCTCTCGCGTGCTCTGGGGAAAGTGGAACCTCCTGGCACCGTTCGGGGGTCGGAGGACGGAGGGCCCCGCCCCTCGAAACGAGGGCGGGGCCGATCTGACAGGCTGCTGAAAAACGCTTCTTGCCACGCCCTTACGGTTCGCGGTTCGGAAAAGCAGGTGCTGATTCCGCAGGGGTTACTGAACCGCGCGCGTGAGCAAGCGGCAACGAAGAGTGCTTTTTCAGCAGCCTGCTAAAGGCGCTACAGTTAGTCGACCACCTGCCGTCTTGCTTTATTCAGCTTCAGAGCTGCGAATCCGGCGGCAGCCACGAAGAGAAGACCGAGTGTCGAGGGCTCCGGCGTCGCGTCTTCGCTGGTTATGTCCACGCTGGTCGCATTGAATTGCGCGGCCAGGGTGTTCGTCTGGGCGCCGGTGGCGACCGCGTAGTTGTCGTCGACGACGTAGTTGCCTGGTGAGCCATACCACATGTCCCCACTGGTTCCAACGGTCGGCGAGCCCGCGATACCTGTGAACTGCTGAAAGTTCACAAACGCGTCATCGTAGCTTCCATCGTTATCCGGAAGGCTGACAATAAACGTCAGAGTGTCCGGCACCTCCAGACCCGAAAAGTTAAAAACCTCAGTCGTCCAGCCGTTGCCTGTGGCGTCAGTTGTCGCCGAACCCAGGAATGAGCCGGCGTTGGGGTCCGTGCCCGCGAAGAGATCGACTTCGATCGGTACCGTGGCGCCGCCCGCATAACCGAACAGGTCAACTGTTTGAAGGGAGTAAGGGCCGGAACCGGCAAATGTGATCGTGTTGCCTACGCCGAACGGCCCCGTAATGTCGCCAGGCTGATCGCCACAACACGGCGCAAAGCCAATCTGGTTGTTGTCGTACTGGTTGGCTTCCGGTGCAAGGTAGATCGTGTCCGCATGGGCGCCGACCGCACCGAAAGCAAGGATTGCAGCTATAAATACATGGAATTGAATAGTTTTTATCAAGAAATGCCCCAATCGAGCCCCCGAGATATTTACGAGGAGTTCTAATATCAATGTACGCATTTTCACCCGATTCGGTAAGTTACCCTCGGGTTAACTGGTACTGGAACCGGCTCGAATCTCAGGCGCCGCGATTGGGGCTGAAGTGTTGCCTGCAGCCTTCAGGACCAAACTTTACGCGCTGTTTTCCGCCACCAGGCGCAGGTTTACCCGATGCCCGATCTGCTCTTGGGGTTTCAGTTCCTGCAGCTTGCGGCTGATGAGGTCACATTGCCGCCGGCGTTCCGCTGCCACCAGTTCAGCATGTTTTCGCCGTCTAATGGCTTGGAATATCCTTCCGGCCGCGCACCGGCGATCGAATATGCGTTCGCCACCGAAGTCAGCGCGGAGCTTCCGCCCGCAGGATAGGTTGATACGCCCGGCGCCGGCAGAATCAGCTGCTCGAAATCACGTCCGTTGAGTGGCAGCTCGCGCATCTGCGTCGAGTTCACCAATGGCCGGGTTTTTCAGTCGGATCAGGCCCAGACTTTTCGCGCCGTTTCCACTACCAGCCGCAGCTTCGCCCACTGTTCTTCCTGCGTGAGCAGGTTGCCTTCGAGCGACGACGCAAACCCGCACTGCGGACTCAGCGCGAGGTTCTCCATCGGCACATACTGACTGGCCTCCCCGATACGCCGGATGATCTGCTCCGGCGCCTCCAGCTCCGGCAGCTTGCTGCTGATGAGCCCGAGCACCACGCCCTTATCTTTCGGAACGAATCGCAGCGGTTCAAACGTGCCCGCCCGCTCCGATTCATACTCCAGCAGGAACAAATCGACATTGAGCTGATTGAACAGCTTCTCCGCGATCGGATCGTACCCGCCCTCCGCATACCAGTGGCTGCGATGATTGCCGCGGCAGAGATGAAACCCGACGGTGATTCCCGGGCGCCGTATGCCCTCAAGACAAGCGTTATCCGCGCGGATGGCTTCATCGAGCGCCTGTTCCGGGTCCATACCCATCTCTTCCTGAATGAACTTCCGCCATTTCGGATCGATGTAATAGCTGTAGCGCGGCGCATCCAGTTGTATGTAGCGGACGCCCTCATCCACAAGGGCGGCGATTTCAGATTTGATGATCGGCACCAGGTCCCAAAGCAGCTCCGAGCGCGTGGCGTAGGCCTTCTCGCTCATGCCGTTTTTGTAAATGATGGCCGGGAACTGGTTGGGCGTGGGCAGCGTGATTTTGATATCACCGGGACTGTGCCGCTTCAGAAAATCGACTTCGTGTTTCGTCAGGCGTTTCGTCTGCCGGAGCTTCCGCACTACGACCCCGTGGATTGATCCGACTCCCTGAATGCCGCGCGGTCTTTCTCCGGCGGGCCGCCAGTCGCGAGCGACCGCGGCCTGTTCGTCAAAACCTTCGACAGAATCGTAGAAATCGCCCATGAATCCGCCGCGGCGGAACTCGCCATCAGTGAAAATGTTGAGGCCGATTTCCTTCTGCCGTGCCAGCACGCGCAGGATATGTTTATCTTCCAGCCCGGCTAACTGCTCCGCCGTCGTTTCCGGATTCTGCCGCGCGCTGACGATCTCAGCGGGACGCAGTAAGCTGCCAACCTGATCCGCACGATAAGCGACCGGCACGTTATTTCGCCGCCGGTTTGATGTCGGCAGGCGCGCGGCCCGCGGCTTTGAGCAGTTCGTCCTTAGTGGCCATTCGGCCGTGCAGCCCGACCACCTTTTCGTAGTCGAGCTTGAGCTTTTCCAGGTTGTCGAGAAGCGCCACAGTGTAGGGATTCACCGGATTCGGCGCCGGCGCGCCTGGCGCGCCAGGTGTGTAGAGATCGGCCTCCACTACAATCTTGTCCTTCGGCAGATACGCGATCAGCATCCCTTCGTTGTGATTATTCGGCACGTGATAAAGCTCGATCGTGTGCGTGCCGTCGGTGAGCACGCGCTTCTCCGGCACGGCTTCAATTACGGCGCGCTTTTTCGTCTGCGACAGCTTGTCCGGCGCGAGCGTGCGCGGCATTGCGAACGTCTTTTCGTAATACGGCTTGTTCATCTGATAGGTCAGGATAGTCGCGCCCTCCGCCGCATAAGTCCTGATGCCGCCTGCGTGATCGAAATGCGCATGCGTATTGATCAGGTAGCGGATCGGCTTGTTGAAGTACAGCTTCTTCACTTCGCTGATCACCGCGCTCGACCGCGTTTCATCCAGCGGCGCCTCAATAACGACCATGTAATCGTTGAAGCCGACGATCACGCTGTGATGCGTGCCGCCCGTGAAATAGTAAACGTCTTCCGCAATCAGTGTCTCATCGATGCCGAAAATCGGATTCGACGCCGGCTCGATCTTCGGCGGCTGCACCTCGGTCACAACGTTGCGGTTGGCGTCGGTGATCGTCAGATCCATCACCGGATATCCCGCCCTGCGTCTCAACGATCTTCGTCGGGAATTTCATCCCGTGGAATGTCTTTGTAATCGGAGTAAGTGGCCTCCACCGGCATATCGCCCAGCACCGGATTCTCCACCCACGTCTCGACCTTCGCCACCATGTTCTGGTCATCGATATAGCCGTTGACCTTGTATTTGTTGTCGACGGTGTAGGACACCACGTTCATCTTCTTCCCGCCAGCAACTTTCGGTTGCACCGTCGCCGCATTCGCCATCGCGCCTTTGAGAAAACCGGCGGGCGTCACCCACACTTCGAACACCGCGCTCCACGGCTGTTTGAAATTGATGACCTGCGTCTGCGACTGTTCGCCCACGATCGGCTGCTGGCCACCGCCGCGCGGAGGATTCTCGGCCTGCGTGCGGACCATGGTCTGGCTGGCGCCGCCAGCGTCGAAGTCGATGACGCGCTCATAGGTTTTTACGTTGAACTTCGGCCAGGGCGAGCTCGGATTCACTGCCTGCCCCAGCGCAAAGTTGAGCCCGGAGCCCGTGTAGCGCACCGACCCCAGGTTTTCCATGCCCATTGCCTTCGTCGCGTCCGCGATGACGGTCTTCGCGTCCTGCGCGATGAGCGGTGATGAAAGCAGCGCTCCGAACGCGAAGAGCGCAGTGTTGCGTACCAACCGAGTCTTCATTTCAGCGTCCAACAGTTTACACAAGAGGCGACAGACGGCGCGCGGCGGCAACAACTCTTAATTTATAGTTGACGCGCGCATCCGGCGCCGCGCATTCAAGGTCAGAGTTTTCGAATTGACCGGCGGGCCCAAGTGGGCAGACTCCAGCCGCTTTGACGTTTCCGCAACTGTATCCGGGCCCGCGATCGCGGAGCCGGAATTCAAAACCATGCTGCAGTTTCTGCTCGCGGAACGTTTCAGGCTGGGCGTGCATCGCGAAACAAGGCCGATGCCCGTCTATCTTCTGACGCCGGTGAGGGACGGACTCAGGGCTGGCCAGGCCCATGGGGAACTGTGTCGGCCCCGCGAGCCTTGCTTCCGGAGCAGTGGGGTTGTTTGCGGCGGTTTCATGATGAACGGCGGCCTTTTCCTCGGTCGCCCCGTGATCGACAAGACGGGCTACCCGGGAGCCTTCGACCTGCATCTCGAGTTCACCTTCAAGGGATCGCACAGGTGGGCGGCGGAGGATTCGGGGCACCCACTATCCCTGCCGATGCTGCCGATGCGGATTCCAGGCCGACAATCTTCTCCGCGATTCAGACACAACTGGGCCTGAGGCTCGAATCGGCGCGCGGCACTGGCGAAGTACTGGTTATCGATCACGCGGAGAAGCCCGACGCTAACTGACAAGCGCCAGTTACTGGCAGTCGGAATCTTCGGCGGCGGGTCTGGCTTGGCGAATCGGATTGAAGCGCGGCTGCGCGGTGGGCGCGCTTTTTCGCCGCGTATCTCCGCGAACGGTCTTCCCGTGAGCCGGCCGATTACTGAGATGCCATTACGCGGAACATTGGGCGGGAACATTGAGCCACCCGGGGGAGTCCATTCCCGGATGGGCCAAAATTTCACTCTCGGGGACTTCGCGGCCACACTCCACGGGCTCCGCAACCCATGAAATGGACCATTGGCATTACGGACCTTGCCCTGCACGAGCCTTTTTCAGCCAAAATTAAAGGAATATCGTTGCGAACGAAATCACGGGTGTTGTCGTCAATCAGGTAATGCGCCAGCAGCGCAGCAAATGAAACGGCGATCGGAGAACTGATATGACAAAGCGGGCAGGCGTCTCCAGCGCATTGGTTCTTCTGATCGCGGCCATCGCCGCGCCGAAGGACGCCTTGCCGCAAATAAAACGCCCCGAATTCGAAGTGGCGTCGGTCAAAACGAACACGTCGGGCAACATGATGGTGATGATCCGGCCGCCCGCGGGCGGACGGTTTACGGCGACGAACGCGCGGCTCAAAATGCTCGTAGCCCTCGCGTATAACGTGCGGAACTTCGAGATCTCCGGCGGCCCGGGCTGGCTCGACACCGACGGCTTCGACATCGAGGCCAGAGCATCTGACCCCAAACTGAACATCGACGGCCTGCGCCCCATGCTGCAGTCGTTGCTCGAAGACCGCTTTCAGCTGAAGGTTCGCCGGGAAACCAGGGAAGTTCCCGTCTACGCCCTCACTCTGCCGAAGGGCACATCCAGACTGCCCGAAGCGAAAGAGGGCGGCTGCCGGGAAATGACGCCCGACAAACCGCTTCCACCTCCCACGCCAGGCCAGTTTCCGCCAACGCCGTGCGGCGGCTTCTTCATGGAACCCAATCATCTGGAGGGCGGCAGGATTTCGATGACCCAGCTCGCCAACGCCCTCACCAGAATTCTGGGCAAGCCGGTGATCGACAAAACCGGTTTCACCGGAACCTTCGACGTGAAGCTCGATTTTTCGGCCGAGGGCACCGGTTTTACTGCGGGTCCAACGCCTCCGGGCCTGCCCGCGCCGAACTTCGACACCTCCAGCCCCAACATCTTCACCGCGCTGCAGGATAGCCTCGGGGTGAAACTCGAATCGACGAAAGGCCCGGGAAACATGCTCTACATCGACCACGCGGAAAAACCGTCTGAGAACTGAGCTGCCGATGAAAATCCTCCGAGTCCTCGCCATCCTTCTCCTGACCGTGTGCGCGCTCAACGCCGCCGAGCACAAGGGCCAGGTCAAATTCAACGATCTCCCCGTTCCCGGTGCAACCATCACGGCGACGCAGGGCGCCCGCACTCTCTCAGCCGTCGCTGACGGGAACGGCAGCTATCTCTTCCCCGATCTCCCCGACGGCAGTTGGAACTTCGACGTGGAGATGCTCGGCTTCGCCCCGGTCAAACAGGACGTCACCCTCGAGGGCAACGCCGATATTCCAGCATTCGACCTGAAGATGCTTTCCTTCGACGAAATCAAAGCCGTCGCCGCGCCGCCGCCTCCGCCGCGGATTTCGGTGACGCAGAATCCGTCACCTGCGACCACCGCTTCGACAACACCCGCCGCCCCGTCCGCTGCGAAAGGCAAGAAAGGCGCTGCCACCGCCGCCGCACCAGCCAATGGCCAGGCCGGCTTCCAGCGCGCCGCCGTAAACGCGAATCCTAACGCCGCACCCGCGCAGTCGGCCGATTCCGCCGAGCCCGCCGCCACCGGCCCTTTCGCCGGCCAGAGCTCGAGCGACCTCAGTCAGCGCGCTTCCGACGGCCTTCTGATCAACGGCTCCCAGACCAACGGCGCCAGTTCGCCCTTCGCGCAGAACGCGTCGTTCGGCAACAACCGGCGCGGTCCCAACAGCCTCTATAACGGCAGCCTTGCCCTTGTTGAGGAAAACTCCGCGCTCGATGCCCGCAGCTTCTCCTACACCGGCCAGGATACGCCCAAGCCCGAACAAAACCATCTGACGATCAACTTCAATTTCGGCGGCCCCATCAAAATTCCTCGGCTGGTCCGCAACGGCCCCCAGCTGACCCTCAACTACCAGCGGGTGATCAACCACAACGCCACGACGAACGCCTACGACGTGCCCACCGCGGCGCAGCGCGCCGGTGATTTCTCCAGCCTGCCGCAGCAGCTCTACTTCGGCGGCGCACCGCTGCCGGGCAACATCGATTCCTCCGAGCCTCCTCAGCCCGCAGGCCGCCTCGCTTCTGCAATATTTTCCGCAGCCCAATCTGGTCGGCCGGTCGCTTTTCAACTACCAGATCCCGGTCATCGGCGAAACCCATCAGGACGCCCTGCGCGCGCAGCTCAACAAGAACGTCGGGAACAAGAATTTCCTGTATGGCTTTTACGCCTTCCAGCGCACCGCCACCGACAATACGAACGAATTCGGCTTCCTCGACAGGCACCCGCAGCCTCGGCCACAACGCACAGGCCAACTGGCAGCATCGTTTCAGCCAGCGCATGTTCGCGCATTTTCAGGTGCAGTTCAGCCGCTATTCGAGCAAGTCAGATCCGTTCTTCGCCAATCGCGCCAACGTCTCGGGCGATGCCGGCATCACCGGTAACGATCAGCAGCCGCTCAACTGGGGTCCGCCCACCCTGGCTTTTTCCAGCGGCATCAGCTCGCTCAACGACGGCGTCGCTTCCGTCACCCACAACCAAACCACCCAGTTCACTTATGACAGCTCCTGGAATCGCGGCCGCCACAACCTCACCTGGGGCGCCGATTACAAGCGTCTCCAGTTCAACAATATCGGCCAGGCCAACCCGCGCGGCTCTTTCCAGTTCACCGGCCTTGCCACCTCTCCGCCCGGTTCCGTTACTCCCGTTTTCGGCTCCGACTTCGCCGATTTTCTGCTCGGCATCCCCGATACCGCCGCCATTTCGTTCGGTAACGCCGACAAGTATTTCCGCCAGCCCCTCTACGATGCCTTCGTGAACGACGACTGGCGCATCGGTCCATCGCTCACTCTGAATTACGGCCTCCGCTGGGACTATCAGGCGCCCATGACCGAGCTCTACGGACGGCTTGCCAATCTCGACGTCGCCCCTGGCTTTTCGGCTGTTACGCCAGTCGAGGCCACGAATCCCGTGGGATCGCTCACCGGCATCCGTTATCCGGATTCGCTGCTGCACCCGGACCGGCGTGAGTTTCAGCCGCGCGTCGCCATCGCATGGCGGCCGATTCCCGCTTCCTCGCTGGTCGTGCGTGCCGGCTATGGCGTCACCTTCGACACGTCGATTTATCAGAGCATCGCCACATCGCTCGCCACCCAGCCGCCTTTCTCGACTACGCTGGCTGTGTCGGATGTCGAGACTCCGCTGACGCTGGCACGCGGCTTCGTCGCTGCTCCCAACATGGTGTCGAACACCTACTCGGTCGATCCCAACCTGCGTGTCGGCTACGCCCAGACATGGCAGGCTTCGGTACAGCGCGACCTGCCCGGTTCGCTCGTCATGATCGCTACCTACCTCGGCATCAAAGGCACGCGTGGCCTGCAGGAGTTTCTCCCGAACACCTATCCGACCGGTGCGGCGAGCCCATGCCCCTCCTGCCCCTCCGGATTCACTTACATCACATCCAACGGCAACTCGACGCGCCAGTCCGGTTCCTTCCAGCTGCGCCGCCGGCTGCGCAACGGCTTTCTCTCCAGCGCAACATATACCTATGCGAAATCGATCGATGATTCCGCTCTCGGCGGACGTGGTACCAGCGGGAGCGTCATCGCCCAGAACTGGCTCGACCTGAGCGCCGAGCGTGGTCTTTCGCCTTTCGATCAGCGGCACACGCTGGCGTTTCAGACCCAGTACACATCGGGCCAGGGCATTGGCGGCGGCACTCTGCTGAGCGGATGGCGCGGCGCGCTGCTCAAGGAATGGACCGTAGCCACTACGATCAACGTGGGCACCGGAACACCTCTGACGCCCCAGGTTCCGGTCACCACCGGGGGCACCGGTGTCAACGGCGTGCTGCGTCCCGACGTCACCGGCGTGCCTCTCTTCCCGGCGCCGCCCGGAGACGCATTCAACCCCGCTGCTTTCGCGGTAGCCCCGTCCGGCGAGTACGGGAATGCCGGCCGCGACATCATTACCGGCCCGCTGCACTTCTCGCTGAACGCTTCCGCCGGACGCACATTCCGTCTCAAAGACCGCTACAGTCTGGATCTGCGCATCGACTCCACCAACGCCATCAACCACGTCACCTATACGAGCTATATTACGAGCGTCGGCCCGCAGTTCGGTCTGCCGTCGACGTCGACCAATCCAATGCGCGATCTGATCACAACGCTGCGTTTGAGGTTCTGATATGAGACTGAAGACTTCGCTTCGGGTTTCCGCCGCCGCTGTTCTGGCGCTCTCTTTGATGCTGACTGCTTCAGCCCAGCAGCCCGCCGCGCCACAAACAACCAACGACAATGGCGACACCGTCATCACCGTCAATACCCAGCTTGTCGTCGAAACGGTGACGGTTACCGACAAAAGCGGGAAAAGCATCGAAGGCCTCACCGCGAAGGATTTCACCGTCACCGAAGACAACGTCCCCGCAGACCATCAAATTCTTCGAATACCAGAAGCTCCCCGACGTCCCCGAGCCTCTGCCGCCCGGCCCCGGACAACGTTACGGTTCTGAACAAATTCCCGAAGAACCACATCACGGCCGAACCACCCGGCAGCACGCGTTACAAGGATCACCGCCTGATGGCGCTCTATTTCGATATGACAGCGCTGCCGCCCGCCGACCAGCTTCGCGTCGCTCGACGCCGCGCGGAAATTCATCCGCACGCAGATGACCGCGGCCGACCTGGTCGCCATCATGCTTTTCCAGGGCGGCGCGGTCAACGTGCTGCAGGATTTCACCGGCGATCGCGACCGCCTTTCCGACCATCCTCGAAACCATCGCGGTGGGCGAAAGCCAGGGTTTCGACGAAGTCGCTCACCGACGACAGCGCCGCCGATACCGGCGCCGCATTCGGACAGGACGACAGCGAGTTCAACATCTTCAACACCGACCGCCAGCTGGCCGCGCTGCAGACTGCCGCCACCATGCTGGGCCAGCTCAGCGAGAAGAAATCGCTGCTCTATTTCGCCAGCGGCATCCACCTCAACGGCATGGACAATCAGGCGCAAATGCATGCCACCGTCAATGCCGCCATTCGCGCCGGCGTTTCCTTCTGGCCCATCGACGCGCGCGGCCTTGTGGCACATTGCGCCGCTGGGCGATGCGACTCGCGCGGATCACCCGGCGGACCGGGCATGTACTCCGGCACCTCGTCGATCGCTTTCACCGGCAACTTCCAGGCTTCTCAGGACACGCTCTATGCGCTCGCCGGAGATACCGGCGGCAAGGCTCTTCTCGATAACAACGACCTTGCTGCCGGCATCGTCAACGCGCAGAAAGCTGTTTCGAGCTACTACATCATTGGCTATTACACGTCGAACCAGAATCTCGACGGCAAGTTCCGCCGCGTCAAGATCACGCTGAATAACGGGGCCTCCGCCAGTCTCGAATTTCCGCCAGGGCTATTTCGCCGGCAAGGTATTCAGAAAGTTCACCCTGGCGGACAAGGAACGCCAGCTCGAAGACGCCCTGATGCTGGGCGATCCGATTACCGACCTCACCATTGCCATGGAAGTGAATTACTTCCAGCTGAACCAGGCCGAGTACTACGTCCCGGTGCAGGTGAAGATCCCGGGCACGTGAACTGGCGCTGGCGCGCAAACGCGGCGCCGAGCATACGGTGATCGATTTCATCCTCGAAGTGAAGGACGATTTCGGCTCCACCATCCAGAACATCCGCGACAAGAGTCGACATGAAACTCACCGACGCAACCGCCGAGCAGTGGGCGAAGAGTCCTATCGAATACTCCGGCGGCTTCACGCTGCTGCCCGGGCAAGTATGTGGTCAAGTTTCTGGCCCGCGAGAACGAAACCGGCCGCATCGGCACCTATCTGAACACCTTCACCATTCCGAATCTGAACAAGGAAGAGAAGCGGATTCCCATCAGTTCCGTGGTGCTGAGCAGCCAGCGCGTCGAGAAGCGCGAGTGCCCTCTTCAACGCTGCGAAAGGCAAGACCGCCGCGGCCACGGATGCCGTGAACCCGATGATCGCCAGACGGTCAGAAGCTGATTCCCAGCGTGACGCGCGTCTTCAGCAAGTCGAAGGACATGTATGTATTCCTGCAGGCTTACGAGCGCAACGCCACGACGCCACGCAGCCGCTGGTAGCGTTCGTCACTTTTTACCGCGGCCAGACGAAAGCGTTCGAAACCTCGCCGATCGCCGTGACCGACGGGCTCGATGCCAAAACGAACGCTGTGCCGCTGCGCTTCGATCTGTCGCTCGACAAGCTGCAGCCGGGCCAATACCACTGCCAGGTCACGGTGCTGGATACGAACGGCCAGAAAGCGGCGTTCTGGCAGGCGCCGATCATGCTGGTCCCATAGGAGCCGCAGTGATGAAGGCAATCCTGTTCATCGCAACTCTGGCGTTCGCTCAGTTCGCCCTCGCCGATGAAGCCGCCGACCGCGCGGACATCAACAAACTCATCGCGGCGTTGAACGACCGCACCGCATCACACGACCAGCTCTACGCGAGCGACTCAGGCGACAGCCGGCAGCGGCTCGAACAGATTTCCGGGACGCGCAGAGAACCAATGTCCGAACTCACCTCGCCGCTCTTCATGCTGAACGAGGTTCGTTTCATCACCCCCGACGTTGCGCTGGTGGACGCGGCGAGCACCCAGTTTGGCTCACTGTACACCCGCAGAATTCCGATTCTGCTTATTCTGCGCAAGACTCAGACGTGGCAAATAGCCGTTGTGCGCATTATTCCCGGGATCGGCAATTTCATTGGGGATTCCGGTGAAGCTGAACGCTCATTCCTGCGAGAAGCCCAACGGCATTCCGGGATGAACCCGAACACCATCGGAGCGTAGCGACGCTGGCATTTCGATTGTGCAAGAAGTGTTCGGCTTCGTCAAGAGAAACCCGTCCGAAGCGAAGCGAAGGAGGGATATCGCTAGCGGCGAAAGGGGTGCGGGGAAAGGGGCGGCCGCCCTTGTCCCCGCCTCAGCACACATTGACCGCGAGGAGCGCGTATCGGTATCCGGATTTGTAACTGAACGCTGCAGAACCACGCCTGTTGTGTTACTCACCCACTCTTAGCGGGCAGCCTCGGAGTCAATCCACCCAACGGCTGAACGAGTAACCGCGCAATGGCCGCTTTGAATCGCGTGTCTCTTTCCGGTCCCTACGTCCACGACTTCGAGACTCTCAGAATCGTCGACTTGGAATAAATGCAGAAAGGAACAACCCGCATCCCGCGTCACGAACAAGAGCCGTGTTGAATCGGGGGACCATACAAGGTGGTCGTCGACGCTGGCCGCACCGAGTTTCTTTCGATGGGAGAGATTACTCGTCTCAATGAGCACGATTCGTCCCAGTCCCGAGACAGCGATCCACTGTCCATCTGGCGACCAGGTCCCAAATCCGGTTCCCAAGAATTGAATTGCGCCTGTGTCCAGGTCAAGCAGACTTAGCTGCTCAATGCTCGGCGGCCCACCGGGCGCCCTCGGAGGCGAATAGATACTGAGCAGTTTCTTGCCATCGGGAGATAGGCTGCCAATCGCTCCTTCGCAGTTCGGGCCACGCCCGGCCCGGAGGAGACGATGTGTGCCAGCATCAGGATCGATTGTGTAAATGCCACACGGGTGATCCCTGCCGGCAGAGGCCGAAACAAAGATCCGTCCTGATCGAGACACAGAGAGCGAATAGATATTGCCGAGCCCCTCCGAGCCTGGCACTGGGCTCAATCGCGTAGGCTTGAACTCTACCTTGACAAGCGGGTCTGGGCGGTTAAGAACTCCTGCGGCAGGTTCTTGCAGATATGCGGCGGTCCCGTCTGGCGCAAACGAAATGAGGTTAATGGTTGCCCGGCCCAAGGGAAGCGATATGTCCGCTGTCTTTCCGGAGTCCAAAGGGAACAGACTCAGAACAGGCTGTCCCCCGCCAAAGTAGGCGGCAACGAAGCGCTCGCCTCCAGCCACGCTCGGTTCTAGGGCAACCGCCATGGCAAGCAGGACTATAGAGAGCCGCGAAACGGTCGAGGAAGCCGTCATCCCTATAACCACTGCACTAATCTACCCCATTCACCGTTCCCGCCCGGCGGCGTCCATGCCCTTGCTCAATTTCATGGTCTCACCCGGCCTCAACCTGGTCGATCCGCGATGAGCTTCGGCTACTCGACCGGGCTGCCCACCGCTTCACGCCGCGTCAGCAGCGCCGCCGCGCCGACGCTTGCCGCACATGCCGCCGCAAACGCAGCCTGCACGGGCCCGAAGTAACTAAGGCACAAACCGATGTTCGCCAGCTGGACGGCAAACAGCATCCAGCCAACTGTCCTGACCATGTTCGCTTCCCCCTGCCCGGCGCTCCCCAGGCGCCACGCCAGGAACGCCGAGAAGAGCAGATAGACGGAAACAAACAGCCCAAACCCCGTGTAGAATCCCATCCAGCTGGCGCGTGTCCCGCCCATATCGAAGTGCACCCGGTTCATTCCGTCCAGGACAGCGATCGCGTCTGGCGCCGTGGGGCGGAACGTGAGGAATCCGGCGGTGTGTCCCGCTGTAAACAGCAGGAACAGCACCGCCGCAACCCTGTAGAGGGTCTTGACCCTCTTACCCATGCTTTTCCTTTTCTTCCCTGGCTTGCGCGGAGAACATTTCCAGAAGCGTACCCCAGCCTCCGGCCACCGCGGTTCGCATTTCGTCGCCACCCGGACCCATGCGCTCGAAATAGCGGTGTTCCAGGTCGACGCGCGTCTTGCCCCCTTCAACGGCTGTGAAGCAGACTTCCACTTCGCTGGCCTTTGCCAGATCCGGCTCATAGCCCCATTGGTGAGTCACCTGCCACGCCAGCACCAGTCTGTGCGGCGGTTCCCAGACAAGAACCTTGCCCCAGTCGACCGCTGTGCCGTCCTGGTGAACGCTGTAGCAGCGCCCACCTACCCGGCCCTCGATTCTGCTCTCTTTCATAGGCGTTGTCCCGATGTGATGCGTTTTGGGCCACCATGTGTCGATACCTGCCGTGAATACATGGAATGCCCGGTCGGGGTTCGCCTCGACTGTCACTGTCTTCTGTACGGTGCTGCTTTCTGTTTCCGTCATATGATCTTCGTCTCCACCTGTTTCTTGAATTCGGCTAACGCCGTGCCCCAGAACTCGTCGAAGTAGTCGCGCAAGGCGCGGAAACCTGCCGGATCGATAGCGTACACGCGCCGCGTCCCCTCAGCCACGTCGGTTACCAGCCGGGCCTGTTTCAGAATGCGCAGATGCTGCGATATGGCCGGACGGCTGACCGGAAAATGCCCTGCCAGTTCACCCACCGGAAGCGGGCCCTGTCGCAATTGTGCGAGAATCCCACGCCGCGTTGCGTCGCCGAGCGCATCGAGTTGCAGCTCTTGGTAAGTCACAGCTTACGGTAAGTTATAACTTACTAGTTGGCCCGTGTCAACAACAATCGTTCTTCCCGAACGCCACCTCGGCTGCGGGAGTCCCATGGCTATCAGGCGTTATCCGGACGTAAATAGTCGCCGAGGGGGCAATTCGAAAAGAGTGATTGCGGCAGCTGGAGGAGGTTTGGACCGTCGGGGCCGCTAATCCGCCCACTCACCGGCAGCCCGTCTGCGCATCCGCCCCGCCGCCAGAATCGCCGCCACCATCACGACGGCCCGCAGCGCCTGAAACCAGCGCGGCTGCTCCTCTTCCGCAGTCATAGCCGAAAGCGCGCTCATCCCGAGGCTCACCGCCGCCAGCACATACACGTGCTTCATCCGCGCGCGTGACGCGATCGTTGCCGTCACCAATCCGCCGAGGAATGCGGCTGCCAGACTGTAAGCGATGTTGGTTGCCAGATACCCGCTCGCCAATGGCACGCCGATCAGGTACCACTCAGGCTTCACCGCCTGCAGCACATAAGTCGCGCCCAGCACGATCCCGAGGATCACCACGTACCCTGCGAGCACTGCCAGAATGCTTCTGAATGCCCTCAGATTTCGAGCTTCCCCGTGCTGTCGCCGAATTTCTCCTGCGGCACGCCGTGCTTATCCAGCAGCGCCAGCATCAGATTCGACATCGGCGTATGCGGTGCAAACTTCAGGTGCCGCCCGCCCTTCAGCTGCCCCGCGGCGCCGCCCGCCACAATGATCGGCAGCGGGTCGTGATCGTGCTGATTCCCGTTGCTCATGCTGCTTCCGTACAGCACCGTTGAATGGTCCAGCAGATTACCGTCGCCGTCCGGCGTCTTCTGCAGCTTGTCCAGAAAATACCCGAGGGTCTTCACGTGATACTGATTAATCAGCGCGAACCGGTCCATATTCGCGCGCACGTTCGAGTGGTGCGACGCCGTATGAAAACCGTCGCGCACGCCGCTCCCCGGATACGTCGCGCCGCTCGTATCGCGCGCGTACATCAGCGTCGAAATGCGCGTAATTTCCGCCCGCCACGCGATCGTCAGCAGATCGTACATCAGCTTGATGTGATCGTCGAACGCCTCCGGAATCCCCACAGGCGCTTCCGGCACATCCAGACTGCTTGCCGACTGCTCCGTCGCCTTCTGAATCCGCCGCTCGATTTCGCGGATGTCGTCGAGATACTCGCCGAGGCGCGTCCGATCGCTCGGATCCAGCTGTCCCTGCAGCCTCGCAACCTTATCCGTCACCGAATCCAGAATGCTGTGATCCTGTTTCTTCCGCGCCAGCCGCTGCGTTGCATTAGTGCCATCGCCGAACAGCCGCTCGAACACCACCTGCGGACTGTTCTCCATCGGCAGCGGCATCGTCGGCGTGCGCCACGAGATCGTGTTGTAGTACGCGCAGCCATAACCCGACCCGCAGTTCAGCCCGACTTCTTCAATCCCCAGCTCAATCGATGGCAGCGGCGTGTCCTGTCCCACATGTTCCGCCAGCACCTGATCGATCGTGGTCCCGCCGTGCACCGACCCTTTTTCCGGATGCGCGCCGCTCAGAAACACCGCCGCCGACCGCGCATGATCCGCGCCCGCATCCGAACCAATCCCGCCCGCTTGCGGATGCGCCAGATTGCTGATCACGCACACGCGCTCGCGCAGCTTCTCCAGCGGTTTCAGGCTTTCGGTAAATTCGAACCCCGCGCCTTCCTGCGCCGGCGTCCACTTGTCCATGGTGGCCCCGTGCGGCAGATAGATGCCGAGGAACCGCGCCTTCGGATTCGCCGCCGTGGCAGCCAGGGCCGTCGACGCCGGGATCATCGAATCGAGCAACGGCAGCGCCACTGTCACGCCCATGCCGCGCAGAAACGTCCGTCGTGCCAGATGCTTTTTGCTGTTGAATCTCATCGGCTCGCTCTCACCTGGTTTTCTTTCACGGTTGCCTCTTTCATTTTCATCTGAAACGGCGCACTCTTTACGATACCCAGAACGAGATCGGAAAACCTGTACTGATCTTTCGCTGCATCGCGCATCACCGCCCGCACCACCGGCATGTCGTAATACTTCGATTCCCGCCCCGTCCCGTACATCAGCAGCTTCTCCGTCATGTTCCCCACGAACGCTTCCGGGCGATTCGCCAGCGCCTGCCGCAGACTCGCCGGCCCCGTCAGCGGCGTTCCATCCACCAGCTGCCCCGATGGATCCACCTTGAATCCGGCATCCACCGTACGCCACGCGCCCGTCCCGTCGAAGTTCTCGAGTGACAGCCCAATCGGATCCATGATCTTGTGACACGCCGCGCACACCGGATTCGACCGATGCTCCTCCATCCGCTCGCGCACCGACGCCACCGCCGCCCCGCCCGTGTTCTCCTTCAGCGGCGGCACATTCGGCGGGGGCAGGGGAGGCGGACTGCCCAGCAGATTCTCCAGCACCCACTTGCCGCGCTGCACCGGCGATGTCCGATTCGCATTCGACGTCACCAGCAGCATGCTGCCCTGTCCCAGCAGCCCGCGCCGCGCGTCCATGGGAACCGGTGTGCGCCGGAAGTCCGGGCCGTAAATTCCCGCGATGCCGTAATGCTTTGCCAGACGCTCATTCACGAACGTATAATCCGCGTTCAGCAAATCCAGCACCGGCCGGTCTTCCCGCACCACGCTCTCAAACAGCATCTCCGTCTCGCGCTGAAACGCCTGCCGCAGATTGTCGTCGAAGTCCGGAAATTCGCGCGGGTCGGGATTCGCATTCTTCAGTTCGCGCAGATACAGCCACTGTCCTGCGAAGTTCGTCACCAGCGCATGCGCCCGGGTATCGGCCAGCATTCGTCGCGTTTCGCGCTCCAGCACCGCCGGCTCATGCAGCTTGTTCTGAATTGCCAGATTCAGCAGCTCGTCATCCGGGATGCTCGACCAGATAAAAAACGAGAGCCGCGACGCCAGCTCCACATCGTTGATCCGGTACGCACCACCCGGCGCGACCGTCGTCGGGGGCGGCTCGAAGCGGAAGACGAACTCCGGATCGGCCAGAATCCGCCGCAGCGCCATCTCGATGCCCGATTCAAAATTCCCCGTCGCATTACGCTCCTGCTGATAAAAGCTCAGCAGCGGCTCCAGATCGCTGTCCGTCGGCGCTCTGCGATACGCCCGCCGCGCCATGTTGGTCAGAATCCGCCGCGCGCACGCCACCTCTTCCGACTGCGCCTTCGGCTCGCACACAAAAATCTTCCGCCGGCTCGGCGTATCCCCCGGTCCGGTCGCATTGTACGGCCCCGTCACATCGACGCGCGCCAGATGCGGCACCGTCGCGTACCCGTACTGCATCCCGATGTTGACGTCCTTCGTGCTCGACATCGGCCGATGCACCAGGTCCTCGTTCGCCTCGTAGCTCGGATCGAGAAACGCCACGCCGATGGTCTGCGGTCCGGCCTTCACCTTCAGCCGGAACTCCAGATGAATATCCGGCGTCATCTTCACTCGCTCTTCGTCAGGCTGACTGAGCGGCCGCGGCGGAGGCGGCGTCGCTCCCCGCTTCGCCTGCATAAAGAACATCGGCACCGGTTCCAGCATGTAGAGCTTCACGCGCTCGCCATTCAGCGTGACCTCCAGCTCCTGCCCCTCCGCGCCCTCGCCGAACACCTGTCCGAAACTCAGCTTCGTCAGTGACAGCTTGATCAGGTATTCACCTTCCAGCGGAAAGTTATGCCGGATCACCGTGCCGCCGCGCGTCCCGAGCGGCTGCCCTGTCACCGTCACGTCCTGGCTCAGGTCGCCCTTGACCGTGTACGTCACATCCAGCGGCGCCGTATCCCGATCGCCCACCGCCAGCCGGCTGATCTTCGCCGCCGCCGAAACGTACCGTTCCATCAGCGCGGGCGACACTCCCAGCACATCCGCAATATTGTCGAAGCCGTTGCTCGAATCGTCCGCCGGCAGCAGCGTCGCCGCGTCCACATCCACCGCCAGCAGATCGCGGATGGCATTCGCGTACTCCGCCCGGTTCATCCTGTGCAGCGGCGCCCGCCCCGGATTCGGATGCTCCGCCGCCGCGCGATCGAGCGCCGTCTCGACAGCACCCGCGAGACCGTCAAGCGTAGCGCGATCCGGCCGTTTCGCCCCCGCCGGCGGCATCATCCCCGCCCGCACCTTGCGCACCACCTTCTCCCACGTCTCCGCGTCCGCGCCTGCGTGCTGCAGACTGAGCTTGTCGAGTTCCAGCCCGCCGGTCTTCAGCTTCTGGTTGTGGCACGTGACGCAGTACTCATCGAGAACATTCTGCTGTGCCGGAGCCGTGCTCGCCGTCGCTAAGACGGCGGCAATCCACCAATTCCTCATTGCTTCGCCATTAACTGCTTCAGCAGCGCCATCGCTTTCGGCTTCGCCTCAGGCGGCCGGACCGCCAGAAAAATCCCCTGCGCGAACACCATCGGTGTGCGGCCCTCGTTGTCCTTCGCGTCCAGCTGCGCCCCATGCTCCGCCAGAATCTGAATCACCGACTCCCATCCGCGATTCGCCGCCCCATGCATCGCCGTCAGCCCCAGTGAATTCTTCGCATTCACTTCCGCCCCGCGATCGAGGCACAGTTTCACGGCCTCAATGTAGTCGGCCTCCGCATGACTGTACGTCTGGCCCGGAATCCAGTTGATCCCGGCCGCGGCCATCAGCGACGTCGTCCCCTGCGTGGTCTTGATGTTGGGATCCGCCCCCGCCGCCAGCAGCACTCGCATCACTTCGATGTCTCCCGACAGCGCCGCGCGCACGAACGGCGTCGCGCCGTCGAAATTCACCCACGACGCGTCGAACTGCATCAGCCCGTGTATCGGCACCGTATCTGTCTGCTGATTCACCTTCGCACCTTTGGCGATCAGCGTCTTGATCAAATCGATTGGATCGCGCCCATCGGTCGGCAGGTCGTCATATTTATCATGATTGAAGTTCCGCAGATCGATCGCCGCGAACAGCGGCCCGCGCTTGTAATCGTCGAGCGCATTCACATCCGCCCCGCGCGCCACCAGCTCCGTCGCAATCCCCGTCTGCCCGTTCAGCAGCGCAATAATCAGCGGTGTCGTGTGATTGCCCGACGCCTGATCGATGTTCGCCCCGCGATCCAGCAGCAGCCGCACCATGTCCGCATTGCCGTCGCGCACCGCAAACAGCAGCGCGGTCATCCCGCCATTCGGCGTCGGCAGGGCGCGCTGACGAATGATACCGGTTCCCGACGCCGCCGCCGGTCTCGCGGGCACATACTCGCCCGGCGTGACGGTCACAAGAGTCGACATGTTGATGTTCGCCCCGCGATCCAGCAACAGCTTCACCGCATCCGCATGTTTCTCGATCACCGCCCACATCAGCGCCGTCTGCGCATGCGCCGCGTCGCGGGCGTTCACGTTGGCCCCGTGATCCAGCAGCACCGTCATCGCATCCAGCTTCCCGGTGCGCGTCGCCGTCATCAGCGCCGTCTCCCCGCCCGGATTCGCGGAATTCACATCGACTCCCGCGTCGAGCAGTCTGCGGATGATCGCCGCGTTCCCGTTCAGCGCCGCCAGATTGATCGGCGTCACGCCGTAGCGCGTCGCTGCCTTCACGTCCGCGCCCGCTTTGATCAGTGCATCCACCTGCGCCGCATCGTTTTGGCGCACCGCCCAGTGCAGCGCCGTTGTGCCCTCGGGCTGCGTCGCGTCAGCCGTCAAAAAACCGGCAAAGACCGGAATCGCCAGAAGCGTGAAAAATAAGGGGTTCGCGCGCATGACGTTGGTTGTGATAGAAGCCTATTCCATCATGCCCGGTGGGCCCGGTCAAGCCGCAATCGACCTATAATAGAAAGCCATGTTTCGCACAGTTCTCGCTTTTACGCTGCTCGCCTGCCTCGCCTTCGCCCAGCAGCCTCCCGCCGGCCGTGAAGGAGCGGCACGCGGCGGCGTCACCGGCCGCCTCACCTGGTTCGACCGCCAGGGCAAGCCCGTCGGCACCATCGGTGAACCGGGCGTGTATCGCACGCTCACCATCTCCCCCAACGGCAAGCGCGTCGCCGTCGAGCAGAATCGCGATATCTGGCTTCTCGACGTCGCCGGCGGCACGCCTATCCACTTCACGACCGACCCCGCCTGGGAAGCCTTTCCCGTCTGGTCGCCCGACGCCACGCGCATCGTCTTCACCTCGAACCGCGGCGGCACATTCGACCTCTATGAGAAACCGGTGACCGGCCAGACCCCTGAAACTCTCTTCAACAAATCGGGCGAAGGCAAAGGCGTGACCAGCTGGTCGCCCAACGGCAAATTCCTGCTCTACTACAGCATCGGCCAGCCGACCCACCTCCGCCTGCTTCCCGTTGAGGGCCCCGTCGACCGCGCCGCGATTCCGGTTGTCGACGCGCAGTTCCAGAGCATCACCGGCCGCTTCTCGCCCGACGGCCGCTGGATTCTCTACACTTCGAACGAATCGGCCCCGAGCGAAATTTCCGTCCGATCGTTCAACGCCGCAACAGGAACTGTCGGGCCGCCAACGGTCATCACCCACGATGGCGGACGCACACCCCTCTGGCGCGGCGATGGCAAAGAGATTTTCTACTTCAACAACGACGGGATGGTGACCGCGATGGAAGTCAACGCAAGCGGCGCCACGTTTCAGCCCGGCACCGCGAAGCCGCTCTTCAAAGCCCCCTCCGGAGTGCTCTTCTGGGACGTCACCCCCGACGGCCAGCGCTTCCTGATGCCGCAGGCGGGCTCGTAAGTGGGGCAGGATGCCATCCTGCAGCGGGGTTGCTAACCCCGCTGGCCGCCTGACACGTCACCGGCCTGCGTTCGGAGACGGTGAAGGAAATTTGGAACACAACTCTAAGCCAAAGCGATCTGCGCAGTCGATTCGGATTGTACTTACGAACGCGATCAATCGCGTGGTTGAAGGCTGACCCGTGCGAGGTCACCACGTAATCGGAGCGTCTCGCCGCCCTTTCGAGTTCATCGCGTGCGTCGTCCTCGTCTTTGGCGAGACAGCAGCGTTTGTACTTAAGGCCGCTCCCACAATGGCAGGGTTCGTTTCGTCCGAGTGCCGCGATTCATTATCTACGCCTGCCGCGCGCAGAATCTTGAAGGTGCCTGTCGCAGGCGCATAGGAACCGCGCGCACTGCGATCCCGCGTCGTGCCGAAGTTCACCCGCACCACATTCGATAGCTCTCCATTGACTCTCATATAAATGTCGGTCTCACCGCGCCCCGCCAGCGCGTCGGGCACGCGAACCGTTACCTGATCGGTACCGGGCGCGCTCCCCGGTCCGATCGACACCACCGGCGCCGGAATCCCTCCCAAGCTAACCTCCACAACCGGATGCGCTCCGAAATTCCGAAACCCCGTCCCGGTGAGCCGCAGCGTCGTCGCAATTTCCGGCGACAGCGTGACCGGCGCTGTTCGGCAGTCCGCCTTTCTGCACTGCCACGTCGCGAACGAAACCCCCGGTTTCCCCGCCGCGTGCTGCGTCACCTCACCGACCGCGGCGGACCGCCCGTCGGGCGGCTCTGTCAGCAGCCCCGGCGCAAGGTCGCCGATCAAAATCCTGCTGCTCGAAACCGACCCGTCGTTGCGCACCACCGCAACCTCCGCCGGACCTTTCGCACATTTCTCCGGCACGATGAAGTTGATGAACGACCACCCCGCGCCCGTATAGAGCAGCGGCGCGAATCGTGTCACGCCGCGCGCGTCCGTGATGCGCACCGACACGTTTCCCAGCCTCCACGGCAGCGCTGGCCCCCGCGCCGCCTTCTCTCTGTCGGCCAGAATCGGGCCGTATGCCGTCGCGACCCCGCCGCGCGCCAGTACAAGCCCGCCGCGGCTTTGACTCACCGGGAACAGCCCCAGCGGTTTCGCCGCCCAGAGATGCGAGAGCAGGACCAGTCCGATCCCGGCAGCGGGCTGGTCGGGTCTGCCGCAGGTCCACCCCGAATCCAGCTTCGTTCCGTTCAGGAAGCGATAATCCGTGATCAGCTTTCCCGCCGTGAACGACGACAGGGTCCACGAGATCTTCTGCCGGTCGAAGTAGGTGAGGTTCGCTTCGATCAGCCGCGTGGCCTCACTCGGATCGCGCGGCAACGCGGCGCACTCCCCGGATGCCTGGTCCAGTTGCGGGTCCAGTCCGTCAACAGTGAGCGGGGCACGCGCTGCGGATTCAAATTCCCGCCGGCGATCGTCGTCGGTCTGAATCGCTGCGTATCGAGGAGTGACTTCGTAGATAACGTTTGCGTCGTCGACTGCCGCGTTCCCGGCCGACACGATCACTGGCTGCATGGCGCCCGCGCGCCTGATATCGCCGACCAGATCGCCGGACTTACAGGCGAGAAACAAGTTCGGAGTGCCGCGAAAATCCGCTGCCAGCATGCTCCAGAAGGGTCTCGCCGCATCGGCCTCTTCTTCCGAAGCTTCCAGAATTGCAAGCAACTCAAGCTGATTCACCAAACGAACCAGACGCCGCACCCGGCCGCGATATGCAGGGCTCGCCACGTACGCCGTCGGACTGATCGGAATCCGCACGGCATTCATATTCAGGCGCTGCCGAATCGTAACCAGCACGGTCGCCGACAGCGGACCAAAAGCTGCGGCTGAACTCTTCTCGACCGCGCGGTCCGGTGCGAGCGGCGCCGCGCGTGTTCCCCGAATCAAATATTCCCGCCCCTGGCGGTCGAGTATCCGGTTGCCTTCAATCCGATACGGGCCGTTCGGACCCGGCGTCAGCGCCGGAACGGCTTCGGACGCTTTGGAACGACATGCGAGCGCAAATCCGGCGAGGACGACCAGGTGGAGACGCACTGCAGAAATCTTGTCACAGAAACGCTCGAAGCCAGTGACAACTAATATTCGCTAAATAGAAAAGATTTAGGCCTGGCCATCCGCTCTGTGCTGATTCCCGTGATGCATACTGTCATTGCCAAGGCTGACTGCGAGCCTCGTCATCAGCGCTCAGATCCTTTTCCGCCGGATTGGCCTCCGCGAAAAAGTAGTTTTGCCAAACGAACCCAGCAAGTTATTGAAAACAATAGGCCGACCTTGGCGCGAACCCGGGCTTAGCCGCGGCTCGCCACCTTCTTCCCGCCCAGCACCGTCGCCACCGGGAACAGCCTCTGCTTCCCGCTCCTTGTGCCTTTGAAGTTGTCCTCGAAATCAAACGATCCCTCGCGCAGCTCCAGCACCGCTACGTCAGCGGGCGCCCCTGTCTTCAGCGTCCCCCGATCCTTGAACACCGGGAAGAACCGCGACGGATTCACGGTCGCGCACGCAATCACCTGATCGAGCGTCATCCCCAGCATCAGGAACTTCGACATCACGTTCGGGAAGTCGATGATCTGCGAGGTCCGCCCCTCCGGCGTCCAGTCCGTCGAAAAGCTGTCCGGCAGGAACCCCGCCTTCAGGATGCTGTCCGCCATGTCCCACCGCAGATGCCCGGTCCGCCCGTTGCCAAGATCGAAATGCACTCCGCGCTTCCGCGCCGCAAGCACCTCCGGCAGTATGTGCCCCGCATCGTCGATGATGCTGTTCGGCGGCGGCGCGAACATGTGCGTCACGATGTCGCCCGGCTTCAGCAGCGGCATCAGCTTCGCCAGCGGGGTAATCGTCTGTCCCATGTGAATCATCACCGGCAGTTTGAACGACGATGCCACCTCCTGCGCGCGCCGCAGCACTTCGTAGTCGTTCGCGCCCGCCACATCGCGCGACAGCCGGGCTTTCACACCCACGATGAAGTCCAGATTCGCACCGATCGCCGCCTTCGCGGCACCCACATCCGCGCGGCTGAGATCCATCGTGTCGCCTTCCGGAATGATCCCGGTGTGGCCGATGTTGCACAGCACGCGGCAAGGCTGCGGCGCGGCCTTCGCCACTGCGATGATCTCCGCGATCCGATCCGCTCCCTGCGATCCGGCATCGATCAGCCCGGTGACGCCATCTGCGAGACACATCGCCGGGCCGTCTTTAATCCGGCACGCATGCGTATGAATGTCGATCAGCCCGGGCACCACCAGCTTGCCCGTCGCGTCGATCGTCTCCCGCGCATCACCCGAAATCTTCGCGGAGATCGCGGCGATCTCGCCCCCCGAAATCGCCACATCGCGCACCGCATCCAGCTTGCGCGAAGGATCGATGACGCGCCCGCCCCGGATGATGAGGTCGTATTTCGAAGCGCCTCGCATCTCTTCGTGAGCGACCAGCGCCGGAATGGCACACGCAGTTGTTGTTGTGAGGAATTGACGCCGATTCATCGCTGGAATTGTACAGCATCCGCGAAGCGAACGAGTTAATATCAGGACCTGAGGAGAAACACCGAGATGAGCGCTGCAGCGCCCCTTCATCCGATCGACGAAGCAAAACTGCAGGAATTCATGGGCCGCGCCGTGGGAGATATGGGTGCGGCCATGCATGCAGTCATGATCCTTCTGGGAGACCGCCTTGGCCTGTATAAAGCGATGGCGGACAGCCATCCTCTCACCTCCGCGGAGCTGGCAACGCGCGCAGGCTGCCGCGAACGTTACGTGCGCGAGTGGCTCAATTCCAACGCCGCGAGCGGCTATGTGACCTACGACGCGGCCGCCAGGACTTATACTCTGCCGCCTGAGCAGGCGCTGGCTCTTGCCGTGGACGACAGCCCTGTTTTCCTGCCCGGCGTGTTTCAGATTCTCTCCGCCTGCTATCACGATGTGCCGAAGATTGAGAATGCTTTTCGCACCGGCGCGGGCGTGGGCTGGCACGAACACCACCACCACCTTTTCCGCGGCACCGAACGTTTCTTTCGTCCGAATTACAACGCCAATCTCACCTCCTCGTGGATCCCTGCGCTCGATGGCGTAGAACAGAAGCTTCGCGCCGGCGCGAAGGTGGCCGATGTCGGATGCGGTCTGGGCGCGTCCACCATTCTGATGGCGCAGCATTTTCCCAATTCGATTTTCATTGGTTTTGATTACCACGCCGGATCCATCGAACTCGCCCGCGAAGCGGCTGAGAAGGCCGGCATCGGCGACCGCGTCCGCTTCGAAACGGCTCCGGCCAAAAGTTTCCCGGGCAGCGATTACGATTTCATCGCTTTCTTCGATTGCCTGCACGATATGGGCGATCCGGCGGGTGCCTCCGCCCACGTGCGCAGTGCGCTCAAATCGGACGGCACCTGGATGATCGTGGAGCCGTTCGCCGAGGATACGCCGGAGGCTAATCACAACCCGATCGGCCGCGTCTTCTATTCGGCTTCCGCGATGCTCTGTGTCCCCGCTTCGCTCTCGCAGGAAGTGGGCGCGGCGCTGGGCGCTCAGGCAGGCGAACAGAACATTCGCAGCGTAGTGGAAGCCGGCGGCTTCACACGCTTTCGCCGCGCCACGCAGACGCCGTTCAATCTGGTGTTCGAAGCGCGCCCTTAAATGCGGGGATGTTTTCCTCGCGATCTCGCCGATTCATAGTCTTTTAGTTCGCCAACGATATCATGAGGTCAATGTGCATTCCAACGGGTGTTTCTGAATGAATGTTACGGTATTTGGCCTCGGGTACATCGGCTCCGTTACGGCGGCGTGCCTGGCTAAGATCGGTCGCCAGGTTATCGGGATCGACAACGACGAATACAAAGTCCACTGCATCAACTCCGGCAAACCGCCATTCTTTGAACCTGGTCTCGACGTGATCGTGCGCGACGCTGCCGCGTCTGGCAGGCTCTCAGCGACCCTGTCCGCAACAGAGGCCCTGCGCGAAGCCGACGTCGCCCTGATCTGCGTGGGCACGCCTTCCATGAAAAACGGCGATCTCGGCCTCGACCAGCTGCGCCGCGTCTGCGAAGGTATCGCCGACGTTTCGAAGGATCGAACCAGACCGCTGATCGTCGCCATACGCAGCACCGTCTTTCCCGGCACCTGCGACAACGTCGTCATTCCGATATTCGCCGGCAACCCGAGCATCACCGTGGTCTCCAATCCCGAGTTTCTGCGTGAAGGCATTGCTGTCAACGACTTCATGTTTCCCTCGCTGCTCGTGGTTGGCGGCCACGACCCCGCTGCCGTCTCCTGCGTTGCCGCGCTCTATGACGGCCTTCCCGTCGAAGCCTGCAAGGTTTCCCTGCGCACGGCGGAAATGATCAAGTATGCCTGCAACGCTTATCACGCCGTGAAGATCGCCTTCGCCAACGAAATCGGCGCCGTCAGCACCCGGCTCGGCGTCGACGGCCACGAAGTGATGGCCACGCTCTGTCGTGACGAGAAGCTGAATATCTCGAAGGCCTATCTCAAGCCCGGTTTCGCTTTCGGCGGCTCCTGCCTCCCCAAGGATCTCCGCGCCATCACCTATCGCGCCAACCGCCTCGACGTCAAGGTTCCGCTGCTCGATTCCGCGATGCCCAGTAATGACGCGCATCTGGGGCGCGCCATGGATGCCGTCATGGAGATCGGCCCGAAGAAAGTCGGCATCGTCGGTCTCGCCTTCAAGGAGGACACCGACGATCTGCGCGAGAGCCCTGTCGTCACGCTGGTCGAGCAGCTGATCGGCAAAGGCCGCGATCTGCGCATCTACGACCCGAATATCAGCCTCGAGAAAATCTACGGCACCAATCGCAGTTTTCTCCTGCATGCCATTCCCCACGTGAGCCGGCTGCTGGAACCGGAACTGCCGAGCCTCATCGAATGGGCCGACCATCTCGTCATCACGACGAACCCCTCGGCTGAAACACTCGGCCTGGTGAAAGCCTCCGGACGGCCGGTGCTCGATCTCACCGGCGTCGGCGCCTGATCAGCGCCTTGCTTTGGCCCGGCTCGGCGTCCATATGCGCTCGGGCCCGACGAACAAAATCGAGAGCGCGCAAAAGCTCGCACCCATCAGCGTGACGAAGGTGCGCACGGGCGACGTCAGCCTCTTGAACGGCAGCGAGGGAACGATCCACAGATCGGCTACGGCCAGCAGGTAAAACAGCGTCTGCGCGCCTGCCGCAATCCACCGCCACGGCGCAGGCAGCAGGAACGCCGCCGCATACGCGATCAACAGCGCAAAAGGCAGCAGCAGCCGCGCGAACTTGTACGACCAGAAGTGGAACCACATCCTGTTACGCGGCCCGAGCAGCCCAGGGTAGGCGCGCAGAATCTGGTAAACGCCGGCCAGTGTGCGCACTTTGCGGCGAAACTCGGAATCGAGCGCCGTCGGCAGATCGTAAGCCTTCGCCCGCGCATCCACCACCAGCCGGTAACCCCGGAAGAACGCGCTCAGCGGCAGATACATGTCGTCCAGCAATGTTCCCGCCGGAATCGGCACCGCCAGTTCGCGGCGCATCACGTAATAAGCTCCGGTCGCCCCGAAGATCGAATCGATGCGGCTGAGGTGCTGCCGAATCCAGAACTCGTAGCGCCAGTAGAGGCTGGTGTCGGCTTCGTCGTGCGTTGCCGGATTCACGATCATCAGCTCTCCGCTCACGACGCCCACCTTCGGATCGGCGAAATTTTCCAGCAGCCAGGCCAGACTAGCGGGACCGAGCGTCTGCCGCACGTCGGTGAAGACAAGGAAATCGCCTGTCGCCATCCGGATGCCTTCGCTGAGCGCGGCCGATTTTCCGCCGCGGGGCAGCGCGAGCAGCTTCACACCCTGGCCTGCCAGGCGCCGCGCGATGTCTTCCGTGCCATCCGTCGACCCATCGGAGATCACCAGAATTTCCATCAGTTCGCGCGGATAATCCAGCGCCAGAATCGACCGCAGCTTGGCTTCGAGGAAACCTTCGCCGTTGAACACAGCGATCAGAAACGACACCCGCCCGCGCACCGGCGCGCGCTGAATCTTCTGTTCCAGGCGGGGCGTGAACGCCGCGAGCAACAGCGGATAGCCGAACAGCACATACACGATGAACAGAAAACAGGCGGCCATCACGATCAATGCCGCGATGCCCGTCATCAGCCTCGCGTGCTCCGCAGGGAATGCGCTTCGAGGATCGACGTGAATTGCTGCGCGATGTTCTCCCACCCGAACCTTGTGGATACCAGCTCCCACGCCGCGTTGGCCTGACATTCGCGCGCCATTTCATTCGCCAGCAACTCGACGCACTGCGCCGCAAAATCCGCGGGATTGTCCGCGATCCGGATATTCCGCGGCGGATCAATCTCGAGCCCTTCGGCACCGATTGTGGTGGAAACCACGGGCGCGCGCGCGGCCATCGCTTCATAGATTTTCATGCGCGTTCCGCCGCCGATGCGCAGCGGAACCACCGACACCGCCGCGTTCCAAAGATAGGGGCGCACGTCCGGCACCGTTCCCGTGACACGGATCAACGGGTCACGCTCTGCCAGCGCCGAAATCTCCCGCGTCGGCTGCCGCCCCACTATCGACAACGTGCAGTGGGGAACCCGCTGACGGATCAGAGGCAGCACCTGATTACAGAAATCACGAATACCATCGATATTCGGCAGCCAGTCCATCGAACCAACGAAGATCATCCCCGTGCGGCGCGCGGCCTGCGGGGGCGTAAACGACTCCACGTCCACGCCCGTGGGTATCGCGGAAACCTCCGCCAGCCCGAACATTTCCTGCATCAGCCGCGCGTCTTCCTTCGAAACCGCGATCACGTGTCTGGCTGTGCGGCAGACGTTTTGTTCATAGCGGAACATACGCTCGGCTTGAAGACGCAGATACATTTTCGCCGGAAAATTCGGGGCGTTTTCCGCATAACGCCGCCAGATCATGGTCTCGACGTTGTGCTGAAAAACCACGCAGGACGCGAGCGCAGGTATGTTTGGCGCAGGCGTAATGAAGTCGCAGACTACGCTGTCGTAATTCTCCTTCGCGATCAGTTCCGTCAGCAGGCGCCGCATGGCTGTCGAACGATAGCGGAACACGGCCACCGGCAGCCGCGAAAACAAGCCGGATGCCAACTGCATCGCAAAGCGCGGCGACGTTCTTTTGGGCGCATGATGCGGCACGCGAAACAGGCGGCTGCAGTATTCGCCGCTGCGCCTTACCCCTTCGCCATCCGGATCGTTCTCGAAGCCCGCATAGTGGACCTCGTGATGCCGGTGAATCCGCTTCAGCATTTCCAGCGTGCGAATGTGACCGCCTTTGGTCGTCGGATGCAGCAGATCCGACTTCACCCAGAGAATCTTCATGCGCTGTGGACAACGGCTTCCGTATTCTGCAGACGGGGGCGTTGCCCGGTGAGAAACGTGTCGCCCCAGATCTGGAGATTCAGCAGATTCCAGATGCGGTCGGTGCAGTCGTGCGTGCCGGCGCGGTGATCGGCGACCAGTCTGCGCACGGCGTCCATATTGAGGCACGATGCCAGGAGCCCGTCCGGGCGGAGCAGGGAATCGATTAACGGCGTGGCTTCCGGACGCCGCAGCCAGTGCCGCAGTGGCGTGGGGAACCCCATTTTCGTGCGGTGAATGATGCCGCGCGGCAGCAGATCCGCAACAGCTTCTTTGAGGACATACTTCTGCGTACGGCCGCGTATCTTCATGCGATCGGGCATGCGCATGGCGAACTCGACGAAGGTGTGATCGAGAAACGGCACCCGGCTCTCGATGGATGTGGCCATGCTCATCTGGTCCTGCTTCATCAGCAGTTCGACGAGGTAAGTTTTCTGGTCCGCATACAGCATGCGCCGCAGCATGGAATCGTCCGGCCGCGCATCCCAGTATTGGCGGAATGCCGTATAGCCGTCACCGCCCTTTTCGCTGAGCAGTTCGCGGCGCGCCGCAGCCGAAAACGGGGCATAGAAATTGTCGACAAACAACGATTCGATCGACTCTTCCCGTCCCAGAAAGCTGTGCCCGAGTTTGCGCCGCAGATCGCGTGGCAGCATGCCGCCCCGCGTAATCTCCGATCGCACCGCGTTCCGCAGCCCCACCGGCGCCACCGACTGCCAGATTTTCAGCAGCCGCATATTGAGACGCGTCCACCCGTACCGGCTGTAGCCGGCGAATAATTCGTCGCTGCCTTCGCCTGTAAGAACCACTTTGACTTCGCGCGCCGCCAGCTGCGACACAAAGAAGAGTGAAACGCTCGACGGCCACGCAATCGGTTCATCTTCATGCCAGATCAGCTTCGGCAGCGCGCCAAAGAAATCGCCCATTCCAACCACGACTTCACGATGCTCGGTGCCGATCGTCCGCGCGACTTCAGCCGCGTACGCAAGCTCGCTGTAGGCTGCTTCGCCGTATCCCACCGCAAATGTCTTCACCGGACCATTCGTCTGGCGTTTGATGATGGCCGCGATGGCGCTCGAATCGACTCCGCCGCTGAGGAACATGCCGAGCGGCACATCGCTCATCAGCCGCATGCGGACCGTTTCCTCGAGGCGGCGGCGAGTTTCGGCAATCCACTCCTGGTCCGACAAACCGCTTTCCGGCTCCCCAACCGGAATATCCCAGTACTGCGCGATCATCGGCGCCGGCGATTCTGTTTTCAGATCGAGCGTCAGCGTGTGGCCAGGCATCAGCTTGCGGATACCCTGGAACATCGTTTCTTGCGTGCCGCAGTAGCCGAAGGCGAGATATTCGGGCAGGGCCTCCACCCGCAGCGCCGGTGAGACTGCAGGATGTTCCAGCAGGGCTTTGATTTCCGACCCAAACACGAACGTGCGGCCGTCCCAGAAGTAGTAGAACGGTTTGATGCCCAGCCGGTCGCGCGCACAGAACAGCCTGCTTCGGTTGCGATCCCAGATGGCGAAGCTGAACATGCCGCGGAAGCGCTCGAGGCATGCGGCGCCGAACTGCTCATAGGCGTGGAGGATCGTCTCCGTATCGCAGTGCGAGTGGTAGACGTGCCCCGCCGCCTCGAGTTCCGGGCGCAGGTCGGAGTGATTGAAAACTTCGCCGTTATAAACGATCCAGATCTCGCCGGATTCGTTAGCTGTGGGCTGATGCCCGCCGCTCAGGTCGATGATGCTCAGCCGCCGATGCCCCAGTGATGCCTGGCTGTCTTCGTAGAAGCCGCTGTCGTCAGGCCCGCGGTGGGCGATCGCGTCCGTCATACGCCGGAGCACCCCCGCATTCGCATCCGAGGGTCTCGTATTAACGAAACCTGCGATCCCGCACATTGATTCCAGTGTAAACGCTTTACGAAAGTTAACCCTGCGATAATGGCGGACTGTGCGCAGTTTCAGCGAGATCCGTTTTCGTATCGCGCAGGAGCTGAACAACCTGCGGCTGCTCCTGAGTCCGCCGGCTGCGGCCGTTTCAGATCCCCGCGCCGTGCTGCCCGACCCCGCATTCGCCGGCCCTATCCTCGACCTGGCTGAAAGCATCTGCGCGCATCGTTTCCCTCTGCTCGGGAACGTCGTCGAAACGGGTCCGGAGATCCGCTGGCGGCGTGATTACATCCGCGGGATCGAAAGCGGCACCCGGTATTTTCGGCGCATCCCCTATCTCGATGTGTCGAAGGTCGGCGATCACAAGCTTATCTGGGAACTCAACCGCCATCAGCACCTGATCGTTCTCGCGCAGGCGTGGCGCCTCGGGGGCGACAACCGCTTCCTCGACGAAATTCCCCTCCAGATCGAAAGCTGGTGGGAGCAGAATCCGTTCCTGCGCGGCATTAACTGGGCCAGTGCTCTCGAAGTTGCGTTCCGCGCCCTTTCGTGGCTGTGGATTCTGCATCTCGGCGGCGCCGACCTGCCGGACGATTTCCGCCAGCGCCTGATCGCGGGCGTTCTTCAGCATGGCGCCTATCTTGAAAACAACCTCTCCGTCTACTTCTCGCCCAACACTCATCTTCTCGGTGAAGCTGTAGCGTTGCACGCGATTGGCACCGTGCTTCCGGATGGCGCACGTTCGGCGCGTTGGCGATCCCGCGGCGCCGAAATCGTGGCCGCCGAAATCGTTCATCAGGTGCGGGAGGACGGCAGTCATTTCGAGCAATCCAGCGCTTACCACGTCTATGCGCTGGATCTTTTTCTGCTTCACGCCCGGCTCGGGAAGGTCGATGAAATCTATCGCGAGAGGCTGCGACGGATGGCCGACTACCTGGCGGCGTTGTCTGCCGATGACGGCACCATCCCTCTCCTCGGCGACGACGACGGCGGAAATCTGTTTCATCCCTACGGAAACCAGCGACGCTACGGCGCCCGCACGCTCGCGGCCTGCTCGGCAGTGTCGAGGCCCGCGGCACTTTTTCGGGATGCGGGAGTCGCTGTACTGTCGAATCGCCCCGCGCATATTGTGGCCGACACGAGGGCGTTCGGACATGCAGGCGCCGGACACAGCCACGCACACGCCTTAAGCGTTGTGTGCCGCTACGCCGGCGAAGACATTCTGGTTGATCCCGGAACATACACCTACACGGCCGAACCGGCATGGCGCGACCGCTTTCGCGGCACTGCGTTCCACAACACAATCCGCGTTGACGGTTCAGACCAGGCTGTGGCGTCGGGTGCGTTCCGATGGACGGACAAGCCTGTCACGGAAATCATCCGATGGGCAACAAACAAGGAGTGGACGTACCTTGACGCTTCGTGCACATATAGGGACATCAGGCACGAGCGTCATTTGGTCTGGCTGGCCGCCCGGGAAACTCTGTTGGTCGTCGACGTCGTGAAGTCAGCCGGTTCCGCCGAACACTTAATCGAACAGTTCTGGCATTGCGGTACCGAGGTGAGCCAGTTCGCGCCAGGCGCCTGGAGGATTGGCCGCTCCGCCGTGCTCGCTGTGCCTCCATCGAGCGACGCTCGTTTCGAGGTGGGCGGTGATTTCGGCTGGTGGTCCGAGTCTCCCGGCGTCAAGGCGGTGGGTCCAGTGATCATAATCCGGCGAAGAACCACGTTGCCGGCGGTCATGGGGGCGATGTTGTTTCTCGGCGCATCGCGGCAAGCCATAGCCGTAACCACCGAACTCTCCAGCGGCCGGATCATCGTTCGCGCCAACGAACTGTCTGTTGAACTATCGGAATCGGGTGACCCGCTTATTGTGTCGAGCTGACGTGCTCCGCGTATTGCGACTCGTCCATCAGGTCCGCCAACTCACTGGTTTGCTCGATTCGAACCTTGAAGAACCATCCCGCACCCATCGGATCGGAGTTCACCAGTCCCGGATCCGACACAATCGCCGGGTTCACTTCGAGGACTTCTCCGGTAACAGGCGAGAGAATGTCAGAGGCAGCCTTTACCGATTCCACCATCGCGGCCTCCTTCCCTTTGGTCACCCGTTCGCCCACCGCCGGCAGCTTGACGAAGACCAAGTCCTTCAGTTGCTCCTGCGCATAGGCCGTGATACCGATCGTGGCTGTGTTTCCGTCTACACGCAGCCACAATTCGTCTGCCGTATATTTCGTTTCCGGTGGCATTCTCTTGGCCTAATCCTGTTCACCCAGAGTCTGGGCGTACGTCTTGCCGTAAGGATAGAAAAGTTCCTTCCGACCTTGCTTCCACGCTTCTTTGAGTTCCGGTGTCGTGATATCCCAGTCCGGCCGGCACTTCCTGGTAACGGCGCGCAGATCCTGACGAAGATCCTCCAGAGTAGGCCGTCCGAAAAACCAGTAGCCGTTGTAAATCTTATAAATGATAAGGCCGGGTTCAAGGACAATCACATGGGGAATCATGGGATTGTGGACAGGGTCGGTATATTCGGCGATATCCAGATCCTTCTGGACTACACGCCCCACGTCAGAGAGAAAAGTCCAGTGGGCGCCAATGCCGGTGCGATATTCATTCGTCTCGGTAATGTTGTCAGTGCTGATCGTGACAAGGCGGCAGTAGCCGACTTCAAGTTCACGATGGAGTTGAACAAGTCCTTCCGCCTGCCGCCGGTCCTTGGGGCAAAAACCGCCACGGCTGAGGACGAGAACCATCGGATGCTGTCCCTGCAGTTCGGAGATCTTCCGGCGTTTCGCGGTGTGGTCGGAAAGCTCGTAGTCGGGGAAGACGGTTCCTGGAACAATGTCAGATCGCATAGGAAATCTTCAGGCGTTCGTGCCACCGTCCACCGTCAGGTTGGCGCCAGTGATGTACGAAGCCTCCGGACCAGCCACAAACGCGACTAACGCAGCAACCTCATCCACACTCCCGTAGCGACCGAGCGCCGTGTTGGCGATCTGTGGCGTCGCCCAATCGCTCGCCGCCGGATTTAACTCCGTATCGATCGGCCCAGGCTGGACGTTGTTGACCGTGATTCCACGGCTCCCGACCTCTCTCGCCAACCCCTGCGTGAACATCTTGACAGCGCCCTTGGTGGCCGCGTATGGCGTCAGCCCCGGCGTCATGTCGCGCTCCCCCACGCACGAGCCGATCGTGATGATCCGTCCGCCGCTCTTCATGTGCGGCAGCGCTGCGTGCGTCGCGAAAAGCGTGCCACGGATATTAATGTCGATCACGCGGTCTATCTCCTCGATCGTGGTCTCCTCGAAGGGCTTCGGAACGGCAGTTCCGGCGTTGTTCACGAGCACATCGAGGCTGCCGAAGTTGGCGACGGTCTTTTCGACTGCGGCTTTGCCGGCGGCCGCGTCCGTGGCGTCTGCCTGAATCGCGATCGCCTTTCCGCCGGCGCATTCAATCTGCTTCACGACCGACGCCGCCCCTTCGGCACCTTTCGTGTATGTGATGGCGACGTTGGCTCCGTCCGCGGCCAGACGCCTGGCGATGGCAGCACCGATGCCGCGCGAGCCGCCGGTAATTAGTGCAGTTTTTCCTTCGAGTTGTTTAGACATTGGTTATTCTTTCGATCCAGCGGTACCCCGATATTCGCTTTTTTGCCAGCCAGTGCGCGATACCCGTTTGAGGTATCTTCCCCTCCCACTGCCTCGCATAATTCAGGTACCGTGACTATCCTCCGGAAGTTCTGCGCGGCGAGACTAGTCGATCTGCTATCCTAAACGTATCAACGTTCGGGTCCCCTGTTGCAGGGGGGATCTTGTCGATCGAGAAATTGCTCTAACGAACGTTGCAACAGCTGGCGCCTGAAGCGCCGAGCCTGCTGGTTGAGCGTATTTTCGAATCCCTGAACAGTTGCCAAATTCTCTATGATGCGTGCCAGGCGGCAAACACCCGCCGCCGCTTCCCTCTGCCTGTACAGCCTTCTATCGCCCCGCCCGCCAATTGCGAGATACCTCGCAGGAAAACCAAACGAACCCAACCCAACCAATGAAGCATTTCACGGAACTTAATCTCTGCCCCGCGCTGAGCCACAACCTCGCTAAGAACGAATTTGTCACTCCGACGCCCGTGCAGGCCCAGGCCATCCCGCCACTGCTGGAAGGCCGCGACGTGGTCGCCACCGCGCAAACCGGCACCGGCAAGACCCTCGCGTTCGCCATCCCGATTATCGAGGCCCTCGCTGCTGCGCCGCGCGGCAAAACGATCAAAGCGCTCATTCTCAGTCCCACGCGCGAACTTGCCATCCAGATCGATGTGGCGTTCAAGCAACTGGCCGAAGGCATGCGCATCCGCACTGCCGTTGTGGTGGGCGGTTTGAGCGAAGCCAGACAGTTGCGCGACATCAAGGCCGGGGCCGAAGTGGTGATCGCTACCCCCGGTCGTCTCTGCGACTATCTGCAGCGGCGTCTGATCAATCTTTCCGGCACCAGCACTATCGTCCTCGACGAAGCCGACCGCATGCTCGACATGGGCTTCCTGCCCTCCCTGCGGGCGATCCTGAAAGAACTGCCGGCCAAACGCCAGACGATGTTATTCTCGGCGACTATCGAACGATCTGTCAGCCATCTTGTCGATACTTACGTTCAGAAACCGGTGCGAGTCACGGTTGGGACCACCACGAAACCGGCCGAGCGGGTTGATCTTTTCTGCTATGAGGTCGAACAACGTTCCAAGTTCGATCTGCTCGTTCATCTGCTGAAACACGAGCAAGGATCTTTCCTCGTGTTCGCGCGCACCAAACACGCTACCGACAGGCTCGCCAGATTTCTGGAGCGCGAGAAATTTAAAGTGGCATGCATCCACGGCGACCGCTCGCAGAATCAGCGCAACGAGGCGCTCGATGGTTTCAAGGCCGGCGCCTACCGTGTACTTGTTGCCACTGACGTAGCCGCCCGCGGCATCCACGTCGACGACATCGCGCATGTCGTAAATTACGATCTGCCGCAGGACCCGGAAAGCTTCATTCACCGCGTCGGACGCACCGGCCGCGCCGGCGCGCGTGGCGCTTCATGGACTTTCGCGGGTCCGCTGGAACGCTCCGATGTACGCAACATCGAGCGCGTACTCGGCGTTAAAGTGCTATACCGCGAACTGCCGTCGCTGCCGCGAGCGATCGGCCTCGTCAACGACACTACAAACCTCATGACGATTCCTTCGGCCGGTTCCGGTCAGCCCGCGCGCAACGCTGCGGCGCGTACTTTCGCCAGAAGCTTCTCCCCCGGTCGCCGGCGCTCCGGCCGCCGCTGAATTGCCCGTTGCGGGCTGCGTCCTGCAGATTACACGGGAGAGGCAAATGGGGAAGTTGCGGCGAACGTCGACCGTAGTTCTTGAAACCAGACCCTGATCCCGCCTTTGGGCTGAGCAGCCCTGGGCACACCGGAAAATCCTCGGCCACTCCAATACCTGGATCACCGAAGCTATGCCAGGCCGCCGCGGGAGCACATCGCCGGAACAGCAACGCGGCGCTGGAAATCCGGAGCCGAATTGAAGTTGTAAACGCCTGGCAAGCGAATTTCGCGTGATGATGTTCGGTTATTGTTCGGCTGGTTGGGACCCACCATTTCGGGCTGCTGCGGACTTGTCGAGAATATGGTGCCCAAGGCCGGAATCGAACCGCCGCCAGCTTTTTCTGGGTTTCCTGCCGGATTGGGCTGGTTTAGCAGGCTGCTGAAAAACGCTTCTTGCCACTCCCTTACGGTCGCGGTTCGGAAAAGCAGGTGCTGATTCCGCAGGGTTACTGAACCACGCGCGTCAGCAAGCGGCAACGAAAAGAGCTTTTTCAGCAGCCTGTCAGGATGCTTTTCGATGGCCGGCTGTTGTTCGGCTGAAAGGTGACCTGAGGTACCCCGTTCGCGACCGGCAGGGAAGCAACCGGTAGAAAATCAGAACTGCAGATGCCGGCCGAAGGATTGGCCATCGTCGAAATGGCTTGACTTTCAGCATCTCCGGCGGTTTCGGGAAGTTTCGCGATTACGCCTGAAGCACGCGCGTGGGGGCATCCGGCCGGGCTCTGCGGCGGGTCGTTTCACGGGGCCAGCAAAGCACGCGATGCGGGCGCGCTTTCGATATCAGGTCGCAAGCTCGCGGCGTGGACGAGTCGCCGGTTGTCTCGGATTGCGTCGCGCTGCCGAGCGCCGTCGTCATACAGGCCGACTGCGAGCCGAGGCGGATGATCCCGCGCTGCTCCGCCAGCGTCACGGCGTGTGTCCGGTCGCGCGCGCCCAGTTTCTCCCTGATGTGCCTCAAATGAACCTTCACGGTTTCCTCTGAAATGCAGAGTTGCCCTCCAATCTCGCGGTTTCGATGGCCGGTGACCACCAGTCGGAGAACCTCAATCTCTCTCGGCGTCAGGTCTTCTTCGCCCATGTGCTCGGCGATCTGCGTCAGAACCTCGGATTGTATTCGCTTTCCCCCTGCGTGGACCTGCCGGATGGCCGCCAGCAGATCCTGCGGCGCCACGCTCTTGAGGAAGTAACCGCGCGCCCCGGCCCGCAGCGCGCGCTGCACTTCGGAATCACCGTCGAATGTCGTAAGAATAATGACGCAGGCCTTCGGAAACTCTTCACGAATCGCCGTCAGTGAGTCGATGCCGCTCAGACCCGGGAGCCGGAGGTCCATGAGCGTAACGTCCGGCAGATGATCGCGGTACTGTCGAATCGACTCCGGTCCGCTGGATGCCCGCGCGACCATGCGCATGTCTGGCTGCCCATCGATGACAGCGGCGACGCCTTGCTGAAAAAGACAGTTATTGTCCACGCTGAGGACCCGGATGACGCGGTGCGAGTTCATTGGATTACCTCCCGACGCGAGCTTTGTAATTGACGAAACCAGGCTGGCTGATTGACGTTCCTCGAGAGCAGGCCGAGCACGCGATCAGCGCTGCCGAGGTCCGCCCATCCCGAGCCCGAATCCCTGAGCACAAGAAGTCTCTTTGCCTGACGGGCCAGGATATCGCGTGAAAAATCGACGCTCGGCAGCCGCGCGAAGGTGGACTCCATATCGTTATCGGTCAGCGCGCGTTTTACTGAAAAAACGACATCGGGGACCTCGGAACAAATCAACTCAAGGAAAGCGGCCGCGCTTCCGATGGTGATAAAGGTATTCCAGAGGCAACCCGCTTGTAAAAGAGTCCGCGCCTGAGGCAGCGCCGGCTTTTCCCGGAATCGATTGACCCGACACAGCGGTGTGGCTTCCGAATGCGATACGGACAGCCCGGGTTCGATCCACCCGTACTCAGTTTCGGCGTACTCAGCCTCAGCTCCGATGATGACGATTGAATCGTGGAATTGCCTGGCAGCCGCTGTCGCCGACGCGATCATCGACCTGAACAATTCGTCATTGGAGTAGTAATGATCACAGGGAAAGAAACCGATGACCGCGTCAGGATCGGCCTGCAACACATGAACGAGTGCGAGGATGATTCCAACCGCAGTACCCCGGTTCATGGGTTGTGCAATGACGAGTGAGTCTTTCGCGTCCGCAAGCTCCCTGCTGTAATACCTCTTATGCGAACAGGAGACCACGAATACCTGCCGATCACCAGAGAAGAGCGGATCCAGCCGCGCGCGCGTCTGACTTAATAGGCTCTCCGCGCCGACGATCGGGCAGAACTGCTTCGGGCGGTCATCTCCCACGATCCGCATGGTCAGGTCTCGCAGCCGAATCCCGTCCCCCCCAGCCAGCAGCACTGCCCATAAGTGCCGAGAAGTCTCTGTGGCGCGCACTGAAATCTTCGCCTCGCCCCTCATCCTGCCCGTCCGACCAGAGCTGGCGGCGCATCGCCGCCTAACCTCTGAAGCAACCCGGCAATCTCACCGGCGCCAGGGTCAAGGGCGCGGCGACCCGCATTGGCAACGTTTCTCTCAGCCTTGGGGGCGCTTAGCCGAAAAGCCTGCCACTTCCCGTTGCGGGCCCCTGCGTCGACATCATCGCGCTCGTCACACAAGTGACGCTTCCACAGGTGTTTTCTCTCAACATTTGCCCGACGGCAAGCTGCGTGATATCGATCTGGTCCGGACGGTTCGTTCCGGCCAGTTTCTTGAAGTCCAGTGCAGTGTACTCCATAAACGGTTTCGAAAAGATTGATGCCCGCACTATTAGTGACACCATCGATCGAGCCGAAGGTCCCTGGTGCCGTCGAAGCGATCGCATGGGCGGTCGAAACGCCGCTATCAATTCTTTTGGCCGCACCGGTCACGATCATCGTCCTCGGTTCTGTCTGCATTGTCTTCGCTTTCTCCTTAGCCCTCCCCAGAGGTGCCTGCACCGCGACAGGTGCAACGGAACGGCCATCGCCAAATCACTGAAAACCCGCACTCTTATGCGCTGGTCACACCCGCATGTCAGCAATGTGAGTCGATGGTTCGACGAGGCTGCCCTGAATGTGAGAACAACGGCTATTGATGAGCCGGCGCGCCCCTCGCGATATTCGCGATCGAATCGTAGTGATTTCGACAATCAACAGCCGTGCCCGATAGCTAACCCACAGCCACGCCGCCAGCCTTGGGATCGTTCCTGCGAACGATGAAGGCGAGCAGAAACATGATGCTCGCGGCGATGGTCAGCACCCAGAAAATATCGATGTAAGCGAGTGTCTCCACTTGTCCTCCCATAGCTCGATAAATCAGACCGTAGGCCCGCCTGGGCGCGTCGGCAGCGCTCGCGCCGGAGTGCACCAGTCGCAGGCTCAAAGCTTTGACCTGGTTCTGAACAGACCGATCGAACCGACTGGTGTGCTGCGACAGCACAACCTGGTGAACCTGCGCGCGCCGCGCCAACAGCGTCGTGACCATTGATGTTCCCACGCTGCTGCCGATATTGCGCATGAAGTTGATGATGCCAGCCACGCTGTTGGCTTTTTCGGCGGGCATCCCTATATAGCCCGCCATCGTCACAGGAACAAACAGAAGACCCAGGCCCACAGATTGAATCAAACGCAGCACGGTAGCCGACTGGAAGCTGATCAGCGTATCCAGCTGCACTGTCGACACATACATCCCGATCGCCAGTGCCAGCCAGCCCGCGGCAATAATGTATTTGGCTGGATATTTCCCGGCCAGCACGCCCACGATCGGCATCAGCGCCAATACCACGGCGCCACCGCCCGACAGAACCAGCCCGGCATTTTCCGCCGTATATCCCACGACGGTCTGGAGAAATTGCGGCATCGTCACCAGTGCTCCGAACAGCAAAACGCCGAAAACAAACATCATCAGGTTTGCAGTCGCGAAGTTGAAGTTCCTGAACAGATGGATGTCGATGATGGGCGTCTTGTGACGCCACTCCCAGATAACGAGACCAATCAGACAGACGACTGAGACGATCACAAGGCGAGTGATAAACGGGGAGCCGAACCAGTCATCTTCCTGTCCCTTATCGAGCACTACCTGAAGCGCTCCCACGCCCAAAGCAAGCAGCGAGATACCAATGAAATCGAGACTGACGCCGGCCCCCTTGGTTCGCCGCAGGAACGGCGGATCCTCCACCAGTCGCATGACGAGGAAGATCGCCAGGAGTCCTACCGGCAGGTTGATGAAGAAGATCCAGCGCCACGAATAGTTATCGGTAATCCATCCGCCCAGCGTCGGTCCGATGGTCGGCGCCATGATCGCTGTGATTCCGTAGAGTGCAAACGCGAGGCCCCGCTTCTCCGGCGGGAAAGTGTCGGCGAGGATAGCCTGGGCCATGGGCTGGAGTCCGCCGCCACCGGCACCCTGGATGACGCGAAAGAGGAGCAGCATGCTGAGGCTGGCGGCGCTGCCGCAGAGGACTGAAGCCACTGTAAATATGAAAATGCAGACGATGAAGAAGCGTTTCCGGCCGAAGAGGCTGGCCAGCCAGCCGCTGATCGGAAGGACGATGGCGTTCGATACCAGATAAGACGTGAGCACCCAGGTGCTTTCGTCGTTGCTCGAACCGAGGCCGCCTGCCATGTATGGCAAAGCCACATTGGCGATGCTGGTGTCGAGCACCTCCATGAACGCGGCCATCGCCACCACCACACCTATAAGCCAGGGATTGAATTTCGGACGCCACGGCTCTGGCGCCGAAAGCACGTCGGCGCTACTGGACATAGACTTTCGGCTCCACTGACATGCCGGGCCGCAGCCGATGGTCATCGTTTTGGTTGGGATCGATGTCGATCCGGACAGGGAGGCGCTGTACTACCTTCACGAAATTTCCCGTGGCATTTTCCGGCGGCAGCAGGCTTAGCAGTGAACCGCTGGCACCACCTATACCGGTGACTCTCCCTTTGTACTCACGGCCGTAAGCGTCCACACTAAACGTGACTCGCTGGCCCGCTTTCATATGGCGTAACTGGGCTTCCTTGAAATCCGCCGTGACCCATATATCGTCCAGAGGTACAACTGCCATCAATTCCTGGCCCGGTGAAACGTTGCTCCCCACCTCGACGCTCTTCTTTTCAACGATGCCGCTTACCGGCGCCACAATCGTGCAGTAGCTGAGATTCAGCCGGGCCTGATCGACGGCAGCACGTTTTTGACGCACCTGAGCTTCGGAGGCTCTGGCGCGCGCCTGGCTGATGGCTACCTGTTGCGGCGCAGTCAGCGCGGACTGGATCGAAGCATCCGCCTGGGCAATGCGGGCATTGGCTTGGTCGACGGCGCTCTGCGCGACGCGAATGTTATCCTCGGCCTCGGCGACCGTGGCCCGGCGGGCGTCCACGATTGCACTGGCGGAGTTGGCTACGTTAACCGCCGTATCGTAGATCTGACTGGCAATTTCATCCTTGTCCACCAGCAGTTTGTACCGCACCACGTCGTCCGCATTCTTCTTATAAGTTGCCTCGGCTTCGCGCACGTTGGCCTGGGCGGTGATCAGACGCGACCGCGCGGCGCTCAACTGGCGCTGCGCGCCGGCCAACGCCGCGACCGTGTCCACCTTGCCGGATTGCGCCGAAGTGAGCAGGCTGCTTGTGGTGGTCGAGGTGACGGGTACATCGGTGCGAGAGCTTTGGGAACTCGCCTCGGCTGCAGCCAGGTCGGCCTCGGCTTGAGCCAGTGCGACCGTATAGTCCTTCGGGTCGATCCGGGCCAGCACGTCGCCCGCCTTCACGTAGCGCTCATCGTCGACGAGTACTTCGAGGACGTAACCGCTGATCCTCGCGCTGATGGCGTTGATGTGTCCATCGATTTCAGCGTCGTCAGTGGATTCGTACGCGCTGAAATACTTCCATGCGTAAAAGGAGCCAGCGGCCGCCGCGACCAGAGCGACTACGAGCAAAATTGCCCGAATGAGCGTTCTATGCCCCGTGCGTGGTGCCTTGGGGCTCAGAGAGTCAGCTGGCCGGGTGCTTTTGGCCTGTTCTTCGATTGTTGCGGTGTCAGCCACGGTTACTTTACCTCCATAAATTTCTTAATTGGTTCCTCACTGGACCCGAGGGCGCGTACGAGTTCGACTTTCGAGAGGTTGTGCGCATACAAGGCGGAAATCAGGTTGTCATTAGCGGCCGCTACAGACCCCTGGGCCTGGACAACCTCAATAGTGTCGGTGACTCCGGACGCGAAGCGGTCCCGCGCCTGGGTCAGAGTCTGGTTTGCGAGGTCAAGGTTGTTCCTCGCGACAGCTACCTGATCGGCGGCCGACTCCATGTCAAGCAGGGCTGCCCGCACCTGATAATCAATCTGGCCTCTGAGATCGGCCATCTCATCCTGACGCTGCTTCAGCGCCGCACGCGCCTGAACGACGTCGGCGCTGATTCGCCCGCCATCGAAAATATTGAATTTGGCAGCAACCTGAAGCGTGAAAGTTCCATGGGAATCGTTGAGCGTGGTTCCGACAGCGCCGTAATCTGCGGCGACGCCGAGGTTCGGGTAGCGCTCGGCGCGAGCCGCACCGACGGAATCCTCGGCGGCACGCACGGAACTTTTAGCGCTTTGGAGATCTGCGCGCCGTTCGTAAGCCGTGCGCAGAGCCTGATCCGGGGTAATCTCAGCCAGCGAGGAATACGGTGCGGTGTCGGCGATCGTAAACTGCTGGCCGAGCGGCAGGCCGATCACCCGTCCCAAAGCCAACTTGTCTTTGGCGACCTGATTTTCCTGTGCGATCAGCTGCTGTTGTTGCTGCTGCAGCTCGACGCGTGCGCGAAGCACATCAATCGCCGCCGCCGTTCCGGCGCGTTTCTGATCGCCGGTACGGTCGTAGATGGCCTGATCTGTTGCAACCTGCGCCCGCAGCGCGTCGGCCCGGGAAGAACCTGCAATCACGAGCAGGTAGGCGTTGGCGACGGACTGCACCACTAAGTCGCGGGCGTCCTCGACTGAGAGTTGAGCGGCGCGCTCGCCTTCTTTAGCAGCTTGATGAGTCTTGCGGAGGCTGTAGTCAAAGACGCTGAAAGACGCATAAGCGCGCGCATCGGTATAGCTGAACGGGCTGATGATCGTCGGGGTCGAGAAGCCGCCCGGGAGATGGAAGTCGATCCCGCGGGTCTTCAGGTCTATTTGCTCGACGTTTTCGCTCACCACTCCGGTCACCTGCGGCAGGAGAGCGCTGAGGGACCGCATACGTTCAGCGCGCGCGATTTCGCTCGCCTGTCCGCTGAGCAGCAGGCCGAGGTTATTTCGCAGGCCGCGATCGATCGCACCCTGAAGCGTCAAAGCGAGAGGAGCAGGAGAAGCTACCCCCGCGGGCACGCTGCCTTGAAACTGAGCTTGTTGCCCGAAGAGCGCCGAGCCGGCGAACAGGGCTGCACAGGCGCCCATGAGCCTGCAGGCCCAGCGCCCGTTCGTTCGCGGGCGTGCCAGTTCCGTCTGCGGCCCCGCGGCTGCAGCGATGCAACTCGCCTCACCAAAACCGATCATTGTGGCTCCTTATTCGTCTATTCGGTCCGCGCCCACCGGTGTCGAGCGGAATCGCTGTGCACTTGTGTTTTGTATCAGCACTTACCTTGACCCAACGTCCTCGCTCTGTCGGACCGTCACGGCACGATGACCGCATGTCGCGTGCCGGGGCAAACGTATAGAAACAAAAGAGTCAACGCGGAACACCGCGCGCTATTGTCCGCGGATCGACTCAGCGGGTCGACGGACCCGACCCTAAAGTTCAGATTCAGCGCCGTCAGAGAAGCCGTTAATACCAATTCGTTTCGCTGCCACTGTCGTGTGGGGCCTGTGGCGCGCGCCTGGCGAACCGCCTCGCGAGTGCGCTCGCCCGGGGGCTCCAGAGTGAACCCAGATCGGCATCCGACCGAATTCCGACTCCACTATCAGCCAACTGCCGCACGACACGGCCGTTCGAAACGGGCGAGGGTCTTCCAGCTGACTGCAGCGGCGGCAAGTTCGCCGGCCAGCACTTTGGTTTCCTGAAAGGCCCCGCACCTGCAAGCGGAAGCTCATGTGGTCGGCGTGCCCCCGTACCGGGGTTTTCTCTGGCCAAACTATCCTGCGGAATCTGGAGATTGCAATGAGTCTTATCGACAAAGCGATAAAAGCAAATCAGACGTATGCTAAGAAGTACCGGAAGGTCAGGGAGCGGCCGTTCCCCAAGATCGTGGTTGTAACGTGCATGGATCCCAGGCTTTCGGATCTACCGGGAATCCTCGGGTTGCCCGAGGCCGATATCGATGTCATCCGAACCGGTGGGCCAGCGGTAACCGAAGATGTGCTGGGAGAGCTCGTCGTCTCCACGCGCGTCCTCGGGACGACGGAGATCATGCTGCTCAATCACACCGGCTGCGGATTTACCACGTTCACAGACGATGAGCTGAACGCTAAACTCTCCGGCTCGACCGGTGACGCGTCACCCGCTCCGATGCGTTTCTTTTCTTACAAGGACCCCGAACAGAATACTCGGGAACAAATCAAGAAAGTCAGATCGCATCCATGGATCGCCAGAGAGGTTCCTGTTCGGGGCTTTGTTTTCGACATGGAGACAGGTCTTATCAGGGAAGTCGAGCAGGTTGCACAGGACGCTGCGGCCTGAAGATCGGCGGCCTTCCGGGATCGATTCCGAGCGGCGGCGGTCGGGGAGCTATGGTCGGTCGAATGTCGCTCCCTGATGAGTGGACGGATGGAAGCGCGCCGGTGAAAACGCAGTCGTCTCGTTTTACCGGCGCCGCTTCGCTGCGCAGTTCTTCGCTGCGAAAGTGGGGATCAGACATTTGTATCGTTGTCGATAGCAATCTCGCGGATACCGAGCACCTCAGTCGGCGGGAAATTGGGTTGGCGGCGTTTTGTCGATCATAAAATGTGGCCGGGAATTTGCAGCAGACTTCATCGAGAAAGGTAACTAATGGAAGAGCAAGAGATTCGGGCTGCATTGAACCGTCACTGGGCAGCTTCCGCGTCCGGCGATCAAAACACGGAGCATGAAATCTACGCCGACGACGTCGTCTGCGACTACCCTCAGTCGGGTGAGCGGATCCTTGGCAGACGCAATTTGCAGGCTTTGCGCAGTCATCATCCTGGCAAGCCCGCCGGATTCGAGACAAGGAGACTCTTCGGATCCGGCGAACTGTGGATCACTGAATACACAATCGTTTACCTGGGACGGCCGAGCTACACGGTCAGCATCATGGAGTTCCAGAGCGGAAAGGTTGTCCACGAAACACAATATTTTGCCGATCCATTTGATGCTCCGGCATGGCGGAGTCAGTGGGTCGAACTTCGAGCAAATTTATGACGGCGAACCAGGACGCGATTGCCGTCGAAAGCTGTTTCTATGCACGCTGACCCGAGGGGCTCCGAGCTGATGCCGGGGGCGCTTAGCCATCGGCTTCGGCGCCTTCGTCGAGCTGAGCTTCCGGTGAACACTCTGAAGTTAGCGCGTTATCTGATTGGGAAAGTAGTGGTCCACGATGTTGCTGCGGGCAGGCTTAGCGGGCGGATCATCGAAACGGAAGCTTACCCAATCGGCGATCCGACGGGTTACGCGTTCCGGGGGAAAACGCCGCGCAATAGCTCCATGTTTCTTGCGCGAGGGCACGCTCACGTTTATTTCACGTATGGGTCCGCCTTCACGCTGAATGTTGCAAGCGAGGTGCGCGGCGTTGGCGCCGGCGTGCTCTTACGCGCGCTCGAACCGCTTGAGGGAGTTGATTTGATGCAATGCTCCCGCGGCCGTGCGCGCCTGGTCGATTTGGCGAGGGGTCCCGGCAGACTTACCGAAGCAATGCGGGTTGATCTCAGACAAGATGGTGTGGATCTGTGCGCCGCCGGTCCGCTTTGGCTCGCGGCGGCGGCGCAGAAGACTGGTGCTATCGGCGAAAGCGTGCGCATTGGCCTGACCCGCAACGTTGACCCGCATTGGCGATTTTATGAGCGCGGCAACCCGTACGTGAGTGGTCCAAAGAGGTTACGCGAGTAGTCCGGTGGCCAACGCTCCCACCGGGGTGGAATTCCGGAGCTTCCAGGGCTGGCGCCACTCGATCGTGCGGAGAGGTTGCAGGGCTCAACAGTCGCGGTGCCGATGAGTCGGTGGCGGACCGCCGACACCGCAAATGGATCCTCGTCGCAGTCCCTTACTTCGCTCCCCAACTGACTCACGATATTACGGCTGGAGGACGATTTGCATTGTTGACAGATAGCAGCCGCTACATTGCAGCCGCAAAGTGGTCGCTGGCGGAGGGAGAGCGAAAAGTGCGGAGTTTACATTACCAACATCCGCAGGCACAGCTCCTCAGCGTCGCCTGCGCCCCGTGCCGTGATTTGGAGTGCAGCGCCTATCGACTGGACGCAAAATATCGAAGTCGAGAGAGGGTGTTGCTTGAGAGTTGAAAGAAAGATGCGCACATTGCCTCCCCGCCCCCTGAGATCTAACAGGCTGCTGAAAAAGCTCTTTTCGTTGCCGCTTGCTGACGCGCGCGGTTCAGTAACTGCTGCGGAATCAGCACCTGCTTTTCCGGACTGCGATCGTAAGCGAGTGGCAAGAAGCGTTTTTCAGCAGCCTGCTAATGGCGCGGCTCGAACAATAGCCTCTCTCCTGATTCTTGTGCTTGGGATTCCCGTCTTCGCTCAAAGTCCGCCGGCGTCGCCCGATCGCCCGTGGCACACGTCCTACGAAGGGAAGCTTATAAACCTTGGGAGGGGTATTCGTCAGGCGGTGCTTCCGATCGATCCCGAGAAGGCCTACTCGCTCGCGGAATTAATCGATCTGGCTGAAGCCCACAATCCCGAGACTCGCGTCGCCTGGGAACACGCCCGCGCCGAGGGCGCAGCCCTCGGAATAGCCCGCAGCGAGTTATATCCAACCCTGTCGGCCGTGGCGCTCTCGGGAGTGGATCGCGAGGAGGTTGCGCTTGGCACCAGGTTTTACCGCCATACGGATCCCTCGGATCAGGTGACACTGGATCTCAACTACACTATCTTTGACTTCGGGGCCCGTCGCGGCAGAATCGCGGCGGAGAGCGCGCGACTACTGACGGCGAACTCCGGCTTCAACGACGTTCACCGCAAACTGATCTTTGAGGTTCAGGAGACGTATTACAGGCTGCTGAATGCTTTAGCGCAGGATACTGCTGCGAGAGCGAGTCTCGCCAATGCGGAAGCGGTGCAGCAGGCCGCGGAAGAGCGACTGCGTAATGGTCTGGCGACTTTGCCCGACGTTCTGGAGGCGCGGAGCGCGACCGCCCAGTCGCAATATGATCTGCAGGCAGTGTTGGGCGCTGAGCAGAACGCTCGGGGCGATCTGGCTACAGCTCTCGGGGCCCGTGCCGCCACCATGATTCCTGTCGAGCCGCTTAGCGACGTGCCTACTCCGGAGTCAATAGGCGAGACGGTGGAGCAGGCGACTTCCCGCGCACTGAATCTGCGGCCAGACCTTCAGGCTGAGCTGGCCGGAACCCGCGTGGCAGAGGCGCAGCGCAAGGAGGCCCGGGCGGCCTACTATCCCACCATGAGTGTCACAGCGAACCCGAGCTTTCAATCGCTTTATCTGCACCAGCAAACCCTGCCCGGGGGACACACAGCGGACTTAACCGGCGGACTCTTCCTGAGCTTAAGGTGGACCGTGTTTGACGGGGGTGCGCGTCGAAGTCGCCTGATGCAGGCGGAAGCCGAAATCCGCGGGGCCGAGTCGCAGGTCAGCGCCGCGCGCGACAGCATCGAGGATGAAGTCTGGATTGCTTATTCGAATCTGAACACCGCCTTCCGCCAGCGCGAGGCGGCGACCGCGCTGCTTGAGTCAGCCTCCCAGTCGTATGCTGCCGCCCTCGAATCCTACAACTACGGTGTCCGCAACCTGCTGGACGTCACCGCGGCGCAGAAGGTTCTCGCCCAGGCTCGCTCGGCGGACATCGTGGCGCGGACGCAGGTATTAACCGCATTGGCAGATCTGGCGTTCCGCTGCGGCGACTCGATCCAGGCTAACACGAGGAGACAAGGGCCATGAGCACTAATGAACGCCGGCGCATTTTGCTGTGTGAATTAATCCTCGCAGCGCTCCTGCTGACAGGTTGCGGGCGGGCTCCGTCCTTTGATGTCCTGGGGTCGTTCTTTCCAGCCTGGCTGGCGTGCCTGGTGCTGGGCGTGGTGTTGACGGTGGTCGCGAGGTGGCTCCTGGTGCGGCTTAATATCGAGATCGCGCTTCCTGTACTGACCTATCCGAGCCTGACCGCAGTCTTCGCTTTCGCGCTTTGGTTAGCGTTATTTCAATAGGAGGCATTTATGACGACACCTGACGCCGATGCGAAAAGTCGAAGGGTCCTCGGGGGCGCGGTGAGTGTGGCCATCGTGATCGGCGCAGTGGCGCTGGGGCTTATGGCGCTCTATCGCGTGGACTCGTATCCCAGAACAGACGATGCCGAGATACTCGCCAACTTCATCGGAATTGCGCCTCAGGTGGAGGGTCCGATCCTGCGTCTGAATGTTCGCGATAACCAGTTGGTCAGGCAAGGGGACTTGCTGTACGAGATCGATGACCGGCCTTACCGGTACGCTCTGGAGAAAGCGGTTTCAGAGCAGTCCGCCCTCGAAGGACAGATCGCGGATGAGCAGCGAAAAATAGCGGCGCTGGTGAGCGCGGTTTCGGTTTCCGAGGCGAATATTCAGAGCGCAGAAGCTGACGTGACCCGATCGTCGGCATCGGTGGATCAGGCGCGGGCCGACGTGACAAACGCCGAACAGGGCGTCAGCCGCGCCGAAGCGGAGTGGACTTATGCGAATAATAACCTGCATCGACTTGAGCCCCTGCTGGTCAAGCAGTTTGTGACGGTGGATCAGGTGGATCGGGCGAGGACTTCGGAGATTACGCAGGATCAATCTCTGAAGCAGGCAAAATCTCAGCTGCGACTGGCGCAGGCAGGATTACAGTCTGCCTTAGCTCAGCAGCAACGCTCCGGGGCCATGTTGCTGCAGAGCAAGGCGCAGCACGAACAGGCACAGCATGCGGTGACTACGCTCGAACCATTGGTCAACCAGCGCGGGGCGCGAACCTCGGCTGTCGAGACAGCCCGATACAATCTCAACAACTGCCGGGTCTATGCGCCGTTTGCGGCTCGCATTACGAACCTGACGATTTCAGAAGGCGCCTATGCGCACATCGGGCAGCAGGTGTTTACACTGATCGACGCGCGCACGTGGTGGGCGGTCGCTAACTTTCGTGAAGGCCAATTGCAGCATATCGCTCCCGGAATGCGGGCCGAAGTCTATGTAATGTCCAAACCGGACGCGCGTTACCCGGCGGTGGTGGACAGCGTAGGATTCGGGGTGACTCCTGACGCGGACGTGGTGGGCAAACTGGGGCCAGTGCTTCCGGATGTGCAGAGAACCCTTAACTGGGTGCACCTCGCCACTCGATTCCCGGTCCGCGTGCGTGTGGAAAACCCTCCCGCGGACTTGTTTCGGGTGAGCGAGTCCGCGGTCGTCGTGATTCGAGGACGCTGAAGTGGCCACCCTCGCGCACGGCATACCGGACGCACCCGGACGATCGACGTGGCTGTGGGAATTTCTCAAACATGAGCTCGCGCCGTATCCAGGCCGCGCCCTGACGGTGGCGCGCATGGTTCTCGCCGTAACGTTGGTCATGGTTATCTGCAACACGTTTCGGATTCCCTATGGATTTATAGGCGGCATCTATGCACTGGTCATTTCACGCGAGAGCCCGCGATCCACTCTGAACTCGGCGGGTGCGGTACTGCTCCTTACCGCCGGCGGCATCGCGTACGTATTGGTTTCTGTCCAGTTTGTTGTCAGCGTCCCGTTCCTCCACTTTCTATGGAGCATCGGGTCGCTGTTTTTGGCATTTTATGCGCTCACGGTAGTAACCAACTACGGAGCCTTCATGGGCTTCGCCCTGGTGATCTCCGTCTCCGTTACTATTTGGGACAGGCATCTGCCGGCCGGGACCAACGTCGCAGACACGCTGTGGCTTTCTTTCGTGGCGCTGACAGGGGTCGTTGTGACCTTGCTGGTGGAACTGGCATTTGGCCGCATGCGGCCTGGCGACGATATCGTTCTGCCGCTTGCCCAGCGCCTCGCCGCAATTCACAGCGTACTGAATTGCTATGCGGAACGGCGCGCGGTGGATCAGGCGACCGAAGAGCAGGTCGCGCGGTTGGGCATGCTTGGGACGTCAACACTGCGGCGCGGGCTGCTGCACTCAGGTTATTCGCCGCAGTACACGGCGCAGATGAGCGGGGTTGTGGCTCTGGTCGGAAGGCTCGTGGACATTACGGCGGCGCTGACCCACCTCGATTTTGAATCCGCCAGTCTGGATCAGGAGCATTTGCAGAGGCTCGCGGTGGCAGTCACGAGTATACGCGCGGATCTGATGCACCGGCGAATTCCGGGCCCGATTCAGGTCAACAACGAGGACGAAGAGCATCGCGTGCCGTTGCTTCGCGAGATGGAGAACACCGTCGCGCTGATCCCTCAGGTATTTGCAGGTTATCGATCGATCGACGAATACGAGGCGCCTTCAGAAGAGATGCCACGATCGAGGCTTATCGCCGCAGACGCGTTCGTAAACCCGGAGCATTTCAAGTTCGCGCTTAAAGGGTTCTTTGCAGTAAGCGCGTGTTACCTCTTCTATAACCTCACCGACTGGCCGGGCATGAGCGTAACGGTGATGCTTACCTGTTTCTCGACTGCGCTCTCCACTATCGGCTCCTCCCGGCAGAGACAGGTACTCCGTTTCGCCGGCTTTGTGGTGGGGGGCCTTTTAATCGGCATGGGAGCGCAGGTGTTCATTTTGCCCTATGTCGATTCGATTGCGGGGTTCACGGTTCTTTTCATACTCGTCACCGCCCTGGCTGCGTGGTTCATGACCTCCAGTCCCCGGTTGTCATTCTTCGGGCTGCAACTTGGCGTGGTGTTCTTCGTGATCCATATGCAGAAGTTTGCGAGGGAGACGTCGCTCCTCGTGGCGCGGGACCGCGTTGCAGGGGTCTGCCTCGGGTTGCTGATGATGTGGCTGATATTCGATCAGCTCTGGAGCGCCCCGGCGAGTGTCGAGATGAAGAGAGTGTTTATAGCAACTTTGCGTTTGCTGGCTCAGTTCGCGCGGGAGCCGGCGTCAGCTGACACGCGGTCGGCGATTCAGCGCACCTCTGCCCTTCGCGAAACGATCAATACCCAACTGGACAAAGTGCGATCACTTGCCGATGGAGTCCTTCTTGAATTCGGGCCCTCGCGGCGACGCGACCTCGCTCTGCGCGACCGCATCCGGAGGTGGCAGCCGCAACTGCGGGCGCTGTTCGCGATGCGGAGTGCATCGCTCAAGTACCGTCTCCAATTACCGGGCTTCGTAGTGCCGGAGGCCGTGACTGCCTCGCTTCAGGCGTACGATGAGTGTTCCGCTCAGATGCTTGAGGCCATGGCGGATCGAATGGAGGGTAAGACTTCGCGGGGAACGCCTGTGCCTGCGGGCTCCCTGGTCCCGCTGGAGCAAACGCTGCAACTGTGTCGGGTGGACGAATCGAGACTATTGCTCTCAGATCACGGCGCAGGGTTCGCCCCTCTGCTTCGTCAGATAGAACGATTGACAATCAGTCTGGCCGACCAGATCGCGATGGAAGTTGACTGGCCCGACTAGTCTCAGTTTGCAGAGGCACGTTGCCGCTCCCTGACACTCACGGTTCTGTAATGCCTTCCGAACCGAGCGTGTCAGCCAGCGGCGACGCCGCGCTCAGCTCAGTGTGCGAGCGCACCCTTGAGGGACGTGTTAAACAGCCGGAGGCGCGAATACACGACCTGTTTAACGGAGTCGACCACGTCAGGCAGCAGCTTATAAGGAACCACTTCTTCCGGCTTGCTCGACAGCGCGGAGTCCAGGCCGCGGCGCCACGCGACCCGTAATTCCGTGTTTATGTGAACGATTGTGATTCCGGCTTCAATTGCGTCCAGAAATCCCTGGTCATCCGTACCAGATCCTCCATGCAGAGTGAGAGGTATTCGCGTTGCGCGCTTGATCGCAGCGATCCGCGCCGGATCCACATGCTTCTTCGTTTTGCCCGCGACCATGCTCTTCAGCATCCCGTGCATGGTACCCACGGCCGGCGCGAGCACATCCACGCCGGTACGCCGAACGAACTCGCTCGCTTGTTCAGGCGTGGTCATCGGACTCATGTCTTCGGGTATCTTTTCGTGAATTGAAGAAGAACTGCCGATAAAACCAAGTTCGCCCTCCACCATAATGGATGCGTGAAGCGCTTTCATCTCGGCGACCGCTTGTTTCGTCTTTGCAACATTCTCTTCGAACGGCAGCGCTGAGCCATCGAATACCACGAGGTCAAAACCGGCCTCGGCGGCCTCGCGAGCCTTTTCGATCGAATGAGTGTGGTCGGCGTTAAGGTACAGGGGAAATCCGCTCTCTTCCCGGATACTGCGAACCAACGCGGCGATTTGGTGGACGCCGATGAAGTCGCGCTCGCCTTCAGAGACACCGACCAGAACCGGCACACCGACTTCGCGGGCTGCGAGGTGCACCGCCTTTAGCGCTACCAAATCAGAGATGTTGAAATGCCCAACCGCGACCTTCTGCTGATCGGCCTCGACAAGAATCTGCTGTAACGACTTCATTTTTCCCACCCTTTCGACATCTTGTAATTGCACGACGGCTTCCATTGAAGAGTTGCACTTAAGGCGTGCGCGAAGTGGTTCTTGCACCGACCGAGTCACTTCTTTTGGTGTCGGCGGAACGACTCCTGTCGACGGATGGTGCCGTCCGCGGACTGAGAAGGCGGCTCGATCTAACAGGTTGCTGAAGAAGTTCTTTTCGTTGCCGCTTGCTGACGCGCGCGGTTCAGTAACGACTGCGGAATCAGAACCTGCTTTTCCGAACCGCGGCCGTAAGGGAGTGGCAAGAAGCGTTTTTCAGCAGCCTGCCAAATGGTCCCGCGATTGCTCTTATGGAGCACCGGAGGCGGATAAGGATATGAGGGCGAACAGAGAGCTGGAAGAGCGATGCATCAACACGATCCGAATACTATCGGCCGACGCGGTCCAGAACGCGAATGCCGGTCATCCTGGCATGCCGATGGGCGCTGCCGCCATGGCTTACACCCTCTGGACGCAGTTTCTCAAGCACAATCCGACCAATCCGCAGTGGTTTGATCGGGACCGTTTCGTATTGTCCGGAGGGCACGGGTCGATGCTGTTATACAGCCTCCTCCATCTTTCCGGCTACGACCTGCCGCTTGAGGAGATCAAGCATTTCAGGAAATGGGGCAGCAAAGCGCCGGGTCACCCTGAGCGCGGTCTGACGCCGGGCGTGGAGGTCACCACCGGGCCGCTTGGACAGGGATTCGCCAACGGCGTTGGGCTGGCGATCGCTGAGGCGTGGCTCGCGGCGCGCTATAACCGGCCGGGACACAAGATCGTGGATCATTATACCTACGTCGAGTGCGGCGACGGCGATCTGATGGAGGGCATTAGTCAGGAAGCGGCGTCACTGGCTGGACATCTGCAGCTGGGGAAACTCATTTATCTGTACGACCAAAATCACATTTCCCTCGCCGGCGCCACCGAAATCGATTTTACCGAAGATGTGGCGAGACGCTTCGAGGCATCGGGGTGGCACACTCGCGTGGTTCCGGATGGCAATGACACCGAGGATGTGGCAAGTGCAATCCGCGAAGCCCAGGCCGAAGACCAGAGGCCGTCGTTAATCCTGGCGCGGACTCACATTGGCTATGGCAGTCCTCACAAGCAGGACAATTTCACCGCGCATGGGGACCCGCTGGGAGAAGAGGAGTTACTGGCGACCAAGAAAGCCCTGGGGTGGCCGAGCATGGAGAAGTTCTACCTGCCGGAGGACGCAGTGAAATATTTCCGTCAGGCGGTTCCGCGTGGCGCGCAAATGGAGGACGAGTGGCGGAAGAAGTTAGACGCATATAAGCAGGCGTTTCCAAAGGAAGCCGCCGAGTTCGAGAGCATCGTCAGCGGGAAGCTGCCGCAAAACTGGGACGTCGATCTACCCAAATGGAAACCCACCGATAAACCGATGGCAACCCGCGCCGCAGCTGGCGAAGCGCTGAATGCGCTGGCCAAACACATCCCTAACCTGATCGGCGGATCAGCGGACCTGAACCCGTCGACGAGAACGGCGCTCAAGGGCATGGGAGATTTCCAATCGCGTGAAGTGTCGGGGCCCGGAACGCTGGGTGCAGTCGGCGGGGAGTGGAGCTATGCCGGGCGCAACATTGCCTTCGGTGTTCGCGAGCACGCCATGGGGGCCGCCGTAAATGGAATGGCAGCACACGGCGGTGTGCTCCCCTTCAGCGCGACGTTTTTCACTTTTTCCGACTACATGAAGCCCGCCATTCGTCTCGGGGCCTTGAGTGATCTCAAAGCCATCTACGTGTTCACGCACGACAGCATCGGACTCGGGGAGGATGGCCCGACTCACCAGCCGATCGAGCACCTGGCCGGGTTGCGTGGAATTCCAGGTCTTACGGTCATCCGTCCAGCTGATGGGAACGAAGCCACGGAAGCGTGGGCGTTTGCAGTCCAGCACGACGGTCCGACGCTGTTAGTGCTCACACGGCAGACCGTCCCGCATCTCGATCGCAGCCGAGCGAAAGACGCCGGTGTGGCACGCGGAGCTTATGTGCTCGCGGATGTCGAAGACGGCTCTCCGGATGTGATCCTTATCGGCACTGGATCCGAAGTCAGTCTTTGTGTGCAGGCGCGGGAGAAGCTGAAGGATTTCGCCGTCAAGGCACGCGTGGTCAGCATGCCAAGCTGGAGCCTGTTTGAGGCGCAGGAGGAGTCTTACCGCGAACGCGTCCTTCCGCGGGGCATCAGGAAACGCGTCACGGTGGAGGCTGCCTCGCCGATAGGATGGCATCGGTGGGCGGGCGATGAGGGTGCGGTAATTGGTGTGGAGCGCTTTGGAGCGTCGGCGCCCGGCCAAGAAGTTCTTAACCATTTGGGCTTCACCGCGGATCATGTCACGGGTGCCGCCCTTCGCATCCTGGGTAAAAACAACGAGGCCGATCAGGTATACGGATCCGAAGCAACGCTGGTGACGGCGTAGCCGCTACAAAGCCGGTTTTCTGGTGAAAGAGGATGAGCCATCGCTCTACCGCGCCGGGCTGAGCCGAATGCCTGTAGAAATTCGCGAAGCCGTGTTTCCGAGTTGCGCCACATCGGCTTCAGCCATTTCGAGTCAGACGAGAGCGGATCGCTCAATGAGTGGCTGGCTGCTGCGCCCAATGCCGATGCGATCTGCAGCCAGGTTGGCGCGGTTGTGAACGTGAGGGACTTCATCGGCCGCGAGCCACGCGCCCTTGCCGATGGCGCGACCTTTGCGACCGGGAAGTACCAATTTCGCTATTGTCAGACACCCCATCTGCCCCGCGGCTGGGACGCCGGTCTGCTCTTCGAAGAAACGCAGAAAACGCTGCTCTGTTCTGACCTGTTCCATCACGTCGGCGACGTCGAACCGATCACCTCTGCCGACGTCGTTGGCCGCTCGCATCAGGCGTTGAAAGAATATCAGGCGGGGATTCTGGCGGAATATGTCCCTTACACACCGCTCACTGCGAAGAACCTGAAAAAGCTAGCCGATCTGAAGCCCAAAACGCTCGCAATCATGCATGGTTCCAGCTTCACGGGTGACTGCGCCCGGGCACTTGGCGACCTCGATGTGGCGCTATGCGACCTCTTCGGCCAGCAGAAGTAGCGTCGGCATCCTGACTCAGTCCCCTCACGCGCTCCGCTTGTTTTCCCGATAGCGCCGGATCAGATTGGCAGTCGAGCTATCGTGATTCGAGGTATCGTTTCTGTCTGAGAGCTCGGGGATGATTCGGTCTGCCAGCGTCTTACCCAACTCGACTCCCCATTGATCGAAGGAATCGATGTCCCAGATCGTGCCCTGGGTAAACACGGAGTGCTCGTAAAGTGCGACCAGCTTGCCCAGCGTCTCGGGCGTCAGGCGCTGCGCACAGATGGTATTGGATGGGCGATTACCTTCGGCGACCCTATGCGGGACCAGCCAGTCAGGAGTGCCCTCAGCTTTCACCTCATCCGCAGTCTTACCGAACGCCAGCGCCTGGGACTGCGCCAGCATATGGGCAATCAGGATGTCGTGGTGCTGCCCCAGAGGTTTCAGCGCGTCCACAAATGCGATGAAGTCGCATGGGATCAACCGCGTGCCCTGGTGAATCAGCTGACTGAACGAATGCTGACCGTTTGTACCCGGCCCGCCCCAATAGACGGGGCCGGTCTGGTAGTCGATGTTCCTGCCTGCCAGCGTGGTGTGCTTGCCGCTGCTCCCCATCGTTAATTGTTGAAGCCAGGCTGGAAACCTCTTCAAATACCGTTCATAGGGCAGAACCGCCACTGTCTCCGCACCGAGAAAGTTGGTGTTCCAGACCGTGAGCAGGCCAAGCAGAACCGGGAGATTCCGGTCGAATGGCGCGGTGCGGAAGTGCTCGTCCATCTGATGGGACCCATGCAGCATAGCGCGGAAGTTCACGGCGCCAACGGCAAGCATTGTCGACAGGCCGATCGCGGAATCCATCGAATAAGGGCCGCCCACCCAGTCCCAGAGCCCAAACGTGTTCCGGGTGTCGATGCCGAACTTCGATACTTCCGCCGCGTTGGCTGAGACGGCCACGAAGTGTTTCGCCACAGCCTTTTCGTCTCCGCCGAACGCTTCGATCAGCCACGCGCGCGCTGTGGTCGCATTAGTCATCGTCTCCAGGGTGGTGAAACTCTTCGACGAGACGATGAACAGCGTTTCCGCCGGATCGAGGTCCGCCACGGCCTCCGAGAAATCCGCGCCATCGATATCGGAAACAAAGCGAAGCGTCAGTAAGGGGTCCTTGTATGCTCTTAACGCTTCGTATGCCATCGCGGGGCCCGTGTCCGAGCCACCAACGCCGATGTTCACGATGTTGCGAATGCGTTTGCCGGTGTGGCCCGTCCACTCGCCGCCGCGAATAAGTTCCGCAAAGTGTGTCATCCGGTCGAGGACTTCGTGGACATCCGGCACGACATCTTTGCCGTCGACGAGAATCGACTTCGAACGCGGTGCCCGCAGCGCAATGTGCAGTGCTGCCCGGTCTTCCGTGCGATTGATTTTCCTGCCCGAGAACATGGCGTCGATCCGCCACCGCAGGCCGGACTCCTCCGCCAGTTGCAGGAGGAGCCGCGTCGTCTCATCCGTAATGCGGTTCTTCGAATAATCGAGAAAGACTCCGTCTGCTTCCGCGCTCATACGGCAGCCGCGCGTCGGGTCAGCGGCAAACAAATCGCGGAGCTGTAAGCTGCGCACCACCCGGGAATGCGCCTCAAGGGCCCTCCACGCGGAACGCGCGGTAAGCGTGGGCCAGACGAGCGGTTGGCTGGCTGCCATCTATTTACGTCCAACCGGAGCCGCTTTTGTGTCCTTATCCCATCCGTGGAACGCCGACAGGTCGCCCGCGTTCCATGCCTCGCGGAGTCCACGGGCGCTCAGGTCCCAGTCGGGGCGGACTGCGCTCGTCACGACCCGCAGGTCTTGCCACAGGTCAGCGACTGAGGGTCTGCCCCAGAACCAATAGCCGTTGTAGATGCGATGAATGACAAGTCCGGGCTTGAGCACGAGCGTGTGAGGAATCATCGGATTGTGCTCGGGGTCTGTGTACTCCACGATGTCGAGGTCTTTCTGGACGGTTCTGTCAGAGTCGGAGAGAAAGGTCCACTGGGCGCCGACTGACGCGCGAAATTCCTGGAGGGTGTGGTGGTCGTCCGTGGAGATCGTGGCTATCGTGGCGTATCCGACAGCGATCTTCGGGTAAAACGCCGCGAGATCCAGATGCTGAAGGTGCTCCTTCGGACAGTAGTGGCCGCGGGCAAGCGTCAGGATCAGCGGATCGTCACCCTGGAGCTCGCTCAGTGTGCGGAGCGTGTTCGTGTGATCGGGCAACTTATAGTCGGGGAAGACGGCACCGGGGATTAAGTCAGAACGCATATTGGACGCCTTTCAAAGTTCCGAGTGTGGTGATTCCAGCGGTTATACAAGCGCACGCGGGATGCCATCCCAGGACTGTGAAGGGAAGGGCGGTCCGGCGAAGCGCCATGTGCTGATGTTCGCGGGCCGACTCGACTCTTTGACGCAGTAAACTCGCGCCTCTCACATGCTTCAGATGCCGCACACAATACATGTGGAATCATACATGCGAGTGTTATGGCTGACTCGTATTGATGGCTCGGCTACTGTCAGTAAACGTCGGTCTCCCACGCGACATCGAGTGGAAGGGACGCATCGTGCACACCGGGATCTGGAAGAAGCCACTCGACGGCCGCTGCCGGGTCACCCGGCTGAATCTCGACGGAGACGGCCAGGGCGATCTGGCCGGGCACGGAGGCGAGCAGCGAGCCGTCTTTGTCTACCAGGCCGAGTCTTATCGTTATTGGCAGGAGCACCTGGAAAGGCCCGACCTGGGCGACCTGAAGTCGTGCGGGCAATACGGGGAGAATTTCACAATCGAAGGTTTGCCCGATGATGAGGTGTGCATCGGCGACCGGTATCGGATCGGAAGCGCACTCTTCGAAGTCACCCAACCCCGAGTTACCTGTTATCGCATTGGCATTCGAACAAAGGAGCCCCGAATGCCAGCGCTGCTCACCTCCAGCGGCCGTCCTGGATTCTATTTCCGCGTTCTCGAGGAAGGCGAAGTCGGTGCGGGCGACGAAATCCTGAAGGTGGGTGAAGCAGGGGAGCGCATGACGGTCGCAGAGATCAACGCGCTTCTGTATTCGCCGAATCATCCACGCGAATTGCTGGAACGCGCATTGCGAATCGAGGCCCTGTCACCGGGCTGGAGCGGGTCGTTTGAAGCGTTGTTGCGAAGCTCGGCAAGTGGGAATGCAGGCCTTATGCCGGCAGCCGCTGCGCATCCAGCCGCGCCGGGATTTCAGCGGCTTGCGGTGACTTCGATCGATCGGGAGTCAGCCGACGTCCTGTCGGTAACGATACAGAGTCCGGTCGGTGAGCCGCTGCCAACTCCCCGACCCGGCCAGTACGTCGTCCTTCGACTCCATCCCGGCACCGGCGGAGGGCCGACTTTTCGCAGTTATTCGCTCTCGGGTGCTCTCTCGGCCGAGCGCTATCGGATCAGTGTGAAGATCGAGCCGAATGGTCTGGCGGGAACATGGCTGCGGGATCACGTGCGAGTTGGCGACAGCATCGACGTCAGTTCGCCGCGCGGCAGCTTTATTCTCGAAACCGGAGAGCGGTCGATCATTCTGCTCAGCGCGGGTATCGGCGCGACCCCTGTGCTGGCTATGCTGCATGCGCTGACTGCGGCCGGCTCGACCCGAGAGGTCCTGTGGCTTCACGTGGCCCGCGACGGCGAGCATCATCCCTTTGCCGCCGAGGTCCAGCGCCTCATAGGCGCCCTCCCGCACGGCCGAAGCTACGTCTGTTACAGCAGACCGGCAGCGCTGGACAGGGTGGGTCAGGATTTCGACCACGCCGGTCGATTGTCCCCATCGGTGTTAGAGGATGCCGGCATCCCGCGCGATGCCGACGTTTACCTTTGTGGGCCGACTGGCTTCATGGCAGAAACGAAAGCGGCTTTGGCCGCCTTTGGTATCTTACCGGAACGCATTCAGATCGAGATCTTCAATGGCGGCGAGGCGATAAGTCCTGGTGTGGTCCGGTCAGCGACCCGCAGTCCGCACGTACCGGGGAACGACGCCGACACAGGGCCGCTTGTATCGTTCGCGCGCAGCGGCATCGCGGCGCATTGGAACTCATCGGCATACCAAAGTATTTTGGAATTAGCCGAAGCCTGCGATGTCCCGGTGCGATGGGCGTGCCGGGCCGGTGTGTGTCATAGGTGTGAGAGCGGTTTGATCTCGGGCGCCGTCGTATACGGACCGGAGCCCCTCGACAAACCCGCCGACGGGAACATTCTCGTCTGCTGCTCCCAACCTGGTCGCGATGTCGTGATCGATCTGTGAAGCGGCCGGGCGCGCTCACGCGCCGGTTCGGCTGCGTCCAGGCCCCAGGTTGGCGGCCATGTTAACCGAATCGGCGAGAGACTCGGCTTTCGTCTTCTGCATCACTCGTCCGCGGTGCGCCTTCACTGTAATTTCGCTGATTCCCAACCCGCCGGCAACTTGCTTGTTGATCATCCTGTTTGTTGAGCATCCCGTTGACTACCAGGGCCATCTGTTCTCATCGCACCCCTGACATATCCCAAAGCTGCCATCCTGAATTCGGCCGAGGGCCGCGCGGGCGTTCCGGAGTTGGCTGCAGTCACGGTCGACATTGCCTGCCGCGAGCGCGCGTTCCGAGGCCCACTGCACTTCTTCCAGCAGTTCCTCGCTTCTCTCAATCGTGATCCCGTCGCGCTGGCGGGTGATCCGCTCCTGATTCGGCAACTCTTGCCGTCAGAGCCTTTCGAAATCCCTGCACTTCATTCATGGTCATTGTTTAGCTCCTGTTCTGCCGTGGAGGGTTGAAACTTTCGCATTGGTTCATGCCGTTCCTGTACCCAATTAAGCCAGAGGTTCGGGAAGCGAACAATCGGACGAACATATTGGGAACACTTTGGTATTACCCGATCGAGGTATTCAACCGTGCGCCCCTCTGGACGGCCCTGCCGGACCCGGATTTACGATATCCTTATCGGAGGAACAGGCCATGAAGAGCGTCCCCGCACCCATTTCCCTCGCCGGGTCCCAACTCGGCGAAACCCGTCACGTCTGCGCGTTTTTCAACAGCGACGAGGAAGAATATCGCGTGTTGCTTCCGTTCATAAAGGACGGGTTGAAATCCGGCGACAAAGCCGTTCATGTCCTGAACCCGGAGCAACGTCAGGACCATCTGCAACGCCTGACTGCCGCAGGCATCGACCCGGCGGCAGCGCAGCAGAGCGGGCAACTGGAGCTTCGGGTCAACACCGAAGTCTACCTTCCGGATGGCCGCTTCGATCAGGATCGGATGCTGCAGGTGTTTGAGCAACTGGCCAGTGGAAACGCCGAGGGAGGATTTCCGCTGAGTCGCATTTGTTGTCGTATGGACTGGGCGGTTGAAGATCGATCTCATGTCGATGACGTGATTGAGTTCGAGTCGCGTGTAAACGACGTGTGGCGCCGCCACGACGACGCGGTCATCTGCACTTACCATCTGGGGCAGTTTGGAGGCGACGCGGTGATTGACATCATGCGGACGCATCCGATGGTCATCGTCGGCGGTATCCTTCAGCAGAATCCTTTCTATGTGCCGCCGGATGAGTTCCTGCGGGAATTTCGCCAACGGCGGGCTGGTCGCAGCAGCTCACACGCGACGGCCTGAGATATGGATGTGCAACCCGGAGATGTTGCCGAGGAGATCAAGCGGCTTCAGCGTTGCATTAATGATCTGGTCAGCCTGTTCGCCCTTCCCGCCATGTGGAGCGGCGGTGAGCCATCCCAGATTGTTAACACCTTGCTCGACGCGCTTCTGCGCATGCTCCAGCTTGATCTCGTCTATGTGCGGTTGAGGGACCCGGGCGGTCAGACGCCCATCGAGATGTTTCGGTTCGCCCGATCGCAGGAACAGACGGCCCAACCGCACGAGATCGGCGAGGTATTCAAACACTGGTTGGGGGCCGACCCTCAGGAATGGCCTCGGCTGATACGGAACCCGACAGGAGGCCGGGACATTTCGATCATGCCTCTGGGACTGGGGCTGCAGGGTGAAATTGGCGAAATCGTAGCGGGGTCGGAGCGAGCGGATTTCCCGCGGCAAACCGAGAGACTGATTCTGAGCGTAGCCGCGAATCAGGCGTCCATCGGGCTGCAGGGGGCGCGGCTGCTGAGCGAACAAAAGCATGTCGCCAGCGAACTCGATCGACGGGTAGCGCAACGAACCAGCGAACTCGCGAAAGCCAATGAAGAGCTGCAACTTCAGGTGAGCCTGCTGCAAAATATTCCGGTCGCGGCCTGGACGCTCGGGCCGGACGGGACACCGGATTTCGTCAACCAGACCTGGCTGGAGTACACCGGCCAGGCACTCGATTACGTCCGGTCGGATCCTGAGGCCTGGATGACTGCGATCCACCCCGAGGATCGGGAGACGGCGTCCTCCAGCTTTTGGGGCGGAGTGCGCGCCGGGCGGGGATTTACCTTCGAAGCCCGGTTTCGCCGCGTGCGCGACGGGGCCTGGCGCTGGCATCTCAATCGAGCTGTAGTACTGCGTGACGCAGCCGGAGAAATCCTTCGGTTTGTTGGCACATCCACCGACATTGACGATCTGAAACAGTCCCAGGACGATTTACGGAGCGCCGATGAACGCACGCGATTAATCGTCGAGACCGCGCTCGACGCGGTTGTCACGATGAATTCGCGGGGGCTGATCACCAGCTGGAACAAGCAAGCTGAGATTATCTTCGGCTGGAGTGCTGCGGAAGCCATCGGCCGGCACATGGCAGACATGATTATCCCGGAACAACACCGCACTGCTCACGAACTCGGCCTGCACCGCTTCCTCGCCACTGGCGACGGCCCTATATTGCGGCGGCGTATCGAAATTATGGCCGTCCGGCGCAGCGGCGCTGAGTTCCCGGTTGAGTTGGAAGTAGTGCCCGTGCGACTGCGCCACGATTGGGAGTTCAGTGCCTTCATTCGTGACATCACCGAATCCCGGCTCGCGGAGCAAAAGCTGCGGGAGAGTGAACTCAACCTGCGCCAGATGACCGAAACGATTCCGGAGATGCTTTGGGGCGCCACGCCCGACGGCTCGGTGGATTATTGCAACACGCGCGTGCTGGATTACACAGGCCTCTCTCAACAGGAAATTAAAGGCGTCGGCTGGATGAAAATGATTCATCCGGACGACGCAGAAAATGTGACGGGAGCGTGGAAGCGTTCCGTCGAGAGCGGCGAGCCGTTTTATTTTGAGTTTCGGGGCCTGCGTGCGTCAGACGGCAAGCACCGGTGGTGCGTATCCAGAGCGCTGCCGTTGCGCGGCGCCGAGGGGGACATTCTGAAATGGCATGGAACGGTCGTCGACTTCCACGATCGCAGGCAGGCACAGGAAGACCTGCGCAACGCTCAGGCAGAGCTCGCGCATGTGAACCGCGTGATGACGATGGGTGAGTTGACGGCATCGATCGCTCATGAAGTGAACCAGCCGCTTGCCTCGATCATCGCGAGTGGAGACAGCTGCACGGCGTGGTTGACGAACGAACCGCCGAACCTTGACAAAGCCCGGGCCGCAGCAGGCCGGATTATTCAAGCCGCGACGCAGGCCAGCGAGACGGTGCAACGTCTTCGTGCCCTGTTCAGCAAGACCAATTCGATGACGACATCGGTAGATGTGAACGGCGCAATCGAAGACACGGTTTCTCTGGTGCGCCATGAAGCGCAACGGAACGAAGATCGTCCTGCGCACTGAACTGGAACCGGGCGTTCCTTCCGTGAGCGGGGACCGGGTTCAATTACAGCAAGTCATTCTTAACCTGACGATGAACGGCATTGAGTCCGTCGCTCGTCTGGAGCATGAGCCCAGGTGGGTCATGATTCGATCCGCGCGTTCGAATACCGGTGAACTTCTCGTATCCGTGGAAGATACCGGGCCGGGAATCGAAGCGGAACATGCGGATCGGCTGTTTGCTCCTTTTTTCACCACCAAACCGCAGGGGATCGGCATGGGATTGCCGATCTGCCGGTCAATCATAGAGGCGCACGGCGGCCGGCTCTGGGCCGCGAAAAACCAGCCGCGTGGCGCCGCGTTCCATTTCGTCCTGCCTGCCCAGGCAACCGCCGCATGAGCGATTCCGACTGCATCGTGTTCGCCGTCGACGACGATCCATTGGTTCGCGATTCCGTCGCAGATTTGCTTGACGCAGCCGGTTTCACGGTGCGGATGTTTGGATCGGCAACGGAATTCCTCCGGAGCGAGCATCCGGATCTGCCGGCCTGCCTGATTCTCGACGTTGAATTGCCCGGCCTCAGCGGCCTTGACCTTCAGGCGGAACTGACGAAGTCCGGCGTCGATATGCCCATCATCTTTCTCACCGGACGAGGCGATATTCCAATGAGCGTGCGGGCTATGAAAGCGGGCGCGGTGGAGTTCCTGACGAAGCCGTTCCGCAAACCGGAGTTGCTCGACGCCGTGAGCGAGGCTCTGCGGCGCGACCGTGAGAGCCGCAAGCGAAGAGCTGAAACCGCAGAGCTCGAAAAACGGCTTCGAACTCTCACTCCGCGCGAGCATCAGGTGCTGACGCTGGTGGTAACCGGCCTTTTAAATAAACAGATCGCCGGCGAGCTTGGGACCACCGAGGAGACGATCAAAGTGCACCGCGGCCGCGTCATGAACAAAATGGGCGCGGGTTCGCTGGCCGAACTGGTCCGGATGGCCGCGAAGCTCAAAATCTCCCACTGACCGGGCATTCTACTAAGGTGTAATAGACCTCGATTCGGCCCATTGTTAGGATTCGGACTAAGAGGCGACCGACCCGCAACTTCGAGGGCGATCCGGGTCAGGTGATAAAGGTATTGATGGGCAGCATCGCGATCATCGAGGATGACGTGCTTGTGAGGCAATCGCTGGGAGACTGCATGGAGTCAGCAGGATATGCCGTTGAGAGCTTCGACTCGGCCGAGCAGTTTCTGGCTTCGGGATCTGCCGAGAACGCTGCCTGCCTGATCATCGACGTACAGTTGCCGGGCATCACCGGCCTCGAACTGCAGGATCGACTGGCTGGTGCGGATAATCGGGTGCCGATCGTATTCGTCAGCGCACAGGGAACTCAGGCGAATCGCGAAAAAGCGATGACGGCGGGGCGCCACTGGATTTCTTTCCAAGCCGTTCAGGCGGGACGAGCTGGTGAGACTTGTAGAAGCGGCGACCCGGCGTTAAACGCCGCCCGGAGCCACTGCCTGGGAGTCCTCATCGGCCCTTCGGGCTGCCAATTCCGGTGAAGACATAGTCGCAGCCCTTAGTGGGGCCGGGCTTTTGAGTCCGCCACCGGGCTCCTGCACGGCGCTGAGCTTTACGGATTCTCGGTAAGGCACCGCGTCTTCAACGGAGCGTCAGCGCGGCCTCTTTCGACCTCCAGTCTGTTTGACCGCACCGATGACCTTGTCCTTGCTGTGCTTCGTCTTATTCAGGAGCCTTCCGACTCTCAACCAAAGCATTGCACCAAAGTAGAATAGACCTCGATCCGCATCGCTGTTAGTATCCGAGTGTCAAGGAATTAATCCTCAGCGCTGACAGAAGCTTAGATAAAAAAATGATGAAACCTCTAAGCTCTGCTGATTTCGCTCCGAGCCCGAGCGGCTGCGGCCCACGTCGGCAAGCCACACTTGGCCGGGTTACGAGCGCATAGAAAAACGATAGTGAGTCTTCGGAGTTATCACTTCGAATTCACGGCGGGATTTTGCCCGCTCAGTGCAGGCAGACAGGTGTCGATTGGGTCCGTGCCGAAGCTGGTCCGGGGTATCCGGGTGTGGATCGCCCGACAACGGCTCGGAAAGTAACACCACGAAGCAATGTATACCGAGTTTCCAAGGAGTAACACCATGGCAATTACGGACTTGATTGGATCGAGCGCGAAGTTCCGCGCTCTGCTCAATGACGTTGAACTGGTTGCGGCAGTGGATTCCGCTGTTCTGCTCCAGGGCGAAACAGGCACCGGAAAAGAATTGATTGCAAGAGCCATTCACGAGGCCAGTCCTCGCCGTAACCACCGTTTTGTGGCTCTTAACTGTGCAGCGATTCCGGGCGCGCTGCTGGAGAGCGAACTGTTCGGCCACGAACGAGGCGCTTTCACAGGTGCGTGTGCGCAAACCAGGGGACGGTTTCAGATGGCCGATGGCGGCACGCTCTTTCTGGACGAGATAGGCGACATGCCGCTCGAACTTCAGCCCAAGCTCTTACGTGCCCTGCAGGAGCGGGAGTTCGAGCGTTTGGGCAGCGCGCAGACTGTTCGGGTTAATGTGCGGGTGGTGGCGGCGACGAACCAGGATCTCGGGCAACTCGTGAACAAGAAGTTGTTTCGGGCAGACTTGTTCTACCGGTTGAATGTAATTCCAATCTGCCTGCCTCCGTTGCGTGAACGCGTCCAGGACATCCGACCGCTGACGGAGTTCTTCGTGGCAAAGTTCGCCGCCAGCCTCAACAAGCCCATCGAATTGATTCCCGATGATGTGATGGCGGTCCTCAAAGCGCACGATTGGCCGGGCAATATTCGCGAACTGCAGAATTTCATCGAGCGCGCCGTGCTTTTTTCGCGGGGCTCGGTGCTGCGGCTGCCTCTGGATTTGAAGCAGACGGTGAAGGAGCGCTCGGACAGCGTCGCCCGCACGCTTGCCGACGCCGACCGGGAACACATTCTCGAAACATTGAAGCAAGCCAACTGGCTGATCGGGGGCCGGGACGGAGCGGCCGATCGGCTTGGATTACCACGAACCACGCTGATTTACAAGATGCGAAAGCTTGGCATTGAAACACGCCGAACCCCGAGCGTGCGCCCCATTCGGCGGCCGGCGGATGAACAGTTTAGAGCTGCAGCGAGTTGTTGAAGAGATCGACCGATCCACAGGGGAGCCCAGTGGCGGGAGGTGCAGTGACTGTTATCAGCCCCGCTACTGAGACGCACGGCGTCGAACTGCTTACGGGCTCCAATCCAGGCGTCGATATTCAGCTGTCTCTCGGCACGCTGCAGCAAACCGTTTCGGTGGGAGCACAGGCCGCGGTGGTGGAATCCTCTCAATCGACGCAGGGTGGTTCGATCTGCCCGACTGAAGTTGCCGAACCGCCCATTCTCAACCGCACCATCGTCGTCATGATCGATCTCATCCCGGGGCCGGAGAAGTCGCCGCAACAGTTTCGTCCCATGGTGCATTGCCGAACTGGGTCTCGAGGAAGATCAGTGCGGCGGTGTCATGATCAGCTATAACCTGGACTCCGGTGAGGAATTCAAGACTCTGACCAACGGCGCAGCCGTTGAATACGGTAAAGGCACTGGTCAGGTTCTGATTTCAACCCGGTCGGGCACGAACCATATACACGGCACGGCGTTCGGTTATTACCGCAATCAGGATCTGACCCGGACGGACTGCTTTTCGGGCCCGGCGCATGGCGGGCTGGGCAAAGCGCCATTCCTGCACGAACAAACGGGCGGATCGGTCGGTGCCCGATATCAGAAATAAGCTGGAAAGCGAAGTTGCGTCTCTGACGTCTCTCCCGCCAGCACAGCTTCGACAAATCTGTTATTCTTCTCGAGGTCATCCACGTGAATGATCCCGGAGCTTGTCCACTGCCTCCATGCTCAAAGGTCATGTTGAAGTCTTTGAGGGACCGTAGGTTGGTGAACTCCAACACCATGTTCGTGTTCAGGAACTCAGCCTGGATGGGTATCACGTCGAGCAGACGCCCGTCGGCACTGGCGCTTTCGTCTGCATGCGATCCAAGCCAGCACCATCGCTGATCGCAGCCACTGTTCTCAAGTAACGGGGAAGGGCGAAACACGAACCAGCGGTGTTGTCCGTCGAAACGGCGCAATCGCGTATCGATCTCCCCGGCGATTCCCGCTTGTCTGATGAGATCCCACGATTGAACGAAGAAGGTTAGATCGGGGGGATGAATGGCTCTTTGCCAGCCGTGGTCGATGGCTTCATCGAGGCCGAGGCCCGTCTATTCGCGCCACCCGCGATTTACGAAATCGGTCCGGCCGTCAGCCTTTGTGGTCCGGACCAAACCGGAAAGCGCGTCCACGACGCCGCCGAAATCGACCTTCATGTTCGCACGTTGGTCGCCGCGCATCGCCAGCACGCCCCAACCACCGGGCAGATCTCGATGATACTTTCCGCCCGCGTCACGCGCCTGGTCTGCCGGCCGTGATCATCGCATCCAGTGCGGCGCTCTTGTAAAGCGCCCCGAGCGTCGGAATATTGAAGCAGGCCTCGTCGAACACTTCCACAGACAAACCCGCCATAAGCGCGATCAGGCCAACGTGAATGAGATCGGTCGCCTGCTCTCCTAGAGCATGAACGCCGAGGAGCTTCATGTCGCCCCTTCGGAAGATCAGCTTCAGGAAGCCATCGGAATCCCCTATTATGCGCCCGCGCGCACTTGCGTAATACGAACCGCGGCCAACGATATATTCGACCCCGGCGCTGCGCAAAGACTCCTCGGTTTCGCCCGCCATGCTCACCTCAGGGATGGTGTAGACCCCGGCGGGCAGCAGCCGGGACGAACGGCCAGGAGTATCCGGGTGAAAGGCGCAGCGGACGGCCTGCCGCGCCTGCTGCATGCTTGTTGAGGCAAGCGCAGGGAAGCCGATCACATCTCCGGCAGCCAGAATGTGCGGCACGGCAGTGCGGAAGCGATCGTCGACTGAAATCAATCCTCGCTCTGCCGTGACCACGCCGGCTGCGGCGAGATTGAGGGACTCGACGTTGCTCTTTCGGCCACTCGCAACAAGCACCGTGTCGACGTCAATTTCCACGCCGGATTCCAGAGCGAGTCCGATTCGATCCGAAGGAGCGGGAGTGTACTTGCGCACCCCGTCTCTCCAGTGAAAGACGATTCCGCTTTTTCCCATCGCAACGCCGAGCGCTCGCGAGACTTCCCGATCCAGGAATGGCAGGAGTTGGTCGTGACGGTCGATCAGATGAACGCTCGCGCCAAGTGCGGCGAACGTGGAGGCATACTCGCTGCCGATCACGCCGCCGCCGATGACGGCCAACGTCTGAGGCAGCCGATGGATCTCGAGGATGGTATCGGAATCGTATACCTCGCGGCAGCCGAACGGGAATCCGGGCGGATGAACAGGCGACGATCCGGTTGCGATAAGAATATGTTCGCCCTGAAGCAGGACGGGTTCGCCTCTTTCGGATACGACTCGAATTGTGTGCGGATCGTCAAACGCGGCATTGCCGCAATAGACGGTGGCACGCCACGCCTCGAGCCTTTGCGACAGAAAGTGATTGAGGCCCGCCTTTACATGGCGTTCGTGACCCAGAAAGTCTGCTACCGTGGCTTCGCGGCGCAATGAAAGATCGACACCGTAGAGGTTGCGTGTCTTCAGGCCGGATAAAGCGAGCGCCGTCTCGCGGAGGGTTTTGCTGGGGACTGTGCCGGTATTCGCACCGGCGCCTCCGAGTTCCTGGTGGCTGTCGACCAGCGCCACCCGTTTACCCAAAGCGGATGCTGTTGTGGCGCCGGCGATCCCAGCTGGGCCACCTCCGATTACGATGAGGTCATAAGGCTCCTGCACGCACTCTATTGAGCAACCGGCCGGCCAATCCCGATCGGCGTGGCTGCGGTGCTGTCCGGGCTGCGACCCCGTGTGCAATGACGGAAACGCGTGTCGCACAGTCGACTCGGTGGCTTTCGACGTTGGTTGGAAATCTTTCACGCGCTTATTTCGCATGTTGCGGCCTGGGGTTGGCTGGCGAGAACGTCCCCATCGGCGCCTGCCGCGGCGAACTGGCTCAGCACCGCTTCGCAATCGCCACAATCCTCCGCAACGATCCGGCCTCGTATTGATTGTGAACGGTGCTGCGAGAGCTTCCAGTGTTGTGTCTCTGAAGTCTCTTGCCTGATGTGGGGCGGGATGGCATCCTGCAGCGGGGTTGTCAACCCCGCTGGCCGCTTGCAACGCTCACCGGCCTGCATCCGGAGATGGTGAAGGAACTTCGGAAACACAACACTACTAAAGAATTTCCGAAGCCGCAGGATCCTTCGTGCCCGTGCTGGCAAACAACGACGCTGGCTTGAGCTGGTGTGGGGCCACCAAGGACATCAGAAGAAAACTTCGGCGGTTTCGAGACAAACTCAGTGGACCCAGCACGCGCATCATCCAGGGGGCAGACCCCGGTGGGCCAAAGTTTTGGAATGAATCGGAATGAAACTGCGTTTTTTGACGCTTGCAAGTTATTGGAAAGTATGGTGGCCAGGGACGGAATCGAAGAGCATTACAAACTTCTGTCTCTGCCCATCACAGGTATCGTTCTTTACCCGAAGCTCGATCTCGCCGCGTGCCCCGCATGACCGGCTACGGTTGCGCCGTGCAGGCGGGACACGCGAACCTGGTGGGTTCGTCGCGGTGGACTGCAGCACTCGCCACCTGCCGAGGATGAGGATCTCGCGGTGGGTTATCTTTCCCTGGTTATGCTGCCTATATGGTCACCAGAGTCTGGGCTGGACTCGCTTTCCTGGCGGTTGTGGTCGCTTACGGACAGACTCGTCCGGCATTCGAAGTGGCGTCCGTGAAGCGGGTTCGCGACTATTCTCCGATTGCCACGATGAATGGCGATATTTCGCATGGGCGACTCACGCTGAACAACGCGCACATCAAGCAGATGATTGCGGTGGCATATGAAGTTCAGGGCGTGCGGATCGAAGGTGGCCCTGGTTGGATTAATTCAGACCAGTTTCAGATCGACGCCAGAGCCGAGGACCCCGAGACTACAGAAAAACAAGTCCGACTCATGCTGCAGAGTCTGTTGGAGGAACGATTTCAGCTGAGGATTCATCGGGAGACAAAACTACTGCCGAGTTACACGCTGCGGACTGCTGCCGGAGGAGCGAGGCTGGAACAGGCTAAAGAACAGAGCACGGATCGTTGTGATCGCACGATGGAAGGAGACCGGTACGAACTGGTATGCCAGCATGTCCAGATCGTGACGCTCACGAATGCGTTGGCGGTTATGCTCCGCGCCCCTGTCGTCGATCAGACGGGACTTACGGGTGACTATGATTTCACGCTGCGCTGGGAAGGCGATGACACCTACGCGGGGGTTCCGGATGCCTTAAACAAGTTCGGGCTGAAGCTGGAGATGAAGAAAGTCCCAACCGAGGTTCTCGTCATCGACAGTGTGGAGCGACCTCACGATAACTAGTTGCCTCATTCTGAAGTGGGGCCGCTACGGCCAGCCTTGGATTCGCAGGCTACGGACGAAGTCTGCCGCTTCCCGCTGAGCGCCTGATTCACACCGGCACCGGCCGCAGACCGGCGGCAAGGAAAAAGGCCACCAGCCTGACTGGCGGAGTGCAGGTGTCTCGCCCGATACGCCCGGTTGGCATCCATCGCTCCCGGTGAGATGATTTGTAAACATGGCCGATCATGATATTCCGTTACGAACGCTGGGCCGTACTGGCGAGAGAGTCTCGGCGGTCGGATTCGGTGGCTGGCACCTCGCGCTAAAGCATGTCCATTCGAGCCTGGCGGACCGGATCATGCGTGCTGCAGCCGACTTGGGATAGTGCCTGTCATTGCAAGTCAGGTGGCAGCTTGTAACGATTAAACCGGTTTTGGCACATCGACTGGTAACCAAGCTCGGTTACCTGCAGCTCGGAAGATCGTTACAAGGAGACGTCGGGCTTGTAATTTTCAGTGCTCTTAGCGATCACCATTTGCTAAACCCCTAATAATCATAAGCGTTTAGAGAGAATCGACCTTTGTTGCAGGGTGCGGAAAATGAATACCGCCGCGTCGGGGTAGCAGATAAAACATATATAGCAAATCGCACTAACCCTGATCCATAGGGGCTGGAATAGTCCTCTATAATGCCAAGGGAACGCAGTCGCATTCCTCCGACGGGGAGTTTCCCGCTGTGCGTGTCCGGATTGCGCGGACCCCGACCGGCACCATCGTGGTAGATGCCGGGTGCCGCAGGATGAGCTCGTCCCCGGGGAGGGGAGCTCCTGATGTCGGATCAAGTTTTTGGAAGCGTGGTATGAGTGGGGACCGGCGGTCCCCACACCCCTGGCCGGTGCCGACTGGAGATTGCCGCCGGACCTGCTATCCACTGCCTTGGCGGCCATCCGGGCTCACAGGAGGGCTGCGGATGCGTCCAGGGTCGCCTGATCGCTTCCCGCTGTCATCGTGCCCGGGTTCCTGTCGGGTCCATTCATCGCAGTGGTAGAGGGAGTCCGGTCGTTTTTTCCCGAAATGTCGGTTGCGGCGGACTATATAGTGCCCGCGACGGTGTGGCCGTCTGCAAACGGGTCTTTCCCCGAAATGTCGGGTGACGAGAATGTATAGTGTGGCGCGTTTCCGAAATGTCGGATATTATTACTCAAGTATTTCCGGCTACCGACATTTCGGAAAAGCTGGGCAATGCCGGGCCTCCCCCTCATACTCCCCCACGGCCTGGGACATCGCATATGGGGCGGGGCGAACCAGTCACTGCGTGGCCGCCACTTCGCCGCCAGCACGTCAGGGTGCCGGTTAGCCGCAACAACGAACGGATGCGTCCGGCGGTATCCTGGAAGGCTGCTGCTGACCATGAGCAGACCCCCTGCCGCAATCACGACCGGCCAGCGTATCCATGCTCCGTCAGTACGGGGAGCGGCTCACCCGGACGAGTGTCTGAGACTGGCGAGCGTGTCCGGGCTGGAATCGTGCCGAAGCGCAGGGTGGGCGGCGTCCAAAGTCGCAGGTGACGGCTGCTTATCTGGACCGGAGGAAAAGAAAGCGCGGCGTTGCGCTGTATCGAAGGCACATCCCCGGATGGGAGGAACACCGGATGGGAGAAACACAACCAGTACCGGCGGATGGCTGAAGAGAAGAGCCTGATGAATGCGATCAGGGGCAGGTCGAGGCGGGAGCGAGCGACTTATCTCTCATCTCCGTTCGAGAACCGTCAGATCAACTGGTTAATGGAGCAATTGCGTGAACGCAAACTAGCCGCAGCCATACTCCAACCCGCCCCCCCTTCCCGCAGTGCGGCGGGGGTTGTCTTTCCGATCTGCGGTCTGAAATCTCAGGCAGGCTGGCGCAGTCGTCGCTACACCATCTGCGAAACGACAGTGATAACCAACGCTCTCATCGAAACAGTTTAATCGGAACACACTGAAACCGCGACGCACATCAGAATTCCGGCACGCAAACGAGTTCGGGCGACAGCGACTGAGAAACTTCCCAGGCTTCTCGCACTACCATTGCGCCGATTCGCTTCCGGCATAAAGCAAAGGGGCCGGATCGTCACCTCAACGACCCAGCCCCGTTGCTCCATAACACGAAGAGATGAAGAGAATCAGACGTTTTTGGCGCAAGGTCAAGGCATTCCACGAGAAGAAGCGCCGCGAGAGGATTGCCGAAAATCGGGAAATCGCCGCCGCCTGCCAGCGTGCCGCAAAGCGCGAAACTAGCGGGCATCCTATGCTTGGCGACCCGCGCACTTCAGATGCTTTGCAATTTCATCTGCCGTCCTTTGATACGGACCCTTCCGAAGTATCACATTCCTCTCACAGCCGCGAAGTTCCGCAACATCACCGTTTCGTCGTGGAATCAATTGAATTTGATGGAAGATTGTCTGCCCAGCACTTTCCCCGCTTGCCAACGCGGAATTCGCTTTGATTCATCATCGCCGCAAGGCGCATCCGGAATCCGAAGAAAAAAACCGCAGGCTCAAAAGGGTCGAGAAGTTTCCCAGCCCCATAGCGCCGATGCCGTTGTCAGACCCTCGCCTTATTAAAAGCTCCCTTCGCCCCCAATGCTCCCGAAATGCGCACCTGCTGGCTGATCCTGAACCGGCTCAAAACCGACAATGGTAGAGGCATTACAGGCCGGATTAACCGGGATTACTAAACTTGCATCGAATCGTGCTCTGTTCTGATAGACTCCGAGTCAGCGGGAGACTCCGATGGAAAGTTGCTTTGTCTGCGGGGCTGAAACGACCCTTTACTTCGGCATTCATCCCATATGCGTTGGTTGCGCCGACAAGCGCTCCACTGGAATGGAGCCGAAGTCGCCTGCGCCAGATAAGCTGATCGAACCAAAGAAAACTTCCGCAGGAGAATGATCCCGTGGATTGCCCTGAATGTGCGCCATGTCTCGCCGAGCACAAAAGACTGGGGAATGTTTATAACTTGGCAGTGATCCCTGATATTCCGTTTCAGACTGTCCAGAGTCGGTTTAGAAATCCACAATTCGAGCCGCCGCGCCCTGTACCCTCAACGCCCTTGCCAGATATTTCAACTGCGCTGGGGGCAGAATCTTTTCGGTTGTCGGTATTCAGACGGAACAGCTAGAGATTATATTTGTCTTCGTGAAAGTCGACCGTTACATTTACTAGGGCGTGTTTCCGCCTCATGGGTAAGAGGGTCGGATAGATCCGTATGGCAGCAGAGACCGAACGCGAAAACTGCGCTCCGGTCCCCCCCGGCCACGCACTAGCACTACTGCTAGTGGAAAATCCGTCGCTCCGGGGGTAACATATCACCACCGAGATGGACCGTCAATGCTGTAGTCGTGTTTATTCGACGTGGGAACCGGCTGAGGCGGCTTACTTTACGGCCCGCGACGCAGCGCGAGATGCTCGACGCCATGCTGATGAGGCGGCAAAAAGCGAACTAAGCGCCAAACGTGCGCTTGCCAATGCTCAATTCGCATTGACCCGTCATCGCCGCGAGGCTCATCAGGGTTCCATAGAGAAAATCGTCGCTGCGTGATTCAGTCGGTCATGTTCGGCCCGAAAACAGGGAGGCTCTGCGTTGGCACCATACCCGGAGAGTAATCGAAAAACAATTCTTGTTGTCGATGACGATCCGAATGTGATAGCCCTTGTCGCGGCCTTGCTCGTTGACAACGAGTACAACATTCTAACGGCGGAAAGCGGATCAGTGGCCCTCGCCCGATCACGAGCGTTTACTGGTGAAATCCACCTTCTCCTGTCAGATTTTCAAATGCCTGGAATGTCCGGTATAGATTTGGGCACCGTACTGACGGCGGAAAGACCGGAACTCAAGGTATTGCTGATGTCAGGGTTTGATGGGGGAATGCTTGTGCTTAATGAAGGATGGCACTTCCTGGCGAAGCCCTTCATTTCCTCCCAACTCCGAGCATTGATCACCGGTCTCATATTCCCAGACAGACGAAGCGCGAAATTCGCAAAGTTAAGACTTGAATGACAAGGCCGATTTATCCCACGGGCCGGGGTCATCACGAAGTACCGGGCAGGTTACTTCCTGCGGCAATCGATCTGATCTTGCTGCCGGGTGGACGCCCTCGCCGTTTTGGCCCAGCCTCCGAGTTCTGACGCAGTTCCGCCATCCATGCTGGTGGTCGTCCGCGTTGTTTTCCTCGGCTAACTGCCACGCGTCCAAGGCTGATGATCGCCTCTGTAATTTCGTCACGTTCCTGACGAAGTGCCGACAGAATGCGGTCGATGTCCATCTTGGCTTTCACCCCATATCGTCCAGCCGTTTCGTTAGATCCGCGAGTGTCCGCTGAACTCGTGAACGTTCTGGCTCTCTGAGCCGGTACGCGAAGCGCCGTACCGTATCATGTGCCTTCCACGCGTTCGCGATATTGCGGGTTCGCGTTTCATCGTCCTTAGTGGTACCGGCAATCTCAAGGAAGGTGTTTGCCAATTCCAGATCCATCAGAAGGAACGATACCCCAGCATCATTGCGGTCCATCGCCCGGTTTTCTGTTGCGCGTCCCTGGCCTTTCTGCAAGCGCTTGTCGTCACAATCGACGCAGACGGGTTCGCTGGCCACTAAAAGCAGTGTCTCGGCTCCGCAGAATCTGCACTTTGCCATACGAGTCCCCGGACGATTCTCGCCCATCCCGGCGCGGGGATCGCACGGCCCATTATGAACCAGCGCGGCCCCGATCACAACGGAATCTTTATAGTCAGCCTGTCACCGCTAATGGTCGCTGGAAACTGCCGATGCCCGTCGCGGCGATGACGAATCGATCCCGCGTGATGCAATATCCCCTCTGGTATGGCGGGGTAATAGAATCCACACACGGCCCGTGGCAACTTCCAGGGAACGCATTTTCTTGAATAGACAAGCGCCCATGAGAATTTCCGAGCTAGTCCGTACGACTCGGTTAAGGCTGCAATGCTCGTCCCCAGCGTACCCCGCACCACCTAAGCCGATGCGGCTTCCGATTCTTCCGGTGGCCGTTGGTGCGCTTCGAGTTCGTGCCTGCGGATGGATTGCAAAGCGGCATCTAAATCCGCCTTGAGGACTTCCCTTGTCTTCGGTTCTACGGCCCCGCGCAACTCTCGTGCCATAACCCCGTATGAGGCCCACAATCGCACGCAGATTTCGCAACTTAGGTCCACGGCAAAAAGGTGCAAACCACCGTCGACGGGCAGCGTAGCCCGACTATGTCGCATCGGCCCAGCCTGCGGTCCTCTTGTTGCCGCCTCAATCGGTGAGGTCGTTGGGGATCATCCCGTCAAGCACGAAACGATCATGCCGCTCTTGAGCGCTTGCGAGATTTCTGGCGGTTTCCTCCTGATTGTTGAGAGCATTGGCGCTGATTGCCTTGACCAGTTCGGCTTCCAGGTACGCTCTGATTTCGTCGTATGAGTGCATATGCGACCGTGCTTTGCAGTGGCAGGTCAGAACCCGCAGAATGAACCGGCAACACTCTCAGCCCATGGTGGGAGCGGTCTCGGAACTATCCGGCTGTCAGAGTCTTCGCGCCGGAACCCCGATGCGCCTCGCGAAGATGACGGATCAATGCGAACTCAGCACGCGCAAGCGCTAACCTGGCGTTCCCCGGGGCTTCTTGTGCCTCCGGGTCATCAAGACCGAAAAAGTGCAACTTCTGCGCCTTCTCCAAAGCCAATCGAAGATCGAGACAAACTTGGCAAACCGTCAATCAAACCGTGATCGCGCAATTGTCGAGCCGATACGCAAGTAATTGATTATGCTTCACGAACGCGATTCGGCTGTCTCACGCTTCGCGCTGTTTGGCGCATTCTGGTGCTAAATCGCGCAATCCGATCCGTTTTGGGCACAGAAGTTTGCGGGTTGATTTCGACAAGAAATATCGATTCTATGGCTCACGCTTTCGCCTGAATCAAGGCGAGACAACAGCAATTCTCAACGCGTTTCCGGCTCGCGTATTCTCACTGCTTTGACATCTTGCAGGAGCAGTTCGACGGTCCCAAAATAGAACACAAACATCCGCAACCACCGCCGATAAGACATTTTCTTAGGAACGAGCCAATGTCCACCGGTCAGCCGAATCCGACCCCCGAAGATCAACATGTTTCCGGCTTGCACCTATGTCCCTGCGGTGGGCGATTGATCCCGTCCTGTTATTGGTTCGCGAGCAAGAAAGGATACTGGCTGGAACGCACTTGTCCGCGCTGTAAATCGCAGTCCGTGGTGGCTTCCGGACACCGGGAAAGACCTTTTTGAAGATTTATTTGCGCGTCCCAGCAACGTTCTCGTCAAACAACCGATCGACCGCACCCTTCCAATCCGACGATACTGTCAGAGGACGGGGGTCCTCGATTCGCACATAGCCGGATAGCGTGCCAAGAAGTGAATGGAACAGTTGCGCTGCGCCTTCATCGACCGCCCGAGCCATGATGGTTTCCGCGAGTCCGTCGAGAACGTCCAACGCCTCCTCGTCAGCGACATCTGCCAAATCTTCCCGGAATCTCATGTACAGCCGGTCCTGCGCCGGATCGAGCAGGATCAAGCCGATGGGTACGGTTCCTCTGCCTTGAAGCCGCTGAAGAGCGAAAACGGAATACGGGCCTTCGTCTCGGACTCTCCGGGTCGCCTCTTAGCTCTTTTTACTCCAACCATCATCAGTTCCTCCGACGCATACTGGAGAAATCGATTGTCCAAAAGGCTGGCCATACAGCGTCCCTTCGACAGCCGATGGTATTCGCCACGTTGATGACTTACTCGAAAACGGCACACTCTCAACGCTATCACGAATTGCGGCCCCGCTTATATCTCCAGGCCTTTAGGGGGTAGATCGATCCCTAACCGCGAAGGTATTATAGATGTTGCCCGAACCGTTACAAACCTCCGTTCGGCGTCGGCTGGGATCCGTGGGCACAATCCGGCAAATCAGCCGTTCCACCTATTTCACATTCCTTGGTCGGCGCAAACTGCGACAGAGAGACAGGCTGCCGTAACATATTGAGTGTAAGGTGGTTAGTAGCAGCCCGAATATTGACGTGGTTTGGGGTATACTCGCTTGAATCGGATGTTCAAGTATGCGTTTTACATCGATGCTTGTCTCGGCTTTTCTGCTTGTTGCAAATGCCAGTGCCGCCGAATTCACAGGTACGTGGAAACTCAACGGCTCCAAATCGAATACGAAGGTAAATGACCGGACGATAAGAATTGAGCAAATCGGGCCAAACACGTACCGGAATACACAGGATGACGTATCACCTACGGGAGAAAGACGACATGCCGAAATTGTCCGAATCTATGACGGCAAAGAGCATCCATCTCAAGGCGTTGGGTTCAAGGCAGGACGTTCGGAAGTCTGTCAGATGCCCGATGCGACAACTCGGAAGATTATCGTGAAACAGAATGGGAAAGAGATTTTGGTGGTGACTTCAACACTTTCAGCGGATGGGAAAACCATGACGAACGTCACGACTGGAGCAACGACGGAAACGCAGGTGTACGACCGACAATGACGGTTGAGCCACCGAAACGGAAGGTTCGGGCCATAGTGGCGAGTGTCATCGGAAAGATCCCCATGGCGAAGTGTTCGAGCAAACCGATTGTGAGATGAGCCACGGAATCCACGATAGCCGGTTTTCGGAGCGGCGACCGGCGACTCGCAATCGGTTTTGGCGACAGGAACTCCTTGCCCCGACGCCCACGAAAGCAACCGGGGACACGGATCAGCGCTTTTTGGTCTTGTGAACTTTCGGAGCGGAGAAGCCTTTGCATTTCGGATGGCTGGCACAGGTCGGCGTGTGTTCACGTCGAGCGCAACCACATCGTCCCCGCATTCCTCCCGAGCGTTGAAATCTTCGTCCATTTGATTCTCCTGCCCTGATCTTCGCAGGTTTAACCCCATCCTCACATCCGGTCGGCGTGACTGCGCTTTGTAGAACACGTAGAAAAACAACGTGACCGTCCAACTTGCAATGAAATTAATGAATATCCGCAGCACCGCCGCAGCAGGAATTATTCCACGGACGAACAGCGGGATGGAATCGATGAAATCAATCGCGCCCGAGAAGTTTCGGAGCGCTCTCATTGGTACGCGTACTTCCGTAATAGTCTGATTTGTTGCCCAGTTTCAATTTATTAATATGGTCTTTATGTATTGCCACGAGTGCTCCTCTCTCGCCGCAGAGCACAATGGACTGACGCGTGTTTACGCGACGGCAAGAGGTCTCCTGAGTGACCACAAGAACCGTGACCGACCGGCGCTCTACCGCATGATTAAACGGGCTGTTGAGGAAGCCAGACTTGAAGTCGAACTGGCGAGGCTGACGCTCGAAAAGCATCAAAACGGGCACGCATATGGCAAGGTCTTCGCCCATGATGCTGAACAAGTGTCCGCGTAGCCGCGTCTGTTGCGCCACAAATATAGTAGCATTCGTGCATGGGAAACCAGATAAAGCACGACATAAATAATTAAAGTTATTCCAATTAACGTCGGCGTGTGGGAAACTTCCGGACAGTTCTCCCTCACCGAGCGGGCCTCTTAATATCCCCAAATCGGCCTCGTCACTCTCTGCCCGAGAACAGCGAGGAGAGTGAATGAGTGGACTGAGGTCGATGACCACCGAAGATGAAGGGAACAAAAGCGATCAGTTGCAGTCGGAATCGAAACAGCCTTCTGATGGACCGCCCGTCCCGGACTGGCAAGCCCTGGTTAACGGGGTCCGCAACGGAGATTCTGGGGCGATGACTGAACTGTACGGCATCTTCGCCAAGGGTATCCGGTACTTCTTATTGCGGAATCTGGGTCCCGAAGAACTCGACGATAGGGTTCACGACTGCTTCGTCATCGTCACGCAGGCCATACAGAACGGCGATCTGCGCGAACCCGAACGCCTCATGGGTTACGTCCGTACTGTGGTGAAGCGCAAGGTGGCGGCATCAATTGATGTTGCGGTGCAACAGCGCCGCACGCGGGGGGATCTCGATGGTTCGCTCTTCACCCTCTCCGACCGGCGAGAAAATCCCGAGCGCAGAGTTATCGCGATGGAGCGCGTCAACATCGCCCGTAAGGTGCTCAAAGGTATGTCGAGCCGTGATCGCGAGATTCTGAACCGCTTCTATGTTTTAGAGGAGTCGCAGGAGTGCATCCGTGCCGAAATGGGGCTGGGTTACGACCAGTTCCGGCTCCTCAAGTCCCGTGCCAAGACCCGCTTTTGTGAGCTTGGAAAACGCGTGGCCGAGCGCTACAATCGAGCGAGTCACGGGGAAACGAAAGGCTGTGAAACAGAGCCAGATCACGCCGGATATGAACGCGCAAGGCTCAGACGAACTGCCTGAACTATACATCTTGGGCAGACTCTTGGAAGCTCAACGCGCCGCCGTCGAAAGGAACCAATTGCAGCGGTCGGGGCGATCCCGTCTTGCAAACGGTCGTCGCGCAGTCGGCACGACGCGACCCTTTATCCCTGTGCATAGGCTCACCGTGACTGCGCTCTCCCGAAGACGTAGAAGAAAGCCGCAACCGTCACACTTGCAAAGAAATAAATCAATGTCCGCAGTACCAACATCGCCGGAACCAATCCACGGGCAACGGACAGAACGGAGTTGATGACATCAATCGCCAACAGAAGCGTCAGCAGGAGCGTGCCGATCAGCGCCAGAGTTGCGGCATTTTTGAGGGTCATGGTCGCAGTATGGCCGGTCTCGGCGGCGGAGGCAACTCAAGCCCGATGCCGCCGTTACGCATATCGTCATTCAGATGTCCGGTTAACGAGTTAGCACGGCGGCGCAGCTTTCCGTGATTCACACGACGTGTTTTTCTTTTCGACAGACTGCCATTGGTCTTCGTCGAAAACGTAAAGTACCCGGTCCACCGTCTCAAAGCGAAGACCCTTCGCATCGCACAGACGACAGAGTTCGTCGATGTAAGCGAAATACACCTTGACCTTCCTCTTCAACGAGGTTGTTGGTGCCGCACCTTGTACTCCTGGCCGTATAGCGCCCGGTACGCATGGCGGTCGATGATTTGGAACACATTGGGGTTCCGAAATTGGAGGAACGTTGATGCCATCGGAAGGTCAACGCCATGGGCATCAAGAAGTTCGTGGAGGATCGGCTCTGCTGCTGAATGTCCCCCGGCTTCAGTTTTGCCAGAGCGCTATGCGGCCAAAGTGGTCGGGGTCGAGTGACACGGACCGATTCACCTTCCACAGCACGATTTCGTTTAGCAGTTCCGGGCCGTGAAGCTTACGCCTCCGAGATGATTCAGTTTCCGCGTGAGGTTCGGCTGGTATTTGTACCCGTTTAGAAACTCGGAAAGATCGCCGTTGAAATCGCTGGTCCTGAGTGGTGTGGACATGTTTCAGATTCCGAGAGTCCTCTTCGCCTGTTCACGATCTGATTCGCCGAACAAACCCGGCAGACGGTCGAAAACGATCCGTTCCAGACTCAGACCACCCTGCCGGTCCAGCTGTTGACCATTACCGCAATGCTCTCCCCAGAGAAGCCGCTGAACGTACTCGATCAGGTCCACCTGTGAATCAGCGGCGCCGCTGCCAATTTCCAAGGCGTTGAGCGGCGAGAGGTCCGAGCAGACGCCGAGTGTCATCCTCACACTGCTGGATCAGGGAGACGAGTTCTTCGATATCAGCGCCTATTTCATCACCGATACCACCGCCGCCATCGTCGTTTACGATCCGTGTGCCTTCGCCATCGGAAACGCCACGCAAGCGCCGTCCGCACCGACGACGAACACTTCGACTTTGTCGCCGGGATCGTGAACAGACACGAACACGAAGCGCTTGCCGATGTGCCGCCGTGCGAACTCCGGGTCGTCATGAACGGTCAGCGTGTTCTTGATGTCGCCGAGCCTCGGAGGTTCTTGTCCAACCATCATCTCAGAGTGACACCGGTGGCCACGCAAAGCCCGTCTTCTCGTTGAAGTACACCGCTGAAAGTCGTGCCAGTCAGCATCGCAAATAGTTTATCACGATGGCGAACAAACGGCGAATATGGTATCTGTTCCGGTAAGCCGCTGCGCTTCGTCCTCGATCCGTGGCAAAGATGGCCAACTTCACAGTAAAGAAGTTGACGCTACCAGCCTGTTCGATACCGCCGATGCGGTTATTCAGGATTGGAACCGGCTATGTGGGGCGTCGAGTTCAACGGTTCAGGTTGAAATTCCGGCCCGGATCGCTGGCAGCCTAATCAGGCCGCCGTGAGGAAATGGCGCAAAGCGAAAGCTGGTTCCTGACCGCTCGCACGCGAGCCTCTGCATCGATTTTCGTATTTGGTCGGGTTCGAACGCGCTGGCCGGGTCGATTTCGGCTCGACCTGTTCTAAAAGGCCGATCATCTCATCCACGGTCCCCACATGATCCGCCACGCCAGCTTTGACGGCGGGCGTCGTCTTCAATGTGTGGTGAACGCGCCCGAAGTTGTACCAGTGAAATACACGGCAACCATCGCGGTTTGGTCTCGATTTTCTTACTGTAGGCACGATACGATTTATGCCATGGTAAAAACCGACGTGAGGCAGTCCCGCAAGTTGACCCTTGTCGTCGCGTTGGGCGCGGTTCATTTCTGCCGACGCGCCGGGGATCTGACGCCCCAATCTGTCCGACACCCCGGATTCGAAGCGGTGGCTATCAAACCAAGTCACGACCGCTGCTCCAAACCGGTTACAGGTCCCTTCTCATCACCAGGAAGAATAACGGAATGCGGACAACTGCGCAACTTATCGTAGGAGTTCAGATATTTTGTTTGCGAATGGGCGCAGCCTTGACCCTAATGGCCCTGACCTCATTGATGGTCTTCCTAAAATGGGCCGACTCTGAATATTACGAAGTAGTCGCAAAAGCGGAGGACGCTCCCACGCAGGCGATGATGCACGGGCCGATGATGCAGGCTCTTTGAAGATCGATTTAAGCTGAAAGTTCATCGCGAAAAACGGGACGTTCCAGTATATGTACTGAGCGTGGCGAAAGGCGGTCCCAAACTCATAGCGGCGAAAAACGGAAGTTGCACCCCTCTCTACACTTTTCATCTCGCCAATACGCCTATTTGCCTCCCGCTTCGGGGCGGCCACGGCGGACGGCAGGTGGTCGGTTCCGAGGGGATCTATTTTATCGGCATAACAATGGCGGAACTGTAATACGTACTGTTTGAGTAATCCTACCGTATCGTTATCGACAAAACGGGAATAGCAGGAATGTTCGACATCCACCTGGATTTGGCTCCAGAAGACAGGATACCTGCCAGTTTTTAATAAGCATTCTGTGAATGCTGAGCGCGGTGTAATCAATCTCAGTCCACCGGATACATCTACCTGATCCTCCGCATTCGTCGATCTTCGACGCCGTAAAGAAACTCGGATTGAAACTGGAGTCAGGAAAAGGCCCTCGTGAATTTGTGGTTGTCGATCACGTCGAACAGCCGTCTGCGAACTGATGACCCGTTCAAACTGACCCAATACCCGATTTCAGTTCTGGTCCGTACGTATATATTACTTCAGTGCCTCCTGATTGAATGGAGACCCTGGGCCTATTTCTATCCAAGCAAATTCCTTCGTGTTGGCGTCCTTAAACCAGAGAGCCGGGCTCTGGCATCGATGAAGTGCTATACACCAAAGAACCATTGGCCTAGGACCGCGATAGAAGCGGACGCGCCAATGGACCATGAATAGTGATTCCAGCCTTACTCGTTTTGGGGCAACTCTCTAGCGTCAAGGTCAAATGGCCCGCTGGGCTGAGCTAACGTCAACATTGCTTTGGTGTGGTTCGACAAGCAGAATTAAAAGTATCGCAATGAGATACGGCAGGTAGTTAGTATCATCATCCATCCAAGTGATCAAAAATGTGATCGTGTCATGGTTTGCCAAGACATTTTGCATTGCTCGGCTTGCGTCAACCGAGATGACCTGCTCCTTAAGTTTTTCATAATCAGATGGACGAGAATGATCTTTTTTCCGTGGGGCTGAGTATCGACGCGCTTGCTCTCGCTGTCCATTTCCGGGTGGCGGTAAATGGATTCGCAACCGGGTGAGTAGCATCATCTTTCGGATCGAATTTGGCAAGTCTTGATTTGGCGATGAAACCGGTGGCGAAGGAGGGATCGGCGTAACCAGTGTTTTGGCGGGCTGGTTGGTCGGCGCGGCGGGTTCTACCGTAACTGATGGAATATTCAAAGCCACTCGTAGGGGCTGAATCACAAGGAAGTCCCGTATGGGTGTCTTGTAAAACGACCATATCGATAAGGCTGGCACTACAGCAACTAGTGCCGCCAAATCTCAACACTGTTGAAATGCTGGGTAGATTGGATTAACAATCGGTTGCCTAGTATATGGATGGATGAGTTGACTCGTCTTTACGCCCTCCGGATTGTCTTGCGAATCTCCAGAGCAGACCAAAGCCAGCTAGCATAAGGATCACGGAGAACCAAAGTTCTCCCGATAAATCGCACGACTTGTGGAAGGTGAGTGTAAACATCCATTGCCGACTACTCATCTCCCACAAGATTCAGCAACCGTAGAATAGCTTGGCCGAGGCCGATCACCAGCATGGTTTCGCTGGCCCGCACAATTCCCTTCTTGGGCCGACGGGGTGCCCGACCCTCCATCGAGGGTGTCGCTGGGAGGACAGCCATCTGTAAGCCTTTTTGCGACTTTATCATACAAGAACGACATCTCAAGTTCTGCATTTACCACAGGCAACGATGGCAAATTTGGGCCCGGCAGGGTAATAGCGACTGCTACACTTCAGCCGTGGACTTGAACGCGATTCTCGCCGATCTTCGACAGCAGCACACGCACGTAATGGAAGCCATCGCCGCTATCGAACGGCTGGCCGCGTCGTCGGGCAAACGGCGCGGCCACCTCTGGCGTGGCTTGCGGCGGTACGACAGAACCCGGAGGGTGAACCGGCGAAACGGCGCGGTCGTCCACCGGGTACCAGGAAGTGGCGAACGGGCAATAGCCGCTACTCCAGCCCATCAGAACACCACGGGGTGTCAGCAGGGGTAGTGGACCGGTGCTGGCAGGTAGTGCTCAATCACACCAATGAAACTGGTTCAGGCGGCCCACGAATTTATATTGACGCCCAGGCGTCGTCCGCACAGGGTGGCGTGAACGCAAATGCGCAACGCCCGAAAACGCGTTATCGATGAATATGTACTCCGCCCCGAAAGCCAAGGGGACCAGAGCCTTATATTCTTTGGGGTCTTCCCCGGGGATTGTTTGGATCGGCCCGCCTTGTGCTGTTCGGGTGGAACCAGAGACACGCACATGCCCCCCACGACCCCAGTAATAACTGCTATGGCTCCCAACATGAACAGCACTTTGTCCACTGCCAGGAGACTACAAAAGACGATCAACAATACTACTAATACCGATACCACTTCGCTGTCGAGCAGCGCGCTAAATCTCTTTCTGAGCATTCCGCGACCACCTTTCATCACCTATTAGGCCGATTTTGGTGAATCGCTTTACGTCGAGTGTGACCCGAAAAACATTAATGATTTTTAATCTTTTGACGCAAAATTGGCCGGAAGGAAAACGACTGTCGAGACTAATACTGACTTAGAGCCGATTTGCCGTGGGACGAGTACCAAGGCGCGGTGCGGAAAAGCAGGAGGGGCAATGCGGATACCAGCGGCGGGCGACCTCGGCGATTCCACCGGGTGGACGAGGAACTAATGAAGGCGTTTCTCGGGGGGAATATGCGTGCGTTTGACACTTTATATGACATTCACTATCCCACCCTTAAGGCCCACAACTTGCGCGCGCTGGGATTTCGATTTGCGGATATGGCAGAAGATGTGACGCAAGAAGTCTTTTGTTTGGTGATCCGAAACAAGCATCGCTTCGACCCTCGAATTGGTTCTTTCAAGGCATGGCTCTATGCAATCGCTCTCAATGAGCGCCGAGGGCTATTCCGGCGCTTGGCCAGGGCGAAAGAGTTAGTCATTTCCCTAGTATTCTCCACCGAGACACCGCCTATGGAAATTCAGGGCAGCGACGAGAAAATGTTCTTGTCGAAAGGGCTTCGAAAGTTGACGGAGCGAGAACGCCAAGTTATCCAACTGACCTTCTACGACGGTTTCACCTCTGGCGAAGTCGCCCGAATATTGAATGTGCAAGAAGGTACAATCTGGAGCACGCGATACAGAGCCATCGAGAAACTGCGCAAGTTCGCGGTCTCGGCCGGACTGCCTTGCCCAGTGATAGATGATCCTCAGATTCTGACAAAGGACACAGACTGAAATGAATGTTAATACACCTGCGAGGACTCCGGAGCACTCAGCTCCACCGCTCTGGAATTGTTTCATCGGCTGGATTCTGACATTGGCGTTCGGCAGACCGAATATTCGGGATCGCGAATCGGAGGTCAATCCCGTGAATGAATCACCAATTGACTGGGCCGCTCAAATAGATACCCAACTTAGGGCAGTTCAAAGGTTGGACGTCTGGAGAGCGGCTCGACAACGTCACCCTGATCAGTCCATTCGTGGATGTCCATCTGAACCGCGAATTCGCACCTTCCGATTGGAGAGCCAAGAACGTATCCACATTAGGTTCTGCATCCACTGCGGGCGAGTGACGGCAAGCATTCCGCTGTATTTCTTGCGGCTTCGTTTCCGGGTATGGCGAAAAAGAATGAAAGCACGCCTGCCGCTCGACCGCGTGAGCATCCATCGGGTATTGGCTAGAACCGTCTTTTGGATTTTTCTCTTCGCCTTAAGTATTGCTCTAGTGTATGCTTGCACATCCTTGACGTATATGCTGGAAAACAATTTCACTTTCTGACGAGTAGCCGTGCTATCTGTGCGGTGCAACGCGCAGCGAAGAAGTCGGCCATGTGGACGGGCACGAGGAGGACACCGATCGGAACCTCATGTGGACGTGCCGGAGGTGCAATCTTCTCTCTGCCAATGCCCTGAAACGCGCGGGGCCGGGAAGGAAGACGCGGGAGTACGGCCCGGCGTCAGATGGCGCGAAAACGCTGTGACAGTGGCTGACGGCGGTCACCAGCATGAGGGTGAATCCAGCGACATGGTGGTTCAGGACGCCGTGGCGATGATCCACGCGATGCCGCCGGAGAGAAGGAGCCGGTTTGCCAAGGAGATTTGGAGAAGACGACGACAGTACGAGAGCAGGTAATCGCTTCCGTGCGCCGTCCTATCCGGCGATGATCTGCTCGCGTCTCAGCACCTGCCTGATTTGTTCGAAAGATGCGTCAATTTTGCCTTTGGGAAATCGAATCTGCCCAAGTCCCCGTATGTTTGAGAACTCCTCACACCCCTCTTCGAGAAGAATGATCGCTTTCTTGAATCCCAGCCGCCCCTGAAATAACCCGGCCTCATGGATGACATTCTCGCGAGCGTGAGCGGTTCCATCAGTATGAACGTCCTCGCTGGTCATCAGCAAGAACGCAAAACTCGCTGTGGCAAGCATTGACTCAAGTCGAACCGATGTTGCAATACCGGCTGGCGACTGCTCGTTAAACTCGTCACACTCAAGGTGCAATGTCTCCGAGAGAAACCGGCGCAGTGCGAGCCATAACAGTGATCCACCGTGACCTATAAATACCCTGCTGGTACTGTCGATTGGATCGTCAGACACCGCATCATCACCACGCTGTTGTTTGGCACGCCATTCGAATTCTGCTTTCATTTCAGCCAGAACCGTGTCGAATCCGTCGTCGGGGAGCCACACTCTCAATGTCTGATTCCAGCCGTTCATCCAGCTCTGCTTGGAATCACGGGAGTCGTGGACGTATTTCAAGGCTTTATTGACCGTTAGTAACTCCGCCGCGTCTGCTCGCAGGTTGCAAAGCCGTCTTCGAGCGTCAAGGGAATCGACGGGCAGGAGTTCGGGAAACCGTATGTTCTCGGGAAGCAGGAGGACATCAGCAATCTTCGCGCCGTCTGGATCATAAACGACGGATAGATTTGCGGCGCTCGCAACGTCCTGCACGAGTGCGTAAACAAGCAGAAAGTTGCGCTCATCAAGAGTCTTGATCCACTCTAAACCAATACCGGGATTGTCCATCGTCTTTATTGTCGTAGCACAAGTCCGCGAGTACTGAAATGAACTTGCAAGGGGACAAACCCTACGGAAGTAGGTATTGAAGCGCGACGTTGCCGGAAACCGTCTTTCCTGAGAGCAGCGCCATTTTGTTGCTGAATGCCAGACAGTACGTCCCCGCCTCTCGAATCGCCACGTCCATTGATCCGTTCGTCACCTTGCCGCTCTGATAGACAACCCGAGCCTGATGCCCGTTGATCCAGTTCTCGCACTCACCCCATTCCGCTACAATCGCCTCGATATCGTTTCCAGAGCCGCCGGTGGCGTGAAAGCTTCCCGTCACGTGCGCGTTGGTCATTGTCGGACTGATATCGAATTTCCAGTACTGGACGTGTAGCGGGGCGACCGCAACAGAACCCGACAATATGGGACTACTGAACGGGCGGAGTAATGAAGACGCAGGACTGGAACCGCGCGCCGGAGTCTGATTGGACCTGAACACAATGAACGCCAGTATCGCGAGCAGAATACCGATTATGGCGATACCCGGCAGGCTGAAGACGGGATTACGCGGCTCCTCCGCGCCTACTCTGCCTGGCTGAAACATCGCGGGGACCGGGTGCGGAGGAGGATGCGGAGCACTCTGCGGAGCCGAGGAGGCGGCCCACGACGGAGGAGGCGGAGGCGGCGCAGCAAACTGAACTGGCTTCCCACAGCCCATGCAATAGCTGGACTGTTCGGGGATTTCTTTGCCGCATGATGGACAAAACATCTTTGTGCGTCCAATAGCAACCGTTCAGCACCTGAACACGCAAAACGCGTCAGAACATATCCCGCATCCGGGGGCGCTTCGCTCCCTTCTGGAGATTCCGTCTCTTCTCGATCACCCGCAGGTTGTCGGCGCTGTTGCTCCCGCCCCGCGAATGCCACACGTGGTCGATGTGGTGCACCTGCGGATCGTATCCGCCCTGGGGCAAATCACGCGCGATCACGGCCCGCGTGGACGTGGAAATATGACGCGACCGCTTCCCGCTCTGCCAGGTCACGAGCGCAATGAACGCTGCGCACATCGAGAGGCCCTGCGCTCTCGAATGGTCGAGTTTGAACACTGACGACAGCGCCACGTCGGAAACGACGAAAACGATTACGGACTTGGCGACGTTCGCAAGGAATCGGCGCGCGCCATCACGGGCGAGCCGGAGCGCCCGCAGCCAGTAGAGCGCGAAGAGCGCCCCAGCCCCGAGAATGAGCCAGTCGAGCGCCGGATTGCCGGTAATGTGAATCGGTGGCGCGGCCATACTGCCCGTGATCACTCAGACGAACAGCAAGCCGGAATTACCGGCTGCCGTTCTTCTTCGCCGCGTTTGCTTTGCGGGTTGCAGCTCCCTTTTTTGCAGCCGCGCTTCTCTTCTTCTTGGCCTTCGCCTGCTCGTTGGCTTTGCCCGCGATAGCACCAACCACCGCTGCGATGAATGGAATTGGCATGGGAGAAAGTCTACCATGAATTCCGAGTATTCTCCGTGGGATTATGTTCGTCACCGTTACAGCATTGATTCGTTGGCGCAACGGCCCCGCAAGCGAATTCCGAAGAAAGAGATTCAGCCGGAGATCGGCCCGGAGAAGGCGTTCGGGCGCGCGCTGCGGGAGATCAGGGCGAGCAAGGAAATCTCACAGGAGCAGCTTGCGCTCGACAGCGGTTTCGACCGCACATATATCAGCCTCATCGAACGCGGGATCAACAGCCCGACGATTCGGACCGTCGTGAAGCTGGCGGGAGTGCTGAAAGTCGCACCGTCGAAGATCGTTGTGAGGATGGAACAGTTGCTGGCGGGTGGCGGGAATTGAGTCTCCCACGTCGAAGGTCACTTACCAGATGCGGCATATGGACAACTTCAGGGCACGCGGTTGTGTCAGAGCGAGGTTTATAATATCGACCTGTGAAGCCGAGAATATTCATTGGTTCATCGACAACATCAGCGACGTATGCACGCGCAATCCACGCACAGCTCGCCAATCATGCCGAATGTACGGTATGGACGGAAGGCGCATTCAACCTGGCGGCGGCCACAGTTCAGGAATTACACCGAAATCTTCGAGATTCGGATTTCGGCATCTTTGTATTCGCCCCCGACGATGCGGCAGATATCAAAGGTGACCTCCTGAAGGTCACCCGAGACAATGTGGTGTACGAAGCTGGTCTTTTCTCTGGATTTCTTGCCTCGGACCGATGCTTCATCGCGGTGCCTCAGAGCGTCAGGGTTCGTATTCCAACCGATCTGCTCGGCATGACTCTGGGTTCCTACGAGGACCAACGCATGGATAGAAACTACCAGGGTGCGGTCAGCTCGTTCTGCTTAGATGTCGAGGCTCGCATTTCGACCATGGGCTTATTTACTGGGCTGCCCGATGATGAGTTGCGCGAATTAGCCACACAGTTTGAGTGCTGCGACTGGATTCCAGACAGCTCCAACCCCGTCGATCCGTCGGACGTACGTGTTGCGAAAAAGCGCGAAGTCGTCGGTGAATTGGACAGCTTTTTCTCGAACCATTCCGAGTTCAACAAACACCGCCTTCTTCACCGGCATCGCCCGGGTTATTACGTGGCCATGTTACGCGCCATCAAAAAGTCGCCTCAAGCGGGAGATCATGAAATCATAATGAAAATCGACCTGCAAAAATTTCCGCACGGCTTCAATTATTACTGCATTCTGGACGCTGCTGAAGCGCTTCGCGCCACCAATAAGCTCGAAGTCATGCAACAAGCAGCGCTTAAGAATTGGCTCATGACGCTTCCCGGACTCGATCCCGGCTTAGTTTCCCGCGTACACGGATTCTGAAACGTAAGAGAACCTCGACGAGTCATCTCGGTTCGGAATGCCAAAACGCCCTTCGAGGAGGCTCTTCCTTGAATTCCCCGCCCACAGGTCGGCGGCCTGAATGGTTCAGACGCTGAAAGCTGGGCGAACGAACAGCGGTCAGTACTCATACCACTCCGAGTGAGCCGACCACCTGTGACACGACAGGCATGCCGTTGCCGTCCACTGATACAGACATGCCGGGCAAACCCCGCCCGTGTCGAACGTGTTCCACATGTGCCCGCACTTGCACGCCCAGCGGTCGTCATTGCCGGGCTGCCAGGCGCACAGAGGGCAGCGGATGCGAGGCCCGGAACGGTCGATCTTTCGTTCGTCCCCGACATCCGTCTCAACGTCGGGATCGGTTACAACCGGGGCTGCTGACGCCCGGACCATTGTTAATGGCGGACGATGGTCGCCACGAAGTCCTCAAACTCCCGAAGCCATCTGTTTATGAAGAGTTGGTAGCGATCAAACGATGTCGCGCGCGTCCGGTTGCGAATCGCCACCCACAAAGCCTGGTCGGGAGTTGGGCTTGACTCGGCTCGCTGCAGCCGCACGCCTCCAGGGCCTTCGGGCACACCGGCTGCGGGCGCTTCTCTATCGAGCAACTTAGTACGCCAGTTCAGAAGTTCGCTAACGTATTTGTCTCGGTCAGGCCGCAATCGTGAGGGGGACGGAAAATTTGGCGAGAAGGTTGGCGAGATCGGCTTTGTTGAACTTCCATTCGAAGGGTTTTGCGGTGGACTCCCAGTAGGATTGAAAGTCGAGCAGGCGCTCGGCGAGTTGGTCGAGGCTGGCGGAATCGTTCGGGGAGAGGACCTTTCACTGCACGATTGAGAAGTAGATCTCCACCTGATTGAGCCAGCTGGCATGGATTGGACCATGCACGAGCGTGAGGCGGGGAAACAGGGCCTTCAGTCGCTTGACGGACGATTCACCGCGCGCGGTGCGAAGTTCCGTTATCGACGATCCAGAAAACACGCCGGGCGTCGTTGTAGGGAGGGCCTGGACGACCAGTTCTGGGGGAAAAGCCCGGGGGCGACCCGGGCGTGAGCGCTCATCGAGGCCAGCCAGCCGCTCTTCGAAAAAGCGCTTTCGCCACATACTGACGACCTCGCGGCGCGTGTCAAGACGTGCGGCGATCTGATCGTTGGAGAGCCCCTCGGCGGCGAGAAGGATCATTCTGGCGCGCAGGACTTCAAAATACGGCAACGTATATTTCGCCGCACGCCGACGAAGCTCTCGTTCTTCAGGATCTGACAAATCTATATCAAATGGGCTGGAACGTGGCACAGTGAACAGGCCCCCTGCCACGATGCCATACATGCATGTATTTCTCAAGCCACTAATATGTTAGCGTATTTAAGAAACAGATGACTTAGTCTGCACGAACCGGACGCACGCTGCCCCGACGGCGACACCGCCCGCTATCCACAGAAATCTCTTGACCTTTGTCGACAATCGGCCCATTGTACCCGGAAGTCTCCCTCTTCGGCAGCCGTCCCGAACTGGCTGTCCGCGCGGGCGTTGACTGATGGTTGCGAGTGCCGCTTATCTGTGGGATAAATCACAGAAGCGGTGATGAACAAACTGGCCCTCGTGTTCGCATTGTCTTGCTGCGCGCTTGCGCAGATCGCGGCGCGCGGCCGCCCGCCAGCCGCCAGCTCTTCGAGACGGCTCGCGCTCGTCATCGGCAATAATGACTACCGTAACCAACAGCCACTGCGGAATTCGGTCAATGACGCGGTCGCGATGGGGGATGCGCTGCGCAGGCTGGGCTTTGAGGTCGACGTGGAGCGGAATGTCTCCATGGCGCAGTTCGAGGAAATCGCTGGCAAGTTCATCGAGTCGGTACGGCCCGGTGATGTCGCGCTGTTTTATTACTCAGGGCACGGGATGCAGGTAGGCGAGGAGAATCACCTTATCCCCGTGGATTTCGATGCGCGCACAACCGCTGATGCCAAATACAAGGCATATGCAGCGTCACGGATGCAAGACAATCTTTTGGACGCTGGGGCAAGCCTGCAGATTCTGATTTTCGACGCGTGTCGCGACAACCCCTATCGCGGTCTGCGGGGTGGCGGCGGAGGGCTGGGGGGGATGCAGGCCGCCAAGGGAGCATACATCGCGTTCGCGACTGCGCCGGGACGCACGGCGGACGACAATGCGGGAGGCAGCACGGGCTGTTCACCGGAGCATTGCTGACCGCGCTGAACCAGCCGGGTCTGACGCTCGATCAGGCGTTCAACCGGGTGCGCGCGGACGTGTCCGGGACGCGTCCGACACAGGTGCCGTGGTCCACTTCAAGCGTGGTCGGAGACTTCGACTTCCGCGAAATCGGCCTGCGGGAGTCGGCAGAGCGGCGCTCTGTCGAGGCTTGGGAGTCAATCGATTCGCAGAAAGCGGACGACTTGGAGGAGTTCGCCATTGCGTATCCAAACAGCGATTTCGCTAAGCTCGCGCTGATGCGCGCCGCGCGGCTACGGAGGGCTGCCGCGCCGGTGGTCGCGGCACGAACCACAGAGCGGCGCGCGGGCGAAACGAAGGTCAATCCGAGGGACGCCCGAACCTACGTCTGGATTCGCCGGGCAGTTTCATGATGGGCTGCTCGCCGGGAGATGACGAGTGCCGTAGCCTGGAAAGCGAGCCCATCGGGTGACGATCACGAAAGGCTTCTGGCTGGTCAGACGGCAGTTACGCAGGCCGCGTATCAGCGCGTGCGAGGAAATAATCCGAGCCACTTCAAAGGCGCCATTCGCCCAGTTGAGGAGGTGACGTGGGACGACGGGTCGCAGTATTGCATCGCTATTGGAGGCCGTCTGCCGACGGAAGCGGAGTGGGAGTATGCGGCAAGAGGCGGACGACCGGAACGCGCTACGGCAACTTGGACGAGATCGCCTGGTAAAAAGACAACAGCGGCGGCGAGCGCACGGCGTGGGCCGGAAGCAGCCGAACGCGTGGAATCCGTATGACATGCTGGGAAATGTGTTCCAGTGGGTGGCTGACTGGTATGGCCTTCAGCGCTGCGGAGCAGCGCGATCCTCGGGGACCGTCCAGCCCGAATCGCGCGCCGCGCGCCGGTTCCTGGAGCGACAATCCGCAGTTTGTTCGGGCGTCGCTCCGTGACAGGCTCGATCCGGCCAGCCGTTACCAAGATATTGGATTCCGGTGTGTGGGGGAATAACTTCCCGATCACAGTAATACCTTCCTTGCCAGTCCAACAGCCTTCCACTTCCGAAGAACTGCGCAATAATTCGCGTCATACTCTGACTGAACGGCAGGGCTACTCCGGGAGTAGTTCAGACCATTCCTCGGTACTGGACCATTCTTCCGGAAAAGACACAGACACCGCGAGGTCTTCGTGCCCACCCTGCGTCGTATTTTTATGTTATGTTGAATGAATCTCTCACAAGGCCCTTCTCGTCTCGGAAAAACGGACACCCGCCGCCTTTCGGCTGGCACCTTTATTTTGTCACTTTCTGTATGAGTTTAGTGGGGTAACTGTGATGACCGGTGTGTTATGGATTGCGCTCGCATAGTGACTGAGGCAATATCCTCCAGTCAGACTGATCCGAGGTAACAGCATTTGGCAGGCTGTTAAGTACAAGGTATGCATCGAGCTGTGCTCTGAGTGACTCGCCATCTGTAAGCTCATCAAGTTCCTTCCACCTGTTGATCAACTTTACCGCCATAAACATCATCGAAAGAGGCTGATAACTTCTCTGGCGAATCCCAGGTTTAGCTTGTCATGGAACTGAGTTGCAGTAAAAATTCAGCGCCGGGTATTTCTGTTTCGCGCCGTCGATTTCCAAGAGCTTCCGAATACTACGCATCACGTACACAGCTCGTTCCTCGGATGCAACTCCGGCAGTCAGTGTGGTGCGCAGTTTCGCAACGATCTCGTCTCTCACTTCAAGAGCGATCATATCGCCGGGACTGCTTATGGTAACTGCCAGCCCAGGCGCAGGTCGGCCAATCATTATCGAGCGATCAGGCCGCTTTCTTTGTTGTCTGCGCTCCGTCTTTTTCACCGCCGACGCCGCGCCCTTCGCCGCCCAGCGCCGCCTCATCGCCTCAGCCAGCCGCTTGCGGCCCTCCGGTGTCATGCCGCCCTTGCGCTTGGCAGGAGCCTTGGCCGGTGCTGGCAAGCCTGCCGCAGCCTTCTTTGCCGCCCTCTTCTCTGCAGCCCACCGCTTCTCCAAGGCCGCAATGAGTCGTTGCTTCCTTCCCCGGGTCATGCCTGGCCTTGCGCTTCGCCCGTTTCTGACTTGTGATGCCGGGGCTGGGTCAACACTGCCCTCCAGTCGCGTACAGCGCCGCCAGCGCCCCTCAATCACTGCCTTCTCCTGCTCCAGTTGTGGTATTAATTTTCGAGTCCCACTTGCCATGTGATTCTCCCTTCTCTGTCCCGATCATAACCGGTCCGGACGAAAACGTCGCCTTGCATCAGACAGCCACGCTCACACTGCCGGGCGCTTTCATCTCCGCCTCCATAAGCTCTACCCTGGCTGATGCACCCGCAACGCGCCGCGCGTTTCTACCAGTTCAACTTAACAAGGTTCTCGATGATCTCCAGCGGGGAGATGACGAAGACATCGGGCTGAAACTCTGGGAAGCCTTTATCTTGTGAATTTGCATGGCCTTTCGTATTCGCTGAGGGTCCATTCGATCTCATCGCGGATATCAGCCTCGGTTTGGTGCTTCGTTGCCAGCGAACCTAAGAAACGTTGAAAGCCCCCACCGCCTGTCGTGCAAATCGGTTTTGAAGTCGAAAATGTCCTGCCAGGTAACACTGGTTGTCCGGCACAGGCAGCGCTTCCCAGCGCTACCGCGAGGACGGTATGGGTTGAGGAAGATCGTCTGAGTTAGAATGCCGGGACGCCGGAAGCGGCGATTTGCAGATGGGAACTGTCTGAAAAAATCCTATTTCTTATTGATCACTGTGGATAACATTCGCGCACTAAGATCGTTAAGTAAGTGGTTTGCGCACAGAAGATGCGATATTATTTCAGCCGGGAACGGCACTTGGCCGCTCTCTAATGCCTTCACTACGTCGTTGAGGTACGCCTGATTTTGTTCGCTTAGAGGATCGTAGCTCGGGAGAAACTCGGCGGGGTCGATAATGACTTCCTTGCCACGAAGAAATTCATAGTCAGCCACGAGATGTGCGGGAGCCTGAGCCGAATTTTTAATTCAGAGCAATGCAGCTAGATTGGAGCAATACAGGCTGTTAAAAAGGAGGGCGTGATGTTTGAGGTGCGGGAAACTGTGCCAGTCGAGATTAGCATCATTCCGACGAAGCCCGCGCATAGATAACGATTATCCCATCCCGGAGTGACCCTTGAAACCGAGGGTCTGGGATGGAAGGTGGAAAGAGGGTTTGGCATGGCGGGAAGGGCGCACGGGGTACAGAGCTTTCAAGGTGCGCTGGCTCTGGACAGCGTTAAACTGGGAAGAGAATACCCCGAATCACACAATTGGGGGGATCAGGGACGGTGTTTGTTGCCGCCAGTTCGCTCTCGATCAGAAGGGTGTCGATGGGAAGATTTCTTCAAAAGCACTGGGCCGCGATACCCGGAACGGCTCTCACGGCCCTATACATTTATCTCCAGCTTGTGCAATGGCAAATGGCACGGCGACGATCTCATGCTGACGGCTGGCAAATATCGTCATAACGGTTGGATTGTGGACGACACTATCTTAACTCTCATTTATATTACCGACGTGAAGCCAGTAGCATCATGTCCAGTCTTGGTGCCCAATACGCAGCCAAGGCGAAGGAAGTAGAAGAAAAATACGGACCCACCGCGTTACAGAACTTCAGGCAAAGTACGCTGACGACAAATTGCATTTGACAATCCACGGTGCCGAGTGGGGCACTGCTGTTGATCGGATATCGGTTGCAGAAAGCCTTAGCTCACAAACTCGCAATGCGCTGATGCTGCGGGTCACGCCCAGGCCTGGCCCCGACCCGGCTTGGGGCGATGACAGCAAATACGTTGAGGTTACGTATTAACACACAGTGGTAGTGGCGGGAGCACACAATGTCACGTGGAAGCAGGGACAATGGCTGCTCCTGCCAGAGGACCCTGTTGCGAGAACTGAAATAGCATCTTTGACGCAACGGTTGCAACGGATGAAGGGCGGAATGTTGAATCTGCAGAACGCTGGAGAACTCCACGCCGTGGCGGACGAATCATTGTACTTGAGAAGCAAACTTCTGGAGATCGAGGAGACCGCAAAACAGGAGAGTGATGAAGCAGCGCTCCTACCACTGAAACGACCACTAAGCGTCTAGTCCTTGCCAAAAGACGCACTGTGGAAGTGCTACCACAAGGCGCTCTGGCATTTCAAAGACTGTACGAGTTTCACAGAATACGGGTGATGAATTCGCAAGTCCATTCCGATGTCGTAGCGAACGCTGTAATACAAACGTCGGTGGTCGATTTTCAGCAAGTAGTGACGATGTTAGAAAAAGACAGGGATGCACTTCTAGCCCGGCAAAGAGAAATAGTCGTTGAGTACAACAACATTTGATCATCATTTCTTTTCCCCTTCGGGGCGCCTTTTGCCGTTTCTTCAAACGGGCGATACTCCCGCGATTTTCTTACGACCTGAGCACCCGGTCAGGTTATCGCTTCAGCCAATAATCGAGTATGGCGCTTATCGCGCTGAATGCCCACGTCCTCGCAGAAGTGTCAGAGGAGAAGAGTATGCACATGGAAGCGAGCACCACGACGCTCACGGAAATAACAAACTGATAGACTTCGCGGCGCGAGGGATTTTTGGGCGTGCGGCTGTTGGACACGTTCTCCCTTTCATTCGACATGCGCCCCGTGAAAAGGAAAACTCTCAACTTACGGGTTTAAGCGGATATCCCGTTAGAATGTGCCGGAGCCGCTAGGCTGAAACAATATTCAGAACAATAACAATATGGATGGCCTGATGGCCGGATTAAAACAATACCTGTCATGAGTATATCACGATTGCCGACAGTTGCCGATGGCGAACAAACAGCGAATTCGCTATCCTGCCCGATGTTACCCCGCCGCCCCGCGCCGGAGGAACCGACCCGCCCCTGACGCCGGAACAGCTCCGACAACTGGAGCACAGCCTGGTGCTGCTCTCCGAGTCCAGTGTGCTCAGGGATACCAGCGCGCCTGGGAGGCCTGCCGGATCGCGACGATGTCCTGCCGAGGGCGGCAAACGTGCAGACACTGGTGGCGTCGTGGAAACGCTCTGGCGGTGGAGATGCAAGAGGAGGATGCCGAAAGGGCATACGCGCTGCAGGGAGCCGCTGCGGTGCGAGAGCTGGTGGCGGCGCGAAGTGCTGGCAGGAGTACCGGTAGAGAGGTCGGGAGTCGAAGCCGAGGGGAAAATACCTTTCGGCGTTCAGATGGTGCCGACCGGTGTACGATTGAGCGTAGCCTGCCGGACGGAACTGCCCACGGAGAAAGGATGGTCGATGAGGAATTTCGACATCGCGGCAGCGCGGCGCACGATGAGATGCGCGAGTTTGGTTGCCTTCACATCCGTGTCTCTTTGGGGGAGGAGACAAGGTTGTTCAGCTTGACACCATTCCATCTGGAGCGCAGGTAGAGCTGAACGGCTCAATAGCGTGCGGCACAACTCCGTGTTCAATCAAGGTACCCGACTACTATTTTGGGAAGAAACACACCGCGTTCAGTGCGCACGCGGACCAGCCACTTCGATAAGTTTAACCAAAGAACGATTTGTGCCCAAAAGCGTAGAACGGAGTACAGGTCCCCATCGCTGGAAAACGCAACATGGTTAACCAGTACGACGACTATTTGATGGACACCGACAAGTTCACGTACCAGTTAGATTCGATTCAGCAGTTCGTTCCGCAAGCGACCGTAAGCAGCACCTTCACCCCGCCCGGCCCGCTCCGACCTGGAATACCCACCGAAGAAATTGTTCGAAGGACTCTCCCGGCTGTCGTCGTGGTTCTACTGCCGAGGGTTGGGGAACGGGGTTCTTCATCGCTCCCAACGGTCTGCTAGCCACGAACAGCCACGAGCGGGCGACCATGCTTCGGTGATGGTCACGATGCCGTCCGGCAATTCGATTGAGAGCACCTCTGTCTAGATCGAAGAGGGCCGCGACTTGGCAATCGTCAAAGTGCCCGTCGAAGGGAACCCGGTTCTCGCACTGAGTTTGACGCCGCCCGCTCCCGGCTCCGACGTGATAGCCATGGCTCTCCCGGATTGAGCGCGGATCAGGGGTCCCGGCTGATTGGCAACGCGCAGGGTGCCGAACTGACGAATACTGTCACCAAGGGAGTGGTTAGCGGCATTCGGGGGGTTATGAATGGATTGTGGATACAGACCGACGTGGCCTTGAACCATGGAAATTCCGGAGGCCCGTTGCTTAACGAGACGGGCGAGGTGATTGGAGTAAATACTTTGGGCTTCAGCCCCGTTGGTTTGAACGGAATCAACTTTTCGCTGGCTGCTTCGGAACTTGGTCAGGTTCTCATTGGCCGATTTGGTCTGAACATTTCGGGGAGCAGCTTCTTCTCCTGAAACCACATCGTCACCGGCGCGCCAGCCGTCAACGCAGGGTATGCGCAATGCCGATGTCATTCAGCTTAAGGGCGCGGGAATCAGCGATCAAGTCATCATAGAGGCAATCAACAGCGCTGCGACCGTTCAGTTTGAACTGGATGCCCCACGCCTCATTGAGCTGCACAATACCGGCCTGTCGGACGCGGTAATCCAGGTGATGTTACGTCGCTCGAAGCCGCAGTGAAGGGCCTCCACGGGGGTCGTCTCCTTGGGCATGTTAGCTGCCGCTGGATTGGACATCGCTGATGCAAGCGCCCCGGCCGTTCGGCTGATTACCTGATACGATCATTTGGACGTATATGCCATACGGCCGACAGGCGACCGTACGCACCCTTTGCATCACCGTGGTTGCACTCGCAATTTGAGTAGTTGCCAGCGGGAGATTTCTGGCAAGTACCTCGCGAAATTCAGCAACGGCGTGTACTGGCTGCAACTGGTCAGGACACCTGACAACCACCTGTCGGGCCAACTGGAGACATCTATCCTGGCTAAGGACGGGATCATCAGCCAAAACGCAGTGTCCATCACCGGGGCCGTCAACGCCGGGAACGTTACGATTTCAGCGAGTTTGTTTGGCCTCCCGATGGTTACGCTGTCGGGCACATTTGAGGGAAACAAACTGACGCTGACCGGGGCAGAGCCTAGCCCCGTTGTTCTAACGCGGTCCGACCTGAAAGAGTACCAGCAACAGATCGACTCGTTGAGCGCCCAGTCACAGCGCATTCTGGCGGCAGAGCGAACTGCCGCAGCCGCAAACCAGGCTGTGGCGGCTGCAGCGGCACGAGCCAGCGGAGAGGTGGCGCAGGCCGCAGCCGCTCTACAGCAAACAGCCGACGCGGTACAGAATTTCATCTCTCGGATTCAGGGAGCTGTGAAGAGAATGCAAAGAAGCTGACCGCCGAGGCCGATGTCCATCTCGGCCGGTTTCCAGGGGCTGAGGATCGGTACCGGGCGATCACCGCGAAAATGACGGAGTACCTAAACCAGGAACGCCGGTTGGCGGGGGACCCGAATACAGGGGCGGCCCGTAGTCAACTTGTCGTTACCATGACTCAGGGGTCCATCGCTATGGACCAGTTGCACAACGCGGCTGACTCGCTGAAGACCTCCCTTCAGATGACAGTGCAGCCCGTCGCCGAAGGGGCGGCTGATCTCGCGGAGAGGCGTCGGACAGCTGTCCCCCCTGGCGCTCTGACGCCAACCGAAACTCAAACACGGAGCGATGCCTGCAGCGAGTTTTTTCCTGCCTATGATGCCTTTAGACAGAAATTCGGAGCCGCGGACCCAGGGCCTCCTGCGCCTGGAAGAGATCTACGAACGAGAACGGAAAGACTCAACAGGGGCTCCTTCAAACCGCAGAGCAGATCCAATGAAAGGCAACACTCCCGTCGCCTGCAGTGTACCGGCGACGGTTGCCGAATGGTGACTGGGTGACAGCAGTGACCATTCCGGAGGAATTCTTCTTCGGAAAATGAGTTCATATGGACTTCCTGAAAATGCCGTCATAAGGTGTCACTTGTCACCGCCCCGCGTGCAGGACGGTTTTGCCCATTCACGGAACCCCAGGGAAACAATTGCAGTCCAACACTACAATCTGAAGAAATGCGCCCGATGAAGAAGCAGCGACCTGTCAGCAGATTCTCGAAGCCAAAGGCATCGCCCCAAACCGACGACCGATCCTGGCACAACGGCGGAGACATCGAAATCAATCTCTATGCCCGATCCCTTCACAAGGCCGCACGCACCCTCATCGAAACGCTTGACCTGAAACCGACCCCCCGGACGGTATGGGATGCGTGTCCAGTTATTCTGCTTTATAGACAGGCCCTTGAACTCCGCTTGAAGACCCTGGTTGGCGAAGGTAGCAACCTCTTGCCGTCCCCGACCGATCCAATCACGCTGTACAAGACACATTCCCTGCGGTGGCTCGCGCAAATCGCCTGCCAGATCATCAGGAAGGTTCGTTGGGAGAGCGAATTCAGGTGCGAAGGGGTTGCCAGCCTTGCCGATTTCAGCTCGATGGTGAGCGAACTGGAAGCACTGGACCCGGTGACGTGGGCGGCGCTTCCTTCCAGCCGTGGCCGCGATGGGTCAGTACCGCCTCAGTTGCAGCCATCCAACGTTGTTCGATTTGCGGCAAAACTGGACGCCCTGCTGCACTTGCTGGACGTAACCACCGATGGCCTTGCGGCGACCTGGGATCTTCAACGCGAAGGGACGAGTGAAGAAAAGTGTTTCGAAGGGGATGGAGTCAAGCACACGATTCACTGACGACCCGCCCTGGGTCAGCCCCACCAAATCCCCTGGGCGGAGCGCGACTCCTAGAGGAGGAACATCGCCTTAAAGCCCCAGCTCGTGCCGGACCGCAAGAAATACCATTGCCGCCAAGGCGATCAGCGAACCTATTTCGACGATATAAAGTTTGAGCCGGAATATCAGCTCAAGGAATGGATCGTTACGACGGTCATGCACTGCACCTCCGTCCGTGGAACATCAGCTCTAACTTTAGAAGCGAGGAGCCGATCACTCAAGCCTATTTCGGTCTTGCGACCTTGTCGCGATTATAGCAGTAACTGGGGCGAACAACGGAGGAATCTGATAGCCCGTTGCGCGATGGTCACCTTCGCCCGGGTGTCGATTCGTATTCGGAGCAGGAGAATGCCCGGCATTCGGTCGAGGTGACGGTGGAGACGCTCTACGAATCGCACTTTCATCGACGCGGTGGAGTCGTTTCCGTTTTGAGAAGACGCGGGACGCGGGTCAGGGATAGTTGGTGGTGTTATCTTCGCGGGGTCCATGGCAGATATCGTATGGTGGATAGCGTATGGCTCAACGACTCGGCGTATTCCTCGATGAGAGTTCCACGGATGGCGGCGGCCCGGTGGCTGTCATCGGCGGCCTGATAGTGAACTGGAACTACTACGCTTGGCTCGACATCGAATGGGAGCGGGCGCTACAAGCATTTGGCCTTAAGGCGATTCATATGCGCGAGGTTGGTCCGCAGGGACTCCTCGCTGATCTCAACAACCGCCGTTCTTTATTGTCGAACTTAGCCAGGATAGTTAATGACAATAAAGGCTGGTCTCTGGCCGCGACTCTCACCACCGAGGATTTCGAGATGCATCTGGGCTGGCTTGGGAAGAAACGCTGGACAATATACGAGGCCTGCTTCTTGTTGACGGCAGTGATGCTGGGCAAGCAACTGGAGTACGAGCGGTATCCGTTTAACATCGACTATCTGATGGACGATGGCAATCCATATAAGAAGTATGTGAAGAAGGCTCATCGGTTTCTCGTAGACGACTTCCAGCCGAGCTACCCCTGCCATTGCGGAATGCTCGGCTTCGCATCTGATACTAGTACCAGAGTCTTGCAGGCGGCGGATGTTGTTTCATGGGCGGTACGTCGGAAGCATTCGGGCGCACCGTTCAATAACGGTTTTGAGCCGCTTGAGGCCATTTTCGACCGAGACCATATAGAACAGCGCTTCGATCCGAAATGGATGAAAGAACTCAGCGAATCGCTCAAAAAGAGAGCCGAAACAAAGGCACCATCACAGTAGCGCCTCTTGGACCGATTCGAGTGATTTTGGAGGCAATGCTGGCGGGAATCCCTTTGGCGATCGCAAACGCTGTCGGGGCCTGATGCCGGGTTCGACCGGACGCACATCTTAACCTGACGACTGAGGCCGTCGTTATCCAGGAAACTTGGTGCCGACTCTTTACGGAAGACGAAATCGCGACCGCGAAACAACGGCTCGGCGATCCTGGCAATGAAGGGCGGAAGGACTGCTGACCGGGCGGAACGCATCCGGTTTTGAAGGTTTTGACGGCGCTCTCCCCGGGGGGCCCATGTACGGGGCAGATCTGATCCGGCCCCACGGCTCCCGGAACGGGAGGTTCATGAAAATAGGGCTGCGCTCCTACAACCGTCAAAACCATCAAAACCACTGCGTTGGTTCAGCCCGAACAGTTTCTCCTCAGACAGCGTGACGGCCTGTGGCGCCCTTTCCCGGGATCTGTCCAATGAACACGATTCCATGAGGATTTCGTGAAAATGGTGTCACAGGGTCCCGAGCTGAACCGTTGGCATCGCCGCCGCGCTCGATGTGTCGATCAAATACGCAGGGGATGTGCGGGCGGGAACATGCGTTCCGCATCCCCGGCATTGGGAGAGGTTGGCGGAAATGGTGGGAGTGGGGGCGGGAAACCAGTAGTACTGAAATCGCCAACCGATTAGTTGACGCGACCGTGAAACTTTTGGGCTATAACTGTCACGACATCACACGTGATAGTGGGCGGAAGGCGTCGGCGAACTTGGGCAATGCCAACCCCTTTTGAAAGCACTAGCGCAAATTGAGATTTTCGAGGAGTGCCATGAAGACTCTCCGTGTCGGTTGTGGATTACTGCTGTTCGCTGGTGCATCTTTGGCACAACAGTATGTGATGTCGACGGTTGCGGGGGGTGCGCCGCCACCGACACCAGTCCCCGCATCGAGTGCGCTGATCGCGCCGGGTTCAGGTGCGGCCGATTCGGCTGGAAATCTCTACCTGACCAGCGGCAACTGTGTGTTCAAGCTCGATCTCAACGGCATCGTAACTCGCATAGCGGGAAACTCCCGGCCGGGGTATTCAGGCGACGGCGGGCCAGCAACTGCCGCTCAACTAAACGGGCCTAGCGGGCTGGCCATCGATAGCGGCGGCAATATATTCATCGCGGAAACCTATAACAACAGAATCCGAAGAGTCTCCCCGTCCGGGATCATCACTACCGTGGCGGGCGGAGGAGGCCCGCCTACCGGTGTGGGCGACGGGGGACCAGCGACAGCTGCGAGATTGAACACCCCGGGTTCTCTGACTTTTGATAGCGCCGGGAATCTCTTCGTTGCTGACGAAGGCAACTCTCGTGTCCGGAAGATCGCGCCGAGCGGCATAATAACGACCATCGCAGGCACTGGCGTCGCCGGGGATTCGGGGGACGGAGGGTTGGCTGTCAATGCAGGGTTGACTCTCCCGTTCGGCTTGGCTTTCGATACCTCTGGAGACTTGTTTATCGCCGATGTGGGGCAAAACCGGGTTCGTCGGGTCTCCCCAACCGGCACTATAACAGCCTTCGCGGGGACTGGGGTCGCGGGCTTCTCCGGGGATGGCGGTGCCGCAACGAGCGCTCAGTTGAACAATCCAACAGGCTTGGCATTAACCAGTCAGGGTGATCTGTTGATTGCGGACTACGATAATTTTCGAATCCGAATCGTCTCAACGAATGGGCTAATCGGGACGGTCGCTGGGAATGGCCAAGGCGGCTATTCGGGCGACGGTGCCGCCGCCACTCAAGCGGGATTGACACCCGGAGGTCTTGTCTCGGATAGTACTGGGGGATTCTTTATCTTCGGTGGCTACCTCCGCCACGTATCCGCCAACGGAATAATTAGCACGGTTGGTGGCGCTGGCAATAGCTACTTTTTTTCGGGCGACGGCGGGCAGGCGACCAGCGCACTTTTAAGTCACCCTTCCGGCGTGGCCGTCGATGGATCGGGCAACCTCTTTATAGCGGATACCGGTAACCGCCGTGTGCGCAGAGTGGTGGCAGATGGGTCTATTTTAACTGTCGCAGGCGGCGGTTCCGCGCTGCCTGGGGATGGGGGTCTCGCCACCGCCGCCGATATCATTCCTGAATGCGTGGCATTTGACTCGGCAGGTAACCTTCTGATTTGTGATTTGTACTCGATTCGGAAGGTTTCCACGAGTGGCGGAGTGATCACCACGTTCGCGGGTACTGGGAGCCCCGGGTCCTCAGGCGATGGTGGGCTGGCCACCGCCGCCGCGTTTCGAGACCCACGAGGAATAGCTAAAGATTCATCCGGAAATGTGTTCATCGCTGACGCGGCGGATAGCCGCGTTCGTAAGGTTAGCCAAAGCGGCATTATCACGACATTTGCAGGTAACGGCACAGCAGGATATTCGGGTGACGGAGGCCCGGCGACGAGCGCGCAATTGAGCTATCCGACCGGCGTGGCCGTCGACTCGGCTGGCACCGTATACATCTTGGATGAAATCAATAACCGAATCCGAAAGGTATCGAATGGGATTATCACAACGTTTGCAATGGGCACATTTACCGGCATGGCCCTGGATGTGGCGAGCAACGTATTTGTCACCGGCACATCTGGAATTCAAGAGTTCTCTCCGTCCGGCGTGATCACCGCGAGCTACACGGCATTGACCCCAGGGAACTTCCGGTCGTTGCTGGAGACATCGCTCGGGGCGATTGATAGCGCTGGGGATCTCTACTTCATCGATTCCGGCCTCGCGCCCAGCGAACAGTGGGGTGGTGCAATATATCTTGCACGACCGACCGGAACAGCGGTGCTCGTTAGTGCGGTCTTGGATGCAGCCAGCGAGGCTTCCAGCGCGGTCTCGCCCGGCAAGATCGCGGTGATATACGGAGGAGGCCTTGGGCCGACCCAACTCGTCCAGAACGAGCCCAGTAACAGCTTGTTCGGAACTCAGCTGGCAGGAACGAATGTCTCATTCAACGGCACGCCTGCGCCGATTCTCTATACGTCGGCAACGCAGGTCGCAGCCATCGTGCCCTACGAAATCAGTGGTCCAACCGCACAAGTGACCGTTGCATATCAAAGTCAGGTGTCTTCCGCATTCAGCGTTCCAGTAGCAGCCTCGGCTCCGAGCTTCTTCAGCTATAACCAGACTGGTTCGGGACAGGCCGCAGCGATCAACAACATCGATGGCACGATCAACAACGCTACCAATCCGGTCAAGATCGGCTCATATATTCAGCTCTATCTGACGGGCGAAGGGCAGACCACCCCAGCCGGAGTGGATGGCAAGCTTGGAGGTCCCGTGGCAACTCACCCGAACCTTTCTGTAACTGCGACCGTGGGTGGATTACCCGCGACGGTACAATACGCGGGCGGTGTCTTCGGCGATGTCGCCGGGCTGATGCAGGTCAATGTCCTGATACCTCCGGGTGTGCAACCGGGCGGTTATGTGCCTGTGGTGGTCACGGTCGGGAATGCTTCCACAGCGAACGGCGCGGCTTGGATTGCCGTGAGCAACTGAAGCCGTTTCACGCTGTCAGTAGGGATTCAGATCGTTTCAAACCCAATCGCGGGCGACATGAAGTTCGCGACTCCGCGCGCAGATGTTTTTCTTTTTTTTCTTGACAACCCCGATACCAGTAACCGCTTCAAGGGGGAGTACAGTTTTGAACGCTCCTATCTCCTAACCCGGTGAGGTGCGAAGTGCTTTGAGCATATGACGTGAACTGCCCGATCCCGCGCGGGACAGGCGGCAGGCACTACGCCCACCTGGTCACGACGGCACAAGCTCCCTCATCCCTCGCGGGCGCCGGACGGCGATCATCGGATACCGCGTCTCTGCCAGTTGCTGAACGGACGCGACAAACGAATCGAGGATTTCCCTTGCGATTTCACCCCGGTCCGGACTGCATTCGTACACGACCGTCATGCGGCGTTTCCTGCATTGGCCAGGCCCCACGAAGCTCTGCCGAAAATGCCTGATATCCACCACCAGGCACCGGCTGTTGATGACGCCTTCACTCACGCCCATTTCGAACAGTCGATCCGTCAAGAGCGCCACCTGGTGCAATGCGTCGGCCTTGTCCGGCAATACGGTGCGGTTCGCTGGGTCGAGAATGCGCGGTGATCTCGCGATCCGCTGAAGCTTCTTGCCCCAGGAATAGCTGAACGGCAGCATATAACACTGGTAATCGGTTTTCCCGAATCGACCCTCGATCAGCCAGTTGCCAGTCTGGACGATGCGCTCCAGGGTTTCGGTCCATCCATCCCGGATTTGTTCTGCGATAGCTGCCTGCTGTGCGTGTCGGTCGGAAACGGTGGCGTTGACGCCACTTTTAGGACTATGAAGTCGCGGCGTCTGGACAAAGGCAGCACTCATAGGCCCAACTTCCCACCGCTGTTGTCTCTGAACAGATTGCCATCCCGGATGTACCGTCGGACCATTTGAACCGACCGATGCCCCGTCTGATTCATGATGGAGCGTTCCGAAGCTCCCGCAATTGCCGCACTGGTAGCGTGCCCGGCCCGCAATGAATGCCCGGCATACTTCGCGGCATCGAGCCCGGCCCGGTCAGCCAGCTTCTTCACCACGCGCGCCGCGTCCCTGTCGGGCAATGCCATCCGCTTAACCCGCCCGTACCTGCCAACCGACCGAAATAATGGGCCGTCGGTAATTGCGCCCTGTTCGATCCAGGATTCGAGATTGCGGATTGGACACGTTTCTGGGCTTGCTCCGTAGGGGATTCCGATGCGCCGACCGATACCCTCCTGGTCGGTCTTGGACCGTCGCAGATTGATGATCAGCCCGTCACGGCCGAATTGACAATCCTCGAAAGTCAGTCCAGTAAGTTCTGATCGGCGAAACGCGCCAGCGAAGCCGAGCAGGATCAATGCGCGGTCCCGTAGTCCGATCAAACCAGTGTCCACTTTCTCCACCATGGCCCGAATGTCGTCGATTAGTGCCGGGGTCTTTGCGGCAGGTGCCATCCCGTTTGTTCGCCGGATTCCTTTCAGCACGTTTTTAACAATGGGCTGATGGGTCGGAGAGTCTAACCCAAGCGCCCGGTGCGCTTCAGTAATAGCGTTGAGGCGGCGCTGAATACTACCTACCTTGAGGCGTCCGGCGCACTCGGCAATGTAAGCGGCAACCGCATCCGGGCCTGCTGGCAACACGGAAAGCCCGTTTGCCTCGCACCATCCGCAGAATGCCCGCCAGTCGCTTTTATAGCCCCGTAGCGTGCTCGCCGCTTTCGACGCCCTGATGTATTGCCGGACTAGATCGGGCGGCAATGAAGGGGACGGAAGGTCCGCCCCCTTAATCACCAGCAGGCTGCTTTCTTCGATGCCCGGAGTCATCATGCCGCCACCGCCTGAACGCGGGCCGATTCTCCGGCCCGCTTGATGAGGTAATCGGCTGCCTGCTGAGCCTTCGATGCCGCCGTGAAGATCGCCCGTGAGTCGGCCCTCAGGACCTTCAGCCATGAATCGATGTACGCTGCATGGTCCCGGCGTGGCGTTGTCTCCAGCTCCAGATGCGCCATGGCGAACGCGCTTCCAAGCTCTGCAATCAGCTCCTCCATTGCGTACGCCTGATCCCCGAACCGCTTGCTCAGCTCACGATTGCACCGTGACTCGTGGGAGGTCCAGTGCGTTGTCTCATGCGCCAGAGTGCTGTAATAGCCGTGCGCCTCCGGGAACTGATCGAAGCCGGGCATGTAGACGGCCGCTGGTTTATCGGGGCGGTTAGAATGCCTGATTTCCTCCATCCCGCACATGCGCCAGTGGCGCAAAGAATGCCTCTGCACGCGCAATCCGTTCATTGTGGCTGAGCTTGGGCTGGAATCTCTTTGGCATGCGCAGCCCGTCCACCTGATCGGCGTTGAATACCGTGTAGCCCTTGGCAAAAAGGCGCGGGCGATTGCTGGCATGGGCATCGTCATCGGTAGTGTCCTGCCCCAGCGTGCCCCAATAGACCACTGGTGAGGCCCTCTCACCCTTGCGGACCTGTGCACCTAGCTCCGCCCATTGTCGGTACGTACCCCACAAGCTGCTCCCATACCCCTTGCTCTGCGCCTGCGACCACAGGACCAGCACATTGACCCCACGATATGGTTTCGCGCTGCCAATGCTCACCGGGCTGAATCCCCTGTCCTGCCGGATTACCCATGGCATGCGGTACGTGCCTGCCCCTTGCTCGATTGCGTTGACGATTGCCGACGTGACACGCTCATATACGTTCGGCGTAGGTGTAGATGTATGCTCTGCTTTAGACATTGACGGCTCCTTGTAGCTGTCGGTGTTTAGAGGCTGCGCCGGATTGGCGTCCGACGCAGTCTCGATCTTGTCTCTGTGACCGGTTCCGTTTACGAATCAGCCATAGAGAACTACGTTGATCTTATCCTAAAGACGCTTTAGGTGCAAGCGAAATCCATCTAATCCGTCTTAAGATTTAGGGAGCGTGGACAAAAACACAAAGGCGCTGTTCCGGGAGATCATGCGCGAGATCGGGAGCAAAGGCGGCAAGATCGGCGGCAAACGTAGCCTGCAGACGATGACGCCTGAAGAACGCTCAGCCAGAGCGAAGAAAGCATCCGACGCGGCGGCCAAGAAACGGACTGAGAGACGCCTGGCAAGTGAGGCCAATGCCAAACCAGCGAAAGACTCGAAGAAAAAGAGTTGACTTTTCTCGGGTGCATTCGACTCGTCGGGAACGCACTGCGACGTATTCGGCATCGGCAGTATTCGGCCCTTGGGGGCGCGTCATCTTTTTCGGACGAGCCCAAGGCCGGGCGGGTAAGTTTCGTTTGCCGGGCGGGCAGGTTCTGCTGATCCGTTTACGCGCCCCCCGCCGCGAGATTTACGTGATGACCGACGCCGCTATGAGCAGGACGGCACTCATATCCAGAATGCGATGGACGCGGTGGACTTGAAATCGGCTCACCGGATATGAACCAGAGAATGCCGTGGCCACGGGCGGCGAATAAAGTAATCTGCATTTACGACGGCCAGAGCAGCAGTCAGATTAGTGTGGAACGGCTCAATACTTCGGTTGTTTTATCTGTCATTCGGTGGAATATCATCACCGGGTGTTGTCAGTCGTCTATTTCCGTATCTCTTCCGCCGCCAGTCCGAACTTGTGCTTGTAGCCCTCGTCATCTGTGACCACAAAAACTCGTTTGTCGCGGTAGAACTCGATCCTGCCATTCACTGGTAGTATCACCCATCGTCGAGTGGTTTCAACCCAGGTATAGCGATATTGGCCCACATCTATGACGACCACGTTTTCGGTCTTTGCCCGCGTTTCCCAGCCATGCAGCAAGGTCTGGTACGTCTGACTGCCCACGGTCACGGTCTGTTGCGAAACAACAGTGCCGGTTTGTATCGTCGGGGAGGCAGGCGTTTTGCGCGTATTGATTGGGGTACTGGTGCTCATTGGAGGAGGCAGGTTTAACAACCGGTCCGGGCTGACCATTTGCCTGATTCGTCTCTTGCTTTTCGCTGGCTTCAGGGCGCGGTGTACCCAAACCGGTCCGGGTAAAATCCGGAGCATATAGGCTTTCGGGGCTGAACGCCCGTGGATCATATTTGAAATTCACTTCGATGGTGGCGCGGACGTTTACCGCCCAGTCGCCCTTCATCCCAGGCTCTCAATTTCCACTTCTCAACCGCTTCCATTGCCTTCTCGTCGAGGCCCATGCCGAGGCCCTTGATGACGTGGATGTCGCGCGCGTGGCCTCTCTGTATCCACAACCACCGCCAGCATGACCGTGCCGCTGTATTTGGCCTTGCGGCTTCCTCCGAATATTCCGGATCGACCTTCAACAGATCACGGAGGGCTGACCGACACCACCGCCCACGCGATAGATTGCATCGTCCTGCGTTTGTGCATGAAGTACGAGTGCACAGAGTGCGATCCCAATAGTCGCCGCACTAATCCCATAGCTATTCATAACTAGTCTCTTCAAAACTGGTATGTGTAAAACCAGACTACTCACAAACTGCTATTGGTGCAAGATGTTCAGTTGGCAGTAGGGAGGAAGATACGAAAACTACGTATGTCGATGGGGTGGTCGCAGGATGTATTCGCCGACAAGAGCGGCATTCACCGGGCGCAAGTGGGGGCGATTGAGCGCGGGGAAATGAACGTTACGCTCCGAACCCTGAAGACCGTGGCCGACACGTTGAAGGTTAGGATCAGGGACTTGACAGAGGATGTCTGATGCCGTGCACCGAGCTGTCAGTAAAACCCAATGCTGAGGAACAAGGCCGTGTTCACGTTAGGACGAGAAGTCGCGGACCGAAGGCGCTGCCTCTGAAACCGGCTCACTGCATCTCCGAGCACACGTGGGCGATTCAAACGCTGAAATCAATAGCTGACACGCTCAAGGTGAAGATCGAGGATCTGGTCCGGGGAATCTGAAATCAGAACCGGCGCATTGCGTTAGCCCGGCAGAATTCATGCGCCGGTGGTGCAGGACTCTCTGCCTGCCGCATGCAGCCAGCGCCATCTGGATGTTCCGGATTGTCCGCATCCAGAGCAGCGTTTCATCCGGACCGGCCTCCCTCTACCACATGCCTGACGCATGGGCTTCTGCGCGGCGATCAGATCAGCCAAAGGCGCCACGAGGTCCAAATCAACAGAACCGAGGGCCGCGCAATCCGGGCGCAGGCAGCGCACGTTTTCCTGAGTGATTTTGCCCGCTGCAACCCCGGCAGCGATCCGGGAGATTTGATTGCGATGAAGAGCCCGCCAGCAGCCGGTGCAATAAACCGAATACGGCAACCCGGCCGCTCCCTGCACACCGGTGGCTGACCGGAACGGCAGCGGGTGTATCCGTTCTGATGGCATAGAGTATATTGTGTTCGACGCTTGATCCGACGTGGCGAGGAACAGCTATCTAGGCCAAATGACGCAGCCATAGTACTCTGTGCGTGGTGTCGTCGTTCCGTTGGGGTTGACGTAGTCATTCGTGATACTGTCGGGCTCATCGTAGAGCCTCCAGCCTGCACGTAAATATTGCGTGACAGTGTCAACGAATTCTTCGAGTGTATCTTTGGTGATTCTCGTAGAGTACACATTTCTCATATTGTTTTTTCCTCCGATTCAATCGATGTCTTATCTTTAGCAGTTAGGGTGGTACTCGATACCGCCCGCGATCTCATCCTTAGCCATGCCTTATCCGTGGAGTGGTCACTGCCCGCGAAAGAGCCCAGGCTGTAGCTGGCTCCGCTAAACCGGCCAAACGTCTTCGCTCTCTTGATAACTTTCTGGAAATATTCCGTCCGCACAGTCGTGATTCCGTTGTTCTGATAATCGGCTGAGCCAATTACCGGATCACCAACGGGTCTCCAACCCGCAGCCACATACTTCGAAAGAGCATCAAACAAGTCATCGCTACTATAAGCGTGTACAACACCCGAATAAAGATACTTCATATTGCCCCTAATGGCCACCTTGGTGACCTTCTATACAACCATTATAAGCTTTAGTAGCTTAAGTTTCGATAGAGATACTGCAGACTGATTCCACAGGGATAGCCTGCCGGGAATCGCAATTACCATGGCTTCATTCCTCCCCATGTCTTCTCCGGCACGCCCACGCAATATGGAAGACTATTGCCAGAAGCGTGAAGCTATGGATTAACTACTACAGACTGACGTTCTCTGCGTCCTGCCTAAGCGCGAATGGGCGAAGACACTATCGCGTAATTCGAACAACCCGGCGCAAAGTGATCATGTCTTCCCATCAGGCAATCAGAACACTGAACCGGGGGCCGAGTGGAAGATCCCAGTTTAAGTGTTTTCGACAGTGACTATGGTCCGAAAGAGGGGAGAAGGGCGAAGGGAAGGCGGCTTTAGCCGCCGAACCAAACGCCATTCTCCCGGGCTATGGGGTCCAGAGATCTTTTCCGTAATGTGGGGTGACTAGAGAATATATACATGCTATGTGGCGAAGAGTGGAGGCTCAGTACACCCGGTCAATGAGGGTGACACTATCATGGGCTCCTCGACCGACTTTTCGGGAAAGACACACACTGCGTCTGCCCACCCGACTTTTCGGGAAGGGAAGCCCGACTTGATCAAACCGGATAAGTCACTGGCGACGGGCTATATATGTTTTCGGCAGACGACTTTTCGGAAAAGCTGAACGGACCCAGTGACCGCAATCGCTGCGGTCATTGCCTCTGGGTCCGTTGGTGGAAAACTATATCGTGTCGGACGTGGGGGGAACTGCCCACCTAACATCAGCAATAGCGGGCAATTTCGAAGCAGTCGAGCCATTCATCGACAATCTTGTAGCGGTAAGCCCTGCCGTCGGTATATCTGGCCACAACGTAGTGACACTCCAGTTCCTCCAGAGCGCGTCCGATAGTCGTAGGGCGACGCTTGATCGCCTTCGCGATCTCGTCGATGGTGGCTGACTTATGAGCAGCGATGTACTCAAAAACTGCCCGGCGACTCGGCGGAATAGAATCCATCCCGATCTGCAAAAGGAGATCCCGCTGCCGATCCGGTTCCATACCGATCAACTTCATACCGACGAGGAGCTGTGACAACATTTTCCCGAACCTGGCCGGTCCCTCCACATTAGGCACCCATTCGACTTCATGTGTCCGACCGTCGCGCCCGACTGCCGTCCGGCACTGTACGACCAGGCTGGACAACCGCTATCAGCCTTTCCTGCTCGTATGACAAGAGAGCTGGGACGTTGGCACTATCGAAGTTCGGAAAATACTCCCAGTAGAACTCCGTGACCGCCGCAGACAGTTCATCCCGCATCTGGATCTCCTTGCCCCCACGGTTCTTCATTGCGCGGGCCGCCTGCAGTAGAGGATCGATGGGCGGCATTCTGTAAAAGAGAAAGCGCTCGCCCATGGAATTCAATTTCCCATGATGCCGGTCAATCTCCTCCGTCACGCCGCCGATGATCCCCATCTTGCCTTCCCAGCTCAGAACTTGACCGCCGTCCCCCCCGAGTGGCCGATTCCATGAGCCGTCATATATCTCCCGAAGTGCCGCGAACGACGCCGCCATCTCATCGGGGCGCTGACTTCAGCGCTGACGTGAAGTCCTTGAACAGGAGAATGCCAAAGTTGCCAACCTGGCGGAGGGTCCACCAGTCGCATTCCTGCTGCGTTCCTTTGCCGAGGTGCCACTCAGGAGACTCTGTTCGGTGACCTTGCTTGCCGGATGCATGTGTGGCAGCTTTGCGGTGGCATTGATCACTTCCGTCTTCCCGCTGCCGGGAGGTCCCACGAGCAACTCGTAAACGGGATCACCGTCAACATACATGGCGGCGAGAGTAGCCGTGACTTTTTCAACAGAGCCGGGGTCCGGCAGCTCCAACCATAGCTGGAACGTGTCGATCACCTTTTCCAAGCTTGTACCGGGCCCGGAATTGGCTGATTCAGATAATGCGTACGGCGGCCGTACAACCGCGTGCTCAGTCTGATCCGGTATTTAGCTGTCGGCTTAGCGACGGCCTTGCCCGTCGGCTCACTTGCGACCGACGGCAGAGCGGCGACCTTATCCTCATCGCCGCAATACCCATCGCGTACTTCATTCGGTTTGCTGGCAGCCGTGTTAAGCTCGTCGTCCAGCTCCGCCAGGTACAAATCCAGCTCAACATCGTCCGGTTCGATACCATTTGTAAACAGCGGTATAAGTCCCATATATCTATTCACCTGCCTTCGTAGGCCGGTCTGCCCGTGCTGCTATCCAGGCATCGACATCTGTACGGCGGTACCTGATGCTCCGTGGTCCCACGCGGATAGCTACCGGGCCTTCACCTGCCCTCCATCTCAATACCGTATCGGTGCAGAGCCCGAGTTCCAGTGCAAGTTCGGCGGGCGTCAGCATGGTGCATGCCGCCGCTTTCGCCTCGAAATCTATTAAATTAACCATAACTGCCTTAACTCCTTCTGTAACTATTTCAGCAGTCAGGGTCGTCAATTCAGGGCATTCCGACAAATAACAATAATTAAATATGGTTAATTTATCTCCAGTTATATTTACGCTGGGCCATCTTAGACAGATTCGCACCTGACGGGCGGCCCTGTCACCTATCGTAGCGGCGGAAATGCTGCAGGGTTTTGCCTTACTGCTGCGCTGCCTCTGCTAGTTTGATGGCTTACATTCCCATCGTTTCCGAAAGCTGACGCTGTTGACTGCGTTCATTCACGCTTGCGTATGCGGTAGCCCATAGCCTTACTCTCTCTTTTTTAATCCACTGCTTCCGTATCGAATTACCGGAGTACCGTTCCGGGCTGACGTCTTCGGGTTCGGACTTTACGGATGGAATTTACCACAATGAAATCAGTTTTTTCATGAACGAATGTTGTTCCGTTCTACCTTTTTTCTCCTCTACCCTCAGCGCGGCGACCCCAACAAGGCCCATTCCTCTTAGGCGGCGCCGCATCTGACGTCCCCAACTAAATCGATTTCAGAAGGCAAATCTTCAACTTTCACGCGAGGGTCATCCAGTCAGCGTTTTCCGGCTGGCGCTCCGGTCGATGCCGGTCGCTTTCGAGCGGAGCCGGAGTGTTCGAATCGTCGGTCGTCTGCATGGATAATCGCACCCAGCATAAATTAATGTCACGAATGTGTTTGGGTTTATTCCCCATTTATGCGGCTATTACATCCCAACGCTGATGGCGGTTCGAAGATAGTTACTCTCTTCGCGTGTCTTGTATACAGATCAGGCTTACCGTCAAATGCGGCTTTAGAGTGCTATCCGGCATTTACTCGCCCCACTGCTGTGATCACTCCCGAGTTGTTGTTCGTTTCGAATATCCAAGTCGGTTAAGTTATTTTTCTGATGGTAGCCGACATTCTTACTTTATTTTCGATTCATATCCTTCGGGTTATCGTACGCGAAACCGTATGGTTTTACCGCACTGTCATTTCCTCTCGGCACAGCGGCACAACCTTATGTATGTCAGGAGCCAGCGGATGAACCAGCCGAATCTGGCGTCGGTCCATCTGGCCCGAGTGGCCCATCAGTTGGTCCCGGCAGAATGCGGCGGCCTGCGCAACTGGGATTACGGCTAGCAGTCAATCGACCGGAAGATCCCGGCCAATCAAAACAAAGGATTTACGGGCTTCATAACCGCATGCCCGTCAGGCAGATCGCAGGTTGATCGCGTTGCCCCGCCCGGGGCAGACGGAACCAGCTTGGCGTTCAGCCAGTGCGCAGACCCGGAAAGAACGGTGGCAGGGCTCGAACGGGTGATTTCCGTAATACCTAAAGTGACGTGCGGCGGCTGGATCAGACTGGCATTAAGGATCCGGCTAACTGGCGACTTCAGAGCGGATCAGCGCGGGGAAAAACCCGAAAAAAATAGTTGGTAATCCATGACCGAACTGGCAGAATTCGCACTTGCGCATGCGCATTATAGGTACAGAACGTTATCCGTCTGACCCGGCAGCGGCTCCCCACGTTGAATAGGCGATTCGAGGTTTCCGGGTAGTCCGCAGGGCTATCTGACTGGCGGATGGCAGGCATCACCGGCGATTCGCGGACTTCGGTAATTCCCGCACCACGATAACTTCTGCCTGGTGCGGTTCCGGACCGGATCACCCAACTCTGCGCGCCTCTTCGCGATTTTCGAAAATGAACGTTCTCGGCCACAATTCGACACCGCCGCCCTCGCCGGGAAGTGGTGTCGCTTTGTCCAGTTCGGACCGAAAATCGTCGGCGACCGTGGACGACATGCAGGAATGCCCACCGATCATGCAGGAAGATGACGAACGCCACGAGGTTCCGTTAGTGCTGATCCCGCACTGGATGGGCGCCGAGGTGGAACGGTTCTCTCGATTAACTCGGACACGTCTTTCAGCGACGCCGCCGTGCGCGGTTTTATGGATGATTGGCTCGTTCACACGCTGGTAGAGAAATTCATCGAGAGCAGGCTGGTAAAACTGTCGCAGGAGGATCAGGGTCGATGAGGTGTGCGATATATGCAAGGTACAGTTCGGATCTTCAGCGGGAGTCGTCGATTGAGGATCAGATTCGCAAATGTCGCGAGTATGCTGCGGCGCGGGGATGGGCAATTCAGGAGCAATACGTCCGATCCGACCGCGCTGTCTCAGCCGGGGCAATGGTCGGCCGGGACGCGCTGAACAAACTGATCGCGGAGGCAAAACAGAAGCCGCGTGCATTCGACTGCATTGTTGTAGACGACACTTCCCGTCTCGCCAGAAATCTGGAGGATTCAATTCGGACCATGAAGACCCTCGATTTCTATGGAGTGAAGCTGGTCTTTGTGTCCCAGCAACTGGATTCCAGTGACAAGTCGGCGCGAAATCTGCTAACGATCTACGGAATGATGGACGAGCAGTTCCTCGTGGGGCTGGCGGACAAGGTTCATCGTGGTCAGGAGGGACAGGTGCTGAAGGGACTGCAGGCAGGGGGCCGATGTTATGGTTACCGAAACGTCCCCATCGAAGACCCCAGCCGCAAGGTGAAGTATGGCCGTCCAGCAGTGCTGGGGGTGCGCCTTGAGATCGAGGAAACTGAAGCAGCCGTGGTCCGCCGTGTGTTTGACATGTATTCCACTGGTGCCGGTTTGGCGCAAATCGCGAAGACTCTTAATGCCGAGGGCGTGCTCGCGCCTCAGCCGCCGCGTACCCGCACAATGAGAGCGTGGTGTGTATCGTCCCTGCATGAAATGCTCAGAAACGAGCGCTACCGGGGTGTTTACGTTTGGAATCGAACCGAGAAGCGGAGAAATCCAGAAACGGGCCGCAAGGTCAGCAAACCGCGCCCTGAATCCGAGTGGATCAGAGCCGAGGTCCCCGATTGGCGCATAGTTTCCGACGAGCAGTGGGCTGCCGTTGTGGAGCGCCTCAGGTTCCTGCGCGAGACCCTGCCGCATTCGGTGGTCGGCGGAATAAACCGGACGGAGCAAAGTCGCACATACCTTTTCAGCGGCCTCCTTGTCTGCGCTGCCTGCAATTCCCGGATGGTCATCGTCAGCGGAGGCGGGAAGAGGGGCTACATAAAATATGGTTGCCCTTCTCATCGGTACAAGGGCGTGTGCAGCAACCGGTTGACGATCCGGCGCGACCGGCTGGAAGATCAACTTCTGAACGCACTGGAAACGCGGATTCTGCGACCGGATATGGCCGCGTACTTGGTCACGCGTTTTGAAGAGCAACTCCGGGCGCGGCTCAAAGAAATGGCGCACGGGGACTATGCATCGGGCAGAGTCGCGATGGAAAGAAAGCGGGAAGAAATGAGAACGCAGGCAAAGCGCATTTCCGCCGCCATCGCGCACGGAGGCGATCTGGAAAGCCTGCTCGACCATCTGAAGGGCCTTGAATCTGAGATAGCCGCGCTTTCCCGGCAGATCGAGGCGTACAAACCCCTCGACCTGACCGTGACCACGGAAAACGTACGCCGCTTTGCTTTCGATAACGTGCTCAATTTGCGGGGCACGCTGCGCCGCGAAGATATTCCGGCGGCCCGCACAGCATTGCTGAAGCATGTCGGAAAACTCGTGTTAACGCCAACGCTGAAGGAGGGCCAATCGGTGTTTGAAGTCTCGGGCAGTATAGACCTTCTGCCGAAAGGAACGGCAAAAGGTGTAATGGAACTGGTGGCCAGGGACGGAATCGAACCGCCGACGCCAGCCTTTTCAGGGCTGCGCTCTACCGACTGAGCTACCTGGCCGAGGTTGAGAAGGGCTCCACGGAGGGAATCATCGATTATAACAGTCCGATCTAAATCAGGCTGGCTGCAGCTGCTCCAATTCCGCCGCCGTCGCCTTCTCTACCTCCGCATGCAGGCTGTTGCCGTGTGCATCCATGGTCACGATGGCCGGGAAGTTGTCGACGCGCAGATGCCACATCGCTTCGGGCACTCCAAACTCCAGCAGATTCACGTCGAGCACGTCCTGCACGGTGCGCGCGTAATACTGCGCCGCGCCGCCGATGGCGTTGAGATACACCGCCCCGCACTCTTTGAGCGCCGCCGAGGTCTTCGCGCCCATGCCGCCTTTGCCAATCACCGCGCGCACGCCGTAGCGTTGGATCACATCCGCCTGATACGGCTCCTCGCGGATACTGGTAGTGGGTCCGGCGGCCTTCACCGTCCATTTGTCGCCACTCTTCAGCATCACAGGCCCGCAGTGGTAAAGTACTGCGCCATTGAGATCCACGGGCGGCGGATTCTTCATCAGATACGCATGGACCGCATCGCGCCCCGTGTACACTTCTCCGCGCACCAGCACCACATCGCCTACTCTCAGCGCCCGGACCTTCTCCTCTGTCAACGGTGCTGTGAGAATAATCTCGCGGCCCGTGAGCGGGAAACCCTCGCTTCTGGTCATGCGCTCGACTGTTCGCGCAGGATCGCGATACAGCCACTCAGTAATGGCGCCAGTCTGTGCATCCAGCCGCACTCCGAGTCTCCGGAACGCCCAGCAGTTGTAGGCAACCGAAACGAAATAGCTGGCCGGCAGCCGATTTGCGACGCCGATCTTGCATCCGATCAGCGATACGCGTCCGCCGAAGCCCATCGCGCCGACACCCAGCTCATTCGCCTCCGTCATGACGCGCATTTCCAGTTCGGCAAGTTCCGGAACCGGATTCCTGTCATCCAGCGTGCGGAACAGCTGCTCTTTGGCGAGATCATATCCATGCGCGCGATCGCTTCCGATGCACACGCCGAGCGCACCCGGCGCACAGCCCTGTCCCTGCGCCTGCCAGACTGCATGCAGCAGACACTTTCTGACGCCTTCAAGGTTGCGATCCGCCCGCCCCAGATGGTCCAGATTCATGGGCAGCGAATATTGAACATTCTTGTTCTCGCAACCGCCGCCTTTGAGGATGAGTTTGACCTCAATCTCGTCCTCTTCCCATTGCTCGAAATGAATCACCGGTGTTTCGGTGCCGAGATTGTCGCCGGTGTTTTTCCCGCTCAGCGAATCAACGGAATTGGGACGCAGCTTCCCCAGCTTCGTCGCTTGCGCCACTGCCGCGCGAATGGCTTTCCTCACAGAGATCTGATTTACGCCGACCGGGGTGTGCACGTAAAACGTCGGCATGCCGGTGTCCTGGCAAATGGCGCCGGAATCGTCGGCCGCCATATCGATGTTCGAAAAGATGATGTTGAGGGCCTGCGAAGCCTGCGTCTCGGGCTTCTCGGCGAGGCCTGTGGCGCTCATGGCCGCGCGCACATCGGGCGGCAGGTTCGTGGATGTCTGGGTGATCAGCTCGACGAGGCTTGATTCGAGAGATTGCATGGGGAAGCACCATTGTAGCGATATCATGAACGCATGCCGGTCCCGGTACAGATGACGGCCGAACAGTTCGATGCGCTTCCCGAAGAGGAAATCCGCAAGTGGGAATTGCTGGACGGAGATCTCATCGAAGTGCCGACCGCAACGCTTAGACACGGCGCCACATTCATGCGGCTCTCAAACCTGCTCCAGGGCGCCGCTGGCGGGGCGCTGCTTGAAACCTACTTAGCGGTCCGGGCCAACACCCGCTTGCGTCCCGACTTCGTATTCTTCTCTGTAGACACGTGGCAGAGTGTTGATCGTCACCGCGAGCCTGTCGTCCAGAAACCCGACATTATCGTCGAAATCGTCTCACCGTCTGAGTTTGCGACGACGATTCGCCGAAAGCTGGATGCCTACCTCAAGTGGGGCGTGCAGGAGGTCTGGTTGATCGAACCCGCGATCCACACTCTCGAACTGCATACCTTGGCTGGTATGCGGCGCTTACGCGAAGGTGCATTCCTTACTTCCGAACTGATTCCCGGCTTCCGGGTGCAGATCGCCGATCTGTTCGAGAACCTCTAGCCCAGCAGCCGCGCCATCGGCTTCGCAAAATACGTCAGGATGAAATCCGCCCCTGCGCGCCGGATCGAGGTCAGGCTCTCTACCATGGCCCGCTCCTCATCGATCCATCCCTTCTCCGCGGCGGCCATGATCATTGAATATTCGCCGCTCACCTGATATGCCGACAGCGGCACGTCGAAGCGGTCGCGCGCCTGCCGGATCAGGTCGAGATAAGGCATCGCCGGCTTCACCATGATGATGTCCGCGCCTTCTTCAAGATCGAGTTCGATCTCGCGCATGGCTTCGCGGCCGTTGGCCGGGTCCATCTGGTAGCTGCGGCGGTCACCGAACTGCGGCGTTGAGTCCGCGGCCTCGCGGAACGGTCCGTAGAACACCGACGCGAACTTCGCCGCATAAGCCAGGATCGGCGCATTCGTGAATCCGTTGGCATCGAGTTTCTTCCGGATTGCCCCCACGCGCCCGTCCATCATGTCCGAAGGCGCCACCATATCCGCCCCCGCCCGAACATGCGACAGCGCGCTCGCCGCCAGCCATTCGAGCGTGGCGTCGTTATCGATCTCGCCGTCCACCACCTTGCCGCAATGCCCATGGCTGGTGTACTCGCAGTTGCAGACGTCAGTGATCACCAGCAGATCGGGCAGATGACGCTTGATCCCGCGAATGGCCCGCTGCACGATTCCCTCATCGTCATACGCACCTGAAGCTGCCTCATCTTTCGATTCCGGCAGCCCGAACAATATGATGCCGCCGATTCCCAGTTGCTGTATCTCGCGGCATTCCTCCACCGCCACGTCGATCGACATCTGGCAGTGCGGCGGCATCGAGCTGATCGGCTTCCGGACTCCCTCGCCCGGGCAGATGAACAGAGGAAGAATGAAATTTGCAGGCTCCAGCCGGGTCTCTCGTACGACCCTGCGGATTGCTTCGGTCGACCGCAGTCGGCGCGGGCGGTGTATCGGAAAAGGCATCTGAGGGGATTCTATCGTCCGGCTCGCGTCCGGGCCTTACAATTCCTAACGAAAAGCGGAGATCGGAGGACCGCGACAGGTTTATAATTTGCGTTATAGAGTGAAGGCACTGTGCCCCGGAGATCCCTCCAACCCGCGTTGCGGCTGACTATCAACCCGCTCTACGCCCTTGACACCGCGCCTCGAATCATTACAATAATTCGTATCCCAAGCGTTTGATTATGCAGACCGCCTGCGAGCACAAAAACACCATCGTCCTTGCCCGCCGCGACGGCGTCGACTATGTCGAGTGCGTCGATTGCCGGCAGATCTTCGAAGCCGAAGACCTCGAACCCGTCGCCGTCGAAAACGAAGAGGAAAAGTAGCGGCAGCCGCCGCGCCTGACCGCCCCCGCCCGAAAGCAGCTTGCCGTTTGCCTGCTGCGATACTTCATACATATGCATGATCTGGGGATGTTTCGGGCCAATCTGGACGCCGTCGCCGAGCGCCTGGCGACGCGCGGATTCACGCTGCCGGTGGAGCAGTTTCGTGAACTCGACGGCCGCCGCCGCACGGCCATAACCGAGACCGAAGAGCTGCGGCGCGATCAGAATGCACTGTCGAAAGAGATCGGCCAGTTGCGAAAGGAAGGTACGGATACCGCCGAACTGCAGGCGAAATCGCGCGAGATCGGGGATCGCATTACCGCGCTGGCTGCCGTCGCCGAACAGGTCGACGCGGAGTACCGCGAACTCATGGCCGGCGTGCCGAATCTTCCGCATGCGTCCGTTCCGGTGGGCAGGTCCGCCGATGATAACGTCGTCATTCGGACCTGGGGCGAGCCCCGCAAGCTGGATTTCGAGCCGCTGGCGCACTGGGACCTCGGCCCCGACCTCGGAATCCTCGATTTCGATCGCGCGGCCAAAATAACCGGGGCGCGGTTTGCGATCTACATCGGCCTCGGGGCGAAGCTGGAGCGGGCGCTGCTCAACTTTATGCTCGACACGCACACCCGCGAGCACGGCTACACCGAGGTGCTGCCGCCGTTCATGGTGAACTCGGCCAGCCTCTACGGCACGGGCCAGCTGCCTAAATTTGCCGCGGATCTTTTCAAGCTCGAAAACACCGATTTCTGGCTCATCCCGACCGCCGAAGTCCCGGTCACGAATCTCTTTCGTGACGAGACTCTCGACGCCGAGAAGCTGCCGATCAACTTCTGTGCCTATACTCCGTGCTTCCGCAGCGAGGCGGGCTCTTACGGACGCGACGTGCGCGGCATCATCCGCCAGCACCAGTTTCAGAAGGTGGAACTGGTGAAGTTCGCGCATCCCGACACCAGCTACGATCAGCTTGAGCGCCTCACCGACGACGCCGAGGATATCCTTCGACGTCTCGAACTGCCGTTCCGCACCGTCGTGCTGTCGACCGGCGACATCGGCTTCGGCTCGGCGAAAACTTACGACATCGAAGTCTGGCTGCCCGGGCAGAACGGCTTCAAGGAGATTTCCTCGTGCTCCAATTACGAGGCGTTCCAGGCGCGGCGCGCCAACATCCGGATGAGGGCCGGAAAGAAGACCGAACTGGCCCATACGCTAAACGGAAGCGGGCTCGCCATCGGCCGCACGTGGGTTGCGATTGTGGAAAATTATCAGCAGCGCGATGGCAGTGTTTTGATACCCGAAGCCCTGCGGCCTTATCTCAATGCTGAACGCATCACGAAGGCTGCAGAGCTCAAATAGGACTTGGTGCTGATGCGGCGCCACTGCGCGATCGTGGTGCTCCTGGGAGTCGCGCCGCTGGCTTGCGCACAACGCCGCGGAACATTTTCAGGAGAAGGATTAAGGTAACACCGACGAACCATCTCCTGATTCCTTCATTGCTGGACCCGGTATTTTGGGCGGTGCTCTGGTTCACTGCCTGGTGTACGTATCGACTGCCGGAACGCAGCTGGTGGCGTGTACCTGTTGCGAGTCTATTGCTGGCGACCTTGTCCGGGATCGTTCTATTTCAGGCTCACCTATCCGATAGCCTCACCCCCATAGGCGCGGATCGGAGAATCTTCGGTCTCGTTCTTATCTCGGAAGCCATTCCGGGCATGATCCTTTTCTTCTACGTACTATTCCGCTATGAGCGGGGTAAGAAGCAGCGGCAAACCGAGAAGTTTCGATAGAGTAGTGCAGTGCCGTTTCTTTTACTCCGACGGCGCGGATGCCGCGCGATCCGGCTCTACGAACGTTTCCTCGCGGCCCGGGATGGTCCCCCTTCGCGAACGAGTGACGAAGCCGCGCAGCCGGCAGCATACAGAACAGAGGTTCTGGTTCAGAGGAGGGCGATTAACTACGCCGAACGCATCACCAGATCGGCTGACCTTAAGTAAGGCACTTCGCCGAAAAGCGTCGCCGGATTGTTGTTTTTCGTCAGCATCAGCTGCACGTCACTGATGTGGCGTTCGCGGAATGCGGCTTCGCAGAAAGCCAGATAGTAATCCCACATGCGGCAGAATGGCTCGTCGAACCCGAGTGCTCGCACTTCTTCAATCGATTCGTGGAACCGCCGCCGCCACTCCGCCAGCGTCAGTGCGTAGTGTTGTCCGATGTCCTCCACATTGAACATCGTCAGCCGCGTCGCCCGCTTCAGCGATTTCAGAATCTCCAGCATCGAGGCCAGTTCCGACCCCGGAAAGATCCGCCGCTGAATCCAGTCGCTCTGCTTCCGGTAGTTGTCCCAGCGCTGCTCGTTCATCGTGATGGTCTGCATCACCATAGCGCCGTCCGGCGTCAGCAGCCGGTCGCACGCCGCGAAGAAAGCGTCATAAAACTCCAGACCGACGGCTTCGAACATCTCGATGCTGACCAGTCTGTTGAACGAACCCTTCAGATTGCGGTAATCCTCCAGCAGCAGTTCGATCCGCCCGCCCGCTTCACCCGAACTCGCAAACAAATCCCGCGCTTCATCGTGCTGCTCGCGGCTGATCGTGGTTGTGGTCACGCGGCAGCCGTAATTTCGCGAGGCGTGCAGCGCGAACGCGCCCCAGCCAGTGCCGATTTCGAGAACATGATCCTGCGGCCCAAGCTGCAGCTTGCGGCAGATGCGGTCCAGCTTCTCGATCTGCGCATCTTCCAGCGAATCGTCGGGGCCGCGATATACGGCGCTGGAATAGACCATATTGCGGTCGAGGAACAGCCGGAAAAAATCGTTGCTCAGGTCGTAGTGGGCCTGAATGTTGCGTTTGCTGCCGGCGACCGAGTTACGATTCTTCCAATGGCGCAGCCGATGGAGCACACGGCTCGCGACCGTGAACAGCGGGTTGCCGCCTTCGAGCGTCGCCAGATTACGCGCAGCCAGCCGTACCACCGCAACCGGATCGGGCGAAGACCAGTCGCCATCGACATACGCATCTCCGGCCGCGTCATCGCCGCCCCACAGCACGCGCGAAAAGAAGCTTTCGTTGTGCACCGCAAGGCAAGCATGCAGCCCGGCGGTCTCATCGCCGAAGTTCCAGATGCCGTCCGGACACACCACCTCCAGCGTCCCGTGGCGGAGATTCCCCAGCATGCGGAACACGGCTTTGCGCGCGAAAGTCATAGCTGTTTTGTTACCTCCCCGACAAATCCTTAGACGCAAGCGGGGCCTCGATGCGGCCCGGATGCGTGAACACCGGCACCCGTTTGACCCACAGGCGCAGTGCCTCCCAGTGTATGGCGCCGATCACCTGCGCCGTCATAAGCGGATATCTCGCCAGCGCCGCCCCGACATTGCGCGACGTCCACGCGCGGTGTTCGAGCGTCAGCGTGGCGTCGAAGAACGGTTTGTCGCTGTTCTCGGTCGTATTCATATGCGCCACAAGGCGGTCCCCGGGTTCCGTCAACACAAACTCGTAACCGAGATTCATCGGATTGAAAGGCGACACGTGCAGCGTCTTGGGACAAACATACCTGAACGCCTTCCCGACCGGCTGCCTGTTCTCGGAAGTCAGCCAGTAATTGCGGATCTCGCCGAACGTGTTGTGCACCTCGCCGAGAATACTGTGAATCCGCCCGGCTTCGTCGTAGCAGTAGAAGAATGAAATGGGATTGAAGCAGTAGCCCAGATATCGCAGATGCGTGAGCAGAAAAACCGGCCCCTGCGGCAATTCCACGCCGTGGGTGCGCGCGTCGCTCATCACCCGCTCGCGCAGGCTCAGCTTCGGGTCTCCGAAATGGTCGCGTTCTTCAAAGCTCGCCCAGTTGAACCGGTTGTAGGCAGTCCACGGGCATGCGGCCATCAGCGCGGGAATGCGGTCGATATCCAGCCAGGCCATGAACAGGTTGTACGAGAACTCATGCCGGCGCGGCAGGAATCGCCGATGGCGCAGCTTACCGCTGTAGATCCCAGGCTCCGGAATCATCATCAATACCCCACAACGCGCAGCGCCGCTTTATGCAAGAGCGTGGCGGGCTGTGCGGAGTCGCAGCTGACCCCCAGTGCCTCGGCCACGCGCATGCCGCTGAGCACGCCGTCCTCGTGAAATCCGTAAAACCACCACGCGCCACAGAAGTGTGTGTGGTTTTTCCCGCTGATCTCGGCCCAACGATCCTGCGCCCGGATGGCAGCGCGTGTATACAGAGGATGCTCGTACACCATGCGCCGCAGGGCGTGCCGCGGATTCACCGCACCGTTGGCGTTCAGCGTGACGCAGAAATCCTCCGCCGTCTTCAGCGACTGCAGCCGGTTCATGTGATACGTCATTGTCACCTTGCCACGCTCGCCCAGCAGGTAATTCCACGAGGCCCGCGCATTCGACCGGCGCGGCAGCATCGCCGAGTCCGTATGCAGGCACGTTTCGTTGCGCGTCGTCGTGAAGCAGGTGAGGACTTCGCGCTCCGTTTCCGTTGCATTCCCCAGCAACGGCAGAATCTGATCTCCGTGACACGCAAAGACCACTTCGTCGAAGCTTTGCTCGCTCGATGGATCAGGCCCGGCGAAACGGAGAGTCACGCCGCGCTCCGTCCGCACTACCGAACGGATGGCTGCGCTCTTCTGAATATTCTTTCTGAACCGCCTCGTCAGCGGTTCCAGATAGGCATGGCTTCCGCCGCGAATGGCCTTCCACTTCGGATGCGTGTTGATCCCGAGCATGCCGTGATTCTGCATGAACTGAATCAGGGTGCGCGCCGGAAAATCCGGCATGGTTTCAGGGGCCATCGACCACACCGCCCCCGTCATCGGAATCAGGTAGCGATCGATAAACACCTGCGCGTAACGGCCTGCATTCAGGAACTCTCCCAGCGTCATGGCGTCGGTATCGGGACCGGTCAGAATCTCAGGCGCTTCCCGGTTGAAGCGCAGAATCTCGCGGAACAGCACATAATGGGGCGCCGAAAAGTAATTCCGCTTCTGCGCAAAGAAGCCGCCCAGGCCGCGGCTGGAATACTCGAACGTTCCACCGTCCGTCACCGCAAACGACATGTCGCTGGGCTGCGCTTCCACGCCCAGTTCCGTCATCAGCCGGCAGAAGTTCGGATACGTGCGGTCATTAAAGACGATGAACCCTGTGTCGACGGGCACTGGTCCGCTCGCGGACTCCGCCATCACGGTGTGCGTGTGGCCGCCGATGCGGTCGTCGCTTTCGAACACATGCACCTCATGTGCGCGGCTCAGATAATGGGCCGCCGAAAGGCCCGAAATTCCCGAGCCGATCACTGCAATTCGTTTCATGACTGCGCGGTCTGTGTGGTCAAAGCGGGCGCAGTTTTGCGGAACGGACGCAGATCGCGCGCGATGCCGATCCAGCTCAGGACCCGCAGCACCATATACGTAATGTCGATCTCCCACCAGCGCTCGCCCTGCCGGCAGCTGCCGGGCGAATGGTGATGGTTGTTGTGCCAGCCTTCGCCGAACGTCAGCAGCGCCAGCCACCAGTTGTTGCGGCTCTCATCCGGCGTGTCGAAGCGCCGCGTGCCCCACAGATGCGCCAGCGAGTTGATCGAAAACGTGCAGTGATAAAGGACCAGCGTGGAAACCACATAGCCCCACAGGAACGCCGGCCATCCGCCGATCGCGGCGATGGCCGCGCCGAAGACGACCGTAGGCACCCAGTGATGCTTATCCAGCCAGCTGATCTCCGGATACTTAAGGAACTCCGCCACCGCGCGGGTGTCGTAGTCATCGAAGTCGTTCGACAGCACCCAACCCACATGCGCCCACCAGAATCCGCGCTGCAGCGGCGAATGCACATCCTGTTCGCGGTCCGACTCCCGATGGTGCAGCCGATGGTGCGCCGCCCACCACAGTACGCCCTTCTGCGCCGAGCTCTGCGCAAGGAACGCCATCAGGAACTGCGCCACGCGTCCCAGCTTGTAACTTCGGTGCCCGAAGTAGCGGTGGTAACCCGCCGTCACGCCGAACATGCGCATCGCGTAGGTCGCAACCAGCAGTCCGAGCAGTTTCCACGTCGGCGGCGTCCACCAAACCAGCACGATCCCCGCGTGCAGCAGAATGAAGAAAAGGACCGCGCCAAACCGATACTGCGCCTTCTGGGCGGGAAAATACATTCTTTCATTGTTAGTCAAACGATTCACCGAGAGTCAAGTATTTGTCCAGGACAACAAATTGACAGCTTTTTTGCTGCACCGTTATAGTCATTACGAGTGGAGACCCGTTACCCGATTCGCGCGGTCGCACAAATTACGGGATTGAGTCTCGACACCCTGCGCGCCTGGGAAAGGCGCTATAAAGCGGTAGTTCCAACCCGTTGCGGCCGATCTCGACAGTATGACGCAGCGAACATTGAGCGGCTCCTGCTCCTCGCCCGGCTGGTCGAAAAAGGACATTCAATCAGCGGCATCGCGTCCCTCACCGACGCCGAATTGCTTGCTCTCCTCAGCGCGCACCACTGGCCACAGAGGCCCGAACCCGCGCCCGCGCCGGTCGAGGACCTGCTGACGCCCGTTCTCGAGGCCATCGCCAGTTTCGATTCCGAAGCGCTCGGCGACCATCTGAACCGCATCGCAGCGCTGCTCTCCCCGCGTGACGTAGTCTACCGGCTGACTATTCCTCTCATGCAGGAGGTTGGCGACCGGTGGCACGAGGGCAAACTAGCGGTAGCGCAGGAGCATCTGGTGTCGGGCATGATTCGCACCTTGCTCGGAAGCCTGATGCGGATATGCCGCCCGACACGGCCCATAGCGCGGATGGTCCTTTCCACGCCCGTCGGCGAACAACATGAGTTCGGTATTCTGTCTGCTGCGATGCTGCTGGCGATGGGCGGGATCGAACCCGTTTACCTTGGGCCTAACCTTCCGGCGAACCAGATTCTGCAGGCGGCTGAGTGGGTTTCGGCGGCAGCGATCATCCTCGGTGTCACGGTGATCTCCGACGTCACGGTTCGCGAGGTGCGCGCCATTGAGGCTTCCATGCCGCGATCCGGCGAGTTGTGGCTGGGCGGTGTCGGGAACGGCGATCTCGGCATCAAAGATTTGCCCGGTACGGCGCTTCTTCTGAACGATTTGCCGGCACTCGAGCGGGAGTGCCTGCGCTGGAGACATTGAAAATGAAAACTCTGCTTAAGATCCTCTTCGGAGGCATTTTTGTCTGGATGATCGTGATGACTGTCCGGACGAGCCTCAAAGTCAGCCTTTGGTCGTCGCTCGATTCGTTCGCCGGAAACCCCTGGGCGGTGGCGACGCTGTGGGACGCTTACTTCGGCTTCACCACCTTCTGGATCTGGGTGGCGTATAAGGAATCCACCTGGCTGGCCCGCATCGTATGGCTGATTGTGATCTTCGCCCTGGGTAATATCGCGATGTCGTTCTACATGCTGATCCAGCTCTTCCGGCTTAAGCCCGACGACGGCATGGAGGCGCTGCTGCTTCGCCGATGATGACCCTGACCACAATGATCGCGATCGGCGCGGCGAGCGTCGTCGGCCTGATGCTGATTCTCTGGCTGATTCACCTGGTCACCGGAAACGCCTCCATCGTCGATCCCGGATGGGCAGGCGGGCTCGGCATCCTCGGCATTCTTTATCCGGCGCTTGGCGGCGGCTATTGGCTGCGTTCGACGCTGATTGCAGTGATGGCCGGGATCTGGGGATTTCGCCTCGCGATCTATCTGCTCGTGACGCGCGTGATCGGGCATCCCGAAGAAGGCCGCTACCAGGAACTCCGCCGGCAGTGGAAGACAAATATCGCTTTCAAGTTTTTGATGTTCTATGAGTTCCAGGCCGTGCTCGCGATCGTGATGGCGATTCCGTTCCTCGCGGCGGCGCGCAATCCCGAGCCGGCGATCTCACCGCTGGAGTGGGCCGGCGCGGCGCTCTGGATCATCGCCATCCTCGGAGAAATAATCGCCGATACGCAGTTGAGCGCCTTCAAAGCCAATCCGGCGAACAAGGGCCACACCTGCCAAATCGGCCTGTGGCATTACTCGCGGCATCCGAACTACTTCTTCGAATGGCTGATCTGGATGTCGTTTGCCACCTTCGCGCTGGCGTCACCCTATGGGTATCTCGGCGTGGTTTCGCCCGCGCTGATACTGTACTTCGTGCTGCGCGTCACCGGCATCCCTGCTACGGAAGCCCAGGCCATCCGTTCGCGCGGCGACGAGTACCGCCGTTATCAGAAGACCACCAGCGCATTCATTCCATGGTTTCCAAAGAAAGTGACCTAATGTCTAATTGCAAGAGTTCGCACCGAGAATCTGGGGTACGGTACTAAGGGACGCAGCTTAATGGACGCCAGTGTTGCCAGTGAACCGATCACCGAAGCCAGAGCCGCCTGGTATGAGCCGCTTGTCGAGCGCGACATTGTCCCCGACTGGCTGCTGCGCACCGCCATCCGCCGTCTGCTGACCGCGCGTCTGCGCGAGGAAGACAAAGGCGATCCCGAAGCCCGGCAGGCGCACCTGATGCGGTACGTCGAGGAACTGAAGGCCAGCCCCATCGCGATACATACGCCCGCCGCCAACCGCCAGCACTACGAGGTCCCGGCTGCCTTCTACGAACTGGTGCTCGGGACGCATCGCAAATACAGCTGCTGCTATTGGCAGGACGGCGACACGCTCGACAGCGCCGAGCGCCGCATGCTGGACCTGACCGCGCAGCGCGCGCGGGTCGAAGACGGCCACAGCATCCTCGACCTCGGCTGCGGCTGGGGCGCCTTCTCGCTCTATGCCGCGGCGCGCTTCCCGGCGAGCCAGGTCACAGGGGTCTCGAACTCCGGTTCGCAGCGCGAGTTCATCATGGCTCGGGCGCGCGAACGCGGGCTCACCAACCTGCGTATTGTCACCGCGGACATCAATGGATTCGAGGCCGGTGAGCGCTTCGACCGCATCGTCTCCGTCGAAATGATGGAGCACGTGCGCAACTACCAGCGTCTGCTCCATAAAGTGGCGTCGTGGATGAAGCCGGAGGCGCTGTTCTTCGTACATATCTTCACGCACCATCGATTCGCCTATCCATTCGAAGTGCGCGACTCATCGGACTGGATGTCGCAGCATTTCTTCACCGGTGGGCAGATGCCGAGCCACGACCTGCTGCTCTATTTTCAGGACGACGTGCGGATTCGGGAGCACTGGGCCGTCAGCGGTGTGCATTATCAGAAGACCTCCGAGGCATGGCTGGCGCGCATGGATGAGCACCGCGCGGAAATTCTCAGACTCTTCGCCGGTATTTACGGAGAGAATGACGCGCTGAAGTGGTTCGTCCGCTGGAGGCTGTTCTTCATGGCCTGCGCGGAACTGTGGGGCTATCGGGGCGGCGCGGAGTGGATCGTTTCCCATTACGTGTTCGAGCCGGCGCGGTGAGCCGGATCTACACACTCGCGCGCGAACAATGGATCGCGCGACCGGTCGAAGAGATCTTCCCGTTCTTCTCCGATGCCCGCAATCTTGAGACAATCACACCCCCATGGCTTCACTTTCGTGTACTCTCGGTGGAACCCGAGCCGATTGTCGCAGGCACGCAGATCGCCTACCGGCTGGCTTTGCATGGTATCCCGTTTCGATGGAAATCGGCGATCCGCGCGTGGGATCCGCCGCGCTTCTTTACCGATGTTCAGCTCTCGGGTCCGTACAGCCAATGGATTCACACCCACCGTTTTGAATCTTCCGACGGACGCACCCGAATGACCGATACGGTGAATTATGCGCTGCCACTGGGATTTCTCGGCAGCGTAGCCCACGCGCTCAAGGTCAAGCGCGATGTGGAACGCATCTTCGATTATCGGCGTCAGAAAATTGACGAATTATTTCGCTGAATGTGTTGACGATGATACCCCATAGGGTATACGATGAGTTAGAAAAAGGAGGACCTTCAATGCCCGAAAGCAACGAAATTCAGCGGCGGGAGCCTCCGATTCTGCGCGGTCTGCGCGCGGCAGGCAACTGGATCGGCCGACTGCTCGACGCGCAGCTTCCCATCGCGGCGTCCAACGGCCTGCGCCGATAAGCTTCCGGTACCCACACCACCCCAGCCAGGGTTATATGCGGAATTCGCCGCATTAATCGCGCCATACCGCCCATCAAGCCGCCCCCGCCCCCGCTAAGCCGCTGTAAACACGATTCTCCTTGTTGGCGCGCGAAGTGCACCTCCAGGGGCACATGTTTCAGATTCGTATCCACGGGCGCGGCGGTCAGGGCGCGGTTTCGGCCGCGGAAATTCTGTCCGTAGCCGCGTTTCTCGAAGGTAAATACGCGCAGGCGTTCCCCAGCTTCGGCTCGGAACGCAACGGCGCGCCGGTCATGTCGTTCTGTCGCATCGACGACAAACCCATCCGGCTGCGCGAACCCGTCATGCACCCCGATGCCCTCATTATTCAGGATCCGACTTTGCTTCACCTGCCCGGGCTGTTCGACGGCCTCGCGCCGGAGGGCCTGGTACTGATCAACTCGGCCAATCCGCAGATTGAGTGTCCCGTCGGGAACCGGCTGGCTGTTCCCGCCACCGAACTGGCCATGAAATACTTACGCCGGCCGCTGCCGAATGCGGCGCTGCTCGGCGCTTTCGCGGCGCAGAGCGGGCTGCTGCACCTCGAATCACTCTTCGCCGCCATCCGCGCCAAGTTCCCGGGTGAAGTGGGCGAGGCAAATGCCGCCGCTGCCCAGGCCGCCTGGGATTGCGCGCAGGAACTCATGGGGGCTTATGCTTCAGCAAATTGAAGGTTCGCGGGCGGTTGCGGAATCGGTCGCGCTCTGCCGCCCGGAGGTGATCTGCGCTTATCCGATCACGCCGCAGACGCACATAGTCGAGGGCCTCGGCGAAATGGTCAAGGCAGGCCGCCTGAAGGGGTGCGAATTCATCAACGTCGAGTCCGAGTTTGCGGCGCTGTCAGTTGCCATCGGCTCTTCAGCAGCGGGCGCGCGCAGCTACACGGCGACTGCCAGCCAGGGACTGCTCTATATGACCGAAGCCGTTTATAACGCCTCCGGCCTCGGTTTGCCCATCGTGATGACTATCGGCAACCGCGCCATCGGCGCCCCGATTAACATCTGGAACGATCACTCCGACTCGATGTCGGTGCGCGACTCCGGCTGGCTCCAGTTGCATGCCGAAACCAATCAGGAAGCTGCCGATCTGCATATTCAGGCGTTCCGTCTGGCGGAAGAGCTCTCGCTGCCTGTGATGGTGTGCATGGATGGCTTCATCCTCACGCATGCCTACGAACGCGTAGATGTGCCGACGCAGGAACAGGTGGACGCATGGCTTCCGCCCTTCCAGCCGCGTCAGGTGCTGGATCCGGCAGCGCCGCTTTCGATCGGATCGATGGTCGGGCCCGACGCGTTCATGGAGGTGAGATACCTCGCGCATCAGAAGCAGTTCCAGGCTCTGGCGCGCATTCCGGAAATCAGCCGGGACTTCGCGCGGGCCTTTGGACGCGAATCGGGTGGACTGGCGCGCGGATACCGGACGGAGGGCGCGGAGATCCTGGTGGTCGCCCTCGGATCGGTCAATGGCACCATTCAGGAAGTCGTCGACGACCTGCGGGAGGCCGGCGTGCCGATCGGCAGCGTCAGCCTCTGTTCATACCGGCCGTTTCCGGTCGACCACCTGCGGAAGATGCTCGGGCACGCCCGGCACGTCGTGGTACTCGAGAAATGCCTCGCGCCGGGGCAGGGCGGGATCATGTCGATGGAGATTCAGACGGCGCTGGCGGGTCTGCCGCCGAGCGTCGCGACGATCATTGCGGGACTGGGCGGACGCACTATCACGCGAAAGGCGCTGCGCGCGGCGTTCGAGCGCGCGCATCATGGTACTCTGCCGCCGCTCACGTTCCTCGATCTGAACGAGAAGGCAATCGCGAAAGAGCCCGAAATTACCGCCGGAGAACTGCTATGCCGCTGACCCAGATCAAGTTCTATCAGACCGGGACGTTCACGGTCGGCAACCGGCTGCTGGGCACGGAGGCTGCCGCTGAGCAGGCTTCAGCTGACCGTGCGAACTCGCTCAACTGCGGTCATCGCGCCTGCCAGGGATGCGGCGAAGCACTGGGTGCGCGGTACGTCATCGACGCCGCCATGCGGGCTTCAAAGGGACAGCTGGTGGTCGCCAACGCCACCGGTTGCCTCGAAGTTTTCTCGACGCCATATCCGGAAAGCTCGTGGCAGATCGCCTGGCTGCACTCGCTGTTCGGGAACGCGCCGGCCATCGCCACTGGCATCGCGGCGGCGATGAAAGTTAAACACCACGAAGACATCCGCATCCTGGCACAGGGCGGCGACGGCGGCACCACCGACATCGGGTTCGCCTGTCTTTCGGGCATGTTCGAGCGTAACGACGATGTCCTTTATGTCTGCTACGACAACGAAGCCTATATGAACACCGGCGTGCAGCGATCGAGCGCCACTCCTGCCGCCGCGCGCACCGCCACTACGCCCGCGGTCGGATCCGAACCCGGAAACGTGTTCGGGCAGGGCAAGAATGTTCCGCTGATCGCCATGGCGCATTTCATTCCGTACGTTGCGACCGCGTCTGTCGCCAACCTGCACGATCTCGAAGACAAGATCGAGCGCGCGATTCTCATGCGCGGCGCGCGATACGTGCATGTCCACGTGCCTTGCCCGCTGGGCTGGGGAACGGCATCGAGCGACACCATCCGCATCGCGCGGCTTGCGGTTGAGAGCGGCCTGTTTCCGCTGTTTGAAGCCGAGCATGGCGAAGTCACCGCGCACTCCACGATTCGCCGCCAGGTGCCTGTCGAAGAATACCTGCGGCCGCAGAAACGCTTTGCGCACTTATTCAAACCGAAGCCCGACGCCGACCGGATCGCGCGTCTGCAGGCCATCGCCGACCGCAATATCGCGCGTTTCGGCCTGCTGAACTAAGGAGCTACCGATGCAAAAGCCCTTCGCTACCACGCTCGACCCGGGCTCCAGCCTGACGAACCACACAGGCACCTGGCGTGCGTCGCGTCCCGTATACGTCGATCGTCTGCCGCCCTGCAACCACGCCTGTAATGCGGGCGAGAACATTCAGGGCTGGCTTTACTGCGCCGAGGCGGGCGATTACCGCGCCGCCTGGGAGGCACTGACGGTCGACAATCCGATGCCCGCCATCATGGGGCGCATCTGCTATCACCCGTGCGAGTCTTCGTGCAACCGCGGCCAGCTGGATGTGGCCGTCAGTATTCACGCCGTCGAGCGCTTTCTCGGCGATGAAGCGATCCGCAAGGGATGGAAATTCGACGTACCGCAATTTCGCGGCAAGAATGTTCTGGTTGTCGGATCCGGTCCTTCAGGACTTTCGGCCGCGTATCACCTGCGCCGCCTCGGACACCGCGTCACCATCTGCGACGCCCAGGCCGCGGCGGGCGGCATGATGCGCTATGCAATTCCGCGCTACCGGCTGCCGCGCAATGTTCTCGATGCGGAAATCGCGCGCATTCTCGACACCGGTATCACGCTGCGGCTCAATACGCGCATTGACGATCCGGTGGCAGAGATGCAGGCGGGCGGCTACGATGCGGTGTATCTCGCGGTCGGCGCACAGATCGCCCAGAGGGCGTACATCCCGGCCGGCGATACCAAACGCATTCTCGATGCGCTTGAACTGCTGCGCTCCACGGAAGGCTCCGAGCCGGTCCATATCGGCCGGCGCGTGCTGATCTACGGCGGCGGCAATACGGCTCTCGACGCGGCGCGCACAGCAATGCGCCTTGGCGCGAGCGAAGCTATCGTGGTTTATCGGCGCACGCGCGAACGCATGCCCGCGCACGATTTCGAAGTGCGCGAAGCCGAGGAGGAGGGCATCCAGTTCCGTTGGCTTTCGACCATCAAGAAGGAAGAGAATGCCACCTTCACGGTCGAGAAAATGCAGCTCGACGACAAGGGTTTCCCGCAGCCTACCGGAGAATTTGAGTCGATCGAGGCGGACGCGCTGGTGCTTGCACTCGGGCAGAATGTCGATCAGGAGTTTCTCTCGCACATTGACGGCCTGCAGGTGGTGCAGGGGTCGGCTGTGGTCGATGCCCATATGATGACCGGCGCTCCCGGTGTCTTTGCGGGCGGCGATATGGTGCCTTCCGAGCGTTCCGCGACGGCGTCGATCGGTCACGGCAAGAAAGCCGCGCGTAACATCGACGCCTGGCTGCGCGGTACGGTATACAAGCCCGCGGAGCAGCATCCGCTCGCCACGTTCGACCGGCTGAACACCTGGTATTATTCAGACGCGCCAAAAACCGTGCAGCCCGTGCTCGATCAGGCGCGACGCCAGTCGACATTCAACGAAGTCGTCGGCGGACTGGACGCGGATAACGCGCTGTTCGAGGCGCGCCGCTGCCTCTCGTGCGGGAATTGCTTCGACTGCAATAACTGCTACGGGATGTGCCCGGATAATGCCGTAATTAAGCCGGCGAACGGTGAAGGATTCCGCATCAACTACGAGTACTGCAAGGGGTGCGGTCTCTGTGCCGCCGAATGCCCGTGCGGCGCGATTGACATGGTCCCGGAGCTGGTTTAGATTACAACCGCCGCCTCGCGGGCTGTGCAACTTACGGAACCGCGACCGTCAGGAAGCGGCAGATTACAGGTCGGGGTCAGTCTGTTGCCGCGTCCTCAGGGTCGCCGTTCAGAATTCATGGCCGCGGTCGAAACCCAGGCCCACCTCAGCGGTGCCTGAGGGGGCCGCGCTTATTGCGAAACTCCTCTGGCTGGGCCCGCTACCGGGCTTCCAGACCGACGGTCCGCCCGGCGAATCCCGCGGCGTCGAAATACAACGTCGAGCCGACGCGCTGCAGGTTCAGAATCGTAGTTCTTCCATTCTGAGCTGGTCTTGACTCAAGCGTCTGCCGCTGGAACTGAACCGCCTCGCCGTCCTTGAGGCTTTCTGTCAGCACGCGGCCCGTTAGACTTCCTCTGCTCTTCAGTTCGATGCCTAGGATGCGCGCCAGCGTGTGTGAGATGTCCGCATTGCTCGCCGGGGCATCGTCGACAAAACTCTTCTTGAAGTCGGGTCCGGTGGCAGCCATGAAGTTGTTGGTCTCCGCGCGGCTGAATCCGCCGTGGTTGCCCTGTCCTTCGCGAAGATTGGTGTCGGCGGCGATGTCGGTGCAGAGCAGAGGATTGGTGCAGTCGGATGCTGTCGACCGGTAGGAACGGAAATTCACCACTATGTCCGGCACCGGCGTGACGGCGCTTCCGATCAGGTTGATGCGGCTCATCGGTAGCGTTCCCGCGACTTCGCCGAACGCGTCCTTCACGAAAATCCCGCTGACGTAATCCTCCGACAGCAGAATCTTCACTACGTCCCCGAACAGCGACTTGTCTTCGAGATAAACCAGGTCCGACCCGCCGTTCGCTGCGACCACCACGTTCGGTTTCGCCGGGTCGGATCCTATAAGCCCGTCTCCGAAAGAAGGCGTCTCAGTCGGGGAGCAGTTGACCCCACGAAGGGAAGCGTCGGGATCCCAGAGAGGCAGGCCGAGACCTTTCGCGATATCGATGGCGAGGAATCCGGAGGGCAGGACGGGCGATGACGGATTCCGGACTGAACAGCGCGCCGCCTGGCTGGTGCCGGTGAAGGTCTGTTTGTCGATGGTGCCGAATCCATGATCGGCTGTCACGAAGATATCGGTCGTGTCCTCGAGATGGAGATCGCGCACGGCTGCGAGGAGCGCCGCCAGTCGGTCGTCCGCATTGCGAACGCCGGCGCGTGCCGTGGGGCCGTTGATCCCGGGGTCGACCTGGCCCACGCTGTCACGCGCATTGTGCTGCGAATAATCGGGGTCGCGCGACCAGAAGACCAGCAGGAACGGGCTTCCGGAGGCAGCCAGCCTGGGCAGCACAACTCTGGTCGCGGCCTGCGTCAGATAAACTTCCTGCTCGATGTCCGGTACGGTCGTGTCGGGAGTCTGCACCGGGAGGTTCGCGGCACGGAGGGCAGCGAGAACTCCGGCGGATACGGGAACGCCGCCATCGCGGCCGAAGGTGTCGTCGATGAAGATCGTCTCGCTGCCGTCATGCTTCGAGGTCACGTCCTGAATGAGCGCGGGTCCGGCCTTGCCGATGACGGCTGTCGCGAATCCGGCCCGGCGCGCGGCGGCGACGAGAGATTCTTCGTTCAGATAATTGCCCGCGTAGTGCTGGTTCAGTTCTCCCAGCACGGCGTCGTTTTCGAGGAACGTGACGGGAGCGCCGCCGTGCGCCCATATGGGAAATCCGAACCATAGGGTGTTGCCGAAGTCTCCGGTGTCGCCGAGATAGTGGCCCGTGGCGATGGCTGAGGCGTTGGCTGTAGTGACCGTCGGATAGAGCGCATGGCTGTTGGCGAAGTCGACGCCTTTCGCTTTGAGCGCGGCCATGACGGGAGCGGATTCGGGCGTCACGCTCGCAGAGCGGAGGCCGTCGGCGACAAACAGAATCGCGTTGTGTCGTGGCGCCGGAGACTGCGCCCCCAGAAGGGCAGGGAAGATGACAGCGGCTGTCACAGAAGCCAGTACCAGCGCAGTGCCGCTTGATAACGCGCGCGGTTCAGTAAGGGTTTCCGAACCGTGACCGTGAGGGAGCGGCACACGCGAACCTTCGCAATTACGTACTGTTGTTTTCCGGCTGATCATGGCAGTGAGGCTGTTAGCTTAGGGCATCGGGGGACAAACTTGCAACCGGTTGAGACATTCGAATTCGAGGGATGTACATTCGCGTGGCGGATGTTCGGGTCCGGTCCGCCGCTGGTGAATATTCAGGGTGTCGGTGTTTATGGAACGTCGCCCGACCCGTTGACCGAGATACTCGGGCAGCATTTCACCGTTCTCAGCTTCGACAATCGCGGTGTCGGCCGCAGCCAGCCTGCGGCGATGCGGCTGACGGTCCGGCAGATGACGCGCGACACGCTCGCGCTGATGGATCACGTGGGTTGGGAGTCGGCGCACATCCTGGGACACTCGCTCGGCGGATTGATCGCGCAGGATCTTGCCCTGACAGCGAAGCCGCGCGTGCGCAGCCTGTCGCTGCTTTGCACATTCGCGAATGGAGCCGAGGGCACACGGATGTCCGGGCGCGTAATCTGGATTGGGCTGCGCATGCGATTCGCCCCGCCACCCGTGCGGCGGAACGCATTTCTGGAACTCGTTCTGCCGCCGGCTTGCGAACGGCGCCACCCGGGCGAGGTCGCTGCGCTGCTCTCCCGCGCTTTCGGACATGACATCGCCGATCTGCCGCCGAAGTCCGATGAACAACTGAGCGCGATGGGAAAGTGTGACGTCACGCCGCGGCTCGGTGAACTGGCTGGCATTCCGACGCTCGTGATCAGTGCGGAACACGACCTCATTGCGCGCCCGTCTTCCGGTCGCGCTATTGCGGAGGGCATTCCCGGGGCACATTTCATGGAAATCAAAGGCGCGTCGCACGCGTTTCCGGTGCTCGAACCCGGCCGCTGCGCCGCATTGCTGATAGAGCACATCAGCCGATCCTGACGCGCGGACGCACGAAGAGCACCAGCACGCTTGCCATGAGCGCGCAGCCGCCTAGAAAGAGCATGCCGCTGCGATATGAGCCTGAGCTGTTACTCAGGAAGCCGACCATATACGGGCCGAGGAAGCCGCCGAGATTGCCGAAGCAGTTGATGACGCCGATCGCCATGGCGGCGCCGCCGCCGGTCAGAGAAAGTGTCGGCAGCGTCCAGAAGCTGGCGCGGTAGCCGTGCAGGCCCGCGGCGGCAATTGAAAACAGCACCATCGCGACAGCGACGTTCGCGCCCATGCGTTCGCTGGAGGCGAAAACCGCGAATGCGAGCGCGCCGATGCCGACAGGGATAGCTACGTGCCAGCGCCGCTCGCCGGTGCGGTCGGAGTGCCAGGCCAGCCAGAAGAGCACGGGGATCTCGATCACAAATGGAATGCCGCTGATCAGCGAGACTTTGAGCGAACTGAGCCCGGAAAGCGCCTGCATGATTTTCGGCAGCCACAGGGTGAATCCCCAGGTGGCGCTCAGAATGCCGAAATAGGCAAATGAAAGAAGGATCACGCTAGGATTGGCCAGCACCTTCAACATCGGTGGGGACGGCGGCTTGTTGCGGCGGTCGCGTTCCAGTTCGCCGGAAATCCAGTCACGCTGCTCGGGAGTCAGCCAGCGCGCCTGTTCGGGCCGATCGGTGAGATAGAAGATCGTGATCACGCCGAGCAGGACTGCGGGCACGCCCTCGAGGATGAAAAGCCAGCGCCAGCCTTCGAGACCGAGCCAGTGCACCTGCAGCAGAAGCCCGGAAAAGGGAGCGCCGATGATTTCTGAGACCGGGATGCCCACCATGAAGAATGCGACCGCTTTGGCGCGGTCCTGCTCGCGGAACCAGTGCGAAACGTAAACGAGGACGCCGGGAAAGAAGCCGGCTTCGGCAAGGCCGAGCAGGAAACGCGCGGCGTAGAATTCGTGTGCGGTGCGAATGAAGCCCGTGAGCGCGGCGAAGGCGCCCCAGGAAATCAGGATGCGGGCTATCCACTTGCGCGCGCTCCAGCGCTCGACCAGAATCGCACCTGGGATTTCAAGCACGATATAGCCGAGGAAGAAAATGCCGCTGCCTGTGCCCAGCACCACGTTGGCGAAGTGCAGGCTGCGCGTCATTTCAAGACCGGCATAGCTGACATTCACGCGGTCGAGGATAGATGTCAGGTATAGAAGAAACAGGAACGGTGTCAGCCGCAGCGTAATGCGGCGGCGGGTTTCGGTAGCGAGGTCGTTCAGAACTGCCCCGTCTTTCAGAACACGACCTGCCCTTCATAGCCCGTCATTTCGAGATAGCCAACACCTTTGTGCGAACCCGAATAATCCACCGCACCTTCCCAGTAGTTTGCGCCGCCCTGTTTCGAGTGCAGAGCCTGGTCTTCCAGCACGGGTTTTTCCGTCAAATCGATATTCAGGGAGGGCACTCTCAAGTGCCACGCTACCGGATACTTGCCCCAATAAGACAGCGGCTGCAGGGTAAAGGCGTCGTGTCTGAGATGATGCGCTCCGCCGCGCGCGTCGACGAACGTGCCCGATGAGTAAGGATCGGTCGTGCCGTCTTTGCGGCGAAGATCGAACAGCATCAGCTCAGTATGATTTTCGAGCTGAATGCTGAACCAGTCCCAGCCAACCTGATCCGGCGCCAGCTGTTCGGTGAACCATTCGTGATCCATCCAGGCTGTGCCGGTTACCGGATGTGCATCGATCGTTCCCGATACGGCGAGGCGCGGGAACGACACGTAGTGCGAAGCTCGCCCTGCGCCCGCGGCTTTCTGGCTCACACCTTTCTCGCCGTGAATTACGAACGGTTTTTCCGGCGCGAGCTGCAGGTGAAAACGGAAGTCCGGCGTCAGCGCATCCAACGTTTGAGTTTCGGCCGTCTGATTTTCGCCGTTCCATTGGGCCGACCAGTTGCCGTTCCAGATGCGGCGGCGATCGAAGCTGACGCCCGCAACGCCGGGGCCTTCCCGATTGAGCCGCTCTTCGTACCGGAAACGCCTGCCGCGTGCGTCAGTAAGTGCAGCGTGGGCAAGATAGATATTCTTAACGGCCCACGACGACTGGCTTCCGCCATCACGACGTTCTCCCTGGCGAAAGAAAACCAGCTCAAAGCCGTACCGTTCGCCGCCTGCAGCTGTCACGTTACCGGTGTAATACCACCATTCGGTGCGAAAGTCTTGATGATCGAAATGGTCCCGTGGAAACTGATACGAATAGCCAGGAAGTGCCTCGCGATAGTCGATGCGCGCTGCCGCAAGCGGTAATATGCAGAGCAGAAGGGCCGGAATCCGCAAGAGCCAGATTATCGCAGTATCGTGCTGTTAACCGAACCTGATATTAACCGAACATGATCGTTGAAGCGCAATGTGCGCAATTCCAGAGCATCGCCCTCGAAGGCGGCGCCACGCTCTCTCCCGTAGACGTGGCGTATGAAACATACGGCAGTCTGAACGCCGATCGCTCAAACGCCATCCTGATCACGCACGCGTTCACCGGCGACGCACACGCGGCGGGCATCAGCCACGAGACCGGGAAGCCGGGATGGTGGGACAACATGATCGGTCCGGGCAAGGCGTTTGATACGGACAGGTACTTCATCATCTGCTCGAATGTTCTGGGCGGATGCCAGGGAACCACGGGTCCTGCCTCGATCAATCCGGCGACGGGCCGGCCGTACGCCATGTCATTTCCCGTATTCACCATTCGCGACATGGTGCGGCTGCAGAAGATGCTCATCGATTCCCTCGGCATCGAAAAGCTGCTCTGTGTCTCCGGCGGTTCGATGGGCGGGATGCAGGCGCTGGAGTGGGCGGTCAGCTATCCGGAAGTGGTGCGGTGTGTTATTCCGATCGCGACCACGTGGCGGCACAGCGCGCAGCAGATTGCGTTCAACGAGGTCGGTCGGCAGGCCATCATGGCGGATCCGGACTGGTGCGACGGCGATTATTACGACAAGAAGCCGCCCGCGCGAGGGCTGTCGGTGGCGCGCATGGTCGGGCACATCACATATATGAGCGATGAATCGATGCGCGAGAAGTTCGGCCGCAAGCTTCGGGAGAAAGAGAAGTTCGGTTTCGACTTCGGCGTCGATTTCGAAGTGGAGAGCTATCTGCGATACCGGGGCAATCAGTTCGTGTCGCGGTTCGATGCCAACTCGTATCTCTACATCACGAAGGCGGAGGATTACTTCGACCTCACCAACGGCACGGGCAAGCTGAACGAGACCTTCCGCAAGGTCGATACGCGGTTCCTCGTGATCAGCTTTACGTCGGACTGGCTCTATCCGAGCTACCAGTCGCAGGAGATCGTGCGCGTGCTGCGGCGCATCAACGGTGATGTGGCGTACTGCGATCTGCAGTCGAACTACGGGCATGACGCGTTTCTGGTGGATATCGCCGAGCAGAGCGAAATCGTGCGCGGCTTCCTCGACAGCACCGCCAGGGTGGCGCAGGCGGCATAGAGCCAGGTTGCGGCGCCACTTGCTGACGGGCGTGGTTCAGAAAGGATTTCCGAACCGTGACCGTGAGGGAGCGGCACACGCAAACCTGTGCGAAGCTGCGGGAGCGGCTCGGACAGCATAGAATAGGGGCGAGCACGCAAATGGGGGCCACCGCAATCCAATCTCCGCAACCCGTCACGCTCACCGAGCGGGGGGATTTCCACGTCATCGGCGAGATTGTGGAGCCGGGAAGCCGCGTGCTTGATCTCGGATGCGGCGAAGGTGAACTGCTCGCCTGGCTGCACGAGAACAAGAATGTAACCGCGCGTGGTGTGGAGATCTCATCCGCGCAGGTGCGGCGCGCGATCGGGCGGGGGGTTTCGGTTTTTCAGGGAGACATCGACGAGGGCCTGGCCGACTATCCCGACAAAGCCTTCGACTATGTGATTCTCAGTCAGACGCTGCAGGAAACGCGCGCACCGCTCGATGTGCTGCGTGAGATGTTGCGCGTGGGGCGACGCGCCATCGTGTCGTTTCCCAACTTCGGCCACTGGATCGTGCGCGCCAATATGGTCGTGCATGGACGGGCGCCGAAGACCAGAGTATTTCCGTATAACTGGTACAACTCGCCCAATATTCATTTCCTGAGCATCAACGATTTCGAGTCGCTGTGCCGGGAGCAGGGATTTCCAATTAAGCGCCGGTTCTTTCTGTCCGGTGCGCGGCACGTGAAGACGCTGCCGAACCTCATGGCGCAGACTGCGGTTTTCCTGCTCGGCTGATTGTTACCTTGGCCCGCGGGCTTCGTCGAGCAGGGTTTCCTCAAGCAATGCGGCGATGCGGCCGGAGCGGTCTTCGACCTGCTGCAGCTGTCGTTCGGCGGCGCGAAGTTTATCGGCAAGATGAAGGCAGGCGAGCACCGCGACACGCGTCGAATCGGCCGACATATTATGGCTGGCGATCGTCGCGACAAGCTCATCCACTTGCTGTGCGACTTCCTCGACCTCGCGGGGATCGCCGTCAACGAGCAGCGAATAGCTTTGATTGAATATCTGTACCCGGACGGGCTGCTTCGGCATACCGGCCTGTCCTCATTCTAAGCGAGGACTGCGATTAAGCCGCGCCCAGCTGATCGATGTGACCCAGCAGCTTCTCGACGCGGGCGCGAACCTGGTGACGCTCCGTGCGCAGGGCTTCGATCTCGCTGCCGAGCTTTGCGTTCGCGTCCTGCGATTCCGCGTATGCCGCCTGCGTGGCCGCGAGTTCTTTCAGCGCCGCGTCCTTCTCCTGACGGAGACGGTTTACCAGCGCGACGGCCTTCTGGATTCGCTCTTCGAGATGACTGAGGGAATCGGACTTCTCCGTTTCGGCAGCCGCCATCTAGTTCGCAGCACCTTCCAGAGCGGTTTTCACCTGGGCGATGATCTGTCCGAACTGTGCGGCGTCGGCGGTGGCTGTTTCGGCGAGCACCTTGCGGTCGAGATCGATGCCTGCCAGCTTGAGACCGTGCATGAACTTACTGTAGGTCAGGCCGGCTTCGCGGGCGGCCGCGCCGATGCGCACGATCCACAGCGAACGATAGTCGCGCTTCTTGCGCTTGCGGCCGACGTAGGCGAACTTCAACCCGCGTTCGACGGCTTCCTGCGCGGAACGGTATAGCTTGCTCTTGGTTAGAAAATATCCGGAAGCCAGTTCCAGCGTTTTGGCGCGACTGGCCCGGCGTTTGGGACCACGTTTTACTCTGGGCACGTTTTCTCCTTTTGGCTAGTGTGACTTGCGGCGAAACGGGCACGTGCGGTGGCTCCGTTCGCTCGCCGATCCCCGCTGGGGGATCTGAAAAGATCCCTAGTAGGGGATCATGCGCTGCAACTTGGCCTGATCGGCGGGATCCGCCAACACGCTGTCGTGCAGTTTGTTTTTCCGCTTGCGCGCCTTGGACGTCAGAATGTGCCGGGCAAATGCGTGCTGCCGGACAACCTTCCCCGTCCCGGTTTTTTTGAACCGTTTAGACGCACCTTTGTGTGTCTTTAGTTTTGGCATTGAAATTATTTCCGGGAAACTAGGATTCTACCATAGGCAGGTGTCTCGCCGCGCGCCTCACTGGCCGCGTTGGTACGCCCCGGGATTGTCGCGGCGAGGCGTCCCGGTTACAATGTATACAGAAATGCAGCTTACCCATGGGGAGGCTTCGGCGGACGGATCATCATCGCTCCGCGAAGCGCAGGCACCGAATCGGTGCGCGGCAGGCCAGTTTGCACTTGTCGCTTACATACCCGACCCGCTCGGCCGTTTTCTGGACGACCTGCGACTGGAGCTGACACCCGGCTGTCGACCTCACGCCCACGTCACCGTCCTCCCGCCAAGACCACTCCAGCATGAAGTCTCCGAGACCATCCGGCAAATTGATGAAGGGCTGAAGTGTGCGACGCCGTTCCGTGTCGATCTGGGGGAGATCGAGATCTTCGATACGTCTCACGTCGTCTATCTCGGCGTGAAACGCGGTTACACCGAGCTGTTGCAGTTTTACTCCACGCTCAACTGCGGCTGCCTCAGCTATACGGAGCCGTATCCGTATCATCCGCACATCACGATCGCGCAGAACGTGACTGCAGAGGATGCCGCTCGGCTGGCGGCGGTTGCGTCGGAGCGTTGGGCGGAATACAAAGGGCCGCGCAGTTTCGAGGTGGCAAGTCTGTCGCTGGTCCAGCAGGTTGCGCCGAACGTCTGGGTGGACGTGGCGACGATGCCTGTGGGGGCTGTCGTGCCTGTCGCGGGTTAGGCGCGCAAAGGGCGCAGACGCGACCCGTTTTGCGCGAGATACCTGGAAGAGTCAGCTGTCAGTCGAGCTTGTCTGGCGTGAGCTCGATGTTCTTTTCGCCGCGCGCCTTCTTCTCCCAGTATTTCCTCAGCCAGGCTTCCCAGCTCTTACCCGCGGCGGTGTCCCTGCCGGTGAATGCGAGGCCCGCGATGTCGGCGTAGGGAATCGAGACCTTCACGCCTTCGCCTTTCGGGAAAAGGCGAATCAACGAGTCCGCAAGCGTTGCACCCGCGCGGCGATCGAAGATGTAGCCTTCAATCGTGCTGCCGTCTTTGCGCGTGATGGTGACGTCGCCGCGGTAGTCGAAAGCTTTTTCCAGTCCCTCGCGGAGTTCGTCTTCGGAGGCCGGGCGCCAGACACTGTCCTGCAGATTTTCGTGCTCGAAGCCCGGGACAATTTCGAGTTCTTCAACATTTACGGCGCCGTTCGAGCCGTCGGGCTTCACGCTTCGACCTCTTCAGGCTGACTCGCGCTTACCTGCAGCTGCACCAGGCCCGCCGGAGCATGTACGGGCTTTACCGGCTCGTCAAGCATGCGGAGAGCGTCCGGGTCTTCGTACTTCGAGAACCATGCCCTGACCAGCGAGGCAAAACCGCGCAGGCTGCCAAACTGGTCGTGGACAGCCGAAGCCTCGTAGCCGCTGTGCACCATGCAGTTGGCGCACTTCGGATTGCCTGATTCGGTGCCGTAGTTTTCCCAGTTGGTCTCGGCCATCAGCTCCGCGAAAGTGTCCGCATAGCCGTCCTGCAGCAGGTAGCAGGGCTTCTGCCAGCCGAAGAGGTTGTAGGTGGGCATGCCCCAGGGGGTGCAGGCGTAGTGCCGCTTGCCCATCAGGAATTCGAGGAACAGCGGCGACATGTTGAAGCTCCAGCTCGCTCTTGCGGTTCGACAGGATCGCGCGGAAGAGGCGGCGCGTGCGGGCGCGGCCGAGGAAGTGCTGCTGGTCGGGAGCCTTGTCGTAGGAGTAGCCGGGCGAGAGCATCATGCCCTCGACGCCAAGCGCCATCATTTCGTCGAAAAAGTCGCGGACGCTCTTCGGGTCGGCGCCGTCGAAAAGGGTGGTGTTGGTGGTGACGCGGAAGCCGCGCTTGACGGCCTCGCGGACGCCTTCGACGGCCAGCTCATAGCCGCCTTCCTTGCAGACGGAAAAGTCGTGATGTTCTTTTTCGCCGTCGAGATGCACGGAAAAGCTCAGGTATTTGCTTGGCTTGAAGAGGTCTAGTTTTTCGCGCAGAAGCAAGGCGTTGGTGCAGAGGTAGATGTACTTTTTGCGCGCAATGAGGCCCTCGACGATTTTGTCGATCTGCGGGTGCATCAGCGGCTCGCCGCCGGGGATGGAAACCATGGGCGCGCCGCACTCCTCGACAGCCTCGAAGCACTGCTCGGGAGTCATGTTCATCTTCAGCACATGGGCAGGGTACTGAATCTTGCCGCAGCCGGCGCAGGCCAGGTTGCAGCGGAAGAGCGGCTCGAGCATCAGGACGAGCGGATACCGCCTGTTGCCGGACATGCGCTGTCTGACGACATACGACACGACCGTCCACATCTGCGATACGGGTACGCCCATCCGGTCCACCTCCTCAGGGACTTAAACGGAGACTGAAACGCTATTGTCGCACGATGTTTGAGGGCGCTGGATTGAATGGTGTGGTCATAGCGGGATACGGGAATTATTTCGGCGGCGACGCAGGGGACGGAACGCTTGAAAGCACATAGAGCGAGTTGCACGTCGGGAGATTCTGAATGTTCGTCTGGTATTCGGCTGTCGGCTTTTGCCAACTGAAATCCCACGTTCGACAGAGCAAGCCAGTCATCGTATCCAGCGCAAGAAACGGGCGGGGCACTCCGCCGTATAGTTCGTGCGTGCCGGGTACGCTGCTGTTTACCTCCGGGAGGGGAATGAATCGTTGGTAGGGCGTAGTCAATGGCGGCGGCGACGGTTCATTTTTTGCCTTCGGCGCTAGCTGATCGCAGGCGCACAGACAGCAGAAAAGCGCTGCCGGTATCGCTCGATTCATCTGTTCAGCATGGCGCCAGAGTGACCTGATATCCATTGAAATCCTTCCGCTGGGGTGATTGTAGCCATTTGAACTGGAAGTCCGATGGACCGGGCACCGGTCGGGTTCACAGCCTGCGCCTCTGGGCCGCAACAGGCCGATATATACGCAAAGGCTAACCGCGCGGCTTCATTCAACGATTGGTTTTCATGTAAGGTATGCAACGGGTAATATCTCGCAAATCGGCACGGCTCCCAGGAATTTATTTCTTCCAGCCCTTGGCGAATTGCTGGCACTGAGTAAATATTCGGGCGAAGTAGTGTGCGGGTGGCATGATCCCGCGTGAAATTGATTCGGTGGCAGTCGGGCGACTCACGAAAGAGGCGAACCAGGTAGACATCCGCGTCGAACGATTCGACTACAAATTCGGGCTTATACAGGGATTCCGCGCGATGAAACAACTGGTCGGCCATGGTCTCGACCGTCTCGGTCTCCGTTCGCATGATGTCGATGGCGGATTCGAGGTAACTGAACTTCATGCCGTCTTCATCCCAGTCAACGAGGCCGACACACGCGATGCACGCATCAGTTTCAACAGGAATGATTTTTTGAACGTTTTCGACCACGTCTCCGTCGTCCATGGTTTTGCGGCTGTCTGACGCGACTACGATCCCAAACGGAGTTGACTCTATGCAAAATGCAGACATGGATGGAATGCGCCGAATGCAGGGGCACCACACTTTAGGCTGATATGTCAGGTCTCCAGAACAAGCCACCGGGCACACTCCGTGGTAAGAATTGAGTGCGCCCAAACCGAATCCGAAAAGGCCCGACTCCGAATCGGGCTTTTTATTTTTCCATCCTACGCCGCAATGAGATCCTCAAAGCCCCGAAGCCGATCCGCTATGACCTCACTACCATTGACTGCGTGTACGGCCAGCTACCTGAATGCCAGTGTGGGGCCGCCGCCCGTCCGCGGACGCGGCTGAAGACTCGGCCCGGAAGCACTCAGGACCTGAGCGACATCCGTATGCACCGGCATAATGAAGCCCAGAAACACCGACTGCATCTCGTCCCAGTTCTGCGGGCCCCACAAAACCGTCTTCGTCGGATCCGGGTTGAACGGATTGTTTGCCGAGTTGTCGTAGTGCGCCACGGAAACGATTCGGGTGCCCTTCGGCAGCAGAATCGGTTTCGCCAGATCGTATCCCAGCTGCCAGTTGAAATCGAACCTGCCGCGGAATACGGTCTCCTTTTCGCCGGTCGGATAGACGACCGTGATCTCGAAATCCTTGCCCCGCAGATGCGCATGCGGCTGGATATAAACCAGCTTCAGGCCGTCCACGCCGACCGTCGATTCCGACGCCACTTCGACGTTGCTCTCGTTTGGCGGAATCACCAGATTGGTGGCGGCGGGCGTTCCTGGCGACGTGTAGTAGCGCATCTCCGGCGCCTTCTTTGCGAGCACGAGTCCGACTCTCGAAACGTCCGACTCCGGCTTGCCCGTTGCCGTGTAATGCAGTTCGAACACAAAATCGGAGCCCTTCGGAATCAGCTTCGCCGATCCTTCAATCTCAAACGTCTGCGCTCCCAGCCCCGGATTGAACTTGCCGATGATGTCGTTGCCTTCGAACACGCTGTTGCGGCCCATGCCCGTCGAATAGGGCACGCCCGGGGTGGCGTTCTCCATCCAGTGCGATCCCGGAGGCCGCACCCACACCTTGCCGTGATGCAGCACCGCGTTGTTCGACGGCCGCATCTCGGCTTCCTTCACCCAGATGTCCTCGGTGATGTTGCCCTTCACCAGCATGTACTGGTAATCGATGGTGCCCGTCGCCGGCAACTGGAACGCGTTCGGCATCTCGATCACCATGTCCGGCTTGATATTCCAGCCGGTCTGGAACTTGCGCGGCGCGGGCTTGTCTTTTACCTCGCCTTCCGGCGCGCCGTTATCAGCCCATGCCGCGATGGTCTGAATCTGCGCCGCGCTCAGCCGGCGGTCGTTGGTGAAATGTCCGACTTTCGGATCGGCGAACCATGGCGGCATCTTCTGACTCACCACCGCGGCTTTGATGGCCTTCGCCCAGGGCCGCGCGTCCTGATAAGTCAGCAGGGACATCGGCGCGATCTCGCCCGGCCGGTGGCATTCCTGGCAGTTCTGCTGGAGGATGGGAAGCACGTCCCTGTTGAACGTCGGCGCGGCAGCGAAAGCCGCTGCACTCGCAAGGCAACCACTTAAAGCAATTAGAAACAGACGCATCAGACCACGACCTCCATGAGCCTGATTGTATTGAACCTGCAATATCCCCCGCAAGGCGCGGGAACGGACTTAGCTCTTAATTTGAGCCGACAGGGCGGCTTCGATCTTCGACGCCAGCAGTTCGTAGCTGGCATTGCCGGGATGGTACAGGCTGACGATTCCGCGTCTGTCCACCACGACCATCGTCGGCGTAGTGCTGACGCCCAATTTCGTGAAGGTCTCCTCGCTCAGCGGAACCTCCACCGGACCGAGCGTCGCATAGTATTGCGCGAAGATCTGGCCGATGTACTTTGTCTCGACCGCCGGGGGAGCCTCCTGACCGCCCGCGACGTAGCCGTAGTGCTGCGTTGGCGCCACCACAACCAGGCCGCGGCCGGCGTAGGTCGCTTCGAGTTTCTTCACGATCGCGATCTCGTTCTTGCAGTCTGAGCACCAGTGCGCCCACAGAAACAGCAGGACGGGATGTCCGCGGTGCGCGGCGAGCGGCTGCGGTCTGACGCTGCCGATTCCATGCGAGGCGTCTATCACGGGCACGGGCTTACCTTCGAGGGTCAGAAGATTGAGATTCTTCTGAATGCGCGCGCGAATGGAAGTTCTTTGCCACTTCTTGAGTTCGTCATCCAGAAAAACAACTGCTTCGTCGCGCCGGTTCTGCGCGGCCAGCGCCTGCGCCTCGACCTCAATCGCCGCGCCGAGCGCGGTTGGCAGGTGCGGCTCGGTGTCGAGTTGCCGTTTGGACAGCTCAGCCTGAGCGAGTTGCCGAACGGCTTCCGCATTCTGCGACGCCCCGCTGAAATCATTCTTCCCCAGCCTGGCGCGCCCAATCCAGGAGAGCGCTTCAATGTACTCCGGAGTCGTCCCCAGCGCCGTTTTGTACTGATTGAGCGCTTTCTCGGCCGTCGCGAAGTCTCCGCCCGTGGCAACCGCCTTCACGAAGTCGACAATCGAGACCCGTTGCTGCGCTGACATAAGACACACGAACGCCGGAACCAGCCACGAAAGTTTTGTACTCACAACCTTCACTCTAACAAGTTCTTTATTCTTATCCGTGTGCATCTGTGGCTGATTTATAGTTTCAGGGACTTCAGATACTCCTTGAACGGGCCCCCGAGGTCGTGCCGCTGCAGCGCGAACTCCACGGTCGCTTTCAGGAAGCCGAGCTTGTCGCCGGCGTCGTATCGTTTGCCTTCGAATTTGAATGCATAAATCGGCCGGCTTCGCAGCTGCAGCTTCAGCGCATCGGTGAGCTGAATCTCCCCGCCCGAGCCAGGTTCCACGCTGTGGATCGATTCGAAAATATCCGGTGTCAGAATGTAGCGCCCGATGATCGCCAGATTCGACGGGGCCTCGGACGCCTTCGGCTTCTCGACCAGATCGCGGATGCGCCAGACCTTGTCCTTACTGCCGTTGTGCGACACCGGCTCGGCGTCGATACATCCATAGGCCGAGATGGCCTCTTTCGGCACTTCCATCACGGCCAGCACGGGCGCCGAGAAGAATTCGTAGATGTCGAGCAGTTGCCGGATGCAGGGCGTTTCGGCATCGATCACGTCGTCCGCCAGCACCACGGCGAACGGCTCCGGCCCCACCAGATCCCGCGCCCGCAGGACGGCATGTCCCAGACCCAGCGCTTCCTTCTGGCGGATGTAGGAGACATCGATCAGGTCCGAAACCTGGCGGACGATCTTGAGCAGATCTTTCTTGTGGCGCGTCTCGAGCATGTTTTCCAGCTCGAAGCTCACGTCGAAGTGATCCTCGATCGCCGACTTGCCGCGTCCGGTCACGATGATGATGTTGCGTATCCCGGAGTGCACTGCTTCTTCGACGCCGTACTGGATGATGGGCTTGTCGACCAGCGGGAGCATCTCCTTCGGCTGGGCTTTGGTGGCGGGCAGGAAGCGCGTTCCCAGACCGGCGGCGGGAAACACGGCTTTGCGGACTTTAGCGGCGGGCATGGTTGTTGTTTTCGCGCACAACGGACCGTTCGACCCGTGCGCTTTTACCTATCTTGCACAGGGCAAACCCGATTGCGCAACCGTTGGAGTGTATTTCCGGACCGCTCGCTGCGTCGCGCATGGTGGGTGGGCACCCGTATGCTACTTTTGAAGATTCCAGCCGCTGACCGCGGGGCAGGCCCGGATCGGACATATCGCTGATCGAATCGCATTCGGCCCGGTCAGCAACGCGGTAAGTGGAGAGACATATGGCATACGTTATTGCAGAACCCTGCATCGGCACCAAGGACACGGCGTGCGTGGACGCCTGCCCCGTCGACTGCATCCATCCAAAGAAAGAAGACGCCCGTTTCGCCGACGCCGAGATGCTCTACATCGACCCCGTGGAATGCATCGACTGCGGCGCCTGTGTGCCGGTCTGCCCGGTGTCTGCCATCTTCGCTCTCGACGATCTGCCCGAAAAATGGGGCGATTTCACGAAGAAAAACGCCGATTTCTTCGGCCGTTAATGCGCGTTACGGAGCCGCGACGCCAATTCCGATGAATACACTGTCCGCCGCTTAGTGGGGCCAGGCTTTGAGCCTGCCGCCGGGCTTCTGCCAGGCGCTGAACTTTACGGATTCTCAGTAACGGGTTTCACGACAGCCTGTCAACACCGCCATCACCGATCGATGAAGTAATAGCAGATCATGTGGCATACAGCCATGTGCGCATCCTGAATTCGGCCCATGTGCTGTTCCGGGATGTTGATGTCAAGATCTGCCAGCCCTCCCAGTTGTCCGCCATCTCGTCCCGTCATCGCAATGCTTCGGCAGCCGATCCGTTTGGCTTCGAGGACCGCCTCCACGAGATTGGCGGAATTGCCGGAGCCGCTCAGCACGATGAGAATATCGTCTTTCAGGGCGAAGTTTTGCAGCGGGAACGCAAACACGCGGGCGAAAGAATCGTCATTCGCCAGCGCCGTCACAGCCGGAATCGAATCGTTCAGGCAAAATGCACGAAAGCGCTTTTCGGCCCCCAGGCTGGCGCTGTGAACCAGATCCCCGACCAGATGCGAAGCTGTCGCTGCACTCCCGCCGTTGCCGCAGACGAAGATTTGCCGGTTCCCGCCACGCGCCTCCCGCAACCAGTCGATGGCTTGCGCCACCTTGTGAGTATCGATCTGATGCAGTGCCCTGCTGAGCTCGAATCGGTATTCCGCTGCAAAGTCGACAAGGGCTTTGGCTTTGTCTGTATCGAGCACTGTCTCGTTTATAACATTCGCGATGCAGAATGTTCAGAGCCTCAGCCGTGTCAGCGGATCTCCGATGATCACCGTCATCCAGCTCAGCCCCGGCACGCCCAGATAGTAGCTTTCCGCCAGATTGCGGCCGGAATAATACGCCGGCAGCACAAAGTCCGGCCGCGGACAGAACGCAAGATAAGGCTCGAACACCTGGCCCGAAGCGCCGGAGGCGCCTTCGTGGATATAATCCGCAGCCAGGGCCTGCGGCGCTCCCGCAAACCAGGACTTGTGGTCGCCCCAGGTGCCCAGTTCCCATCCGGGAGGAGGAGGCTTCAGCGTTCGCCCGTCAAAGGACACGAACTCTGTCGCGATTGCACCGGGCAGCCAGTGGAACTTAAGGAAACGGCGTCTGCGATCCGGATCGTTCGATCCCCAGGAAGCGTAGCCGATGACGTCCTGAATGCCCGAAAGTACCGTCGCGGAGTCGTCCAGCACGACGCGGTTCTTCGGAAGCAGCAGGGCGGCCGCCCGCAGCCACTCGTTTCCCTGCGTACTGTCCCGTTTCTTGAGGTCGATCACGAATTTGCCCGCATTGCGCGCCTGCAGCGCGCGGTCGACCAGAGCTTTCATGTCGGTGATGTTGTAGCCGTCGAGCCGGGTAACCAGATACATACTGAACGTCGGATGGCGAAAAGGCGTGTTGCTCTGACGGAAAAAAGGATTGGGCGCAGGTCCCGCGTGAGGGATTCGAGCCCCATGGAGCCGCGCATAGAGCAGTGTCAGCTCGGAATCAACGGCCGATGCTTCGGAGCGGAGCTCATCGCCCGGCCCGTTGATTCGCAGCGGCACGCCGCTGGTCAGAACGATGTAAAGGATCTTCTCCGCGAGGTTGTTTTTCGTGAGAAAAGCCCCGATCGGCGCTTCGATCTGCTTATCGTAGACAGGCCGCTCGATGGTTTCCTCGGGCGCGGTGTCGATGGTGCACAGATTGGCCAGGGGAATGTCGCGTTTGTGTATGTAATACTCGCCGATCTCGCGGGAAATCACCGAGCGCTGGTTCACGACCACCAGTACCTGATCGGGGGTCTGCGCTTTGAGCGCTGATGCCAACAGGACGGATGCGATGAACACTCTCGAAACCATTGGCTACTTTCCAGGATACACGCGGCCCCGGCTTCTTTGCCCTGTGCGCGGCTGCCGCCTCGACCTGATGCGCGAACCCATGCGTGTGGTCTGCCCGGCCGGTCACGCTTTCGATATCGCGCGCAGCGGCTATATCAATCTGCTGCAGCCGCAGGACCGCCGTTCGCGTCAGCCGGGCGATACCGCGCAGGCCGTGGCGGCGCGTCGTCGTCTGCATGATCGCGGTGTCGCCGCACCGCTGCTTCGCGCCATACAGGACCTGACGCAGCCATCAGAGAATGACACCGTTCTCGATGTCGGCTGTGGCGACGGCTATTATCTCGGCACAACCGCCCGCGAAACCGGCTGCGCCGCACACGGCGTCGACATCGCGATTCCGGCCATTGAAGCCGCCGCGCGCCGCTGGCCTGACTCTGAATGGATCGTCGCCAACGCCGACCGCTTCATACCCTGGGCGACGGAATCGCTCTCGCTTGTCTGGTCTATCACGGCGCGCATGAATCCGCCGGAGTTCCGCCGCGTCATTCGCCATGACGGACGACTCCTCGTCGCCGTTCCCGCGCCCGACGATCTGATCGAACTGCGCGGCGCCGGACGCGATCGCGTGGCCCGCACCGTGGCGGATTTCGCGCCGTATTTCGATCTTTCTGAACAGCGCAGATCGACTACGGCCGTGGATCTGGATGCATCCGCTGCCGAAGACGTGCTGCTGTCGATCTACCGGCCGATGCGCGCGCAGCCAGTCACGGCCACCCGGTTGACTTTCAGTCTCGATTTGCTCCTGTTTCGCCCAGGGAAATCAGACGGGTTTTAATCATTATTTTCAGCGGATTCTTCTGTTTTGGGTGATACACTTCGGCGACATGGCACTTCGCACCGGAACCTATATTGTTCCCGTCAACCGCTGGTACATCGAACGTACCGTATGGCTGATCGCGGGGATCGTTCTCCTTTTCGGCACCACAATGGCTTTGCTGGTGAACCCGTTGTGGATTCTCCTCGTTACGGCTACAGGACTCGTTTCGATCAGTGTGTCGTTCACGGGCTTTTGCCCGGTGGGAAATGTGCTTTACCGGCTCGGGTTCAGTCCGATGCTCGGCTCCGACAAATCGAAGCGCTGGTACTTCATGCAGACCGACAAGTGGTATCTCGAGCGCCGCATCTACGTCGCCGTCGGATTCAATATTTCGGTGGCTTCGATGCTGATCCTCTTCTACAGTCCATGGATTACACTGTTCACCTTATTCGTAGGCGGCGCCATGGTGTGGTTTGCCGCGACCGGTTACTGCGTGATGGCGAACGCGCTCTACTGGATGGGGGCCGAACCCCGGCTTACACCCGAAACGGCCCCGTCGTCGCGCTGCGAAGAGTGCGGCCTGTCGGGCGTCTGCGTGGGCGGCCACAGGCATCGGAAGCAGGCGGCGTCGGCACTGATCACCCTCTGATACTGGCGGACGGTAATACTGTCAGCAACAGCTGCTCAGGAATATCGACCCGAGAACCAGGGTGAGATCATTGCGGCGCAGATTTGGGCTGTCAGCGTCAGATGCGCGAATCATGATAAAATTCTCAACCGGTTGGCAACTGAGGAGGTTTTCTGAATGATCAAGCGAACTCTGGGCGCGGTGGCTTTGTTCGGGTGGCTGATGGCAGCGTCGCTGCAGGCGCATCACTCCCTCGCCGGCGTGTACGACATGAAAGGTGAAAAGGAGCTTGAGGGGACTGTCACCAGCGTGAAATTCACCAACCCCCACGGTTCACTCGCTCTTGCGGTCAAGGGTGCGGACGGCCAGTCCACCGAATGGGTGATGACGCTCGGTTCCGCCACAGCCCTCGCACAGCGAGGAATCGGGAAGACCGGAGCCAATGCTCTCCATACAGGCGACAACATCAAGGTGAAGTTCCTCCCGGCGAAGGACGGCAGTCCACTGGGCTTCCTCAAGACCGTGATCATGCCGGACGGGCGCGTGATTCAGATCTCCGCCGGCAACCCGAACGACTGACAAAGCGTACAGGCCAGACGATGGGCGAAGACGCAAAGGTCAATCTTATCCAGGATAAGATGAGCCACCCGGCTGCGCCTGTGGTCAGGTTCGTTGTGCGCGAAGAGAAATAGAAGGGGGATGATCGTGGCTGTTTTACGAAAGATCTTTGGGACAAGTATCGCGATCGCAGTCGCCCTGACGGTCAGCGAGCCGTCTCCGGCCTTTGCACAGGCAGGAGGCTCTGCCCCTGCAGCGCCGGCCCAGGGTGGCCCGGATGCGGGCGCCGGAGGTGGTGGACGAGCCGGCGGGCGCGGAGGTCGAGGCGGCGCGCCTCTCTACACTCCTGCACCCGGTGCGAAGGACCTGAAAGCAGTCCTTTTCAACTGGGCCTGGTATATGGGCATGCTCCGCAGCAGCGAAGAACGCGACCTGCTCATGACGCTCGAATACCAGGGCAAAGGCACCGTTCAAGTGAACGGACAGCCCTGCAATGTAACGAAGTATCGAACCAGCATCAGCTACCAGACGTCAGGCGAGCGGGTTCAGTACACGGGCACCCGGCCCAATGGCCAGGCGTGCTCCAATGTCGAAGTCCTCAGTGGAGCTTACGCCTGGAACGAAGACATTCCTGGTGCCGAACTTGTCCCCGGTAAAGGCAAGGCGACACCGATGCCCGCGACGGTAGAGGAACGGATGATTCGCCTGTGGGCAAGTCCGCAGGGTGCGTTCAAGGCCGCGATGGCGGGGATCAGTAATCCACCGGAAATGGCGCCCAGGCCGCAACTGGTGCCTGCCGACGTTTCGAAGGCCGGGAAAACCTCGGTCGCGTGGGAAGGCGGAAAACCTGTGGTGACGTTCCCGATTCCGGGCGTCCCCAACGCAATCGCGAGCGCGACGCTCAACGACAAGTACATGGCGGAGCGCGTGGTCGTGAAGCAGGGAGCGAAGACTTACGAGTTCACTTACAGCAACTATAAAGACTGGAACAATCCGCTGAATCCGGCGGAGGCGTTCTACGCAGGCAGGATGATTGAGAAACAGAACGGCACGGTGGTTCGCGACATTACGACGACCTTGACGGAAACGGGACAGATGTATGTCGTGATGCCGGTTCCGGCAAGTATCAGGGCGGCGATTAAGCCGACCAATCAGCCTCCCAACTGGACTCTGAATGCCGACGCGAAGCCGCCGGCAACACAGACCGCATCCGTTGTAACCCCGCGGCTGGCCGACGGGCATCCCGATATGACCGGAAACTGGGCTGGCCCCCCTCTGGAAATTACTGGTAGTGGGAACCGCCGGTGTGGTCCAACGCAGGTGCCGGGTGCGGGAATCAACCCCGACGTCGGTTGCAGAGTCGCACAAGACAACTTCTGGGTGGATTATGAGTGGATATCGCCCTCGCGGTTTGGGCCGAGCCGTCCCAATTACAAACCCGAGTATTGGGACAAGATTCAGGAACTCGATCAATGGACGAACAAGGACGATCCTGTTATGACCTGTCAGCCGCTGGGAATCCCGCGGCAGGGCACGCCCACGCGCATTATTCAGACCGCGACTGACATCATCTTCTTCTACAACGAGTATTCCGATTACGGCGGCGGAAACTACGAATACCGCGACATCCCGACCGACGGCAGAAAGCGCCCGGACACGGTCGAAGCCTATTACTACGGGCTTTCGATCGGTAAATGGGAGGGCGACACGCTGGTGATCGATTCCACCAACTTCACCGATACGACGTGGCTGGGACGGGGAGGCCTCTTTCATTCCGCCGACATGCACATGATTGAGAAACTCACACGTGTTGGAAATGAAATCCGCTATGACATGACGATCGAAGATCCGGATTCGTTCATCGAGCCGTGGGTGATGCCGACGCGAATCCTGCGGGCGCGTCAGGGCGCACCGGCGATTCAGCACGAGCGCGCCAATTGCGAAGTCTACGAAACAGGCAAAATCAGCACTCAGCTTCGACACTGACCATTCTTTAATTACCAGACCCGCAGCCCGTTTCGGAGCGCACTCCCGGACGGGCTGTTTTTTTGGTCCGGCGAGATGCAGGACAAGGCAAGCCTGCGTCGCAAATGCCTATACTCAAATCCTGGCAGAGACGCCATAGAGACTATCTGTCAGGCACGAATCGCTGTCGGGCATCGAACCCCGTAGTCGCATTCCCGGCCCGGCGCCCTCATCTCCAGTTCCATCAGCACCGCCTTGCGTTTTCTGACCTGAAGCGCGCCCTTGGCGATCTTCGACCAGTTCAACTTCGCAGGGTTTTCGAGGATTTCGAGTGGCGTGTTGACGAAGACGTCCACCAGGCTTTGAGAGGCCTTGAGGGAGATGACCCTTTTGAGTTGCCGGCGGGAAAGGCTCAAGGCGAGGCATCGAGCAATCGTGATAGAATCCTCAACCGACTGGCAACCGGGAGGTTTCACGAATGATCAAGCGAACTTTGGGATTTTTGGCCACGGTCTGCGTGGCCGCCGGCCTTCTGCAGGCCCATCACTCCCTCGCGGGTGTGTACGACATGAAAGGCGAAAAAGAGCTTGAAGGGACTGTCACCAGCGTGAAGTTCACCAATCCCCACGGTTCACTCGCTCTTGCGGTCAAGGGTGCGGACGGCCAATCCACCGAATGGGTGATGACGCTCGGCTCTGCCACGGCCCTCGCGCAGCGAGGGATCGGGAAGACCGGAGCGAACGCTCTCCATACGGGCGACAACATCAAGGTGAAGTTTCTTCCCGCGAAGGACGGCAGTCCACTGGGCTTCCTCAAGACTGTGATTATGCCGGACGGGCGCGTGATTCAGATCTCCGCCGGCAACCCCAACGATTAATCAAGGAGCGCACATCATGACTTTCGGAAAGAACATCGCGATCGGACTCGTTCTGGGAATCAGCTTAGTGTGTACGGCTGCAGCGCAGGCGCCGGCCGCTCCGGAGGGTCAGGGCCCCGGTGCGGGCGCCGGAGGTGGTGGACGAGCCGGCGGGCGCGGAGGTCGAGGCGGCGCGCCGCTCTACACCCCTGCACCCGGTGCGAAGGACCTGAAAGCAGTCCTTTTCAACTGGGCCTGGTATATGGGCATGCTCCGCAGCAGCGAGGAACGAGACATCCTCATGACGCTCGAATACCAGGGCAAGGGCACAGTGCAGGTGGGCGGACAGCCCTGCAATGTAACGAAATATCGAACCAGCATCAGCTACCAGACGTCAGGCGAGCGGGTTCAGTACACGGGCACCCGGCCCAATGGTCAGGCGTGCTCCAATGTCGAAGTCCTCAGCGGAGCCTATACCTGGGACGAAGACATTCCAGGCGCCGAACTGGTCCCCGGGAAAGGCAAGGCGACGCCGATGCCCGCCACTGTAGAGGAGCGGATGATTCGCCTGTGGGCGAGCCCGCAGGGTGCATTCAAGGCCGCGATGGCGGGGACCAGCGATCCACCGGAAATGGCGCCCCGGCCGCAACGGGTACCTGCTGACGTCTCGAAGGTCGGGAAGACTTCCGTCGCGTGGGAAGGCGGAAAGCCTGTGGTGACGTTCCCGATTCCAGGCGTCCCCAACGCAATCGCTAGCGCGACGCTCAATGACAAGTTCATGGCGGAGCGCGTGGTCGTGAAGCAGGGTGCGAAGACTTACGAGTTCACTTACAGCGACTACAGAGACTGGAACAACAAGCTCAACCCGGCCGAGGCGTTCTACGCGGGCAGGATGATCGAGAAGCAGAACGGCACGGTGGTTCGCGACATCACGACGACGCAGACGGAAACGGGCCAGATGTATGTTGTGATGCCGGTTCCGGCCAGCATCAGGGCGGCGATCAAGCCGACCAATGAGCCCCCCAGGTGGACTCTGAATACCGACCAGACGCCGCGGCCGGCGACGCTGACTTCAACCGCCCCAACCCCGCGGCTGGCCGACGGACATCCGGATATGACCGGAAACTGGCAAGGCCCCCCTCTGTCAATTACGGGTGGCGGGAACCGCCGCTGCGGTCCAACGCAGGTGCCGGGCGGCGGAATCAACGACAAGGTCGGCTGCACCACCGCGCAGGACAACTTTTGGGTGGATTATGAGTGGATCTCACCCTCGCGATTTGGTTTGACAGGCACAGCGGAGGTATTGAAGCCGAGTCATCCCATGTACAAGCCCGAGTATTGGGACAAGGTTCAGGAACTCGATCAATGGACCAACAAGTACGATCCAATCATGACCTGTCAGCCGATGGGACTGCCGCGGGAGGGTACACCCTCGCGCATTATCCAGTCGCCGACCGACATCATTATGTTGTATACAACCAGTGATTACGGCGGCGGAAATATGGAATTCCGCGACGTACCGACCGACGGCCGAAAGCGCCCGGACACGGTCGAAGCCTATTACAACGGGCTTTCGATCGGTCATTGGGAGGGCGACACGCTGGTGATCGAATCCACCAATTTCGTCGATACCACCTGGTTCGGACGCGGCGGCCTGTTTCATTCCGCCGACATGCGCATGGTTGAGAAGTTCACCCGGAAGGGCGATGAAATTCTTTACCAGGCCACCATCGAGGACCCGGACAGCCTCATCGAGCCATGGGTGATGCCGGACAAGATTCTACGGGTGCGTCAGGGCCCACCGCAAGTCATCCATGAGCGTGCCAATTGCGAAGTGTACGAAACCAAGGACATCGTTTCTCAGTTTCGACACTGACGGCCAACGGCATTAGCACCACAATCCGCAAGGTAATTGCTGCGTCGTTGCTCGGAGGCGCACGGCCCTTCAGGCTCGGGTAGCACCGGGGCTTCATCAAGTCCGGCCTCTCGCGGCCGCACTGGGGACTGGTCGTTCCGGCCGAGTGACTGGGCCTGGAACCGTGCAGACTACTTAGCCTCCACAGCCGGCCTGGCGGATGCCGCGAGACTACCACAATCAGCCGATCACGGCTGGCATCGTCGAGAAGGAAAGGATGGAACAGCCGCGCTGCTACTGGAATCCGGTGATTGCGCCGTCGGAGATGGCGTTTTATCACGGCCAACAATTCCCGGGTGGAAGGACTCTATCCTCGTGGGCGGTGCTGAGGGGTAGCCCCTTCGGACCGGATAGCATCTCTATGTCCTGAGAGACTCGAACCTGCCATCGATGGCTAAAATGTATAAAATCATACGAAATAGCCCGGTAGTCCTCAGTTCGAACACACATCCGGGTGACGATTGCGTCAAAGACGTTCTTTGTGCCGCGGACGTGTAGAAAGCCGCACGTTTATGGCTTAAATTTAGTAGTCTGGATTGACAGCTTAAGGGATTGCGATGAGGGCAACCGCCGCAAACATCACGAAGATGTGCTGTCTGGCTCTGACCGGCTTCGGGCTTGCGCGCGCTGCCGGCGACACTTCGAGCCCAGGTAACATTTTCGCGCCCGCATCTACGCCAGCGGGCTCCATTTACGATCTGGCAATCCTGATCCTGATCATCTGCGGAGTGATCTTTGTCGTTGTTGGTGGCATGCTGCTTTACGCTTCGGTGAAATTCCGGAGCAAGCCGGGCGACGAGCATAAGGAGCCGCTGCAGATTTACGGCAGCGACCAGCTGGAATTGGCGTGGACAGTGATTCCGGTGCTGATCGTCATCGTTATGTTCATGACGTCCGCGCGCATTATTCATGCCGTGCAGGATGCGGGCCAGCCTCCTGGAACCATTCAGGTGACCGTCGTCGGACACCAGTTCTGGTGGGAGTACCGATACACGCAGTACGGTTTCGTCACGGCCAATGAGATGCACGTTCCGGTGAGCGACCCGGCGCATCCGACGCCAACTTATCTGCAACTGCTCTCGGCCGATACGGACCACAGTTTCTGGGTGCCGCGGCTGGCGGGCAAGACCGACCTTATCCCGAATCATCCGAATAATACGTGGATCGACCCGCATGAGACAGGCCTGTTTCTGGGCCAATGCGCGCAGTACTGCGGAACCCAGCACGCGAAGATGCTCCTGCGCGTGGTGGTGGATTCGCGCGCCGATTTCGACAAGTGGGTGCATGCGCAACAGGAGAAGGTCCAGCCCGACGCGAGCCTGAGCCCCGAAGCCGAGGAGGGCCGGCGCGTTTTCAACCGCACGGCCTGCATCAACTGCCACATGATTTCGGGCACCGTCGCCGACGGCCGGTTCGGTCCGGACCTGACTCACCTGATGGGGCGCGAGACGATCGGCTCCGGCGCGGCGCCGAACAGCGCAGAAAATCTGCGGGCATGGATTCAGAACCCGGCCACGTTTAAACCCGGCGTGCTGATGCCCGCCATGAACCTGACAGACAAAGAACTGAGTGCAGTGACTGCTTATATGCAGAGCCTGCGCTGAGCAGCAGAAGCGCGGGAAAGGAGATTATGGCTTCGGAGTCTTTGCCGATTTCTGGCTCGATCAGTCTGCCGCGGGCGTCCGGAAAAACATGGCTGGAGACCCTGCATGAGTGGGTTATCACGGTCGACCACAAGAAGCTCGGCCTGATGTATATCGGCCAGGCTTTGATTTTCCTCGTGCTGGGCGGCATCGAGGCCATGATTATGCGGCTGCAGCTCGCCGTGCCGCATGCGACGTTTGTGTCGCCGGAAGCCTTCAACCGCATGTTCACGATGCATGGCACCACCATGATCTTCTTTGTGGCCATGCCGGTCCTGTTCGGGTTCGGCATCTATCTGGTCCCTCTGATGATCGGGGCGCGAGACATGGCGTTCCCGCGCGTGAATGCCTGGGGTTTCTGGATGAGCCTCTTCGGCGGCCTCTTGCTCTACTTCAGTTTCATCGGCGGCGACGGACTTTACGGGGCGGGCAGCGCGCCGGACGTCGGCTGGTGGGCTTACGCGCCGCTTACGTCAACGGCTTTTTCCAAGGGACACAGCACGGACTTCTGGACCATCTCTCTTTTGCTTTCCGGTTTCGGCTCCGTCGGCGCAGGGGTAAATTTCGTCTCGACCATCCTTTGCATGCGGTGTCCGGGCATGACGCTCGGAAAGATGCCCCTGCTGCCCTGGCTGTATCTGGTTATGGGCGGCATGCTGCTCTTCACCATCACGCCGCTGACCGCGGCGCAGGCGATGCTGATGGTAGACCGATACATGGGGGGCCATTTCTTCGATACGCAGGCGGGCGGCTCGGCTGTAATGTGGATGCACTTCTTCTGGATATTCGGCCACCCCGAGGTTTACGTTCTCATCATTCCGTCGTTTGCCTTCATCTCGGAAATCGTGCCGGTGTTCTCGCGCAAGCCCATTTTCGGATATCCCGTCATGGTCGCGGCCACGGTGGGTATCGGGTTTGTGAGCATGAGCGTCTGGGCCCACCACATGTTTACCGTCGGCATGGAGTCTTACTCGAACGCATTCTTTGTGCTCACCACCATGACTGTCGGAATTCCCACGGGGATCAAGATCTTCAACTGGCTGGGAACCATGTGGGGCGGCAAGATCCGCTACGACCTCCCGATGATGTGGGCGGTTGGGTTCCTGTTTCAGTTCCTGATAGCCGGGCTGACGGGGATCATGCTGGGCGCGGCGCCGTTCGACTGGCAGCTCGGCGGCTCGTATTTTGTGGTGGCACACTTCCATTACGTGATCGTGGGCGGCATCCTGTTTGCCCTGTTCGGCGCGTTTTACTACTGGTATCCGAAAATTACCGGGCGCATGCTGGACACGACGCTGGGCAAGCTGCACTTCTGGCTTTTCCTGATCGGCTTCCACGTGACGTTCGATCTCATGCACATCCCCGGCCTTCTGGGAATGCCGCGACGCATTTACACCTATGAACCGGGGCGAGGCTGGGACTCATGGAACATGCTGGTCAGCCTTGGCGGGTTGCTGCAGACGATTGCGATTGCGTGTTTTGTGGTGAATCTGCTCTGGTCGTACTGGAAGGGCAAGAAGGCGGGCAATGATCCGTGGGATGCCTGGACGCTTGAATGGAGCACGGCTTCGCCTCCGCCTGAATACAACTTTGCGCAGCTACCCGAGGTTAAGAGCCGGCGGCCGCTCTGGGACCTCAAGCATCCGGAAGATCCGGACTGGAAATACGAATGAGCGCCATGTCCCCCGCCGTGCCGACCCCGGCCCCATGGACGCTTCCCTCCCGCGGGCGCGTCGGCATGTATTGCCTGATCGCCGCCGAGGCGGCGATCTTCACGATTTTCGTCATCGCGTATATCTTCTACATCGGCAAGAGCGTAAGCGGGCCGACCCCGCAGCAGGTGCTCGAAGTCCCGATCTTCTATACCGTTTGCCTGCTCTCGAGCAGCATCGTCATCCACTTTGCGGAAAAGGCGCTCCACCGGGGCCAAATGGGTTCGTTTATGCTGCTCTGGTTTCTGACGTTCGCGCTGGGCGCGACCTTTCTGGTTGGTACCGCCCTCGAATGGCGGCATCTGATCGGGGAAGGGCTCACGATTTCGACGAATCTTTTCGGCACTACGTATTATTCCCTGGTCGGGCTGCACGCGCTGCACGTTACGGTGGGTTTGTTCGGATTCGCGATCGTGCTGATATGCGCGCTGCTGTCGAAAGTGACGCAGGAACACGCGGAGCGCATCGGTGTGTTTTCGCTCTACTGGCACTTCGTCGACGCGGTCTGGGTAGTGGTGTTTACGGTGGTCTACATCATAGGTCGATAACGATGCAGGAAGATCTGAAACACGGTGCAAGCCTACCGCCCGTCGAGTTGCCCGCGCCGACCGCATGGCCCGTCGTTCTCGCATTCGGCGCGGCGCTGCTGTTCGCCGGCCTCCTGACCAGCGCCGGCGTTAGTGTAGTCGGAGCCGTGCTGGTAATTGCAGGCTCGGTCGGCTGGTTCCGCGATGTGCTGCCCCACGAGAAGCATGAAATGATTCCGGCGGAGGCAGCAGCGGCGCCGGTTGCCACGGAGCGAACGGAGGTCAGGCATATGACCTTTGCGCCCGAAGTCACTCGTCTGCGCATTCCTGTTGAGATCTACCCGGTTACCGCCGGCATCAAAGGCGGAATAGCCGGGAGCGTGGCGATGGCGGTGCTCGCCTCGGTCTACGGCCTTCTCCACGGCAGCATCTGGTATCCGATCAATCTGCTGGCGGCGGTTGTCCACGCCGATCCGCTTCAGCTCACGAAGGAATACCTTCTGGCTTTCCACATGAGCTTGTTTCTGGTGGCTTCGTTTTTGCACATCGTGACTTCGGTGCTGGTCGGTCTGCTCTATGGTGTGATGCTGCCCATGTTTCCGAAGCGGCCCATTATCCTCGGCGGTCTGATCGCACCCTTCATGTGGTCGGGACTTCTTTATGCGACTCTCGGCATCATCAATCCGCTGATGGCGCGGAACATCGACTGGACGTGGTTCATCGTTTCGCAGATCGGCTTCGGCGTGGTAGCCGGGCTCGTAGTCGTCCGCCAGGAACGTATCCGAACGCGCCAGTTCATGCCGTTCGCCGTGCTGGCAGGAATTGAAATTGCCGGCATGACGCATGCAAAACCGCAGGAGCCGGGCGACCGCCAATGAGTTTCCGGCTCGTTGTTCTAATCGCTGCGGTGCTGGCCGTGACCGCCTGCAATGACATGCCGGGGCGGCCCGGTCCCGGTCCTGAGGTCATGCGCCCCGACGAGGTTCTGGATTTCAAAATTCTCTTTAAGGAGAATTGCTCCGGCTGCCATGGCGTGGACGGCAAGGGCGGCGTCTCGATTGCGCTGCGCAACCCTTTGTACCTGGCTATCGCGGACGACCAGGTAATCAAGTCGGTCATCACCGGCGAGGTAAGTCGCGGCGGCATGTCGGCCTTCGCGCGGAGTAAAGGCGGCATCCTTACCGACAAGCAGATCGACGTACTGGTCGCCGGCATCCGGGGATGGGGCCCGCATGACACAGGGGGCAGTCTCCCGGCGTATGCTGCGGCAGCTCCAGGCGACGCCAAACGCGGCGCCGAAGTTTACGCAACCTTCTGTTCTTCCTGCCACGGCGCCGATGGCCAGGGCGGCAAGGGCGGTAGTTCGATCGTCAACGGCTCATATCTCGCGCTGGTGAGCGATCAGTTCCTGCGCACGAACGTGATTGTGGGCCGCCCGGATCTGGGCGCGCCGGACTTCAGATCCGACGTGGAGGGACACCCGATGACGGACCAGGAAATAACAGACGTTGTCGCGTGGCTTACCGCGCAGCGGCCACCATATCCAGGCCAGCCTTACGCGGCCAAAAATGAGGAGCCCCGGCAATGATGCCTCAAGACCAGATCTCGCGGCGCGGCATGCTGATGAAGGTGGGAATCTTCTTCAACGGTGTAGTGGCGTTGGTTGTCGCGATACCTATCGTACGTTTCGTTCTCTCGGCAATGACACGCGGCATGGGTGGGGCCTATCGCTCGTGGGTCACGCTCGGGCCGGCCACGCAGTTTCCCGAAGGCGAGACGCGTCTGGCAACCTTCCGTAATCCCTACGTTGGCCCGACCGACGGCAAGACCGCCGACACCGCATGCTGGGTGCGGCATATCGACGGCGATAAATACCAGGTCTTCGCGATTAACTGCGCGCACCTCGGATGTCCGGTGCGGTGGTTTCCCCAATCGAACCTGTTTCTCTGCCCTTGTCATGGAGGAGCCTACTATCGCGACGGTACGCGGGCTGCAGGTCCCCCCGAGCGTGGGTTGTTCGAATACCCTTTTAAGCTGGAAAACGGCATGGTGCAAATTCAGGCTGGCGAACTCCCCACGCCCGGTCCGAGTGCAGCCAACTTTCCGGATAGTCCCTGCGGAAAGGGATCGCCGTGCGCCTGATCTCGCAGGTCGGAGAATGGTTCGACCGGCGGCTGCAGCTGGCGGACGCCATCAAAGAGATGGCGGATCATCCCGTTCCGCGCAGCTCCGCGAGCTGGTGGTACGTCTTCGGCAGCGCCGCACTGACCGTCTTCGCAGTCCAGATCGTCACCGGCATTCTTCTTGCGCTCACCTACGTTCCTTCCGCGGCCGAAGCCTGGAGCAGCCTGCAGGCTCTGAACCACGACATCACCCTCGGTTGGTTCATCCGCGCCATGCACGGCTGGGCATCCAACTTCATGATCGCGATCGTGCTGATCCACATGATCCAGGTATTTCTGTTCGGCGCTTATAAATATCCGCGCGAGCTCACCTGGGTGGTTGGCGTTGTGCTCCTTCTAATGACGTTGGGCATGGCGTTCACCGGCCAGGTGCTGCGCTTCGATCAGGACGCCTACTGGGGCCTCGGCATCGGCGCTTCTATCGCCAGCCGCTCGCCGGTCATCGGGCCCGCATTCGTAAAAGTCATGCTTGGGGGACCCATAATAGGCGGGGCCTCGCTATCGCGCTTCTTTGCCCTGCATGTGTTTGTGATTCCGGGCATCCTGATCGGTTCCATCGGCCTGCATCTCCTGATGGTGCTCAAGCTCGGGATCAACGAATGGCCCATGCCTGGCCGCCTTGTCCGCAAAGCCACCTACGACCGCGAATATCACGAACTGACCCACAAGGACGGAATTCCCTTCGTCCCGGTCGCCGCATGGAAGGACGCGTTCTTTTCGGCGGCGGTGCTCGCAGCTATCGTGTTCTGCGCCTGTTACTACGGTCCGTTCGGTCCCACGGGACAGCCCGATCCCACCATCATCCAGACTGTTCCCAAGCCGGATTTCTTTTTCCTTTGGCTCTATGCGGCACTCGCGCTGCTGCCTCCGGAGATGGAGACCCCGGTCCTTCTGATCGGCCCGGTCATCATCATCGGTTTTCTCATCGCGATGCCGTTTCTGGCCGGTGAAGGCGAGAAGAGCTGGCGCAGGCGCCCGTTCGCGGTGCTCTCTATTCTTCTGATTGCGATCTCGCTGCGGACGTTTACCAACCTCGCCGGGTACTCGCCGTGGAGTCCGGAGATGAACGCATGGAGCGGCGAGCCGATTCCGGAGAAATTCCTGCACGGCAGAACGGCGCTGGAACGTCAGGGTGCGGCAGTGTTTCAGGAAAAGCAGTGCCACAACTGCCACGCGCTCGACCATGGCGGCGGCCAACGCGGTCCCGCGCTGGACACCGTGGCCGCGCGGCTTACGCAGGACCAGCTGATTCGCCAGGTGTTGCAGGGCCGCGGTAACATGCCCGCGTACGGGAACAGTCTGAACCCGTCGGAGACGACGGCTCTCGTCGCGTTCCTCGAGACGCTGCATGAGCCCGGGCGGCCAACCGCGAAGGACGCGTCGCAGGGAATCGCCTCTTTAGGGCATTGATGGCGACCGTCCCGGTAACCGCGGCGCTGATTCTCGTGGCGCTGCTCTATGTGCGCGGCTGGCTTAGATTAAAACGACCTGTTCCGGCGTGGCGCGTGGCGAGTTTCTTTAGCGGACTCTTGTCGGTGTGGCTCGCCGCGGCTTCACCCCTCGCCATGATGGATGAGCATCTGCTCACGGCCCACATGGTCCAGCACCTGCTTCTGCTGACTATTGCACCGGCACTCATTCTGCTGGGATTTCCAGCGTGGGTACTCGGCGTGCCCAGACTGGCCCTTAACACTGCGATTTGCTGGGCCGCTGGATCGGCAGTGCTGGCGGTCTGGCACATTCCGGCAGTTTTCGCCGAAGCATACCGCTCGATGCCGTTGCACAATATCCAGCAGGCCACCTTCTTCATCGCCGGGTTGCTTTTCTGGCAACCGATAATTCCGGCGCGCCCCGGCCATACTGACCACGATTGGTCGCTGGTGCTTTATCTGTTCGCCGCAACACTGCCGTGCGACGGGCTGTCGGCGTTCCTTTCATTCTGCGGCCGCGTCGTTTACCCCGAATACTTAAATGTGTCGCGGCCCGTCTTTGCATCCGCGCTGCAGGATCAGCAATGCGCCGGTGCGTTGATGTGGACCGCAGTAACGCTGGCCTACATGATCCCGGCGGTTCTGGTCACGATGAGATTGTTGTCAAGCTCCAGGCTCACTGATTCACTTCGTTCCCCTGTCACCTGAAGCCGGACAAAGCTGTGCCTCTTGCGAGCCGCAGGTGAGTGAAATCGCGCAACCCTTGGGATGGGCTGAATCGAAATGCTGCATTTGCTTTAGTGCCGCATGGTACCTCAATTGCGTGATGCGGCGGGAAGGAGAGTTCTATGCCTGAGAACCTGCCCACAAGGCTGCACCACAACGCCTACGTCACACGCGATATGGAAGCCACGCGCCATTTCTACGAGGACCTGATCGGGATGCCCCTGGTGGCGACCTGGTGCGAGTCAGACGAACTGTTCGGGAAGGAGCGCACCTATTGTCACTGCTTCTTCGGACTGTCGGACGGCAGCGCGCTGGCGTTTTTTCAGTTTGCGAACCCGGAAGACCAGGAACTGTTCGGCCCGCCCATGCCGAGTTCGCCGTTCATTCACATCGCGCTGAACGTCGATGAGAAGGCACAGGCGGGCGTGGAGGAAAGGCTCAAAAAGGCCGGTTTCCGCGAGCCGTATTTCTACGTGCTGGAGCACGGATATTGCCGGTCGATCTATGCGGCCGATCCGAACGGGATGATTCTGGAACTTACGGTGGATAATCCGGCGGCTGCGATAGACGCCGAGCTGAGACGTGCGACGGCGCATGAGGAGCTGAACCGGTGGCTGGCCGGGGATCATCATTCGAACAATTTGTTCCGGGCCGCGACGCATCAGCTGGCCTGAAAAATCCACCTCGAAGTCAGTGGTCCGACGGGCGCTCGACGTGATCCACAACCATAACCTGCATCGGACTCTTCCAGGATCTCAAACTCAGCCAGAGTGGGTCGCTGATGGCTTATTCAAACGTCGAGCCTGAAGGATCCGGTGTGAAGCTGGAACCGGGTGGAGGCGTCCCCCTGAGGTGCCCACTCGGTAACAATATCGAAGGCACCGGTGAGCCCGGTTGCATTGATGAGGGGGCGCCGAATGTTCCTTCTCCGCTTAGATAGTTCGCGAGGAATTCCATCGTTACATTGCGCGCTCCGGAGCGTGAGCGCCCCCGGCGCTGGGAGGCATTTCCACGACTTTGCCGCAAAGTGCTGGTAATCCGCCGACGACCGCGTTGAGGGTAGGCACCCGAAGAAGCAAGCCGCAGAATCTGGCGCGACGCTCGTTGGACAAAGTGCATGGACGGGATGTCCCTTAAGCCCGGTACCGAGCCTGCCCGGTTTGAACAGCACAAGGGCGAGCACCGGCACTTCGCGCACTTCAGTATGCATTCTGAATTTCAAGCGATCGGCGAGCAGCGTGCGCATCGTCAGGCGCATCTCGTTCCTGGTGGGGTTTCCCTGCCTGCGGGCCCGAAGAACTTCTCCAGATTCGTAAGTCTGACGACTCTGCGAGCGCGGTCAGATCGCCCATGGCAGCGTCATGGTTTCGACTTCTTCTTCGGGACTTTTGCGCCGGACGTGCGGGCCTCGTTGATGGCGATCGCGACCGCCTGCTTTCTTTTTGTGACCTTCTTCCCGCTGCCCGACTTCAGCATGCCCTCTTTGTGTTCATGCATTACCTTCTCGACCTTCGATCGGCCCTTCGCTGACTTCCTCGCCGCCATATCTGCGACCTCCTGTTGTCTCAACCCGTTCCTCATCCCAGCCATGCCGGATTTTTCGCCGTCGAGTCGAAGTAACTGGTCGTTTTAAACAGCTCGTACTTACCTGATCCCGCCGCGTGTTTCGCCCTCTCACCCAGAGCGGCGATTTGCTGTTCGGAAAGAGGTTTGAAGTTCTTGATCAGGCCGAGAGCGTGTTCCAGATACTCCATCTTTTCCATCCCGTGAATCACGACCGACACCGGCTGGCTGAGCGCATACTGCAGGCATTCTGTGGGATTCACCACACCGCTCTCGAGTATGAATTTGTCGCCCATCGGCTTCATCGTCTGCACAGCGACACCGTCCGCTATTGCCACGGGCAGGACCTGATGCAAAAAGCTGCGGAAGCTCCAGTCCATGACGTTCGACGGAAACAGCACGGCGTCGAAGTGAAATTTCTTTTCGCGCGCCAGTTCCAGCATTCGCAGATGGATGAGCGGATCCTTATGGCCGGTGAATCCTGTGAAGCGGATCTTCCCTGCCTTGCGCGCTTCCAGAAACGCCTCCAGCGCTCCGCCTGGCGCGAAGAAACGGTCGGGATCCTCCATACGAATCACCTCGTGGAACTGCAGCAGATCGATGTGGTCTGTCTGGAAGCGTTTAAGCGAATCATCCAGCTGTTTCGTTGCGGCTTCTTTCGTACGGCCGTCGACCTTCGTCATCAGAAATACCTTCTGCCGGTAGCCGTCCCGCAGAGCCTTGCCCATTTTGATCTCGCCCTGGCCGTCTCCGTTGTTGTAGTCCCAGGAATTATCCATGAAGTTGACGCCATGATCGACCGCGGTGCGAACGATTCGCGTGGCCAGATCTTCCGAAGATGCCAGGCCGATGTGCGAACCGCCGACGCCGATTACCGATACCGTCTCGCCCGTCTTCCCGAACGTGCGGTAAAGCATGTCTCCGCGGCGCGTCTCAGCCGGCCGCTGCATGTCTTCCTGCGGAGCGCCCGCTGCAAGCTCCGCGAATGCCGCGCTTGCCAGCGTCGCTCCCATAAGTTCCCGCCGGCCGATGGTGTTGTTTACAGTTTCCACGCCGCTGGCGTCAGCAAATCACTCTCCACTGAAATAAGAACCACAAAGCCCGCTCGGGGTGAGGCGGTGGGCAAGCGCGCTAGCGCTTCTGTTCCTTTGAGTAGTCGATAAAGTTCAGTTCTTTGCACTTGCCGGGGTTAAACGGAGCGTCGGCGACCAGGATGGTGTCTGAGCCTTTGTACTGTCCTTTAAGATAGACGGGGTCTTCCGCGGTGTAGGCGCGCGTGAGGGCCATCTTGCTGGTATCGAGAGTGAAGCGCTCGACGACGTGCAGCTTGTCGCTGTTCGCAACCGGCGTGTTCAGCCAGCCCGGCAGAAACCCCACCGTATCCACAACCAGCGTGTCGCCTTCCCAATGTCCGATGGAGTGGCCGGCGCGCGTGGGCTTGACGTTCGCGGGGTGGCCTTTCGCATTCATGTAGACGGTGCGCCTGAGGCCGAACTGGCCGTATTCGAGCGTGATCGTGTCCTTGTTCTGCGTGATGCGGTCCACCGGGCCGTCGAAAGTCCAGTCGAAGACGATGCTGGTGGTCTGGCAGTGGAAGCGCGGATTGTCTTCGCGTTTGAAGTTCTTCGCGACCTTCTCGCCGGCTTCCGTCAGTTCGGTGCCGCCGTAGAGACGCGGACCAGTGGGTGCTCCACGCCCGCGTCCACCGCCTCCGGCCCTTCCATTGGGAGAAAGCTCACCGGGCTTGACTTCCGGCAGAGTATCGAGCGGGACTAATCCGCCTCCGGTGCCTTTCGGATTCACCATGACAAGCTGAACGGGCGCCCAGTCGCCGGTGATGTTGGGCTCGCCAGAGGGGCGGCGCAGAGGGCGATCGGTCTTCGTGGCGACGATAGGGCCGCGCACTTCCTCGACGCCGCCGTTTGGTGCGGCGATGTACTGGCCGTAGCGGTCCATGCGCGTGCCGTCGGCGGAGACGATGGTCTGCAGGTAGCAGGAGAGAGGGTCGGTGCGGTTGGGCGACGCTTCAACGGTGACCTGCTGGCCAATGGGGAAGCGCTCCTTCGTCCAGCCGGAGCGGCGCAGGACGTGGACGGAGCGCATCTCGCAGCGGTGGTGTTCAGTCTTGCCGTCGGGGCCGGTGACGTCGAAGTAAATCCAGGAGTGCGGATTGATCATGTCGACGCTGGTGAGCTTGCCGTGATAGACGACTGTTTTCTGCAGGTCGTATTCGGCGCCGCCGTGGTGGGCAAAAACGACCCCAGGAAGGGCCAGAATATAGAGGGAGGCACGCTTCAGCATGGTGCGAGTATATCCGGGAACCGGAATCTGCGCGTTTGTCTGCTGCTCGTGTCTTTGGACGGCGGATACCGGTCAGCTGCGCGATCTGACGGAACGACATCGGTCCTTCGAATTGCGAAGGGCGCTCGATCAGCCGGGGTGGAACAGCGAGGAGACCTTGTTCTGTCGCGGCATGGTGGCCAGCCGGTTCGGGCATGAAGCCGAGGGGATGGAGATGCTGCGGAAGTTTCTCGACACGCGGCCGGCGAGCGAGGTGGCGCGCGAGGCATGGGAAGAGATCGCATCGGCGTTGCAGAGGCTGGGGCGATACAAAGAAGCCGCCGAAGCGCTGGAGGAGGAACTCAAGCTGATGCCGGCCGCCGATCCGGATCGGGAAGAAACCGAGAACACGCGCCTGCTGATGGAATCGTTGCAGGAGATTCCAATTGCGGAGTTCGGCGGGGACGTTCCCGCGCGGGCTGTAAGAAACAAGCTTGGGTCCTGAAATGTGCCGGTCGAGGTGAACGGCGCGACAGGCGAATGGATATTCGACACGGGAGCGAATATCTCAACGGTGACGGATTCGGAAGCGAGGCGCATGGGGCTGGCCGTGCGGCAGTCGAAGGCCTGGGTTGGTGGTTCGACAGACAAGCGCAGCACGCTGCGGCTGGCTGGGGCGGGCGATCTCGGATTTAGAGGAGCGCACATTCATAATGAGCTGTTTTTTGTGCTTGCCGACCAGACGCTCAACATCGGACCGATGCATTGCCAGATCACCGGAATTCCGGGACTGCCGGTGATGCGGGCGCTCGGGCGCGTCGGAATTGCAGGCGATGGGCAGGTGCAGATCCGGCCGCGCAATACGGTCGGGGCAGGGGAGGCCAATCTGGATTTTCGACGAACTGTCTCCCGTGGTCGAGATCGAACATGAGGGACTTCCTTCAGATGCATCTGGACACGGGAGCGAACGAAACGGCGCTGTATCCGGCCTTTTGGGACGCGCTGAGTAAGGCCGAAAAATCGCACGCCCGCAGAAAAACCGATCTGTTGGGCGGCGCGGGTGGCACGACCAAACGAACCATCGAATCCGTTCCGGAACTTCGAATCGAAATCGGCGGCAAAACGATGGCGCTGAAGAAGCTGAGCCTGCTGCGCGAAGCGCCGCAGGGGAAACGGCGTTATTTCGACGGAGTGATCGGCATGGACGCGGTGTGGAGCGGCTTCGTGCTGGACTTCGACGCCATGCGCCTCGAAGTGCAGTAGCGCTTTCAGGCCTCGAAGCGGTAGCCGATATCGCGAATAGTCTGAATAAATGCGGGTTGTCGGGGATCGGCCTCGATCTTTGCTCGCAGGGTTGCGACACACCGGTCGATGCTGCGCGCGGTCACGATGATTGAGTGGCCCCAGACGGCGTTCAGGATGTCGTTGCGCGCGAGGGCACAGCCGCGGCGTGAGACGAAATAGGTCAGCAGCCGGAATTCCTTGGGCGTCATCTCGATTTCGCGCCCCTTGCGAAAGAGTTTGTGCGCGGCGAAGTGCAGTTCGCAGTCGCCGAAGCGGAAGATTTCGGGCTCTTTGGCGCGGGCGCGGCGCAGGAACGCATTGACGCGCGCAATGAGTTCGCCTATGCGGAAGGGCTTGGCGATGTAGTCGTCGGCCCCGAGATTCAGCCCGAGAATGATGTCCTCTTCCTGGCCTTTGGCGGTCAGCATCAGGATGGGGGCGTTGATACCTCTCTCGCGGATAGTCCGGCAGACTTCGTAGCCGTTGGCGCGCGGCAGCATGATGTCGAGCAGGATGAGATCCGGATTTCGTTCCAGTGCGAGATCGATGCCGGTGACACCGTCCATGGCAGTGAGGACTTCGAAACCTTTAGCGGCAAATGAATCTTTGAGGCCGCGCACGAGCGCGGGCTCGTCTTCAATGATGAGAATCGCGGCGCGGGTCACAGGCGGCAGGGAAGACAGACGCGGAAAGTGCTCCCGGAGCCGAGGCGGCTTGTCACGCGCACCGATCCACCGTGAGCGCGAACGATGGAATCGACGATGCTCAGGCCGAGTCCGCAGCCGCCGGTCTCGCGGGCAAGGCGCGCGTCGACCTGATAGAAGCGCCGGAAAATGCGTTTCTGCTCACGCGCTGCGATGCCGATGCCGTTGTCTTCCACGGCGAACACGACTTCGCCCGATTCGGCGCGCACGGTCAGGCGAATGTGTTTCTCGTCCGGCGTGTACTTGTAGGCGTTGTCGAGGAGATTGACCAGAGCCGTGAGGAGCGCATCGGGGTCGGCATGAATGCGCGGAAGACCGGGTTCAATCCGGACCTCAGCCTCAAAGCGCTCGCGCACGATACCGGCGGCCGACTGCGCGACCTCCGCCGGGTCGATCGGATGGAACTCGAAGCGCTGCCGGTTGCGTTCGATGCGAGTGAAGGTGAGGAAGTTTTCGACGAGGCGCGTGAGGCGGGCGTTCTCGCTCGACATGAGTTGCAGATAATCGCGCGTCTTCTGCGTGTAAAGTTCGTCATCTGCCAGCAGGGAATCGACCAGCAGGCGCATCGAAGAGAGCGGCGTTTTCAGTTCATGCGAGACGGCGGCGACCAGGTCGGTCTTAAGGCGAGCCAGACGCATCTGTCTGCGGAAGGATTGTCCGGCCACGAGACCGGTGACGACGATCAGGGCGATGACGAGATAGCCGGCCCAGAGATAAGACGCCGTGCGGCTGCGCGCGGCCTGGTCCAGGAACTTCGGATCGACGACGGTAAGGGAGAGTTGCCAGCCGGAAAGCATGGGACCCGCGGAGACGGATTCGGCGCGCGTGCGCACGTTGGGGGGCGTGAGGTGGAAGTTCACGGCTTTGTTGCCGTCATCAAGAATAGTGCGTGCCGCAGCGATCACGGTGACGGTTCGATACAGAGCGACGAAGCGCCCTGGTCTCGACGTGAGCTGCCAGATGTCGGGGATGCGGGTTGGCTGCAGGCCGGCGGAGGCGGGACGCGGATCGCCGTCTTCCACGAACTGCCCGGCGAGGCGCTCCGCTTCGAATGTCGGGAATACGGCGGCCGGCGCTATAGTGCGGACTTCATCCATCAGGAAGAGGCGCTGTGCGGCGGGCATCGCGGTGTGGTCGTAATCGTTCAACAGGGACGCGAGGCGACCGATCACCGGCGCGCGCCGGTGATCGCCGGGCGGCATGAGGTGCAGCGCGAGGAGTTGTTCGTCCGCGGCGATCAGGCGGCCGTCTGAATCGCTGGCTGCGGCGAGGCGGCCATTGCCGAAATGTTCTTCGACGGCGCGAAGCGCGGCTTCTTTGTCGGTGCGAACCAGAGCCCGTATCTGTTGCTGCGCGGCCAGTGCGGCCGGATCCGCAGCGGCAGAGCCGGCGGGGGCGGGGTAGCGCGGCAGGACGAGGGAATCGGCGAGACCAGCTTTCACGATGCGTGTGAAATCGTGGGCTTCTCCATCACGGGCGGATTCGTAGATGGCATCGAGGCGGTTGACCCACCAGGAATCAAGGCGGTCACTGAGAAAACGGAGTTGGCCTCGATAGGCTTCGGCCACGCTTTGCTTCGCGGCTTCGGACTGCGCACGGGCCGCTTCATTCATGAACCAGAGAATGCAGACAGTAGGAACAACGACGCCTAGCGCCAGAAAGGCCAGGGCCAGCCATGCGCCGCGTCCGGTATCAATTCTCAGAGGGCCGCTCCACATGATCGACGATAAGAGTTCTGACCGGCGCTTTGGTTGATTCCAGTTTGAGTCCGAGTTGTTCGCGGATGGCGGTGAGGAATGAGGGACCCTGCGGTTGCGCGTCGGGCGAGTCGGGCGTCCAGTCGAGAGAGACGTCGAAGTTTCCTTTGAGACCGGTTTGGTTTACGACGACCCGCCCGAGGTCCCCCATCAGCGAAAGCGACTCGGCAAGCACGTCGATTGTCATATTGTGGGACACTGCGTGCATGCCGTTGGGCGTCTTCAGGACGTTGTAGACTCCGCAGAAACCGGGAGCGGGCGCGGCCCCCGCCACGGACGCGGTACACGGCGTCCCGTCGCGATGACGCTGAAGCTGCGGGCCGGTTCGGCCGGGTTTGGCAAGCGTCAGTGCGAGTGCCGGAAGTGTTTGCGTTTCGGAGTGCACGGCCAGCTTGAATCGATCGGAGAGGAGCGACTGCATCATAAGGCGAAACTGGTCCTTGGTGGCGTTCGGATCAGACGAGCGTGCCTCGATTTCGAAGACATCCGTTTGCACCCACTTCGGCAGGGTTCCGATCATGGCAGGCTTGTAAGCGAACTGGATGTAAACCTGCAGCGGGAAGACGCCGGAGAAGCGTCCTCCGGTGTTGGGTGGAGCATCGCCGGAATCGAGCGGAAACGCGGGAAGATGGAACGCGTTACCAGTTGTGGGCTTGACCGACGCGACTTCGAACGACATTTTGCCGCCCGCTGCGATTGCCCAAGTCGGCTGCTGCGCGAGCAGTGTCGACGCCATGGTGGTGATGAGCAGGAGCGGCTTCATTGCGTCACCTGAGCGCGATCGAATATTTTGGCACCGTTCGCATTGGTAATCGTAGTCGCGCTGGCAGCGATGGTGCCGTCGGGCATCATCTGACCACCAGTTGCCAGATAGCCAGTGGCAGTGACCGCGTCGCCGAGATGGATCGCCTCGCGACTCAGACCCTGCTTCATGACCTGATTGGCGCTCGCGAGGAAGAATGTGTAGCGCTTGCCGCTGCCGTCCATCGGGTCGATGGAGATCAGGCTGTTGGGATTCATCATCTGGAACTTGAAGACCGTCCCTTTGACCGTGACCGGGATGTTGGAGTCGAAGGTCATGGCCGTGGTCTCGGTCCTGGGGGCTGTCAGGGCGGCCTCGAGATCGGTCACCCGCCGTTCAAACTCGAGACGCGCCTCGTCGGTCCGCCTTGCTCCGTCGGCTTTCAGGCGATCGATCACCACCTTCAGCCCCTCGATCTCCCGTTCTGTTGCCGCGATATCCCCGCCGCCGCGGCTTCCGCGCCCGCCCGGCACGGCGTTCACGCTCTTGCTCGCCTGTGCTGCGAGGCTGCTGATCAGCTTACTGTAATCGGCATAGTTACGCGCGAGATTGGAGAATTCGGTGGCGCCGTTCGAGAGATCGCCTTTCTCGATCAGGCTCTGGGCCAACCGGTATTGCGCCTGTGCGGCAATGTCGCGCGGCGTGTTTCCGGAACCGACGATCTGCCGGTAGATGGCGATGGCGCCGTCGAGATCGCCGGCCGTGTCCTGTGTGTAGATGCCTTTCTGCAGAAGCTCGCCAGCCGTCTGGGTGCGGGCGGGAACAGCCAACAGCGCAGCGGCTGCGGCGAGGACTGCGATGCGATAAGTCGTCATGTCCCGAGCCTACAAACCGCATGTTACCGAATTGTTACCGCGGCGTCCTTTTTCGAAAACCAACCATCGCCACGGATGAAAACCCATCCACACCGGACAACCAAACGAACCCAAGGCCCGTAACCCATATAAGGGCATGAAATAATGATTCCTCGGCTGATGCTTCTGAATCGGTTCCTTCGGCTTGCTCTGCTGGCTGCGTTTCCTGTCGTACTCCTGCATGCCCAGGGGAGCTACGAAATTCAGGTGTACGGCTCCGACTTGGTTTCTCCCGGCGCCACAATGGTGGAGCTGCACAGTAATTTCACTTTTCAGGGCAGCAAGACGGTCGTCGACGGCCAGTACCCGACCGAGCACCAACTCCACGAAACGCTTGAAATCACGCACGGGGTCAGCGACTGGTTCGAAATCGGCTTCTACGTCTTCACCAGTGCGGATACAAGAGTGGGATACCAGTGGGTCGGCGATCATATTCGTCCGCGGGTGGCTGCTCCGGAGTCGTGGAAGTGGCCCGTGGGCGTCAGCCTTTCCGCCGAATTCGGCTACCAGCGCGCGGTCTACTCGCCGGACACTTTCACCCTGGAGCTGCGTCCTATTGTCGACAAGACCCTCGGCCGCTGGTATCTGTGCTTTAACCCGGTGCTCGACCGCTCGTTTCACGGCCCGTCTGTTTCAGAAGGTGTGACGTTTTCTCCCAACGTGAAGGTCGGCTACGATGTCACGAAGGCTGTGAATGCGGGGTTCGAATATTACGGGGCGGTCGGTCCGGTCACGGGATTCGATCCGCTGCAACAGCAACAGCAGCAGATTTTCGCCGTAACCGATCTGAATGTGAGTCCGAAATGGGAGTTCAATTTCGGTGTAGGCGTCGGCCTGACAGGCGCGACCGATCATATCCTGGTGAAGATGATTCTGGGCCGCCGCTTCGGGAAAATGAAGTGAGCGGTTTTTCGCGGGCAACGCAAGGTATCTGCGCGTTGTCTGACTTTAATTCCCTGATGGGTCAATCCGGATTGAACAACGGCATCCTCGGTGGTGGATGGGCGGTGTCGCCGCGGCTCTGGCGCTCGATCAGGCAGGAATCGACGCGACAGCATACGAACGCACCGCCGAACTGCGCGATCCTGGTGGTCGTGCGCGTCTCGCTTAGTGGCTGTCGCCGTCGTGGTCGACATCTCCCGGGGCTTGCGCCTTCGCCTGCGCGCTTAAGTGAACGCTGTCCTGGGGTTCAGCGGGCGCCGGGCGCGGAGCAGGTTGGGAAGCAGCCTGGGCGGCAGCCGGAACTGCCTGTGTCGGCGAAACGGGACTAATCATTCGATGCGTGTCTCCTGACCTTCCTTATCGGCATTTGCTCGGGAATCTTTAGTTGTGGTCGGGTGGGGTTTCGTCGTCGCCCTCTCCTTGGCCAGCAGCCTGTGCCTCCGAACTCAACTCGACGATGTCCTCAGTCTCCTCCACAGGGGCATTTTGCCGCCGGCGCGACTTCGATGTGGCAGCGCCAGCTGCGGAAACGGCCAACGTCTCAGAAACCGGGCTAATCACGTCTTCCTTATCGGCAATTTTCGCCGGAATTCCAGGGTTTAGAAGCGAAGTTTACGGATTGAGCGATGCAGTGTAGGCGGCAATAGCGATCATGTCGTCGGTTGAGAGCTTTTCAACGACTTTCTTCATCAGAGCGGCCGCGCTGCTGCTGTTTGCGCCGACCTGGATGTTATAGAGCTGGCGCACGACATAAATAGGATGCACCCCGGCGAGCCCAGGCACGTCGCCCAGCCCTTTCATGCCTTCACCGTGGCAGGTGCTGCAGACAATGGTCTTGCCCCCACCCCCCTTTGTCACCAGTTCCTCGCCTCTCTTGATGCTGCCGGGCGGCACGTATGCGATGAAACCCGAATGCGGATCGCGCAGTTCAACCCGCGCCGGATCCTGCGGCAGAGTGATGATGCGGTTGCCAAGTGGCTCGGTTCCCCCGGCTGGTAGGGGAAGACGCATGCGCCCGCCGTTCACCCAGGTCTTCGGTACCGTTGTGGCTTCGACAACGTTGTACCAGACCGCCGGTTTGAGCGACGCAAACCAAGCGACCGCCTTGCGCATTTCTTCTTCGGGAAGGCCCATCGCAATATTGTTCATCCGCGCTGCACGTGCTGAATTAACATTAGCTTCCGGATCTTTCCTCAGGTTATTCTTGAAGTCCTCCATTTGCCGGATCATGTAGGCCACCGGCAGTCCCGCAAGGCTCGCGGACTCGGGATGACCCAACCCCGTCATCAGATGGCACGACCCGCAGGCCTGCGCCTGTATTCCGGTCTGGACGACGCGGGGCAGAGGGCCGTGTTCGTCCGGGAACCAGTCTGGTGGATTGAACTGATCGTCGATCTGCGCCTGGGTATACGCCTTGGTGCTTCCGGCCAGGTGCTTCGGTCCGTTATCGGCGGCCGTCTGAGGCGGCGGATCCGGAACCGGATAGGCCCAGTTCAGCGATTGCGCCTGCGCCCCCGAGACGAGGACCGAAAACGCACCAGCCACAGCGATCAGAGTATTCATAACAACCCCCCGACGCATTCTACACAATTCGCTCTAACAGTCTGCTGAAAAAGCTCTTTTCGTTGCCGCTTGCTGACGCGCGCGGTTCAGTAACTACTGCGGAATCAGCAGTTGCTTTTCCGAACCGCGACCGTAAGGGAGTGGCAAGAAGCGTTTTTCAGCAGCCTGCTAAAGATCCCCGGGCGATCTGCCGACAAATTAGCAGAGGCCGCGCGAGAAAATTTGCCCGCCGGACCACCCCACTGTTAGGACCGCGCCTTCGGAACGAGACAGGAATCGCAGCGCAACGCTCATGACGGAAACGGAAGCCATCGACTTAACTGCGCCGATGCCGCCCTTCGGCATTTCCGGCTGCGATCTGCCGTCTCTGCGGCCGCTATCACCACGGATCCTCATCGTGGACGACCTACCGATGAACGTGGAATTGCTTGAACACGTTCTCCGCTCTGAAGGTTTTCGAACTCTGAGTGCCGGGAACGGCGCGATGGCTCTGGCTATGAGCAGGGCCAATCTGCCGGATCTGATTCTGCTGGACGTCATGATGCCGGACGAAAGCGGTTTTGAGACCTGCGCCAGACTGAAGTCTGATCCGTTGACGTCCGACATCCCGGTCATCTTCGTTTCAGCACTCAATGACGTGAGGAATAAGGTCTACGGCCTGAAGGTGGGCGGTGTTGACTATCTCTCAAAACCTGTATATCCCGAGGAACTCCTCGCCCGTGTCCGGGTGCACCTTCGGCTCCGCGAGATCAGGAGCGCCATGGCGCAGCGCAACCAGGAAAGCCTCGCGGAACTGCGCGATGCACAGCGGGCCATACTGGTCCGCCCGGACGAACGCCCTGAAGCGTCGTTCGCTGTCTATTACAACCCTCTTGAGGGAGCGGGCGGTGACTTCTACGACATCGTATCGTCCAGCCCCGGTGTGTTTGGCTACTTCGTCGCGGACATCAGCGGCCACGGGGTGACCGCCGCGTTTCTGACGGCAGCGATCAAGGCTTTGCTTCGCCAGTATTCGGGCCCGCTGTATTCACCGGAAGACACCATGCGCGGCATCGATTCAGTGATGCGTGACATTCTTGGCGAGGAACAATACCTGACAGCCTGTTACGCCGAGTGGAACCGTTCGACCGGACGGCTGTCTGTGGTGAGCGCGGGGCATCCGCCTGTGATCCTCATCCGGGCGTCGGGCGAAGCGCAGACACTCGAAATGGACAGCCATCCGCTCGGGATGTTCAGCTCCCTCGTCCTGCAGCGCAGGGATTTGTTCGTTTCTCCGGGTGACCGGTTCTTTCTCTACACCGACGGGATGATTGAGTGCTTCATCGGCGGACGACGGCAGGACGGTCTTGGCTGTCTCGTTCAATCCTGCGTGAACCATCGCAAACCGCCGCTGGGCGAAGCCGTCGCCACCATCGCCGCGGAGATACAGTCCGGCGCCGCCCGGATTCACGACGATCTTCTTCTAATGGGTGTGGAAGTCATGCGATGAGCGCGAAATACATAGAGTGGCGCTGCGAATTACCCGCCACTCTCGACGCCGTCGAGCAGCTCTGCAAAGGGTTTCAACGCTGGCGGTTAAACGCGTGCGCCGGACTGAATTCCTTCAGTGCGGAATTACTCCTGCGTGAAGCACTCACCAATTCGGTTCTGCATGGCTGCCTGGGCGATTCGGGGAAGCGCATTACGTGCTCGATGCGCGCCAAAGCGGACCGTCTGATAATCACCATCCGGGACGAGGGCAAGGGTTTTGATTGGCGTTCCGCGTGGAATCGCCGCCCGGAACCCTCCGCGGATCACGGCCGCGGCGTCGAAATTCTCCGGCACTATGCAAATTTCGTCCGCTTCAATCGGGCGGGGAACTCGGTAACGATTGTCAAAAGGTACGAGGCAACAGCATGAACGATGAAGTGATTTCCCAGCAGGCGGCTTTGCAGGAAACCGACACTGCCGTGACCAGGCCCGACGGGGATTTGGTAGCGGCTTATCTGCCCGCGTTTCGCTCGAAACTGACCGGGATGGTGGCCGCCGGGATTCGCCACCTGACCCTCGATCTGGCCGGCGTCAGTGCCATTGACTCGATGGCTATCGGGCTGTTGGTTTCCGTGCATAATTCCCTGCGCAAAGGCGGGGGAGAGCTGAAGCTGATTCACGTGTCGAAAGATATACTCGCCCTTCTTCAGGCGATGAGGCTCAATCAGCACTTCAGCGTTTCCGGTGACTGAGCCCTCGCCGACGTACTGTTCCGCACGCGCGGTGCGCTGCGAAAAATCACGCCGTAACCCGAGTTCGTGAAAATGGGAAAAAGGCATGCCGAACAACCAGCTTTCTTCAATCAATCACATTGTCGTTCTCATGCTGGAGAATCGCTCGTTCGATCACATGCTCGGGCTTTTGTATTCGGCAAGCAGCAATGTCTCACCCTCAGGCCAGGCGTTCGAGGGACTCACGGGCAAGGAGTCCAATCCGGACACGAATGGGGCGCAGGTGAGCATTTTCACGATTGCTCCTTCGGACAGCAACGCCTATTTCATGCCCGGAGCCGATCCCGGCGAAGGCTACAGTGCCACCAATTCGCAGCTCTTTGGGGCCACCACAGCTCCCACCCCGCCGGTTGCGACCAACAGCGGCTTCGTCGCGGATTTCAACTACACGCTCGGATGGGAAACAAAGGAAAAGTACTCGATTCTGCCGGGTACCACCGCACGCAACATCATGGGAGCGTTTCCGCCAAAGATGCTGCCGGTCTTTTCCGGTCTGGCGCAGGGCTACGCGGTCTGCGATTTCTGGTTTGGTTCCGTCCCCACCGAGACGCTGCCGAACCGGGCTTTCGTCAACGCCGGCACATCGCAGGGGCACATGGATGACAAGGCCACTAAATATACCTGCCCGAGCATCTACAGCATGCTCTCCAGCCACAATCTGACGTGGAGCATTTACGGGTACGACGCGCCGCCTCTCACACGCATGGACTTTTCCGACACGACCAACGCCGACGACAGCCATTTCGGCGAATTTAAGGACTTTCAGACAGCGGCCACAAACGGAACGCTGGCCTCCTACACGTTCCTTGAACCCTCATGGGGCGCGGACGGAAACAGCCAGCACCCGAATTACAATGTCGCGCTCGGCGAGCAACTGATTCACGATGTTTATTACGCTCTCCGCAATGGTCCCGCATGGAACCAAACGCTGCTGATCGTCGTTTACGACGAGCACGGTGGCTGTTACGATCACGTGCCTCCTCCTTCCGGAGCCACGCCGCCGGATAATTCGGCCGGCGAGTACGGCTTCGACTTCATGCGCTTCGGCCCACGCGTTCCGGCGGTGCTTGTGTCTCCGCTGATCCCGGCCGGCACAGTATTCCGCGTGCCTGAAGGAGCCACGCCGCTCGATCACACCTCCATCCTGAAGACCATCGAGGCGCGATGGAATCTCCCCGCGCTTACGGCAAGAGACGCCGCGGCAGTCGATATCGGCAATGCCCTGACCCTGGCTGTGCCGCGTGACGATGATCCGCTGCAGGGGGTTACCGTCCCTGTGGCATCTTCAGCCGACATTGACGAAACCATCCCGTCGCACCTGCAACGGGTTCAGGCGGATCTGGTCTCTCAGCTTCCGGTTCCGGACGAACAGGGTGGAACCCACCACACCATGCCCCCACTGAAAACATCCGCCGACTACAAGGAATACATTCGCCGCAGAACTGCGGAATGGCGAATGGCGAGAGCGGGGGCAACGCACGGATGAACAAGCCGGGAGGCCGGAGTCGGGTGGCCAGCATCATCTCTCCGCCGGATCGACGGCCTCAGAAAGAGGGAGCCGCCTTTCTGAAATGGCCTGTTGCACCGGAATGAGGAAGCCCGTGTCGCCGACGTGCGCACGGATACTACCAATGGCGGCTTCTCCGGCCGTGTTTGCTGGTGATCACTTCGGGATTGCGAGGCGCCGGGTTCGACCAGCGACCGAGCGTGTACTCACGACGATATGAGGCCGAACGGTCGCAAATCGTCACTTTCACGACACCGTTGGCATCGCACAGGTACTCTTCTTCGATTTCGGAGCCTGCGCCCTCGGCTTTGCGCCTCACATCGACCAGCGTCAGGTCTTCAGTCCCTTGCAAGGCAGGGTCGAAGGGAAATAGAATGTTGTCCCACAGCGTCAGGTCGCCCGACGGCTGGCTGTCCTCATCGATGCTCGCCGCCTCGACGTACCGGAAGTGACCTATATTGTGGGCCGACCGATAGGAACGCACGACACGCAGTGGAGGCGCGCCTTGGCGCGGCAACTCCAGACCGCGCGGGAAGAGGAGATCGAAGGCTACGTCGCGGCCGTGCGCGGTCTCCCGCCACACGCCGAAGTGACGTGCAAACTGGTCACGGAGCACGTAGCCGGAGCGTGCATCGGCGCTAATGGCAAGACCGATGGCTGTGGCGGCGCGCATGTAAGCTGACCGCCGCACAGCCCTGCCAAACGTTTCCCTGAGCACGCGCGCCACCGCTGGAAGCTCGGAGCCACCGCCGGTAACATAGAGCGTTTCGATGGACCGGCTCTCCGGACCGGGGGGATGCGCCGCAAGCAGTTCTTCCACCAACTCCGCGGTCCGCTCCACCATAGGCCGGCAGAGCTCGTAATAAGGCCCCACGGCGATCGAAACCTCTCCCCAGCCTTCGCGCACGCGCTCGAGGTCAACGACGATACGGCGCGTATTGGGATTCAGCGATTCCTTGCGCTCGCGACACTCCTCCAGCAGTCGGAACCACTCGCCATCGGAGAGCGAATCACGTTCTTCGGCGCGACCCGCGGTCTCCAGCGCCAGACCGGCCAGAATCTCGTCAAAGTCGTCGCCCCCGATATCCGGCAGGCCGACGCTGGCCACCACGTCGTGGGTGTCCTCACCCATTTCGACCAGGGATGCATCAAAGGTACCCCCGCCGAGGTCATAGACCAGCATCGACTTTCGTGGCTCACCCTTGCGCTGAGCCCGCTCGCGATGGCCGAACTCGACGCTGGCCGCCGATGGCTCATTGAGCATTCCCAGCACCTCAAAGCCGGCCGCGCGAAAGGCCTCCGCCGTCAGAAATCTCTGATTACTGTTGGCATTGGCCGGCACTCCGATCATGGCTTCGATCGGCTCCCCGCGTTCGAGTGAGAGCGTAGACGCCTGGCGCAGATGCTGCCGGAACGCCGACAGCATCTCGGTCAGCAGTTCCATAACCGGCATCGTGCAACCCGCGAGATCCAGCCGCGTGTTTGGACCGGCTCGTTTCAGCAGACGCTTAAGCGAGCGAAACACCGTCCATCCGCGATCGCCCTGCACGGCCCACGCGCTCCAGCCGTAACGGCGCTCGCTACCACGTATCGCCAGCAAGGGCGGGAACCACTCCCGCGCCCGTCCCTCGGGCGATTCAAAACTCACCAGCGGATAGTTGCCGCGGTCCGCCGCTGCAGCCACGATAAGCGTAGTGCCAAAATCGATTCCCAGTTTCATCGGAACGCACCACCAACTGCAATCGTAGCGCCCAACACCGCGTTGCCGTGCTCGGCCAAGAGATTGCTGGCCTCTTCAAGTCGGTGGCGCTGCAGGGAGCGATTCCCGGCGCGGACGGCGTTGATCCGTCGCACCGCAGATCGAATCCCGATTATCCGTCGGAGATTTCGGAGCCTACGACCGCAGCAAAGTTGATGTCTCCAAAGCCGGAGCATGACCTGGAAGACGTGCTTGACCAGATCGCGGGGAACTGTCTAGCAGGCTGTTGAACAGCGCTTCTTGCCACTCCTTTACAGTTTGAATGCGTAGGTAGAGGGGGGTTCGGGATTCTCCACAATCGAGGTGGGGGACCGGAAGGTCCCCGAATCCCGATTGTGGAGAAAACCTATGCACCTCTATTTTGTTGGACTGGACGTTCACTAGCAAGTGATCGCCTTCTGCGTTAAGACAGCAGAGGGCGGAATCGTGGTGGAAGGCAGCATTCCGGCGACGCGGGCGGCGTTGGATGGATGGGTCCGGACTCTGCCGGGGCCATGGCATGGCGCGATGGAAGCGACCATGTTCAGTCAATGGATTTACCAGCATCTAAAGCCGCACGCGGCAAAGCTCGAGAGGGGGCACGCGGCGCGCATGAAGGCGATCTGCGCGGGAAAGAAAAAGAGCGACAAGGTCGATGCGCGCACCATTGCGGGCCTGCTGCGGTGTAATCTGTTCCCGGCCTGTTTCGTGATTTCGCCGGAGCTGGGAGCGTTGCGCCAGCAGATGCGGTTCCGGCGTCTGCTGGTGGAAGAAACCGTGATGTTTTAGAACAAGACGGCGGGATTGCTGATGGGCGCCGGGGTGGAATACGAACGGCGTCGTCTGCACGGCAAACGCTATTTCGAAAGTCTGGTGAAGGACAACGAGTGGATCGGCCAGGAGCTGCGGGTCGCGGTTCGGAAAAGCAGGTGCTGATTCGGCAGGGGTTACTGAACCGCGCGCGTCAGCAAGCGGCAACGAAAAGAGCTTTTTCAGCGGCCTGCCAGGTGTGCGTCAGTTAGCAGAAGGCTTAGCGACTTTATCCACTACCAGGACGTCGGTCAGCGCCTTGGTCGATTCCAGTTTCAGGCCGAGCTGCTGCTGGAACGCGGTGAAAAGATCGGGCGCATTGGCGTCGCCTGGCGGTATCGGCGGCCGCGGGCCGAAACTGGCGAACTGGAATTCGTCGGGCGTCCAGTTGAGGCTGAAGTCCCAGCGCCCGGCCAGACCCGTCTGATCGATGACGGGGCGGTCGAGAACCGCGCTCTGCATGACGCCCGCCAGGTCGGCCATGGTTGCGTTGCGTCCAGGCAATTGTCCCAGGCCGCGAAAGAAGAGGCTGGGACCACCGGTGGGATCGCCAGTGCTTTTGGTGAGCTTTGGACCGTCTTTGCCTATGACGATCGCATAAACGGAGAGTTCCTTCTTATCGCGATGGAACCTGAGCTGGAAGCGATCGGCCAGGAGCTTGCCCATCATCGTCTTGACCTGTGCGGCGCTGGGCATACCCTTCGGAGGGAATTTCGCCTGCAAGTCGTACTTCTCGGATTCGACCCACACGGGAGCACCGATAATCTGTCTGAGCTGGATTCCGTAGACGAATGACATCATGTCGGCGAGCGACGTGTTGTGCGTGCTGAACTCTGTGCCGGAGGTGCGGAAGAAGCGGCCGGGCACGTCGGGGTTTACAGGCTTGATGGTGGCGGCTTCAAAGGACGGATCGGCGTCGGAGGGCAGCGCCTTCGGGCGCGCCGGAGGCTCGGGGATGGCCCACGCGGTCTCGGGAGTGGCGCGCGTGAGCGTCATCGTTACGGAATTACCACCGCCGAGGCTCCAGGTACCTGTCATGGACTTGCCGTCGGGCGCCAGCTTCCCGTCGAATGTGCCGCCAATTGCGGGCACCGCGAACTTCACTGTGGAGCCCTGCACCGACACGCCGCCAAGAGGAACGCTGGTGCCGCCCTGTTGGTCAATGCCGGGATAGAATAGACCGCCCAGCGTGTCTTTTTCGGTAGTGGAGATCTTCGCGACGGCGCGATAGGTTGTCTTGTTGACTTCGGTTGTGCTTTGCCAGGTTCCGGTGATGCTCTGGGCGAGTAATGACCTGGCCAAGAGCAGAGAAAGGGCGAAGGTGGTCACGAACCCTGTCTTCATATGTCGAATTGTACGCTTCCGCGGGGACACAGTTGCCAAATATTCATGGCCGTTTTTGAGCTCCGTGAAGAATGCGAAGGATTTCAACCCCATCATCATCGACGCTGTAGATCACCAGCCAGGGTGAACCGGGAGAACAAGTTCACGCGTTGCGGGATCGCTGCCAATCCGCCCGCGGCGGGGAAACTTCACCAGGGAGTCGACACCCTCGACGATTCGAAGCGCCACGGCACGCGCAGCGTGCGGACTGTCGTGATTCTCAATGTAATCGCAGATTGACGTGAGGTCGCGGACGGCGGATTCGGTCCAGCGGACGCGCATCAACCCGCGTAACGGCTGTCGATCAGCTTGCGAACGTCTTCATGCTCGACAAGCTCGCCCTGTTTGGCGGCGGCCCGGCCCTTGGCTACTTCTGCCAGGAACCACTCGTCGTAGTCAACCAGACGCTCGATCGCCTCTTTAGCAAGCGCCGCGACATCGCGCCCCCGGCGCGCCGCCAGAGATACGAGACGGGCCTCCAGTTCCGGACTAAGACTAACTTCCATGTGACTCCAGCGTAATACCATTGGAGGCGCCATGCGACGCCTGACGCTTCTCCTCCCGCTACTGACTACCGCCGCCCTGTTTGCGCAAACCCCATGGCGCGGCGCAGGCCCCACCCCCTGCACCGGCTCCGATGGCGGCTTCTTCCAGTGCCCGCCTGCGCCCCAACTCACAGCCATCCGGGCCGGACGCCTGTTCGACTCCAAAACAGGCCAGCTTCTCACCCGTCAGGTCATCCTCCTCAGCGGAGACCGCATCACCGACGTTGGCTCCGAAGGCCGCATCACCATCCCCAGCGGGGCGCGCGTCATCGACCTCAGCCGCGAAACGGTGCTGCCCGGCCTGATAGACGCCCATACCCACATGTTCAATCAGCGCGGCGCGAAAGGCACCACCGAAGTATCCATGCTGATTGCCGTCCAGAACGCCCAGGCCGACCTCCGCGCCGGCTTCACCACCGCCCGCGACATGAGTTCGCACGGCAACGGCTACGGCGACATTGCCATCCGCGACGCCATCAACGAAGGCCGCATCGACGGCCCGCGCTATCAGGTCTCGACGCTCGGGATCGTGTGGGGCGCTACGCCGGCCAATCCAGCTGCGCCCGACAACCCGCTCGCCAGCACCATCGTCCGCAACGTCGACGACGCGCGCAAAGCCGTCCGCGAACAGATCGCCCACGGCGCCGACTGGATCAAGCTCTTCCCCGCGGGCGCCTATTCGTTCTCGCCGTCGGGCGAGCCGCAATACGTGGTCACCTACCCGCTGCCCGTCCTCGAGGCCCTCATCGACGAAACGCATAAGCTCGGCCATAAAGCGGGCTGCCACGTCTATGGAGGCGAAGGCCAGAAAAACGCCATCATTGCCGGGTGCGACACCATCGAGCACGGCTTCGGTCTGGATCAGGCGCAGCTCGACATGATGGTCGCAAAGGGCCTTCGCTACGACCCCACGCTGCAGCGCTACACCGAACCTTATATGGACGACAACGACGCCAAATCGACCGGCGGAAAATACCGCATGATTCCGATCTTCGAACACGCCGTGCAAATGGCCGCGGCGACGAAAGGCCTGAAGATCATGGTCGGCAGCGGCGTCGACGGCGCCACTTTTGTGCACGGCTCGCAGGCGCTGGAACTCGAACAACTGGTGAAGCACGGCGGACTGAGCTCGGTGCGCGCCCTGCAGAGCGCCACGATGGTGAACGCCGAAGCCCTCGGCTGGTCCGATCGCATCGGGTCAGTTGAAAAAGGCAAGTTCGCCGATCTCGTCGCGGTCTCGGGCGACCCGCTCGCCGACATCACCGAAATCGCCCGTGTCAAATTCGTCATGAAGGGTGGAAAGATCGTCCGCAACGATTTGGTTCACTGACAGTCACAGTCCCCTTCCTGGATGGAACAGCACATAGCCGATACGGGTCGGCCGTTTTTTTACTGCACCGTAACGGCGTTGCAACTCCGCGCTGTTAACCTCCTCCCGAAAGGTGGTGCCAGTTTTGAAAAGACGATTGATAACAGTGGTAATTGCTCTCTCCGTGTGCGCAATGCCGCAGGCATTCCCGCAGGACCGAAACGGAAGGAACGGGATACAGCGCGTGCTTCTTCTGAGCGTCGACGGTATGCATGCTCTCGACTACCTCAACTGCGTCAGCGGCGGCTATTGTCCGAACCTGGCCGCGCTTGGGAAAACCGGCGTGAATTATACGCGCACGTCTACCTCGAAGCCCTCTGATTCTTTCCCTGGCCTCATGGCCATCGTTACAGGCGGTACACCAAAAACAGTCGGCGCATTCTATGACGTCGCTTATGACCGAGTGCTGGCGCCACCGTTCAACAATACGGGTAATGGTAACTTCGCTGGTCCTTGCACACCCAACGTGCCGAACGGCACGACAACGGAATACGAAGAAGGTGTTGAGTTCAACCAGACGCTGCTCAACGGTGGTGCACCGGGTGCGAGCGTCACGGACGGCAACGTAAATGCCATCGACTTCACCAAACTGCCCCGGGATCCCTACACGCCCGATCCTCTTAATGGCGGGTGCGCGCCCGTCTATCCATGGAATTTCATTCGCACGAACAGCATCTTCGGCGTGATCCACCAGGCCGGCTTCTACACCGCCTGGTCCGACAAGCACGCGGTCTATGCGGCGGTTTCCGGCTCGAGCGTGGCGCCTGGTAAGCCGCTCGGGAGTGGCCAGAATACCCCGGTCAATCTTGACGATTACTACTCGCCTGAAGTCAACTCGAATCAGATTTCTTTGCCTGGTGTCACCACGGCGGGCACGAACTTCAACTGCGGCAGCATCACCCCGAGCGGCAGCGACTGGACGACCGATTTTCAGGCCATCCAGTGCTACGACCAGCTCAAGGTGAACGCCATCATCAACCAGATCGACGGCAAGACTCACCTCGGAAACAGCCGGGCACCGGTCCCTAATCTTTTCGGCATGAACTTCCAGGCGGTGAGCGTGGGAGAGAAGCTGATCAAAGGCGGGGTTAAGGGCGGCTATCTGGATGCCGCCGGCACGCCGACCACGAACCTGAAAAACGAATTCGTGTTCGTGGATGCCGCGATAGGCCAGATGGTTTCGGAGCTGAACAGGCTCGGCCTGCTCGAGAGCACGCTGATTATCGTCACGGCCAAGCACGGGCAGTCGCCGATCGATACCAACCTCTTCAAGGAACTCGGCAACGGGATTACCTCTACACCGGCGACAGTGCTCGCCGGTTTCCTTCCGCCTCCGCCCTCTCCCGAGAATCCCGACACTCCGGCCATGGGGTCTCTCAGCCCGCTCGGGCCGACGGAAGATGACATCTCTCTGTTATGGCTGGGAAAGGGTGCGAATACCACCGCTGCGGTGAACCTGCTCGAACAGAATGGTCCTGCCATCGGTCTGGGCCAGATCTTCGAGGGAGCCTCGCTGCTGCCCTATTTCAACGCGCCTGGTCTGCCTCCCAATGGCGACCCGCGCACTCCCGACATCATCGTGCAGCCGAATGTCGGTGTAATATACACGGGAAGCAGCAAGAAGCAGGCAGAGCACGGCGGGTTCGCAAACGACGATACGAACGTGATCCTGCTGGTTTCCAATCCGCTTTTCCAGCCGAGCACAGTCACAAGCTTCGTCGAGACCACTCAGGTTGCTCCCACCATCCTTCAGTCGCTGGGGTTTGATCCCAAGAGCCTGCAGGCGGTTCAGATCGAGGGGACTCCGGTGCTGCCAGGTCTCACCTTCAATCCGGGCCTGAACCAGCTACCGTGAAGCGAGGTTCGTGCAATGCCGGGCGGGCGCTGGTCATCTTCAGCGCCCGTTTTTTTCTATTGCTTCACCATCGCGTATTTGACCGTTGTGCCCTGGAGCTTATCTTCCGATGTGACATTCCCTGTCCTTCTGTCGGCTGCAATAACGACGAGGTTTACCTGGACGACCTTTCCCTTCTTCTTCAATGTCTCCTCGAACGAATTGGCATCGATGCGCCTGAGCGAAACCATGTCAGCCGCGGACGCGCCTTTGTATGGGTAGTCCTTGCCGTCAAATTTCGCGGTGTAGGATTCGCCGTGTTGGTAAGTGGGGCCCGAAGGATTGAAATTTTAACAGATTTATCTCAAAAACGTCCCGTCGTTCAGCTCCGCGAACGCCCGGCGCAGCTCGTCCTGCGTGTTCATCACGATCGGCCCGCGCCACGCCACCGGTTCCCCGAGCGGCTTGCCCGAAACCAGCAGGAAGCGAATCCCCTCCGGCCCCGCCTCCACCGTTACTTCATCGCCGCGATCGAACAGCACCAGCGACCGGTTTCCCGCCTCCAGCACCGCCGGCTTATCCGAGCCCACTTCTTCCGTGTTTACCGGCATCGGCCCGGACGCGTTGCCGAACCTGCCCGACCCCGCGAACACATACGCGAACGCATGCCGCGTCGTCTCCACCGGCAGCGTCTTCTTCTTGCCTGGCGGAACTGATACGTCGATATAAACGGGATCCGCCGCAATACCGTCTACCGGCCCCTTCTTTCCCCAAAAGGTTCCGCACACGATGCGCACGCCCGTGCCGTCGTCATCCGTGATCACCGGAATGTCGGGCGCCTTGACCTCCTGATACCGCGGCGCCGTCATCTTCAGCGCTGCCGGCAGGTTCGCCCAAAGCTGGAACCCGTGCATGTGCCCCGCGGGATCGCCCTTCGGCATCTCCTGATGAATGATGCCGCTGCCCGCCGTCATCCATTGAATGTCGCCCGCGCCGATCGCGCCTTTATTTCCCATGCTGTCGCCGTGCTCAACCGTTCCCGCCAGCACATACGTAATAGTTTCGATGCCCCGATGCGGATGCCACGGAAAACCGGCGAGATACTCGCGCGGCACGTCGTTGCGAAAATCGTCGAGCAGCAGGAAAGGATCGAACTCGTTCGTAGTGCCGAAACCGAAGGCGCGCCGCAGATGCACGCCCGCGCCTTCCAACGTCGGTGTCGATTGTGTGAGGCTTTTCACGGGGCGAATAGACATAGCTATGAGATTAGCCTGCGCACCCCGGGATTCAAAGCTATACTGAGCCTTTCCATGCCTCGCCTTACGTCCGTAGTATTCTTCCTCACCGCCGTCGCCGGGCCTGGGCTGGCGCAGCAGACCACGCTCACCGGAGGCTACACCGGCGGGGGCCCCGTTTATTGCGATGCCAGCGACACCACCACGGGTCAGGAAACCTACTCCGGTTCTCTGGTGGCGAACCCCCAGCCGTCTCTCAGCTCACTGGCGGCGGCGGGCGGAGCGTTCTCCGGCACGATCACCGGTTCCGGCGGATTATCCAGTTCCTGCGTGTCCGGGGAGATCACTTCCCAGGCGGTGAGCGGCACCATCTCCGGCACGGTCAGCCCGGGCGGCGCGGTGTCGTGGGGTTTCCAGGTGAGCGTCCTCTTCGGTAGCGGCGGTACCGGAAACTATTCCGGCTCGGGTGGCACGGGCAGCACTTCGATGTTGACTTACAACGGCACCATCGACAATTCGGACGCGCCTTCACCGGGGTCGCTCAGCATCGTTCTCTCCTCGTCAGGATCGGGCGGCGGAGGTTCCACCGCGCCCCCACTGCAGATTCCGGGCGGGGGTGGCTCATCGCAGGTGGCCTTGCCGGGCGCTACGGTCGGTACGTCCTATTCACAGAATCTCTCCGCTGCGGGAGGCACCGCGCCTTACGCCTGGTCGTTGACCGGGGGCTCGTTGCCATCCGGCCTCACGCTTGCCTCCAACGGCTTCTTTTCCGGCACGCCGACTCAGGCCGGCGGCGCAGTCTTCACAGCCCAGGTTACAGACGCGACCGGCGCGTTCGCCTCTTCGACGTTCGGGCTCACGGTCGCGCCGCAGCCGATCACCATCACCACCACTTCGCTGCCGAACGGCATCGTCGGAACACCGTATCCCCCGCAGGTTCTCACCGCTTCGGGAGGCGCTTCTCCTTACAAGTTCCAGGTCAACGGTCTTCCCGGCGGTCTCACGTTCTCAAACGGTGCCATCAGCGGCACACCGACGGCGGCAGGGTCTTTCAATCTCACCGTTTCGGTTTCCGATTCCAGTTCACCGCCGCTGACCGGCTCCGCCCAGCTCTCGCTGACTACCAGCACGGCCCACACGGACCTGGTCCTTTCCCAGAACTCCGTGACGTTCACCGTACCCAACGGCGCGTCGGATTTGCCTGTGGCCGCCCAGGTCACCGTGCAGTCGAACACGCCGGCGCAGCCCATCGGCTATACGGTCTCGGTTACGCCCGCCGTGCCCTGGCTCAGCGTCCAATCCGGCGGAACCACGCCTGGCGCGTTGAACATCGGCCTGACCCCGCAGGCGCTGCAACTGACATCGAGCGCACAGACCTCCGTCGTCGTTACCTGCGGCGCGAATACCTTCGCGGCCACCAGCCCGTGCGCCGGCAACGCGCAGACGATTGCAGTCAAACTGAACATCACGACGGCCGCCCCGCAGCTGGTGGTCACCACGCCTTCGCTCGCATTCATAGCGTCATCCGCCAACCCGCAGCCTGTCGCCCAGACTTTTGGTCTGGCCAACCGGGGCGGCGGATCGATCTTCGTCAATTCGTTGACCGCCGGGGACAGCTTCGTTTCATTCGTGGGAGGTTTCAATTCCCTCGAAGGCGGTCCGGCGAGCTATATCGAGGTTGTGGTGAATCCCGCCGGACTCGCGGCGGGTCTCCATCAGAGCAGTCTCTCAGTAGTCACCTCCCTCGGCGCTGTAACCGTTCCTGTCACGGTGCTTGTCACCGCGAACGCCAACCTGACGCTCAATAATTCCGGAACGCTCTTCAACGCTCTCGCCGGCTCGCTGCCCGGCAACCCGAACGGATCGTTCGAAGTCGGCGTCACGGGCGGTTCGACCGTCAGCTTTACGGCCACCGAGCTCCCCGGCGCGAACTGGCTCACGCTCAACACCACAAGCGGTACATCGACCCCGGCCAATCCCGGCCTCGTGAATTTCACCATCAACTCCTCGGCTACCTCGCTCGCGGCGGGCGCTTATTACGGCTCGATCCAAGTCAGTTCGCCGAATGCGGTGGATTCACCCCAGACCTTCGAGGTTGTCCTTAATGTAGTCTCCGCAGCCACTGCCGTCGCGCCCAATCCGCAGCCTGCGGGACTTCTCTTCGTCGCGAACTCCGGCACGCCGCCCGCGCAGACAGTCGAAGTCTACGCCGGATCTTCTACCGCCCAGACATACCAGGCCGCCAGCAACAATTCCTTCATCTCCGTCACCCCGGCCACCGGCACGACTTCCTCCACATCGCCCGCTTCGTCGTCTGTATCTGTGAACTTGAGCGGCCTCGCAGCAGGTGTCTATACCGGCGGCGTCAGTTACGCTTTCGGCGGCGCTGCTGTGCGCACGGTCAACGTCACTCTGATCGTCGAGCCCGGCGCGGTGACGTCTTCAGACCGCTCGGGTCCGGCACCGCAGGCCACGTCCTCCTGCGTCCCCGCGCATCTCGTTCCCACCGAGAACGGCCTCGTCGACAGCTTTTCGCAGCCCGCCGCGTGGCCGACGCCGCTTTCCGTTCTGTTGGTGAACGATTGCGGCCAGCCTGTCACTAACGGCCAGGTTGTGGCAACTTTCTCGAACGGCGATCCGCCTCTTCTCCTGCTTCCGGCCGATACCACGACCGGCAACTACTCGGCCACATGGACGCCGCGCGCTACCGGGCAGCAGGTCGCCATCTCGGCGACCGTCACCGCGCCGCCCCTTCCTATGGTCACGGAGAAGATCGCCGCCGGCCAGGTTACGCCCAATGCCGCGCCGGTTCTCAATCCGAACGGCACGCTCGACGCCTTCGCCATCGCTGCCGAGCCGGGCCTGCCCTTCGCGCCCGGACAGATCATTCAGATCTACGGCTCGAACCTGGCATCGACAGCGGCTGCGGGCGGTGTCATCCCGCTGCCCACCAGCATCAATCAGACTTCGGTAATCATTGGCGGCATTAGCGCGCCTCTCTACTATGCGAGCCCCGGCCAGATCAATGCCCAAATCCCTTTCGAACTCACCGCCGGCAATCCTTATCAGCTGATCGTCAACGCCAACAGCGCGCTGAGCACACCCTATCCGATTCAGCTGGTTCCTGATGCGCCCGGTATCGCCCAGTACGCAAGCGGCGGCATCATCGCGCAGCATCTCAACTTCAGCCTCGTGACCGAAGCCGCACCAGCGTCGCCTGGCGAATTTCTGACGATGTATCTGGTCGGCATGGGCCTTACCAATCAGACCGTGCCCTCGGGAACGGCGTCACCCGAAGCCACCGTGCTGGACGCGCCCACCCTGACACTTAACGGCGCCGCTGTCACCAACATTCTCTATGCAGGCCTGACGCCCACGGTGGTTGGTCTCTACCAAATAAACTTCCAGGTTCCGGCGAGTGCGCCCAACGGTGATCTGCAGCTGGTTCTGACCCAGACGAGCGGCGTAAGGAACTCCACAATTCTCCCTGTGCATAACTGATGAATGCATCACCGGACCTATAACCGCTGGGCTTCCAGAGGTATTTCACGGCTGCGCCGGACATGCTAGTTTGCAGCTAATGAACTATTCACGCCTGGCTCATTTACGGGCCGACTCGCTCGAACGCTACTCGTTCGGTCAACTTTCGGGTTTGTCGCTCAAACGAACCGAGGAACATCTGCTGCTGTGTACGAACTGCCGCGAGCGTCTCGACGAACTTGAACTGATGCTCACGGCCATCCGCGCCGCGCACCTGCCACTCGCCATGGCGGGGGGCGGCACGATGGTCTTTGCGTAACTGCCTTCGCGTAACGGAGGGCTTCACCCCGGCGCCATGATATTTTGGTCGTCGCGCGATGCCGAGAATTACCCCTGTACTGATTGCGGTTCTGATAGCCCTCCCGGCGTGCGCGCAGGTGGATCTCTCAGGCGTCTGGGCTGACCGCATCACCGAGGATTCCTACGAGCGCTCCGGCGGTCCGCCGCTGGGCGATTATCAGGGCATCCCGCTGAACGACGCCGGCCGCATGAAGGCCGACAGCCACGACCACTCCGAGTGGAGTCTGCCCGAATTTCAGTGCCGGCCCCACCCCGGTCCTTATCAGTGGCGCGCGCTGGGTGCGGTGCGCATTTCGGAGGAGATCGACCCCGTCTCGCGCGAACTCACAGCGCTGCATCTGGAATATCTACGTTCCATGGAGCGGCCCATCTGGATGGACGGCCGCCCGCATCCGCCCGACTACGCGCCGCACACCTGGTCCGGCTTCTCCACCGGCAAATGGCAGGGCAACACGCTGGTCGTCACCACCACGCATCTTAAAGGCGCCTACCTCCGCCGCAACGGGGCTTCCTTCAGCGACAAAGCGACGATGATGGAATACATCACCCGCCACGGCGACTATCTGCTTGTCACGATGATCGTCACCGACCCCGTCTGGCTGGAAGAGCCGTTCATCCAGACCACCAACTACCAGTTCGACCCGCACACGCAGCTTTCTTACTACCCTTGCACGGTGAGTGAAGAAAACATCTCGACCGCCGTCCCGCACTTCCTGCCCGGCCAGAACCCCAACCTCGGGGCTGACGACATCCCCGCCGTTGCCGCGCGCGGCGGCGCGGAATCGACGTATCCTGAATTCCGCGCCAAGCTGAAAGCCGGTACTGCGACCGAGCCGCACAGCGCTGCATCCGGAATCGCCGCCACGATCGCCGCGCCGAAATCGACGCTGCCCGCCTCCGACGACATCAAAGTGATGCCCGTACAGGGCAACATCTATATGCTGGTCACCGCGGCGGGCAACATCACTGCATCGATCGGCCGCGACGGCATTCTGCTCGTCGATACCGGCCCCGCCTCCATGAGCAGCAAAGTGATGTCGAAGATTCTCGAACTCGCCACCGCCATCACGTCATCGCCCGTGCCCAATCGCTGCGTTGGCCTGCACTGCCCGAACACCCCCTACGGCTGGACGAGCCCTTCGCTCAATGCGATCATCAGTTCCCCCGCGCCGCCCAAACCGATCCGCTTCATCATCAATACCAGCGTCGACGCCGACCACGCGGGCGGCAACGAAAAGCTGGCCGAGCTTCCCTCCGACGCGAAGATCGTCGGTGTCACGTTCCCTCCCGTCGGCATCGCTCCCGGCGCCACCGTGATCGCGCACGAAAACGTGCTGAAGCGCATGAGCGAGCCGCTGCCCGGCGAGAAGCCTTTCCCGACCGGCGCGCAGCCCACCGACACCTACCACACCGACAGCTACAAGCTGAGCGAATTCTTCAATGGCGAAGGCGTGCAGATCGTCCACCAGCCGGCCGCCCACACTGACGGCGACAGCATGGTCTTCTTCCGCTACTCGGATGTGCTCTCGGTCGGTGACATCCTGCGCACGGATTCCTATCCGGTCATCGACGTCGCGCGCGGCGGCACGGTGAACGGCATCCTCGGCGGCCTCAATCGCATTCTCGAAATCGCCATTCCCGAATTCCGCTCCCAGGGCGGCACGATGGTAATCCCCGGCCACGGCCGCCTGTGCGACACCGGCGATGTGGCCAACTACCGCAACATGGTCGCCATCATGCGCGACCGTATTCAGGATCTGATCAACAAAGGCAGGACGCTCGAGCAGGTCAAAGCCGCCAAACCGACGTTCGACTATGACGGACTCTACGGCGACCCGGCCGCGTTTATCGAGGCGGCATATAAGACACTGAAGAAGGAGAAATGAGCGCACAGGCCGAAGGGTCCGTTGTGCGCGAGGAGAAATACTGATGCGCAGACTGCTGACAATCTTATTTGCGGGGGCATTGCTGACCGGCAGCGCCGCGTACGCGCATCATTCGCTCGCCGCCACCTACTATCCCGACAAAGAAGTCAAACTCGAAGGCAAAATCATCGACTTTCTTTTCCGCAATCCGCACTCTTTCCTCCAGATCGAAGCGCCAGACACACTGGGTGTGATGCAGCGCTGGTCGCTCGAATGGCGCTCTTCCGGCCAGCTTGGCCAGCAGGGCATCAAGCGCGACACGCTTCAGGTCGGCGACGAAGTCACCGTCACGATCAACCCGTCGCGCACCATCGGCGACCATCGCGGCGCGCTGAAAACCCTGCATCGCAAATCCGATGGATTCGGCTGGGGAAACAATCCAGGCGATGCTATTGAATAAGTGGGGCAGGCTGCCAGCCTGCGCGGGATTGTTAATCCCGCTCCTCCTGCACGCTCAGCAGACCATCCCCTATAACCCGTCCGCCCAGGCTCCTCCCGCCGCCGGCCGCGGCGGTCGCGGTGCCGCGCAGCCCGCGCGTCTCGCCGCCCCCATCGACATGACCGGCTACTGGGTCTCCGTCGTCACCGAAGACTGGAAGTTCCGCATGGTGACGCCTCCCAAAGGCAACTACAGCGGCGTCCCGCTGAACGCCGAAGGCCGCAAAGTCGCCGACACCTGGGACCCCGCCAAAGACGAAGCCTCCTGCAAAGCCTGGGGCGCAGCCGGTCTCATGCGCGTGCCCGGCCGCCTCCACATCACCTGGGACAACGACACCACGCTGAAAATCGAAACTGACGCCGGTACGCAGACGCGCACCTTCCACTTCGGCGTTAAGGACGCACCGTCCGCCGTGGAGCCCTCGCTGCAGGGCTACTCAGTCGCCGAGTGGGAAACCGCCACTGCGGGCCGCGGCCAGCCCCGCGCCGGCGATCTGAAAGTAGTGACAACACACCTCGCCCCCGGCTACCTGCGCCGGAACGGTGTCCCTTACAGCGCCAACACCACGCTCACGGAATGGTATGACCGCTTCAGCGATCCAAGCGGTGAATGGCTTGTGGTCTCGACCGAAGTCCGGGACCCCCAATACCTTACGCAGCCCTTCATCACCAGCACTCACTTCAGGCGGCAGACCGACGCGACAGGGTGGATGCCCGAAGCCTGCGCGTCGAAGTAATTAAAGCCAGTGCGCTGCCGTATACCGCTGGCCCGACCGCTTGCGTGGAAATGCACATCGGCTCCATCTGAGCGATCAGCGAGTCAATCTCGAGCACTCGCCGCCGCAACTTGGCGATCGTCTCGTGAATATCTTCCACAGACGTCATGGCCGCAAGATATCAGATATTGCAGATATTTAGAAGCTAATTGCACATTAATTGTGCAATTGACCGTAGAAGTCTGATCAGCGTTTGAGCGCGGCTTGCCAGTTCAGCACCACGGTGATCGGTGCGTTGGCTGCCGATGCGAGCGCCGTGTTGGCCAGAATCTGGCTCCCGTCCGGCGTCATATCCCAAAAACTGATCAGGCTTCCGAGCCCAGGCCCCCCGATGGGCAGGTCGAACATTGGGGCGGGCACGCCAGCCTTCAACGCCGAACCGGCCGTATCCACGTCCACCGCCATCAACTTCCCTGTTTCCTGCCAGTAGAAGAGTTTCTTCCCGTCGCGACTCCACTTAGGCTGTGCTCCGCCGGCGTTCGAGATCATCCATTTGCCGTCGCCTGCCATCGAACTTCCGCCTGGCGTGAACGGCCGTACGTAAACCTCGTTCCTGCCCGATTCGTTCGAGGTATAGGCTACCCATCGACCATCGGGCGAAAATCGCGCGTCGGCGTTCTGGAACTGGCTGGAGACAAACGGTGCTCCTTTGGCCTCGCCGGGTTTTCCGGTAATTGGCAGCACCCACAGATCGATCTTCGTGGTTCCAACCACCCCATAAAGTAGATATTTGCTGTCATGTGACCAGTCCTCCGGGCAAATCACCTCACCTGTTTTAAGTAACAGTTCCGGCTCTGTCGCTCCATTCGAAGCCCTTTTATAGATGCCGACATCCTTGTTGCCGCTGGCCCCCGCACAGTACGCGATCTGGCTCCCATCCCCCGACCACACCGGATACCGCTCGAAATTCGGCGAAAACGTGAAGCGCGTTCGGCCGCCCCGTGCCAGATCGAACAGCCAGATATCGAACTGGTCGTTCTGAATATAGGTTGCGGCCCGTTTCCCGTCGGGCGAAATCGTGATTTCCCGGTAAACACTCGGATCGCCTACGTGGCCGAGCATCGCGCCCTTGTTGTCGAACCAGGTCAACTGCCGCTGCGAATCCCCGCCGAGTCGGTACGCCAGAACACCGCCCGGTGACGCAGTGAACCACCGGAACGCGCCGAATAGTCCGACGGGATCGGTAATGGGAACTGCCTCGCTACTGACCTCCATCCGAGCCGCATCAAATGGCTGTGCCATGAGCGTATTGTCCCGGCCGAAAAGAATCTGCTTCGCGGAAGGCACGAACACCGCCTCGTTGGTCGTTGCCAGAATTCGTTTCGAAGGCGCGTCGCCTGGCTTGGTGTCGAGCGAGCCGGAATAGATCCCTGTCATCGCCGCGTTGGTCGAAGTCCGCGCGTATATAAAATGCTTCCCGTCCGGCATGAACTGCGGAAATGCGACGTTGCCCTCCTGCCGTTTCGGATCGGCCGTGGCAAGCGCCAGAGGCGCGCCACCGTTGCCCGAAACACGCCACAGTGAACTGCCGGAGTTGCGTGAGCCGAAGACAATAACGTTGTCTTTGTTCCATGTGCCCTGTCCCGAGAGGCCTGGTACTTCACACAGCGTCAGCGGCGTCGCTCCGTTCAGCACGTCGATTTTTTTCAGCTTGCCGCCCACCGAAAACCCGATGTAGCGGCCGTCCGGCGACCAGAAAGGGCTGGCGGCGCCTTCCGTGCCCGGCAGGATTCTGGCCTCGAGCGTATCGAGCGCGCGCACCCAAAGGTGGTCCACCGCATCGGCCGACGTCCCCGCAAACGCGAGATAGCGCCCATCGGGCGAAAGCGACAGATACTTGAAGAAAGTGTTCTCCGGGAGGGGGACCTGGAACCGCACTGTTTCCGCCTCCGGCGCCTTCTCCCGAAAGTGAAACCACGCGAGCGCCGCCATCAATACGAGAAACACTGCCGCCGCGCCCCACGCGATTTTGCTGCCCATGACGAGCGAGACCGAGTGCACTGTTGGCGCCGGCGCGGGCAGGTAAGCAGCAACCGGCCCGGCCTCTTCATCCAAAAGCAGCCGCGCATCGCCGATATCCTGCAGCCTCTTTCGCGGATCGCGTTCCAGACAACTCCGCAGCAGCCGCCGCGTCCTCTGCGGTACGCGGTTCCAGTCGGGCTCGCGATGCACCACATTCGCCAGCACGTCCGTAATCGTTTCGCCTTCGAACAACTGCTGCCCCGTCAGCATCTCCCACAGCACAACGCCGAAGGCCCAGATATCCGCGCGCCGGTCGACCGTCTTTCCGCGTGCCTGCTCCGGCGCCATGTACGCCGCCGTGCCGAGGATCATGCCGGCCTCGGTCTGGGCCACCGTCATCGTCGGTGAGTCGTTCGAAGCCGGCCGCGACACCGCGCTCTCTACTTTTTTTGCGAGGCCAAAGTCCAGCACCTTCACCGACCCGTCCGGACGAATCTTGATATTCCCCGGCTTCAGGTCGCGATGCACGATGCCGCGTTCATGCGCCGCCGCGAGCGCATCGGCAACCTGCCGCGCGATATCGAGCGCTTCTTCGCGCGGCAGCGGACCCCGCTTGATGCGATCCGACAGCGTATCGCCTTCGATCAGCTCCATCACCAGATAATTCGGCCCGATGTCGTACAGCGTGCAGATATTCGGATGATTCAGCGCCGCCACCGCGCGCGCCTCCGTCTCCGACCGTGCGCTGAATCGCTCTGCCGAAACCTTGATCGCGACGCTGCGATGCAGCCGCGAGTCGGTCCCGAGGTACACATCCCCCATCCCGCCCGCGCCGATCGGTCGGACGATCTCGTAAGGCCCAAGCTTCTCCCCCGCAGCCAGCGGCATATCTGAAACAGCTTACTTCATCTTCAGCAGGCTGCTGAAAAAAAGCTCTTTTCGTCGCCGCTTGCTGACGCGCGCGGTTCAGTAACCCCTGGGGAATCAGCAAGAAGCGTTTTTCAGCAGCCTGTCAGGGAGTACACTGGCTGGAGTCCAAGATGCGGATCACCCTCTTACTGCTGCTATGCGCCGGCCTGCACGCTGCCGAGGAAAACGGCGAAGGCGTCTTCAAACAACGCTGCGCGGCCTGCCACGACCAGAACAACCCGCGCATCCCCGCGCGCGAAGCGCTTCAGCGCATGCCCGCCTCTCGTATTCTCCGTGCGCTGAACTATGGCGCCATGATCACCGTGGCCTACACGATGACCATCGGTCAGCGCGAAGCCGTCGCCAACTGGCTGGGCACGCCCGGCGGCGATCCGCCCGAGCCCGCCTCCGCATTCTGCACCGACCGCGCGGTGCACATCGCCGCCAATCCGAAGCTCGCGTGGAACGGCTGGAGCCCCGCTTCCTCGAACACGCGCTTTCAGACCGCCGGCCAGGCCGATCTCACAGTGGACAACGTTCGTGGCCTGAAGCTCAAATGGGCGTTCGCATATCAGGGCGACCTCACCGCTTTCTCGCAGCCCACTATCCTCGACAACAACCTCTTCATCGGCAGCGCGGGCGGCGCGATTCACTCGCTCGACGCGCAGACCGGCTGCATTCACTGGGTATATCAGGCATCGGGACCGGTCCGCACCGCGCTGGTGGCCGTTCGCGATGGTGGCCGCTATGTGGTCATGTTCGGCGATCAGTCCGGCTGGTTCTACGCTCTCGACGCCGCCGCCGGCAAACTTCTCTGGAAGAAAAAGATGGACCCCCACGATGCCACCCGCCTCACCGGCGCTGCCGTGGTTCATGACGGCATCGTCTTCGTCCCGGTTGCCAGCTGGGAAGAAAACCGCGCCTCCGATCCCGACTACCCCTGTTGCACGATGCGCGGCAGCGTCGTCGCGCTTCGCGTGCATGACGGCGCGCAGGTATGGAAGACTTACATGGTCGATCCGCCAAAGCAGATCGGCACGAACCCCGCCGGCCGCGCGCAGTTCGGACCCTCGGGCGCAGCCATCTGGTCGGCCCCGACGCTCGACCTCAAACGCGGCGTCCTCTACGTCGCCACCGGCGACAACTATTCCGCACCCGACACAGACAAAAGCGACGCTGTTGTTGCGCTATCCATCAAGACCGGAAAAATCGTCTGGTCGCGCCAGTTCGTCGCAAAGGACATCTTCAGCGGCGAATGCCTCGCCACCAACACCTGCGGACCCGACTTCGACTTCGGCGCCTCCGCCATGCTGGTGAACGCCAACGGCCGCGATCTGCTCATCGCCGGTCAGAAATCCGGCATCGTTTACGCGCTCGATCCCGAAAAGAAAGGTGACGTCGTCTGGCAGCTTCGTGTCGGCAAAGGCTCGACGAATGGCGGCGTGCAGTGGGGCATGGCGTCTGATGGCCAGAACGTCTACGCCGCGGTTTCCGACGTGGCGCGCCAGGGCCACAAGGTAACTGACATCGCCGATCTTCGCCAGCGCGATCTCGATCCGACGCAGGGCGGGGGACTCACCGCCATCCGCCTCAGCGACGGCGGCAAGACCTGGTACATGCCCGGCCATCCCTGCGACCCACCGAAGCCCGGCTGTAGTCCTGCGCAGCCCGCCGCCGTTACTTCAATTCCGGGTGTTGTCTTCTCCGGCGCCTACGACGGCCACATGCGCGCCTACGCCGCCGAGGACGGCCGCATCCTCTGGGACTTCGACACTGCCCGCGACTTCGCGACCGTCAACGGCGTCCCTGGACAGGGCGGTTCCATCGACGGTCCCGGCGCCGTAGTCGTGAATGGCATGGTCTACGTGAACTCCGGCTATTCGCGCCAGAGCGGCATGCCGGGCAATCTTCTGCTCGCGTTTGAAGCCGCGAAATGAATCTCACCTTTCACATCGCATTCGACGGCTGTTGCGAAGAAGCCTTCCGCGTTTACGAACAATGCCTTGGCGGGAAAATCATCACCATGCTGAAGTGGTCGGAGACACCCATGGCCGCCGAGGCGCCGCCCGGCTACGCCGATAAAATCCTGCACGCCACACTGGCTCTGGGAACCAGCAATCTCGCTGGTGCAGACAGCATGCCTGGCCAGCACGAAGCCCCGAAGGGGTTCCACGTGCTGCTCGGCGTTCCGGACCCAGCCGAAGCCGAGCGCGTTTTTACCGCACTCTCGGAGGGCGGGACCGTGACGGTGCCGCTCCAAACGACCTTCTGGGCGATCCTCTTCGGCACCGTGACCGACCGCTTCGGCGTTTCCTGGGAAATCAACTGCGAGCCATCCAGTCCCTCCTGACAGCCTTATGTCGCCCTCTTGCAGCGTTCCGCACGGTCGTGATACTTTCAAGGAACCCTCAACTGAGGAAAGGAGGTACATCCGTCATGCGATACGAATCGAATCCGCTCAATAAAGCGATGATCGGCTCGCTACAGGGTTGCCTGCTTTCCGCCCGTCCTCGCTAGGCCAACCCTCAGAACAAGTTCGGCACCATGGCCGAAGTGTGTCTCCTTAGATGACCTTTGGTCTTTCTATCAGGGCACAGCGTGGAGTCTATTTCAAAATCATGAATCCGAATATCTTCCAACCACTTCCGGTTCTCAGGACGCACGAAATCCTCGAAATCCTTGTGAGACGAATTGATCACCAGAAGCAAGCGGTCGGCATTGTCGTGGGTGTCATCGAACCTGCCGGCCGCCGCGTCGTCGCCTATGGCAAGCTCGCCAACGGCGATCCACGTAAACTCGATGGAGACACGATCTTCGAACTTGGATCCGTGACCAAGGTCTTCACCTCGCTGCTGTTGGCGGACATGGTGAACCGCAAAGAGGTCACCCTCGCCGATCCAGCGGCCAAATATCTCCCCGAAGATGTCAAGATGCCGGAGCGAAACGGCAAATGCATTACGCTGCACGATCTTGCCACACACAGCTCCGGGCTCCCGCGCCTTCCCGGCAACTTTAAGCCGAAGGACCCACGCAATCCGTACGCCGACTACAGCGTGGACGATTTGTACGACTTCCTTTCCGGCTACACGCTGCCGCGCGACCCCGGTTCCGAACTCGAATATTCAAACCTGGGCGGAGGGCTGCTCGGCCACGTCCTCGCGTGCCGCGCCGGAACGGACTATGCGAGCCTGATCCGACTCCGCATCACGGAACCACTCGGTATGCCGGACACCGGTATTACGCTTTCGCCCTCTATGAAGCAGCGCATGGCTACTGGCCACGACTTGACCCTCGCGCCCGTCGCCAACTGGGACCTTCCCGCGCTTGCCGGTGCAGGCGCGCTTCGGTCCTCCGCCAATGACATGTTGACCTTCCTTGAAGCGTTCCTCGGCTACAACGAATCGCCTCTCGCACCCGCCATGAAAGCCATGCTCGAAGATTGTCGTGTCCTGGGCAAAGCAAGAATCGGGTTAGGGTGGTTTATATTCCCGACTGGCGGCCGGGAGATCGCAATGCATGACGGAGGCACCGGAGGCTTCTGCTCATCCGTCGGATACGATCCTGAAGAGCGTATCGGGGTCGTCGCACTGTCAAATGCTTTTACTCCCTCCGGTGTCGTTGACATCGGTCTTCATCTCCTGAATCCGAAGGTGCCGCTCGCCACTCCCGAGCCTCCAAAGCAGCGCACCGGGATTCATATTGATCCTGAGCTCCTCGATAACTACACGGGCCGCTATCAATTGGAGCCGAGCCGCATTCTCGAAATCACCCGCGACGGCGACCGCCTCTTCGCGCAGATCTTCGCACAGGCCATTGGCGGGCCCAGGTTTGAAGTGTTCGCTGAAAGCGAGAAGAACTTCTTCGTTAAGGTGACTGGCTCACAGATCACCTTTGAAACCAGCCCCGAGGGCCGAGCCACGAGCCTGATTATGAAGCGAGACGGCCGCGAACCCGTTCCCGCACCGCGATTATCCTGATTCCCGCTGCCGTTGAGCATCAGGTGAATGCAATGCGGAGCGCTCTGCGGCACCGTGACGACCGCTTCGGCGTCTCTTGGGGGATCAACTGCGAGGCCGGTTCGCGTCCTCCCGGTTTAAGTCCCCACCGCCTTTCAGGCGGTCAGCTTCCAGCGCGATCCCCGCGGTGCGTCGGGTCGCAATCGCTTGTGGTAAGGGCTGTTCCCACCAGTAATCAGCGCCCGGACCGGCCAGAACATCGGTAAACACTTCGCGACCAGGAGGGACCAATGTCCCGAGCGCCGTATCCTGGAGATCTCCAGCGGTGTCGAATCGCTGTCCGACGCGGTTACGGAATCTTCCTGGCGAAGGGTAAATCTGTGAAGACGCCTCCGTTTGCCTGTCAGTTATCGGTGGGCGTTTTCTCGATGCGGTCAATCACAATCGTGTCGAAAGGAGCCTTGCGCGTTTGGAGCCTCAGGCCAAGCTTCTGCACGGCTCGAAAGAGTGCAGCGCTGGAAGTGTCGGCGCCGCCGTTTGCAGTTGCTTCGCCGGGATCGCATCCCTGCGGTCCTCCAGGACCTCCGCCAGGACCGCGCCCGCCTCCATCGCCAGAACCACGACCAAACCCTCCCGGACCCGGCGCGGGCAATCCGTTTGCGCGCATCATGTTCTGCATCATCGAGAACATCACTTCCATGGGCAGGTCGAGAGTCGCCTTATAGGTACCCTTGAGCTCGGTCGCATCGATCACCGGCTTGTCAAGAAATGGAGCGAGCGTATCGGCGAGATCCTGCATCGTCAGCTTCGACAGCGCCAGATGCAGCGCGCAGCCATCGCCGGGAGAAATGCGTGCGGTGGCGCCATTTGCTCCGGTGGTGGTCGTGGCTCCGGGGCCTCTTCCGCCGCGGCCGTCCGGACCATCCGGTGGCGGCCCACCCGGTCCGCGGCCGAACGGGGCTCCGAGGGGTCCGGGGAACAAACCGGGGGAAGCGCCGGCGGGCGCCTGTGCTGTCGCGTCGTCATTCGAGGGCGCGATCGCCTCGAGCCGGGGGCCGCCTTTGGCTACTTCAAGTGCATAGACAGGCTGCTCCCGCTTCTCGTGGTGAACCTTCAGCTGGAAACGTTCGGCGAGCAGCGTCTGCATCATCCTTGGAACCTGATCCTGCGACGCGCCTTCCGGCAATCGCGCCACGACGTTCCAGCGTGAGCTGCGCATCCAGTCTGGTCCGGACACCTGATAGTTTTTGACGCCGAACGCATATTGGACCATTTCGGCCAGCGAGGCAAAGCCCCAATCGAGGCGCCCCGCATCCAGCTGCATCCCGGCGCGGAATTGCTGCGGTCCGCCTCCGGCGCGCCCCGGATTCGGGAACTCTGCCCCGCGAATCGAGGCCACTTCGAAAGCCGGCGCAGTTGCCTGCGCCCAAATCGCGCCGACCATGAATGCAGGGCCGGCGAGCAGGAAGATGCAGGCTGGATTTGCGAGGGCCCGTTTCATCGTCTGTCCTGTTGTCCTGATCAGAACGTCAGACGCAGCTGCAGACTGATTTTGCGCAAATAGGTGCTGGTGCCGGACCCAGCCTGGGGGCCGAAACCGCCCTGCAAACTCAGGGACTGCCCGAAGAATGGCGAAGACAAGTCACCATTCGGCGCGGCGAAGTTCGGGTGGTTCAGGATGTTCATCGCCTCCATGCTGAGTGTGAGGTTATAGCGCTTCGGTGTGGACGCGCCGAATATGCTGCCGATGCCGGGCGGTGGACCACCACCGCCGGGAGGTCCGCCGCCACCCGGACCACCTCCCGGCGGAGGACCACCACCACCGGGGCCTCCCGGAGGGCCGCCGCCGCGTGCACCGCCCATACCCGGAGGCGGCGCATCCTTGTCGGCCGGGCCCGATTCGCCGAGATTTCCGAAGCCCCACGTGCGCGAAAGCCGCAGGCTCAGATTCACCGCGGCTGGCCCCCGGCCCGCGTTGCGTTGGATCGTCGCCGTTCCGGGTGCCGGATTGAGATTGAAGCAGCCGAAACCAGGTGCGTATTTCAGCGAATTTCCGGTGCAGGAAGACGCCGCTACGTTCACAAGTGCGGGACGCTGAACAGCACTGCCGTCACCGTCCGGATCGGGCTGGCCCGTCGTGATGTTGTACGGCGTTCCGCTGCTGACATTGAAGAAAGGCGTAGCCTGGAATCTGAATGGCAAAGGAATGCCAGTCCCCATGACCGCGCGGTGACGCACGTCGCCGAAAGAAGACGGCCCCCACTCCGCGCGCAGATTGTAAGGATTCGCGGGCAGGCCCTCGTTATCGTCCTTGCCGTAGGAGAGCGTGTAGAAGCCGAAAAGGAACAGCCTCTTGTAGTTCACCGTGGGCTGGACGGAGAACTGATTGGTGCGGCTGAAGCCAACCGATTCGCTGGCGATACGGACTGTCTGATCGCCATATGGGTAGATGTCTGGTCCCCGGATAGGGAGCGTTGGCGTCGACAGTGCGGAGCAGATGCACGCCGCGGCCATTGATGTAATTGGCGCTCAGACGAACCGCCTTCGTCACCTGCCGGTCCGCCCCGATATTGGTCTGATAATTTCGGGGCGCGACAAAATCTTTGTCGACCGGCTGCAGAGTCTGCTGCTGCAGATTTCCCGCGAGCGAAGTGACCGAGGGAACGTTCGGAAAGAAATCCGGATTTGCGATCAGATACGACTGCTGCGTCACGCCGTTGTAGCGAATCGAATTGAGTGTATTCGTGTCGGCGAGCCGGTCATAAAAGATCCCGAATCCGGCGCGCAGAACAGTTTTCGCAGCTCTGCCGCCGTGCCCGTCGATTCCCCACGCGAGGCCGAATCGCGGCGCCCAGTCGCCGTAAGTCGCGGATGTTCGTCTGTGCTTCATAGCGCAGGCCGTAGCTCAGCGTCAGGTTGGGTCGGACCCTCCAGTCATCGTTGAAGAAGATTCCGATGTCGAACTGGTGGACGCTGCGTGAGCGGTGTGCCTGTGTTCAACGAGAAAAACGATGCGCCGCCGCCGGCAGCACGAATCTGCGCGGCCGTATACCCGTCCTGCTGCATGGCGAGCGTGAGTTGATAAACCTGCAGAGCAGTCAGAGACACCGACGTCCCCGCTATGGGCTGGTTGTTCGCGCCGAGCTGTTCGCCCTGGCCGCCCAGAAATGTGAAGGCGCCGTTGAAATCCAGCAGCGACGTGTCGTTGTTGAACGATTGCCGCGCGCGTCCACCCCACTTTAACGTGTGCGTCTTGTGGGTCAGCGTGGACATGTTGTTGAACTCCAGCTTGTTCGTGAGGTTGTGCGAATCGCCGACCGTCGAACTCCCGCTGGTGAATGCGTCAGTCACCGAAATCGACGGCGCGGTGCCGTTGACGACATCGCCGGTAGTCGTGTGCATGTACTGAAACCGGAATTCGTTGATCAGGTTGGGGCCGAGCACCGCGGTTTCGGTCGCCTGCAGGGTGCGCTCGGTCTGGGATGAGTTGTAGGCGGTGGAAGACAGATTGAAGCTGCCCACGCCCTGATTATCCAGACCGATCTGCACGTCCTGAAAGCGAACCACGAGGGTGTTGTTGGCATTGATCGCGTAATCGACGCGCGGCGTGATGCTGGTTCGCGTCTGCGGCGTCAGCAGCGCCTCATTGACGCTTTGCGGCATAAGACTCGTATTCAGGTTGGTCGCAAGAATGAATGCGTTTTCGGTGATGTCGCGGTGTTCGAAGTCGAGCGTGAAAGAAGCCTTGTTTTTCTTGATCGGCCCCGTGATGTTGGCGCCGTAGAACAGGTTCTTATACGGCGGCAGCGAAGAAGACTGCGTATAGAGAGGGCTGCGCGAGTTGAGGTACTGATCGTTGTATTGGAAAAATACCTGGCCGTGGAAGGCATCCGTGCCCGGCTTCGTGAAAATTTCGATCCGGCCGAAACCCTGCCGGTCGTACTCGGCGGAAAACGGATTCGAGTTGATCCGGATTTCGCGAATGGAAGACTTGGGAGGAAGATTGCCGCCAGTGAATCCGTCGATGAAGATCTGACCGCCTTCCGGACCTGCGCCCGGACCCGCCATCGCCTGCAGCTGCTGAGAGAGTTCGTCCGGGTCGTCGGAAAGTGCCTGGAGTTCTTTTTGCCCGAGTACGATGGCGCCGCCGTTCGCAGTGGGATCTGTGTTGACTGCGGTGCGGCTGTTGGCCTCGTCCTCGACATTGATCACCTGGGACTGCGCTTCGATCGTCAACTGATAATCGAAAACCACAGCGCCGCTGATTTCAAAATTCTGACGCTGGCCGACGGTGAAGCCTTTGGCGATGACGCGGATGGTATATTTGCCCGCGGTCAGGGCGGGAAAGCTGTACTGTCCGACAGCGTCCGTAGTCCTGCGCTGTTCAGCGCCCGGCCCGCGCAACTGCACGAGCGCGCCGGGAACGGTTGCGCCCGAGGGATCGGTGACGGTTCCGCGCAGGCTCGCGGCTGCGGACTGGGCCTGCAGCGCAGACGGACCGGCGAGGGCGGCGAGGCACAGCGCGACCGAAGACAATAATAACGACGTTTTCATGAATGAGTACCCTTATACTGAATCTGTGAGCCGCGCGGTCAGCATGTGGTATGCGGTTATGGCCCGATCCCCGACATGCCGAAGCCACCCAGCATCCCGCCGATGTCCATCCCTCCGCCGGACATTCCGCCGGGCGGCATGCCCTGTCCGCGCCCTGCGCCATTCTGCTGTCCGCCCCCGCCCGCGCCCATCGAGGCCATCCGGATCAGCATGTCGGCGTTGGTGAGAAGCATGATGGCCGTGACGTGATCGCTCTTCGCTCCTTTGGTGCTCGAGATGACGATGGTTTCACCTGGCTTGATGTCATCGAAAGTGCCGGACTTCATCGTGTCCACCATCTGTGCGATCGTCGGTGCGCCGCCGCGGCCCGGCGGAGGGCCAGGAGGCATTCCACCATTCGCCCCTCCCGGAGGGAAGCCACCAAAGGGGGCACCTCCCGGCGGCCCTCCGCGACCCGGCGCACCCGCGCCCGGTCCACCACCGGGGAAAGCACCACCGGGAATTCCTGGCAGCGCCGCCATCTGTTTGATACGCGAATCAGCCGTGAGACGCACGACCATCGACTTGCCCGACCCCGTCTCCCTGATCGTGATTTCCTTGCTGTCCGGGTTCGCCGAGATTACCGATCCCGCAGTGACCAGAAAGGTTCCGAAAACAACTTCCTCGGCCGCGACGCTGTTGCCGTCTGCGCCCTTCTGTCCACGCGCGCGAAGCTGATCGCCCACGCTGATTTCGCCTGCACGGCTCGGTCTGGCGTCGGCGAAGCGCACCGAATCGGCTGCATAGCGGCGAAACTTTGTCTGATCGGAAACGGTTACGGTCTGGCGCGTTTCGCCCTGCAGAGACTGGCTGCGAATCGTGATCGTGTTGCCGCTGCGCTCCGCAACCACCCCCGACAGGCCGCGCGTGTTCCAGTCCTGGCGGTCAGCCTCGTCCCGTTTGCTGATGTCAGATGAGGACATGATGACGACACGCCGGGCGGTGTTCGTGCCCGTTTCGAGAGTCACCAGAACACGGTCGCCAATCATCAGGTCGGTGATGCTGACCGCAGTCGCGTTCTTCAGGCTGGTCTCGCCCGGCGCAATCTTCTGCGCCAGGGTGTCCGGCGTAACTTTGACATCAACGGGAGTTCCGGTGTCAGGCTTGAACTCGATCTCCGTGCCGGATTTGAATGCGGCTACCGTACCGACGAAAGATGTATTTGCGGGCGCTTGTGCGGACGCATGACTCGCGAGAAGTGACAGAATCAGCAAAGAAGCTCCCGCGGTTCTATCCATTTTCCTCATTGGACAACAGATCGGGCGCGCTACATCTTAAGTTTTGTAAAAACTAAAGGTTCGCGCGGCGCGAGCGGGTCAGATCACAAATCGCGAAGGCGGATTTCAACCGTGACTCTTACGGTTACGGGTTTGCCGTCCTTGCGGGCCGGCTCGAAGCGCCACTCCCGGACGGCTTCGACGGCACTCGTGTGGATTTCCTTGTCGAATGAGCGCGCTACGTGCTGAATCCGTTCGTGCCTGAATCAGGCTTTGGATACGCCTGATGGACAACTTTCGGGGGTGTGATGCCGTCCCCGAGATCGAACACAGGCTCATCATTTCCACTCGCCTGCCCGTAAATCGGACCGGAAACCGTCAGTGCTGCCGTGATTATCGCCGGCACAAGCACTGTTCGCTTTCCTGGGCCCACAGTGGCCGCTCTTCTCCATTGAACCCGCCCGGTTGAGCGGCTGCATCTTAAGTTTTGTAAAACTTGACCCGTAAAACGCACCGACAGAACAAAGCTGGGATACATTGACATCGGAAACGATATCTGAAAGATGCCGGAGGAGCCTGCGATAAAGTCGATCCTCGTTGTGGACGACGACTCGGAACTCTGCGCACTAATCCGGGACTTCCTCTCGCCGCACGGATTTCGCGTGGAAGCCGCGCATGACGGCCGCGAGGGCTTGGCGCGGGCACTGAAAGGTGCGTTCGATCTGATCATTCTCGACGTGATGCTGCCGATTCTGAGTGGATTTGAAGTACTATCCATGATTCGTAAATCGAGCGGAGTGCCTGTAATCATGCTGACGGCGCGAACGGCGCAGGAAGACCGCATCACGGGACTGAACGAAGGCGCCGACGACTATCTTCCGAAACCCTTCGGGGCAGGAGAACTGCTGGCGCGAATCCGCGCGGTGCTGCGGCGGATCGAGAAATCGGCGATTGCCGAGCCGCGAACGATTTCCATGGGCGGCGTGGAACTCAATCCGCAGACAAGAACGGTCTCGGTGCACGGCGAACGCATGGACGTGACCGCGATCGAGTTCGACATTCTGGAGTTCCTGATGCGATCGACCGGGCGCACCGTGTCGCGCGACGAGTTAACGGCGATGCTGTATCATCGTGAATCGACGCCATATGAACGTTCGCTCGATGTGCATGTCAGTCATCTGAGGAAGAAGCTGGAGGCGGCCGGGCCGCTGATTCACACGGTGCGGCGGGCCGGATATATGTTCGCGCCGGTGCCGGCACAGGCGGACCGGCCGACCCCATGAGGTCGGTGTATCTCAAAATCCTCGTCTGGTGCTTCGCGGCGCTGCTGCTGTCTCTGGGCGCGTTCATTATGGTAACCAGGTTCGTGTCGGGCGCGGCCGCGCGCGGAAATTTTATTACGGATATCCATGCGCTGCAGACCGCGGAGGCCGAAGAAGCTTACGCGGCCGGCGGCTCCGCGGGTTTGGCAGCTTATCTCCAGCGGCTGCACCGGTTCCTGCGCGAACACGATTACGTAACGGACGCGCAGGGCAAAGACCTGGCCACGGGAGAGGATCGTTCGGCCCTGCTCAGGCTGGCGCGGCCCATTTCGGAACCGCCGCGTCAGAGTCAGGGCCGGCTGGTTTTCGTGACGACTTCGGGCGACGGGAAAATTCGTCTCATCAGTGCTATCGATCCGCCGATCGGCGTGGGAAATCTGTTGCCGTACTACTTCCTCATTCTCGCCGCGGTTGCGCTGGTGTGCTGGCTGCTTGCGGTGAATATCGCGAGCCCGCTGCGCGATCTTGCGCGCGCCGTGGAACGGTTCGGACGTGGTGATCTGAGTGTGCGGCTGAAGTCGCCGCGAAAGGATGAGATCGGGGAGTTGAGCCGCAGCTTCGATCGCATGGCGGAGCGGATCGGAACGCTGATGACGAGTGAACGGCGTTTGCTGCAGGACGTTTCACACGAGCTCCGGTCGCCTTTGGCGCGCCTGAGTCTTGCCGCCGAACTGGTTCGAACCGCGCCGGACCGTGACGCGGCGGTGGACCGGATGACGAAGGAAATCGATCGGCTGGCGGATCTGGTGGGCACGCTGGTGGAAGTGGCGCGGGCGGAGGGCGATCCGTCGGCGGCGCGTCTGGAGCCGCTGCGGCTGGGCGCGCTGCTGCGGGAGGTGGTTGCCGACTGCCGTCTTTATGCGGACTCGCGCGGCTGCGATATCAACATGAGTGATGATGTTGACGTCATCGCTGCACGGCGAATCGCGAGTTGCTGCGCCGCGCGGTTGAGAACGTCGTGCGGAATGCAATTCGCTACACGCCGCACGGCGCAACCGTTGATTTGCGGACCGAGAGTGCCGGCGAGTCGGTGCGCATTTCGGTGCGGGATTCGGGCCGGGGGTTCCGGAAGAACTGCTGCCGAAAATCTTTCAGCCTTTCTTTCGCGTTGACGATTCGCGCGACAGCTCGACCGGAGGGGTGGGTCTTGGGCTGGCGATCGCCTATCGGGCGGTCAGCGTGCACCACGGACGTTTGTGGGCGCAGAATGTGAACCCCGGACTGAACGTGTGGATCGAGCTGCCGGTGGCGGCGTAGGCGAACGGGCGTAAGTCGATTCGCTCAACCTCATAAACACCGTGCAGCCCGTTGAAGTCGACACACCCGTTCCCCGGGAAGTCCATTCTGGTAGATCACGCCTGACGGTACAGTGCTTACCGTCGCCACCGGGTAGATCGTCCGCTACGCGGAGAGTGGCTTAAGACGCGCATCCCTTTGAAACTTCGTAAGCGTTGGGTGAACACTGTCTTCAAAAAGGGAAACAGGAAGACGCATCCTTGAGGAGGCGGCCGAGAGGGCCGTCGAGCAACAAAGCTGGAACGACGGCAGGTGATGGAAGAGACCATGCGCCCAGGTGTGCCGTCGGTGAAAGTGATTGCGCGCGCCCATGAGGTGAATGCCAACCAGGTAATCAACCGGCGCAAGCTCCATCACGCAGGCCGGCTCCAGGAAAAAGGCCCCGCAGCGGAATTGCTGCCGATGCAGATCTCCGATGTTCCACCGATTGAATATCCCGCCGTCGAACAACGCGCCGGCAAACAGACCGCGTGCGGCACGATCCACATCGAGTTTGGGCGAACGCACATCCGCGTGGAAGGATCGGTGGATCCGTTTACCCAGGTTGATCAACCTAAGGTCGCTGCCCGCGGCTGTAGCCGAGACATACAAGCTGATGATCGTCCCGAGTCCCAGGGTGTTCATCCGCGTAAGTTCCGATAGATCCGGAATGATCCGTTTCGTTTGCGGGATCCAGCGGCTTGACCTCCGCGGCCAGAGTGCTGGTCGGCCCCGCGACCAGTTGACTACTGCACTGAACCACCATGGCACCATCCTGCGGAAATGTGTGCAGCCTCAGGTGCGGGGTCATTACTTCGGCTGGATCTGACACTTTACAGATTCCTCGGAACCGATCTGCCAGGCAGTATAGCTGCAAAATGGAAGCCACGGACGTGCGCAAGCCAGCCGGCGAGGCGATCACGGTGGGTCGGCTTTCGGATATCCCGGCTTATGCCCGGGAGCACTTCTGGAGCGATGTTCGGCAGTGCCTGTCTCGTTATGTCCTCCATTCCCCGGCAGTTCCGCACCGAAATCCGGATCGATAGAATCTTAATCGGACGGAGAGGCCGGAGCTTCCGACAGGTGCATCCTGTGCCAGAGCGCGTTCACAGCCCATGCCAATAGTCGTTTGCGGCAAATGTAGCGGAACGGGCCACTGCTCCAGGTGCAAAGGCACTGGGATTTGCGGTGTGTGCAATGGCGAAGGCTTTATTGCGGATGTTTCAATCCTGAATAACACCTGCAAGCCGTGCGACGGCAAAGGAAGATGCCAAGGCTGTATTGGAACAGGACTTTGTTCAATCTGTGCAGGGACAGGCAGGCTGACCGCGGAAACCGGCTGACTCCGATTCAAGGAAGCGGCTTGGACAGGTATTTCAGCTCAGGTTGCTGGTTGGCATTCACGGGCAGACGATCGGTGTTCATGAACATCGAAACCGCCTGATAGTAGCCGGCACTGACAATCAAATCGACGACGCCCCGCTCGCCCGCGACGTTCTTGACCGCTGCGAAGGCAGCGTCGCTCGACTGTTTGGTTTTGAACAGCTCAGTTATGAAGTTGTAGACAGCCTCCTCGTCGGCTGACATCCCTGTCGGGCGCCTGCCTTCGGCGATCGCTTTAACTTTGTCCTCGCTCAGTCCGGCCTGCACCGCGGCCCGGCGATGCGCGAGCCACTCGAACTGCGCGCCCCAGTAGCGTGCCGTAAGCGTGATCGCCAATTCCTTGAGCTTGTCCGGGACCGACATATGAAAACGAACACGGTCTCCCATGTCGAAGAACAACTGCCCCCCGTCCGGGTCGCGAACGCTGATATTGAAGCTCCCTCCCGTGCCCCGTTGCGCCACGGCGATGTCGGTCATCCTCCTCTGCTCGGGTGTCATTTGTTCATAGGTGAGCGGTTTGAAGCGATCCCCCCGCATCGTGAATTCCTTACCGCCGGCGGAAGACTTCACTTCGGCGGGCGAAAGCGCCCCGGGAACCGGCGTGGCAAAGCCCATTCCAACTACCGGGAGCGGGTTTTCGAGAGGGCGCAGGCCGGGGTGGACACCTTGTGGCAAAGGATACCGGTCCACGTTCAGCAACATCGAAACCAATCCATACCATCCGCTCAATCCGACCATATCGACGACGCCCCGCTCGCCATATTTTTCCCTGGCGGCCGCGAACGTGGCGTCGGTCACTTGATGGGTGGTGAGGAGTTCGTCGATGAGGTTGTAAGCCACTTCCATCTCCGGCGGCATTCCAACGGGACGCTTGCCGGCGGCCACCGCGTCCACTATCGCCGGGGGTACGCCGTTTTGAAGGGCCGCATTCTTGTGAGAGTTCCACTCGTATTGCGCCATCCAGAAGCGACCGGTCATGATAATGATGACCTCGGAGACGGCCCGGGGAAGTCCTGTTCGGAACCGCATGGCGCCGCCGAATTGTTGGCCGAGATCGCCCACTTCAGGACTGCGCAGCAGGACGTTGAACGGTCCGTTGGCACCCCCGCGCTCTCCGGCAAGAAGATGATCGATCATGGTCTTCTGCTCGGGCGTCATCTCGTCGTACCTGAGCGGCCTGAACCGATCACCCACCAGAACCAGGCTGCGGGGATCAGGGGCTTGCTTCGCCTGTTGTGAGGGGACCTGGGCGCTGACGATTGTCACGCCGCTGATCATGAGGGCAAAGAAAAAATGAAGCCGCATGACGGTCCTCCATGGCGGAGTATATCTGACCCACGTAAAGCCGGAAGTTAGTGCAGCGTGCGACCCGCGAACGCTGTCGAAAATAGCTACCGACAGTTACCGTTATCACTGGCTACTGCCTGGGTGTGATCTTGATTACCATAGCTGTGAAGCTCTGACCTGGCCCCATCAGAAACTGGTGCACTGTATTGGCGGGAATATAAAGCGTGTCACCTTTGGCCACCGAGTACCTGATACCACCCGAAATCAACCTGCCGCGGACCTCATCTGGCGCGGTGGGTTTGCCTTCGATCATCTCGCCGCCGACTAATAGAGTTCCCGAGCCCGAGCGGATCAGCAGCCAGATCGGCTTGTTTGCCGTGGAGTTCGGCTTCGCCGCTCCCATTGCGGAAGGCCAAGAAGGCCGAGTCCATCAGGCGCTCGGTACCGAGGTGGCGCTCGTCGTTGAGCCTGGCAGTGGCTTTCCTGTCGAATTCCATGTTCTGAGCGGCGCTCCAGAACATGGGTTTATCGGGATCGGCCGCGTTAACAGAAACCCGAACGGTTACCAGTGCCAAAAACAGGCACGTGGCCAGGAATGCAGATTTCATACCAGCAAGCATACGCCTCCGCGGTCCACGTTGCGATCTGCATTATGCTGGATGACCTATGAAACGAGTCCTCGGCAAGGACCGCGACGGCAGCCGGGCTCCAGAGCAAATGAGGAATTAAGCTCCGGGTCAACATGGTTAACATAGCGCCCGATGAAATTCAGGATCAGGGTCTGGAGAAGTCGCGCAGGAACCGCAGCAGCAGCTCGCTCACCTGTTCCGGCTGCTCCTGCTGCACCCAATGCCCGGCGCCATCGAGAAGATGGAATCCGACCATATGCGTGCAGGCGCTGCTGCGCATCTTGTCGACCGCACCGGGCGTTTGATAAACGCCCCAATCGCTCTTGCCGGCGATGAACTGCGAGGGCACGTCGATGGTGCGGCCCGAAAAGGTGTGCATCTCGGCGATGCTGCTGGGATCGGAACCGCGCCGCACGCGATAGCCCTGCAGCGCGCCGGTGAAACCGGTCCTGCCGTATTCGGTCGCGTAGACGTCGACCTCGGCCTCGGTCAGCCATTTGCAATTCGCGATGTAATCCGCCGACGGCATGAACGGCGCAACGGTCGCCGCCATGCCCTTGTCCTTCTCCATCACGTAATAGGTGGGAATCTGCGCCATCTCCGCGGCGGTGCGCGCCTTGCAGCGGATGAGGTTTGTTCCCCTTGTAATCGGCGCTCTTTGTAGAAGTAATAGGCGCGGAAGAAGGCGTGCAGGCCTTGCGGCGCATGCAGCATGTCTTCGTTGGCGCCGCGGGTGCGCTGATAGTTCTGATAATACTTGCGCGGCGGATTGAGTTTCGCGAGCTCGGCATCCATCTGGTTCGTCGGTCACTCCCGGAGCCGGCAGCGGCGCGCCGTTCGCCGTGTTGAAGGGCAAGGCAGGCGGGCCTTCGAAAGGCGAGCTCATGATCGTGACCGAACGGAAAATATCGGGCCGGATGAGCGCCGACCAGGAGGCGACAGGCGCGCCGGCGTCGTGCCCCACCACCATCGCTACCGTGCGGTGGCCCGAGCGCATAGACCAGCCCGATCGCGTCGCGCGTCATGTTGAGAATGCGGAACGGGTCGGGATCGGCGTCGTACGAATCGTCCCAGCCGGTGGTGCGGCCGTAGCCGCGCTGATCGGGGGCGATCACGTGATAACCGGCCGACGCCAGGACGGCATCATGATCTTGCGCCAGCTATAGGCGAGTTCCGGGAATCCATGCAGAAGCAGCACGGCCGGCCGGCTCGGTGTTTCGTATCCGGCTTCGAGGATGTGCACCGTCATGCCGTTCACGTCTGCGATGTGGCGCGAGCGAATACCAGCGGCGAGGGCGCCATTCCCGTAAGGAGGAAGCTTTGAGAAATCGGTTTGCACGATGGCGGCGCGTGCGTATGCCGCAGTCGTTGCCAGAAAGGCGCGCCGCGACAGGCTCATCATCCGCATCGGAAAAGCATCCCTGCCCGAGCTATATACTACCGAAATGTTCCCCCTCGATCGCTGGTACGTTGCGGGTTTCTCATGGGAGTTTGGAGACAAACCTGTGGCACGAACATTACTGGGGCAACCCGTTGTACTGTTCCGCGCCGACGGCCGGGCGAACTCCACCATCCGGCGAGCGATGGCCGCACTGGAGGATCGCTGCTGTCATCGCCATCTTCCTCTTTCCTGTGGACGATCGAGGGACCAGCGACTCCGCTGCGGCTACCACGGCCTCCTGTTCATGCCGACGGCCGGTGCGTGAAATCCCTGGTCAGGCGCATATTCCGAATATGGCATGTGTTCGCGCATATCCTTTGCAGGAGCGCAACCACATCGTGTGGATCTGGATGGGGCGCACGGCCGAATCGCAACCCGCGTGCGAAGCGCCATCCCATCCATGGCACGACGATCCGCTCAGTATCATTTCCAGCGGCGACACTACCACTACAAAGCGCCGTACCAACTGATTCACGACAACCTGCTCGATCTGAGCCATCTGGGCTACGTGCACACCCGCACGATCGGCGGCAATGCGCAGATTCATGTCAAGCCGGAAATGAGCGATCGAGGACGGCCCGGACTGGGTTCGAGTCGTTCGCCAGATGCGCGATTCACGAGCCGCCTCCTACCTACCTCGAAGCCTGGCCGTTTGCGGGCCGCATCGACCGCTGGCAGGAGATCGAGTTCCGGGTCAGTCATTTCCTCATCTGGACGGGCGGCATGGACACAGGCACGGGCGAACTGGATGATCCCAGCCGCTCAGGTTTTCACATGCGAGGCTTCCACGGGATCACGCCGGAAACGGAATCCACGAGCTTCTACTTCTGGACGATCTCTTCCAACCGGAATCCCTCCCGCCCGGACATGGCGCGAGAAGATCCACCGCGCCACGGCCCTGACGTTCAACGAAGACCGCGTAGTGATTGAGGCCCAATACGCGAACTGGCACGATTCCCGAGTGCTCGCCCCAATGGGGATTCACGTTGACAGCCCGCTGAATCGCGCCCGCCACATCATTGCGAGACTGTCTGCGCGAGGGGCAGAAGGCGGTTAGCCCCCGACCCGGCTATCACGTTATTACCGCTTAACGCTGGTGGTCGCATCACACTTAAATTATTCTGTATGGCCAGGCCCAGTCAACGATCAGAGATCATGGCATATTACCCGTCTGGAACTTTGCCCGTACTGCATGCGCTGGCAAAGTCGTTCGCCATATGCGATCGCTGGTTCTCGTCCCCGCCGGGTCCGACGTCGCCGAACCGATTCTCCGTCCACAGCGGCACTTCGCTGGGACACGTGAAGATCGCCGGAGGGGATCTTCCAGCCAAATCTCCATCTCTACAATCAGCCGACGGTGTATCAGCGGCTTTTCAGAAAGGAATATCGACTGGGCGATCTACTAAGGAGACTTTCCGCAATCGATCGTAATGACAGAGCAGTAGCTTCATCTGGACCGATATCACCCGATGGCGAAGTTTTTTGAAGACGCCGCCCGCGGCGGCGCCGAAGGGTTCCTCCAATATGTCTTTATGCCGGGGAAGCGCTGATCGCGGAGGTATACAACGCGATCTGGAAAAGCGCGGACCTGTGGCAGACGACCTTGCTCGTGATCCTCTACGACGAGCACAGCGGATTCTATGATCATGCGGCGCCCCCCGACGCGATCTCCGCTGACAGGCACACTGACGAATCTCCCTTTGACCGCTGCGGAGTTCGGGTTCCCGCACTGCTCATCTCTCCATGGATCGACCAGGGTGTCATTCACGATGTTTGCGACCATACCAGCCTGCTCAAATATCTGACCAACAAATGGGGGCTTGGCCCGTTGGGTGACAGGGTTCAGGGGGCGAACAACTTTGGCGAGTAACTGAACAGGCGCGAAACGCTTCGATTCGCCGGGGCCGCTTCCGGCGCCGGATTTCGGTCCGAGTGCGCAACCGCCGGCCCTCAACGCCAATCAGAACGCGCTGGTCGCATTCAGCCGATTTCTCGAAACCAGGATCGCGGACGCGGAACTGAATACCGACGAGGTACTGCGGGAAATAGGCGCACGGCTCCTGAGTTCAATGAAAGAGGTTGCCTGCCACGCGGAAGCCGCGATCGATCGGTTGAATCGGTTCCTTAAGCTCAATACATAAAGGCCGGCAACGCGAAACGCGTAACTTCAGTCCGGCCGCAGACTGTCTATCGAGCACCGAAACGGCGGCGGCGAACAAGAAGACCCGCGAATCCAAATAGCCCGACAGCAACCAGCAAGAAGGAAGCGGGCTCCGGCGTTACCAGCGCCAGAGCCGCGTCGGCGACCACCGCCTGGCCAGCTGCGGTAGGGTGGTCGCCGTCCCAGAAGAGATATTGATTCGGCGTCGCGCAGGGGGTTCCACCAGCGAAATTGACCTCACCTGTTAGGCAAGGATCGGTAACATTCGTGAAACCGTAAGTCCCCGGGCTCGCAACGATGGAATCGAGCAGGAGATATGTATTCAGTACGGAGATATTGATTCCATCGCCTGCCGCGATTGCCGCGAGCGAGGGAAGAGGCGAAGAACCATTTACGAGCGTGTTGTCGAAACCCGCCGAAAGTGCAGAAGCGGCTGCGCTCGTGCCCGCCGTCAGAGCATCAGGAGTAAGTCCGAGATCTGGCACAGTGATAACCAAAAAATTCTTTGCGCCGAGCCCTGCCAGAGTATTGACAGCGTCGTCGATGTTCTCGACGATGGCACCGATATCCGCTGTAACGTCACCGGGCGTCGCGGTCGCTGGAATAGCGGCCAAATCATTTGCGCCGATCCAGATTGTATAGAGAGCGTTCGGGTCTGCGCCGGTCTGGTTCGCTGCCGCAAATTGAGCAATCTGGCCACTTGGACCGTCAAGATCGATGAGGTCACCCACGCCGGCAGTGTTGTAGAGGGTGGTGCCTGACTGCGCGTCGCCGTATGCGTAATCCGTGCCGCCGAGTCGACTGGGTGTAAGCGGCCCAAGCCCGAGATCGAGGGCGAGATCCTGCACCGCCACGTTCCCGTTACTGAACTGACCACTAACGTAAGGAGCGGCAGGCTCAGCGCCGCCCGTTAAATTGAAGATGTTCCCGACGTCCGAGAGGCTGTCTCCAAATGCGTCAATAGCGTCGATCGTTCCTGCATAAGCACTGCTCAAAACGCAACTCGCTGAGAGCGCTATTAATAAACAGGTTCGCAGCACTTGCAGCATTTAAGCATTCTAACTTTTCCTTTTACCAAAAGCCGTATGCAAGAGTACGATAAATCACGATTGATTCATGTCCGACGAGTGCAGCATCGAGGGAGCAGATGCCGACCTTTCGGTAGACCCACGGGGAGCGGTTCTGCACCACTTTCTTAACACCAGGATTCATTTCCCGGGTCGCCTTCAATTGCTGGACCTCCACTCTTACCGGTCCGGACTCGGAGAGTCGCTCCGCGATTTCAGGCGGCGCGGCGCCGAAGGACCGGTCAGCGCCGAAACAGCTTCTCCAGATTCCCGAATGCCGCTTCTAATTTCTGCGGCTTCTTCAGCACGCCCTCAAACAGATCGCCAACCCGCGCGAATCTCTCCGGCGCATTCGCGATAGTGAACTGTGTCGGCAGCAGCGACGGCTTCACCTCATCCCATTCGAGCGGCGTCGACACCGGCGCGCCCGCATACGCCCGCGCAACGTACGGCGCCGAGATCGTCTTACTCTCCGCGATCTGCAGATAGTCGAAATACACGCGGTTCTTCTCGCGCTTCTCTACCGCCCGCGGAGTCGTAAACAGATCCGGCCGCTCCGCCGCCACCATGCGCGCAATCACCTCCGCGAACGTGCGCGCCTGCTCGTACGAATACTCCGGCTCGATCGGAATATAGATGTGCATCCCGTCGCCGCCGGTCGTCTTGGGATAACCCGTCAGCCCGATCGCATCCAGCTTCTTCTTCACCAGCAGCGCCGCTTCCACGATCTTCGCGAACGCGCACTCCTGCGGATCGAGATCGATCAGGATGAAGTCCGGATTTTCCAGCGACCCCACCCGGCTCATCCACGGATTCTGATCGATGCACCCCAGGTTCGTCAGATAGAGCAGACTCGCGCGATCCTCGGCCAGCACATAGCGGATCTTGTCGATCGTCTCGGTGCGCAGCCATGAGGGATAACCCTGCCGGCGTATTCTTCTGAAAAAAATACTCCGCGTGAATGCCGTTCGGATAGCGTTTGAGTGATAGCGGCCGGTCCTTGAGGTGCGGCAACAATCAGCTCCGCGACCGCATCGTAATAATTCAGCAAGATCGCGTTTCGTGTAGCCGTCTTCCGGATAGTAAATCTTATCGAGATTCGTGAACTTCAGCGTGTGCCCGTCGATCGTCCGTCGTCACTTCCTTCCGATCCGCCGGCAGAAACCCCGGCTTCGGCGCCATTCTTCGCGGCTCACCTCCGCGGATGTCTTGTCATCGCGCAGACCCAGATATACCGGCGCGCGCAGCTTCCTGTCACCTGTCCAGTTCGCGAATTTGATCTGGGCCACCAGCTCCGGATTCACCCACCGCGTGCCTTTCGGGAATCTTGTCCGCTTGCGCGAACGGCATTTTCGTAATCTTCGAGCGGCTCGAGCAGCGCCCACAGTTCCGCGAGATTGCGCGCGTTGAAACCCGTCCCGACATTGCCCGCGTAATGCAGCTTGCCGCCTTCGTAATAGCCCAGCGCCAGCGACCCGAAGTGCTCGCGTTCGCCCGGCGTGTATCCGGCAATCACGAACTCCTGCTCGGACGTCAGCTTCAGCTTGAGCCAGTTGCTGGCTGCGGCGCGATTCATAAACGCTGGTCGTGCATCTTGGCGAGCAGGCCTTCCAGCCCGCTCTGCCGCGCCGCTTCCAGCAGATCCTCACCCGGCATTTTCGAAATGATCCGAGACGCGCAGCAGCGGGAACGGCTTGACGATCTTCTGCAGCAGCCGCTTCCGCTCGATCAGCGGCACGCGGCGCAGATCGTAGCCATCGAGATAGAGCAGATCGAACACAAACAGATGCGACCGGATTCTTCTGCCCCATCTTCGCGATCGAGTTCGCATCCTGCGATGTGAATCCGCGGCTGAATCAGCTCGAAGTGCGACACGCCCTTTGCTGTCGAGCACCACGATCTCGCCATCCAGAATGGCCTGCTCCGCGTCAATGTAATGCGGCAACACCTGCAACTCGGGATACTGTCGTTCGCAGCGGTTGTTGTTGCGCGTGTAAATCCTCATCACGCCGTCGTCGATGAAGACCAGGCCCGCGCACGCCATCCCACTTCACTTCGAAGATCCAGTCAGCGCCCTTCGGCAAGCTGCTCCGCCAGTGTGGCTCCCATGGGTTCGAAGAACCCCGGCATGGCGGCGCGGACCGCACCTGTCAGTTTCTCAGGATGGTCGCGGTTGCTACTTTTTTTTTACGGCGCGTCTTTTCTTGTGCGCCGGCAAATCGGCCGCAATCTCTTCCTGCGTGCGCCCGGTCTTCACGCTGTACGCGAGTCCGTTCGATATCCCAGGGCGTCTGCGCCGCTTCGTCTTTCTTCTTGATGATCAGCCAGTCGTTTCCTTTGCCGCGATTCTTCATGTGCACGATCGCCCACGTCCCGCTCAGCTTCTCGCCATGCAGCCGGAACTTCAGATCGCCGCGCGCAATCTGTTCGGCCGTCGCGCCCGCTTTCGCGTCCGAATCAGTTCGAATGTGCCGCGATCCCACAGCATCACGCTGCCGCCGCCGTACTCGCCTTTCGGAATGTTGCCTTCGAAATCGCCGTAGTCGAGCGGATGGTCTTCCACCATGGCCGCGAGATGCTTCACCGCCGGATCGAGCGACGGGCCTTTCGGAATCGCCCAGGACTTCAGCGTGCCGTCGATCTCCAGCCGGAAGTCATAGTGCAGCCGCGTCGCGTTGTGCCGCTGAATAAAATACCGCCCGCGACTGTAACTCGCTTTTTGCCGGCTTTCCGGGCTTCGGTTCCGGCGTTCGGCGTGAAATCGCGCTTGCGTTCGTATTCCTGCAAAGACATAAACTGTTGGAAATGTTCCTGATTCCATGTTATAGCTGAAGGAGCGTATACAACTTCAGTTATGGCGACTAGCGTCTGGAAGGGTCATCTAACGTTCGGACTGGTCTCGCTGCCTGTGAAGCTCTTCACAGCCGCGCGCAGCGAGACGCTCAGCTTCAACCAACTCCACAAACACGACAACTCGCGCATCAAGCAGGTCATCTACTGCCAGGCCGAAGACAAGCCCATCCCGCGCGACGAAATCGTCAAAGGGTTACGAGTACGAGAAGGGCAAATATGTCGTCATCGAAGACGAAGAGATCAAGAAGGTCGCCCCGAAGACCGCGAAGGTGATGGAGATTCTGGAGTTCGTCAAGGCGGGCGAAGTCGATCCCGTCTATCTGGAAAGCTCCTACTACATGGCGCCCGGACGAAGGCGGCGAGAAGCCGTACGCCCTGCTTTTCGAAGCGCTGAAGGAAACGAAGTATTACGCGGTGGCGAAAATCGCCATGCACAACCGCGAGCACATCGTCGTGGTGCGGCCCGGCGAGCGCGGCATGATTCTGCACACCATGTACTACGAGGACGAAGTCCGACGCACCGAAGAATTCCGCACCGACGTCCACCAACGTTACGGAGCAAGGAAATGAATCTCGCGAAGATGCTGGTGGAATCGCTCGCGGCCGAATTCGAGCCCGGCAAGTATCACGACACCTACCGATGACAATTTGCGCACGATGATCGAGGCGAAGGTCGAAGGCCACAAGGTGGTGGAAACGCCCGAGCCGCACATCGCCCCGGTGATCGACATCATGGAAGCGCTGAAGAAGAGTCTCGAAGCGCGCAAGCCGCCGCAGACGGCCACGGATGCCTCCGGTTCAGCTGAACAAGAAGAAGCCGAAACCGAAGCTGTCGCGGAGCCGAAGAAGAAGCGCGCCCCGCGCAAAATCAAATCCGCATAACCCGCTTTTTTTCGAAGCGGCCCGCCTCGACCGTCGCGCGCACGCTCATCGCGGCAGGCCGAGCCAGCGCGGCACGTGCCTGCAGTATTCCCCGAACGCCGCGCCGCGCACCTTCCGCAGGTGCGGTTCCTCAATCAGCACAACAACGAGATGGAATATTAAGCACAAGGCCGCCCCGTACGCCGCGACTTGCCATGACGCGTAGAGGAGCGCCTGGCCAAACACCGCCATCACGACGCCAAGATACATCGGATTCCGCGAAACCCTATACAGCCCGTTCCGCACCAGTTTCGGCGGCTCCTCTCCCAGTACGATCTTCAACGAACGCGTGAAAAATATCGCAGGCGTTCCTCCGGACCGCAGAAAATCAGCCAGGCAGATCGCGTAAACTATCGCGCCGGCCGCAACGGCGATACCATCCCAGCTGCCACCATCCGCCCTGCAGACCACGCCCCCGTGCCAGCACATGCGGCGCATACCCGCCGATCACACAGGGAACAAGAATCGTAAAAATGACTCCACGCAGCCAAAGCATCTCAAGCCGCAGTGGAGCAATGCTTGCGCAGATCCTCAGCCCAGATCGCGCCCCTGCGGATCCTCTTCGTGCTTGAAGTAGACATACACGTCACGCCCGCCAGCCAGAAGCCCGCCGCACACGCTCGGCAATCTCCGCGCGCGCCTCATCGGAATAATCGCCCTTGCGCAACCGGAAGTAGACGAAATCCGCCGTGAACACCTTCGGCACTTCCATCTTGTCCGACTCCGCGAGGCACAGCGCCATATTGCGCTTCGCCAGCCGCTCGTACACTTCGTCCGTCAGCCATGACGCGTGGCGGAATTCGAACGCAAAACGGATGTCTGCGGGAAGCAGAGGCAGGTACCCGTCGAGGCGCGCAAGATCGCACTTGAAGGTCGGGGCGAATTGATAAAGCACCGGCCCCAGCCGCCGCGCCGCGCGCAGCGGTTCGAGCGACTTCAGAAACGACTTCCGTGAAGCTCTCCGCATTCTTCATCTTCAGGATGTGCGTGAGCGTCTGGTGCGCCTTGCACGCAAACTGAAAATCGGCAGGCGTGGCCTTCAGCCAGCCCTCGAGCACGCTCGCGCGGCGCCAGACGGCGGAACGTATAGTTCGCCTCCACGCTGTTCAGGCGCGACGCGTAATGCTCCAGAAATTTCTTTGCGGGAAGATCCTTCGGATAAAAATCGGGCTTCCACGCAGGATACGAAAACCCCGATGTGCCTGCGAAAGCCGCTAGCCATTTGCGTCCAGGTTTACTTCGCGACCGGCGGCCGGGAGCGGGCCATGCGCCGGCGTTGCCGGAGGCGGCCCGCCGAAGAAGCATCGTCCATCAGGACTGCCGCGCCCTTGCGCAGATTGCTCGACTTCCGTGCGCGCCATCTGCGGGCGCAACCTTCGTCTCGATGTCCGGCCGCGCCTCGTGCCATGCTCTTCGTCGTGTGCGATTCGACCATAATCAGGTGATAACCGAACGGCGATTTCACCGGCTCCGTGACCTCATTTACCTTCGCGGCAAACGCTGCGGTCTCAAACGGCGGCACCATCATGCCCTTGCGGAATTCGCCGAGTTCCCCGCCCTGCGCGCCGGAGCCGGCGTCGTCCGATTCGGCTTTTGCGCAATTGCGGCAAAATCCTCGCCGGCCAGCAGCCTCTTCCGTGATGGCCTGCGCCTTCGCCAGCGCTTCTTCGTCGGTCAATTCCGGCTTGCCCGGCGATCGCCTGCATCGGAGCGCCTTTGACGCGAATCAGAATGTGCTTCGCTTTCAGCACTTCGTAGTCCGATTTGTGCTCGTTGTAGTATTTCTCGACAGCGGCATCGTCCACCCTGATGCCTTTCTGCAGTTCCTGGAACATCGCCTGAGCCAGAAGATTCTGGCGCTGGAAGAGCAGGGTCTCCTTCGTCTTCGGCTCCTGATCCAGCTTCTTTTTCTCCGCCTCCTGCGCCAGCAGCTTAACCTGCACGATCTGCTCGGCGAACTGCCGCTTCTGCATAGTGCGCGCGGCCTGCTGGTATTGTTCGGGCAGCGAATTGATCAGCTCGTCGAACTGCGCTTCGGTGATCTTCTCGTCACCGATTGTCAGCACGACCTTATTGGGGTCGGCCGGAGCCGCTGCCGCCGGCTGCGCGGTGTCGAACTTCGGCATCGCCGGAGCCTGCGCAAACAAAGAAGGAATGACAGTGATAGCCAGAATGGCCGTGGAAAATTTCACCCTCTTATCGTATCGCAGCAGCGGCGGGAATCCGCCGGTTCAGCCTGCGTCCGCGTCTAAGAATTGACCGGTTCCACGATCGCCGACATCGACCCCTGCGACCGCGGCAGCCGCCAGTCGCGCCCGTAGCCGTGCACCTGATCGCGCGCGAACTCCGCCTCGGGCAGCTCACACGTAATCAGCACCGTCCTGCCCATCGCATCCACTTCCTGCGCATGACGCAGCGCCTGCTCCGCCGTGAAAATAAAAATCTTCTGCAGCATCTCGATCACGTAATCGTATGTATGATCGTCGTCGTCCAGCAGCACGACGCGGTAAAGGGGGGGCTTCTCGGTCTCCCCGGTGTATTCGGTCCCCGGTTTAATGATGCGGGGCGTAGTGACAGTCGACATGCCCGGTGGTCAAATTCAGTATGCCACTGCCGCGTAGGACAATCGCTGCATGAAGCAGCGCGCCCGTGTCGAACTCAACCGCGAATACGACCCCTTCGCACGTTTCTATAACCGCTACTGGGGCGCCGAATACCGCGCCGCTGCCGCGCCCGTCGTCGAACGCCTGCTGCTTTCGCGTGTACCCCGGGGCGCTTCCGTCCTCGACGCCTGCTGCGGCACCGGCCAGTTCACCTCCACCATCCACGGCCTCGGCTACGATGTCGCGGGCATCGATTCTTCCGAAAACATGCTCGCCTTCGCCCGCGCAAACGCCCCCGGCGTTCCATTCACACTCACCGACGTGCGTGACTTTTCCCTGGACCGCCGCTTTGACGCCGCGTACTCCGTTTACGAAAGCCTCAACCACATCCCCGACATGGCCGGCCTCGCGCGCGCGTTCGACTGCCTGCATCGCCACCTGCGGCCCCGCGCGCCATTCCTTTTCGATCTCAACCGCGACGAAGCCTACATCCTTTATTGGAATAACACCGATGCAGTCGTCGAATCCGACCGCGCTTTCATCACGCGATCGTCTTACGACGACGAGAAGCGCATCGCTGTCTGCGATATCACCACCTTCGACCTCGCTTCCGAAGACGCGTGGCGCCGCGAGGATTTCACCGTGCGCCAGACCTGCCATTTCATGGGCGAAACGCACGCCGCGCTGCTCGATTCGGGTTTCCGCGACGTCGTTCTCTATGACGCCCGCGACGTCGGCATGAAAGGCGACGCCGGCTACGCCCGCACTTTTTTCCTTGCGATCGCCTGACTAAGCAGCTCTTACACCGCCTGTCACTATGGTCTCCACGCCATGCGCCGTCCGCACCCGCAGGTATCCGTTCTCATCGAGCCCCGCCGTGATTCCGGCGATGTCTCTGCCGGGGATCTCGACCACAACGGACTTCCCGTCGACATAGCTCGAATGTGCTTCGAACTGCTCGAGCACTGGCCGCTTCCCGCGCTCCGCCAGCAGCCCGGCGTATTTCAGCGACTCAGCCACAACGCGATCCAGCAGCGCCTCTTTCGAAAACTCCCGCGTTGTCTCGTTTCGCAGCGAGGTCGCAATCTCCCGCAGTTCCAACGGAAACGAGCTCTGATTGACGTTGACACCGATGCCGGCTATCAACACCCCATCCGGCGCCTCGCCGCCCTGCACCATGATCCCCGCCAGTTTCCGATCGTTCAGCAGCACATCGTTCGGCCAGCGCAGATCGCAGGCGACCTCCGCGATATCGTCGATCGCGCGCTGCGTTGCAAGGCCGAGCGCCATCGTCAGAACCGGCAGCAGATCGGGCGCCAGCGTCAGCCGCAGAATGATCGACAGATACAATCCGCCGCTCGATTCCGAGTACCACGATGGCCATGCCGCCCGATGCCAGCGGTCTGCGTTTCAGCACCACCACGGTGCCATGCGGCTCGCCGCGTGCCGCCAGCAGCCGCCGCATCCTTCATGGTTGATTCGGTAGACTTCAGCCAGACCGTCATATCAACTCGAGGCGGAAGCTGATGTCGACTGCCTTCGCGGAATGCGTGATCGCCCCGCAGGACACGAAATCCGCGCCCGTCTCCGCGTAGGAGCGCACGCTGTCGAGATCGATCCCGCCGGAAAGTTCCACCGTCGCGCGGCCGTCCACGATTCGTATCCACTCCTCTGCCTGCTGCGGCGAAAGATTATCCAGCAGCAGATGCGTCGCGCCGCATGGCCAGCGCCTCGTTCAGTTCATCGAGCGCGCGGACTTCGATCTCGATCGGCAGCCCGGCGCCGCGCGCGAATTCTCGATCGCGTGGCTGCACCCCGCCCGCCGCCGCAATGTGATTGTTCTTGATCAGAATCGCATCGAAGAGCCCCATTCGATGGTTGGTCACGCCTCCCGCCGACTGCCGCTGCCTTTTCGAGACGCCGCAGTCCCGGCGTGGTCTTGCGCGTATCGAGCACCTTGCACTTCGTGCCCTTCCACGAGCAGCGCGAATTCGTGCGCCAGCGTGGCCACTCCGGATAAGTCGCTGCAAAAAATTCAGCGCCACGCGTTCGCATTCGAGCAGCGTCCGGGCCGATCCCGCGCACGGTCGCGATGCGATCGCCCTCGTTGAGATGTTCGCCGTCTTTGTGCAGCAGCGTGAGCTCTTCCACCCCGCCGCGCGCCTCATAAATCGCCGGCAGCACTGTCGACGCCCGCCAGCACCATCGGCTGCCGCGCCAGAAAATATCCCGAAGCGCGTCGGTCCGCCGGAACGCACGCCTGCGATGTTACATCGCCCGGACCGATGTCCTCCTCCAGCGCGCGGCTGAACCACATCGAGAATCTCAGAGTGCATTGAGGCTGCGCTTGAATCTTCGCCAGCTGCGCTTCGTATTCGGCCAGCTTGGCGCGGATGGCTCTCGAGCACATTGGCGGGCGCTTTGCTCAGGAATACCTCGTCGCAGAGCTGGCGATTGCGAGTTGGCGATGTTCTTCACCAGCTGATCGCGCTCTTTCTCCAGACGCTTCTGCTGCGCTTCCATCTGCCCCGCCGGAACATCGATCGACAGATCGAAATCCGCCGTTGACCGCACCGCGCCCGCTCTTCGGCACATCGCCCTGCGTGAACGTCACACCGCACAGACGCCGGATCAACTCCGTATCCACACCGATCGAAATGCGGCCGGTCACTGGCAGTTTTGGATCGAGACTGAGGTCGGCGCGAAGATTCCGGGCCGCACGCACGATGCTTCTGGAGCAGCTCCATTTCGCCTTCCGCGTCCGGGTCGTTTCGCGGCTTTCGTCGTATTGCGGATACGGCTGCAGGGAAATCGATTTGCCCTCGCCGTCCACGAATCGATGCCAAAGCTCTTCGGTAATGAAAGGCATCAGGCGGATGCAGCAGACGCAGGTGTCGTCGAAAACGGTGCGCGATCCCAGCGCCAGTCTGCCGCGGACCTTCTTGAGCTCGATGTACCAGTCGCAGAAGTCGTCCTAGATGAAATGCCAGATCGTCTGCGCGGCTTCGTGATACCGATAGTGTTTCGATCGCGGGTTCATCTGGCGCGCGCATTCATTGAGGCGCGAACGGATCCACGGTCTTCGAGACCGAATGAGCGCGTCGGACGTCGCGTGTCCCGCGCGACGTTCATGACAGTATGAACCGCGCCGCATTCCAGATCTTATTGGCAAATGCGCGCGGGCCGAGTCGATGCGCTCGGTCCGTGAACGACAATATCCGTCCCCGGCGCCGCGCCGCTCAGCAGCGCCATGCGCACCGCATCGGTCCCGTACTCCTCGGTCACCACCAGCGGATCGATAACGTTGCCCTTTGGTCTTCGACATCTTCTGCTTCTCGGCATCGCGCACGAGGCCGTGAATATAAACCTGCCGAAAAGGGACGTCGCCCATGAACTCGATGCCGAGCATCGCCATCCGCGCCACCCAGAAAAACAGAATGTCGAAGCCTGTGATCAGCAGCGTCGTCGGATAGAAATGTTTCAGATCGTCCGTCTTGTCCGGCCAGCCCAGCGTCGAAAACGGCCACAGCCCGAGCTGAACCACGTATCGAGCACATCGGGATCCTGCCGCAGCGGCCCTTTGCATTTCGCGCACGCAGCCGGGTCTTCGCGCGACACAATTGTTTCGCCGCACGCATCGCAATACCACGCCGGAATCCGATGCCCCCACCAGAGCTGCCGCGAGATGCACCAGTCGCGGATGTTGTGCATCCACTCGTTCCACGTCTTGACCCAGTTTTCCGGAACGATCTCGATGCGCTTCTCATCTACCGCCGCGATCGCTTTCGCCGCCAGCGGCTTCGTCGTCACGAACCACTGCTTCGATACCAGCGGCTCGATCGGCGTCTTGCAGCGCGAGCACTTCCCGAGGCTCAGCGTGTAATCCTGCACGCTGTCGAGCAGCCCGAGCTTCTCCAGATCGGCCACAACCCGTCTTGCGCGCTTCCTCGCGCGACAGGCCCGCGTAGACACCGCCCTTCGCCGTAATCTTCGCGTCGTTCATCGATCACCTGAATCGACGGCAGGTTATGCCGCTTGCCTGCCTCGAAGTCGTTCATATCGTGCGCCGGCGTAATCTTCACTACGCCGGTGCCGAATTCCGGATCGGCAATGTCATCCAGAATGATCGGAATCTCGCGATCCATCAGCGGCAGCACCACGTCTTCGCCATGCAGATCGGCAGTAGCGCTCATCGCGCGCATTGATGGCGACGGCCGTATCGCCCAGCATCGTCTCCGGGCGCGTTGTCGCCACTACCAGATAGCGGTCCGTTGCGACCACCGGATATCGGATATGCCACAGATGCCCCGCCGTCTCCTCGTGCACCGTCTCCAGATCGGATATCGCCGTCTGGCAGCGCGGGCACCAGTTGACCATGTACTCGCCGCGATAGATCAGCCCTTTTTCGTAAAGGCTGACGAACGTCTTCGCGCACCGCGCGCGACAAGCCCGGATCCAGCGTGAACCGTCTCGCGCGACCAGTCGCACGAAGCCCCCAGCTGAATCATCTGCCGCTTGATCGTCCCGCCCGATTCGGCTTTCCACTGCCAGACGCGCGCTTCGAATGCCTCGCGGCCCATGTCGCGCCGGTTCAGTACCCTCTTCGGCAAGCTGGCGCTCGACCACCATCTGCGTCGCGATGCCGGCATGATCCGTGCCCGGCAGCCACAGCGTGATATCGCCGCGCATGCGATGCCAGCGCACCGTGACGTCGATCTCCGTATGCTCCAGCATGTGGCCCATGTGGAGCGATCCGGTGACGTTCGGCGGCGGAATCACCAGCGAAAAAACGGGCTTTCCCGGCTGCCATTCGGCGCGATATATGCCGCTCTCCACCCACCACTGAGCCCAGCGCGGTTCGAACCGCTGCGGCTCGTACACCTTTTCTAATTGCATGGGAACTATCAGTTTAGCTTGGCAGGTCTAACCCGACCGTAACATGGCGGCACGGTGCCGATAACGGCGCGAAAATCGAAGACAAAGCGCTAAAAAGAGACTTTAGCTGAAAGCTGAAACTCGCGCGGCGTACCCCGCCCGGTGGCATAGCTGCTGATCGTGCTTGTGATCACGCCGAAGTTGGACGCGGATAGGTTGGCATTGGGGGCGCCATACTGAGCGCGATTGACAACATTGAACGCATCGGCCCGCAAGCGCAGTTTCACACGTTCCGTGAAGGGGATATCCTTCGCCAATGCGAGATCCACGTCCGAAATGCCTGGTGCGCGAAAGGCGTTGCGTCCCAGATCGCCAAACGTCCCCGCGGCGGGCGTGGAAAACGCGGCCGGGTTGACCCATTCCTGCGGGGTGGATCCGCCGGGCGGAGTGAGCGGGACGCCGGGCACATAGTTCGGCCGCATTTCCCCGCTGATCGCCAGATCGCCAGGCACGGACCCGTTCGAACGAGTAATGGTGATGTTGAAAGGCAGACCGGTCTGCGACGTCACGATAGTGCTGAGCGTCCAGCCGCCCAATATCGTCCGCGCCATGCCGGGGCTGCTTAAATAATGCTTCCCGGCTCCGAAGGGCAGTTGATAGACGGCGGAAAGATTGAGAACCTGCCGAACGTCGTCGTCGCTGCTCGCCTTATCGCAAGACCGGCAGAACGAGTCCTGCGGCGTGTCGGATTCGCCCCCGCCAATGCTGCCGTCGTTGATCGAATGCGACCACATGTAATTCGCCGAGAGCAGGAAGCCGCTTTGAAAGGCCCGGCGGGCGTTGAGCTGCAACGCATGGAAGGTGCTGTTTCCAACGTCGCCGCGCCATGTAATCGGACCGAATGCCGGGTAAGGCGCCACGCCTGTAAGAGGATTCACCAGGTTGGTGTAGGTGGTGGTCAGGACGTCTGTTCCTTTGTTGCCGAGATAACTGGCGGTGGCGACGATATTCAAAGGCAGTTTCCGCTGAATGGATGCAGTCCATGACGCAACATAGTCGTCCTTCCGGTTGCGGTCCAGATCGCGCGGGGTAACGACGCCCAGCCCCCCGGCTTCCGCGTAATCGAGAAACGGCGTCAAAGGATAGGAAAGCCCGGGGAAACTCGTATTGCTGAACGTGTAGCGGTCAACCGTATTCGAGATGGGAAGGTTCTGGTCGTCTTCCTGGCCATCCGTATGGTAGATGCCGGCACCCACGCGCAGAACGGTATCGCCATGCGCCCACGCAATCCCAAGACGCGGGTCGAAATCGTTATATCGGGGATGAAAGAAAGAGTCAGTCCTGGGGCAGTATCCGCCGCAGGTGGCGAAATCGAATGGCACATCGTCGTTGCCCAGCGCATGAAGCGCGTTAAAAAAGTTGTATCGGACACCGGCCGTGATCGTCAGATTTGCGGTCGCCTTCCATTCGTCCTGTACGTAGCCGAAGTACTGAACCTTGCGCTGCCTGACCAGAGGCAAGACCGCCGTGTAGGTCGCCGAACCCGTATTGTTGTCCTGAAAAGCGGAGATCGAGTTATAAGTCAACGTTCCGCTTTGCGACGTACCCTGGTTAAGCAGAATCCAGCGCGTTTCATACCCGAATTTAAGAACGTGTCTGCCCTTTGCCCACGAAAGGTTGTCGATGAGATCGAAACTCTTCGACGGATAGTCTGTGGTCGATGCTCCGGCCAGAGTGCTGAATCCGGATACGGAAACGCCGAACGGAAGCGGCGAAATGCTGGCCGTGTGATAGATCGTCTGGTTTACCCCGAACTTCAGATCATTGATCAGTGAGGGGGCAAACACATGCGAAAGTGAGACCACTCCGTTGTTAAATTTGGTGTCGTACCCTGTCTTGACTATCAGGTTGCCCGAGGGGACTGACTCGACTGCCTCATCCGCATTAAATCGAACGAAGGCCGTCGTCCGATCAGAAAAATAATGATCGAGCCGGACCATTCCCGAATCTTCGTTGTCGACCTGTCTGCCCACGGCGTGGTAGTTCCACACGCCGGGAGTCGAAGTGGGCGAAGTTCCGGCAGGAAAAGCCTGCAATACAGGGAGCAGTACAGGTGAGGCAGCCGCGGCCTGCGCCAGGAAGGTTGGGCTCGGCACCAGCCCGATCTGCGTTCCGTCCAGTCTCTGCCGCAGGCCCTCATAATCGACGTAGAAGAAAGTCTTCGAGTGAACAACAGGTCCGCCGAGCGAACCACCGAACTGGTTCAGCAGAAAAGCGTCGGAAGAACGCCCATCGAACGGCGAGCGTGCGTCGAAGGCGTTGCTTCGGTAATAATCGAATACCTGCCCATGAAAATTGTTGGTGCCGGATGGTGAGGCTACGGACACCTGCCCGCCTGCCGTTCCAGTTTGCGAGTCGGCGCCGAAGTTCTGCGACTGCACCTGAAATTGCTGGATGGAGTCGAGAGGAATATTCAGGCGCTGATACTCTCGCTGTTCCTGGTTATAAACAGCCGTGGCATCGATTCCGTCGAGTGTGAGGTTGTTATCGTCTAACCCGTGCCCCGCGAAGCGAATCGTTCTTTGATCGCCTGCCCCGTTGTCGATGGCGCCCGGCGCGAGTGCAGTAAGCGTTGCCCAACCTCTGCCGTTGATCGGCAGATCGTCTAACTGTTGCAATTCGATCGCAGTGCCGACCGTCGCGTCCACTTTATCGAGTTGCACCAAAGGTTCCGTCACCGTTGTCTGCGCCTGACCGCGCGCCAATTCCAGCCGGGCATTCAGCGTCCTTGTCTGTCCAACCAGCTGTTCCACCTTCCTGGCGATCAAGTCCGCGAAACCGGCTTTGGCGAACTCGACCGTGTAGCTGCCAGGCGGGAGATTGGGAATCTCATAAGCACCCTGTGACGTTGTCAGCGTCTCCCGCTGAAAGCCTGTCGCGCTCTCGATTGCGTGCACTCTGGATTCGGGAACCGGTTTACCCTGCTGGTCAGTGACGATTCCGGTAATAGCGCTGATATTGACCTGCGCGAGCAGCAGGGCTGGACTCAACAGCGTGAGAACGAGGAAGCCGCGGGATCGGTGGAAACTCATGGTGAAGGGGTCCTTCCGGGGCAGGTCGTTGCCAACCTGCCCTGGTTGAACGGCTTTTGTTGCTAGTGCGTCGGACTCGCAAGAGTGCCGGGCAGGGGATTGAAGTCGGATGGTATCGGATTGGCAATCCCCAGGACCAGGTCGGTTGTCACGATTCCGAGATTGGCACAACCGAGGCCGGTTGTCTGCGGAATCCGGTTGATGTAATTCGGATCGATCATGACGTAGGCTGGCGACAGCGCGGGACTAAGCCCAAGGAGGCGGCTGGCGTCGAAGGCCTCGGTGAGGTCGCCAACGCCGGGGGTGAGAGCATCCTGCGGGCCGTAATCGCTCAGCCCGAATTGCGCCAAGCCAAGATACCGCCCGAGCAGTTCGTCGGGCAGCGTGGCCAGTGGCGGCAAGCCGAATACCGCATCCACAAACTTCACGACCGAGGCCTGGCTGCCTTGCGTGCTCGAGATGGCGTGCAACTGGGCGTAAGGCGAGATGAGAATGAGCGGAACACGAGGGCCGAAGCTCATCGTCAGCCCACTGGGATCGTTGTTCACGACCGGCGGGGGCACGTGGTCATAATCGCCTTCGGAATCGTCCCAGGTGATGATGATCGCGCTGTTCGGCCAGTACGGGCTGGCGGCGATCGCGTTGACAGCCGTTGCAACCATGGCTTCGCTGATCTGCGCATCGGAGTAAGCCGGATGATCGTCGTCGCCGAGGAAGTTCGCCTGGACAGTGGAATTCGGGTTGGCCGGGGTCAGACCCATGGTGTTCGTGTAGCCGCCCTTTACATAGAAAACGCCGCCTGACTTGGGAAGCGCCTGGTTCTTGATGTCACTGAAGAAGTCGCCGAGGCCGTGAAGCTGCGAGCGCAAAGCCGGAGTGTTCGCGACATAGCCGAAATACTGCGGACCGTTGTGGTGCGTCACGTAGGAAGCATGCGAGCCGTTGGCCGTCGCGGGCCCGGCGGTATCGGTGGCTTCTTTGTCGAAGCCTTCCTCGTACCACCCAAAACCGACGGCGGGGGCTTTCAGCTTGCCGAGGAACGTGATGTCGTCCTGCACGTCAACGAGGTCACTGGACGCAGTGGAGTCAGTCGCCGTGACAGTGGGTGCGGTGCTCAGCAGCGTGGAAAGCGGGAGCGAGGCCCACGTGGCGCTGGGTTGGGGAGTGCCGTAACCGCAAGTTGTGTTTCCGCACGGAGAATAATCCCCGGGGTTTATAGGCAGCGGGTTGGCCGATTTGTCAGATGGAGATCCCCAGAATGGATCGGGGTCGCTCAGGACCGGCACGGTCGACAGCGTGGGATGCAGTGCATACTGCGTCTGGCCGGACTGCGCACTCATGATCGAAAGGTTGCCTGGCGTGGACGGGCCGGTCATCGATTCGAATACGTTGTCGAACAGCACGAAGCGGTCGGCGTACGCCCAAAGCAGCGGGATAGTATCACAGTCCTCATAAGCCATGGCCAGTTCGCCGTACTGTTTCGCCTGGAGGGACGGGTTGCCCGTCGGGCTTCGCTTCAGTTCTTCGGTAACCGCAAACTGATCCATCTGGGCTACACCGCTTACGACGTCCATCTTCGCTACGGTGCGGGCATGGGAGTGGTCGATGTCATCCGTATCGGCTGCGTAGCATGTAGCCACCAGTCCGCAGTTCGGCTCCTTCGGGCCGATTCTGAAGGGCGTGACAGTACTACTCGAGCCGTCCGTATTCACGATCTTCTGGACAAATCCCGGCGTCTGGGCTGCGGGCTGGCTGAAAAGTCCGTTAGCGCCCGGAAAAGTTCCGAAGTACGAATCGAAGGAACGATTCTCCTGGTAGAGGACGAAGACGTACTTGATGTTCTTCTGGATAAGCGCCACCAGTTCGTCATGACTCAGTACAGGTTCCGGCCGCAGACCAGCCTTGCGCCCTCGTGCTTCCTCCACGACCTTGTCGTGCGTATCCTGAAACGCTTCCCTTGGAATCGCCTCGTGTGGTTTCGCTTTTTCCTGAGCGAATGCCGCTCCGAAAGGCTGAATGGCCAGCAGGGCCGAGAGTCCCGCCGACAGTAGTTTTGCTTCGCGATTTAACATGTCACCTCACCGACATTGCTGTACGTATCCCGACAAAGCTAACAGGCGGATGCTACACAACGTTGAATATCAAGTTACACTTGCGTCGCTTAATCAATTACCAGCCGAGTTGAAGTAAGCAGAATCCATGCGATTAAAGCGCGATTGGCCACCTCGGGGATTGGGCAGCATAAGTGAATCGCCGGTTACAGTAAAGGGACCCGCCAACGGGGGGCGATTAGGAATTTCCATGCGGATCTTTCCCTCACTTATCGAGTAGCGACCGGTTTCTACGCTCAGGTTGATTAACCAGATATTGCGCCCGTCGGCGAAAAACAGCCCGCGCGCCGGATAAGTCTTCCCTTTCCATTCGCGGACGGCATCCCATTCGCCAAGAAGTGGACGCGCAGCATCGACACGGGTGGCCGCGCGCGACATTTCAATTGACTTACCGATCGCTTCATCTTCGATGCGGGCTTTATTCTGGTTGTCCCATTCGAGTTCCTGCTTTTCCTGACGGCCGTCCCGCGACTCAAGAATGATCGTGTCGGTGCCCACCAGCTTGTACTTGCCTTCGAGAATCACCGCGGAATACGAATCCACAACGTTGTTTCTGCCGATTTCAAAAATGGCGCTGACGCCGGCGGGTGAGACATCCGCGGAACGCCAACGGCCTGCCAGCGCATCGTTCGGGGTTGATGCGGCAGGCAGGAGAGCGGAAACGAGAAGCAGAACGAGACGCCGCACCTTCATTGCCCCTGGCCTTGTATCTTCCGCTGCTTTTTCTGATATTTCGCCAGAAGCTTAGCGCGGTTCCTGCGCAAGTCCTTCCCAGTGGACTCTTCCGGATAAGGCTTGTTGCCCATCAGTCCGGTCCAGAGGATGTGATTGTAGCTATCGAAATCGATGCGGTCCTCAGTGCTGAAATCCATGCCTTTGGTCACTTTGGCCCAGTAGCTGGCATCGTGAGTGGGGCGCAGCTTCGCGGTTGAGGGCGGAAAGGTGATCGGCAGCGTGGTGTTTGCAAGATAAGGTGAAGGAGTGGCTGTGTAGCTCCACGTGGTCTGAGTCAGGTCGAATACGTCGGCCATCGGAACAGCCAGCGCATCGTTGAGATTGAGAGGACCGATACCGAGTACGGATTCGATGGTGCGCACGAAATCGGTAGTGTTGTACTGTGTGGACACCACCTGACCCTGTTTCACATAAGGTCCCACGATGAAGGCGACGCTGCGATGCGAGTCCACGTGGTCGGCGCCGTCCTGTGAATCGTCTTCGATAACGAAAATCAGAGTGTTGCTCGCGTACTGGCTCCTGGCGATTGTCTGAACCAGCAATCCGACCGCATAGTCGTTGTCGGCTGCATCCAGTTCGGGAGTATTGACGCCTGCGATGGCCGTGCTGAAATTGCCCGTGTGATCGTGCATGAAGCGAACAAAGCTCAGTTGGGGGAGCCCGTTCGCTGTGAAATCGCGCTGCCACTCGGTGAGACGATAGTAGTCAGGGAAAGAGTTATCGAAACCGCGGAAGTAAGGATCGGTAACCGGCGTAAGGGTGGCGTTGGTCGGGTAGGCGACGGTAGTGTTGGTAGCAAACGGATTAGTGAGAAGCGGAATCTGCAGAGCAGCGGCGGGCCCGGGAAGCGTCTGATATCGGACGAGATCGACGAAGAACCCGTAGTTCCGCATCGTGAGACCGGCCCGTTTGGCGCCGTCCCAGATATACCCTGTATTGGGCTGAGCGCCGGGACCGTCGGGTGCGGCAGTGTCGACCGTTCCGGGCAGCAGGTCCGGATCCTGTGGATTCAGCGGATCCGCCTCCAGGCGCGCGAGGAGCGAGGGCAGTGACACATTTATGTTGCGGTTCGTGCCTTCGGAATCGTAGGTCACGGCATTTTTTGAGTAGTTGACCGTAACCTGTTTCTCCACCACGTCGGGCGAGCGCGCCGAGGTGGACCAGGGCCACCCGTCCATGCTGACTTCGGAACGATCGTAGAAGTTGTCGAGGGTGACGAAGTTCTGAGCCAGTGCGTGCTGGTTCGGCGTCGTCGCCTGGCCGAATTCCGTGAGATCGGGATCGCCGTTGCCCACTGGGAGATCGCCCAGCACCTGATCATAAGTGCGGTTCTCTTTAATGATGTAAATCACATGCTGGATCTGACTTTTCAGCTGCACCATCTTGAGGCTGTCGCTGCTGCTCAGTGCGCGCCCGAAGTTGTTGTTGACGGCTACCTGCGCGGTCAGCGCGGCCAGTTGGCTCACAGTAGGTGTCGGGAAACTCTGCAGTCCGGCTTTCGTCAGCTGCAGGTTGTACTGATTGGACGCGAGACAGGGCGCGGCCGGAAGGGTCGGCACGATGCCTCCGTGGCAATTCCCGGTGTTGGGTCCGGTGGGCGACTTGTAGTTCACCACATACATGTATTGGCCATTCCCGTTCAGGCTGACTGAGGTGGGGTAACGTCCCGTTGGAATCAGACCGATTACAGAGGAACTGGCCAGTATGTTGCTCAGAGCGATGACAGCCACATTGTTCGTGTTGCCGTTCGTAACGAAAAGCAAATTCTCCTGCGGATTGAGGGCAACGCTGTTGGTATTGTTGCCGGTGAGGTTCGGCGTGCCGGCCAGAAGGCTCGCCGGAGGCCCGGCAGGGATTTCGGTGATTAGTTTATTAGTAACCGTATTAATCACGGCAACGGAATCGGTCTGGTCCTCCGCGACGAAAAGCAGTGTCTGAAAACCGTTAAGGACCATCTTTCCAGGCTGCCCGGTGACCTTGATCCGGGCCGATACTGTTGGCGTGGCGCCCAGGCTGACTACATCGATCTCGCGATCGCGAATGCTCGAGATGTAGGCAGTGGAATTGCCGGCGATGGAAACCCATAAGGGATATTCGCCGCCTGGGGTGCCTGAGTTTGCGGGATTGATTTTGCCGGGACGCAAATCCAGTTCGCCGGTTTTCATCCAGCCGGATGACGAATTGGTGAGAATTGAAATCGAGTCGTTGTAATAATTGGCGACAACGATTGTCTGGCCATTGGCCGTGATGCCGATCCCCGCGGCTTCAGGCGGTGCCGCAATCCCATTGCCGCACCCCAGCCCGGAAGCCAGGCACGAGGCGTTGTTATGACCGAGCGAAATCGGGCTTCCCTTGCGTTCCGCCCATCCCGCGGCTCCGTTGTCGTAGATGTGAACGTTGTCGTCCATGCCGCCTGAAACGTAGAACGTCTGGCCGGCGGGATCGAAGACGATTCCCGCATACGTGTTCGGAACCTGAATCACCTGCGTCTTTACCGGGACGCGCTTTGAGATGTCGTACACAAATACGAACTCAGTCGAGTCGGGATTGTCCTGGTTGCCTGAGTTGGCGCCGGCGATGTAGTTCACCAGGTTGTAACCAGAGGTCAGCACGAGCATAGTCCCCCGGTCGGGGCTGACGATGGAGGTTACAGCGTTGCCGGCCGTGTACTCGGGCATATCGGAAAGGTCCGGATTCAAAGGTTCAAACCGGGAGTCTGTGGGTGCGGTGGGCGTAATCTGCTGGCTGGAATTGGGTAAGCTCTGCGCCTGCACAGTGCTCGGCAGCTGAGCGGAAACAAGTCTCGCGGACATTGCCGCAATCACGAAAACGTAACACTGCACCTTACTGCGCATCACTGGGCTCCTCCTGAACCAGTCATGCTGCCACAGGTTCTGCTACGAGTTGATGAATTCAAACATTAAGGTGATACGAAATGCGCCGGCGAAGCAGAACCGGAGCCAGTTGTCAGTTGCGAATGGCATCAGTACCGTTAGCTGCGCAGGTTTGCAGTATAGTGTGGTTGGAAACAGCATGAAACAGTTCGCCGCCCTCCTGCTCCTGAGCAGCGCCGTCTTCGCCCAAACCTCCGGTACGCCTGCCCCGGACATCCCCCGCACACCCGAAGGCAAGCCCGACTTCTCCGGCCTCTACACCATTCCCTACACGCCCGACATGGGGCGCGGCAAGGAAGCCGACATCCCTTACACCGACCGCGGCCGCGAAGCCTTCCGCCAGCACGACTCCAAAGACGACCCCACGTCACATTGCTGGTTCCCCGGCGTGCCGCGCATCATGCAGTCGCCTTACCCGCTGCGCATCGTGCAGACGAAGGACTACCTGTTGCTCCTCTATGAGTACATGACGATGCACCGCATCATCCCTCTCGATAACAGCCCGCACCCAAAAAACATGGAGCCTTCGTTCATGGGCGACTCGCGCGGCCACTGGGAAGGAGACACGCTCGTGGTTGACACGACTCTCCTGAAGGACGCTCCGTGGACCTGGCTCGACACCGCCGGCCATCAGCATTCCGACGCACTGCACGTCATCGAGCACTTCCGACGCTCTCCGGGCAGCCCGCGCGTCGATTACGAATTCATCGTTGACGATCCGAAGATGTACACGAAGCCCTGGGTCAACCCGCGCCCACTGACGCCGCTCAAGGCGACACCCGGCCTTCCCGACCTGATCGAATACAACTGCGAAGAGAACAACAAGGACCTGAACCACCTGGTCACAAACAAACCGGCGCTGCAATAGACCGCTACGGCCTTCCGCGCCGGTGACTGCTTCGTTCGCATCGGGGCTGCTCGGCCCTACGGGCTGGGGGTTTCGCCTGATTCGGCGGGGAGAGTAAAAAGGAGGGTAAATAAAAACTGGGGCGGGAGGGCCGTTGCTGCGGCGCCCTTACGTGGAAGCCACCATCGATTGGCTGCATTCAGCCCAGTGACTAACTGCTGACACTGTGTTTTTCCGGTGACTCCCATTTCTGATCCGGCATTCCGCAGCTACCTTGCGGCCGCCCGCCCCGTTGTTCTTCCGGTGGTTCTATCGCGCACCTCCTTGCGGGAACATTCAGGATCTGAATAACGCGTCCACGCTCGGACGCCCTTATGTTCGTAATTCTGATTGAATTGTGATCCCGTCAGCTGCCAATGTCAATCCCTCTTGTGACAGACGTGGAATACAGGTCACGGCTGCTTATCGGGTCGGCGTCACACACTTACTCCAGCACCACATACCCCTCCGAGTTACAGACATACACCTTCCGAAAAAGACCCACAGGCATCAGCCCGGCCAACCCCGCCTCATCCGTCTCCGGCATTGCGACCGCGGTTCCGCTCCACACATTTCGCCCATCGATCGCAAGACTGCTCTCCACCGATCCGACGAATCTCCCGCCCGCAACCGTCTCCACGTATTTCATCCCCGAACGATCCGGCGTAACCCCGAACCGCACCAGATTCACCGCACCAGAATCCAGCAGCAGGTCTCCGAGGCTGGTAGGAATCGCCATCCGCCCGTTCAGCACTTTCGACTGCAACCGCGTTCCCGTCCTCTCCTGCTTTCCGAATTCAATCCGCCGGCCACGGATGTCGAGCAGGTAATCGAACCTGACCAGAAACCACTGCCCCAGCACCCCGTGCACCTCGGGCAGGGCGCGGCGAATCTCCTTCATCGCCGAGACCAGCAGTTTCTGCCCGCGTGCGTTAGCTGGGCCGACCGAGATTTCGTTACCGTCACTTTCGACCATCCTCGTCTTCCCCGCCGAGGATTTCACCTCAACCTCCGCCGCCGCAGCCAGCCCCATCGCATCAGCCACGTGCTTCTCGATGAAATTGAGGTTGCTTCCGGTGTCGATCAGAAACCGGTAGGGCCCATGTCCATTCACGAAAACCCCGTCCACCACCGGGCGTCCCGCCCGCATCTCCAGCCTGACCTCGGCCAGCAGCGAACCTGCGCTGATGCACCCGATACAAACCGGAACCCCGAGCCAACGAGAGACCATTGGCTAAAGTTAAAGGAAGGTTACAAAAATTACAATAGGGTTACAACAGTTATTTTTGTCGGACAAATCTGTAGTCGCCCGACACGTGCTTGATGTAAAGCCCCGTCACATCGCCCTGGCGATCGCGAATGAACTCCAGCCCCAGCCCGCTGAACCCGGAAAACGCGGTCTCCGAACTCGCGTACTGCCGCTCTTTCCCGCGCCCGTCCAGATTCCCGTACAGCACTCCGTCCTGAAACATGACCACGACCGTTCGCGGCACAAGCCTCCACAACGGAGGCTGTTCCACATAGGTCCCCGCGTACTTCGCGAGGATTTCGGGCGCGACCTTTGCCTCGACCTTCGCTTCGTCCGACGCCTTCCCCACCCAGTGCCCCAAATCCGTGTGCTCTTCGTTGCACACGTACTCCAGCAGTTCCGTGTCCGCCGCGAGTTCCGCGCGCACGGCCACCGTCCAGGGCCGCGCATAGACGGCCGGGTCCGAGTAAGTCACTTCCAGGTCCAGCTTGCCGAAGTTCGTCCTCTGATACCGCTCCGTCATCTTCAGTGCTTCCGAATGCGGATGCCCGCTGGTATCGAGCCACGACCGGTCGTTATACCCGTTGCTCTCCACGACCAGTGTGTCTCCCTCCCAACGCCCCACCGAATACCCCATCCAGCTCGGGTTCGGCGCGTTCTCCAGCTTCCGCCCATCAAGAAAAATCTGGCGGTAGGTCAAGTCCGGATTCAGGATCACGACGATCCCGGGCGTCTGAATGATCTTCATCATTCCGCCTGCCGTGCTGTCCGCATCAGTCGCATACGCCGGGCCAGACGGCAGGCACTGTGCATTCATCGAATCCCGCCCCAGATTCTCGGTGCGCTCCTCGACCAGCGTCCGCGCCCGCGGCAGGACGTCTTCGTCCTTCAGATCCGCCGCAATGTTGGCGCGGTATTTCGGGGAGATCCGATTCCAGACGCCCGACAGATCGGGTTTTCCGTCAGCCGTGCGGGGTGCTGGCGCCGTCAGATTCGGCTTGCCATTCGGAAGCCGCGGAATCCCGGGGTCGGTGTGATGAATCCACTGCGCGTCAAGCAGCGCCGAAGCCGCCAGCAGAACCAGGGCACATCTCATGCGCAGCAAGTAAATCACAGCGCCGCGTTCGAGGCAAGCCTGGAGTGAGCTATTGCGGCTTCTGCAGCGTCGCCATCAGCTTCACGTAGTTTTCGTCGAGAGCGTTCAGGACATCGTTGCCCGGTATCTCGGCAGGTTCGCCCAGAATGTGAGGCGGCTTATTGCGATCCTCGAAGCGCGACCATGCAGGCAGACCCTTGCCGTTTGGGTCACCCGTTTTGGCGAAATTTACCCAGTAGGAAGAAAGCTGGTCCGCCAGCGCGCGGTCCTTTTCCGATTCCATGGCCAGTTTCGGCGAACTCGGATCGGGAAACATGCGCGGCTGGTCGAGATTGTTAAACACGTAGGCGATCTCTGATGTGTGTGTTGCCCCCAGATCCTTGACGGCGGGATCGACTGGGGGCACGTGCGTGAACATATACCACCAGGCACGCTTGCCGATCGAAGTCTGCTTCTCAGCGAACAGGCGCGCCGCCCACATTTCAGTGTTGCGGAACGCCACGTTGCCGCCGAAAGAGTTTTGCTCGTCGCGGTTGGAGCCGACAATCAGGTCGACGGGATTCTGGCGTCCCTGCGCGAAGGTGATCGATTCGTCTTCGGGCACGATCCAGCCGTCGATGATCATGCCGGAACCGCGCATCTTCGCGACATCCTCCGTCGAGCGGGCGCGGAGTTCGGCGAGAGTCGGCAGAGGCCGGGATTCGGCGGGAGGCTGATCGCCGCCGCGCCCACCACGACCGCGTCCACCACCAGCGGCAGCGGCCTGCTCAGCCCGCGCAAGGGGAACCATAGGAGCCATGCCGAGTCCCATCCACTGGCCGCTCTCCGCGATCGCGCGTTGAAAGAGCCCTTTCGCCAAGGGCGATCCGACTAGCCCGCCGATCATAGCCGCGCCAGCGGATTCGCCGAAAATCGTGACGTTGGCAGGATCGCCGCCGAAAGCCGCGATGTTCGTCTTCACCCACCGAAGCGCGGCGATGGAGTCGGCGAGTCCCTGATTGCCGGAAGCGTTGCGGCCGGTTTCCTTCGTCAGTTCAGGATGCGAGAAGAAACCGAATGCCCCGACACGATAATTAAACGTCATCAGTACGACGCCCTTCTTTGCAAGTGCTTCACCGTCACTGTGAGGGCTGGAGCCGGAGCCTTCGGTGTAAGCGCCGCCGAAGATCCAGACCATTACCGGAAGCTTTGCGTTGGCGTTGGCCGCGCCAGTCCACACGTTGAGGTAAAGGCAGTCCTCGCTCATCATCGGCGAATCGGGCAGGTCAACCGAGATGTTCGGTGGCTTGCGCTGCGCCGCGTGGTTCTGCACGCAGACGTTGCCGAAGGTATCCGCTTTGCGGAGGCCGGTCCATTTTTCGACCGGCATCGGCTCGCGCCAGCGGAGAGCACCGACCGGAGGCGCGCCGAAGGGAATCCCTTTGAACACGCGCACGCCGGACGGCAAGGTGACACCGGAGACTCTTCCGTCCGCGGTTTTCACCGGGTCTGAAATGGCGGCGAAGGTTACAAACGGGAGGGCCGCAAGCACCGCGAGGCGGAGCTTCACCGGCTTGGCGCCTCGACCTTTTGTCCGGCGCGTTCGGCGCGCGACACGCTGATCCAGTCACCGATCACGCGGTTGTCTTCGTGGCATGTGTACTCGATCATCTTGTAGTCAGGATCGTTCTTCAGCGGGAAGCGCGCAGTCCACGGGCGTGTCTGTACGACCGGGTCATCCACCGTGATTTCGTAAATGATGAAGTCGTTGTTGATGCGCGTGAACTTTTCGGTGACCTTCATCTGATCGCTGATCGGCCAGCGGTTGCCGCCGGGAGAAGCGATCACGGCCGTGTTGGTCATGGAAGCACCGGGCTGGAAGTTGGTGCTGACGACGACGAGTGTGTTGCCCTCCCAGTGGCCGCGCGCGATTCCCATGTAGGACTTCAGTTCGGGCGGAACGGGGGTGTTGTCGTTGAGCGGCACTTCGCGAGCTTCGTGGATCATTTCCATCATGATCACGACTTTGCCGGGCGCCTGGAAAATCTGTACGCCGTTGTTATAGCGGAACGGGAACATCGAGACGGGCATGCCGCGCGTGATGCAGCGGTCCCATACGTCGAAGTCATGATAGGAGTCGAAGGTCAGTTTTTCGCCGGGAAGATTCCAGCTGCTCTTCATAAGACCCATGAGGCGCTTGCCTTCGGGTGTCATTTCCGGGAGCTTGCCATCCGGCGGATCGAAGATGAGCGAAGTCTGGCGCTGCGGCGTGGTGGGGTCGGTGACACCGGCGAGAAAGGCCTCTCCGGGCTGGCCTGCTTTTGCGGCGGTCTGGAAGCGATCGGGCTGGCCGGCGCCGCGTCCGCGCAGCCGATCGTACTCTTCCGCGGTCAGGAATTCCTTGTGCGGATCGCACGGAGGCGGAGCGGCACCACCGCGGCCCCCTCGTCCGCCGCCACCCGCGCAACGCTGCAGGGGCGTGCTGCCGACATAGTTCAGCGGATATATGCCTTGAATATCCGGATCGCCCCACGGCGTCTTAGGCATCTTCCATCCGGCCGGTGTGCCGATGAAGAAATTCTTCTCGCTGGGCGGAATCGCCTGCTGGGCAGAGGCAAGCGAAGCCGCGCCTGTAAACAGCAGAAGGCCGATCGCGGTTCGTTTCATGTGCGTCCTCTACTTCTTTTCGGGCGCAGCTTCGTCGCCGGACGAGCCGAGGAAAAGCTTCTTGCCGTCGGCCAGCATGATGTCGCGGCCGTTGGCGCGGTTCGAGCCGTCCTTCGCCTGGAAACCTTCGAAGATGACTTCCGTGCCCTTGGGCAGCGAATCCTTGGTGAAGCCGTGGCGCACCAGAGCGTTCGGCGATCCGCCCTCGACCATCCATTGCGTCGTGGTGCCATCGGCGTTCTTGACATCCACGTAAATCCACGAATGCGGGTTGACGAAATCGACTTTGGCGACGGTACCTTTCAGCTTCACGGGCTTGTTGGTGTCGAACTCCGCGGTAAAAGCGTGGTGCGCGAAGAGCGGCAGAGCCATCATTCCGGCCATAACAACCGCGAAAGCAAATTTCCTCTTCATAAACTCTCCTGATCCGTCCTTATCATCTCAAAAATCAGCCCGAAATTATTTTTTACTCAAGTCGCCATACATCAGGTCTTCCACGAATTCGACGCACTTGAAATCCAGCAGGCGCGCATTCTTCTCGCGATGCCGATACAGCAGCATGCTGATCTTCCAGGGCTTTGTATAGATTGCCGGATCCTCGATGGTGGCTTCATAGTTTATGGTGTTGGCATCGAGCAGCGAATAGCGTTCCACGACATGCAGGCTGTCAGTAGTGAAGTCGCCGGCGCGATCCAGCCAGGCGCGGCCATTGAAGCCGGTGATGTCGATGACCAGCGTGTCGCCTTCCCAGTGGCCGTTGTTGGTCCCCATCCACGTGTCGAGTTCGGCCTTGTTGTGCTTCTGCATGTGAACGATGCGGGTAGCCGTGTCGTAGGTATAGGCGAAGAGGATGTCTTTGTCCGACTGAGTAATCTCGAACGGGAACGGCATATACGTGGCGCGCGGGATGCCAGGGAGGTAACACTTCACTTCAGGGTCGAGCTTCATGCGATTGGCGGCGTTTGCCTTCTTCGTCGCGAGGGCTTCGGGTTTATAGGGGATGGCTCCGCCGCCTTCAATAATGCCCACGCCCGCCGGAGAGGCGCCGAGTGCACCCATCGCCACAACCGGGCTGGCGGACGCGGAGTGGTCTTCGAGGTCCCAGTCGGCCGCAGACATGTTCTGCCAGATGCCGTTCAGATTGGGCTTGCCGCCGGGCATCCGCGGGATGCCGGCGGTGGCGCGCGCCGGGGCTGCGGCAGGTTTCGCAGCCGGCGCCTGGGCTGCGAGGGGCAGCGCCAACACGAACGAGGCGGCCGCGCTGAGAAGCATAATACGACTTTGCACGATTCCGAATCTATCAAAAGGCATCCCTGGCTGCACCCGCGCTGACAAGCAATTACAATAAACCCACCATGTCCATTTACGATCCAGGTAGATTGACCCGACGGCGGGTATTTGGAATGCTCGGGGCGGGTGTGACCGCCGCTGCCACGCGCGGCCTGTTTGCCGATGAACCCACTTTTCCGAAAGGCGCGATCATCCGCGGACTACTGAAGGATTACGATCCGGCCGAACTGGCGGGGGGCGCCACGCTGTTCCACGAACATCTGCAGCTGGGCACCGATTTCAACCAGAGATTTGCCGCGGCCACAGCGGCGGCGCGAGCGGCTAACGGCTTGCCGGCGCAGCCGGGGCGCGGGCCCGGCCGCGCGGCGGCGGGTCCCGACATCATGCGCGACCCCGATCTGATGGCCGCTGAAGTTCTGAAAGCGAAGAGTGAGGGCGTTGCCTGCATCGTCGATGCCGGACACGAGGACTCGGGCCGCGACATCAACTTCCTGCGCCAGGTGGCGATGAAAACGGGCTTTCCGATCGTGGCCAGCGGCGGTTTTTATGCGCAGCCATGGTATCCGAAAGAGATTTCGACGATGAGCGAGGAGCAGATCGTGCAGGCCCTGATCAAACAGGCCGACGACAACACGCTCGGCGCGTACGGCGAGATCGGGTCATGGGATGAGATGACGGCCGATGAACGCAAGGTGTTTCGCGCCGTGGGCAAGGCGCAGGTGGCGACGAATCTCCCCATCTACACGCACACCGGCATTCCCGGCAAGGCGGCGATCGAGCAACTCGACATTCTGGAAGACGCCGGGGCGAAGCCGGAACACGTGGTGATCGGGCATCTGGGGAATCTGGTGGATAAGGACCTCTACGTTCACAAACAGATCTGCCGGCGCGGCGCGTATGTGGGCTTCGACCGGCAAGGCGGGCCTGGCGATGCAAATGTGGTGCCCATGGTGATGGGGCTGATCGATGCGGGATTTGCGGATCATGTGCTGTTTTCGGCCGACACATCAAGTGGTTATGGCAAGACGGTTACCGTGTTCGTGCCGAAAGTGAAGGCGGCGGGCGTGAGCGACGAACTGATTCACAAAATCATGGTGGACAATTCGCGGCGCTTTCTGGCCTTCGTACCCAAGCGCCCGAGAAAGAAGGCATAATGCCTGATTTCAAAAGTTCGAGTGGGCCGCTCCCTCACGGTCAGGGTTCGGAACCGCGCGCGTTAGCAAGCGGCAACGGGAAGCGCGGGTACGCCAATTTCCGAAACTTGGTACTAGTGATGACAGCACCGAGCGTCTTGCTGCTGGGATTTGCTGCCTGCGCATTCGCGCAGGATGCCGACGACTATCGCGGCGGATGGCGAACCGAAAAAGGCGAGGCGCACGTCTACGAGTTGTCGATCCGCGGCGATAAAGTGCGCGGCGTCTATTGTACGTATTGCGCGGACGCAACAACGCTGGCATTCATCGACGGAACGCTGGGCCCCGATGGCATCAGCTTTACGGTCACGCATGTGAAGGCGGACGGCAGCACGGCGCTTCTTGAGAAACAGAAAGCGCGGTTCGATCACGGGAACCTGATCGTCACCGGCGATAAGTTCGAGCGCGTGCTGATTAAAGATCCGCGCGGCCCGGACGCGGCGCCAACGATGATTTCGAGACTGCCCAAGGCGCCTCCGATACCCGGTTTCGCCATCAACCGGCCTGCTGGCGGAGGCGGTGCGCCGCGGCCCGGATACATCCAACCCGGTCCGTGGAAGTCGTCGCTGACGGAGAAGGATGTGATCGGCGTCTGGCTCGGTTACGGCGTGGGCGCACCGAAGCAGTACTTCATCATTAAGAAGGCCGGAAACAAGCTGCGCGGCATGGTCTGCGGCACGTGCGACAACCCTTACACCATGGCGGCTCTCGACGATTTCGAAATTCAGGGCGACACGCTGAAGTTCAATATCCTGCATGAAGACTGGGGTGACGGAGAGATTCCCACGTTTGCGAAACACGTGACCGCCCATGTGGGGTGGAATGAGCTGCGCTTCACCACCACGACGGATCATCAACCGGGCATCGTGCAGGGAACGTCTCTCGAGGGGCCGATCGCGATTGAGGCGACGGCCGGCAACCGGTGGAACGAATGGCCGCCGAAGGGCACCTTGCTCCCGCATTGATCCCCGCAGTGAACCACGACTGGATCGATATCTCGGTGCCCGTGCGTAACGGCATGGCGCAGTGGCCCGGAGACCCGCCGTTTCACATAGAACGCGCGTTCGATCGGGAAAAGGGCGACGCCGCCACGGTTTCGCGCATGACCATGTGTGTACACACGGGTACCCACATGGATGCGCCGCTCCATTTCATCCGGAACGCGCAGGGCATCGACACCATGCCGCTCGACGCCACCATCGGCCCGGCCCGCGTCGTCCGGATTCACGATTTGAACTCGATCACCCGCAGAGAACTCGAAGGGCACTCGATTCGCCGCGGTGAGCGGATTCTGTTCCGGACCAGGAATTCCGCGCAGTCGTGGAACAGCGACGATTTCGATGAGAACTTTGTCTACATCTCGCCGGATGGTGCGCGGTATCTGGTCGAGTGCGGCGTACAAACGATCGGCGTCGATTACCTCTCTGTAGGCAGTTTGAGGCAGGACGGAGATGAAACGCACCACATTCTTCTGAGCGCGGGAATCTGGGTGATCGAAGGCCTGAATCTGCGGGATGTCGACCCGGGCGTATACGAACTGGTCTGCCTCCCACTGAAGCTCGCGGGTGCCGAAGGCGCGCCAGCGCGCGCAGCACTGCGAAAAAGTCCGCCCGCCCAGAAGAATATAATCGTTAAGATCTGATGGACGCCGAGCGAGTTCGCCTTGAGGAAGACGAGAGACGCGAGAAAAACTGGAAACGCTGGGGCCCATACCTTTCCGAGCGGCAGTGGGGAACGGTTCGCGAGGACTATTCCGCGTGGGGCAACTGCTGGGAATATTTTCCGCACGATCATGCGCGCAGCCGCGTTTATCGCTGGGGCGAAGACGGGCTGCTCGGGATCTGCGACCGCCAGGGACGAATGTGTTTCGCACTGGCGCTGTGGAATGGCCAGGATCCGATTCTGAAAGAGCGCCTCTTCGGCCTTACCGGCAGCGAAGGCAATCACGGCGAGGATGTGAAGGAGTGCTATTTCTACATCGACAGCACGCCGACACATTCCTACATGAAGGCGCTGTACAAATACCCGCACAGGGCCTATCCCTACGAACAGCTCATACAGGAGAACCGCAGGCGCGGCAAGCAGGACCGCGAGTTCGAACTGATCGACACCGGCGTATTCAACGGCAGCCGGTACTTCGACGTGACAATGGAGTACGCGAAGAACGGACCGGAGGATATTCTGATCCGTCTGCGTATCGATAACCGCGGGCCTGACGCGTGCCCGCTGCACGTGCTGCCGACGGTCTGGTACCGCAATACATGGTCGTGGGGGCGGGTCGGCGAGGGCTATTGGACAAAGCCTTCGATGCGGCAGGTGGATGACAACCGCATCCACTGCGAACAGACGACGCTCGAGCGATATACATTCGAGGCGCTGACCAAACCGGAGCGATTCCTGTTCACCGAAAACGAGACAAATTTCGAACGGCTTTTCGGTGTGCCGAACAAGGCCCCCTACGTGAAGGATGCGTTCCATCGCTATGTGGTGGAAGACGTGAAGAGCGCAGTAAATCCCCATCTGGAAGGTACAAAAGCCGCGGCATATTACCGGCTGGAGATTCCCGGCGGTCAGAGCATCGAGCTGAAGTTCCGGCTCAGTTCGGAGAAGGGGAGCGGACCCGTCGAGTTCGACGCCGTCTTCGCGCATCGGTTGAAGGAGGCGAACGAATTCTACGGCCTCGATGAGCGCGCGCCGGCGGCAATGCAGATTGCGCGGCAGGCATATGGAAGCCTGCTCTGGTCGAAGCAGTTCTACCATATGGGGGTGCTGGAGTGGCTGCAGGGTGATCCGTCACAACCGCCGCCGCCGTCGGAGCGTTGGCACGGGCGCAACAGCGGCTGGGAGCACCTGTACAATCGCGACGTCATTTCGATGCCGGACAACTGGGAGTTTCCCTGGTATGCATCCTGGGACCTCGCGTTTCACATGGTGGTATTCGCGGGGATCGACCCGCAGTTCGCGAAAGAGCAGCTTATTCTGCTGCTGCGCGACTGGTACACGAATCCGAGCGGACAGATTCCTGCATACGAGTTTGCCTTCGGCGACGTGAATCCTCCCGTTCAGGCGTGGGCGGCATGGCGTGTTTACAAAATCTCCGCGCCGCACGGGCAGCGCGACCGGCTGTTTCTCAAGCGCGTGTTTCAGAAGCTGCTGATCAATTTCACGTGGTGGGTAAACCGCAAAGACGTCGGCGGGAAGCAGGTTTTTTCGGGCGGATTTCTGGGCCTCGACAACATCGGGATTTTCGACAGGTCGAAGCCGCTGCCGAACGGCACCGTGCTCGAACAGGCGGACGGGTCGGCATGGATGGCGTTCTACTGCACAACGATGCTGGCAATGGCAATGGAGCTGGCGACAGAGGATCCGGCGTACGAAGATCTGGCCTCGAAGTTTTTCGAGCATTTCGTCGCCATCGCCGATGCTGTCAACACGCTGGGCGGCACGGGCCTTTGGGACGAAGAGGACGGCTTCTATTACGATCAGCTGCGCGATGCCGGAAACCAGGCGCATCCGATGAAGGTACGTTCTCTGGTGGGCCTGATTCCGCTGTTCGCGGTGACCAACCTGCGACAGGACCAGATCGATCGGCTCCCCGGATTCAAGCGGCGCATGGAGTGGTTCCTCAATAACCGGCAGGATCTTTATCATCAGGTTTCGATGCTCGAAACGCGCCATGACGGCGATAACACGTGGCGTCATCTGGCGATACCGACGCGTGAGAGACTCAGCCGCGTACTGCGCCGCATGCTCGACGAGAAGGAATTTCTGTCGCCGTACGGAATACGATCCTTGTCGGCAGTGTACGAGGAGCATCCGTTTCATATGCAGATCGATGGCCACGACAACTGCATTTCTTACGATCCCGGCGAATCGACAACAGGCATGTTCGGCGGCAACTCGAACTGGAGAGGGCCGGTCTGGTTTCCGATTAATTACCTGATCATAGAAGCGCTGGAACGATATCACCGCTTCTATGGCGATGAATTCAAAGTCGAGTGTCCAACCTGCTCGGGCAGATACGTAACGCTGCGGGAAGCGGCCCAGGAGATCAACCGCCGGCTTTGCAGACTTTTCCTGCCCGATTCGGAAGGGTGGGCGCCGTGGCAGGGTGAGGATCGGATTTACGCAGCCGATCCGCACTGGCACGGCTTGCTGCATTTCAACGAGTACTTCCACGCGGAAACGGGGCGCGGATGCGGCGCCAGTCATCAGACAGGGTGGACCGCTTTGATTGCCCGCTGCCTGAGCGATCATTATCTGAACGAATTCTGGGAAGGGCTGCGGAAATGATACCCGTGGTAGCGGCGCTGCTGCTTCTGGCAGCAGACGATCCGCAGCCGGATTGCGCGACGCACGCGGCCCAGCCCATCCATCTTGACGCGGGCGATTTCCGCTGGGTGCCTTGCACTTTACGCCAGGTTCCGTCAGAAGTGGATTGCCGGTATCAAGTGCTGCAGGGCCAGGCAACCGTTCATGTCGAGCTGCTGCCGATGACCGAGTTCCGCGCCTTCAGCCGAGGACGCGAGCACAACACCATGGCGACCACGCCTGATGGCCGGACGGGAGAGTTCCGGCGGATCGTCGATCAGCGGGGCCAGTACGCAGTGGTTGTGGAGAACGCACGCGGCGCCCGGCCCGTGACCGTCATGCTCTATGTGCGGCCGAACATCAATCCTGGCGCGGATGCAGCGCGGACACTTTCGCCGGCCAGAAGACTGACTGTGATCGCGATCAGCTTCGCATTCTTTTTCGTGACGGTCGCTTTGTCGGGCCGCAGACTGCTGCGGGCTTTTCAACTCTAAGAGCTCCGACTGTAAAATAGATTGTTGGTCTCCAGGGGACAAGGAGTTCCGAAGTGGCTGGTGCCCGCGATCGGATATTCCGTCTCGGCTGCATCGCTGGTATGGGTGTTCTGGAAGTTCCCCTGGTCATTACTGGCCGACCATTTCCGCACGCTCGAGTGGAACTGGGCTGCCCTGGGCGTCCTGCTCGAGATCGGGGCTTACGGGATCGACGCCTGGCGTTGGCGGGAACTCCTTAAACCTGTCGGTTCGCCGTCGTACGGATACTGTCTGGAAGCGGTGTTCGTTGGGCTCCTCGGTAACGACATTCTTCCGGCAAAGGCCGGAGAACTGGTGCGCTGCTACCTCCTCTCGATGGAAACAAAGGTTACGCTGCCATTGGCGATCAGTTCGGACGTGATTCTGCGCATCATGGACGGATTGTGGATCGTGATCCTGTATCTCATCATCACGTGGCAGATCTCAACCCACACGGACGTCACGCGGGGCATGTGGGTATTCGGCGCCATCGCTGTAGCCGCAGCGGTCGTGTTGCTGTTTGTGCTGTTCCGGCGCCAGCATGCCCGCGAATTTGTCAAAACAACCAGTTGGGGGGGCCGTTTCATGGATCTGCTCGACGAGATTCACCGGCTCGGCCACTGGCCGGAGCTGCGCCGCGCCATGGCGATCTCGGCGCTTTACTGGGGTGCCCAGGTGCTGGCAATCTGGGCGCTGACGAAAGCCGACAGGTTCGATCTGGGGCTGAGCGCAGCGGCATTCCTGCTGATTGTCCGCTCTGTCGCCACACTCATTCCGAACGCCCCGGCCAATATGGGCACGTATCAGCTTGCCCTCACCATTGCGCTTGAAATGTATCTGTTCGTGGAACACGCCAACGCCGATGCTTTGGCCGAAATACTTTTTCTCTTCCTCACCCTGCCCGCGGCCGTGGGCGGCGCCATCGCACTGGTGATGGCGGATATCGATCTCTTCGCCCTGCATCGCAGCGCCCACACTGCCAAAGCCACCACTGGCCGGTTGCCCGTGTGATTCGCTGCCTCATTACAGACGGAACTTTCTCCCGCGAGCCCGCCCGATGGATGGCGCATATTGCAAAATGGATCGCCGAGGGCGTTGAGCTGATTCAGATTCGTGAGCGCAACCTGACAGCGCGGAGACTGGCCGAACTGACACGCCAAGTCATGGCAATCCCGCGTCCGGCCGAAACGAAAATTCTGGTGAATGACCGCGCGGATGTGGCGCTCGCCTGCGGAGCCGACGGAGTCCATTTACGCGACGGATCCATCGAGCCGGCAAAATTTGCCCATTCTGGATTTCTCGTGACCGTAGCCAGTCATTCGGTCGAAGATGCGGGCAACACCGCGGGTGCGGATTACGTCCTGCTCGCGCCCATCTTTAAACCATTCTCGAAGGCAGATTCCGGACCGGCGCTCGGGACAAACTCTATACGGGAGTTCTGTCAACGGTCCCGCACGCCGGTACTCGCATTAGGCGGAATCACCCGCGAAAACGCTCGCGCGTGCATAGCGGCAGGCGCGGCCGGAATAGCCGGAATCAGCTTTTTTGATGATGACCCGCGGTAGAGACTTTCTCTTCTTCCTTCAGTGCTTCAGCCCATTCATCGGCCTGTTTCTGCGCCACGTCGCGCGCAATTCCGTACCGTTCCTGAATGTGGCCTACCAGTTGGTCGCGCCGGCCGCCGATGACTTCCATATCATCGTTTGACAGCTTGCCCCACTTCTCACGGGCCTTGCCCATCACCTGTTTCCAATTGCCTTCAACTCTGTCCCAATTCATGTTGGAACCTCCGCTGACAGAGAATGCAGTCAGATGGCCAGTGCAAGCGAATGCACGTGAGCGGAAACCGCATGCGAGAGACCATTGAGATCATAGCCACCCTCCAGAACCGAGATCAAACGACCCTCGGCATACTTATCTGCGATTTCCCGCATGAGCGAAGTCAGGTCGCGGAAATCGCCGTCGCTCAGAAGAAACCTCCCGAGAGGATCCCCGTTCCGGGAATCGAACCCGGCCGAGATCAGCACCAGGTCGGGGCGAAAAGACTCCATGCGCGGAGCAAACTGATCGCGGAAAGCTCCCAGGATTTCATCCCGGCCCGACCCTGCGGGAAGCGGGCAGTTCAGAGTGAAGCCCTTCCCGGCCCCTTCGCCGGTCTCGCCGGCAGCGCCGGTGCCTGGATACCAGGGATACTGGTGCGTGCTGAAGAAGAAGACAGAAGGGTCCGTGTAGAACATGTCCTGCGTACCGTTGCCATGATGGACGTCCCAGTCAGCGATCGCAACGCGCTCGATTCCATAGTGGCGCTGGGCATAGCGTGCGGCGATCGCGATGTTGTTAAACAGGCAGAAACCCATGCCGCGCGCGGGTCCGGCGTGGTGACCGGGTGGCCGCACGATACAGAACGCGTTACCGGCCTTCTTCTGAAATAACAGATCAACTGCATTCAGACACGTGCCGGTCGCATGCAGCGCAACCTCGAACGACCGCCTGTTGATATCGGTGTCGCCTGTGCTGAGCGAGTGTGCACCGCTCAGCACATCCTGGCGCGCGATTCCCATGTACTGCCGCGAATGACAAAGCGCGAGCTCATCTTCCGTCGCGGCGCGCGGCGGAATGGCATGCAGCCTGAACTCACCCAGGCCGCGTATGGCGGCGTCCCAGCGCGCGGGCTGCTCGGGATGCCCGGCGCCCGGATCGTGCTGCTTGGCGATGGGATCGGCCAGAAACACAGTGCTCAGCTCAATGCTCCCCGCGCGAAAGTTCGCATTTGCCGCTCCCTCACGGTCACGGTTCTGAACCGCGCGCGTCAGCAAGCGGCACCGAGAATCGCGACCTGGTACTAACTTTCTTTAAAGAAGTGCACGACCTTTTTGCCGCCTTCTTCGGTGTAATAGGCGGTCACCTTGGCGCCCTTTTCCACTCCCTTACCGGATTCTTTGGCGGCCCGATCCGTCAGGTGCCAGGTTTCCTCGGCGCCATCGGCGGTTTTCACCCCGACTGTCTTTGCGCCCCGGTCGATGCCTTTAACCGCGACGACACTTGTTTTCAGGCCGTCCTTACCCACGTGGTCGACTTCCTCAGCAGTCTTGACGCCGCCCTTTTCTGTGTAGTGAATGACGACCTTATCGCCCTCTTTCACTCCGTCAAAAGCGTCCTTGCTACCGGTGGCCGTGCCGTGGACAGTGGCTTCGGCGCCATGGGCGATCGTACGCCCGACGAAATGAAACGTGTGTTCTACGCCTTCGCCTGTCTTGACGACGACGGTCTTCGTACCTTTGTCGACAGTCTTGACGGTCGCTGCGACGGCGCTCGAAACATCGTCGGCAGCATAAAGACACGTGAATGCGGAGGCAGTGAGAGCAAGTGTAAGGAGACAGGTTCGCATATAGCAGAGTATTGTAAATCAGTTCCCGTTGGGGGCCCAATACCCCGCGCGCGTCCGCACAATGAAGTTGCCTCGCGTGGTCTTCACTTCGAGCTTGTGAAATCTGCCGTCGCGCGCCTCGGGCGGCGGAGCGAAGGCGAGGACGAACATATTATGCAGGTCGGATTCGATTCGCGAAAACTCCTCGGCAAGTTTCTTCCCGGGGTTTGGAAACGTGAGGCCGCCTGTTTCATGGTCCACATGCTCGAGACCCTTGCCGACTGCTTCCGCGACAACTTTCTTGATTGACCCCAGACTCGCCGGGCTCGAATACTTCAGTGAATAAACCACGATACCGGCGGACTGGGCAGCCTCGATTACATCCTCCTCCGTGCGGTCGCTGCCGGTATCGAGGCCATCGGAAAGGACGATCATGGCTTTGCGCCCGGCGCCCGTTTTCAACCTAGTAGCCGTGTAATAAAGGCCATGCCAAAGCGCGGATTCTCCGCATGTGTGCGGAGCGCGGACGTTGCGGCATACCGGCCCGACGAGGTTTGTCTGCTTCGTCTGATGTACACCTGTTTTTGCAACGGCAGCATCGATGGCGGATGGTCCCGTCGCATCGGAAAGCAGCCATGCCTGCCGCCCGCTCTGGACCACGATGGCGCGATCTGCCGGACCGATCATGCGCTTCAGGAATTGACCGATATCGTCGCGATGACTGGCGACGAAGTCTTCCTGGCTTCCGCTCACATCCGCCACCAGAGCGAGCGTCAGGGGGAGTTCAGACTCCGGCGCGGCATTCCGAATCTCGCGCGGCTGGCCGTTGTCTGTAACAGCAAAATCCGCGACTGTGAGATTTCGTACCGGCGCCCCGGAGCGGTCGACCACCGCGCAGGCGACCGTGATGAGCTCGGCACCGGTCTGATTATCGGAGGTTTGCTGCGCTCGGCTCAAAACGCAGAGCAACAGGGCCGGAACGAGTACGTGCTTCAATGATTGAATTATCCGCCAGGTTTCCCTGAATTCACAGTACGCTGGAACAAGGATTGCGGTGCGAAACGAAAGGGACCATGCGCAACGTCACTGTATCGATGCCAAAGATCGCGCAAATCGTGATCACCACGTTTGCAGTAGCTGGTTGCGCTTTCGCCCAGGACACTTCCACCACCACGACCGAGCCACCTCCGCCGCTGGCGGGCGCTCCGGGACAGCCGATCAGCAATCCGCAAACCGGGCCCAATTCGACGCAGTGGAAGGGCCTAACCGTCAAAGAAAAGCTCAACTACGACTTTCGCCATCTCTTTGACGTCGACAATGTAGTCTTCGCGGCTATCGGGGCGGCTTTCGATCAAGCGCGTAACCGCCCGTCCGAGTGGGGCCAGGGGTGGGGCCCCTATGCCGGAAGGTTCGGGTCGCACATCGGTTACTACATCGTGCAGCGGAGTGTGTTTTTCCCGGTGCAGGCTATTGATCATGAGGACACGCGGTATTTCCGTTCTGAAAGAAGCTCAATCAAAGGCCGCTTGGGGGACGCGTTCCTGCACACCATATGGCGGCACAACGACAGCGGTGGGATGATGCCGGCGTACAGCGAGTTTCTGGGCGATTATAGTGCGGCTGCGGTCTCCCGCCAGTGGTGGCCGGACAAATTCCACAACGGCGAAGCAATATTCATTGCGGGCTCGGACACGATTCTCATCGATGCCGGGATCAACGTATTCCACGAGTTTGCACCCGATCTGAAACGCTGGCTGCACTTGGCACATTGATCGCCCGCCTAAACCGCCGATGGACTAAGTCGGTCCGGAAGTAGCATAACCTCGTTCGGGATGGTCTGGCCAGGACCGGGGAGAATAGTAACCTGCGTAGCCGCTTTCCTGCGCGTTTGCGGTTCCTCCCCGGCAGCGTCCCCTTCAAGCCTCCGATCCAGGCTAAAATCTACTCAGACGTGTACGTTTTATAACATTCGCTGTTTACGGAGGACGAGGTTTGACCACTCCCGACGGTAGTGCAACTCGTGTGCGTACCTGGCTACAGGCATGTCTTGTAGTTCTGCTCATCGACGTCCTGGTGTTTCCTCCTAGTATGGAAGCGGGGCAAATCACACTGTCGTGGCAAGGGGGATCCGAAAACTACACAAATAGTAATTGGTGCCTTGCGCCCTGCCCTGCATTCCCCAATAACAATGATGGTTCCGGAAATACCTATCGTGCCGTCATCGGCACGGGAAACGACAACGTCACGCTGGACAGCACGAGTTCGTTCGCTGGCATCGCGCTCGACCGCATGACTATCGGTAAAAGCGACGGCACCGGCTCCTCTGCGCTGACCGTCGCTCAAAACTCGATTACATTCGGCAGTCCGAAGTCATCGGGAAATGTACTGACGATCAACGGCGGGGGCACTCTGAATATCCAGAACGGCAGCACCGCCACGCTGGAATTATCGAATTCCGGTACCAGCGCGGGCAACAGCGGAAGCATCAACGTAACCGACGGCGGCACGCTGACGCTGCAGAACACCGCCTCCGGCCTCAGCGGACCGAACACCAGCATAATCACCAATGGCGGGAACATCAGCCTGACCGGAACCAGTTCGGCGGCTACCCTGCAGCTGAATGACGGCGGCCAGGGAAACATATTCGATCTGACGGGAAGCGGAACATTGTCGCTGAGCGGACAAGCCCTGGTTACCGGCAGCGCCGCTAACGCCGCGGGCCTGATCAATGATGTCGGTCACACGATCAGCGGCGCCGGCACGATCTCCAATCTGGCGGGCAGCGGCGGCACCGTCGGATTCACCAACAACGGCACGGTCAACGTCATCAACTACGCAACGGGCAACAATAACCTGATCATCGATACCACCAATGCCGCCTCCCCCTTGAGCGGCTTTTACAACAGCGGCACTGGGAACATTAACGTCGCCAACGGCGCTACGCTCACGCTGCAGAATAGGAGCGGTGTCACCACCGGCTTCCCGGCTGTCTTCCAGAATGATGGAACGATCACCCTGGGCACGCCGACTGCGGGCACGCCTGTTCTGGGCACCCCAATCGCCGGTGCGGCGCTGGTGCTGGACGGCGGCGGCCCGGGTACAGCTTTCGACTTGTTCAGCCCGTCCGGCACGGGTCAGTTCAACATCAACGGCGTCTCGACCATCTCAGGTGCGAACGGAAACGAGCAGCTTATCAATGACGGCGGCCACACGATTAACGTCAACAGCGGTGCCATCGCGACGATTTCGAATCTGGGCGCCTTCATCAACAACGGGAGCATCAATGCCACCGGGAATCTCACGTTCGACACCAGCAACGGCGGGAGTTTCTACAATCAGGCCGGCGGGACTATAACGGTGGGGGACAGCGCGACGCTGACATTTCGCAATGCGAGCGGGACCACGACAGGATCGGCCATTCTCCAGAACGACGGGAACATCAATGTCGGCGCCAGCTCCGGAGCGACATTAACCCTTGCCGGCAGTGGAACGACGTTCGATCTGCAAAGCCCCGGCGCCAGTACAACCCTGTCCGGCGTGTTCGGGTCGCTGAACCTCTACGGCACTTCGGGCATTCGGGGCGCGACAGGCACGGAAAGCCTGATCAACGACACCAATCACACCATTTCCAGCAGCGGGACCGGATCGATTTCAAATCTCGCGAGCTTTACCAATAACGGCATACTCAGCGTTGTCTCCGGCACATTGACCGTCAGCCCCGCTCTGACGAACTGGAACGGCACCAGCAGCACCCTGACCGGCGGAACTTATACGGTCGCTTCCGGGGCGATACTGCAGCTGTCGGCGATCGGATCGAAGGTCATCACGACGCTGAGTGATGCAAACGTGTCCATCGGTTCCGGCGGCCTGCTGACAGGTAACGGAACGGCCGACGCGCTCAGGTCGGTCGCTTCCATTCAGAACTCGACTCTCGATCTGAACGGAGTCAAGTACAATCTCTCCTCGAGTGGGTCGCTGTCGATCACGTCGCAGCCAGCTGCGTCTCTGACCCCGGCGCCGAAGGCCTCCAGTATCACACTCGACCAGGCGTCCAGAGTGACTGCCGGCGATCTGTTGAGTCAGGCCGGGTTCTCGGGCTCTGCCGCCGTTACCGTCCAGAACAAAAGCACGCTGACAGTGTCAAGTCTGACCACGTCGACAGATTCTTTTGGAAGCTCCGCCATCCTGATCGCGAACCGCCTCGGAGTACCAAACAGCGGCAGCACACTCAGCGTCACCGGCAACGTGTATCTGGGCGGTGGTTCCGGATCGCCGCTGGCTCCCAATATGAGCCAGGGCAGCGATTCACTCAGCATTCAGGGCGGCTCGAAGGGGATCGTGAGCGGGAACTTCTCGAACAACAACGGCGGAGCGTTTCTCAACGGTACCCCGACCGGCGCCTCGGTCGTCGAGGTACTTGGCGGCAGCACGCTGAACGTTACCGGATCGTTCTCGCAGAACCAAAGCGGTGCGGGCCTGGGCATGAGCCAGTTGAACATCTCGGGCACCGGCAGCATAGTGACTGTAGGCGGGCTGACAAACTCCACGTACTATACCCCGGGTTTCGGCCCGCAAAGCGACGTCGTTATCAAGAGCGGCGGCACGCTGAACGTCCTCGGAACAAAACCCGATGGAACCAGCACTTTCACGAATATCTCGGCCTCTGGCGTCCTCACCGGTGGAAGTTATTTCATCGGGCAGGGATCGAGCCTGAGTTACACGGGATCGAGCAATATTACCGCAATTGGCGCCAACACTGCGTTGATTCTGGACAACGCGGGGACAGGTCCGTCGAAAACCGGACAAATTCTGAATAAGGGCGCCGACGCCCTTTCAAATTCGCTCGCCACCAACAACGGATTCCTGACGCTGTCCAACAATGCGAGCCTGATTCTCACGGCCGGATCGTTCACAAACAACGGTACCCTGACGACCGGGCTCAATGTAAACGGCGCGGGCGGCAAGAACTCCTTCAATGTGACCGGCGACATTTTTAATACCAGCCCCGGCGTTGTTAACCTCACCGGTACCGGCGACCAGATCTCTGCATCGTCCAGCTTCATTAATTATGGAGTGGTAACCCTCGCGGCGGGAGCTTCGATTTCCGTCGGTAGCGGGTTTGACCTGGATGAAGGCGCGCTGAGCGGTGACGGGACCCTGGAAGGAAACCTCGATCAGACAGGGGGCACATTTAATCCGGGCGGCGATCCACAATCGTTCAGCATCATCGGGTTCTACGATCTGGACGGCGGCACATTACAGCTGGATCTGGGCGCAGGCGGACAAATCGATAATCTGGTCGTGACCGGAGAAGTCAGCCTGGACGGATCACTCGACATCACGCTTCTGAATGGGTTCGTACCGCAGTCTGGCGTGTTTGATGACGTGATTAATGCGGGATCCGTTGACCCTGCCTTCAATCACCTCAGTTTTGACGATGTAGCCGACGGGCTGGAGTTCACACTGCAGCCGGATGCAGGCAACCCCACGTCATTCGATCTGGTGGTGACCCCTACGCCCGAACCAGGTGCGCTGTCGATGCTCCTCGGCGCGCTGCTTATTGGCGGAGGCGCGGCGTGGCGCGGACGCAGGCGTCGACTCAGCCATCCAGCATAGCCCTGGTTAGCGCCCGGGCGAAGAACCAGCAGCAGCGGGCCGCCGCGGTCGCTCGACGCCGAAATGATCTGCAAGTTCGTCGGCATAACCCAGCGGGCTGGTGCGTACATCGTTGCGGTCCGCGAGCATCGTGCCGTTCCATTCTTCCCACGAAGCGACCATCCGTTTGAAGTCTTCGTTCTGCCGGTCCTTCAGATTGGCGCGCTCGAGTGGGTCTTCGGCGACATTAAAGAGGAATTCGTTGGCGCCGATACGCAGATACTTCATGTCCCCGTCACGCAGAGCGCGCTGCGAATTGAAGTGATAGCGCCAGTAGAGCCGGCGTGAGACGGGCGCGGATCCCGCAGTCAACTGCGGAAGGAGATTCATGCCATCGGGTGGGTATGCGGGATCAGGCGCAGTGCCGGCCGCGGCCAGGATTGTCGGCATCCAGTCCATGCTGATGGCCACCTGATCCGTGGTCGAGCCCGCGCGAATGTGATTCGGCCAGCGCATCAGAGCCGGAATGCGCAGGCCGCCTTCGAGCAGTTCGGTTTTCTTGCCGGTGAACGGCCAGGTGTCGGCGAAGCGCTCGCCGCCGTTGTCGCTGGTGAAAATGACGATTGTGTTGCCGGCGATACGGGCGCCCGAGATGGCTTTCAGCACGCGGCCGACCTGGAAATCCATGCGCGTCACCATGGCCGCGTAGGTTTTCATGGAGCCACCGTCCCGGTCGAAAAGCGATGTCACGCGCCGCGACTCGGCCTCGTCGCCCGGCCCCTCCCACGGCCAGTGCGGAGCATTGAAGTGGAGGCTCAGCAGAAACGGCAGCCCCGCCCTGGCGTAATCGCTGACGACCTTGACGGCGCGGTCGCCCATGAGATCGGTGAGATACCCGGCCTGATGAATCTTAACGTCGCCATCCCAAAGGTCTTCGGTGTCAGTCGATGCGATCCCGGTCTTGTGCGTGAAGTAATCAAGGCCACCCCAGCGGAAACCCCAGAAATGGTCGTAGCCGCTCTTGAGCGGGCCGAAATTCGGCAGGCCGCCGAGATGCCATTTGCCAACCAGCGTGGTGCCATAGCCGGCCTTCTTCAGCAGCGAGGGCAGCGTTGGGTGCTCAGGCGGAAGACCATAAGGGCTGCCCTCGGCGACGGGCTCTTCAAGACCGACACGAAGCCGGTACTGATAACGGCCAGTAATCAACGCGGTTCGCGTTGCCGAGCAGACGGCGGAGTTTGCATAAGCCTGCAGAAATCGAACGCCGTGCTGCCCCAGGGAATCGATGTTGGGAGTCTTGTATTCACGCCGGCCGTAGCAGGAGAGGTCCGCGTAACCGAGATCGTCTGCCATGATGTAGACGATGTTCGGTCTTGTGGAACGTGCGCCACGGGCCGAGCCGGCCATGGCCGCGGCGGCGGTAGCAGCGAGGACTTCTCGGCGCGTGAGTTTCGGCATAATCAGCGCCAGTCGTCGATAATCCAGGCTTCGGGATGGTTGAATCCCGTGGCGTGAGGACGCTGCATAGCCACGCCCTGGCTGAGCACCTTATAGCCCTGCGCGCGCATCTGACGGTAAGCGCCTTCACGGGAAAGGTTCACGCCCGCCTCAATGGCCGCGCCGCGCGAGGCAGCAAACCCGTCGATGGCATCGAGCAGCCTCGCGAATCGCTGTTCCGCACCCGCTCCGCCGCGGGCGGCTGCGAATTTCACATAGCAGACTTTCAGCCCACCTTCCGAGCCGGGCCCGCTCAGACAGATGGCGAAGGCGTCGAGCGTTGTCCGCGTGAAGGTGAGGACAACGTCGCCCGTGCGCTGTTTAAGCGCTGCGCTGATTTCGTCACTGAGATCGAGACCTTTGTCGATGCCTTGCGTCAACCTTCGGCAGGCCGCGATGGCCCGCGTGCGTTCTTCTTTCTTCAGTCCCGAGAGCAGCGTGGGTCCGGGACCCGGCCCGGGAGTTCGCGACAGGATGGCAGTCAGATAGCGCGGCCAGTAGCCGAATTTCTGATAGAGGTGAACGTGCTTCGCGCTGTGGGCGAACGTGTAGAGGCCGGTGTGCCGCAGCCGCCAGGCGTCGAACGTCACGACCGTGGCTTCCAGCAGGCGTTGTGCGACGCCGCGCTCCCAGTATTCGGGAAGCACCGTAAGCGGTCCGAAATAACCAAACGAACCCCAGCGCGTGACCACATTCGATCCGATCAGACGCCCGGCATCGCGCGCGGCGATAACTTTGACGTGCGGCGATCGGAAGCGCGGCGTCATGAAGTTCCGATCGTCCATAAAGCTGAGCGGATCCGGGATGCCGAGGAATGTGCCGAACGCGAGGCGAACAATGCGGGCGGCCTCCTCGACCTCGCTTTTCCGGAGTGGGCCGATGGTTATCGATTGCTTCGCCATCTGATCCTCCTTATCATACGGCCGTCCCGAAGACCGCACCGACGCCTGCCGTCACAGCCATGGCAAGGGCGCCCCAGAACGTCACGCGGGCCGAGCCTCTAAGGATGTTTGCCCCGCCAGCATAGGCGGCAACAGCACCAAGGAGGGCCAGCATCACCAAAGAGCTCAAAGATACGGCTGCGACGAGGCGGCCCTGTGGTCCCGCGGAGCCCGTAATGAGCGGAACTGCCGCGCCGATCGCGTAGCTGCCGGCCGATGCGCACGCTGCCTGAATGGGACGCGCTTTCCGGGTATGCGTGATGCCGAGTTCATCGCGGGCGTGCGCCCCGAGTGCGTCGTGATGCATGAGCTGGTCCGCGACCTGACCGGCGAGGGCCGGATCGAGCCCGCGGGCGATATAGATGTCTACCAGTTCCTGCCGCTCGCCGGTGTAGTCGGTTCTCAGATGCTTCTTCTCCCGCCGGAGCTCGGCTTTCTCTGTGTCGGACTGCGAATGCACCGAGACGTATTCGCCCGCGGCCATCGCCATCGCTCCCGATACCAGGCCGGCGACGCCCGCGACCACGATGTTTGCGTGGCTGGCCCGCGCACTGGCTACGCCAATCATCAGGCTGGCGGTGGAGACGATGCCATCGTTAGCGCCGAGGACAGCCGCGCGCAGCCAGCCGATGCGCCCGATGACGTGCGGTTCTTTGGCCACAGACCAGAAGTATCATGCAGCACTTGCGGACCTGCGATGCTCGCAGCCCCTTCAGCAGTGGCTGCCGGCCGCCGGCCGCAAGGTGGGACAGGATTATTGCAGGCTGGCCTGGGTCGAGTGGCCTTTTTCGGCCATCAACTTTCTGAGCAGAGCAGCCGTGTGGTCGGAGTAGCCGATTTTCTCGATGGGGACGCCACCGATGGTCACGGGTTTGGCGATGCCGTCCACCACGATGTCGAGCGGTCGCATGTTGTCCGAGTTCCTGACGTCCAGTTTGGCGCCTTTATCGGCGAGATACTGGACGACCGAATCCATCGCCCTGCAGGCGGCGCCGTGGAGCGCGGTTTCGTTGCGGTCGTTGCGCAGGTTTACATCGGCCTTCAGTTCTTCGACCAGTATCTTCACGGTGGCAAGAATATCGCTCTCGGGCTCGATCCACTGACCCGTGACGCAGCCGACGCCAGACGCAACCATGAGAGGCGTGGTGTGGAGCTCGGTCGGTGTGGTGTAGTCGGCGTCGGCGGACAACAGCAGACGGATCATCGGCAGGTCGCCCGCTTTGGCGGCCAGAAAGAACGGCGTCGCGCCCATGAACTCATCGTAATTCTGATCCCCTGAGGAACGCCTGGTGGTGTGGGATGCGGCGCGAGCGCCGGGATTGGCGCCGTGGGCGAGCAGGCGCCTGGCGAACTCCAGGCTATCCAGGGTACCCGTGCCTTTGGGTGCCGGGAACTGGGTTTCCTCGTAGTTCCGAATACGCACGAGGGCGTGGAGCGGGGTCCAGTGTATACCTGCTGCATTCGGATCGGCTCCCTCGTTGAGGAGAAGATCGGCGATGTCGAAATTATTATTCATGATCGCGACGACGAGCATGCTGTCGCCGAATGGACTGTACCTGGGCACGTACCCGGTGCGCCTTTGGTTGCCGCCGTCGCCGCGCCCGTTTCCCGGCGTTTCAGGCGCAGTGCGGGTATTGACGTCCGCTCCCGCTGCAAGCAGAGCGCCCACCGAAGTTATGTCTCCCTTGCGAACGGCGTAGAACAATGCGGTCCCCTGATCGGATGCCTTCGTTCCCACTTTGGCTCCCCCGGCGAGGAGCGCTTTGACGGCTTCGGAATGTCCTTCCGCAGCGGCCCACATGAGCGGAGTTTGTCCGGTGGAACCCTCCGCGAAGTTCGCATCGGCGCCTGCGGCCAGAAGCTGTTTGATTACCTCGGGACTACCGGTGCGGGCAGCGATGGAGAGGACACTACCCGTTTCCGGCGCGACCGCATTCACGTAGGCGCCCGCGTTGATGAGGGCCTGCGTGACGGGTGCGCTGCCAGTGGTCGCTGCCAGCACCAGCGGGGTGACGCCGTAGCGGTTCTTCACATTCACGTGGGCGCCGGCGTCAAGCAAGGCCTGAACAATATCGAGGCGATTCTGCTGTACGGCCCAGTGGAGGGGTGTGGTGCCATCCGGTTCGGTCTGGTTCGGGTTCCCGTTCTGCGCGAGGTAGTTCCGCACGGCCAGCAGATCGCCAGCCTTGACGGCTTTTGCGACAGACACAGTGTCGGCAGCCGGGCTTATATGCGGAACCGACAGGACGACCGCTGTGCCGACGATGGACAGGAATCTAAGCATTGTTCTCAAGCCCATGTTTTAGTGTTGTGTCTATATTTCTGCAACGCCGGTGCTTTCGCCCAGTTTGTCGACGTGGACGCCGACCTTGTCGAGCATGCCGCGCAGAACGTTGGACAGAGGCGGTTCGTTCTTATAAACGATATTGCGTCCACCCTCGATCTGGCCCCCGCCACCGCCGCACAGCAGAATGGGCAGAGGGCTGTGGTCATGCACGTTGCCATTGCTGATACCGGCGCCGTAGAGCAGCATGCAGTTGTCGAGCAGATTGCCGTCGCCCTCCGGGGTATCACGAAGCTTGCCGAGAAGATAGGCGACCTGCTCGACATGCAGGGCGTCGATTTTGGCTACCTTCGCCAGTTTTTCGGGATTATTGTCGTGGTGCGAGACGGAATGATGGGAATCGGGGACGCCGATCTGCGGATAGCTGCGGCCGCTTCTTTCGCCGGCGAACATGAGTGTAGTCACCCGGGTGATGTCGGACTGGAAGGCCAGCACCTGAAGATCGAACATTAACCGGATGTGATCTTCGAATTTGTCGGGCGCGCCAAGGGGACGCGTTAAGCCGGCACCCATGGTGGGGGATTCGGCGTTTTGCTTTTCCACCCTTTGCAGGCGGAGTTCGACCTGGCGGATGGCGTCGAAATACTGATCCATTCTCTGGCGGTCAGGGCGGCCGAGGGTGCTCTGGAGCTGCTTCATGTCGCCGGTGACGGAGTCAAGAATGCTGCGATTCTGGCGCAGCCGGGCGGCGCGGACGCCGGCATCGCCGCCCTCGCCGAAGAGACGCTCGAACACGAGCCGGGGGTCGTTCTCCTGCGGCAGCGGAGTATTTGCGGAACTCCAGGAAAGGGTATTGCTGTATGCGCAGGTGTAACCTTCATCGCAAAGCGGGGAGGTAAAGCGATCATCGATACCGAGTTCGAGGGAGGGCAGCAGGTTGTCGTTGCCGATCGACCGCGCGGCGATCTGGTCGGCAGTGACACCGAGCCAGAGGTCGGCGCCCTGCGTGCGCTTGGCGTGGCAGCCGCTGAGAAATGCGCCGGTGGCGCGGGAATGGTCCCCGGCGCCGTCGTTCATGCGATCGGCGGAGTGGAGTGCCAGACCGGAGAGCACGTTTACGCGTTCACGGAAGGGTTCGAGGGATTTCAGAGTGGGTGAGAAGGAAAACTCTTTTCCGGAACTGACCGGAGCCCACTGGGACATGTTGGCGCCGTTCGGGGTGTACATGAAGCCCATCCGCGGGACAGCTTTGCGAGGGGCCGCGAACGCGGGGGTCATCGCGTCCAGGAGCGGTAAAGCGAGGGCAGCCCCAACGCTCCGCAGAAACAACCGTCGATCCAGCGCCTTCTTCGTCACGAACATCGGTGTACGGTCCTTTCGATTTTCAATGATTCTGATTTCTCTTGTGCTGAATTTGTGAACATCACTGGCATTTCATGAACCTGCCTTTGACTTGTAAGCCCCTTGCGCAACGGGCCGCCCCGTGGGCTTCAAAGGCTGTGCCGCATTCTCGGGCGGCTGTGACATACGCATCTGGAAAGGCCGACTTAACACAATGCTGGTGAGCAAGGTGTCGAAACGATAGTCATCTTTCCGGGCGGCGCGAAGCGCGTCGCGGATAACAGGGGCGTCGTACCATTCCGCGCCTCTGCCGAGAGCGAATGTGAGGAGCTTTTCGGTCATCGTGTAGACGAACTGGTCGGAGCGCTCTTCCAGGATATGGCGGAGTCCGCTCACGCCCTCAAACCTGGTTCCGTCCGGGAACTCCGCGTCGGCGTCGATCGGATGAGGCATCAGATCTGCGGGGCCGTTCGTCTCGACGGCTCGCCATCTTCCTGTAGCGTCGAAGTTTTCGAGCGCGAAGCCGAGCGGGTCCATGCGAACGTGGCAGCTTGCGCAGGCCGGGTTCGCGCGGTGTTGGGACAAGCGCTCGCGCACCGAGAGTACCTTGTGTCCTTCACCGGCTTCGGGTAAAGCGGGAACGTTTGGCGGCGGGGGCGGCGGCGGGCTGCCGAGGATTGTTTCGAGAATCCATTTTCCGCGCAGCACCGGGGAGGTCCGGTTGGGTTGTGATGTGGCGGTGAGGATACTGCCCTGGCCGAGGAGGCCGCCGCGGATTCCGTCGGTCACTTCCACGCGGCGGAACTGGTCTCCATAGACATTAGGAATTCCGTAATGCATGGCCAGGCGTTCATTTACGAAGGTGTACTTCGCGTTGAGGAGTTCGAGAACGCTGCGGTTGCCGAGCAGAACGTTCTGGAGCAACAGTTCAGTCTCCTTAATAAAGGACTGCCGGAGACTATTGTCGAAGTCGGTAAAGATGACCGGGTCCGGGCGAACGCCTTCGGCGACGCCAAGCTGGAGCCATTGAGCGCCGAAGTTAGTAACCAGGTTTTCGGCGCGGGGATCGGCCAGCATCCGGCGGACCTGACGTTGCAGGACCGCCGGGTCGCTTAATTGACCGGCTTCGGCGGCGGCGAGCAGAGAATCGTCCGGCGCGCTGCTCCAGATGAAGTAAGAAAGCCGCGAAGCAAGCTCCAGATCGCCGAGGCGATACGGGGTATCGGCGGCCACCTGAGCGGGGTCACGCTCAATGCGGAACAGGAATTCCGGGTCCATCAAAATGCGCTTGATAGCGGCTGCGATACCGGCTTCAAAAGTGCTGTCCTTGCGGCCTGCGCTGAAAGCGGTGAGGAGCTTATCCATCTCATTACCGGTGACCGGATGACGATAAGCACGATGGGCGAGGGGCTCCAGAATCTTTTTGGCGCACGCCGTTTCCTCCGCCGGGTTGGCGGGCTTGCAGGTAAGAATGTGCCTTCTGCTGGGCGTGTCGCCGGCGCCTCTGGCGTTGAACGGACCGCTGATGGTTACCGTATCCACTCCCAGCAGGCGCGGGGGGCCACCTTGTCCGGATACGAGAGGCTGCTGTACCGCGTCCGGAATGGGTTCAAAGCGGGTGAGGAAGGCAACGCTGACAGACTTTTCTCCGGCCTTGATGAACGTACGGACCTCGAGACCGGCGTCGGCCAGGGCTGTGTCGCCGCGACCTCCCTGCCTGGCCTGTTCTACCCTTTCGCCGGGCTCCAGGGACTTGGCGAGTAACTCGTCCGGCGTAGCCTTCAGCGGTTCTTTTTCTGTTTTTGCTGTAGAAATGCCGAAAAGGCCAATGCGATTGCCATCGAGGGAAAACTCCAAATACTGGGGTTTGCGGTCAATACCGAGCACAGCGGCATTGCCGACGCGCTGCAGCCTTACCTTAATGACGTATTCGCCGTCGACCGGGAACCTGTAAGTGAAGACGGTGCCGCCGCGCGTACCGAAGGGCTGGCCTTCAATCCACTCCCGCTGGGATATGGTGAAGTCGACCGAGTGCCGGTAAACATCCGGCTCGATGATGGAAGTTGGCCCGAGGGCCGATGAGGTGACCCGGTCGGCCAGCGAGAGATAGCGCTCGAGTAGCAGCGGAGACAGACCCAATATGTCGCCATTGTTGTCGAAACCAAAGCTCGTGTCCTCAGGCGGGAGAAGGGACGCGTCGCGAGAGTTGAGCTTAGCCTCAAAAATGTCCTGAACGGTATTCAGATATTCCGTACGGTTGAGGCGATGCAGCATCATGGGGCGGCCAGGGTTCGGGTGGGCCGAGGCCGCCTGGTCCAGAGAAGTTTCGAGGGAAGTTACGAAAGCCTGGAGATTTGCTTTATCCGGTTTGGGCATGGAGGGTGGCGGCATAGCGTCGCTGCGTAGCTTATGCACCACTTTTTCCAAAGACTCTCCACTTTGCTTGACGTCGCTCAGATTCACGCTCTCAAGCGACAATCCGGCTGTGTGCAATTTGTCGCTGTGGCAGGCGACGCAATACTGCTTCAAAAAAGCGCGCTGCTCGCCGACAGCAGGAGTGTCCTGAACCTGAGTGTGAGGTTTGGCGTCCTGCGCAAAAGCGACTGCGCCAGAGATCAGAACGACACAGGGGATGGTGAGCGCAAATATAGTTCGGGATTGGGTGGTCTGCTCTGAATTTTTCATCTTTACCGCTAAGCTGCCTTGGCCGCAAATTCCGGAAGCCCGTCTGCCAGCTGCACGGCCGTCCGGTAAAACAACCGGGGCCACGCCGTGAATCCGACTCACTCCTCATGGCCTGGCTTCTAAACAAAAAACAACACTCAGAAAGTCGCCACGCACAACTGCGCATCCACACGAGCAGTCTCGCGGGCGGTAAGCTGAATCGTGAAGTTGGCCGCCTGGAACCCCTGCGCCTCAGTTTTGATTGTGTAGTTGCGGGCGTCCAGATTAGTCACTTCATAAGCGCCTCCGGCATCTGTCAGTGAGCTGCGGTGTCCTGAAGTGCCGGCATTATCGATCGTGACCACACTTTGAGCGATAAGGGCCCCGGAGGTGTCTCGCACGATCCCGTTGATGGATCAGAAGGTAGACTACGCCCACGCCGAAGCTGACATGAGCAGCATCAATGTAATCGTTCCCGCCAAAAGAGCCGAACTCAAATAAGCCAAATCGGTTGTCGAAGAACTGTAGACTTATCATTTCTATTTTGTTCCTCTTTTGGATGAGTTGAAGCCTCTGGCATGCATCGCCAATCCGGAATCACCCCGACGGCTAGTCCAATGCCATCGAAATCGGCGTTACAAACAGGCGAGCACTGCGGTCTCGGAACGTGGGAGAGAGAACAACACAGGGAGCGCGACCGGATTCGAGATTTCCGGCCCGCAAACGTGAAAAAGCGGACGTCTAAAGGTACTGCAACTAAGCAGTCTTAATTACAGTCGAGGTCCTCACTTGGACGGATAAACTGATCAACCTCTTAAGACTCCCGGCTAGCCCCCAAAGGCTCGGCCAAGGATAAGTGTGACAATAATAGCATGGGAAGCTTGGCCAGAAACCAATGTTTTCCGATAGAATCATTTTATCCGCATAATTCACCTCGGTGTGGGCCGGGACTGGATTGTCACCGCCTGGCTTTCTCCAGCCCCCGAGCCCCGCAAGAATCCCTGCATTGCTAATTGCCCTCGTTGCAGGCTTATTCCAATCTGCGCGGTCCAGGGCTTCACGAAACCGGCCGGATCGTCGACTGTGAATTCATACATCAGCGAGTCCGGTCCGTTGCGGGTGAAACGTTCTATCAAATACAGGTTTTGGCCGGAGACTCCGAAGTTTGTCTTATCCGTAGAAGTTGGTCGAGTCGACCACAAGCTTGTTACGGTCCCAGTGGCCGCAAGGGTCCCCCGGCCAGAACCGCACATTCGAAGGCAGGTGCGAACTTCCCTCCGTTGGTATGACGCGGACATCATGAATCATCTCGACAATGACAGCCACGTAGCCATTACCCTGCACGATTTCGTAGTTATTGTTGTAGCCTACCGGCATCATCGGCGCACCCGCGGCCGGCCAGAAAATGCAGCGCTCGTGCAGAGACCGGTCCTCGGTCCCATCGGTCGAATGCAATCGCCTTGCCTCCGCCCTTGCTGAAGCGTTTCGTTGAGCCTCAGATGAGAGGGCGGGAATTCGACCGTCGGGCGGGTCCACAATCAGGGAGGTTCGCAGGGTTGAGACGACCTTCGTTCCACTCTCCCGCCAGAAGTTATTGTACGCTCGTCCGACGTCCACTTGCGCGCCACCGTCGCGGCGGGCTGAATTAGCACTCTCGACAATATTTTTCGCGTAGCGAGCGGCTTGTTCTTCGGTGAAGAACTGCTGGTTGTCCAACTCCGCGGACGGTTCGACGGGAGTCATGGTCACGTTGATCCAGACAACTCAAGGTCGGGTCTTCCATCCGGTGTGCGCGGCGGGGACTTACGGGCGAGAAAAGGGAGGGTCAGGAGAAAGGTCGAAACCGCTCCCTGGATCATCCAGCTTGGCTTCATAGGAACCTCGATCTGCTCCTTGTTCGCTGTTACTTGACGACGGGTTGCTCTTCGACCCCCTGACTTCCGACAAACAGCTTCTTCCCGTCGGCCAGAGTGATATCCCGGCCGTTCGCCCGGTTGCTTCCGTCCTTGGCCGCATAGCCGTCCACCACGATCTCGGTTCCCTCCGGAATGCTGGCCTTGGTCAGCCCCCGCCTGATCAGCGCATTGGGACTGCCGCCCTCGATCATCCAACTCGTCACCTTGCCGTCTGCATCGGAGACGTCGATATGAATCCAGGAGTGAGGGTTGATCCATTCCACCTGTGTTACTCTTCCGCGAAGCTTAACCGGTTTCGTCGAATCGAACTCTGCGGCGAAAGAATGATGGGCCCACGCAGGAACGGCGAGAAACATGCCCACGCCAAGAAACATTGCCAGATTGATTCGCATTTTGTCCCTCTCTCTTGTTTTTTGTTTACCTGCTGTATGTCCGCGCAGTGACAGCCTCGGCGGTTCAGATCCAGGGAGATCTCAGCTGTCCAGGCTTAGAAGACGATGACGGGTCGTCGGCCGTAAATTACAGATCGGCAACTCGGGGTTGCCGCTTGATGAGACACAAGTCCAACACGGGTCCTCGTGCGCGCTCGCGGAACCTAAGACTTAATGGCGACAGAGCCGGGACCCTGGACAAATCGGATTGCTTGTCATTATAAACGATCGGCACCGCAACTCAAAGCAAACCGTCGGCTGCAACCGCGTTCCTTTGGGCGACGGAAATGCCGCGCGAAACGGAGGCGGGTCTGCGTGAAGCTTTCAAAAGCCGAAATACACCTGATCTTGCTGGGATCGGATTCTTACTCGTCGAACAGTGAGTTCCACGCCAGCGAGAGCGCCATTGTAGCGGGCGTGAGCCTTAGTTTACCGGGTCCGGCCCGCCTGAGAATCAAGGTGAAGGGATCCGCATCCCGATTCGTTGCCGATCGGCGATGTAGTAAACACGGCCTTATCGCCCTTTATTTCCACCCGGTAGCCGCCGGCTTTCAGTTGACTTTTTCCCGCCGAAACGTTCCCAGTGAGCGTTACAGTGAATGGGACCGCGTCTCCGATCCCCGGTGCGAGGGTCGCCAGACAAAACAATAGTGCCGTGAACTTACTCATAACAAATGAAGTTCTAGACCTGCGTAGGTCTGGTAACTTTATCAAGGTGGACGCGCGGAGCTTATATCGCAAGAGATGATGGATATAATTCCTTCGTTCTGGAGCGTCATAGCCAACTCATGTTTCCTTGATACAAAGCTTATACTTCACTTCTGTACCCGCGGCTACCTGGCAGGGCGACGAAGGCCAAGCGAGTCTTTCGGCGAGGCGGCGGCCCGGTCGCGAAAATACGCAACTCAGTGCGTGGCTCAGTCCAGCTTTCGGAGCCGTCCCAAGAGCACTCGAAGGATGACAGGCCCCCTATCGCGGTCAAGAGTCGGCAGATCAGGCGTCTTCGGCCGCCGGAACCTCGGGAGCGGGAGCTTACTTTGCTTTCCGTGCGGCTTCCTCGGCTTTGTCGTCGGCACGCGCGCCAGCCAAAATTCCGGCCAAAGCGTAGTTCCCTTCGTTACACGCGTATTCAACAATAGGTCCGGGAGCGGCCGACATAGTCAACTCGCCCTTCCATATTTTTGTGAATGCGGAAAGATCGTCCACTGTGAACTGGTAAAGCAGAGTATCGCTGTCCAACCGGCTGAAGCGTTCGATTACGTGCAGGTTTTCATCCGCCCCGTAGAATCCCGTCCTACCGCTGAGATTGGTCGTGTCAACCACCAAGGTGTTGCCTTCCCAATGCCCTACGGAATCGCCGTACCAAAGATGAATGTCGGAGGGAAGATGAGGGCGCCCATCGAGCGGGATAATGCGCACGTCATGGATCATTTCGATATAAATTGCAACCTGATTCTTCGACTGTACAATCCGATAGTTGCTGTTGTAGGCCCACGGCGTCATGGGAGGCACGCCGGTGCGAATCGCCACGCACTGTTCGCTGGTCGGCCGGTCTTCCGGTCCGTTCGGACGGCGGCTTCTGATCGACTGCTCCTTTTCCCACGCGGCCTGCGCCGCCGGCGTCAAGGGCGGAACCCTGCCGTCGGGCGGATCGAAGATGAACGAGGTTCTCCTGGTCTTGACAGTCTTTGTGCCGAACTCGTAGAAAGCGTCGTTGTAGGAGCCGATGCCGTTGTTGATGCCGGCTTCGCTTTTGGCGAATGCCGCCTTCTCGTAAGCACGCGCCTCTTCCTCCGACGCAAAAAAGTCCTTTCCCGCCAGTTCGCGGGGACGCTCCATGGGAGTCACGGTGCTGGTATTCCATATCCCCTGCAAATCCGGCTGACCATCGAGTGTGCGCGGATCGGATGCTTTGCTCTTTGCCGATGAACCAGCAACCGAAAGCTGGCCGGAAGCCTTAGCTTCAAACGTCAATGCCACAGCCATCATCGTAACGACGGCCAGAGAGAAGAAAGTTCGATATTTCATGAACGCCTCTTGTTCTTCGACGGTCCGGTGAAAATTGTCATAAGCCCGAATTTTTCCGGTACTTCCCGTAAAGCAGTTCCTCGATAAACTCGGCGCATCGAAACTCCATCAGCCGGGCGTTCGGCTCCAGATGGCGGTAGAGCGGCATGCCGATTTTCCAGGGCCGCGAGAATACCTTCGGATCCGTCATCGTGGCTTCGTACTGAATAACATCATGGCTAACCGGTGTATAGCGCTCGGTCACGTGCAATGCGTCGCTGTGAAAATCGCCTACTCGGTCGAACCACGTTCGATTGATCAGTTTGGTCACTTCGACCACCAGCGTGTCCCCCTCCCAATGGCCCGCCGATGTGCCCATCCACGACTCGTCGAGCGCTGGCGCCGTGCCCATGAAGATCGTGCGGCTCGCTGCTGCGAACTCGTAAGAGATCATGACGATCTTCGGGCTCTGAACGATCTGAAACGGGAAGGGCATGTACACAGCGCGTGGAACGCCGGGCAGGTAGCATTTGATTTCCGGATCGTCCGTGAACCGTTTGCGGTAATTGTCGACCTTCGTTTTCAGGGCTTCGGGAAGATACGGAATAGACCCGCTTTCCACAACGCCGATTCCGCCCGGTTCCGCTCCCTGAGCACCCAGTGAAACAACAGGCCCGCTCTGTGCGGCGTGGGGTGAGAGATCCCAGTTAGCTGTATTCATCGCCTGCCAGATGCCGTTCAGATCGGGCTTGTGGTCGGCGGTGCGCGGTCCTGTGTAGGCGGGAGATTGCGCCGCCCCCGAGGCGACAAAACAGCTTGCAATCAGGGCAATACAAACGGTAACAGCCAGCGGTTTGACGATGAGTCTCATTTGATTGGAGTTTGGGTATGAAAACAGGACGCTCGGGAAAAAACGATCTCCCAAAATCAAAAGGGGCCTGTCGCCGGCCAATCAAACGAGGATTTGTTTGTTGTACCAGACGCCTGCCACTAAGTCAATGCCCAGAGCCGCGGTCCGGGCCCCGGTCACTTTCTGAAGATGACGTCATCAGTAGTCACGAGCGCGACCTTTTGCAATGGCGTCTCATCCTTGAGCGGACTATCTGGAACGACAACAAATAATCGGCGAAATCTCCCGGTTTGACTGCTCCGATCCGGTTTGGCTGCCCGCAGTGTCATTCCGTACCGAACTTCGACACATATCGATCGCCGTTCGGGAATAGTCCGGCACAATCACCCAGTGCGGCAAGCAGCAGGCGCCGGAGTGTCGATGGCCGCAGGCGCTGACGTATACAAGCCGCTACAAGAGTCTTATGAGTCCGTGTTGTGTTGCTTATAAGGTTGGATAACGTGTATTCTCACTGCAAAAGGAGCAAGCAATGGAGCGCAAAGGACATAAACTGCCGAGCGAGGCAATCACTCTCTACAACCTCTTCGTTCACGGCGAGATCAGTCGCCGTGACTTTACGGATGGTGTACAGCGATTTGCCACAGCGGTCTGGCCGCGGGCGCGATTATCGAGGCTCTGATGCCGAACTACGCCCTGGGGCAGCAGGTGTCGCGGACCGACGACCGGATCAAAGCCTCATAGGAGACAGTACCCTCGCCCCCAGGGACCGCAAGCATCAAAGGATATTTCGTCCGGGCCTGTCAGCGCCGACACGCAAGCCGCGACACGGGCGAAACTGCCGGGTGTTATCGTAGTCCACGAAAATCGAGGCCTGAATCCTCATATCGAGGACATCGCGCGGCGGTTCGCCCTCCAGAACTTCATGGCGTTCGCGCCGGGCGGGCTCACCTCTCTCGGCGGGTTTCCCGGAAGGCGATATCTATCCCGGCGCTGTTCATGGCTCCGATTGCGACGCGACGTCGGAACGCTGTAACAAAGCTGCGGCCGATCTGGCCTGGCAGCGCACGACCGACTGGTTCAACAAATACGCCCGCGCTGACTATGCTCTCCGTTGCCGGTAGTCGCGCCGCTGGTCCGCGTTGAGATCGCCCGCTGTTATAACGCGTACGTTGTCGGCGCTCTCAATAACGACCACGGAAAGCACTCGGCCCGCATTGGTTTCGCCGTAGTACACATAGCTGAAATCCCCTTCAACATCCTGCTCAAGAACGGGAACAGGATTGTTACTGAGGGCTTGCTCTACCTCCTCCCGTTCGATCTTTTGCGCCAGGAGTTTGCGAAGGTTGTCCTGATCCCATTCGAACTGTGGCATCCTATCGCGGTGCTCCGAGGTATCGCTTACGCATTTTTGCCACGATCGTAAACTCCGGGTCCACTACGTTGGAGATGTTGTATTCCATTGCCTGGCCAAGCAGCAGGCTGGCGCCACGCTCGTCCAACCCGTAAGTCTCCATAAGCCACCGCATTAGTTCAGTAGTCGCGTGCTGCAAAGCTTCATTGAGGGCCCGGGAACTCCCGAGTACCATGATGAAGTCCTGATCTTCGAGGCGTGGCCAATTGATCTTTTTCCCTTTGACCAGGTCCACGGAAAATTCAACGTCGAGCGACGTCTCGATCGCGCTGCCAACCACCTCGCCATCTCCCTGGCGCGCGTGGCCATCGCCCAGAAAGAACAGCGCGCCCGGCTCGAAGACCGGCAGCATCAGCGATACGCCTGCTCCCATGCCATTGTAGTCCATGTTGCCGCCGAAGTTGTCCGGGAAGCTGGTCGGAACAGCAGCCTTGTTGGCGGGCGCTGTACCGACGCAACCCAGCATGGGTCGCAGTGGCAACTCGATACGCGGTCCCTTGAACTCAACCGGATCCATGTAGGCGACTCCCTTTTGCTTGTCTATCTGCCAAGTCGCCTGTTTCGGCTCCCGCAGTGCTTCCAGGCGCAGGAAGCCCGGGTCCGCGGTGTAGGGGGCCAACAGGGATGCGGAATAACCGGTTGCACGATTGGTTTCAAGGCGCAACAAATGAACCACGAGTGTGTCGCCCGGCTCGGCGCCTTCGATGTAGAACGGCCCAGTCTCGGGATTGGGTCCATGGCCGCGCTGCGCCCCGGCGGAGTCAACGCCGCGCGCGTCGATCGTGTAAGTCACCACGTGATCGCCAGGCTTGATATGGAGCGCGGGTGGATGGGCGCCGGAGAAAGTGTTGTAAAACTGCGTGGGCTCAAACCGATGGGTTTCGGCGCAAGCGACAGCAGCCAAAGCTAATGTCAGTAGTAACTTCATTGTGGCCTTTCAGCAGACGCTCCGCGTGCCAGCTCCTGGGTGGTTTCAGAGACGTTTAGATGTAACCGACTTTGGAAGCACGGGGCAAACGACAGAGGATGCCCGGCGGTATTTCCAGACTGAATGTACTGCCATGTCCCGAAGCAGGTTTCAATCGCGAGTTGCCTGCTGCGATTTTCCTCCTGTCGCTGAATTCTTTCTTTCTCTCCCACCCCAAAAAAACGGTTCGCCGCTCTCCGGATTGCTCGTCACGGTCAGGAACTTTTCCTTCTTACCCCGAAGAAATCACACCCATCTTCCGTAAACGCCGGTCGGCACCGAATCGGATAGAACTCTCCTGGCCTTTAATCGCTGGTAAAACACGGCTGAATAACGCCCACCGTTTCATTTTGTCGCGTAGGCTGCCTTGGCGGCCGATTGCAGAAACCTCGGTAATGCCAGATCCGGATATTTCTTAGTCATCGCTGTGACGAGCGACTCGGCATCCGGCGACTCCAACCGGGCCGCTTCGAAGTCCGCCAAATAGCGATCCATGAAATTCAGGACGTCCGGCGAATCGTCCGTGGCCTTCTTATGACCGGCGACAACGACCAGGGGATGGAACTCGCTCATTTGCCGGCAGGATTCTCGCCAGTCAACCCGCGCTTTTTCCGAGGACGATGCCAGGTAGGGATGAACGCCGCTGAACAGCAGATCTCCGGCGAGGATAGCCCGCAGAGAAGGAATCCAGAGAAAGCTGTCTAATTTCGTCGACATATCACCTTGCAGGTCAGGAAAGACTTCGACAGTTTCACCGTCCACGGTAAGGTGCATGGACGGGAGCACCTGGGGGGTGACCAAACTTTCGGGCAGCAGATCCGGAGTGCGCTCCTTTCCATTCCTGAAGCTCTTTTCGGCGTTTCGGTTAAATACTTCGAGGGCAGCCGCCGTCATATAGACGGGTGTGCCGGGGAACCGTTCCAGAATGGTGGCCGCGCCATAGTAGTGGTCGCCATCCGGGTGCGAGATGACAATCGCTTTCAGATGCTTTCCGCTGCTCGCGATTTGATCGGCGAGTCGTTTCGCATCCTCAACATGAAATTGACCGTCCCAGAGCAAGATCTCGCTCGGGCCAACCACCTCGACGGCGACGGTGTAGATGGAAGCTTCGTCGGCGACCACTTCCTCAAGATGGAGTTTAGGGCCGGCGCCGAATGCGCCGCGGCTCAGTTCTGTGAGGATCACGATAAGCAGAGCGGCACGTCCCGGCTTGAGGGCTATTAATCTGTTCATGAAACACCTTTCAAGGCCGCCCAACTACAGGCGAGTTGGCGACTTGCGGATAACTTTTTGCCTGGCTCTCAAAATGGAGCTCTGGAAGGCAGTGGAGAGAGCCAATCGAGCAGATGCTTATTTTTCAGATGGTGACAAAGATCGGATACGCAGAAACGTTAGATGAACCACTTACACTGTGGTGGCGCGCCTGGCGGGTACTCAAGGTACGAGGAAAAACGGCCGGTAGCGAACCGGCAACATTGATAGTAGAGCGTAACGATGCCCATTTGTCAATGAGGCAACCGTATTCGCGTCATTTATCAATGGCGGCTGGAAATTGGCTCTTCCACACACTTCGTGGAATGATGGCCACACTTTTCTGCATAGAACGGATTTCACTCGAAATCGTTCGGATCGAGGTAACCCTGCCCTACGAGGAAGCGGACGAGTCGTTCCTGGTCGACCGGCGCTACAGGGCTCTTGAAAATCGCGGCCCGGGCGATAGTTCGAGAGCGACTATGGCGTCTGGTGGCAAAAGGTTGAATACAGCCGCGGCGGCTATGTGAGCGCCCCGCGCCGAGATGCGCGCAGTTGTCGAACGTGTCGAAGGTTGCGAATTCAGGGAGCGCAGTTTTTCATCCGGCTGCTTCATGGGTTCGTTGTTCGCAGTGTCCGGGTCTCGGTCGCCGCGGCGCCTTAAGCCACCAGGTCCGGTGGTGGCGGAGTTACCTGCGTTACGCTTCGCAGGAGTGGCGGCTGGTAATCATAACGAATACGCTCCGTGTTGGTGCCGCCGTAGCTCTTGAGCTGAGTCTCAATCCAGTCGGCGGCCGCGCGGTTGCGATCGGTGTCCTGGCGACGGTCTCCAAACTGCGTGAGAGCTTTTATGGTGGCTTTGTAGCGCTCCAGATTCAGTTGGTCCACAAGGGCCGCAACCGGGTCGGGAGCTTTCAGCGTAGACGCCGGGGCAGATTCCTGGGCCCGGCCGACTGCTGCGGCGCAAAGCAGCAGGAATGGCAGAACTCTCGTGTACTGGAACGACAGCGTCACGGATCTATTCGGGAAAGAGTTGCGAACGACGAGGTCGGGAAAAAAGCAACGCTGGCATCCAGCAAGGCCGCCAGTAGTCAAACGAGGTTAGGCTTTCTTGCAACAGACTCCCTTGTAAATGTCGACGCCTGTGACACGCCTGTAACAGCGCCTTGGGCCTTTTAAGCGCTACCAGGTTGACTGCCTGTCCGGTATCTGGTAAATAAGACATATCCTCGTTTGATTCGCCACAGCGCGGTATAGTTTTCCGAGACTGAATCTGCGATCAAATGAAATCTGCCTCAACACTTCTCGTTTCAGTCGTTCTTGCGAGCCCGGCGTTCGCGCCAGCGCAGCAGTCGAACGCGCCCGCGACGGTCGTTCAGCCAGGCGCACCCGGCCAGACGAGTAAGACTCTGCCCGACGGTACCGCCGTTTTTGTCACGAAGGGTCCTTCGAAGGACGACATCGGTTTCATGCAGGGCATGATCATGCATCACTCCCAGGCGGTCGAAATGACCGATCTGATGACGACCCGAAGCCGCGACCCGCAGTTGCTTGAGCTGGGGAAGCGTATCAGCATTTCCCAGGCTGACGAAATCGATTACATGAAGCAGTGGCTCGCGGACCGGAGCGCGCCCTTCTCGATGAGCCGCAGCATGGATCACATGGCGGATATGAAAGACATGCCTGCCGATCACATGAGTCATATGAACAGGGACGCCGTGCCTCTGATGCCCGGCATGCTGACGCCTGAACAGATGAAGGCCCTGGCCGATTCGACTGGGCCGGCTTTCGATCACCTGTTCCTGACCGGAATGATTCAGCACCACACCGGTGCGCTGACCATGGTCCGGGAATTGTTCGATAACCCGGCAGCTGGCCAGGATCCGGTGCTGTTCGATTTCGCGACAGACATCGACAACACGCAGCGTGCCGAGATTGAAATCATGCAGGGCATGCTTCGGGAGGGGAAATGACATTTCAGAACAAGACGGGCTTAGCCATCACTGTGGCCGTTGCTTTCGCTGCCTCCTGCGTTGCGCAGAACGCACCCGGCGGGCCCAACGGACCAAACGGCGAGGGTCTTTCAGCCGCGCCCGCCAACGTTCTGCCACCCACGGTCTACACGAATCCGCGGGCATCGAACGATGACCCGCGTGTGGGCCTGAAGGCTGGCTTGTACGACGCCGGCGAAGCTATGTTCGGCGTGAAGAGAATTGCTTCGCTGCCGAAGCCCCCGGGTTTTGCGCCAGGCAGTTTCATTCCAACTGCCAACCCCACTCCGCCGCCTCCGCAGACGGGCCAGGGTGAAGGAACCGAGAACCGTCCGGCGCAGCCTCCAGCGGTTCAGTATGGTTCGGTGAACTCAGACATCGCGTTCAGCAATGGGCGCCTTTTCGTCGGCAATTACAACGGGATTAATTTTTACGACATCGACAATCCGGAGAAAACCAAACTGGGTACTTCGCTCGTCTGCCCCGGCGGCCAGGGAGACGTTTCGGTGTACGGCCATCTGCTTTTCATGTCCGCGGAAGCGATGAATGGAAGAGTCGATTGCGGCACACAGGGCATTCCGTTGCCTGCCGGTTACGCACCACCGCCGACACCACCGCCTGCTCCGGCAAAACCCGGCCAGCCGCTGGCCCCTCGGCCGCAGCGTCCTCTGCCGCCCGCCAGTCCTGACCGGTTTCGCGGCGTGAGAATTTTCGACATCACCGACATTGCGAATCCGAAGCAGGTTGCCGCGGTGCAGAGTTGCCGCGGCTCCCATACGCACACGCTGGTGCTCGATCCGAAGGACAAGGACAACGTCTATATTTACATCTCGGGGACGGGGCAGGTTCGCCAGGCTGAAGAGCTTGCAGGATGTTCGGCCGGCGATCCCGCTGCGAATCCGGATACCGCTTTATTCCGCATCGACATCATCAAGGTACCCTTGGCGCATCCGGAGCTGGCGAAGATCGTGGCCAGCCCGCGGCTTTTCGCCGACGCGCAAACGGGTGCGATCAACGGCCTGTGGAAGGGCGGAGATCACGGGCCCGGAACGCAGAGAACCTCCGACACAAACCGGTGCCATGACATCACGGTCTACTCCGCGATCGGTCTCGCCGCCGGCGCCTGTTCTGGGAACGGCATTCTGCTCGATATCTCGAATCCGGCGAATCCGGTGCGCATCGATGTGGTGAGTGATCCCAACTACTCGTTCTGGCATTCGGCGACATTCAGCAACGACGGGACCAAAGTACTGTTCACCGACGAATGGGGCGGTGGCGGGCAGCCGCGCTGCCGCGCTACCGATCCGATGAACTGGGGCGCGGACGCGATCTTCACCCTTGCGAATCGCAAACTCACGCTGGCTTCCTATTACAAGATGCCGGCCCCGCAGACGCAGAATGAGAACTGCGTGGCGCATAACGGTTCGCTGATCCCGATCCCCGGCCGCGACATTTTTGTGCAGGCGTGGTATCAGGGCGGCGTTTCGATCGTGGATTTCACCGATGCCTCGCACCCGTTTGAAATCGCATATTTCGACCGCGGGCCGCTGGATGCGGACAAAGCGCAGCAATGGGCGGGATGTGGTCGGTCTATTGGTACAACGGCTACATCTACGGCTCCGAAATCGCGCGCGGTGTCGATGTGTTCCGCCTGGTGCCGAATCAAGTTCCTCACGCAAAACGAAATCGATGCCGCCAGCCAGGTTCATTTCGATGAATTGAACGTGCAGAACCAGCCGAAATTCAACTGGCCTGCGAATTTCGTGGTGGCTCGGGCGTATATCGATCAGCTGGCGCGCAGCGGAGCGCTCACGCCGGAGCGGATCAGCGCGCTAAATGCTTCGATGGCGAAAGTGGAAGCCAGGCCATCCGATCGGAGAGAAACAGCGCGGCTGCGGGCCATAGGTGTGAGCCTCGAAAAGGAGTCCGCCTCCGCAAGAACGGCGAAAGATGCCGAGCGCATGCGCTCGCTGGCGGCGATTGTCAGCCGCAGCGGAATGCGCCCTCATGCGCCCGCAGAGCAGTAACATTGTTCCTGCGACAGGTAGCCGCGGTTCTGACCGTTTCGGTGCTGGCGCTGCAGGGGACAGTCGCTTGCTGCCCAACACAACGAATCGTGGACTTGAACAGCAATGGCCCTGCGTCGCCGAACGCCAACAGGCTCAACTCCCGCGCCGCGTTAATGTGTTACGCGCGACGGAAATATTTCTCCCCCGTGTGGGTTTTCGGAGGATTCCTGCGCTTCAGAAGATGACGGCGGCATCAAAGCATTAGCCAGTGCGGCCAGCACACAGGCGCTGGACGACTTTACGATGGGCGCGGACACGGTCCACACGGTCATTGGCAGAAGATCGAGATACTGCCAGAGAACAAGGAAAGGAAGCACGCGTTCGCCAGGAACTACTTCAGCTGCATTTCTACGAGTAAGCGGCGCTCGTTCTGCCCGAAGTAGTCGGGCATATCGGCAATCACGGTGAAGCCGAGATGGAGAAACATCGATAGCGAACGATTGTTCTCGGGCCTAACTGTGGCGCGGGCGCGGCGGGCTCCTTTTTCACTCAAGACTGAAAGCACGCGGCGGCAGAGGCCCGGGCCGAGGCCGCGGCCCTGAAAGCCGGGGGCCACGGAGACGTCGAAAATCCATCCGAGCGTTGGGTCATCAAGAGCGATGCCGGCGATAGCGAATCCGGTAAGGGCATTTCCCGACATCGCAGCGCCCGAATCGCAGACGATAAAGCCGGTGCCGCACAAATCGAGATACTGTCGCAATACAAGAAATGGAAGGGCGCCCGCCGGCCCAAAGCACGCTTCCTCGATTGCGTGAACCGAGGGCAGATCCGATTCCAGGCAGGGGCGCAGAAGCATGGCTAAGAGTACGGCTCCGCCTGCCGGCAGGGCAAGGTGTCGGGTCGTGGTTTCAGTGCAATGCGGGGGATTAAAAACTTTGATGGCTCGCAGCCCCGAAATTCCGTTGTACGATTGGGGTTCGAATCGCTCCCTGCATCGAGCGCCTCCCCGTCTGAACTTTCACGCCCGGTTCGCGCGGCACTCAATTCCTTCCAGAGACAGAGGAGGTTCTTTGTTTAAGCTTCGCCCCACCATACCATTTGTGCTCATCGCGACCCTCATAGGCGGGACCGCGTTCGGCCAGTCGACGAGCTCATTGCGAGGCGTTATCAAAGACGAGTCCGGCGCCGTGATCCCCGAATGCGCGGTTACCCTGACGGACAAAGCGACGGGCGCGGCGAGAAAGCTGCTGTCCGATGCCTCGGGTATTTATTCGTTTCTGCAGCTGGCGCCCGGCACCTACGATGTGACCGCGGAGAAGACCGGCTTTTCGATAGCGACCCGCAAGGGCATCACTCTCGAAGTCAACGTGCCGGCCACGCTGGATATGGTTCTGCAGGTGGGGACGGTGGGCAGCACGGTGAATGTCGAAGCGGAGGCCAGCCAGGTGAACACGGTTGACGGCACGCTGGGCAACGCGTTTCAGGAAAAACAGGTGGCGGACCTGCCGCTGCAGACGCGGAACGTCGTCGAACTGCTGAGCATTCAGCCCGGCGTGACGCAGACCGGCGAGGTGCTGGGCGCGCGGCGCGACCAGAACAACGTGACGCTGGACGGCGTGGATGTGAACAACAATCAAACGTCGGGGATTACGAATGCGCTGAATAACGGATCGCAGTCCGCGTCGGGTACGCAGGGTGCGCTGGGCAATACGCCCGGGTTCAATGCGGCGCTGCCGGTGCCGCTGGATTCGGTGGAAGAGTTCCGCGTGACGGTGGCGGGACAGACCGCGGACGAAGGACGGTCGTCGGGCGGACAGGTCACGCTGGTGACGAAAAGCGGCACCAACTCGATTCACGGGTCGCTTTACGAATACAACCGCAATACGCTGCTCGCGGCCGACGATTTCTTCAATAATCAGGCGGGCATCCCGCGATCGCCGCTGGTACGCAATCAGTTCGGCGTTTCGCTGGGGGGGCCGATCATCAAAAACAGGCTGTTCCTGTTCACCAACTGGGAGCGGCGCATCGACGCCAGCTCAACGCCGGAGACGGCGACGGTTCCGAGCGCGACGCTGCGCCAGGGAGAGTTGCTGGCGCAGGTGACGGACGGGACGAACACGTTTGTGCAGACGCTGAGCGCGGCCGATGTAAGAGCGATCGATCCGCTTGGGATCGGGGTGAACGGGGCGGTGCAGAAGTATCTGAATTCGTTTCCGCAGGGAAACGATCCGTCGCTCGCGCTGGACAACAATCTGAATTTCGACGGATTGCGTTTCAATGCGCCGCTCGATCTGCATCAGGACGCGTATGTGGCGAAGATTGACTACAACATCGACCAGGCCGGGCGGCACAAGCTTTCGGCGCGCGGCACGCTGAACGATCTGTCGCAGGACTTAGTGGGAGCGCCCATACCCGGCGCGCCGCCGGCACAGATTCTGGTGGACAACAGCAAGGGCCTGGCGACCAACTACACGTGGGTCATTTCGCCGTCGCTCATCAATTCAGTGAAGTACGGCATCACGCGGCTGGGGCTGAATTATTCGGGACCGGTGGGGACGTCGCTGACCTTCTCGGGTATTACGTCTCCCGAAGGCTACAGCATTAACCCGCCGATACGGCCGACGATCCAGCTGATGCCGACGCACAATATCGCCGACGACCTGACGTGGACAAAGGGAAAACACACCATCAGCACAGGTATCAATTTCAGGATCATCCGTAACACGCGCGATTCGTATACAAACTCGTTTCCCTCGTATGCGTTTAACCGGAATACGCTGGGCGGGCTCGGCGGCGACGCCACAACGGATGTGGAAAATTACATCAACCAGCAACTGGGCACAAGCGGTCTGAAGCTGACGGACCCCACGGCGGTGCAGCAGGGGCTGGGCAATCTGCTCGGGCTGATCAATGACTACACGGCCACTTATCAATACACGAAGACGGGCCAGGTGCTGCCTTTCGGGGTTCCCGCGGCGCGCGAGTACGGGGTGAATGAATACGAAACCTACGTGATGGATAACTGGCGGGTGCGCAGCAATCTTACTGTGACTGTGGGGCTGCGGTACAGCAACGGCACAGTGCCCTACGAAACGGGCGGAACCGAAGTGGTGACCACGGTGCCTCTGCAGACTTATTTCGCCGAGCGGGTGGCGGCGATGAATGCGGGCATTCCGAACAATCAGATTCAGGATGCGTCGCTCACGTACGCGCTGGGCGGGGCGGCGAACGGCAAGCAGGGATGGTATCAGAGGGATAACCTCGACTTCGGCCCGCGGGCATCCATTGCGTATGCGCCCGACAAGACCGATAACTGGTTCACGAAGCTGATGGGGAAGGGCAGCGTGCTGCGGGGCGGCTTCGCGCTGGTCTACGACCACTACGGGCAGGACATGGTGTTCAACCTGGATCAGAGCGGCTCGCCCGGCCTGGCCAGCACGGTGACGCAGCCGGTTAACACGAACTTCACCACGTCGCCGCGGTATAACGGCGCGGCCAGTCTGCCGGCGTTGCCGGCCGCGGCGCAGGGCGGATTTCCGTTTACGCCGCCGACAATCACCGGCGGATTCGACGAAGGCGTGGGGATCGTTTCGAATCTCAAAGCGCCCTATTCACTGGTATTCAACGCCAACTACGCGAAACCGCTGCCGGGGAAGATGACGATCGAGATCGGATATGCGGGGCGCTTGTACCGGCGGGGTCTGGTGCAGCAGGACTTCGATCAGCCGCTGACGCAATTTAAAGATACGAAGTCGGGGATGACCTGGGCGCAGGCGGTCGGTGTGCTGCACAACGACTATCTTTCGGCGGGGCAGAATTATGGACCGATCGCGCCGATACCGTTCATCGAGGACATGTTCCCGGGCGTGGCGAATGCATTCGTGCCAGGCAGCGCCACGCAGAATTATTACTACGGGTGGGTGGTGATCAACGGGCTGAGCGATGAGGACAATTTGAACCTGATGGATCGGCAGCGCATTCCGGGCACGAACAAGTGCTATTCGGTGACGGGATGCAATACGTTTTATCCGCTGCAGTTTGCCGGCCTGCCGACGTGGACGAACAATGCGTGGGCCGATTACAACGCGCTGACAGTCAGCCTGCGGCGGAGGCTCTCGAATGGCGTGTCGTTCGACTTTAACTACACGTTGTCGCATTCGATCGACAACTCGTCGGGCGCCGAAAGCGGGGCCGGGCAGAGCGGCGCGGTACTCCAGGATGCATTCAACGTGAACGCGTTCAAGGGATCGTCGGATTTCGATCAGCGGCACAACATCACGGTGGACGGGCTGTACGAGCTGCCGCTCGGTAAAGGCAAAACATTTTTCACCGGGGCGGGAAAGGCGCTCAATGAGGTGATCGGGGGATGGGAGGTTTCGACCATTATCCGCTACCACTCCGGACTGCCGTCGACGATCAGCGCGAACGGTGTGTATCCGACGAACTACGAAATCAGCGCACTGGCGAATCTCCTGCCGGGGGCGCCAAACACTTACGGAAATTTCATCGATAACAACGGCGTTCCCAGCCTGTTTCCGAGCACCACGGCATCCGGGAATTACTTCCAGCAGTCGGGCGGAACGACGGGAACGCGAGCTATAGTGCGGCTGCCGGGAGTGGTGAATGTCGATATCTCGCTGATGAAGAGTTTCACGCTTCCCTGGGAGGGCCATAGGGTGCAGTTCCGGGCGGAGGCTTTCAACGCGTTTAATCACGTGAACCTCTACAACCCGATTCTGGATATCAATAACACGGCCCAGTTCGGAGAATTTCAGAATGCGCTGCCGGCAAGAGTTTTTCAACTCAGTCTGCGGTATTCGTTCTGACAGGCCGACCAAGAAATCCGCGACCAGCACAAATCCGAAAAAAGAATAACTCACTCGCTTCCAGGCGGTCAGCCGGATTACTCCCGAGCGGTCGGACGTCCGGAAAGTATCTAAGTGCCTTTACATTTTGACCACGATGGGGGTATGAGAATGAGTCACGCGGGCGCGCTCAGCGGGATTTCAGAACCAGAAGACACGCACCGGCGAGTGTGAGACAAAATAGCCCGGCAACGCTGATACCGAGGCGATGGAGTCGTTGCAGCCGGAACCGCGAGTAAGCCCGGCTCGCATCCTCATCGTCCATCTGCTCAAGTTTCCCCATAGTTTCACGCGCCTGGTCCAGATAGACGATCCCGGCGCTGTTCCGGATGCGATCGAGAGCCTTATCGCGAGCCCCCCCGTCGTAAAGGGAGACGATCCGCGCCAGCTCACTCACTACGCGGTCTCCCGTTTGCGAAATCTCGTGAACAAACGGGAGCAGCGGCCCCTTTTCCGTCTGTACCTGGAGCACGGCAAGCTCGTCCCGCCATTCGGCGATATCGGTTTTATAGGCTTCCAGGTAGACGGTCTCGCCGGTCAGCACATAATTCTGCTCGCTCACTTCCGCTGCCTCAAGAGCCGCCATGGCTTTACGCGCTGCAACGGCCCTGTCCTGCAGCTTGATTATTTCGGTATAAGCGCGATCGGCCTCTTTTTGCTGATTCCGGTATTCCCGATACGCGAGCAGCGCGATAGCGACAGCCGTAACGATCAGCGCCACCCCGAGAAACCTGACTTTATGGGACACGTCGCAATGGATAGACTACCAGCTTCATCCGCTGCCGGCGGGCTCTCGGCAGTGGCGGACGCTCATTAAGCTCCTGCCCGGAGACACACAGCCGGAGAAATAGTATCGTGGAACCGTGCGACCCGGACTGGCGGAACTGCTGCGGCCGTATTTTTGGAAAGCTTAAATGACCGACGCAACGCAGTTCCGGTCTGTGCGCTGGCTATACCGCTGCCGGTTGATTTCCGAAGCGCTTTGTTGCCTGGTTCTCGCGAAAGCCGCGCTGCGACTAACGCCGTTTCGCTGGGTTGTGAAATCGTGCGGAGTTGCGTCAGTTCCTCGGTCGGCTAAAGCTGCAGGAAGCACAGTGCGGCAGGTGTGCCGGGCTGTCTCCGTTGTGGCGAATACGCCTGCACCCTGGGCGGTATGTTTGCCCAAGGCTCTTGCCGCACACTGGATGTTGCGGCGTCGCAGGATTTCATCCGCCGTCTGTTTCGGGGTTAAGCACGACCCTGCAACCGGTTTCGGCGCCCATGCCTGGCTCCGCGTTGGCGATGAGATCGTTATGGGGGGCCGGTCACTGGACGGATATGCCCCGATCGCTGAATTCCCCGTCCGCGCGGCGGCGTCAGTTCCTCCTGCCGATGTTGCTCTATGACTCCGTTCTTCGGATGTGGCACACCATTCGTCACAAGCTTTGGCGGGGTCTCCCCTGGGACGGCCAGGGCCTCTTCACCTCGACGACTGGAGCGTTGACCGGGCTTCGCAGCTGGGCTGCGAAGAGGTTCTGGCAGCGAACCCCGTTGTGGAGCCGTCCGCTGTTGATCCCGGTTTCGCGGCTCGGCTGGGCGGCCGCCTCCGTGGTCCACGTATGGGCTTATGCCCGCTCGCAGGATCTGCCGCGTCAGCTGCTCCCGCAGTTGTTGATGGACTGCATGCGCAGCGGAGCCCGGCCCAATGAGGCTCTTATCTGGCGTCAGTTCTTCATCCCTTCAGGTCTTCATCCCCTGCCTGGCCGCGCCGCGGGAAGAGTCCTGTCGCAGTTGGGCAGCCCGGCCGAACATGCCCTTTTGAGGGACAAAAAGGCGGCTGCGGAACGCCTGGCGCGGGCGGGTTTGCCGGTGCCGCCTTTGGTGATGGTGATCCCCCGGGGACAGGCTGTGGATCTCGCCGATCCGGTATGGTCCCTCCCCGGACATCTTTTCATCAAACCTCGCCGCGGTTCGGCTTCACGCAGAACTATTGCCCTGGATGTACTGGCCGCCGGCTTCTACCGGATTAACGATGCTTCAATGATCCCCGCTGAATCCCTGCGAAACAGACTTTCAAATATGTCGTTGCGTGAAATGGACGACCTTTTGGTACAGACTCGATTGTTCGCGGCACCCGAGTTGGCCGACCTGGTGTCCAGCGGCACCGCCCCGGTATTGCGCCTGACGACAGCGCGAAATCCCGGCGAGGCTCCATTTCTCCACGGCGCGCTGCTATCAATCGACGTACCCGGCGAAGCGCCGCGCCACTTCATCCGCGGACAGGTCCGCGTTCCCATCAATGTTGTCACGGGATCCATGGCTTCGGGGATCTGGTTCCTGCATCCCGGGGTACGCTACGACCATCTGCCGTGGAACCAGGCGCAGTTGATTGATCGTTCGCTGTCCGGCTTGCACAAGTCCGTCGAAATCGTGCTGCAGGCGATGGCACTGTTTCCCTGTCTGCCGCTTGTGAACTGGGACCTGATCCTGACGCCCGCCGGGCCTGTCATATTGGAGGGCAATACAGGTGGGGACTGGATACTCACAAACCTGTCCAGTTTGCAGCAGATCGAGACCGTAGATCTGGCGCCGTTGTTGCGCCGGTGGGCAGGTCTTTAACCGGTTACTGGTACCGTACGAAGTGTTCGGCGAGAATCAGCGCGCGGTGTGCCTGGAGCCCGTTTCTGACCCATAGCGGATAGAGCCTCTGGCCCAGCGCGGCGAGGCACTGAACTCCACTCGTCTGGTTCGCCGCCTCGCGGAATGCATCCGACATGGCATCGAGGGCGAACAGGCCGGCGGCCGACGTACCCCGCAACTTCTCGACCCGCGTTTCTAATCCCCGGCCCGACGCCGCGAGGTTCAGCGGCAAATCGGGGAAAGGGGTGAACTTGCTGGTACGCCAGCGAATCGATTCCGGCAGGATGCCGGCCATGGCGTTGCGAAACGGCTGCCGTGAATATCCCCCGTCGAGGAACCGCTCGATGGGCAGCGACAGACAGAAGTCCAGGACCCGCCGTTCTGCCAGTGGATAGCTGAAAGCGATTCCATAGCGCGCCCCGATGATTGACCAACGATTCGCGCGCGCATCCAGATAGCTGTCAGTAAGCATTTGGATCCGGCTCTCGGCGCTGTTGTTCCATGCAACGCGTTCGGGCATCGCCTGCCAGACCCGGGCGCCAAACTCCGGGTTCAGGAGCCGTAGTGCCCGGGTCTCGCGATCACCTCCAGCCGACTGCTCTTTTTGCCCGCGCCGCAAGTCGATCACAGCCTCCGGAAGCAAGGGCACAATCAGACGGGCGAGGAGCTCACGTGCCAATGGGCGCCTGTCGACACGGGCGCGCGCGCGGGTCTCCCGAAGCGCCTGTCCCCACTTTCCGCTGCGCAGCAGGGCCGCATACAGGTTCGTGCCATTGTAGGTGGCGCCTTCGTCGCCTCCGGCGCCAGAAAGCAGAATGCGTGCGCCGCATTGCGAGGCGCGGCCGCAGATCTCGGCTTCAGAGGCCGCGTACGCCCCACCCAGAGGGACGTCCGGATCTTCGATGTTCTCGACATCGAGAGGCGCGAGATGCGAAGGAGCCCATCGAATGCCGGGCTCCTGATGCAGCACGGCAGCGACATACTCTCGCTCGTCCTCCACCGGCGGCTCTGGCCGCGCGAGTTGCGAGAAGGCGAGCAGGTCCAGCCCTTCCTCCCGTAATCGCCGCGCCGCTATAACTGCCACCGAGGACGAGTCCAACCCTCCACTCAGATGGGCGGCGACCGGACCCTGGCCCACGATGCGGGCGGCGACGGATTCCTCAATCAAGCGGCGGAGCTCCGCGGCGGCATCGGCCGGCGTTCCTCTCCACGACCCGACCAATCCAGGATCGGGACGCCATGCGCGTTGCACCCGAATACCCTCGGGAGTCGCCACAAGGCTGTGTCCGCCGGCAAGCCACTCGATCCCCTCGAACCCGGTATGTCCGCCCCAGAGGAAAAGCCGAAGGTGAGCCTGGCCAAGCTGGATCAGGTCAAGCCTGCGCGGCGCGACACCGGAGGCGTGCAGGCCCTTGGGGAGAGACGCGAACGCAAAAACGTGCCCCGGCCGATGAAAATAACACAGGGGCCGGACCGCCATCACATCCCGCGCCAGGGTTAGTTTCCTCTCGCCGGGCTGCCAAAGGGCAAGCGCGTAGTCGCCGTGGAGATAGCCGGGCAGGTCCGGGCCCCACTTTGAAAAAGCTGCGAATACCGCCTGCTCTTCGTCTTTTCCGGCGGGGTTTTCTCCAGTGGCGCTATCGAGGCGCGCATCCGCTGCGAGCCACGAGCCATCCGGCCCCACCGGAAGGCTGCCATCTGTTTCTGTGGATGAAGTAACGAAGTCGAGAACGCCGAGAGCCGCACTTCCTTCGACGCGACTTTGCACGCACGGCGCCAGCTCGCGGGGGGTTAGTGCCGCGAACATAGCACGCAGATCCGAACGTTTCGCGGCGCCTCCGTCCAGGCGGATGATCCCGCAGATCAGGCGCAATGCCTGCTCCCCTGAAACGACTCAGTCAACGTCGGCCAGTAAGCCGTACTCACCGAGTTTCCTAAGGAAGTCGTCCACCTGCCTCGCGCACGTCTGCACAGGCACGTCATACTCTTCGACCAGTAGCCGGACGATCGTGTCGGGCTGCGTCGGATATTCCAGAATTTCCCAGATGCGCTTCCCGACGCTGTTCAGGCTGAAATACTTGCCCAAGTCGAGGCTCATCATCAGCAGATGGCCTTCGAGCGGCGCGGATGGCACCCCGCCGACTCGTCGAATCATCAAGTGCAACTGCTGCCATCTTCTCACGATGCAAGGCCCCCGCATCACGGTGCGCCACCCGTTCGTCGCCTACAAAGACCGCCAGTGCGTCAGCAACTCCTCCGCGGTTTGGCGCAACCGGTCCGGATCGCGCGCACGGGTGAACCGGAACACGGGCACCGTGGCCACAACGGCCGCTGTCAACGCGACGTGCGGATTGCGCTTCGCCATCGCCAGCGACAGGAGTGGCCTGTGGCTCTCATTCAGCAATGTTTGTGCGGCGTCCACGGGCGAGAGCCGGACAATCTGAGATACTCCCTCGCCGTCCCGGTCCCGCAGAACGTAGATTGCACGAAGCGGCGTGCGCCCGGCGGTTTCGCGGCTGAGCGGCTCTACGTAGTGTTTATTGGTTCCCGAGCCCACCTCCTCGCCACGATGCGCACTGAGGCCGAGGCCGGCGAGGCTCTCTTCAAACAGCTTCAGACAGCGGCCATCAGGCAAAAGCTCGACACCGCGAGGTCCCGGTTCAACGACCGAAACGTCATCGCTCACAAAGTTGCATCCAGCCTGGCAGAGCGCAGCCGCCAGCGTCGACTTCCCGATGCCGCTGTGCCCGCACAAGGCGAAGCCAGTTCCGTCCTGCGACACAGAAGAGGCGTGCAGAACCAGATTGCCGCGCTGCAACAACAGGGCGCCCCATGCCGTACCGAGCAGATAAGGGATGGCATCCCTGGCTTCACCCTGCGGCTGCATTTCGATGAGCCTGCCATCCGCCACGAGGAAGCGCCCAATGCCAGGGAGAGAAAGCAGGAATCTTGAATCGTCCAATTCCCAATCGCGCTCAGCCCAGGTGGGAGCCTCGAGACGCTCCGGCACATCGCACTGGCGCACCACAACATCGGCCGCCGCGGTATCGGCGGGAAGAGTCCCGGGCAGTTCGAAATCCGACTGCACTGTCAAACCCGAGATCTTATAGAAGAAACAGCGAGGAGTCACCGTTGGAATTTATGAGGCGCAGCGAATAAAGCGATCGGATTTCTGTGTCATACTTGCTAAACGAGAGCGCATTATATGAACGTCGTCCCACCCGCGATCAGTTTACACCCGTCCAGCCCGCGCAAGGCATGGGAAACACCAACAATCGAAGAGTCATCCATCGAAGCGGTAACTGCCAGCAAAGGCCCCCAGCTCAATGAAGACATATGCAGCAAGAATGCATCGTGATTAGAGCGTAATAGGTCTTGTCCACTTCCCGCTCGCCGCGAATTCTGCGCTGCGAAACCCGACCCGGGCGGGGCAGAGCAGAGCAGAAAAGGTACGGCATCCCGGGGTTTCATGCTCCAGCCGCATTTCGATCAACCTGCCGTCCGGCAGAAGAAAGCCCTTGGAATTAATTTAATGAGACGCAACGTATCAGGCGGTCTTGTGTCATACTTGCCGAACGAGAGGGTACTTATGAACCTCGTAACGCCTCCGGACAGCGTACATCCAACTGGCCCCCGCAAGCCGTGGGAACCACCAAAAATCGAAGAGTCATCCATCGGAGCGGTAACCGCCGACAAACCGGGCTTCAGCGGTGAATGCGATGGCGGCAGCAAGTCCGCATCGTAACTGGACCCTGATAGAGCATCCCCTGAGGCACCGGAGGGACTTCCCCGGGCGCAAGGTCGATCATGCCGGCATGAAATATGGGTTAACGACGGTCCAGGGGGAAATCCTGGAGCGCGCGCACAACAGTCCGGATCGCCCGGCATTTCTCGCTCCAGGCAATTTCCCGCTCACCTACGTCAGTCTGGCGGAGCAGATACATGAAACCGCCAGCGCGATCCGCGATCTCGGGATCGCGAGAAGCGGCCGCGTCGCCGTTAGTCTCCCTTTCGACTGCACTTTCCCTGTCGCGCTTGTTTCCGTGTTATGCAGTTGCGCCTGCATTCCGCTGAACCCCGAACTGTCGCCCGACGAGATCGAATCCGCCCTCCGGTCCACTCGCGCCACCGCACTGGTTACCGTTCCGCGTCTGGCCTCGAGCGCAGCCGAGGCCGCAGGCAAAGCCCACGTCAATCTGATCGAGCTGGAGCCTCTTCCCGAGTTGGGAGCGGGCCGTTTTCGGCTCCGCGCGGACAGTCGCAGGCCACAAGCCGATGACGAAGCTCCTCTTCCCTGCGACCTGGCCGTGCTCCTCATGACCTCGGGGAGCACGGCGGCCCCGAAACTCGTTCCGCTGACGCAGGAACAAATCTGCTACCGCGCCCACCTCTTCCGCCCGCGCGTGGGATTGACCGCCGAGGATCGCTGGCTGGCCATGATGCCGCCGTTCCGATCGACCACCCTGATTAACCAAATCCTCGGATGCGTCTTTGCCGGCGCCAGTATTGTATTTCCTGGTCCTCTCAGCCTTTCGGATTTCGGACGGTGCGTCGACGAATTCGCCCCCACATGGATTGCCGCGCCGCCCCCTTTCGTCGAGCGCCTGCTGCGCTCCGACTATTCGTGGGACATCACGGCTCACGCTCCGATACGCGCCTTCTACGGAGCCGGAGGTCAGCCCTCGGCAAACGCGGTGGCGGCTGTCGAGCGCAAGTTCGGCGCAACCATGGTCAATGCCTACGGAGCAACGGAAAGCGGGGGAATCTGCGCCAACCCGATGCCCCCCGGCCTACGCAAGATCGACTCGGTGGGAGTGTCTTCCGGACCGGATATCGCGATCCTCGATGAATCCGGCCGCGTCCTGCCGGACCCGGGCATTCGGGGAGAAATCGCCGTGCGCGGACCCGGTGTTTTCGAAGGCTACGAGACACCGGATGGCCTGGATCGCAGCACGTTTGTGGACGGCTGGCACCGCACGGGTGACGAAGGATACCTGGATGCCGACGGCTACCTTTTCCTCACCGGCCGGATCATGGAGGTGATTGACCGCGGCGGGCAGAAGATCTCGCCGGCCGAGGTCGAAGTGGTCCTGCGCCAGCATCCCAGGGTCCGCGATGCCGCCGTTTTCGCCATGAGGCACGACATCCATGGACAGGAGGTCGCGGCGCTGATCGCCGGCCGGGAGGCCACAATCGACGTCCATGACGTGCGCACGTTCGCGGGCGCGAAGCTTGCGTGGTTTAAGGTGCCGCGCGTCATCCTGGCCGTGCCGGATATTCCCCTGACGCCGACCGGCAAGGTGCCCCGCACGCGGCTAGCGTCGATGTTTGAAAAAGAACTCGCGGCTGCCGCACTCAGCGGGAGGGCACCGTATGAGCCACCCCGCACACTGATCGAGTCGGCCATCGCGATGACATGGGCGGGCATGCTCAAGGTGGAACGCGTGGGTGTCAACGACCGGTTCTCCGACCTCGGCGGTGATTCTCTCACCGCGGTGACCATGATTGCGGAAATCAACCGCAAGCTGGGCTGTGAGATTCCGGTAACCGAGTTGTGGCGATCGCCGACTGTCGCAAACCTGGCTAGCCTTGTAGAAGGCAAGTCCACAAGCCGGCCATCGCTCCTGTTTCCCGCGAATCCGGCGGGCAGCCTCCCACCGCTCTACTGCGTCCTCCCTGGGTACTTCCCGGAGGTCGAGGATCTGAGCCGCTACCTCGGTTCGGACCAACCCGTCTATGCACTGATACCGGACCCTCGGCCCGATGGCGCGCAACACGGAAAATCGCCGGAGGAGATCGTCGGGGAGTGTGTCAACGTCATCCGCGGCGTCCAGCCACATGGTCCCTACTACCTGCTGGGGCGCTCCATCGGCGGAATCGTCGCAGTGGAGATCGCGCTTCAGCTTCGCGCCGTGGGAGAGCCTGTCGCGTTCGTCGGAATGATCGACACTCCTTATCCTGCGAACCCCTCGCATGCCAGCCTGCCGAAGCCGTTCCTGTTGATCGAAAAACTCGCTGTGGAACTGATCGCACTGCCTCGCGAGCGATGGAGGAGCCACCTGCTGAATCTTCCTTTCCGGGCGCTGCGGCGCCGGGCTCGCCTGCTCAAGGGCCCGTCAGACAAGATTCTTGCCGCCGTGGCAATGAACACCGGCTTGAAAGGAATTTTCACCAGGCCCCCGGCCAGGTACGATGGCCGCATCACGCTCTTTGCCGCGGAGGAGTCCGAACACCGCGGCTTTCTGGACCGCCGCCTGTACTGGGGCAAGGCCGCGGCTGAGGGGCTCGAACTGTACTTGCTGCCCGGCACGCACAATTTGATGTCGCAGGAACCGCTGCTCGGGGGCTTTGCGGAGACATTGAAGGGTTGCCTTGAGAGATCTCAGCACAAGTCCGCATCGGCGAGCCTGTGTATACCAAAAACTGATCAGCTCTGAAATCAGAGGTTTTGCGGCCCGCGGTAGGGACTCGTAAAGAGCGTCTCGGGATGGTGCAACGGTTCATTCGTGATTGCCTTCACCTGCTCGTTTTCCGGGGCCATACGCGTTTTCTTTCCGACTCTGTCCGATACGGCGCTGGAAGTCCTCGCTCTGCGACAGCAACTCGCCCTTTTCAAGCGCAAGAGACCCCGGCCGCCTTTAACGCCTCTGGACCGTTTACTCTGGATGGCGCTGTGCCGATGGTGCTGGCGCTGGCGATCGAGACATCGAGCGGGAAGGCCATAGATTACTCCCGAGATCCAAGATCCGATTCGGCGCATGGCGCAGGAGAACCCTCGCTGGGGAGCGCCGAAAATTCACGGCGAACTGCTGAAGTTCGGCTTAACGGTCGCCGAGAGCACTGTCGCCTCCTATCTGCGGCGCCTCGGTCCGCGCGGGGCGATGGGCGAAAGAGCTGGCAGGCGTTTCTGCACAATCACCGCGAGATGCTCATTCGCTTCGGCTTCAGACCCGTGGCCTTGAGAATTCGATCACTTTCCGCCTTCAGCTTCCGGTCGCGATCCAGAACCACATATCGGTACGAGCCAGCCTCGGGCAACGCTTCGCGAAGCTGCTGGATCACCCATTCGGCGCACGGATGTGCCGTTACGTTCGCGTGCAGAATCCGCCTGCGCTCGTGTTCGATGGCGAAGAAAGGGGCGCCGGCACCTTAAAGAAATCCATGGCCAAGATCATTCAGTCGCGATGGCAGAACGGGGTGGCCGAACGATGGATCGGGAACTGCCGACGGGAGATGCTCGATCAGGACCGCCAGTCAGGCCCAGCCAGCCCATCGGAGATGTTTCCAAGACCAGTGTCGATACATCCTTCTACTGCAGGTTCGCGATTCGTCGTGCCTACCGATGGTCGCCTCCTTGTTCGACCTGCCCGGTTCTCTTCGGTGAAGACTTAAACAGAAGGGCTTCCACCTGAGCGACCGCCGCCTCCTGCATTTTGCGGAAGCACATGGGAATAGTTGTGTTGAGCGAAGGCGACGCTCGCGTGTCCCAGTTGCTCGGATACGCGTTGACGCAATCCTCGAGTTCTCTCAGGCCAGCCACGGCATGATCAAACGGCGGAGCCTCACCGCCTCGAAAGCGTTTCTCGATCGCCTCTATAAGCAACGCCTAACATCTCGCGGATTGTTCATGCAAGATCAGCCCTGCTTAGAAAGCAGGTGCGCGGAGAACGCCACCCGACCAAGAGTACCAACAAGGTTGCAAACTGGAGGGACCAGCGCAACTGGCCTCGGAACTTCGAGCTACGTTCCTTCTGGCGGCTTAGCAGCCGAATCGACGGCCTAAGCTATTGAAACTGCGACTTCTCCATTTGGCGCGGTTCACGCTTCGCGTCGAAGTTTTGGCACGGTTTTGACGCGGTCAGGACCGACTGGAGGTTGCGATGTTTGGAGAAGTATTTTAAAATCAAAGAGCTAGAAACTGTCGGGGCGTAGCGCAGCCTGGTAGCGCACCTGCCTTGGGCGCATCCCGACCCTTTCCAAGCGGTCCTTTCAATTCTCCATACTTCTAACGTTTTCAACAATTTGGGGAATCTGCTTTTCGCTCAAAGCTAACCCCAATGGCTCCAATACGAAGGGTTTTGGCACGGTTTTGACACGGTACGATGGGATGAACCCCTCCGTTGAGACAAACTGGGATTGGCACACTCGCCGGTGTGACCCAAGGCCCCTCGCGTCTCAGTGACCGGCCGCATTCTTTGCGATTTCAGAATTCGCTTCGCCGCCGATAAAAATAGCCGCACCCGTCATGTAGAGCCACATCAGAAGCGTAGCCACTGCGTTCAGCCCTCCATAAATCCTTGAAGAGCTGAAGTGCGCCTGATACCCCTGAAGCAGTATCGTAGAGCAAACCGATAATGTGACGGCAACAACCGCGCCGGGGATACTCCATTGCCATCGACGGTCTGTCAGGTTTGGCCCGAAACGATAGATTAGAGCGAATGAGAAGAGCAGCAGGATCACCATAACCGCCCACTGCACGATACGCCAGAAAAACTCGAAGTGAGCCGGCGTCCCAAGATAGTTGCCGATGATTTTCCCGGTTTGGTCGCCATAGGCGATCGCGGCGAGCGCGATCAGGCATAGAGTGCTCAGAGAAACCGTCAGTCCGAACATGATCCAAAGAACCCGCCACCATGGGCGCTCCTCTGCAACCTCGTAGGCCTTATTCAGGCAGGTCATTATGGCCCAGGTTCCGTTCAGGGCTCCCCAAACGGCATACGCCCCTGCTACTATAGCCCTCGTGCCCAGAACCGCTTTCGCGTTTAGCTCCCGCACCGTCTTTGCTATAAGCGCCGACGCATCCGAAGGAAGAACCTTCGCAAATGAATCGAGCAGGGCATGGCGTCCCTCAGATTTGGCGGCGGACATGCTAAGTAGAATGAGCAGCAACAGCAATGCGGGAAACAGGGCAAAGAAAAAATAAAAGGCCAGCCGAGCTGACTGTCCGAAAACCTCATCCTCCCAGCTTCTGCGACACGTACGCGCTGCCAGGTTCCACCAGGAAAGTCCTCGCCGAATCCATAACTGTGTCATATTTCCAGTGTTGAACGCGATGCATACGTTCTGCTGAGGGGCTTACGCATCAGCCCCCAGAATAAATGGCGGAGGTAGTGAAGACCGTCTGCCAGACGAAGCGCGCTTGAGCCCGTATTTCACCGTATCGCTTCAACGGCCTCGCAGGGTGAAATCGCTTGCCTGCGGGAGTCCGAGCGCGCGAAGATGCGGTGATTCATCAAATGGGCGTCCGCAAGCCTGTTTTTGTCATGGAAAAAACCGAGCAAAGGAAGTAGCCCTGCTCAGCCGTTTAAGTCTTTCGGATTGAGCCGAGTTTCAGGATGCGAGCGACAGATCTGGCGATCATGAGTTCTTCATTGGTGCGGATGACCCGTACCTTGACCCGACTACCGGCCGGCGAAATCACAGGAGCATTCCTGGCATTGCGGCTTCGATCAATTTTGATTCCGAGAGAGTTCAGTCCGTCGCAGATTCGCGCTCGGATGAGCGGTGCGTTCTCGCCAATGCCGGCCGAGAAGACCAGCGTGTCGAGTCCGCCAAGCGCGGCGGCGAAGGAGCCGATCCATTTCTTTGCCTGGTAGCAAAACAGCTCGACCGCGTCCGCCGCCCGAACATCGACAGCTTGGCTCGCGCACAAATCGCTCAGATCGGAACTGCTCCCGGATACGCCAAGCAAGCCGGATTCGTGGTTTACCATCTTCTGAAATCCCGCCGCGGTCATCCGCTCGGTGCGCGCAAGGTAGTAAGCGAGACCGGGGTCAAGGTCCCCGGTGCGGGTACTCATCACCAATCCCGACGCAGGTGTAAAACCCATACTGGTATCGATACTCTTGCCATCACGCACGGCGGCCATGCTGGCGCCGCTGCCAAGATGCGCGAGGATCACCCGGCCCTTTACGGCCTCGGGATCGAGGCGAGCGAGTTCTTCGATCAGGAATGCGTAGGATAAGCCGTGAAAACCATAGCGCTCGACGCCCTTTGCCGCGTAACGGCGAGGGATCGGCAGCAACCGGGCAACGGATGGCATGGTGCGGTGAAACGCGGTGTCAAAGCACGCCACCTGGGGAAGTTTGGGATGCCGCCGTTGTAACGCTTCGATCAGTGAGATCTCGCGCGGAAGATGATCCGGGTCGTATGCCGTGATGCGGTGTAGTTCCGCGAGCAATTTCGGCGTAACCTTTTCCGGTTCGGAATGTTTCATGCCCTGAACGACGCGGTGTCCAGCGGCTTTGACGGACGGAAAGACTGGCTGGGATTCAAGCCAATCCAGAAGAGAACCTACAGCTGTGCGGTGATCGGAGGCGGCAATCGGAAATGTGACTTGCGCTTTATCCGGTAGATCGTTTGCGACCATGTTCGTGCCGCTCAGACCGATGCGGTCGATTTTCCCGTAGAGCCGACGCCGCTCCGCGCCGCTTGCCTCGTATACCGCGAAGCGGATGCTCGACGAACCACCGTTGATCGTTAGTACACAGGGCAACGCCGATTTCATTCAGCACCCAGTCATCGGCGGGGTGCCTTCGAAAGTGTGGGGTTGTGCCAGCCGCCATCCGGTGCGAGGATCGCGTGAGCCTCCTTTGGACCCCAACTGCCGTGTTTGTAAGGGCGAGCCGGAGGGTGCTTTTTGAGGACTGGATCGACCACGGCCCAAGCGGCTTCGACCGCGTCCTCACGCGTGAAGAGCGCTCCGTCACCGGCCATGGCGTCGCCGAGGAGCCGCTCGTAGGGCGCTTCCTCCTCCGGCCGTTCTTCCAGCAGGTAGAGTTCCCGCTGTTCGCCGACGAATTCCTGGCCTGCAAGCTTCACGCGGGCGGCAATGGCGACGGCAGCGTTGGGGGAAAGACGGAAGCGCATGTAGTTGGCGCGGCCGCCTGTCGGTTCCGCGTCGGCGAACAGTCTCTGCGGCGGCGGCTTCAGTTCCACAAGTACTTCGGTTGCGGTTGCGGGCAAGTATTTGCCGGAGCGCAAGTACCATGGCACCCCCTGCCAGCGCCATGAGTCGATCGAGAGACGCAGGGCGCAGTAAGTCTCGACGTCGGAGTTCTTCGCGACACCTGGCTCTTTGCGGTAGCCGGCGTACTGGCCACGCACCAGGTCGTCCGGCTTAAGAGGACGCATGGCCCGGAAGACCTTGGCCTTCTCGATGTGGACGGCTCCAAAGTCTCGGCCCGCCGGCGGCTCCATGGCAAGAAGCGCGACCACCTGAAAGAGGTGGTTCTGGATGACGTCGCGCAGACAGCCGGCGGTTTCATAAAAAGAGCCGCGGCCTTTCACGCCGAAATCCTCGGCCAGGGTGACCTGAACGCTTGCCACATAGTTCCGGTTCCAGATGGGTTCGAGGAAGGAATTGGCGAAGCGGAAATAGAGGATATTCATGATCGCTTCCTTCCCGAGAAAGTGATCGATGCGGAAGATAGAGTCTTCCGGAAACACCGTCCGCGCAGCCTGATTGAGCTCCCGTGCAGAGGCCAGGTCGCGCCCGAATGGCTTCTCGACAATGACGCGAGCATGCGCCGCCAGGTTCGCGGCGCCGAGTCCTTTGATGACTGTCTCGAAGAGGGAGGGCGGAATAGCGAGGTAGTAAGCTGGACTCCGCGCCCTGCCCAGCTCTTTCTTCAGCGTCGCGAACGTGTCCGGGTTTTCATAATCCCCACCCACATACCGGATCAGAGACAGAAGATGTTTGAGGGCACTCCGGTTATCGATCCCGCCCGAACGCTCGATGCTGTCCGTCACCCTTTTGCGCAGGCGCTCGGGACTCCACTTAGGCAGGGCAACCCCGATGACCGGGACTTTGAGCGTGCCTCGCTTCACCATGGCATATAGAGCCGGGAAGATCATCTTGTGGGCGAGATCGCCCGTGACACCGAAGACCACCAGCGCGTCCGAACGGGAAGCCGCCATCAGACAGCGGCCCCGGCGAGTGCAGCGGACTTCGTCTCGATGCAATCGAGCAGATCCTTCCACGATTTGACAAAAGAGTCCGCACCTTCCCGCTGAAGATCGGCGGCCAGCTTTTCGTCGTCGATCCCGGCTTTGACGAACGCAGCGATTACGGATTCGGCATCGCCGCCATCGACCGGCAGAACCCCGCCAACTTCGCCGTGATCGGCGAATGCAAGCAGCGTTTTTTCGGGAATCGTGTTGATGGTGTCGGGTGCAGCGAGCGCTTTTACATAAAGGACGTCGGAGGCGGCGGGGTCTTTGGTTCCCGTACTTGCCCAGAGCAGACGCTGTGGCTGCGCGCCTGCACTGAGGGCTTTTTCCCAGCGCGGTGATACGAGCAGATCGCGATACGCTTTGTAGGTGCGCCTTGCGATCGCAATGCCCAAACGGTCCTGAAGCTCTTTCGGCGCCTTCCCCACCACGGCTTTGTCCCATCGGCTGATGAACATCGATGCCACGGAGCGCACCTTCGGATCGAGCCCCGCAGCGATCCTGCGTTCGATTCCGCGCAGGTACGCTTCGGCCGCGGCGATATATTGTGCGCTTGAGAACAGCAGAGTCACGTTCACCGGTACTCCCGCGAAGATGCTCTCTTCAATCGCGGCAAGCCCTTCGCTCGTCCCAGGAATCTTGATGAAAAGATTGCGGCGGTGCGCCTGAGCGCGGAGTTGAGCGGCCGCTTTGATCGTGTTGGTCGCGTCGTGGGCGAGTAACGGGGAAACCTCGAGAGATACCCAGCCATCCATGCCGGCAGTAGCGTCGTGAATCGGGCGAAAGAGATCGGCTGCCTGCGCCAGATCCTCAATAGCAAGTTCGAAGAACAGTCTCTCGCCGGACTTGCCTTCATTGGTCTTCTGACGAATGGCATCGTCATAAAAGGTAGAGTTTTTGATGGCAAGATCGAAGATCGACGGATTCGACGTTAGTCCCGTGACGGAGAGATCGCCGATATAGTGGCGCAGCGTCCCGCTCGTCAGGAGCCCGCGCGTAATGTTGTCAAGCCAGAGGCTCTGACCGAGGTCGTGAAGTTGCTGCGTTGGTTTCACAGCTTCACTGTAAGTGAATAATGGTCAAAATGGCATCAAAACCGCTGGGGAACCCGGCGACGACAGGTGTGTTTCATTCCGATTTCAGAGATTGACAAGCGCCGCGAAACTGATTGGATCGAGGCTGGCGCCGCCTACGAGGAATCCGTCGATCTCCGGTTGCGCCAGGAGACTCTTCGCGTTGTCCGGTTTGACGCTGCCACCGTATAAAATGCGAACGTTATTCGCGGCCTCGGCTCCGAATCGGTCCTTCGCATGAGCGCGGATTAAACGATGAGCGTCGGCGGCCACCTGCGGCGTGGCGGTCTCGCCGTCGCCGATCGCCCAGATCGGCTCGTAGCCAATTACGATTCCCGCGAACCGCTCATCCGAAAGCCCCGCAATGCCGCATCGAAACTGCTCCGCCAGTACCGTTTCCACATTCTTTTCCTGGCGCTCGCCGAGGCACACGATCGGAGTAAGCCCGGCATCGAGTGCGGCCACGATCTTCTTCGATACGGTCTCGTTCGTCTCACCAAAATACCGGCGTCGTTCGCTGTGCCCCACGATCACGTGCGAACAGCCGGACGCTTTGATCATGGGGCCGGAGACTTCTCCGGTAAACGCACCTTCGTTCTCCCAGTAGAGATTCTGAGCGCCAATCCGGACTCTCGTCCCGCAGGTGGCGTTGACGGCGTTCTCCACATCGAGGAACGAAGGGCAGATCACAATCTCGCAATGCGCGGCACTCTCTACCAAAGGCAGAAAGCCCTTGAAGAAATACGTGGTTCCATCGAGGTCCTTGTGCATTTTCCAGTTCGCGGCGATCAGGTGCGTGCGCATGATTGTTATCCCGTAAGAAGATCTATCCGGCGAATACCGTGGAGACACCGCACAAATGCATAGATTTACTGTAGAAGAAGAATTGTCAAAACGGCGTCAATAAGGACTGGCGCTACGATCACCTCGTGCCACGGACCCCATTCAGTTTCTTCTTTACTTTCGATCTTAGACGTGACACCGCTGCGGGCGATGAGTTGAGATTGGCGCCCAAAGACCTCGCGCCTGTCTGGCAAGCCCGCGTTGAAGGAAACCGACGGTCGGTGACGACCGATGGTCGATGTGCGCCACGCGCGATGCTTCCGCTGGACCGGGAGCCTGTATTTCGAGAACAAGTTAGGCGCAGTCGCCGAGCCGGGAGGCCTCGAATTCGCATATTTCCCGATTGGCATTTGGCGTGCTGATCGGCTCGGTGCCCAGAAGAGTGCAAGCCCATGTCGCCGGAATTCACTCAGGAGCAGGGAGGCGTATTCATGGCGAAAGTGTTTCTGACAGGCATCGACGAGTCGGTTATGCACTGCCTTCAGCGTGCGCTCGCGATTGAAAACCATCAAATCGAACACAGGTCAGGTACTGAGCCGATCGACGATTTCGTCGATGCCGACATCGTTTTCGCTGGCGGCGACCCCAAACAATACCGGCCTCTGCTTCTGGGCGTCAGGCAGCAAAGGCCCTCCCTGCCGTTCATTGTGGTGACACGGATTCCCGAACCATCCGAATGGCTGGACGCCCTTGAGGCAGGCGCAACAGACTACATTGCAGCGCCGATTGAATTGCGCCAGATCAATTGGGTTATGGAATCCGCCCTCCGGTACAGCCGAAGCGCAACCGCGTAAGGGCCGAACAAGGCCTTTAACTGTGCCTCGGCAGGCCGTTGGCCTGGGAAGTTCTCGTCATTGCTTCAGCCAGACGGTACCGCTCCGGGTTGAAACCTCGGACATAGAACCACACGCAGACGCGCCGCCAGACGATCATGGTTCAGTCCGGCGCGGATTCGTGGTCTGGCTCCAACATCGCGGCTCCGAGCCGGGCCAGGACAGGTTCAGCCGAAATGACCGGGTTATTTCGGGCATAACGGGCGAGCAGCAGGCTCGCATATTGCAAGCCGGCCGCGGCGCCGACCCAAACCTGCCAGTGCGACAGAAACCCGTCCTGAACGACGAAGTCGCCCGCCCAGCCGAGGTCGCTTCCAACGCGCCATACGCCCAGCGACGCGCAGGCGATCGAGACCAGACTCAGAAGAGTTGCGCCTGGCAATGCGATGCGGTTCCGGGCGATTGAATCGTCGACACTCCACGATCGCGACAGGCACGCGGCCACAGTCAAGCTACCGGACTCCCTCAGTTGGCGATACCGGGCCGCGGGAGACATCCGCTTATTTCTTCCCGCCGCCCACGTGGCCGCGTCCATCCCGCACCTCGTTGCCTTTGAAATGCGCACTGTCGACACGCTTGGCCGGCTCGGGTTTTTCCCCGCGTTGCGGCAGCGGGCCCTTATAGCCGTGTTCCGGATGGTAACGATTATTTACATGGCCCTGAAACTCGTCGGCGCCATGAAACCAAGGGCCAGCACCTATGAAGACATCGCCGGTAAACCATTCGGGTCCGTAGTAGCCAGAGGGCGCGCAGTTATAGGGAGCGACGTCATAGTAACCATAGGGACACTCGGGGGCTACCCCGATGTTGATGCTGACTTGAGCTTCTGCTTTGGGGGCAGCCGTTAAGCTGATGACGGCAACCATGGCCAACGCCAAGAATGTGAATTCTTGCATCGATTACACCTCGCAAGTTGTTAGGGCACGTACAGGGCCGACTCAGCACCTGTCGCAACGCCGCGTTCCTCAGACGCTCAAGACTGGGATGCGCGATTGCCGAATGATCCCGTAGCCCTCGCCGTTGTCTCCGAGATGGCTCCGCCCGGGAATGTGTCCGATGACAAGGACATCGGCTTTCGTTCGCTCCGCAGCCCGGTTCAGCAGTTGCGGGACGTTGCCGCTGTCGATGATGACTTCGGCGTGGGTGCCGACCTCCTGTTGAAGTGCGGCAATCTCTTCGGCTGCAAAGCCTACAATCGTCTTCCTCCACTCTGGGTTGACGTGGGATCCGCCAGGGCCCCAGAACTCCACGCTGGACGTGATGTGGACGAGCGTAAGCGTCGCATCGACGGCCGCGGCCATCTCGGCGGCCAGCGATACGGTATGCCGGCTGTGCCCATTCAGTTCCACCGAACAGAGCACGCGGCGGATCGAGAATTCGCCCTCCGGAGCCTGTTCGAGGTGAGCGCCTGTCCAGACCGGGCACTGGGTTTGGTGCAATGCCTTTGCGGTCACCGATCCCAGCAGCAAAGGGTAGAACCTGCCGACGTCGTGGGTTCCCATGACAACCAGGTCGACGTTCCGAGTGCGAGCCGTCTCGGCGATTTCGCGGGCTGGGTCGCCCCTGAGCAACATGCGCGTGACCGCAATCCCATCGAACTCCGGCAGCGGCGTCTGTTCCAGATCTTTCTGCGCCCTCTGAACGACGTGCGCGTGCAGATCTCTCGCAGTGATCTCGTGCCCGCTCTCGAACCACCCGGCGGGATAGCTGAACGGCGTGACAACATGCAGCAGGATGATCTCGGCATGGAAGCGCCGGGCCAACCACGCCGCCTGGCAAAAGAGGTGGCGCGAGTTACCAGTGAATCCATCCGTTAACGCGACAGGAAAAAGAATTTTATGAATTTTGAGCATTATGCTACCTGCTTTCGCGCCAGAAATATCGCGCTGGAGCGGGGCGCGATGCCCCAGGGCTTTGAACTATCTACTGCCGGTTCCTCTCCCGCGGCGAATAAGTCGTGCGGCGCGGCACCTGATGTATCAACCGCCAGATGCCAGCAGAATCCCTGCGACAGTGGAGGGAGAGCAAAGTCGGCTCCATTGGTGCCGGCATTGAACGTCATGAGAAGCGAACCCTGCCCACTTTCCCGGATCACGCAGGCGAGAGCTTTTTCCTTCGGGTCAAACCAGTTCGGCGGTTCCCCAGCCGGGTTCAAGCCACCGGATGTCGGCAGCAGTGTAGAATTTTTCCTCGCTCAACACCGGATGCGCGCGGCGAAAGGCTATCATGCCCCGGACAAAGCGGTGGATCTCCCGATGCTTCTCAAGGTAGGTCCAGTCAAACCAGCTTATTTCGTTGTCCTGGCACCAGGCATTGTTGTTCCCGCGCTGCGTTCGCCGGAATTCGTCGCCGCCGAGCAGCATTGGCACGCCGCGCGAGACCAACAGCGTCAGAAAGAAGTTCTTGATTTGCCGTTTCCGTACCGCCTCGATTCCGGCATCGGCCGTCTCGCCTTCAGCCCCATAGTTTTCGCTGAAGTTATCGGTGGTCCCGTCATGATTGTTCTCTCCGTTTGCCTGATTGTGCTTGTAGCGATAGCTCACCAGGTCGTTCAGAGTGAAGCCATCGTGGCAGGTGATGAAATTGATACTGCCTTCCGGTCCCTTGCCGGACCTTGTATAGATATCGGCACTTCCGCAGATGCGGCTGGCGAACGAGCCGAGCATCCCGTCATCGCCGCGCCAGAAACGCCGGACATCGTCCCGGTAGCGGCCGTTCCATTCCGCCCAGCGCCGTTTTGAAAAGCTGCCCACCTCGTAGGCGCCGGCGGCGTCCCAGGCTTCCGCGATGAGTTTCACGTCTCGCAGGATCGGATCCTCCGCGATCCGTTCGAGAAGAGGCGCATCGGCCAGCAACTTGCCGCTCTCGTCCCGCCCGAGAACGGAGGCCAGGTCGAAGCGGAATCCGTCTACGTGCATTTCGACCACCCAGTAACGGAGCGCGGCCAGGATGTGGTCCCGCACTACCGGGTGGTTGGCGTTAATGGTATTGCCTGTTCCCGTAAAGTCTCTGTAGTAGCGTTTGTCTCCCGCCAGCGTGTAGAAGATCGCGTTGTCCATGCCGCGGAAACACAATGTCGGCCCCAGTTCATCGCCCTCGCCAGTGTGATTGAAGACGACATCCAGAATCACTTCGATGCCTGCGCCGTGAAATGCCTGGACCATTTCCTTGAACTCGAGCTTCTGCTGCCCCATGCCTCCCGAACTGCTGTAGGAGGCTTTGGGCGCGAAGAAAACCACCGGATTGTATCCCCAGTAATCCCCGAGTGGCTTGCCGGTCTGCGAATGCGCAAGCGTCCCAGGGTTTTCGTTGAACTCCTGCACAGGCATGAGTTCCACGGCGGTCACCCCCAGATCTTTGAGCCAGGGAATTTTTTCCACGAGGCCTCGATAAGTGCCGGGATTTTGCACACCGGAGCTCGGATGAACGGTGAAACCGCGGATGTGGGTTTCATAGATCACTGTCTTCGACCAGGGATGTCTGGGCGGCTGATCCTCGTTCCAGTGAAAATGCTCGTGGGTGAATATGCATTTCGGCATGGCTGCGGCATCGTCCACCTTCGAACAGGACAAGTCTTGCTCTGGCGCCGAAGGATCGTATCCAAGAGCCTTTCCGAAATCCCAGTTGTCCAGTCGTGAGATTGCCGTGGCAAATGGGTCCAGCAGGAGCCTCGCGAAATTGAACCGTTGCCCTTCGCCGGGCAGGTAGGGGCCGTCCACGCGGTAAGCATAGAGTTGACCGGGCCGAATCGCCGTCCACCCAGACGTGCCACACATCGCCGGTCCGGTTACGGGCCGGATCGAGGTCGATGCTGCCTCGAAGGAGTCCGATCCTGCGGGCGATCGAATAACTCCAGACGAACGCGAGTCGCGTGACGGCTGAAGAACGAAAAATTAACCCCGTTCTCCTGCCGAGAGGTTCCGAGGGGCAGGGCGGAACCCGCGCGAACGTCAGTCTGGTCGGAGACGGCTTCCAGGTAGTCGTGCAGCGGGCGTTCCGGCGTTTTTGTCATCGACGCTGCCATAGGATTTGATGGGCTTCCAGCGGAACCGCGGCACCGCGGAAATGCGGTACGACTCGCACTGTATAGTCGGCAGATGCGCGCGCCGTGGGCACTTGCGCAGTGTAAACGCAGACCGGCGGCTTGCGACTCGACGGCACCGCTTCATCTCCTGCAGGACCGGAGCGCCGCCGCCAACTCCATCGGCGTAAAGCTCGACCCGCACCGAACTCGGGTCCAGTTCACCGGTAATAACCTCGGACTTCAAACGCATGATGCTCGTGATCGGTTTTGACCGTGACTTTACCGAGTTGCAAACCAGACCAGCGCGTTTGCCAGTGCTTGCTGCCAGTCGACTACTTGTTTGCCGACCGCGCCTTTGCCGGCGGCGCGCACGCGGTAAGCTGCGGCGGCCGGAATATAGTGTTTCTCCGCGTATTCGCAGACCGCGCGATTCGCGGAAAAGCGAGGCGTGAGCCGTGCCATGCTTTCGCGCATTCGCGCCACCCAGGCCGACGGAACGCCATTCGCGTCACGGGTATAAAATTCCGGAATCACTTCGCGTTCGAGCAGACTATACAGAGCTTCGGCTTCGGCGGCATCCCAGGCCGGGTCGTCGCCATGTTCCTTGCCGTCCCCCAGTGCCCAGCCAACTTCCGGCGTATATGCTTCCGCCCACCAGCCGTCCAACTCAGACAGATTGATGCCGCCGTTGACGAGCACCTTCATGCCGCTGGTCCCGCAGGCCTCCCAGGGACGACGCGGCGTGTTGATCCAGACATCCACACCCTGCACCAGGTTCTCGGTCAGAAGCATGTCATAGTCACTGAGAAAGATCGCATGGGGACGAACCTCGGGCCTGCCGGATGAAGCGTACCCACTTCTGGATCAGGTCCTGCCCCGCCTGGTCTGCCGGATGAGCTTTTCCGGCAATGATGAGCTGCACGGGACGCTGGGAATTGCTCAATATTCGAAGCAGCCGCTCCGGATCGTGCAGCAGCAGGTCCGGTCTCTTGTAAGTGGCGAAGCGGCGCGCAAAGCCCAGCGTCAGAATGTTCGGATCGAAGAGGTGTCTGGCTCCCTCGACCGCTTCGGGCGGCGAGCCCGATAGGGCCAGTTCCTGGGACAGCCGTTCGCGAGCGTATTCGACAAGTGACTTACTGGCGGCGGTACGGAATTGCCAGAGCTTTGCGTCGGAGATACCGCGAATATCCTGTTCCAGATGGTCCACCGGCCCCAGCCAGCGGTCCTTTCCACAGGCATCGGTCCAGAGGCTGTCCGCCGGGGCCGAATCCCATGTTGGCATGTGAACTCCGTTCGTCACGTATCCGACAGGGACTTCTTCTTCCGGCCACTGCGGGAAGAGAGGTTGAAAGATGTGCCGGCTCACCTTGCCATGCAACCGGCTCACTCCGCTGACGGCGCCGCACCCGCGGATTGCCAGGTACGCCATATTGAAAGGCTCCGAAGAGTCTTCCCGGTTCTGGCGGCCAAGCGCGAGTAAATCCTGAAGCGAAATCCCGAGCTTCCGTTGCGCATATCCGCCGAGGTATTGCCCGACGAGTTCCGGAGTGAAACGGTCGAAGCCGGCCGCTACAGCCGTGTGGGTCGTGAACAGATTGCCGGCACGAGTGGCAGCCAGCGCCACCTTGAAGGGCTGTCCTGTCTCTTCCATAAAATCGCGGGCACGTTCGAGAACGGCAAATGCCGCGTGACCTTCATTCAGGTGACACACTTCCGGTTCGATCCCGAGCGCGCGGAGCAAACGCCATCCGCCGATCCCGAGCAGGATTTCCTGCTTGAGACGCAGTTCGGGGCCGCCGCCATAGAGTTCGCTGGTGATCCCCCGATGCGCCGGAAAATTCGCCGCATCATTACTATCGAGGAGGTAAAGCTTCACTCTGCCGACCTGAACCTGCCAGGTGCGCAGCCAGACCGAATATCCCGGCAACGCGATTTCCAGCCGCAACCACTCTCCATTCGGATGGCGCAATGGCGTGATGGGCAACTGGCCGGGATCGTTGTATGGAAAGAGCGCCTGTTGTGCGCCCTCCTTATCGATAACCTGGCGAAAATAGCCCTGCTGGTAAAGCAGCCCGACACCGACCACCGGAACGCCCAAGATCGCTGGCCGCTTTCAGTTGATCGCCCGCCACATTTCCTAGCCCGCCCGAGTAGATAGGCAGAGCCTCGCTCAACATGAACTCCATGCTGAAATATGCGGCACAGGTGAGGGACGTTTTCGAATGGTTTTTCTGAAACCACCCCTGCGCCTTCGAGGCTTGCCGCCGCGCTTCTACAAAGTCATCGACTTTCTTGCGGAAGACCGGGTCTGTCAGCACCTGTTCGATCTTTTCCCGTGACGCCGTCTGCAGCACGACCCAGGGGTTATTTGTGATCTTCCAAAGTTTGGGATCAAGCTCCCGCCACACTTCGTCGGTAGCGTGATTCCACGACCAGCGCATATCCAGGGCCAGTTCCGCCAGGGAATCGAACCCGTCGACTCCGGCGGCCTGGTGAGTCCAGGCGGTGCGTGATGGTTCGGATTTGTTCGCTCATGATCGGCTGTGCGGCCCCGCGCTACCACACGAAAACACAAGCGCCACCATCCGCCTGGCGGACACGCCCGGTCATGACCGAGCTATTGCGTTTCGGCGTCGTGCCGTGGTGACCCACAGGGGCCAGCTCCGGTTCGGAACCAGTGACCTCTTCGACTTCCACGGCGCCGTGCCGGTTCATGATGTTTGCGGCGGCATCCACCTTCTCGTCGGAACCTGTGGCGAAAGCCAGCGCCCCTCCGCGCCGTAATCCTTCCACGTACGCCCGCGTCTCGGGTATAGTGGCCCCGATCCGGGCAAGCTCGCGGCTCAGGTCCACTTCGAAATCGATCCGCGGAAAGCTCATGATGCCGGTGACTTCAAAGCTCGCCGGCTCCTTCATGGTGCGAACGTCACGGCGGGGAAAACCAAGGGCCTCGATCTCACGGACCGCGTCGTCCACCAGTTGGGGATTCTCAAACAATCCAACTACCGTCTTCGGCATATTTCAAACCTCCATCGGAACTCAAGCTCAGTATGAAGCGGAAAATAACAAAACACCGTCAAAACGCAGTTCCGAAGTCATGTAACGAATCAACTGGCCGATCTATCGCGTCGCAGGCTTGCCGAAACGCGTATTCCCTGGCAAGTTCCAGAGTCGGGAACTCCTTAGCCCCATGATTAATCGTTATGGCTCGCCCGGGATGCCTGATCAGTGAGTAATCGCACTTCCAATATCCGTGCGCCTGCTGATGCAACTCCATCTCGATCTCTATGCCTTTGTGGACAGCTTGAATCATGGGGCGCTCCTTCTTTCCGGAAGCGGTCTTGCCAGGCACGTTCCAGCATCTTATCGACTTCCGCCGCAACATCGAACGATGCGTCCGCTACCGCAATTTCCTGCAGCGGCAATGCCGGCAATCCGGATTCCGGCGGCGGAGTCATTTCGATTTTCACGCTGAATTTTCCCGGAGTCGCTTCCTGAACTTTAACCGTCATTCGCCATTCGGAGACGGCGTGCCTCACCAGGAATTCCTGCAACGCGGCGCGGCAGTCGTTCTGCTGCTCTTCGGAAAGCCCTCTAAGATCGTGTTCCATCGCGATCGCTCCTGCCTGGCGCTCACGCGGCCTGGCCGGCGTCCCACTTCCATGTCTTTTCCATTGCAGCCTGATACTCGCCCCGCCGCGCGGCCCGGTTGCACCTCGCGCGATGATAAAGAGCCTGCTGCGCCGGCGCCACGTTTGCCTCCTGGCCTTTCCATAGCTCCAGCGCCGGCTGCTGGATCGCGCGGGCAAACGAAAACGCCGCCGCCCAGGGCAGATGCGCCTTGAATCGGGCGTTCATCGCATTCAAACGCGCCGAGGCGAGTTCACAGGATTGCCCACCCGACAGGAACGCAACCCCCGGAACCGCGGCCGGGACGACCCGCAACAGACTCCTGATCGTGGCGTCGGCTGTTTCGTCCACGCCTTCCTGTTCAGGACAGTCCAGCCCAGGCAGCACCATATTGGGCTTCAGGATCATAGCCTCCAGCGTCACTCGCTGTATATAAAGGTGGGCGAAGACCGCTCTCAGGACTTCCTCCGTCAACTCCCGGCAGCGATCGAGGGTATGATCGCCTTCCATCAGCACTTCCGGCTCGACGACCGGCACGAGCCCTGCTTCCTGGCACAATGCGGCGTAGCGGGCCAGCGCCTGCGCATTGGCTTCGATGCAACCCCGGCTGGGAATGCCATCGCCGACTGTGATCACAGCGCGCCACTTGGCGAAGCGGGCGCCCATTTGAAAGTATTCCCTGAGGCGGTCGCGCAATCCATCCAGACCTTCGGTGATTTTCTCTCCGGGATGCCCGGCCAGATCCTTTGCGCCCGTGTCGACTTTGATGCCCGGGACGATTCCCGCGTCGATGATGGCCTTGATAAAGGGGGTGCCATCTTTCTTCTTCTGGCGGATGGTCTCGTCGTAAAGGATTGCGCCGCTGATGCACTCGCCGAGACGCGGCGTGGTGATGATTAACTCCCGATACGCGCGCCTGGCCTCTTCGGTCTGAGGAATCCCCTGTTTCGCGAATCGCTTGTTGCAGGTGGGATTGCTTTCGTCCATGGCAAGCAGACCCTTGTCATCGGCGACCAGCACTCTCGCCGTATCTATCAGTTCCTGAATATTCATTGGAGATCTCCTTCTTTCAGCCCGAGCGACGCCAATTGCGCGCACGTAGATTTGTAGTCCGTGTGAAGAATACTTTTTATCCCGAGGCCTTCCGCGATCCGGACGAACATCGGCGTGTTTTCGATATACAAAACCTGATGCGCCGGTGTCTGAGTGATGTCCAGCGCAAGCCGGAAGATGTTCGCGTCGGGCTTGCGGAGATGGACGAAGCAGGAGGAAATGAACGAATCCACAAACCCGTCCAGTTTGAAAGTGCGAATCCGATATGCATTCAGTTCGAGCGATTCGTTGCTGACAACGGCGATCTTCAAACCGTGCCGCGCCTTCAGCTGCGCTACCATCCCGATCATGTCCGGGTAAGGTTTCGATTGCTCGCACATGAAGCGCCGAAACTGCGCCCGCGTGAATGGCCGCTTTTCGTAAAAAACGACGAGGCTTAAGTATTCTTCGAAAGTGAGCTTTCCCTCTTCGTGAATTTCAAAGACGAGGCGATGCCGCTCTTCCATCTCGGCCCAATCCAGCTTGAACTTCGCCACAGCCCGCCTGCGGGCGTGGTGATCCCATCCGTTGGTGAGCAGGACACCGCCGACATCCACAAAAAGGCAGGTAATTGGGTTTTTCTGCTTCATCCCGCCTGCGCGAAAGAGGCGGAAGACGGGTAAGCAGAATCGGATCGAAGCCGGTATCCCACGCCCGGTTCCGTAACGATCGGGAGAACATGTCCGGAATCGCTTGCCAGTTTCCGCCGCAGATTACTTACCGTGACGCGCAACAGGTGTACGGCGTCCTGGTATTGTGTGCTGCCCCATACCTCGTGAATGAGTTGATGGTGCGTCCTCACCCGTCCGGCGTGATGAACCAGAACGTTCAGAAGATGATATTCGGTAGCGGTCAGTCTGACCTGGTCGTGTCCGACAAACACTTCCCGCCGGTCGAAATCCACTCTGAGATCGCCAGCCGTAAAGGCTTCGCTCTGCGGACCGCCGAAGGCCCTCCGTAAAGCCGCCCGGATCCGCGCCATCAGCTCTCCCAATGCGACCGGCTTCGTAAGGTAATCGTCCGCGCCCGCATCGAGGCAGGCGATGATTTCGGCTTCTTCATTCCGCGCGGACATCACGAGAATAGGCGCCGACGTCCGGTTCCGAAGCCGCCGAAGAAGGTCTTTACCGTCCATGTCGGGCAAGAACAGGTCGAGCAGGATCAGTTCAGGCCGAGCCGACTGATATTTCCGCAACGCATCTTCGCCGGAAGAAGCAGGGTAGAGGCTATAGCCGGCGGACTTCAGCGCGCCGCTCAGGATGTTGAGCGTCGAGTTTTCATCGTCCACCAGGAGGATTCGGAGTCTCTCGTTTTCCGCATGCTCACATGCGAAGCTCATCTTCACTCAAAGGCCGTAGGCCCTGGGAGAACGCTGCCATTTGTGAAATCTCGAGTCTAGTGCAACTGATGGCCAAAGCGCAATTCTCACGGCCAGAGTGAGTTTTATCGTACTTCAGTCTGGCGCCAAGCGAGCTGTGCCTGCCGGATTGATGAATTCGACGGCGGCGGATTGATGATGACCAAATACGGTCGGCCTGCGCGCAATCGCGCGCAGGCGAACGAGAATACTTCGATCGATGACGGCGAAGGCAGTGACGGCCGGGATCGCGCAACAGACGTTTTTGACGTGGATTTGACATTTTTCCCGCTACGTTGAAGACGGATACCTGACAGTGCGGCCCTGTGCCGATGCCTTCAGGAATGCGCCGGGAGGCCAAACGCAATGATCGAAAGTACCCTCGAAAAGCCGATGCGAAACAGCCGCTCTGGGCTCCAACCGCCAGGAACGGCGGCAGCGGACCAGACGGACTGTTCCATTGACACGTGAACTGCTCGGGAAGATAAATGCCTATTGGCGAGCCGCCAACTATCTTTCGGTCGGACAGATTTATCTCTACGACAATCCGCTGCTGAAAGAACCGCTGAAGCTGTCTCATGTGAAGCCGCTGGTGGTCGGGCACTGGGGTACCACGCCGGGCCAGAACTTCATCTATGTGCATTTGAACCGGGTGATCAAAAAGTACGACCTGGACATGTTCTACGTCGCGGGTCCGGGCCACGGCGGTCCGGCGATTGTGGGCAATGTTTACCTCGAAGGCAGCTGGAGCGAGATCTATCCGAACGTCACCCAGGACGAAGCCGGGCTGAAAAAACTGTTCAAGCAGTTCTCGTTTCCCGGCGGAATATCCAGCCATGTAGCGCCGACAACGCCGGGGTCGATTCACGAAGGCGGCGAATTGGGCTACTCGCTCAGCCACGCCTTCGGGGCTGCGTTCGACAATCCCGATCTGATCGTCGCCTGTGTCGTCGGCGACGGTGAATCGGAAACGGGTCCGCTCGCGACCTCATGGCAGTCCAACAAGTTGCTCGACCCGATTACCGACGGCGCCGTGCTGCCGATCCTGCACCTCAACGGGTACAAGATCAGCAATCCGACCATGCTCGCGCGGATTGAGCATGAGGAATTGGAGCAGTTTCTGCGAGGCTGCGGCTGGACGCCGCATTTCGTGGAAGGCGACGATCCGGACACCATGCACCAACTCATGGCCGCCACCATGGACGAAGTCATCGAGGACATCCGGCGACATCCAAAAGCCACGCGCGAAGCACGAAGGAAACCACTCGGCCCCGCTGGCCCATGATCGTTCTCAGGTCGCCCAAGGGCTGGACCGGGCCGAAAGTAGTCGACGGGCTGCAAATCGAGGGCACCTTCCGGGCGCATCAGGTTCCGCTGCTGGTGGACGCCGATCATCCCGATCACGTCAAGCAACTGGAAAGCTGGATGAAGAGCTACAAGGCCGAGGAACTCTTCGATGAGCAATGGCCGGCTCATGCCGGAATTGGCCGAACTCGCCCCGAAGGGCGACCGGCGCATGGGCATGAATCCGCATGCCAACGGCGGCATTCTGCTGCGAGACCTGCGCATGCCGGATTTCCATATCCATGCCGTGGATGTACCATCGCCCGGCGCCGTTACCGGCCAGGACACGCTGGTGCTGGGTAAGTTCCTGCGTGATGTGGCCAAGCTGAATCAGGATCAGCGCAATTTCCGCATCTTCGGTCCCGATGAGACCCTTTCAAACCTGCTGGGCGCGGTTTTCGAAGTCACCAACCGTCAGTGGGAAGCGCGGGAAGTGGCGAACGATGAATTCCTCGCGCCCGAGGGACGCGTGCTGGATTCCATGCTCAGCGAGCACCAGTGCGAGGGTTGGCTCGAAGGATATCTTCTGACCGGGCGGCACGGGCTGTTCAACAGCTATGAGGCGTTCATTCGCATCGTCGACTCGATGTTCAGCCAGCATGCCAAGTGGCTGAAGGTCACGCTGGAACTGCCGTGGCGCCGGAAGATCGCGTCGCTGAACTATCTGCTCGCCTCTCACGTCTGGCAGCAGGATCACAACGGCTTCACGCATCAGGATCCGGGATTTCTGGATCACGTGATCAACAAGAAGGCCGATATCGTGCGGGTTTATTTGCCGCCCGACGCCAATTGCCTGCTGTCCGTCTTCGATCATTGCCTGCGCAGCCGGCATTACGTCAACGTGGTGGTCGCGGGCAAACACGCCCTGCCGCAGTGGCTGACGATGGACGCCGCGGTCGTGCACTGCACGGAAGGAATCGGCATCTGGCAATGGGCCAGCAACGACCAGGGACGCCGAGCCGGACGTGGTGATGGCCTGTTGCGGAGACACGCCCACGCTCGAGATTCTGGCGGCCGTTTCCATTCTTCGCGAGCACCTGCCCGAATTGAAGATCCGCGTGATCAATGTCGTGGACCTGATGAAGCTGCAGTCGGCCAGCGAGCACCCACATGGACTCAGCGAAACCGACTACGACTCGCTGTTTACGAAGGACAAACACATTGTATTTGGCTTTCACGGATATCCCTGGCTGGTTCATCGCCTGACCTATCGCCGGACTAACCGCAATCTGCACGTTCGCGGCTACAAGGAGGAGGGAACCATCACGACCGCTTTTGACATGCGGGTACAAAACGACCTGGACCGCTTTCATCTGGTGCAGGACGTAGTCGACCGCCTGCCTCATTTGGGTTCAAAGGGCGCTTATCTGAAGCAGATGATGCAGGACAAGCTCATCGAGCACAAGCACTACATCGACAAGCACGGCGAGGACTTGCCGGAGATCCGTGACTGGAAATGGGGCGCAAATAAAGGAGCCCCGAATGCCCATCCAACTCAATGAAGAGAACGGCGGGAAGTTTCTCGTCGTTCACGTCACCGGGACGCTGGTGACAGCGGATTATGCGGGCTTTGTGCCGGAGTTCGAGCGGCTCCTGCGGCTGCATGGAAAGCTGCGTGTGCTGTTCGACATGACGGGTTTGCACGGATGGGATGCCGGCGCGGCGTGGGAAGACCTCAAGTTCGATCTGAAACACTTCGGCGACATCGAACGCCTCGCGATGGTCGGGGATAAGAAGTGGCAGCACGGCATGGCGGCGTTTTTCAAGCCGTTCACGAAAGCGACGACACGATACTTCGATCAGGCCGACGCCGTCGCGGCGCGGCATTGGCTGGGGGAATCGTAGCCGCTATGAAACCAAAGAGGGGGAGTAACTATGGTCACCCAGGGAACGAAGGGTCGGAACGCGTTCATCACGCCGTTCCGCGTGACCAGCGTCCTTACTGGAAACGCGCGCATCGCAGCTGGGTTTTCTGGGTCGGCGTGTGCGTTACATTCGCAGCCATCGCGATCTACGTCATGAGCGACGATTTGTCGCTGCTGCCTCGCGGCCGGCCGCGACAGGCTGTGTCGGGCGCCATTAAAAGATAGCGGGGCCCGTGGGAAACAGGAGAGTACAGCGTCATGAAATCAACCGCCGATAAAACCGAATCGAAGCCGGGACCAGCGCCGGGAGCGAAGTCCGATGCACAGAAAAACCTGAAATCCATTTCGATGGCGGACTTGCGGACCAGGCTGGGATCGTCTCCGAACGGCCTGACCCAGGACGAGGCGAAAAAACGCCTTGCCCAATATGGACCGAACGAGATTGCGGAAAAAAAAGAAAACCCTTACCTGAAATTCCTCACTTATTTCTGGGGTCCTATTCCGTGGATGATCGAAGCGGCTGTGATTCTGTCGGGCGTGGTCCGGCACTGGCCGGATTTTTTCATCATTCTTCTTTTGCTTCTCTCCAACGCCGTCGTCGGATTCTGGGAGGAACACCAGGCGGGCAACGCCATTGCGGCTCTCAGGAAGCAGCTGGCCATCAAGGCCAAAGTCAAACGCGACGGCAAATGGACCGACCCTTCGGCGAAGGAACTGGTGCCGGGCGACGTGATCCGCCTGAAGCTGGGCGACATTGTTCCGGCAGATGCACGCCTGCTGCCGGGCGACCCGCTGGAAGTCGATCAGTCCGCGTTGACGGGAGAGTCTTTGCCCGCCGAAAAAAAGCCGGGAGATGCGGTGTTCTCCGGATCCATCGTTCGCCAGGGCGAGAGCGAAGCCATGGTCTACGCGACCGGCACGGACACCTACTTCGGCAAGACTGCGCTGATGGTGCAGGGGCCGGAATCCGTCAGCCATTTCCAGAAAGCCGTGCTCAAGATCGGCGATTATCTGATTGTTCTTGCGGTATTTCTGGTCGGGGTGATAATCACCGTCGCGCTCTTCCGTCACGATCCGGTCCTGAGCACGCTGGAGTTCGCGCTGGTGCTTCTGGTGGCCGCGATTCCCGTGGCGATGCCCACCGTATTGTCAGTCACCATGGCAGTTGGCGCGCGCCTGCTATCGAAAAAACAAGCGATTGTCACTCGGCTGTCGGCTATTGAAGAACTGGCTGGCGTGGACATCCTTTGTTCGGACAAAACAGGCACGCTTACCCAAAACAAGCTGACGCTGGGCGATCCGTTCACGTTGAATGGTATTGCCGCCGAGCAGGTTGTCCTTTGTGCCGCGCTGGCTTCGCGTGCGGAAGACAAGGATACGATCGATCTGGCCGTGATCGGAGGCGTGAAGGACGATAAGGCCCTGAAAGCCTGCCAGGTGGTCCACTTTCAGCCTTTCGATCCGGTGCACAAACGGACCGAAGCCACTGTCAAAGGCGCGGACGGGAAACAGTTCTGGGTGGCCAAAGGCGCGCCGCAGGTCATTCTGAAGATGGCGACTAATGCAGGCGAGGTCAAAGCCGCCGTCGAGAAAGCCGTCAACGACTTTGCGGCAAAGGGCTACCGTTCATTAGGTGTGGCGCGGGCAGAGGAGGAAAACAAATGGCAGGTCGTGGGCGTGTTGCCCATGTTCGATCCGCCGCGCGAGCAGGCCAAAGCAACCATCGCGAGCGCCCGCGACATGGGCGTCAGCGTCAAGATGGTTACCGGCGATCAGATGGCGATCGCCAAAGAAACTGCAACGCAACTGGGGATGGGCACGAACATCCTCGATGCCAGTGGGCTGGGCGATATCAAGCACCACGAGACGGCGCAGGCAGCCGAAGCCATCGAAAAAGCGGACGGCTTCGCGCAGGTCTTTCCGGAACACAAGTTCCACATCGTGGATGTACTGCAGCAGCGCGGCCACATTGTCGGCATGACAGGGGACGGCGTTAACGATGCCCCGGCCCTGAAGAAAGCGGATTGCGGAATCGCCGTCTCAGGCGCGACAGACACAGCACGCGCGGCGGCATCCATTGTGCTTCTGGCGTCCGGCCTGCACGTCATTATCGACGCCATCAAAGAAAGCCGCCGCATCTTCCAGCGGATGAACAGTTATGCGATATACCGCATCGCCGAGACGCTGCGTGTACTGTTCTTCATGACTCTCGCGATTCTGGTCTTCAACTTCTATCCGCTTACCGCGGTGATGATCGTGATGCTTGCGCTGCTTAATGATGGAGCGATTCTATCCATCGCTTACGACAACGTTCACTACAAAGATAAGCCCGAGGCCTGGAACATGCGGCTGGTGCTCGGCATTTCAACAGTGCTGGGAATTGTTGGCGTAGCAGCGGCGTTCGGGCTGTTCTATCTCGGAGAGCGCGTGTTTCATCTGGACCGCAGCCACATCCAGACGCTGATGTATCTGAAACTGTCGGTGGCGGGGCATCTGACGATTTTCCTGACGCGCACACGCGGGCCGTTCTGGTCGATTCGCCCGGCGCGGATTCTGTGGATCGCGGTACTCGGTACGCAGACGGTAGCGACTCTGATCGCGGTGTATGGGCTGTTTATGACACCGCTCGGCTGGGGCTGGGCAGGGTTTGTCTGGGCTTACGCGATCGCGTGGGCGCTGGTGAACGACCGCGTCAAACTGGTGGCCTATCGGATTTTCGACCCCACCAAAGCACCCTTGCTGAGTAAGAAGCCGAGCACAATGCCGACGGACGATAAGCCGAAGGATCTGAAACCGGAGATCGCGGCACGGGCGTACGATCTCTTCGAAAAGCGAGGGCGTGCCGACGGCCAGGCTGCGCAGGATTGGGCCGAAGCCGAGCGCGAGATCGATAAAGAGCATGCCGGCGCGAGCAAATGAAAATCACTTCAAACGATTACCGCGTGGAACCCGGCAAGAAGGTCAAGCTCGACAAGTGGCCGACTATCGGAAAACCTGTCTGTAAGTCGAAGAAAGAGTACCACCAGCTCCTGGCAGACCATGTGGAGCAATTGAGCAAGCTGCAACGCCTTCATTACGCATCGGGCCGTTATGCTCTGTTGGTCATTTTTCAGGGTATGGATGCGGGCGGGAAGGACGGCGCTATCCGGCACGTGATGTCCGGAATCAACCCGCAAGGCTGTCAGGTCTTCAGTTTCAAGCAGCCGAGCGCCAACGAGCTGGAACACGATTTTCTCTGGCGAACGACCCGCGTGCTTCCGGAACGCGGGCGGATCGGCATTTTCAATCGCTCGTATTACGAGGAGGTGCTGGTGGTTCGGGTTCATCCGGAAATTCTTCGGGGCCAGGGACTGCCCGAGGAATTGCGCGACAAAAAGAACTTCTGGGAAGACCGGTATCGATCCATTGTGGACCTCGAAGAACACCTTCACCGCAACGGAACGCGGACCGTTAAAGTGTTCCTGCACCTTTCGCCGGAAGAGCAGAGAAAGCGGTTTCTCGAACGCATCGACGAGCCCGAAAATAACTGGAAATTCAGCACCGCGGACATTCACGAGAGGAAATTCTGGAAGCGTTACATG
>CAVPVO010000009.1:0-989078 GCA_963709215.1 Terriglobia bacterium | reverse complement strand
CCACGAATAGGAAGAAAGACATGAAACTGGCCCTGAAAAGAAAAGAGCCCCTCAGAAGATACGTCGCCGTTCAACCCGTATCTCGCCGCTCGCCGTGAATGGGACGAACGCTATGGGGAGATGATTACGCGCGCGAAAAACTGGCGATTCATCGCTATGTTGAGCGCGATGGCAACCTTTGTGTCAGCAGCGGGAATCGTGGTGTTGTCGGCACGATCCAAAGTAGTGCCCTTCGTAGTCGCAATTGATTCACTCGGAAGAACGGTGGCGGCCGGCCGGCTGAGGAGACGACCACTGCAGATGAAAAGCTCAAGAAAGCGGTTCTGTTCACTTGGATCGAAGACCTGCGTCTCGTGACCACCGATCCCTTCGCGCAGCGAAAGGCGATTGACCACGTTTATGCGCACTTGGCAATGGGGAGCGAAGCGCAGGCGTTCGTCACCGCGTTCTATCGAGCGATCCGCCGCAGAAACGGGGACAGACGCAAACCGTCAGTATCGACGTGAAATCCGTTCTACCCAATAGCAACCGAACCTACGAGATCGAGTGGATCGAGACCACCCACGATCTGAACGGCGGAATCCTCGCCACCGATCACTGGAAAGGTTCCTTCACCATCGCTATCAATCCTCCGACGGAGGAACGATTGATGCGTGTCAACCCACTTGGGATTTACGTGACGGATGCAGCCTGGACCAAGGTCTTGTAATTTTCACTCGAAAGGAATAAACGTTATGTCGCGAATACGATTTCTTATTTCACTGTTTATGGTAAGGGCTCTGTTCGGTCAAGCCAGTCCGGTTGATCCTCAGAAGCGCGCACCAGAGTTCGGTTAGTCCGAGGTGAAACGGACACCGGCCAGCCCGGCCAGTGCGGCACCCAATGCTGGTAGCTTTTGTCGATCAATTCGATTTCGGCGCGAATGTGCGGGCGCTGGCAAACTCAATGCAGACATCGGCCGAGGATGCGAGCGCATCGCACCGACTGCGGTCCACGGCCAGTCCGCCGTGCCACCGGATTACCATGCCCGCAACGGACGTGACACTTTCCACCTACGGCGCAGCAAGCCGTTGAGTTTAGTGCTGCCTGGCGCGCACAACAAAACGGAGCCGCGCCGGGACCGGACGGCCGTGTATTGTTCGCTTTCGGAGCCGGACTGCCCACCGTTGTGTGCGCACCGTTGCGTGTTTGCCTGATCGAACTACAGCCGGGAGAGAAACTCGTCGGCGAACCGCAGATTGGCGATTCGGTCCGATGGAACGTGGCGCCTGCCACGTACGGCAAAGGCGAAGAGAGCACCGCAATGCTCGTGCTGAAGCCGCAGATGCCTGGGCTGGATACGAACCTATTAATCACGACAGATCGCCGGGCCTACTACGTTCGTCTCGTCTCCAAGGCGGACGATTACGTTTCGCGAGTGGCCTTCGTTTACAACGACGACGATGGCGGCAAGAAATGGAAGGAACATTTCGCCGAACAGAAGCGCGGAGGAACTGGCCGCCGCACGTGACTCAAGCAAGACGCAACCCGGACTTCTGGTGGCAGTCGAGCACCTGCATTTCGATTATCAGATCAAAGGCGGCGACGAAAACATTCGCCCGCAGCGCGTGTTCGATGACGGGTCGAAAACCTACATCCAGATGTCGGCGAATGTAGTGAACCGCGAAGCTCCTGTCCTTGTGGTCGTGGGGTCGGACGGCAAAGGAGAAGTTGTGAACTATCGGATGAAAGACCAAATGTACATCGTCGACCGCCTGTTCGAGCATGCGCAACTCGTTTTGGGTTCCGGAAAGAAAGCGCAGAAAGTGGAGATCAGCCATGACCACCGAGGGTAAGCCTCCCGAAGCAAAAGGGGACGAGAAGTCGACGCCTGAGCCTGTTCGCTAAACAGTTTCGCCTAGCGGTATCGACCTGCGGCCCTGAACCTGAAAAATCGCCACGGATCAGCAGCCGAGCTGCCGGCTTGATCGTACTGATCGGCGTGGTGGTACTGGGACTTTTCGTATACGGCGGATTGAGACGACAACAGCAACAGGCCGCAGCGGCGGAGGGAAGTCGCGTACAAGAAGGTTGAGCCTGCTCGACCAGACGATGTGCAACAGGATGCTGAGCCCGGCCACCTTCGGCGGCCGGGCGTGCAAACGCGAGGCCCGGAGTACTGCCCGCGCGCCGGACGATCCGAATCAATTGCAGCAACCGGACTCCGATCTGCCGAAGGAGCGAATCGTGGTGCGCCGCGCGCAGGCGCCACCAGCCCGCGTCCACCGGTCACTAAACCGCCGGCAGCCCGTGAACCGACGCCCGAAGAGCGGGCGTTGTCGGCCGCATATCTGGTGGAACAGCAGGCCCGCATTGCGCCCACTGGAATTCGGGCAGGATCTCCGGCGGCGAATCGTCAGGCCGCATCCGGCATCGGTGCTTGGGATTCCTGCCTCTCGGACAACGGTGCGCCTCAGTTGGCTGCTCATTGTGCGCTCTCTGGGCGTCGGTAACCCCACTGTAGCAACGGGTCCGCAAACGCAGCAGGAGTGAACAGCAACAGCGAGTATGACGGGCAGAACCTTCAGTCGCAAAAGGAGTCGTTCCTTGAGAAGGCGCGGACGGGGAACGCCGCTGACGACTACCTTAAGTACACGCGCAACCACCGCTCTCCCGCTTTGAGATCAAAGCTGGATGGGAGATTCCAGCGGCTCTGGAACAGGGCTGAATTCAGATCTGCCCGGGCGAATTGAAGGCGCTCGTGATGTCGAACGTGTACGATACCGCGACCGGCCAATACCTGCTGATACCGCAAGGGGCCCGGCTGGTTGGGGAATATAATTCGCGCGTCGGCTTCGGGCAGAACGGGGTACAGGTCGCGTGGCACCGCGTGATTTTTCCCGACGGATCGGCCATCGATCTGAACGGGATGGCTGGGCTGGACGCTCAGGGCAACGCGGGTCTTCGGGACAAGGTGGACCACCATTACAAGCAATTGTTCGGTGTCGCGGTCCTGACGAGCATGTTCGACGCCGCGCTCGCCGTGACGCAAAGCCGGCAACAGAGCGTTCTTGTATACCCGAGCCCCAGCCAGGAAACGGAAGGCGCGGCGGGTCGAGAGGTGAGCCAACTCGGCACCCAGACCGCACGGAAGAATCTCAACGTTCAGCCGACGATCAAGATCCCGGCGGGCTACAAATTCAACGTTCGGGTGAATCGAGGACATTCTCTTCGAAGAGCCTACCAGCCACTGCAGCCCGCCGTGAACCGACGGGCCCGCGCTCATTCGAAATGCGCGCGAATCCCGGTAAGGGGGCTTGCATGAGTTCGGAAGCGATGAGAACAAATTCTTCAGACCATCGAGGGGAGCCATTCGAGGCCTTCGGCTGTCGAGTTCGAAATGGCTTATCAGGCGCGGGTCGCAATCGATCGGATCAGATTCGCAATTAAGCACACCGAGCATTTCGGCCAGCGCTCGGATCAAATGCGTGAAGCCGGCTTGCAGTTGCTCGATGCCTTACAGCGGCTGGAAACGGTAGACCGTCGATTCCAGGCGCGGTCGCGGAATACCTGGAATCGAGGTTGCTCGCGCACGTCGATTACGCACGAACCCGTCAACGGACACGGCGGGCGACCATCTCACCAGCGAACGACCAGTTCCGCCAACGGTGCGTCGCGAGGAGGCAATTCGAAATGATCCAGATGAAAGATGCTTCGGCTGACGCGTTCAACGGACTGATTGAGGCGCTCGCGGAAAGAGTTGCCGAGCGGCTATCTCGTGAGGGAAATGCACGCAACGGGAATCCTCGCCCGACGCGACTGGTCACATTGAAGGAGGCCGCCGCATATCTGTCGTTGTCTCTCAGCACGATCAAGAATATGCTCGTCTCCAGTGAACTCAGAGTCGTCAGTCGGGGCGGTCGCAGAATGATCGACATTCAGGATCTCGATCTTTGGATTGAACGCCACAAAGGATAGTCGCGGTTTGAATACGCAACGCGCCCGGCGAGTGCTCTGGCGCGCGATCATATTAGTATGAAACGGCGGGCACTGAAAAGCGAAATCTGGCGACCCAAATACCGCGACAAAAAGAGCGGCGAGGTCCGCGAGTCCGCGGTTTGGTGGATTCGGTATCGCGTACGGGGCGAGGATGTCAAGATCTCCGCTCATACGGGCGACTACGATGCGGCCTTTACGCTGCTGCAAAAGAAAAAAGCTGAAACGACGCAAGGGGTTCCTCAGGACCGCGACTCCGAACGGGTCAAGGTCACGAGCTTGCTCGATATTCTGATCGCAGATTACAAGAAGCGCGAGCGCGCCACATCTTACGACGCCGAATGTCGCATTGAGTCCCATCTTCGGCCGTTTTTCGGTAATTTCAGGGCGGCGGACCTGATGACCGACGACATCGACCGCTATCAAAATCGACGGAGTGGCGAAGGCGCCCAAAACGCTACGATTAACCGCGAACTTGCTCTGCTACGGCGAGCGTACCGTCTCGCCGCGCGGCGAACCCCGCCTCTCGTCCAGGCCGCCCCATTCTTTACCATGCTGCCCGTCGATAACGTGAGGGAAGGCTTTCTTTCCTGGGATTCATATCGCCTACTCCGCGATGCTCTTCCTGATCGGGTGAAGCTGCTTTTCGTTCTGGCGTTTCATGTCGGGTGCAGGCGGGGCGAACTGCTCAAACTCGAATGGCAGCAAGTGGACTTTGGCCGGAAGGAGCTTCGCCTGAAAAGGAGCACAACCAAGAACCGGACACCGCGAAGCCTGCCGTTTTACGGAGACATGGAGAAGTTCCTGCGAAAAGCTTGGGAAGACCGATCAGACGAAGCAACTAGCAATCCTGGTCGAGGACGATGGCACGGCTCTCGGTGCTTTTCGGAAGTCCTGGGCGACGGCCTGCAAAGCCGCCGGCGTGGGGGAATTGCTGTTCCACGATCTGAGACGAACTGCCGTCAGGAACATGATGGATGCAGGAATTCCCCAATCTCATGCGATGTACATTAGTGGGCACAAAACCGACTCGATTTTCCGCCGCTATGACATCGTGAGTGATGATCGGCTCGCAGCCGCGTCCGCGAAGATGCAAAGCCTTTTCGATGACAAGTTAGGCCGAAGGAAACGCGCACGCAAGGAGGCCAAACGGTTAAGACGGCGCGCGTAGCGAGGACCAAGATCGATTCGGGTCGAGGACTTCGAACATGCTTCAAGACGTGGGCGCGCCATCCATCTGGCCGTGCGCCCGGAACCGTCATCTGAGCAAGAAGGGGATTCTGCCGTTCTCCCGATGAAATCGTTGGCTCGATCACCCAGGCCTATCGGATTTTGACCACAACGCCCGGACACAGTTCGAGTGTTTTCGGCAGTTCTCGCCATTCTGCTTCGTCCGTGAAATCATTCAGCAACCATCTGCGAATGTCCGAAAAATCCCGGAGCCGCAGGAGCCGAGCGTGTTCTTTGGCAAACCATGACGCATCTGGCGAAAATCGAGTATTTGTGACAATAAGACCAGCGTTAATTGGATAGGCTCCCATCACGCCTTGAAACTCCCGGACGGAGGCTGGACCTTCTTTACGGGATGAGTCTTGATGGTGCTTGATCTGCGCGGCACCAAGGAACGGGAAGGCATTTTTCTGCCGGGGCCAGAAGACTACGTCGATTCCTCCATCTTTTCGATTTGTGGCGCCTACGCGTTTGCATACGAGTCCCATCGCGGCCAGACGGTCGCAAATAAACTCCTCGAACTGATCTGGCGTCAGATGATGTATGAGCGTAGGATCGATGGAGAGTTGGGCTGAGAGCAATTCGCCGACCGATATCACTTCGATTCGGACGAGTTCCACGCGCTCTGAATTCTGGCCTTCGAGCGATCGCGACAGAACTCGGAGCGCTGGTACCCTAATCCGACGAGTGATAGCGTCTTTCGAGCCTGGTGACGAGCCGGCGATACAGTCACTGCACCAATGCGTGATTTTCTGCCCCCGTCGCGTGCGGGCGAACGGGTGGGGGTCGTGTCTGAAGTGGACAGAGCCCTTGACAATTTGTCGACCACAAGCTGGGCACCTATAGTCGTTCTTTGCGCGAGTTTCAAGCAACCAGAGCGTATTGCCCATAGAACCTCTCCTCTATCGTCTCGACAACCACCAGTCCCGGAACGGATCGCCTTGAGGAGGTAGAAACCGCGCCCGCCGCTCGATTGCCTGTATGATCTGGCGGAGCGGCTCTGCTTGGGTAGCCGTTTGAGTGGCCCAAGAATGCAGGATCTCCGCTGTGGAAATCAACGGAACGGTCATAGGCGTCAATGAACCAGCCAACCGACGTGCTTTGCGATCATCGGTAGCTAGAATACAACCGCGCGCGTGACAAATTGCGAGAGACATCGCCTCGCCGTCATCAAGTTCCGAAGCGAACTGAACATACAGATCTTCTTCCTTCGGCCCCTCCGGCGAGACAACAGCAATCAATTCAGCGGAAATCCACGATTCGATTGAAACTGGTTGTACTGGCTGAGCGGGATCGTCAGCGCGGATGTAGATGATCTCCTCGGCAGCGGCCGTGGAAACGAGACACGGCGATTCGAGACTTTCCAGAATCCTCTCAGCGTGACCCGTTGCAACCAAGTTCAGAATCACAGACGTGTCGAACACCACTGGTGTAGCAGTCATTGGAAGGAGAAATCAGCGCCCCCCCAATGGCTGAGCAAGATCCACTTCCAATTCAGTAAAGTCTCCCTCAAACTCACGATGTACTCGGTTTTGCAACTCCTCGACTGTGAGGCGAGCGGAGAGCCGATCAGTATGAAGGTACTTTCGCCAGTTGCCCTTCGCTGAGTTGGCCATTGCGAAATGCAGTCACAGCAAGCGAGACGTAGCGTTGCGGGAACAAATCGCGTACGGGCGGATTCGCGTCAATTCCGAGGAGATGCTGCGCCTTTTGGACCTCAAACCCCTCGGTGATCAATCGGTCCCAAGTTCCAGGCGCTAGCCTCTTCAGGGTTTCGAGCCGTAATACCAATGCCTGAACAGACACCTGATAAAGATTGGCAAGGCTGACAATATCGCCGAGCGTGGCTCCTTTAGGTGAAGCTCGATGTATTTCGGTAAAACGGCGGTTAAGGCCCGCCGGAGGCATTAAGAAAGTTTCCGCGAAGGAATCAGTCACTCGCTCCCTGGCGGAGTTCAGCCGCCGCTCCAGAAGAATGGTGATCTCAGCCTGATAGCGATGCATGAGGAAATGTCCATATTCATGCGCCAGAGACCACTGACGACGATCGCGGGGATGCTTCGCATTGATACCAATGCAGGCCCCTAAGTCTTCGTTGAAGGCGAAAACACCGGCGATCTTGGAAGGCATGGCGAAATAGAAGATGCGCAGCCCGACTTCCGTTTCCAGGCGTTCGCGAAGGTTTCCGATTGGGCCGTCACCCAAACCAAGCCGATTTCGCTCCGAGGTCGCAATCTCGCTACCGACTTGATCCGGGCTCCCGCCTGTAGTTTCGTAGACAGGCGGGTACGGACGCAGATTTCGAACACCCGATATTTGTTCGAGCTCCACGTAATCCTCTGATCGCGTCTGGAGCTCCAGAGTGACAACTTCGTATTCAGAATTAGTTTCGAGAGTCTGCCGTTCGGTCGCGCGAAACTGGGCGACGAATCCTTCGGTGACCGTTTGCCGTCCCACAAAGTCTGAAACCGGGCGACGGTACATTCGGGCAAGCTTAATCAGCTCCCCCGAAGACACACGCCGTTCTCCTTTTTCGACAGCAACGACAGTGGTTCGGGCCATGCCCATTTCGTCGGCGACGGACTGTTGAGTGCGCCCCGCCGCTCTGCGGGCGTCCTGGAGCCTGCTGCCTACCACGCGTGGATCGAGCTGCTCCAATATGTTCGTATCCATAATTAGGCAGCCTTTCGTTGAGCCATCCACAGCATACGCGGCGGGAACGTACTCCACTCCCGAACATGCTGTTCATACATGCGAACCAGCCGCCGCTGCACGGTTTCGACAGTCTCATTGCCTGAGAGGCTTAGCGCCATGCAGGTCTGACGCAACTCCGGGAACTCCCGCATTAGACCCGCCCAGCCGTACTGCAGCGCTTCCGCCAGCCGTACTGCCTGCCAATCCATTGCAGCTAGGCCTCTAAGGCGGCGTGGATTTATCGTTTGGTCAGCATCGTACAAGTCACACGAATAGCCCGCCGCGTCCGCGTGCGCCAGACCAGCACCGAAGAGCGCCTGGCGGCGTAGGACGCACGAAGTACAAACACCACACTGCGGCGCTCGTGACCTTTGGACGGGGAAACCGTCACAAGAGAAGGTTTCCGCGATCACTGATGCAAGATGCTGCACGCCTTGGTGTTGGCACATTTCGGCTTTAGTCTGAAATACGGAAGGATTCTCGATAGAGAATGGCTGTCCAGTAATCGCCTGTACGAACTCAGAGACCAGAATCAAGGTGGACGGATGTACCGAGCGGCTGTTTGGAACGCCAACCGGTATTCGCTCGTAGGGAAGATTAATGGCGCCGATCCCGTTCTCATAAACGTACAGCCGATTAACTTCGGCACTTAGAGCCGCAACAGCCCCAAGGATTAGAAAGAGAATTCCGCGCGTTCTTCGCGTCGGCTCCTGGGCAATCTCCGCGCCTGACTCTAGCCAGCACGGAACACGGATATGAGTGATCGATCGATGGTACGTCTCGCGTAACCGCGCGATTTGAGCCCGCTGATGGCGTTCCTGCCGGTTATTTGGACTACCGGACACACACACGAGGTGTTCCTCTGGACTCTCCTCGATATGGGCGACGCTTCCGGCGAGCGCATCGAGGCCACCACTGAAGAGGCTGACGCGAATCGGTTCCTTGCACTCAGCTTTAAACAAGTGCCCCTGGCTCTCCGAGCCTCGCAACCTTCCCGGACGTGAAGAGAACTGAAGGTCCCAACCGTCGCCTGTCAGAAAGGACAGGAGTCTGCACAACCTTTCCATGACGTCGGGGCGCTTCCAATCGGCCAGGCACCGTACGGGAATGTCTACGCGAAATTGTCGGCGCCACGTTTCCGGCGCTCTGCATTGTCTTACGGCGATTCGATCGGCGATATGAATTGCAGCAGCCACCTCGACAAGATCCGCGAGTATAGGAGAGAGCATTGCTCCCAGAAGTTTCGCCACTGAATCATCGTTAATGTAGTAATGCATTTCGCGCTCTTGACCACCGTTAGGTTGCATGCCGAGTACGCGCTCGCCGGAACCGAAACGGAACGGATGAATCGCACTCATCTTCGCTCCAGTGCTAGGACAGGAAGAGCTTCACCGAGTCGTTCGATCGTCGTTTCCTTCTGAGGGACTGATCTGCGGGGTGCTCTAATGGGCCGCGCGTTCTGTTCTGCGAATACCGCGGACCGAAACCGTTTTCCCTCTTCACCGGCCTTGGAAAGCAGCTCGCGCTCATAGCAAACTTGCTCAGACGCGTCTCGGTGGCTCTCTCGCGCAACTTCCTCGCGGGTTGGCTGAAGTACTCGATGGTCGAGTAGAGCACGCACCGAGTTGGACAGTAATTCTCTTTCGATTGCTTCAGGCGTAGCCGGAATACAGCTCTCTTCGAGTACTCCAAACGTACTGATGGCGGCTCGCCCGAGGATCTGCACGCTGTCGTCAGCGGCCGCTGCCGCTACTCGCTCTATGCGTTTGCTGAATGAATCGAACACGTCCGCCCGTTTGGCAAAATCCGCGTCGGGAGGAATTTGGTTCAATGCGGCATTCAGCGTGTCAGCAATATCGCGCATCGCTGGCTTCCAGCGTCCCGCGTTCATTTGTTTCACAAACATCCGGAGAGCCTCGTCGGCCACGACTCCAGAATCGGCACCACTTCGAACTAAGCTCAGAACACGTCGAGAACCTTTACCGCGAACTTTCCAATTCAGGCTGTCCCCATCTGGCATCTGTGACTCCCAGCACCAGCGTAGCCCATGATCCTGACATTGTCAATTATAATTTGCCATTTTGATTAGTTATGTCAGAATTACGCCTCCCTGAATGGTTAGGACTGCCGGGGGCGGCAGGAGCCGAGGCTTTACCATTCCACGGGGCTGAGCGCCCTGCCGTCGCGCCCGTCCTCGACCAAATGTATGAGTGGAAGGAGAGCCGAACTTGCCGTGCCCGGAGAAGATGGAATGCGCTGTGGTGATAATTGGGCCGCGAAGTGGCGTCGCGGAATCGGTATCGAGAAACGCTTATAATTGGGCAACAGGCCTTGGGTTCGATGGCATGCAATTCCTCGCATGGCTCCCGTTCCGAGTGGCTAGGGTGCCGATCCAGATGAAGTCTTCTTTTCTAACGCAAACCCGCCAAATTAAGCCTAGCGCGGGCAAAAAACATGCAAAGTCAGATGCAAAGTCAATCCCTAAACAGCATCGCGCATCCCTCTATCTTATTGAAAATAATGGTGAGCCGGGCGGGGCTCGAACCCGCGACCACCGCATTAAAAGTGCGATGCTCTACCGACTGAGCTACCGGCTCTTTGACTGTAATCGACGAGAGCGTGATCGGTAAGGAAGGCGTTTGCGACCCGTCTACGTCAGATTAGCATAGCTTCCGCGATCGCTTTTCCGTGCGCTGGTATAATCCCAGCAGATCCCCGCGGATGTGGCGAAACTGGCAGACGCGCCAGATTTAGGTTCTGGTTTCCGCAAGGAAGTGAAGGTTCAAGTCCTTTCATCCGCACCAATAAAATACCTTAACGTCGATCACCGGAAACGTCTGATGGACGTTTTCGTCAGTTTTTCAGTTGTCGCATGGTATAAGCTCGGCTGTGGACAATCACTCGATTCGTTGTTTCGCAAACACGGGAATCGATTTCCCGATCACGGAGATTTGACGATGCGAAGACATTATCGCTTGTTCCTTTCGTTGCTGCTTCCAGCCTTTTTAGTCCTCAGCGGATATGCCGTCCTTCAGGCTCAGCAAAGACCTTCTTCGACGGCCGGCGGGAAGCGCTGGTCCGATGCAGCCACCTGGCCTGACAGGAAGGTGCCGGGCAAAGACGCCGTTGTCACCATTGAGAAGGGCATGGACGTTGTCCTCGATGTCAGTCCGCCGCCGCTGCACGGTTTAACGATCAACGGCAAACTGAGCTTCGCAGACAATAAAGATCTTGAACTGACCACCGAGTGGATCATGGTGCACGGGGAGCTGGAGATTGGCAGCGAAGCCGTCCCCCACAAGCGCAACGCGACCATTACCCTGACCAATAACGTCCCGGGTGAAGACATCGAAACAATGGGCGACCGCGGGATCATGCTCATGGGCGGAACCCTGAGCCTGCACGGTAATCGGAAAGACTCCTGGACCAGGCTGGCAAAAACAGCCGCCGCGGGCAGCAACACAATCGAAGTCCTGAATGCCGGTGACTGGAAAAAAGGCGACGTGATTGTTGTCGCGTCAACGGATTTCGATCCCCACCAGGCAGAGGAACGAACCATCTCCAGCGTCTCCGGAAAAGTGATTACGCTGGATCAGAAACTTCAGTATATGCACTACGGCCAAGTCACCTTCGGCGTGGATGAGCGTGGTGAAGTCGGCATGCTGACACGCAATATCCGTATCCAGGCTTCAGCCGACGCAGAGAAGTCATTCAGTGGCGGGCATGTGATGGCGATGGCCGGCTCAACAATGAAAGTCTCCGGTGTCGAGTTCTTTCGAATGGGTCAGCACGAGAACCTTGCGCGGTATCCGATCCATTGGCATCTGGTTGGCGATGCGCCGGGGCAATACATCGAGAACTCTGCGATTCACGACACCTACAGCCGCTGTGTGACGGTGCATGGCACGAACGATGTGCGGGTTGAGAACAATGTGGCGTACAACAACGTCGGTCACTGCTACTTCCTCGAAGATGGCGTGGAACACGGGAACCAGTACATTGGAAACCTGGGGATGCTGACCAAGTGCAATCCCACCCGGCCGTGTAATTCGACCAACGCTCTTAACGGCTCAGGGGCCGGTCAGAATGCCACCGACCAGTTGATTCCTTCCGACAACACGGCGTCCACATTCTGGATCACGAACCCCGACAATACTTACCGCGGGAATGTGTCCGCAGGTTCTGAGGCAACAGGCTTCTGGATGGCTTTCCCGGAACATCCAACGGGTAAGTTTGAAGGCACGGAGATCAGTGCGAAGACCTGGCCCCGTCGCACGCAGCTGCGGGAGTTTTCCGGCAACGTCGCCCACTCCGACGTCGACGGGCTGATGTTTGATCGCGGACCCAATGCGCAGGGTAAATTCAACCTTGGCGGGAACACGCATCTGCCCTATACGGATCCCGGCGACACCAACAGCGCGAGGCTGGAAACGGTGATCAAAGACTTCACCAGCTACAAGAACGGTGGCGCTGCCATCTGGGCCCGTGGCGAGAATCATGTGTTCAAGGGCCTGAAGCTGGCCGACAGCGGTATCGGCTACACGCATGCGTACCCTGGTGTGGCCCCGTACCACGGCGACTTTACCTCGAAAGTGGAGGACTCCCTGTTCGTGGGCGAAACCGACAATAAAGGCACCCCGACAACTCCGAAGCGGAGATCGCTTACGGGCGCAGCATGCCTCGCAAGGACGCGGATTACCCGATCCGCGGCTTCGAATACTACGACTTCACGCACCATCTGGTGAATGACCAAGTTCGTCAATTTTGTGGACAATGCCACTCGCAAGACCGGAGCGATCTCGTACCTGCTGTACACCAGCTTTCCCATCAGCACCAACAACGATGTCCAGGGCCTGAAATTCGAAAATGCCAAGCCGGTGTATTTCCCACCGCAGAGATCGCCGATGGTCCTTCTCCGGTGAATTCGGAAGTTTTGCAGGCTGGAATGGCGCGGTGTTCCACGATATCGACGGCTCGGTCGGCGGCGTCCCCAATTCCTATATTGTTATCGACAACGGGATCGCGGACGATAACCAGGCCTGCGAAATCAAGCCGTCCTGGAACGCTGCCGTGTGTAAGGGTGATTTCGGGCGCCTCAATATTGGCGGCATTGGCGGAGGTTTCGGTGGTCGCGGCGCAGGCGCCGCCAGAGGCGGACCTGGCTGGTCCGGGCGCGGCTGCAGGTCGTGGTGGGCCTGGCGCAGCTGGCGGTCCTGGCGGACCCGCTGGTCGAGGCGGCGGTCTCGGCGGAGGAGGCGGCCTGGGGCTGAACTATGCCGATCGTTCTCAGCCGCAATGGCAGGGAGTTTACTGTCAGCGGGGACACCACGATTCGCAGCCGGTACCGAGATCAAGGCGGTAACGGAAAGACGCCCCTGTCCATCAGCGTGAGGGAACTCGACAGCGGCTCCTGGGTGATTCTTGAATTGCCGGGATTCACCACCGCGAACTACGGGTACGGCACAAGGCAGCCTGGATGCGCTGCGCAGCGCCAGCGACACCTCGTACTACCGCGGAGAAGGCACACTTTGGGTGAAGCTTGTCTCGAGCGGTGGCGGCGCTACTGCCGGCGCCGGCGGTCGCGGCGGCAGACCGGGAGAAAGTATCCAGGTCAGCAGGTAAGCGGACCCTGCTGTATTAAGGACCGCCTGCCGAGAGCCATCGAGCTGGTGTACCAGGCACGCTGCATCGGCGAAGTGCGGCGCGGTGACGGGAGGAGTCCTGAGACCGTGCCGAGTTCGAGATCCACCACGAGGAGGCAGCTGCGGGGCATTGGGGCGCGAGTTGGTGTAGGATGTCATCAGATCGTCCAACAGGAGCAATCGCATGAATGTCCGTCACCTCGTGCCGTCCGTGAGCCGTCGGCTTCTGTCCATGGGATGCCTCATGTTGGCGGCCGGCCTGCAGCAGCCGGTTCACGCGGCAGGTCCAGACCTCCCGAAGTTCAGGCGCATCGAGCCGCAGTACATCGCAGCGCTGGGAGACCCCGGGGCCACCTCCGGCAACGGCGCGGAATCATGGGGCCTCTGGAGCCAGGACCCGGGCCCGCGCGGTTGCAAGCTGGACCTCTATCCTCAATTGAAGGCGGCCGGCGGCGTGGCGCCGTCACAGTGGAAATTCGACGCTGCGGACTGGTGGCTGGAGGAACACGGCTTGATCATGGAGAAGCCGACCTTTCCGCTGCCTCCCGGGAAATACCTCGTCACGGGCGACCGCAAAGTCACGACCGTGTTGACAATTCAGCCCAGGGACAAGGACGGCAATCAGCGGTGGGAACTCGCCGACGGCGCGACCCTCTACGATGTCACCCATCTCGGATGCCGCTCCGCACGCTACACGCCGGCGACGGCTGACAACACCTGCTCGCCCTCGAACGTTCGGACCACGGGTTTTCCTGTGAATCCAGGGGCGGCCATGCCCGTCGTGAACGGCTGCCGCAAGCAGGACTACGCGGTTCTCATCGTCGTTGGACTGCCCGCCACTCACTGATTGGCCCCAGGCAGGGCGCGACCGCTCGCCGGGAACGCAGTCTCCGGATCGAATGCACCGGCTTGTGGTGCGGGGCACTTCGGCGGTTTTCTACCTGTTTTTTCACTTGGTATCTACCAATTCCCTGGTATTCCCAATGTCGGTATCTGCCGATAAACTCGGCTGTGGGTGCCCTTTCCGCGCGGACGATTCGCATTCGAAAACTCCAGCAGGCTGCTGAAGAAGCTCTTTTCGTTCCCGCTTGCTGACGCGCGCGGTTCAGTAACCACAGCGGAATCGGCACCTGCTTTTCCAAACCGCGACCGTAAGGGAGTGGCAAGAAGCGCTTTTCAGCAGCCTGCCAGTGTTGTGTGTCCGACGTTCCTTCACCATTTCCGGATGCAGGCCGGTGAGCGTTGCAAGCGGCCAGCGGGGTTACCAACCCCGCTGCAGGATGCCATCCCGCCCCACGTCAGGCAAGAGACTTCAGAGACACAACACAAGGGGACTTTTGCATGCTTCCACTTTGGAAATCGATCCAATCATTCTTCGCTGAGATCTCCAGGCATGCCGGCAAGCCAGGATCCTGCGGGTCTGAGGCCGTCCCGGTCGTCGCGCTTATCACAGAAGGCCATGATCGCCAATTGTTGGAAGGTATTGGTATCAGGGACCATCTGGACATCCACTTTGCCGATACATGCAACGAAGCGTGGAATGCGGCCAATCGACTGAAATCACCCGTCGTACTGTGTGAGCGTGACGTTCCGGGTATCGAATGGGGAGACGCGGTGCGCATTCTGGCGTCGGCCGTTCCCCACCCGTGCGTGATTCTGACTTCCAGGGTTGTGGATGATTATCTGTGGAAGGAAATCGTTGCCAGAGGCGGATACGACGTTCTGGCGACGCCGCTCCGCGAAGTCGACGCTGCGCGGTCCATCAAGCTCGCGCTGTCTTATTGGAAAAACACTTCACGAGGCAATGCCAGCTTACCCGCCTTCAGGAAATGATTCCCTTTCGAACGGCGTAAAGTACAAGATCGGCGAAGTTACGCAGATTCAGTTTCTCGTGAAGATTCCGGCGGTGTGTTTCGACGGTATATGGGCTTACACTCCATAGCGCGGCGATCTCCTTGTTGGACTTTCCCTGCACAAGCAGGTGCAGAAGTTCTTTCTCCCGCAAGGTCAGCAACTCATAACTGTCGACGAAACCATGCGTCCGGATTTCCCGCACATAGTCTTCCGCAAGCATCCTGGTGATCTCCGGGCTGAAAAACGTTTTTCCGCTGCTCACCGCGCCGATAGCTTCAACCAGATCGCCTTCCGCCGAGTCCTTCAATAAATAGCCTCTCGCTCCGGCACGCAGAACCTGCAAAACATAACCTTCGTCCGCATGCATACTGAGGATCATGATGGCTATAGCAGGGTTCATTTCATGAATTTTCTGCGCCGCCCCCACGCCGTTGAGATTGGGCATGGCAATATCGAGCACTGCTACGTCGGGTGTCGTCGCATGCGCCTGCGCCACCGCTTCAAGGCCATCCGACGCTTCTGCAACCACGGTAAAGCCGGGTTGCGTCTCGATCAGCAATCGCAGGCCCCTTCGCATTACTACGTGGTCATCGGCCAGAAGAATGCGAATCGTATTCACCTTGGTACGCGCTCCAGGGCCGGCATCCCGGGCCGGCCTTTTTCGTTCTGCGGGACGAGAGGTAACTGGACGGTCAGAATTGTGCCTCCGCCGATCTCAGAATCCACTTCAAACGTTCCACCGAGGCGTGCCACTCTTTCCTCAATGCCGAGCAAGCCGAGGCCTTTGACCTGCTGGACACGGAAACCCTGCCCGTCGTCTTGTATGTGCAAAACCAACCGGTCAGCCTGTTGGTGAACGCGAATGCGCACGGTGGTAGCTCGGGAGTGACGCTCGCAATTGTGGAGCCCCTCCTGAACGATTCGGTAAAGACAGGTTTTGAATTGATCGGGAAGATCGTCTGAAGCCAACTCGGCGACGACGCTTACTTCGATTGAAGTTCGTTTCGACATCTCCCTGGCCTGCCAGCGGAGCGCGGGAATCAGGCCGAGATCATCCAGCATCGATGGACGCAGCAGAAGAGCCATGTTACGAACGACGCGCACCGTACCTTCCACCAGGCCTTTGATGGTTTCCACGTTACCTCGGGAAGCCGCTGGTGATTGCGCGCCCAGTCGAATCGAAAGGTTCTTCAATTCCACGAGGACGGCCGATAAGGCCTGGCCGACTTCGTCATGTAACTCGAGGGAAAGAGACCGTCGCTCGGCTTCCTGCGCCTGCACAAGTTTGGCCGAGAGATTCGTCAACTGTTCGCGCGCATCAGCCACCTCTTCGTATCTCAGTTGAGAGCTTGCTTCGAGGTGGAGAATGCGCCGCGTGGTGAACACCGCCATTCCGAGACCAATCGCCAGCGCGGCCAGCAGCGTCAGGCTGAGCCTCGTTTGAAACTTCACCAGCAAACCCACCACCCGTGCATTGCCCGCATTCATTTGCTGTTCGTTGAGATCCGCGATGCGGCCGGCGATCTCAAGCATAGCCGCGCGCCTCGGGAATACGTCATCCCTCAGAAATTCGTACCCGCGGGTGCGCCGCTCCTCGGTACTCCACCGCATGACGGGCCCGAGAACATCCCAGTAACGCGTCAGCTCAGTTTCAAGCGCGGCGTATTGAGGTCGATCCCCGGGGCTGAGCTGGCGCGCATAAGCATCGAGCGCGGCCTGCATCCGCTTGCGGACGTCTTCGAGGCCGGATCGGAAAGTTTCGGCGCGCACGGGCTCAGGTTCAAGCACATAGTCGCGAACCCAGGTTCCCGACAGGTAAAGGTCGGAACGAACGTCATTGAGTGCATGGTTGCGGAAGAGAAACTGGCGGCGGATCCCGTCGTCCTCGCGCCGTACCTTCCCCAATACGAACAGCGCGTCTCCGCCGGTCAGGGCCATGGCCAGAAGCAGGCCGCCAAAACCGATTATCAACGCAAATCGCAAATTCCAAACGGGATGATCAGGACGGGCAAGACGCCCGCCGTCTCTGTGAAGGTCGTGTTCGGGGGAATCGGCTCTTAATCGCATTGTGGTGTGGTGGAAATGCGGTGCGAATGCGTTTGTCCTGTTGCCAGCGTACTGCGAAAGTCCTTAAGAATTAAAGGCCTGTTGCGTCTCTACCTGGCTTTTTGGTCAGAAATACCAACTGCCAGGTATGGAACGAACTCGCTCGGAACGCATAGACTGAATCGCAGGAGAGTTGCGGAATCAGCCCCTTACCCGAAGCCGGATCACAACATTATGACCTCTGTTTCGAGCGCCGCCTTTGAGAGCCTTCGAAAGCTGGATACCTGCAGCGTTGCGAATGCCATTGAAAGATTCAATGTACGGCCCCGCAACGAGGGCTTTATTTCCGGATCGGTGAGGTGCCGGTTTCCCCAGCTCCCGCCTATGCTCGGCTACGCGGTGACTGCCCGCGTTCGCACTTCTTCGGCGCCGCCGAGGGGCGGCTGGTACTTCGACCGCATGGACTGGTGGAACCATTTGGCATCCTTGCCCGAGCCGCGGATTATGGTCCTCCAGGACGTCGACCGCACCCCAGCACTGGGAGCGCTGGTAGGTGAAATTCACGCGACGATCGCGCAAGCGCTGAAGTGCGAAGGATGTGTCACGAACGGCGCAGTGCGGGATCTGGGCGCGGTGGAAGCGCTGCGGTTCTCCCTTTTCTCCCGTCGCGTCTCGGTTTCGCACGCCTATGCGCATATCGTCGAGTTCGGCAGCCCGGTGGAGCTCGGCGGCCTGCTGATTCAGTCGGGCGATCTCGTCCATGGCGACAGAAACGGTGTGCACACCATTCCGCGGGACATTGCCTCCGAGGTGCCCGACATGGTCCGCCAAATTCAGGAGCAAGAAGACGAACTGACCCGATTCTGCCGATCCGAGCGCTTTTTCTCCGGGACAGTTGCCCGACCGCATTCGTTCTGTTTCGCAGGGCAGCCTGCCTCCGGGACCCGCACTTCCAACATGAATACGATATTGCGAATGAAATGCTGGTCTTTATGGACGGCTTCAGCCCTTGCGGTTTTGGCGGCAGGACTGATTTCGTGCAACGGTAACGAAGCCAAGGTACATGCCGACGCCAATCCGGGCGCGAAGGCTTCGGAGGTGACTGTCGGCGTCGTTGCCGTGAAGTCCATGCCTTTGTCGCGCAGCCTGACGATTTCCTCCGAGCTCGTGCCCTTCCAGGAAATCGACGTTTACGCCAAGGAATCCGGCTATGTGAAGCAAGCTTCTGGTGGATTACGGAACGCGCGTCAAAGAAGGCCAGTTGATGGCGGTTCTGGAGATTCCCGAGCTGGAGCAGCAGCTGCATGCAGGACGACGCCGCCATCAAGAGCGCCGCCGATCAGGTTACCAACGCGCAGCATCAAGTGACCCGCTACGAGGCGCAGCATAAAGTGCAGCACCTCGAGGCCGACCGGATGGCCAATGTCGCCAAGACCCAGCCAGGCCTTGTCGCCCAACAGGAAGTCGACGACGCGACGGGTAAGGATCTCGCCAGCGAGGCCCAGGTGGAAGCGGCGCAATCGAATCTCGCGGTGACGCAGGGCCAGCTCGACGCGGCCAAGGCCAGGCGCCAGCATGATCAGGTGCTCTTCGATTATTCGAAAATCACCGCGCCCTTCGCCGGCACGGTGACGCAGCGGTTTGCGAATCTCGGCACGCTGGTCCAGGCCGGCACCAGTTCGAGCACGCAGGCGCTGCCGCTGGCGCGGCTGTCGCAGGACGACCGGTTCCGTCTCGTGATCCCTGTTCCGGAATCCTATGTCCGCTATATCAGGATTGGCGATTCCGCTCAAGTGAGCGTGCCCGCGCTCGGCCGGAATTATACCGGGAAAGTCGCGCGATTCTCCGTGGACGTCAAGGAAGACACGCGCACCATGCACACCGAAGTCGATATCTACAACACGGACCGGAAGCTGCTGCCGGGGCTTTATGCCGAAGCCACGCTCGCGCTCGATCGGAAGGATAACGCTATAGCCGTGCCGCTGCAGGCGCGTGAACCAGAATGCGCGATCAGGCGACGACGGCGGATGTCGTGTCTCCCGCCGGAACGATCGAAGTGCGCAATATAAATCTGGGCATTCAGACCGCCGAAGACGCGGAAGTACTTTCCGGACTGCGTGACGGGCGAGATGGTTGTGGTCAGCGACCGAAGCAGTCTGAAAGCGGGTCAGAAGGTGCATCCGTCCGTGGTTCAACTTCTGCAGGCCCCGGCACAGGACCAATAAGCTCCATGCCTGCGCTTCTCCATTCGCAATCCCTACTTCATCGTGGTGCTGTGTCTCGCGCTGGTGGTCATCGGCCTCACCAGCATTGCCCGCATGCCGGTGGATCTTTTTCCGCCGATCAATATTCCGGTCGTGGTGGTAGCGACGTTCTACAACGGCATGCCGCCGGAGGACATTGAAACCGATATCACCAATCCGCTGGAGCGCTGGTTCACCCAGGCAAGCGGACTGGATCACATGGAGTCCCGCTCGCTGCTGGGCGTGAGCATCATCAAGGCGTACTTCCAGCCCGGCACCAGCGCGGATGCGGACGTGACGCAGTTGTCCAACCTCGCGCTGGCCGATCTCAAGCGCCTGCCGCCGGGAACTCTGCCGCCGCTGGTGCTGAAATTCGACGCCTCCAGTCTTCCCGTCACGCTGGTCACGGTGAAAGGCGAGGGACTCAGCGAAACCCAGCTTCACGATCTGGCGCAGTTCCAGATCCGAAATCAGATTGCCATCGTCAACGGCGCCGAGATTCCCGCCGTATTCGGCGGCAAGTACCGGCAGGCGATGGTTTATGTCGATCCGTTCAAGTTGTTCTCGCGGCAGCTGAGCGTGATGGACGTAGTCAACGCCGTAAACGACAGCAACCTCATTCTCCCCGCCGGCGACGTCAAGATCGGGCCGACCGATTTCTACGTCTACTCCAACAGTCTGGTGAAGAATGTCGCCGATCTCAACAGCGTTCCCATCAAGACCGTGGGCACAAGCTGGGTTTCGGTAGGAGACATCGGCGAGGCCAAAGACGCCAGCCAGCTGCAGTACAACATCGTCCGCATCGACGGCCAGAAGTCCGCCTACATCCCCATCATGAAGTCGGGCGGAGACAGCAATACCATCCAGGTGGTCAACGACGTTCGCGATCTGACGGCGCATCTGTTCGACCTGCCCAAACAGCTGGTCACCAACATCGTCTTCGATCAGTCGGTTTTCGTCAAGGAAGCGATCAACACGGTGCTGCACGAGGGCGCAACCGGACTGGTGCTGATCGGCTGTCATCATCCTGGTGTTCCTCGGCAGCGGCCGGGCCACCGGAGCGGTGCTTCTGTCGATTCCGATCTCCGACGATGGCCGCATTCGTGATTCTGTTCCTGCTGGGAAGCACCATCAACACCATGATCCTGGCCGGTCTCGCGCTGGCGTTCTCGCGCGTGATCGACAACTCGGTCATCTCGCTGGAAAACATTTACCGGCATCTGGAAATGGGATCGTCTCCGGCGGTCGCCGCGGAACAGGGCGGATCCGAAGTGAACCTGGCGGTGCTGGCCGCGACACTGGTCGATGTGGTGGATTTCTTCCCCGTCACGCTTCTGTTCGGCGTGAGCAAATTCCTGTTTTCGGCGCTGGCCCTGTCGTTCGTTCTCGCCATGCTGGCTTCTTACGTGGTGGCGATGACCGTGATTCCGCTCTTCTGCGCGCGCTTTCTCAAGGCCGTTCCCGGCCATGGGGAGCACGGCGCGGAGCACATCATGACGACGATGAGCGCGAAGCTGCTCCTGGGGCGGCCGCTTCAACCGTGGCTTCAACCGCGGCTTCAACCGCGTTCTCGACGTTTACGAGCGCGCGGTGCGCGGCGCTCTGAGGCATCCCGGGCTGACCGTGGCCGCGATCGGCGTGCCTGTTCGTGGCGAGCCTGGGAATCTATCCCTTTGTCGGCCGCGCCTTCTTTCCGCAGACCGATGCCGGCCAATTCACCATCAACATGAAGGTGCCGACGGGCACCCGGATCGAAGTGACCAACGAGTACGTTGCCCGGATCGAGAGCATGATCCGCAAGGTGGTCGAGCCGAAGGATCTCAAAATGGTGTTGTCGAATATCGGCGTGGTCAACGATATTTCCTCGCTTTACACCACCAACATGGGAGAATACACGGCGACCATCCAGGTGGCGCTCAACGACGACCACAAGGTCGGCAGCCTGGAATACATGGACCGTGTCCGCGAGCGGCTGGCCACCGAGTTCCCGGACGTCCGCGCGTTTTTCCAGAGCGGATCGATGCAGGACGCGATTCTCAACTCAGGGCATGCCGGCCCCCATCGACGTGCAGGTCAACACGCGCGATCTCAATCTCACCTACAACACCGCGCAGGATCTCGCGCAGCGCATCCGCCGCCTGCCTGGCGTGGGGCAGATCTACATTCCGCAGGACATGAATTATCCCTCCGTGCGGCTGGATGTCGACCGGGTTCACGCGGGAGAACTGGGGCTGACTCAAAAAGACGTCGTCGACAACGTCATTACCGCGCTGAATTCGAACATCATGATCGCGCCGAACTATTGGGTCGATTACAACACCGGCAACGACTACTTTCTTTCCGTGCAGTATGCCGAACACGGCAAGGGCGCCATCCACAATCTGGTCGATCTGAAGGAAATTCCGCTGCGCGCGCCCAATCTCAAACAGCCGACCACGCTCGATTCCGTGGTCAAGCTGGTGAACCTTCAGTCGCCGACCGAGATCGATCATTATCAGATCCAGCGCGTGGCGGACGTCTATGTCACTCCCGTCGGCGAGGATCTGAGCAAACTGACCAGCCGCGATCCGCCAGAGCCATCGCGGACGCCAAACTTCCTTCCAACATTCGCGTGAATCTGCGCGGCATGGTGAACGGCATGGATCAATCCTTCAAGAGCTTCGGTATCGGCTTCGGGCTTTCCTTCATCCTTCTGTTCCTGATCCTGGTCGCGCAGTTCCGTTCCTGGGTCGATCCGTTCCTGATCATGCTCGCGATCCCGATGGGATTCATCGGCGTGCTGATCATCCTGCCGCTGACGCACACCACGCTGAACGTGATGTCGCTGGTGGGCGTACTGATGCTGATCGGCATTGCGGATTCCAACAGCATTCTGATCGTCGATTTCGCCCACAAGCTGGAAGAGCAGGGACTGTCGGTCGACCGACGCCGTGATTACCGCCTGCCGCGTGCGCCTGCGCCCGATCCTGATGACTTCGCTCGCGACTATCATCGGACTGGCCCCCATGGCGCTGAAGCTCGGCACCGGAGGCGAGCAGTACACTCCCATGGCGCGCGCCATTATCGGCGGCCTCACTTCTTCGGTCCTGTTTACGATCTTCATCGTTCCGGCCGCGTATCTACTGGTTTATGGAAAAAAGAAACGCAACGCCACGCCGGTTGCCAGTACGAGGTCGTCTTCGCGCCCTCGTGGTACTGTGCGTGCGACAGGCGCTGGCACAGCAACCCCCACGGCCGCCGGCACAACCGGTCCGATGCTGACGCTCCAGCAGGCGGAGATGATGGCGCTGCAGAACCATCCGCAGATTCAGGCCGCGCAGAATGAAGCTGCCTTCGCAATCAGCAGATCGTGGAAGACGCGTTCGGCCTACTTCCCGACCGTAAACGCCGATGTCACCGGTTCCGGGGCGAACTACGCGGCGCGGATCGGCGCCGGTTTTATCACCGACTCGCGGCTGTTCGATCGCTTCGGCGCCGGGCTCAGCTTCACTCAGCTCATCACGGACCTGGGGCGCACGAAAAATCTCGTGGCCTCGTCGCGTCTGCAGGCGCAGGCGGGCGCGCAGAACGTGCAGGCCACCCGCTATGACGTTCTGCTGCAGGTGAACCGGGCCTACTTCGATGTTCTGCACGCACAGGCATTGATCAGGACCGCGCAGGAGACCATCAAAACGCGCCAGACCGTGCTCGATCAGGTGACGCAGCTGGCGCAGAATCAACTGCGATCGCAGCTCGATGTCAGCTTTGCCGCAGTCAATGTATCGGAGGCAAAACTACTGCTTATCCAGGCGCAGAACAGCCTCGACGAAGCCTATGCGGAACTGGCGCGCGCGCTCGGAGCGGATCGGGTGGTGGATTATCAGGTTCAGGAAGAGCCGCTTCCTCCCAGCCCGCCTGCAAGCTCCCGACGACCTGGTCGCGCAGGCAATCGCCAACCGCCCCGAGTTCGCCAGCCTGCGGTTTTCCCGCGATGCGGCGTACAAGTTCGCCGACGCCGAAAAGGATCTGAAGCGACCCACCGTGAACGCAGTTGGCGTGGCAGGCTATATCCCTTATATCGAGCAGCTGACTTCGCAGCCGATTCCCGCGGAATATGCAGCCGGAGCTCTGAATGTCTCGATCCCGATTTTCAATGGCCACTCTGTTTACGGCGCGCCACGAAGCCGCGCTCGACCGCGCCATGGAGGCGGACCAGAAGCTGCGCGATGAACAACTGCGTCTCTCGCGCGATGTTCGCCTGGCCTGGGCGAACGCTTCCACCGCATTATCAGCGAATCGACGTGACCGCCCAGCTGGTGCAGCAGGCGAATCTGGCCGTCAATCTCGCGCAGGGCCGTTACAATCTGGGGCTCGCGTCGATCGTCGAGCTGTCGCAGGCTCAGCTGAACCAGACGCAGGCGGAGATCGAGAATCTCAGCGCGAAGTACGATTACCAGAGCCAGTACCAGGCGCTGCAATATACGATCGGCCAGCTGCGGTAAGGCCGCCTACGAAACTCCGGGCGCGGTTCCGTGAGGAGATATGTCGGGTCTTAATTTGGCACGGCGCTGCGGAGTAGTACTTTCGCTCACGTTCTGTAAGATCCAAACCAGGGGAACATCACCATTGCGAACCTTCCACCCGGCGCGCAGAATATCGACAAAGCCACCCGAATTCGCCATCCGGGTATCGGACTCAGAAGACGGATGCTGGATCGCAGAGACTATGTCGTCCGCTCTTCGATACCAGTTCGGTGGGCATGAGAAAAAGGCTCCCGCTTTGGAGGTAGATGAACGATGACGTCCCCCCGTTCCGACGCTCTGGTGGTCTTCGGTGTCACGGGCGATCTTGCCCACAAAATGATCTTCCCGGCGCTCTATGCGATGGTGAAACGGCGCACGCTCAACGTTCCGGTAATTGGCGTGGCTCTTCCCAACTGGACTCTGGAACGCCTGCAGAAACGCGTGACAGACAGTATAGAGCGATCGGGTGGAATCGATAACAGGCGCGCATTCAATCATCTTCTGTCGCTGCTCAAGTATGTAGACGGAGACTATGGGAACCCCGCTACGTTCACCGCCTTGAAAACCGCACTGGGCAGCGCGCGGCGGCCCGCGCACTACCTCGCGATCCCGCCTTCGCTCTTCGAGACAGTAATCAAAGGACTCGGCGCTGCGAATCTGGCAGACCGTGGGCGTGTCATTGTCGAAAAGCCGTTCGGACGCGACCTGGCGTCCGCGCGGGAGCTCAACCGCGCGGCGCGGGCGGTCTTCCCGGAAAACTCTATTTTCCGGATTGACCACTTCCTTGGAAAGGAAGCGATTATGAATATCCTCTATTTTCGCTTCGCCAATTCTTTCCTCGAACCCATTTGGAATCGTAACTACGTGGCCAATGTTCAGGTGACCATGGCTGAGGATTTCGGCGTGAAGAACCGCGGCTCGTTTTATGAAACCGCCGGCTGTTTGCGAGACGTGATTCAGAATCACCTCTTCCAGGTGGTCGCGCTTCTTGCCATGGAGCCCCCCGCAGGCAGGGATTTTGGAGCGGTTCACGGAGAGAAAACTAAGGTCTTCCGGGCCATGCGCCCTCTCAGGCCCGGAGATCTGGTCCGCGGCCAGTACGCCGGATACCGGAAAGAGCCGGGTGTCGCCAGGGACTCCGACGTTGAGACCTTCTGCGCCTTACGGCTTGGCATCGACTCATGGCGGTGGGAAGGTGTGCCATGGTACCTGCGTTCCGGCAAATATCTGCCTGTCACCGCAACCGAAGTCCTTGTGGAACTGAAAGTGCCACCGCAGCGCCTTTTCGCGGATTCGAAACGAGCCACGGACCGCGCCAACTACCTGCGCTTCCGCCTCTCGCCCGGCGCGGCAGTCGCCCTCGCCGCTCGCGTTAAGCTCGCCGGCAAGGAGTTCGCCGGGGAGCAGCGAGAGCTCTACCTCTCAGAAGAACAGCCTGCGGAGGAAGCGCCCTACGAACGGCTCCTGACCGACGCGATGGCCGGCGACGGCGCGCTCTTCACACGTGAAGACGCGGTTGAGGCCGCCTGGGCGGCGGTTGATCCAGTCCTTAAGACCCACAATAAGGCTCGGCCCTATAAGCGTGGCAGTTGGGGTCCAAAGGAAGCCGACACCATCCTTGCGCCCGATGGTGGCTGGCACAACCCCACACTCTCGAAGGCATCCCGCTGATGATCGGGCTTATGCCCGAAACTCTCACGTCCTGCCCACAACCGTAATTGAGTTGTGTGAAGGCCTCCGCTCTATCTCAGACACGGTCCCGCCCCTGATGCAGATTGACTCGCCCGCCCCATCGAAGAGCCATCTCGATTCGTCCCCTTTGACCAGTCGCCATCACATGAACGTCGCGCGGACCGAGTGTCAGGTACACCTCATACATGTCCGGAGCCGCATCGGGCTCCGCGGGCGCTGATGCCGACACAAGTCGCATCGAGCGGACTTCGAGACGGGTTTTTTTCTCACCTGCGAACGCTTTGCCCCTGTTCCTCTCAAAAGACAAAAGCCCTAAACCGAACCGCGCCCCGGCACGCGGCAAAATTGTGGCCCATGACGCCTCGGCTTGCCGGACACCCGGCCAGCCCTCCAAATCCAGAAGACCGGCCTTTGACGTATTTGTTTATGAAGATCCCAGGGAGGGTAGACGCCGATTTGCCTGTGCGATGCCACGCAGAATCCCTGGACCAAATGAACGTAGCTGCGCTATATGGCGCAAGTGAAGTATTTGTTGCCGCGTGTTTTCAGTGACTCGTATATGGAATTGAACTTGCCAGCACGGGCAGCCACCGACGCCGACAGATTCGCATGTTAAAGAGCCGAACGATATTGCTGGTTGACGATCAGCCGCACTTCAGAGGAACGTTGCGCAACGCCCTGGTTTCCCGGGGTACGAACATTATCGATGTCGAGAGCCGGGACAAGGCGATCGAGGTGCTCCGCGCCCGCAGGGTCGATCTGATTCTTCTCGACACAAACATGCCGGGCAAGGCTGGCCTCGAAATCTGCCGGGCCATTCGCACCGGCTGGGACGTTCCGATCATCATCGTTTCCGTGTGCCACTCGGACAGGGACAAAGTAGAGGCGCTCGACGGCGGAGCTGACGATTTCCTTACAAGGCCGTTCAGCATTGATGAACTCATGGCGCGCATGCGCGCCGCCCTGCGCCGTGCGGGTGTTGCGGCGGACAATCTGCCGAATCGCGCGCTGGTCCGCCTGCCGTGCGGTCACTACCTGACACAGGAACAGATACTCAGCCTCGGCGCGAGCATTACGCGTTCCCCCCGCTCCAAAGACTGCTGCGAAGCCAGGCCCGGCGTGGGCCGGCCCAAGAAGATGGTCACGTGCCGCAGATGCGGTGAAACCGGCGGCACGCTCGAGATGCGAAGCCACAAGTGCGGTGTGGAAAACGCCGGCCCGATGCTCGCGTACAGCTGATCGCCATCGATGTGTGGGGGACTGCCCTGTGCCGCTTTCCTGAAGTCGCGCTGCACAGTGTCTTCATCGATTGCCCCCCGGATCACCTGGTGATATTGGCGAGCACGGTGGGCCACGCCGCCGAACGAGGGTCGATCAATTCGAAGTGACCGGCATTCGGAATCGCAATCAGCTTTGCGTTTTTCGACGCCCGCGCAAAGTTCCGGCTCATTTCAAACGGCACGATGTCGTCCTTCTCTCCGTGAATCAGCCTCTGCGGAACCGCGATAGGCAGCAATTCCATCGGCGACGACGATTTGTAACGCTCCGGCACGCTTTCGGGTGACCCGCCCAGCAGCCGCGGCACGATTCCGCCGCCCAGCCTGAGTTCTGCCGCGCGACGCAGGTCCGACACTGCGGCGAGCGGCACCACTCGCTCAAACGGCATCAGGTTCTGCGCCGCCACCAAGAGCGCGAGTTGCCCGCCGGCCGAATGACCCGCAATGACGGCGCGCGAAAGATCGATGCCGCGCTCCGCCGCGATTTTTGCGAGATGCACTGCCCCGGCACGGGCATCATCCATTGTGCCTGGCCATCCTCCGCCCGGCTGTCCGAAGCGCCGATACTCCAGACTCCATGTGGCGAAACCTGCTTCCGTCACCGCCGCGCAGAGATGCCCGGCATGCGTGAGGTCGTAAGCGGCCAGCCAGTAACCGCCATGAATGAATATGACCACCGGATGCGGACCCTTGCCCTTCGGCAGACGCAGATCGGCGAACTGGTTGGGATCGTCACCATAAGGGATGCGCGCATCGGCCTTCGGCGGAGGAAGCGTCAGAATGTCCTGGCTCCGGGCGTATGGAGCGAGCATGGCTGCGGCAAAAATCCTGCGTGTAATTTTCATAGACGCCTACCCGGCGGCTCGATATGCGCGGATGATAGCAGATATCGTGCCGGGCTTTTTGGTCGGAAGCCAGCGGAACTTTCTATTTGGCTCCAACCATTGGGGAACAGTTCTTGATCCACGGCGCTGCGGAGACTGTCGACCCAGCCGTGGTCACGGTGCGAGTCCTGCGCAAACGCCTTCGACTCCAAAGAGACGCAAAAAACGCACAAGCGTTGCGCACAATGCCTCCTGCAGATCCAGGGCTCAGCTCAGGCGACGTTCGGCCCCGCTTCCTGGCATGCGCCGCCGCTGGTGTTGTGTCTCCGAAGTCTCTTGCGTGATGTGGGGCGGGATGGCATCCTGCAGCGGGGTTGTTAGCCCCGCTGGCCGCTTGCAACGCTCACCGACCTGCATCCGGAGATGGTGAAGGAACTTCGGAAACACAATACTGAGCTGTCGCCGACCCGCTGGTGTGATTCCGCCTTTGCGCTTCGCAGGGCCAGTCGAATGTGCCGAAGCCGTTTCTCCTGTGCCGTCAAATACGTTTGAGAAAGGCGGATCGTCCGGTGCGACTTCCTCGGATCCCGAATCGCCCACTTCACGTCATCCCACAAACGGCAAAAGCATGTCGTCCACCGCCACGAGCCGAAATCAGGCCGGGAAAGGTCGATAAGTAAGGATCATTGTGCGCCCGGCCGGATCAATCGCCGGCAGTTTCCGGGCCGAGCTGCAAATCGCCATAAACAAGAACAGTCTGTCCGATAAAGAATGATGCCTGGCACATTATGTGCCGTTCCCCGCCATGCCGGGAGGCGGAGGAGCTGATGAAGTGGACGCCGCGCTCGCTGAGCCTCAAGCTGACGGTTGCGACAGTTTTTACGACGTGCGTCATCCTGATGATCACGATTTTCGTGAGCTACCTGGGAGCGCGCCGGATTGTCGAACAGCAGACCAGCGCTGACGCCCAGGGCCAGGCTCAGTCCGACGCGGAACAGATGGACATCTACGTAGACCGCGTTGGAATCCTGCCGCGCTCTCTGGCGGCCAGGCAGGAAGCAGCGGGGGATGGGGCGAGCGAATTCACAGGGCCCCTGCTGTCCCATCTGCTTGACAGCCTGCCCGAGGACGAGGCCTTCGGGATCTATGTGGTCTTCGATAAGGCGCCGCCGAGCGATCCGAAGTCGATGATATGGGTGGATCGCAAGAGCCTGCCCCATGCGGTGAATCCGCCAGGAGGGTATCGCGATCGCAGCCTCGAGTGGTATGCCGCGGCCAAAAAGACCGGCAAACTGCATATATCGGAGCCCTATTTCGACAGCGGCTCCAACACCGAAATCATCAGCGTCACACGCCCCATTCTCAGCGCTTCAGAAGATTTCATCGGCGTCGCCGGCGCGGATCTTTCGGTGGACTACCTGCGAACGGTTATTGAGTACGTGCGGTTTCATCAGAATCCGGCTTCCGCAATAGACGCCCGTCTCCGCGAGTACGCTTTCCTGGTCGGTCGCAATGGCCGGATTATCGCGCATCCAAACAGCGCGCTCGTGATGAAAAAGGGATTTGCCGGCGCGCTGGTGACATCGATCGATGGCGGCAAGGCTATAGCGGCACACGACGAAGGAAACACACACGTCGTCGAAGACGGAGTGCCACGCCGCATTTATTGGTCCCTTGCTCCGGAAACCGGATGGAAGGTGGCGCTGAGCATCCCGGAGTCGGAAATTACTGCGCCCGCCAATGACCTTGCGCGGCGAACGGCCTATGTTGCGGCCCTGGCGACGGTGTTTCTCGCCGGCGTGATTTTCGTGATGGGGCGTCGGCTGGTGGGGCCCGTGCGGCGGCTGACGCTGGCGAGTGAAGGCGTGAGCCGGCAGGAATACGAATCTGTCGAAGAACTGAACCAGGTCTCGCGTCGATCGGATGAGCTCGGAATTCTGGCGCGCAGTTTTCGGAAGATGGTGGATGAAATCTCCGCGCGCGAGAAAAGTCTGCAGGACGCCGAGGACAGGCTGCGCCGCAGCGAACTGCACTATCGCTCGCTCATCGAAAATACGGCGGACGTGATCGCGGTGCTCGACCGCGAAGGGACGATCCGGTACGCAAGCCCTTCAATTTCGTGGGTGCTTGGAACAGAAGTGGAAGACGCGCAGGGGCGGCCGCTCCGGGATTTCATCGATCCCGAAGACGGACCTAAGGTCGATGAGGCGCTCGGGCGTACCACAGAAAGCTGGGGCGGCACGCAGCAGGTTCAGCTCCGTGTGCGTCTGTCGGATAACCAATCCCGCTTTGTCGAAGTGACGTTGAACAACATGCTGGATAACCCGGCGGTCTGTGGCATGATCGTCAACATCCGCGACATTACCGAGCGCAGGCATGCCGAGGATCTGCAGCGGGAGAGAGACGCGGCGGAATCGGCGAATCAGGCCAAGAGCAACTTCCTGGCGAACATGAGCCATGAGCTCCGGACGCCCCTCAACGCCATCATCGGATACAGCGAGATGCTCCAGGAGGTGGCACAGGATGACGGCAACGATGAGTATCTGGCCGATCTGAGAAAGATTCATTCGGCGGGCAAGCATCTGCTCGAGCTGATTAACGACGTTCTCGACATCTCGAAAATCGAAGCGGGCAAGATGGATCTGTATCTTGAGGACTTCCCGGTCGACCATTTGCTTGAAGACGTGCGGGCGGTGATCGAGCCGCTCTCGCAAAAGAACGCAAACCGGCTTGTCGTCGACGCCGGCGGCGAATCACTGGGCATTATTCACGCCGACGCCACGAAGATGCGACAGAGCCTGCTCAATCTGCTTTCGAATGCGTGCAAGTTCACCAATGAGGGAACGGTGACACTGCGCGCGCGGAAGGATGAGGCCTGGATCTCCTTCGAAGTCGCCGACACAGGAATCGGCATGACGCGCGAACAAATGGGCAAGCTGTTCCGGGCATTTCAGCAGGCCGATGCTTCGACTACGCGCAAGTTTGGCGGCACCGGCCTGGGGCTGGCAATCAGCCGTCATTTTTGCCGGATGATGAGCGGGGACATTACCGTGTCGAGCGAGCCGGGCCACGGGACTACTTTCACGATGAGCATTCCCGTCAGGGTTGTACCGAGGGGTCCCGAGGCTACGCCCGGGCCGGCGATGGCAGCTCTGCCGGAAGCAAATATTGCCGCGCTTCCGGCGACAGCCTCCGTCGTACTCGTTATCGACGACGACCCGATTGTGGCGGATCTTTTGCGCCGCAGCCTTGCCAAAGACGGGTTCCGCGTTGAACACGCCGCGGGCGGCGAGGAAGGACTGCGTCTCGCTCGCCAGCTTCGGCCGGACGCGATCACACTCGACGTTATGATGCCGCAGATGGACGGGTGGGAAGTGATGACGTTGCTGAAATCGGACCCCGAACTTTCGGACATCCCGGTGATCTTCCTGACCATTGTGGATGACAAAAACACCGGCTTCGCCCTCGGTGCGACCGAGTATCTGACCAAACCGCTGGATCGTCAACGACTGGTGGAAGTGCTTGGCAGGACAGCCCCCGAACGAGCTTCGCGTCTGGCTCTGGTGGTGGACGACGAACCGGACAATCGCATGCTCCTGCGGCGCACTCTGGAACGGGAGGGCTGGACCGTTACAGAATCGGTCAACGGAATTGAAGCCCTGGCGAGCATCGACGAGCGGCGACCTGACATGATCTTTCTCGACCTCATGATGCCTGTCATGAATGGGTTCGAGTTCGTGGAGCGCCTGCGCGCGAACGAACTGACAAAGACCATACCGGTGCTGGTAGTGACAGCGCGCGAAATCACCCCGCAGGACCGGCAGCGGCTTTCCGGCGGGGTGCAGAACATCATGTCGAAATCGGCCGCGAGCCCGGCCGAACTCGTGGCGATGACTCGGGAACTGCTGACCGCGCGGATTCGGGCGGCGGCGATGACAGGTGCGCGATAGGGCGGGAGGACTCGTATGGCCAGAATTCTGATCGTCGAAGACAACGAAATGAACCGGGACATGCTCTCGAGGCGGCTGGAGCGCAAAGGCTACAGCGTCGTGATAGCAGTGGATGGAGGCGAAGGCGTCGCGAAAGCGGCGTCGGAATCGCCCGACGTCATCCTGATGGATATGAGCCTTCCTGTGCTCGATGGCTGGGAAGCAACGCGCCGAATCAAGGCCGGTGCGGCCACGGCGCGCATCCCGGTGATCGCACTGACAGCGCATGCGATGGCCGGGGACCGGGACCAGACTATTCAGGCGGGATGCGACGATTACGATACAAAGCCCATCGATCTGGTGCGGTTGCTGGGGAAGATCGAGGCGCAGCTGAGCAGAGCGAGAGGCGCAAGTGAGCCCAACTGAGGCGCCGGAAGTCAACAGCGCGCAGAGTGCGCAGCTGCTTTCAAGGCTTCGGCACGACCTGAAGACGCCGCTGAATCAGATCATCGGCTACAGCGAAATGCTGCTTGAGGATGCGAAGGCGGCCGGGCAGTCCGGCATGGTTGAGAAGCTTCGGTCCGTGCTCGACTCCGCCCGTTCGTCTCTCGATGTGCAATCCCGGTCTTTGAATCGCGCACCCGAGGAGATCAGGCCGGCGGTATGGAGTGAATTCAGCGCTGCACAGCAGGCGCAAACCGGCCGAATGGACGAACTCCTGAACGAGATCGGCCGGGAAACAGAGGCGGCGGCCATAGCCTCCGATCTCGACCGCCTGCGGCAGGCGGTGGGGAGCCTGCGCGAGCTGACGAGCGAGGCTCCATCGATTTGGGAAGGAGCCGCCGGCACGGCGCCGGAGCAACCGGCCAGGCCTGTCTTTTCGGTTCCGGTCGAAGCGGCGGCTGAACCTGTTTTGCCCCCTGCAGGACCATCGCGCGGGAATCTGCTTCTAGTCGACGACAGCCCAACGAATCTCGACGTCCTCTCCAAACGGTTGATTCGCGAAGGTTACACCGTGACTCTCGCAGTCAATGGCCGCGACGCGCTGGAGCAGCTGGAACGAGCCAGTTTCGATCTCATTCTGCTCGATATCGTCATGCCGGAGCTCGATGGTATCGCGGTGCTGCAACGGGTACGCGCGAATCCGACCTGGAAAGACACGCCGATCATCATGATCTCGGCCCTCGATGAAATCGAGAGCGTCGTTCGATGCATCGAGATGGGCGCGGAGGATTATCTGCCCAAACCCTTCGACCCGATCCTGCTGCGGGCCCGAATCGGTTCACTGCTGGAACGTAAGAGACTGCGCGACGAAGAACATCTGAGAGCAGCGCGGCTCGAGGAAGCGTTCCGGGAAGCGGAACTGCAGAAGCAGGCGGCGGTGCGCACGCTGCGGAACATACTGCCCGAGAAGGTAGCTGCAGAGCTGAACGAATGCGGCACCGTGGAGCCGATGTATTTTGAAGACGTGACGATCGGGTTCACTGATTTCGTCGGTTTCACGCTGGCGACCGAACGGCTGGCGGCCGAAGAACTGGTGGGGCTGCTGCACGAATATTTCACAGCTTTCGATCGCATCATTTCGCGGTACGGACTCGAGAAGATGAAGACGATCGGCGACAGCTATATGTTCGTCAGCGGGTTGCCGGAACGGCGGCCGTCGCATCCGGTAGACGCCGTGCTCGCGGCCCTCGAGATCGTCGAAACCGTTAAAGATATGGCTCGCCGTGCGGACGGGATCGACTGGAAGATTCGCGTTGGGCTGCATACAGGTCCGGTAATCGCCGGGGTGGTGGGGATCCACAAATTCGCGTTCGACATCTGGGGCGACTCAGTCAATTTCGCGTCGCGGATGGAATCGTCGGGCGAAGCCAACCGCGTGAATGTTTCGGAAAGAACCTACGTGAGGATAAAGGACTTCATCGCCTGCACTCCGCGAGGCAGAGTCAAAACCAAGGACGGACGGGACGTCGATATGTTCTTCGCGGAGGGTCCGCACGAGAAGCTGATGGACAACAGGAATGTCAGCCCGCCGCCGACCTTTGCGCGCAGGTACAGGATTTACTTTCAAAAGGAAGCTAAGGCGTTTCCGGAGTTCCTGCTGAAGAGCAGCGAAGCCGCTGGGCGGGTGAACAGCTAAGCCGCGACTCGACTCAGAGGCGGTCAACTGCAGTTCCACGCAGCGCAGCGAACGCCTCAAGTGGGCTCGTACGTCATGGCAACGGGCATCGACCGCGTGTCCGGCCAGCCCGTTCCGCCAAGTGCCGACATCCAGATCGCCGCAATTGCCGCTTCGATCCGTGAGTTCGGCTGGACCAATCCAGTTCTGGTCGGCGCTGGTGATGACATCATCGCGGGCCACGCGAGAGTCCTCAATCAAACCGTGCCCGGGCTTGCTCTGCGGTACTTAGTTCCTGCCCACAGCAGTCCAACACCGATCATGAGCGTACACACCGTACCTGGTTCAGGGGCGGCTGACTCGGAGAACGTCTCGACCGGGGTACTCGTTGAAAGGATGAGGCCATATCGTTGCGAACTCGTATCGTCCGGTATGAAGGTGGGGTATAGATCGGAATCGGCCTCGGTCCATGCGCCGCTGGACACAGCTTGATCGGCCGCCGTCACGTAGGACTGCGCCGCAGGGTCCACAGGGAGGTAGGAGCCGTCGCTCTGCGTGGAAGACGGGAACATAATCTGCCAAATGGCCATCGAGATCGCACCTTTGACGGACGTGGACGCAGAGTCAAGCCCCGCGAGATTGAGCTCGTTCACGAGGTACGTGGCCTCCATAGTGGCGGTGTCCGTGTCATAGACGAGCGACCCCGTATAAGGGGTGCCGACATAGTCGTCGTTATTGATGTCATAGCAAAACGCGTAAGCCGACGCGTCGTGGTAGATACCGTCGGCGTCGGTCACGGTCACGCTGTATGGAGCGACAGGCTCGTCATGGGTCGAGCCGTCCGTGGCGGTGAAGCTGTAAAACGTGTAGTCCGACGGGTAGTTTGGATCGAGAGTCACGGTGATTGAATCGGCTGCGGCAGTTACCGCAAAAGGAAGACAAGAGGCAATAATGACCGTGGCCAATTTAAGACAGCGGGTTTTCATTTATTAAGTTTCCTTCTCCGGGGTTCTCATCTAAGCCCATCATGAAGAGAGGACGGTCCTGATCACAATGCGGAAAGTACCGGCAAGAATCATCGATCTTCCGCGGTTAGGCGTTGTTTATCAATCACGCCTGTTGCGGTAAATCGAAGCGGCATAAGGGTTTCCGGCACTTTCTCCTCAGCAGCCAGGGCTCGAAGCCAGGGGCGGTACCTCACCTTAGACAACCCCCCACAGGAGACCCGCGTTCGGGAAGTTGTTCGGCAGTTGAAAGGCTCCACGTCGCAAAGCGCATCCGGAAGGAGGGCCGGTCTGCTGAAGACTGACCGCGCGAACTGCTATTGAGATAGCGAAACAGATCGATCGCACGCCGATTTAGCCGAAGATCGACATCCAGATCGATCCGCTGGCCGACCGAACGTCTGATTCCGCAGGCCCACAACCCGCGCACGAGAGCCGGCGCAGAACAAATCCGTTTCTGGTCCTCGCCGATGACGACATCGTTGCTGGTCACGCCGACGAAGACGCGGACGATTTGTCGATACTCGGTGACCACCGCGTGCTGTGTGGCGACGCCACTGTACTCGCCGACGTGGAGCGGCTCGTGGCCCGGTTCGCGGCGGGCAAGATCAATGGCGACCGGATGACGCCGGAGCAGTTCCTGCAAAGCATAATCTACTTCGCGAACCAGCGTATATTGATGAGGAGCGGTACGGAGGAGATCCGGTGGAAGCGTGGAAACCGGGCGGAACCTCAAAGCATATCGAGCGCTCAAACCAAAACGCGAGGGCCAACGAATGGGGAGAATTCTTAAGACCGGCGGGTTCCCGAGGAGAGCGGCGCGTCTCGCCGTCCTGCTCGCTATGGCGGGTGCGATGACTGTTGCGCAGAACCCGGATTCGGCCCAGATTACGATCACCTTGGCCGGACAATCGATGATCCGGTCCGACATCCGCGCGACCGCGCCGGCGGCAGTGCCTGTGATTCAGGGGCTGCTGAGGGGGGATGTGGTGTTTACCAACCTTGAAGCCGTGATCGCCGAGAAAGGAGAGGCCGCCCCTGAGGGTGCGGGACTTGGGTTTCTCACTCCACCTGAAGCACTCGATGCGCTGAAAACTTTTGGTTTTAACTTGCTTTCCCTTGCCGGCAACCATGCTTTCGATCTGAAAGCCGCTGGCATTCGGAATTCGATCCGGGAGACGGACAGCCGGAACATCGTTCATGCCGGAACCGGGGGTGACCTTGCCGAAGCTGCCGCGCCGGGTTATCTCAAAACCCCGAAGGGCACGATTGGCCTGATCGCGAGCGCGTCAGGCCTGATTACAGCGGGAGCCAGCGCTGCGGCAGACCGACCGGGCGTTAATGAGCTTCGCGTCGAAGCGGGTGACAAGGAAAATGAGGCGACGGCTGAGCTGCCGCCCACGCCTGGAAACATACCGAATCCGGTGGATTCGCAACGCCTCCTTCAAAGCATTCGTGACGCTCGGCAGCACGCAGATCTCGTGATCGTGTACCAGCATAACCACGTCTTTGGGAACCACTCGTTCGCAACGATTTTCACGGAAGGGATGCAGGAGCGGCTGGCGCCGAATGAGTGGCTGCGGAAGTGGACACATGCGGAAGTGGATGCGGGCGCCGACATCATAGTGATGCACGGCGCGCCTCTGCTGCACGGGGTGGAGATCTATCACGGCAAGCCCATCTTTTATGATCTGGGCAACTTCATTTACAATTTGCCGCCCACCCTGACAGTCCTCGACGAGCCGATGAATTGGGAGAGCGCGATCGCTTACGTCCAGTTTCAGGGGAAGAAGCTGCAATCTGTTTCCTTGCGGCCGATTGCGCTGAACAACGTGGGTGAAGGCCAGCCCGATATTCACAACGCGCGCACAAACAACCAGTTCCTCGACACGCGCGGACTGCCATCGCCGGCGACGGGTGCGAGAGCGGGTTATATTCTGCAGCGCCTGGCCGAAGCGTCAAAGCCTTTCGGCACGACAGTCGAAATAAAGGGCGACACGGCGGAAATCAAGTTCAAAGCCGGAAATTAGCTCGGGGACCCCCGCAATAGCCTGTAAGACCGGCCTTCCGCGCACTATCCTGACTCGGTCTGGTCCCCGATCGGTTCTTTATTCCAAACCGGTACCGGATCCAGTACCAAGATAATGGAATCATAAATCAAGAGCCGGTTAGCATGGGCTGAGTGGCAAGCAGCGCCCAGACCGCGCTTCGAGCGGAGTCCGTTCCCGGGTTAAGAAAGCGCCGGTGGAGCATTCAACCGATCATTCGGCTGATATGGGCGCACGCCCGTGACTCCGATCGGGTTATCCCGGCAGGGATATTTGTTTATCTGGTAGTGATGGGCGGGATAATGCTGGCCCACCATGGATTCGTGGTGCCGGATCAGTTTTTTGGTCTGGCGCTGGTGGGCTTGGTGGTCGTGGGCCGGGAAGGTACCTTTCTACAGGACTGGACGCCGCCGATTCTACTGCTGGTTGGTTACGACTGCCTGCGGGGCGCCCTGCCGGACCTCGTCCACAGAGCGCATATTCTGCCGATGATCCGGTTCGACCGGTGGCTGTTTGGCGGAATACCGACAATTCAGCTGCAACAGAAATTCTTCCACGGGCAGACACACTGGTATGACACTGCCGCGGTAGTGCTCTACTTTCTGCATTTCTTCGTGCCTTTGCTGGTGGGGCTGGTTTTCTGGGCAGTCGACCGCCCGCTGTTCAAGCGCTATATGGCGTCGATGGTGATTGTTTCGTACATGGCGTTCATCACGTACTACGCTTTTCCAGCGATGCCGCCGTGGATGGCCGGCAAAGCCGGATACCTGCCGCAAGTGACACGGATCATGGCGGCAGTCCTTTCGACGTTCACACATCCGGTGACACTGCCGACGGTTTATCAATACCTCGGCGTAAATCTGGTGGCGGCGGTGCCGTCGCTGCACGCGACATATCCGCTGATGATGGCGCTCTTTCTGCAGAAGAAATTCCCGCGTTGGGGCTGGCTGGCGTTTCTGTATCCGGCCGCGGTGTGGGTCGCGGTCGTCTATATGGGAGAGCACTATGTATTCGACATTGTCGCGGCTGTGGTTTACACGATCGTGGTCCACGCGGCGATGGCGAACTGGCGCGGCAGCCGGTTCACTTCTTCCGCCTGGCCGGCTGCACTCGTACATGTGCGAAACGCCTGAGTAAGTCACCGAGAGCCTGGTTACCGGCAGGATCGAAAAGGTATTGATCGGCGTTACTGCTTCGGCGCCACGTCACGCGACTGGATCAGCCATTGGCCGTTCAGTCTCACAAGCTCGTCGACTTCCCGTCCGGCGGCGGCCACCCGCGCCGGGACTTTCGGACCGCCGTCGGCGAACACGGTCATCCAGTAGGCTTCGAGCCGCGCGTGGTCCTTGTCGGTGAATTCGAGATAGCTGTTGGCGATCACGTGGTACATGGCCGGCCGCTTCTCGCCGGTTTTAGCCTCGTTCTCGGCGGCGCGGGTGCGGAGGTCGGCAATCATTTTCTTCAGTGCCTCGCGGCCTTTGACAGCAGTGGGGCCACTGCCGAACTGACCGTCGGGCGTGTAGACAGCGGCGTAGGCTTCGGCGTTTTCGGTGTCGAGCGCGCGCACATACTGCCACATGAGCTTCTCAATTTGGGCGCGGTCCTGCGCTTCACGCTCGAAGGCGTGTTCAGCGGCGAAAGCCGGGGTGGCGATGAGTGCTGAAACGAGGAACGCAGCAGCGGCGCGGACGCCATAGTTCGTCATATGTCAGCGCATGTTATCACGCAAGTCAGAGGTGTGTGGTCGAACACTCCGCCCGCCCCACATTGGCCGGTCAACTGTAGGCAGTCACGATCATGACTCCAAGTCTGCATCGAACGCCCGTTCACGTCCTGCGCGACAAGGCGACACTGCTGCGGATCGACAGCGTACTCGCCACCACAGAGGCAGGCAGCGGGCACCCGACCAGCTGCGCGTCCGCAGCCGAGATCGTCTCCGTGCTTTTTTATTCCGTGATGCGCTTCGATCCGCAAGACCCGCGCAAACCGGAAAACGACATTTTCGTTTTATCGAAGGGGCATGCCGCGCCTCTGCTCTACGCCGCCTGGGCCGAAGCAGGGGCGTTTTCGAACCAGGAGTTGCTGCATCTCCGCCGCATCGACTCCGATTTTGAAGGCCATCCTACACCGCGTCTCCCATTCGTGGAGGTGGCGACGGGGTCACTGGGCCAGGGTATCTGCGCCGCGGCCGGAATGGCCTGGGACGTGAAAAATCTTCGTCATTGGCCGAACCGGGTCTACGTTCTGCTGGGCGATGGCGAGTCGGCTGAGGGGTCCGTATGGGAAGCCGCGCAGTGGGCCGCATTCAACCGGCTGGACAACCTGTGTGCCACGATCGACATCAACGGCCTCGGCCAGAGTCAGCCCACCATGAGCCGCTGTGATGCCGAATCCCTTCAACGGCGCTGGGAAGCGTTTGGATGGCAGGCTCTTTTGGTCGACGGCCACAACGTCGAGGAGCTTCTCGGCGCCTATGAGCGGGCCGCCGCCACGCGCGAGCGCCCCACGGTGGTGCTGGCGCGCACGGTAAAGGGCAAGGGATTGGGACCATCCATTGAGAATTCTCCCGACTGGCACGGCAAACCCATCAAATGGGACGACGCCGCAAGAATCGTGACTACCCTGCGTAACACGCTTTCCGATGCCGATCCGCACTGGGAGCCGGATCTGCCCGCCAGGCAGCCGTCATCTGCTGTCCCCGCACAACGCGTCGCGGAATCGAAGCCGAAGTATAAGATTGGCGTCGAGGTCGCCGCCCGCCGTGGATTCGGCGACGGTCTGGCAGCGATCGCCGCCGCCGATCCGCGCATTGTCGTGCTCGACGGAGACGTGAAGAACTCAACGTATACCGAGGAATTCGAGAAGGCGGCGCCGGAGCGTTTTCTGGAGTGCTATATCGCTGAACAGAACATGACCGGCCTGGCTATGGGTCTTGCGGCACGCGGCCGCACACCGTTCGTGAGTACCTTCGCGTCTTTTCTGACGCGCGCGGCCGATTTCATTCGTATGACCGCCATCAGCGGGCTCAATGTGAAGTTTGCCGGAACCCACGTCGGCGTTTCCATCGGAGAAGACGGGCCGTCTCAGATGGGCCTGGAGGATCTCGCCATGATGTGCGCCGAGCCCAACTTCGCGGTTCTCTATCCGGCTGACGCAACGGCAGCCTGGCGAGCCACCGCGCTGGCGGCCGAGCACCCCGGACCCTGCTATCTGCGCCTCGGCAGATCGGCTTCCCCGGTCATTTACGGACCGGACGAAGAGTTCGGCATCGGCAAATGCAAAGTGCTGCGCCGGAGCGATCAGGATCGCGCTCTGATCGTGGCGGCGGGCGTCACAGTACAGGAAGCGCTGCGCGCGTACGATAAGCTTCGCGAACAGAAACTTCATGTGCGCGTCATCGATCTGTTCAGCGTTCAGCCCGTCGATCGGCGCGAACTGGCAGTGGCGGCGCGCGAAGCCGGAGGCATCGTCCTGACCGTGGAAGATCATTATCAGCACGGCGGAATCGGCGACGTCGTGTTCAGCGCCCTCGCCACGGAGGGTGTGCGCGGCAGCAAACTGGCGGTACGCGAGATTCCACGCAGCGGGAAACCGGCCGAATTGCTGCAGCTTTTCGGCATCGACGCGGATCACATCGTGTCCGCAATCCTTGACCTGCTCAGCGAGAGTGCCGTACCGAACCAGCATCGGCCGGGAACCTGACTGGCGAATTCAATCAGTGTCGAGTGACGAATCCCGGGCAGGATATTCGGACGGCACGTCATCTTCCAGCACCTCGTGGGTCCGCACCGGAGCGTCGTCGGGATAGGGCCGTTCCAGCCCGCTTAGAGCTTCGGCCTCGAAGAACTGCCCTTCCGCGACGAGTTCGGCGACGCTCTCCGAGCCGAGGCTCTCGTCCGTGGACAGTCCCATATCGTCTCCGGACTGGCCGGCAGAGTCCGCACCCGGCCGGTCATCCGGGCGCGCCAGTGCGTATTGCCGGAGCGTCACATCGTCTGTTTTCTTCATGGTGAGAAGCTATGCACGCCGATAACCGCGGCGTGTTCCGCATCGAAACTGACATTGGGCGGTTATGTGCAGAAAGGGCGGCGGTACTTTTCAGGGCTCGCAGGAGATCAAATGTGTGACTATTCTTTGATGTCTCTCCCCAATCGGCTGGCGGCCGAAGGAGAAGAACTGGTGGTCCATCGGTTCCCAACGGGTTCCATGGGATTCACCTCGGTGCTCGGCCTCTGTCAATACAGGGAGTCGAGGCGAGCGGCGTCTTTGTGGCAGCGCTTCATGGGCTGCTTTATCGAGGGGTGTTCGGTACCGGCGGTTTGCATTCCTCCGGCAGCGCGTCTGCTGCTGAGGAACGTGGCCGCAGATCTGCGCCGGAAGCACGGGCTGGAGGCTGACGAAGAAGTGAGATTTGTGCAGCTGAGCGCCGAACCGAACACGTATCGCGACGCAATCTGCTTCCGTAACGGAGCGGTGCTGCTCCTGCAGGATTTGCCTCCCGGGCAGGCGGCGAAGGTACTCGATCTCGGCGAGAGCCGGGAAGAAGTGCCGGCCGAATTCGGCAGCTTATTGAACTCTTATTGACCGCTTCCGGCGGCGCACTCTTACAGCGCCAATCGGCAGGCCTCATTATAAATAAAGAGGCCGGACAGATGAATTTCGCGAAGTGGGGCGCGTCGTTGGGGCTGTTGCTTGCGGCGGGTCCTGTGTGGGGGCATCATTCGGCGGCAGCGGAGTATTGGGGTGAAGTGAAGACGTGGAAGGGGACAATCACGCGCTTTGCGTGGATCAATCCACATTCGTGGGTCTATTTCGATATCACGGATGACGGCGGAAAGGTCGCGCACTGGGAATGCGAGGGCTCGGCGCCCGGCGGGTTGATGCGCAGCGGCTGGACCAGGGAAACGCTTCGGCCCGGATTGCGGGTGACGATCGAAGGTTATCCGGCCAAGGACCGGCCGCAGGGATGCAAGGTCAAGGCGATCGTCTTGCCCGGCGGCAGGCGCATGACGATGGGTTCGGACGAGCCGGGCGGTAGGTGACGCCGGGGTCCGCTGACACCTTAATCTTTGAAGAACTTCGAAGACGCGACCCAGGCCACCGCTATGATTCCACCGGCGACCATCAGGTTGAAGGTGTCTGGCTCCGGAGTAATCAAAGATGGTTTGCGAACCGGGGAGAAGTTGGCAGGAAACGCCGGGAAGGGGTCCAGCGTTTCAGGTCCCGCCCCCAACTCGTCATCCCCGACGGAAATGGGTATACGCGGAGTATCTGCTCTGGATGCGAACCTTTCGACACGAGGAAACGGCGCAAAGGGAAACGAGATGAGGTCATTCCGTGAAGTCTCCGGCAATTGAGGCGTTTCCACAAAGGAGATTTCCGGCGTTTCGATGGCCAGTTCCGGCGGCAGAACAAACTCAACAGGGTTGTGCGGTGCTTCACTCAGCCGATTTCCGCACCGCCCGCGGATCATGTTGCCGCTTCGATCCGCAAATACCAACTCGCCCGCCCGAACGCGAACCCTGGAACCTGTCCAGAAGATCGCGCCGCCCCGGCGATATGACGCATAGAACCACTGATCTCGTGGCAGCCAGGCGGGACGCAGGAATCCGACATCGGCGTAATGCTTCGCGAGAACCGGATCTGACGCGCGCGCGGTCTCCAGCGCGTCGTCCGATGGCAACCCGCCGGGGATAAGTGACAACGGATAAATTGCCACGATCCCCGGCATAAGCGGGCCGCCAACAGGCGCAACTGCTTCCGGTTGGTGCGCTTTGGTGGGAATAAGTTTCCAACAGCTGAATGCAAGACCCGCAATCAGCACGATCCGTAGAACGGCAAAGACGACGCGGACCAGCCAGCGGCGGCTTCGTCGGCCGCACCCTCTCAAGCTCCTTCCTCGTCTCACATACGGATAATCGGCAGAGTCGCTCCATTCGATTAGAACGGACAAGACGCCGCCGCTGAGCCTTCTCGCGCACCCGATGCGGGCTATCGCGCCTGAAGTGCCGCCTTTTGATCGGATTGCGCGGGAAAATGCCTGTTTTCACGACGATTTTTGGGCCGTACAATTGCCGTGCTTTTGCTTATGGCGAGCCACAGCGCAGGTTATCCCCAGGCGGTTGTCGAGCCGCACGAGCATCACGATCACGACGATCACGAGCACGAAAGCAGCTGGCATGAGTGGGCGCGGGTGGCTTTCGTGGCGGTTCTTCTCTTAATAGCCTGGACCGGCGTGGTGCCGCGGTTCCATCATCTGGATCTGGTGGCGCTGACCGGCATCGTGGTCGGCGGTTACCCGATCTTCCGCGAAGCCATCGCCGATATCCTGCAGGGCCGCATGACGATGGAGCTGTCGATGACCATCGCGCTGGTGGCGGCGTCGGCCATCGGCGAGTTCATGACCGCGCTGGTGATTGCGCTGTTCGTGCTGGTCGCCGAGATCCTCGAAGGCATGACGGTCGGTCGCGGGCGCAGGGCGATTCGGGGTTTGCTCGACATGCTCCCGCAGATCGCGGAGATCCGGGTGGACGGGCAGGTCTCCACGCGCCCGCTGTCCGACATGCACGCCGGCGATCTGGTGGTGGTGCGGCCGGGCGGGCATATCCCGGCCGATGGCATGGTGATCTCGGGACATTCGTTCGTCGATCAGGCCACGATCACAGGTGAGTCGCTGCCGGTGGAGAAGACGCCAGGGGCGAAGGTGTTCGCGGGCACGATTAACCATTCGGGTGTGCTGGAGATCCGGGCGGAACGCGTCGGGGCGGATACGGCGTTCGGCCGGATCATCGAAGCGGTGGAGCGGGCCGAAAATTCGCGCGCGCCGATTCAGCGCCTGGCCGACCGGCTGGCTGGCTACCTCGTTTACTTCGCGCTGGGATGCGCGTTGCTCACGTGGTTCGTGACGCGCGATGCGCGGTCGACGATTTCGGTGATCGTGGTTGCGGGCGCATGCGGCATCGCGGCCGGGACGCCGCTGGCGATTCTGGGAGCCATCGGGCGTGCGGCGCGACTGGGGGCGATCATCAAAGGCGGGCTGTATCTGGAAATTCTGAGCACGGTCGACACGGTCGTGCTGGACAAAACCGGCACGCTGACCATGGGCACGCCGAAGGTGCTCGAAGCGGATCGCGAGGCGGTGCGTATTGCGGCGACGGCGGAGCGGTTCTCCGAACATCCGCTGGCGAAGGCGATCGTGGCGCAGGCGGCGGAGTGGTCGCTGCCGGTGAGCGAACCGGCGAACTTCCGCTATCTGCCGGGCAAAGGAATTCTGTGCGAGGTGGATGGCGTCCACACGGCGGTCGGTACACGCGCTCTGATGCTCGACGAAGGCGTCGCAGTTCCGGACCCGGATGACAATCACCGCAGCTATTCCGAAGTGCTGGTAGCGCAGGCAGGCCGGTACGTAGGCGCCGTGAAAATCGTCGACGTGCTGCGGCCGGAAGCCGCGCAGGCAATAAGGGAGATGAAGGCGCTGGGATGCCGGACCGTGGTGCTGACCGGCGATCGCAAAGAAGTCGGTCATTCCATCGCGATCAAGCTGGGCGTCGATGAGGTCGATTCCGAACTGCTGCCGGAGGGCAAAGTCGGCCGCGTACTGGAGCTTCGCAGGCAGGGGCGGCGCGTGGCGATGGTGGGGGACGGGGTGAACGACGCACCCGCACTGGTGGAGGCCAACGTCGGCGTCGCCATGGGGTCGGGCACGGACGTGGCGCGCGAGAGTGCGTCTGTGGTGCTGCTGGGCAATGACCTGCTGCGCCTCGCCGAAGTGCTGAAAATCGCGCGCCGCTGCCGCCGCATCATCTATGCGAACTTCGCCGGAACGCTCGCGGTGGATGCCGTCGGCGTGGGGCTGGCCGCGGCGGGCCTGCTGAATCCGATCTTCGCCGCGCTGATCCACGTGACGTCGGAACTGGTATTCATTCTGAACTCGGCGCGGCTGCTGCCCGCGCCCGGAACCGGTCACGAGACCCATGCACATATCTGAAGGTTTCCTGCCGATCTCGCACTGCATCGGCTGGGCAGCCGCGGCCGCGATCCCGACCGTCATCAGTGTGCGGGCGATCTCGCGGGATCTTGACCGGAAACGGGAAAACCGCGTGCTCCTCGCCGCATCCGCCGCTTTCCTGTTCACACTCAGTTCGCTGCGGATGCCGTCGCTGACAGGCAGTTCATCGCATCCCACCGGCACGGCGGTCGGGACATATCTGTTTGGTCCGCGCGCCATGCCGGCACTCGCGCTGATCACGTTGATTTTTCAGGCCCTGCTGCTGGCGCATGGCGGGCTGACAACGCTCGGCGCGAATCTGTTTTCACTTGGCATCGCGGGGCCGTGGGCGATGTGGCTGCTGCTTCGGCTGATGCTGAAGATCGGCTGGTCGCGCGACCGCAGCATCTTTATATCTACCGTCGCGGGGGACCTCGCAACCTACGTCACCACCGCGGCGCAGCTCGGCCTCGCCTATCCCTCCGCGCACGGCGGATTTCTCGGATCATTCCTGAAATTCCTCGGTGTCTTCCTGATTACGCAGATTCCCATCGCCATTGCCGAAGGCATGCTGACCGTGGCGCTGCTGCGCGCGCTGGCGGCTAGCGAGGTCGAGGGCATCGGAACGGCAGTCATTCGCGGCAGTTCAGTCTGGAAATCCGGCGCGAGTGTGGTCGGTGTCCTGGCGCTGCTGGTGGCGGGGATGTACGTCGTCAATGAACACAAAGCGCAGATCGGCACCGACGATCGCGCGGAGAACACCATCCAGGCGCTGCGCCCCGGCTATCACCCGATCGCGGTTCCGGTCTATACGCCCGGCAAGACGGCCGAGGGGCTATTGTTCACGGCGCAGGGTGCGGCGGGTGTGCTGATTCTGGGCTGGGTCATTTACCGGCTGCGGCGCCACGGCAAGAACGCGCGGCACCGCATTCACGTCCATGCGCACCTGAACGACATTGCGTTCACTAATCGGTGGAGGCATCGTAATCCCTGGGAGAAGGTGCTGTTCGGCGGTGGATTCCTCCTGGTCGCCATGCTGGTGCCTCCCCTGCCCTGGTGTCTGGCCATCGCGGCGATTGTAACGGTCGCGGCGACGGCGGGGGCGCGAATCCCCGTACGCAGCTGGCTCACGGTCCTCGCCATCCCGGTCTCGTTTGCGGTGATGACCGCCATTGGGATTGCGGTCGAAGCGGGCGGACCGGCCTCGCATCTGCTCCTGCGCGTCGACTGGAATGCGGTGCCGCTGGCCGCCGGGCTGCTCGTGCGCTCGGTCGCGGCGGTGTGCTGCCTCGCCTTCATCGGCTGGACCACGCCGCTGATGGAACTGATCCCGGTATTCGGCAAAGCCGGGATTCCGCCGGTGCTGGTGGATCTGGCGCTCACCATTTACCGCTTCCTCTTCGTGATGGCGACGACGCTGAGTGAGATGCGGCGGGCGCAGTCGTGGCGGATGGGCAAGGCGACATACCAGACCCGTCTGCGGGCGCTTTCGATGCTGGCCGGGGGGTTGTTCGTGCGCTGCGTCGACCGCGTGCGGCGCCTCGAAGAAGGCATGGAAGCCCGCGGGTACGCAGGCCGGTTGTGGGTGCTGAGCGCCGAGCGCGGCCTGTCGCCCCTGGTTGCGTTCGGGATCGTGGCCCTGCAGGCGTCGGTATTCATTCTGGGGAAAGGACTGATTGGAAGATGATTCTCGAGGCGACCGGTCTCAGTTTCAGTTACGGTCTCGCGGCACCCCCGATTCGCGGGATGAGTTTCCGCCTGGCTGAGCCGCGCCGGGTGGCTCTGCTCGGCGCGAACGGCGTCGGCAAGTCTACGCTGATGATGCTGCTCAACGGGACGCTGCGCCCCCAGAAGGGGGAACTCGCGGTGCTGGGGCGGCCGATCGATTATTCACGCACGGGGCTCCATGCGCTGCGGCGGGACGTCGGCGTGGTGTTGCAGGATCCTGACGACCAGCTGTTTGCGGCGACTGTCGAGCAGGACGTGGCGTTCGGGCTGCTGAACAACGGTCTCGATTCGGCGGCGGCGCGGAAGATCGTCAACGAGACCCTGGCGCGGCTGGGGATCCCGCATCTGGCGGACCGGCCCGTGCACGAGCTGAGCCTCGGGGAGAAGAAGCGCGTGGCGCTGGCCGGGATTCTGGTGCTGCGTCCGAAGATTATCCTGCTCGACGAACCCACGGCAGGCCTCGACTACGCCGGAATTACCGCCATGCTCGGGCTGCTGAACGACCTCTACGCGGCCGGGACCACCCTGATCGTGAGCACGCACGATTCGGATCTGGCCTACGAGTGGGCCGACGAGGCTTGGGTAATGCACGAGGGGCGCATCGCCGCGCACGGGCCGGTGGAAGACGTTTTCCGCCTGGCAGAGTTACTGCGCGGGGCGCACCTGCGGGTGCCGGCGCTGGTGGAACTGGGCCTCGCGCTGGAGGAAGCGAATCCGGCGCCAGGGGATGGGCCGCTTCCCCGCACCCGCGAAGGGCTAGCCGAACTGATCAGACGAACAATCAAAGGAGAAACCAAATGGCAGACGAAACTGTGAAACCACCGCAACCGCACGCCCACGAGCACGTGCACCGGCATACACACGAGCATCGGCACGGCGATCTGGTGCATACCCATGAGCACGAGCATGTGCACTCGCATGAGCATGCGTCGTTCGATCCGGGCCACACCCACGACTACGCGCCGATCCCCGCCGAGGCGATCGAGGAGGAGAAGGAGCACCAGCATCACCACTAAAAAGTCTTTCCGAACCGTGACACTGAGGGAGCGGCATTAAGCCGCTTCCTCGATTACTGCGCCTCCCCGCGCTCCGGCTATCCTGCAGAAATCACGATATTTGTCGTCGCCGAAACATTTCTGACGAGTACCGTTTTCAGATTTGATCGCGTGCAACCCTTCCTTGGCCGGAACGATAGAAACCCCTCTGGTACAATCCCTCCTATGACCGCTTTGTAACCCGAAAGTAGTATCCACCCACCATTCGGCCGCTCCACAAAGGCCGTTCCGCCTCAAAAAAGGAGAACGACACGCATGAAGCGCTTTTTACCCCAGGGTTTTATAATCTTCGCGGGTGTTCTGGGAATCGCAGCCACGGTGCACAGCGACCAGGACCTATCAAAGAGTCGCAAAAAGTTCGATCTGCGGGAGACAATCCTGCGGAAGTTTCTAAAAGACAGGCAGTGCCCCGCTCAGGAATTCACCGAGATGTTCATCGCCGAAGCCGACGCCCATGGGCTCGACTGGCGGCTGTTACCGAGTCTGGCTTTCGTCGAAACCGGCGGCGGGAAAGCGCAGAAGGGGAACAACCTCTTTGGCTGGGCAAACGGTAAGCAGAAGTTCGCCAGCATCGGCGACGCGATTCACACGGTCGCCACCACACTGGCGCACGGCAAGGCCTACCGCGGGAAGGATACCTTCGGAAAGCTCGATGCCTACAATTACGGTACAGACTACAAGGCGATGGTTCTGGACATCATGCGGCAGATCTCGCCCCGCCAGCAGGTGCAGCCCGCAGACTGACACCGTCTATATATCTGGCGGCCAACCAGTTGCCTTCCCCGCGGGCCACGCCTGGACGGGAGTTTGACAACCCTCGCGCCGGATCTCTATAGTTGGTAGAATCCTGTAGTATTGGCGGCGGAGTACGGCTTCAGGAGATCCGGGGAGTTGAGCAGTGCCAGACAATGAGTCGTCCGTTAATTTCGAATCGTCGGTCGCGGCGGTTGATCCGGACGAATACCAGCACTTACTTGAAGATTACAGCCATCTTGCGCCGCCGTCGCGCCATGAGGTGCTGGAGGGCCGCGTCCTCAAGATTTCCGGCGCCGATGTGTTCATCGATGTCGGATTCAAATCCGATGGCATAGCCCCCATCGCGCAGTTCACCGATGCCACGGGAGCCGTCACGGTGCGGCCGGGCGATGTCGTCGAGGTCATGGTCGAAAGCGGCCAGACCTCCGAGGGCTACGTCCATCTCTCGCACGAACGCGCCTCGCGCATCCGCGTCTGGGACAACCTGGAGGAAGCGCAACTGCAGCAGTTGACGATTTCCGGGCTGGTGATCGGCCGCGTCAAAGGCGGACTCGCGGTCGATGTCGGCGTGCGCGCGTTCATGCCCGGATCGCAGGTCGATGTGCGCCCGATCCGCAATCTCGATCAGTTTACCGGGCAGAGTATCCCGGTCAAGGTCGTCAAGCTGAACCGCAAGCGCGGCAACGTGGTCGTGTCGCGTAAGCTTGCCGTGATGGAAGAGGTTGAGGCGCGCAAGAGCATCACGCTCGAAGCACTTAAAGAGGGTGCGGTGCTCAATGGAACAGTCAAAAACCTGACCGACTACGGGGCGTTCGTGGATCTCGGGGGAATTGACGGCCTGTTGCATGTCACCGACATTTCTTACGGCCGCGTCACGCATCCGGCGGAAGTGCTGCATATCGGCGATGAGATCACCGTGCAGGTGCTGAAGTACGATTCCTCCAAAGAACGCGTTTCACTCGGCATCAAGCAACTGATGCCCGATCCGTGGGAGGGCGTGCTGGAGCGGTTCCCCATTAATACCCGCGTGGTGGGACGCGTCGTGAGCGTGACCGATTACGGGGCCTTCATCGAGATCGATCAGGGCGTCGAAGGGCTGATCCACATCAGCGAAATGACGTGGTCGCGGCGCATGAAGCATCCCTCGAAGGTAGTGCACCCGGGCGATCAGGTGGAGAGCGTGGTCCTCGATATAAATATCAAAGACCGGCGTATCTCGCTTGGACTCAAGCAACTGGAAGCAAATCCCTGGACGACGGTTGAACAGCGCTACAGCGTCGGATCGGTGGTCGAGGGGCGCGTCCGGAATATGACGGAGTTCGGCGCCTTTATCGAAATTGAAGAAGGCATCGATGGACTGGTACACATATCGGATCTGTCCTGGGTGAAACGGATCAAGCATCCAAGCGAAGTGCTGCGCAAGGGCTCCATCGTGCAGGCCGTTATTCTGGCGATTGATGCCAGCCAGAAACGTCTGTCCCTGGGTGTCAAACAACTGCAGCCCGATGCGTGGGAGACCTTCTTTCAGCATCATCACGTTAACGACACGGTGCACGGGAAGGTGCTGCGCCTGGCGGGGTTCGGCGCGTTCGTCGAGATTGCCGAGGGCGTCGAGGGGTTATGCCATTTTTCGGAAGTGCCGGGCTGGTCGGGGCGGAAATCTGATCCGCCACCGCTGCATCCTCCCGAAGAGATGGACTTTAAAATCATTAAGATGAACGAGACAGAGCGTAAAATCGGGCTAAGCCTGAAGGCGTTCATGGACGAAGAAGAGCGCGGGCGGCTGGACGAGTACCAGAAACGTGCGGCGGCCGCGGGTTCAGGCCTCGAAGACTTGGTTCCGCGCCGCGAACGCTGATCGCACGAATTCTCTAATTGCTTCATCCTGTGGTATTTGGCAAAATAAGGTGAACGATGACGAAAGCCGATCTGATTGAAGAAGTTTCACGAGTAGTCGAAATGACGCGGAAGGAATCCGAGGTCATTGTGGAAGCCATCTTCGACAGTATCGTGCGTTCGCTGCGAACCGGAGACAAGATCGAAATCCGCGGATTCGGCAGTTTCCGTACGCGCCAAAGGCAGTCGCGCGTGGGACGCAATCCCAAGACCGGCACACGCGTCGAGGTGCCGGCTAAGAAGATCCCTTATTTCAAGCCCAGCAAGGAACTGAAGGACGTGGTGAACTCCGGGGCAAAGTCTGCAGAGAAACCCGCCGCCGGGACGTCCGAGGAAGCCACTCCCGCGTAAACCCGTTGGACTATCTCTGGAGCCCCTGGCGCTACCGTTATCTGACGGAAATTCCGAAGCCGCAGCGCTGCATCTTCTGCGAGATGGCCGCCGCCAATCAGGACGAAGCGCACCTGATTGTTCATAGGGGTGAACTCAATTTCGTCGTTCTGAACCGCTTCCCTTACACGTCGGGGCATCTGATGGTCGTGCCATACCGTCATGTGGCGGAGCTCGCCGCGCTCAATGTAGCGGAGTCGAATGAGATGATGGCGCTGGTGCGGGTTGCGGAACATCATCTGCGGATGATCTACCGGCCCGACGGGCTGAATCTCGGGATGAATATTGGCGAAAGCGCCGGCGCCGGGATCGCAGGCCATATCCACATGCACATGCTGCCCCGCTGGACAGGCGATGCCAACTTCATGACCACCGTGAACGAGACGCGCGTTCTGCCGGAGGAACTGCCTGTGACATGGAGACGGCTCCGGCAGGCCTTCGCAACCACCTGAGGGGCGTGGCGCACGCTGCGCCGCGAAACGCAGCAAAATTCAGTCAACGAGATAGAAACTGTTGCAAATACAGGCGCTTGTGCGTGGCCGGACAGCTGCACACAGCCTCCCGGGAAAGGAGATTATCTGTATGAGAACCGTGGTGGGCGTTTTCTCGAACGAGGAAGAAGCCAAACATGTAATCGACCATTTGATTGAGGCGGGCGTACCCTCCGACGACGTTGCCGTTGCCGATGCCGTGAAAGCTGAAGGTCACGAGTATTCTGAACGAAATCTGGCGGCGTGCGGCGGGATGGCGCCAGGCTGGTTCATGGCTTGGCTGGTGCCGCTGGTCGCGAAACGAACTTTTCCCGCTGCCGTGGCCTTTGGGGCTGCCGTCGGCGGTGCGACGGGATTCTTGGCAGGCCTCGTGGCCCTGCGCGCGGGGAGTCCGGCAAGCGCCTTGGTTACACTGCTGGCGGGCGCGGCGGTGGGTGCGATATTCGGAGCAGTGATAGCAGGAACCTATAACATGGGCGTCACTCACGAAGAGATCGCGTTAAAGGATGAGGCGGCTCGCGAACAGGGCGTGGTGGTCGCCGCGCATGTGGACAAGGTGACGGCGGACACAGCTTACAGAGTGATGGATGAGCACGGCGCGCGCGCACTCCGGGTCGAAGCCGACGTGTGGAAGGCCACCGGTTGGTCCGGAACCGTTGTTCCCGATGAGCCCTATCCCTCCGACAGCACAATCCGCAAACACGCGGCTTGATGGGTGCGGATATAAATTTTTCGTAAATAACGGAACTATTCACGGGCTCGTGGCCAATGCACTGGCAGGATGACCCCTGCCATTGATTTCGATACGCAGCTGATGATCCGCGTTCAGGGCGACGACGCCGCCAGTTTTGGCGAGTTGCTGCACCGCAATCAGAGCGTCGTGCTGAATTACCTGTCGCGCTTGGTGGTGAACCGGGCGATCGCGGAAGAGCTTGCACAGGATGTATTTGTGCGCGTGTACCGGTCGCGGCGGACATATGAGCCAAGCGCGAAGTTTTCGACTTGGCTCTACCGCATCACGACAAATGTCGCCCTGAACCACTTCCGCGACGAGAAGCGCACCCGAAATCAGATCAGCCTCGATGTGGAAGACGCCGTGCAAGTGCGGCGCGAAGCACAGGATGTCACGCCGCTCGTGGAAGACCGGCTGGTCAGCAAAGTGGTGACGCGGCAGATCCGGAGCGCCATCCGTGCGCTGCCGCCCAAACAGCGCGCGGCTGTGATCATGCACAAGTACGACGAAATGGATTACGCGCAGATCGCCCGCGTCCTGGGATGCACCACATCTGCTGTGAAGGCGCTGATGTTCCGCGCCTACGAAACGCTGCGGATGCGGCTCCGGGCGCTGACGTAGGGGACTAGGTCAGCCCCATCCGCTTCGCTTCCTGATGCGCGGTGGTGCGGATGGACGCCAGCGGGTTCGGCGCAATCTTCCACTTCGGCTGGCGGACAGCCTCCTGCACGGCCGGGATCATCGATTCCGGCATCTGCACAATATCCCGCACAAACGCGTGCCACTGCTCCGCGTCAGGCGGCCACTGACTGGCCGCCTCGATCTCGGAGTAATGCGGCGGTTTGACTGCGCTTCGTGTGGGAACGTAAGTCCGGGTCGGCGGGACTGATGGATAATTCTGGCCGCGAAAACGCTTAGCCATTTTTTGGCCTCAACAACTGGTTCTAAACCTCACTGACTGATACTGCCCTGACGAATGCATATCCGGAATCGGATGAGTGGAGGGGTGCTAAATCGGTACCCCTCTATTATTTCACAAACGAGGGCGCCGGTGCTACGAGGATGCTACGAGGATGCTGCCAGGGTGTTACGCGGGAACAATGTCGGCAAAAACGAAGCCATCGCGCTCGATCGTTGCGCCCGGCGCCACTGCGATCGGATGGGTAAAGTCGGGCGAGTGGTAAACGAACGTGTGGAATTCGCCGTTCTCGCCGCACGGATCGATGGCCGACGGCAGGTCGTTCAGAAACGCAGCGTCGTAATCGCGGCCCGCGAATGAGGCGTCGAGTTTCGCGCGGTCGACACACGTAATCTTCGCCTTGACGCCGGCATTGAGGAGCCGCCGCGCGAGTTGACCGGTCGGTATCTGCCAAACGGGAAAGACCGGTATGAGGCCCGTGCGCTCGAGCTGCCGTTCGCGGTACGCGCGGATGTCTTCGAGAAACAGATCACCGAAAGCCACGGTCGTGATGCCATCCGCCACCGCGCGCCCGCACGCCCCAAGCATGCGGGATTCATAATCCGCGTTCGGGCATGGCCAGGGAAGCGCAACAGCCCAGAGTGGCAGGCCGAGGCGCGCGGCCTGGGCTTCGACCAATTCCCGGCGCACGGCGTGCATCGCGACGCGTCCTGCTTCACTGTTGAACGTAGTGAGGAGCGCGGCGAGTTCGGTCCCGGCATCCTGCCGGAGCAGGTGCAGCGACCACGCGCTGTCCTTACCGCTCGACCAGGAAACTAACGTGCGCTGTCTCACCGGACTTCCTCAGTTCAAACGATCCGTCGCCGCCGAGGTATGCGAACGTATACACCTCGCCTTCGTAGAGAACTTCATTGGCGCCGATCTCGCCCAATTCCTCGGGCGTCGGCTGCACGACCAGACGCCCGGCAATGACCTCAGGCGAATCGAAAGGGCCGCTCGGTGAAGTGATGTCGGTTTCGGCCTTCACTTCGCAATGCTCGCCGCCGATCACTGGATAGAGCGAAGCGATCATACCCGGTCGTGCGAGGACGGCTATTCCTTGACTTTGAGCTGCGCGCGATTCTCCTCGATGAAGCCCTTGATCTCATCGGATGCGGCCAGCAGTTTCGCCCACTGCTCCTGATAAAGCGTGACGGGAAAGCGGCCGAGTCCGTAAACGCTGACTGCGCCTTTTTCGCTGACCTTCATCGAAATATTGCCGCTGCGCCGCTGTTTGAGCGCTTCGTTCTCAGCGCGGAGCCGAGCGAGTTCTGTCTGTACGTCTTCGTCTGCCATCAGGAATCCCCTTTGCCGGATGCCAGTATACCAGCGGACCAGCGGCTGCCTGCTGAGTCTTTCCTGAGCACCTTTTTATTCGCGGCTTACGTCGTTTTCGCTAACCTGCTGACGTGCTCGGGTGGTTGATCTTCATGGGCGGAGGGCTGGTGCTGGTGATTCTGATCGCGGTGGCGGCAGTGATGCTGGCGCGAAGCGAACGGCTGTAGGGCCGGGGGAGATGCAGGGCCGCATCACCTCTGCTGCGCGACAAACAGATTAATTCGTTTGCGGCGGCCAACGGAAATCCGTTAAAATCGGACACATTTCCCAGAGGAGGTTCGATGTCCACTTCCCTTTTTGCGCCCGATTTTCTGGCGATTTTCAACGCGAACCGGGATACAGGCGGCCCGCTTAACGCCTTCGCGTCACCCCAGGACTGGCGTGACCAGTGGATCTACTTTCTGATGGTGGACCGCTTCAACAATTCCGCGGCGCCGCCCCGCCATCAGCCTTTCGACGATGGGAATTACTTCGACTTTCAGGGCGGCAACCTGGCCGGCATTCAGGACCAGCTGCCTTACATCAAGGGGCTGGGCGCGGGCGCCATCTGGCTTAGCCCGGTGCTGAGCAACGTGCAGTCTCAGGGCGGCACGTATCACGGTTACGGTATCCGCGATTTCCTGCATGTCGATCCGCGTTTCGCGCGCAATCCTGGCAACGCCGACAACGAGCTTCGCGCGCTGGTGGACGCGGCGCACGCGCAGGGTCTCTACGTGATTCTCGACATCGTTCTGAATCACACGGGGGACGTCTTCGCCTACATCTGCGACCCGGGTGAGACCGACTGCCTCACCAGCCAGGGCGCGCAGGCCGATCTCCGGCCCACGCCGCGTGCGATTCAGTGGCGCGACGTACCGGGAAATGCGCGGCCCGACTGGCCGGACATCGCGACGATACAGAATCCACCGCGCGATGCACTCGTCTGGCCGACGGAGCTGCACCAGAATGTGTTCTTCCGCCGGCAGGAACAAACAGCCCAGAACGACGACACGATCGGCGATTTTGCGTCCCTGAAGCAGTTCCGGACGGACAATACCGATCTGCAGGAACTGTTGATCCGCGCATATCAATACGTGATCGCACGATTCGATATCGACGGGTTCCGGATTGACACGCTGCGCTATCTGAAGGGCGGCCTGCCGCTGCTGTTCGGTAACTCCGTACGGGAGTTCGCGCTGAGCATCGGCAAGAAGAACTTTTTCACTTTCGGCGAGGTGTTTGTGGGCGATGCCGAGGTGGAGATTGCCAGCTTCATCGGTAAGAATACCGCGAGCGGCACGGACATGGTCGGGGTGGATGCGGCGCTCGATTACCCGCTGTATTTCGATCTCAAGCCGGTGGTGAAAGGGCTTGCGCCGCCGTCGGAGCTGGTCGGAATGTATGTTTTCCGGAAGCAGCAGGAGGCTGACATACTGAGCTCGCATGGGGACGCGACGCGGTTTTTCGTGACATTTCTGGATAACCACGATGTCAAGGAACGCATCCGCTTTATGGATCCCGCGAATCCGACGCTCTTTGACGATCAGGTGACGCTGGGTTTGGCGTGTCTGTTCAGCCTGCCGGGGATTCCATGCGTTTACTACGGGACCGAGCAGGGGCTGCATGGAAGCGGGTCGGATCCCGCCGTGCGCGAGGCATTGTGGGGGATGGCGCCGGGCTTTCCACAAAACAGCGTGTATTACACTCACCTTTCGCAGATTGCGGCTGTGCGTCGCCAGTCCCCTGCCCTGCGCTACGGCCGCTTTTACTTCCGCCCGATTTCGGGAGACCAGCAGCACTTCGGCGTATCGACGTTCCTCAACGGCGTGCTGGCTTTTTCGCGTATTCTGATGGACCAGGAAATCGTTATCGCGGCCAATACGGATCCGAACAACGCGTCCGCTGTTTCGGTGATCGTAGACAACACGCTGAATGGCGCCGGCGAGCAGTTCCGCGTGCTTTACAGCAATAAGGCGCAGCCGACAGGGCCAACCGCGGTGACGCAGCTGGCGGCCGGCTCGGTCGCGGTCCAGGAGACGGATGGAAGCCAGGGCACTGGGCCGCTGAATTGCGTGCGCGTGACACTGGCTCCGCTTGAGGTGCAGATTCTCGGAAAGTAGGCGGTCTGGTGCGCCCGGAGAGACTCGAACTCCCGACCTGCTGGTTCGAAGCCAGACGCTCTATCCAACTGAGCTACGGGCGCACACTCGCTGCAGGCAGACACGAGTTTAGCATCAGACTCCCAGACCAGACCACTGCCGGGTCGGCTATCCTGATCGGGTGAAGAAGCCCGCCGCCCATAAGCCAATCGAGACCGAAATCAAATTGCCCGTCGGGAGCCCGGCCAAAGTGCGCGCCCTGCTCCGCGCGCATAAATTCGGGATCATCGCACCGCGCATCTTCGAGCAGAACCTCGTGCTGGACGACGAGGTGGAAACCATCCGCGGGCGCGGCATGCTGCTGCGGGTGCGGGCCGCGGGCAAGGTCGTCACGTGCACGTTCAAGGGTGCTGCGACCGGTATACGCCACAAAAGCCGCGCCGAGCGCGAATTCCACGCGGACAACATCGAAGAATGCCTCGCGGTATTCGCCGGGATCGGCTACAGCGAACGATTCCGCTACGAGAAATACCGCACCGAGTTTGCGCGCCGCGGCGAACCGGGACTCGTCACGCTCGACGAAACGCCCATCGGCATTTTCATGGAGATCGAAGGCCCTTCGCGATGGATCGACGCCACCGCGAAAGAGCTCGGCTTTGCGCGATCCGCGTACGTCACGCTGAGTTATGGGAGGCTATTCGAGAACTGGCGCGACGAGCACCATTCGACTAAAAAGGATATGCGCTTCTAACCGCGGTTTTAGGATCACCCTTGTGCGTGTCACAGAGAGGGCGCCGCTCAGACTGCGGCCCGCTGCCGTAGAGGTGGGGGTTAACGAATCTCGAGCTGCACCAGATCCCGCTTCTCCGTCCGCTGCCCGACCGGCGCCGGAATCGTCTGCGGCGCGCGCCAGAAATCCATATATGACGTGTAGTGCACGCACGCCACCGTGCAGCGCGGCGCGCAGCCTTTCTCCGTGATGAACTCGCGGCGAATGTCGTCGACCGTGTACTTGTCGAGCGGCGTGGCCGGATAACCGCGCTGCTGCGAGCAATAGTGCACCAGACCGTCCTCGCAGATGTAGAGATAGCGCGCCCCGGCGCGGCACTTCCACTTGTTCTCTTTGCCGTGCGCGATATTGTCCTGGAAGTAATTCATGCGGGCATAGTTCTTCTTGCCCATGTCCCGCACCTGCAGGTAGATCTCCTGCTCCTCCTCGGCAGAGCGGCTGCAGCTGCCCGGACGCGTCGTGAATGATGCCGACCGTGGATGGTGAACCCCAGTTCCACCGCGCGCTTCGCCACCTCGATCGCGTCGTGCGGATTGTGAATGCCGCCGCCCACCACCGAATTGATATTCACGTGAAAATCGGCGTGTTCGGCCAGCAGTTGCAGTTTCTTATCCAGCACCTTAAGGCTCTTTTTCGACACATCGTCCGGCATGACGTTGTCGATCGAAATCTGCATGTGCTCGAGGCCGGCGCGGTTCAGGCGCTGGATGCGGTCGGCGGTGAGCAGATAGCCGTTCGTGATCATGCCGGCAATAGCGCCGCGCCGCCGGATACGCGCGATCAGATCGTCCAGATCCGGATGCAGCAGCGGCTCGCCGCCGCTGAAGGAAATGATGCTGGTGCCGAGATCGGCCAGACGGTCGATGCGCCGGATCATCTCGGCCGTCGGCACCGGCTTCGAAAAATCGTCGAACTCGTTGCAGTAGGTGCAGGAGAGATTGCAGCGGCGGATCGGAATAATGTGCGCCAGAACCGGATGGTCGGTGGAAAGTAATACCTTTGGCCAGCATGCGCCATTCGCGGGTACGGCGATGCAAAGCGATCAGATTTCTCCTCAACCGGAGTCCGAATGTCGGCATAAGTGGGCGAAAGAACTATTACAGCATACCGCTGACGACAATACAACTTTCAGTCCGCGATCCCGATGCGCGGCGCCGAGCGAAAACGCGGGCGAACAAACGGCAATATATTCGGCGCCCTCAGGGGCAGGAGTGCTGTACCGGACCCACTGGCCGCGATGCGCGATCACCGCCTGACCCGCTCTGACATCCAGTTCGCCTCCCCTGTATTCCACTCGGATATGGCCCTTCAGTACCACGGTGTATTCGTCGAATTCGGGCGTCTGGCCGGGCTCGATCCAGCCCTGCGGGCTGCGCATATGGGCGATGCTGACCCCTTCAGTGTCAGAGTTCACGCGGCCGATGTATTCGTCGATCAGCTTAGGTTTGGTCCCGGCGGCGGCGACGCGGGAGGGGCTTGGGAGCAGGATCGGGGTAGTCCGCATATCTCCGCAATCATACTTGATCCGAAGGCGTTTTCATGGCTAAAATGTGCTTTCGCGGTTACCGATGAGCCCGAGAGACGATCACGATCCGCTGGCCCCGCAACGCGAGGCGGCATTTTTCTACGGCCTGTTCCTGCGCGGCCATTCAATCGACACCCTGCGCCAGGATATCGACGTACCCCGGCCTGTCGCCGATAAATGGGTGCGCGCGAAGGACTTCCAGGGGAATTTCCGGGCCGATCTGGACCGCGTCTATCAGTACCGCAAACGCGTTCTGGCCATTTTCGATGGTCTGGTTTCAAACGAGCAAACGCACTTCCACCTGCAGTAGAAATTTTGCCAAACGAACCCGGCACTCCACGAAAACAAACGTGGGGCGGATTGTCAATCCGCAGGCCGATTGTCTATCGGCCTCTTCGGGTAGCCTCGACAGGCCAGTTCAACCCGGTATATTCAGTCACATTTTAATTTCACAATCGAATCAGGGCGTTGGAAGTTCCGTCGTTCAGCCACGCCCGAATCGTCGGCTATGCTGCGGCCGAAAGGAACTACCATCCATGAACGCTTTTGAGAATATCGTTTTGGGCCTGCTGCAGGCAGCCGAGATCGATGCCCCGCTCTTCATCAAATCACCGCAGGGAACTCTGATCCTGAACGCGAGCGAAGTACTTCTGGCATCGATTCTGGCGCGCTTCGTACCGCAGACGCCGACACCAGCAACCGCGGCGACTGTATCATCGAAGTAATGTCCGCTGCAATTGGCCGGGAAACGTCCCCGCACCACGACAATGTCGTCGAGCTTGAGAGTCGGTATCTGCTGCAGAACTATGCGCGTCATCCGCTGGTTCTGGTGCGCGGCGACGGTCCGTACATGTGGGACGCCGCACGGCAAGCGCTATCTCGACTTCATCGCCGGCATCGGCGTGAATGCGCTGGGCCAGAACCATCCGCGCATCGTGCGGGTGATTCAGGAGCAGGCCGCGCGCCTGATCCACACTTCCAATCTTTTCTACAACGAATACCAGGGGCCGCTCGCGAAGCGCATCGCCGAAGTGAGCGGCCTCAAGCGCACCTTTTTCACCAACAGCGGCACCGAGTCGACCGAAGGCGCGCTGAAAATGATGAAGGCGCACGGCCACGACATGCTCGCCCGAAAAGTTCGAAATCGTTTCGCTCGAAAATTCCTTCCACGGCCGCACGCTCGGGCGCGCTTTCGATCACCGGCCAGCCGAAGTACCGCAAGGATTTCGAGCCGCTGATTCCGGGCGTGAAGTTTGTCGCCGCCAACGATATCGCCGCGCTCGAAGCGGCCGTCAGCGAACGCACCGCCGGGATCTTCATCGAGTGGATTCAGGGCGAGGGCGGCGTGCTGCCGATCGATACCGCGTTCTGCCGGCGCGCGCGAGAGCTGGCCGACCAGCACGACGCGCTGCTCTGCTTCGACGAAATTCAGTGCGGCGTGGGCCGCACCGGCAAGTACTTCGGCTATCAACTGGCCGATCCGCCCGTGATGCCCGACATCATGACCGCCGCCAAGCCCATCGCCTGCGGCATTCCGCTGGGCATCATCACCGCCAATGAGCGGGCGGCGAAATCGATCCGGCCCGGGATGCACGGGTCCACCTTCGGCGGCAACGCGCTGGCGGCGCGCGTGTCGCTGGAATTCTTCGATATTCTCGAAGACCTTGCTGCCTGCAGATCGCGCGCGTGGGCGAATACTTCCGGTCCGAGCTGCGCCGCATCGCGAAGCAGTTCGACTTCATCACCGAAGTGCGCGGCTACGGGCTGATGGTCGGCGTGCAGCTGACGATTCCCGGCAAGGAGATCGTCAACCGCGCCATGCAGGAAGGCCTGCTGATGAACTGCACGCATGACACCGTGCTGCGCTTCCTGCCGCCCTACATCGTTACTGAAAAGGAAATCGACGAAGCCGATCGCCATTCTGGATCGGGTACTGGCCTGATGTCGTTCGCTTCGATTCCGGAGGCAATTGAAGACACGCGGGCCGGGCGCATGCTCGTCGTGGTGGACGACGAGGACCGCGAGAACGAAGGCGATCTCACCCTTGCCGCGGAAAAGATAACCCCCGAAATCATCAATTTCATGGCGACTTTCGGGCGCGGACTGATCTGTCTGACGCTCACGGGTGACACCTGCGACGCGCTGCGCCTGCCGCTGATGTCGCCGCACAACACTTCGAGTTTCGGCACCGCGTTCTGCGAATCGATCGACGCGCGCGAAGGTGTGACCACCGGCATCTCGGCCGCGGACCGCACGAAAACCATCCTCACCGCCATCCGGCCGGACGCGAAGCCTGGCGATCTGGCGCGTCCCGGACACATATTTCCGCTGCGCGCGCGCGACGGCGGCGTGCTTGTCCGCGCGGGCCAGACTGAGGCGTCCGTCGACCTTTCGCGGCTCGCGGGACTCAATCCCTCGGGCGTGATCTGCGAAATCATGAACGAGGACGGCACCATGGCGCGTGTGCCGCAGTTGGTCGACTTCTGCTCGCGCCATGGACTGAAGATGATTTCCGTTGCCGAGCTGATCCGCTACCGGCTGCTGAATGAGCGGTACGTGCATCGCCAGGCCGAGGGCTGTGTGTCGACAGAGTACGGCGAGTTCCGCACGGTTCTTTATTCGAGCGCAATCAGTCCGGAGTCGCACCTGGCGCTGGTGCACGGCGATGTGGCCGGCAAAGAGAACGTGCTGGTGCGCATGCATTCGCACTGCGCGTACGGCAATCTGCTGGGATCAACGCGCTGCGATTGCGAGGCGATGGTAAAGGGTTCACTGCGCAGGATTGTGGAGGAAGGCGCGGGTGTGCTGGTTTATCTGCATCAAACCGGCCTCGGGCTGCATACGGAGAACGGTCAGATTCTCGGGCATGACAGCCATCTCCGCAAAGCGCCTTCACAGCAGGAAGTCGGCATTGGAGCGCAGATTCTGTCCGATCTTGGTTTGCATACGATCCGCCTGCTGACGAATCATCCGAGAAGGATTGTGGCGCTGGAAGGTTTTGGAATTGAAATCGTGGAGCAGGTGCCGGTAGGCTAGACCAGGCTTGCTGACGCGCGCGGTTCGGAGAGGGTTACCGAACCGTGACCGTCAGGGAGCGGCAACGTGCATCTACAGGAACGACCTGTCGAACGGGTGAGGGAATAGTTCTCCGAGGCGATGCGTTTCCGTATTGCCTTTCAAATTCGCCAGCACAATTTCCACGTCCCCGCAGAATTCCCAGAGGATCTGACGGCACGCGCCGCATGGGGGCGTCAGCGTGTCGGTATCGGCGACCACAGCCACACGCGTAAATCCCCGCGCACCTTCCGACACGGCCTTGAAGATTGCCACTCGCTCCGCACAGAGCGTCAGCCCATAGGTCGCATTCTCGACGTTGCAGCCGGTATGTATGCGGCCGGTGCTGTCGATAACCGCCGCTCCCACTTTGAATTTCGAAAACGGCGCATGCGCGTTGTCGCGGACTGCCGTCGCGGCGGCGATTAGTGGGTCGATGTTACTCGGGTGCATGCTACTGGAGCCGCGGAAGCACGCGGCGCAGAAGCTCTGTCAACCTGCCCTGCGCGGCCGCTCCGACTTCGAGGACTTCTTTGTGATCCAGCTTCTGGTCGACCACACCAGCCGCGAAATTGGTGACACACGAAATGCCAAGCACCTTCATCCCCATATGATTCGCGGCTATAGTTTCGAGCACGGTCGACATGCCGACCAGATCGGCGCCGATCGCACGCAGATAGCGAATTTCGGCGGGCGTCTCGTAACTCGGCCCGGTAAGCCCCGCGTACACGCCTTCAGGCAGATCGAGTCCGATTTCTTTCCCGGCCTCGCGCGCGATGTCACGATAGCCCTTCGGGTACGCTTCACTCATGTCGGGGAAGCGCGGCCCCAGTGAGTCCTCGTTCGGTCCGATGAGCGGGTTCGTGCCCATCAGGTTGATGTGATCGGATATCAGGACGAGTTGTCCCGGACCGAACGCCGGATTGACGCCACCCGATGCGTTGGTCAGTACGATCGATTCGATGCCGAAGGGATAGAGCGCGCGCAGACCGTAGACGACTTGCTGTGCTGTATACCCTTCGTACAGATGCGCACGGCCGGCGAGCGACTGCGACGGGCAAGCCGTCGATCGTGCCGATGGAAAGGTTGCCCGCGTGTCCGGCGGCGGTTGACGCCGGCCACCCCGGAATCTCAGCGTATGGAATGACGGAGGGGTCCTTGAGGCTGCCGGCAAACCCACCCAGTCCGCTGCCGAGCACGACCGCAATTTTCGGGCGCAGCGCGGCGCGCGACTCAATGAAATCAGACGCCGGATTATTCACAGCAGCATGCCCGCTATACATGCCGACATAAAGTTCGCCATCGTGCCCGCGGCCACCGCGCGCATCCCCAGGCGCGCCAGATCCGATTTGCGGCTGGGCGCCAGCGCGCCGATCCCGCCCACCTGAATTGCGATGGAACTGAAATTGGCAAATCCGCACAGCGCGTAAGTCGCGATCGTGAACGAGTGCGGATCGAGCTGCGCCTTGATCTTGCCGAGATCCAGAAACGCGATGAACTCGTTGGTAACGAGCCGCTCGCCGAGCAGCTGGCCGATCGATGCGCAGTCGTTCCAGGAGACGCCGAGCAGCCACGCCACTGGCGCGAAAACCAGCCCGAAGAGTCTCTCCATCGAATCCGGAACCCAGCCAATGAAGCCGTGCACCCAGCTGAACGCGCCGTCGACCAGCGCGATCAGCGCCAGAAACGCGATCAGCATGGCGGCGATGTTCAGACACAACTGCAGACCGTCACCCGCGCCCTGCGCCGCGGCGTCGATGATGTTGACCGATTTGTTTTCGATCTTCACGTCGACCTTGCCCGCTGTCACCGGCGTGCCAACCTCCGGCTGGAAGATTTTCGCCAGCATGATGGTGGCAGGCGCGGTCATGATTACCGCCGTGAGCAGATGCTGAATCTCCACGTGCGCGAACTTCACATACGCCGCCATCACCGCGCCCGAAACATGCGCCATGCCGCTCACCATGATGGTGAACAGCTCCGATTCCGTCATGCCGTCGATGAACGGGCGGATTGTGAGCGGCGCCTCCGTCTGGCCCATGAAGATGCTGGCCGCCACGTTCAGCGATTCGGCGCCGCTCGCGCCCATCACGCTCTGCATCACGATCGGCAAAGGCCTTCACGACCCCCTGCATGACGCCGAGATAATAGAGGATCGAAAAAAACGACGCGATGAAAATGATGATCGGCAGCACCTGGAACGCGAAAGACCGATCCCATCGAGCCGCTCGACTTGCCAAGCGTGTCGCCGAACACAAATGCGCTGCCCACCTCCGCGTAACCGAGCATCGCGGTGACCGCGGCGCTGGCCGCCTGAAACACCTTACTGAAGCCCGTGCGCAGCACGATGAACGCGAAGCCGAACTGCAGGCCGAGGCCCCAGAAAAGGATGCGCAGTTTGATGGCGCGTTTGTGTTTCGAGAGCAGCCACGCGACTGCGAGAATGACAGCTATTCCCAGCAGTCCCGTAAACCGGCCCATCGTCGGATTAGCTGACGACCTCGAGAATCAGTTCCCGCTCTTCCGGGCGCGCGCCCGAAATGCGGAACGCGTCTTCCACCAGTTCGGCCGCTTCGTCGAGGTTCTCTTCGCCGGTGTAATACAGGCGGCAGAGCACCGAACCGGCCTCCACTTTTTCGCCCGCCTTGACTTCGAGAATCACGCCGACCGCCGGATCGATCGCATCTTCCTTGCGCGCCGCGGCCCGCGCCCATCATCTGCGACGCGCGGCCGATTTCCTCGGCCATGAATGGCGCTGACGAATCCCGCGCGCGGCGAAAGAATCTCGCGCATTCCGGTAGCGTTCGGCAGCAGCTCGAAGCGGTCGAGCGCCTGCGGATTGCCGCCCTGCGCCTCGACCACCTGCTTGAACTTGCGGTATGCCGAGCCATCCATCAGCTTGTCTTCGGCGATCTTGCGGGCTTCGTCGAGCGTGCCGGTGACCTTGCCGAGATGAATCATGCGCGCCGCCAGTTCCAGACTCAGGCGCGTCAGATCGGCCGGGCCCGCCTTCTGCAGCGTCTGCGAAACTTCCATCACTTCGAGCGCATTGCCGACCGCAAAGCCGAGCGGCTGATTCATGTCGGTGATCAGCGCCTGAACCGTCTTATCCAGGCGGCGGCCGATGCCGACCATGGCCTGCGCCAGACGGCGCGCATCCACCTGCTTCTTCATGAATGCGCCGTTGCCGACCTTCACATCGAGCACCAGCGCGTCAAGCCCCTCGGCCATCTTCTTCGACATGATGGAAGACGCAATGAGCGAGATCGATTCCACCGTGCCGGTCACGTCGCGCAGCGCATAGAGGCGCTTGTCGGCCGGCGCGATTTCTTCCGACTGGCCGATAAACGCGAGGCCGAGCTCCGCCAGCTGGGCGCGGAACTGTTCGAGCGTCAGGTCGGTGCGGAAGCCGGGAATCGATTCCAGCTTGTCGAGCGTCCCGCCGGTGTGGCCCAGCCCGCGGCCGGAGATCATCGGCACGATCACGCCCGCCGCCGCCGCGATCGGCGCGCAGATCAGGCTGGTTTTATCGCCCACCCCGCCGGTCGAATGCTTGTCGACTTTGACGCCGGGAATGTCGGAAAGGTCGAGGACTTCGCCCGACGCCATCATGACTTCGGTGAAGGAGCTCAACTCGCGATCCGTCATGCCAGTGAAATACGTGGCCATGAGGAAGGCGGCCATCTGGTAATCGGGAATCTCGCCGGATGTGTATCCGTTCATCAGGTACTGGATTTCTTCCACACTAAGCTCTTCGCCCCCGCGTTTCCGCAGGATCAGGTCAACTGTTCGCATGTTGATCGATTTAGCTTATCATGGTGACCCAACGAGCCAGCATTTTAACCCACTGAGAAGAAAAGAGAAGCCGCAGGAGGTCACGAGCGGATGGATCACCGGCATCGGGATGCCGGTACGCGCCGCGGAATATTTCCGCAAACAACGTCAATCACCTCTTCGTGGATCAATCCGTTGTCGGCCAGGATGTGCGGCGAGCTGAGATTGTGCGGTGCGCCGTTCATGTCCGGACAGATGCCGCCCGCTTCCGCCACCAGCAGTTTTCCGGCCGCCATGTCCCAGGGGCTGAGGCCGAATTCCCAGAATCCGTCGAGCCGCCCGCAGGCCACGTAAGCCAGATCGATGCGCCGCCGCGCCGCCGCGCCGCACGCCGTGGGTCGCCATCGCCAGCTGATGGTAGAAATGGATGTTCACGTCAGATGCCGGCGCCGGCTGGGGAACCCGGTGCTGAAGAGGCTTTCGTCCAGCTTCGCGGTGCGCGGAAACATGGATGCGCGCGCCGTTCAGAAACGCGCCGACTGCCTTTTTCGCAGGTGAACAGTTCATCGCGATTGGGATCGAAGATGACGCCCGCGATCAGTTCCCCGGCCTTCTCAAGCGCCAGCGTGACGTTGCAAACCGGATAGCCGTGGGCGAAGTTGGTGGTGCCGTCGAGCGGATCGACATACCAGCGGTACTCCGAGGCGCTCTCGTGCCCGCTGCCTTCTTCCGCGAGAATGCCGTGCGCCGGGTAACGCGCCTTCAGGCTCTCGACGACCAGTTTCTCCGACGCCCGGTCGGCTTCCGTCACCAGATCGAAATCGCCCTTCAGTTCAAACCGAACGTGCCGCTCGAAATAGTAGCGGAGCAGAGAACCGGCGCTGCGCGCGATCTCAATCGCGCTTTCGAGATATTCAGACATAGGCGCTAACGGTCGTCCGCCGCCTGCCCACGGTTCGAACTGAACCGCGACTGTAAGACGCACCGATGGCATTCTTCACCACTAGCGACCTCGTACAGGTATTTGATGTCGTGTTTGAAGATGAACAGATTCGGCGCGCCGTCGCGCGTGATGCGGATGAAGCGCTGATCGTAGTATTCGATGACGCCGCGCACTTCTTCGTCGTCGCTCAGCTTTACGCACACCGGCATCTTCTGATCGATCAGATGCTTCAGGTATTTGATCTCTTCGAATGTCTGTTCGGCAGGCCGCGTGGTTTTGGCTTTGATTGGCGCCACTTATCAGTTCTGTGAAGCTTTTCTGTTTCGGCTGCGGCGGCTTCGGCGCCCGGATCGAATCGCTGCCTGGCGCGTTGGGCGAAGGCGTGTAAACCGGCGCGCTCGCCTGAGCCTCTCCATAGTATCCACTGCGCGCTTTGCACCCGCAAACCCGGATCGCGCGACCGAGATGTCGAGCATGTGAAAGCGCTCTTTCGTGAGCGGCACGTTGTGTCGGATAGAACGCCAGCAGATACTGGGTGCGCAGATCGCGCAGAATCTGGTCGAAGGCTCTGATCCAGCGCGGCGCCGAGCGCGGGCTGAAAAACACGGCCGCCGGTGCGCAGGGAAAAAGTGGTGAGCGCGTTCTCGCCGCCGACGTTGCGCCCGGCATCGTTGGTGATGGGAACGACGAGGATGGGATAAATCACCGCATCGGCCAGTTGCGCGGCTTCGACGGCGCGGTTGAAATCGGCGCGGCTGATGGTATCGCCGCCATCCGTAACGATGACGAGAATCTTGCGGCCCTTGCGATCCTGATGTCGCGCGACGCGAGCAGAATGGCATCGTAGAGCGAGGTGCCGGCTTCGCCGCGCAGACCGCGCAGGGATCTTTCGATCACGGACGGATTGCGTGTGAAGCCGTTCTGACTGCACGATCTCCCAGTTGAAGCTGTAGAGCGAGACCGCGTCCTCAGGATTGCCCTCTCGAAGAAGCGCGCGCACGAAGCGCATCACGGATTCGGTTTCGTACTTCAGATCTTTGGCGGTTGAGCCGCTGTTGTCGATCAGGACGGCGACCGACAGAGGCTGATCGGTCTGGCGTTCGAATACGGAGATCTGCTGCGGGACGCCGTTGTCGCGCACCGCGAAGTCGGTCTTTTCAAGCGAGCCCACCAGCGCGCCGTCCGCGTCCTTCACGGTGGCGAGGACCCGCACCAGCCGGACGTCGGACCGGATCAACGGCATCGTCCTGCGCGCTGGCAACCGCGAGGCACGCTAAGAAGCAGACACGCGAGGCGCATTCGCGTCCCACTCCCCTTCCACCCATACTTCGCCGTCCTCGAAGAACTCCTTCTTCCAGACCGGCACCAGTTTCTTAAGCCGGTTGATGCCTTCGAGGGCGGCCTCGAAGGCGGGCCTGCGATGCGGCGCGGCGACCACCACGGCGACACTGGCCTCGCCGATTTCGAGCGTGCCGAGCCGATGCACCATGGCGATTCGGCTGATGGCGTGCTGCGCGGCGATTTCGCGGCCGATTTCGGCCATTTTGCGGATCGCCATCGGTTCGTAGCATTCGTATTCGAGACGCAGGGTTTCTCGGCCACTGGTATTGTTACGGACCACGCCCTGGAAGGTTACAATGGCGCCGTCCGAGCCCTGCAGCAGGCGGTTTCCAGGTCCCGGAGATCGATGGGCTGGCGGGTCATGGCAAAGAAATGCCCGGCAAGGTCTTCAATCTCGTGAGCGCTGCCTCCGCTGACGGGTGGAAGCAGCGCGATTTCGTCGCCTTCTGCGAGTTGATCGGAAGTCTTTGCAAACTCGTGGTTGCGAGCCAGGACGATGCTGGATGCCATCTGGCGCAGGCGGGGAAATGCGGCGGCGTAGTGATCGAAAACGGAACCGGCGGTCGAGCCTTCGGGCAGGTCGATTCGCTCTTCGGCGTGGCCGCAGATGTCTTTAAGAAGACCGAAAAACAGAACCCGGATTTGCACTACGTCAAGGCTATCAAAAGGAGTTACAATGCGAACGCGATGACGGCCCGGCGGAAAACGACGCTCGTATACATGGGACATTGGCTGGTCGCCGTGCCGGTGTCGATCTTACTCGGCGCAGTTCCTGATCAACATTTCTATGTGAAGTACTACTACGGCACCTCTCTCGAGGGTGTGCCCCCGATAACGGCCGCGATTGGCGGCCTATTGGGTTTTTTCGTTAACCTATGGAGGCGGGACCGAGTCGCGTGCTTCATCTTCGTGCCCGCACTTTTGCTTTTCGGCGTGGGTTTGTACAGCGAGCTAATTGACTACCGGGCTGAACGCGCGATCTCGTGGCGGCAGTACGTTATCGACAACACCTTCGGAATTCATCCCGGTTGCGAAGGCGATTGCTTTGCCGGGATTGTCACACTGCCCCTCGGCCCGTCCTTGCTGTACTCTGCAACCGCCCTGCTTGCATTAAAGTGCCCTCGCACTCCGGACAATCGCCCGGCGCGTTAGTTGCATCAAAGCCGGCCCCGCTACAATCGAAGTCCGTGACCGCGCCGCATCACACCACCATCCGCGTTCGGTACGCCGAAACCGATCAGATGGGAATCGTTTACTACGCCAATTATCTGATCTGGATGGAGGTAGCGCGCGTCGATTACTGCCGCGCCATCGGATTTCACTACAAGGACATGGAGCTTGACGACGGCGTCCTGCTCGCCGTAGCGGAATCGCATTGCCGCTATGTCAGCCCGGCCCGATTCGACGAAGAGATCTCCATCGCCACGACCATCCCCGTTGTGAACCGCCGGTTCGTGACCTTCGAGTATGAAATGACCTGCGCCACACGCCGCGTCGCAACCGGGAGCACGCGGCACGTCTTTCTCAGCCGGGAGCTGCGGCCGATGCGACTGCCGGACAAATATGCTGCGTTGTTCGGGATTGGCTGAATCAGGGGCTTGAGTGGGGTGGGATGTAATCCTGCGGACGATTTGCCAAATCGGACTCGCCGTTTGCAAACGACAGCACCGGCGCGATTGCCAATCGCGCAGCAGGATGACATCCCACCCCACCAGGGCATTGCCTGAATCACCGCGCGGACTTTAACATCGAATGAACTTGAGGCCGCGCATTGTCATCGTCGGCGGAGGTTTCGGCGGACTTTACGCCGCCCGCTCACTCGGGCGCGCCGCGGTTGACGTTACGCTCATCGACCGGCGCAATTTCCACCTTTTCCAGCCGCTGCTCTATCAGGTCGCCACCGGGGCGCTGTCGCCCGGCGAGATCGCTTCCCCGCTCCGCTACGTGCTCAACCGGCAGAAGAATACGCGCGTTCTGCTCGGCGAGGTCGTCGATATCGATATCGCAAAACGCGAGCTGATTCTCGCCGACGATTCGCGTGTGCCGTACGACACCGTAATCTTCGCCACTGGCGCCACGCATAGCTACTTCGGTCATCCGGAATGGGAGAAGTTCGCGCCCGGCCTCAAGACCATTGAAGACGCGACCGAGATCCGCACGCGCGTCCTGCTCGCATTCGAGAGCGCCGAGAAAGAGGTTGATCCCGGGAAACGCCGCGCCGATCTGACATTCGTGATCGTCGGCGCAGGTCCGACCGGCGTCGAACTCGCGGGCGCCATCGCCGAAATTTCGCGCGATACGCTGAAGAAAGATTTCCGCAGCATCAATCCGGCCGACGCAGGCATTCATCTCATCGAAGGCACGGATCGCCTGCTGCCGTCTTATCCCCCGAAGCTTTGCCGCGCGGCAGAGCGTGTACTGAACAAACTCGGCGTCGAGACGCGAACGAGTTCCATGGTCACCGGTATCGACGAGCACGGCGTCACCATCGAATCGCACGGCGCAACAAACAAAATCGAGGCGCACACGGTGCTTTGGGCCGCGGGCGTGCAGGCGTCACCGATCGGCCGCATTCTCGCGCAGCATCTGGAACTAAAGCTCGACCATGCGGGGCGCGTGCCGGTCGAGCCCGATCTCACCATCGCCGGTCATCCGGAGATTCTGGTGATCGGCGATCTTGCGGCATTCCTGCAGGACGGCAAACAACTCCCCGGCGTCGCACCGACGGCCATCCAGCAGGGGCATTACGCGGCGAAAGTCATCATGAGCCGGCTGCGGGAAGAGCCGATCAGGCCGTTTCACTATCTCGACAAAGGCAGTCTCGCTACGATTGGCCGCAACCAGGCCGTCGCGCAGATCGGCCCGCTGCAGTTTTCAGGAATCCTCGCGTGGCTGGGCTGGCTTTTCATTCACCTGCTTTACATCGTCGAATTCGAGAACAGGCTGTTGATCGTAATGCAGTGGGCGTACGACTACTTCACTTACAATCGCGGCGCGCGTCTCATCACCGGCGAGACACAGAAATCAACGAAATTGATGTAAAATCGGCCGTAATGCGTCGAAGGTGGGGCGGGGCGGCTCTTTGTGCATTCATCGTGTTCGGTCCCGCCGCGCTGTGGATCGCGCACGCGCAAGACGCTAATCCAGGCGAATGGACCAGCTATAACGTGAACTGGTCCGAACAGCGCTTCAGTCCGCTCGACCAGATCGACGCGGGGAATGTGGAGCGCCTCGGGCTCGCCTGGCAGTACGACATCCCTGCCGCGCGGGGCGGTCCGCAGACGCGCCAGGAGGCCACGCCGGTGGTGCACAACGGTGTCCTCTACAGCATCGCTCCCTGGAGCGTTGTCTATGCGGTCAATGCCCGGACGGGCAAGGAGATCTGGCATCAGGATCCCGACGTCAATCAGGAAGTCTGGCGCACACGCATCTGCTGCGGCGTCGTGAATCGCGGGATAGCGCTCTACGACGGCAAGGTCATCGCGCCGGTGATCGACGGCCGTCTGCGTGCGCTCGACGCCGAATCCGGCAAGCTGATCTGGGAGTCGCGCGTGTCGCCCGAGAACATGCTCCCCGCGTGATCAAAGGCGGCAGGATCATCGTGGGCACGAGCGGCGGCGAGTACGCGGTGCGCGGATTTTTCTCTGCCTTCGATGCCAACACCGGCAGGGAACTCTGGAAGTTCTACACGGTGCCGGGCAATCCTTCGAAGCCGTTTTGAAATCCCCGCTCTCGCGGAAGCTGCGAAGACGTGGAGCGGCGCGTGGTGGAAGATCGGCGGCGGCGCACCGGTGTGGGGCGGTGTCGCGTACGATCCTGACGCAGACCTTGTCTATGTCGGCACCGGACAACCTGGACCCTGGACCGAATTTCATCGCGGGCCGGGCGACGACTGGGACTACGATTCGATCGCCGATCTGATGCTGGCCGATCTGACGGTCAACGGCACGCCGCGCAAAGTCATCCTGCATGCGCGGAAGGACGGATTCTTCTACGTGCTCGACCGGCTCACTGGAGAGCTGCTGTCAGCCGATCCCTACGTCACGGTGAGATGGGCCTCGGGCGTGAATCTGAAAACCGGACGGCCCGTGGTGAATCCGGAAGCGCGCTACGGCAAAGAAGGGGTGAGCGTGATGCCCGGGCCCGGCGGGGGTCACGTCTGCCCGCCGTGGTCGTACAATCCCTCCCCCGGACTCGTTTACATTCCGAGCACGATCGGCGCGGCTTACCATTACGCGGCAGATCCGGACTACAAACCCATTCCAACAGACATCGGACCCACAGGACGGGGACAGATGAACATGGGAACCGCATTTGGCGCCGGCGGGGGTCGCGGCGGCGCTGGACGTGGCGCCTCGGCTGTGACCGCACCGGAGCCTGCTCCGCAGACGACCATTCCGTCTATCGGCCCGGCAGGCCGCGGCAACGTGATGATCGCCTGGGATCCGATCGCAAGGAAGGAGAAGTGGCGCGGACTGGCGGCGGGATTCAATCAGGGCGGCACGCTTTCGACCGCCGGGAATCTGGTGTTCTCAAGCGTCAACACACGCCTGCTCGTTTATCGCGCTGACACCGGCGATCAGCTGCTCGATCTCCCCACCGGCCTGTCGCCGATGGGTCCGCCCATGACGTTCATGATCGATGACAGGCAGTACGTCGCGGTGGCGGGCGGACCTCCGCAGGCCGCCGGAAGCGGTCGTGGTGGCCGCGGCGCCGACACGCCTGCCGGCGTGGTGCGCTGCCAGGCGCAGGCGGTGCCGCGCAGGCGCATCCGTCCAGGCTGCTCGTGTTGACCGTCGATGGAAAACCGCTGGCAGTGCCGCGCTGACTATTCCCCTTCGAGAATGTAGATGCCGCGCAGATTGCGGTACTTCTCCGCGTAGTCGAGTCCGTAGCCGACAACAAATTCGTCGGGAATATTGAAGCCGACGTAGTCCACTTTGACGTTACTCAGCCGGTGCTCGGGCTTCTCCAGCAAGGTAGTGCTTCTGATCGATTTCGGCTGGCGCTGCTGCATCAGATTCATCAGATAAGCCAGCGTCACGCCGCTGTCGATGAGATCTTCCACGATGAGCACGTGGACGTCCTGCAGAGAGATGTCGAGGTCTTTCGTGATCTTCACTTCGCCGGAAGTCGTCTTTCGAGACCCATAGCTCGATATGCCCATGAAATCGATGCGGACGTCGCGCGTGATGGCGCGCGACAGGTCAGCCAGAAAGTAGCAGGCGCCTTTCAGGATGCAGATGAGGTAAAGTGTGCCGTCAGGATAATCGGCTGCGATCTGAGCGCCCATTTCGAGGATGCGCTTCTGGATCTGTTCTTCGGTCAGCAGGGGTCGCAGGGGCATGTCGGACCATTATATGTAGACGATCCTGAGGGCTCGCTTATGACTTACTAAGTGCCGGGCTCTTACACTGGATATAAATGCAGCGTGGTAAAGGATAGCTGGTCGTGGCTCTGCTGGCGGTCGGCAGCCTGCTGTTCGCCGCTGACGAACCCTGGAAAACCAAGCCGGTGTCGAGTTGGACGCGACAGGATGCGGTGCAAGTACTCAACGATTCGCCGTGGTCGCACACCACCATCGCCGAAATTGCGCGTATGCAGACGGAGTTCGAACGGCGAGACGGCGGCAACATGGGCCAGGAAAAGGGCGTCGGCTATGACGGCGTCGATCAGCAAACGAAGAAACAGCAGGCCGCGGCGTCCTGAGGCCGGGCGGTTAACATCTCGCCGAACGTGGCCAGGCTGTTCCGTCTGCAGGTGGTATGGGAAAGCGCGCTGCTGATCCGCGCCGCGGGACTGAAGGCCGGTCTCATCGAGCCCCCTACACTTTCGAGCGCAGGCTACAGCATCGCTGTGTACGGAATCCCCGGGCGCGCCCTTAAACGAGGATCCCGCGAAGTTGGGAGAGCCTTTGAAGAAACAGGCCTTTCTGCGGCGCGACAGAAAGGGTGACGTGAGACCGTCGAGTGTCGAAGTCTTCCAGCGCTCCGACGGCCTGGTGGCGGTTTATCTTTTTCCTCTTTCCGCGGAGCTTACGAAGAAGGACGGCCTCATAGAATTCAGCGCGCGTATCGGGCGCGTAGGCATTGCGCAGTACTTCGACGCCGCGGAAATGATCTTTCAGGATAAGTTACAGTAGCGCCATCCATTTCGCTTATCGGGCTGATCAAATCTATCGACCGGCCCATTATGCGGTCCTCATGCGCGCGCCGCTAAACTCGCTTCAATACAGGAGCAGAACGTGATCAATTATGTAGCGATCTTCGCGCTCGTATTGCTTGTGGTGGGGCTCTCTATGCCCACTATCATTCACCTGTCCGCACTGCTGAAAAACGATCGCTCCCAGACCCCCGCCTCACCCGCGATCGCCAACTACGGCGACTGAGTTCCCGTCCAATAACTGAATATCTTCCTGCCAGAGGGCTTTCTCTATGGGCCCGATTGTTTTTTTGCATTGACGCGTCCTTCATGAAGAGTTTCTATGCGCTTCATCGAAAGATTCAACGCGATATATGCGAGTTCCTCATGTTTGCGTTATTCGTTCCTCAGCCCGCTGTCCCTACACTCGGCAAAAGGCTCATGAAAACTCGCTTCCTCCGGTTGGTGTTTCTTCTTTTATTTATAGGCACTTGGGCGTCGGCGCAGTCAATCGTTGCACCAGCCGCGGGCGGAAGCATCATCGGAATCGTAAAGGATCAGTTGGGAAATCCTTTGGCTGGCGCGGTTATCACGGCCACAAAGCTCGACGACAGCACCACCCGCACTACGGTTTCGGGAGCCGACGGTACCTACCGGATTCTTGAGGTCGTCCCGGCGATGTACTCCGTCATGGCCGAGAAGGAAGGCTTCTCGCAGGTGGTGGTTTCCTCGCTCGCGGTGGTGGCAGGCAAAGATGCCACGGCGGATTTCATGCTGGTCCCTCCCCCGAACGGACCCGCGACGAACGTAGCCCGCGGGGGATTCTGGAAACGCTTCGCACAGGCTTATGCGGACGACTGGCATGAGACGGGCGCGGGCGGGCCGGAGCCAAAATATCGCGGATATCCGGCGCCCATGACCAATCCGCCATGGCCGTTCACGGTGTGGCCCTACGGCGGTTCGCCGGTGATCGGGCAGCCGAACACAAATCAGCCGGCGCTGATGACCGCGCTCTACAACGGTCCCAACGGCGAAAAATGGCAGGACAGCAAGATTCAGATCTACGGCTGGATCGACACCGGCTTCAATATCAGCAGCTCGAACAAAGGAGAGTTCGCCAACGCGCCGGCGGCTTATTACATCAAGCCGAATGCCATCGAACTCGACCAGGCGGCCATCTATTTCGAGCGCGTGCCCGACACCGTGCAGACCGATCACTTCGACTGGGGTTTCCGCTTCACCACCATCTACGGCGAGGATTACCGCTATACGACCTCGAAAGGCGTCTTCAGCAATCAGTTGCTGGGCAAGAACCAGCTAACCGGCGTCGATCCGGTCATGCTCTATCTCGATCTGTACTTCCCGCATATCGCGAGCGGCATGAACGTGCGCATCGGGCGCTATGTTTCGCTGCCCGATATTGAAGCGCAGCTGGCGCCGAACAACTACACGTTCAGCCACTCGCTGCTTTACGTCTACGACTGCTACACGCAGGAAGGCATCAAGTCACCACCACGCAGATCGGCAAAGGCTGGATGTTCCAGACTGGACTCTCCGCCGGATGCGACACCGCGATCTGGACGAAGGACGCGAAGCCGACGGGATCGTTCTGCCTCAATTACACGTGGCGGATCGGTCAGGATACGATTTACGGCTGCGCCAATTCGGTCAACAGCGGCAAGTACGCCTACAACAACATGCAGGCGTACTATCTCACCTGGTATCACAAGATCAACAGCAACTGGCACTTCGATACCGAGAGCTGGTATCAATACGAGCGAGACGTTCCGAGTATATTCGGGACTCTGCCGATTGAGAACGGCGCCAACGGAGCCTGGTGCGCGCATGGGAGAACAGCAGTGCTATGCGCCCGAGTGGGCCATTCTCAACTACGTCGAGCGGCAGATCGGCAAGCATAACACGCTGTCATTCCGCAACGAATACTTCGATGACATCAAAGGCCAGCGCACCGGCTACCAGACGAAATACACAGAGCACGAAGTGGCGTGGAACCACTGGATCGGATCGAGCATCGTGTTCCGCCCGGAGATCCGCTTCGAGCACTCCTATCTGAGACCGGCATATGACGACGGCACGAAGAAGAACCAGCTCATCTTCGCCGGCGACATGATTTTCTTCTACTAGCCTTCTCACCAAAACGGGCGTGTCTGGTATGCAGCATCCGTACCAAAATCCTCATATCTCTACAAAAATAATACATGGTGTCCTTAGGAAGCTTTGCGAGCCATAGACGCCATGTCAAGACGTAGAGTTCAGGCTGTAGTCAGGCATTTATATCAAATATTCCATTTTCCATCAGTGTTTTAGGCCCACATCCCGCGATTTTTCCCGAATCCAATATCATCCCGTACTCATGAAGTTTTTCTATGACCCTCATAGAAACATTCATCATGTTACCGGGCGTTTAATCACGAAAAACTTATTACTTCATCATTTCCGCATATCTAAACTCGGACTCACAGCGGATTCACCCTTTATGACAAAACACACAATCCCGATACACTGGACTGGCCCACCGGAGCGCTCAGCCATGAGGCGGATCGCTTCCTGTGCGCTGGTTCTAACGCTAGGATCCAACCTCTGCCTCGCCGCAGACACAGTGAGTGAGATGCCGGCTCAACCGGCAAACACTGCGCAGATGACGCCCGATCTGGTCAAGGAACTCGATGCCATGAAGAAACGCATCGAGCAGCTGGAAGAACAGCTCGCGGCGAAAGATGCCAAAGACTCCAAGGATTCCAAAGATGCCAAGGAGAAAGACAAACAGTCCACTGCAGTAGCCACGACCACGCCGTCCCCGTCCGCTCCGGCGCCCGTAGCTGTGCAGCCCGCGTCCACCGTTGTTACCACGGCGAGCGCTTCTGTTCCGGTTCCGTCCCGTAACGTGGCTCCCTACGCGAATTCGGGAGGCTTCTGGAGACGGTGGATGAAGAACGACAAGACGTCTGCGTCGTCCGATTCCACTCCCGTCACCACGGCTTCGCTCGGCGCACCGCCTTCATCGGCGTTCGATCTGCGCGCTACCGATGCTGACGCGCCTTTCCCGGCTGCGCAGGATGCGCAGGCGCCGGCGGCAGGCGCGGCTCCCGCCCCCGCGGCTCCTGCGCCGGTGGACAACCAGACCCCGTTCGCCTATGGCGATTTCACCTGGATGAACGCAGTCTCACGCAACCATGACTCGGTTCTCGACGGGAAATACTTCTCGCCGGAAATCCGCACTGACACCAACTACATCTACGATCTGAACCATCCGATCGATCACACGCTCGGTGGCACCACTGAGGGTGAGCGCACCGGTGAAATCGTCCTCCAGCAGCTGAACGTGGGCGGCGATTTCCACTGGGATCACATGCAGATGCGCTTCCTCACCCAGTACGGTGCGACGGCGACTGCTGTGCCCCGCAACGATGCCAGCTACTCCAACGGACAGTGGCAGCTGCAGGACGCCTATCGGTACCTCACCGAAGGCTACGCCGGATACCACATGGACGTGCAGCACGGCCTCAACATCCAGGCCGGTATCTTCATGTCGTTCATCGGTCTCTACAGCTACTACAGCTTTGACAACTGGAACTATCAGCCGTCTTACGTTTCGTCGAACACGCCGTGGTTCTTCACCGGTTTCCGCGCGCAGTACTTCCCGACGAACAAGCTGAAGATCGAACCGTGGCTGATCAATGGCTGGCAGTCCTACGGCAAATACAACGGCAGAATGGGCGTCGGCGGCCAGATCCTGTGGCGGCCCACCACCAATCTCGATTTCGTGTGGAACACCTACGGTGTGGGTCAGGATACCCTCAACACGCACCGCACACGCGTACACGAAGACGACTCCATGGAATGGAAGTACTACGAAAATCCCAACCGCCTCATGCACCGCATGGCCTTTAGCTTCACAGCGGACGCAGGTTGCGAAACCGGCGGCGGTGGCGCTCCCATCACGGCCGGCACCTCGCAGTCACCAAAGGTGCAGTGCTTCCACAACGGCCCGGCCGGCGAGGCGCAGAACTTCATGGGCGCCATGCTTTACAACCGCATGTGGTTCGATCACGACCACTTCGGCTTCACGGTGGGCGGCGGCTTTATGGTTAACCCGGGCCGCTACCTCGTGCTCCTGCCGCCGATCAACGGCGCCACGGCCACGTCCGGATCGCCCTACTTCACCCAGAATCCCGGCGATAAGTTCGACGCCTATGACTTTCAGGTCGCCTTCCAATGGATGCCGACCCAGTTCGTCACCTGGTCTGCTGAATTCACCCAGCGCGGCTCCAACGTCCCGTACTTCACCGGACCCGGCGGCGTAACACCTCCGGGCGGCAACAACGGATCCCCCGGCCAGTTTGTCTGTATGGACGGCACGGCTTCCGCATCAGGCGCGTGCGGGGCCGATGGCGGACTCTGGCGTCCGGACCTGCGCAAGCAGGAACGGCGCTACATCTTCGCCCTCATGGTTCACCTGTAAGAGCGAGTCTTTGGTTCCGGCCGGAGCTTCGCGGCTCCGGCCGGAAATGTTTAACCCACATGGCAGAGCGCCTCTGATCGCGCTCTGCCATACTTGTTTTATTCAGAGTGTGAGTATGAAAAAAAGGCTCTGTTTCGCCGCTATTTCACTGATTACATCCATTCGGTTGGCGGCTCAGCTTGTTACCATTCCGTCCGCGAAGCCGTCTTCGGTGATCCATTCACCCGACGAGCCCGCGCCGGTAATTGCGCCTGCCGCGCCGCCCGCCCCGTGGGCAGCGAAACGCATCGCCCAGTGGACCGATCAGGATGCTTATCTGATACTTTCCAATTCCCCCTGGTCTAAACAGACGCCTGCCTCGCTCACTCGACTCATGACCGCGTCCCAGCGCCGCGACGGCGGCGATATGGACGCACAGGGAGGCGGCCATGGTGGCATCGGCTTGCAGAACGCCGGCAGTCTTGTGGGCACCGGTGGCGCGATTAAGCGGCCCGGCGAAGGCCCCGAGGCAATGCGCCTCCCGAAGCTGACCATCCGCTGGGAGAGCGCCATGCCCGTGCAGGCAGCCGAGCTGCGCACACACGATAACAGCGCGCCGGAACTCGATGGCGAAGACTACGCCATCTGCGTCTACAACCTGAATCTCAAGCTCGCCAGCATCGAAGACATGAAGACCATCGACAAAGACCTGAACCGCCTCGGCGTCCTCAAGATCGAAGGGCGCGACGATATCCACCCGCGGAAGACGGTGACGGTTCTGATGGGCGACGGGATGGCGAACGTGATCTACTTCTTCCCACGCTCGGTCCACATTACGGCACAGGATTCCCGCCTCGAATTCCAGGGCCAGGTTGGCCGGATTGTTTTCGGGCAGTATTTCTACCCGCCGGAGATGAAATTCCTCGGAAAGCTGGAACTCTGATGCGTACGAATAAACTGATTCCCGCTCTCGCGTGCCTGTGCACCGGAGCCGTTCACGGAGCTACTGCGGCCGATACGCGCGTCGTCGCGCCGACTGTAGTGGCGCGCATCTCCGGCGGCGACTACTGCTACGAACACAACCGCCGGATTGAGGTGGAAAAGCAGCCGCCTTCATGGCTGGCGCTGCAGTTGAAGGTTCAGGTGGCATACCACAACCCCGGAACGCGTCCGCTCATCATTCCCCTCGAACACGAGCGTGTCATCTACACCGCTGTGCACGAGGGTCAGATGACCACTTATAAAGAGCTTCCGAATGTGGAGGCGCTCAATCCGTCGCTTAAGCCCATGAACGCTCTGCCGGGAAAAGTGAGTCCCGACAATCCGACCGATCCGAAGAACGACTATTTCGCCGTGATTCCGCCGGGAGGCGATCTGGTTTCCCCGATCGTTGAGAATCTTCTGTTCCCGATCAATCACAAGGTTCTGTTCCGGCACGATCCGGATCTACGCGGCAAGAAGCTTTACGTGCGGCTGCAGCTCAACCAGCAGGACGTGCTGCCGTCGCTGCTGACCGATCTCTCCGACCGCTGGAACAAATTCGGCGTGCCGTGGACGGGCAGCGTGATGACCAACGTGATGACCGTTAATGTTCCGCAGAACCCGGCGCCCTCTGGGCGCTGCAACGACGGACCGTTCGAGACGCCCGGCAACAAGCTCGCCGACCCCGGCAAATAGCTCAGCCGGATGCGGCCAGTGTCCGGTGGTCGTCCGCGGCGGGGAAACTCAGCAGATAGCTCACTCCTCCGCCCGGCGTGTTTTCGACGTCGATGAATCCGCCGTTGAGCGCCGCGAACTGATAGACCAGCGCGAGCGAGAAGCCGGGATTTGTGCCGCAGGGCCGCGACTCAAAGTAAGGATCGAAGACGCGGTCTTTCGCGCTCGAACGAATTCCCTTCCCCGTGTCGCGGATCGAAAGCTGGACGCCGAATTTGCTTTTGACAGACTTGATCGAACGGGTTGAAATTTCGACGTCGCCGCCATCGGGCATGGCGTGACGCGCATTCACTACCAGACGGAGCAGGCTTTCGGTCAGATCATCCGGGTCCGCCTGAATCATGGGGATGCCGGGCTGCAGGTACATAGTCATCGTGCGCCGGCCGCCGAGGGCTTTGATCAACCTCGGCTCCAGATCGCTGATGACCATGTTGAGATCCACAGTAGCGGCCGGTTTCGCCTCGGTTCTGCCGAGCGCAATGAGCTGCTGAATGACCGACTGCTGTTCTGCCGATCGCTGATAAACCTCGCCCAGCAGGTGCAGAGACGATCCTTTTGAGCGCGCGATCAGCAGTTGCAGTGTGCGGTCCATGACGGACTGCGATTCAGCCAGCTCCCTTCCCAGACCGATCGCCATCAGGGCCAGCGAATTCATCTTCTGCAGACGCAGGTTCTGTTTCTCGGCGCGGCGGCGCTCGGACACGTCGCGAAACACCACGATGATGCCGAGCAGGGATTCTTCGTCGCGGTTCGCCGACAGCTCCGCCTCGACGTATACGGGGTCTTTGTCCCCTCCCCGTCTGAGGAGAAACGTGCGGGGCTCTGTGGCCAGTTTCCGACCCTCGTAAAGCGCATCGATCGGATGCGCCGCTGGAAGGCCGGTCGACTCTTCAAAAACCTGAAAAACGTCGAGCAGCGCTTTGCCCCTGGCCTCGCGCCAGCCCCATCCGGTCAGTTCGCAGGCGTGGGTGTTCATGAACGCGATGTTGCCGTCGATGTCGGTGGCGATCAGGGCGTCGGCCACATTCCGGAACGTGGTCGAGAGCCACGATTCGCTTATGCGCAGCCTCTGCTCGATCTGGTGCTTCCACAGCGCCATTTCGATCTGTGCGTGGAAGTCCACGTTATGAAACGGCTTGACGATGTATCCGAAGGGCTCGGTGATGCGGGCGCGTTCGAGCGTCTCCTGATCCGCGTGCGCCGTGACGTACATCACAGGAATGTGGAACCGCCGGCGGATCTGGTCCGCCGTTTCAATGCCATCCTGCGGGCCGCGCAGCCGGATGTCCATAAGGACCAGCTGCGGCCGCAGGTGTTCTACGCCGAGGAGCGCGCCAGCCGCGGTGTCAACGACCAGGGGGACGCTGTAACCGGCCTTCTCCAGCCTTCGCTTGAGATCCTGGGCGACCAGACCTTCGTCTTCGACGATCATGATATTCGTCATGTGCGCGCACTCCAAGTGGTGGAGTGCAGGAAGACGGAAAAGTTCTCACGAAATTCTGCAGGAATGCTGAACGGACGCGCGGAGTATATTCCGGCAGTTTAACGTTAAACCTTCGGCTTCGGCGCAGGCAGCTCGCGCGCCACCACGGTGTCCTGAAAACCGGTTCGGGCGTGCGAACCGTCGCAGAAAGGCTTGTTCTGCGACTGGCCGCAGCGGCAGAGCCCGATCACCGTGCGCCCGCCGAGACCGAACGGCTGCCCTGTGGGATCGACGATTTCGAAATCGCCTTCGACGCGCACGGACTCCGTTGCTGTTAATCGTGATTTTAGTGGATGGCATGAAAGCCGATGCTAACATGACGCCGCGCACCACGCGATGCCCGCGGGTGGACGTCCGATGCCCCGGTTACTTCTTGGTATCCGGAACTTCGTCGCCGAACGTGACGCTCGTACTCCGAGCCGAACCGCTTGTAGTTTTCGTACTTCACCACCATGCGGATGCGCTGGCTCGAATCCCTGAAATGCAGCGTGTCGTTGGCGCGGGTGTAGGTCGGGAACCAGTATTTGCCGTCGATCTGTTCGCGGTACGTTTCGAATCGCGGGAACTGATTGTCTTCATTCCGCTTCAGCAGGCCGACGCCTTTGCCGAAGGTCTTCACGATCTGCAGATCGCTGATCGTCCACCCAGATGTCGCCCTCGAAGTAGCGCTCGCCCTTGACCAGCTTCTTCGGCTTGACGGAGAACTTGTAGCAGTTGATCTCGTCGAGCTTCTCCTTGCCGACGTAATTGATGTCGTATTTGCCGATTTCTTCGGTGGTCAGAACGAACGGCTGCACGCTGCGGAGATCCTGCAGATCCTGCGGCGTGAGCAGGATGATTGTGCAGCGTGTTCATGGGCGCGTAGACGACCTTTTCTTCGCGCTGTTTGTTGGGCCCGAAGATGACGTCCTGCAACTTCCTCCCATTTGCCCTCCACGTTGCCGCTGCCATCGATCTCTTCCACCTTCACGGACTGTCGGTAGGTGTAGCTTCTCACGCGCTTTGCGGAACTCGCTTCCTTGGCGGCGAACTTCTGAATGATCTCTTCGGGCGGAAGGTCCTGCGGCGAAGAGCGCCCGGCCACGAAAGAAGGCGAGAAAGAAGAAAGAACGCACGATCTACGCATTCGACGATACTACCTTTGTCATTGTCCTATCATCAGCGCGGGAAACGGGAGTGTAAGAAGGCGGTTCTGCGATTCCGCCACGCCGCGATGCGTGACGTGCCCCTGCCACGTGTTCACGCCGGCGCAGAGCCCGGGATGATCGCGGCACGCCCGCTCCACGCCCTTGTTCGCCAGCTCGAGCAGATACGGAAACGTCGCGTTCGTCAGCGCGAACGTCGAAGTGTGCGGCACAGCCGCGGGCATATTCGAGACGCAGTAGTGCAGCACGTCGTCGACGAAATAAACCGGATCGGTGTGGGTGGTCGGGCGCGAAGTTTCGAAACAGCCGCCCTGATCGATCGCGACATCGACCACCACCGACCCTCGCTTCATGCCGGCGATCATCTCGCGGCGCACCAGCTTCGGCGCCGACGCGCCGGGAATCAGCACGCCGCCCATCACCAGATCGGCGAGCTTCAGCGTTTCCGCAATGGTCCAGGCGTTCGAGGCGAGCGTGACGACGAGGCCATTGAAAATATCGTCCAGCTCGCGCAGACGGTTCAGGCTGCGATCGATGATGGTGACGTGCGCGCCCATGCCCATGGCGACTTTCGCCGCATTCGTGCCGACCACGCCGCCGCCGAGAATCGCCACGTTCGCCGGCGCCACGCCGGGAACGCCGCCCAGCAGAATGCCCGCGCCCGCCGTTGGGGCGTTCCAGATATTGCGCGCCCACCTGGACGGCAAGGCGTCCCGCCACTTCGCTCATCGGAGTGAGCAGCGGCAGACGATCCGTCGCGCTCGACGATCGTTTCGTACGCGATGCCGTTCACCCCCGACTGCAGCAACTGATCCGTGAGTTCCGGCAGCGGCGCAAGGTGCAGATAGGTGAACAGTGTCGAGACCCGGGCGGAAGATGCCGGTACTCGGAAGGCTGCGGCTCCTTGACCTTCACGACCAGATCGGCTCTTCGACCAGACCTCAGCGGCCGAGGGGACCATCGTGGCCCCCGCGCGCGCGTATTCCGTCGTTCGGACAGCGTGCTGCCTTCGCCGGCATGCGATCTCCACCAGCACTTCGTGGCCGGCTTCGCGGAGCGCCGTCGCGCCGCTCGGCACCAGTCCGACGCGCGTTTCGTGGTCCTTGACTTCCTTCGGAACGCCTATGATCATAGTCTAATTCAAGTGCGGCAATGGAGCGGAGGAGCGGCGTCAACGCGGCGGAGGCGCGCGAAGCGGTACTCGGGCTGCAGTCCAAGGCCGCGATCGAGCCGATGCCGAAGCTCGAGCTTGCCCGTCGGCGTGAGTTTGCGGTCGGTCTGAAACTGCGCAAGCGCGGCGGACGGGTCCGCGTCCCAGACGCCATTTGGCTCGGACTTCAGATAGCCCTTCTCGGCCAGCGCCTGCTGGATCTCTTTGTATCGTTCCGGCGTCGGTGACGCCTGTCGCGCCGCGACCGGCACGCGTTTCGCCGTCTGCGGGGAGGACTTGCCCTTCTTCGCGGTGCTCCGGGTTGTGGTCGTTTTCCTTGCTGTCGTTGTTTTCTTCGACGGCGTTTTCTCTTGGACGTCGTGCGATTGTGGCAGAGCCATCGAACCGAAGAGCAACGTCATCAGCAGAACAAGCACCGAAGATCGTGTTTCATCGGGTTAATGTGGGGCAGGATGACATCCTGCGGGCCGATTTTTAATCGGCCCGCGGATAGACAATCGGCCCCACCTGCTTCTTACTGGTTCGGCACCGTGCCGGCAGCGAAGATCGGCTGCCATTCGCCGCCGCCGCGCGCGCTCTGGGCCTGCCGCATGACCTGGAAGGCCACCGGCTCGCCCGGCTTCAGCGTATTCTGAATGCGCGCGGATGTCCTCTCTGCTGGTAACCTTCTCGCGGTTCAGTTCCACGATGATGTCGCCCTTCGCCAAGCCGATGTCGTCGGCGAACGATCCCGGTTCGGTAGACGCGATCAGCACGCCGCCCGGGCCGTTGTAGCCCATGTTCTGCCGGTCGGTCGCGCGCAGGTCCTGCACCGACATGCCGAACTTCATCTTCGAGATGCCGCTCGGCGACTCCGGTGCGTTCGCCGGTTCCGGCGCGTCGCCGTACTGCTCGGCGAAGATCTTTGCCGGTCGCCCACCACCACTTCCAGCGTCATCGGCTTCTTGTCGCGAATGATGCCGACCTTCAGCGTGCTGCCGACCGGGCTGTCTGCCACCGATATCGATCAGATCCTGACCTTTGTTGACCGGCTTGCCGTTGATCGACACCACGATGTCCTGCGGCTTCATGCCGGCCTTGTCAGCCGGGCCGTCTGTCACGACCTCACCGACGAACACGCCGTGGTCGGCGCCGTAAACCTTCAGCAGGCTCATGTTCTTGTCCGGATCGGCATTCTCCGAGAACGGATTCCGATCGAACCGCGCGTCACGTGGCCGTTCTTGGATGATCTCGTTGTAGACCTTGACCGCCGTGTTGATGGGCATGGCGAAACCGATGCCCTGATAACCGCCGCTGCGGCTGGCGATCATCGTGTTGATTCCGATCACCTCGCCGCTGATATTGGCCAGCGGTCCGCCGCTGTTGCCGGGGTTGATGGCCGCGTCGGTCTGGATGAAGTGCTGGAAGCTGGATTTGGAATCGCCGGGATATCGCGCCCGATCGCGCTGACGATACCTGCCGTCACCGTCGCCTGGAAGCCGAACGGAGAGCCGATCGCGACGGACCAGTCGCCAACCTGGAGAGCATCGGAGTTGCCGATCTTCGCGGCGGTCAGGTTCTTCCTGTCGACATGAATCACCGCGAGGTCGGTGTCCACATCGGTGCCGATCACGGTCGCCGGATATTCCGTGCGCATCGTTCATGAACTTGACTTTGATGCGCGTGGCTTTCTCGACCACGTGATTGTTCGTCAGGATGTAGCCATTGCGATCCACCACAACGCCTGAGCCGAGGCTGGCGCTGCGCTGATCCTCCGGCTCGCCGAACTGGAACTGCTGGCCGCCGCCGCCCCCGCCCCCGCCGAAGAAACGGTTGAAGAAATCCTGCAGGCTGCCGTTGGGGCCGTTGCTCCCGTCATCGTCTTCGTCATCCGGTTCCTGCTGCCGGCGGCGCGGTGCGGCTTTATTGCCGCGCTGCTGCGCCTGTGTCTTGGCCTGAGGAATATACTCGCTCGAAATGTTGACCACGGATGGCTCGAGCATCTTGGCGACCTTGGTGAACTCGCTCTCCGTGGCCACAGGCGCCGGAATCACCAAGGGCGTCGCGTCCGGCGCAGCCACCTGCTCTTTGGCGGCCTTGGCGCCAGTCTGCGCCAGGGTGCCGATCACGATGCCGATCGACAGGGTGAACAGCATCAGTGTGAACGACAGGAATTTCTGACGCTTCACTTTGTCGTAAAAACTCATGGTCGCTTGGTGCTCCTAACTTGGTGCTCCTCTGAATCCGCGGGCTTCGTTTAGTCTGGTGTTCCGGCGGAAGGAATTGTTACTACTTTGGTCAGTTCCACAGCCAGAATACCCAGCAAGATGAGCCCTGCCCCTACTTTACCGCGATTCGCCATCCGCTCGCCCGTCAATACATACGATGTAAGCCATGCCACCGGAGGTTCCAGCGTGAATATCAAAGCCGCCCGGTTGGCTGAAGTGTACTGCTGCGCCCATGCCTGCGTAGTGAAAGCCAGCGCGGTCGCAAACAGACCGGTCACCACCACGGCAGCGGCCACGGCGGGAGTCATATGGAACCGTACCGGCTCCGCAAACCACACCGGCACGGCGGCCAACGCCGCGGCCGTGGCAATCTGTACGACTGCCAGCGACTGAAACCCTTCGAGCTGCGAATAATGACCCACCACCACGATGTGAACAGCAAACGTCACCGCGCACAGAAAGCTGAGCAGGTCCCCGGGAGACATCTGCCAGTGCCAGCCGGCGGCGCCCCCTGAAGTGGGCGGCAAAGTAATCAGAACCATCCCGACTGAGGCAACCAGTATCCCTGCAAGCTCGATGCGGCGCGGCCAGATTTTGTAGACGAGCGATCCAACGAAAGGTACCATTGGAATCGACAATCCGGTCAAAAAAGCGGATTTCGAAGGCGTGGTTCTCTCCAGTCCGGTAGTCTGAAAAACATAGGCTGTAAAAAGGATGGTTCCCGCGAGGACTCCCGGGCCGAGCCTGACGCCGGACTTGCGCAGCGTCCGACCGTAAATCAGAATCAGCGCCACCGCAGCCAGCCAGAACCGCATGGCCAGAAAGACGTAGGTGGAGACGTCCGCCAGCGCGGCCTTCACCACGACGAAGGTCGTCCCCCAGACTACGGTCACACCGGCCAGGGCAAGCTCGGCGCGAAGCTGCCTCATTCGCGGCGTTCTGGCTCTGAGTCTGCCAGCAGCATCGCGGCGGTCAGCAGAATGCGCTTCAATCCGAGGTCCCGGCCGTCGGGTCGATACCACTCGGCCGCGGTGTGGGCTCCTCCGCCCTGCCCTCCCGCCCCGATCGCCACTGCCGGGATGCCCATCGAAAGCGGAATGTTGGCGTCGGTGGAAGCGCAGTCCAGTCGCGAACGAATACCCAGATGCGCCTCGACGGCCCGCAGACGCGCAATGATCGGCGCGTCGCCCGGCAGTTTCGCCGCCGGGCGATTGCCGATCTCGCGGATTCGCGCGCTGATCTTAGCCCCTGTGGCGCGCGTGTTTTCGATCTCTTCCGCCCGGACCACAGCCTGATGCAGCGCGCCGATCAGTTGCTCGATTTTTTCGTTGCTTTCCGACCGTATGTCGACCTTCGCGCGCGCGCTCGCCGGAATGGCGTTGATACTGGCCCCCCCTTCGATCACGCCCACGTTCACGGAAACCCTCGGCGTTGACCGCGGATCGACCGGCCGCTGATCGACGAACTGTGCCATGGCCCGATTCAGAGCATGCACCGGATTCGCCACGCCGAAATCGCTCCAGCTGTGTCCGCCGGAGCCGGAAAAAAGAATCTCGAAGCGCCGGCTGCCCAGCGCGTGCGTCGTGATGTGGTCCGTACCCGCGCCGTCGGCCACCAGAAAAGCGCATATGCGTCCGATCCACTCCGGCTGACGGCAAAGGTGACGCATCCCGGAGAGGTCTCCCTCGCCCTCTTCCCCGACATTGGCCACCAGCAGCAGGCGGCGCCATGCATCCGCCCCGCCCGGCGCCGACTTGATCGCTTTGGCGAACGCCAGCAGTGCGGAAAGGCCCGCCCCGTTGTCGGATACGCCCGGACCGCGCATATCGCCTTCGCGATCGATCGAGATGTCCTCCTTACCGCGCGGCGCCAACACGGTATCGAGATGAGCCGTGATGGCCACCAGCGGCCCCGGCGGATCGGATTCCAGGGTCGCCAGAACGTTCCCGCCGCGGTCAATCGAGACGTGCCAGCCGATCGCGCGGAGTTGGGTGGCGATCCACTCGGCGCGCTCCTGTTCGAGAAATGTCGGTGCGGGAACACGACAAAGCTGCAGGTGCACGTCGTTCACCCACTGCTTTTCACGCGTGAACCATTGCAGAACTTCGCGAATGCCGGGGCGTTCGGCCAGTTCGCCGGGCGCCGCGGCTGCGGGAAGGAGATCAGCCGCCACAGCTTTGAGTTTACGATGCAGAGAGTTTACGATGCGGGATCCCTACGACGGATCGGTTCCCGCACAGCGCGTGCGCGGGTGTATCTCGAGCTCGTGCTTCTCCTTCGCTTCCCGCAGCGCATGCCGCCGCGCGGCAATGCCGCTCAGTTCGGCGATCGTGCGGTTGGTGGAGTTTTCATCGCGTGAATACTCGGCGATGCGCAGCTGACCCTGCACCCGGAACCATTCCATCGTGGCGGCTTCGTATTCAGCGGCGAGGCGGCGACACACCTCGCACTCGTCGGACGAATTCATTTCCTGTGCCTCACGGAGTGCTTCTCCCATCGACTTTGACTTTCATAGTAATGCATTCGACAGGAATTGCCATCAGTAACTTCCGTATACATAGTCCCAGGTACTGGTCGAACAAGTGTCTGCGTATACAATCTGACGAGATGTGCCTTTTTCAGCCGGAATCCCGGCGACCCGAGAGGAGTCCTTTGAGTTTTTTCCGCCACCGTGCGTTTTCCTGCATTCTTGCCCTGACCGCACTGCCCCTGACAGCCCTGCACCTGACCATGCAGCCCGCTGTCGCTCAGGTCGGCCAGCCGGTACCGGGCCTCCCGCAGACCACCCCGCCGGCGCAGCCGCCCGCGCCTCCCCCTCCTCCCCCTGGAAAGAACGTGCCGGATTATCCCGAGCCGCGCACCCTGACGTTCGGCGCTTTCTATTGGTTCACCGGACCGGGTACTGATCCCGGTATCTTCGGTGGCGGCGCGGCGACCAGTTACTCGACTCTTACCGACCTCGGCAGGCCTCACAAGTCGCCCGGATTTGAGCTTTTCTTCCCCATCACCCGCACCGGCGAAATCCATGTCGAAGTCATGCGTACTTCCGGGATTGGCAACCAGACCGCTGCGGTAAATACCAACATCTTCACGACACCGTTCGACCAGGGCGACTATCTGGCGACAAGCTACCGCATCAGCCAGGGCAAACTCTACCTCGACGATTTGCTCTTTCCACATAAGTTTCCCGTATCGAAGTTCCGGCTGAAGTCGCTTTGGGAATTCAGCTATACGAGCATCCGCGCATCCGTCGATAATCCGATCCAGGAGGCAGAGGGAACAAGCAGCGGCGCGGGCCAGGGCACACGGTCGATTATCTACCCGGAGTTCGGCATCGCGGCCGAATATGCGCTCACACCGCGCATTCTGCTCCGCACGTCGGCGGCGGGCTTCGCCATCCCCGGTCACGCGGTGGTCGGAGATGGCGACGCGACCATCGGTTATCGTCATGGGTTCCTCGAACTGCGCGGCGGCGTCAAATTCCTGCACTACAAGACCTCACCGAAAACCGACGATTACCTCAAAGGAACGCTGACAGGCGCGTTCGTGGATTTGCGGATTCACTACGCGCTGTAACCGACGACACATGTGAGGATTCTCGACGTCGGCTGCGGGATCAATAAATTTCCCGGTGCCATCGGCATCGATCGGAATCGGGCGACCGCCGCGGATGTCATCTGCGATCTGGATCGCTTCCCCTATCCGTTCGCCGATGGGTCGTTCGACGGTTTGCGCGCGATTCACGTCATCGAACACCTGACCGACGTGATCCGCACAATGGAGGAGTTTCACCGCCTGGTGAAGCCGGGCGGCCGCGTACGTATCGAGACGCCGCATTATACCGACCACAGCTCGTTCTGTGATCCGACCCACAAGCATCACCTGAACAGCTTCTCCTTCCGCTACTTCGGCGCGAATCACGGCGGCTTCGGCTATTACACGCAGGCGAAATTCCGTGAGATTTCGGTGCGCGTCAAACTACTAGCGTTCTGGAGATGGCTCGGCTTCGAATTTCTCGTGAACAGGTCGCTACGCTTCCGCAGGTTCTGGGAGTACTATCTCTGCTACGTTGTCCGCGGCAAAGTCATGGAGTTCGAATTTGAACCCGTTCGCCCGCCTTTACCGGATCGCTGACGGCCTGCGCTATCTCAAACACGCCGACATCGGCCGGCACGGCGAGGATCTGGCCCACCGATGGCTGCGCGCCAAAGGCTTCAGGGTGGTGGCGCGCAACTGGCGGCCTCCGCAGGGAGGCGGCGAGATCGATATCATCGCGTGGGAAGGCGATTGCCTGGTGTTCATCGAAGTGAAAACGCGGGCGACCGATCTCTGGGCCGCACCGGAGCGTGATGTCGATCACGAGAAGATGCAAGCCCTGCGCCGTGCCGCGAGGGATTACGTTCGCCGCGCGAACGCAGATGCAACGCGCGTGCGCTTCGACGCAATTTCGATCACGGCCCGCCGTATCGAGCATCTGCGCGATGCGTTCGCGGCGACAGAGGCGCCGCGATGAACACAAAGCTATATTAGTTCAGTGCCGGAGTTGCGCAAAGACCCGATCACCGACCGCTGGGTCATCATCGCGACGGACCGCGCGCGGCGGCCATCGGATTTCGTGCGGGAATCGACGCCCTCAGTCCCGTCCGGGCGCTTCTGCCCTTTCTGCCCCGGCAATGAGAACAAGACGCCTCCCGAGGTGCTGGCCTACCGGCACGGGTCAGGGCCAAATCAGCCGGGATGGTCGCTGCGCGTTTTCCCCAATAAGTTTCCAGTGCTCGGCATCGAAGGCGACCTGAATCGGCAGGGCGACGGCATGTTCGACCGCATGCAGGGAATCGGCGCCCACGAAGTGGTGGTGGAGACTCCCGACCACGTTCTGAGCCTGACCGACCTGCCGGAGAAATCCATCTCCCAGATCCTCTGCGCCTTCCGGGACCGCATCTACGACCTGAAGAACGACAAGCGGCTGCGTTACGTGCTGCTTTTCAAGAATGAAGGCGAAGGCGCCGGAGCCACGCTCGAGCACACGCACTCACAGCTCATCGCCCTGCCAGTGGTTCCCAAGGCCGTCAAAGAGGAACTTGACGGCGCCAGGGATTATCACGATTTCAAGGAGCGCTGCCTGTTCTGCGACATGATCCGGCAGGAGGCGAAGTCGGCCGAACGTGTGGTGCTCGAAACCGACCGATTCATTGTGATCGAGCCCTACGCGGCACGGTTTCCGTTCGAAACCTGGATTCTGCCCAAGCAGCATCTTTCACACTACGAGGGCACCGATACGCAAAGCTTCGACAACCTGGCGTGGGTACTCAAGTCAACGCTGCGCAAGCTGGAGAAAGTGCTCGAGCGTCCGCCCTACAACTTCCTGATTCACACCGCGCCTCTGCAGGAAGCCGCGAATTCCTACTATCACTGGCACGTGGAGATTATTCCGAAGCTCACACGGGTGGCCGGGTTTGAATGGGGCACGGGGTTCTACATCAATCCGACTCCGCCGGAGGAATCGGCCCGTTTTCTGCGCGAAGCCGGACTGGGGTGATCAGTTGTCAGTTTTCAGTTCAGTTGTTCAACGCGACAAATCTTCGTAATGCTCGGGAGAGAGCAATATTGAGATCCCGCGCAAGAAACAGGTGATACTCCGTCTCGCTGGTCGATCCCATCGCTATCGAACAGAATCTTTCGGGTTCCCGAGCGCCGTCACGCCCGCAACCTTCGGCCGGATTTGCCCCGATCGATGCGCAGGCACGTCGAATCTGCGAAGTCAGACCGAGGGCTTCATCGCGCGGAAAAGACCGAGTTGCACCCTGGCAGGCCGCTGAACAGCGCTTCTTGCCACTCCCTTACGGTCGCGGTTCGGAAAAGCAGGTTCTGATTCCGCATTGGTTACTGAACCGCGCGCGTCAGCAAGCGGCAACGAAAAGAGCTTTTTCAGCAGCCTGCCAGACCGCGAGCGTCAGACCGTGTGCCTTCCTCCAAACGTCAAGTTTCCGGAAATCCTGCATGACTACAACTGAAAACTGAAGACTGATAACTATCTATTCCAGTTCCCACTTTGCTTCAAGCAGGTGCGCGTATTCTTCCGACGCATACAGCTCAAACGGAAATGACGCCGCGTCGATCGGCAAAAACGCCGTCGAGTGCTGGTAGCAGATATAAGCGTGGTCCGCATAGCGGTGATAGTGCTTCAGGAAGATCGCGGACAGTGAACTCATGGGCGGCGGCTCCTGGAACAGGCTGTGCATCCCGATGGCGCGCGAAAAAACGCCGCGCCGGTCCGTCACACCCCATCTTTCAAGCTTTTCTGTGACACCTGCTGAAGGATTCTCCACCACCATCTCGGCAAAACTCTGATCGACGATTCTCACGTCCGCCGACCCGGACCCTTGGACATGTTCAGCGCACTGTCGCATCCAGCGGAATATGTCCTTGCCGAGGAACAGCAACATCCGCACTTCGGCGTAACGTCCGATCAGCATACGCCGCAGAAGGATGTTCTCGTCTTCGTCCGAATTCACGAACCCGTCGAGAGCCAGCGAGGCAAGCGAACCATCCAGAAGATCAGCTGTGGCTGCGCCACCGCTGAAAGGGTGAAGGATTAAAGGCGGCAGTTGCAGCATGTTTGGCATCAAAGGTTGATCCGTCCTGATCATCGGGCAGACTCTTATTACACTAATCGGCAAAATGACGAAAAACTGTATAGAGTTCCACGTTAATTTCCGGCGTGTCACGGCTCTCCGTTGAACTCCCGGAGTCTCCCGGAGCGCCCGCGGCTGGCAGTTACTTCCGCTCCGTCAGCGTGACTTTCGCCGTCATGCTCCTGTTGTCGCGCAGAACTTCCACTTCGACTTCATCGCCCGGCTTGTGCGCGCGCAGCGCGTAGGTGAAATCGTAGAGATTCTTGATCTCGTCGCTCCCGAACTTCACCAGGATGTCGCCCCCTTTCAATCCCGCCTTGCCCGCCGGAGAGCCCGGAGTCACATCGGCGAAGCGGACGCCGCGCGGTGGCTCCGCAAAATCGGGAATACTGCCGAAGTACGGGCCATAGCCTCCGCCGGAACCCGATACGCTACCCGCCACTGATCCCGAAACCACCCCCGCGTGCGGATCGGCCTTCTCTTCCACGCGCACAAACTGCGGGCGCCCCGCATCGGTGTCGAGCTTCGTCGCCACTTCGGCCACCAGTTGCACCACTTCCACGCCCGATTTGGCGTCGATCTTGTCCCAGGTGTCGCTCGCCTTGTGATAGTCGCCGTGCAGGCCGGAGAAGAAGAACAGCACCGGCACCTGTTTCGCCGTGAAATTCGGTGTGGTCGCTCGACCCGTAGCCGCTGTTGTCCGAGTAATCGATGTGCAGATTGGGGAAGTGCGGCGTCAGCGCATCCAGATCGGCGCGCAGCGTGGTGCCGGTGCCCGCCCCGCCGACATACAGCTTGCCGTCGCGCACCCGGCCGATCATGTCCATGTTGATCATCGCCACCGCCTTGTCAAGCGGCAGTTCCGGGTGGTTCGGATAGAAGCCGGAACCCAGCAGCCCCAGTTCCTCGCCCGCAAAGGTCATGAACACGATGCCGCGCTTCATCTTCGGCAGCGCGGAAAAATGGCGCGCCAGCTCGATGACGCCCGAAGTGCCCGACGCATTATCGTCCGCGCCGGGATGGACCGGCCGGTTAGCCGACGGATGCCAGCGCATACTGCCCGCCCAGCCCGAGGTGATCGTAATGCGCGCCGATGATCACGTATTCGTCAGTCTCGCCCGGCAGATACCCCACCACGTTATGCACCGTTTTCACCACCCGTTCCACATCCACGGTCTCGCGCACTTCGATGCCCCGGATCGCAAACGAACGAGGCTTCAGATCGGCATTGATCCCCCGCTCGATCTCCTCGAGGTCCTTGCCCGCGGCGCGGAGCCACGTGGCGACCTCCTCTTCCCGCACCTGCACGAACAGAATGCCGGCGTCGGTCGGACCGGTCGTGCCGCCGAACGGCTCGATCACTTCCTTTTCCGGCTGTCCCTGCGGGCCGGAACTCAGATGATTGACCGTATCCCATACCAGAATCACGCCCGCCGCGCCGTGTTTGCGCGCGTTGGCAGCCTTGCTGTACGTCTCGGCGTGCGTGGTGTAAATCTTGCCTTGAAATACGCTCTTTTCGTCGTACTCCTGCGGCTCATGCGCCAGCACGATGACGAACTTGCCCTTGACGTCAATACCTGCATAATCGTCATAGTTGTACTCGGGCGCCGTGATTCCGTATCCCGCAAATACCACGTCCGCCCGTGGCCTTGCCGTGCGATGAAAAATTGATCGGGACGAATTCCTTGCCCGCTTTCAAGCGATTCCACGTTGGGTCCGGCCACGATATCCAGCCGGTTCCCTTTGCCCAGTTTGGCGCTCGTCGTGATCTCGAACGGCTGCAGATAGCTTTTACCGTCCAGTGGTTTGAGCCCGTCGGCCTTGAACTGAGTGGCGATGTACTGCGCAGCCTTCTCCAGTTCCGGAGACCCGCTCTCGCGTCCCTTCAGTTCGGGCGAGGCGAGGTACTTGATGTTGTTCAGATAGCGGTCGGCGCTGAACGACGCATCGCGGAGAGTCGCCGCGAACAAGCCTGCTGCCGCAAAAGCCCCGGCGAAGACAATATGTCGGATTCTCACGTTGGGTACCTGTAGGGTATACCTATTTCAGAGTGCCGTTGGATGTGCCCAAGGTGCATGTGCCCAGGGCGGATGGCCCCGCGGCCACGCCCGGCATGGGCAGTGCCACGCTGCAGCCGCAGTCTTCACCGGCATTCTTCGCCGTCTTCTGATAATCGATCTCGTAATCGATGACGCGCTTCAGATCTTCCCATCGCAGCGTCCCGCTCATTCGACGGCCGTTGATGAAAAGCGTCGGCGTGGAATTGACGTCAAGCGAGTGGCCCAGATCGCGCGTCGCCTGCACTTCCGCTTCCGTGGCATTTGGAATCGATGCACGACGAAAGCTGTGCCGCGTCGATTCCGTCCTTGCCTTTCATGGCTTCGAGAACTTTGCTCTTTACAGATTGCTCGATGCGTGATCTCTTCCTGATGATCGAAAATCCAGTCGTGATAGTCCCAGAAAGCGCTGGCGTTCTGGTGGAAGACGCACCGGCCGGCCATGGCGGCATCCTTTGCCCACGGGTGCAGGCTCTCGAGCGGGAAATCCATATAGTAAAGACGCACTTCTTTCGGATACGTCTGAATCAGGTTCTCCCGCAGCACCTTCGCTTCCTCGCGGCAGAACGGGCATTCGAAATCGCTGAATTCGACGACCACCACCGGCGCGCCCGGCGTTCCGGTGCTCGGCTGAAACTCGGTCTTGATCTTGTCCAGGTTCTGCTTGAACGGATTTTGCGCGAGATCGAAGACAGTGCCGCGCACGATCTTCTGGCCATCCTTTGACACGTAGAAAGTCTCTGCCTGGCTGGCGTTGCCCTGCGAAGCGTGGATCTTCAGCGCGTAAAACCCGGCAACCGGGCCGGGCTGAGGATCATCGACGACGATCTCAACGGGCGGAGGCCATACGAAAAGATGCCTGATGTACGCCTCGACTTTCGCTTTGTCGATCTGAGGTTTGTCCGTCGCAGCCTTGCTCGCCGACGGCTTGGCCGGGGCTGTTTTCGGAGCAGTCTGGGCCGCCAGGGTCGCGGCGGCGGCAAGCAGGAGAGGGATGTTACGGAGCATGGGTGCTGAGGGTATTATAGCCATCGAATTGGCTATCATAAGTGAGTAAGGAGCCGCGACTCCTGTGGTAGACTGCAAGCAGTAAAAGAAGGTAAAAAACTTCCAGATTTGGAAACGGAAGTTCGATTGGTTTCGTATAGTCAGTACACACTGACAGGATTCGTCGACCGACATGCCTGAAGAAGTTTTGCGCCACGATCTCTCAGAAACTGCCGCGCACGATCCCACGGGCGCGGTGAAGATGCATACCGACGCCAACGACCATCTGGACCGGCTCTTTGCCGCGGACAAGGCAGAGATTCCCTGGTTTGTTTCGCTTTACGAGAACATCCACGACCTGATCCGGCCGCCCCAGCTGCCGCCTCTGGAAATCACGTCGAGGCCCGTCCCCGTGAAGAGTATCTGGGGAATGTATGCGCCGAAGCGGCAGTCCTGGATGATGTCCGCCAGTTTCGTCACCGTGGTAGTGGCCCTTCTGATGATCACGGTCACGAACAAGACAATCCAGCAGAAGATTGCGACGAATCTGAATCTGATCGATCCGAACCTCAAGCCCTACATCCCCGAGAAGCCGAAGGCCGCCGGGGGTGGTGGTGGCGGCGGTGCGCGCGAACCCTTGCCCGTAACCAAGGGGCAAGCTCCCAAGCCAGCCCTCAGGCAGTTCACACCTCCGATGATTGTGAAGGAGCCGCCAAAGCTGGCTATGACTCCGACGATCATTGCGCCTCCTGATACCGTACTTCCGCAGAACAACCTGCCGAACTGGGGCGACCCGCTTGCCAAGCTGGTCAACGGCTCGAACGGCCAGGGTTTCGGCGGCGGCATGGGCAGCGGCTCCGGTGGCGGCCTTGGTTCCGGCAAAGGCGGTGGATTCGGCCCCGGTGAAGGCGGCGGCATCGGCGGCGGCGTTTACCGCGTCGGCGGTGGCGTCAGCCAGCCCACGGTTCTCTTCAAGGTCGATCCCGAATACTCAGAAGAAGCCCGCAAGGCGAAGTACAGCGGCACAGTCATGCTGGCCGTTATCGTCGACACTACAGGCAAGGCGCGTGACATTCACGTGGTCAAGAGCCTCGGTATGGGTCTGGACGAGAAAGCCATCGAAGCGGTCGAGAAGTGGAAGTTTAAGCCCGGCATGAAGGGCGGCGAGCCGGTCAACGTTCGCGCACAGATCGAAGTCAACTTCCGCCTTCTGTAACGCTGGCGGTCGAAGCCGCCGGTGGGTTTTACTTCGGCAATGTGATATTTACGCGTTCGCCCGTATTCTGCCACTCCAGCACCCAAGCCGCACCCTTGGCCTTTCTTGAAGGCTTCGGAAAATACAGATAGCCTGCAACCGGCGCCGTCGTCCTGCCATCCGGCAGTGACTTCTCCCAGAGCGATTGTTCGAGGCGATTGGTATCCGTACCGGACGACGACGGAAAGCGCTGGCCGTTGTTACCCACGCCGACGCCAGACCCGACGCCGACGATCGTGGCGCCCGACTTCCGGCCGGTAACCGGATCCGGATACGAAACGTGCTGTACCGATGCTCCGGCGGTAACGGAAACTTCTTCAGAGGGCGATTCGGGGTTGACGGCCCGGACTGGCTTTGCCACGGCGGCGGCGATGGCATCCGCGTCGGCCGTTCGCTCCGAAATTGCGTTCGGATCCGCGCGCAGCGTGAAGTCGAGTGGCGAGAGGTCGAACTCGCGTCCGGCCGCCGGAAAGACGCCGACTTCGACAACGACGTACCCCGCCTTGTCGATATCCGCCGCGAATATCTTCTTGACTTCCGCGGCGGGGATCACTGCCGCACCGAACCCAGCTGAATCGATCTTCGCATGCGCCGAATAATCAGCTACACCGGAGCGCGGCCGTATGCCGGGCGATCCGGCAAGCAGAACAGCGCCGGCAAACAGAGCGATCCCAAATGCGCGGCTCATGCGCCCATTGTATTCATTTTCCGGCCTCGGTTTCCGGGCTGAGCAGTTCGCTGATCCTGTCCGGTGACAGCCCGCTTTGCTGTAGAGCGACCTCGCGGACCGTGCGGCCCGTCAGGTACGCATTCTTCACGAGCGTCGCCGCGGCGTCGTAACCAATCTCGGGGGCGAGCGCCGTTCCCATCGCGAGCGACTGCTCCACAAAACTCGACCGCCCGATCGCGATCCGCCTCCAGCCCCGCGACCAGCCGGTGTTCGAAGTTTTTCGCCGACGCCCCCAGCAGCGTGATGGACTCGATCAGATCCCACGCCATCACCGGCATCATGACGTTCAGCTCGAAATTCCCTGCCGCGCCGCACCACGCAATCGTCGCGTCGTAGCCGATCACCTGCGCACAGACCATCAACAGGCTTTCGGCAATCACCGGGTTCACCTTCCCGGGCATGATGCTCGAACCCGGCTGCACGGCGGGCATCTTCAATTCCCCGATGCCGCAGCGCGGCCCCGAACCCAGCCAGCGGATATCGTTTGCGATCTTCGTCAGCGCCACCGCGCAGGTCCGCGCAGCGCGCCGCTCAGATGCGACCACCGCATCCTTCGATGCCTGGGCCTCGAAATGATTCGGCGCTTCCACAAAGGGAAGGCCGGTACGCCGCGCGATCTCAGCGATGGTTTCCGGCGGCGAAGCCCGCCGGCGCGTTCAATCCGGTGCCGACCGCCGTGCCGCCCAGCGGCAGTTCGTACAGATCCCTCGACCGCGCGACTGATCCGCGTCGACGGCGTTCTTCACCTGTTGCGCATAGCCGCTGAATTCCTGTCCCAGCCGCATGGGCACGGCATCCTGCAGGTGCGTGCGGCCGATCTTGATGACGTCGTGAAATTCGCGTGCTTTGCGGTCAAGCTCCCGCGCCAGCAGATCGAGCGACGTTCAGCAGCCGATGCGTCGCCGTCTCTGCCGCCGCGATATGCATCGCCGAAGGGAACACGTCGTTGCTCGATTGCCCTCGGTTTACCTCGTCGTTCGGATGCGCAGCACGCCAGATGCGCGATCACTTCATTGGCGTTCATGTTGGTCGACGTGCCGCTGCCGGTCTGAAACACATCGACCACGAACTGGCGATCGTGCCTGCCCTCTGCGACCTCCATCGCCGCGCGTTCGATGGCCGCGGCGCGCTTCCGGCTCGACCCAGCCGTGCCCCCCGTTCACGCGCGCCGCGCGAAGCCTTGATAATCCCGAGCGCCCGAATGAACGGCCGCTGCAGCCGCAGCGAGCTGATCGGAAAATTCTCCACCGCGCGCGCCGTCTGCGCGCCGTAAAGCGCATCGGCGGGCACGGCCATCGCGCCCATGCTGTCGTGCTCGATGCGCGTCCGGCAGTTGCGTCGGGTGCTCGACTGTCATAGTCCGTGTTCTCCTGTAATAAGAGTATGCACGCCAATCGCCTGATTCAGGAGAAGAGCCCCTATCTGCAGCAGCACGCCCACAATCCGGTCGATTGGTACCCCTGGGGCGAAGAAGCGTTCGAAAAAGCACGCCGCGAAGACAAGCCCATCTTCCTCTCCATCGGCTACTCCACCTGCCACTGGTGTCACGTCATGGAGCACGAATCGTTCGAGAACGAGGCAATCGCGGAACTGGTGAACCGCTGGTTCGTCGCCATCAAGGTGGATCGCGAAGAGCGGCCCGACATCGACCGCATCTACATGAACTACGTGCAGGCCACGACGGGCAGCGGCGGCTGGCCGATGTCCGTCTGGCTCACGCCGGATCTGAAGCCGTTCGTCGGCGGCACCTATTTCCCGCCGGAAAACCGCTACGGCCGCGCCGGATTTCCCGGTGATCCTCGAACGCATCGCCGAGGCGTGGCAAAACGACCGCGAGAAGATTCTCAGCACCAGCGCGGGCATCATGGAGCAGCTGCGCGCGCAGGCCGAGACCTCCGCCACGGGCGCGGACCGCGTCGACGCCACCGTGCTCGACAGCGCCTTCAACCAGTTCCGCCGCACCTTCGATTCGAAGCTGGGCGGCTTCGGCTCAGGCGCCGAAGTTTCCGCGGCCTTCGGTTCACAACTTCCTGCTGCGCTACTGGAAGCGCACCGGGCATGACGAAGCCCGCGACATGGTCGTCGAAACCCTGCTCGCCATGGAGAAAGGCGGCATGCACGATCAGCTGGGCGGCGGATTTCATCGCTATTCCGTGGACGAATACTGGTTCGTGCCGCACTTCGAGAAGATGCTCTACGATCAGGCGCAGCTGGCGATCTCGTATCTCGAGGCCTTCCAGATCACGCAGGAGCGAAACGCTGGCGCGACGCCGCCCGGCGCACGCTCGACTATGTGATGCGCGACATGACAGCGCCCGAGGGCGGCTTCTATTCCGCCGAAGATGCCGACAGCGCCGCCGGATCCGCGCACCCGAACGAAAAAAGCGAAGGCGCGTTCTACATCTGGTCGTAGCAGGAAGTGGTCGAGCTTCTGGGCGCAGAGCGTGCCGACGGTTCGCTTACCGCTACGGCATGGAGCGCGACGGCAACGTGGACAACGATCCGCATCATGAGTTCACCGGCCGCAATATCCTGTTCCAGGCGCATGCCTGGACGTCGACGTCGCAGGCGACGGAGCAGATTCTATTCGAAGCGCGCGCGAAGCGGCCGCGGCCGCATCTCGACGACAAAATCCTGACCGCGTGGAACGGCCTGATGATCTCGGCTTTCGCCAAAGGCGCGGCGATTCTCAATGACCCGCATTACGCGCACGCCGCGCGGCGCGCGGCCGATTTCCTGCTGTCCACCATGCGGCAGACCGACGGCACGCTGCTGCGCCGCTTCCGCGACGGCGACGCGGCCATCCCCGGCATGCTCGACGACTACGCTTTCTTCGCGCAGGGCCTGCTCGATCTCTACGAATCGACGTTCGAATTCCGCTACCTCGAAGCGGCGATCGCGCTCACCGCAGAAACAGCGCGAGCTTCTCGAAGACGCCAGCGGGCGGCTTCTTCGCCTCCGGCGCACGAAGACGCCTCGCGCCTGATGCGCATCAAAGACGATTACGATGGCGCCGAGCCTTCCGGCAATTCCATCGCGCTGCTGAACCTGCTGCGCCTCCACCGAATCACCGGACGCGCCGAATTTCGAAACCTCCGCGCGCCGCCTGATCGCCGCGTTTCAGCCGCGTGTAGTCTGCAGCTGCCATTCGGGCATGCCGCAGATGCTGGCGGCCGCGGAGTTCGACCTCGCGCCGCCGCGCGAAATCGTGGTGGCCGGCGATCCATCGACCCGCATGCATTCGGCTTCTCTGGGAAAACTTCGATCCCAACCGCATTCTGCTTCACGCTGGGCCGGAGACTGCCGCATATCAGCCCGGCAATCGCCGACATGACCTTCGCAGGCCCGGCGAAACCGCCGTTTACGTTTGCGAGAACTTCACCTGCCAGGCGCCGGTCAGCCGCGAGGAAGATCTCGCGCGCGATTGCTAAGATAGTTCTTCACACCTCAAATACTAAGGAGAATTGCATGGAGCGCGCAGGAGCAACTACGTTGATGGGAAACCCGATGACGCTGGTCGGACCGGAACTGAAGGCGGGAGATAAGGCGCCCGATTTTCCGGCTCTTGATAACGCACTGAAGCCGGTCAAGCTCGCGCGATACCGGGCACAAGACGCGCATTTTCAGCGTCGTTCCTTCGCTCGATACGCCGGTCTGCGATGCGCAGACCAAGCGCTTCAACGAAGAAGCCGCGAAGCTGGACGACGTCGATATCTACACCGTCAGCATGGATCTGCCGTTCGCGCAGAAACGCTTCTGCAACTCCTTCGCGCTGGACCACGTGAAGATGCTTTCCGACCATCGCGACGCCTCGTTCGGCGCGGCCTATGGGCACGCTGATCAAGGAGCTGCGCATTCTGAGCCGCGCCATTTTCGTGGTCGGGCCCGACGACAAACTCAAGTACGTGGAGTATGTGCCGGAAGTCTCGCAGCACCCCAATTACGAAGCCGCGTTAGCCGCCGCCAGGAGTTAGAACTGTCGTCATCGCTCCTGTCCGGTACTGATCCAGAAACTGCGCCAGAGCAGGCTGGTGCAGGGCGGACTGGTGGTGGGGGCGGGCATTCTGCTCGGCAATATCACCGGATTTTTCCGCGTCGCGGTCACGGCCTATCTGCTGGGCACGCACGCGCGCGCGGATGCGCTGGCCGTCGCGATCGGCCCCGCTCGACACGCTGAATTCGGTCGTCGTGAACACGATGCTGTTCGCGTTCGTGCCCATGCTTCTGCTCTGGCAGGGCCCCGACCGCGGCGCGCTCTTTGCCCGCGCCGCCCGCGTGTTCATCTGCATATTCGCCGGCCTGAGCGTCGTGACCGCCCTCTTCGCGCCCCAGTGGATCGCTGTCCTCGGCCCGGGCCTCGCGGCTCCCGAACGCGCCCAGGCCGTGACCCTGCTCCGCTGGCTCGCTCCCTCGACGCTCTTCGGCGCCACCGCCGCCACTTATTCAGCCCTGCTCTACACGGAGCGCCGCTTCCTCGTGGCCGAATCTCTATCAGACCTGCCTGAACGGCGCCACCATCGCCGGCGCTCTTTTGTTGCGCAGCACTTTCGGCATCAACGGATTCGCCATCGGCTACTCCACCGGCAGCGCCGCGCAGTTGTGCCTCACCTGGTACTTCACGCGCAGCCTGCGCCGCGCGCCCCGCGCCGCCTGGAAACCACCGATCGCCGACGTCCTCCTGAAGCCCGGCATGTTCCTGCTCTACGCCGGTCTGATTTCGGGCAATCTGATTGTCACCCGCATTTTCGCCACACACGCCGGACCCGGCATGGCCGCAGCCTTCGATTACTGCATGCGCTGCGTGAGCGTCGTGCTGGCCTACCTTGTTTACCCGGTAGCGTCCACGCTCGTTCCCGAAATCGCCCGCCTGCGCGGCACCAACGAGACATCGAAAGCATATTCGCTCATCGACAACAGCGTGGCGCTCATGGCGGTGGCAGCGGTTGGTGCCTGTGCGCTCGGCATCCTGCTGCGGACGCCCGTAATCGCGCTGCTCTTCGAGCGCGGCAACTTTACCGCGGAGTCGACGCGCCTTGTCGCTACAGTCTTTCTCGGTATCGCGCCGTGCCTGATCGGATGGGCCATGCTCGATCTCATTGCCCGCTGTTTCTTCGCCATGAACCGGCCGAAGCTGCCTCTGATCGCGGCCTTCGTTCCGATTACGGTGAACCTGTTGATCACCACGATTCTGCACGCGGAGGGAATGCTGTCGAGCCCTGCGGCCCTCGGTCTCGGCGCTTCGATCGGTCTGCTCCTCGGCTTCGCGACTCTCTTCACCGCGATCCATCTGCGAAAGAAGACGGCGGCGCCCGAAGCCTCGCTCGTCGAAGCAAACTAATGTACCGCTGGCGGTCTTGCCGCCGGCGCCTTTCTTACCCCTTCAGTTACTTTTTTCCCCGCGCCGCTTCACATCGATGTTCAAACGCTTGATCTTCTGATTCAGCGTCGACAGCGGCACGCGCAGCGCTTCCGCCGCCTCCGTCTGGCTCCAGTTAAATCGCTCCAGCGCCTCACAAATAGTCCGCCGCTCGAAGTCCGCCACGATCTCGAACAGAGACGCATCCGCCGGGAGCGCGCCGTTCTCGCTGCGTCGCAGACGAATGCCGCCCGCATGCAGAAGATAATCCGGCAGCACGTCGAGCGGAATAAGCTGCGCCGCAGCCAGCACTACCGCCCGCTCCACCACATTCTCCAGTTCCCGCACGTTGCCCGGCCACGAATGATCCAGCAGCAGTTGCATGGCTTCCGGATCGAACCGCAGCTGCGTGCGGTTGTTCGCGTCGAGAAATTTTTCGTTCTCCCGGCAGAACTTGTCGAGAAAATGCTGAATAAGCAGGGGAATGTCTTCGCGGCGTTCCCGCAGCGGCGGCAGGTTGATGTTGATGACGTTCAGCCGGTAGTAAAGATCCTCGCGGAATTTCTTTTCCTCAACCATCTTGCGCAGATCCGCATTCGTGGCCGCGAGAATACGCACGTCCACTTTCATCACGTCATTCGAGCCCAGCGGCGTGAACTCTTTTTCCTGAATCACGCGCAGCAGCTTCGACTGCGTCTCCGGCCCGATCGTCCCCACCTCATCGAAAAAGATCGTGCCGTTGTGCGCCACCTCAAACGCGCCCTTCTTGTTGTGAATCGCGCTCGTGAAGGCGCCTTTGACATGCCCGAACAGCGCCGACTCAAGCAGATCGGTCGGCAGCGAGCCGCTGTTGACCGCCACGAACGCGTGATCCACCCGCGGAGAACTGGCGTGAATCGCTTTGGCGATCAGTTCCTTGCCCGTGCCCGTTTCCCCCGTAACCAGAATCGTTGAGCGGCTCGACGCCACCTGCGCGACCAGATCGAGCACGCGCAGCATGCGGTCACTCTTGCCCACGATATTGGGGAAGCTGTAGCGCTGCTTGAGCGCGATCTTGAGCTGCGTGTTTTCATCGATCAGCCGCTGGCCAGCGATGACGCGGTCAATTTCGAGCAGCAGTTTCTCGTTGTCCCAGGGCTTGGCCAGGTAATCGTTGGCGCCCAGCTTCACCGCTTCCACGGCAGCCTCGAGCGTGCCATACGCCGTGATCATGAAGATCGGCGTATGCCGGTCGCGCTGCCGCACATCGCGCAGCATCTCCATGCCGGATTTCTCCGGCATCATCAGATCCAGCAGCACCAGATCGTAGACGCGCGACTCCAGCTTGCGCTCGCCTTCCGCCGCGTTCGCCGCCAGATCCACCTGATAGCCTTCGAGATCAAGCAGCGCCTCGAGGCTTTCGCGGATTTCGATTTCGTCGTCGACAACCAGCACCCGGCCCCGCGAATTGCCGTTCACGCGCCCGCCCGCGGGCGACATTACACGTGAACCGGTTTCACGATCGCCGGAAACTCCAGACGGAAACATGTACCCTCCCCTGTGCGCGAGATCGCTTCAATCGCGCCGCCGTGTTCCTGAATGATGCCGTAGGTGACAGACAGGCCGAGGCCCGTGCCCTTTTTGGCGGATTTCGTGGTGAAGAACGGGTCGTAGATGCGGCTCAGATGCTCCGGCGCAATGCCGTGCCCGGTGTCGGCCACTTCCACGATCACCCGGTCCGCTTCGCCGCCGGTTGTGGTTCGTGAAGCCGTGCGGGTGGTCACTTCCAGCCGTCCGCCGCTCTCCATGGCGTCGCGCGCGTTCAGGATCAGATTCAGAAACACCTGCTGCAGCTTGCCCGGGTTGCCGCGCACCGCCTCCAGATTCGGATCCAGATTCGTCGACACTTGAATGGACGTCTTTTTGAGTTGATGCTCCAGCAGCGAAAGCGTTTCCTGAATCACGCGGTTCAGCTGCACTTCAACCAGTTCCGTGGTCGACGTGCGCGAGAAATTCAGCAGCGAGTTCACAATCTCGCTGGCGCGGAACGTCTGCCGCGCAATCTTTTCGAGGATGCGCGACTTCTGATCGTCTTCGGCCACCTGCTTGGCCAGCATCTGCGCGTAGGACGAAATCACCGCCAGGGGCGTATTCACCTCATGCGCCACGCCCGCCGCAAGCAATCCGATGCTCGACAGCTTGTCCGCCTGCACCAGCCGGCGTTCCAGTTCCGCGCGGTCGGTGACGTCGTCGAAAATCACCAGCCGGCCGATCTGTTCGTTCTCGCGCGATACCAGCGGCGCGATGGCGATGTTCATGCTCGCTTCGCCGTTCCTGGTATCCAGTACGAACTTGTCCAGGTGATGGATGCGCGGTTCGCCGCGCGTGCGGTCGAACTGCTCCACCAGCGCGGCCGGGAACAACTCGGCAAGCGTGCGCCCCACCGCATCCGCCCGGCCGATCCCGCTCAGCCGCTCCATCTGTGTGTTCCAGCTTTCCACCTTGTCCGCCAGATCCGCCGCCAGAATGCCGACGTTGATTGACTCAACGATGTTCTCGCTGAACTCCTTGAGGCGCTCGTATTCGTCCACCTTCTGCTTCAGCGACCGGTAGAGGCCGGCGTTCTCCGCCGCGATGCCGACGTAGTTTGACAGCGTCTGCAGCAGCTCGACGTCGTCGCTCGAAAGGAACTCGCCCTTCTCGGTCCGGCTTACGCCGAGGAACGCTATGGTCCGCCCGCGCACCGTGCATGGCACATAGTAGTTGAGATCGAGGTCGGCAATCGTCTGCCGCACAGAGGGAGGCCACGCATTGGCGATGGCGTCCAGATGATATCGGGTGCGTTCGAAAAAGACGTAAGGCGCGCTTTTCGATTGCGGCCACTCGAGGAAGCTCAGATCGAGCGATTCGGGCGAATCGAGCGGCAGCGCGCTCGATCCGAGCGACAGGCGCAGCTTCCAGGCGTGTTCCGCGGAATCAGCTTCCGGCTCCGCGATAAAGAAAGCCACATGGCGGATCGACAGCGTCTGCATCAGCCGGTCCGCCACCGACCGCAGCATGTGGTCCAGATCGGTTTCGGAATTGAGTTCGCGCGCGAACTCTACCAGCGTGCGCCGATAGTCATAACGGTCACGGTAGAAGTAGCGGTCCAGACGTTCTTGTATCCAGTTGCGCAGCGGCTGGAACAAAAACGCCGCCACCAGCATCACCGTGATCAGCCCTGTATTCCCGGGGTTGAACGTCTTCTGCACCAGGCTGCCGAGCGAGAACACCACACCGTAGAACGTGGCCAGCACCAGCAGCGTCGCGATTGTGTAAGCGTAACCGCGCCGGAAGATCACATCTACGTCCATCAGCCGGTAGCGCACAATGGCGACCGCGATCGTGAGCGGGATCAGCGGCAGCGCAATCACCGCGTAGTTGGTCCACACCACGTACACCGGGCTGAACGGCAGATTCAGGATGTAGGGAATCGCATTCACCAGCGCGAACGGCCCGAAACCGAACAGCATGCCGTTGCGCAGCCATTTGAGCTGCTGGCGCGTGACGGGATCTTCCGCGCTCCGCTGGCCGGCCTGCAGGATCACGCCGCTCACCACATAGGTCAGCGTCAGCAGGGCCATCCAGGAACGATCCAGCGCATCGCGGACTTCGACAAGCGAATTGCCGGGTGACGTGAGCCAGCCGGAGGAGAAGCCCGCGTAGACCACCGTCAGGACCACGCCGGGCAAATAAAGCAGCAGCGCGGGCGTGAACAGCCCCCAGCGCTTCTTCAGCCAGGCCTTCGGCTCGGGAAACGTCAGACAGAAATGCAGAAACAGCGCCGGCGCCAGCCAGCCCGCGATGAGGTTTCCGAAGTCAATCACCTCATCGAACGCGTTCAGCTTGCCGGTCCGGTGGAAGCAGAAGGAAATGAACGAGACCAGACAGTAGATGTAAAAATGCCGCGCCTTGTACGCGCTGCCGCGCCGGAAATAGACAAACAATCCGATCGCGAGAAACGCCACGCCCACCACGTACTGCCACGACATCGTGACGCCACGCGCCGCTTCGCCCACATAGACCGTGGCGGGGACGTCAAACTGGTCGCGGCCGACCACCCGGCTGACTACATACGATGCCTTACCCCACGCGCCCACATAGGCGAGGCGGCGCGCCACGTCACTCGTGTCGCCGATGGTTTGGCCCTGAATTGATTCAAGAACGTCACCCACGCGAATGCGCGCGCGGTCGGCCGGACCGCCTGCCACCACCCGCAGGGCCGTAACCTGGTCGCGCCCGTCCGTGCCGGCCCTGTCACCCCATGTCACCCCGTCGTCCGGCAGCCGGAACCGATGGAGCTGTTGATAGTTCAGGGCAGCCGCCGTCGCAGCCGCGATCGTCAGCACGGTCAGCACGGCCGTGGAGAGCTGAAACTTTAGTTCCTGAAGCATGCTTTCGCCGCCGTAAAATCCCCCCGCGGGCACGCCCGCAAAGAGAGGACACCTGCAAGTTTACGTATGCATTGCAGTTTCAATGCCACTATGCGCTACAGAATCCGAGAGTTAGCCATTGCAAACAAAAAGCTTAGCTCACTCCGATGCGCCCAGAATTCCATTTTTGGAAAAGAGCACCTGTTTTTGGTGTTGAGAACAGGAGTTCACCTAAGCTGACTCAAATGCGGGCCTTAGGGCGTTTTGATTTTATCCACGCCACAAACTCCTCCGGCGCCTTCATGGTTGAGAGCCGGCTCTGCCGAACCAGTGCCCAATCGTAGAAAAGGTGTGACTCTTTGATTTCGCGGAGCGTCACCGGAGGCTCCACCCAGCCCCGAAACTTAAAATCCGCGACCGCCAGCTTAGGGTCGTTCGGATCGGGTCTTCCACCGCCAACCACATCCGCCAGACCGACGATTGCAGCCTCGCTCATGCTATGGTAGAGGAAAACGCGATCACCCGCTTTCATGTCGCGAACAGCACGCAAGGCCTGTGGATTCTTTACGCCGTCCCAGACGGTCTGGCCCTCGCGTTCCAGTTGCCCAACCGGGTATGTATCGGGGTCTGTCTTTGCCAGGAAGTACGATAGTTTTGCCGGCACTTGTTCTCCCGTTAACCTAAGTATATTCTCTGATCCCGTTTTCACTGTTAGGATTTAAAGGAGAAGGCGAGAAAATGTCGCTCCGTTCTGTCTATCTATTTGTGTTCGTCGCAGCTCTGACGTTTGCCCAGACCGACGCCCCGGCGCCTTCCGGAGCGGCTGCGAAGGTGTCACTTCCGGCGAATTCCCCCCCGCCGCGACCACCGAAGCAATTCCTCCGGCAAACACCTCGCCCCAGTCACCCGCCCCCGCCACCGAAATCACTCCGAGTGCGCCTGCCGCAAAACCCGGCGCCAGATCCGGCGGCGCCAGATCCGACGGTGAAGGTTCCGCCCACAAGCCCTACGTCTACGGCGCTCTCGACATCGTTAGTATCAAGGTCTACAATCAGCCGAATCTTTCGGGAGCCTTTGAGATCAGCAGCGACGGTTTCATCTCCATCCCCGTCGTCGGCGATCTCAAAGCCGAGGGTCTCACCTCGAGAGAGCTGCGCGACGCGCTGACACAGCGTCTTAAGGAATGCTGCATCAACAACCCCGAAGGCGAAGTGGACGTGCAGCTGGGAAAGAACCACAGCAAGCGGTTCTTTGTTTACGGTGCCGTCCTGCGGCCCGGGGAATTTCCTCTGGATCGTGACGATATGACTGTTATGGACATCCTCTCCGATGTCGGCGGCTTCAAGGATTTCGCCAAAAAGAAGAAGATTCGAATTCTGCGGGGTACAAAAACATACTTATTCAACTATATGGAAGTAAGTAAGGGCAAGAACATGGCGCAGAATATTGTAGTCCAGAACGGAGACAGGATCTTTGTCGACGAATAAACTCACGCGGCCCCTGATGGAGGATTCACCACTGCCATGACAGCCACCGTTGACCACGCTTCCAGCTACGTACCGGTTTCGCGGCGCGCCCTCGATCTGGAAGACTATGTCGACATCGCCCGCAGGCACTCCGCCTGGATCGCCGGGCCCATGCTGGCGGGAACCGTGATCGCCACGGTTGTCGCGTTCCTCATGCCGAACGTCTACGTTTCCCAGGCGGAAATGCAGATCTCGCCTGCCCAGGTTTCAGAAAGCATCGTCAAGACCACCATCAATCAGCGCCTTAACGAGCGCATCATTCAGATGGAGCAGGAGATCCTGAGCCGTACCAGCCTGTCACAGATCATTCAGGACCCGCGGCTCGATCTCTATAAGAGTGAACGCGCCAAAGAACCGCTCGAAGATGTGATCGAAAAGATGCGCACGCAGGATATCAAGATAAAGATTGAGTCCACCCCCGGAGACATTCCCGGAGACACCCGCGGCGCGTCGGCGTTCATCATTTCGTTCTCCTACCCCGACCGCGTCAAGGCCCGGGATACCGTGCAGGCGCTGGTCACCAAATTCTCCGACTCCAGCCAGGTCACGCAGGCCACGCAGCAGACCGTGGTCAAGAACCTTCTGCACGACGAGCTTGCGGAGTCGAAAGCCAAACTCGATCAGCTGAACGAACAACTGACGCAGTTCCGCCTCCAGAACGCCGGTAAGCTGCCCGAACAGTCGGGTCTCACCATCGCGCATCTGAATTCGCTTGAGCAGAAGTCAGGCTCCATAAACGAAAACCTGAACCGGCTGGCGCAGGAGCGGGTCCTCTACGAAAACCAGGTCAAAACTGCCGAGTATCAGGTTCAGCTCTACAACCAGTTCGATAAGGAAGACGGGCCGAACTTTCAGAACGCCACGCCCCTGGTGAGGGAACAGAACCAGCGGCTGCTTCAGCTCAATGCTGCCATCGAAAACGGTGAAAGCTCTCTCGCGCAGATGAAGCGCGTATACCGGCCGGGCTTTCCCGAAATCCGCGACATGCAGACCCGTCTCGACGAGATGAAAAAACAGCGCGACGATCTCCAGAAGAAGCAGGACGAGGAGTTCGACAAGGCGCAGGCTGCGACCGCGGAAGCACTGGCTTCGAAACAACCTGCCCAGCCGCTGCCGAAGAAGACTACTTTCGCCACCGCGCAGCAGCTGGGCAAAGTGCAGGCCGACATTGCGGCGGCCGAGACCAATCTCAAGACCATTGAAATGCAGCGCCAGACCCTGGTGGCCGAGCAAAAGAAAACCAACGCCGAGATCGACGCGAATGAAGCCAGGCTTGCCGCCACCTCCGGCATTGAAGCCAAATACGCCGAGCTGCTGGAAAACCAGAAAGCCGCCAGCCAGAAATACGAGGCACTGCAGAACAAGCAGGAACTCGCCGATCAGAGTTCCGACCTGCTGGAGCGCAAAGCGGGCGAGAATCTGGACGTCCTCGACGTACCCTCGCTTCCCACTCAGCCCTCCAAGCCGAACCGACTGATGATTGTGGGCGCCGGGGCCGGCATTGCCTTCATTGTCGGTCTGGCGCTGGCGGGCGTGCAGGAAGCGAAGGACTCGTCGCTCAAGAATCTGAAAGACGTCCGTGCTTACACCAATCTCCCGGTTCTCAGCAGCATTCCGCTTCTCGAAAACACCATGCTGGTCCGGAGAAAACGCAGAATCGCCTACCTCGGCTGGTCGGCGGCGGTCATTGTCGGGCTGCTGGCGGTCAGCGCGGCCCTTTACTATCACTACACGGCGGTCTGATGTTTCAGGACACGCCCATGGCCAACGAATCTTACGGGGGACATCAATGAGCCGCGTTCACGAAGCACTGCGCCGCGCCGAGCAACTTCTCGAATCCGGCGAAGCTCCCGCTCCCAATGGGTGGAACGACAGTGCGGATCACGTCTCGCTCGCGGTCAGCGACGAGCCGGGCATTCCGGAACCGCAGTCCACCATAGACGTGCAACCCTTCCGCAGTGCTATGACGCGCGCCGACCAGAAGCTGCCTGCCATCGACTGGCGCAATTTCCTGACGCGCTGCAAGGTCATCCCCTATCGCCCCGCCCCTGAGACGCATCTCATTGATGTCGAGCGGCCCCATGAGGTTCCCAACGAGGAATTCCGCAGCCTGCGCACACGTCTCAACCATCTGCAGAGCCAGCAGGATCTTCATTCGCTGGTAGTAACCAGCGCATCGCCCGCCGAAGGCAAGAGCTTCACGGCGGTCAATCTGGCGCTGGCCCAGGCGCAGCTGGAACAGCCCGTTCTGCTGGCCGATCTCGATCTCCGCCGGCCTGTAATTCACAACCTGTTCCAGTGCGAGCGCACGCCCGGCCTTGCGGACTTCCTACTCTCCGAGCAGCCGCTCGAGCAGTGCATCCGCCGCATCGAAGGCACCAATCTCTATTTCCTGCCCGCCGGTTCTCCGGTAAAAAATCCTCTCGAACTGCTCAACATGCGCCATGTGAAGCAGACTCTCGACGGACTGCGCAAGATCTTCAACTGGGTCATTCTCGATACCCCGCCCCTGCTGTTTTCCGCCGACGCCAACCTGCTCGCCACCATGACTGACGGCAGTATCCTCGTGGTGCGCATCGGCTCGACCACCTACGACAGCGTCATCCGCGCTATGCAGACGCTCTGCGAGAACAACGTGCTGGGCATCGTCGCCAACGGCGCCCGCGCCGGTGAACTCTACAGCAAGTACACCTACTATTATTCGAGGCAGGACGACGAGAAAGACCCACGCGCGCCGGAAGAAGCCGAAGAGGAAGAAGAGGAGTAACGCCGGCGGTCTTGCCGCCGGTTGGTTTACTCAATTGGATTACACCACTTCGCCGCGGATCAGGTCTTCGTAGCTCTCGCGCCGCCGCACCACCCTCCACGACTTCCCTTCCACGAGAACTTCAGTCGCCCGCGGTCTCGAGTTGTAATTCGACGCCTGCACGAACCCGTAAGCCCCCGCCGCCGCTACCGCCAGCCAGTCGCCCGGCCGCACATCCGGCATCTCGCGGTCGCGTGCCAGGAAATCTCCCGTCTCGCAGACCGGCCCCACCACATCCGCGGTGATCACGCCCTGGCCGGGCATTTTCCGCAGCGGCAGAATATCGTGATGCGCTTTATAGAGCGCCGGGCGGATTAAATCGTTCATCGCGGCGTCCACTACCACGAATTCCTTCGAAACCGTCCGCTTCCGGTAGAGCACGCGCGTCAACAGCACGCCCGCCGGGCCCACAATCGACCGCCCCGGCTCGATCATCACCTTCAGCCCGGCGTTGCCTATGCGTGCGCGTACCGCCGAGACGAAATCGTATATATTCGGCGCATTCTCCTGCGGCTGGTACCGAATCCCGAGTCCGCCGCCGAGGTCGACGTGATCGATCCCGTGTCCTTCCGCGCGCAGCGTTTCCACCAGCTTCAGCACTTTTCCAGTCGCTTCCAGAATCGAAGAGTAATCGACGATCTGCGAACCGATATGGCAATCCACACCCGTCGCGCAGATATTCCGGAAAGCCTTGGACCGGTGATACACTGCGGCGGCCTCCGCGATGTCGATGCCGAACTTGTGATCGCGCAGCCCGGTACTGATGTAGGGGTGCGTCGCGGCATCCACATCCGGATTCACGCGCAGCGCAAACCGCGCCACCATCCCCATCCTGCCCGCGATCGCATCCAGCTCCGCCAACTCCGCTTCCGACTCGCAGTTGAAATTCGAGATGCCGTGCGAAAGCGCCGTCTCAATCTCAGTCGCGCTCTTTCCGACACCGGAGAAAACCACCCGCGCCGGATTGCCGCCGGCCCGGAGCACGCGGTAGAGTTCTCCGCCCGAGACGATGTCGAATCCTGCGCCTTCCCGCGCCAGCAGCCCGAGCACGGCCAGCGTCGAATTGGCCTTCACCGCATAGCAGACCATATGCGGCATATCGCCGAACGCCGCGTCGTACGCGCGGTATGCGTCCACCATCGATTGCGCCGAATACACGTAACACGGCGTGCCGGCCTCTTCTGCGATTGCCTCGAGATCGACCCCTTCGGCGAACAGCCTGCCGTCCGCATAACGAAACATCAGATCCCGGCCTTCTCGCTGAACTCCGTCTGGCTGAGGTCCTTCCGGTTGAGCTCCCTCTGTTTGACCTGCGGTATCACCCGCATCACCATCAGCGTCTGATCGTCGAATCGCACCGGATTGAAATCGTCCAGATCGGCGAATATCTGCTCCACAATCTGCTGCGGCGGACACTCGCAGCAACGGCGCACCACACGCGCCAGACTGCTGCGCCCGTACTCTTCGCCCGCCGGGCTGACGTGATCCGACACACCGTCGGAATAGAGAATGATCACGTCGCCCTCGCGAGCCTGAAAAACCACTTCGTCGTATTCGCGGTCGGGCAGCAGGCCGAGCGGCACGCCTTCGGCATGAATTTTCAGAATGTCGCCCTCGCGGCAGATCATAGGCGGCGAGCCGCCGGCGTTCGCCATAGTAAACGTCTGCGAATGCGCGTGCCAGAGCGCGATCAGCAGCGTTACGTAACGCCCTTCCACCTTCCGTTGTATGAGCGCGTCGTTGAGCGCCTTCAGCAGATCCGCCGGACTTCGCCGCCGCGGCGCGAGGGTGCGCATGCGGCCGTTGACCATCGCGGCATAAAGAGCCGCTGCCGCCCCTTTCCCGCTCGAGTCGCCAAATGCAATGGAAAGATGCGAATCCGAGTGTTCGAAGAAATCGTAGAGGTCGCCCGAGATTTCGCGTGCCGGCCGCAGTCCGATCGCAATCTCGAGGCCGTCCACCCGCGGCGCTTCCGGGGGCAGCAGCACCGTCTGCAGTTCGAATGCGGCCCGCAGATCGTCCTGCATGCGCCGCTCGCGGTCGCCGATATCGGCGTAGAGCCGGGCGTTCTCCACCGCGATCGACACTGAGGGCGCCAGCAGACCGAGCGTGCGCGCATGGTCCTCGGTGAAATATCCGAGGCGCTCGCTTTCGAGGTTCAGCACACCGATCACCCGATCCTGCACGATAAGCGGTACCGCAATCTCCGAGCGAATGCCGTTGTGCGATGAGATGTACCGGGGATCGGCCGTCGTATCATTCACCCGAACCACTTCGCGTGACATGGCCGCGGCTCCGGTAATTCCCTTCCCGATCGGAATGTTGTCCAGATTGACCCGCTGATCCAGCCGGTTACTGAAGCGATGCCGCAGCACCTGCTGTTCTTCGTCCACCAGCAGCACGCTGAAGGCGTCATACGCGATTAGCCCGTGCACACTGGACGCCACCTTGCCCAGCAATTCATCGATATCGAGGATCGATGCGAACTCATTCGAGATGCGCTGCAGCGTGCGGATCGTCCGGTACTGCCGTTCCGCCCGCCGGTACAGCTGCGCATTGTCGATGGCCGCTGCCACGCGCCCGGCAATCAGGCTCAGCATGGTCCGGTCGTAATCCCGGAAGCTGCCGGTGCGCACTGTCTGCACGTCGATAACGCCCACCAGCCGCTGCCGCGCCAGCATCGGCACGCTCAGCTCACTGCGCACCTGATCGGATGTCGTGAGGTACCGCGGATCGGTCGTGACGTCCGGCACCAGCACCGGCTGACGCGTTTGCGCGGCCACGCCAACCACGCCTTCGCCCAGCGTCAGCGCCAGATTCCGCACCACCTCTTCGCGATGTCCCACCGCATAGCGGATACGCAGATCCCTGCGCTTTTCGTTGTACAGCAAAATGGCGAACAGATCGTACGGGATGACGCGGCGTACAATCGCGCTCACATTGGCAAGCAGTTCGTCGAGTTCCAGCGTCTCGGAGGTGACGGAAGCGACTTCGAGGAGAAAATCAAGAAGTTCGCTGCGCTCGCGGAACCGGACGCCCGGTTTTACGCGCGGCGGAGCCATTTGCCTTTGTGGGGCGGGATGCCATCCTGCGGCCGATTTGACAAATCGGCTGGCCGTTTGCAAACAATCCTCGCAAATCCCATTTATTTCTCCGCCGCAGCCCGACTCGTCGTCTCCTGGCCATTGCTCTCCAGGACGATGCGCACACTAGCACTGGCCCCGATGCGGCTGGCGCCCGCCTCCACCATGGCTTTCAGATCGGCCAGCGTGCGAATGCCCCCCGACGCCTTCACGCCCATCGAACTGCCGACCGCGCGGCGCATCAGCGCCACATCGGACACCGTAGCACCCGCTTTGCTGAATCCCGTCGATGTCTTCACGAAATCCGCCCCTGCGTCCTGCGCCAGGCGGCACGCCAGTTTCTTCTGCGCGTCATCCAGCAGCGCGGTTTCGAGGATCACTTTGACGATCGCGCCATGACTGTGGCAGGCCTCGGCGACAGCCTGAATATCCGCGCGCACGACATCCCTCTCGCCTCCGCGCAGTGCGCCGATATTGATCACCATGTCGATTTCGTCCGCGCCGTCTTTAATGGCCGCAAGCGTTTCCGCGACCTTCGCGGGTGTGGCTCCGGCGCCCAGCGGAAACCCGGCCACGGCACACACTTTCACCGGAGAATCGCGCAGTTCGTCCGCCACAAATCTGGCCCAGAACGAGTTCACACAGACGCTGGCAAACTCGTATTCGAGTGCTTCGGCGCACACCTGCCGCACTTCGTCACGCGTCGTTTCCGGCTTCAGGACAGTGTGATCGATCAGGCGCGCAATCGTGCGGTCAAAACTCATTGGGGTGGAAATTCCACCCTATCACAGCGTGCTGGTACAGAAGGCGCACCGCTTCGCCCCGATCGGAATCTCGCTCAGGCACTGCGGGCACTTCTGCGTGGTCGGGTCGGCCGGCGGCTCTTTCCGTGCGCGCGACACCAGGGCATTGATCGGCAGCACCACCAGATAGTAGACCGCCGCGGCCACAATCACGAAGCTGACTGCGGCATTCACAAAATCGCCGACCAGAAACTTACTGCCGTTGATCGTGAACTGAATCGCCGAAAAGTCCGGTTTACCCGCCACCGCCGCAATCAAAGGCGTCAGCAGGTCTTTCGTGAATGATGTGACCACGCCCCCGAAAGCCGCGCCGACCACTACACCTACCGCGAGGTCTACCACATTGCCCCGCAACAGAAACTGCCTGAATCCCCCCGCCATACACACCCCTTTCGAAGTGTCTATAGTACATGACGCCGTGTGGGGCAGGATGCCATCCTGCGAGGCGGTTGCCAACCGCCTCTCGGCCGTTCCCGCTACAGTTCCATCTGGCCGCGCATCACCATCTGGCGCGGATAGAAGAACTGCGACACAAAAAGCCGGTCGAACTGCGCGGCGAAAATCACTGTCTTGTCGCCCTTCGTGATCTCCTCCGACCGGTTGAAAAGGAACGTGACAGTCGCGGTTCCGTCTGCGTTTCTCACCACCTCGGCGCGCGCCGGCTTGAAGTCCTTCTTGTTCTCGCGGCGGAGATACGCCAGGCCCTTGAGCTTTTCGGCTCCCCAGTGCGACTCCGGCAGCGGCACGTCATACACCGTGATCGCATACCACTCGGTGTGCAGCGTGGTCGGCTTCTGCCCCGTCTTTTCTTCCGCCACCCGCACCGGAAGCGCGCTGTCCCAGCGGATATCGACATCCCCCGGGCTCGGCTTGTCGTGTGCCCGCGCGATCGCGAGGCGCGCGCGTTCGCCGCCCAGAATAGCCTCAAACCCTACGCCTTTGCCGATACCCGTATCCCAGTCGCCGCTGTCCCGTCGCTGGTCGGGACTACGGTCGGGAATCACTTGAAGGGGAACACGCCCTACCCACGGCGACTGAGCCAGGAATTGCTTTGCATCCTCCGTGTCCCACTGCTCGACACGTTTGGTTTGCCAGGTCGGATTATCCGCCGCGAGAAGAAACGTCGCGGCGAGGAGCAGACAGCAACTGCCGATTCGAATCATCGTCCTTCCCCTCATGCACAGTTTACGCTGTTCCCACGGTTTACGGATGCTTTTCCACCGGTCCGGTCCGCTAAACCAAGGTTCTGGGCTCGAAACTGTCTTCTGCCGTCTGCGCTTTCCCTGCCTGACAGCTAACATGCCCTTCCCGCTCCCCCGCCGCCGGCTCCCACGGCAACGGCTGCGATCCAAGGCGCGGCTTATTTCTTCGCGCGCGTTCGCGGTCTCGATCCCGGACGCCTGCCGCCGTCTTATCTCGTGCTGCGGCTTCGCATCCGCGGCGCGTATCACAATCCCGGCCCGCGTCCGCTCATCATGCCGCTCGAGCCTGAGCGCACCATTTACACTTCGATGAAACCCGGCGCCACCATGAAAGTGTTCCACGCGACGGTGGCTCTGCTCGAATCCTCGCCCGGCGGTCATGAAGGATCTTCCCGCCGACGTCAGCGAGGCCAATCCCGTCGATCCGAAGAACGACGTCTTCACCATCATCCTGCGAAGGGCGACATGGACCCGCCTCTGATCGAGAACATCGAAATCCCGGTCGATCGCCAGACTTTGTTCCAGCACAACCCCGATCTGCGCGGCCACCGGCTGCCGCAGAACCCCGAAGGGATGCCGTGCAAAGACAACTACTTCCCCGCCGGCCCCGAGTTCCCCGTCACGGGCACGTAACGCCGGCGGTCTTGCCGCCGGTGCCTTTAGTGGAACGAAGCCAGCCGTCAGGCTGCTTCCTATTGCGAAGCTGCTCCCATCAACTGCTGCACCTGCGCAAGCAACGCCGGATTGCCGCGTACCACGATGGCGGGCGGCACGGACTTGTTGAAAATCGTCCGCGTGTTGGTCGTCAGGCGGATTTTCTCCCTCAGCTTCTGCACGTCGGCGGGGCTCATCCCAGGGTCGAGATAGAAAATCCGCACGATGTCTTCGGAGTCGTTGTCGAGCCTCGGCAGGCTGAAGCTTTTCTCGCCGGTGCCTGCCGGAACATCGAAGTTTGTTGCCAGCCATTCTCCCAACTCCGCCTGCGCCGCAGTTCCGCGGAAGGCGATCATAGGCGGCTGGCTCACCCCGAACGTCAGTTGAATCTCCCCGACGACACGCGCGACAGTCAGAATTTCCTGGTAACTCCCCCTGTCAGAGTTCCGCAGATAGTGGACGCGCGTGACCGGGTAGCGGTTGTCCGCCGGCATATCGGGCTGCATGACATATTCATTGCTGCCTCCGGGTTTTTCCGCGGCGTGAAGCAACCACGCGGCCAGAGCGAGCTGATGTTCAAACCCTCTTAGTGAAAACGAATTCTGGGCTTCGTCGAACGACACATTCAGCACCTGGCCCACGGTCTTCACCAGCGTCGTCATGTCTTTCACGGTCTCCGCAGACGGCACATTCGTGAGCGCGACAGTCACATTCTGCTTCGGCGGAAGCTGCGCGAAAACCGAAGCGGCGCACAGCAGGAAGACTGTAAGTTTCACGTGTAGCAGACCTCCGGATGTCTCTCTGACGCCCCATCTGGCGATTTCGTGCAATAGTCAATCAATTTATTGAATCGACGATATTTACGTCACCCGCCACCGCATGCTGAAAACCTGCGCGAATAATGAAAACACTACTTTGTTCTTATACGAATCTCATGCCTGAGTCCCTACACTTCTCGGTAAGGATTCCCCGGTATGACAGGGTTGGCAGCAGGGCTCTTATCGTCACTTCTCATTCTTATGGCGGAGTCGGGCGCGCCCCAGGCGCCTCTCTTCCAGACCAGCTCGCAGCTGGTTCTTGTGCCGGTCACCGTCACCGACCGCTACGCGAAGAACATAGAAGGACTGCACGCGGAGGATTTTGTTGTCTATGACAACCAGCTCCCCCAGCGCATTGCCTCATTCGGCGTGGACGACGCGCCCTCGTCCGTCGGCATCGTCCTCGACATCAGCGGCAGCATGCACCAGGCCTTGGCCGGGGCCAAAGAACTCCTGCACGCGTTCTTCGGCACCTCGAACCCTGCCGACGAATTTCAGCTCCTGACCGTCTCGACGCAGCCCGAAGAACTTTCGCATTTCACCACCGACACCGCATCTCTCGAAGACACGGTCGACCGCGCCCGCACCGGCGGCCTGACATCGCTCATCGACACCACTTACCTTGCCCTGAAGCGCATGAAATCCGCCCACCAGCCCCGTCGCGCCCTGCTCATTCTTTCGGACGGCGTCGACAACCACAGCCGTATTTCGCAGGGAGAACTCATCAGCCTCGCGCTCGAAGCCGACGTGCAGGTGTACTCGATGATCTTCAACACCGGTGCGCAGGCCGCTAACGGCGTACCCTTCGCGCCGGCTCTCGTGCAGAAACCCTGGCAGGTGGCGCGGGATCGTCAGGGACCCGATTTCCTCGAAAAGCTTTCCGATAAGACTGGCGGTCTCTATTTTCACGTGCGCAGTGATGCCGAAGCACGCGACGCCGTGGTCCGCACAGCCCGCGCCTTGCGCAGCGAATATCTGATAGGCTTTCAGCCCTCAGACACCAAAGAGCCGGGCAAGTTCCACCAGATCCGCGTGAAGACCAGCGTGCCGAAGCTCTACGTGCACGCCCGCAACGGCTATTACGCGCGCTGATTCACCGGCTTCTCGTTCCGCTCCACGCGCGACTCCTGCCGTACAGCCCGTTTCCGATTCCCCTCCATTGAGTCCATCAGTTCATGCACTAAAACGGCGAAGATCGCCGCGCCCCCTGTAATCCAGGTCAGGGAGACACCGGCGATCTCCAAGGTCCATGGCAGCGCCGTGTGGTGGAGCAACATAGTCCCCACACAGGCAGCCGCCATGACTACCGCGAACCAGTAAGCGAAGGTACGCCGCTTCGCTGCCATCGGTTCGCCTTAGTTCTTCTTCTCCGTGATGTTGCTTCCGAAGATGAAGCCCATTTCCGCCACTGTGCGGAACTGGTTGTCGTTCTTTCCAGTCGACCCGAACACGTCGCCCGGCACATAGCTGCCGGCGTGCACGATGCTGAGGTCCGTCCGGAAGAAGAAGCCGCCCGTCTGGTAGGTCGGGGTGACGGTGAACGAAGTGCCGTTGCTCCCCGGGCCGTAGAGCAGATTCACGTTGCCGTTGGCGGGGCCCCCGGAACTGGCGATGTATTCAAACCGCGCCGGCAGCGAGAATCCGTGGCTGAACGCTTTGCTGACAAGGATCGCGCCACCGTTCGTCTTGGTGCCCTTCGGAATCCCCGCGCTGAGATTCTTTTGCACCTCCGTGTACTGATAATAAGGCTGAATGATCCACGAGCCCTTGCTGAACGTGTAAATGACGTTGTAGATGTCGCTGTTGTTCTGCACCGGGACCGCATAGCTCTCATACGCGGTTTTGTTGTAATTACCACCGCCAATAAAGGTCAGCGTGTTCGGTCCGTTCGCGTAGCTGAGCAGGCCCGTCAGCCACGAGTACCGGTTGGAATAAAAACCGTCGTTATAGCTGAACGATGCCGTAAACTTGCCCAGCGTCTGGTTCACCTGAATACCGCGGTTGATCAGGTTCTCCTGGTTCCACAAGAGACCGCGCGAAACGTTCATATTCTGGAACGTGAACGTCGATTCCGCGCCGATCAGCGTGGGCAGCGAGCCAATCTCGAACGATGTGTTCTTCCCCGCCTGCAGCTTGACAAACGCTACCGGTACCGCGCTGAATGTCTCATCTAACGTTTTGCTGGTGCTCAGAAATGGTGTCCCCAGAGCCGGGATGTTGTAGGCTCCGGTCTGCAGGTAGAACTGAAACCACCCGTCCGCCTTCTGTATAAAAATCTGCGCGTTGCTGATGGCGAACTGGCTCGAATTGTCGCCCGGCACGTGATTCGTCTGCCCGTAAGCCATGCCCGAAACGAAGCCGTTTACAGAGAGCTTCCCGAAAGGCCCCGCGTCGAAGACAGCGGGCGGAATATTCGAAAGCGGTCCGCTGAACGACGGATTGGAAAGCGCCATGGGACCTGCGGGTGCTGGAGCGGCGGGAGCGGCGGCAGGCGCCGGTGCGGCCGGTGCCTGTGATTCCTGCGGCGCGGGGGCCGGTGTATCCGCCGGTTGTGGCGTGTCAGGGCCTGCGGCCAATGCGGACACGGCCATGGCGAGCATGCAGAGCGGCAGTCTCATCGTTCTTTCTCTCCTTGAATAAGTTGTGCTGATACTCATGCGGAATACATTAAATCCTCATGAAGTACTCAGTTTAAACACTTGGTTTCGAGCGGAGGAAATAGATTGTTTGGATTTGGCAGATAGCTCTGACCTGATGGAGGACAGGCCTCAGAGGTGGCTAGCCCAGTGTTTTCAGGTAGATGAACTGCATGTGGCATCCGGAGCCTGGATCCCGGCCCATCAGTCTCAGTCGTCGATTAGCTTGTGATGAGGAAATAATATTCAAGTAATATAGCTGGTACAAGTATTCAATCGTTCGACCATGATAGTGAGCGATCAGGCCAAGGCCGTTTTACGTGCGATGCGGGGAGCCCTGCTGGGTTGTCTGGAGAGCGAATCGCCTTTTTCAATTGATCCGGGGTGGTCCGGCCCGGTGCCACGGGAAATCGCCGAGGAGCTCCACAACGCCGGACTTATCGAAATCGATGAAGCTGCGCCGATCTGCGAGCCCTACGTGTTTCGCATCTCCGAGTCCGGCCGTGCGTACCTCGCGCGCTGTACCGCTGGCGGTCTTGCCGCCGGCACCTCTAGACAGTAATCGTCTTGGGCGCCTGGCTCGGATCGATAAATCTGTATCCGACATGGCTGTCGGTCAGCAGGTACCTCGGATTGCCCGCGTCGTCTTCCAGCTTCTTCCTGAGCTGCCGGACAAACGTGCGCAGATACTCCACCTGATTGGCGTACTCCGATCCCCACACTACATGCAGCAGCCGCGAGTGCGTAATCGGCAGGCCCGCGTGCGACATCAGGTAATGCAGCAGATCGAACTCCTTCGGCGTCAGATGCACCGGCTCACCCGATTTCAGCACCAGCCGGCGCGCCGGATGCAGCTCCACATCGCCGATCGAGATCAGTTCGTCGCTTTGCACCGAGGTTGCGCGGGAACGCCGCAGCGCCGAGCGAATACGCGCAGTCAGCTCGCGCATATGGAACGGCTTGGTAACGTAATCGTCCGCGCCTGCTTCGAGCGCTTCGATCTTCCGCTCATGGTCGTCGTTGACACTGAGCATGATAATGGCAATGCGCGGCAGCAGACGCCGGAGCTCCCGGCAGGTCTCGATGCCGTCCTTGCCCGGCATGTTGATGTCGAGAAGGACAGCCTCATACCGCACAATACGGCACAGCGCGATCGCTTCTTCTCCGGTGTTCGCTTCACCGATATCGAAACCCAGGCTGTAAAGCGTCGTATGCAGCGTCCGCCGCACCGAGGGATCGTCGTCAACCACCAGCAGTTTCCCCTCCTGCTTGGCCGGCGCCGGATCTTTTCCGGGATGCTGAGATGTCATGAACGATAGAGGACTTGTATTTACAACAGCCATGCCTTATACCCCGTTTCCCGGACTGGACGCTGTCACGACCGCCACGTGAGCTCCCGCATACTGGAGATGACCGTCAGCAACGTTCACTTCCTCGAGAAGAGCGTCCACCATTCCCGGCGCAATCTCCTGGATGTATCCCGATTCGATGGCCCGTATTCGCCATTCGGAAAGAAGCTTGTGGGCCATCGCTTTGCTGAGGCCGTACCGGTCGCAGATCCGGCGGATCGACCAGCCGCGCACAAAATACAGCTGCACGATCTTCTCCTGAATATCCCCGGGACTTCTTCTGATGAACGGTTGTACCTGCGCCGGAAAGCTCACCAGGTTCCTTGTGATAGCGGTTCTCAGCAGCGTATTCCCCAGCAGCGCTAATGTCATACTCGTGAGTATTGAACCGAGTATAGGAATCGACTTCTAAGAGAGGCATAAGCGCCTCAATCGAAATTACTGATCTGCTTCAGGGGTGTTTTTTATATGAATGGCGGAAGCTTAGCGTACAGAAAAAGCTTAAAAACCACGACAAAATCATGACTTCCTTATAAAGTGAGGAGCTTAGGAGGTCTCAGAACAACTGAGTTACGCTCGCAGGCGAGCCATTACAATGGGTTACAGACCGGCAACCGCGAGGGTGCGTGTTCGTCGCACGATGCTAAAGATCCCAGAGTGGATTATAAATTTAACGTGAGTTTAGGCTATTGATTGTATGTGTCGCCCTGGAAGCGGTACCCGAACCACATCTCTGTCATCAGATAAGTGGGCTGCGACGGATCATCCTCGAGTTTCTTACGAAGTTGCCGTACGAAAGTCCTGAGGTACTCCAGTTCTCCCCCATACTCGGGCCCCCACACCGCCGTCAACAGCTTATTGTGCGCGATCGGTTTGCCGGCGTTCGTCATCAGATAGTGCAGCAGATCGAACTCTTTCGGCGTCAGGTGAATCGGATGCCCTGCCTTCGATACCTGCCTCCGTTCCGCATCCAGCGTGATTTCGCCTACCCGCAGCAAATCTTCCGGCGGATTCTCCACCCGGGTCTGCGAACGCCGGATAGCCGCCCGCACCCGCGCCGTCAACTCCCGCATGTGGAACGGCTTGGTGACGTAATCGTCCGCGCCCGATTCGAGCGCCTCGACCTTGTCGTCCTGACTGTCGCGCACCGTCAGCATCAGGATGGGCAGCCCGGGCGACAGTTCGCGTATCACTTTGCACGCGTTCATGCCACCCATGCCCGGCATGTTCATGTCGAGCAGCACCGCGTCGTAGTGTGTCGACTTCAGCTGGCTCAGCGCCTCTTCACCGGACGCGGCCTCAGCCACCTCGAACCCGCTCTTGCCCAGCGTCATGCGCAGCGCCTGGCGGATCGATGGCTCGTCGTCAACCACAAGGATCATAGATTGAGTATCATGCACCCGGATCGTCCTCCACCGGCTTGCGCTCACTGCCGCGCGGCCTCGAGCGGTCGAACGGCAGGGCAAAGTAGAAGGTAGCCCCCTTCTCTCCGCTGCCAACCCATACGCGCCCCAGATGAGCCTCCGCGATTTTCTTCGTGATCGACAATCCCAGCCCCGTCCCTGGCGCCCTGTGCTCCGTCCCCGGACTCCGATAGAACCTCTCGAATATACGTTCGCGATCCTCCGGCCGGATGGCGGGCCCTTCATTGTGCACGGCGATCACCACTTCCCCGTTCCCCGCCCCCGCCGTTTCCTCTGCCGTTATCGTGATCGTGCTGCCCGGATCGGAATATTTCAGGGCGTTGTCGATCAGCTGCCGCAGGGCCATCACCATCAGATGGCTGTCCACCGAAACCGGAATGTCGCGATCCGCAATCTCAATGCGCGGCGGGCGCTGCTTCAGATGCGCGCTGAACGGCTCGATCACCTCGTCGATCAGTTCGCCGATGCTGATTTCCTCCCGCCGCAGATCAATGTCCGCGCCTTCCAGACGCGCCGTCTGCAGCAGTCGCGTCGTGAGATCGTTCAGCACTACTGCCTGATCGTCGATCAGCGTAACCAGTTCCGCCTCTTGCGCGCTCAGCGTTTCGCCATCGAGCAGACCCGAACTCGCCGCCAGGATGGTTGTCAGCGGCGTCTTGAACGCATGCGCCAGTGCGTCGAGCACCGCCGTGCGCAGTTGCTCGCTCTGCCGCGCCGCCTCCGCCCGCGTTTCCTTTTCCAGTGAGCGCGATCGCTCCAGCGCAATCGCTGCGATAGATGCCACCGCATCCGTAACAATCGGGCTCAGATGATCCGCCCGCATGGCAATGGCCCCCGTGCCCTTGTATCCCACCCGGAGCACGCGCGACCACAGCAGCCCCTCCGGATCGTCCTCACCTTTGTCCTGCAGCCACGCCTTGCGCGCGAATTCCTCCAGACCCGCTGCCGGCTCCCCTGCGATCGAGACCTGCAGTGTCGAGGAATCGAACAGTACAACCGACTCCACCCCGATCGCCTGCTGGATGTAGCGCGCTATCTGCGGCCCCTGCGGCTCGTTCCGGTTGACCAGCAGAATATTCCGCGCCAGTTCGTAGAGCCGCTCCATGTTCATGCTCTGCTGACTGGCGATGCGCGCCTGCAATTGCACCTGCGCCGACAACCGGCTCACCACCAGCGCCGCGCTTTCGAATGCCGCCAGCGCAGTCAACCCCGCCGGATCGGTCTTCAGACTGAAGAGGGGCTGCGTGAAGAAGAAGTCGAGGCATGCCACCGCCACCATCGACGTCACCGTGGCCTGCCAGAAACCCAGACGGATCGCCGCCACCACGATGACCAGAAACAGAACGAAGCCCACTACCGGCAGCGTGAAATGAATCTGATACGCGACCAGGCTGATCACCAGGACGGTCAGAATCGCGACGAAAATCTCCACCGCCGCCAGACGGCCATCGTGCTCGGCTGATCCCTTGTCTCGGCGCACCGCAGCCGGGATCAGCGTTTCCAGCCCCGTCCGCGGCGTGTCCGAATCGATGGGAATCGCAGCGGATGGCCTGGTCATAGGAAAACAGTGGGGAAAGCATAAGTGTACTGCTTTCGCGGCGTTACCGCATCACTTTCACCCCACGAGTGCACTATCGCGCTACATTGGGTACTTGGGGGATTAGTCCTGACTCCGGCTCATACCTCGCGCTCGCTCTCCGAAGTCCACGAGACCGTCGCGACCGACCACGCCTCCGTCTGGCGGCGCATGCTCGCCTTCGCCGGCCCGGCTTACCTCGTCAGCGTCGGCTACATGGACCCCGGCAACTGGGCCACCGATCTCGCTCGGCGGCGCCCAGTTCGGCTACCGGCTGCTTTGGGTGCTCGTCATGTCGAACGCCATGGCGATCCTGCTGCAGACCCTCGGCGCGCGCCTCGGCATCGTCACCGGACGCGACCTCGCCCAGGCCTGCCGCGAAACCTATCCCGCGCCCGGTCAACCTGGCGCTCTGGTTGCTCTGCGAAATCGCCATTGTGGCCTGCGATCTCGCCGAAGTGCTCGGCGCCGCCATCGCGCTCAATCTGCTGTTCCACATCCCGCTGCTGATCGCCGTAGCGCTCACAGCGCTCGATACGCTGCTCGTGCTCTGGCTGCAGAAGCTCGGCATCCGCTATCTCGAAGCGTTCATCCTCAGCCTGATCGGCATCATCGCCGTCTGCTTCGCTCGTCGAGCTTTTCATGGCGAAGCCCGACGCCGCCGGCATCGTGCGCGGCCTCGTTCCCTGCCTCGATAACCGCAGCCTCTACGTCGCCATCGCCATGCTCGGCGCCACCGTGATGCCGCACAATCTCTATCTGCACTCCGCGCTCGTGCAGACGCGCCGCATCGGTCACACCATCGAAGAGAAGCGCACCGCCTGCAAGTGGAATCTGTTCGACTGCACCGTTGCGCTCAACGGCGCGATGTTCATCAACTGCGCCATTCTGATCCTCGCCGCCGCCGTCTTCTATCGCGTCCACCAGCAGGTCGACGAAATCCAGCAGGCCTATCTGCTGCTCGCGCCGCTGATGGGAACGCGTCATTGCGGCGAAGCTGTTCGGCGTCGCGCTGTTCGCCTCCGGCCAGTCGTCCACGCTTACCGGAACCCTCGCCGGACAGATCATCATGGAGGGCTTCCTCAACATCCGCGTGCGCCCCTGGCTGCGCCGCCTGGTCACGCGCGCCGCTCGCCATCGTTCCCGCCTTCCTCGTGATCTGGATCGCCGGCAGTCAGCGGCACGCTCCAGCTGCTGCTGCTCAGCCAGGTGGTGCTGAGCCTGCAACTGCCGTTCGCCATCGTGCCGCTGATTCACTTCACCAACGACCCCGCGCGCATGGGCCAGTTCGCCAGCGGCCGGAAACTTCGCCTCGCCGGCTGGACCACCGCCGTCGTCGTAATCGCCCTCAACCTCTGGCTGGCCCAGCAGGCCATTGCCGACTGGGCGCAGGACGCCGGTTCCTGGGCCCCGCTCGTCTGGATCACCAGTCTCGCCCTCGGCGGCGGCTTGCTGCGGTCTGCTGGCCTGGATCGCCTTCCATCCTTACCGCCGTCCGGCCGAGGCCACCGCCGACTCTCGGACTCGAAAGCCGTTCCGCCCGACGTCGTCACCGCTCCCACCTACCGCCGCATTCTGGTTCCGCTCGACCACTCGCCGCTCGACCGCATCGCGCTCAGCCACGCCGCCGGCCTGGCCGCGCGCACCAATGGACGCATTTATCTGCTGCACGTCGAAGAAGGCGTCACCAGCCAGATCTACGGTTCCGAGTCGTCGACTGCCGAAGTCGAAGCCGGCCGCGAATATCTCGACAGCCTGGTCGACTCGCTCGGCGAGATGAAGATCGACGTCGAAACCGCCATCCGGCACGGGTCCAATCCGCGCAGGGAAATCGTGCGCTACGCGCGCGAATCGCACCCCGATCTCCTCGTCATGGGCGCGCACGGACACGGCGGGATCAAGGATCTGATCTTCGGCAACACCATCAACCCCGTCCGCCACAGGCTAAACATTCCCATTCTCGTGGTCCGCGGCTGAACTTAACCAGGCTAAGCTTTGCGCGCCACCAGCAGCAGCCGCGCTGACCCCAGCTCATACGCTTTCTGGTCCAGCGAACTGAAGCACTCCACCGACTCCAGTCCCGCCGACCACAGCATCCGCCGCAGTTCCGCCAGCGTGCGAATGTAACTCGACGCATCCCGCACATCAACCTTCCCGTCGCGCACGAACGTGTACTGAATATCCAGCCTGCTCTCCGCCGCGTCGTACCTGTTCTGGCTGAGAAACAGGATGTCGCCCAGCCACATCCATCGCTGCTGCACGCGCGTCGGCAGAATCGACTCAGCCGCCAGTCCCGTGTCCATCGCGAACCGCGCCCCGGGCTTGAGCGCGCGCCCCACCGCCGCTAGAAACTCGCACGACGCCTCATAATCCGCATACCCAAAGCTGTTGCCGAAACAGAATGCGCCATCGAATTCGCCGTCGTACCGGATGGCATGCATATCGCCCTCGACGAACTCCGCCTCCGGGCACCGCGCCTTCGCTTCTTCGACGAACTCGCCCGCCAGATCGACGCCGGTGACGCGATAACCGCGCCGCGCCAGTTCCACCGCATGCCGTCCGTTGCCACACGGGATATCGAGCACGCGCCCGCCCTTCGGCATCGCCAGCGCGGACTCGATGAACTCCACCTCCGCGCGCGTCATCTCCGGTGGAACCGCCCGGCGCCAGAACTCCAGCGCCACACCGCTGAAAAACGTCTCATACCACTTCTGCTGCATTGGATTTCCCTCAAAATGTTGTTGGCTGGAAAAGGAGCACACTTCACCGGTGCGCTCAGGAGAGTGCCGAAAGGAAACTTCAGCGGGTGGCGAGAATCTTCAGCGGCGTGAAACCGTTTTTATTGTACGCTGGCAGCAGGGCCATGGTGACGCCGCGAGGCGTCACTGCCGACTATGCTTCGTTCGCTCACCCCCGCGCTGCTTTTCGTCGCCGCGAACTCAGCAGTGGCGCAGTATGTCGTGAGCGCGCGCGCCGGAACGATCAATTTTTCCGTCGGACAGGTTTCCGTCGACGACAAACCGGTCGAACGTAAATCGAACAAATTCCCCGCCCTCAAAGACGGCCAACTGCTGCGCACTGACAACGGCCGTGCCGAAATCCTCCTCGGCCCTGGCGTTTTCCTGCGGCTCGGCCCGCACGCCGCCCTGCGCATGGTGGATTCGCGCCTCCCGGACACTCAGTTAAAGATCGAACAGGGCGTCGCCCTCGTCGAGGTGATCGAAATCCCCAACGGCAGCAATCTGCACGTGCTTCTGGACGACACGCGAACCGCCTTCCGCGGCATCGGCCTTCACCGCTTCGATGCCGACTCGGGCGACCTCAGCGTCTACGGCGGCCATGCCGACGTTTCCGCCGGCGCCCAGGCCTTTGACGCTTCCCGCGGCCACACCATTCATCTCCGCGATGTACCCATCGAGAGCCGTTTCGACCCGCGCGATAAGGACCCTCTTCTCCAGTGGGCCGCCGCCCGTTCGTTTCGTCTCTACATCACGAACCCCGCCGCCCGCGCGCGTCTGACCAACTGGGAAGTCTCAAACGCGATGTATTACTTCAACCGCGATTTCGGCGTCCAGTTCATCTCGCACATCCAGACCCGCTCCCCGGCACCTGCGTTCGCGGACCTCCTCCCCCGACAGGATCCGGCGCCCAGGCCCCCCTCCGCGGGCTCGCAGGTTCCGATTGTGACCTACCCCGGCCCGGCATCCGGCGGATACTTCCCCCAATAATCTTTGTGGGGCAGGATGTCATCCTGCGGCCGATTTGCCAAATCGGCCTTGCCGTTTGCCGACAATCGCCCCCCTTAACGCAAGGACTTCCCATCGACCGCCGTTGCTCCTTCGCCCCTTCAGTTTTCCTCGGGTACCCGCGACGCGCCCTCCACCACCAGCACTTCCAGCGGACCCCGCCGCGACTCCAGCTTCAGCCCCAGTTGCTCACTGACTGCCGTATACAGGCTCGGCCGCTCCGGCGGCGCAGCATTCGCATTCGGCTCGTTCGAAAAGTTATCCGGCGACCATTCCAGACTCACCTGGTAAACGCCGTCGAGCCCTGTCTGATCTACCACCGTCTGCCGCTCAAATCGCGAAAGCAGCGTTGCCAGGAGCAGCATCGACATCTGCGGATGCGAAATGCGTCCGCGCACCTGTACTCCGACCTTCGGATCGGAAATTTCCTCAACCGGTTTAATTTTCGGCGCCGATTTGCCCTTAGCCAGGGCGAGGTACGATAACACCCGCTGCTCGCGCCGCAGTTTCACATGCAGTCGCTCGTCGAGCAGCGCTTGCATCATCAGGCGCCGTTCCGGCTCTTTGGTGCCCGCCGGCGCAGCCGCCTCCACATCGAATCGCACCTCGCGATTCCAGTCAGGCACCACGAGTTCGTCGTCCGAGACCACCGCGTACGCGTACTTGATCATGTCGGCGAGCGTCACATTTGCCATGGTGAACCGCCCGGTCTGCCATCTCCCGATGGTGATAAAGATCCGGTCCTCCTTCGGAGGCGGAGACAGCTTCAGCGTGGCCACTTCGAACGTCGGAGTCTGCCCGGCCATCGGAAACGCCATCAAAATCACAGCAACGAGAACGCGCACACCGAACGTGACACCGCGCGCCGCTAAAATGTTCCGCGCCACTGTCTTCTAATGCCGGGGCATTGTCTTCTAATATAGGTATTCTGAAGCGCCTCTCTCTGACCACATGGATTCTCCTCGCCCTCGTCGCCGGAATCCTGTTCGGCGCCGCGCTCCCCGGACCCGCCGCTAAACTCGCCATCCTTGGCACCATCTTCCTCCGCCTGATCAAATCGATCATCGCCCCGCTTCTCTTCGGCACCCTCGTCTCCGGCATCGCAGGCGCGGGCTCCCTCAAGACCATGGGACGAATCGGCGGCAAGGCGATCGTCTACTTCGAAATCGTCACCACCATCGCGCTCTTCATCGGACTCGCCGCCGTGAATCTCGTCCAGCCCGGCGCAGGGGTTGCATTGGAAAGAGGAACACCGCCGCCCGTCGCCCAAACCTCCGTCAGTCTCCCGCAGATCCTAGAGCACATCGTGCCCACCAGCATCGTCGAAGCCATGGCGAACGGCGAAGTCCTCCAGATCGTCGTATTCACGTTTATCTTCGGCGCCGCATGTGCTGCCGTCGGTTCCAAAGCCCGGCCTGTGGTCGCCTTCTGCGAATCGCTCTCCAGCATCATGTTCCGCTTCACCAACTACGTGATGCTCTTCGCGCCCCTCGGCGTCTTCGGCGCGATGGCGGCCACCATCGGCGAGCACGGCATCCGCGTTCTGCTTAGCCTGGGCAAGCTCGTCGCCACGCTCTGGGGCGCGGAGATTTTCTTCGTCGTCGTGGTGCTGGGCGCAGTCACCGCCATCGCGAAAATTCCTCTGCGCCGCTTCATCCGTTTTGCGCGCGAGCCGTTCTTGCTGGCTTTCTCCACCGCCTCCAGCGAAGCTGCCCTTCCCGTCGCACTCGAGAACATGGAGCAGTTCGGCGTCCCCAAACACATCGTCGCGTTCGTGCTGCCCACCGGCTACAGTTTCAACCTCGACGGCTCGACGCTCTACCAATCCCTGGCCGCCATGTTCATCGCACAAGCGGCAGGCGTGCATCTCTCCTTCGGCACGCAGCTCCTCATGATGCTGACGCTGATGCTGACCAGCAAGGGCATCGCGGGCGTGCCGCGTGCCTCACTCGTGGTACTCGCGGGAACCCTGGCTACATTCAAACTTCCCCTCGAAGGCGTGGCGCTGATCTTCGGCGTCGACACCCTTATGGACATGGCCCGGACATCAGTCAACATGCTCGGCAACTGTCTCGCGACCGCCGTTGTGGCGCGCTGGGAAGGCGTCAGGCTGCCCACCGGCGAAGACGTGCCGTCAGCCGAGATGATTCCCGCCAACGCTCCCGAATAGGCGTTCAGGCCTCCTTGATTCAAAAAGGGCAGGCTTTTGCCGATAACTCTCATGGGTGGCATGCCGCCTGGGGGCGATTGATGAAGGTCGAACATCGTTATTTAATGGGCGGGGCGCTTTTCATGGTGCTGACCTCGGCAGTATACCTGTTGCTGGCGGGACGATAGCGTAACGGGAGGCGTCGAAGTTGCGGGGCCGGAGCGGTGCGTCGTTGTGCCGGGTCCAGGTTTCGCGCGATGCCACGTGGGTTCATCACGCTGCCCGCGGGGTCCTGGACAATACAGACCAGGCGGTAAATATGGGAAGCCGTTATCAGGCCCGACATAGCGGGCCGCGGCCGGGAATTCCTGGTGGCCACGATCTCACGGATTCGGCGAGTGCCTTGCCACCGCGCGGCAATTGGCGGAGAATCAACCCTGTTGCCACACATGGATCAATCGAAGAAGTACCTGATTATCGTTTCATTGGGACTCCTCGCGCAGGCGGGGCTTTCGCAATCCCTCGAATGGCCGTCCTATAACGGCGACCTGAACGCAAATCGCTTTTCGTCTCTGCGCGAGATCAACCCGGGGAACGTGAAGAACATGCTTCCCGCCTGTACTTACGACACGGGTGAAACCACCGCATTCCAGAGTGGCCTTCTCATGGTGCAGGGCGTGGTCTATTTCACGACGAACACTGCGACGTACGCGGTAGATGCTTCTTCGTGTGCTCTGAAGTGGAAGTACAGCCGGGCTGGCGGCAGGGGCGGCCTCGGAGTCAATCGGGGACTAGCCTGGCTCGACGGAAAGCTCTTTCGCGGCGCGGGTGACGCGCATGTGTTCGCACTGGACGCCTCCACCGGAAAACCCGCATGGGAAGCCACTCTGGGAGATGGCGCCAATGGTGAATCCGCTCCGATGGCGCCGCTCGCCTGGAATGGAATGGTGTTCGTCGGAAACGCCGGTGGCGACAATTTCGGGGTCACCGGCCGGGTCTACGCCCTAAGCGCGTCCGACGGCCACGAACTCTGGCGATTCAACGTCGTTCCGGAATCCGGCCCCGCGCGGGCCACCTGGAAAAACGTCACCGATCGCAACCCTCCCACGGGCGGTGCCACCTGGACCAGCTATAGTCTGGATTCCGCAGCGGGCGTGCTTTGGGTTTCAACCGGGAACGTAGCTCCCGACTTCCTGGTGGCGCTGCATCCCGGGGATAACCTCTACACCACATCTGTGATCGCACTGGACGCCAAAACCGGGAGGCTGCTGCGCTACGTCCAGCCTGTCAGGAAGGACTTTCACGATTGGGACATGACATCTCCGCCCGCTCTCATTCGAACCAGCGGCGGGCGCGAGATCGCGGCGGCGGCCGGTAAAGACGGGCTGCTGTACGGCATCGACCGCTCCGGCATCACCTCGGGGGGTAAGTCTTCGGATCGGCAACTGAAAATCCTTTACGCGATACCCGTCACCACCCGCACCAACGTGAAAACCCCGTTAAATGAAAAAACGGAGACGCGTTTTTGTCCGGGAACGCAGGGCGGCACCGAATGGAACGGCCCTGCATTCGATCCGCCCTTGAATCTGCTGGTCGTCAATTCGGTGGATTGGTGTGCGTCCGTGAAAATTGCAGACGCTAAGACCGTGACGGGCAAGCGGGGCTCTGCCTGGGCGGGCTCGGGCGACCCGCAGCGTCCGTTTGGCAGTCTCGATCCAAAGGAAATGTGGGGCGGCTGGCTTACTGCCGTCGATGCAGATACGGGACGTATCCGCTGGAAGTACAAATCACCGACGCCGATGCTGGCGGCGGTGACGCCTACCGCGGGCGGTGTCATTTTCACCGGTGATTTGAACGGTGATGTGCTCGCGCTGGATGCCACTAACGGATCGGTGTTGTGGCGGAACGCCACCGGCGCGCCTTTGGGCGGCGGGGTTATTTCTTATCAGACCGACGGGCACCAACACATAGCTGTAGCTGCGGGCATGAGCGCCGCAAACTGGCCCTTGCCGAGAGTCACGGCGCGGTTGATCGTCTACGGCCTGCCGTAGCGTCGGTTGGAACCGATGGTTTGAGAATGGCCCTGAAGCAAAATGCACGAAAGCGTCCAGGTCTTCTATCAGGCTGCTGAAAAAGCTCTTTTCGTTGCCGCTTGCTGACGCGCGCGGTTCAGTAACCCCTGCGGAATCAGAACCTGCTTTTCCGAACCGCGACCGTAAGGGAGTGGCAAGAAGCGTTTTTCAGCAGCCTGCTACTGCGGTGACTCGGTGTAACCCATGTCTCCGGAAAGTTCTGTTACTATGTCTCGGGACGGTCAAAACTCAGGGGCAGTTCCAGATGCTGACTATGAGGCAGGAATCGATGGACCGACCAAGCCGATTCCCGACTAAGAGAACACCCACTCGACTTAACAGGGAGATGTCATGAAACTGAATTCCATTCGTCAGGCGACCATCCGGGCGGCCGCGTTGGGGCTGTGCGGTGTCGCACTGGCAAGCCTGCCGGCTGCGCGTGCGGAAGACAGGTTGACCGCGCAGTCATTGATTGACCGCCAGCTGATCCTGGATCAGATCACGCGTTACTACTACAACTTCGGCAAAGTGGACAGGCAGAGCGAAGAGAGCTTTTATGCCGAGGACGGCGAGTTGATTCTCGGCACGAGGCACTACAAGGGCAAGGAGGGCATCAAGCAGGCATACAACCGTACCCCCGCCGCGCCTCCGGCTGGCGCTGCCCCTGCGACTGGAGCGGCACCTGCTGTTGCCGCAGCGCCCCCGCGCGAGAGGACCGCTTTCAACGTGGCGATCGAGAATCCGCTGATCATCGTGCACGGCGACACGGCCACCTCGCAGGTCATTTTCACCGAGTACCGGCAGGAAAAGTCGGGCGATCCAATGAAGATGACGACGCAGGGAAAGGAATACGCCACATGGGTCAAGGTGAATGGCCAGTGGCTCTACAAGACCCGCCAGATCGCGGGCGGCAGTAACCCGCCGGAAGGCTGGAAAGAATAAGCGCCCGCCGCGCTGGATGGCTGGCGTCCGAAGGACCCTTGCTGGTTATTTCGGAGCGACCATGTGGCCGAGATCCTTCTCGTTATCGTTGCAGTACATCTCGAAGATGTCGTTGTCCGGCACGAGATTGTAGTTGATCTTTACGGTGATGGGCCGCGTGTAATACTTCGGATCGTCCCAAGTGATCTCGGTTTCAAGATGGCCGAAGTCGCGGCGATGATAGCGCTCCGTCACGTGCATGTCTTCGCTTCGGGGATGGCCCATGCCGTCGATCGGCGTGTCATCGTTGAAGCCGCGCGTTTCTACGACGAAGGTGTCGCCTTCCCACCGTCCGATCGAGTAACCGAGGCGCGCGGGGAATTCAAACTCCGCGGGGAACTTGCGGCCGTCGGTGAAGACCTGACGGTGTTGGTTGTCGATCTCGTAAACGATCATCGTCTCCTTCGGTGCCTGAACGATCTTGAACGGCTCGGAAAGGAGTGAAAGCACGGGCCAGCCGTAGCGGTTGTGGCAGACATCTTTGACGTTCCGCGTCTGCTGCCGCTGCCTGAACGCCGCCTGGCCCGCGGCTGTCATAACCTGCTCACCTGGTTTGGCGTCGAGCAGGGCGTTCAGTCCGTATTTGTGGACTGTGAAGATCTCCATGCCGATGTTGGCCTCTTCCTCGGCGGCTGGCCCATAAAACTTCTTCATTTGTTCAAGGCTGAAGGTTTCGTGCATCCAGACGCCGGTGAGATCGGGCTTGCCGTTAGCGGCGCGCGGCGCGGGCGCGGAAAGGTTGGGCCTGCCGTCTTTCATCGGGGTGCCTGCCGGGATGTGGTTGAGCCACTGCGCCGAGAGAGGAAGCGTAACGAATGCGAGGAGAATGCGGAATCGCGAAGACATCGGTTGCATCGCCATTCTATCGGAACAACCCCGCTGCTTGCGCTGCATGCTTCCCGGTTCGTGCCGCGCTCTGGCATTGGTGCCGAGTTCGAGTTCTCTGTCAAGCCCGGCGATACAGCCCGGCGCGGCGCATCGCGTGCCAGACCCATGCGATAACCGGCAACACAGACCGCGACCACATCAGCGCTAGCCACATCGAACGCCGAAACCTCTCCGTTCGTATGACGAACCGCCGCTTTACGCGCCTCACGAATGCGTTCTCAACCTTCATCAAGATTCACCGCACGCTGCGAGTCACTCCTGCGATGGCTGCGGGCGTTACGGATCGGCCCTGGGACGTTGAAGATTTCGTGGCCGCGTGGGAAGCAGCGAGCGGAGGGCGGAACGACGGGCGGCGTAAGCGCTCGCCTTTCTTAAAATAGTAGAGGCGTGTTCAAGGAGAGAGAACCCTATGTCTTTCCGCATCCGCTGAGTGCTTGGTGGATCGCGGTTATCGTCGGCTTCTTTATCCTCGTGAATGCGTCAGCAATTGCGATCTTCGCACCAGACCACAAAGGCGGAGTTATCGACTTCATTTTCACAGTCGAGGCACCGTGTCTCTTTCTTCTTGCGCTCGTAGCAGCGGTGCGAATCAAGGCGGATATCGGGGCATTCATCGTGGGAGTGGCCGCCCAAACGGTGGGCGCTTATCTGATCCCCTTGGTGACAATAATAGGGCTTGCCGACGTGATCGCCCCCGGACCGAAAAGCGTGAAATCGGACGTTCTTAGCGACGGATTTGTAGCGGCAGTGGGTTTGGCTCTCGGACTGATAATGTGCATCCTGATTCCGACTGCGGCCCGGACAGGACGGTGGGTGTGGATAGCACCGACTGGACTATTGGTCTGGGCCCTTCTCTGGGAGTTCTCCTTGGGAGATTTCGACGTACTTACGATCATGTTCGGACAGGGTGAAGCCGGATACGGCCAAATGTTCATTACCGCGCCGCTAATGGCTTGCCTGTGTTACTCAGGAGTGATGGCACTGAGGGTATCGTGGTGCAATTTTTCAAAATAGCCCACTACCGGCCGCGTGGAACAGAATGGATTCTGCAAGCTGTTCCGGGCAGATTGTCGATGCAGAACAGATGCGGCGTTTCTTCGAGACGCCTGGCGCGAACGGGAAAGTCGGCAAGCCTCCGATGTACGGACTATGCGCGAGATCTGGAAATACGAGCAGCACGCTCGGTTTCCCACTGGCATGGTCTCGATGGCCGGAGGCGTGGCCTTCGCCGGCGATCTCGACCGCATGTTCCGCGCGTTCGCTTGGCACACAACAAAAGGCCCCCGGCCTGCGCCGGGGGCTCTCACTTCATGCAGCAGGGTTCAGCTTACCGGCTGACCTGGAGGCTGGTTCCACCACCAGGGGCGCCCGTGCCGCTGTCACCGCTGGAGACAACCTTGACCCAGAGTGCATCCTTGTCCTTGTAGTACGAGGTGGCGCTGGCCTTACGCAGCGCGTCCAGGCTGTCCTGCGGCGCACCCGAGGCTGCGGTGGTGAATCCCGGCAGCTGAAGGATCACCCACGAGCCTGCATCCAGTTCCGTCAGGGAGAGGGACACGGTCGGCCTCTCGGTGGTCACCTTGATCTCGGTACCGGCTCGTACGTTGGTGCCGGTTAAGTTGTACTCCTTGCCATTGCGGCTGAGAACGACTGGCGGCGGAGCAGGTCCAGCAGCGCCTCTGCCTGCTCCTCTGCCAAAAGCGACACCACCCGGACCCCCAATGGCTGCGCCAGGACCGGCACCTGCTCCAGGAGCGCCGCCGTTACCAGCACCAGGACCGCCCTGACCACCGCCAGGACCGGCACCTGCGCCTCGATCGCCAGGTCCGCCAAGTCCGGCAACTGCGCCGCCGCCGAATCCACGTCCCCCTCCGCCGCCGAACCCTCGTCCTCCTCCGGGGCCTCCAATATTCAGCCGCCCGACGTCGCCCTTGCACACGGCAGCGTTCCAGGTGGGCTTGATCTCACAGGCTCCTGCGTCGGCTGCGATGCTGTCGTTGACGCCGTCATTGATGAGAACGTAGGAATTGGGACCACCGCCGAACGAGCCGTCCTTGTCGCGGATCACCGCGGTCTTGTAGGCCGTACTGCCGCCATTATCGTTGCCCCACTTACGCTCCATCGGCGGGAAATACACCGGCTTGGCGTTGACGAATTTCACGTGCTCGACGGAGTTGTTGGAGCTGACCCCGAAGCTGGTGTACAGCAGGTAAGTCATCGCTCCCGACTTGCGCGTGGCGTTGTCCTCGAAATTCACGAAGGTGGTATTCACCACGTCATGACGGTAATCGTAGTACTCGTAGCCGTGGATCGGGTAATCCGGCATATCGGGCTTCGGGAAGCTGCGACCGTAAGCCTTTTCCGCGTCAGTCCTGGGATTGCCGATATTCTCGGTTTCGCCCACGAACAGCGAGTCAATGACCTTCGACGTAAAAGCGTAACGGCCGAATTCGCCCGACGCGTGCGTAAAGCCGTTAGCGTTGTCGGCCAGCTTCACGTTCCTGAATACATGTAGCTCACCGCGGCCCCAGATGCCGCCGTTCCGGTTCTTGTAGGCGGTGAGATCCTCGAACACCGATTCCACCGCTTTGCTGTTCGCGTCAGCAGGATTTTCATGGCCGGTGTGCGAGCTGCCGGTAACACTGAAATGGCCATTGGGCGCAACGTTTCGGTCGAACATGAACGAGTCGTAGTTGGAGTGGGCGACGTTGCCCTTGAACTCGCGGAATGGCGTTCGACGCGGCCAGGTCTTCGCACTGATCTCCGTGCCTTCGAACTTACCCGTCGGGTGCTCCGGCAATGACATCCAGAAGCCGTTCGAGTCGGAACCCGCCGCCACGTTATCCCGGTAGATATTGTCCGGGTTGGTGATCCAGAAAGTCGCCGCCGTGTTGTCCGAGGGAAGCAGGACGTCCTTGGCATTCTGGCCATTCCCTGCCGGCCGGCTCTCTCCGGCTGCAGCGAGGTTCGTCGCGACGCACGGCGCGTCCGGATGACACTTGGTCAGGATCCCCAGGTTGTGCACGAACTGGTTGTCGTGCTCCACGCCGTCTTCAAGGAAGAAACAGTGACCAATGTTGTTGTAGGTCACGTTGTTTTCAATGTCCAGGTAATTTGTGCCATGCACGGTTACGCAGCGGCTGTAGGTGTCGTGAATCGCCGAGTTCTTGATGTACTGCCCCTGCGCATCGCCGATCAGATGCCAGTGGATCGGATACCGCGCCAGATGCATATTCTGCCCCATGCGATTCAGTTCGACGCCATCCACAAACATCTTGCTCCCGTTCATCGCCATGATGTGGCCGCCAAAGAGCGTCTGGTCTGCGTCAGCCGAAGCCTGGATCACGATATTGCGCGACAGCATGCCGACTTCGCCGCGTTCATCCACGTCGAAGGTGATCTTGCCGAAGTGCATGTAGTCCAGTTTCTTATCGAGCGTGATCGTATTGCCGCGGATGGCGGAAATGGTTCGCCGCTCTGCCTGATGGGGATCGAAATCCGTTGACGCGAGGACAATCATGTCGCCCGCCCGCCAGCCCGCGGCGTTCAGGACTTCAATCGAGTTGCTGCCTGCTTCGGCGGTGCGGGACAGCTTCGTCCAGGAGTTCGTCCGGTTACCGTGCAGTTCAGGGTTCCGCCCATCATCATGATCCCGCGGTCGCTGCGGTCATTCGTTCCACCAATTCCACTCATATCTTCGTCTTTGACGTTGTCGGTGAGGGTAATTGTGGCGTTGCGCGTGTGGGGTTTGGCTTCCGTGCCAATCTCCAGCTCGCCGTGCACCATGATCCACTCGGTGGTCAGTTCCAGATCTTTTTTATCTGCGAAGCTCAGTTTGCCTTCGATCGTCAAACTGCGCAGCGGCATCGGGCTGACATCGAGGACAACATTCATGTCCTTTCCGATGGTGACAGCGGCGTCTTTGCCGGGCACCTTCTTATCGGGCCACGTGGCTGGATCGGACCAGCGCCTGGCGCCGGCCGCCGAAGTCTTTTGCTGCGCCTTAAGGACGGCATGTCCGCCGAGGCCTAAAAAGGCTGGAACCACCAACGAAAGGATCAAGAGTGTGTGTTTTCGCATCGTTACGCCTGCATGAATCGAAGAACCGGACCAAAATATCAGGTTTCAGAGGTGGCGGCAATGGGGGGAGCACCGAGCGTCGATTACTCCAGACCGTTGTAGAGAATGCCAAATGGAAGTGTGGCGTGTTGCAGACGAATCCGGCCCAGGCTGGTGCCGCGACCGACCCAGAACAATAGCCCGGCGACTACAGTTGCCGTCGAACTAACATAGAAACATGACAAGACGAGAATGGCTCGCGGTCAGTCCCGGGCTGCTCCTCTTGAACTGCTCAGGGAACACGACCCAAAAGGCAGTGGAAAAAACCCCGGAACCGGTCACCGGTCTCTATGCGCTTTATCAAATGCGCAGATTCGCCAGTACCTGGGCGCCGGACTTGAATGTGTTCAGGCTCTCGAGCGTGCACATTGCGGAGGTCAAGACGGTGTTGGGTAAGGCCGCCGCCTGGCAGGTTCAGTTTTCGTCGCCGGCGCTTGCCCAGGAACGCACCTATACTTTTTCTGTTTACGATGAGAGCGTGACCCTTAGACAGGGAATCTTCGCGGATGCGGCGGCACCATTGTCCGCCAGTAACCGGTCGTTCGCGATTGGGGAGGTGACTACCGATTCCGACAAAGCCTGGGATCTGGCGCTGAGCCACAGTCAGAAATATTCGGCCGCGCACCCGGACATCCCGGTCTCCTGGGTGCTCGAAAGCGATCACCAGACAGGCACTCCTGTCTGGCGTATCATTTGGGGCGTCAGCGCCGCCCTCAGCGAATTCTCTATTCTGGTGGACGCTGACGCCGGAACCTATCTTCGGACATTTTCCTAGCCTGGCAGGCTGCTGAAAAAGCTCTCTTCGTTGCCGCTTCAGTAACCCCTGCGGAATCAGCACCTGTTTTTCCGAACCGCGACCGTAAGGGAGCGGCAAGAAGCGCTTTTCAGCAGCCTGCTGGACTCCTGCCGTTCGCGTACCTCTGACTCCGCTTCGATATCGGGAGGTAAGTGCCGGCCAACTGCCGCTACACCTTCGGCTCCTTCTATGAGCGGCGGCCCCCGCCCGCTCGGTGTCGTTCGAGGTCGGCGCGCACACTTTCTGTTTCCTCCTGGGTCGAGGGCTCTTTTCTGTCAGGCTTGCCGGACTCGCAGAAAACGAATATGCCTTGCGGGCTGCCGCGGGCTAAACGACCGTTTTTTCATCAGCGGACACACTTCGCCGTATGCGGCGCCCGCCTGAAGATTACGAATCCTCACCAGGTTGTATGCGGACGCTGCAAACGTGAACATCCAGCCGACGCGCTCCGGTCCCCGGAAGCGCGTCTTGCGTTGCAGGGCGATGGTCTTGAACCCCTTTTCCCCGGCCGTCTGCACGGAACCGGCCCGGCCTGAACATGATCTTCTCCGACGATGCAGGGGTCGTGGTCGTTTCTGGAAGTGGGCTTTCAGTCGATCCCGACGGCCAGTTCAGACTTGTCGAGAATCTCGATCTCCAGTCGCGCAAAGGTCTTCGTGCGAAACGCCGAATCCGGTCCGCCTGAATTCCCTCACCACGGCACCGGGCCATCCTCGTCCGAGAACGTTCCCGTCGGACCGTCCCGGCCGATAAGCGCAAGGCGCACCGCTTCACGTGCTCCCTGTTCCACCGTGCGCGTGCCGCGAAAGCCATTGAGATCTGTTGCCGTGAAGCCCGGACACGCTATGTTGACCTTGATGTTTGTCTTCTCCAGTTCGATCGCGAAAGCCAGCGAGATCGCGTGCAGCGCCGTCTTTGACGGACTGTAGGCCGCCCCAAACATCTGGCGATGCTTATGCTCCGGATTGGAATTCAGCGTCAGCGAGCCCGAGGAACTCCCCACGTTAACGATGCGTGCCGCCGGCGCTTCACGAAGCAGCGGCAGCATTGCCTGCGTGACAGCCATCACACCAAACACGTTCGTCTCAAAGATTCTGCGCACATCGTCGATCGACGCGGAACTTGGAATGTTCGACTTCAGGCGCTCCTCAAACGGCACGTCCGGCTTTCCTGCAAACGAAATCCCCGCGTTATTCACAAGGACGTCGAGGCGGCCAAACTCCTTCCGGATGCGCGCGGCCGCAGCAGAGATTGACGCCTGATCCGTAACGTCGAGCTGGATGGCGTGGGCGCCCTCACCAACGCTTTTCGCCGCCATCACCCCATTCGCGAAATCGCGTGACCCAACGAGTACGACGAGGCCGTGCTTCACAAGTTCCTTCGCGATTTGAAGTCCGATCCCTTTGTTGGCCCCTGTCACCAGGGCGACTCGTTTATCCTGCATCGTCATCTCCATTCTGCCGCCGCGAGTGACGGCCTAATCACGACAGAATTATTCCCGGAATCACCAGCTTGCCATCCGCCCCGCCGCCATCAGCTCAATCGTCTGCTACCTTAATACCGCAATGAAAGCCCCGCGCACTCCCCTGACTTCGTCGATTATCAGTGTTCGTCTGTGTCCATCTGTGGCTAAATATGTTTTTGCCAAACGAACCCAAGAGCGATTGAAAACAAAGGAGCGCCCGTAGTCGGGGCGATACCATGAAAGACTTGACCACCCCCGCCACCGTCGCTGTCTTCCATCCCGGCGAAATGGGCGCCGCCGTCGGCGCCTGCCTCGTGGCGCGCGGCCATCGTGTCCTCTGGGCTTCGGACCACCGCAGCGCCGCCTCCTCTCGCCGTGCCGCCGATGCCGGCCTCGAAGACGTCCACACTCTCGACGCCGCCCTCGACGCCGCCGACGTTGTCCTCTCCATCTGCGTCCCCAGCGGCGCACTCGCGCTCGCCACCGAAATCGTCTCCCGGAACTTCCGCGGCATCTACGTCGATGCCAACGCCATCTCCCCCGCCCACTCCCGCGAGATCGGCTGCCTCGTCGAAAAAACCGGCGCGCGCTTCGTCGATGGCGGCATCATCGGTCTGCCGCCCACGCCAAAGCGCATTACGCGGCTATATCTCTGCGGTGCCGATGCCCCCGCCATCGCGGCCCTTTTCGCCGGCACCCAGACGGAAGCCATCGTCATGGACCATCCCATCGGCGCGGCCTCCGCCCTCAAGATGTGTTACGCCGCCGAGAACAAAGGCGACACCGCGCTGCTCGGCGTCATCCGCGCCCTCGCCCGCCACGAAGGTGTCGACGAAGCGCTCCTTGCCGAATGGCAGAACTCGCAGCCCGGCGTGGCGGAGCGTTCCGATAACATCGCGCGCCGCGCCTTCAAAGCCTGGCGCTGGGTCGGCGAGATGGAAGAAATCGCCGCCACATTCGACGACGCCGGCCTTCCCTCCGGCTTCCTCGCCAATGCCGAAATCTACCGCCGCCTCGCGGATTACAAGGATGTCGCCACGCCGCCCTCTTCCGAAGAAGTCAGCGCGCGCCTTCGCCGCCGGAAAACCAACAAAGCCCAATGAGCCAACTCGTCACTCTTACCAATCACGCCCCCATCGCCGTCATCACTATCGATAACCCTCCCGTCAACGCCCTCAGTCCCGGCGTGCCCGAAGGCCTCTCGGAGTCGCTCCTCAATGCCACTCTGAATCCGGCGATCACTGCCATCGTCCTCATCGGCGGCGGCAAAACATTCGTGGCGGGCGCGGACATCAACGAATTCGCGAAATCCATCGCCGCGGGCAAAGGGGGGGGCCCTGACCTCACGCCCCTTCTGACCGCGTTTGAGGATTCGCCCAAGCCCGTCGTTGTCGCGATCCAGGGCATGGCCCTCGGCGGCGGACTCGAACTTGCCCTGGCCTGCCACTATCGCATTGCGACCAAAGACGCGCAGGTAGGCCTTCCCGAAGCCAATCTCGGCATCGTCCCCGGCGCCGGCGGTACGCAGCGCCTGCCGCGACTCGTGGGCCTGGCTAAAGCCGCCGAACTCATCGTCTCCGGACAGATCATCAAAGCCCCCGCTGCACTTGAACTCGGCTTGCTCGATCGCCTGACCGATGGCGAACTTCTTCCCGCCGCCATTGCCTGGGCGCAGGAGGTCGCTGGCAAGCGTCCGATTCCCAAGACCCGCGACCGCGCCGTCACACCCGACCCCGCCGGAATCGCCGCCGCCCGCGAGCTGGCAAAGAAGGTTCGTCGCAACCAGACCGCACCCGGCATGGCTCTCGAAGCCCTCGAAGCCGCCGCCGTGCTCCCCTTCGACGAAGGCGTTAAGAAGGAGCGCGAAATCTCCAGTCGCTCCCTGACCACCGAACAGGCGAGCGCCCTCATCCACGCCTTCATCGCCGAACGCGCCGTTTCCAAAGTCCCCGACGTCGGCAAGGACATCCAGCCCTACCCGCTGCGCAAAGCCGCCATCATCGGCGCAGGCACCATGGGAGGAGGCATTGCGATGGCCCTCGCCAACGCCGGCATCGACGTCCGCATCCGCGACACCACACAGGATGCCCTCGACCGCGGCCTCGCCACGGTCCGCAAAAATTACTCGAACTCTGTCGCCAAAGGCCGCTTCCCGCAGGAAGTCATGGACCAGCGTATGGCCCTGATCCATCCGCAGCTCGACTACGCCGGATTCGACAACGTCGACATCATCATCGAAGCCGCCTTCGAGAGCATGCCGATCAAGAAGCAGATCTTCGCCGAGATCGACAAGGTAGCCGGCCCCGACTGCGTGCTCGCCACCAACACTTCGACGCTCGACATCGACGAAATCGCCTCTGCCACCAGGCGCCCGGAAATGGTGATCGGCACGCACTTCTTCAGCCCCGCCCATGTGATGCGCCTCGTCGAGATCGTGCGCGGCAAAGCCACCTCGAAGCGCGTCATCGCCACCGCCATGGCCCTCGCCAGGACCCTCCGCAAAGTCGGCGTGCTCGTCGGCAACGCTTACGGTTTCGTCGGCAACCGCATGATGTTCCCCTACATGCGCGAGACGCAGTTCCTCGTCGAAGAAGGCGCCACGCCCGCCCAGGTTGACCGCGCCCTCACCAACTTCGGCATGGCCATGGGCATCTTCGCCGTCGACGACATGGGCGGCATCGACCTCAACTGGCGCGTCCAGCAGGAGTCCGCGCATCTGATCAAACCCGGCACGCGCCGCCCGCTGATGCTGCAGAAGCTTTTCGAAATGGGCCGCTACGGCCAGAAGACCGGCCGCGGCTGGTACCTCTACGACGAAAATCGCAAGGCCACTCCCGATCCCGAAGTCGAAGCTCTCATCGAGAAGACCGCGCAGGATGCCGGCATCGAGCGCCGCCGGATCACCGACGAAGAAATCATCGAACGCGCCGTCTACATCATGATCAATGAAGGCGCGCGCATTCTCGAGGAAGGCATCGCCACGCGCCCCGGCGACATCGATGCGATTTACTTTTCGGGCTACGGCTTCCCTGCCTGGCGCGGCGGCCCGATGTGGTATGCCGATACGGTAGGTCTGAAAGAGATCCTGGCCAGGATCGAGGAATTCCACGCGAAGCATGGTGACTTCTGGGCCCCCGCGCCGCTTCTGAAAAAACTCGCGCTCGAAGGCAAGACCTTCGCCAGTCTCGACACTTAGTGGGGCCAGGCTTTTAGCCTGCCGCCGGGCTTCCGCCCGGCGTCTATCTGAATCGCCGGTAACCGCCGCGCATACAGCAAACTGGCCAGCACACAGACCGCGCCGTTGAACATCATCGTGCGCGGCGCGCCGAGATGCGAAGCCAGAAACCCGGTCAGCAGGCTGCCGAACGGCACCATACCGAGGAACGCCATCCCATAGAACGACATCACGCGCCCGCGTTTCTCGTCATGCACCATGGTCTGCAGGATCGTATTGCTGGGCGCCATCTGTTGCATCAGGCCGAAGCCAAGGAAAGGAAGAATCAGAATCGACAACCACGCATGGTTCGAAAATCCGAAAGCAATGGACGCCACACCAGCCAGCGCAGTTGCCAGGCCAATGCGCGGCGCCAGCCCATCCACGCTCTTTCGCACGGTAAGCAAAACAGTCCCAATCAGCGCGCCCACGCCCACCGCGGATGTCAGGAACCCGAGCGTGTTGGCTCCCCCGTGCAATACCTCGGCAGCGAAAAGGGGCATCAGTGTCGAGTACGGGAACGCGAACATGCTCACCAGGCCGAGGTTGGTCAGAATCGAACTGATCGCCGGCGACTGCCGAACATATCTCCAGCCTTCCTCGATCTCGTGCATGATTTCACGCTGCGGCGCGCGCGCCTGCGGGATCGTGATGCGCATCGCGAGCAGCGAAATAATCACCGCGCAGTAGCTCACGCCGTCGATGAGAAAGCAGTAGCCTTCCCCGAACGCCCCGACCACCACGCCCGCGATGGCCGGTCCCACCAGGCTCGCCGAGTTCACCATCGTCCCGTTGAGGGCGATGGCGTTGAGCAGATCTTCGCGCCGGTCGACCATCTGGATCACGAACGACTGCCGCGTCGGCATATCCAGCGCATTGATCAGACCCTGAAACAACGCCAGCCCGATAATCTCCCAGATCTTCGCCGTGTTCGTCAGCGCCAGGTACGCCAGCGCGAACGACTGAATCATCGACAGCGACTGCGTCCAGACCAGCGTGCGATGCCGGTCCCAGCGGTCCACCCAGACGCCCGCAATGGGCCCCAGCAGGAAGTTCGGAATCTGGCCGGCGAACCCCACAACACCCAGCAGCACCGCCGAACCGGTGAGGCGATACACCAGCCAGCTGGTCGCGATACGCGTCATCCACGTGCCGATCAGCGAAACAATCTGGCCGGTGAAGAAGAGGCGATAATTGCGCGATCGCAGTGCGCGCACTGCGAGAGCCAGATTTGACATCAAAAGAAGCGGGGCGCTAAATGACCAACGCCGTCACAATCGGAAACAGCGGATCGTGATGCGGTCCGACAATGCGCGTGCCCGTCTCCTCGCCCGCAAATACCCGCTTCACAATCGATGGGTCGGAACCCTTCACGATGCAGACTTCTTGCACGCCGCCTTCCACGGCTTCGGTTGCGGCATTGAGCTTCGCCTGCATCCCGCCCGTAGCCACGCCGGTGTCGATGAGATGGTGGCACGCTTCGACGGTCAGCACAGGCACAATGGCTTTGTTCGCGTCGAGCACGCCCGCCACGTCGGTGAGAAACACCAGGCGGTCCACGCCCCAGCTGGCCGCGATGGCGACGGCCATGGAGTCGCCGTTGACGTTGTAGACCTCACCGTTCTTTCCGCCCGCCACGCACGCCACGACAGGCACCATCCCCGCGTCCGCGAGTGCATCCAGCACGCCGGTTCCGATGCCACAACGCGCCCCACGAATCCCAGTTCCGGATCGTAGCTGCTCGGCGGTGGCGAGCCCCGCGTCGATACCGGTGAGTCCGACAGCCTTGAGTCCCGCGGCCCCGAGCGATCGCCACCAGTTGCGTATTCACGGTGCCGGCGAGAACCTTGAGCACCGCGTCGATGGTTTCGTCCGTGGTGACGCGCAGCCCGCCGACGAAGCGGCTTTCGATGCCGCGCTCTTCGAGAAAGCGCGTCATCTGCTTGCCGCCGCCGTGCACGACGGTGATCGACACTCCCGACGCAGAGACCGCCGCGATCTGACCGCGCAATGTCGTGGCGCGAGGCGGGATCGTCGAGCAGGCGTGCCGCCGATTTTGATCAGCGCCTTCACAGCTTTCTCTCACAAAAGCCCCGCTGTCTCCGCGAGGCCGAGCAGCAGATTGAGATTCTGAATGGCCTGTCCGGCCGCGCCTTTCACCAGATTGTCGATGGCGCTGACCACCACGCAGCGGCCGCTGGCGGGGTCCGACAACCACGCCGATGTCGCAGAAGTTGGTGCGCGCGACGGCGTGCAGATCGGGCACCGCGCCGGCCTCGTACAGCCGGATGAACGGCTCATTCGGCGTACTGCTTTTCGTAGATGCCGATGATTTCCGCGCTCGAGAGCGGCTTCGCGAGGCGGAAATAAATGGTTTCGAGAATGCCGCGGTCGATGGGCAGCAGGTGCGGTGTAAAGCTGAACTCGCGCTCTTCGAGTGCCGCTGGTCAACAGCACTTCCGGAACGTGCCGGTGGTTCAGGATCGAATAGGCCGAAAAATTTTCGGTGTCTCGCAGAAGCTGGTCTTGAGGGTCGGCTTTGCGGCCGGCGCCGCTGACGCCGCTCTTGGCGTCGCAGACGATTCCGGCGCTGCGATCGACGATCCCCGCGGCGACCAGCGGGCGGATGGCCAGATTGGCGGCTGTCGGATAGCAGCCGGGATTGGAAATCAGCCGGGCCTTGCGGACGCACTCGCGGTTGAATTCGGGCAATCCGTAGGCGGCTTCGGCCAGAAGTGCCGGCGCGGTGTGCTCTTCCTTATACCACTGCTTGTACCGCTCGGCAGTGCGGAGGCGGAAAGCGCCGCTGAGATCGACCACCGCAGCTCCGGCATCGAGAAATTTCGGCGTGAGATCCATTGAAACATCGGGCGGCGTGGCGAGGAGAACGGCCTTCAGACCCTCCGCCGCGACGGATTCGGCCGTGGACGCCGCCCGGCGATGGATGGTTTGTGCAGAAACTTCGCATCCTCGCCTGCGTCGGCGCGATGTTCGAGGAGCACAGGCTCGCAGTCCGGGTGCGACGCGAGCAGACGCACCGCTTCCGCCCCGCTGTAACCTCTGAACCCGACAACACCAATTGAGTATTTATTCATTTCAGAGCCTTCTCAATCGCACGCACCAGCGCCGTCACATTCGCCTTCGGCGCGCTATTCCACTTCACAAGGATAAAGTAGTGCTCCTGCTGAAACTTGACCGCCTGTGCCTCTGCTCGCGTCCGCTGCATCGCTTCGAAAGCGTTGCCGCTCATCTTGTACCAGCAGATCGACACTTCGGCGCTGGCGCTTGTCGATGCCGCGCTGCCGGTATATTCAGCCTTCCAGCAGGTCGGGTCGCCATCGGGCGCGACTTCCGCCGGTCGCGGCGAACTCGCCAGCGACATCAGTTTCCAGCTCGGCGAAATCGAATCCGGAATCTCGGGCTTCGCCGGCGCCGATTCCGAGCACGCGGCGATAACCGTTGCGCTCAATAGTAAACTGAATCGTCGTCTCCCAAACACCTCCGTCAGCGTAACAGTTCCTTTTGAATGGGAAAATTCAAAGCCTCGAAGCTTAAGTCGGCAACGCCCGCGCCCCCTCAGATGAAGGCTGGCCTGCCGTGCATAGTAATAATTGTTATCGTGATCATTCTGGTTATGGTTCTGATGTATCTGGCGATGACCCATGCGTCCTGACGGCCGGGCGGCGGATGAATTGCGGCCGGTTGAGATCGCGACCGGCTATCTGAAAACGGCCGAGGGCTCGGCGCTGATCACCTTTGGCAACACCCAGGTACTGTGCGCCGCGAGCGTCGAGACGAGTGTACCGCCGTTCCTGCGCAACTCGGGCAAGGGCTGGGTCACAGCGGAATACGCGATGCTGCCGCGCGCCACCTCTTCCAGGACGGCGCGCGAAGTCACGAAAGGCCGGCCCAGCGGACGCACCCACGAGATCCAAAGGCTGATCGGCCGCTCGCTGCGCTCCGTCGTCGATCTTGCCGCGCTGGGGGAACGGTCGGTCATCCTCGATTGCGACGTCATCCAGGCCGACGGCGGCACGCGCGTTGCATCCATCACGGGCGCTTACGTGGCGCTGGCGATTGCCCTGAATCAGATGGTGAAGTACAGGACGCTCCAGAAATCTCCGCTGACGGGTGCTGTCGCCGCGGTGAGTGTGGGCATTCGCAAGGGCGAGCCGATACTCGATCTCTGCTATGAAGAAGATTCGACCGCCGAAGTCGACGCCAACATCGTGCTGACCGGCGATGGCCGCTTCATCGAATATCAGGCGACGGCGGAGCACAAGAGCTTCGACGACACGCAGATGACCCATATGACCGCACTGGCGAAGAAAGGCATCGCCGAGCTGATCGCGATTCAGAAGGCCGCGATCCAGGCTGGATGAAGATCTACTGCGCCACGGGAAATCCAGGTAAGCTGCGCGAATTCCAACTGGCCGCGAAACTGCTGAACATCGATATCGCGCCGCTGGCCAACCTCAAATCGATCGAAGCCCCGGAAGAGCACGGCGCCACCTTCGAAGAGAACGCGCGCATCAAGGCTGAGTACTACAGCCGATTTGCGCCGGGCCCCTTGTTCGCGGACGATTCGGGCCTCGAAGTCAACGCGCTCGACGGGGCACCGGGCGTGCGCTCCGCGCGCTTTGCCGGTGAAGATGCCAACGATTCTGCCAACAACCGGCTCCTGCTCAATCGTCTGGCGGACCGGACGGATCGCACCGCGCGGTTCGTCTGCGTCATTGCACTCGCCGGCGCCGGCGAAACGATTCGCACCTTTCGCGGCGAAGTCGAAGGCGAGATCCTTCTCGAACCGCGCGGACCGGGCGGATTCGGCTACGATCCGCTGTTTTACTACCGGCCGTTTGCGTGCTCGTTCGGGGAGGTGGACGACGCCCGGAAGTTCGCCGTCAGCCATCGCGGCAATGCCCTGCGCAAAATGCTGGCCTACCTGACGTCGACCTTGACCGCGTAATAGTCGAGCTTCTGGCCGGGTTCGAGGATCATCTGGTGCGGCGTGCGCGGCGGAATGTGCAGCGCATCGCCGGGGTGCAGCGCCTGCTTCTCGCCACCCTCGATTGACGCCCCGCGCACCTCATGCGGCGTCGTGTGGCGCGCGTTCGGAATCGTGCCGCCGATAATGATCGCTGCCTCGCCGCCCCGGATGAACATGATGTCCGACTGCGTCTCATGCAGTTCAGCTTCTCCCGTTCCTTCGCGATGCACGAGCGACATCGAATGATTGCCCCATCCGCCGAGACCTTCGGTCGCTACCTTAACCTTACCCATCTTCGCCGGCAGTCCCCGGGCGTGCTCGTCCATCTGCTCTTTGGTCCAATGCGAATAGCCCGCCGGCACAGCCGCCATTCCCGCCAGCGCCGCGGTCGAAAACAGCACCGGCATCAACTTCATTGGGAAACCACCGGTATCGTCGCCGGATAGCTGCTCACACCGTTCAGGTAAACGATCACCTGTTCGGACGGCCCTGTCGGATCCGCAGCGCTGGTGTTAAACGAAACCTGATACAAAGCGCCCGCCGCCGTTACCTGGTAGACGGTGTGAGAGACACCGCCGACGCTTACGGTCACCTGGCTCGGATTGATCGTCGTGCCCACGGGGGCGAAATTGCTCAGCGTGACGATCAGCGTCTGCCCCACCTTTAAGGGGTTCGATGCATCGACGTAAGCGCCATTGGTGGTTTGGATTGCGTTGATTCCGGCGGGCAGATTGGCCACGGTTACAGTGATCGGATAAGCGTTCAACGCGCCGTTATTGAGCGCCAGCAGCGCGGGACCGGGCGTCAGCGTGGTCGGCAGCTGCAAGTTGAACTGCGTGAGCGAAGAATAAAGGACCGTCACAGGCTGCCCCTCAATGGTCACGACCGGTGATGCGTTCCCTGCTGCCAGGTTCGACCCATAGAGACTGACGATCGCGCCGGGATAAGCGCCGGTCAGGCCGACGATAGCGTTGTAGATGGGCGGAAGAGGCACGGGCAGTCCGGCGACGGGCGCGGTGATGTGGAAACCGGCAGGCGCGATGGCGGACTGAAATCCAGCGATAATGCTCAGGTCGGGATTCGAAAGCGCCGCGTTGGGAGAAACCGCGACGTTCACCTGCAGATGGGTTGGCGACAGCACGAAGACCTGTTGCACGAGAATGTCGCTGGTGCCGAATCCCACGGACGTCTGGCCAGCCGAGAAGTTGAAGCCGCTTCCCGTAATATCGATGCTGGCTTCCGCACCGGCGGGCAGCGTCGACGGTGAGATCGTGTTAATCGTCGGCGTTCCCCCGGCGGGGTATGTGTAGGTCACCGGCGTCGGCTGCACCAGCTGAGAATTCTGACCGTCAGAGTTATAGGCGCTGACGATGGCCTGTTCGTTGCTGGTGCCCGGTGGCGGCACAACCACGGCGCTGCCCTTTGCGGGATTGATCGAACTGATCGTGGAGGGCAGGCCGTCGAAGTAAATCCGCGTGTCGGCAACGAAGGTTGTTCCCGTTACCGTCACCGTTCCGTCGCCGTTTGCGCTGGCGGAGGTGATCGTGGGCGGCGGATTCGACGTCAGATTGATCGCGGCAGGCAGCACGTAGGTATAGGTGGGTGTATTGAAGATGACGTGTTGCGGCCCCGGTTGCGCACCGAAAAGAAAGCCCAGTTGCACACCGTAGTAAGTGAATCCGTTGGCGGGATAAGGGTAGACCTGATCGATGGCGATTCCGCCCAGAGCCTGCGCCGTAAGACCGGGGGCCGCACCGCTCGAATCAGTCACAAGCGACGCCGCGAGAAGCGGAGCCGCCACCATCATGTCGACATCGGCCGGCGTGTTGCCGGTCTGCGAACTGCCGAAGTAATTGTAGACCTGCCCGTCGTAGATCGGAACGTCGGCCTGCGAGGTGGTCGCAATATTTATGGACGGCGTGACCGCGCCCGGCTGCACCTGCACCACGTTCCTGGTGACGAGTGTCGGCGTGCCGCCGTAGAACAAAGTGGTAACAGGACCGCTCGCGGCAGCCACACTCCCGTCTGCGTTCCACGGTCCGAAGATATCTGCGTCCGGCGGCAGTGTGTGGGCGTAAACGTAATACGTGCCGGACGGAACGCCGTCGATTTCGTAAGTCCCGTCGGGATTGGTGACGGCGCTGATGGCATCGCGTCCGTTACGAATCGCGACCACGGAAGCGAGATGAACCGGATTGCCGCCGTTCGTGATTTGCCCGGAGATGCTGCCGAACTGGCTGAAGGCCGCGTTTGGATACAGCGTGGATATGCCGGCGATATCGTCGTCGCTCAGAGGACGCGCGAGCTTTGTGGCGCGGGTGGTGGCCTGCGACATGGTGGCTGCAGTGAAGGTGTGCTGCAGTCCAAGCGCGTGGCCTATCTCGTGAAGCGTCGTGAGGAAGAACGTTTCGTTATAGCTCGGGCCGGGCAGGATCGTCATGTTCCGATTCAGATGGATCGACGAGCGAACGATCGGGATGAACGGCGATCCCTGCGCCGGCGTCACCGAGGCGGCCGTCGGAGGCAGGGTGACCGGTCCGCCGAAACCTTCGACGCCCGGCGGAAGATCTTCGAAGACGACGTCGATGCCCGGCGTGTTCTGCACAGTCGCGCTGTTCTCCAGTCCGCCGAACGACACGCGCAGCGCGGACGACGCCACGCTGTTCCACACCTGTGAGGCCTGGCCGATCTGCGTCAGTACGGAGTTGAAGTTATCGTTCGCAGCGTACGTGGTCGGACCGCTTTCCGAAACCAGAATGCTGACGGTGCTGAACGGAAGCGCGGTCAGATCGAATTTCGCCGGCACGGCTGCGCCGTTCAGATAAGTGACAAAATGGTAATACGCAGAGGCCGGGAGGGCCACGAGAACAAGGGCCAGGATAACAAGAAGTGAGCCGCGACACTTCACTGCGCGTCCGCCCCTGTGACCTGAGATTTCATCTGCGCCAGCGGCATCTGGATGGCCTGATCGCGCACGGCCTGGCCAGAAGTATCGACCATGGTCTCGCCGATGCGCGCCCGGCCAACCTGAAAGGTCCCGTCCGACTGCTGAGTCACGTTGAAGATTCCCTGGCTGAATCCGACGACGTGCGTGATGCCGGTCGAGGGCGAAGTCCACACGTAGAGAACGTATTCACTGCCTGTCTGGAGCGTGGGGACCCCGGGGAACGATTGCCGGTATCCCCCGGCAACGCCGCCGGGCAGCATGACTTCCTTCGGCGCGACGCCTTTCCAGGTTTCCGAGACCTGCAGGGTGTAGTGCGTGTAAATGGTCTTACCGCTGAAACTGGCGGATGATGCGGTGACCCGCGCTCGCACGATAGCCGTGGCGCCCTGGGTCATCTGTGTGAGCGAAAGCTGCTGGAGTGTGGTGGCTGAGGCGGTATCGATCGAGCAGAGGGCGACGATGAGAGCCCCGGCCAGCCGGACTGGGATAAACCTATACATCAGTAGTGCGTTCTGTGGAAAAGCACCCCAAAGGCCCATCCTCCCCACTGATTTGACTGTAGTTAGGTTGCGCCGAACATTGTGTCTCGTTCCCATGTGACACAAGATTGAGACACCTTGTCTCATCAGGCGGGCTTGACGCGTGGCTGACTCGGCAAGTCGCTCATTCGCAACTGGACAAGCGGGTGGCGGGTGCGCTGCGGAGATTTTACCTCTCGGGGGAACGCTGGCAGCGGGGAGGACGTCGGCAACGGAGCCGGTTTCGTATGTTTCATACTACTGCATATACGAATGGCGACCGCCGCTGGACTTTACCGCCCCGATCGCACCGAACAGGCTGCTGAAAAACGCTTCTTGCCACTCCCTTACGGTCGCGATTCGGAAAGACATGTGTTGATTCCGCAGGGGTTACTGAACCGCGCGCGTCAGCAAGCGGCAACGAAAAGAGCTTTTTCAGCAGCGTACTGAAAGGACCTTGCACATGAGCTATCAGGTGGAGCCGGTAGGCTTTGTTACCGCCGCTCGAAAAGACGTGACCGACGATTACTGGGGTGAAACCGAGTCGGCCATCACTCTCGCGGAAGGCTTCGGCGCGGACGCCCTCGCCGGACTCGACGAGTATTCGCACGTCGAGGTAGTCTTCCTCTTTCATCGCGTTGGCGATGACACAATCTCCCGTGGCGCGCGCCATCCGCGCGGCAACATCGCCTGGCCGAAGGTCGGCATCTTCGCTCAGCGCGCCAAAAACCGGCCGAATCGCATCGGCTGCACCATCTGCCCAATCCTTCGCCTGGAGGGAACCAAGCTGATCGTCAGAGAACTCGACGCAGTCGACGGCACGCCCGTGCTCGACCTTAAACCCGTCGTCGCGGAGTTTCTGCCTCGAACCGGCATCAGACAGCCGGAATGGTCGAAGGAAGTCATGGCGCGTTACTGGCTGTCTGCCGGATGACTATTCAGGCTTCTCAGGCCAATGAGCGTCCGGCCGCGCGGGCAGAGGCTGGTCGCCGGAAAGGTTCGCGCCGCTGATCTCCGCATAGATGAAGTTCTCCGGCGGCACGGGACTTCCGAACAGCCGCCGCAGAAGGGCAAGCTGACCGGCGTGCGTCATGGCGTCGGCGAGCGGCCCCTGCAAGAGCGTCTCCGGTGTCAGTTCCCCGAGGTCGTTCCCTGCTTCAATCCGCCTCGCCAGATCGGCCAGTGTTTCATGGAAATGGGCGATGGCCGCCGCGAATTCCGGCAACTCCGGCGGCTGATACATGCCTCCGATCAGGAACGTGCGTGCATAGCCGAGAACGGAGTCCATGTGACGGACAATCTCGTGCGGTGTGCGCACCTGACGCGCCGCCCGAAATGACCCGAATTCAGCCGGTGCGTCCCGCAGGGCCTTCTGCGTCCGATAAGCCAGAGCGGCCAGGAAGTGAACCAGAAGCGCTCGTTGAGGATCCATTGCCGTTAGTAAACCAGACGCCGATCTGAAAGACCCCGATGAAAAAATCTTACCCGCCAGCCCTGCCGGGGGCCGCCGTCGCGATGGCCGCGGCAGTTCCGGGGACGTATTAATGGAGTTGCTGCTGAAAAAACTGTTTTCGTGGCTGGTTGCTGACGCGCGCGGTTCAGTACCCCTGCGGAATCAGCACCTGCTTTTCCTAACCGCGACCTTAAGGCGGCAAGAAGCGTTTTTCAGCAGCCTGCCAGGCTAGGGCCGTTCGTGCGCCACGCGCGCCACATCAAAAGCGCTTAGCGGCAGCGACTCAGAGATCAGTTGCCTGCCTGAAAGTGCGGGCTTCTCAACACCCTCCACACCGTGTACGGCGGATTTCGTGAGCATATGCACCAGCTCGTGCGCCACCACGCGGCCCAGCGCGCGCCCGATCAGCAGATCCGCGCGAGGATAGTCAGCGCCACCCATGGCGCTCCGCGCGCTTCCCACCACACGATCGCAGTTCACCTCGCCAAACGGCAATATCTGCCCGTTGGTGGCGTGGGTTATCGCCAGCGGCCCCTGTTCGCCGTAAACAAGCGGGCCGGGCTCGTACTCGCAGGTGCCCCGGAAGGTCATGACCACAAGTTCGGGATACGAAGCGTGTGGATCGTCACCCAAAACATGCCATTCGAGCCGTACGCCGGACGATCGCAGAATAAGGCCCGACTCGCGCTCCATCTCCTCGATTGAAGTACGCGAGTGCGGGCCTTTAAAATCGAGAATCACCGTGAGGACAGAGGGCGAAACCCGGTCGACGCCGGCGCCAAGCGGCATGGCTAAGGCGGCAATCAGACAACAAATCACGACAGAGGGCGTTCTCATCGGGGAGGTAAAGCCGAGCCAACGAGGGCTACGCGGCCATTATATGCACAACTTCCGGGAATACCAAGAAAAAATGATGGAGTGCATACAAAAAATCGATTGGGCCATGGGCAAGTTACCGGCTACCCCGCGCGCTAAGCTGGGAGCGTAAGCGCAGGTCCTCCGTAGGCAGCGCCAGTTTCTCCCTGTCGGCAGAAATCGCGGTCAAGGAGAACGGTGTGCCGATCAACTCACAACCCAAAGCAGGTTTTTCGCGGCGCGATTTTTCGCGGATAGCGGCATTTGTGGCCGCCGGTTCCACGCTCCCTTTCTACAACGAAGCGGCCTTGGCGCAGCTGTCGAAGATCGACAACGCCCCGCCGGACGCCGTCATGATTAATTCCAACGAGAATCCGCTCGGTCCGTGCAAAGAGGCGCTCGAAGCAGTGCACAGTATTGCCGCACAGGGCGGCCGCTATCTTTACGGCGAGGCTGACAAAGTCCAGAAACTGCTGGCCGAGCAGGAGGGCGTAAAGCTCGACTACGTACGCGTCTATGCGGGTTCCAGCCCACCGCTGCATCAGGCCGTGCTCGCGTTCACATCGCCGGCGCGCACTCTCGTCATGGGAGACCCCGGTTACGAGGCGGCAGAAAGAGCCGCGAACTTCATCGGTTCCACGGTCGCAAAGGTGCCGCTGACCAAAGAGTATTCGCATGATGTCCGTGCCATGCTCGCCGCGGCGCCGAATGCCGGGCTGTTCTACATCTGCAATCCGAACAATCCCACAGGCACGCTGACTCCGAAATCCGACATCGAATGGCTGGTGGCGAACAAGCCGAAGGGCTCGGTCGTCATGGTGGATGAAGCGTACACGCACATCGCGGGCGCGCCGTTCAACACCGATCTGGTGGCGGCTGACAAGGACGTCGTTGTGTTGCGCACGTTTTCGAAAATCTACGGGATGGCGGGGCTGCGCGCGGGAGCGGCAATCGCGCGGCCCGATCTTCTCGAAAAACTCGACGGCTTCAGCCACAACATGCTTCCGATCACAGGTATGGTGGCCGCCAGCGCGAGTCTACAGCAGAAGGACCTCGTGCCCACGCGCCGGAAGATCATTGCCGATGTTCGCAGCGACACATTGAGTTTCCTTGCGAAGCATAATTTCCACTACGTGCCGTCCGTGTCGAACTGCTTCATGGTGGACGTTGGACGTCCCGGCAACGACGTGATCATGGCGCTGCGGCGCGAGAAAGTTTACATCGGCCGCGTATGGCCGGCGTGGCCGACCTATGTGCGGGTCACCGTCGGAACGCAGGACGAAATGAACAAGTTCAATGCGGCGTTCCTCAAGGTGATGGCGTAAGCGACCCCGAAAGGTCCAGTCCCCCGTTAAGGTCCCAGGGAAGCCTTGCATTTCTGAGCATAGGCCAGCCTCTTCGCTTCGATCGCCGTGAGTTCCTTCTGAATGGATTCGTATAGCTTAATCAAACGAGCGAAAGCTTTTTCCGACCACGCGGCTTCAGCTTGCTTGCGAACGTCCCGGAGAAGATGCTGCCTTGCGTATTCGGCGGATGCGCGCTGGTTAGCTTCATCCAACTGCTTGTAAAAATCAGCATCTCCACCCAGGAAGAGGTCGCCATATTTCCTCAAAAGCTCCGCGACTCTAGGCACAAGCCGCTGGACTCCTTCACGTGAGCTGACTTGGAATATCGTGCCTCTCCCGAAGCCCTCTGCTTCCCACGCCGATTTCCCTGCCCAGGAAACGATGTAGTCCAACCCGTACTTTTCGGTGCTGGCCTTGAGTCCGAGTTCCACGCCAATCTCATATGAAGACCGGCCATGGTAGACGTTTACGAACCCCGTTTGCGACTCGAAACGGACGAAGGTCGGGCCCTTTTCGATCGGCTTGAATCCATGGGAACGCAGGAACTCGAAGCTCGCCAGCGTGGCCTCTCGAAAGCCCAGTGCCGATCTGCTTTCACGCTCGGGTTTGAGCATTCTCCCTCGACGGAATGCGGGTGCTGACGCATCAGGCAAGCTGATCTTTGATCGGCAGCCGGCGAATGCGCTTGCCCGTAGCCGCGTAAATCGCGTTGCACACCGCCGGAGCCAGCGCCGGAACGCCCGCTTCGCCGATTCCGCCGGGGTTCTCCGTGCTCCGCACGATATGCACCTCAACCGCGGGCGCTTCGTCGATCCGCAGCATGTCGTACGTGTTGAAATTGTTCTGTACGACGCGGCCTTTATCGATCGTGATCTCGCCCTTCAGCGCCGCCGTAAGCCCATAAACAACCGCGCTGCGCATCTGCTGCTCGACGATCGCGGGGTTGACCACATGTCCGCAATCGACAGCCGAGACCACGCGATGAACCCGCACCTTCCCCTGGTTCACCGACACTTCGGCAACCTGTGCCGTATAGCTGCCCACGTTGTTGACGATCGCGACACCGCGGAAGCGTCCCTGCGGCAGCGGCTTGCCCCAGCCGGATTTCTCGGCGGCCAGTTCCAGCACAGCCAGCAGTCGCGGATTCTGCGCCAGAAGCCGCCGCCGCACCTCGACCGGATCTTTTCCGCCCGCCTGCGCCACTTCATCCATGAAGCTCTCGACGAAGAACGTGTTCTGCGTGTAGCCAACGGCGCGCCAATAGGTGACCGGAATGCCGACTTCGGTCCAGTGATAATCCACCAGCTTGTTCGGAATCCCGTAGCCCATGTCATGTGAGCCTTCGGTGCTGGTCCGGTCAATGCCATTGCGCGGCGGCTGACCCGAACTGTTCGTAATCGAAGGCGAAACCACCCGGTTCGTCCACGCCACAGGCCAGCCGTCGGCGTCGAGTCCGGCTTCGAACTTCGAATAAGACGCGGTCCGGTAGTTGTCGTGATGCATATCGTCTTCACGCGTCCAGGTAAGCTTCACCGGCGCACCGACTGCCTTCGAGACCTCGACGGCTTCCGTGATGAAGTCGCTCATGCCGCGGCGGCCGAATCCGCCCCCCATGAACTGTGAGTGAATGCGAACCTTTTCGGGCGGCAGACCGGAAGCCTGCGCCGCGGCGGCCTGCGCCATGGTCTGCATCTGCGTGGAGGCCCACACGTCGCAGCCGTCGGCGCGCACCTCGGCAGTGCAGTTCATCGGCTCCATCGTGGCGTGCGCGAGGAACGGCGCTTCGTAAACCGCCTCGACCTTCTTCGCCGCGGAAGCCATCCCCGCGGCAGCGTCGCCAGCCTTGCTGACCTCGACCCCGGGATTCTGCGCGCGTTCGGCAAAAAGTTTACTGATGGCCGCGCTGGTCTGGTTCGCGTTCGGGCCTTCGTTCCACTTAATGTCGAGCAGCTTCACGCCCTGCATCGCGATCCATGTGTTGTCTGCGACCACAGCCACGCCGCGTGAAGTTTCGACCACGTTCTTCACGCCGGGAAGCGCTTTCGCCTTCGCCGCGTCGAACGACGCCGCCTTACCGCCGAACACCGGGCAGCGCGCCATCGCGGCGTAGAGCATGCCGGGGCGGCGTGTATCGATGCCGAACTGCGTGCGGCCCGTGACCTTCGCAGCCGTGTCCAGCCGCTTCATCGATTTGCCGATGAGCTTGAAATCCTTCGGATCTTTCGGAACCGCGTTCGCAGGCACGGGCAGTTTCGCGGCGGCCTCAGCGAGTTGTCCGTAAGTGAGTTTCGCGTTTGTCCCGGTGTTGATGACGGCGCCGCTCCGCGCACGGCACGCGGCTTTGTCCACGCCCCACTGGTTCGCCGCCGCCTGCACGAGCATCTCGCGCGCCGTCGCGCCGGCCTTGCGCAGCGGTTCCCAGCCCGTGCGGATACTCTGGCTGCCGACCACGCCCTGGAAACCGAAGTCCTTCGTATTCACGGGCGGAAATTCGGTGCGGAACTTGCCCCAGTCGCATTCCAGCTCATCCGCAAGCAGCTGCGAAAGGGATGTCACGGTTCCCTGCCCCATCTCGACCTTGTGGATCATGAACGTCACAGTGTCGTCGGGAGAAATATAAATGTATGCGTTGACCTTCGCGGCCCCGCCTGCCGCATCGCCGGCCTGCGCGGCCAGCTTCGAGCTTTCGGGCAGATAGAAGCCCAGCATCAGCCCGGCAGCCGACGACGCACCGACCTGCAGGAAACCGCGGCGATTGAGTTTCGTGACGCTCATGCCTTACCTCCGGCAATCTGCGCGGCCCGATGAATCGCGGCGCGAATGTCCTGATACGTTCCACAGCGGCAGATATTGCCCCGCATCACTTCGTCGATATCGGCATCGCTCGGGTTGGCCTTCTTCGCCAGCAGCGCCGCGGCCTGCATGATCTGCCCGGACTGGCAGTACCCGCACTGCGGCACGTCGCCTTCGGTCCAGGCGACCTGCACCGGATGCGTGCCGTTCGCCGACAGCCCTTCGATGGTGGTGACGCCCTTGCCCGCAATGCTCGAAACCGGCGTGATGCAGGATCGTGTCGCCTGTCCGTTGATATGCACGGTGCACGCGCCGCACAACGCCATGCCGCAGCCGAACTTCGTGCCGGTCATGCCGAGCGTGTCGCGCAGATACCAGAGAAGGGGCATTTCGCCGACAACGTCCGCAGTTTGCGCCTTCCCGTTCAGCGTGAACCTAATGGATGCCATGGGTTCAGTGTAACTGAGTTCAGAGAGGCTATAATTGCCAGGCAGTGAGACTCGCGGTGCTCAGCTTGATCTGCCTCACGGCCAGTGCGCAGTGGCTGCACTACCCGACGCGCGGCGTTCCCCGCACCCCAAACGGCGCCCCAAACATGGCTGCGCCGGCGCCGAAGTCTGCGGACGGGCATCCGGATTTGTCGGGCCTCTGGGAAGCGGAGAAGCGCCCATGTCCGCCCGCCGGCTGCTTCGATCAGATGATCAATGAGCAGTTCCTCGACATCGGCTTCGGCATCAAAGGCGGTCTCCCGCTGCAGCCGTGGGCGGCGGCCCTCTTGAAGCAACGCACCGCCGAGAATGGAAAGGACGATCCGACGACACACTGCCTGCCCGGCAGCCTCGTGCAGATGCACACCAGCCCTTTTCTGCGGAAGATGATTCAGATGCCGGATTTGCTCGTGATGATGAGCGAAAACGGTCCGATTTACCGCCAGATCTTCACGGATGACCGTCCGCTGCCCGACGACCCGTGGCCATACTGGTTCGGCTATTCGTCGGGCAAGTGGGAGAGCGACACGCTGGTCGTGCACACCGTCGGGTTCCGCGACGGCCTGTGGCTCGATCGCAACGGCACGCCTCTGACCGACGCCGCGAAGATGACCGAGCGCTTTCGCCGCCCGGATTTCGGGCATCTTGAGATCGACATCACGATCGACGATCCGAAGGCTTACACGGCGCCGTTCACGGTGAAGGTGAAGCAGAATCTGGTGGTGGACACCGAGCTGATCGATTCGAGCTGCCTCGAGAACGAAAAGGACTGGCCGCACCTCACCGGAAAGTGAGGTCAGTTCTCCTTCAGCTTTCCCAGGTGCTCGATGCGGAGGATTTCGACCTTCGATTTCCCCGCGGTCAGCTTCAGACCCAGTTCGCCGACAGCGGAGAGTGGAGAGATATCGGCGGGGTCGGAGCCTCCGCGCGTCTTGAAGTCCGGAACGGCGATCAGCCGGAAATCATAGGTGCCTGCAAGTCCGGTGGCGTCAATCACGGGGCGATCGCCAGCGAGGTTCCGCAAACGGTCGGCGAGTTCTTCGATCGGGCAGCCATTGAAGGTCTCCACGTTGTTCCGGCCGTCGGCCGCCACTGCTGATTTGAGAACGCACTTTCCGGCTTGAGAACTTGCTTTCAGCCGCGGATTGCCTTTCGCCACCGTCAGGATGTAAACCGGCATTTCTTTTGTGCTGCTGCTCACTTGGAGACCAAACCGCTCAGCCAGCAGATTGCGCAGCATGGCGCGGACGTCGTCGATGCGTGGCGCGTTGTCACCCGGGGCTCGAGCCACGACGTCGTAGGTCGCATCGTACAGGTCTTCCTGACGGTTCACTGCGCCCGGCGCAACCGCGATCTGAAAATCTCTGATGTGATATGCGTCGAGGATCAGGCCGTAGACGGTGTAGCCCGTAAGCCGGATCAGCGGCCCGGACACCGTCAAAGGACCACTCCTGAACGCCGGGGCACCCTGATGTTGACGAAGGGAAGCGACTTCGAACGACTGGCCGGGGATGGACGATGTCGCCAGAGTGAAAAGACAGAGCGCGACGCACACCCTCAGCGTCATCTCGGGATTGGACACTCCTGCATGATCATTGCGTGTGCTGCGGCGTCGAATCCTTCGGGGAAAATTGTGGTCGGGTCATACAGTGCCCGGTAGAAGTTCGCTCCGCCGATATTTGCACCCGCAAGGTTTGCACCGCCAAGACGGGTGGATGTCCCGATCGCGCTCATGCCGAGGTCTGCGTTCCGCAGGTTGGCATCACGAAGGTCGGAATCCTCAATGTCTGCTCCGGCCAGGCAGGCGCCTTCGAGATTGGCGCCGCTCAGTTTGATGCTGTTCAGAAACGCCATGTAAAGATCGGCGCCAGCCAGGCAAGCGTTGCTCAAATCCGCGTTACCGAGGTCGACGCCTCTGAGCTGTCCATCGGTCAGGTTCGCGCCCGCCAACAAATCAGGGTCTGCGAAGATGGGGCTCCAGTCATCAGGCACCCGGAACAGAATCTCTCCCTTTTTGTTGCGGAGGTCCACAGCGTCTTCAGTTTAAGGCATCACGCAGATTTGATTTCCGTCCACAACCGATCTCGATAGCGCTGCGCCGCCGGCGGAAGTGCCTCGGGCCAGACGCCGCGGCGATAGATATCCTCGGGCGGATAAAGCACCGGATCGCGCGTGACCTGCGCTGCGCCGTTGGCCGTCGCGGTTTCTGCCACGCGGGCATTCGCGGCGGCTACGTCGGGCTGCAAAAGAAACTCCAGAAAGTCGTGCGCCAGCACCGTGCGCGTGCTCTCGCGGAGAATCACGGCGCAGTCGCAGTAGAGCGGGAAGCCTTCTGCCGGATACACGAACGCCAGCGCCTCGTTCGCGTGCATAGCCTGCGCGGCAGTCGTCGACCACATCTGCGCGGCAAGCACATCGCCCGACACCAACTGGTCGCGCACTTCGGCGTTGAGATATGCACGCAGCAATTTCTTCTGCGCCACGGCTTCGGCTTTGGCTGACTCCAACTGCGCACGGTCAATCGACCCAAACGGGAAGCCGAGCTTCTGCAAGCATGCCCCGATCACGTCCTCGGGATCGTCGAGCATCGTCAGTCTACCGCGCAGCGCGGGGCTCCAGAGCGCCGACCAGCCGCTTGGCGTCGCGGTCTGCGTGCGGTTGTAGATGATACCGGTCGCATTCCACATATAAGGAATGCCCCAGCGAAGTTGCGGGTCCCAGACGGGTTGGCGGAAGCGGGCGTCGAGATTGGTGATCGACGGAAGGCGCGCCTGGTCGAGGTCGGCAACGAGTCCCGCGCGGACCATCGGTGCAAGTCGGCTGTGCGTGGGAAAGACGACGTCCCAGCCGGAGTTGCCGGTCATGACCTTCGCAAGCATCTCTTCGTTGGATTCGTAAGTGGCGTAGCGCACCCGCACCCCGCGCTCGCGTTCGAACCGCGCGACCATCGCCGGGTCGATGTAGCTCGACCAGTTGAATACGTTGAGGCGCGGCCGGAAATCACGGGCACACCCGGTCACGCCTAGTGCCGCGGCGAGGAACGTGCGTCGCGTCATTTTTGCTGCAGCCTCTGCGAGACGATAATGATCCCGCCGAATGCCACCACGATGAGCGCGGAAACCGCGTTGACGATAGGACTCACCCCCCGCCGCGCCATGGCGTAAATCACCATCGGCAGCGTCTGCGAATCGACCCCGGCGACGAGGCTGGTAATCACATAATCGTCGAACGACACGACCAAAGCGAGCAGCCCGGCCGCAGCGATGGCCGGCGCGAGCGCGGGCAGCGTGACGCGCGTGAATGCATGCCATTCGCCGGCACCGAGGTCCATCGCGGCTTCTTCGAGCGTACGGTCATAGCTGCGCAGCCGCGCCGAAATGACAATGGCCACGTACGCTATCGAAAAAGCCACGTGCGCGATGATGACGGTCCAGAGGCCCAGCCGCAAATGCAGGAAGCGGAAAGCCCACTGAAAGAGAGCGAGCAGCGAAACGCCGGTCACGATTTCGGGCGTCACCAGCGACAGATACAGCGAGCCGGAAAGGATGCGGTCCGCGCGGCGCCACATCCCATAGGCAGCCAGAGTGCCGATCGCCGTGGACAGCAGCGCCGCGGCCACCGCGATGATTACGCTGTTGACCAGCCCTTCGGAAAGCTGCGGGTCGTGCGCGGCAGCGTCGTACCAGCGCAGCGAGAAGCCCTCCCACACGGTGAACCGGCTCGCATTGAAACTGAACAGGATCAGGACCACCAGTGGCGCGTGCAGGAAAGCAAGCGCCAGAGCTGCATATCCGGAAAGAGCCCGGCTCACAGCAACTCCCGCGCTATCCGGCTGCGCATCAGAAGCGCCAGCAGTAAAGCGCTCCCAGCATCAGCAGGAGAGATGCCGCCGACCCGAAAGGCCAGTCGCGCGCCGTCGTGAACTGGTTCTGCACCAGATTGCCCAGCATCACGGTTTTCCCGCCGCCCAGAAGATCGGGCGTAAGGTAAGCCCCCAGACAGGGGATGAAAACGAGCACCGATCCCGCCACGATCCCCGGCACCGACAGCGGAATAATCACGCGCGTCAGACGTCGCGAAAGGGCGCGCGCCCAGATCGGCGGCGGCTTCCAGAAGCGCCGGTTCCAGCGCTCCAGCGTCGCATACATCGGCAGCACGAAGAATGGCAGAAAATTGTAAACGAGGCCGAGCAACACCGCGCCGTCGTTATACAAGCAGCGGCAGCGGCGCGCGATGACATGCAGGCGCATCAGCGACCGTGTTCATAAGCCCCGTGTCGCGCAGAATGAAAAGCCACGCATAAGTGCGGACCAGGAAACTGGTCCAGAACGGCAGCAGCACGAGCTGCAGATACAGATTTCTGCGCCGGCCGGCGCGCGAGATGAAGAGCGCCAGCGGAAAACCGAGGAGCGCGCACAGATGCCGTCGCCAGCGCCGGCAATCCACACCGAGCGCCACAGGATCGGCGAGATACAGCGGATCGGCGAGACGCGTGAAATTTTCCAGCGTCCACGGCTGTTCCACGCCGCCGTATTCGCCGCGCGTGAGAAAACTGTACGCGCAAACGATCGCCAGCGGCGCGGCGAAGAAGAGCGCCATCCAAACGCGCGCCGGAAGCAGGAAAACGCGTCGGAGATTCATATCAGCAGCTTCATTCGAAGCGCAGCTCGTCCGCCGGATGCCAGTGAATCCAGACCGCCTCGCCTTCCTGAAAATGATGCTGCTCCCGCGGCACTTCGGCGATGGCGCGCCCTCCGTCTTCGAGCATCGCGTTCACGTGGACGCAGTTGCCGAAAAACAGCGAGCTTTCGACCGCTGCCCGCAGGCACGGCACGCCTTCGGGCTTGTCCCGCGAAACACGCGTGGCATTCCGGCCGCACGCCGGCTGTCGCCGAACCAGTTAATCGCGCCGAGGAACCCGGCTACGAACGCGCGTCGCGGGGCGAAGATAAACGTCCTCCGGCGTACCGAACTGCTCGATGCGGCCGCCATTCATCACCGCCACCTTGTCCGACATCGACAGCGCCTCTTCCTGATCGTGCGTGACGAACAGAAATGTGATGCCCGTCTTGCGCTGCATCGCTTTCAGCTCGGACCGCATCTGTTTGCGCAGCTTCGGATCGAGCGCGGCCAGAGGCTCGTCGAGCAGCAGCAGCTGCGGCTCGAGAACCAGCGAGCGGGCCAGCGCCACGCGCTGTTTCTCGCCGCCGGAAAGCTGCGCCGGCGTACGGTCGCGCTTACCGGCAAGCTGCACCAGTTCCAGCGCGCGGCGGGCGCGCTCGGCGCGGTCGCGCCACGCCGCGCTCGCGCAATCCGAACTCGACGTTGCCCAGCGCAGTCAGATGCGGGAACAGCGCATAGCTCTGGAACACTGTGCTCACGTCGCGATGGTAAGGCTTCTATCGCATTGACGACTCGCCGTTCAGAATCACCTCGCCCGAACGTTGGCTGCTCGAAACCGCCGATCATGCGCAGCGTCGTGGTCTTGCCACATCCGGAAGGGCCGAGCAGCGAGTAGAACCCGCCCCGTTCGAGCGAAAGAGAAACCTTGTCGACCGCGCGATGGCCCGGAAAGTCCTTGACGACTTCGGCGGAGCTCAAGGACAGTCGGCATAGCGGTTAATACGTATCGTGACCGGAGTGAATCTCACCTTTCAGGGCGCCGCCGGTGGCGTCACCGGCTCGATGCACGTTCTCGAGTCGCACGGGAAAGCGCATTCTGCTCGATTGCGGCATGTTCCAGGGACGCCGCAAAGAAGCCGAGCAGCTGAACCGCGATTTCCCTTTGCCCGCTTCGTCAGTCGACGCCGTCGTGCTCTCCCACGCCCACATCGATCACAGCGGACGCCTGCCGCTGCTGTGCAGGAATGGCTTTCGCGGCCCAATCTACACCACGCCCGCGACCATCGATCTCTGCAGCGCCATGCTGCGCGACACCGCCCACATCGCCGAAAGCGACGCCGAGTTCGTCAACCGGAAGCATCCGGACGAACCCGCCGGTCGAGCCGCTCTACACGGTGGCCGATGCAGAAGCCGCTATGAAGCTATTTCCGCGCCGTGCCCCTTCACGCACGCCGACCCGGATTGCGGCGCGGCCTCACCATCGAATCTTTCGACGCCGGGCACATCCTCGGCTCCTCGTCGATCGTACTGACCGGGGACGGAACGCGCCTGGCCTTTTCGGGCGACGTCGGACGGCCCGGACTTGCCGATCATTCGCGATCCCGAAGCGCTTCCGCCCGGTCGATTACCTGATCATGGAAAGCACCTACGGCGGCAGGCAGCATCCGCCGCCCGGCGATGCGATAACACGGACCTGGAGGATGTTGTGAAGCGCACCATCGCCCGCGGCGGCCGCCTGATCGTGCCTGCGTTCGCGGTGGGCCGCACCCAGCAACTGGTCCTGCTGCTGCACCAGCTCATGAACGAGAACGCGATTCCGGCCGTGCCGATTTTCGTCGACAGCCCGCTCGCCGTCAACGTCACGGAGGTCTTCCGCGCGCATCCGGAATGCTTCGACGAAACCGTGAGCGAGTTCCTGCAAGCGAGCGAAGATCCGTTCGGCTTTAAGCGCCTGACCTACATCCGCGACGTGAACGAATCGAAGAAGCTCAACGACCGCCAGGGGCCATTCGTCGTCATTTCCGCCTCCGGGATGTGCGAAGCCGGACGCATTCTGCACCACCTGCGCAACAACATCGGCGACAGCCGCAATACAGTCCTGCTCACGGGCTATCAGGCGGAGAACACCCTGGGCCGCAAACTGCAGGACGGCTGGAAATCCGTGCGGATCTTCGGCATTCCGGAACAGGTCGAAGCCGAAGTACTCATCGCTCGACGAGCTCAGCGGCCACGCCGATTCCGGCGAACTTGCTCGACTGGATGAAACCGATGACGCCGACCCTGAAGATGGTGTTTCTCGTGCATGGCGAACCCGAACAGTCGGCGGCTATGGCGCAGGCGATCCAGGCACGCTACGGGATTGAGGCCGTTTCCGTCCGCCCCGGCGACAACTACGAACTGTAAACTTGTAACGTAAGTAAGTTCACCTGCATCACGACATGCAGAGCCACGCGCCCGGCCTTTCTGCGCCTCGCGCCGCCGGACCACGACTATACTTGTTAGATCAGGAGCATTTTCAAATGAGCGCACCCCATTACCCGTACCCTGCCCCGCCTCCGCCGCCTCCGAGCCAGGGTTCGAGCATCATGAAGGCTCTCGCGCGCCGGCGCGATTGTCGCGTCCCTGGCAGCTAACGGATTCCTGATGTATCAGCTGCACGATCTGAAGCAGGACACGAACGCGAAGAACCGATATCATCCAGAACGAGATCGACACGCTGAAGGAAAACAGCACGGTGATGACGGCCTCGCAGCGCAAGCATCTCGACGATCTGAAGGAAGAACTCGACGCGCGTTCCCGCGAGCTCAATGCAGCCGCCAGCCAGGCCAAGAAAGAAGCGCTGTCGTACGCCGATCAGCAGGCTCAAAAACTCGAAGCCGAGAATCAGAAAACCGCGGCCAGCGTGAATCAGGTTTCGAGCGACCTGGCCACCGTGAAACAGACAGCCGAGGCGGCGAATGCGAAGATTCGCCGACGTCGGCAACGATGTAAACGGCGTGAAGACCGATCTGGCCAGCACAAAAACAAACCTGCAGCAGACGAAGAACGATCTGAAGTCGGTACGCGGCGATCTGAGCATCGACCAGCAGCCTCGTCGCGACGAACGAAACGGAACTGAACGAACTGATCAAGCCGCGGCGAACGCAACATCGTCAAGTTCAACATCAGCAAGAAGACCAAGGGCTTCCAGAAGGTGGGCGACATCAGTCTCCTGCTGAAGAATGCCGACCCGAAGAAGAACAAGTTCACGCTCGAAGTGAACGCCGACGACAAGCTCACCGAAAAGAAGGACCGCAACATCAATGAGCCGCTGCAGTTCTATGTGTCGAACTCGCTCTATGAGCTCGTCGTGAACACAGTCAGTAAGGACACGGTCTCCGGTTATCTGTCTACACCCAAATACGGCGGCACCCACAACAACTAACGTCGTTTGCCGGTTGTCCAGACCGTCTCCAGGCCTGCCGGCAAATCCAGCCGGGCTCCGCTGAAGAAAAACGTTGCCACGCCCGGCAGCGCCACGAAGTGAATCGACTCCCGCAGACCGCGGCCCGACGCCGCAAGAGTTGTGCTGACGTTGCCCGCGGCATCGATGCGGCTCAGCGTTGCGTCAAAGCGGTAGCGGATCCCTTCCATCGTCAACTCCGTGTACTCGATCGCTACCGTGTAGTAGGGTTTGGGTTCGGTGTAGCGCTCCAGACGGCGGATGCGGCCGCGCACCGGGGAACCTGCCGGAATCAACTGCTGACCTTTGCGCACGATATTCTTCTCCACCACGCCGTCAACCAGCGCGCCAACCGTCATATCGCCGGTCAGACGCGTGGTCAGCTTCACCGGAATCTCGATGCCCGCAGGCAGCGGCCGAAGCGTGTCGTCGACAGAAGACGCCGCAGACTGCGCGGGCCCGGCGTCGTTGAAATTCAGCGAGGATTCCGTAGCGAAAGTGCGGCACTGCGTGAACGCCATCTGGCTCTGGCTCGATTCGCGGGATAGCTTCGTCATCTCGAACTCGGCCGTCTGCGGCAGAAGAACCGTGAGATTTCGCGCGATTGTGGCAGGAGCGTAATCGATCACCCATGTGGACGACGCCAGAGGAAGCGTGGCCGGAATGTCGCCGATCGCCACCGCCAGCCGCACCACGCTGAATGTGTCGGGTGAGGCCCAGAACGAGCCGTGCAGGCTCACCGCGCCCGATCCCTCCTGCAGCACGAACGACTGGCCGCTGAAATCGAGCGGCACTTCATAATCCCAGCGCGCCAGACGCCGGCCGCCGCTCTCCTCGAATCCCTTCCAGATGAACGATACCTTGCCGGTAACCAGCTTGGCGAGGTAGAGGCCGAAGAAGCCGTCGCCGATCGCGCCGCTGCCCACAAAGTCGCTGGGCGGATTCTCCGAAAAATTGCGCGCGCCCGGCGAAGCGTAGAGTTCCCTGTGGCCGGTCGTCAGAACTTCGAGCTGTACCGTGTCCAGTGGCCTCAGCTTCCCGTTCGCCGGTTTGAACTGGCGCGAAATGGTTTCAAGGCAGCTGACATCGCGCTGCAGTTTGAGATCATCCCCGACGTGCTGCAGCACGCGTGAAAGGAGGATGCGGTCCGCGGGCACATCCTGCGCCCCCAGAGCCACAGCCAGACTCAGCGCGGCGACGGTTACGCGCAGCGTCAGCACCTACTGGGGCTCCGCCGCGGTCTCTTCCACAAAGCGGGCCACGTGCACGAGGTAGAGCGCGGGTTTGCCATGACGGTCGCTCACGAAGAGGACGTTCTGGCTGTCCGGCGTAAACACCGGCCTCACCATCGCGGGGTCGCTGGCGCGGTGCTCGCACAGCGTCAGTTCGCGGCGTACGGAGCGCAGCAGGATCAACACATAAGCGTTGGCAAGGCTGCGGCTCGCGCCCGTAAATACGGACGCATCGGCGTTGGGAGAAGCCGAAATGAACTGACTCGTCCGCGCCAGCAGCCGGTCCGCGTTTTCGTCGGGATAGTTCTCGCGCAGCGTCACCAGTTCTTTGGGGTCGTCGGGGATATGCAGGTAGGTCAACGTATGTCCGCTCGGAATCCAGAGCGCGCTGCCTGTTTTGCCGGGCTCCGTTTTGAGCACCCGCTTCATCTTCTCCTCGACATGCGAGCCGTCGCTGTTGACGAGGAAGAACTGCCCCCCCGCCCGATAGAGCATCTGCGCGTGGCGCGGACGAGCCTGAATTTCATCGATCTCATCCGCCGTTTCGAGAATGGTCCGCGACTGCCGGCGCAGCACGCTCACGATCCGCGATTTTCCGTTGCTCCGCTCGGCAAACAACACCGCGCCGTCCGAGCCGATCGTGAGACCCGACCGCGTGGCGTTCGACGGAACCTGATGGATCTCGGTGGCCTTCGGACCCGACACCGGGGATTCGATGAGCGAAGACCCATCGAAGTAATAGAAGAGCCGGTCGTCGGCCGAGAGCGTAAGGCTCGCCGGATCGAGTGCCGTCGCCGTCGTCAGTTGCCGCGATTCGCCCATCTTCAGATCGAGCAGAAACGCCTGTCGCGCGCCCGGCGAATCGGAGGAATAGCGTTCGCTCCAGTAGAGAACACCCTCGGCGCGGCGGCTGAACTGGCGGAGATGAGGCGCCGTCATCCCGCTTGTGAACGCCGGATCGGTCAGCCGGAGAACCTCGAGTTCAGTGGCGGGGTCGGGGTACCGTTTCCATTCGGGCGCGGCAAGGCGTCCAGCGGCCATCGCGAGGAAGTGCCGGCGGGAAAAGATCAAGCTTCTATTTTATGAGCCCGTTTCTCAGAACGGAAATTCGCGGTCGGACGGCGCCTGTGCCTTCACCGCAGTAGCCCGTGCCAGGAATCGGTAGGGGTTGACAGGGGTGTTTGCGATGCGGACTTCGTAGTGCAGGTGAGAGCCGGTCGACCGGCCGCTGCTGCCCACCAGTCCCAGAACTTCGCCCTGGCGAATTTCCTGACCCTCGATCACATCCATTTGCGCCAGGTGTCCGTACCATGTCTGGTAGTTGTTGCCGTGATCGATAATCACACACCGTCCATAACCGCCGTTCCAGCCGGCGTGGAGAACGATTCCGTCCGCTGCCGCATGCACCGCCGTACCGGTCGGAGCCGAAATGTCGATGCCGGTATGCATGGCGCCTTCACCCGAAAACGGATCGCTGCGCACGCCATATCCTCCCTCCAGCCGGCCGTTCACCGGCCAGATGCTGGGGAGCGTATTCACATCACCCCGGGAGAAAATGTTGCCTTTGCGGCGCGCCAGGTTGGTGGTGCGCAGATAGTCGTACTCAGCCAGAGTCTCGCCCATCGTCGGCGTGAGAGAGTCCATGGATTCACCGACCAGATCGGGCGAACCCGTAAGTTGCTTCTTCACCCCGTAGGCGATCGATACTTCGTCGGCCAGCATCTGCAGGCTGGCCAGCTGTTCGTTGGTCTGTTTTACCTTCAGCTGCAGATTGTCGTAGCGCTTTCGCAGCGTTCGGGCTTCCTGCTGCAGCGAGTTGTAGTTGGCTACCTTCAGCGCCATGCGCGCATAGCTGCCCGCCACGCTCGCCATCATCAGCAGCAGTACGCCGAAAGCGCATAGCGACGCATAGACAATGCGGTGCGGGATGTGAATGCGCTGCAGTTTCCCGTGCAGGGAATGCGCCAGCGTCACAATAAAGTAGTTCTGATTCAAATCGGTTCCCTAATGGTAACAGGCAGCTCCCTGGGGGCTCAGCTCCATCGGGCCCCCAAAGGGCACAACTATGAAAAACAGAAACTGTGAGGTTAACATCCATTAAGGTTACAAGTCAACGTTCAAGTTGCACAGAATGCCCCCTCGCTGTTAAGCTTCCGGCTTGCCGAAAAAGATTCCCGGAGCCCACTTCGCACGCCACCTTATTGAGCGCAGAACCCTTATTTTTCAACTGGTTAAGCGTGATTTTCAGCAGCGTTACATTGGCTCCGCCGCAGGCTGGCTTTGGGGCCTGATCCACCCCCTCGTGCTGCTGGGAAGTTATGTTTTTGTTTTTGATTTCTGCCTTCGGCAGACTCCCGGGCCGGGCGCTGTCACCACAAATTACCCGATGCTGCTCTTCGCCGGGATTCTGCCCTGGATCCTGTTCAGCGAAACTGTGCAGCGGTCCTCTGGATGCCTTATCGAGCAGGCGAACCTGATCACAAAAACCGTCTTCCCTGCCGAGATCGTTCCCGTGTCCATCTTCCTTTCCTCACTGATCAGCCATCTGTTGGCGCTGGTGCTCGTGATCGCCGGCGCAGGGATTTTTCTGAGGCACATCACACCATTGCTGGCGATTCTCCCGATTGCTATGTTTCTGGTCGGCCTTTTCGCCGTGGGAATCGGCTGGATCGCCGCGGCCCTGCAGGTTTATCTGCGGGACACGGCGCAGGTTCTGGCTGTGCTTCTGACGCTTTGGTTCTGGGCCACGCCCATCATGCTTCCGGAAGATAAGTTCCGCGGCTGGGCAGTCTACGTGCTGCGTGCTAATCCTCTGACCTACGTCGTCCGGGCGTACCGGGAAATTCTGCTCGGACATACCTTGCCCCTGGCCGATCTGGCTCTGACCAGCATCTTCGCCGTCACCGCCTTTCTGTTCGGCGGAATGGTCTTCCGCTACATGAAACGGGGCTTCGCCGACGTGCTCTAGCGGCTGCTGAAAAAGCTCTTTTCGTTGCCGCTTGCTGACGCGCGCGGTTCTGTAACTCCTGCGGAATCATCACCTGCTTTTCCGAACCGCGACCGTGAGGGAGTGGCAAGAAGCGTTTTTCAGCAGCCTCCAGCAGGGGATGCCAGGCATCCTCTGCGTCCTGCGGGGTCGTTAACCAGGTTTGATAACCCCGCCGTGCCGCTGCGGGTGGAGAATGGTCGTATGGACGTCCGGCGATTCGCGCGCCTGATGCTGACGTTTTTCGTTGCTGCCGCGCTTGGTACCGCGCAGTCCACGCGCCCGGAAGACATCGCGCAGGGCAGCATCCTGATCATGCAGCGCGACGCGCCCGATCCGCTTTTCGCCCACAGCGTTATCGTGCTGGCGAAGCACGAGGCGACTGGAACCGTCGGGCTGATGCTCCATTACCGCAGCAATATTCCGATTGAGCGCGCACTCAAAGGAATTGCCGGCGCCGATAAACGCAAGGATTTAATGTTTGTCGGCGGACCGGTGGAGCTCGAAGCTGTGATGGGGCTCATGCGTTCCGATGCGCCGCCGCCCCGTGCGAATCTCGTGACCGGCAAGCTTTATCTCGTGGCCTCCAAAGACAACATTGCAGACGCCCTGTCGGAACCGCGGAAGCCTTCCGACCTGCGACTGTTTCTTGGATACGCCGGATGGGGTCCGGGCCAGTTGGCCCGCGAAGTGCAGCAAGGAGGCTGGTGGATTTTTCCTTACGATGAGAGCATCGTCTTTGACGACCATCCCGAAACGCTGTGGAGCCGGCTGATCAAACGGACTGAGCTGCGGAAGGCCTCGCTGCCTTTTTCGCGAACAATTTCCAGCCGATAATCGCGGCCGCCAGCACTGCCACCAGCGCCCAGGTAAGGTCGCCGAGAATCGATTCGATTTCCTGGACGCGGTCGCTGAATATGAGGCCGAAACCGATGTAGAGTACCGCGAAGAGGGCTTCGCCGAGTACATCCCAGACCGTGAAGTGCAGCCATGAATAACCCGCCAGGCCGCTTGCAAGATTGACCCATGGGCCCAGCGGCGTCACCAGCCAGCGGCTGAAGAAGACGCTGGCGCCGCCCCAGCGACGAATCCGCCCGTCCATCTCCTGCATTCGTTTCGCTCCACCCATCAGGCGTGTGAGCCGGCCTACGAGCACATGTCCGCCCCGGCGCCCGATCGCGTAGCCGATCTGATCGCCCGCAATCGAGCCCACCGCCGCTGCCGAAACTGCGATGCTGAAGTTCAGCGTGCCCTGGGCTGCGAGCGAGCCCGCCACGATCAGCAGCAGCATGACAGGCAGCGGGATGCCGATGGCTGCGACGGTTGCCACAACGAACAACGCCGGTTCGCCGTAAAGCGCGAGCGCGGCGAGAATCTGTTCGCTCATCGCGGCGTTGAGCTTTCTTCCTGAGCGATGGCCGATTCGAGTTCGCCGATCAACTGCGACACCGGAACGTGTTCCTCATGCGCGATATCGCGGATCGGCCGGTGATCGTGGCGGTTCGGCGTCACACCCACGGCGCGGAACAGCGGCTCCTCGTGGACGTGACGCGAGTGCGCGATAAACGGCACGCTCATCCATCCGCGGATCTGCTCGTTCCCCGCATGGATGTGGCGCGCCTTCCTCCCCGCGCGAACACCGAAGAAAATCGTCGCCGCGATGGCGAGGACGAACGCCAGAGCCAGAACCAGATTCTGTCTGCGGAGCTGCATCCACCACCAAATATAGCGGCTGATAACGCCTGCAATGTTAACTTCCGGGACGGCCGTTCTACTGACGATTCGCGAACTATCGCCGACGGCGAGGTAAGCCTACACTGTTGGCGTGAAGACCAAAACCGCGCTGGTGACGGGGTCGGGCGGGCTGATCGGCTCAGAAGTCAGCTTGTGCCTGGCGCGCCATGGGTTCCAGGTTTTTGGCGTCGATAACAACGAGCGCGCGGTCTTCTTCGGGCCCGAAGGTGACACGAGGCGGACCCTGAATCGTCTGCGCACGGCGATTCCGGGCTATACGCATTTCAGCCTGGATATCCGGACGCGCAGCGCGGTGCTCAAGCTTGTCGAGAACATTCGCCCGGACGTGATCGTACACACGGCGGCACAGCCGTCCAATGACCGCGCCGCGGAGATTCCCTTCGACGACTTCGATACCAACGCCGGCGGCACGCTGAACCTGCTCGAAGCCGCGCGCCGGGCCTGTCCCGAATCGCCGTTCGTGCACATGTCGACGAACAAGGTGTATGGCGATCTGCCGAACACCGTGTGGATGCGGGAACGGGCCACACGCTGGGAGTTCGATGATCCCCATTTCGTCAACGGCATTCCGGAAACTTTTTCGATCGATCAGTCGAAACACTCGTTGTTCGGCGCGTCGAAGCTGGCGGCCGACGCAATGGTGCAGGAATATGGGCGCTATTTCGGCATGCCGACCTGCTGTCTGCGCGGCGGTTGTCTCACCGGGCCGAATCACGCGGGAGTGGAACTGGACGGATTTCTGAGCTATCTGATCCGCTGCAATCTGGAAGGCCGCGAATACAAAGTGTTCGGCTACAAAGGCAAGCAGGTTCGCGATAACATCCACGCGGAGGATGTTGCCGCGTTCATTCTGGAATTCTGCCGCGCACCGCGGTCAGGCGAGGTTTACAACCTCGGCGGCGGCTACGAAAATGCCTGCTCCATCCTCGAGGCGTTCAGGATGGTGGAGGACCTCACCGGAAGGCCGCAGCGTTACCAGTATATGGATGGGAACCGCAGGGGCGACCACATCTGCTATTACAGCGACCTGCGCAAGATGAAGGCGCATTATCCGGCATGGAAGATTGTGCACTCGCTGCAGGATATTTTCCGCGAGATCGTTGAGTCGTGGCAGGAGCGGCTCGCGCGCGCGGACTGTTTGCCGGCGGCCGGGTGATTCCCGGCATGGTGAAGCGTCGCGGCCGGGAACTGGCGCTCGTCACATCCAGCATTGGGCTTCTCAGCATCGTGACGGCGTTTTGCCGGACTTTCTCCAACCAAAACCTGGTTTTTTACGACGACGAGGGTATGTTGATGATCGTCATCCGGCGTTTTCTGGAAAAACGCGCGCTCTATGACGACGTCGGGACTGTCTACGGCCCGCTCTACTATTTTTACGAGTGGTGCGCTCATGCTCTGACAGGAACTCCCGTTTCCCATGACTCGGTCCAGTTCGTGTCGCTGTTTTTCTGGGTGACATCCGCTCTGCTGATATTCCTGCTGGTTTACCGTGCCACAGATTCTCTTTCACTGGCAGCCGCGGCTCACTTTCTTTCGTTCGGGGCGCTCGGACTCATCGGCATGGAACCGGCCCATCCCCAGGAGCTTTGCATCACCCTGCTCGCAGTTCTGGGCCTGGCCGCCTGCGGCATCTCGACCCGGATAGTTCTCATGGTGTCGCTCGGAGCTTTGGCAGCTGCTGTCGTCGCCACAAAGATCAACCTCGGGGTGTTTGTCGTCATCGCGCTGACGCTTGCGCTTTTGGCCGCGCTCAGACGAGGATGGTCGCGTTCAGTGCTGTTGATAACAGCGGGAGCCGCGGCTCTGGCATGCCCCGTAGCTCTGATGTGGGGGCATCGAGCGGATTTGTGGGCGGAGAGATATTGTCTGGTGGCGGTTGTCTCTTTGGGGGCGGCTGTTGTCGCGGTTTCGCTGCAGGAGTTCGAATATCCCACGGAGTTCCGCGACTTCCTGTTTGCCGGAGCGGGTTTTGCCGTCATGATCGCGGCGGTCTGCTGGTTTGTCGTCGCGCATGGCAGTTCGGTCCATGGCATGATCGATTCTCTGATCGTTCAGCCCCGGCAGGCATTTGGCATGAGCTGGTTTCGGGAGCCGGAGATGCCCGGTGCGGCCGTGCCCTGGGCTTTAGCCGGGCTTGCGTGTGCCATCCTCGTTGCTTTCCGCCGTGCGGCTGCGACTGAGAGCACGGTGGCACTGCTCAAACTTGCCTTCGCAGTGGGCGTCGGGGCCTTCTGCCTCGTAGCCCGCCACGCCGATGTGATGAGCTTTGCGTCCCCGTTTATCTGGCTCGTGGCAGTGCGTCCCGGGAGGACTTTGGCAGACCGTATCGGCGCCCTGCCCCGCGCCATTCTCGCGCTTGTTACGACGATTCAAATACTGTACGCGTATCCCGTTGCCGGTTTGCAGACGATCTTCACAACGGTCATGATGTGCGTGACGGCGGCAATCTGCTTCTCGGACAGTTGGCTGTTCCTGCGTGACCGGTTTCCCCTGTCGAGCGTGGGGCGCCTGCCGCGGGCCGGGGTTCTTCTGTCTTCCGCGGCGCTGACGATGCTTTACGTTTTTACCGCGGGGTTCGCCATTCAGGACTATTCAGCGGGTGAGCCGCTTGGCCTGCCCGGCACCGGACTTATGCGTATAGAGCATCGCAGTGCCGTCCTCGTGCGTGATCTCGCGGGCCGGATCGATTCTTCCCCCTGCACCATGCTGGCCAGCGCACCGGGGCTCTTAAGCTTCAATTTTCTTACCGGCAGACCCGCGCCGCGCGCCATCAATTTCAGCGCCTGGATGCTCATTCTGAATGACACAGGCCAGGAGAAGGCGATTGCAGAGTTGTCGGACGAACGCTATCCCTGTGTCCTCTATAACCAAGCCCTCATCGATTTCTGGACACGCGGTGCGGACGCTTCGTCCAGGCCCTTGATCAGGTTCATTAAAGAAAACTTTAAAGTCGTATTCCAAGCATCCGGCTACAGTCTTATGGAGCCCATGCAGACAGCCTCAGTCTTACATAGTTCCAGATAGACGAGGAGCCGGTGAGGCTATCGTGCGGTGCCGGGGCCCTTCGCGGAGGGATCGTCTTTCGGACGCGGCACCTGAGATAAAGGCGGCAGTCCCGGAGGCGGCGGGGGCAGCCTGGGGCGGCGCGCACGCACCGGCTGAGGTGCCGGCACCGTTGCGGGCTGATCTCTCGCCTGTTTGACCAGAACCATGGTGAGGGCAATGCCGCCGACAAAAACGACGGCGATCGATGCAAAAACCACACGATTCCACTGCGTGCCGACCCAGAAACGATGCTTGCAGTCGCGGCAGCGGTGAACATGGGCGGCCAGAAGCGGGAGAACGAACCGCTCCCAGAACTTGCGGCGACTTCGTTTAATGTCGTCCGAATGGCACTTCGGGCACTTCAGCGAACGGAAGCTTCCCGCCGCCTGAGGTATCGAATCGACTGTCACAAATCAATCCAAATGCGTAGTTTAGCATCGTTGGGGAAAGGCCCCGATTTGGTGGGATGCATGGCCCCCCACTTCAGGGGAGAATTGCAGACATGGTTCTCAAGATCGTTGAAGCGGGCGAAATCGTACTTCGGCAGCCGGCGCGGGAGTTGACGCCCGCTGAAATTCTTTCGCCCGAGATTCAGGAACTCATCAGTTCGATGTATGAAACGATGCGCGCTGCACCGGGCGTGGGTCTGGCGGCCCCGCAGATCGGGTTGCCGCTGCAGATCGCGGTCATCGAAGATCGGCAGGAGTACATCGATAAAGCGCCGCCGGAAAAGGCGGCGGAGCGCGAGCGGGTCGCCGTCGAGCCGCATGTCATCATTAACCCCCTGTTGACACTCCACGGAGAAACGGTTGAATTCTTCGAAGGATGTCTCAGCCTGCCGGGCTTCACGGCAATTGTGCCGCGTGCACGGGCGGTTACCGTCGAGTGCCTGAATGAACGCGCAGAGCCGGTGACGATTCGTGCGCGCGGCTGGTATGCACGGATTCTGCAGCACGAGATCGACCATCTGCGGGGCACGCTTTACATCGACCGCATGCTGACGCGTTCGTTTATGGGTCGGCAGAATTTCGAACAGTACTGGAAGGACGTGCCGATGGCCGACCTCAGGTGGGTGAGTTCAGGTGGGTGAGTTCAGGCGGCTGACTGATCTTCGCCCAGGCGGAACGGGCTGAAGTTGGTGCGGCGGTCGAAGTAATCGACGCCCTCGGCACGCTTGAGGAAGTTGACTACCGCGTAAGTCAGGGGTGTCGCGATGACCTCATACGTGACCTTGAACAGGTAGCCCGAAACGATCAGGTTGAACATCAGGCCAAGGGGCTGCCCCCAGAAGATGACGACGATCACGATGGTGGTGTCGACCGCCTGGCCCACGACGGTGGATCCCACGGTGCGCGTCCAGAGGTAACGCCCGTTCGTCCAGAGCTTCATTTTCGCGACAGTGAGTGAATTGGCGAATTCACCCGCCCAGTACGCGAGCAGACTCGCGGCCACGTTGCGCGGCACCACGCCGAAGATGGTTTCGTACGCCTTCTGATCCCTGAACTCGGGCGCGGGCGGCAGCCAGACGGCGAACATGCCGAAGGCGGTCATGATGATGGCGGCGAGGAAGCCGGTCCAGATCGCCTTGCGCGATGCCCCATACCCGTAGACTTCGGTGAAGACGTCGCCAAAGATGTAGGTGATCGGAAAGAGAAGCTGCGCGGCGCTGAAGCGGAACCATCCCGCCGCGACGAATTTGGGCGCGATCAGGTTCGATACGATCAGCACGACCACGAAGATGTTGATCAGCAGATCGAGGTATCGATACTGCCTGACACCGCGCGCATGCTCGATGGCTGCCGCCGCTCCCATAGGTTCAAAGATAGCAGCGCGAGCGTTATCATCGGGATTTCGTGCCTATCGATTCCACCGCGCAGATCGCCGCGACTGCGCGCATTCATCCGGACGCTTCCATCGGCCCGCGTACCCGTATCGGGGAATTCTCCGTCGTCGAGCAGGATGTGACGATCGGCGCCGACTGCGTGCTGGAACCTTATGTCTTCGTGAAGCGCTGGACGACGCTGGGGGACCGCAACGAAATCTCCGCCGGCACAGTGCTGGGCACCGATCCGCTGGACAAAAACTTCACCGGCGAGCGCAGCTATCTGCGCATCGGCAGCGGCAACCGGATCCGCGAGCACTATACGATTTCACGCGGCACGCAGCCGGAGTCGATCACGACCATCGGCGACAACAACTACATCATGACGTCGGGTCACATTGCGCATAACTGCACCATCGGCAGCCACACGGTGATCGCGAGCTGCGCCCTGGTAGCGGGATACGTCGAGGTGGAGGATCAGGCTTTCATTTCGGGCGGCGTGGTGATTCATCAGTATTCGAAGATCGGGCGCCTGGCGATGATTGGCGGCAACACACGGGTGAATCTCGATGTGCCGCCGTTCTTTCTCTATTCAGGATTCAATGTGGAACCAAGCGGACTGAATGGGGTGGGCCTGACGCGGGCCGGTTTCACGCGCGCGCAGATCGGGACGCTGAAAAAGGCGTATCAAACGCTGTATCAGTCCGGTCTGAAGCTGGAGGACGCGCTTATGAAAATCGAGACCGAGGATCCGGACGAGAACGCCATGCATCTGGTGAGATTTGTGCGGTCAAGCCGGCGCGGGATCTGCCGTTAACCGTCAGTAATCCCGGCGGTAATGCCTCATCCCGCCGCCGTGCGAGCCCACGTCGAGCAGGACCGCGACGATCAGAATGATCAGATTCACGCCCGCGATCGCCATGTGGTTGGTGACCAGCCACGCATAAACGATCGTCGTGATGGGCAGAAAAATGAAACCGAGAATCGGCACGATCATGCCGTGATAGGCGCGCTGCAGAACGGTCGAAAACAGCCACATCAGAATCAGAACTACGCGCGGGAAGGCCAGAACCACAATCGCCAGCAGGCAAGGCATGGTTCGAGAATAACCCGGATGAGGCCCCAACGTGGAAAACTGCGCGGGCTATTTCTTACTTCGCAGTTCGGCCTGTAACTGCCGCCACGCCGAATCTTCGAATTCCGTCTTGATCCGCTCGCGGCCTTCGGTGCGCGCGTCGCCGGCGCGGGGGCCCTCCTGGCGCAGACAACGTCCCAGCATCGTCGTCGCCTCCTGATCGCCGGAATTGCGGTCGAGCACGGCGCGGAAATGCGTGGCGGCCAGATCGAAGCGCCCCTGTCTCCAGAGCACGTAGCCGAGGTTGAACCAGTAGTCCGGGTCGGCTTCGTCGCCGTCGAGCGCTTTTTTGAAATTGTCGGCCGCGGCGGGATCGCTCTTGCGCGACAGCGCGGCACCCAGATTGTTGAAGACTTCGTTCAGCGGACGCTCGTTCGAAACCATACGGAACTGATCGATGGCGCCGTCGAAATCGCCGTCGTGATATTTGCAGATGCCGCGCAGGAATGCCGCTTCGAGAAAATGCGAATCGCCGCGGGAGACTTTCGCCAGCCACTGGCCGGCGGTTTTGTAATCCTTCTTTCCGAACAGGATGCGGCCGAGCTGGAAATTCGGCTGCGAAAAATGTTCGTCGAGCTTCGCGGCCTGCGTGAACAGCTTGAGCTTCTGGTCTTCGCTTGCAGCCATCAGGCCGCGCACATAGCTTTCCATGGCATCTACGCGCACGGGCGCGCGATCGTGAAAGAAGGCATCTTCCGACGGAGCAAGGTCCGGCGCCAACTGCCGCAGCAACAGGAACGCCAGCCTGGTTTCCATCTGGCTGAGGTTTTCAAGCGGCCCGCTTTGTGAGAGTTCCGGCCCCTGCTTCATTTGTTTGAGGTCGATGATACGCACCGAAAGGCGAATGGTCGATTTCAAGCTGGTCGGCCCTGCATCGGCGCCTTCGATGTGGAGCTCTCCGAAAATGACCTGCCCTGCGTCGAGAGCTTCGCCGATCTTGAGCACCGAGGCTTTCGTCAGAACCACCGTCGGACGCAGCGACAACCGGCGATAGACTTCTTCGCGGTCTTCCCTTGTGAGAACCAGCAGGCCGCCGGAGCTGAGGGCTTCGTCGATGGTCTCGGATACGCTTTCGCCGATCCAGTCCAGGTTCGGCGCTTCGTGTTCATTCGTGTTGAAGAGGGGCAGCACGGCGATGGTGTCGGCCGCACAAGCCAGTGATGCGGCTGCGAGCAACAGAGCTGTCAGCCATAAGAAAGAACGCACTCGAACTCAGGTTAGCAAGTCAGCCAGTCCCGGATGCGCTGGCGGACTCTCGCGGCAACGGCCGGATCGTCCCCAAAACCGGCAAAAATCTCAATGGCTGGCTCCTGACGGAACCACGTCATCTGGCGCTTGGCGTAGCGGCGCGTGGCCTGTTTCGCGTGGAAAAGGGCTTCTTCCGGCGATAGTGTCCCCCGGATGCATTCGAGTGCCTGTTTATAGCCGATTGACTCGAACGGTTTGGCGTCGGGCGAATATCCGCGGGCCAGGATCGAGCGCGTTTCCTCTGTCAGACCGGCCGCGAACATCGCTTCCATGCGCGATTCGAGCCTCCTGTAGAGCTCTTCCCGATCCGGGAACAGGCCGATCTTAAGCACGCGGAACCCCTCGAGTGAGTCGCGCCCCGCGGCGAAAACGTCGCTTGCCGCGCGACGAGCCGTCAGGCAGATTTCGACGGCGCGGATGATTTTCGGCCTGTCGTTCGGATGGATGCGCGCGGCGGTGACCGGGTCCAGCCGGCGCAGCAGACGATGGGCGAAACCCGATCTGTTGTCCTCCCGCGATTTGAGTCGGGCGCGCAAAGTTTCATTCCGCTCGGGACCCGGCGCGAGGCCGTCCACGAGGGCGCGCAGGTAGAATCCCGTGCCCCCGGTCACAATGGCCAGGTGATCGCGCGCCGCGATCTCTTCCAGCACAGGCCGGCCGAGGCGTGCGAAATCACCCGCGGTGAACAGCTCGTCTGGATTCGCGATGTCGATCAGGTGGTGCGGAATTCCCCGGCGTTGGGCCGGCGGCAGCTTCGCGGCGCCAATGTCAAAGAAGCGGAAAATCTGCACCGAGTCACAGTTGACGACCTCGCCCCGGAATTCCGGCGCAAGCTGAAGCGCCAGTTCGCTTTTGCCGCAGCCGGTCGGACCAACGAGGGCCAGAACATTCTTTCGCAACGGGTTCTTTTCGCTGAGCGTCACCCATTCAGCGTTATACAATGTTAATCATGCTCGGTGTGTCGCTGTTTCGCGCCCGGCACACAGAAAGACAGGAAATGACCGGTACATCCAACCTGCAAAACGCATTACTTCGAGCGCTTTCCACCGTCGCCTTGACGGCAGTTCTGGCCGCGTCTGCTTTCGCCCAGGCACCCGCTGCGCAGACCGCGACCGGCGCGCCCGACAAGGCGTCGGGATACTACAACTTTTCCATGGCGCACCTGTACGCCGAGCTGGCAGGAGCCTACGGGAACCGCGGCGAGTACGTGAACAAAGCGATCGACTTCTACAATGCCGCGATTAAGGCAGATCCGGCTGCCTCGTACATTTCCGAAGAGCTCTGCGAATTTTACGTACAGGCCGGTCAGGTGGAAAAGGCCCTCGCGCTCGCGAACAATCTGCTGAAGGCGAATCCTTCGAACAACGAAGCACGCAAGATTCTGGCGCGAATCTACAGCCGTGGCATCGGCGACCCGGATCAGGGCCGCGTGGATCAGACGATGCTGAAGAACGCGATCGATCAGTATCAGCGAATCACACAGCAGGATCCGAAAGACACGGAGAGTCTTTCGATGTTAGCGCGGCTTTATCGCGTGGCGCATGACGAAACCAATGCCGAAAAGACTTACCGCCAGGTGCTGGCCCAGGATTCGAACGACGAGGATGCACTCAACGGTCTGGCCATGGTGTATGCCGACCGGGGCGATCTGCCGAATGCCATCGACATGCTGAAGAAGGCGGTGGAGACGAATCCCGACCCGCGCATGGTGATTATGCTGGCCGAGTTTTACGAACAGGTGAAGGACTATTCCAAGGCTGCCGACACGATGAAGCTGGCGCTCGAAGCTGGCGACAACGTGCGCGTGCGCCGCGCTCTGGCGATCGACCTGCTGGAAGCCGGACGCCTCGATGAAGCGCTCACGACATTCCAGCAACTGGCATCCGACGATCCGAAGAATGCGCCCCTGCAGATTCAGGTTGCCGAAATTCTGGAACGGAAGCGCGATTATGCCGGAGCGTCGGCCGCGCTGGCCAAAGCCAAGGCGATCGAAAACTCCACACAGGTCCGCTTCGCTGAAGCGCAGCTGCTGCGGGTCGAGGGCAAGAGCGCGCAGGCCATCGCGGCGATGCAGGCAATCCTGACCGACACGAAAAAGGAGCAGTACTCCGACGCCGAGAAGAAAGACCGGATCGGCATGTTGAATTCGCTCGGCACGATGGAGTCCGATACCGGCAAGACGCTGGATGCGGTGGCCGCCTTCCGGCAGATCTCAGATCTGGATCCGCAGCTGACACCGAGTGTGGAAGGCAAGCTGATCGAAACCTATAAGGCCGGCAAAGAATACAAGCTGGCCCGCCAGGAGGCCGATGCGGCGCTGAAGAAGTTCCCCTCCGATCGCGGCGTGCTCCTCGAACACGCGTTGCTGCTGGCGGATCTGGGTCTCGCCGACACCGCGTTGGGGGAGCTCAAGGCGATACCGAACTACGCAAAGGATCGGGACGTGCTGATCGGGATCGGTCAGGTGCAGGACAAAGCCAAGCGGTTCGACGACGAGGGCAAGACGCTTGACGCGGCTGAGGCTCTCTCGACGAATCCCGGCGACAAACAGACCATCGAGTTCTACCGTGGCGCCATGTACGAGCGCGAAAAGAACTACGAAGCCGCGGAGAAGTCCTTCCGCAACGTGCTGGAGACCGATCCGCAGAACGCCGGCGCCATGAACTATCTTGGCTACATGTTTGCCGAGCGCAACGTGCACCTCGAGGAAGCGCAGCAGCTGATACTGAAAGCCCTCGACCTGGAGCCCGGCAATGGCGCGTTCGAGGACAGCCTTGGATGGGTCTACTTCCGCGAGAACAAGCTGGAAGAAGCCGCGGAAGTCCTGCGGAGCGCCGTCGACAAGGTAGGCAAGGATCCGACAGTCCACGATCACCTGGGCGAAGTCTACTTCAAGCAGGGAAAGATCCGCGAGGCCATCCAGCAGTGGGAAGCGTCGATGGCGGAGTGGAAGACCGCGGTGGCGGCAGATCAGGATCCGGTGGAATCCGGCAAGGTAGCGAAGAAGCTGGAGAACGCGAAGGTTCGGGTGGCGGAGAAGGCTCCGGCGGCCCGGTAGTCAAATCCCCGCGTACCACGAATAGCCGTAGTCCGGTGAAATCGATCCCTGTCCGTTGCGGATTTTCTTCAGCGAGTCGGTGACAGTGATGCTCGAAAGGAACTTCACGTTTTTATAACCGAGCTGACGCGGCACCTTCATACGCAGCGGCGCTCCGTAGTCAGCCGGCAACTCCTCGCCGTTTCTTCCATACGCCAGCAGCGTCTGCGGATGCAGTGCCTCGGCTATGTCGATGCTGTCCCATGAATCGTCCATGGCGAAGTAAACCACATACCGCGCCTGCGGCTGGACACCCAGCATGTTCAGCACGAACGACAGCGGCACCCCGGTCCACTCCGCAATAAACGACCAGCCCTCCTCGCACGCCTGATGCGTGATCTGCGTGCGCGACGGATAGCTCTTCAACTCAGCTAGAGAAAGCAGTACCGGGCGCGCTACAAGCCCGTCTATCCTCAGCCGCCAGCCGGCAAATCTGCCCGCACGCAGACGTTGGTAAGTTTCGTTCTGCGGTGGATGGCCGTCGACCGGCACGAACTTCGTGATCCGGCTGCGATCGAATTCGCGCGCGAGGGAATGATTCGCCATCATCAACCGCTGCGCCCCGTACGTCAGCGTTTCGCCAACCCCGTAGATGCCGCCGGAATCGGGCGGCACGAGTCCGTATTCCGCAGCCAGACGCGCGGCCACGGCGAGCCCGGATACTCCGGCCGCCGTCGCGAGACCAGTCGTAATCAGTTTGCGGCGAGTCACAGGCGCCCCGTGATCATGGCTCTGCCATGGCGCACAAAACCCGTGCGGAAAACCATTGTCACGTGCACCAGCAGGAACAGGAACAGCGCGACCGCTGCAAAGAAGTGAATCGTGCGCGCGGACTGCTGCCCGCCCAGCCCCGTGGCGAGCACCGGGAAAACCGACGTGATCGCCGGTGACATCGCGAGTCCCGTCCAGATCGTCATTGGGAAAAGCGCGAAGACGACAACCGTGTATGTCAGTCGCTGCGCACTGTTGTAGACGGGCCGGCCTTCCCGGAAATACCGCGACACAAATCCGGAAACCACATACAGCAATCCGTTCAGCACGCATACCCACGCGGAGAGAAAATGCAGCGACCGTCCCCACCCGGTCTGCCCTGTCAGAACAAATGGCAACGGCAGATCGAACAGCGACGGCGTGCCGACGTGCCCCGTTTCGCCCCAATAGAAACGCGGGTGTGCCAGCAGTATGGCGACACCGCTGATCGCGAGGCCGAAGAAACTCAGCGTGTTCACCCAGTGCGTGACGCGGACGAGCGCGGAATGGCGAAGCGGCGCCGGAGCGCTGTCCGGGATCGCCAGATCCGCGGCGATGGCCGAATCCGCCATTTGCGTTAGTATCACACGGAACCTGTCTGGTAGCCAGCCAGCGCGCTCCGCAGAGTATCGTAAATGTGCTCCGCCCCAAGCAGTCCGGTGAGGTGGTGCCTGTCGAGGTCGGGCCGCAGATCGGACTGCACATGCGCGAAGGCCACGGTGACACCGCGGGCTTTCAGATCAGTCACCAGTTCGCGCACGATCCGGGCAGCCGTGTAATCCACGTCGGCGATGGCTCCGGCATCCACCACAATGCGCCGAACGGAGGGCGCGGATTCGGCAAGGCGGCGCACCTCATCCGCAAACAGCCCGGCATTCGCATAAAAAAGCGACGCGCCGAAACGGTAAATGATGAGCCCCGGGACGGTCATGCGCGCTTCGGCCACCGGAGTCAGCTTCCAGGCGCCGTCTTCCCCCTCCACCAGAACTGCGGTATGCGGCCGATAGCTGTGGCTCACGACGCGCAGCAGCGAAAGAGCCATCGCCAGAATGATTCCCTGCTCCACGCCGACGGCCACCACAACCACCGTCGTGATCGCGGCCAGATAGAATTCGCCCGGGCTTTCCCGGCGGATGCGGAACATGTGCGGAATGTCGGTGAGATGAATCGCGACATTAAAAACGATGGCGCCAAGCACGCATCGCGGCAGGAACTGAAACGGGTGGGTCAGAAAAAGCAGCACCAGCCCGACGACCGCGGCCGCGCTCAGATGCGTCACCTGGCTGTTGCAGCCGCAGCCTTCGGCGATGGCGGTCTGCGAGGGACTGCCGTTCACCACAAAGGCGCCGCTCAGCGCCGCGACTGCATTCGCCGCCGCGAGGCCGGTAAGATCGGCATTTTCATCCAGTGACTCCCCGTGCCGCACCGAATAGACACGCGCGGTGGCGGCGCTCTGCGCGATGATCATCACGGCGCAGGAAGCGGCAATCGGCACCAGCTGCTCAATCACGTCGAGGCTGCTGCGCGTGAACGTCAGATGAGGAAGCCCGCCCGCGATGACGCCGACCGTGGTAATCCCGTGTCCCGCGAAATTCCACACCGCGCTCGCCACGATGGCACCCACCACCGCGATAAGCGCTGCCGGAATGCGCGGTGCAAAACGACCGAGAAGGATAATCGAGACCAGTACCCCGAAGGCCAGGCCGGCCGTGGGGATGTGAGCATGGGGCAGATCCCGGATGATGTCGGCCAGCTGAACAATCGAGCGTCGCGAGCGATTCTGCATGCCCAGCATCTGCGCCAGAACGCCGATGCCCACCTGAAATCCCACGCCGGTGAAGAAACCCACCAGCACAGTGCGCGAGAGGAAATCGGCCAGGAAGCCCAGCCGCAGCAGCCGCGCGATGAACAGAAAGACGGCGGTGAGCAGCGCCACGCTGCCCGCCATCGCCACGTAGTCAGGCCCGCCGGTTTTCGCAAGAGGCGCCAGGCCGCCGGAAAGGATGGCTGCGGTCGCGGAGTCCGCGGCAACGACCAGGTAAGGGGACGAGCCAAACGCGGCGAAGGCGATCAGCGGCAGGAACAGCGTGTAGAGGCCGGTGACGGCCGGCATGCCCGCGATCGTGGCGTAGCCGAGCACCTGAGGAATGTCGAGCGCGGCAAGCTGGACGCCGGCCAGCGAGTCGGTCACGGCGCGCGCGCGGTTGAACGGGCGCAGCCCGCGGAACAGGCCGGATTTGGGCGGTTCTTTCGGCAATCTCAGAGTTTATCTTCTGCGGCTTTTCTTGTGGGAACTGTGTTCACCGGAGGGTAATGTTCAGCGCGTTCGTCAGACTGGATTCTCCAGAGGCTGACTGGAACGTGCAGGAGACCGAAACAGGCCCGGCGCCCGCCAGCGATCGGGGCAACAGCATGTTGACCTGATCGAGCCCATTGATCTGTAACTGGGGTCCGGCATAAGTCGGCGCGAGTGTCTGCCCCGCGATGGTGCAGTTTGATGAGGCCGCAACCGCGTTGGCAAAGCCAGTGCCGTAAAGGCTCAGATAGACCGGCGCACCCGACAGGTCAATCGGGTTTGCACTGCATCCGAACGGGCTGCAGATGGTTACTGGAACCGAAGTGGCAACCCCGCCGGGCGGGATGCTGAGCGCGCTGGCGGCCGCCAGATTGTTGCCGACGGAGTAGAGGCCCGCGGCAATGGTTTCGACAGGTACGGCGACACCCTTCGGCACATAAGGCGACCCGACCCGTTCAAGGCTCACCCAGGTGAACGGGTCCGACGACGCCATCAGGTAATTGATCTGGGTTGGCGAAACATACAGGAGAGGAGCCAGAATGTCGCCGGCGCTCAGGTCCTTCAGGTGAACGCGAATGCCGCCGAGGGTGGTGGGCAGAGGACCGGACGGAGCGGTCGCCGTTTCCGGGGCGAGGTCGTTTCCGAAGGCAGACACGATGGAGCCTGTGGCGACTGGATCAGTCAGCGTCGCGGAAGACACGCCGGGGGTGAGGAAGCCATCGCCGGGGCTGTCGTTCAGGAGCGCGGCAATCACGACGCTGCCCGTGTAGGCCGAAGATCCCCGTGATCCGGCAACGACGTCAGGCAGGCCGTCGCCGTTGAGGTCCGCCACGGCAACCGGAGATGTTGAGTAGAGGCAAGGAACGTAATCCGGGATGTCAGGCACGACAGCCGCCCCGCACTTCTGTGATACCGGACCGAAGTAAACGGGGAAGCGGAAGGTGCCGTCGCCATTGCCTGCGAGCACCGCATTGCCGGCCACCAGGTCGAGTTTGCCGTCGCGGTTGAAGTCACCCGTGGCGGCGAGCGGTCCTGGGAGGATCCCGGTAAAAGACGAAATGACAGGCCCATGAAAAGTGCCGTCGCCGTTGCCGGCGAGCGTGCAGAGCAGACCCGCCCGCATACACAAGCCCGCCAGATCCAGGCGACCATCCCCATTGAAATCGCCGGTGACCGGATTGGAGAAGAGCTCAGCGGGAACGGGCAGGTCTGGGCCGAAGGTTCCATCGCCCTTGCCAGGCGCCACGGCCACCTCGAGGCCCTCGAAGAGACTGAGCAGGAGATCTGGTTTGCCGTCACCGTTGAAGTCGGCAACAAGGAGCACGTTTGCCATTTCGGCGGGATCGACCGTCACGCTCGCACGAAACGTTCCGTCGCCATTACTGAGAAGGACGGAAGTTCCACAGACAAGGTCGGCTTTGCCGTCATGATTCAGGTCGGCGACAGCGGAGACCGAAGGGCAGGCGTTGACGGTGACGGGAGTCTGGAAAGTGCCATCGCCATTTCCAGGAAAGATCAAGGCCGGAGATGAGTAAATGATATCCGCCCGGCCATCACCATTGATGTCAGCCGTGGCCACATAAGTAACGTTATCGAGGAGAAGCGGAAACGTCGCGCCGAGGCGAAAAGTCCCATCTCCGTTTCCGAACAGCACACCCGAGAAAGGCGAGAATGCGGTGAAGGCATAAGCGATATCAGGTTTGCCATCGCCGTTGAAGTCGGCGACCGCGAGACACTGGCTGCAGATTTCCGAGGCCAGCGATCCGTCTGTAACGGGCGTGTTAACCGGGGGTAGAAACGACACCGTCTGCGCCGAAGCCAGGGTTCGGGCAACGGTAACAAGGATTAGAGCCGACAAAGCGAGACGGGACAGCATTCCGCGCCTCAAGAGCACGCGGGATACCTATTGAGGCGGCTGGGCGACGGCGTTCTGAAGCATCGGTTCAGTCTCCGTTCGCATCCATCCCCACGACGCCCTGCATTCCGCCTTGAAGCATTGCCGTCCACGGAGGCTCTGCTTCCACTCGCCCTAACTCCAGCGGCCTCAATTCCACAAGGAGAGGCTCCAGATGTTCTTCGAACCTCCTCCAGCGCTCGACAGATGTGCCGTACAGAGGCTTCCGGACCTGCGCCAGGCTGGCGGTGCGAATGGGACGGCTGGTCTGGTAGAACGTACCGCAGTTGTTGTCCCATTCGAGACCGCAGAAATCGAGCATCCTTGCGACCTGCGCGTCAAAGTTGCGGATCAGCTCTTCGTAATGCACATCGAGAATACGATGCGGCGGCAGGACAGCACGCCAGTGCGCCATGAGATCGCTGTAGCGTCTGTAATCGCGTCCCAACTCGGCAAGATCATGGCCTTTCCAGAAAAGCTTTGAGTAGCAGGACACGCATGTGTCGATGGGATTGCGTATCGCGTGAATGATCCTGGCGTTCGGAAACATCAGATGAATCAGGCCTGCAAAGTGGAAGTTGCCTGGCATCTTATCCACGATTCGTGTCTTGCCCGGGTGCGGCGGCAGCGATCCGAGATAGCTTTCGGCGAGTTCGAGCACCTTATTCCGGTCCAGAGCGGCGGGCAGACTCTGCGCACTAAATGTCTTCTGGAAAAGTGCGGGCAGGATTTCGAGTTCTCCCGCGCCGTGTACCTGATGATGACTCGCCAGAATCTGCTCGATCAGCGTTGTGCCCGCGCGAGGCATGCCGACGACAAATACGGGAATCTGAGAAGCACTGCCCCCTCCTGCGAGCCGCTCGATTGTTTCCCGGCTGAAAGTCTGCGTGACATTCCTGGCGAGCTCGATATCCCTTCGCTCATCGTATGGGATCAGCTGTCGCTGAAGCTCGTTTCCGGTCCGGTAATGCCCGAAGGCACGGCTGAAGTGTCCGCAATCCTCCAGCGCTTTGCCAAGCGCGAAATGCAGGTACGCCGCGTCTTGTCCTGTCAGCCTGCTCACCGACGCCAAACGCTCCAGCGCCGCAAGGTCGGGATCGTCCGGAAAGAACGTCTTAATCTCGGCGAGGCGGAACCAGGCTTCGGTGCAGTCCGGCTTCCGGCCGATGGCCTGTCGGAAATGAGCCACTCCGTTGTCCAACTCACCCGAGGCAGCCAGTACCTGCCCCAGACTCACGAGTACGGCGCTGTTTGCGGGATAGATAGCGAGCGCCTGCATGTAATGACGTTTGGCGGCATCGAGTCTGCCCTCTGCCTGAAGCACGGCGCCCAGATTGTAATGAGCCTCGGCGTCCGCCGGATCGAGATACACCAGGCGTTCTGCGTGAGCTTTGGCTTCGACTATTCTGCCCGTCGCCAGAAATATCGACGCGAGGTTTGAATGGACCCCTTTCATGTTCGGCCGGACTTTCAGAATCCCCGCATAGGTCTGAATGGCCTCTTCGTACCGGCGCTGGTCCTGCAGGCTCCGTGCGGTCTCGAAAGCTTTCTCCACGCCCGCCGGGGTATGAATGCCATTTTGCGTCACCGGGAGTGCGGCCGGGATTTCCTGAACGCTGCCCGCGGCAAGCGCTCCCGGATCTGGAACCTCCGGTGCATCCAGACTCGCGACTTCGTATTGGATGCGTATCTGGTACTGCCTTTTTCGTATGCTGACGGGCACTGCGAGATCGGGGCTGAAAAAGTCAGCCAGCCGGGGAGGCCGTGCGGACGTCATCATTGCTTTTACGTCTTCGGCATCGTCACCCAGCAGATCGAGAGCATTCGATACCCCGAACAGAACGCCGCGCGGAGAATCCGGCATCGTCAGGAGGTGCCGGGCGAGGGCGAACGTCCGATGGTATCCGGTCAGCAGAATGGCACGGCCGTTGTGGAATCCCACCGTCACGAAGGCCTTCGGTTCGGTGACCTGCAGCAGCGGTTCGGCACCGAAGCGCTCGGTGAGCACAAATTCGGGATGAGGGAGGTCGTAAACAATGGTATTGCCGTCGCGCCGCGGTTTCGACGGCGACGCGGAGGGCGGGTCGAGAAGTGCAGTCTGAATCCATTTTGCGGGGCTCGAACTGGCCGCGTAGGGCTCTGCCAACGATGGCGATATCCAATGCTGATGGACGAGCAGTTCCATCGGGTTCAGCCTGACGATGTCGACGATCGACTCACCGGGATAACGCGAGCGGAACCTGCGGGCGGCTTTGACATCCGCCTCGCTCATGGGCAGGATTTCGGCGGCGCGAGGGACGTCCGCCGGAAGCGATTCCACGCGGCCCCGGTATTCGCGCCAGATTTCCTCGGCCTGAGATGCTGACAGGGGTTCGGGCTGAACGCACTCGTTCTGCAGGAATATCAGCGCCTCTTCAAGGCTCATCCAGCCCAGAAGAGCAAGTGCCGCGAGTCGGGATGAGTTCGAGACCGGAGTCGAGCTCACTTCAATCCTTTACGAAGGCTTTATTTTAACGTAAAACCCCCGATCCAGGAAAAATACTCATGGCTGTAAGAAAAAAGCGCCTTGATTAGTGGCGAACAGCACGGTTTCCAAAGAAAATCGTGACGGCGAAGATCAGCGATCTCGCCCGGACACGACGACGTGGATAAGTGCTTGTCCTCTTATTTCTTATTTCGCCCGAGCGGCCGCGGCGTCTTTAAGCGCCTTGAGATGCGGCAGGTCGTGCTCCTCTTCGAGGCAGGCGGCTTCGCGCAGTTCGAACTTCTCCCGTTTGATTGCGAAAGATACAGTCCATGGTTTGTCGTAGACGACCGGATCGCTGACGGTCGCCTCGTAACGAAGCTGGTCGGGGCCAGTGGGGGTGAAGCGCTCGATCACATGCTCGGCGTGGCTGACAATCTCCCCGCCCTCATTGAGCCATGTCTTGCCGTTGAAGTTGGCGGTGTCGACGACAAGCGTGTCGCCTTCCCAGTGGCCGACGGAATCGCCCTGCCATAAACGCATGTAGTCGGGGAGGTGTTTGCGGTTATCCAGAGGAATGATGCGCCAGGAAGTACGCTCAAACAGCATCACGATGTAGTCGGGGGTCTGCGTGATCTGAATTCCTTCAGGGACCCACAGGGCGCGGGGGACGCCGGGAGGGAAGCAATGCGCCGTGGCGTCATCGTAACCCCGCTCCGGAAGATTGCGGCTGATACGTTCCTGCACAGCCCAGGGCTGCATCGGAAGCTTGCCATCGGGCGGATCGACGATGAGCGCAGCGCCTCCGACCCGCCGTTCCAGCCCCTGGTTCGCGCCGCGGGTTTGCGACTCGTAGAACCCGTTCAGATCGGGCTTGCCATCGGGAATGCGGCGAAGACCGGCGACGGGAGCGACCGGCTGCGATACGTAAGTCGAAGCGGGCATCCGCACCGCGGGAGCCGATGGGCTGCCGGGATACCAGGTCTTTTCCTCGCGCGTGAACGCGCCGCTGGCCTCTTCGGTTTCGGCTTCGCAGACGTATTCGAAGAGGCGGTCGCGATCGAGCCGGCGATGCAGCTCGAAGGCAATGCTGAACGGCTTTGTGTAGACCTTCGGGTCTTCGAGTGTGGCCTCGTAGCGGATGGTGTTCGAATCGGTCATGCGATACCGCTCAATCACGTGGAAATCGCCGCTGTGGAAGTCACCTGACCTGTCGATCCAGGTATTGCCGTTCATATTGGCCACGTCGACCACGAGAGTGTCGCCCTCCCAGTGCCCGCGCGAATCGCCCATCCAGGAGTCGTCGTCTCTCTCGCGGTGCTTCGAACCATCGAGGTAGATGTTGCGGTAATCGAGCTCCCATTCAAAGGCCATGGTGATGTCGCGCGGAGTCTGGAATATCTGGAAGGGATAATCGAGCGTCATTACGCGCGGCACCCCCGGGATATAGCACTTGTTGAGCGGATCGAGGTTCGCCCGCTTCCGGAAGTTTTCTTCGCGCTGCCGGGCGGCCGAAGGCTGATACGGGATAGCGCCGCCGTCGGTAAGAACCGAACGGCCCGCCGTGATGTTCAGACTGGCTACGTGATCCTGCAGATCGTCTCCGGCAGTGGTGGTTGCCTGCCAGATACCCTGGAGGTTTGGCTTGCCGTCGGGCGTCCGAGGCAGCGAGGATTGGGGGCCCGACGTGGCGGGCGCAGCCGTCAGACTGGTCGAGAGAGCGAGTGCGGCGATCGCGGTGAACCGTAAGGTGCGCATAAGCGATGGTATCTTCATCGTCTCTTTTTTGTCGCGCGCTCAACTAAAAACGAGAACGGGCTGAAGAACGCGGAAGTCTGTCGCCAGCAGGAAATCAGTCAACAGGCGCGGGCCCCCATACCTTCCGAACAGCCGGTCGCTCATTCGCTTATCTGGTTCTTCATCGGATACACTAAGCTGAATCATTTTCTATGTCAGTCGCTCACGAGAGACCGGCTCCGTTTTCTCTCGACTGGGTAGGTATTTGAAACAGACACCAATATGAATGACCGCATCGCACAACTCCGGCTGGTCAGCAATCGCCTCGTGTGGTCGCTCGCCGCGCTCGTGGCCATCGGCATTCCGGGCGCACTCTTCGCGGATTGGGGCGTTAGCTCCGTTCCCACACCCGTGGCGGTGTTGTTCGTTGGGTTTGTAGGAGGATTTGTCGGACTCCAGCGCCGGCTTAAGGCTTTGCCTTCCGAGGATCTCACGCTACTGGCGAATTCATGGGTTTGTATTGCTCTCTCTCCGATCGCGGGAGCCATTCTCGGCGAGCTCGTGTATGTGCTCTTCATCTCCCGACTGCTCGCAGGCAATATGTTTCCCACGTTCGTTCCGGATAATCCGAGCGAAACGATCCACGGCCTGAAAGCGATCTTTGAGGTTCACTGTCCGTCATCTTCCGACTACGCCAAGGTCTTATTCTGGAGCTTCATAGCCGGATTCTCTGAAAAATTTGCAACCAATATCATCGGCCAGTTTGAGTCCAGTGCACCGGGGCAGAGAGAGCCGGATACATTCTTCTCAAAGATGCCCCCTGTACCGGCGGTTGCCGGGATGAGCAGCGCCGAAGGCCTGATGGTCTCCGGTGACGGCAATGATTTACTCCTCCGCCCCCCTGCTACTCCAGGAGAATCGGCTCCCTGAGACGTGGCAAGAACATTGATGGATATAGCCGTTTTCTGACGCGCGCGGCTCGGCCCCAAGACGCCGCCTGCGAGCCGTCACCCGTGAGGTTTAAAAAGGCAGATGTCTGCGCGCAGGATTGTTGAACGCAGAGGCTGTCGGCTAACCGGCGGCTTTACTCGCGCGCTGTTCGATGAAGTCCGTTTTTACACCGGTGAAGACAACTTTCAGGGCCGTCACGCTTGAGAGATCAAGATCCTTTCGGTCCTGCCTCAGGACCTGAAACCTCCAGGTAGTGAACGGGGTCGGCTGAAAAAAGTCGTCCTTGAAACGAGGGGCAATGTCGGCATGGGCTGTAACTCGCTGTGCCGCGTGGTACACCATATTTCGTTGAGTGGGTTGGCAGACGAACCGTTTCGCCTGGGACGTACCGTCCAGGGGTTTGTCATTGTAGGTCCCCGAACTGTCTATTCTCACTTCAACGTCGACTGTGTCATCCACCGCCAAACCGACCGCAAAAACACGAATTTCATCAATCCTCACCCTCCCGAAGTCTGTGAACTTGGTATCGGAGGTTGACACAGGCCATGTCGCAACGCCGGTCTTGCGGAATTCCTCCATCATAACTTTGTCGTCGAGAATTAAAGTTACGGCGCCTAACGTCGAGGGCGGCTTCGATAACGCGCTGTCGACCAGTTGACGAGTTGATATGGCGGCGACGGCTTTTATGAAGTCATCTGTTGAGTCCGTCAGCCGGGGCAGCGCAGGCAGCGCATTGTCGCTCGCGAGAGTGAAGTAGCGAAACGCGCGAATATAGGCGTCCATCGCCAGGTAGACGGCTCGTTTTGCGTCGAGGACCCTGTTAAATGCAAGCTGCGCCAGGGTGTCGTCGCGCGTCACCTTCGAGGTCAATTGCTTTACCCGCTGTTGGGCGATCGCAACCGCGTTCTCAGCCGAGAGCCGCCTCGCGACCATCTCCGCGACTTGCCCATTCGCTGTCACCACTGCGAGACGTGCCTGGCATAGCGCCTGGCCGCAGATCACCAGTACGCGGAACTGGACCCGGTAGGCAGACCCTCCGTCGATTGTACTGAGGATGTCCCCGAAACTACCCCCCAGGTTCGTAAACTGATCCTCAATGCTGGCTGCAAGCGTGTCCCACTCCTGAGAGCCTCCGGTGACAACATCCAAACCCTGTAGTTCAAAAGACTCGAATGCTTTATCGACGGTTTGGCCGATGGTGTTCAACATAGCGTTGCTCGTTGCTTCCATCTCTTCGGCGGCCTTTGCGATCTCATTGATCTTCATCGCGGAGTCGACAATCGTCTGTGCGCCCTTACCTGCTGTTTTGAGTCCTTCGGCAAGTTTGCCTACAGCCTCCAGCCGGTCTTTCGTCGTTTCCTTCGCGATTGCATCCGCCTCCTGTGCACCTTCCTGTCGCGCTGCCACCGCGGCAGAACTCAAATCGTCCAAAGAATACAACGGATTGTTCTGCCAGATTTGATTCGGCGCCGGATCCTGAGCGTCATCGTCGTTGTCGTCGTCCGCTTCGTTTCCGGCGCTTCCGGCCGTCGCCGCCGCCAAGCCTCGCGCCGCCGCGTTGATGATGCCAATACCTGACTGTGCCAGTTGCGGAAGGCTTTCCGCGGCTTCAGGGCCGGCAGCCACGATGGTGGGAATGGACGCCAGAACTTCGACGATGCCCGTCACCAGTTCGAAGGCGGTCGAGATAGTCTGGGCCCTTTTCCATATTTCGACCCCGGCCTGAAAATCGCTCTCCCGCTTTGCCAGCTCCTGTTTCGCTGAAATTACCTGTTCCGTGGCGGCAACGCGCGCGGCGAGCGCCTGCTGCCTGGAACTCTCCGCTTGCGCTTCCAGTTTCTGCGCCAGACTGGCTTGGTTTTGAGCGTCCGCGAGGGAACTCGCTGCCGCACTGAGCCAGTTCCTGTCGTTGGCGGCCATCGCCTGAAGAGACTGCCACGCGTTGTCGCGATAAGTAAGGAGTTCGGAAAATGCTTTGGCGGACTCGGCATACACCGAAAGGTCCAGCACGGGCACCAGGAAAGCATTAAGTCCGGCTGCTTTCGAGCCGAGAAGAGTCGATCCAAATTGCCCGGCCTGCAGAGCCAGATCGAGCGTCTCGGTGCTCGCCTGGGCCATGCTGGCAACCCATCGCAACTGCGACATGCTGATGGCGACTTGCTCCGTCGAGAGCAGCGTTGCCAATTGAAACTCAGTCATCAGCGAGAGCCTTAATGGCTCGCCGTTATGCAGCAGCTCGGGTTCGATATTCTGTGGAGTAACGGACACGGGAGCGTTGTCATCGTCCCAAAAGAGGCCCGAAGCGCCCAGGTTTTGCGGGTCCGGCACAAACGTATGGACGCTCGATTGATTGTTCGAAGCGAGTGCCGAAATGTTTAACTTGGTCACTGCGCCGGTTGTGCGGTCCACCACCTCCTGGGCATAGAGGCGCAGACTGGCTCCATCGCCGGTACGGTCGAGGATCAGCGAAGCCGAACCGGCAACCTGAATCCGCCGGGCATAGATATAAGCTGGCCGATCCAGAACAACGTCGCCGGTGAGGTCTAGAACATCGGCGCAGAAAAACCACAGGGGCGCGTCGGCCTTCCCGGCCGTGATTTGGTTAATGGATTGGAAGAGACCGCGAAAAATTCCGTTCCCTTCGTCAATGCCCGAAGACGCCGGCAATTGCCATTGTGTTATCCGTGCTTTCGAGTAAAAGGCGGACCAGTCCTGCCCTGGAGACCCTGCGAGGCCCATGGTTAAACTTGAGCCCTCAGATGTTTCGGCGCGGCCGCTTTTTCTAAATAACTTTCGACCTGTTTAGCCAGGTCACCAAGGCTCAAGGTGCCCGGCGCTACCGTAATGAACGGATCCTTTGTCAGTACGTCAAGCGGCGTCAGGAGATCCTGCCAGGCGTTCATCGCCTGCTTCAGGTAGATCTTTATGACGGACGCCGCCTTCAGGCCGTTTTCGCCCGTTGTAAAGTCGACTTTGGTCAAAATCGTGTTGAGGTCACTATCCAGTTGGTTCCAGGCATTTTGCACGGTCGTGGTGTAGCCGATGGCGTCATTCGTATGTGTCAGCGCGTTCGTAACCCCTTTGTCCGCGGTTTGCAGGATCGAATGGGTGGCGACTGCGCTTGCTAACTCCTGATTGGCGTTTTGGGCGGCCTGCTTAGCTTTGTCGACCGCATTCAGGGCGTCGACGGCTCTCTGTCCATAAACCCCGGCCACACTCGCCGCGCAAATCAATCCTACTGGAAACAGGGCCCACGCGTATGTGACAGTAGTGGTTGCCACGATCACGTCCTGATTGTATTCATCCTGCTTGTCGGCCAGAACTTGGTTTAGATTGGCTATCGAACCGGTCAGTTTAGGGTCGTTGGAAGACAGCGTATCGATGGTTGACTGCTTGGTCTTTGCATCCGTCTCGACTTTGGTTTGAACGGCCGTGAGATCGCCACTCGCCTTGGTAAGGCTGGCTTTATAAGCTGAAAGCTTTGTAGCCACCTCGTCTGCTTTTGTTGCGTTATTTTTAGCCTGAGTCTGCAGGTCTTGCAACAGTGCAAGCGCGTCATCACCGTCCGGCGGCGTCTGATCCAGCAGATCGTTTACCGCTGAAAACGTGCCGTCCTTACCGGTGGCGTCTTTGGCGAAACTATGAATCGTGTTGCCTAAAGCGACCACCTCCGGAAAGACGTCCGAGAGGAAAGATTTAGACGTGTCGCTGATCTCCTTGTAGGCTTGCTCCATGGGGTCGAAGAAAACATATGCACTGGGATCGCTGATGCCCAGGACCTGTTTCAGATCGGCTTCGGTGGTTGGGAGACGCAGTCCCCACACCGAATAAACCTGCAGGAATTGCCACGCGATATAGAGCGGACCCTTGCCGTCCGGATCCGACCCAAGAACCTGTTGGAACTGCTTCACTACGTCTGTTGCGTCCGGCGCACTATTCAGGGCATTCGCCATTTCGGAATCTCCTTAGAAATCGGAACAACTATCTCAAGCGGTTAATTTACAGATTGCAGGACAGGAATCCAGGCGAACAGGTCGTCCATGGAGTGCCCCGCCAGATTGAGAAAAATCCTGGACAGAACTGCCGAGCTGGATGTAGAAGCCCGCAATGCATTGTCATGAGCGCTGATCACGGATGCCTGCGCGGTGGACAGAACATTTTGGTAATTCGCCAGATTCTGATCGAGATTTTTGAGCGCGGTCAGCATCTGATTGCTCGCTGCGAGCTCCGACTGGTTTTGTTGCAGCGAAGTCATCTGAGCCGACAACGTCACGGCATCGTTGTTCGCGGCCGTCACGGCTGCGTGGGCTTTGTCGATGTTTTCTTTTACGGGATCGTAGGCGCCCACGCTGAGTCCGGTCAGAAAGCCGTTGAGGAATCCCTGGGAACCCTGGAGTTGGGCATTCGCGTCGGCAAGATCCTGAAGAGCCTGTCGGCGATTGGCCTCCGTCGCTGCTTGCCTGGCCTCAGTGGTTTTTATACTATTAGCTACCGCCTCGGCGTTATCGCCGATTAAAGTCTGCGCCCTGGTCCCCTCCGCGCGCACATTCGCGGCCAAACTGATTAGAGTTATTGTGCTCAGCTGGACAGTGTACAATCGGGCAACTTCAGTCGGAACGGCGGCCATAATCTCACTGTTCGAGGAGCCTTCCGATATCAGGGTCGTCCACAGTTGCTGCACGCCGTTGAGTTCCGGAATAATGTTGAGCGTCTGGCCCTGCAGCGTTTGCACAGCGCTCTTAAAAGCGCTCAATGACCCGGGCGGCAGCCCGGCCTTCTGTTCGCCGCCAGCCAGCAGCCACCGTTGCATATTGCCGAGCGCGGCGAATGTATTGTTGGAAAGTTGCGTGACTGCGGCAGCAGACATGGATTAGATACTTCCACAGCCGTTTGTCGGTGTCAATCGCTTTTGTTTTGGCCGGGGGAGGTGGCAAAAAAGACAAGGAAAAGAACAGCAACAGCATTTGACGAAACTGAAACAAGAGGAGCAGATGAAACACGAGAAAGCCCCGGCCAGGAAGCCCGTAGCAGCAAGCAGGTAAATCCACTTGGCGGGCTTCTTATCCCGTACTTGCGCCCCTTGCGGTTCTATAGCGATGTGGGAAGTGTGTCGAGGCGGGTTGGGCGGCGGTAACGGTAAATATCCTACTGACGAACGCCGAATGTCGGCGCCATTCAATCCGGTTCCCGCGTTAAGAAGCCGAAAGTATCGCTGTGATTCACTGACGGAGGAACGTGAGATAACCCCACCGCGCCGCGCTGTGAGCCACGACCGATAGCTGTGCCGAAAAGTATGCCAGCCAATATCGCCGTCGATTTTTACCTGGACACCAGCGGGACAAAGTCGATTCTTTTGAATTTCCTCCCGATGAAACGGCCTGCCTGCTGCCCGGTTGCAACGGAGCGTGGTTCACGGCAGAGTTGGAGGCGTGAAGACCGAACCGCGACGGCGCCCGCGCGGATGAAATCGCCCACGCCACCCCACGGGAACGAGGGAGGAAAGCCACGATGACGCGGGAAGCTCGTCGTGATCACAAGCTCGTTGCCTTTGCGCTCGGCCTTGACACTTACCTTCGCGAGTTCCGCCGAGCCTTTCGCGCACTCGGCCGCGGAAAACGGAGTCTGCGTCGACAGGATGGTGGTGATCTCGACATTGGGATTGTCCCAGGCTTCGATATTCAGATCGCCGGTCGAGTTCTTCAGCCGCCCCACGCCACCCGCGGGGAAGTCGAAGGTCGGCGTCTTCCTCTCCTCGACATAATGCTTCTGCTCGGCTTCCTTCAGCTGGTCGGTGTTCTCCACCGCGAACAGGCACGTGCCGGCCAGGAGTGTGCCCGAAACTGTACGCTAAATTACCTCCCAGGCCCTGTGCCAAGGGGAAGCTGGGCATTCCCAGCTTCGGATGCCATTTCCGCCACGCCTCCTCAGGCACGTACTGCCCTGTTTCCGCCAACTCTGCAGGCGATCGGTAAAACATCAGGGAAGCTGACCGCCTCAAAGTCGGTCGGGCTAACCTCAGGAACCGGAAAACCCGGCAACTCGCTCAAAACAAAGCGGATGCCTCCAAATGGGTTCGTTAATTCCCGAAAGAACCAAAACCCAAAACAGATAAGCCACATGCGCGCCGCGCCCTCCACCGCCTGCGTATCAGACGGCTGCTCTTATACAGCCGCCATTGATTTTTATCTGTTTTCATCCGTGGCCGAATAGCTTGCCTTTCTTTTTCGTTCGCGCCCGCGCTCCCGCGCCCCGCCCGCAAGCGCAGCCCAATCAGCTACCCTGTCAAAAGGAGACCTCGCTTGAAACATCCCAATCCGCTCCTCCCTCTGGCGTTCGCGGCTTGTCTCGCGTCGCAGCTCCACGCCCAGAACCTCGACGAATTCGCCAAACGCGTCACCGAGTTCACGCTTCCCAACGGCCTGCACTTCATCGTGCTCGAGCGCCACGAAGCCCCCGTGGTTTCGTTCCACACCTACGTCAACGCCGGCTCCGTCGACGATCCCAAGAGCCAGACCGGCCTTGCCCACATGTTCGAGCACATGGCGTTCAAAGGCACTGAGACCATCGGCAGCAAGAACTGGCCCGCCGAAAAAGCCGCCATGGACAACATCGAGCACGTCTACGATCAGCTCGATGCCGAGCGCAATAAGGGCCCGAAGGCCGACCAGTCGAAGGTGAAGAATCTCGAAGACGCGCTTCAGACCGCCATCGAAAAGGCCGATTCTTACGTGGAACCCAACCTCTATCCGCGCATCATCGAGGAAAACGGCGGCGTCGGCATGAACGCCTCCACAGGCGAAGACTCAACCGACTTTTTCTATAACTTCCCCGCCAACCGCGTCGAGCTGTGGTTTTATCTCGAATCCGCCCGCTTCCTCCATCCCGTCTATCGCGAGTTCTATAAGGAACGGAGCGTGGTGCGCGAGGAACGCCGCATGCGTGTGGAGTCCGACCCGCAGGGCAAGCTGATGGAACAGATGCTGGCTACCGCTATCGCCGCCCATCCCTATCGAGTCATGCCGGGCGGATGGGCCAGCGATATCGAAAACCTGCGCGTGAAAGATGCCGAGAAGTTTTTCGCCACATATTACGTGCCGGGAAACCTGACCATCGCCATCGTCGGCGACGTCAATCCGGCGCGTATAAAATCCCTGGCCGAGGAATACTTCGGACGCCTGAAAAAAGGCCCGCTTCCCAGTCCCGAACTCACCATCGAACCCGTGCAGGAAGGCCCGAAGCACACCGAAGTAGCCTCGCCCGCGCAGCCCATGGAATTCATCGCCTACCATCGCCCCGATCAATACGACAAGGACGATCCCGTCTTCGAGGTGATTTCCGGTCTCCTCTCCGGCGGCCGCACCAGCATCATTTATAAAGACATGGTGCGCGACAAGAAGCTCGCCCTCGCGGCGGGCGCCGAATCGGAGTTCCCCGGCGGCAAATATCCCAGCCTGTTCTTCTTCTATCTGATCCCCGGCCTCGGCCACACCGCCGCCGAGAACGAAAAGGAACTCGATACCCTTATCGCCGATCTGCAGAAAAACAAGGTGGACGACGCGTCTCTCGCGCGCGTCAAGATCCGCACCCGCGCCACTCTCATCCGTCAGCTCGACGATAACGCCGGGCTTGCGCAGCTCCTCGCCAATTACTATGGCGCTTATGGCGACTGGAAAAAGCTCTTCACCTCGCTCGACGAAGTCGACAAAGTGACGGCCGATGACGTACAGCGCGTCGCGAAAAAGTATTTCACTCCTGACAACCGCACAGTCGCCCTCACGTTCCAGCCCGAAGGAGGCCAGCAATGAAGCTGGATTGCCACATTGTCCGCCGCTTGCTTACGCGCGCGGTTCAGAGTTCATACCGAAGCGCGACCGTGAGAGAGCGGCAACGTAGGGTTCGCCACACCATCAAGCCCGCATTCCTTGTCCTCGCCTGCGCCATCTCGACACTCGCTCAGGCCCAGACCGCTCCCCCGCCCTCTTATAAGGATCTTAAATTTCCGCCGCTCAAAGAAATTCAGATCCCAAAGGTCGAGGAATCCACGCTCCCGAACGGTCTGAAGATCTATCTGCTCGAAAACCATGAACTGCCGCTCGTCCGCGGCCTCGCTCTGATCCGCACCGGCAATCTTTTCGATCCCGCCGAAAAGATCGGACTGGCCTCTGCCACCGGCAATCTCATCCGCAGCGGCGGCACCAAAGCCAAATCCGGCGATCAGCTCGATGAGGAACTCGAAACCATCGCCGCCTCGATTGAAAGTTCGATCGGCGAAAGCTACGGCTCCGTGTCGTTTTCCACGCTGAAGGAACGCACCGACGAAGTGCTCGCATCCTTCCACGATGTCCTTACCGCACCTGGTTTTCGTGAAGACAAACTGGAGCTCTTCAAAACTCAGGTGCGCAGCAGCATCGCGCGCCGCAACGATGACGCGCACGGCATTTCTGAGCGTGAATTTACCGCCCTCGTTTACGGAAAGAAAACTCCTTATGGATGGGACGAGGAATACGCGACCATCGACGCCATTAAACGCGATGACGTCGTCCGTTTCTACAATCGCTACTACTTCCCGGCAAACGTGATTCTTGCCGTGCAGGGCGACTTCTCCGCGCCGGAGATGAAAACGAAGCTCGAAAAGCTGTTCTCGTCATGGAACGCCCGACAGGCTCCGGTGCCTAAGTTTCCCCCCGTCGATCCGAAGCTCGCCGCGCCTGGCATCCATCTCGCCGTTAAGACTGACGTGACCCAGTCGAATCTCGTGATCGGCCAGCTCGGCGGCGTTCTGAACGATAAGGATTACCCCGCGCTCGAAGTGATGTCCGACATTCTTGGCGGCGGCTTCCACAGCCGTCTCTTCCAGAACGTGCGCACGAAGCTCGGCCTCGCTTACGACGTATCCGCCTCCTGGGGAGCCGACTATGATCACCCCGGCCTTTTCGAGATCGCCAGCAGCACCAAATCCGCCAGCACCGTCGATACCCTGAAAGCCATCAACACTCAGGTGGAAAAGATCCGCACTGAAGAAGTCACGGCCGAAGAACTGCAGTCTGCCAAAGATACCGTTCTCAACGGATTCATCTTCCATTTCGACACGCCTTCCAAGACCCTCAACCGTATCCTGACTTATCGCTATTACGGCTATCCGGACGACTTTATCTTTCAGTACCAGAAAGCCATTCAGCAGGTTACTCGCGCCGATGTGCTGCGCGTCGCAAAGCAGTATCTCGACCCCGCGAAGTTCGTCATTGTGGCCGTCGGCAATCCGAAGGATTTCGGCACGCCGCTCGACTCGCTCGGCAAGGTCAGCGACATCGATCTCACGATTCCGGCGCCGAAACGCGCCGCGCCGGTCGCCGCCGCCGGGCCACCGCAGCCGAAAGGCGCGGCGCTCCTGGCCAAAATGGCCGCAGCCGCAGGCGGCGAATCGAAGCTGGCTGCTGTAAAGGATCTCTCCCAGAAAGCCGAGCTCAGCATGGACGCCGCCGCGGGCGGCCTGAAAATCTCGCAGACCGAATCCTGGATCGCTTCCGGTCACTACCGCGAGGAAAGCACTCTGCCCTTCGGCAAAGTCATCGTCTACTCCGATGGCAAGACCGGATTCGTTACCAGCCCCCAGGGCACCCAGGCAATTCCCGACGCCGAGAAGAAACAGGTCAGCTTCGAAATCTTCCGCATGTGGCCCACGCTGCTCGGCAAGCCATCTGATCCGAACCGCACGATAACCGACGAAGCCAACGGCACGATCCGCATCGCCGACAAATCGGGCAATACGCTGCTGCTCACCATCGACCCCGCCAGCGGCCTGCCGCTGAGCGAAAACTATTCCGAAGCCGGATCGGCAGGCCAGGACGTCACCGAAACTTACGCCGACTGGCAGGAGACCAATGGTGTGAAACTGCCGCGCAAGATCACGATCACGCAGAACGGCAAACATTTCGCTGATATCAAAGTCACCGGCGTCGAGATCGATACGGGTCTTACGCCCGAGCAGCTTTCGAAGCGGCCATGACCCGGCGGGCTTTCCTCCATGCAACGCGCGCCATATCGCTGGCCGCGGCAGCCACGCTTCGTGCGGAGACGGCGAAGGAGCGTGGTAAGCGTCTGACCGGCCAGGTGATTCAGGGCCTCGGCGGCGAGGCTTTCCGCCGCATGCAGACGCGCACCGAGATCGGCCGGTCCTATTCGTTTTACCGGGAACAGATTAACGGCCTGGCCGTGGCGCATCTCTACACCAAGTACCTCGAGTCCGGTGAGGGCAAAGGTCTGCTTCAGGTGCAGCGCCAGGCTTTTGGAAAAAAGCTGGAGGATGCTGTCATCTTCACACCGAGAGAATCCTATGACGTGACCTATCGCGGCGCGCGGCCTCTCGGCGACGACAAGTTCAAACAGTATCGGGAAACCACGCTCCACGACATTTTCTACATCCTTCGCGAGCGCATCGATGAGCCTGGCATGGAGTTTGAAGGCACAGGCAGGGATGTCGTGGAAAATCAGCCTGTCGAAACCATCGAGATCTACGATTCAGAAAACCGCAACGTCACGGTGTGGGTGAACCAGGACACCCTCGTGCCGGTGAAGCAGCGCTTCTACCGCTTCGACGAAACCATCAACGACCGTCATGAAGAAGTGACACGCTACACGAAGTACCGGGATGTGAACGGCATTATGTGGCCGTTTTCAATCACGCGTGAGCGCGATGGCGAAAGAACTTTCCAGCTTTACTCCGAGCACGTCACCATTAATGATGCGCTCGCCGACAGCATGTTCGAACTGCCGAACGGCATTACGATCCTGAAGAAGTAAGAACCGGCTTTTCTTCCCGGACCGTCGGAGGCACAACGGCGGGCGCGGGCAGTTCGATTTCGACGAGCAGTCCGGGCCGCTGGTTCGACGCGCGGATCATGCCGCGGTGCAGGTCGACGGCGCGTTTGGCGATCGCGAGCCCAAGGCCCACGCCTCCGCTGGTGCGTCCGCGGTCTTTCTCGACACGATAGAACGGATCGAAAATCTGCGCCACCGCTTCCTCCGGAACACCGGAGCCGAAATCCCGCACCGACACCCGGTAGACCGAGCCGGCGCGCTTCAGGTCAACCTGGACGCGGCCGCCTTCGGGCGAGTAGCGAATGGCGTTGCGCACGATGTTTTCGATCGCCCGCCGCAGCAGCTCGGGATTGCCTTCCATCTCGGCTTCGCAGGCGTCGACATCGAGGACGATCTGGTGCCGCTCGGCCTCGATATGTGCGTCGTCGACGATCACGCGGATGAGTTCATCGAGCCGCAGCGGTTCGACTTTGAGTCCGGCGGGATCGCCTTCGGCGCGCGTCACCTGAATGAGTTCGCCGACCAGCACATTGAGCCGGTCTGCTTCGCGCTCGATGCGGGTGAAGGCCTTATACGCATCCCCGCCGCCGCGTGCGAGTTCCACCGCCACGCCGAGCCGCGCCAATGGTGAACGCAGTTCATGCGAAATGTCCTGCAGCAGCCGGCGCTGGGACTTCAGCAGGCTCTCAATGCGTTCGGCCATCTGGTCGACGGCGCGCCCCAGTTGTCCGAGCTCATCCGCGCGCCGCGTGTTGACGCGGGCCGTAAAATCGCCACGCCCGAAGCGTTCGATCGTTTTCTGCATTTTGCGCAGCGGCGACGTCAGGTGCCTGGCCAGCGCATAGCACAGCAGAGCAAAGATGCCCAGCATCCACCACGTGCCACGCTGCACCTGGACGGACCAGCCTTCGCGGTTCGGATCCCGCACCGGATAGATGGCGACGAAGTAGTACTTCTTGTCTTTTGACTGTCGTACCGTAGTGAATCCGCGCCCGTTCTCGATACGCACAAACGGCAGCAGAGGCAGGAACACCGACCGCAGCGAAAAACGGTCTGGCTGCGCCTGAATGACTTTTGACCAGTCGCGGCCTGTGCCGCGTACATCGCGGCCCGAGGCGTCGGTGAGCGCGGCATCCGCACCCGTCGCGTCCTTGAGCCGGGCCAGAAAACGATCCAGTCCGGCCCGGCCCTCCAGTTCCCACGCCGCGCGCGCTTCGCGCAGCTCGAAAGTGAAACGAGTCAGCTCCGGCTGACGCGAACGCTCGAAGACGCTCGATATGTAAAACGTCACGGTGGAAGTCAGAAGCACCGTAAGGACAAACCAGAGAAAGATTTTGGTGAACAGCGTTCTCATGCCGCGACCTCGCCTTCCGGTGAACGAACGAACTGATAGCCAACACCACGCACAGTCTTGATCAGCGGCTTGTCGTTCTCCAGTTTCTTGCGCAGATGGCTGATGTGCATGTCAACCGAACGGTCGAACGGAGTAGCCTTGCGCCCATAGAGTTCTTCCATGAGCTCGTCGCGCGACACCACCCGGCCTGCGGAGCGCATCAGCGTTTCAAGAATATCGAACTCGAAGGTCGTGACTTCGATATCGGCGCCCTCGCGCTTGACCTCCCGCGTGCCGGGGTCGATCGCGATGCCGTTGATCTCCAGCCTGCCCCCGGTATCGCGGGGCTCCAGCCGGCGCAGTATGGCGCGGATGCGCGCCACCAGTTCGCGCGTATTGAACGGCTTGGGCAGATAATCGTCGGCTCCCAGATCGAGGCCGATAATGCGATCTTCGTCTTCGCCGCGCGCGGTCAGCATCAGCACCGGCAGACGCGTTTCGCGCCGCACCCGGCGCAGAATCTCAAAGCCGTCGAGACCCGGCAGCATCACATCGAGAACGAGCAAATCGAAACCGCCGCCCAAGGCGGCCGCGAGGCCTCTGCGGCCATCGTTCTGGCATTCGACGCGGAATCCCTCGCGGGTCAGAAGTTCATTAAGAAGACCGGTGAGCTCTTCGTCGTCATCCACGATCAGGATGCGCACGATCATGAATCTATCACCCTCTATTTGACCACGAAGTAAACCTTTGTAATGACGCCTGATGGCGAAAGTTCGCGTTGCCGCTCCCTGATGGTCACGGTTCGGAAACCCTTTCTGAAAATGCGTGAATACCGGTGCGGTAGCCTTCATAAACCTTTTCGAAAACCGCGTCCCACGATTCGCCAATGGCCTGCTCACGGGCCGCCTGACCCATGCGCGCGCGGACCGCCGGATCGCGCAGCAACTGCGCCGTGCGTTCGATGAACGCAGCCTCGCTGCGGGCCACGAAGCCGCTGACATCCTCGCGCACGATGAACTTCGGCCCGCCCGCATCGGTAACGACGGCCGGCGCGCCCGAGGCGAACGATTCCAGCACGACATTCCCGAACGTGTCCGTGCGCGAGGGAAACGTGAAAACGTCCATATTTGCGTAGGCTTCAGCCAGCGGCTCGCCACGCAGTATGCCAGGCAAATCGGCCAATGCCAGGTGCTTCTTCAGCCAGGCGCGTTCGCTGCCATCGCCGACGATCAAAAAGCGGAAATCAGGGACACCGGCGGCGCGCAGGCCGGTTTCGAGATCACGCAGGAACCGCACGTTCTTCTCGGGCGTGATACGGCCGACATAACCCAGGCGCAACACGCCGTCGGACACGGTGCGTTTCGACGGATTGAAGAGCTCGGTATCGATGCCGCGCTTCATCAGGAAAACGGGCTTCCGGGTGCGGTCCCGCAGCATGTCCACGAGCTCATTATTGGGCGCATAGAGCACGTCGCCCAGGCGGTAGAACCACGCGAGGACGTCGAGCATCTTCCGTTCGCTGAACCGCGCAATGCCCTTTCGCGGACTCTGCGCGATCCAGCCGAGCAGTTTCTCGAGCCGCATGGCGCCGAATTCATGCAGATTGGTGTGCCACGAAATCGCCAGCGGAAGTTTCAGCCTGCGGGCGAGGTAGACGCCGATCTCGCTGACATCTCCCGGGCTGACTACGTGGATCATGTCCGGCTTGAATTCGCGGATTGCATCGGCCACGCGCGCCTGGTGCCGCCACAATGCGGGATCGTGCCACAGACCTTTATCGAGGCTGACAGCGAGCGGTCCGCGCGCCAGTTCCAGATGAGTTGTGGATTCGTCCTGAATTCGGCTGGTTTTAACCGCGCCGCGGACACAAAGAAAGGGATAACCCCGCCGCGTGGCGAATCCGGCCAGTTGGCGGCTGGTCAAGGCTACGCCGTTAATTTCGGTGTAAGTGTCCGTAAAGAACGCAACGCGCGGAATCGACGGGCTTTGCACTTACACGGCAGGATAGCTCAGGTGGGCGTCCGCGATATCGCAGAAACGTGGCATTCCCGTTAAGAATCGGTTCAAGCGGACCGGCGCAGGCGATCTGCTATTCTGATCTGAGATCGAATCCGGCAGGAGAAACCACGTATTTGACATGGTTTTAAGAATCGGATATCGTAGTAGGGTTTGGCTGTAGCTTGATTTAAGCTTCCGGCTACCATCTCCGGCGTCGGAGATCCGGCCGGGGCTAGGTCCCGAGGTTCGCCGCAGTCCGCTGCATTATTGGCGTTGCATTGCAAGGTGAGCATGGACCTGTCCAAAGCCTGAGCGGTAAGAAGTGCAGATCCGCTCGAACCGACTGACGCATTTTTGGGTTATCGCCCCGAGCCGGAAACGGCGATAAAGAACAGGTTTTGAGGATTCTTAGTGCCTACATTTAATCAGCTTGTCCGAAAGGGGCGAAAGGCGCCCGCATGGAAAACGGCCAGCCCTGCCCTGCAGAGTTGCCCGCAGAAACGCGGCGTCTGTACGCGCGTGTACACTTCGACGCCGAAAAAACCCAATTCGGCGCTGCGTAAAGTTGCCCGCGTGCGGCTGACCAACGGAATTGAAGTCACAACCTATATTCCCGGCGTCGGGCATAACCTGCAGGAGCATTCGATCGTGTTGATCCGCGGCGGCCGTGTAAAGGATCTGCCGGGCGTCCGCTATCACGTGGTTCGCGGGGCGCTCGACACTGCCGGTGTCGCGAACCGGAAGCAAAGCCGCTCGAAATACGGGGCCAAACGGCCGAAAGCCGCAACCAAGTAAGGAAACAACGCAAGGAACTGTCCGAACATGCCAAGACGCAGAGGCGCAGAAAATCGTGAAGCAGCCGCCGATCCGGTGTTCAACTCGACCCTGGCCGAGAAGTTCATCTGCTCGATGATGTGGGAAGGCAAGAAGTCCACCGCCCAGAAGATCTTTTACACTTCGATGCAGAAACTCGAGGAGCGCGGCGGCGGCGAAGAGGCGATCAAGCTCTTCAAGAAGGCCGTCGAGAACGCCAAACCCCTGCTCGAAGTGAAGACGCGGCGTGTCGGCGGCGCCAACTATCAGGTGCCCATCGAAGTGCCGCAGAACCGCCGCACCAGTCTGGCCATCCGGTGGATTCTTTCGAACGCGCGCGGCCGGGCGGAAAAGGGCATGGCCGACAAACTCGCCAACGAGCTGAACGACGCAGCCAATCTGCGGGGCGGAGCCATCAAGAAGCGCGACGATGTGCACCGCATGGCGGAAGCCAACAAAGCCTTCGCGCACTATCGCTGGTAAATCAGGTTTAACGGGTTAATAAAAGGTACAGGTAATTCGGTCCCATGGCACGCACAATACCACTCGAGAGGATGAGAAACATCGGCATCGCCGCGCACATTGATGCCGGTAAAACCACAACCACGGAACGCATCCTTTATTACACCGGGAGATCCCACAAGATCGGCGAAGTCCACGAGGGCACCGCCACCATGGACTGGATGGAACAAGAGCAGGAGCGCGGCATCACGATTACTTCCGCCGCGACGACCGCCAGCTGGCGTGACATGCAGATCAACATCATCGACACGCCGGGCCACGTTGATTTCACGGCTGAGGTGGAGCGGTCGCTGCGCGTTCTGGATGGCGCCGTGGCTGTGTTCGATGCAGTAGCCGGTGTTCAGCCGCAGTCCGAAACTGTCTGGCGGCAGGCGGACAAATACTCGGTGCCGCGTATTTGCTTCATCAACAAGATGGACCGGGTGGGTGCGGATTTCTATCATTCCGTAGACACGATTGTGGATCGCCTGCGCGCGCGTCCGGTGCCGATTCAGATTCCGGTGGGCGCCGAAGATCAGTTCAAAGGCGTGGTCGATCTGGTCGGGATGAAGGCCGTGATCTGGCACGATGAAACACTGGGCGCGAAATTCGACATCGTCGACATCCCCGCGGATCTGCTGGAAAAAGCGAAATCCTATCGCGAGCAGATGATCGAAGCCGTGTCCGAGTTCGACGACAAACTCTTCGAAAAATACGTCGAAGGCGCGGCGCTGACGGTTGACGAAATTAAAGCCGGCATTCGCAAAGCGACCATAGCGCTGAAAATTTTCCCGGTGATCTGCGGCTCGGCCTTCAAGAACAAAGGCGTACAGACGATGCTCGACGCGGTGGTGGACTATCTGCCTTCGCCGCTCGATATCCCGGACGTCGAAGGGACGTCGATCGACGACAAGAGCATCCGCCTGACCCGCAAAGCTTCCGACGACGAACCTTTTTCTGCGCTGGTGTTCAAAATCATGACCGACCCGTTCTCGGGTCAGCTGGCATTTTTCCGCGTTTATTCGGGCAAAATGAACGCAGGCGAATCGATTTACAACGTAGCCAAGCGCCGCAAAGAACGCGTAGGCCGCCTGCTGCGCATGCACGCCAACAAACGCGAAGACATTCAGGAAATTCTGGCTGGCGATATCTGCGCGGCGGTGGGCCTGAAGACTGTTTCGACTGGCGACACAATCTGCGATGAAAACCATCCGATTGCGCTCGAGTCGATCGACTTCCCCACTCCGGTGATTCAGCTGGCGGTTGAGCCGAAGACCAAAGCCGATCAGGAAAAGATGGGCATGGCGATCCAGAAACTGGCGCAGGAAGATCCTACCTTCCGCGTGAATACCGATCCCGAGACAGGCCAGACCATTCTTTCGGGAATGGGCGAACTGCACCTTGAAATCATCGTCGACCGCATGATGCGCGAGTTTGGCGTGGAAGCGAATGTCGGCAAGCCGCAGGTGGCTTATCGCGAAACGATCCGATCCACGGCCGAGGACGACTATACCCACAAGAAACAGTCGGGCGGGCGGGGTCAATACGCGCGCACCAGCCTTCGGGTGGAACCGAACCCGGGTCTGGGATTCGAGTTTGTTAACGACATCAGGGGCGGTGTGATTCCAAAGGAATTCATCCCCGCGGTTGAGAAAGGTGTAATGGAAACGCTCGAGGGCGGTATTCTGGCCGGCTACCCCGTGGAAGACGTGAAGGTCACGGTTTTCGACGGCGCCTACCACGATGTCGATTCGTCGGAAATGGCGTTCAAGATCTGCTCGTCGATCTGCCTCAAGGAAGCCATGCGGAAGGCCAGACCCGTTCTGCTCGAACCGGTGATGTCGGTCGAGGTGGTGGTGCCGGAAGAATACATGGGGCCGGTGAACGGTGATATCGTTTCCCGCCGCGGCCAGCTGGAAGGCACCGAGATACGCGGTACAACCCAGATCATCAAATCAAAAGTGCCGCTGAGTGAGATGTTCGGTTATGCGACCGAGCTGCGCTCGCGCACGCAGGGCCGGGGAAGTTTCACCATGCATTTCTCGCGATATGAAGAAGTGCCGAAGAATATCGGGGAAGAAATCATTACCCGCGTTCAGGGCAAGGTTACTAAGTAGGAGTTTCACAAGGAGACTGGTGCGATGGCAAAAGAGAAATTTGACCGCAGCAAGCCGCACGTCAACATCGGCACGATCGGGCATATCGATCACGGAAAGACCACGCTGACGGCGGCGATCACGAAGGTACTGGCGAAGCACAATCCCAAGGTGTCGTTCCGCTCGTTCGATTCAATCGACAACGCGCCTGAGGAAAAGGCCCGCGGCATCACGATCGCGGCCTCGCATGTCGAATACGAAACGGCCAAACGCCACTACGCGCACGTCGACTGCCCCGGTCACGCCGACTACATCAAGAACATGATCACCGGCGCCGCCCAGATGGATGGCGCCATCCTCGTCGTCGCCGCCACCGACGGCCCCATGCCTCAGACGCGCGAACACATCCTGCTCGCCCGCCAGGTCGGTGTGCCTTATATCGTCGTCGCCATGAACAAGGTCGACATGGTCGACGACCCCGAACTGCTCGATCTGGTCGAGCTCGAAGTCCGCGAACTGCTGAGCAAGTATCAGTTCCCCGGCGACGATCTGCCTGTGGTGCGCGTCTCCGCGCTGGGCGCACTGAACGGCGAAGCGCAGTGGGAAAAGACGGTCGACGAGCTGATGGAAGCCGTCGACACGTTTATTCCGGTCCCGGCACGCGTCACTGACAAGCCATTCCTGATGCCGATCGAAGACATCTTCTCGATTCAGGGCCGTGGCACGGTGGTCACGGGGCGTGTCGAGACGGGGATCGCCAAAGTGGGCGAGGAAATGGAAATCGTCGGTTTCCGCGATACGCGCAAGACCGTGGTCACGGGCGTCGAAATGTTCAAGAAGCTGCTCGACGAAGCCCGCGCCGGCGACAACGTGGGTCTGCTGCTGCGCGGCGTGGAAAAGACCGAAGTGGAGCGCGGCCAGGTCATTGCCAAACCGGGTTCGATCAAGCCGCACAAGAAGTTCAAGGGCGAAGTTTACGTGCTGTCGAAAGACGAAGGCGGACGTCACACGCCGTTCTTCAAGGGCTACCGGCCGCAGTTCTACTTCCGCACCACGGACGTGACGGGAGTGGCGGAACTGCCGGAAGGAACCGAGATGGTGATGCCGGGCGACAACGTGCAGCTGGTTGTCGAGCTGATTACGCCGGTCGCCATGGATAAAGGTCTGCGCTTCGCCATCCGCGAAGGCGGCCGAACGGTGGGCGCGGGTACCGTGTCGGAGATATTGGATTAGTCGATGGCACTCAAGGACCGCATTCGAATTCGTCTGAAAGCATACGATCACCGTGTGCTCGATCAGTCGACGACTGAAATTGTGGATACGGCTAAGCGGACGGGGGCCACGGTAGCGGGTCCCATTCCGCTGCCGACGTCGACCTCCCGGACGACAGTTCTGCGGTCGCCGCACGTGGATAAGAAATCGCGCGAGCAGTTTGAAATCCGCACTCACAAGCGTCTGCTCGACATCCTTGAGCCGACGCAGCAAACGGTCGATGCGCTCATGAAGCTCGATCTGCCGGCAGGTGTGGACGTGGAAATCAAAGCATTTGGAAAATCGTAAGCGTCAGCAGCGGGGCTGACAGGTAAGAGCTGAGAGCGAAATATGAGTCCAGGAATACTGGGTAAAAAAATCGGCATGACGCAGCTGTTCCGGCCGGACGGGCAGGTGGTCCCTGTGACCCTGCTGAAGGCGGGCCCCTGCTTCGTTGTGCAGCGCAAGACTCCGGCCACCGACGGCTATGATGCGGTGCAGCTGGGTCTGAATGAATTTGTCAAACCGAAGCGCCTGAATAAGCCCGCCACCGGTCACCTGAAGAAGTCCGGCGCGGAAGGCGCGAAGTTTCTGCGCGAGTTCCGCCTGGACGGATCGAACGGCGAAGGAGACCTGAAAGCCGGCGATAAGGTGCTGGTCAGCGACTTCAAGCCCAGCGAGAAGGTCGACGTGATTGGCGTGTCGAAGGGCCGTGGCTTTGCCGGCGTCGTCAAGCGTCACCACTTCGGCGGGGGCGAGGAATCGCACGGCGACATGCATCACCGGGCGCCGGGTTCGATTGGCGCATCGAGCTATCCGTCAAGGGTTTTCCCCGGTATGCGCATGGGCGGCCACATGGGCGACGCGCAGGTCACGGTGCGGAATCTGGAAATAGTCGAGGTGGACACCGAAGACAACGTGCTGGTGGTCAAAGGCGCGGTGCCAGGCCCGAACGGCGGCTACGTTGTGGTGCGGAGGGCGAAACGATAATGCCTGTTGTCGATGTCATCGATCTGAATAACAACAAGGTCGGACAGGTAGAGCTCTCCGATGCCGTGTTCGCCGCCGAAGTGAACCAGGACCTGCTCTACGAATCGGTCCGCCATTATCTGGCCGGTCAGCGCGCCGGTACGCACAAGGTAAAGACCCGGCATGAAGTGGCCGGCTCGGGCAAGAAGCTCTGGAAGCAGAAGGGCACGGGGCGCGCCCGCATGGGTTCGGTTCGCAGCCCGCTGTGGCGCCATGGCGGCACGGTGCATGGCCCGGTTCCGCGCGATTACAGCTATAAACTGCCGCGCAAAATGCAGCTGGGCGCGCTGCGCGCGGCGCTTACCGCCAAACTGCGCGACGGCGAGCTGAAAGTTATCTCGGCTTTCCATCTGGCAGACCACAAAACGAAGAGCTTTTCCAGAACGCTCCGCACCCTCGACGCCACGAAGAAGGTTCTGCTCGTCGAAAACGACGCCAACCGCAATCTTGAACTGAGTGCGCGCAATATCGCGGGCCTGGTAGTCGTGAAGAGCCATGAAGTGCATCCCTATCATCTGCTCGATGCGACGCGGGTGCTGCTGACGCAGGCGGCGGCTTCCAAGCTCTCCGAGACACTGGCGAAGTCGGCGCCGAAGCCGAAAGCGGAGGCGAATTCCTGATGACCATTCACGACACTCTCATCAAGCCACTGGTTACCGAAAAGGGCATCACGAAGAAGGAAGAACAGCGAACTCTCTGCTTCCAGGTGGCAAAGGACGCCAACAAGATCATGGTGAAGCAGGCCGTGGAAAAGCTTTTCAACGTGAAGGTCGAGGAAGTGCGCACGGCGAATTTCGATGGCAAGCTGCGCCGCCGCGGACGCTTCGCCGCGTACCGCTCCGACTGGAAGAAAGCGTACGTGAAGATCGCGGAGGGCCAGAAGGTCCCCGAATTCACGGAAATGTAGGATCAGATGGCGATCAAGAAATACTCACCCACAACTCCGAGCCGGCGCTACATGACCGTGGTGTCGCGCGAGGACATCACGCGCGAGAAGCCCGAGAAGTCTCTGGTCGAGCCGCGTGTCAAATCCGGCGGACGCAATAACCGCGGCCGCGTGACGTCCCGCTTCATAGGCGGCGGACACAAGCAGGCTTACCGCGTGATCGATTTCAAGCGGGACAAATTCGGCGTCCCGGCGAAGGTGGCGTCGATCGAGTACGATCCCAACCGCTCGGCGCGCATCGCGCTGCTGCATTACGCGGATGGTGAGAAGCGCTACATCCTCGCGCCGCATGGTCTGGCGGTCGGGGCCACGGTTTCCTCAGGTCCCGAAGCAGACATCCTGGTCGGCAATGCGCTTCCGCTGAAGAACATTCCGGCCGGCACGATCGTGCACAACATCGAGCTGCGCCCCGGCAAGGGTGCGCAGATGGCGCGTTCGGCCGGTACGCAGGCGCAACTGGTTTCGCGCGAAGGCGGCGTGGCGCTGCTGAAACTGCCCTCGGCTGAAGTGCGGCGGGTTTCGACCGACTGCATGGCGACGATCGGCGTTGTCGGCAACAGCGATCACGAAAACGTATCGCTCGGCAAAGCAGGTCGCAAACGGTGGCTGGGAAAGAGCCCGCACAACCGCGGTGTTTCTATGAACCCCGTCGATCACCCGCATGGCGGCGGCGAAGGCAAGACTTCAGGGGGACGCCACCCCGTGACCCCGTGGGGCCAGCCGACGCGCGGCTTCAAGACGCGCAATAACAAGCGCACCGACAAATTCATCGTCAACGATCGCAGAGGGAAGCAATAATGAGCGCACAGACCGAAGGTTCGTTGTGCGCGGTGAGGAACTAATAAATGGGACGTTCCGTAAAAAAAGGACCATTTACCGACGGGCACCTCGAAAACAGAATCGACGCTCTCAATGCGGCGAACCGTAAGGAAGTGATCCGCACCTGGTCGCGGCGCTCGACGATTCTGCCCGAGTTTGTGGGCCACACGATCGCGGTGCATAACGGCCGGAAATTCATTCCGGTCTACGTAACGGAAAACATGGTGGGTCACAAGATGGGCGAATTTTCCCCGACACGCCATTTCAAAGGTCATCAGGCGAAGGCTGCCACTGAAAAGTCGTCGAAGGCATAAAAGATGGAAGTCAAAGCAGAAGCCAGATTCATCCGGGTGTCGGCGCAGAAGGCGCGGCTTGTCGTCGATCTGATTCGCGGCCGCAAAGCGAACGACGCGATCATCACCCTGCGCAGCGTCAACAAGCGGGTCGCTCCCACTGTAGAGAAAGTGCTGCACTCGGCGATCGCCAACGCGCAGAATCAAAACGAAGACCTCGATGTGGATCAGCTCTACGTATCCGAGGCATATGTCAACGAAGGGCCGCGTCAGAAACGCGTGCGCCCGGCGCCGATGGGCCGCGCTTACCGGATTCAGAAGCGCACCTCGCACATCGTGGTGAAAGTCGCGGAGAAGGAATAGAGATGGGTCAAAAGGTACATCCTTACGGTTTCCGGCTGGGCTTCAACAAGCCGTGGCGCTCGCGCTGGTTCTCGAAGCAGGGTTATGCCGGGCTTCTGCAGGAAGATCTCGAACTGAAAGAAGGTCTGCGTGAGCAGCTGAAGAGCGCGGGTGTGAGTTCGATCGAAGTCGACCGGCCGGGCAACAAGCTGCGCGTCACCATCCGCACCTCGCGTCCGGGCATCATCATCGGCCGCAAGGGAGCGGAAATCGAGAAGCTCAAGACCTCGCTCGCCAAGAAAACCAACCGCGAGGTTTTTATCGATATTCAGGAAGTGCATAAGCCGGAGCTCGATGCCAAGCTGGTTTCGGAATCGATCGCCCTGCAGCTGGAAAAACGCGTGGCCTTCCGCCGCGCCATGCGCAAGGCGGTCGATTCGGCGCTGCGCTTCGGCTGCAAAGGAATCAAGGTGCGCGTGTCGGGCCGTCTGAACGGCGCTGAAATCGCGCGCAGCGAATGGTATCTGCAGGGGCAGCTGCCGCTCCACACGCTGCGCGCCGATATCGACTACGGCACCACGGAAGCACACACCACTTACGGGGTTATCGGCGTCAAGGCGTGGCTGTACAAAGGCGAAATTCTTGCCGACGGCAAGCGGACCATCATGCAGGATGGTGAACCGCGCCGCAACGAACGCGGACCCGGCGCGCGCGATCGCCGTGGACCTCGCCGCGAAGGCGATCGTCCGCCGCGTATTGCCGGAGAACAGGCCATTGGCGAACCCGCTGCTCCCGTTCAGGCGCCGCCGACTGAAACCCGCGCACCGCGCGCCGGCGGACCGATCATGCCGCCCCTGATGGCGCCCGTGCAGCCGGCGTGGAAGGAACCGAAGCCGGAACCGAAGGCGGAAGCGGGGCCGGAAGCGAATCCGGCGCTAACCGCCGAGGCTCCCCAGCCCGAGTCATCCGCCTCCTCCGAAACGGAGAGCAAGGAATAACTGAACTATGTTGATGCCCAAGAAGGTCAAATACCGCAAGGTACAGCGCGGGCGTATGAAGGGCAAAGCCTGGCGCGGGTCATCCATCGCGTTCGGCGAGTACGCGCTCAAGGCGATGGAGTGTGGGTGGATCACATCGCGCCAGATCGAAGCAGCCCGTATCGCGATGACGCGTTTCATCAAGCGCGGCGGCAAGGTCTGGATCCGGCTGTTCCCCGACAAGCCCATCACCAAGAAGCCGGCTGAAACCCGAATGGGTAAGGGCAAAGGCGCGCCGGAAGAATGGGTGGCAGTAATTCGCCCCGGCAAGGTTTTGTTTGAGATGGAAGGCGTGGGTGTCGAGATCGCGCAGCAGGCCATGCGCCTGGCGGCCCACAAGATTCCGTTGAAGACGAAGTTTTTATCGCGTGAGAGCGCGGAGTAACGGCATGAAGAAAGACAAGCTGCGGGGGCTCGACCCCGCCGAAATGCGGAAGAAGCTGGAAGAAATCGATGAGCAGTCCTTCCGCGTTAAGTTTCAGCTTTCGATGGGGCAGACGGAAGGCATCAAGCGGCTGCGGGAAAATCGCAAGGACCGCGCGCGCCTCCTGACCTATCTGCGTGAGAACGAACTGCGGAGCGCGAAGTAGATGGCAGATCAGACACCCAATCAGCACAAGAACGAAAAGGTCGGCGAAGTGATCTCGACCAAAATGCACAAGACGATCGTGGTGCAGGTAAGCCGCCGCGTGCCGCATCCGCTTTATCGCAGGATCGTCATGAAGCACAAGAAGTTTTACGCGCACGATGAACAGAACACGGCGCGCGTGGGTGATGTCGTTCGCATTATCGAATGCCGCCCGATGAGCAAGCTCAAGCGGTGGCGCCTCGGTGACGTGATCCGCCGCGCGGCACTGGTCGGCGCGGCTGAGCCCTCCGATCTGGACGTGAAGGTCTGACGGCTTGTATACAACTGCTTACGCAGGAATTCTGAGGAAACAACCATGATCGGAATGAGAACAATTCTCGAGGTGGCCGATAACAGCGGCGCGCGCAGGCTTTCCTGCATTCTGCCGCGCGGCGGCGACCTCGGGCTGCGGGCCGGACTCGGCGATGTGGTCACGGCCGCAGTGAAAGAAGCTGCCCCGGATTCGGCAATCAAGAAGGGCAAGGTGGTGCGCTGCGTCATCGTGCGCATGCGCAAGGAGACCCGCCGGCGCGACGGCAGCTACATCCGATTCGATTCGAACGCTGCCGTGCTGATCAACGAAATCGGCGAGCCGATCGGAACCCGCGTGTTCGGACCGGTGGCGCGCGAGCTGCGCGACAAGCGCTACATGAAGATCGTTTCGCTCGCGCCGGAAGTTATTTAGGAGCCATCTGACGTGGGGATGAAATTAAAGAAGGACAAGCGGCCGCCGGTGCGGATTCAGCTGAAGAAGAACGATAACGTGCGAGTCATCGCCGGGCGGGATCGCGGCAAGGAAGGGCGCATTCTGAGCGTCGACAGCGCGACCGGGCGCATTCTGGTCGAGCACGTCAACATGATCAAGCGCCATACGCGCAAGAACCCGCAGAAGCAGATTGCGGGCGGTATCGCGGAAAAGGAATCGCCGATCGCGGTTTCGAATGTCATGATCCTGTGTTCGAAATGCGGACCGGCACGGATCGGGCACAACATCACAGAGGCCCCTGGCGGCAAGGCACGCCGGACGCGAATCTGCCGCAAATGCGGGCAGACGCTCGACAAGAAGTAAGGACGTCCTATGGCAGCGAGACTGAGAGAACATTACCAGAAAAACGTGGTCCCCGCTCTGACGAAAGAGTTCGGGTACAAGAACGTCATGGCTGTGCCGAAGGTCGAAAAGGTTGCAATCAACATCGGCATGGGTGAAGCCACGGGGAATGCGAAGCTGATGGACGGTGCGGTGAATGAGCTCGGCGCCATCACCGGACAGAAGCCGGTCATAACCAAGGCGAAGAAATCGATCGCTGCGTTCAAGCTGCGCGAAGGCATGGCGATCGGCACGATGGTCACGCTGCGCGGCGACCGTATGTACGAATTTCTGGACCGCCTTTTGAACGTTGCGCTGCCCCGCGTGCGCGACTTCCGCGGCGTCTCCTCAAAATCGTTCGACGGCCGCGGCAATTACACACTGGGCGTGAAAGACCAGCTGATTTTCCCGGAGATCGATTACTCGAAAGTAGACAAAACCAAGGGAATGAATATCTGCATCACCACTACTGCGCGAACCGACGCCGAAGGCCTGGCGTTGCTCAAACAGATGGGAATGCCTTTCCGGACGCAGTAGCAGGAGAATTTCATGGCAACAACCGCGAAGATCGCAAAAGACGAAAAGCAGGCCGCGAAGAATAAGCGGGCGCATGAGCACAAGACGAAGGCGAAGTTCGCCTGTCGCCTCCGCAATCGCTGCTGGCGCTGCGGACGGCCGCGTGGGTTTCTGCGCAAGTACGGAATCTGCCGACTGTGCTTCCGGCAGTTGGCGCTGAACGGCGAAATCCCGGGTGTGGTCAAAGCAAGCTGGTAAGAGGGGGGTACGGAATTAAGTGACAAGTGATCCAATCGCGGACATGCTGACCCGGGTGCGCAATGCCATGGCGGCGCGTCATCCGAAAGTTGACGTGCCAGCTTCGAAGCTGAAGACCGAGATCGCCCGCATCCTCAAGGAAGAGGGTTACATCGCGAACTTCAAGGTGGCACCCGCGGAAGGCGGCCAGCGGAACACGACCGATGATGGCGTCAAGAAGGTCATCCGCATTTACCTTAAATATTCACCGGACAATTCGCCTGTGGTAACCGGCATCGAACGTGTGTCGCGCCCCGGCTGCCGCACCTATGTCGGCAAGACCGATATTCCTCGCGTGCAGGGTGGACTCGGAATCAGCATCCTCACCACGCCGCGAGGCGTGATGACCGGCCGCACGGCACGCAAAGAAGGCGTGGGCGGCGAAATTCTTTGCAGGGTTTGGTAAAAGACTTATGTCGAGAGTAGGAAAAAAGCCGATCCCGCTGCCCTCCGGCGTGAAGATCCAGATCGGCGAACAACTGAAGGTTCAGGGGCCGAAGGGTACGCTCGAAGTACCGATTCCCGACGGTATCAGTATCGAGCAGAAAACCGGAATTCTGGAAATCCATCGAGAGAGCGATAACCACGCGGCGCTGCACGGTCTCACGCGCGCATTGGCGGCGAATGCGGTGCAGGGTGTTTCGACGGGATTCACGAAAGAACTCGACATCGTCGGTATTGGCTATCGCGCCGACGTGAAGGGTAAACTCGCCACGTTCACGCTCGGTTATTCGCACCCGATCGAAGTTCTGCTGCCGGAGGGGGTCGATCTGAAGATCGACAAGCAGACGCATCTGGTCCTGAGCGGTCACGACAAGCAGCTGCTGGGACAGGTGGCCGCCAACATCCGGGCGCTGCGCAAGCCGGATCCGTACAAGAACAAGGGCGTCCGTTACATGGGCGAAGTGCTCAAGAAGAAGGTCGGCAAGTCCGGCGCCACGGGAGCAAAGAAGTAAATGTTACGCAAGATTTCGAAAAACGAAATCCGCGAACGCGTACACGTGCGCATTCGCAAGAAGCTGCAGGGTACTACAGAGCGTCCGCGTCTGGCTGTTTTCCGCAGCACCGCGCATATCTACGCGCAGGTCATCGACGACACCAGGGGCGTCACACTGGTGGCGGCAAGTTCAACGGAAAAAGCGTCCGGCAGCAAAAAACCGAGCGGCGGCAATGTGGCGGCGGCGAAGGAAATCGGCAAGCGTGTCGCCGAGCGCGCCAAAGAAAACGGCATCAACAAGGTGGTTTTTGACCGCGGCGGTTACCTCTATCACGGTCGCATCAAGGCGCTCGCCGATGCGGCGCGGGAAGCGGGTCTGGAGTTCTGATGGCAGTTCATACGGTAAAGCGGGTCGATCCGCAGTCGCTCAATCTGAAGGAAAACGTCGTCGCCATTAACCGCGTCACGAAAGTGGTCAAGGGCGGCAAGAACATGAGCTTTTCCGCTCTCGTAGTAGTGGGTGATTCCTCCGCGCGCGTCGTCGGCTTCGGCGTCGGCAAGGCGAAGGAAGTGCCGTCGGCCATCCGCAAGGGCATCGAAGCGGCGAAGAAAAACCTGCGTAAGATTCATCTGCTGGAAAACACGATCCCGCATCAGGTGCTGGGACGCTTCGGCGCGGGGATGGTGATGCTGAAGCCCGCGCAGGACGGCACCGGCGTTATTGCCGGCGGTCCGGTGCGCGCCGTCGTACAGGCCTGCGGGATTCCGAACGTGCTGACCAAATCGATCGGCAGCCACAATCCGCACAACGTCGTCAAGGCCACGATCAACGCACTCGAGCAGCTGCGCGACAAAAATGCCGTCATGGAAATGCGCGGCCTGACACCGGAGAAGATGTAATGGCCGAGGGAAAAATCAGGATCAAGCTGATCGGCAGCCCGATCTGCACGCCGGAAAAGCACAAGGTCATCGTGCGCGCGCTCGGACTGCGGAAAATGAACCAGATCGTGGAGCGGCCCGATACGCCGTCGTTCCGCGGCTTCGTGAAAAAGATTCCGCATCTGCTGGCGCTTGTCGACTAAAGGAAATTCGAATCATGGATCTCAGTTCACTGAAACCACCCGCCGGGCAGAAGCACCGGAAGAAGCGCATCGGACGCGGCATGGGTTCCGGTAAAGGCAAGACCTCGGGGCGCGGACACAAGGGCGCGCGCTCGATCTCCGGATACAGCATTATGCGCGGATTCGAAGGCGGCCAGATGCCGCTGCACCGCCGTCTTCCCAAGCGCGGCTTCACCAACATCTTCAAGAAGCAGTATTCGATCGTGAATCTGAAGGATCTGGAAAAACTTCCCGGTGACACGTTCACGGTCGACAGCCTGATCGCGGCCGGTATCATCAATAAGCTCGGCGACGGACTCAAGGTTCTCGGATCGGGCGACATCACGCGGAAGATCGACGTCGAGGCGCACATCTTTTCCAAATCCGCCGCGGAAAAAATCGAGAAAGCGGGTGGCACGGTACGGGTCATCGGGGCCGCCGCGTAAGGAATCAATCGGGCGTAGCATAGTTAGGGACACAAATGGGCAAGCTATTTGAAGCGATCGGCAATATCTTCCGGATCCCGGATCTGCGGAAGCGCGTCCTGTTCACGTTCGCCATGCTCGCCGTCTACCGGTTCGGCAGTTTTGTCCCGACGCCCGGTATCGACGTCATCCGCTGGCAGGATTTCCTGACCAAACAGTCCGGCGGTATCTTCGGCTTCTTCGACCTCTTCGCGGGCGGCAATATCCGGCGGTTGAGCGTATTTGCGCTCGGCATCATGCCGTATATCACGTCATCGATCATCCTGCAGTTGCTGACCGTCGTCGTCCCCACTCTTGAGAAACTGCAGAAGGAAGGCGAACTCGGACGGCGCAAGATCACGCAGTGGACGCGCTATCTCACGGTCGCGCTCGGCATCGCGCAGAGCTTCGGCATCGCGATCAGCCTCGAGCGCATGCAGGACAACATAGTCATCAACCCGGGCATCGGCTTCATCTTCCTGACGATTCTTTCGCTCACCACCGGCACCGCATTCATCATGTGGCTGGGTGAGCAGATCACCGAACGCGGCGTCGGGAACGGCATGTCGCTGATCATCTTCACCGGCATCGTGGTTGGCGTGCCGGGTGCGATAGGCAACCTCTACACCAACGTGTTTGTCACCCACGAATGGAATGCGCTTACGCTCGCGTTGATTCTGGTGGTCATGATCGCTGTCGTGGCATTCATCGTGATGGTGGAAACCGCCGAGCGGCGCATCCCGGTGCAGTACGCCAAGCGCGTGATCGGCCGCCGCGTGATGGGCGGACAATCGACTCACATGCCGCTCAAGGTCAACGCCGGCGGCGTCATCCCGGTGATCTTCGCTTCCTCGATTCTGGCCTTCCCGCAGACAATCGCAACGTTCCCGATCGTCAAGAACAGCACCTGGCTGACAAACACACTGACGTCGATTCGCCCGGGCGAGCCGCTTTATGTGGTTTTTTTCGTCGCGCTGATCATTTTCTTCTGCTTCTTCTACGTGTCGATCATCTTCAATCCAAATGAAGCTGCGGACAACATGCGCAAGTACGGCGGTTTCATCCCGGGCATCCGGCCGGGCCGCAGCACATCGGACTACATGAACACCATCCTTACCCGGATCACGTTCGTGGGCGCCATCTACCTGTCGATTCTCTGTCTGATCCCTCAGGTGATGATGAATGGCATTCACCTGCAGCACCTGCCGCTCATCGGTAACTTCATCGACAAATATTTCCCGCAGTTTCTGCTCGAAGGTCTCAACATTCAGTTCTACTTCGGCGGCACCTCGCTTCTGATCGTGGTGGGCGTTGCCATGGACACGATCAACCAGATTGAAGCCCAGCTCATCATGCGTCACTACGAGGGATTCACGCCGCGCGCCGGACGCATCCGCGGCCGCCGCAGCTCATTCTAGATGGCGTTGGGTAAGGCAGGATCGAAGGTGACAAGCGCTGTTGCGCCCGCGGGTGAAGAACACCTGCCTCACGATCTCGCAAAGCCTCTCGCGATCATTCTGTTCGGGTCGCCGGGTTCGGGCAAAGGGACGCAGTCGAAATACCTGGTCGACTGGCTGCGCATCCCGCAGATTTCGACCGGTGACATGCTGCGCGAACACATCCGCGCTGGCGACGACCTGGGCCGTGCGATTCAGGAAGGCATGCGGGCCGGGAAGCTGGTTTCGGACGAGTCAGTGAATCAGCTGGTGTTCGAGCGGATTCAGCAGCCGGACGCAAAGCGCGGTTTTATTCTCGACGGCTATCCGCGGACACCGGCGCAGGCGGAAGAGATGATGCGGCTTCTGACGAATGTCGGGGCCGGCGAGGTGGTAATTCACCTTGTCGTTGATTACAATATAATTATCTCGCGAATGAGTGGGAGACGAGTGTGCCCGAAATGCGGCACTCTATATAACGCCGTTTCCCGCCCCCCGAAGGTCGATGGCATCTGCGACCTCGACGGGACTTCTTTGGTCATTCGCGATGACGACAGGGAAGAAGTTGTGCGCGAACGGCTGGCACAGTATGAACGCCAGACGCAGCCGCTGATCGAGTTCTTCCGTGCGATGAGCGATGGGCTGATTGAAGTGGATGCAAGCCGGGAACGGCCGGAAGCGGTGTTTGAGTGGATCAAGTCGCGGCTGCAGGTTTTGATTCAGGGGGGGCTGGTTCAGGCATGATTGTCCGCAAGACAGCCTCCGAACTGGAGAAGATGCGGCGCAGCGGGCTGCTGGTGCACAGGATTCTGCACGCGCTCGGCGATATGGTCGAAGAAGGTATTTCGACTTGGGATCTGGAATTGGCGGCGGTGAAGATGATGGCGGACGCGGGAGCCAAGCCCGCGTTCAAAGACTACTTCGTACCCGCTGCCGGGGAGCGGTATCGGTACGTGCTCTGCACCTCGGTGAACGAGGAGATTGTGCATGGCATGCCGAACCCGAAACGGGTTGTGAAGAAGGGCGACATCGTGTCCATCGATACGGGCGTCCAGCTGGAAGGATATTTCGGAGATTCGGCGCTGACGGTGGGAGTTGGCGAACTGAACGAGCAGACGAAGAAGCTCCTCAAAGTGACCGAGGAATCGCTGGAACTGGCGATTGACAAGGTTCGCGAGGGCAATCGTCTGTTTGACATCTGCGGGACGGTCGAGAGGCACGTTATCGACAACGGCTTTTCGATCGTCAGGGAGTATGTGGGCCACGGGATCGGGACGCAGCTGCACGAAGAGCCGCAGATTCCCAATTACGTGGATAAACGGAACGAAAATCCGCGCCTCCGCGAGGGTATGGTGCTCGCCATCGAGCCCATGGTGAACGCGGGGAAGCCCGACGCGAAGGTGCTGAAGGATAAGTGGACCGCGGTGGCGAAGGACGGGTCGTATTCGGCGCACTTCGAGCACTGCGTGGCGGTTACGGCGAACGGGCCGTGGGTTTTGACCAGGCCGTGACGGTTCCGGCGGTCGTGGTGGAAGAGTTACCGAGCCTGCTGTACCGGCTCGAGCTGAATAACAAGGCCCAGGTCCTCGCGCATGGCGCGGGATCGGCGGTGCGGAACTGGGTCCGGCTTCTGCCGGGCGACCGCGTGGAAGTCGAGCTTGGCGAGCACGACCTGACGCGGGGACGGATTGTTAAGAAGTTGTAGCGCAAAGGCCGAAGGGTCCGTTTTGCGCGCCGGAAGAAGATTGGTTAACTTATGAAAGTTCGAGCGTCGGTAAAGAAAATCTGTGACAAGTGCAAGCTGATCCACCGCGAGGGCGTGGTGCGCGTCATCTGCACGAATCCGAAACACAAGCAGCGGCAAGGATAAAAGACCACCATGGCACGTATCGCGGGCGTTGACCTGCCTCCAAAGAAACGGGCTGAAATCGGCCTCACCTACATTTACGGCATCGGCCGCACGCGCTCGAAGAGTCTGCTTCACCGCGCCGGCATCGACGCGAACAAGAAGATCGCGGACATGACCGAAGAAGAGGTCAACAACATCCGCAATATCCTCGAAGAGGAAGGCGCGGTCGAAGGCGATCTCCGCAAGGAGGTGTCGCTCAACATCCGCCGTCACATTGAGATGGGCTCCTATCGCGGACTGCGGCACCGCCGCGGACTCCCGACGCGCGGCCAGCGCACCCATACCAATGCGCGCACGCGCAAAGGACCGCGTAAGGGCACTGTGGCCAACAAGAAGAAAGCGACGTCAAAGACCTAATGGCAAAAGCACCAGCGAAGGGCGCGAAGAAAAAGACCTTCAAGAAGAAGGAAAAGCGTGTCGTGCATGTCGGCCTCGTGCACATTCAGGCCACTTTTAACAACACGATCGTGACCATCTCGGATCCGGAAGGCAACACGGTCTCGTGGTCGAGCGCGGGATCTCTCGGATTCCGCGGCTCGCGCAAAGGCACGCCGTTTGCCGCGCAGCAGGCGGCTCTGACGGCGGCGAATAAAGCCAACGAAGTCGGACTGCGCACGGTGGAAGTGCGGGTAAGCGGTCCGGGTTCGGGCCGCGAATCAGCCGTACGCGCGCTGGCGACGGCGGGCCTTGATGTGCGAACCATTCGCGACACGACGCCGATTCCCCACAACGGCTGCCGACCGCCCAAGAAGCGCAGAGTTTGAGTAGTCGCCTTTATTGAGAAGTTAAGCGGGAGGAAGGCCACTGGCTGTAAACCGCACGTGAACCAGAAAGGAAGAAATATTTGGCACGTTACATAGGTCCCTCCTGCCGGCTGTGCCGGCGCGAGGGCATGAAATTATTCCTGAAGGGCGAGCGATGCCACTCGGAAAAGTGCGCCATCGAGAAACGCAACTTCGTTCCCGGACAGCACGGTAAAGACCGCAAGGCGAAGATCGTCGGCTACGGTCTGCAGCTGCGCGAAAAGCAGAAAGTGCGCCGCATCTACGGGATTCTCGAAGCGCAGTTCCGCAACACGTTCGAAAAAGCCGTCAAGATGAAAGGCATCACCGGCGAAATGCTGCTCGGCACGCTCGAGCGGCGTCTCGACAACGTGATCTACCGCATGGGCCTGGGAGCAAGCCGCGCCCAGGCGCGTCAGATCGTGCGCCATGGACACATTCAGGTGAACGGACGCAAGGTCGACATTCCTTCGTTTATCGTGAAGCCGGGTTATGAAATCGCCGTGCGCGAATCGAGCAGGAACAATCCGACCATCCTGTCCTCCCGCGACGCCACCGCGCATGCGCCATCGCCGTCCTGGATGGATGTCGATCGCGAAAATCTGAAGGGCAGAATCAACAGCACGCCGCGCCGCGACGAGCTGACCCAGATTCCGATCAACGAACAGCTGATCGTTGAACTTTACAGTAAGTAGGGAGTTGTACAGCAAGTAAGCAGTAACCGCAGTAGCATTTTTGATGTAAACCACGGCGTGCGCGGATTGAGATAAAGCCTCGCCGTTATTTGGAGTGAAAAGAAAGCATGTTTAAAGGATTTCAGAAACCAAAACGTCTGGTCGCTAACACCGAGACCCTGACGGAGCGTTTCGGGCAGTTCACCGCCCAGCCGTTCCAGCGCGGTTTCGGCACCACCATCGGCAATTCGCTGCGCCGCGTGCTCCTCTCGAGCATCGAAGGCGCGGCCATCACCGCGATCCGCATTGAAGGCGTGGATCACGAATTCAGCCCTATCCCCGGGCGTGGTCGAAGACGCCACCGACATCATCCTGAACCTGAAGCAGGTTCCGTTCAAGGTGATCGGCGAAGGTATCAAGACCGTGCGCCTGGTGGCAGACAAGGCCGGTGAGATTTTCTCCGGCGCGATTCAGACCGACGCGGACGTCGAAGTGCTCGACCGCAATCTGCACATCGCGACGGTCAGCGAAGGCGGCAAGCTCGATATCGAGATGCGCCTGAAAACGGGCCGCGGCTACGTGAGCGCCGACAAGAACTTCGACGAAGACCTCGCCATCGGCTACATTCCGATCGACTCGGTGCACTCGCCGGTGCGCAAAGTGAATTTCACGGTCGAGGCCGCGCGCCTCGGCCAAATGACGGACTACGACAAACTGACGCTTGAGGTCTGGACCAACGGCGCCATCTCGCCGCAGGACGCCATCGGGCACGCCGCGAAGCTGCTGAAGGATCACATGACGATCTTCATCAACTTCGAAGAAGTCACGGAACTCACCGAAGAGCCCGCGGAGCGCAGCCTGGACCGCGTCAGCGATCAGCTGAACCGCAGTGTGGAAGAGCTCGAGCTTTCGGTGCGTTCGTACAACTGCCTCAAGAATGCCGGTATTCAGACTATCGGCGAACTGGTGCAGAAGACCGAATCGGAAATGCTGCGGACCAAGAATTTCGGCCGCAAATCGCTGAACGAAATCAAGGAAATTCTCGGCACCATGGGTCTCGCGCTCGGCATGAAGCCCGACGCGCACGGACGCCTGATAGCCCCGCCGCCGCCGGCGCCGGGCTCCATCCCCGAGGAACTGCCGGACGAAGATCAGTTCGCCTAGACACGAGCAAAAAAGCTAACGAAAGTCAACCAAGATGCGACACAGATTTGGCAACGCAAAACTGAAGCGGGACGTCGGCTCGCGTAACAGCCTGTTCAAGAACCTGACCACCAGTGTGATTGAGGCCGAGCGCGTGATCACCACCGTTCCCAAGGCGAAGGCTGTGCAGCCGCTCGTCGAGAAGATGATCACGCTCGCCAAGCGCGACACGCTGCACACGCGGCGGCAGGCGGCGGCTTTTCTGACGACGCCGAAATCGGTGAAGAAGCTGTTCGAGACGCTCGGCGCGCGCTTCGGGCAGCGCGAGGGCGGATACACGCGCATCACGCGTCTCGGCAACCGCCGAGGCGACGGCGCGGAACTGGCGATGCTGGAACTGGTCGGTTCCGATCTGGTGAAGCGCGCGGCGGAACGGGCGAAGCGTAAGGAAGAGCGCCTTAAGGCGCAGCAGGAAGGCGCCCTCCCCGACGAAGGCGCACCCGGGGAAGATACCAAAGAGTAGTCTTCGAAACACTTCGATGGGAGCCGCAGCCGCGAACCGGTTGCGGCTTTTTTGTTTCTGCGCGGCGCCACACTAGAATGGTGGTGAGGACAACGAACATGGATGAGAACGGCAGTCTTGGCTGGTTTCTGGCGGGGGCGGTGATCGGGGCCGCGGCGGCGCTGCTGCTGGCTCCCAAATCCGGCAAAGATACGCGAAAGTACCTCAGCAAGACGACGCAGAATACGCGCGAAGCGGTGGAGTCGAGCGGCCGCGAGATGATGGACCGCGGCAAGGAGCTCTACGACCGCGGGAAGAAAATTGTGGAGGACGCGGGCGATCTCTTCGAGCGCGGGCGCAAACTCGTCCAGGGCTAGTTTGCTTCTTCGCTCCTCAACGCTTCAGCTCGGCGACCTCCGCATCACGCCGCTCCGTGTGGGTTCCTACTGGTGGGACGGCGGCGCGATGTTCGGCGTGGTGCCGAAGACACTCTGGTCGAAGCTTGAACCAGTCGACGAACTGAACCGCATCGAGGCGGGATTCAACTGTTTCGTCGTCGAGACCGGCGACCACCGGATTCTCATCGAGACCGGCGGCGGCATTCGTCACGACGAACGCGCGCGCGACCGGATGCGGCTGCCCAATCCGCCGCGCATTACTGAAGTTCTCGCACAGCACGGTTTTGCAGCGGATTCGATTGACATCGTCATCAACACCCATCTGCACTGGGACCATTGCGGCGGGAACACCGTGGCAGACGGGCCGCACGTCCTCCCTGCCCTGCCCCGCGCGCGCTACTTCACACAGCGCGGCGAGCTCGAACACGCCCGCGAGCAGCATCCGCGCGATGCGGTCAGTTACCGCGCAGTCAACTATGAGTCGCTGATCGCATCTGGCAGCATGCATTTGCTGGATGGCGACGGCGAAATTGTGCCGGGAGTTTCCGTCGAGGTCACGCCGGGTCACAACCGCGACATGATGACCGTGCTGGTGCGCTCGCGCGGTGAATCCTGGTGCCACTTCGCCGATCTAATTGAGTATGCGTCGCAGCTGACGCCGACGTGGGTGAGCGGATTCGATCTGTTTCCGCTGGAGACCATCGCCAACAAGACGCGGCTGCTTGGAGTTGCCGCGGCCGAACAGTGGTGGTGCAGCTTCGGGCACGACCCGCGGGTCAGCTTTGCGAGAATTGAGTTCGCGGAGGGAAAGTGGCGAACGAGCGAGACACGGTCCTGAAACTGCCGGAATTCCGGAACGAGCCTTATACCGACTTCACCGTCCCGGAGAACCGGCGACGGATGGAAGAAGCGCTGGCAAAGGTGCGCGGGCTGCTGGAGCGCGAGTACGACATCCTCATTGCGGGTGAGCGCATTCGCACAGGCGAAAAGTTTACCTCGACAAATCCGGCGCGTCCCGACGAGATCGTCGGCGTGCATCAGAAGGCAACGCCCGAGCTGGCGAAGCGGGCGGTCGAGACGGCTTACACGAACTTCGGCGCGTGGAGCCGGACGCCGGTAACGGAACGCGTTCCAATGCTGCTGCGCACGGCGTCGCTGATCCGCGAACGCAAGTATGAGTTCGACGCCTGGCTGGTTTTCGAAGCCGGTAAGACGTGGCCGGAGGCGGAGGCTGAGGTGGCCGAAGCCATCGATTTCTGCGAATACTACGCGCGCGAAATGCTGCGCCTCGCAGGGCCGCAGGACATTGTCCAACTGCCCGGCGAGCGTGACGAGATGCGCTACCTCGCGCTGGGCACGGGCGTGGTGATTCCGCCGTGGAATTTTCCGCTGGCGATTCTCTGCGGCATGACCGGCGCGGCGCTGGTGGCCGGCAACACGATCGTTATCAAGCCGTCGAGCGAGACACCCACGATTGCGGCGGTATTCGCCGAGACGCTGCTCGAAGCCGGATTTCCGGCATCGTCGTTTTCGTTCCTGACCGGCAGCGGCGGCGCGATCGGCGATCTGCTGGTGTCGCATCCGAAGACGCGGTTCGTTTCGTTCACCGGATCGCGCGATGTCGGGCTGCATATCAACGAACTCGCCGCCAAACCGCAGCCGGGGCAGATCTGGATCAAACGCGTGGTCGCCGAGATGGGCGGCAAGGACGCGATCATCGTTGACGGCGAATGCGATCTGGATGCCGCGGTCGAGGGCGTAGCCGTGTCAGCCTTCGGATATCAGGGCCAGAAGTGCTCGGCGTGCTCGCGCGCGATCGTGCATGAAGCCGTTTACGACCGGTTCCTCGGGAAGCTCAGAGCGCGCACCGAAAAGATGACGGTCGGCGAGCCGGACGATCCGGCGAACTACATGGGGCCGGTGATCAGCGCGGGCGCGAAGAAGTCCATCGAGCGGTACATCGAGACCGGCAGAATTGAAGGCCGGGTTGTCACGGGCGGCGAGCCTGCGCAGGGCAGCGGACATTTCCTGCCGCCCACTATCATCGCGGATGTCGATTCGAATGCCCGCGTGTTCCAGGAAGAAATCTTCGGACCGGTGCTGGCGGTGGCGAAGGCGCGCGATTTCGATCACGCGCTGGCGATGGCGAACGATTCTCAGTACGGCCTGACCGGCGCAGTCTACTCGACCAACGCTGAACATGTGGCGCTGGCCCGCGAGGAATTCTTCGTCGGTAACATGTACATCAACCGCAAGTGCACGGGCGCGATGGTGGGCGCGCATCCGTTCGGCGGGTTCAACATGTCGGGCACCGATTCGAAGGCCGGCGGGCCGGATTACCTGCTGCTTTTCCTGCAGGCGAAGTCGATCGCCGAGAAACTTTGACCCGTGGTAGCATCGAAAACGTCGATGTTGTTGCCCCGATCAGAAGGGGACTGAGAAATTCCAACAATAGGGTAAAACCGGATCGACGCGGCGCGGACCTCAGTGTCCGCTCCTGAACCGGGGTGGTCTTGACCAGACTTCCCCGGTTTATTTTTATCTTTCCTTTGTTTTCAATAACTTGCTGGGTTCGTTTGGCAAAATCATTTTTTTTCCGCGCTCGTTTCGCCGCGAAAATTGGAACCGCGGCTAGGGTTCTCAAGAACCACCCGTTTGCAAGATCAGTATGCACCCGCGGGGGTGGCGTCGCCGTAGTTGCCGGCATAAGCCAACTGGATTCAGTGAAAATTGCGTCTAAATCGTTGTCATCGGCGGCTACCGTTTGGGCGGATCGTTCGTCCTATGCGGAAAGGAGATTTGCCGCATGAGCCGGAACCGCTATCTACTTCTCTGCGCGCTGGTTATGATCGGCGCATTCGCCGGAGGTTATGCCGCGAACCGGGCCATTCCGGTGGTCCGCGCGCAGGAGCGTGTCGGACCGACGAATGTACGCGCCAGTTCGTTCACGCTGATCAATCAGCAGGGGCAGGTTGCGGGGACGCTGCGCAGCGGGGCGATGGGCGCTGAACTGGAACTCGACGATGCGAACGGGAACCCGCGCGTCGACATCGGCGTGTCCGGTATCACAATTCGCGATGCGACGGGACGACGGATCTGGTCTTCGCCCAAGGGAATGGGAGTCTTGCCCGCGACGACGGAGTAGAATGCTATCCGTATCGTGTCTGTGAAGCTGAAAGCCTGCGGACTATTTCTGCAACTGGTGATGCTGAGTGGGCTGTCAGGCTCGCGTCTCGCAGTGCTCGGGCAGGAGGTAACTTCCCCGAAGCTGAAATTCGAAGCGGAGTCCGTTCGAAAGAGCGCACCTGGAGTTAATCGCACGGATATCCGCATTTCGCCGAGCACCATGATCTATAACGGCATGACGCTGAGGCTGCTGATTCGCACTGCCTGGCACATTCAGGATGTGCAGATCGTCGGAGGCCCGTCCTGGCTCGATTCCGCGCGGTTTGATATCACAGCAAAACTGGATAAGCCTCACCCGCCTCCGGAGATGATCGCGATGCTCCGGAACTTGCTGGAAGAGCGATTCGGCCTTGTGGTGGTACCAGAACGCAGGGCCCAGTCTCACTATTCCCTCGTCCAGTCCGGCTCGAAAGAGGGAAAGCACACGGGGCTGATCAGGACGAACGAAGATGAATGCCCGCCGGAGGCGGTACAGTTCAACAAGCCATCGAAGTCCGATCCTGCGACGCTTTGCGGCGGGGTTCGAATCAGCACTGCGGGGAACTCTGCTCAATTTGCCGCGACCAGCATTCCTATGTCGCAGTTTGCGTTGAGCCTCACGGGCGTGATGAATTCATGGGTGGAGAACGAAACCGACCTTGAGGGGAATTACGACATCAAGGTCAGCTGGCCGCTCGCCATCGAAGCGAATGCAGGCTCAGAAGGAGTTCCTCCCGACCCCACCTTTATTTTCGGGGCCCTTCAGAATGAGCTCGGTTTAAAGCTTGAGCCGGTAAAGGGGCCGGTACCGGTGTACGTCGTACAGCGGGCGGAGATGCCCAGTGAGAATTAGCGGCTCTTCCCACGATGCGCACCTATTGGTACATCGCGCTGTAGCCCAGCTGCTGTTTTACGTAATCGCGCGGATAGCCGATTGACACTTTCACCACGTTGCCCGATTTGTCGAACTGAGGGGTAAGGTCCGCGTTGACACCAGCGAAATAAGTCGGCAGGTTCAGTTTGTTGTAGCGCGCCACGACCTCGTCGCGCAGCTTGGGATCAAAGTGAACGGCGTACCTATCCATCAGGGCTTTGATCGCGGGATAGTCGCCTTCCGCCTTGATGCGCATTAGCTCGGCAAGAAGCATGCCGACACCTTCGCGCATCCGGCTGTAGTCCGTGACATGGACGTAGGTTTTGCCGTTGCGCGTCTCCATCGCAATGGCGCCGGTTTTGTCCATGATGTAGCGGGCGATCAATTGGCGGTCGCGGAGATGATCCTCTTCGATGGTGTCGCCCTTCGGGATGCGGCGAAGCTGTACCAGCATATTGGCGGCTGCGGTGTCATACATGGCGCGTCCCACTTCGTCCGAAGAAACGACGCCGAGCTCCTTCAGCTTCGGGTCGAAGGCATTCCAAAGCGCCATCAAATCGGCGCGCGCTTCCTCCATGGCTGAGAAATATTCCTTTAGATAAAACGTTGCCTCGTGGGTCAGCTTCGGGCTGAGCTTGCCCGATCCATGCCCGATGACTTCGTGCAGTTCTGTCATCAGGTCGTCAGCGGCGATGCGATACTTTCGGCCGCGCGCGGCGATCTCGGGAGACCATGCGAACTCGTCCAGCGCACTGAAGCCCTGCGCTTCGGTGAGTGCATGCGAACTGCTGAAGAACAGATAGCTCTTCGAGCCGTACTTCGCGTGAATTTCGTCTTCGTTCGGCAGGTTGTCGCCGATCGTGGTCACATGAAAATCGCCGGTCTCGATAGTGGTTTCGACCGCGATGGCGATGGGCGGCTTCACGCCCTGCTTCTTGTAGCGCGCGTCCCACGGGGCACGGTCTTCGAAATACTGCGCGTTGGCGGCGATCTTCGAAATCGCCGCGGAAACTTTCGCATCCGTGATCGAGACGAAGCTCTGCGAGGTGCCTTTGGCACTGCGGGGGTCTCGGTAAACCTCGATGAAACCATTGGCGAAATCGACCGCCTCCTTATCCTGCACCCAGTCGGCGTCAAACTGCAGCCAGTCTTTGAATTCGCCGGTCTGGTAGTAGCGGATCAGATCGGCAATCACCTTCGCCTGGGCAGGTTCGGCGTACGCGCGGGCTTTTTCCAGGCTTTCATTCGCCTTTTTCAGATACTGTGCGTACAGGCCGGGAGGAACTTTGCCATCAGGCGTGCCGGCGCGATAGACCTGTTCGATGAGACGGCCGTTTTCTTTTACGAGGCGCGAGTTAAGCGGGTAATGCTCGGTGAAGTTTTTCAGATCTGGCAGCGTGACGCCGGAATAGAAATTCACCGAACTGGCCTGCAGAATGTCCTGGCCGCCCTTCGGATTCTTGGCTATCAGCAGAGGTTCGAACTGCGGGTCAAACAGAGAGGGCGCGAGGGCATCGACTTCGGGAACCAGGTCCTTATGTCCGGCCTGTTCGAGGGCGCGCTTCAGGTCAGCCGCCGTGAATTTGGGGAGGAACTTCTGCGCCGTGGTCTCGTTGTGATTGCCTTTGTTGGCCCAGAAGAGCATGGTGAAATCGAGCACCGGGCCGTAGAGGGACGCGTCGACCCTCGATTTATTGGTGACGACGGCTTCGAGGACGCGCTTCTGACGCAGGCCGAAGCGCGAAAGCTGATCGTAGATGATCGGCTCGATCGCAATGGAACCTTGCTGCAACCAGTAGTTGAGAGCCTGCTGTTTCGCGGTGAGACCGGGGAAACTTTTCGCTTCAATCTGGATGAATGCGGTGGTATCGACGCGGCCGATGAGCGGGGTGTCGTCGTCCGGCGCCAGCAGGACAGAGGCGGGAGGGATGAAACAGAGGAGTGCAATCAGGGCGACTTTCAGCACGAAACAATTTTATCGCCGAGCGTCGTTCAGCACATTGCAAGCGAACAGCGGGGTTAACAACCCCGCTGCGGGATGGCATCCCGCCCCACTACGGCTTGTCGATCGGCATCGTTTTCAGCTTGATGCGGTACTCGGGATACATCGTCTCGGCGCCGCCACGCGTAGGCGCATAAGGCAGTGCCCAGCGCTGCGCGAATTCGTGCAGGAACGGATTGCGGCCAGGCAGGTAGTTTGGCACCTCACCTTTCGGACGCACCACCTCGACCACCGGCTCACACGGCCAGAGCCACGAAATCTGCTCGTTGTTGTCCAGTTCCAGATCCTCGCTGCGGATCAGCGGCTCCGTCAGATAGACCGGGTCTTTCAGGATCGTCACGTGGGTCATATAGTCGCCGTGGCGGATGAAGTGTTCCACCATGGTGGCGCGGTCGCTCTCGGGCAGACCGTTGCGGCGCAGCCAGCCGTTCTTGAGATGCGTTGTGAAGACCGTCAGCATGTCGCCTTCCCACTGGCCGGTGGAAAATCCCATCCATGTGTGCGGCGCGTTGGCGGAAGGATGCGGACGGCCGTCCATCCAGATGGTGCGCGTTTGCTCGTAGGTGCTGATGTAGTTCTTGATGGCGATGACGCGCTGCGAGTCCGGGTCCTTTTCCTCCCAGATGCGCAGCGCCATAGGTCCGCGATAGATGTAAGGCGCGATGTGCACGCGGCACTGCTCTTCAGGAAGCGTGATGCGCGAGGGGTCCCAGCTGTCGGCGCGCAGGCGGGCCGCGTCATTGACAGGAAAACCGAGATAGTCGCCGAGTTCAGGGCCGGGTCCGCGCTCCAGCTGATCTTCATGCTGACGCGCCGCCCATTCGCCGGAAAGATTGATCTGCGCGGCGGCGGGAATAGCCAGTGCGATGGCGAGCAGAATCCTCATCGGTGCTTCTCCGGTTTGGCGTCGAGCGTGAGGCTGCGGTACACGGTTTCGACGAACGCATCGGCCGTCTGCTGCGAGACGTCGTACAGGCCGTCGTAGTCCATCGTGGGTCGCGCGGCCTTCGCCTGTTCGATGGTCTTGCCCTGACGGATGAGGTCGCGTACGCGGTCGCGGATGATGGTCATCATGTCGCGATATTCCACGACGTCGATTTCGTCGCAGATGCGGCCGTGGCCGGGAATCACCATGGTGCCGCCTTCTTCGTGATGCGCGGGGATGGTGAGATCGAGGATGTGATTGAGTCCGTCGAGAACGCCCTGCACGCTGCCGCCCCGGGCGAGATCGATCTTCGGATAGCCGGTGGTGTTGAAAATTTCGCCGGTGCTGACGACGTCAGAGCGGCGGAAATAGACGAGGCTGTCGCCGTCGGTGACCGCAGCGGGCTGGTGCAGGATCTGGATGGACTCGCCGTTGAAGTAGAGTTCCTTGGGCTCATCGAAAAACGTATCGGTGGGCCAGGCGAGCGAAGGGCGCGCGGTCTTGCCGTTCACGGTGGCGCTCATGCGGTCGAGAATGGCTTCGTTGCCGAGGATGGCGATGGTCTGGGTGGCGCTGGCGCCGGGCGTATTGACGATGTTGACGGTGGTCGAGGTGCCGAACTCGCGCGAGAAGGCCTCGTTGCCGCCGGTGTGGTCTTCCGTGACGCCGGTGTTGACGACGTAGCGCAGCGGCTTTTTCGAAAGCCTGCGGATTTCGGCGATGACCTGATCGCTCATCGGAGCGAGGCCGGTGTCGACGACGAGTATGCCGTTATCGCCGAGCTGCAATGTGATGTTGCCGCCCGCACCGGCCAGCATATAGACGTTGCCCTGTACGGGGAGAACTTCGATCTGCTGGGCGGCGCAGCTGACGCCGGCGAGCAACAAAACCCAGGAAACGCGCCGCACGTTTCTCGCAATCCTCATCGCGAGTCACAGCATATCATCTAAGACTTATATCGCTCACAACGCCCGCCCGAGTGGCGGGCTGTGCGCTCAGACTTATATCGCTCACAACGCCCGGCTTTCTCAGAAAATAGCGTGGCGGGCTGTGCGCTCAGACTTATATCGCTCACAACGCCCGGCTTTCTCAGAAAATAGCGTGGCGGGCTGTGCGCTCAGACTTATATCGCTCCCAACGCCCGGCTTTCTCAGAAAAAAGCGTGGCGGGCTGTGCGCTCAGACTTATACCGCTCACAACGCCCGGCTTTTTCAGAAAAAAGCGCGGCGGGCTGTGCGCTCAGACTTATATCGCTCACAAGGCCCGGCTTGTTCAGAAAATAGGGTAGCGGGCTGTGCGCTTCCTGTTTCGTGCCGGGTATCCGCAAGCGCAGGGGATTTATTACTGCTGGAACAGCAGGCGCGACATGCGCGAAGCGGGGCGGGGGGCTTTTTCACTCACGGCGGCCGCGGGATTGACGCGTTCCTGATAGAAGGCGATCAGGTCAGCTTCGTCGAAATCGATGGCGCGGGCGTACTGGCGGATGTAGCTGGTATTATAGACGCCACCAGGGAGTTTCGCGAAATCGCCAGCCTCGATGGCTTCGAGTTGACGCACGCTGAGTTTGGTCGACGCAGCTATGGTCTGGAGGCTGATGCCTTTTTTCATTCGCCAGACTTTGACACCGAGAATGCTTGTGTCCTTCATAGCCTCACGGCGCTCACCGGGCGAACGCGGCTCGAGTGGTACCAGTACCTTCCCACTAACCCGCAGTCTACCACTTAAATCCTGCTGCTACAATCCGCCAGAAGATGTTTTTTAGCCGTTGGATAGCATTGACTCCGCAGGTATTTGAGACGGTTGGGGGCGACGGGTGCGGCGCGCGATGAGAGGCCACGCCATGGAAGTGGTTATCTGCGGCATCCGCTTCCGCAATCCCGTGCTGGCAGCTTCGGGAACGTTTGGGTACGGCGTCGAGTTTGAAAAGCTGGTGGATCTGAACGCGCTCGGCGGGATTATTGTCAAAGGTCTTTCAAAAGAGCCGCTTGCGGGCAATCCGGCGCCCCGGCTTTGGGAGGCGCGCGCGGGGATGATCAACTCGGTTGGCCTGCAGAATGTCGGGGTACGCGCATTTATCGCCGATAAGCTGCCGCGTCTGAGGCGGTATTCGACACCCGTGATAGCGAATGTTTTCGGTTATGCGGCGGACGATTACCTCGAAGTGGTCAGAGCGCTGAACGAGGCGGAGGGCGTAGCGGCGTACGAACTGAACGTGTCCTGCCCGAACACAGATCGCGGCGGGCTGGCGTTCGGAGTCGACGCAAGCGCGCTCGCCGATCTGACCGGTCGCGTAAAGAGCATCGCGGCGCGGCCCGTGATCGTCAAGCTGTCTCCTAATGTGACAGCGATTGAGCCTTACGCGCGCACCGCGGAGGAGAACGGGGCGGACGCGATATCGCTCGTAAATACTTTTGTGGCGATGGCGATCGATGCGCAGACGCGGCGGCCGCGCATCGGCGCGGGACATGGAGGATTGTCGGGGCCGGCAATTAAGCCGATCGCGCTGCGCATGGTGGAGCAGGCCGCGCGGACGGTGAAGATACCGGTCATCGGCATGGGCGGCATCGCGAAGGGCGAGGATGCGGCGGAGTTTTTGATCGCGGGGGCATCACTGGTGGAGGTGGGCACGGCGACGTTCTGGGATCCGGGCGCGACGGTGAAGATCGCGCGCGAACTGGAGAAGCTGCTGCCAAAGCTCGGGGCGGCGAATGTGCGCGAACTTGTCGGGACGCTGCGCAGGTGAAACGGCGGATTACGGGGTTCCATCAGGATGAGTCGGGACACTGGATCGCTGAGCTCGAGTGCGGGCATACCCAGCATGTGCGGCACGATCCGCCGTGGACATTGCGGGCGTGGGTGCTGACAGCAGAAGGCCGCAACGGATTTATCGGCCGTGAACTGATGTGCGCCGAGTGCGCGCGCGATCAGGGCAGCGAGAAAGCCACAAGGTAGTCGCCAAGCGCGCTCATGCCGGCGATGCCGTGGCCACCGGCGGCGATCACGACGTATTGTTTGCCGTCCGGGCCGCGATAAGTCATCGGCGTGGAGCGGGCGCTGGTGGGCAGATCGCCTTTCCAGAGCTGCCGGCCGGTCCTGACGTCGAAGGCATAGATGGCAGGGTCGACGGTGCCGGCCATGAACGCGAGGCCACCGGCGGTCACGATGGGGCCGCCGAGCGCAATGGAGCCGTAGCTCGGGGGCGCGCCGGGGAACTGGCCGATGGGGACGGTCCATTTGATATTGCCGGTGTCGGCATCGACGCCGTTGAGCACACCCCATGGCGGTGCGGTGCAGGGCAACCCGGAGGGCGCGCGCAGAAGGCGGCGGGCCATGCCGTAGGGGGTGCCGTTCTGGGGCGCGAATTCCCAGTCGCCCGCGAGGCTGCGGCCGACCTCCTTAGATTCCTGCGCGAAATCCGCGCGCGGGACCAGACGCACTTCGGCGGCAAGATTGTTGGTCGGGATCACGAGAATGTGATTGACGCGATCGTAGGCTGCCCCGCCCCACGCCATGCCGCCGATGTTGCCCGGCACAATGTAAGAGCCGCGCAGGCTGGGCGGCGTGAAGATGCCTTCGTTGCGAAGTTTACCGATTTCATCGGCGCACCATTTGCGATCGGCCTCTGTCGCGCCCCAGGGCTCGGGCGGTTTCTGCGGCGCGAGGGCGGCCGGCTTCAGAGGGACGGGCTGCGTGGCTGAGGCCGTTTCGCCGGGTACGTCGGACTTCGGGGCGGGTCGTTCTTCAACACCGAAGATCGGCTTGCCCGTTTCGCGTTCGAGGATGAAGAAATAGCCGTCCTTGTTGCCGACGCCGACCGCCGGAATCGTCTGATTGTTGCGATGAACGTCGAAGAGGATCGGCGGAGAAGCGACATCGTAGTCCCAGAGGTCGTGGTGCACGAGCTGGAAATGCCAGACCCGTTCCCCGGTGTCGGCACGCAGCGCCACCAGAGAATTCGCGAAGAGATTGCTGCCGAGGCGCTCTCCGCCATAGTAATCGGGGCTGGGGCTGCCGGTGGGAATGAAAACGAGATTGCGCGCGGGATCGGCGGCGATCACCGACCATGCGTTGGCCGCGCCCGTCTGGTGTGCACTATCGTTCTTCCAGGTGTCAGCGCCGACGGCCTTCGGGCCCTGCGGGATGGGGTCGAATGTCCATTTGAGCTTGCCGGTGAGGACATCGAAACCGCGCACTTCGCCACTGGGCATGCTGACGGATCCGTTGTCCGCCACCCCGGAGCCGACCACGATGGTGTTGCCGACGATGGCGGGCGGGGACGTTTCCTCATAGCTGGCGAAGTCGCCAAGGCCCTTCGGCGCGATACGAAGGCCGCTGCGCAGGGCAACGACACCGTTGTCGCCGAAACCTGCGGCGGGCTTGCCGGTCGATGCATCGACTTCGATGAGGCGCGCGTCGACCGTGGCGAGGATGATGCGGCGCTCACCGGAAGCGGATCTCCACAGGGAGACGCCGCGATTGGCGAAGTCGCCGTAGCCCATGATGCGGGGAACTTTGGAATCGTACGACCAGCGCTCTTTACCGGTCACGGGATCGAGAGCGATGGCGCGGCCGAGCGGGGTCGCGAGGTAGAGCGTCCCGTCGACATACAGAGGTGTGGCTTCGAACGCGGTGGGACGGCCGTTCGGCGGCTGGTACGCATCGCCGGTGCGAAAAGTCCAGGCGACGCGCAGGGAGCCCACGTTGCGCCGGTTGACGGCATCGAGCGGCGAGAAACGCTGGCCGCCGGGATCACGGCCATAGGAGGCCCATTCGTCATTTGGGTTTGCCGCGAAAGCCAGGAGCGCCACAAGGATCAAGGCAGAAATCAAGCCGAATCGCAGCGTCATGACTCAGACTACACTGCGTTGAAGACGTTTTTCCTGCGAACCTTTTTGTGTCCGGAACGTATAACGATCTGAGTCTCAAAAGCATGGCCGCAAAAAAGCGCAGACGCGTTCTCTGGGTTACGCTCACGATGCTGGTGCTCGGGAGCGCAGCATTTTTTTCACTGAAAGCTATTAACAACAAACCCGCGAAGATCGATCCGGAAAAGCTGGCGAAAGTGGAACGGATCGATCTGGCCCGTTCGGTGGTCGCAACCGGCAAAGTACAGCCGGTCACGCAGGTCGAGATCAAGTCGAAAGCCAGCGGAATTATCGAAAAGCTGCCGGTCAACGTGGGCGATATCGTACACAAGGGCCAGGTGATTTGCGAACTGGATCAGAACGATCTGATTCCGGCGCTGCATCAGCAGGAAGCCGCGCTGCATGTGGCGGAAGCGGCGCTGAAGAGCGCACAGGCCGATTACGAGCGATATAAAGTGGACGCCGCGGGGCCCGATGTGCCTTTCCTGAAGCGCGATATGGAGCGCGCCCGCACCATGTTCGCGGGCGGACTGATTGCGCAGAACGCGCGCGACGACGCGGAGAAGAATTACCAGATGGCGGTGCAGAAACAGGAATCGGCGAAGGCGAATCTGGGAAGTGCGGCGGCGGCGATCACCAAGGCGCAGGCCGCGCTTGAACAGCAGCAGGCCGCGGTATCGATGGCGGAGGAGAATCTGAATAACGCCACCATCGTTTCGCCGATCGACGGCGTGGTTCTTTCGCGCGACAGCGAAGTGGGCGACGCGGTGAGTTCCATTCTCGTGCTGGGTTCGGCGCCACTCTCATCATGACGCTTGGCGATCTTAAGCGAAGTTTACGTCAAGGGCAAAGTGGATGAGAGCGACGTCGGCAAGGTCTATCTGGGCCAGCCGGCGCGGATCACGGTGGAATCGTTCAAGGATCAGAAATTCGACGGCCACGTGACGAAGATTTCGCCGATGGGCACTGAGAAAGACAACGTCACGACCTTTGAAGTGCGCGTGTCGATCTCAAATGAGAAGCACATACTCAAGGCGCAGATGACGGCGAACGCCGAGATCATTCTCGAGGAACACAAGGGCGTGCTGGCGATTCCGGAAGGCGCGGTGACATACAACAAGGACAAATCGACGGCAGCGCAGATTCCCGATGCGACCAACGAAAAGGGCATGCGCCAGGTGGCCATCACGACCGGCATCAGCAACGGCGCGAAGACGGAAGTGGTGAAAGGGCTGACGGAAGGCCAGCAGGTCATCCTGCAGTAGAGCCTTATGAACTATCTGACCGAGCTTCTGGGGCAGGTGCTCGGCAGTCTGCTGCGCAACAAGCTGCGCAGCTTTCTCACTATGGCCGGGATCTGCGTGGGGCATCGCGTCGATTGTGCTGATCGTGGCGATGGGCGACGGATTCAAGGCAGGCCAGCAGAACAACATGAAGGGCCTGGGCGACGAACCTCGTGATTCTGTTTCCGGCGGCGCACGGAACTGCAGGCGGGCGGTCAGCGCGCGGGACGACGCATTCGGCTGAACTATAACGACGTCGAGAACATCCGGCAGGAAGCGTATCTGGTGAGTCTGGTGACGCCGGAGCTCGAAGGCGAGGTGCACGCCACCAGCCCCTACAACAGCGGGTTGTTCGATGTCAGCGGCGTCGAATCGACTTTCCCCGAGCTGCGCACGATCCCGATCGGCGACGGACGGTTCTTCAGCGATCGGGACGAGAAAAGCGCGGAACGGGTGTGCGTGATCGGCATCGATGTGAAGAAGCAGTTGTTCGGCGCGCGCACCGATGTGGTGGGCCGGCCGATTTCGATCAATTCTTTTCCGTATCAGGTCATCGGGGTGCATGGCCGATAAAGAACAGAACAGCAGCTATTCGGGCCTGGATGAGAAGAAGATCTGGCTGCCGTACACGTTCGATGGCGCGCGATGTGCCGCCGACGAAGTATTACGACCCGGGCTATCTCAGCGAGATTCTTTATCAGCCGCGCATCGCTGGACCAGTTCGAACCCGCGCGCCGGCAGGTGATCCACATCATCGCGCGCGTGCACCACTTCGACCCGGCCGACAAGAGCGCGGTGGCGATTCTGGGACACGGTCGAGAACGCCAAAATGAGTAACGGCATCTTCGATTCGATGACCGTGTTTCTGGCGTTTATCGGGCTGGTGACGCTGTCGCTCGGCGGGATCGGCGTGATGAACATCATGCTGGTGACGGTGTCGGAGCGTACACGCGAGATCGGGCTGCGCAAGGCGCTGGGCGCGACGCGGCTGCGCATCTTGATCGACTTTCTGGCGGAAGGCTGCGTGCTGGCGTTCGTCAGCGGACGGTGGGATGGAGCGTCGCGTTCGGGCTGTCGAGCATGCTGAAGCTGGTGAAGATGCCGCCGATGTTTCCGGGTCTGCCGGTCAGCATGACGACCAGCGCGCTGGCTTTCGTGGCGCTGTCGGTGATCGCCGTGTTGTCGGCCCTGTTTCCGGCGTGGCGCGCCGCATCGTTGACGCCGGTCGAGGCGCTGCGCTATGAACGTTAGAAGCATTCTGGGTGAAGCGGCCGCGGCACTGAATTTTAACCGGCATCGCAGCCTGCTAACGATGGCCAGCCTCGCGTGGGGCGTGGCGTGCTTCGTGATTCTCTATGCATACGGCGAGGGATTCGGCTTCGCGCTGCGTACGTCGTTTCAGGCTGTCGGGCAGGATCTGGTGGTGATGTTCGGCGGCCAGACTTCGACGCAGGCGGGCGGAGAGCGGTCGGGCCGCGAAATCAAGCTGGAATTGGGCGACGCCTCGCTGATCCGCGACAACGTTCCGCTGGTCGCCGGAGTGTCGGCGGAAGTTCTGATGCGCGAGGCCACTGTGGTGCACGGCTACCGGCAGCAGAACATATCAGTGCGCGCTGTCGAGGTGCCTTACGAAAAGTCGCGCAATATGACGTTGAGCTCCGGCCGCTGGTTTACGGCGGAGGATTATCAGAACAAACAACGCGTGGCGATCCTGGGCGCGAAGGCGGCGGAGAAACTCTTCGGCGAGACCCCGCCGGACGGGGAGACGATTTCGATCAACGGCCTGCAGTTCCAGATCATCGGTGAACTGCTGTCAAAGACGCAGATCTCGAACTACAACACGCCGGACAACGAATGCGTATTTATTCCTCTGTCTACGGCGTCGCTGCTGCGCGATATCAAGTATCCCGACGATATCGTGTGGATGCCGGCGAACCCGATCTTCCGCGAGAAAGCCGTGAAAGACGTCCGGGTGCTGCTGGCGCGCGTGCACAATTTTTCTCCTACCGATGAGCGCGCAGTGACGATGATTGTCTTCAACCAGTTCATGAAGATCATCGACACGATGTCGATTGCACTGCAGGTGCTGCTGGGGCTGATCGGCGCGATGACGCTGGCGATCGGAGGGATCGGCCTCGCCAACATTATGCTGGTTTCGGTGACGCAGCGGACGCGCGAGATCGGTGTGATGAAGTCTCTGGGAGCGACACGCGGCGAGATACGGTTTCAGTTTCTGGCGGAGGCGATGGCGATTGTCACGGCGGGCGGCGTTTGCGGAGTGCTGATCGCGTGGGGAGTGACGGCGGGCATACAGACTCTGCCGCTGTTGGGGCCTCTGTTTAAAGACACGACCGGGAACGGCGACATCCATCTGCATATCACGCGGTTTGCGGTAGTCGCGTCAACGGCGGTGCTGGAAGGGATCGGGTTGTTCGCGGGTCTGCTGCCTGCGCTGAAGGCGTCGCGCCTCGATCCGATCGAAGCGCTGCGGTATGAGTAGGGGCCTATCCGGTTGACGCGAGAGGATGGAGCCGTTAGTGTGAAAGAGCGGGAGTGCAGACCATGAACGGCATCCAATTCCTGACCGACGACAAGGGCAAACGCACGGCGGCGGTCATCGACCTCAAAAAGCACAAGGAACTTTGGGAGGATATTGAGGACGTGCTGGTGTCGCAGTCGCGGCGGCATGAAAAACGAATACCGTTTGAAAAGGTCAAGGCCGACCTGATTAAAAACGGCAAGCTGCGTGGCTGACTATAAAGTCGCGCTCACCGAAAGCTCCGTCAAGGAGCTTTCCAGTCTCCCCGGTTCCGCTGTGGCGCGTATCGCGGCTCGCATTGAAAAGCTGGCCGACAATCCCCGGCCCAGCGGCTGCAAAAAACTCAAAGGCGGCGTGAACGAATGGCGCATCCGCATCGGTGACTATCGCGTCATCTACACCATTGAAGACACCGCGAAAGCGGTGGATGTCACCCGCATCGCCCACCGCAAAGAGGTCTACAAACCATGACCGGCGCCGCTGGCAGTGCTGTGATGAGACATGCTCCTGTACCTGTGCTTCCGGCGGCACCGTTTTGGGAGTGCTGATTGCGTCGGGAGTCACACACACAAACCCGTGAGTAAGCGCGGTTCTTTCAGTGGGAGTACATTCTCCGCTCCAAGTCCACATCCAATCCATGCGAATCTCGGCCCAGAGAAGTTCGTCCGTTCCCCGATTCATCGGCTTTGAAATCAGCCTCTGTCTTACGCAATATCGCTTTCGCTATCCAGTCGGATGTTTCCAGGATGTCGACTAAACGTTGCTGATCACGCCGCATAGATCAGCTGCGCCTCAGCCAGAACCGCGGGGCGAATCAGCGGTTTCAGTGCGGGCCTCACGCAAGATCGACGCGGCGGCCCGAGCAGGGCGGCGAGTTCGCGTGTCATCGCGGAAACGCCCAACAGGCCGGGGCACGCGCCGGGCAGGAAGTCGGCCAGAAAGTCGATATCGCTCTCCGGGCGCATTTCGCCGCGCGCGGCCAACCCGAACAGGCACAGCTCTTTGACCTGATGACGCCGGCAAATGTCTGCGATGGCGGCCTCTGGCAGCGCGATTTGTCCGGCGATGGTCATGACACTATTATCCGCCGAGACTAATAGAGGCACTGGCTATCCGAGCGGCTTCAGATCACCGAGCATCGTCGGGATCAGTTCGGATACCGTCGGGTGGATATGGACGGCGCGCTGGATGACCGTATAAGGCGCCTTCGCGTACATCACATCGAGAATCGAGTGGATCGCTTCGTCGCCGCCGACGCCTAGTATGGATGCACCCAGGATTCGCCTGCTGTCCGCGTCGACCAGGATTTTCATGAAGCCCTGGGTTTCACCTTTCTCGACGGCGCGGCCCACCTTGGTCATGGGGCGCGTGCCGATCAGGGCGCGGACGCCGGATCGTCTGACGTCGGTTTCGGTCATGCCCGCGCGGCCGAGCGGCGGGTCAATGTAGAGGGCGTATGCGGGGATGCGTTCGCTGACGCGGCGGGGATCGTTATCGAGAAGATTGGCGGCGACGATTTCAAAATCGTTGTACGACGTGTGGGTGAAACCGCCGTGGCCGTTGCAGTCGCCGATCGCCCAGATGCCGGGCACGCTGGTGCGCAGCTGATCGTCGACGGCAATGTAGCCGCGATCGTCGGTCGCCACTCCGGCCGCGTCGAGGCCGAGATCATCCGTGTTGGGACGGCGGCCAACGGCCACGAGCAGGTGGGAGCCCGTGATTTCCGGCGGGCCTTCGGTGCAGTCCGCTCTGACCGCGATTCCGTCGTCGTGCTTTCGAACCGCAATGCATGCCGCGTTGAGGCGGACGTGAATTCCTTCGGCTTCGATAATCCCGCGGATGGCATCGGAGACGTCGGGATCTTCGCGGGGGATGAGTCGCGGACCTTTCTCGATGACCGTCACGTCGCTGCCGAAGCGGCGAAACATCTGCGCGAATTCGAGACCGATGTAGCTGCCACCGGCGATGACAAGATGGCGCGGCAGGAAGTCGACGGTCATCATCGTACTGTTGGTCAGGTAGTCGACTTCGGACAGACCGGGCATGTCGGGAATCGTGGCGCGTCCGCCGACATTGATGAAGATGTTCGGCGCCGTGAGCTGATGGCCGTTTACCGAGACGATGTCGCGCGACTCGAAGCGGGCGTGGCCCTCGTAGACCGTACAGTTCGTCATCCCTTTGAGCCAGCCCTCGACGGCGGTGCGCGACTGCGCCGAGATCGCGTCTTTGCGTGCCTTGACGGCCTTCATGTCGACGGTGAGTTTGCCCCCGATCTGAACACCGAAGTCCGCGGCGCGGCGCGCCAGATGCGCGGCGTAAGCACTGGCCACCATGGTCTTGGTCGGGATGCATCCGGTATTGACGCAGGTGCCTCCGAAGAGTTTGCGTTCGATGACGGCGACTTTGCGGCCGGCGCCGGCGAGCCGCCCCGCGAGAGACGGACCAGCCTGTCCGGTTCCGATGATGATGGCGTCGTAAGAAGTTGGCAAGTCAGACCCCCGCTTGTCCATCATAAAAGGCGGACGACTGCTGTTTTGTGGTAGTTTTGGACAATTCCGCGCATGAGATGCCTGGGACGATTGCGACAAGGGGCGATGTGGGCTGCGCTTGTGTGCAGCGCGACGGCGGTGCTGGCAAGCTCGATCCTGACCACGCCGCGGCCGTTCCGCGAATACCCGGGCATGGAGTACAACGACTTCCCCAGGCCCGACGACTATCAGGAAAAAACCGAATGGGCCTTCGCGCGGCTCATGTATCCGGACAGCGGGCTGCGCCGCGGATTCGGTTTCCGGCGCGGCGGCGGAGACTGGCGCGAAGGCAATACGATGTGGACGCAGGATTATCCGCGCGCCGACCGGCATTTCGCGCAGGCGATGCGGCGGCTGACTCGCATTCATGCGCGTTCGGTGGAACAGCCGGTGAATCTGGATGACGGCGACGATGTGGACAACTGGCCCTGGCTCTACGCGGTCCAGGTGGGCAACTGGCGGCTCACCGAGGCACAGGCCAAGGCTATGCGCGAATATCTGCTGCGCGGCGGCTTCTTCATGTGCGACGACTTCTGGGGGGAGGACCAGTGGGCCACCTTCATGGAGAGCATGCGACGCGTGTTTCCGGACCGGGAGGTGGTGGACCTGCCGGACAGTGATCCGATCTTCCATTCGGTTTATGATCTGACGGATCGCTACCAGGTGCCGGGCGCGCGCTATATACAGACCGGCGTCACGGAGAAATGCGAGGGCTGTCCGGCGCGCTGGCGCGGGATTTACGACGACCGCGGGCGCGTCATGGTGGCGATGACGTTTCAGTCCGATATCGGGGACTCGTGGGAGTGGGCGGACGATCCCGGATACGACGAGAAGTTTTCGGCGCTGGGGATCCGGATCGGAATCAATTACATCGTTTACGCCATGACGCACTGATGTAGTGTTTCCGAACCGGGACTTTGCAAAAGAAGAGCGGGGTTGGCAACCCCGCGGCAGGATGACATCCCGCCCCACATAAGAAGTGGGCGGAGCGGCCGGGTACCTACTTCGCGGCGACCTGCTGCTTTGCCAGTTCGGTGCGGAAGTTTTTTTCCTGCAGATCGAGGTGTGCCTTGTATCCGGCGGGATCGATGAATGGATTCGGCTTGACGCCGGACTGCAGCTTCGCATACTTGGCCTGCATATCGAAAAAGCGGCCGTGCGCACCGAGGAAGACATCAACCGGCAGTGAACGCAGCACCTGAAAACCGTGCACGTAATCGTCGGCGATCTGCGGATAGTCTTTGTTGCCGACCAGAATGTAGCCGGGATTCACGCCGATGCTGCCGAGGATCACGACGTTGTACGACTTGCCGTCTTCTACCGTCTTCATCGTCCAGGTGGTGCAGCCCTTGGTGTGGCCGGGCGTAAGATGCGCGACGAGCGTGGTGCCGCCGAGCTTCACTTCATCGCCATCGTGCAGGACGCGGTCGATGGGATGCGGCTTGTTGCCCGGCGTCATACGGGAGATGGCGGGGATGTCCTGTTCCATCACCATCACCTGCGCGCCGCTGAGCTCTTTGACGCGTGCGTCGCCATCCATGTGATCGCCGTGGGCGTGGCTGCCGAGCAGGATCTTCGTGTCAGTGAATTTGAAGCCGAGCTTTTCGACCGAGGCTTTGATCAGCGGCACGGTGTCGTCGAAATCGCTGTTGATGAGAATGTTTCCGGCGGAGGTCGGGATCAGATAGGAGCCGAGGTCGTCCGTGCCGACGTAATAAATGTTTCCGATGATTTTGTAAGCAGGGAAAGGCTTGTTGAAGGCGTCGTAATTCTGCGCGAGAACGGGCAGGGCGCAGCAGAGTATCGACGAGAATATTCTCAGAACTCGCATCGCGAGCCAGTCTATCAGTTTATTAACGCGCACAACGGACCCTGCGGCCTGTGCGCTCAGTTTTTCGGCACCGCGGGCTGCGATGCAAGGTTCGCATTGAACCAGGCTATGGTGCGCGAGAGAACGTCCTCAACATGCTCCGGCTTGCGGATGGCGTGGCCTTCGTTCGGATATACGACGAGCTGCGTTTTGATGCCTCGCGTCTTCAGTGCGTGCCAGAATTCATACGACTGCGGCGCGGGGCATTCGGCATCGCTGTCGCCCACCAGCATCAGGGTCGGGGTGGAAACGTTGCGGACGAAATTGATCGGCGAGCTGCGCGTGTAAACGGCGGGGTTGTCGTAGACCGTGGATCCGAAATAGGGGATCATCCACTGGTCGATGAGGTTCTCGCCGTAATAACTCTGCCAGTTCGAGATGCCGGCGCCGGCGACGGCGGCGCGAAAACGGTGCGTCTGCGTGACGGCCCACATGGTCATGTAGCCGCCATAGCTCCAGCCGGCGATGCCGAGGCGGGAGATATCGACAGGCAGCGTGCGGCCGATTTCATCGACGCCGAGCAGGATGTCGCGCAGATCGCCCTGACCAAAATCTCTGACATTGGCTTTGGTGAATGTTTCGCCCTCGCCGAAGCTGCCGCGCGGATTGGGGAACAGAACGAAATAGCCCTGGCTCGACAACAGCGACATGTCGAAGGCGCCTGGCCAGGCCGGTTTTTTGGCCGCGGCCGGTCCGCCATGCACCGATACCACGAGCGGATATTTTTTCGTTTCGTCGTAGTTCACGGGATAGAGCAACCAGCCCTGTATAAGGACGTCGTCGCTTTTCCAGCGCACGGTTTGCGCACGGCCCCACATTGGTTTGGCCGCTTCATTGGCGTGCGTTATGCGGTTCGAAGGCTGCGCAAAGTCGTTGAGCGGCCCGGCCCAGACTTCGGGCGCGAGCGTCCACGAACTGCGGACCGCTGCGATGGTCTTGCCGTCGCTGGTGGCGGAGAAGGGCTCAATGCCGCTTCTCAGCGTCTCATCGCCACGCCATAGTGTTTCCGCTACGCGGGACTGCGCATCGAGAGACCCGATGGCCGTCGCGCCCTGAATGGTCTCGCTGAAGAGAATTTTCCCCGATGAAAGCCAGCGGATCGAACTCGGGCTGCTCTTGCGATCGGGCGTCAAATCACGCGCGGCGCCTCCGGACGCAGGGACCGCATAGATGTCGCCGCCGGTCGAACCTTCGTCGCTCATCAGGCCGGAGATGAAGGCGATCTGATTTCCGTCGGGCGACCAGCGCGGTTCAGCGATCTGCAGGGCGGGCTTGTGAATCTCGCTGACCTCGCCTGTTGCAGTCGCGATGGTGTACAGGCGCGCGATCCACCAGTTGTTGTCGCCGCTGCCCTGCGCAGCGGTGTAGGCGAGGCGATCGCTGGTGGGCGCCCAATCGTATTCGTAGACGTATGTGTCGGCGGGGGTGATTGGCTTCGCATCGCCAGAGCGCGGATCGATCAGCGTCAGGCGCTGCTCGTAGACGTGCTCCTCGACCACGCCGGCGTCTTTAGTGGAGGGTTCGAGAGGTCCGGCGGTGCGCGGGGCATTTTCAGTGAAGAGCAGAGCAATCTTCGAGGCGTCGGGAGCCCATGCGGGCGCAGCGAGGAAGCCGGTGAGATTCGTCAGGCGCCGCGCAGCGCTGCTTTGGCTGGCGGCCGACTGGACGTACAGCTCAAGCTGGCCGGGCTTTTCGGCATCGGAGAGGAATGCGATCTGGCGGCTGTCGGGCGACCAGGCGATGCTGTGCTCGGCGTGCGGCGTTTTCCAGACGGTGAGCCTCGCCACGGCGCTGCTGTTCTTCGTGCGATCGAGCAGCCAGATTTCGGAGTTCGGCGACTGCGTGTTGTCTTTGTTCTTCAGCGTGACGGTCCAGGCGAGGTAATGGCCGTCAGGCGACAAGGCGGCTTCACGGTACTGCGTGGTTCCGAAGACCGCCGCGAGGAGTTGGGGGACAGTCTGGGCTGTGGCCGGAATCGCGGCGAGCGCGCCCAGAAATGCGAAAAGCCGGAGCACGTTTTCAATGTACCGCCGAAACGCGCAGCGCCGCCAAAGTTTGCGGTCAGTGCGCCATCGGGGGCGCCGCCGTCCCATCGGACCATGTGCCAACCGGGACCATCAGAATAGTTACCCGTTCTTCAGGATCATCTGTCGCCAGAAGGGGCGAGCCCGGAAGATTGGCTCCCGAGCTTTTGGCCGCGTCGCCGGGAACGAAAAACATCAGATGCGGATACCAGCTCATGCCCTGATCGCTCAGATACTGGTGCTTCGACATCATGTAGCACATCGCGCCCGGCTCCAGCACGGGCAGTTCCTTCTTGCCCAGTGCCAATGCGGTCGCCTGGACGATCTCGGTCTTCGACTTTCCCGCCAGCACAAGTTTGGTCTTCATCAGGTAGATGGGCACAAAGGTTCTTGCGGACGGCGGATTAAAACAAATGGCAGCCGCGAATTTTGGGATTCCAGAATTCCGGATGATCGGTGGCGGCGCCCCATGATCGTTCCACCAGGCAGAGAAAACCATTGCTGCCTTTCACCGCGGTCCTGTATCCCGTGCGGCCCAGCACCATCACTTCGGCGCCATCCGAAATGGAAGCCGGAGCAGCACTGCGCGCCAGCGCGATTTCAGACTTCTCGTCGGGCATCAAATACTGAGTGAGGGGAGCCATGGCGGGGTAGGGAGCCTTCTGCGCCTGCGCTCGCGCCTGAGAAATTGCGCCCGGTATGACAACCACGACGAGGAATGCTGAAGCGATGAGACTGCTGGTCCTCATCGCTCTCCAGTATACGCGCGGCTTTTAATTCGGCGACTCGTAACACCCCGGCGGCGCATTTACCATATAGCTATGGCTCTGCCTGGCAGCTTTGATCTTCCTGTCCGACGATTCGGACGACGTCGTTTCCTGGCGGCGACGCTGGGCTCTGGAACTGCCCTTGCCTGGGCGCCGCAAATGTTTGCCGCTGAGTTCTGGAATTCGAAAGATCCCTCGGCCTGGACGGACGAAGAAGTTCAGTCCCTTACGACGAAGTCGCCCTGGGCCAGAGCGGCAATAGCGAATCTCAAGCACCCGGACGATCCTACCGCGGATGCCACCGGCGCGCCGGGCGGCGCACGAGGCGGTCCGCGCCGCGCGCTCGACCTGATCATCGTGCGCTGGGAAAGCGCGCAGCCGATTCTCGACGCGTTGCGGGCGCCACTTCCGGCCGAGTTCGAGGGCCACTACGTTCTCAGTGTCACCAATCTTCCATTGGGCAAGGCGCCCCGCGGTGGACGGGGCGGTGAGGCGGCCGAGGATCTGCTTGAGGGCCTGCAGGCCGGGGCGGCGCTGCAGGTCAAGGGAAAAGCAACGGGCGGGGCGGGGATCGCCCGACGCAACCACATCGGAGGATTTCTGTTCGGATTCCCCAGAGACTATCCGCGACTGTCGCCGGACGACAGAGACATCGTTTTCAGACTTGACACCGGCGAGCTGACCATCACCGCCAGGTTCGATGCCAAATCGATGATGTACCACGGCAAACTGGCCGTCTGACGCACTACTGGCCGCGCGCAGCCGTGATAGCATCAGCATCGAAATGCGCCCGTTTGCCGCCCTGCTGTTACTCGCTCCGCTGGTCTGCCGCGCGCAGAATCCGACGACGCCAGGCGAGTTCACGACAGAACTGCCGACGCTCGTGTCACTGGGTTTCGAATGGAGAATTGCTGGTGACGATAATCGCAATGCGCGCGTCGATGTTACTTTCCGCAAGTCCGGAGAACGGGAATGGCGCAAAGGGCTGCCGCTGTTCCGGCTGCAGCACGAATCGGTCACCGGCGGCAACCCGCGCAACAGCGCGAAGACTACTACAGCTACGTCGCGCCCAACATGTTCGCGGGCAGCATCCTCAATCTCGAGCCCGACACCGGGTACGAGTGCCGTTTCGTTCTCAGCGACCCCGACGGCGTGAAGGGCAAGGCTGAGCGCACCGTTACCGCGCGCACGCGCAAAGAACCGCAGCCCGCTTCCGGCGGCCGCACGTTTCATGTTTATCCGTTCGATTACAAGGGAACAAAACAGGAGCCGGCGTTCACCGGGCTTCTCGCCGCTTATTACATGGGCGCGGACCAGTCCGACCACTCGAACACGTTCCCGCCGCGCGTGCAGCCGGGCGACACGATTCTGGTACACGCGGGTCTTTACAAAGACAATCGTTTCATCTACGGCGGATTCGACCGCACGATTGCGGCGCTGGGCACGCCGTTCGACGCCACCTACTATCTGACACAAAGCGGCACGCCCGACAAGCCGATCGTGATCAAAGGCGCGGGCGATGGCGAGGCGATCTTCGACGGCGACGGCAATCACAACCTGTTTAACCTGATGGCCGCAAGTTACACCTATATCGAAGGCATCACGGTGCGCAACACGAATGTGGCGTTTCTGCTCGGCATCAAGAACATTGCGGGCGCGAGCGGTTTCACGCTGAAGCATTCGCGGGTAGAGAACGTGGGACGTGGCGTGTCTGATGAATGGTCGGGTTCGAAGAATTTCTACATTGCGGACAACACGTTTATCGGGCGTCACGATCCGGCGAAACTGCAGAGTTGGTTCACGCCCGCGGTGTGGTCGAAATTCCCGGGCTACCCGGCGCCGATTACATCCGAGTACGCGGTCAAGATCTACGGCCAGGGCCATGTTGTGGCATACAACTACGCGGCGAACTGGCACGACGGAATCGACATCGCGACTTACGGGAATCCGGACGGCACACCGAACGAGAACCCGGACCGCGTGCCGGTGGCGATCGATTTCTACGACAACGACTTCACCAACATGGCCGATAACTGCATCGAAGCGGACGGCGGCGCGCACAACATCCGCGTGTTTCGGAATCGGTGTTTCAACTCGGCAGGCGGGGCGTTCAGCGCGCAGCCGATCTTCGGCGGGCCGGCGTACTTCTATCAGAACCTCGCTTACGACACGACGACGGGAGGTCCGATCAAGTTTGTCGATACGCCGGCGGGAGTGCTCATGTATCAGAACACGTTCTTCGGACAGGGCACGCGCATGGGGCCGGCGGCAAACGTGCATTTCCGGAACAATCTGATACTGGGCGACGGGTATGCAGACCCGGTAATGAATCTGCGCACGTCAACGAACTACTCGACATCGGACTACAACGGGTTCCGGCCGAACCCCGGGGTGGAAGACGCATTCGAATGGAATTCGCCGCCCTTCGATGTAGCGGCCGACTACAGAAATCAGGCCACGCGCCGGTTCAAGTCGCTGAAGGAATACAGCGACGCGACAAAGCAGGAACAGCACAGCGTGCTGGTTGACTACAACGTGTTCGTCAAGGTAAGCGCGCCAAACAAAGACGACCCGCAGCATCTGTACAATCCTGCCGATTTCGATTTCCGGCTGCAGCGGGGTTCGGCGGCGATTGACGCGGGCACGCTGCTGCCGACAATCAACGACGATTTCACCGGACGCGCGCCCGATCTGGGTGCGTATGAACTCGACCGGCCATTACCGCATTACGGGCCGCGCTGATTTCGCCTCGAGGGCCTGCTCGGCATCGCGCATTCCCATCGCAATCCATCGGTCGACATTGTCGCGCCTCCAGAAGACAGCGTCGTTGGTATCGCCCATGCTTCCGGAGGGGGAGATGATTGTCAGATCGAGATCGGGCGGAAAACGCCTGCGCCGTCTGAATACATGAGCGGCGCTGATCGCGGCGTGCATCCACCATCTGCCGACGCCCGGCAGCGAATCAACGGCGATGATCCGCGTGGCGCCCATCTGAACGGCCGCCCAGATCGGCAGCTTTTCAAAGCAGCCGCCGTCGTGATAACGCCTGCTGCCGATCCTCACCGCTGGCAGAAAGTACGGGATGCTGCACGTCGCGTGCAGATGCGCCGGTTCCACCTGCGGAAATTCGAAGAGACGGGCCTGCATAAAAGGCAACTGGGTGAGGACGACGCCGAAGGGGATCGCGGGGTGATACGCGGCCCAGAGTTCTTCGGCCTGTCGCCGGAGCGGCGCGGGATCGAACCAGCCGCGCCGCCAGCCGTAATCGGGGAAAAGCCGGAGAGCGTTGCCTGCTGCGGGATCGCGCCAGCGTTCGATAAGTTCATCCGGCGAACAACCGCCTGCGATGGGCCAGCCATTGAGCGCACCCACCGAAGCGCCCACGACAATATCGGGCGGCGCAATGTTTGCGATGGCTTTGTACGCCCCGGCCTGATAAGCGCCGAACATACCGCCTGCGGACAGCACCAGTGCAGTTTTTTCGGGCGGCGTCATCTGTCTGTATTGATTATGGAGCGGGCGTTCACGTTTCGATATGTTAGAGGAGTGCAGTTTCGTCCTGAAGATTACGGACCGGAGGTGGCACGCATCCTCAAGCTGGCAGGCGGCGGAACGCGGCCGATGCCGCTCGTGAGATGCGGGTGTCTGGCCTGCGAAGCGAGCCATGCGCTGAAGGATGCCGACATCAGCGACGCGGCCGTCAGGGCGGGTCTGTACGTTCACTGCGGCTGCTGGGATCAGGCGCACGAACTCGCCGACAGCGTCGAGAATCCGGATGGATACTTCTGGCACGGCATCGTGCATCGGCAGGAGCCTGATGCGGCGAACTCGTCTTACTGGTTCCGCATGACGGGGCGGCATCCGATCTTCCCGAAGCTGGCGGAAGAAGCGGCAAAGGCCGGCTACGGCAGTGGAACCCAATGGGGCCCGTCCGCGTTCATTGAGTATTGCGAAGCGGCGCGGCAGCATCCGGGGTCGGCGGAGGAGAAGCTCGCCGAGCAGGTACAACTCCTCGAATGGCAGCTGCTTTTTGATTACTGCGCGCGAGGCCGCAACGGTTGAAGAAAATCCTGGTGGTTATTTTGCTGGTGGCCGCGGGCGCCGCCACCTGGCTGGTTGTGCGCCGAACTGATCCCCCGACGGTCCCGTTCGCTAAAGCCACACGCGAGACTATCTCGAACGTGCTGTCTACAAATGGCAAGGTCGAACCGGCCGAGTATCAGGAAGTGCGGGCGGAAAGCGCGGGGCTGGTGAAGAGAGTGCTTGTGCATGTGGGCGACACGGTGCGGAAGGACCAGGTTCTGGCCGAGCTGAGCGAACCGGGTCTGGAGCAGGAACTCGACGCCGCGATGGCGCGCGAGGCGCAGGCACGGGCGGAACAGCAGACGCTGCAGAACGGCGGGCGCAGTGCGGAGACCGCCGAACTCGACGGCATGATCAACCGGCTGAAGAATGATCGCGAAGCGGCGCAGCGGAATCTCGAAGCACTCGATCGGCTGCAGAAACAGCAGGCGGCAACGGCGTATGAAGTCGAACAGGCGCGGCAGAGCGTGAAGAGTCTCGATGTGCAGATACAGTCGCTCGAGTCTCGCCGCGGCGCGCTGGTTGGCAAAGGCGATCTCGGCAGCGCGCAGGCGCGGGTGGATGAGGCCGCGGCCAATGTGCGGCTGGCGCGCACGCGCATCGCACAGGACACAATTCACGCGCCGATGGCCGGAACAATCTACGATCTGCCGGCACGCGCGGGGTCGTTTCTCAATGCCGGCGACCCGGTAGCGAGCATTGGGAAGCTCGACCCGGTGCGAGTGCGCGTTTACGTGGATGAGCCGGAACTGGGCCGTGTGGCGCCCGGCGAGAACGTGCGCATCACGTGGGACGCGCTGGCGGGCAAAGAGTGGACGGGCACGGTGGAGAAACGGCCCACTGAAGTAGTGCCGCTCGGATCGCGGCAGGTGGGCGAGGTGCTGTGCACGATCGGCAATCCGATGCGCGAGCTCGTGCCGGGCACGAATGTGAATGCGTTCATCCTGACGCAGGTGGTCGAGAAGGCGCTGACGATTCCGAAGTCGGCGGTCCGGCGCGATGGCGCGGTCGGTGTATTTCTGCTGCAGCCGGGCAACATAATGAAGTGGCAGCCGATTCAGACCGGCGCGGCGGATGCGCTGCGCGTGGAAGTGGTGAAGGGGCTTTCCGATGGAGATGCGGTGGCGCAGCCGACCGACCAGACGCTGAAAGCGGGCGTCAAAGTAACTCCGGCATTTCAGTAATCGCTGGTAATCTGGAGTAACAATGAAACTTTTCGCCCTGTTCGCCGCGCTTGGGGTCTTCGCGCAACTGGCTCCCGCGCAGAGCCCGCCTGCGCAAACGTCGGTTACACTCGGCGGCAAGTCGATCAGCATTCATTACTCGGCGCCGTCCGTGAGGCATCGCAAAATTTTCGGACCGGGCGGGCTGTTAGCGCAGGATCCGACCTATCCGGCCTGGCGCGCGGGCGCGAATTCCGCGACATCGTTCCACACGGATGGCGATCTCGACATCGGCGGGCTCAGCGTGCCGAAGGGCGACTACACGATCTACGTGTGGGTGGCAGATCCCGATAACTGGCAGCTGATTCTCAGCAAACAAACCGGCCAGTGGGGGCTTGAATACGACAAGAAGATGGACCTCGGGCGCGTGAAGATGACGATGAGCAAACCGCCCGCGCCGATCGAAGTGTACAAAATGACGCTGTCGGGTACGGGCGCAAAATCGGGCAAGCTGGAGCTGGCATGGGAGAACCATATCGCGTCGGTTCCGATTACGGTGAAGTAGGCTCGAGCGCGCCAAAGGGCGACTGGTAGTTGGGCAGAAAGTGTCCTTTGCAAACGGCCAGGCCGATTTTGGCAAATCGGCCGCAGATTGACAATCTGCCTTACAACGACAGAGGGGCAGCAAACTAATCGATCCGCCTCACGGGATCGAGCGCCAGCCAAATCGGCAAGCCGGCGAGATAGACGATCGCACCCATGTACAGCACCGCGCTCCAGTCATGGTGCGTTCGTTCGAGAACGAGACCGGCGGTAAGGCCGTAGAGGGCACCGCCCGCATTGTCGGCCATGTTCATCATGGCCGCGACGGTTGCCGACCAGACGCCGCCGACGTCCGCCGCAGTGGCCCATGTGACCGGCATCACCAGATCGTTGCAGAAGCTCGAAACAGACACTGCAAGCACGGCTGCCACTGGGTTTTGCGACGCTGCCGCCAGTATGAGTCCCGCGCTCGCGCCCGCGAATCCGACGCAGCAGATGGCGCGACGGGTGGTTGCGAGTCCCAGCCGCTGCCCCAACGGGCCGGAGACCATGCCCGAGATCAGAGCGCCGATGCCGCCGAAGAAGAGCGGGAGAACCTTGAGAATTGTCGATTCCGTCGCGTCCACATGAAAGCGTTCGTCGATAAACGTCGGCGCCCATGTGATCAGAAAGAACCACTGGAAGACCAAGGCGAGATATTGGCCGCAGAGCAAACGCACTGTGCCCGATCGCGCGAGCATGCCCCACGGTTTAACTGAAGGCTGCGGCGCGAGAGGAGCCGATCGATGGGTATCGCCATACGACCATCGATAAAACGGAATCGCCCATGCCAGGCCCAGGATGCTCATCGCGGCGAACGTCTGGCGCCACGTCAGGCAGCGAAACAACACGGCGACGAGGAGCGGCGTGAACGCTCCCGCCCAGCGCGCGCCAAGCCATACGGATCCCTGCGCCCGGACCATCTGCGCCTGCGTCATCGACTGCGAAAACAGGCGCGCGATATTCGGGAAACAACCCGACTGCCCGGCCCCGAAGAGCAACTGCGTGAGATACATCGACGCGAAGCTGAAGGCGGCGGTGGTCGCGGCCATGAAAGCGGTCCACCAGATCGCAATCCGCAGCAGCACCCGCCTTGGACCGAAGCGGTCGCCGAGATAGCCGCTGGGCACTTCGCAGAGCGCGTAGGCCGTCGCATACGCGCTGAACACAAAGCCCATCCGGGCGTCGTTCAGATGCAGGTCGGCGGCAATCCGGCCGCGGGAAAGCGCGAGCACGACGCGGTCGACGGAAACGATTGTCGAGAGAGCGATACCCCATGCGACGACCCCTGGGCGCTTAATCATGGAGCCGTCATGATAGCCTGGACGAATCTGGAACGAGCGTTGACAGCCTTCGAGTGCGTGGCAAATAATCTGCGGGAGTCGTTTCGGGTCCTTGCCTTGGGAAGAGAGCGTGGCTCGGTGGTTGAGCTGCGGGGAGTGAGCATCGCTTCGCTCGGCGTGGCGTTTCAGATGTTCAATGCGGCGTTTCTGAGCGCGCCGGTGGAGTATGAACCAGCGCTCGACGAGCGGCTGAGCGTGGCACGGGATTACTTCGCAATGCGGGGCATGCGCTGGGCATTCTGGATCTGCGAGGACTGGATCGTCTCCGCCGCCGTCCGGCGAAAACTGTCGCGTGCCTGCGAGAACGCGGGCCTGCGGCTCAGCTCGGAGATGCCGGGACTCGCCGCCGATGGGCTCACGGCTCCGTCCCGTGCGCTTCCTGTACTGGAATACCGCCGCGTGGAGTCGGAAGCGATCCGGAACGATTTTTGTGCGCTCGGCGCGAGCTGTTTCCATGTGCCGATCGGGTGGTTCGCGGAAGTGTTCAACGTGTCGATCACAGGGAATCACCCGTTTGTCTGCTGGGTCGGCTATCGCGACGGAGAACCCGTGACGACCGCGGCCACCATCTGCTGCCAGGGCGTCATCGGGCTGTACAACGTCGCGACAGCGCCGGAGAGCCGACATCGGGGTTGTGCCGAGGCTATCACGCGCCACGCCATTGCGGACGCGGCGCGGCAAAACGGAGCTTCCCGCGTGGTTCTGCAGTCGACGTCGGGGGGCCTGCACCTCTACCAGCGCATCGGTTTTCAGCCTGTAACGCGCATTCTGGTCTACAACTCCGTGCCATAATTCGGACAAACAGTGCCGCTGCGACGCCCGATCCTCTGGCTTTCACGCAACAAGGCAATGCGCAACTGGATGGAAACATCCCCCGCGGCGCGACGGCTGTCGGCGCGGTTTGTGGCTGGTAACCGCCTCGAGAACGCCATCGAAGCGGGCCGAAGGATGCTCGATGAGGGCATCAAAGTCACGCTCGATTATCTGGGCGAGAACGTGAAGTCGCTGGATGAGGCGGCCGCCTGCCGGGACACCTGCGTCGACGCGCTTTCGGCGATGCGCACCGCCGGACTCGAACCCAACGTCTCTATCAAGCTCACGCAGTTCGGGCTCGACCTTTCTGCGGAAGCCTGCCGGACTAACGTCGCCGCACTGGTGAAAGCGGCGGCGGCGATCGGCGGCTTCATCCGCATCGATATGGAGTCGAGCCGGTACACCGACCGCACGCTCGCGCTGGTGACGCAACTGCATCGCGAATATCCGGCATGCGGCGTGGTGATTCAGGCCTATCTGAAGCGCAGCGCGGAGGACATCGCGGGCCTTGAGAGAGAGCGCATTCGCGTGCGGTTGTGCAAGGGCGCTTATCTGGAGCCGCCCGACATTGCGTTCGAAAAGAAAGCGGACGTCGACCGCAACTATCTGATGCTCGCGCGCTCACTGCTGACGTCGGGGGAATATCCGGCGATCGCCACGCACGACGATCACATGATCCATGCTGTCGAAAGCTTTGTCGGCGAACATTCGATTGCGCGCGACCGCTTCGAATTTCAGATGCTCTACGGGATCCGCCGCGACCTGCAGCGGCAGCTGGTGCGCGATGGCTACCGGCTGCGCCTATATGTACCGTTCGGCTATGCCTGGTATCCGTACTTCATGCGCCGGCTGGCGGAGCGTCCGGCGAACCTGCTGTTTTTCGCGCGCCAGCTGTTCCGGCACTGAAGTTGTCGATCAGGGGCGTTGTACCGAGCGCCGGTGGTCCGGAGCAGCCAACGAATCCCCGCGGGGCAGGCTGTAAGCGTGGTGACCTTTTCACCGCGCGTTTATTTATCCTGAATAGCGGGAATCCGAAGCATGAAACCTTATCTCATTCTCCCCTTCGCTCTGTTCACGCTGGCTTACGCGCAGACGCCGCCCCGGCCGGAGGCCCCGAAAACCGAGGCCGCCGCGCCCGCGAATCCAGCTGCGCCGCCACCGGTCGAAACCATTTCGCGCACCAAACACGAGATGACGGTGAGCGGCACAAAGATCCCGTATACTGCGACCGCCGGGACGCTGGTTCTGAAAAAAGACGACGGGAAGCCGTGGGCGAGCATGTTCTACGTCTCCTACACGCGGGATGACGCGCCCGATCCCGCTAAACGGCCGCTGACGTTCTGCTTCAACGGCGGACCGGGGTCATCGTCAGTCTGGCTCCATCTGGGCGCGCTGGGACCAAAGCGCGTCGAACTGGGACCCGAAGGCCAGCCGCCCGCGCCGCCTTACCGTCTTATCGACAACCAGGACACAGCGCTCGATTACACCGATCTGGTGTTCATCGATCCGGTGACGACAGGGTACAGCCGTGAAGCGCCGGGCGAGTCTGCCGCGCAGTTTCATGGCTTCGAAGGAGATCTGAAATCCGTCGCCGAGTTCATCCGGCTCTATTCGGTGCGCGCAGACCGATGGGCGTCGCCGAAATATCTCGCGGGCGAGAGCTACGGCACGACACGCGCCGCGGCCTTGTCGCAGTATCTGATGTCGAACCAGGGTATCTATCTAAACGGCATCACGCTGATTTCGTCCGTGCTCAACTTCGGCACCATAGATTTCGGGACGGGCAACGATCTGAGCTACGAACTTTTTCTTCCCACCTACACGGCGACTGCCTGGTATCACAAAAAGCTGGCGGGGGATCTGCAGGGCAGTCTGGAAAAGGCCGTCGGGGAGGCGCGCCGGTTCGCGGAGGGCGAGTACACCTCGGCACTGATGCGTGGGGACAAACTCACGGCACCGGAGCACGCGGCGGTGGTGAAGCAAATGGCGCGGCTCACCGGGCTTTCCGCGACGTTCATCGAAGAGTCGAATCTGCGCGTTTCGCCATTTCGCTTCGAGAAGGAACTGCTGCGCGGCGAGCGGCGCACCATCGGCCGGTACGACGGCAGGCTCGAAGGCGCGGACGTCGACGCGGCGGGCGAGCGGCCCGGCTATGATCCCAGCTATGCCGCCGTGCAGGGGGTATTTACGGCGACGATCAATGACTATCTCCGCCGCGACCTCAAATACGAAACGGATCTCACGTACGAGGTGCTGACCGACAAAGTAAATCCCTGGAGCTTCAGGGAGTTCGAAGGCAGATACGTGAATGTCTCCAACCGGCTGCGCGAGGCGATGACGCAGAACCAGAGTCTGAAGGTGATGATTGCCAACGGCTATTATGACCTTGCGACGCCGTTTTTTGCGACCGAGTACACAGTGAGCCATCTGGGCCTGGAACCGGCGCTGCAGAGTCACATAAGCCTGACGTACTGTGAGGCGGGCCACATGCTGTACACGAAGCCATCCTGCCTGGACGCCCTGCATACGGCGATGGCTGGTTTTTACAGGAAATAATCCGCGATCCGCCCGGTTGCCGTATAGTGAATTGAGAGGCTCTTCGCGATGTTTGCCAACCTGAAGCATCATCTGCGGTACTGGGGTTTTCTACTCCTGAAATTTGCCGGCGCGTTCGTGGGTTCCGGAATCGCGCTGTGGTTCCTGAATCTCTTCTGGGCTCCGCACACGAAACTGTTCCACTTGGCGATGGGTGAGTTCAGCTTCGACCTGCTCTACACATTCCTTGCGGGCATCTGGTTACAGTTTTCGTTCGGGTTGTGTTATCTGGCGATCTGGGATCAGCGCTATCGCTGCCGTACGTGTTTGCGGCGTCTGCGCATGCCGGTCGAGTCCGGCTCGTGGGGCGGCTATATGCTGCAGCTGGGACGCCCGCAGCTCGAGTACATTTGTCCGTACGGTCACGGCCGGCTGAATATCGAAGAGCTGCAGATCACCGGCAAAGCGGCGCCCGAATGGAAACAGCAGGGGGATTTCTGGGAGGAGCTTTTCGCCGCCAGCGATAACTCTGATTCGCGCCGCCGATGAAGCCGGAACCCTCGGCCGGTGCACTGCCGGTGTGGCGACTGATCGCGGCAATTCTGGTGTTGCTCACCATGGCGGCCGTTCTGATCTCGATCGCACCGGTGTACATCGAAAACTATCAGCTTCGCCAGTACATTCGAACACTGACGCGCGCGGAGAGCGCCCCGGCCATGACAGATGAGGCTCTGCGCGGCGCCGTGCTGGCGCGTGCCAAACAGCTCGACCTGCCGGTGGCCCCGGAAGATGTCCGTATCACGCGCCAGGACGGCAAACCGCGTGTACAGCTGAAGTACGCAGTGCAGATCGATCTCCCGCTGTATCAGGTGGACCTGCACCCGTGAAGGCCGAACCCCCGTACTTCGCGGTGATCTTTTCGTCGGTTCGAACAGCGGGCGATCACGATTACGCGGCGACGGCAGCGCGCATGGAAGAGCTGGCGCAGAGCATGCCAGGATTTCTCGGCATCGAGAGCGCACGCGGCGCCGATGGTTTCGGGATTACGGTGTCTTACTGGCGGGATGAAGCGTCGATAGCGGCGTGGCGAAAACATGGCGAACACGTCCTGGCACAGGAACGAGGCAGGCGCGAGTGGTACCTCCACTACGACATCCGTATCGCCAGGGTGGATCGGAGCTATTCCGGTCCGCGTTCGCTACAATCCTGAAACATTAATTTTGCGGGCCAATCCGGGCTGAATTGAGATAATCAACCATGACTGCACTTCTGCAGGAAACCCCTGCGTCCAGCCCGCTTAACGCCCATCCCCTCGACGAAGGGGCGCTGCGAAAAATCGACGCCTAGTGGCGCGCCGCCAATTATCTTTCCGTCGGCCAGATCTATCTGATGGACAATCCGCTCCTGCGCGAGCCGCTGCGCAAAGAGCAGATCAAGCCGCGCCTGCTGGGACACTGGGGCACGACGCCGGGACTGAACTTCATCTACGTGCACATGAATCGCGTGATCCGGAGCCATCGGCTGAACGCGATCTACATCTGCGGGCCCGGGCATGGCGGACCCGGCATGGTGGCCAATACTTATCTCGAAGGCACGTACTCGGAAATCTATCCGCACATTCCGCAGAACGAAGAAGGCATGAAGCGGCTGTTCAAACAGTTTTCGTTTCCGGGCGGCATTCCGAGCCACGCGGCGCCGGAAACCCCCGGCTCGATCAACGAAGGCGGCGAACTCGGCTATGCGCTGCTGCACGCATATGGCGCGGTGTTCGATAATCCCGATCTGCTCGCCTGCTGCGTGGTGGGCGACGGCGAAGCCGAGACCGGGCCGCTGCGCGACCAGCTGGCATTCGAACAAGTTTCTGAATCCGGTGCGCGACGGCGCGGTGCTGCCGATCCTGCATCTGAACGGATACAAGATCGCGGGTCCGACCGTGCTGGCGCGCATTCCGCACGCTGAGCTGGAGTCGCTGTTCGTCGGCTACGGCTACAAGTGCTACTTCGTGGAAGGCCACGAGCCCGCAGAGATGCACCAGAAGATGGCGGCGACGATGGACGCTGTTATCGCGGAGATCCAGGCCATTCAGACGGACGCGCGCACCAACGGATTCCACAAACGCCCGGCGTGGCCGATGATTATTCTGCGGTCACCGAAAGGCTGGACGGGACCGAAGTTCCTCGACGGCAAGCCGGTCGAAGGCACGTTCCGCGCGCATCAGGTACCGCTGGATGATGTGAGCGACGCGTCCCGACGAGCTGCGCATGCTCGAAGAGTGGATGCGCAGCTATCGTCCCGAAGAGCTGTTCGACGAAGAAGGCAAGTTTCTGGCAGAGTATGCGGCGCTCTGCACCGGAGGGCGAACGGCGCATGGGCGCGAATCCGCACGCCAACGGCGGGCTGCTGCTGAAAGATCTCGCGCTGCCCGACTTCTCGCGACTATGCGGTCGATGTGCCGAAGCCCGGCGATGCTAGTGGCTGAAGCCACGCGCGTCATGGGCAGTTTTCTGCGCGACGTGATGACGCTCAACGAGGCGGCGAAAAACTTCCGCGTTGTGTCGCCGGACGAGACGACTTCCAACCGCTGGAACGCGGTGTTCGATGTGACGAATCGCGAATCGACCGCGGAGATTATTCCGATCGACGACCACGTTGCGCCCGACGGCCGCGTGATGGAAGTGCTGAGCGAGCACATGTGCCAGGGATGGCTCGAAGGCTATCTGCTGACCGGGCGCCACGGCTTCTTCTCGCTGCTACGAAGCTTTCGTCCACATCGTCGATTCGATGTTCAACCAGCATGCGAAGTGGCTGAAGGTGACGCGCGATATTCCATGGCGGCGGCCCGATCGCGTCGCTGAATTACTGGCTGACCTCGCATGTGTGGCGGCAGGATCACAACGGCTTCAGCCATCAGGATCCCGGGTTTCATCGATCACGTGATGAACAAGAAGGGCGAAATAGTGCGCGTCTATCTGCCGCCCGACGCCAATACGCTGCTCTCGGTAACCGACCACTGCCTGCGCAGCCGCAACTACGTGAACGTCATCGTCGCCGGCAAACAGCCCGCGCTGCAGTGGCTCACATGGAGGAGGCGATCCGCCACTGCACGGTCGGGCTCGGCATCTGGGAGTTCGCCAGCAACGATCAGGGCGTCGGAGCCGGATGTGGTGATGGCGTGCGCGGGCGATATTCCCGACGCTCGAAACGCTGGCAGCGGTCGACTGGCTGCGCCGGCAGGATTCCGATCTGAAGATCCGCGTGGTCAATGTGGTCGATCTGATGACGCTGCAGCCGCCGAGCGAACATCCGCACGGACTGCCGGACAAGGATTTCGATTCGCTCTTCACGGCGGACAAGCCGATCATCTTCAACTACCACGGCTATCCCTGGCTGATTCACCGGCTGGCATATCGCAGCGAACCAATCAGAATCTGCACGTGCGCGGCTACAAGGAGGAAGGCACCACGACGACGCCGTTCGATATGTGCGTGCTGAACGAGATCGACCGGTTCAACCTGGCCATCGACGTGATCGATCGTGTGCCGCGGCTTGCCGAATCTGGCGGCGCACCTGCGGCAGGAACTGCGGAATAAGCTGATCGACCACAAGCGCTACGTTCGCGCGCATGGCGAGGACATGCCGGAGATTCAGCGACTGGCGCTGGCCGGCTGGAATGAAGGTCCTGGTTCTGAACGCCGGAAGCTCCTCGCTGAAGTTCGACCTCTTCGAAATTTCGCCGGAGACGATCGCGACGGACTCCGAACTGGTGCTGGCACACGGGCAGGTAGAGCGCGTGTCCAGCATGGCGGAGGCGCTGCGCGTCGATTTTCGACGCAGATCGACGGCGTGCAAGGTCGAGGCTGTCGGCCACCGGGTGGTGCATGGCGGCGACCGTTTTCACGAATCGATGCTCATCGATGCGGAAGTGGAGAAGGCGATCGACGAGCTGAGCGTCCTGGCTCCGCTGCACAATCCGCATAATCTGGAGGCGTATCGCGCGGCGCAGCGAACATCTGCCGGGTGTCGCCGCAGGTGGCCGTTTTCGATACGGCGTTTCATCACACGCTGCCGCCGCGCGCGTATGTGTACGGGCTGCCGTACGAATATCTGACCGAGAAGAAAATCCGGCGTTACGGGTTTCACGGCATCTCGCACCGCTATGTTTCGTGGCGATTCGCGCAGTCTGCACGGGAAGAAGCGCGCCGATTACCGGATGATCACCTGCCATCTCGGCAACGGCTGCTCGGTCTGCGCCATCGAATACGGCCAATCCATCGATACGTCGATGGGGTTCACGCCGCTCGAAGGCCTGATCATGGGCACGCGCAGCGGGGACGTGGATGCGGGAGCCATGATGTACCTGATCCGCACGAAGGTATAGCGCCTGACGCGCTGGCCCGGATACTCAACAGCGAAAGCGGGATTAAAGGCATTTCGGGAGTGTCGAACGACATGCGCGATGTGCTGCAAGGCGGCGCACTCCGGCAATCGAACGCGCGACGCTGGCGGTGGATGCGTTCTGCTATCGGGTGCGCAAGTACATCGGCACGTATCTGGCGGCGATGAACGGCGCCGACGCGCTGATCTTCACCGGCGGCATCGGGGAGAACGCGGCGGAAATCCGCGCGCAGATCTGCGAAGGGCTCGGCAACCTCGGGATTGCGATTGATCCGGTGCGGAACGAGCGCCCAGGCAAAGAAGACCGCGAGATCGGCAGTTCGAAGATTCCGGTGTGGGTGGTGCCGACGGACGAAGAACTTATGATCGCGCGCGACACGCTGCGGTGCATTCTGCACATTCCGCACGAATAGGTCACAGGCTGAAGCCTGTGCCACATAGAATAAGGAAACGTCCCGACAATCGAAATTCATGGGTGTGGTCCGCGTCTCGAGCGGAAATTTTCTCGAGATGTACGACTTCATGGTCTACGGCTACTACGCGACCTTCATCGCGAAGGCCTTCTTCCCGACCGGTAACGAGTTTTCGTCGCTGATGCTGTCGCTCGCAACGTTTGGCGCGGGCTATTTGATGCGGCCCGTCGGCGCGCTGGTGCTGGGCGCATATGCCGACCGTCACGGCCGCCGCAAGGGCCTGATTTTAACACTCGCGCTGATGTCATTTGGCACGCTTTCGATTGCCTTTCTGCCCGGGTACAGCATGCTGGGGCTGCTTGCGCCGCTGCTGATTCTGATCGGCAGGCTGGTGCAGGGCTTTTCGGCGGGGATGGAACTGGGCGGCGTATCGGTGTATCTGGCGGAGATCGCGACGCCCGGGCATCGCGGCTTCTACACGGCGTGGCAATCCGGAAGCCAGCAGGTCGCCGTCGTGTTCGCGGCGCTGCTCGGCGTGATGGTCAATCTGCGACTGACTCCGCAGCAGATGTCGGCGTGGGGATGGCGTGTCCCGCTCATCGCGGGCTGCGCGATTATTCCCTTTCTGTTTGTGATCCGGCGATCGCTCAAAGAGACCGATGAGTTTCTGCAGCAGAAGCATCGGCCGGGGATTGGCGAAATCATGACATCGCTTGCCGCGAACTGGAAGATCGTGTTGTCAGGAATGCTGCTGTCAACGATGACGACGGTCACGTTCTATATGATCACCGCGTACACTCCCACATTCGGACAAACCGCGCTGCATCTGGCGAGCCTCGACAGCTTCATGGTGACAATGTGCGTCGGCGTGTCGAATCTGTTCTGGCTGCCGGTGATGGGATCGGTGAGCGACCGCGTGGGACGCAGACCGCTGCTGATCGCGTTTGCTGTGTTGTCGCTTGTCACGGCGTATCCGGCATTACTCTGGCTGGTGAGTGCGCCCTCGTTCGCGCGGCTGCTGACGGTCGAGTTGTGGCTGTCGTTTTTGTTCGGCGGCTACAACGGCGCGGCGATGCCGTTTCTGGCTGAGGTGATGCCGGCGAAGGTACGGGCGGCGGGATTCTCGATTGCGTTCAGCCTTGCGACCGCGGTGTTCGGCGGGTTCACACCGGCGTTCTGCACGTGGCTGATTCACGAAACGGGAAATCGTGCGGTGCCGGGGTTGTGGCTGTCGTTTGCGGCCGTCATGGGGCTCGCCGCAGTGGGGCTTACGCGGAAGGCGCGTAGCGGATTTGCGGAAACCAGTCTGTCCCCCGTCCTTCAGGCGTGAAGTCGAGCAGATTCCACAAAGGCCAGGCCATGTCGATGTGGCGCTGGTTCTGCCCTTTGTCGGCGGGCATGAAGACCAGTTCCGTCTGGTAGAAGTGATGGATCTTGCCGCCGCGCTTCACGAATACGTTGAGCGAGGGAATCTGGCCGCCATCGGGGCCTTCGCCGAAATAATCGCCGTTGTAGGTGTTGTCCGCTGAGGAGAGCAGCAGCAGATTGTTCCAGCCGCGGCTGCCGGCGTATTCCTGAACGCGGGCAAGCGGGGACCTGGCGACCACCGCGAGGTTCGCGCGCTGTGTGAAATGGGGCACCGTACCGTTGAGGCTGTCGATGAAGGCAGTGCACATGGGGCAGGCCTGCTTCATGTTCGGACCGAACATGAAGCTGTAGAGCACGAGCGTGTTTTTTCCTGGACGGAAGAGGTCGGACAGCTTCACGGGCCCGCTGACGCCGTCGAAGACGTAGTCTTCGGGCACGGCGCCACCGAGCGGCAGTTTGCGGCGCATGGCTGCGACTTTTTCGACCTGACGGCGAAGGTCGCGTTCGGCTTCGAGCAGGCGGTTTCTCGATTCGCGATAGCGTGCCGATTCACCGGGGAATCGCATCTTATGAACGCGCATGGCCATGAGTGATTATAAGTTCAGTAAAACAACCGGCGGCAAGACCGCCGGCGTTACAGCTCCGGGATGGCCGCGCCGTCGGCACGCGGATCGGACGCCGCGAAGTTGATGCCGGTTGTTGCGTCGTGCAGTATGGCCTGGCCGCGGCCCATTTCCTGCGTGTAGGGACGGCGCACAGAAATCTCGTGGCCGCGCGCGGAGAGGTCGTCGAGCACATCAACGGGGACGCGCGATTCGATCCAGATGTCGTTGCCGGACGACGTGCGTTTCGTGAAACGCGGAGCCTCGAGCGCGGCCTGAATGTTCATACCGTAGTCGACGAAGTTCGAGACAAACTGGGCGTGCGCCATCGGCTGGTTGGGACCGCCCATGATACCGAAGCCGACTTGCTGATCGCCGCGCTGCATGAAGCCGGGAATGATGGTGTGGAAAGGACGCTTGCCTCCGGCGAGAACGTTGGGATGCGAGGGGTCGAGCGTGAAGCCGCCCCCGCGGTTCTGCAGGAGAAAGCCGAAGACGGTGATGCCGGAGGCAAACTCCGCATAGATGCTCTGGATCCAGCTGGCGATGTTGCCGGCGCGGTCGACGACGGTCAGATAGGTGGTGTCGGAGCCGACAGGCTTTCCGAATGCAGCGAGCGGATTGGCGCGCGCGGGGTCTATGTGCTTCGCGCGTTCGTGGGCGTAGTCTTTCGAAAGCAGTGCGGCGACGGGTACGGCGTGATGGCGGGGGTCGGCGTTATATCGGTAGAGGTCGGCGTAGGCGAGTTTCATGGCTTCGATGCGCTTGTGCGTCTCAGGAATGCCCGGGGGCGCAGCTTCCATGATGTTCAGCATTTCAAGGGCGGCCATGCCCTGACCGTTGGGCGGAAGTTCAAAGATACGCCAGCCGCGATAGTCGGTCGAGATGGGCTCGACCCATTCAGGAGCGAAGTTCGCGAGGTCGTCAGCGGCCATGGTGCCGCGGCGCGCTTCCGATGCAGCGAGGATGGCTGAGGCGATGTCGCCTTTGTAAAAAGCTTCGGGACCTTGCGCCGCGATGAGGCGGAAGGCTTGCGCCATGTCCCGATTACGGAAGATCTCGCCTTCGCGCGGCGGTTTGCCATCGAGGAGAAGATCAGGCGGAATGCGGCGCAGGAGGGCGGGCTCGTTCCAGAGTTCGGCAACACCGGCATGCACGGGAAAGCCTTCGTCGGCGAAGGCGATAGCGTCGTCAAAAAGAACTTTCCAGGGCAGTTTGCCGAAGCGCGTGTGAAGTTCGCCCCAGCCTTTCACCACGCCGGGGATGGTGACGCTGTGGATGCCTTCGGTGGGCATCGTGTCGAAATCTTTGTCACGCAGGAATTCCGGCGACAGCGCGCGCGGCGCGGGTCCGGAGGAGTTCAGGCCTGTGAGATGTCCGGTCGCAGCTTCGCGATGAATGACGAAGAGATCGCCGCCCAGACCGCACTGCATCGGTTCCAGCACGGCGAGAGCCGCATTGGCGGCGATGGCGGCGTCGATGGCCGAACCGCCGCGCGCGAGGATCCGGGCGGCCGATTGCGAGGCCAGCACCTGGCTGGTGGCAGCGATGCCGTGACGCGAAATGACCATGGAGCGACCGTAGTCGCGACCCTGCCCGCTGGAAGGGAACATTCAGGTAGCCGGGAACATTTATGTGGTTGCGGGAGCGGCGTGGGCAATGGTGCGTTCGCGGCGAAAGAGCAGAAAAATTCCCGCCAGCGCAACTGCGAGCGAGACCCACTGCTCGAGAGTGAAAGGTCCGCCGAGCGGATTCGAAGCGTCATGTGCGCGCAGGAATTCCACGCCGAAACGCACGCAGCCATAAAGGAGGCCGTAGAGGCCGATCACCTGTCCGTCGCGATGCGGGCGGCGCAGCTGGAAAATGAGAATTGCGCAGATCACGGCTTCGGCGAAAGCTTCGTAAAGCTGCGTGGGATGCAGCGGAATGCCGAGTGGCACGCCAGTGGTCGCATTGATGTTGCGAAAGGTGACGGCCCAGGGAAGGTGCGTGGGTTTGCCCCAGCAGCATCCGGCGGCGAAACAGCCGAGGCGGCCGATGCCATGTCCGAGCGCAAGGCCGGGGGCGAAAACATCGGATGTCGCCAGCACCGGGAGATTCTGGCGGCGCATGTAGAAGTACGCGAAGACAAGCGCGAGAATAAAGCCGCCGAAAAAGATGCCCGCGCTCTGCAGCGTGGCGAGGGAGAAGATTTCGCTGATATGCGTGCGGAGATCGGGATCGAGCGCGATCATGAGCAGTTTCGCACCGAGCATTCCGGCGAGCGCGCAGTAGACGCCGAGGTTGACGACCTTCTCGTTGCTGAGACCGCGTTGTCTCGCAAAGTGCGAAGCCATCCAGAGGGCGACGAGAAAGGCGAGGGCGACGAGTACGCCGTAGGACGGAAGGGTGAAGCTGCCGATGGTTAAGAGGCGAGGAAACATTCAGGCCCGGACCTCGTGTTTGCGCTGCGACTTCAGCATACTCAGTATCAGCAAACCGGCTCCCGTGCAGATGGACGCATCCGCCACATTAAAGGTGTACCAGTGGTACGTGCCGGCGTAGAAATCGAGAAAATCGGTGACGCTGCCGACGCGCACGCGGTCGAAAACATTGCCCATCGCGCCGCCGAAGATGAGGGCGAGCCCGATGGCCGACGGGCTGTCGAGCCGTTCGATCCGCCAGAGCATGCCGGCCAGCAGCGATATCGCGACGACCGAAAGAGCGATCAGCACCACGGTGTGCGTGCGCGACGAACTGCCGGCGAACATCCCGAACGCCACGCCCGGGTTGCCGGAGCGCACGATGTTGAAGAATCCGGGGATCACGGTCTTCGAGTCGTAAGCGGTGAGCTGCGTTTCGACCATCCACTTCGTCCAGCGGTCGAGAGCGAAGACACTGATTGCGATCAGAAAGGCTGCGACGCGGCGCGTGGCATCAGGCATTGCCCTGAATTTCCTTCACAGCTCGGGCGCACGACGCGCAGACGGTCGGGAAATCGGGCGCCGAGCCGACGTCTTCAGTGTATTTCCAGCAGCGCTCGCACTTCGTGCCGCGGGCGCGTTCGATAGCAACCTCAACGCCCTCGCGCGCGTGGTTCTGCAGTTCGACCTGGGAGACGATGAACAGGCCGGGCAGTTCGCCTGCGTATTCGTTGAGCAGCGGGTAAAGCTCGGAGTCAGCGGCGAGACGTACGCGGGCTTCGAGGGGGGCGCCGATGGTTTTCGCCTGGCGAGCGGTTTCGAGGCTCTTGTTGACGGTGTCGCGAACCTCCATCAGCCGGTCCCAGTTTTCCACGCGGGCGCGGGCGTCGGCGCCGATGCCTTCGGTAAGATCCGCGGACTCGGGGAAATACGCCGTGTGGACGCTGCCCGGCTGATTGAGATGGCCCCAGATTTCTTCCGTCGTGAAGCTGAGGATGGGCGCGAAGCAGGCGCACCAGCGCGAGGGCGAGCCGATGGAGGGCAGTCTGGGCGCTGCGGCGCGCGTGAGATTTCGGCGCGGAGGTATAAAGCCGGTCCTTCAAAACGTCGAAATAGATAGAACTCAGATCGACCGTGGCGAAGTCGTAGACGGCGCGGTAGACCTTGTGGAACGCGAATTCGTCGTACCAGATGCGGCAGCGCGCGACCACGTCTTCGGCGCGGACGAGAATCCACTGGTCGAGTCCGAAGAGCTGGTCGCCGGGGACGGCGTCGGTGGCCGGATTGAAATCGTGCAGATTGCCGAGGGCGTAGCGGAACGTGTTGCGCAGCTTGCGATAGGCGTCGGAAAGCCGCGTCAGGATTTCGGGAGAGATGCGCACGTCCTCCATGAAGTCGACCGAAGCGGTCCAGAGCCGGATGATTTCGGCGCCGTAATCGCTGATGATTTCCTCGGGCGCGACACCGTTGCCGAGGGATTTGGATAGCGGGCGGCCGTCGCCGTCGAGTGTCCAGCCGTGCGTGGCGCAGGCGCGGTAGGGCGATCCGCCGCGCAGGCCGACGCCGATCAGCAGAGAGCTTTGGAACCAGCCGCGATACTGATCGCCGCCTTCCATGTAGAGTTCGGCCGGCCAGCGCAGGCCGTTTTCTTCGTTGAGGACGGCGAGGTGGCTGGAGCCGGAATCGAACCAGACGTCGAGAATGTCGTTCTCTTTGGTGAATTCGGTGGCGCCGCATTTGGCGCAGGCGGTGCCGGCGGGGACGAGTTCGGCGGCGGTCCTTTCGAACCAGATATCGGCGGAGTGCTGTGCGAACAGATCGACCACGGCGTCGAGGATCTTGCGGTCGGTGAGCGGCTCGCGGCATTGCGCGCAGTAGAAGACCACGATCGGCACGCCCCAGACGCGCTGGCGCGAGATGCACCAGTCGGGGCGGCCGGAGACCATGTTCGAGATGCGTTCCTCGCCCCATGCGGGAATCCACTGCACGCCTTTGATGGCGTCGAGGGCTCTCGCGCGCAGACCGTTGTTGTCCATGCCGATGAACCACTGGTCGGTGGCGCGGAAGATGGTGGCGTTGTGGCAGCGCCAGCAGTGCGGATAGGAGTGATCGATGTCCTCGAGGCCGAGCAGCGCGCCGTGCTCCTTGAGGATGTCGATGACGAGCGGATTGCCTTCCCAGACGGTCTTTGCCGATGCAGCGCGGGCGGCAGATGATTTTCGAAGCCGTGCGGATCGAAGAAGCGGCCGGCGGGATCGACGGGGCAATAGACCGGCAGGCCGTACTGCATGCCGACGACGTAATCTTCCTGGCCATGGCCGGGGGCGGTGTGGACGGCGCCGGTGCCCTGCTCGAGCGTGACGTGATCGCCCAGCATGCCGAGCGAAGGGCGGTCGATGAACGGATGGCGGAAGGTGGTGCGGTCGAGCTTATTGCCGTTGAAGCGGGCGATGACAGCCGGATCGGGCGTCCTGCCTGCACCCCAGCCGCACTTCTGCGCGGTGGTTGCGAGCAGATCGGCCGCGACGATGTAAACGGCGTCACCGACTGCAACCGCGACGTATTCGAACTTCGGGTGGAATGCGATGGCGAGGTTGGCCGGGAGGGTCCACGGGGTGGTGGTCCAGATGAGGCCGTAGACCTTTTTGCCGGCCAGCGCCGGATCGATCTGGGCGGGGTCGGAGGTCAGCGCGAAACGCACCCAGACGGACGGGCTGCTGTGGTTTTCGTATTCGACTTCGGCCTCGGCCAGCGCGGTGCGGTCGTGGATGCACCAGTTGACCGGCTTGAGTCCTTTGTAAACGTAGCCCTTGTCGAGGAAATCGACAAAGGCGCGCGCGATGACGGCCTGGTAGGCAGGCTTCATCGTGAGGTAGGGATCGTCCCAGCGGCCAAGGACGCCGAGGCGTTTGAAATCCTCGCGCTGCAGGTCGACCCATTTTTCGGCGTATTTGCGGCAGACGCGGCGCACCTGCGCAGGGCGTCATCTGCGCTTTCTTTGCGCCGAGTTCCTGATCGACTTTGTGCTCGATGGGCAGGCCGTGGCAATCCCAGCCGGGCACGTAAGGCGAATCGTAACCCGCCATGGTTCTTGACTTTACGATGAAATCTTTAACGATTTTGTTGAACGCGGTGCCGAGATGGATGCGGCCGTTGGCGTAAGGCGGGCCATCGTGCAGGATGTAGATCGGCTTCCCGGTGCGGGAGCGGCGAATCTGGCCATAGAGGTCCTCCGCCGCCCAGCGCGCGAGCATTTTGGGCTCGGCCTGCGGCAGGTTCGCCTTCATGGAGAAACCTGTGCGAGGCAGATTGACAGTCTGCTTCAGATCCAGCTTTTGGGGATCCATTGCGGGGATGAGTTCATTATAATGCCAGTCGTTCCGCGGCTCTCATCTGCCGGCGCACGCCGCGCGCCGGTGCGCGGCCAGTCGCTTACTTCTTCTTGTGGAACAACCCGTCCCAGAAGCTTTGTTTTTGCACAGGCTGGGGCGCAGTCTTCTTTGCAGACGCAGGGGCCACGGCAGTCTTCGGAGTAGCGGCAGTGGCGAGTGATCCAGGCTTCGCGGCGGCTTCCGGCTTCGGTGCAGCGGCCTCTGGCTTGGCCTGCTGATACTGGATGACCAGCGTCACGCGCCGGTTCGATCCATCGCTTGGGTGCGCCGGATCGCGGAGACTCTGGTCGGCGTAGCCCCGGACCTGCGTCACCTGATCGCCGCCCATGCCGCTTTCCTGCATCCAGCGGCGCGCGGCATTGGCGCGATCGGTGGACAGCTCCCAGTTGGAGTAGTCGCCATCGCCGTGGAAAAGGCGCGAATCAGTATGACCCTCCATTACGACTTTGTTCGGCAGTTTGCCGATCTCCTCAGCCAGCTTCCGGAGAAGGTCCTTGCCGAATTCGGTGGGCTTACTGTTACCGGATTCGAAGAACGTGGAGTTCTCGCCTTCAAGCAGTTCGACGCGCAGGCCTTCGCCAGTCACTGTGAAAACCACGTGTTCGTTGATCTTCTGAAACGGAGCGGACGATCTGATGGCCTGCTCGAGTTTGTCCTTGAGATTGCTCATATCGTCTTTTCCGACCGCGAGCGACTCGCTGCCCGCGCCTTTCAGACCGTTCCCGACATCTTTGCCCTGACCGGTGGGATCGCTGAAGTATCCTCCCACGGCTTTCTTGACAGTTTCACTGCTGCTCAACAGCCAGAGCACGATGAACAGGGACATCATAGCGGTAACGAAATCCGCATATGCGACTTTCCACGCGCCCCCGTGGTGACCACCGTGGCCCTGGACCTTCTTCCTGATGATGATAATCGGCTGTGAAGTTTGAAGTGGCATTATGCGGCTTTCGCGTCAGGGGCGGCAGCTTTGTGACCCTTGCACGTCGCTTCCATCTCCTGGAAAGTAGGCCTGAGATCGTGGGGGATGGCCCGTCGGGCGAATTCCACCGCGATAATCGGCGCAATGCCTTTGGCGAAAGCCATCATGCCGGCGCGCAGCATCTGATAGTACTGCGATTCCGCATCGACTATCTTCTCCAGATTTGCCGCCAGGGGCCCGACGAAACCGTAAGACAACAGGATGCCGAGAAAGGTGCCCACCAGGGCGGCCGCGACCTTCTCACCGATCTCTCCGGGAGGGCCGCCCAGCGCACCCATGGTGATCACGATACCGAGAACAGCAGCCACGATGCCGAGACCCGGCAGGGCATCGGCGACGGTAGTCAGAGAGCGTACCGGAGCAGAACTGGCGTGGTGGTGGATATCGATGTCGGATTCGACAAGAGCGTCGAGGTCGTGCGGCGCAACCACGCCGGCAACCGCCGTGCGCAATGTGTCGCAGATGAAATAGAGAGCGTGGTGGTCCTTGATGAGCTTGGGGTATTTCGAGAAAACTGCGCTCTTGCCGGGATTTTCTATATCTTCTTCGAGTTTCGCCATGCCGCTCTTGCGGGCGAACTGGAAGATGTCACTCAGCATCTTGAGGCTCTCCAGATAGTAAGCGGCGGTGAAGCGGCTCCCCTGGATGATTCCGAGGAGGCTTTTGAAGATCTTGATGATGAGCGGCAATGGGTTAGCCGCCAGCAACGTGCCGACGGCGGCGCCGCCTATGATCAGCAACTCCGCCGGCTGTGCGAGCACGGGCAGTTTTCCGTGCTCCATCAGGAAGCCACCGAGGACGGCTCCAAAAACCATCAGGATTCCAACGATTGCAAACATTCTGGAGCTTTGATCGGCAGAAGACCGGGAAAACTTGAGGGCGGCAGTGGCTTAAGCCCTGTAGAGCCCGGGGGCGTGAAGCCCGGTAAAACCAATGAGGAGAGCTAGTTCTGGCGGAGGTCGTGAATCTCGAAGTGGAACCGGTTGGGCGGCAGATGCCCGGCGGATTCCGGAGACATGCGCGCCCACGTTTCGTAAGCGGCACAGGCCAGCCTGCCGTTGAGGAAGAACAGGAACTGATTCGAGCAGCAGTCGATGGGAGGCGGCTGGCGGAAAGTGAGGCGTGTCCCCACGGCTTTATCGAGAGATACCCCGGGAGTCGGCACGTGTTTTTCGAGCAGAAGATCGACGAAACTGCTGCGCGCGGCGTGCGGCCAGATGTCGTTGCGGAGCAGAGGACGCAGAGCGCTGGTGGCGGCGAACGTAATCTCACACTGACGGATCCATTCAAGGACGGAATCGCCCCATGCCCAGTGGGAAAGCAGGCCGTAGTATTGATCGGTCAGGTGCAGCGCAAGGTCGAGCCTGCGGTGCGCCATGTCCGCTTCGGGTGCCGCGGAGATCATATCTTCGATTTCAACCAGCGCCGTGGCCCGCTCTACGATTTCTTCGCGAACGGCGTCCTCGGGGATGCCGTGCACAAGCAGCGGAGGGAGCTCATGAGTGCCAGAACCCGGAACATCGATATAAGGAAAGCTCATATCATCCAAATTGTTTGACGTGCAGCAACCATCGCTGTTTCGTATATAACACGAATCTGAAACAAAGCGCATCGAACTTGTTGATGCCGTCCATACCGATTAGTGCCAGCAGTACCGCAATTCTCTCCTGGGCTTTTTCGGCCGTTCTGTGGTAATTTTGGCCTGAGGCGAATAAAAGACGAATGCCCGAAACGCTGTCTCTTCTTTTTCCCGAGCTGCCAGCCGGCAGAACGAAGGGCGATCTTGCGCCGATGCTGGATCGGTTCGAACGCATGGCGCGGGACGTCGACGGGCCGATTCGCGCGATTCGGCGCACGCCGGCCCGGGCTGCTGAGTACGCGGAGTTTCCCGCCGATCTGCATCCAAAGCTGCGCGAAGTGCTGGCGGCACGGGGCATCGATCAGCTGTACACGCATCAGGCGGAAGCGTATACGCGAGTGGCTGCGGGAGCGAACGCCGTCATCGTGACGCCGACCGCCAGCGGGAAGACGCTCTGCTATAACCTGCCCGTGCTGAATCGGCTGACTGCCGATCCCGGCGCGCGCGCGATGTATCTGTATCCGACCAAGGCGCTCGCCGAAGATCAACTGGATGAACTGCACGGGCTGATCGAGGAAACGGGTTCGGATCTGTGCGCGTTCACTTACGACGGCGACACGCCGCAGGACGCGCGCCGCGCGATTCGCCAGCGCGCCAACATCGTGCTGACGAATCCCGACATGCTGCACACCGGCATTCTGCCGCATCACACGAAGTGGGCGAAGCTGTTTGAGAACCTCCGCTACGTCGTTGTCGATGAACTGCATTACTACCGCGGCGTGTATGGCAGCCATCTGGCGAACATCATGCGCCGGCTGCGGCGGCTATGCGAATTCTATGGGTCGAAGCCGCAGTTCATCGCGTCGTCGGCGACAATCGCGAATCCGAAAGAGCTGGCCGAAACACTGATGGACGGGCGGTTCGAACTGATTGACCGCAACGGTGCGCCCGCGGGTGAGAAAGTGTTTATCTGCTACAACCCTCCCGTGGTGAACCGGCAGTTGGGCATACGGCGCAGCTACATCAACGAAACGCGGCGCATCGCGCATGGAACTGCTCGACTGCAATCAGCAGACGCTGGTGTTTGCGAACAACCGGCTGGCGACCGAGATTCTGGTCACGTATCTGAAAGACGCATTCGATAAGGAGCGGCTGCCTACCGAGTCCGTACGGGGCTATCGGGGCGGCTATCTGCCGCGGGAGCGTCGCGAGATCGAGAAGCGGCTGCGCGCGGGCGAGATCCGGGCGGTGGTGGCGACGAACGCGCTGGAACTGGGCATCGATGTCGGCTCGCTCGATGCCGTTGTGATGGCGGGGTATCCAGGTACGATCGCCTCCACCTGGCAGCGGGCCGGCCGCGCGGGGCGGCGTCATACGGGATCGCTCGCGGTTATGGTGGCGTCGAGCGCGCCAGTCGATCAATATGTGGTCGAGCATCCGGAGTATCTGTTCAACCGGTCGCCGGAGCATGCTTATGTGAACCCGGACAACCTCGAGATTCTGCTGAGCCATCTGAAGTGCGCGGCGTTTGAGCTGCCGATTCGTACCGACGAACGATTCGGCCCGCACGAGGTTGGCGAGATCTGCGCGTTTCTGGCGGAGCAGGGGCTGCTGCATTTGTCCGAACACCACCTGGCACTGGACTTCGGACAGCTATCCCGCCGATGCGGTGAGCCTGCGGTCGGTGTCGAGCGATAACTTCGTCGTCGTCGACATCACGGGTGAGGCGAAGATCATCGGCGAGGTTTCTTACACCGCAGCCCTGACGACGCTGCACGAGAAGGCGATCTACCTGCACGAAGCGAAACAGTTCCACGTCGAGCGTTTCGATTTCAAAGAACGCAAAGCTTATGTGAAGCGGGTCGAGAGCGACTACTACACCGATGCCATCGATTACACGCAGGTGAAGGCGCTGCGCGAGTTCGAGCAGGCGCCAGTCAGCGGCGGGGTGGATCGCGTGCACGGCGATGTGCGGGTGAACCGGCAGATCGTCGGATTCAAGAAGATCAAGTTCTACACGAACGAGAACGTGGGCGCGGGCAAACTCTCGATGCCGGAGCAGGAGATGCACACGACGGCATTCTGGCTGCACTTCCCTGCCCCGTTTCTGGCAGCGCTTGAAAAATTCACGCCCACTGAACGGCAGAACGGGCTCACCGGACTCGGCAATGCGTTTCAGACCATCGCGTCGCTGCTGCTGATGTGCGATCCGCGCGATCTCGGCGTGGCGCTGACGGAAGACATTTCAGGCGGACTGCTCGCGTGGGAGCCCGATCTCTTCCTGTACGACAGCTACGCGGGCGGCGTGGGGCTGAGCGCGCCACTCTACCGATTGTGCGACAGGCTGATGGTGCAGACGCACGAACTGATTGAAGGCTGCGGGTGCGAGGCCGGATGTCCGGCGTGCGTCGGGCCGGTGGGCGAGATCGGCGAGCGCGGAAAGGAAGCTGCGCTGGCGATCCTTACTCGGATTGCCTGTCTCTGAGCTGGTGCCGCCGTTTGCAAACGGCCAGGCCGATTTGGCAAATCGGCCGCGGATAACCAATCCGCCCCACGTATACCTGCTCAGCTTGCTTTAATCTCGATCTCGTCCCAGGCGACCGGAGTCCAGACATCGAGATAGCCGGCATACGCGCGGTCGGCGATGGCTTCCCAGCTGAAACGCTGCTCCGCCGTGCGGCGGGCAAACGATCCGAGACGCGCGCGCAAGGCGTCGTTTTCGAGTAAATCGCAGATCGCCGGGGCAAACCCGGCGGCTTCGCGAATCAAAAGCTCCGCGCCGTCATGCAGGCCGAGGCCCGCGCAGCCCACGGGCGTGGAAACCACCGCTTTGCCGCAGGCCATTGCCTCGAGCACCTTGATATTGGTCCCGGCGGAGACCGCGAGCGGCACAGCGACCACGGAAGCACGCGCATAAAAAGGACGCACATCGGAGACGAAGCCGTGAATATCGATGCGGCCGTCAACCTCGGTGAGCACGTTACCGCGGAACCGCTGCCAGAACATTTCGTGCTGCGGACCGGCCACGACGATCAGGCGCACATCGGGATGGCGTCGCCAGATCTGCGGCATCACCTCGCGGCAGAGTATCTCGAAGCCGATGAGATTCGGCAGGTGGCGGAAAGAGCCGACATAGAGGATCTCGGGCGTTTCCGCGACAGCGTGCCGGGGGACGAAGCGCACCGTGTCGACACCGTTCGGCACGGCGAGCGTGGATTCCGGCCGGCTGCCTTCGCGAATCGCCACGCGGCGGTCTTCATCGGACATGGTCCAGACGGCGTCGAACTTACGCAGGTAGCGGCCTTCGTACGCGCGCCAACGTTCGTACTCGATGCGGGCGTCGCGGCTGGAGTCCGTCTCCATCAGCTGGCGGTAAAGACTGAACGTGATGTCGTGCTCGACAAGTATGCAGGGCACTTCGGACTTCGTCTTCGTGTCGAAGAAATGGGCGAGGTGCGTGTATTCGATCTGCATCAGATCGGGGCGCAGGCGGACAGAAAGATCACGGATCAGCGCCGCCAGACTGCACGACTGGTGATGCCGCACCTGGCGCGGAAGATTACTGCCTCCGGAAGGGAGTTCGTCGAGATCGACCGCATGAACCTCGCGAAACACTTCGCCGAGCGTTTCGTAATCCACATGCTCATCGCGTTCGCGAACGGCTATGAGAAAGAAGTCCACGCGGTCGCGAAGCGCGCTGCACAGATTCCAGATGCGCACGGCGCCGCCGTGAGAAAGGGGAAATGGCAGAAACGGCGACACCACGAGCACGCGCAGCCGACGGGTCAGGGGTGAAGTCTGCGACGGTGGAGGCAGGCGGAATGCCAGATTGCCGCGCGTGATGTCGGGATCCCCCGGGCAGAGGCGTCTCAGACCCGGACTGAAGAGGGAACGGAGGAAGAACTCGGCTTCGGTTGCGGGGTAGTCGGGCTGCGGAGTGGCCGGCTTCGGTTGTCCAACGCTGTAAGAGCGCCAGCCTGCCGCGGCTGCACGCCAGAAGATATCGAGCCAGGCGGTGGCGGAAAGACCGCAGCGAGGAATCGGAAGAGCGGCCAGCTTGCGGCGGTCGACCACGATGGTGTCCGAAAGCGGCGCTAGAACGGCGGCGGCCTCACCGGGCTGCAGCTGCCGGAAGGCCGCCGTGAAGACCATCGCGGGTGACCAGCCACGGAAGTGGCGCTGCATCGATACCGCGAAGGTGCGCTCGTCTTCGAAAAGCGGGAGAAGTTCCTCGACCGGACATTCGCCGCGGTCTTCATTCCATATCAGCCACCGCGCCCGGCTCAAGGCGACTTCGGCTTCGATCGCCGCGCCGTGCCAGTCGCGGCCGGACTCGCGCAGGAGAACTGCGCCGTGTCCGCCCGGCCCGCCAACGGAGATATCCAGTTGAAGGTCGCCATGCATGCGGCGGAACCAGACGCGATGTGGATAGCCGCTAAGCCGGAACACGATCGCGGTGGCACCCACCGCGGCCGCCCAAAGCGCATCTATGATCGTGTGCCCCGCAGAGCGCACTTTGCCCCATGCGCGGCGGCAGGTTAAACGAAAGGCGTCTGAGGCGCGGTGCCGCCATTCGCGCAACCGGTACGATTGCCCGAGCGCGGTATCCCGAAAGCAGCGCCAGATGTGAACCACCACGGCGACGGAGTTGCCGTTCACAAAATCGGCATTTCGGTTGACCAGGAGCGCGCGGAAGGGAGGAATCAGGAACGGCGCCACCTTGTATGCCCAGCCGCCGTTTTGTCCGGTCCAGGTGCCGACGGAGAGCGCTACACGATGCCGCCACAACAGTCTCTGGGCTTCAAACAGGGTGAGGATCGAGCTGCGGCGCACGAAGACACGCTCACACATTTCCGCCGTCCCGGTATCCGGTGCCGAAGTGCAGAACAACCATACAGGGATCTCCTCCGCGCCCGCGCGTACGTGCCGCACCGCACAGTCGGAGGACTGAGCGTTCAGACCAAAAACAGCAATAATCCTGCGTTCGCCTTTACCGCACTTGCGCGCCACGATGCGCGCCACGATGCGCACGCGCCGCTTCAACACTGAAAGATTCACCCGTCAGATTTCCCCGATCCCCGGCACCCCGCCGGGAATCCCCAAGACATGTAATGTTTATCACGTCCGGGATGCTAACTATAGTAAACTATTGTAAGTTTCGGAGAACTTTTATACGGGGAAGGGTTTTAAAAGGGCTTCTTAATTGGCCGCGATTCTGGCCAGGGCCTCGACAACGGAGATATTGCCGATGAGGTCCACTGGGAAGCCATGGCGGACTTCAAGCCAAGTGGGATTGTTCCAGGAGACTGTGACCTTCCCGTCCGCACCTTCGGCCACCAGAACTTTCAGCGGCAGATCGATGGCTGTGGATGGCGCGCACAGCATGAGCGGAGTACCGCCTTTGGGATTGCCGAAGATGAGGACTTTCGTCGGAGGCATCTTCAGCCCGGCTTTTTCCGCCTCGCCGCTGTGGTCGATGACGGCGAACAGCTTCACGCCTTTGTTGCGCAGGATAGCCTCGAGCTTCGCCACAGTTTCATCCACGCTGTGATTGCTGGGAATGGAGACGATGCCGTTGTCTGGTTTGGGTGTCATGCTCTTCTCCTGAAGAGTGTCGTGTGGCGACGTTTGTTTGGGCTGGCCGACGGAAATCAGATAAGTCGCCATGACCGCGCCGATCAGGGCCAGCAGCAGCGCCACCACGATGGCGAGCCGGGACGGTTGTTTGTAAGACGAGCCGCCGTTATTCAGGTCGGCGACGAGGCTGAGGTGGTTTCGCACGGACCAGACGTTGACGAATACGCCGACGGCAATCAATATCGTGCCGATCCAGAACGAGAACCCGAAGTTTTCCAGGGGGGCGCCCGCCGCGCCGATCTGGAGCATGCGCAGAAATACACCGAAGCGGGCGACGACGAAGCCGAAACCCATCAGCGCGATGCCCGTGCGGATCCACGCGAGGAAGTTTCGTTCCGCCGCCAGATAATCGGTCGCGCCGCCGCTCATACGGCTATGATGCCGCAGCCCAAGGGTGTGATGCGAATTCGGCGGCCAAACGACGAAAGGACGTGGTTCCAACCCCATTCGGTGCGGCGGCCTATCTCGTCATCGGGAATACCAGAGTGGCGGAGCGTTACTTCAGTCTGGTCGTCTCGGGTATCGAAGGTAACGCTGACGGTCGATTCCATGCCCTGCGTTCCTTCCGAGACCCAAGTGTATTCGGCCTGCCGCGGGCGATCAATTCTGATGAAGCGCCCATAATGCGGCCAGACGCGGCCTTCATAGTTGACGGCGAGATAGAACAGACCGACAACAAAGGGGTCGAAGATCAGCCGGGCGGCCCCGAGCCACGGGCCTCTTGCGCGGCAAAGAATTCTTCGAAGGAGTCGAGAGGCCCGGTCCAGAAGCGCTCTTAGTGGGAGATCCAGCGAGCAACCTCGCGGAGGGGGCGGCGGTCAGTTCCAGCGTATTTTCGCGGCCGTATCGGATGCGGCACGCGAGTCCGGCGCGCTCGAGTACGCGGACATGCTTGCAGAAGCCGGTCAGCGACATGCGAAACGGAGCCGCCGCATCAGAGATGCGCGCCGGTCCGCGCGCCAGACGATGGACGATGGCGCGCCGCGTGGGGTCCGGGATGGCGAGGATGATGGTGTCGCGATCCCGCGGCACGATAGTGAACCTTTTGGTTCAGCATCGCATATCAGAGTGGTCTTCGTTGCCACTCCCTCACGGTCGCGGTTCGGAAACCCCCATCGGGAGAAGACTAGTGGCGATGGTGAATGGCGTCTTCGGGAAAGACGGCGTGTCCCTCGGGCGGCGGGAACATGGCTTTCAGGGCTTCCAGACGCTTGCGCAGGTGGCGGCTGGGCAGCTGGCGCGGACCGGTTTCGACGTCGATATCGCAGCAGAGTCCATGCAGATAGAGCGTCATCGTGTCTTCAAACGACTGCCGCGCATAGTCGCGGAAATGGCTTGCCGTCCTTGCGCGCGGGCGCAGGACGGCGCAGCAGCGCCTGCTTCAGATGCCAGCTCTTTTCGTCGACCTCGCCGTGCACTTCGCCGCTCAGCTCCTCGCGCACCAGCCCGAGCCACTTCTCTTCGGTCTCTTCCGGCCAGCGGCGCGAGATCAGGGCGGCGAGTTCGTCATACAGGAAGTAGTGGTAGTCGGAAACCTGTTCGTCCTTGATCGTGAAGAACAGCGTAGTGAAATCGGCGAGCCGCCACGCTGGTTGAAAAAACCAGCTTCGGTTCGGGCGGCTTTTCGTAAACCATCGAGACATTCCCCCGCGCTGTACCACGCTCGAGAAACGGCGCCAGCACGATGCCGATGCCCGGCAGCAGCTCGGACACTGCGGCGGGCAGGGCTTCGACCGGGTCGTGCAGATACTGGCGAAGGTCCTCATCGGCAACCGGGAGCGCGAGGAAGTAGGAAAACTTGTCGTTGATGGGCGTCATCTCGGAACGGAGGCGGCGGCTGAGTTCGTCGACCGGGGTCCGGGGACGTCCGTTTTCAGATGGCGCATGTGTGAACAAAAGGGAGGTAAATAAGAAGCGGCGGCAAAACGATTGTAACAAGTCAGGACAACCCTCCCCGGTTAACTCTGAGGATTGCCCCACGCCCCCCGCTCGATTCTGGTATCCGCCGGAGAAGCCTCCGGCGATTATCTATGCCGCGGAACTGGTGCGCGAACTGCGCCGCCGCTGGCCCGGACTGCGATATTCTTCGGCTGCGCCGGGCCGCATCTGCGCGAAGCGGGGGTTGAGCCGGTCATCCGATCGGAGGATCTATCCGTAGTCGGAATCGTGGAAGTGGTCGGCCACCTGCCGCGGATCTGGCGCAGATTCCGGAGGCTGATCGGCGCAGCGGCACGACGCAAGCCGGACCTCGCCATCCTCACCGACTCGCCGGATTTCCATTTCCGCGTGGCCGGCGAAGCTCAAGCGGCTGGGCATCCCCGTGGTTTACCTTGTCGCTCCGCAGGTCTGGGCGTGGCGCAAAGGGCGCGTCAAAACCATGCGCCGGGTCATCGACCGCCTGCTCTGCATCTTTCCCTTTGAAGAAGCGTTTTTCCGAGAACACCGCGTGCCGGTGACTTATATCGGACATCCGCTGGCCACCCGCGTGCGGCCGACGCTCACGCGCGAGGAGTTTTTCCGGAAACACAACCTGCCCGAGGGTCGTCCACTGGTAACAGTGCTCCCTGGCAGCCGCCGCAGTGAAGCCCTTCGCCATTTGCCGGAACTGGTGCGGGCAGCCGGGATTCTGGGCAGGGAGCGGGGACAGGGACGCGAAGCTGAGCTTCATCCTGCCGGCGTCTCCTACGTGCGGGGCGGAGTTCTTCGCTGAGCCGCTCGCGGGTAGTCCGATCCGCGCGATCGATGGAGAGGCCTGGGACGCCATGGCGCACTGCGACGTGGCGCTGGCGGCCAGCGGAACGGTGACCGTCGAAGCGGCGCTGCTGGGCGCGCCGATGGTGACTTTCTACAAGGTCACGGGGCTGAGCTGGGCGATCGGCAAGCTGCTGGTCGACGTGCCGTTTTATTCCATGGTGAACCTGATCGCGGGGAAGAAGGTGGTGCCGGAGCTGATGCAGGACGAGATGACCGGCGAGCGGCTGGCGGCCGAAGCCGCGCGGCCTGTTGGACAATGCGGCCGAACGAGCGAAAATGAAGGAAGAACTGGCGCGCGTGGCGGCGGCTCTTTCCCCAATGGCTCTCGCGCCGGACGGCGGCGATGCCATCCTGAGAGCAGCCGACGAAGTGGAACGCGCGTTGGAGGTAACACGACGGTGAGGAAGACTGGATTACTTGTTACATGCCTGGCGGCGGCGGCTTTCGCGCAGCGCGGCGGCGAAGACAAAGCTTCGCGAATCGACGTCGACAACTACACGATCGACGTCACAGATCAATCCCGACACGCAGACGCTGACCGCGCGCGTCGCCGTGCGCTTCACTGCCGCTCGACGATCAGATCACAAGCGCCACCTTCGAACTCAACAACGCCCTGACCATTTCGCGTATCGTCGACGACAAAGGGCAGACGCTGCAGTCCTCGCGCAACCAGTCAGGAGAATACGGTGCGCGTGACGCTTTCCGAACGGCCTGCCGAAGGGCCAGCCCGCCACGCTCACCTTCAACTACGACGGCCGGCTCACCGGCAACGAGGAATCGCCGATCTACGGCATCAAGTTCGCCGCCATTCAGAACGATTACGCCTTTCTGCTGTATCCCGCGCGCTGGTTTCCGGTCAGCGGATACACCTCGGACCGCTTCACTTCGACGATCAATGTGAACAGCGTCCGGCCGGATTTCACAGTGGTGCGGCGGCGGCGAGTACTTCACGCAAGCCATCGTTTCCCGGCGATATCGCGATTTTCAAGCGGTCAGCCGGTGAAGAACTCGACCGACGGCATCACGACCACGCTCTGGTTCCGCGGCGCGGAAGCGAACATGGCGAACGCGTACGGCGCGGCCACGGCGCAAATGGTGAATACTTCACCGGCATCGTACGGCCTCGCGCCTTACGCCAACCTGACGGTGATGGAGACCGCCGACGGCGCGCCGAACGGCTATGCGGCGCCGGGGATGATCTTCCTTTCGCCCGCCGCGATCGGCAAAGATGTGAACGCAAACGTGCTGGCCAATCAGGTCGCGCGGCAGTGGTGGGAGATCCAGGTCTCGCCGGTCAACCGCAACCACATGTGGCTGGAAAACGGCATGGCGCTCTACTCCGAAGCGCTGTGGACCGAGCACGAGAAAGGCGCGGCCGCGCTCGAGCAGCGCATGAAAGATCTGAGCGTCACGGCGCTGACGGTCGACAACGTGCCGCTGATTCAGACCGCGCGCCTGGAAGATTATTCGCCGGAATACTGGGCTCTGAGCGCGGACAAGGGCGCGGTCGTGATGCAGATGCTGCGCAGCACCATGGGCGACGACAAGTTCTTCCGCGGCCTGAAGGATTTTCTGCAGCAGTACGCGTGGAAATCGGCGACGACGGAGGATTTCCGCAAAGTCGTGCGAAGCCGCCATGGGCGAAGAGCTGCGCTACTTCTTCATGCAGTGGGTGGAGTCGAACGGCGCGCCGGAATTCAAGCTGGAATAGACGATTTTCCGCACCCAGAAAGGCTTCCGCGTACAGGGCAAGATCTCGCAGGATCTCGATACATTCCGCATGCCGGTGGATCTGCGGATCGAGACCGAAGGCAATCCGGAAGAGAAGCGCATCGAAGTGATGGGGACGTCGTCGGAGTTCTCGGTCGACACGTTCGGCAAGCCGAAGAAGATCGTGCATCGACCCGAACAACAAGGTGCTGCGCATGAGCCCGCAGATGCGCGTGCAGGTGGCGATCCGCAAGGGCGAGCAGTTTGTCGAGGTGTCGCGAGTTCGCCGAGGCGCTGAAGGAATATCAGCGCGCGCTCGATACGCAGAAGAACAGCTCGATGGCGCATTACCGCGTGGGCGAGGTGTTCTTCCTGCAGCACAATTACCAGTCGGCGGCGAACGAGTTTCGCGAGGCGGAGCACGGCGATCTGCAGCCGAAGTGGCTGGAGGTCTGGTCGCACATTTATCTGGGCAAGATTTTCGATATCAGCGGCCAGCGCGAGCGCGCGGTGAACGAATACACCCAGGCGCAGCGCACGCGCGACAATACGCAGGGCGCGCAGGATGAAGTGGCGAAGTATCTGAAGACGCCATATCGGAATGCGAGCAAAGAAGCGATTTAAGATGGCAGCTTCCGACGAACGGGCCTCAAGGCAACGGAGGTGGCTTGCAGGTGGTGTTCTGTGTGTGCTCACAATCATGAATTCGAGCGCCCAGCAGCAACCAAAGGTCACTGGATTCTTCACCGATATGCACTACATCCCTGAGGCAGGCGACGTTCTCGGCAACGAGGTTTGGATTGTCTATGCACGAGGTAAGTTTTGGGCCACCGTCCAGCTGGCCGAAGGCGAACCTGACCCGCCTCAGGTTGTCCCTGTTGAGGTCTCGGGCGCCCGAGTCAAATTCTCAACCAGTACGCCCTTGATCAGCAGCACCGGGAAACCCGTCCCGGATCTGGTGATTGAGTATTCCGGGACCGTCAGCAAAGCCGGCCTGATGTTATCAACGCAGGGGAACCGGCCAACACTGCTCAAACGCCAGAATTCTTACTGGCAATAGCCAGAGGTATCGCGAGCCAGGAACTGATCTAAGGCATAATCGAGATACAGGAGAAGCGCTGTGTCAGTTGTGACCACTGTGCCGCTGAGCGAGTACCTCAACACCAGCTATCGTCCGGACTGCGATTACATAGACGGAGAACTGCTGGAGCGCAATGTGGGAGAGTGGGATCATTCGAGGCTGCAGGCGCTGCTGACTGGCTGTTTCCTAAGGCTCGAGAAGAAGCTGAGCATTCTGGTAGTCACTGAACAGCGAGTACAGGTAAAGGCAACGCGCTTTCGGATTCCCGATGTCGCGGTCGTTTTCGGTCCGAGACCAGAGAGCGGGATAGTAGTCAGGCCGCCTTTTCTGTGTATCGAGGTCCTCTCGCCTGAAGATCGATTTACCCAGGTTCGCGAGAAAGTCGCCGATTTTCTGGAATTCGGGGTTCAGTACGTCTGGGTGATCGATCCGAGCACGATGTTTGCGACCGTATACACCCCAGACGGCGTTCGCGAAGTCAAAGACGGCATCCTGACCACAGCGAATCCAGACATCACGGTCAACCTGAACGAACTGGAATAACTCAGGCGTTTGCTAGCCTGGTTATTCCGGATGATTTCCCTCTCCAGCATCAGCAAGCAGTATGGCAAACAGCTCGTGTTCGTCGACGCGTCGTTTCAGCTCAACCCTGGCGAGAAGGTCGGGCTGGTCGGCCCCAACGGCGCGGGCAAGACCACGCTGTTCCGCATGATCGTCGGCGAAGAAGATCCAGACGACGGTGAAGTCTCCGTACCGAAAAAACTCACCATCGGTTATTTCCGCCAGGATGTCGAAGAGATGAAAGGGCGGTCGGTGCTTGACGAGGCCATCGCGGGCAGCGGCCGGGCGGGTGATCTGCATCATCGCCTCGAAGCGCTGCAGCACGCCATGGAAGATCCGGCGCAGGCCGATGACATGGACCGCATCCTCGCGGAGTTCGGCGAGGTGCAGGAGGAGTACGAGCACCTCGGCGGCTATACGCTCGAGGCCCAGGCGCGCGAGGTGTTGCACGGCCTCGGATTCGCTGACGACCAGATCGATGGCGATGTCGGCGCGCTCTCGGGGGGCTGGAAGATGCGCGTGGCACTGGCGCGCGTGCTGCTCGGCAAACCGGACGTCCTGCTGATGGACGAGCCGACGAATCACCTCGACATTGAATCCATCATCTGGCTGGAGCAGTTTCTCCGATCCTATTCCGGCTCGCTCCTGATGACTTCGCACGACCGCGAATTCATGAATCGCCTGGTGTCGAAGATCGCCGAGATCGATGCGGGCGAAATCGTGACTTACTCGGGCAACTACGATTTCTACGAACGCGAGCGCACCATCCGCGAGGCCAATCAGCAGGCAGCTTTCACGCGGCAGCAGGCGATGCTGGCGAAGGAGCAGCGCTTCATCGAGCGCTTCAAAACGCATGCGGCCAAAGCGGCGCAGGTTCAGAGCCGCATCAAGGCGCTCGACAAGATTGAGAAGATCGAACTGCCAAAGAAGCGCCAGGTGGTGAAGTTCGATTTCCGCGTGCCGCCGCGCTCAGGCGAAATGGTGGCGACCATCGAGGGCGTCGACAAGAGCTACGGGCCGCGCGTGATCTACAAAGACTTCAGCCTGATTATCCGGCGCGGCGAGCGCTGGGCCGTGATGGGGCGCAACGGCGCGGGCAAGACTACGCTGCTGAAGATCATCGCGGGGGCGAGCGCGCCCGATGCCGGCGAGGTGCGCCTTGGCAGCAGCCTCCAGATGGCGTATTTCGCACAGCAGTCTCTCGATGTGCTGGATCCGGAACTCACCGTGATCGAACAGCTGCAAAATGATTTTCCGCAGGACGGTCTGGGTGCGCTGCGCAGCCTCGCGGGCGCGTTTCAGTTTTCGGGTGACGATGTGGATAAGAAGATCCGGTCGCTGTCGGGCGGCGAGAAGTCGCGCCTCGCGATGGCGCGGATGCTTTACAACCCGCCGAATTTCCTCGTGCTCGATGAGCCGACGAATCATCTCGATCTCGCCACCAAGGAGATGCTCGTCGAGAAACTTAAGGATTTCGAAGGCACGATGATTTTCGTGTCGCACGATCGCGTGTTCCTGCGGGGGCTGGGATCGCGCGTGCTGGAACTGGGCGGCGAAACGGGCAAAGAGCGGACGCCGCGCGTTTATCCGGGATCGTATGTGGAATACGTCGAGGCCTGCGGGCACGAAGCTCCGGGGATTTATTCGTAACCATGCGTATTGCCGTTATTGCTGATATTCATGGAAATCTGAGAGCACTCGAAGCTGTGCAGGCCGATCTGCGCGCGCAGTCGCCCGATTTGGTGGTGAATCTCGGCGATCATCTGTCGGGTCCATTGCAGGCTGCGGCGACCGCCGATGCGCTGATGGCGACCGAATATATCCACATCCGCGGCAATCACGACCGGCGACTTCTCGACCAACCCCCCGATGCCATGCGGCCTTCGGATCGGGCGGCGCATGAGCAGATCGACGGCCGGCATCGCGCGTGGTTGCATGAGTTGCCGGCGACATACGAGGTTGACGCCGACATTCTGCTATGTCATGGATCACCCTCCAGTGATGAAGCGTACCTGCTCGAAAACGTAAATCCGAACGGAAGATATATCGCTTCCGCCGAGGAGGTTCTCGCCAGACTCGGGGACGTACGTCCGGCGCTCCTTCTGTGCGGACATACGCACATTCCGCGCACAATCCGGGCCGGTCGGATGCTGATCGTGAATCCCGGCAGCGTAGGCCTGCAGGCCTACGACGATGACGTTCCGGTGCGCCACTACATGGAGAACGGAAGCCCGCATGCTCGCTACGCGATTCTCGATCGCAGCGGCGGCGGTTGGCGCGTCTCGTTCATCGCTCTCGAGTACGACTGGCACGCGGCTTCGAAAGAGGCCACCGCGGCGAATCGTCCGGACTGGGCGTATGCGCTGGCTACCGGCTACGCGCTGCGGAGTTAATTTTCCGGGCGTTTTATCGATACGGTGGACCACGACAACATCGAGAGGCGCTTTCTTCGATTCGAGCTTCAGCCCCAGCTGATCCTGCAGCGCGGAGTAAATCGATGGTGCATCGACGGCCGTGTCGGTGAAGAAATCGAGGCCGATATCGTACGTGCCTTCGATGGCGGTCTGATCGGCCACCGGAGCATTGACGATGTATGAGAGGTACCCCGCGAGGATCGGCATCGAGATCGTGCCGATGACGTGGCGTGCGGCTGCGTCGGCTGGCGTCTTGTAGTTCGGGCGTGCGTCAGGGTGGGCTTTCATCTTCAGCCCGCCCTTTGCCACGGTGAGCACATAGGCCGAAAGCTGCCGCTGTTCGTGATGGACGGTCAGATGAAAGCGGTCGGCAAGCAGGGCCTGCAGCATAATGCGGAACTGCTCGGGCGGCGTGTTGGCCGGGAAGGTGGCTCTGATTTCGTATCCGTCGCTATAAACCCAGTCAGGTGCGGCGACCTGAAAGCTGTCCACGTTGTATGTGCGCGCGATCACCACCATCAGCGGAATGCCGACGTAGTCGATGCGGCCAGGGGTCTCGCGGTTCATCGTGCCAGGACCGGCGGGACGCGGTTTTACAGACGCCGCGTCGAACGCCTGTGCCAGCAGCGCGGACAATGCAACAAGCAGGATCATGCTTCAGACCTCGGCAGTCATGACGACAGCGGATGACTGCCGTTTAGTGGAAACGTACGCCGGGGCCGAGAAATCCGATGAACACGGCAGCGAGCACAGCCGCGACCGCGGTCCACGCCCAGCTTCGTCGGATCGGCGCCGGTTCTTCGAATGAGCCGCGCGGAATGCGGTCGCCCTTCAGCCAGTCGAGCGTCCAGAGAAGTCCCGACGTGCCGCCGAAGGTGGATGCCTCGGCCGAGAGTGCGACGGGTGAAGTACGAAATTCTCGAGAGACGCGCGGCCCGCACGAGGCGCGCGTCCTTGTCGCTGCCAATCAGCGGTCGCAGTTCGAGCAAAAGAAACCGCGCCGCCACCAAATAGGCCGCGGCGCCGAAAATCGTCATGCCGATGCGCCAGGCCCACTGCGCATTCAGCCCGCGAATGAACAGGGCCCAGCCGCCTAAGCCGCCGATGCCGGAGAACCGGAAGTAGCCTGCCGGCATGTACAGGCTGACAGCCATCGTCAGCCAGAAGAAGAATCGGAGCCGCGCCGCCTTCGGACTGGTTAGCCGCCCGAGGAAAAAGCACACCAGCGTTGTGGCGACGTTGACCAGTGTGCCGCCGGTCAGCAGACATGCACCGCCGTGCCCCAGACCTTCGTGCAGCATCGTCGCGACCACGTACGCGAATACGGCAATCGCGCCGATAGTCAGCGCGTCGGAATGCTCAGATTCGGCCATCGGGCACTTTGCGGTCGAGCCAGTCGCGCATCACGCCGAAGACCTCGTGATTGTTCTTCTCCATCAGCATGAGATTGCCGTTGCCGTTGATGCCGAAGTCGCGCAGCCGAACCATCTCGGCATCGCAGCCCACCTGCTTCAGGAATTCGACATTCGTCACGGGCGATCCGCCGCCGCCGAATTCGCTGGTGATCCACCCGATCGGAATGCCCTTCAGGTTTTTCCATTTGTGCACGGGCTCCGCCTGCAGCTTGTAGGGATTCACAACGGGCCGCGGCGAATCGGCCGGCTCGGTATGGTCGACAAGCCTGAACTGGCTGATGTCCGTGACAGGCGGGTCGTAGGTCATCGGCGCAGCGGTCAGTCCCCAGCGCAGTTGCGCGGCGAAAGGATTGCCGTTGATCTCCATGCAGAAGATGGCTTTCACAAGATTGGGACGCCGGTCGGCCACGCCCCATGCGAAGAAGCCGCCGAATGCATGGACGAAAAGAATGGCCGGTCCGATGCGGTCGAGCAGTTCCGCGCCGCCGGGCCAGACGAGATCGCTGTGGAACGCTTCATCGGAAGTGTTGCCGTATTCGCAGGCCATGAACTGATCGATGAACGGATCGTTCATACCACCGGGGCCGGGCCACTGCGCGGTGTTGAAGACAACGGGAGTCGTGACCAGGCCTTCGTAGGGTGGAACGTTGGGCAGATGACTGGGCCCGAGCGCGTCCGGATGATAAGGCGAGCGGCCGTAGCTGGGACGATCCAGCCAGTAGACGCTGTAACCGCTCTGAACCAGATAGTGGACCCAGCCGGGGCGCCCCCCGATGCCCATCATGTGCGTGCCCTGTCCGCCGCCGCCGTGCACGCAGACTACGGGATAGCGATGCCTCCGTTCGGCGGGAATCATGTATTGCACAAACATCTGGCCGAGTGGAATCTCGCCGTACGGCATCTTCTTGCGCTGCACGCCGATCCAGAAACCGCCCTGATCGGCGAGGCGCAGCGCGGTGGATTCGGTGTTGCGGGCAGGGTCGGTCCCGGGAGTGATAACGGCGGGCGCGCCTTTGGTGAGGTTCGCGTCCATCCATTCCAGAACGGGGCGGAGCGATTCGCGATTGGTGCGCGTCAGGTGGAGCAGCGGTCCGTTGGCTTCATCTTTAACCTGCAGGACGGGAGATTTGGGCGCGGGAATGTTGAGGCGTTCTAGTCCCGCCGCTTCCACCGCGACAATTGCTTTGACCAGATCGGGCCGCGCCTGCGCTGTGACCCACGCAAAAACGGCGCCATCGCCGTGCGAGATCAGAATGGCAGGGCCGATGTCGTCGAGCAGAATCGCGCCGCGAGTGCGCCACAGGTTCTGGGTGAGCGCGTTGTTGCCCATTGGCTGGCCGAGCGAGGCGGTGTATTGCACGACAGCGGGATCGTTGGCATCGCCGGTTCCCGGCCACTGCGGGCTTTTAACGGCCTTCGCGACACGTTCGAAGGTCTGTGCTTCGCGATCGAAGGGACCATGCAGAAATGGGTAATACGGATTGCGCCCCTGCCCGGGACGGTCGAGCACGTAGACCTTGTACCCCTGCTCCAGCAGCAGCGTGGCCCAGCCGCGCCGCCCGTCGGGAGTGCTGAACCACTCGGAACCCTGGCCGTATCCGCCGTGAATGAGCACGACCGGATACGGATGGCGCACCTGCGCGGGAATCCAGTGCTCCACGTACATCTGCGCGCCGTTGACGACCGTGCCGCGCGCCAGCAGCGCGTGTTCGACACCATAGAAGCGATAACTCCACTCGGCAATATCGAGAACGGAGCCGGGTGCGGGAGATGACGTCTGCGCGGCGAGCTGGGCACTGAGCGCACCTGCCATCAGGATGCCGGCTTCCCGGCGGGTCATGTTCGCGGTGGTATCCATCTCTCAGCGATCTTATTACGGCTGGTGAGGGCGCGTTGCGGTCGTCCATGTTTTCTTCACGATACAGTCCTTTCCGCAACCTCTTTCAGCGCGTGTGCCACAATAAAAAACGAATTCGCTCATGTCCAATCCCATTACGTCGCTTCGCGAAGAAGACGTTCGCGAACAGGAGGAGCCCGAATCCGCCTGAAGCGGAAAGCTCTTTCGGCGACATTCTCAACCAGTTCGAACAGGCCCATACGCACGAAGCCGCGGGCGATCAGAGCCGTGACGCCACCGTTGTCGCCATTACCGGCGACAGCGTGTTCTTCGATATCGGTCAGAAGACCGAGGGCATCCTGCCGGTGGCGGCGCTGCGTCGACGAAAAGGGTCCGATTCCGGTCAAGCCCGGCGACGTCATTCAGGTCGGCGTCAAAGGCCGCAATGCGGAAGGGTATTACGAGCTTTCGCTGATCAAAGTCGAGCGGCCGAAAGACTGGTCGAGTCTGCAGAAAGCCTTCGACGAGAAGCTGACGATTTCCGGCACCGTCACCGGTGTCATCAAAGGCGGACTCTCGGTCGACGTCGGAATGCGCGCCTTCATGCCGGCTTCCCGCAGCGGCGCGCGCGATGTACCGGAGATGCAGACACTGGTGGGCCAGGAGATCGCCTGCCGCATCATCAAGCTCGATACGGAGAAGGAAGATGTCGTCGTCGACCGCCGCGTGGTGCTCGAAGAAGAACGCGCGAAGGCGAAGGAAGAGAAGCTGAGCAGCCTGAGCGTCGGCATGGTCGTGCACGGCACGGTGCGCAGTCTGCTCGATTACGGTGCATTCATCGATATCGGCGGCGTGGACGGCATGCTGCATGTGGCCGACATTTCGCACGGGCGCGTGAATAAACCTGCCGATGTGCTCACCGTCGGACAGCAACTCGACGTTAAGATCCTGAAAGTCGACCCGGCGAAGAAGCGGATTTCTCTCGGGCTGAAGCAGCTGCAGCCGGACCCCTGGAGCAACCGCGGCGGAGAAGTATCACGTGGGCGACCGCGTGAAAGGCACGGTGGCGCGCGCCACGGATTTCGGCGCGTTTGTCGAACTGGAACCGGGGCTCGACGGGCTGATTCATCTGTCGGAGATGTCGTGGTCGAAGAAGGTGCGCAAGCCTTCCGATATGGTGAAGCCGGGCGAAACGGTTGAGGTGGTGGTGCTCGGCGTGAATCCCGGCGGACAAGCGGATTTCGCTCGGGCTCAAGCAGGCGCTGGGCGATCCCTGGGATGATGTCGAGCAGAAGTATCCGGTCGGCTCCATCGTGGAAGGGCCGGTGACGCAGCTCAAGCAGTTCGGCGCGTTTGTGCAGGTAACGGAAAACGTCGAAGGCATGATCCATGTCGGCGACATCGTGAACGAAAAGCGCATCAATCATCCGCAGGACGAGCTGAAGGTGGGACAGGTGGTGAAAGCGATCGTGCTCGAAAACGATCGCGAGAAGCGCCGCCTGCGTCTCGGACTCAAGCAGCTCATCCCGACGTCGCTCGATGAATACATCGCCGAGCACAAAGAGGGCGACGAAGTCACCGGGCGGGTCACGGAAGTGAATCGGAATCGCGCCACGGTAGAGCTCGGCGAGGGCGTGCAGGGTCAATGCCAGCTGGCTGTCGCCGAACAGAAACAGGAGCAGAAGACGGGACCGGTGGACGTTTCCGCGCTGTCCTCCATGCTGGCGAGCAAGTGGAAGGGCGCCGGAGCTGGCTCAGGCGCAAGCGGGACGTCCGATAGCGCGCCGAAGCCCGATCAGGTGCGGACCGGCCAGATTCGCAGCTTCCGCATCACCAAGATCGACGCCGAGAAGAAGAAGATCGAGCTCGAACTGGTCAGCTAAGCCGTACCCCGGATTCCCGGTGCCGCTTGCTGACGCGCGCGGTTTCAGAAACCTTCAGGGAGCGCCACGCTAGGCCGTCAGTTCGCGCCCGGCGATTCTTTCCAGAATGGCGGACGGCGCGCGTAACGGATTCGCCAGACTCCGGCGGGAAACGATAACCGTTTGCTCCATCGCCAGCCGCCCGGCCAGCACCGCGTGCGGAACCATGTCGGTGAAGACCAGCCAGGTCGAGCCGGGCGGCAGAACGAACCGGTACTTCGGGCAGTTTGCCTGATACGCGCTGTTGCCTTTCAGCCAGTCGTGGAAATGCAGCATGAAGGCGTCATACGGGGACCGATCGACCACCGGCAACCCCGCGTGCGACAGCGTCCTGGTCAGGCTCCGCCGCAGCTTATGCAGCGTGGAAGCGGAAGCGTTCGCGTAGCTTTCGAGGCCCGCGCTTTTCGCGAAATCCGGCCCCAGCGCGGCAAACGGATCGGATGTAATCCATTCGCGCGACTGCTCCGGATTGACGTTCGTGAAGCAGCGCAGAATCAGATCGCCGAAGACGGGACGCGTCGGGAACGCGTCGACATGCAGCAGATCGTTCCGCTTATTCTGCGGCAGTGCTCTGCCCTTCTCCTCAATGGAGCGGAAGCTCGCATAGTCGACTTTCCACGCCCGGGCGTAATCGGGCAGAATGCGCGCCATGAATTCCAAAGCACAGCGCGAGTATTCCCGCATCGCAGGCAGTACCGTTGCTGCTTCCGCTTTGTCGACGAGCCCGGAGACGCGGTCGAGGCCGGGCTTGTACGAAATGTTCTTGTGGATGGCGCGCGCGTCCTGCGTGGCACCCATCAGAGCGGTGCGCACCGCCGCCGGGATATCGAACCCGCCGCCGGGAAAGAACAGGATATCGCCGCGCTCGAGAACCTGGCGATAGTCCGCGGGTTCAGAGGCGCCCGCTTCGGAGGCGGCTGCAGAGGCATAGTGCAGTTTCAAACGCTCAGTTTATCGCGCCGTTTCTCCGCATTGTTATAGTGGAGCTTCGTCCGCATGCTCGAAGCCTGTGCGCTGACCGATCCCGGGAAAGTCCGCACCGCCAATCAGGATTTTTTTAAGATCGAGCCGGATCTCGGTCTCTATCTGCTGGCAGACGGGATGGGCGGAGCGCGCGGCGGCGAGCGCGCCTCCCAGGTCGCGGTGGATACGGTGGCAGAGATTCTGGGGGCTTCGGCGCATCGCGATGCGGCGGCCCTGCTCGGCGCGGTGGAAGAGGCAAATCAACGGGTTCTCGACGAAGCCACCAGGGACCCGAAGCTCGAAGGCATGGGCACAACCCTGGTCGCCGCTCTCGAGACGACCGGCGACGATGTAGCCATTGCCAGTGTGGGTGACAGCCGGGCCTATCTCTTCGAATCCGGGAGTCTGCGCACTATCACCGAAGACCAGACCTGGGTGCAGGAAGTCGGCAAGCCGCTCGGCCTCGACGAAGTGAGCCTGAAGACACACCCCATGCGCCACGTGCTCACGATGGCGGTCGGCGTCGGGAGTGCTATTCGCATCCGCTATTACGCGGTAGCGCTGAAGCGCGATGCCCTCATGATGCTTTCAAGCGACGGCCTGCATGGCGTGGTGCCGGCGGAGCAGATAGAATCGATTCTCGCGCACGCCGGGAGCACCCTGCAGGAAAAATGCCAGCTGCTGATCGCCGCCGCAAACGCCGCCGGAAGCCCTGACAATGTGACTGTTCTTCTGCTGAAGAGAAAAACCAAAAAGCTGCTGAAACCGGCCTGAGCTATTTGGGATTCTGCGCAGCCTGGCGAGCCCGCTCCGCGCGCCAGTTGTCATAAGCTATTTTCTGCTGATCGTTCAGAAGCGCGCGAATCTGCTCCACGTGGTCCATTCGAATCTGGTCGTGCAGGGGTTTTTCCTGCGCGGCGAGTTCATCGAGCTTGCGCCTGGTGTCCTCAAGAATCGAAGCTACCGAGCGCACTTGCTCATCGCTGGCGCCGACTTTGGTACGCATCCCTTCCAGATAGCGCCGGCGGAATTCGACCAGGCTGGGCTTGGTGGCGTTGGCGCTCGCCGTCGTGGTCGCGTACAGCCGATGGGAGACCACCCCCACCAGAATTCCGCTCGCGAACACAAGTATCAGATAGAGCGCAATGCTGAGACGATTGCGTGGCATCGGTGGGCTACTCGGTCTCCAGGTAGGAGATCCGATCAATATCCAGAGGCTCAAGGGTGGAGACGTGATCGGCGCTCCACGCGTCTACGAACGTGGCATTGAAAAAGGCGCTGGACGTATTCGGTGACGGATTCCTCGTCGAAACCATCAGGCCGAGGATGACCGACGCCGCCAGTGCGGCGGTTACCAGAGCTTTGGCAAACCGGCCGAACCAGTTGGTCGAAACCTCGCGCGCCTCGATCCGCGCCCACAAAGCCGGCATAAAATTGGCGCCTGCTTCGGGGATCGGGCAGGCCTCGCGATATGCGTGAAAAAGCTCATCGAGACGGGATTCACGTTCTTTTGAGTTTCCCTGTTCCATAGCCCTGTTGAAGTTCATCATATCGCTTTTTGTCGCCGAGGCAACTTGTCAACTTTCTGTTTCGGTCTCTTTCTCTTTGGCGTTCGAAGATGAAGCTCCGGTTACGTCCTTCATCTTTTTTAATACCCTCTGGCGGGCCCGGAAGAGCCTCACTTTCAAGGCGTTCTCGTTGACGTGGTAGATCTTCTCCAGTTCCTTGAGCGAAAGCCCCTCGACCTCCTTCAGAGTCAGCAGGATACGGTCCTCCTCGGAGACATTGCTGAGCAGTTCCTGCACGGTGTCCCGCACGCGCCGCTTTTCGCTCTCGTCTGTCTGCGCCCGGGAGCCCGCAACTGCATCAGCCATCATGACTTGCTGCTCGGAAAGGTCCGCCATGCGGGATTCCACCCGTCGCCGGCTCTTGCGCAGGTAGTCGTACGACGCGTTCACGGTCAGGCGGTAAAGCCACGGCTCGAAGACTTCGGCCGTTCGCAACTGGCCAAGGGAAAAGTAGAGGCGGATGAACACCTCCTGCGCGACGTCCTCCACATCCTCCGGACGTCCGATGACGTGAGAAATGGTTCCCATGATGCGCCGCCGATACGCGGCCACAATCTGGTTGAAGGCTGCGGAGTCGCCCTGCTGCGCCTTCTGGATCAGCTCGAACTCGACCAGCATCGCGTTAGCCTTCCGACACTTTGGTGGCGCGACGACTGAATCTGAACCGGATCAATCAGTGCCCACTATAACTCACCGGTTAACAAAGAGACCGTAATCCCCTGTTAACTCGCTGAACACAAAAAGCTTTTGCCTCTTTCGTCCGACCTCGGGCGTGCCTATAATCGCTTATCGCTACGCGGACAAAGACCGTTACGGACCCGGCACAGGGAGCCTGGGATCCGGCAGCGCGTGCTTACGGCGCGAGGCTGATCTATGGGTCTCCATGGACGGCCTACATCCTTTCGTTCCTCTTCATCTCGACAGCCGCTGCCGCCAGCCTGGCTTTCAGCGCAGCGCGCGGCGCGCTTCAGCTTCCGTTCGCCTTTTTCTACCTGGCGATCATGGCTGCCGCTTACACCGGCGGGACCGTTCCCGGTCTGGCCGCCGTGCCCCTCAGCGCTCTCGCCGCCGCAATGGTGTACCCTTACAGTCCGGGAGCTGTGAACTGGATCGCCCTGGCGCTGCTCGGGCCCGTATTCGCCCTCAGCGTCGGTCATCTGCGCTGGCTGCGAGACCGCAACCGTGCCATCGGCCGGCAACTGGTCACCTTCAAGCTGATCGGCGACCATGCGACCGACTGGAATCTTCTGCTTGATGATTCGCTGCGCATCCGCTACGTCAACCTCCGCGCGGCAACTGATCTCGGCTGGGGCGGAGACGAACTCGACGGGCGCGGCATCGAGGGGCTGGTTCCGAAAGAGCACCACGCGGCGCTGCGGGCTGCCATCGAAGCCGCGGGCTCAGGCGCCGCGAAGCCGGTCGAGATCGCGTTTGCGCGCCGCGCGGGACTACCCAGGGAGATGGAGGTCAGCTGCTCCGCAATCGGTACCGAGCAGGGCCGGGTGACGCACATCGCGGCGCGCGACGTAACCGAGCGAAAAGAACTGGCGCGGAAGCTCGAGGAACTCCGGCACTGGGAGAGCCTGCGCACGCTGGCTGGCGGCATGGCGCACGAATTTAATAACCAGTTCACCGGGATTCTCGGCAACGCCTCGCTGGCGAAGGAGACTCTGCCGCCCGGCCATGAATCGGCCGGGCTGCTGGACGCGGTCATCAACTCTTCGCAGCGGTCGGCCGAACTCGTGCAGATGATGCTCGCCACCTCCGGTTACACGCCGCGCGCGAAGGAGCGGCTCGATCTCGCCGAGGTGATGGATTCCGTCCTCCGAAACCGAAAGCTGCCTCACAGTGTCGGGATCGTGAAGGACGTGGGCGAGGTCACTGTCATCGGGGACCGCGCGACGTTCGAGACTCTTTTCCGGAGCCTGATATCCAACGCGGCTGAAGCTTACGACGACGCGGGCGGTGAGATCCGCGTGACGATCCGCCAGGGGCAGGCCCCTGTAAGCGTGCCCAATGCGCTGATGATCGAGGAGGGCGCGGGGTCGACGGGCGACCACGTGGGAATCATCGTCGACGACAGTGCCAGCGGAATGACGCGTAAAGTGCTCGATCACGCCTTCGAGCCGTTCTTCAGCACTAAATTCGCGGGTCGCGGCCTGGGCCTCCCGGCCGTGCGTGGCATCGTGCGGGCTTATTCGGGGAAGCTGATCCTGGCGACGACGGTGGGCAAGGGAACGCGCGTCGAAGTCTGGCTGCCGAAAGACCAGTGAGACCCGCGGCCATAGCACGTTTAGTCCGGCAGAAACCACGGCCTGCATGGGATAAACTTGGCTGAATCCTTTCACGACTGTGATCCCCACCCTCGCGTTTGCACTGACACCCATCTTCTTCGGACTGCTGCTGGGATACTTCGCCGGCATTCGCGGATTCGTCGACAATCGCGACGTCCACAGCCTCGTGCGATTCGTGATGAACTTTGCCCTGCCCTGTTCGCTGTTTCTGGCGATCGCACATACCGACCCGCGGATGCTGCGAAGCCAGGGTGGATTGATTGTGGTCCTCGGGGTGGTCTATCTGGGGCTGTTTTTCGTAACCCTGTTTTTTGCGAGGAGCCCGATTTTGCAGCGAGGCATGCACGGCTCGGGCGCGGCTGACAGCGCAGTGCTGGCGCTGACCCTCGCTTTCCCGAACGCGACCGCGGTTGGCATTCCGCTGCTGGATGCATTATACGGACCGTCAGCCGCGGCCGCGAGCGCCATGGGTATCGCGATTGGCGCGGTCACCATCTCGCCCATCACGCTGGCCATTCTGGAGCACAGCACGCCGAAGGGCCATGCGGTATCTCAAGCCGCGCAGATTCGCAGCTCACTGTGGAAAGCGGTGAAGCGGCCGGTGGTCTGGGCCCCGGTGCTGGGGGTGTTGGCGGCGCTGGTCAAACTCCATCTGCCGGACTTCGCCAACCGCAGTTTGACAGTCATGGGGAATGCCACCGCGGGAACGGCGCTGTTTCTAACCGGACTGATCGTCTCGGCGCAACCATTCCGGCTGGACGGGCGCGTAATGGCGGCGGTTGTGGCGAAGAATCTGCTGCAGCCGGCGCTCTGCCTCGGGATCGCGTGGTTGATCGGACTGTCCGTGGTCGAGACGCGGTATGCGGTTCTGATCGCGGCGATTCCCTGCGGATTTTTTGGTCTGGTATTCGGCAAGGGGTTTAACTCCTCGCCACTCACCGCCAGTTCCAGCCTGATCCTCAGCTATGTGGTCGGGATCGCGACGCTGGCAGGGTGGATTGTTTTGCTGGGACGGCTGGGATAGACAGGGCGTACGCCGAGCCCGGCACTTCGGATATGCGCCAATTCGGCAGTTTCGGGGTGATACGACCAAGTTGACGCTTTGAGTCCGGGTTCAGCCCGAACCACGCTTGACGAGAGTCCCGCTCCGTAACAACAGATCATGCTGATTGTGTTTTTGATGATAATGAATATCAAGGAGCCCGAACGTGGCTGAAAGGAGGTGTGAGCGAATCCGTGTAAACGGCTCGCGGCGTGATTTGCTTTCGGGTTCCGGTCGTAGAGAATCGTTTCTTAGCTCATCCCGCCGGAGCCGCCCGTCGCGAAACCATCCTGACAGAACGGAGCGGAGGGCGCAAGGGCGCGCCGCTTCGGCGCGGCGGAGCGAACCCTTGCGCGCGAGCACCGTTCTGTTATCGACCGGTATGCGGACGGGCGGTTCCGGCGGGAGGAGCGCCCATCCTGCTGGTGGGCTTTGAGCGTTTTGCTTTTAGCGCAGGCCGCCCGTTTCCTGGATGCGATCGCCGCACATTGTGTCCAGGTAGTTCAGCATCTGCTTCCAGTGCTGCACGGTTTCCCATTTCGCCACCACCCGCACCAAGGCCAGGTACAGCAGCTTAAAGGCAGCTTCTTCGGTGGGAAACGACCCGCGCGTCTTGATGATTTTGCGCAGGCTCATGTGCAGCGACTCCACGGCGTTGGTGGTATAGACGATTTTCCGCACCTCTTCGGGGAACGCGAAGAACGGTATTATCCGCTCCCAGTGGTCACGCCAAAGCCGGCTGATCGCCGGATACCGGGACTTCCATTCTTCCTCGAATTGCGTCAGTTGACGCTCGGCTTCATCGGCGGTCACCGCTTTGTAGATCGGTTTCAGATCCGCCACCACCTGCTTGCGATCTTTCCAGGTGACGTAGTTCAGGCTGGCTCTGATCATATGCACAATGCAGAGTTGCACCTGGGTGTGGGGAAAGACCGATTCAATCGCCTGCGGAAATCCTTTCAGTCCGTCCACGCAGGCCAGATAAATATCTTTGACGCCGCGATTCCGCAATTCGGTCAGCACACCGAGCCAGAACTTTGCCCCTTCCGAGGCGCCGGTCCATAACCCCAGTACGTCTTTCCGGCCCTCCAGATTGATGCCGATCGCCACGTAGACCGCCCGATTTTCCACCCGGCCTTCGTGCCGCATTTTCACGTACAGCGCGTCCAGAAACACAATCGCGTAAAAAGAGTCCAGCGGCCGGTTCTGCCAGGCTCGCGCCTGCTCCATTACGCCGTCGGTCACATCGCTGATCAGGCTGGGGCTGACTTCCACCCCATACATCTCTTCCAGGTGTCCCTGGATGTCGCGTGTGCTCATGCCGCGCGAATACATGGAAAGGATTTTGTCGTCGAACCCGGCCCAGCGCGTCTGGTTCTTTTTGACCATCCGCGGCTCGAACTCCCCGTTCCGGTCGCGCGGCGTCTCCACTTCCACTTCGCCGAAATCCCCTTTGAGGGTTTTGGAGGTCACCCCGTTCCGGCTGTTGCCGCTGTTGTTGCCCTCCGGATCGTGCTTCTCGTAGCCCAGGTGCTCGGCCATCTCTCCCTGCATGGCGCGCTCGACCACCCGCTTGGTGAACTGCTTCAAAAGCTCGTTTACGTCTTCCGGCTTTCGCCCCTGCTTAAGCCACTCGTCTATCAGTTCGTCACTTACCGGCGAGGGCCGCTTCGTCTTCTTCATTCCGTTCTCCCAGTGTCGCCGGAGAACGTTTACACAGTTTTCAGCTCACCCTCGGCTGAAAATAAGAAAACCTTTCCGATGCTCCCCATAGCGCACTGGTGGAATCTCCGGAAGAAGTTCAAGCAGAGCATTCCCCGCGTCGTCACGGACTCCTACTTAGCGACAGTACTTAATATGGAGGCCAACTCAGCAAGGGCGAACGTCCTCCCCTTTCTTAAAGTTCTCGGAATCATCGATCAGGACGGCAAGACCACCGCCCGCGCAAAGGCATGGAGAGACGATGAGCAGTACGGCAAAGTCTGTCAGGAGATTATCGCAGAGATATACCCGGAAGAGTTGGTCGATGCGGTTCCCAATCCTACCGAGGATCGCGCTGCGGCACAGCGCTAGTTTGCCAATCACACAGGCACGGGTGAGGCGGCAGCCAATCGTATGGCGGCACTTTACGGTGTGATCGCTGAAGCGGATGCCTCCAAGCAACCAGATGGGGAAAAGAAAGCACCCTCGAAGAAAGCTGCCCCTGCATTAAAGGCGGCAACACTGCCTTCCCGTAAGGTGCAATCGCCTACCCAGGCTCCTGAGCAAGCGGAAACCGGAAGGAGTGCGGCAAACAAGAATACTCTCGACCAGTCCGAAGGGCCCGACCTGAACATTAATGTCCAAATTCACATCTCCGCTGACGCCTCAACTGACCAAATTGAGCAAATCTTCGCGAGCATGGCCAAGCACATCTATCGGCGCACGTAACGCTGAAAAGTGGAAATGCGAGACATGCCTTCCAGATTCCAGAATGCTCTTTCTGTCGCCAAGGAACTAGCGTCAGATGCCCCGAAAACTTTTGTTCCGCCCTCCGAAGGAACGAAGCCGGCAAGTGAGTTCCTTTTGCCTCACGCTCTTGTCCGCGGAACCCGCGGCTATATAGAGCGCGTGGTCTTCCAGATTAATGGCTGCTACGAAAAAGGTTGGTTTGACGGATGCGCAGTTATGATGCGCCGTTTGGTAGAAACCCTCATCATTGAGTGTTTCGAGAAGTACGGGATTGCACAGAAGATCATGGACCCGCGGAGCGGTGAGTTTTTCTTTCTAAGGGATTTAATTGATAGGACCCTTCAAGAATCAGCTTGGAACCTTGGCAGAAATACAAAGCAGGCGCTGCCTAGACTAAAATCTGTGGGTGATCAGTCTGCACATAGCCGACGCTTCATACCGCACCGCGAGGACATCGACAAAGTATCCAGCGAGTTTCGCATCGTTTGCCAAGAACTCATTTACCTCGCCGGGCTCAAGTAATCCGAGGTCGACTTTGATTGGCGATAGGCCTTGCTCTTGATCGGGCCAGGCAATGCTGACCTCCTCCCGATAATCTCCATTTCTCGCGAACACGCTGGACAGAACAGAGGGCCACTGCGCGAACGCTGAGCGCACTCAGGCACGTTTGCGGCGTTCGGCGCGGGTTGCGACCTTGAGGAGCGCCCGGAGAGCATCATTAACCGATTTTGAATCCGGAAAAGCCTCGGCCAGTTCGGGATCGAGAAGCGCCACATTGGTTCCGCTGCGGTAGCGCTCCACATACTTGCCGCGCACGCCGCCTCTGAAGTCGTACTCCGCCCTCATCCCGGGGGTCCGTTTAGCAGGGGGTTTCTTCATACTCGAGTCTCTCCCGATTCGTTGCGGAACGAGCGCTGATCAGGCGAATCCGCTCTTTTCTTACAGTATGAACCACGATCAGGAGGCGTCGCTGGCCGGACATCCCGACGATCACGAAACGCTCTTCGCCCGCGGCGTGGTCCGGATCCCCAACCGTAATCGAAAGAGGGTCGCCAAAGACGGTGCTCGCCTCCGCAAATCCGACACCGTGCTTGCGCTGATTTGCCGCATCCTTTTTGGGGTCCCACTCAAAAGCGATTCCGTACATCTCCTGACGAGTCTAACGAAAAGGATTCAATGAACTGGAACGCCTCACCCCACGGACGTCTGCACGCTAAGCACCTGCCGTGCGGTCCTCTGCGGAAGCGGCATCCGGCGGACATAGAGCGCCATCAGGGCCGAGAGCAGAGCCAGCGCTGCGCTCCCGTAAAACGCGTAGTTCCAGGTCCCGGTCTTCTCGAACAGACTCGCCGCGATACCGCTGCCCAGCAGCGACGCGAAGCCCTTGGCGCTGTACAGGAAGCTATAGTTGAGCGCCGAGTTTTTCGTCCCGTACAAATCGGCCAGCACGGCGGGGAATAACACATAGAGTTCGCCCCAGGTGAGGAAAACCAGCACCATCAGGATCACGAACATGACGTCGCCGTTGCGTCCCAGCGTGGTGGCGCCAACCAGGAAAATCGCCTGCAGCAGGAACGCGGTGAACATAGTCCGTTCGCGGCCCATGTGATCCGAGACCCATCCCCACAGGATGCGGCTGGAGCCATTGGCAAGCGGCGTCAGCACCAGCGCGACAGTCAACGCGGCCGCCGCGACATTGAAATTGGTCGCCACCGGTTTGAGTTGCGCGGTCACCATCAGCCCGCCGATCCCCACCGACAGCATCGCGATAAACAGGAAATAGAACTGCGGCGTCTTCAGCATTTGCCAGCAATCGAAGTTAAGACTATGACTCCTGACTTTCGGCTTCGCGACCGCCGCCGCCGTCTTGTAGTCGGCCGGTGGATTCACCAGCACGAGGCCGGCCAGCATAATCAGCGCGCCGTGCGAGATGCCGGTCCACAAAAAAGTGTCAGCATAGCCGATCGTGTGAATCAAGTGGTCGAACAGCGGATTGAAGGCGGCCGCACCCATCCCGTAGCCCGCCGTGATGATTCCTGAAGCCATCCCGCGCCGGTCGGGGAACCATTTCACCGCCATCGCCACACCGCACGCGTAGACGCACGCGACGCCAACACCCGCCACACAGTAGAGGGAGTAAAACGATGTCAGGCTGCCCACATGTCCCAGCGACCCCCACCCCACCGCACAGAGCAGCCCCGAAAGAGCCATGAGGATTCGCGGACCCGTCTTGTCGATGAACGAAGCCACGAACGGCATGGTCCACGTGCCCGCGGCAATGAACAGGCCAAAGCCCCACTGCACCTCGGAAAGACTCCAGTGCTGAGCCGCATGCGCCTTGACCATCGGCTGCGCAAACAGCGTCCAGGCGTATTGCAGGTTGCCGATCATCACCATGCCGACAAAGGCGGACCATAGCCTGACCCAGCGATTCATATGACACCGCCCCGGCGGTTCATTTGGCAGCTCTCTTCGTAACGTCCAGCAGCCTCGTGCACGCGTAGACGGTCCTCGTGTGCGGCATCGCCACGCCGACCCGTTCCCCGATTTCGACCACCGCGCCGACCACGGCTTCGAGTTCCATGGGCCGGCCGGCTTCGAGATCCTGCAGCATCGACGTCTTATGCTCGCCGACCTTTTCGGCGCCGGCGATACGCTGATCGATCGATATCGGAAGTTCGATGCCCAGCTTCGCCGCGACCGCTTCTACCTCGGTCATGATATTACGGACCACGCCGCAGACGCCAGGATCGCGTACCATCGCCACCAGCGTCGCCCGAGTGAGGGCGCTGATCGGATTGAACGCCACATTGCCGAGCATCTTGACCCAGATCTCGTGGCGAATGCGCGCTGTAATCGGACAGCGCATCCCGGATTGAATCAGCGCGTCGGCGATAGCGCGGCAGCGGTCCGAGCGCGTGCCGTCCGGTTCGCCGAGCGAGATGCGGTTGCCTTCGTTGTGCCGAATCACGCCGGGCTCGACGATGTCGGTCCCCAGGTACACGAGCGACGCCACGACGCTGCGCTGCGGGATGGATCGCGCAATCACGCCGCCGGGATCGACGCGTTCCAGCGGCTGGTCTCCTGTTGATTCACCCTGGAAGTACCACCACGGGATGCCGTTCTGCGTGCTGACGACCGTGGTGTTCTCACCGATGAGCGGCGCGATCTGCGGCGCGAGCGCCGTGAGGCCGTGCGCCTTCACACCGAGAAAAATGACGTCGAACGTTCCGGCGTTCGCGAGACTGCCGATGACTTTCGGCCGCACTTCGAAGTCGCCGTCCGCACTGAGAACACGCAGTCCGCGCTCCTGCATCGCCGCCAGATGCGGGCCCCGCGCGAACAGCGTCACGTCCAGATTCGCCCGCGCCATCTTGGCGCCGATGTAGCCGCCGATAGCTCCGGCGCCGGCGATCAGAAATCGCATTACGCCCTGGTTACGCGCCCGCCAGCGCCTTCGCCACTGCGCCGCGCTGAATCTTGCCCGTCGCCGTGCGCGGGATCGTCTCCACGATGTAGAACTTCTTCGGCCGCTTGAAATCCGCCAGCCGCTCCTTGCAGAAGGCCAGCAGGTCGGCCTCGTTCGCGGATTCGTTTTCCTTCAGCACGATGGCGGCGGCCACTTCTTCGCCCCAGGTAGCGTGCGGCACGCCGAACGCCACTGCCTCGGCCACCTCCGGATGCGTCAGCAGCACCTCGTCGATTTCGCGCGGGCCGATCTTCTCGCCGCCGCGATTGATCAGCTCTTTGATGCGGCCGGTCAGTGTCAGGTAGCCGTCGGCGTCGAGAAAGCCCTGATCGCCGGTGCGGAACCAGCCGTTGGTGAAAGATTTCGCATTGGCTTCGGGATTGTTCTCGTAGCCGGAAACCACATTGGGCCCTTGAATCACCACTTCGCCGCGTTCGCCCGTGGCAAGTAGTTTGCCCGCATCGTCCATGATGCCGATCTCGACGCCCGTGCCCGGACCCACCGAGCCCGGCTTTGCGCGCCGCCGGCGGCTTGGGATTCGAGGCCATCTGGTGCGAGGCTTCCGTCATGCCATACGCCTCCAGCACCGGCGCGCCGAAGACCTGTTCCATCTTCGCCATCATTTCCGGCGGCAGCGCCGCGCTGCAGGAGCGAATGAAGCGCAGATTCTCGGCACCTGCCGGCCGTTCGTTCCCGGCGCGCGAAAGGAGCAGGTTGTGAATCGTCGGCACCGCCGAATACCAGGTCGCGCCGGTATCGCGCACGGTCCGCCAGAACGACAGCGGATTGAACTTACCCGGCACCACCACCGTACCGCCGGAGAGGAGCGTGGAAAGCGTCGAGGCCACCAGTCCGTGCACGTGGAACAGCGGCATCACGCACAGCGAGACATCCTCGGGCGCGAGCTGATAGTGCGCCACGATATTCTGCGTCGAAGCCGCGATGTTGCGATGCAGGATTGGCACGCGCTTGGGACGTCCGGTGCTGCCGCTGGTGTGCAGAACCAGCGCCACGTCTTCGGCCCGTGGGCAGTGCAGCAGTCTTAACGGAAGGCGCGCCTGCGATGCGAACGTAGCCGGTGTCGTCCATTTCGAGAGAGTAGACAGGAATCTTCAGCGTCTCGGCGGCCTTGCGGGCGGCCTCTGCGCCGTCCGGCGGGACCAGCAGCACCTTCGCGCTGGTGTCTTCCAGATAGAAAGCGAACTCGTCTTCGCGATAGCCGGAATTCAGCGGGGCGGCAGTGCCCGCGACCGATGCGGCGATGAAGCTCGTGATGGCGGGCAGGCCATTGGGCAGGACTGTCGCGACGCGGTCGCCGCGTCCGATGCCGATCGACGCCAGTGCATTCGCCATTTCGACAACCTGATCGACAAGGGCCTTATAAGTGACCTTGATTCCGGACTCGGGAATGACAATCGCCGTGCGTCCGGCGGGCGGAACCTGAATCAGTTCCAGCAGAGTGGTTGGGTTGGACATCAGAAATATGATGTCACGCCGGTGAACGCAGGCTGATGCGGGCCGCCTGCAGCAGCAGATAATTCCGCTCCGGCAGATTCGCCGTTTTTCCCGCCGCCGCCCGATAACACCTCGCTGCCGCTTCAGTCTCCCCGGCCATCTCCAGCAGGTGCCCGCGCACCGCATCCATCCGATGATGTTCCGCAATTCGCGGCATTTCGCGCAGCGCGTCGAGCAGTTCCAGACCTTTGGCCGGCCCGTCGACCATGGCTGCGGCGATCGCATAATTCAGCATGACCATCGGGTTGTCCGACATCCCCTTCAGCAGCTCATAGAGTGCCAGTATCTGCGGCCAATCCGTATCTTCGGCACGCGCTGCCTCATCGTGCACCGCAGCAATCGCGGCCTGCAGTTGATACGGCCCGACTGCACCCTTCGGCAGCGCGTCGGAAAGCAGCGCGACGCCTTCCGCGATTTGCGCCCGATCCCACAGCGCTCTGTCCTGGCGGGCTAACGGGATCAGTTCGTCGTCCGGACCGGTTCGCGCCAGCCGTCGCGCATCCGTTAACAGCATCAGTGCCAGCAGCCCCGCCACCTCAGCGGCTTCGCCTGGTTGCGGCCGCAACTCGTGCACGATCCGCGTGAGCCGTATCGCCTCGCCCGACAGGTCCGCGCGCCGCAACTGCGGACCCGCGCTGGCCGTGTAGCCTTCGTTGAAGATCAGATACAGCACGTGCAGCACCCACCGCAGGCGCTCGTCTCGCTCTTCCGCGCGCGGCAGTTCAAAAGGAATGCCCGATTCGTTGATCGTCTGTTTCGCCCGGCTGATTCTCTGCGCCATTGTGGCTTCCGGCACAAGGAACGCGGTGGCTATCTCCGCGGTCGTCAGCCCACCCACCGCCCGCAGAGTCAGCGCAATCGCGGAGGCGGGCGTCAGCGCCGGATGACAGCACAGGAACAGCAGGGTGAGTGTGTCATCTTCCGGCGGCGCCGCGTCAATCGCCTGTTCCGCGGCATCCTTTGCGACCTCAGCCTCGCGCCGTCTCCGCGCCAATTCGCTGCGGATGTGATCCGCCATCTTCCGAAACGCGACCTGCGTCAGCCAGGCCCGCGGATTCTCCGGTACTCCTTCACGCGGCCACTGCACAACCGCGGCAATTGACGCTTCCTGCACCGCATCTTCTGCGGCGGCGAAGTCGCGATAGCGCCGCGCCACGACTCCGAGAACCTGCGGCGTCAATTCCCGCAGCAGGTCCCCGATCGCAACTTTATTGCACCCAACGTGCATCAGATTCCCAGGTCACTGTGACTGCCGAGCACCTGCCGCACTTCAATCGGAATATTCCCCGGCTTCCCTCCAGGCCCGGGCGAAGCCGAAATGCGCGCCGCAATCCGGTACGCTTCCTCCGCATTCTCCACATCCACGATCCAGTACCCGGCGAGAAACTCCTTCGACTCCGGAAACACCCCGTCTGTCACCGGCGTTCCGTCAGTTGAAGCGTGCACGATCTTCGCCTGCTGCGGCCATGCCAACCCCTTCGTGTCCACGAACACGCCCTCGTCTTTGAGTTCTTTGCTGAAGCCCCGCATGAACGCGACATTGCGCTCCAGGTCCTCCTTAGACCAGTTCGCGTAGCCATCCCAATCGGCCTTGCTGCCGTGCATCATCAATATGTATTTCACGACTGCCCTCCATGACTGGCGAATGCCCGCACCTCTATCGGCATGTTCGTCGGAATTCCGCCCGGCCCAGGTGCGGCTGAAATCCGCCCCGCAATTTCGTATGCCCGCTCGGGGGTCGCCACATCCACGATCCAGTAGCCCAGCAGAAACTCCTTCGCTTCCGGGAACACGCCATCGGTGACCGGGATCCCGTCCTTCACACCGTGTACCCGCTTCGCCTCGTGCGGCGCCGCCAGCCCCTGTGTAGCCACGAACTCGCCAGACTCCGACAGTTCGCGGTTCAGCCCTGCAAGCACCGCCATATGCGCATCGATATCCTTCTTACTCCATGCGCGATAAGTATCCACCCCCGCCTTCGTTCCGCTCATCAGCAAAATGTACTTCATGTGACGCCTCCTTCACCGCATAGTCGGAGCTGCCCTTCGCTTCTCGACATCGTCCCCCAAAAAAATCGGCTGCCCGGCCATGTCGATTTCTAACCTCCCGTTTCGACGTACGTATAGAGGTACAGAGAATGATTACAGATTCAGTCGCGGTGGATGTCAGTGACGACTGGGCCATCGCCTCCGGCGTCCAGGCCCGTTTCATGCGGTCAACAGCCCCCGAAACGCGTACGCTTATGTACAGTGCGCGCTGCCGCCAGATGCGTGATCTCGGCGGCGATTGCTTCGATTTCCTTCCTTTGCCCGGCCGGCGTATAGCCCTCGCCATTGCGGACGCTTCCGGTAAAGGACTCCCCGCGGCGCTCATCATCGCGAACGCCCAGTCCTCCCTTCGCACGGCTGCGCTGTTCGCCCCCGACGACCCGGCCGCGGTCGTAACCGCCGTCAACCGGCAGTTGCACGCAGCCTCTTCCCTCGAGCGTTACGCGACCTTATTTTATGGCGTCTTCGACGAAGACACCCGCATGCTGCATTACGTCAACGCGGCCCACAATGCCCCGATGGTGATTCATCGCGACGGCTCCATCTCGTGCCTCGAGGCCGAAGCCCCACCGGTCGGATTCTTCGCCGCCACCCACTATCGCGTACGCACAATTCAGTTGCACCCCGGCGACCTCATCGTCGCCTGGACCGATGGCGTCGTCGAAGCCATAAACAGAGATGACGAAGAATGGGGAGTGCAAGGTCTCCTCGCCGCGGTCGCCGCCTGTCCGACGCAGCGTCCCGACCGCATCGTCGCGTGCGTTTTCAAGGCGCTCGACGAATTCTCGGGCGACACTCAGACCGACGACGCGACCATCCTCGCGGCCCTCGTCGACTAACCGGGAAAACCCATATGGCAAAGACTTCCGGTCCGCTCGACAAGAGATTCAAAGCCAAACTGCTGAAGTCTCCCGCCAAAGGCGGCTGGATCTACGTCAGGATGCCGGACTCCGCAGCCTTCTTCGGCACCCGCGGCCTGGTGAAGGTGCGCGGCACGATCGACGGACATCCCTTCCGCAGCTCATTCATGGCGCTCGGCGACGGTACGCACAAGCTGCCTGTAAATGCCGGCCTCCGCAATCTGATCGGCAAGGAAGCAGGCGACACTGTCGCCATTCACCTGACGGAACGCGTCTGAACCCGGGAACTTTTTCCACCGGAAGATCGTTCTAAACTCCGATAAGCCGAATGGAGGCGATCATGGCCCACCGAAGCAGCGCTGCCGGGATTTTCCTGCTGCTGGCGGCATCAGCAGCCAACGCACAAACCGACCATCCGAGATTCGAAGTGGCTTCAGTCAAACAGCATAAAGAAGGCCGCGCCAATATCCGCTTTCCGGCTTTCTCCAACGACCGCTTCGCCTTCTCCGGCCCCGTACTGGCTTTGATCTCGGCGGCCTACCAGCTTCCCTTCAACCTGGGTAGCCAGCGCCTTGCCGGCGGCCCCGATTGGATTCGTCAATCCGAAGTCTATGACATCGACGCGAAGGGCACCTTTCCGTCCGGGCTCAGCGACAGCGCCCGTCAGGAACGCGGTAGGCAGATGCTGCAGGCGCTGCTCGCCGACCGTTTCAAGCTGGTGATACGCCGCGAGACAAAGGAAATGCCCGTCTACGTGCTCGTGGTTGACAAGAGCGGTCCGAAGCTGGAGACGTCGCCTCTGACCGACAAGGACTGTCCTCAGGCAGAAACCGATGGACAGATTCCCTGCCATCAATTCAACGGAGGACGGGGGAGAGGCCTGCATGCCCGCGCCGTGAGCATGGATGATCTGGCCGGCGCTGTGGAGAACTGGACCGACCGGCCGCTGTTAAACAAGACCGGCATCGCAGGCCTCTGGAAAATTGAGACGCAGCCATTTCTTCCGATAGAAGTGTCTGCAAACCCGCGTGCGCCTGGGGCAAAGGGTGAAGCAGGCATCGATCTGGCCGATCTTCCTACCATCTTTCAGGTGTTCGAGAAGGTCGGACTGAAGGTGAAAGCCGAGAAGGACAAGGTGGAAACGTACGTCATCGTGGATGTTCAGAGGCCCACGGAAAACTGATATCTCTTTGCGCCGGAAGCGTGGCGCCCGACGGGTATACTCGGGGTGCTGGCGTGCTCACCATCGGCCACTCCAACCGCCCGCTCGATGAATTCCTCCGCATGCTGAGCGCGCACGGCGTCGAGTTGCTGGTCGACGTCCGCAAAATGCCGTACTCCCGCCACAATCCTCAGTTCAGTCGGGATTCGATCTCCGCGTCACTGTCCGGTGCGGGTATCACCTACCGTCACATGCCCGGACTCGGCGGACTTCGCCACGCCCGCAAAGACTCGATCAACGCCGCCTGGCAAAACGCCAGTTTCCGCGGCTATGCAGATTACATGCAGACGCCCGAATTCGCTGAGAATCTGCACGAACTGGAACAACTCAGCACGGCGCGAACCACTGCCATCATGTGCGCCGAATCCCTCCCGTGGCGATGCCACCGCTCGCTGATCGCCGATGCTCTCACCGCGCACGGCGTCCCGGTTCATCACATCATGACTGCGGAGAGGGCCGATCTCCACAAGCTTCCCGATTTCGCGCGGGTGGCAGAGGGCGGCGTCACCTACCCAGGCCTCTTCTGATCAGGAACCGTCCAGTTAGACTGATTGCGTATGCCCGCGGAGACTGCCCGCCCTCTGTCTGCTTTGCTGTCGCAGGGGTTGGTCGCTTTCACGCTCGAACTCGACAACGAATTCGAGAAGCAGATGCGTGAGGCAGGGTACGCAGGCGCATCGCTGTCTCTGGTGATCTGGTCCACCCTCATGCGCTTTCTCGCCGGAGCCAATCTCTCGGTGCGCGACCTGGCTGGTGACGCCCTGTCCTCAGAGAAGCGCGTGAAGTTCGAACTGGGCTGTCTGGAGCGCTGGAGTTTCATCACGCTGGAGGGCGATCCGGAGGACGACCGGCCCATCCCGGCAAAAGCACACCGCCTCCGCGGGGGCATTCTGCGCGACGGGTGGGGCAGCGGCCGCGGCATTCGCTCCAACTGGATCGTTCGCCCCACCGCCAAAGGCCGTAAGGCCATCGAAATCTGGACGCCTCTGTGCACTGAAATTGAAAGCCGCTGGCTGACCCGCTTCGGTTCCGACGACATCGGAACACTCCGGCTCTCGCTCGAAGAGACCGCCGCGCAACTGGACGTCGATTTACCCCATGGCGTCCCCGGCCAATGGGAAATGGACGAGACATACAAATCCCACTCCAGGCAGGACGACGCTCCGCGGCCCTTGCCGGCGCTGCTTTCGCAGTTGCTGCTCGCCTTCACCATGGAGTTCGAGCGCGAGTCGCGTGTGCCACTGTGGCTGTGTGCGAACACTTTGCGGGTGCTCAGCGACCAGCCGGTACCGGAAAGCGAAATCCCCCATCTGACCGGGTGTTCTCCTGAGACTTCCGGCATCGGATGGCAGATCAAGCCTTTTATAGTCGTGGAATCCGCGCCACCGCCGCGCCGCGGCAAGCTGGTTCGCCTGTCGCCGCCGGGCCTGCTCGCGCGCGCCGGTTACTACAACATCACGTCCGCGGTTGAGAAGCGATGGGAGGCGCAATTCGGAAAGCAAAAGATCCGCCGGCTCCGTGATTCTTTATCGGATTTGTTCGTGCCGCGCAGTGGAGATCGACTTCTGATTGCCGAAGGCCTGATCCCTGCCGAAGGGACCGTCCGTTCCGGAACACAGGCACCGGCACTTGGCCGCCGCGATGTGGGACCCGCTGCGAAACAGCGCATGCGCGATCGCGTCGCGCAGTCAGCCCTGTTCGTGCGCGACCCCGCGGGCGCGCTGCCGCACTACCCTCTCTGGGACATGAACCGCGGCTTCGGCCCATGATCGTCGCTTCTACCGGAACAGCCGCGGCGCGAAGTCATTCAGATACTCGCGCCAGTTGATCCAGGTATGCCCGCCGCCCGTTTCATGCAGCGTCAGTTTGATGTTGTACTTCTCCAGCGTGCCCTTGAACTGCCCCGGATTCCGCACCACCGGGTCCTCGCTGCCGTAGGCGTAGTACACCAGCTTCATGTCTTTCGCCGCCTGCTTCAGCGCCGCATCGTTGGTCTTCTCGTACTGCTCCCCGCCTCCAACCATCGAAAAAACGCCGACATAATGAAACACCTCCGGATGCGGCAGCCCGTTCGCAATCGTATGCGCGCCGCCCATCGAGAGGCCCGCCATTGCGCGATTATTCGCATTCACGACGGTCCGGTAATTTGCGTCGACGTACGGAATTATCACCTTCAGCAGATCGTTGCCGAAATCCGGATTGTCCAGCACACCACGCCCGCCTTCGGCGCCCGGCCTGTCCGCCGTGTGCCCGTTCGGCATCACCACAATCATCGGCTTTGCCTTCCCCGCCGCGATCAGGTTGTCGAGGATATTGTTCGCGCGCCCCACCGATGTCCAGCTGTCATCGCTGTCCCCCGCGCCGTGCACCAGATACAGCACCGGGTACGACTTGTTATTCTTCTCATACCCCGGCGGCGTGTAAACATGCATGCGCCGCACGACGCCCAGCGGCTCCGACCAGTATTCCACCGTCGCCACGCTTCCGTGCGGAACATCCTTGTGCCACGCCTCGAAATCCTCCGCCGGTCCCGTGACCTCGACGAGCGAATCCATATTCGATCGCTCCAGCGAAAACTCCCGCGCCGCCGGATCCGGTACCCGCACGCCATCCACAAAAAAGAAGTAGCGATACGTATTCGGGGCAATCGGATTGGGCGTCGTCACGCTCCACAGACCTTTGTCGTCTTTGTTCATCGGTCGGCCCTTGCCGCCCGTGAATGAGTTGGGCGCGATGTCTTCGTTGTCGCTTGTGCCCAGCGTGACCAAAGTGGCGTCCGGCGCGCAGATGCGGAACTTGACCCGGCCGTCCGGCAGTTGCTCCTGAGACTTGTAGTTTGCCGTTCCCATCCCGTTCGGCGCCGCGCACCGGTTCGGATCTCCGCCCCGCTGTGCTGTCCCGGCAGCCGCCGCAATGAACAGGATAAGGATCGCTCTGGTCATGCGTGCAGTATATGTCAGCTGCGGCTGACAGACTCGCTACCTCCAGAGCCGGGGTGCCGAATGATAGTCAGTTTCCTGCGGGCCTGTCGCACCCGTGGATGCGTAAATGTGCCTCCCATGCCTCACGTGCCTGTTTGCATTGGTCCTTCGCGGCGCGCACGCTGATTAGCAGTGTGCTGAAAGTTGCAGCCGTGAACGGCTTCTCCAGTTCCTCGGCGCAGGCCGTAAACAAGGTGAGCGCCTCAGTATATTCCTGCCAGAGTTTTTCCCGTTCGGGGCAACTCATTCGTTCAGCATATCCGATTGTGCCAGCGTCTGATTTCCATTCCAGTGAGTGCGCCTGTGTTCTTCAAGCCCTGAGCCTTGCGACATCGGACTCGATCCGGGCATGATTCGCATCATCGCGGAATCGCTTGTATTCGCCCGGAATGTTCGACCGAGCACTGATGACCAACATGCCAACGGCTTCAGCATACAAGCGCTCCAGTCGCACGAAGTTCGACAGCAACTGAGAGCATTCGGGGCAGTCCATCGCTTAACCGTAAGGACACTTCGATGCCCAAATTCACGTATGTTATTAGCAATCCTGGAAATAACGCTTGAAGGACGTGATCCGAGCACTCGGCATGGCGGCAAAATCTGCAGGGCTTCCCGAATCTGCCTGGCTGGCCAGTATCGAATTCGACGCGAACTTAACGATGGTTAACAGGAAGCTTACCCGCTGAACATTTCAGTCCGACCAGCCAACCCGGGGAAATCCGGTGCTCAGCGGACTACCCCGACATCGCGCAGTCCGTCGAGCACGAACTGCACCGCAATCGCCGTCAGCAGCAGTCCCATCAGGCGGCTCAGAATCCGGATGCCCGTTTCGTGCAGATAGGACCCCACCCGTTCCGCCGCCGCGAGGATCAGGAACGACAGGAGTGCGGACGTGGCCACCGCCGCCAGGATGATCCCGCGATGCAGCCAGTCGGGCGTCTGCGACATCAGCACAGTGACTGACGACATCGCGCCCGGCCCCGCCAGCATGGGAACCCCCAGCGGCGTAATTCCGGCGTCTTCCTTCTCCGTGCCTTCTTCGGTTTCGCCGGGCGTTTCTTTAGTGGCCGACCTGCGCGCCCGCAGCATATCGATACCGATCAAGCCGAGGATCACGCCCCCCGCAATGCGGAAGGCGGGCAGCGTGATCCCGAACATTTCGAAGATGTAGGGTCCGGCCAGCGCGAAGATCGAGAGCACGAGGAAGCACGTCCACGATGCGCGCCCGGCCGTCCTGCGGCGGCGCTGCCGGTCCGTGTGCGTGGTCATGATGAGGAACGTCGGCACCGCGGCGATCGGGTCCACCAGCGCGAAGATCGACGTAAACGCAACCAGCGAGAACTGCAGCAAACCCATATGCTTCGGCCCCTTCAGCCGCGGCCTACGAAAGGCATCGTAGTGGCCATCAGCGTCATGAACTGCACGTTCGCCTCGAGCGGCAGGTTGGCGATGTAGAGCACGGCATCGGCGACATGCTTCACGTCGAAGCGCGGCTCCGCCATCTCGGTGCCGTTCGCCTGCATCACGCCCGCGGACATGCGCGCCGTCATTTCGGTCTCCGCGTTGCCGATGTCGATCTGGCTGCACGCGATGTCGTATTTGCGGCCGTCGAGCGCGATGCTCTTAGTGAGGCCGGTGATGCCGTGTTTCGTCGCCGTGTATGGCGCGGAGTTCGGACGCGGCGCGTGCGCCGAGAGCGAGCCGTTGTTAATGATGCGCCCGCCGCGCGGCTGCTGCGCCTTCATGATCCTGATGGCTTCCTGCGCGCACAGAAACGCGCCGGTCAGGTTAACGGAGACCACCTTGTTCCACTGCTCGAGCGTCAGGTCTTCCATCGGCAGGGCGCGCCCGCCGGTGCCCGCATTGTTGAACAGCACGTCGAGCCGGCCGAACACTTCGCCCACACGCTGGAAGAGTGCCTTCACGGACTCCTGCTTTGAAACGTCCGTGGGCACGACGATAACCTTGCCGCCATCCTTGTATGCAGCTTCGGCGGTCGCCTGCAGAGCCTCGGCGCGGCGACCCGCCAGCACGACGGAATACCCGGCGGACTGCAGCGCAAGGCTGACAGCTTTCCCGATGCCGCTGCCGGCGCCGGTGACGAGCGCGATCCTGCTGTGAGAGCCCATTTCCCTGCCCTTCCGACTATACCTTTCCGGGGCTATTTCTTGATAAGCCGGAGGCTAAGGCCCGCCATCGCTTCGGACTGCGAACCTGAAAGCGTGTGCCTGACTCTGATCTGAAAGCGGTTGTCGAGAGCTTCGTCGCCGCGGCGGTCCGGCCCGCCATGCTCGATCCCGGCGAAGAACCGCTCCTGCTGGTGGCCGATCAATGGAACGTCTCCGAGTGGAATGGCCGCCTCGTCCTGCAGGCATGGGATGCGCGTCGCAATCTGGTGCGCAAGATCATCGGCCTGAAGGAGCGCCGCCGCGATCGGCTGTGTCTCTTCACTGAACGCTTTCGAAAGGCCGAGGCGGAACTGGAAATTGCCGACCTCGCTGCCCCCGCCGGACGCGACCTGGAACGCCGTGCCTCGCGCGGCGCCTTCTGCGAGCGCTTCCGCCTGATTCTGGCGCGCGAATGGCCGGATTGGCAGATCGTGCAAGTCAGCGCCGACGCCAACCTGGAAGCCAGCCTTTCGACATCCTACGCGCGTGCTCTGCTGCGGCAGGGTTCGGTGGGGATGGCCGTGATGGGCGCCGCTCCCCACTCGCCACCGGAGGCAAGGCCCAGTGCGGGAATCGTCGCTTTCGGGCTGATATGGCTCGATCATCTGCGCCATCGCGAGAAAGCGCTGACGATAGGCCGGCTACTGCTCTGCGTGCCGCTGGGCAGCGAGCGCGATGTGGCGCCGCGCGTGGCTTGCCTCGATCCGGCAAAGGTGGCCTGTCAGCTCCTGGCGTTCGACGAGAAGGACCGGGCGGGCGCGATCGACCTCGCCGATGCGGGCAACGTGGAATCGACGCTGCCGCCGTGCCGCCATGTTCCGAACACGGAGACACTGGCGCTGCCGGAACTAACGGATGTCGACCGCGTCGATCAGGCCGACGGATCCATCAGCCTCCAGGTGCGCGGCCTTGAATTCGCACGCGCAGCCGGCGGCAAGATCGCCTGCGGCATCGCGCGAAAAAAACGCGCCTCGCTCGAAACGGTTGCCGCGATGGCAACGGAAATCGCTCGCGTCCGTTCGGCCGAAGCCGGGGACCGCCAGCATCCTCTATATGCGATGAATCCGGAAGGCTGGCTCGAATCGCAGGTGCGCGCGCAGCCGGGCGTGATCGATGCGTCGCTGCGATCCTTCCCAATCTACGGCCAGGTGCCGGTATTCGCCGGCGGAGATCGCGGTGTCATCGACCTGCTCGGCATTGATCACACCGGTCGTTTGGTCGTGATCGAACTGAAAGCCACGGCCGATCTGCAGCTTCCCTTCCAGGCGCTCGACTACTGGCTGCGCGTGCGCAAGCATCTCGACGCGGGCGATTTCGAGCGGCTCGGATACTTCGCCGGACACCTGATTAGCCGCGAAACGCCGCGCATTCTTCTGGTCGCACCGGCGCTCGAATTTCACTCGACAACCGAGACGATCCTCGACGCGTTAGCACCTATCGTCGACGTGACGCGGATCGGTCTGGCCGCCGACTGGCGCAGCGGCCTACGCGTGATGTTCCGACTTCGCGGCAGCGAGCGGCCCTAGCTTCTCGACCACCGTACCCGCCAGTGCGAACTTCTTCCCGCCGAGATCGTGGCCCGCCCCCGCGACTTCGATCAGTTCATGCTGCGCCGGAATCAGCTTCAGCGCTTCGGTCATCTCGTCGATCATGCCGAAGGGATCGTTGGCACCATGCACAAACAACGAAGGTGTGCGCAGCGCAGGGAAATGCGCCGTGCGCGGCTGATCCGGTTTGCCCGGCGCGTGCAGCGGATAGGACAACAGCAGCAGCGCGTCTACCAGCCCTGGCTGCTCGGAGGCCAGAATCGTTGACTGGCGTCCGCCATATGACTGCCCACCGAGAATCACCCTGCCGCCCTGCAGGATCCGGTGCATTACCGTCACCGCCTCGCACAGGCTGGCGCGGTCGTTCGCCGCGGAGGAAGGCGACGGCGGTCCGGACGGCCGGCGCTGCCGGAACGCCATATCGCATCGCAGCACGTGGTATCCCGCATCGCAGAACGCCTCCGCGAGCAGGACGAGCAGCGGCATCTTCGCGTTGCCGCCCGCGCCGTGCGTCAGCACAATTCCGAGATTGTTCGGGTGATTCGGCTCATGCAGGAATCCGCGGACCGAGTCTTCGTTGAAAGGGGTCATAATGGCTTATTCATGACTATCACGGAGTCAGCAGTTGAAATCCCCACACCCACCGGCCCGATGCGCTCCATTGTATTCCGACCGGCCGATGAAGGTCGAAAGTACCCGGGGCTCGTGTTCTATTCCGAAATCTTCCAGATCACCGGGCCGATTCACCGCACCGGGGCGTATCTCGCCGGACACGGCTACGTCGTCGTCGTGCCGGAGATCTATCACGAACTCGAACCGGCCGGCACCGTATTGGCCTATGACCAGGCGGGCGCCGATGTCGGAAATGCGCACAAAATCGGCAAGGAGCTGGCTGCCTACGATTCCGATGCGCGCGCGGCGCTGGATTATCTGAAGTCCCACGAAACGTGCACTGGCAAGCTGGGCGTGATGGGCATCTGCCTCGGCGGGCATCTGGCGTTTCGCGCCGCGATGAACCCGGATGTCCTCGCCGCGGCGTGCTTCTACGCCACCGACATCGATAAAGGCACGCTTGCCAAAGGCAAGAAGGACGACTCGCTGGCGCGCGCGGGCGACATCAAAGGAGAACTGCTCCACGTCTGGGGACGTCAGGATCCGCACATCCCGCTCGAGGGCCGCCGCATCATCCATGCCCGTCTGGAAGAAGTGGGCGCCACGTTTCGCTGGATCGAAGTCAATGCCGCACACGCGTTTCTGCGCGACGAGGGCCCGCGCTACGACCCGGCGCTGGCCCGCGTCTGCTACGAGTTCGTGTTCGAACTGTTTCACCGCCGATTAACGTGATCGATATAATTTGAAGGCACATGGACGTATTCGACGAACTGATCCACCTGCGCGGTCTGGGCCAGAAGTGCGCCCTGGCGACGATCGTCCAGGTACGCGGATCGATCCCCAGCTTTGAGAGCGCCAAGTTGCTCGTGCGCGAAGACGGGTCGATGGTCGGCACGATCGGCGGCGGATGCGTCGAGGCGGAAGTCTGGAACGCCGCCCGCGAAGTGATTTCCAGCGGCAAGCCGCGCCACATGTCGTTCAGCCTCGGGCAGGACGCAGCCTACGACAACGGCCTGATCTGCGGAGGGCAACTGGACGTTTTCGTGGAATGCATCGAGCCTCAGCCCGCGGCGATTATTTTCGGAGGCGGGCATATTTCGAAGAGCCTCGCCAAGGTTCTTGACCTCGCCGGTTTCCGTGTCTCCGTGTCGGATAACCGCGAGACGTTCGCCAATCGCGAGCGCTTTCCCGAAGCCGCGGAAGTGCATGCAGACGAGTACGAGGACCTTTATCCGAAGCTGAACATCACGGAGTCGACCTACATCGTGATCGTGACGCGCGGCCATCGCGACGACATGCGCGTGCTGCGCTGGGCCGTCACTACCCCGGCGAAATACATCGCGATGATCGGCAGCAAGCGCAAGGTGATTGCGGTTATCCGCGAACTGGAGAAGGAAGGCATCGGCGCGGAAGCGTTCGACCGCATCTACGCGCCGATGGGACTTGAGATCGGCGCCGTATCTCCTGAAGAAATCGCGATTTCCGTGGGGGCCGAAATGATCGCGATGCGCCGCGACCCGGACGGCAACTGGCGCAGCCTGTCGAAATCGATTTTCCTCGACGAGCATATGCGGGAGAAACTGCTCGCCAAAGAGTGACCCCGGCCGGAATCATACTCGCGGCTGGCGAATCGCGCCGCATGGGGCGGCCCAAAGCGTTTCTGCCATTTCGCGGCGGAACATTTCTCACGGAAATCGCCGGCGTCCTCGCGCAGCGTTGTTCGACAGTGATCGCCGTATTCGGACATGATGCGGCGCGCTTCATCGAAATGGCCCGCCCTCTCGGTGTACAGGCCGTCGAAAACCCGGATTATGTCCTGGGAATGCTGACCTCTCTGCAGGCCGGATTGCGGGCAGTCCCCGGCGACTGCGAGGCGGTTTTGTTTACACTGGTGGACCATCCGGCGATTTCGCTCGCGACAGTCGATCTGCTTCTGAAGTCGGAAGCACCCATCGCGATCCCGCGCTGCGACGGGAAACGCGGACACCCGGTGATGATTCGCAGCTCGATCCGCGAAGAATTCCTGCGTGAACCGGCGTCGTCCAAAGTTCGTGACGTGATCGACCGCCACGCCGCAGAAATCGACTACATCGAAACAGGCGACCCGGGAATCTCGGACGACATCGACGACCCGGCACTCTACGAAAAGCTGCTGGCCCGCGAGGCGCGCCTGTGAAGCGGCGCATCTGGTTCTTCGCGATCCTGGCGCTGCTGGCCGCAGCATTCTACGTTCCCCGCATCAGCGCGGGGCGATATCGCGACAGCGTGCGCGCGGCGCTCGAAAAAGGCCTCGGCCGACAGGTCGATTTCAGCGACGTACGGTTTCGCCTGTTGCCGACGCCTGGGATTACCCTCACGAACGTCGTCATCGGCGAGGATCCGGCGATCGGCGCCGAGCCCTTCGCGTATGTCACCACTCTGATCGCGGTGCCGCGCATCACGTCTCTCTTCGGAGGGCCGCTGGCCTTCGCATCGATCAATCTGCAAGACGACGTCAGCCTGAATCTGACGCGTGTCGATCACAACGAGACCGGTGTGAACTGGAATCTCGCCTCGCTGCTGCGGCCAGCCACACTGCAGGCGTTCCCCAGCGTTCACCTCAGCGGAGGCCGGATCAATTTCAAGTTCGGCGACACGAAATCGGTGGTCTATCTGATGAACACGGACGTGGATCTGTGGCCGCCGGATTCGGCGGATGCGCCCTGGACACTTCGCGTGCATGCGGATCCCGCGCGCACGGACCGCCGGGCGGGCAACGGTTTCGGCAGCTTTGTGGCGCGCGGCCAGTGGCTGCCGAAAACAAACACGACCACGCTCGACGTGCAGCTCGAGAAAAGCGAACTGGACGATATCCTGACGCTGTTCAACGGCTCGGAGAGCGGCATCCTCGGAGAGGTCTCGGGCGATGCGCATCTGGCAGGTCCGCTGAACCGGATCGGCATCGCGGGCCGCATGACGGTGTCCGACGTGCACGGCTGGAGTCAGACTCCGCCGGGGGGTAACGCGTGGCGATTTGCCATCGGCGGGGCCATCGATCTGCCGGGACAGACGATCGATCTGAACGCGCGGACGATAGACGCGCAGTCGCCGCTGGCAGTGAGGTACCGGGTGGCCGACTATCTGCGGCGGCCGCGCTGGGGAGTCACGGTCAACGTGAATCATTTCCCGCTGGCGCCGGTGCCGGAAATTGCGCGCCATCTCGGTTTCCCTGTGCCCGCCGATTTCAAATTCGACGGGATGGTGGATGGCGCCGTGGGGTTCTCGGTGGCTGCGGGGTCGCCGCGGATGGACGGCGCCCTGAGTCTGTCGAACGCGACCTTCATGGTGGCCGGCACGCCACCGCTGCACATGCCGGGCGCGGAACTGCACTTCGCGGGCAGCACCGTCGCGCTGCAAGCCGCCAGCATTACAAACGAAGCCAAAGAGACGGCCGCCATCTCCGGATGGTGGGACGCCGATTCGCGGAAGCTGGATGTGCAGTTGTCGAGCGACGGAATGTCGATCGTTTCTCTGAAAAGACAGATTTCGGTGGCGGGCATTCCGCTGCTGGGCAGCGCCACGTCGGGGACGTGGAAGGGTGCGCTGCGGTACCGCGCCGACGTCGCGGAATCGGGCTGGAGCGGAGGCGTGAATCTGCAGGACGCGGACATTCCGTTTGAGGCCTTCGCGGAACCGCTGCACGTGGAGTCGGCGGACGCGGCAATCGACGGGGCGGGGCTTTCTCTGAAGCGTGTGATTCTGTCCATTGGCGGGATCGAGGCGCAGGGCGAGTATCGATATGAAGCCGGCGCGGCGCGGCCGCACAAGTTCCGCATCACCGTTCCGCAGGCGAGCGGCGCGGAGCTGGAGAAACTGCTGATGCCTACGCTGCATCGCGGGAATCTGCTGACCTACGCATTTAATTTCGGGCGCGCCCCGGAACCCGACTGGCTACGCAATATGAAAGCCGATGGCACGATTCAGGCTGCCGAGTTCGATATCGAGGGCGTAAAATTTTCGAAGCTGCGCGCGCGCGTGCTCTGGGACGGAACCGACGTTCAGCTGTCGGGGCTCGAAACACAGTTCGCAGATGCGGCATTCAAGGGCGCGGCGAAGGTTCACCTGGCGGGCCGGCAGCCACGCTATGAAGTCACCGGAAAGGCCGTGGGCTTTGCATGGCATGGCGGCACAATCGGCGCCGACGGAACGCTGACCACTTCGGGAACGGGGGCGGCGCTGCTGGGCAACATGCGCGCCCAGGGCTCGTTCGACGGGCGCAATCTGGATGATTACGATTCCGTGACGGGCACGTTTGAATGGACATGGGACGCGCGGAGCCCGAAGCTCAGGCTGCCGACGCTGGTGATGAAGTCGGGGACAGACACCTATCAGGGAAGCGGCGAGATGGGCGACAATGGGCAGCTCAAGCGCGTGCAGAACACCGGAGCACTGAAAGCGTCGGCGCCTTAAACGCTCAAGCCGCCGCCCGGAAATGCAGGGTGAAACGCGCGCCCTCACCCGGGGCGGAATATACACTCACGGAGCCGCACTGGCGGAACATCAGGTCGCGGACAATGGGTAGTCCGAGGCCCGTGCCATGATCGCCCTTCGTGCTGAAGAAGGGTTCGAAGATGCGCAGGATTAAGTCTTCCGGAATGCCTGGGCCGGAGTCGGACACCGCGATGGCGCGCGGCGCCGCGGTGATGCGTATCGATCCCTTATTGTTCAGCGCATCGCAGGCATTCGAGATCAGATTCGTAAGCGCACGTGTGAGGGAAAGCGGCTCGGCCAGTACCCGGGGAAGCGGGGGCGCGAGGTCGACCCGCAGGTCGATGCCTTCGGGCAGTTCGAGCCGGTCCACGAAATCAAGAAGGAAATCAGCGGGCTCGACGGCGATCAGTTGGACGGGATCGCCTTTGCAGAAGGCGAGCAGGCTTTCGGTTAACGCGGCGCAGCGCTGGGCAGCGCGGTGTGCACCTTCCATGTCGGTGACAGCGAGATGGTTGACAATAAGATGGAGTTGGTTATTAATATCGTGCGCGATTCCGGCGGCGGCCGATTCGAGCTTTTCCAGCCGTGAGCTGTTCATGCCAGGAGCTTAACCGTCCGAAACCGGCTCCGAAGCCTAATTTCCCGCAGGTGATTCATTCATGACACCAAAAATACTTGCCGCGCTTGTGACCGCCGCGGCCACGCTTCCGCAGTTGCAGCAGATGACCTCGCGTTTTGCCCCGGCGGTGCTGCGCGTCGATACATCAAAATTGTCGCCCGGCGACCGGCAGGCGCTGGTGAAACTGATCGAGGCCGGCCGGGTGGTGAACCGGCTTTTCATCCAACAGGTGTGGAGCGGGAATGCGGCGCTGTATGAGCGGCTGAAGCAGGACCAGTCGGCCATCGGCAAGGCGCGGCTCGAATACTTCTGGCTGAATAAAGGGCCGTGGTCGGATCTGGACGAGCACAAGGCGTTTCTGCCGGACGTGCCGGAACGGAAGCCACTGGGGGCGAATTTCTATCCAGCGAACATGACGCGGGAGCAGTTCGAAAGCTGGGCGAAGACGCTGGGTCCGGAGGAGCGAAAGCAGGCGGAGGGGTTCTTTACCGTGATTCGCCCGGGTTCGTTTGGCAAATTCTCTGTGGTCCCGTATTCCATTGAATATAAGAAAGATTTGGCCATTTGCGCACAGGATTTGCGGGACGCCGCCAGGGCTACCGACAACGCCAGCCTGAAGCGCTTCCTCGACGCGCGGGCAGCGGCGTTTCTGTCGAACGATTACTACGAGAGCGATGTGGCATGGATGGATCTGGACGCGCCGCTCGATATCACTATCGGGCCGTACGAAACCTATAACGACGAGCTGTTCGGTTATAAAGCCGCGTTCGAAGCGTACATTAATGTGCGCGACGACGCGGAGACGGCGAAGCTGAAGTTCTTCGGCGATCACATGCAGGAAGTCGAAGACAACCTGCCGATCGACCCGAAATACCGGAATCAGAAGATCGGGGGACTGGCGCCGATTCGCGTGGTCAACGAAGTCTTTGCGGCGGGAGACGGCGATCATGGCGTGCAGACGGCGGCTTTCAATCTGCCGAACGACGAGAGAGTCGTGCATGAAAAAGGCAGCAAGCGCGTGATGCTGAAGAACGTGCAGGAGGCGAAGTTCCATTCCACGCTGGAGCCGATCACGAAGACGGTGCTGACGCCTGCGGCGCGGCCGATGCTGAGTTTTGATTCGTTCTTCACGCACATCGTGGCGCATGAGATGAGCCACGGAATCGGACCGCACCAGATCACCGTGAACGGTCGGGCGACGACGGTGCGCGCGGAGTTGAAGGAGTTCTACAGCGCGATTGAAGAGGCTAAGGCGGACGTGCTCGGGCTGTTCATGCTGCAGCATTTCTTCGACCGCGGCTATATGAAGCACGATGAGAATGCGCTTTACACCACGTTCCTCGCGTCTTCATTCCGCACGCTGCGCTTCGGGCTGAAGGAGGCGCACGGCAAGGGGATGGCGCTGCAGTTCAACTATCTGGTCGACAAGGGCGCTTTCGTGCACCGGGGGGATGCGTGGGAGGTGGACGCGTCGAAGGTGCGCGGCGCCGTCCGCGATCTGGCGCACGATCTGCTCACGATCGAGGCTACGGGCGATTACGCCGGGGCGAAGAAATTGCTGGATTCGCTCGGCGTGCTGCGGCCGGAGATGGGTGCGACGCTGGCGCGCGTTAAGGATGTGCCGACGGATATCCGGCCGATATTCGAAACGGCGGAAAAGATTGCGCCGGAGAAATAAGGCATCGCGTGCGCCGCTCCGTTGAAGATACGCTGCGTTACTGAGAATCCGTAAAGTTCAGCGCCGGGCAGAAGCCCGGCGGCAGGCTCGAAAGCCTGGCCCCACCAAACCTAACGCGGCTGCACGCGGATGATGGCCATCATGCCGCTGTCTTCGTGCCTCAGAATGTGGCAGTGATAGACAAAGTCGCCGACGTCGGGACCGCGGAAATCCATGCGCAGCGTCACGCTCGGATACGGCCCGGTACCTGACCAGTAAGGCAGGTTGATCATATCGAGATACTGGCCGTTCTCTAAGGGAACGCCGTTCTGCGCCAGCAGCAGAAAGTGAATCTGATGCATGTGGAATTCGTGGTTCTCCAGGGCGCGGTTCTGGATCGTCCAGTCCTCGACCGAACCCTGCGTGGTCACAATCGCGGGCGGGTTGTTGGGGTCAAAGAGCGTGGGCGTCTGGCCGTCGACGGTGATGAAGAAGTTGGTCGGACTATTCGGATCGGAAGGGTCGGACAGCACCTCGGAAAAATAGAGCTTGCGGTTGGCTGTGACAGAGGCATGATCGAGGCCGCCGAATCGCGGCGGAGGCGGCGCAGCGGTGACCGGGCTCATGACCAGCTTCGGCTGCGAACCGCGGGCGCTCAGCTGAATCGCCGCGATGGGGCGCTCGGGATCGTTGTCGCCATCGGGACCGGTATCGACGTTGAGAGTCAAAAGCGTTGCGTTCTGGACCGACGCTGATGGCGGCGTCACAATGAATTCGGCGCGCGCGGCCGGGGCGAGGAAGATGTCCGTTTGGGTGATGGTGTGTCCGCGGCCATTGCCGTCCTGCGAGCCGACAGGCACGCCGTCAAGTGCGACGACGGCGAGCGGCTGTGGGACGCCGTCGTACTGGAGCTGAAGATCGAGGATGGTGTCGGCAGATGCGTTCACGACGCGCCAGAACTGCTTCTGCGAAGGACGCATCGGCACGATCACCGGCGTGAAGTTGGGATAGGGCACGGGCGTGTAGTTCAGCGAAATATCCCACGACGGGATGCCGCCGCCGGGCGCTGGATTGCCGGGCACCGGGTTGTCGCGGATGATCATGACGCGCTGGGGCAGACCCGCGACGTCGTGATTCACGTTCTCGATGCCTTCCACAACGATCGCGCCCGAGGCCCCGCCCTGCACGGCGGCTTCGGCGATGCCGTGGACGTGGGGGTGATACCAGTAAAGCCCCGGAGGCTCATCGCGGGGAAACTGCACGTCATAGCGAAACGATTCGCCGGCGTTTACAAGAGTGGTGATGACTTCGTCCTGATGGCAGACGGGCGCCGTGTTGGTGCCGTGATAGTGGATGTTCACCGATGCGTTGTTCATGACGACCGCGCCGCAGGTGTTCGAAGGCGATCCGGTCATGATCATCCCGGCCATCGAATGGCGCGAACTCGATGACATGGACGCGGGCAACTCGTTCTTAAAGTCGATGACGAGGCGGTCGCCTGGATGGACATGCAGCGTCGGTCCCTGCGCGCCGTCGGACGTGACGAAGCAGTAGAGCGTGTTTCCGTTGGCGTCGACTTCAGTCCGATAGGTGAGGTTCAGGCGCAGAACACCGTGCGAACTGAAGAGATCTTCCGGTTCGACGAGAGCCGTACCCGGCGTATTGCGCGGACACGGATTGGCCCCGTGAGCCTGTGCCGGGCCGGGGAGCAGAACAAAAATTGCCGCGCACAGGACCGCCGCGTTGAGACACACTTTTCCTGTCATTGTTTCCTCGCTTGCTGAATTTGCCCTTCGTTTAGGTCAGAAGGTGAATTTCATTCCGGCCTGCACGAGGCGCGGGGCGGCGGCGCTGACGACGCGGCCGAAGGTCTGGCTGCTGATGTTGCCCTCGACGGCGGAAGGCCCGAAGAACTGGGCGTGGTTGAAAACGTTGAAAGTTTCCAGACGAAGCTGGAGCGATTTCGATTCCGTCACACGCAGGTTTTTGACGAGCGACATGTCGAAGTTCTCCATGCCGGGTCCGTGGAAGTAGCGGCGCGAGGCGTTACCGGGCGTGCCGAGCGCGTTATCGCTGAAAAGCGCTGTGTTGAAATACGCCTGCCCGTGGCGCGGGTTGCCGTTGATGGCAAGTTTGCCGGGCACCACGTCCGGTTCGTCGATTCCAAAGTTGTTAATGCCGTTCGGCTCGGCGCCGAGAAGTGAGTTGTCGCCGTAGTTGATCAGGGTGACTGGAAAACCGGTGGTGAGATGCGTGATGCCGGAGAACTCCCAGCCGTCGGTGAAACGATTGTGGGCGCGGAACAGGCGGGCGAACGGAAGCTGGTAGCTGTAGCTGACGACGAAGTTCTGTGCGATATCGAAGGCGGAGAGAGCGCGGCTCAGCGAAGGATTGAGCGGGTTGACTTCTTCGCCCAGGTTGGAAGACTGGTCGAGCGATTTGCTCCAGGTGTATCCGGCGAGGAGCTGCAGCGGGCCGCTGGTGTGGCGGAGCGTGATCTGCAGAGAGTTGAAATTCGAATTGCCGATCGTGGTTTCGCCGGTGTCGCTTCCGAACGCGGGTCCCAGCGGTCCGCGCGCGCTGCTCTCGTTGAACGGGCCGCATGACGTGCTGAGCGCAAGGCAAAGCGCGGGGTTGCCCGGATTGAGTTCGCGCAGGACGAGAAGGTGATGCGCCTGGTTGCCGACATAGCTCATGTCGACGAGGGTATTTTTCCCCAGTTCCCGCTGAATGGAGAGCATGTATTCGAGCGTGTAGGGAATCTTGTTGTCGGGCAGGTAGTTTGGCATGCCGCTGATGGGCAGGAACTGCGACCAGTCGAGAGTTGTATCGGGGTGAGCGGCGGTGGTGCCGAGGGGCGCGAGCTGAACGGGGAAATACTGACCTTGATTCTGACCGGTGGCGGCCGTGATGAACGGCGTCGCGAAGAGCGGCGGAGCGGGGCTGGTGTAAGTGGTCCCGTAAGGCGCATTCGCACTGCTGATGCCGATGGTGAGAGCTTCGATCGCGGTATAGAACATGCCGAAGCTGGCGCGCACGCTGGTCTTGCTGTCCGGCGACCAGACGAGACCGAGGCGCGGGGCGAAGTCGAGATTACCGGGCGGCGCGATGGTGCGCGAAACGCCGGGATCGCCGGGGAACAGGATGCCGGCGGGCGCACCAGGGAACACAACGGACTGCTGACCAGGCTCGAAGGTGGCGATCTGATTGTATTTTTCGTACCAGGGTTCGATGCGGTCCCAGCGCAGACCGTAGTTGAGAGTCAGATTCTTCCGGATGCGCCAGCTGTCCTGCGCGAACAGGCCGGCGAATTTGTTACGGCCGTAGAACGGCTGCAGCTGGCTTTGGTTGTACTGGCTCGGAATGCCCAGCAGGAAGTCGGCGAAGTCGACGCCGGTCTCGCTGCCGAAGAAAGTGAAACTGCCGTTGAGCTGGGCGATGGGATTGGTGTTGACCTGATCGTAGTGGAACTCGCCGCCGGTCTGAATGGTGTGGGCTCCGATGACCTTTGAGAAGTTATCGCGCCATTGGAAGGTGTTATTGACCTGGTGCAGTTCGTTGGTGTTCGTGCCGATGGAGAAATTGTTGAAGTCGACATTTTCTACGCCTTCGGTCTTCGGCGACAGCGCCACGATGCCGGGCGTGGTCGCGCCGGTGACAAATCCCTGGGAGGCGAGACTGACGCCGACGCCGCCGACGGGTTTGCCGAGATCGGTTGCGTCACGGAGAACGCTGAAGTGAAATTCGTTGACGGTGGTGGAACCGAAGGCTTTGGTGTCGCCAAGAGAGAGCAGCTGGGCGCGTCCGGAATTGAGGGCGTTGAAGCCGGGGACGCTGGCGCCTCCCTGGGCGACAGGATACGGATTGTTCTGCGACCAGCCGTCGAGAAAATAGTAGGCCGACAACATGCCGAAGCGTGTTTCGCCGTCGAGACGTATGGCGCCTTTGTCGTCCGCGAGGGTCTGGTTGTAGGCGGACGTGGAAAAGGTGCCGTCAGGGTTATTCGGCGCGGGGATGTACTGCAGCAGATTCGCGGCGGGCGCGGACCAGGCGCTATGCGGGATTACGGCATTGGGGAGCACGCACTGGGCGGGGCTGGTGCAGCCGGGGAAGTAATATTGTTCGCCCGCGGCGACCCCGTAGCCAAGCTTCTGTGTGAGGAGATTCGCTAAGTAGGGTCCGCTGACCGTGCCGGTGAGTGAGTTCGCGACGTCGCCGAGATTGCCGGCGCGATCGGTGAGCGAAGGAACGGGGATTTCGCCGGTGTCGATGCCCTGCGTGGCACGGGTGCCCTGGTAGTCGGCGAAGAAGAAAAATTTGTTGCGGCGGATGGGGCCGCCGAGGGTGGCGCCGTACTGATTCTGATTGAAGGCGCCGCGCGTGGGAGAGAAATAATTGCGGGCGTCGAGAGCGGTGTTGCGCAGGAATTCGAACGCGTTGCCGTGAAACGTGTTGGTGCCCGATTTGGTGACGACATCGATCTGGCCGCCGCTGAATTCGCCGTGCTCGGCATCGAAGCTGCTGGTGAGGATGCGGAATTCGGCGATGGAATCGAGATTGGGAACGATGGCCGCGCCCATGTTGACGTCTTCTTCGACATCGGCGCCGTTGAGGACGAAGCTGTTGGCGAACTCGCGCTGACCGTTGATCGAGATGGTGCCGGGGTTCAGACTGCCCGAGGGTGAAAATGCACTGACGCCGACATCCTGCTGCGTCTGGGAGGTGAGAGAAGTGACCGGAGTGACGCCGGCCTGCAGAGAGAGCAGATCTGTGAAGCTGCGGCCGTTGAGAGGCACGGCGGTCATCTGCTTCGCCCCGATGACCTCGCCCTTCTGGCTGTCGGCGGTGTCGACATGCACGGCCGATTCGGCGACCGTAACCGCATCGGTGCGTTCGCCGATGGCGAGCGAGGCATCGACTGTGACTTTGCTGTCGATATCGATGGCGATGCCGGTGCGCCGCGCGGGTTTGAAGCCGGGCGCATCGGCGTCGAGCGTGTAATTGCCGACGGGAAGACTCTGAAACGAATAGAAGCCCTGGTTGTCGGTGGAGGCGGCGTGGGTGACTGCGGTCGCCGTGTTCGTCAGCGCGACATGCGCGCCGGGAACAGCGCGCCCCGCCGGGTCGGCGATCGTGCCGGAGAGGCCGCCGCCATCGAAGGCCTGCAACACGGCCCCGAACGAGCAGACGATGACGCGCAGCAGGACACACGCTTGGTTACGCAACGGAAACACACTCCACGGGATAGTGTGATTCGGCAGCAGGCGGTCCGCATTGAGGCGGCGGCGCCAAGGGCCGCGAATCCAAGGAACAAGATTAGCCGCATGGAGGCGCCGATGTCAAATACTTTTTGCAACTGAGTTGCAAATATTAAATCATCGCCATATATAACAGGCGGAGAATGGCGATTGCGAGATGCAAATCATTTGCATATCAGCCGGGATGAGGGGGCAGCCGGGCGATCTAAGCGGGAATGTCCCGCACAACCTCGGTCAGCTTGCCGCTGTTGATGTCGAAGAAGAAGCCGTAGAGCTTGATATTTTTCGGCACTGCGGGGCTGGAACGAAGCAATCCGACGTCATACGTGAGCGATTTCTCGTAGTCCATGATGGCGACGCTTTCGCGATCAAACAACGTCGAGATATCCGCGTGATGCTGATCATGGAACTCCTCGATGAGCAGCTCAGGCGTGTAAGTCGTCGTGCCGCAGAACGAGTGGTGAACCACGACAACGTTTTGAACGTGGAATATATAGTCCATGGCCGCCACTGACAGCAGAGCGGAGGCGGCACGGCCGCCGGCGTTTGCCTCGGCAAATAACGTTCGCGTGTTGCCCACGCGATTGCCGGCTGCGTCGAGGATATTTTCGCCCGGGTAGACCTCATCGCCAAAATACTCGGCCACTTTCTGCGGGATCTCGGCCGCACGCGGGTCAAAGCAGTGGATCACGAGGGTCTTCATCGGGATGGCCTGGTTCGCTCCCTCGAACTTGCTCTGATCGAACCCGGGCTGTGTTCTGTATTCGTATGCGCTGAACTTCGACATCTTTTCCTCCACTCGTGGCGTCGGATCGGGCAAAAGCAAAATCGCTCCCGGGAGTTGTTTTCACTCTCGTCAAGCCAATTTGCCGCGGCCATCCCCTGGCTGGAAGGGCAAAGACAGGGCCATGCCCAAGACTCTGAAATTTCTGGATTACCGGAGAGCGGTCGGCGGCGATGTCCGCAATCGGAGTCGACAGCCCGACTCGATGGTTACGGAATGAGTACGCCAGGATGTAGCCGTTTCTGCGCCTCCGGCCACTGTTCCCCAACTCCAGCAGGGCGCGCCCCAGTTGCGTCAACCGGTCTGCCGCGCGATGCTGCTCCTTGTTTTCTCCAGGCCGTGCCGGAACCGTGAACATCGATTCCCGGTCCGTGCAGACACCCACCATCCGGCCATTCTTCTCCCGATACTCCCAGAGCACTCCCCATGTTCTGCGGCGTGCATCGCTCTCGACGAATCGCCCCCAAGTCCACCTCGTCGCGTCGTCGATCATGCGCATCAGACAGCGCACCGGACCGCGCCCTTCGAGCCATTCGTGATCGGATATGTCCCCCTGAACAAGCTCGCCGAAACCCGTCCGCCGTGGCCGCCGATGGCTTGTTCAGGATCTTCAGCGCTTACCTCTGCGTCTTGTCAGAGAGCTTGCGATTGAGGGTCCGTCCACGCAGCCCATGGACCACGACCGCGTCGCCCTGCCTCTTCATCCGCTTGACCAGCTTGCGCACCCACCGAGCCTCACGCCCGTCTTTTCAGCGGCCTCGCGCTGAGTCATGTTCCCCTCGGCGCATCGCGATTCGTTCCATCCTTCAACCCTGCGGTTGTCAAAAGGGACTTTCTACCTGGCCGCGACAGAACCACTCCAGCCAACTCCAGCCAACTCCGAGGTAGCCGATACCTGATATAATTCAGAGCTCCACTCGAAGGGGTTCGGGATGGAACGGAGGAAATCATGAAAAACCCAGAGGGCTTCCGGGCGATTGCGGCCCTTTTCTGCGTAGCAGTGAGTCTCCCGGCGGTCACGGTTACGGATGGGTCGAGCGCTGGTTTCACCAACGGCAGCACGAATGCGCGCGTGGGCACCTGGAACGCCGATACCGCGGGCAATACGGCGCCATTCAACGGTTTCATCGGTAGTGACACCAGCTCGAATTTCTCGGCCTCGTGGACATTCGACTATTCCGCGATCTCCGGCACTATCACCAGCGCCACGCTGGAACTGGGAATCTACGACATCGATTCTGCGGCGGCGCTCGATGAAGTAGCCTCTTACACGGAGGGCTCCGTAGACCTGACGAGCCTGTTGAATTCAGCTGCCAATGCTCTGAACGGCGGTACGGGCGCCAGGAATAACGAATACGATTTGCTGACCATCACGCTGCCTTCGACAACTTTCGCAGATCTGGCCACGGGAACCGTGGATATTTCACTTGCGCTGCAGGGTCCGGGCCTTGGCACCCTGGGCACCACAAGCTTTAATGGCGCGGGCATCGACATTTCGACCCTGATAATTAATACGCAGACAGCGCCGCCGTCCACTCCCGAACCGGCAACGCTAACGCTGCTGCCGGCCAGCGGCTTAGTCATCTGTCTGATTGCCGGATTCAGGCGTCTCCGCCGCGCGTAACGGCTCGGGCAACCACTGCATTTTCAAATAAACGCCTTCCTCACCGGTGGGGCGGAAGCCCAGTCGGGCGTAAAGATTCTGCGCCCGGTTAAAAATTTCCACGTAAAGAAGCACCGGCTGAACGGCGGCGCGGGCTTCGTCGAGGATCTGCAGCAGAAAAGCCGTACCCGCCCCGGAACCGCGCCTCTCGGGCAGAAACGCAATGTCCATCAGCTCGAAACCCGCTTCGCCGCGGTGCAGATAGATGCGGCCGATCGGAACGGAATCCTTTTCAACGATCAGGAATTCGGCATCGTGATAGTGGCGGCGGTAGTGCGTCGTCTGAAATTCGAACTGAGAGAGAAGAAAAGCTTTCTTTTCCTCCGGAGTCCACGGCGCCGCCGCCATCTCCTGTTCACGGGTGGTTGCGTACAGGTGCGCCAGGAAATCCCGGTCCTCCGGGCGTTCTACCCGCAGCGTCGCGTTCAGCGGATTCGGCGGCGTTTCGAGCGTCGGAAACCGCCTCAGCTCCGACTGGGGAAAATACCCGTGAGGGCTATACAACAGGTGACAACGAGCCCAGGCTGAATGTTGGGGTGGGCCTGACTGCCTCCGAAGTTCCCCACCGCGGTGGGATGCATGGGCTGAAGTCCGCTGGCGAACGGCGTATAGGGAGCATCCCCGTCGTTTTCCCTCGCCCAGTAATTACCCTGAGGCGCAGTAACCGTCCCCGAGTTGTTGATGATACTGGTGCAGGCGACGTTGTGCGTGTGGGCAGGCATCTCGTTGACCGTCAATATGTGGTTCTCCTCGCCGCCGGTCTGCCCGATTGTATACGAAGAAAGGCCGACCCCCTGTCCCTGGCCGATCCCCACGCGGCCCCGAAGATCCGGAAGCTGAAAAGTCGTGGTGCCGTTGCCGCCGTAAAAGGTGCCCAGCAGTGAAAACAGGGCGGTGTTCTGGCTGATCGGTAACACCTGCCCGTTGCACATGGCCCAGCCATTCGGTGCGAAATTGAAGGAGAAATACCTCATCTCTCCGAGAAACGGTGTAGCCATCGGGGTTCTGTCCTTTCTCCTTTAGTGTTGTTCGCCTACGAACGTGATGGGAAAACGCCCTGCAGCGCGATGCAGTAGTTCACGCCGAGGTAAGGCTGAATATTATTGTGGGGAATTGAGTCTCCGGTGTAAGTCAGCTCCTGGGCGTTCATCAGGCTATTGGGCGGGCTCGAATAAACGTTGTTGCCGCCGGCGTCAGGAGCCGGGACGGCATTGTGCCCGGTATAGGAGTTGCCGATCGCGGTTTGACATCCCGCTGGGTGATTATGGGCTGGCAAAGCATTGATCGTCAGACTGACGTTTTCCATGCCGCCCGTTTCACCGACAACGTACGGCGTGAGTCCAGGCGCATTGCCCTGAGAGACGGGAACCCGGCTTCGAAAGTCCGGGAGTGCAAAGTTCGAGGTGCCATTGCCTCCATATTGGGTGCCCACGAGCGAGAACAACGCAGCGTTCTGGGAGATGGGCAGGATCTGCCCCTGGCAAAAGGCCCAGCCCCGGGGATTGAAATTGAAACCGAATATGCGAATTTCCGCGACGAACGGGTTGGACATTGCTGTTCTCCTGGCGTTTAATTCTGGCTCGGAAAGACACCGAACATGGCGATAATGAACGTCACCGCGAGTACCGGCTGGATGTTGTAGTGCGGCTGGTTCGCGCCGGCGACGGCGATGGCCGCGTCACTCATTTGCGCGTTTGCCGCGCCGGTGAAAAACTGTGCGACATTGCCGGCCGGGTCCGTGGCAGGAAAGGCGCCCGCCGGACTGTCAGTCGTTCCGTTAAGGGACACCTGGGCGGTATGCGTGTGGGCAGGCAGCTGCAGGCCCGTGAGAGTTACGCTCTCAGCGCCCAGCACTTGACCAACGATGTAAGGTGTGCCGGAAGACGCCGTTCCCTGGTGAAGCGGGACCCGTCCGCGCAGATCCGGCAACTTGTAAGTAGTTTGGCCGTCGCCTCCATACGTGGTGCCGATCAAGTCGAAGAGCACCTCATTCTGCGTGATTGGAATGGTCTGGCCCGCGCACATCGCGTAATTTACCGGCGCGAAATTGCCTCCGAAAAGCGTGATTTGGCCCACATAGGGGGTAGACATAGTATTTTTCCTTTCCTCCGGTTCACGTGAACACAGCTTCGTAAATCATGGCATCGGGATCGAGTCGGCGATACTTCGGCGCGAAGACCCGGGAGATCAGAATGCCTTCCGGGGCAAAACCCGGCAGGCCGATTGTGTACAGACAGTCCGCCAGCGGCGGCTGGTCTTTCAGGAAAAAAAGCAGCGAGAACTGCTGGCGCTCGAAGTAAGGCGACACCGCTCCGCGGCGTACTTCGACGAGTTTCAGAGTGGCGGCGGGAGGGCCGTCCATCAGCGGACTCAGGACCATGCTCTCTCCCGTCAGCGGCTCGAACATCTCGGCGCGGTAGTCGGCGATGGTGATCGCGCGGGTTGGAGAATTGCCTGGCGACCCGGTGGCCTGCGGAGTCATACTCGATCAGGCCGTAAGAGCTTCGGAGTACTGAACACGAGTCATGGACGGAACCAGTCTGCCGTCGCGCGGGACCGAGGTGAGGTCGGGGAAAGTGCCGTGAATATCGCTTCCGGTGAACTGGCCATGCAGGGCCGCGGCGCCCATCACGATCTGATGATTCCCCCAGCCGTCTTCGCTGCCGCCGGTCTTGTTGGCAAGCAGGCTGCGGCCAAACTCCGATTCGGTGAAAAGCGTGACGCGGTTTGCGTGGCCGGTTTCGCTGAGGGATCGCTGGAAAGCGGCGAGCGCGGGACTGAGCGCACCGAACAGCGCCGCCTGGCGGTTGAGCTGATTCACGTGCGTATCGAAGCCGTGGACCGCCGTCGTGAACATGAGCTGCCGGCCCGATGTGTGCGGCAACAGCGCGGCGATCTGAGCCAGCGAGCGTCCGAAGGCGTTGTCCGGGAAACCGCTGAGCGCTTCGCGCGAACCGATGTCCGCCGTTCCGCCATCGAGGGAAGTAATCACCACGCCGCAGGGCGCGGTACTGAACCCTGCGCCTGATTTCGGGGCGCCGAAGGAGAGCACCATGTGACCGCCCGGAAGGAACGTCATCCCCTCGTATGCGTGGCCCGCAGCGGGCTTCTGCTCAGATCCGGTGTTAGCGACGATGGCAAGCGCGCCCTGATTATAGAGGTCGCGCACGTCGGCAAGCGCCGGGTGGAAGCCGAACCGGCCGGGATTTCTGACCGCCTCGACGGGGAGCAGATCGCCTGACGGAATCGCCAGCGAACCGCGCAGTGCGGAGTAGGCCGAGTATTGGGCTCCCTCCAGAGGCACAATCATGTTGTTGCCGTCGTTGCCGCCTGTCAGATGGAGACACACGAGCACACCATCTCCCGCGATCCGCGCCGCACGGCCCAGCGTCCCGGTAAGACCGGCGATGGCGGCTGCCCGCCAGCCGGTGCCGAGTACAGTGCGTCGGGTGTGGACGGTACTGAGTTGTCTGGATTGGTCCGGCAACTTTCCCTCCTTGAACTACTGAGCCTCTGCAGGGCAGTTTCTGACAGGTAGTAGACTACCGTTTTGACTTGACCAGTCTAGTCCAAGGGGATGCCCGCTGGCAAACGAAGAAAAGATAAGCAAGAAATAAGAGCGGGTGATGACTCAAAGGATGAGGGCCCTGTAGCAGCGAAAGCAGGCGGATTGAAGACACTGCCCGAGGAAGATTGCCGTGAATCCATGCCGCCGGAGGGATGGTTCCCAATCGGATTCGACTGGCATGGAGGACAGCCGCTGGTCGACTGGCGCTGTCTCGAAGGAATTCGCTTCAGCGACCCTTTCTTCGAGAACACGCTTCAGCGGGCAATGGCCGAACCGTTCCGCCTGCTGTTCCGGCGCACAACCACCGTTGGAGCGCTCATGGCGCGCGCACAAACGATGCCCGGCCTGCCGCCGAGCGGCCTCATCTTTCACATGTCCCGGTGCGGATCGACACTCATCAGCCAGATGCTGGCCGCTTCGGAGCGCAACATAGTTATCTCCGAAGGATGGGCCATTGATTCGGCAATCTCCGCTGATCTGCGGGCTGCGGGCGTGACACGCGCCGACCGCATCGCGTGGCTCAGGGCCTTTGCCGATGCATTGGGCAGAGCGAGATTCGGCGAGCTGCGCTATTTCATCAAATTCGACGCGCCGCATACGCTCGATCTGCCGACGGTGCTCGCGGCGTTCCCCGGCGTACCGTGGATATTCGTGTACCGCAACCCCGTCGAGGTGATGATCTCGCACGAAAGGCAACGCGCGTTCTGGACTATGCCGGGAGTGGGCACGGTCCGCGGAGCCCGGGTGATGCCCGCGTCGCTGGACGATCCGGACATTTACCTGGCGGAACTGCTGGCCGAAATGTGCCGGACCGCACTTCACCATTGCGGATCGCCGCAGGGAATGCTGGTGAATTATGAAGAACTGCCGGCAGCGCTGTTCGGGCGGATAGCGCGCCATTTCAACTGTCAGTGGGATGAAACCGAGGTGGCGGCGATGAAAATCACCTCGGCACTGGACGCCAAGCGGCCCACGTACGCATTTACAGCCGACAGCGCGGGCAAACGGGCCGAAGCCGACCCGGGGCTGATTGAAATCTGCGAGAGTGCCGCCGGCGAGGTCTATGGGGATCTCGAAGGGGCAAGAAAGAGCCGGTTGTGACGGAGTTCGAACGATTCCGCGAGTGCGTGTTCGCGGATCGGAAACTTCAGGACGCACTCATGGCGGAGACTGACGCGGATGCTTTCGTCGAGTTGGTTGCGCGGCTGGCGCGCGCGCGCGGATGCGACGTGAGCGGGGATGCCGTCCGGCAGGAAATGCGCGCATCCCGTCTGGCCTGGCTGAAGCGATTCGCGCGGTGAGTGTGATCCATACGCGTTCGCTGAAGACCGCGCTGAAAGAAGAGGTGAAGCAGATTCTCGGGGAGGACCAGGATCTGCTCAAAATGTGGTCAGCGAGACGCTGCAGCACACGCTGGAAGCGGAGATGGACGAAGCGCTGGCAGCGGAAAAGAGCGAGCGCACGCCGAACCGGCTGCGTTACCGTTCCGGGTATTATGGCCGGATACTGGTAACGCGGGAAGATCGAGCTGCGGGCTCTGGTACGAGAAGTGCGCGAGGACGGCGCCGCGCGCAGCCAGGCGGTGCTGATCGCCATCGGCATCGATGGGCGCGAGAGAACGTCATTCGTAAGGTCGACATTGCCGAGGGCAAATGACTGAAAACATTGGGGATGAGTTGGAGGCGCGGGTCGGAATCGAAGGCAATTCCCGCACTGAGCGGCTGTAAGTTATTGAAAACAAAATAGGCTAGAAACGCGGAAGACGCTAGTTGTTTTCATTTATCGTACACCTATCGTACACGGACCTCTCGGAGAGGTAGCCTGAAGGGAGGTGAAACGCTCCAAATCACCGTTCCGGCGGCGCTCGTTGAGGTCGTGGCCGCGGGCGCTCCTGATCCATCCCACGAGATCACGAAGCTCCTCGCGCTTCACCTTTTCCGCGGGAACAAAGTCTCGTAGGGACGAGCTGCGGAATTGTGCGAGACGCCGGTCGCGGCGTTCATGATCTTCGCCGGCCAGCGTGATGTGCCGATGCACTACAGCGTCTCAGATCTCGAGGAGGATCGGCTCACGCTTGAGCGGCTGAGTTCGTGAATTGTCCTCGCGCATACGGCTCCGCGCATCAGGCTGGCTTTTCCACATCAGGCTGGCTTTTCCAATAGATGACGCCTCAAAGTTCCAGCCAGCCCCGTCCAGGCGATCGCGGGGAAAGAATCGCGCGATTTTTTCGGTACCGTCTTCCGGGCGCGGCTGGCCCCGGCTACGATGGTCGAAGCCGGAGTCGTTAATGTCCTCTTCATCGTTACCGCAACTCCTTCCGTGGAACGATCAGGAACTTGAACGAATTCTTCGTGACCTGATTGCGCTGGGAACGGAACTGCCGAAGGCCGATTTCAAGGCCGAGTTGGAGCATGGGACATGGGATCAAAAGGCAGAGCTGTTGAAGGATATCAGCGCGATCGCGAACACGTTCGACGATGAGCATTATGAAGACTACGGATTTCTCATCTACGGGGTGAGCGGCAAGGCCATCAACGGCGTTGCCACGACGGCGACTGACACCGACAACTTGCAGAACACACTTGAGCAACTGCTGAAGACGTATATCTCACCGATGCCGCAAATACATGTCATCGGTTTTGAGGCACAGGCAGGACGAGCGTGGGGTGTCGTCGTCATACCGCCCCGCAACACAAAGCCCCATATGTTCGTCCGGGAGATTCTTCACTGCCAAGACCCGAAGCGCAATCGCAAACGGGCCGATTGGTTCGTTCGACGAGGAGCAACTACCGAGCCCGGCTTGCCCGAGGACCTTGAGATCATCACGCAACGGCAGCTTCAGCTGACGCTGGAGCCGATCCGGACAAGCATTCAAGAGCTCCAATTCCGGATCGGCCGAATTGAACAGCAGAGCGAAAGACCGTTGGTCCAGCTGGGCGAGGGACTCCTTCAGCCAAATTCTGGGATTGCGCGGCCCGAAGCCGCTGATGCCGCTGATGCCGCACTCCTCATCCAGGCCAGTGCTGCTCCCGCAGACCTCGCTTCGCGCTTCAGGCAAGCCCTTCGGAAACCTTCGGACGCGCTGGCGGAAGACCTGCTTCTCGAAGCGCGCAGGCTTCGGGCGTTCCTTGCAGCACCCGATTCCGGTATACCGTGGGCGCCGGAACCTATGAATGCAGCCGTGAATCGCGGCCTGATCGAAGACCTCGAAGCACGCACGCGGACGCTTCAGTCGTCGATCGCCGCCATACTGCTCAACGACGATAACGGCACCTATGCGGATGCCGTACTGCGCGTTTTTCGGACGCTGGCTCACCATGCAGAGGCCCCAGCAGGAACCATGTTCAATATTCTCGGGGAGCCGCTACGGTACTATCCCCTCGCAATCCTTGTTTACACGGCGTTCGTCTGCGGAGGCGCTGCGGGCAAGGGCGAACTCCTCAAGAAACTCCTGCAGACGCCGATTCAGAAACGCCGAGCCGAAGGTGAAGGGCTACGCATCACGAGAATATTTTTTGCGCTGAACCGCGCGGTCGAGCTATTCAACAACGCGTTTGAGCAGCGGTGGTGTGAACCTATCGTCATGCGCATCCGCGAAACTATAAGACCCCTTCTGGCAGAGTTGCTGCCCGACGTTGATGAGCCGGAATGCTTCTTCTCCGGGGAGTTTGCCTTGGCCCTCGCGCCGATCGATCTCGCTATCTACAAAGACACGCCGGTGGCTGATCGCAAACCGTTGCCTGGTCTTTATCTATATCTTGATGAAGCGAACGACGCCATCAAGCGGTTACTGTGGACACACTCGTCATGGCTGGAACAGGTATATAGTCATCCCCTCGCTGAGCTGCTTGAGAGTTTCGACCGCAACGCAGCCAGTATGGCGCGATTCGGCTGCATACCAACCGGCCTGGAAGGACTGAACACGGTATTTATCCACAAGACCTATCGCCCCTGAAACCTAGTCTGTCCATTTATAATGGACAGATTATAATAGTGGACAATGCGGCCCAGGACAGAGTACGCACAGCTGGATCAGATTCGGGCTCTGCCATTCGTTCGTCGTGTTCAGTTCGTCCCCCAAGAGGCGAGCAACGATACTGCTTTCGATGGCGCGCTCAAAATCACGACGCCCAGCGGAGGGTATAGCCTTTCACTGATCAGCAAGAGATCGTATCTTGATCGCAGTTTGGTGAACGCCCTGATCGGAAGGATTCAGGGAGAGGGAAAAGCGAAGAAATCACAGCAGGGTCGAACCAACATCCCGGTTCTTATATTGGCCCCCTACCTCCCTGCACCGACAGCAAAGAGCTTCATTGACGCGGGTGTCTCCTTCGCGGACGAAGCCGGAAACATCCATCTCGCTCTCGGCGATGAATATAACTGGACGGTCATCGGCGAGCGCAAACGGGCCAAGACACCCGAGTCGGAACGGATCACCCCAGCGGCTGTCCAGCTGTTGTTCCAACTCGCCACCACTCCGGATTCAGCCAAATGGACGGTCCGCGATCTCGCCGCCGCGGCCGGAATCAGCAAAAGCAAGGTCGCACAACTTCGCGCACAGTTGGTCCACGACCGGCTGGTGATTCCACGCGGCGGGGAAGAGAAATTTCAGATCACGCCCGCTCTCAAAGAATCACTGATCTCCGGCTACAGCCGGGTTCTCCGACCAAAGATTTTTCTCGGTCGGTATCGCCACGCGGATAAAACCACAGAAGAATTTCTGACTCGTTTGTCCCACGCCGCGGACGGGCACAAAATCGCTTATGCTCTCACCGGCGGTCCGGCGGCAGATGCTTTGCTGCATATTTATCGGACGCCTGATGTCCCGTTGTTCGTCAGCACCAATGACTCTGTGACCCTGCGGAACTTGCGTCTTATGCCCGACCGGCAAGGCCCAGTAACATTGCTGCGGGCATTCGGACCTCTTGTTTACTGGCGCGACGTGGAGGGCAAAACTGTCGCGCCTCCGTGGCTCATCTACGCCGAACTACTGACAGGCGTCGAGGACCGGGACAGAGAAGTTGCGGAAGCCCTCCGCCAGAAGCTGCTTCAGTGACGAGCTTTTTCACAACCGAGCAACTGGCGGACCTGATGCAGATCAGCAGAATCTGTCAGACGATGGGCGCTGACCCTGTCGTAATCGGCGCGACCGCAATCATGGTCCAACTTGGGGACCTCGGGCGCCTGACTCGTGATATCGACCTCACAGTTGCACTCGATTTGGACGATTTCCGGAGCCTCTCAATCGCGCTGGAATCGGCGGGCTGGCAACGCATGGCAAAGCAGGAACACCGGTGGACTACTCAGACCGACACCATAATCGACCTCTTGCCCGCCGGCCCGCGCCTCCGCGCCGCGGGGAAAATCATCTGGCCCGAGAGTGAATTCGAAATGAGCCTTGCCGGGTTTGAGCATGTCTTTCAAAGTTCCGTGCTCACGCAACTCAGACCCGGAGCCGCTATCCGTGTCGCGCCACTGCCTGTCGTCATGCTGCTGAAGATCGTGGCCTACATGGACGCGCCGTATCGTCGCGCGAAGGATCTTCAGGACATTCGCTTGATGTTGCGGCGGTATCTGCATGATAGTGACGAGCTGTTCTCGGACGCGGTGTTCGATGCTGAACTCCCGGACTTCAGCCTAGCCAACGCATTTCTGCTCGGGCGCGATGTCGGTCGGCTGATGAACTCCCAGGACACTCCTGTCATTGAAAGATTTATCGAGCACGTTCTTGTGCACCAGAGTTTAGCGACCGATTCCGGCGTTGATCTTGACGCTCCGATACAGGCATTCGCGGAGGGTCTGGGGTTCGCGCCGGAACGATAGAGATTCGTTGAACCGCGGGATGCCCACTGGCCGGATAACGTCGTATTCGCCTACCTGAGCGCGACGTTGGCAACAAGTCACTAGCGAAGAGATACTCGCGAGCAGAGCGGCGGAACCTGTCGTCTACGCAAACACGTTTTCGGGGGGAGAACCGCGTTAGGGTTTAATGCCAGCGTCCGATTCGATATTTCACGCGCATTTCTAGTGTTTTTCCCTTAGCAGATTTTGAATATCGCTCAGAGGCCAATCGTCCGGTTGCCCAAGCCAATTTAACAACGGTAATATTGTTATCCGTGCGGCCCCCAAAGATATCGGATGCGATGAGTCTTCTGCTTTCAGCGCCCGACCCTTTCTTCCCCGGAAATTGCCAATGACGAGCATGCTTGCAAGCCCCGTCGTGGCGCGGCTATCGAGTTCGGGACTCTTATACCAGCAGATCAGTACAGGAATTGAGAAATGGGTACAAGCACGGGTCGCCGCGGATACGCGGAGTCAGCACACGACTCAGCTCCGCGCCATCAGTGCGGTGCTGCGGAAAATTCTCCGTCAATTGGAGTGCGAACAGGCGAGCCTGAACAATACAGATTCCGGCGTGGTCTACGAGAACTGCGACCGATTTGACCGCCGCGTCACTTGGCTCGAACGCCTGTGGCGCTTCTTCCGAAACCGTTTCGATCAGCGCGAGAGCTCTGAGTTTTCCAGTGTGCTCCGTGCAGCAGACGAGTTGGTCTGGAGCTGCTATAGCGGGCCGATCGAGAAGGCGACATCCCTCGGTCTGCGCCAGGGTCCCGCACCGGCGCCGGTTCCCTTCCTGGAAGCCCGCTATTCCCCGGAGGCTTTTCCAACCGAACTCGTGCCGCCGGACCTGCGCGACGAAGCCGAAGCCGCGAATCTTCTGAAAGATCATCTCAACAAAATGCCGGTTCCGGTGGTTCGTCTCGCGCCGTCGTGTGTGGCTGCGCCATGGCTCCTGGTTTACCTCGCCCATGAAACGGGTCATCATCTCCAGTACGACCTTTTGCCGGACCGCAGGCTGGTGAGTGAATTCCGGAAGACCGTCGAGGCGGCCGTCAAAACCGAGACCGATTCCGGCGACGAAGCGAACAAGTGGGGGCGGTGGTCGAAAGAAATTTTCGCCGACCTGTTTTCGGTGATGGCAATGGGAAGCTGGGCGGTCTGGGCAATGGTTGAACTGGATTTCAGACCGTCGCCGGCCCTCGATCAGGAGCGCGACAGCTATCCCTCGCCGGCCACTCGTCTGGCGCTGCTGGCGGATGCCTGCGACCGGATCACGCAAACGACAGACGGACAGGCTGCGCTTCGGGGGCTTGTTTCTCCGCTGCAGGATCCGATTCGCAACGCGGTGCTGGATGCCGCGCTGGGGCCGCTGCCCGCACTCAACGGGAGGGCACTCAAAGACGTCGTCAGACCCGACCCATCTGCCTTCAGCCGTGGTGTTGCGGTATGGCGCGACAACCTGCTGGACCCCGAAAATGAACAGGACCCGCAACCGGCGGTTGAGAACGCACTTATCCTCACCGGCGGGGCTCTGGCGGCATGGCAGTCCGTCGCAAAGCGGAGACTTCCGGAAAAGGAATTCGCCGACACGGCGCGGACGCTCGGCACACGCTATCTGGCTAGAATGGCGGCCGGGGCGCCCGAGGGCACACGGGTCGGGACCGGGGAGAGCGATTTTACAGGCGTCGCCGCCGCGATTATGGATCAGATCTGGCAGGAGACCCGTTAGGGAATGCGGGTTCGTATCGACATCACGCGGTCCGGAAACGCCTGGACTGTCACGTACCCCGGATTACTTCCTGCCCGGCCATCCTTTTCTGTGAATCTGGTCCAGGCGGGCACCATGGTGTTACCGAAGACGGCCGGCTTCGATCCAACGCTCCATGACAACGCCGATCTAGCCGATGGCGTGATCCGTCTCAAGACGCCTCGCGAGGGGGACGTGGCGAAGTTCGGCACTTATCTCTTCGAAGTTCTGCTGGGGCCGATATGGGCGGATGTCGGGAATCTTCCGCCGGCCGACGCGTTGTCTGCTGTCGAACTTTCTTCAGCAGATCCAGATTTTCATCGCCTTCCCTGGGAGATGGCGCGCAGTCCGAAGGGATTTCTGGCTGCGGCATCAGTGGCGTTCGTAAGAGTTGTCCCGTCCGCGGAGGCCGCCAGGACGTTAACGGTGGCACCGCGGGTGCTTTTTGCGATCGGGTCGGACCTGCAGGATAAACGAGTCAAACCGGGAGCCGAATACCTTGGACTGCTTCGCCGGCTCGAAGCCACCGGCCTGAACCTTGAGACGCAGCTTCTGGTGCGCGCAACGCGCAAGAGCATTGAGGAAGCGGTGAAAACGATGAAGCCATCAATCGTGGTTTTCATCGGTCACGGGAGCATCAATGCCCAGGGCGCAGGCCAGCTTGAGCTGGTTCCCGACGATCGCGGGCAAAGGGCCGACCTGCTGACCGGCACGCAGTTGCGCGCGCTGCTGAACGGAATCCCGCAGGTGGTTGTGATGAATGCCTGCGAGACTGGAGCATCGAGCCGCAGCAGCGTGCCACTGGCGTGGGAGATGACCGACATCAGCACTCCGGTCGCCATCGGAATGACCGGCCGCGTGGCGGACCGCGCCTGTCGTCTCTTTACGCGGAGATTTTTTGAGGCTCTGCTCAGCGGTGAGGATCTGCAGACGGCGACCGCTCTCGCGCGCCGGGAAGGAATGACGCACGGCAGCGATCCCGAGCGCTCGGTGGACTGGGCGATGCCGGCGTTGTTCATGGCGGACGGCGTGACCGTCACGGCGGACACTGCCGCCGTCGGACTCATGAAGGACAGGGCGAACCGCGCGAGGTCGTTCCGGAAGATTACCAGCCCACTTGTGGTGTGCGGCAGAGCCGAATGCATCACGGCATTTAGCGCGGTCATCGGGAACCATTCAGAGCTGAACGTGCCGCGCACGCTGGCCCTGCGTGTGCCGGAGAAGTACATCGGCCGGTACCTTCCGCGATACGGAAAGACGCGTGTGCTGGAAGAACTAGCAGGATGTGCGGCTCTCGCGGGACACGTACCGTGTTTCGTGCGCAGGCCGGGCGGATCGCTTTTGGAGATCAGCCACGCCATTCTGGTCAGCATCTTCGAGTCGAGGAAAACATTCGGCCTGCCGCGCGTAGAGAGCCAGTTGCTGAATCTGCGGAAGTACCTTGAGTCCGGCGGCGGCAACCTTTCGGCGCCTGTCCTTCAGGAGCTGGAGTTAAGTCCCGCCCATACCATCGAGGAAGCCGCCCCCCAGGTTCTCCTGACAGCAATGCAGGCGGACCTGGCAGCGCTGTACGCCGACACGGCCGCGCTGGCGGGCGCGATCGCCGAGCCGCGCGTGATCGTCTTCATCGACGACCTGCACGTTTCGACAGCGGCCGGCGAAATGATTGAGAAATGGATTTCCAATCACGGCCTCGGAGGACCCGCGGTCGCGGGTTCGCCGATCATTCCTCTGGTATTCACCTATTCGGCCGTTGACAAAGAGTTGTATGCGCAGAATGCGGCAGCCATTCGGAACCTGACCGAACAGCGGCCGGCGACTGTCCAAAGTCTGGATCTTCGCGGCCTGCCGCCACCGGACGACGATGAGCTCCCGTATCTTCAGTTTCTGCTTTCGCAGAAGAAGATGTTTGTACTGCCTCCCGACGACGGGTTCAAGTATCGAAAGAAGTTTTTCGACGGTCTGCACAAACGAGTACAGGGGTTGCCTTCCCGCCTGGACAGGAGCGCGGAGAACGACGACGTCAGCGACTACGTCGACTCCATGGCGGAAGTCGACGTTTTGATCACCGCCGATGATGAGCAGGTAATTGCGGCCAAGGGGCAGGGCTAGACATGGAACTGGTCGGCGAGGCCGAAGCAAAGGAGCAAAACATCAAGGCCGCGCGCCTGGCACGCAGGGCAAAGCAGCGCCAGTCGTTTCCGGATAAGGCGCTCCTGTGGGCTGCGCTGGGTCCCGGCTGGACCGCGACGCTGGCCGGCGAAGCAGGATTTCCGGTGGGGACGTCAGACGCCTCCAGCGTTCTGGAGCGCATGGCGGATGACGGTTTCGTTTCGAAACATACCCTCGCTCCGGTGCTTACCACCGACGACAGCGGCCTGCCCACGGTCACCACGCCCGAGGATCTGTACGCTGCGGGCGAGCAGGCGATCCGCGAGGTCATTGAGAACTCGACCAGCCCCACCGATCGCGAACAGCAGGTCAACCAGTGTATTGCGAACATCGCGCAGGGGCTCAGGCGGGTGGAAGCGGGCGGGAACGCGCTGCCCGACCGAATCGTCAAGTGGCTCGAACTGGCGGAACGGGCGGGCACGTATCAGGCGAAGGATTACCTGCTGCAGCGCGTCGACGAGGAACTCGCTCGTAACAACGAAGCCGGCGCGGTGGCGTGGATAGAATCGGCGTTCCCTCTGGAGCGGGCATTGGGGGCGCAGATTGCTCTCGCAGTGAGACTCGGCGGGCTCCGGGTTCAGTTGTATCAGCGCCGGGCCGCGAATGAGCAACAGCTCAAACGTTTTCTGCCGCGCACGGGACAGGAGGAAGTCTTCAACCAGCTCCTCCGCGGCCCGGATGCTGTCTGGGCGCTGCACTATGCGGGCTCGGGAGGCGTGGGCAAGACGATGCTGGTGAGATATCTGGAATCCCGCGTCGCCCCGCAGGCGCAGGCGGCGACGGCGCGCGTAGACTTCGATTACCTGAACCCCGAGTACCCGCGCACGAAGCCCGCGCTGCTGTTGACGCAACTGGGTGAGGAACTCAGGCTCGCGGATAAGACAGGACAGGCCTCGGGCCACTTCCAGTCGTTTTTCGATAAAGCGCAGACGCTGCATGAGCGAATCGCGGGCCAAGCGTCACCGTCGGGCGGACCATCGGTCGGCGACGCGCTGTTCACGGATCTGTTGGATATGTTCGCGGACGCCGTGCGGGCCGTGGCCGGCAGGGTCGTTCTCATTCTCGATACGTGTGAAGAGCTGGCCAAGATGAAGACGGATGGAACTCCGCAGGCCGCGGTGGAGGTGACGTTCGAGATTCTGTCGCGGCTGCATGACCGCGTTCCTGCACTCCGTGTGGTTTTTTGCGGCCGCCGTCCGCTGGCATCTTCGGGCGCCGGCGAGTGGTCTTGCGTCCGCCCGGGCGACAAGCAGCTTCCGGCGAGACCGTTTCTCCTGCTGCACGAAATACGCGCATTTGCCGAAGGGGAAGCCACGAAATATCTTCGGGAGATTCGCGAGTGCCCCGAAAGTCTGGCAGCAGAGGTTCTTCCTCACTGCATCGAGCAGGGCTACACACCACTTTTCTCGCTGCCTGCGGGCGCCGCCGGTCCGCGATACACTCCTTTCGAGCTTTCGCTCTACGCCACCTGGATCAGCCAGACCAAAGGACTCACCCCGGATGAGGTCAGGAACACCAACCTCGATCAATATGTCAGGACCCGCATCGTGGGCCGCATCGACAACCGCGAGCTGGCGAGCCTGCTTCCGGTCATAGCCTCAATGCGCGTGGTGGATGAGCAGGCCCTTGCGCATTTCACTGGCGCAGCGGCCAGCGATGCGCGAGTGGCCAGTCTGCTCACCGAGCTGCGCAGCCAGGAGTGGGCTGAGAGCACCTTCGGAACCGCATTTGTGATGCAGGGGGCCATTCGGCGCCGGCTACTCGACTATTACGGCGCGCACGAGCCGGTAGCTTACCACGATGCGCGGAACGCCGCGGCCGATTATCTGGAACACAGCCTCGCGCAACAGCCGCTGAGGGAAATCCGCGTTGACCATCTGGAAGCGGCGCTCGAAGCGCTGCAGCCCGAACCGGCGCGCGCCGCGAAATGGTGGCAGGAATTCGAAGCACGCATTCTGGCAGAAAACGCATGGGACTGGATTTTCCTTCCGTCCCTGCGTCTGCTGGCCGATGAGCACTGGCCCGACAATGTCCTGGAGGCATCTCACATACGGGCTTCCGTTCTGGCAACGCGCGTCGCAGCTCAGATTCACACGGAGGATCTGAGCGGCGCACAGGAATCCAGCCGCCTGATGGAGGCGGATGCCGGCGCCCACCCGGATGCTGACGAGGGAGCACACCTTGAACGGATCGCGCGCGCCATACGCGGGGAGATACTGCCCGCTTTTGACCCCGGCAGCAGAATCGAAGACTTCAGCGCAGCGAGTGCGACAGGTCTAGAGTGGTTGCTGGAGACAACCTTGTCCTCCGAGTTGGAGCGCGCGGCGGAAGCGACAATCCCGTGGGCCGGACTGGTCCGGGGCGCAGCAATCAGCCCTGAGCAACAGGCGTGGACACGAGTTCTGGCCGGACGTCTGGCCGAGATTCACGAGGCCGAGCCGGGCGCAACCGCCTTCTTCCAGGAGGCGTTCGGAATGGCAGCCCTATTCGAGACGCAGCCAGGGCAGCAGCGCTGGCGTTTCTGGAAGGCGCCTGCCGATCTTTGCTCGCGGATACGGCTGGAGTTTATCAACTGGGCATGGCCGAGCCACGCAAATCCGGTGCAGCTGCTCTGGTGGCTGCGGCAGCCGGCGGTGGCGGACATCGATTCGGACAGGCTGGCTTCGGCTGTGCTGGATCTCGAGGCTGCGGTACGCGTCCCCGTCTTCGATGAAGGTATGGCGGACAGAGTGTCCGAAAGCCGGACTCTTTTCTATTCCAATCCCCGCGTGAGCAGCGTTCATCGCCGCTTTGAGCCGTTTTTCGCACGCGCCGCGGAGGAACTCGCCTGGCGCGGCGACGTCACGGAAGCGCTGGAGGAACTGGCGATTCACGCGGCGCAGTCCGAAACCGCGGGTGTGACTTTTGCCGAGACACTGTCGGCCGACCGAGCGACGGCCCGCATTCGGACGCGCATGCGGATCGGCGGCTTCGACATTGAATCGCTGGAACACTCGCAGACTGCCGAAGACCGGGCACTACTGCTGGCAAGCCGGTCACTGCATAACCAGCCACTGGTGTTTCGTCCGGAAGACTCGGCTACCCCGGGAAACATGCATTTGCGGTGGTCAACTGCTGCTGCCGCCAACCGTGAATCCGCCCACGAATTGCTGACTTGGGCGGTTGACGCTTTCGGGGGCGGATCCGTGGACGGCAGTCCGTTCGAAGAAATGTCCTGCGCTTTAGACCGGGTGGAGATCGCGGAACTGGCGCGGGAGTATGGGTTCCACGACGTGTTCAGGCGACGGCCAATACCGCCATGGGTGCTTCCGAACCCCGAGGAAGCTTTTATCATCGCGTTGCGGCAATGGTCACTTGGTCTTTCGAAGGTTCGGCCGGCTCAGGCTCTGGTTGCACTGATCGGGTTGCGTCGGGCAGCGTCCATTGCTCTCGGAACCGGAGAATTGCTCGCGCTGCGACTTCCCGCGAACAGCGTGCGGATGTTGGAGTTTGCACAGTGGGGATTCCGCAAAACCAAAGATGCTGCCCAGGAAAGCCTCACTTCGATATGCCTGTGTCTGGCCCTAGGGCGCGCAGGTTTGGGATCGCAGATCAAAAAACACATTCCGCGCCTCCGTAAACTCTGCGAAAACGGCGGCAACGGGCTGATCAATCCAGCCGGGCTGAAATACGCCGAGGCCGTGGCGGAGCCCGATTTCCGGCCGGAAGATCGCGGGACACCCAGATGGCGAGTATCGTGGCTCCTCCGCCTGGCCCTAGTGCTGGCCCTTTCCAAAGACTCTGGCTCCCCCGGAAGTTGCTGCGCGAATGTGATGGCGGTGTGGCGGCGGCTCGAGCAAGGCGTACAGGCGGAAGCTCTATTCGGCGAGGCTCCTGGTGCGGCGGCTTCCGGTCCCGTGGCGGACAGTTTCGAGTCGCATCCTCCCGCTGTACTGACCATCGAATGCCTTGACCGGTCGGAGCAGCCTACCGAAGGACTCCGAATGAGGTTGTCTAGCCGGGGGATCATAACCGAAATCCGGACGCCGCCTGTTACCACCTCATATCGCGAGTTCCCCCGACCTGCCGAAGTCGCCTCCTTCGGTGATTTCGAACTGTTATCAGTCGACCGAGGCGCTGCGTGGGTCAGCTGGGAGGCAGTTCTCGACCCCACAGGCCGTAAGATGTATTCCCGGCGCGTGCGCGATGCTAACCTTCCGGTTCCGGACCTAGAGAACTGGGTCTCGCCGGGCTTCTATACGCTAACGCAGAATCATGCGGGCGCGGATCTGGGCGGCAGCGGCTTTGGATCGACACAGCGCTGGAAGTATACCTATGACGCGGAATCGATGACCAAACAGTTCGATGGCCGCGAGGGGATTCAGGTACTGCACGTCGTATCCGACGTCGTGAACACCAGCGGCGGCGCGCGTCTGAGTTTCCGGGGAGATTCCGATTCGCGGGGAAGGCTGTACCGCGCGGAAGAGCTCATTCAGATTCTGCCGGACATCCGCGTGTTCGTACTTCAGCTTCCGGTTGGACTGAACGATGGCCGCCGAGACGGTGTGTGCCGCGACAAAGCCGCATGCCTGCGATCCTTCGCCGCGCAGCTGCAGCTCGCTTCGCACGCGATCGTCATCACGCTTCCCGGCCTTGCCATTAAAGAGGGTGCCGGGGTTCTGGAGCGTATCGCGCGCGGTGTCATTGATCCAGCCCCGACGGCGGCAATGGCGATTTTCAGGGAATTGGCCGGCGCACGCGACCTCCTTTTTCAGACACTGGGCTCCGAAGAAAAGGAAGCCGGTTTCGATATCTGCTATTTTGGGTAAACTCATGTCCCTTCTCGATCGACTCAAGAAGATATTTTCCGATCCGGCGCAGAAGCGGGCGTTCATATTTTTACCCGCAAGCCGCATCGAAAACGCGGATTTCACGGATGACCCGCTGGAATCCGGAAAGCATTATTTCCGGCTTTGGCTGGCGGAAATGTTTCTGGAAAAGCAGGTCGACTGGTTCCGCACCTGGTTTCCGATGGCGCACACGCTGGTGAGTTTCCAGTTCGGCGACCAGACTCTGCAGATCCCTTGCGTCGCCGGCGCCAGCCAGCTCGAAGGGGTTACCGACGCGAATCTCGACAAGCTGATTCCCCTGAACTATCGGCTGACTTCTCTTATGCCGTTCAACGGCGGAGTGGTGGAAATCGTCGCGGCCCTGGTGGCGATGAAAGGTGGAGATGCGGTGCAGTCCGTCGTTAAGGTCCTGGGTGATCTCTCGAAACTGCTAGTAGTGCCGCAGCTGTCAGCCGCACTTGGCATAGCCGGGCCGGTGGCGGGCGGTGTGCAGGACCTGCTGGGCGGCGGTTCCGGCCAGATGCGACTGGGCGTGCATCAGTCATTCGTGGGAGCCGGCGGCACCGGCGAGAATTTCCTCAGACCCGGGTATTTCGCGGTTATCGACGGCGCGAGTGCGGACTACGCGGAAGGTGAGTTCTGGATAAGAAACAGTCGGCTCTGCCGCGGTACCAACATGGCCTCGGCGCGCCCGTTTGAGCAAAAATCCCACCTGCTTTTCCGGATCGAAGTCCGCATCGAGAAAGACGACTGGACAAGCCTGAAGAATATTCAGGATGCGTATCAGGAGGCTCTTCGGTTCTGGAGTGACGAGGAGCCGGAGAAGGCGGAACTGGCCATCAAACGGGCGATTGTGCTGGCGAGAACTTCGCCGGACCTCACTCGCGCCGACCGTAATCGCGTAGCCAAAGCCGTGCGCGAGGAATACGATCAGGCGAAAGCAGGCGGAATGGGCGCGGTACCGTCAGGAAACACAACTCTGGAAAAGTTGATGGCGGCGCGGGCTATATCCGTCGAATCGGCTTTGGAAGAAGAGCCGACGCTGGAGAAGCTCATGAGCCTGACTTAGTGGGAATCGCCAGGAGAAGGTGACTTCACCGTTGAGGTACTAAGAGAACCACCTCTTTGCGTGAGTGAGAACCGAGTGCTCCATTACATATCTGCCCTTGCGTCAAAGCGATTTCTTCGCGAGACGTTCGTTTCTCATCGCGCCGTCCGGGATTGCGATCGTGATGATCCACAAGGCCACAGTGGTAAATCGGTCGTTAGGGCGAAGCGCTGGTACAAGGCTACAGGCTACGAGTTTTACCGATTGCCGCTCATTCAAGTATTGTTTCGCTCTTTCCAGCTTGAGCTACTACCGGCCCCGCGTCTTAACTTCAGAGGTTCGTTATCGTCATAGACGAATACTTTTTCCTCACTAGGCGTCGCGGATTGCCGCTGTTTGAGCTTCTCGATATTTTTCCAGGCATCGTCGCCGGTCAGCGAGCGCGGTTGCACATTGGCCCGTTCGGCAAGTCGGGTTGGTGTAGCAGCTTTAGCCGATCTCCCAGCGCTGTGCCGCATGGGGCGCGTCCCTCTCTCAGCCTTCTCCCGAACGCGAACGAAGTTGTAAACGGTGTGAACCCCTGCAGTAACACCGCAACGATCGCGCAGGATATTGGTGATCTCCTGGTAACTTCGGCCCCGTCTCCGCAATTCACGGATGAACTCCCGGTAGGGCTCCAGTTTTGACCGGCTCGCCTTCGGAGGCAGAGTGTCGAGGATACTCTCGAGCGATTCGTCCATCTCAAACGCTTATGGCGCGATGGTACCGCGTGGTGAAAAAGGCCGCAAATATTCTGGAAGATCGCCGGTATGGAACTGGACGGTTCGCTGGATTACCAACTGGAATGAAACTGGATCGAGAATGGCACGCTGTGCGGGTCGCGCGAAACCTAAGCCGCAGGCTTAGGGATGGTGTCTTTGCTTCGACTTCGTTCTCGCACCAATACGCACTCAACGCAATTCAGTTGATCACGCCTTCGCACGACTTCGCTCCGCCATTCGGTCGGACGCCGCTATTCGCCACTCTCTAACAACCGCCAGAAACGCTCGTTCTGCCTAACTCACAAACATTCTCAAACCTCACCATCTCTGCACATCGCGGTGGAAACCATGCGCGCGCTGAATCAGTCTGAGATGCAGTTGGGTGCTGACCATCCGCGCCATGTCGAATGCACAAGGCTACTCCGCACGGCATCTGGAGCACAGCGATTATTACGATGAGCATAAGCGCATCGCCGGACGGTGGAATGGTCGCGGAGCCGAACTGCTGGGTTTATCCGGCGAAGTGCTGTCGAGGGACTTCGATGCGATTCGCCAGGGCCTCGATCCTCGAAGCGGCGAATTTCTTCGCCAGCGGCAGAGCGCGGATCGCAAGGCTGCCGATGGCGCGACAACGAGCCACGGGCGAAACCTGTACGACTTCACATTTTCGGCCCCGAAATCCGTTTCGATCATGGCGAGCGTCGGCGGCGACGAACGGTTGGCCGCCGCACACCAACTGGCGGTGGCCGAGGCTCTGCAGGAGCTGGAATCCTGTGCCGCGACCCGTGTCCGGCAGAATGGCGCCAACTCTGACCGGACGACTGGCAATCTCGTGCTGGCGGTTTACAACCACGACACCAGCCGCGAGCTCGACCCTCAACTCCATACACATGCGGTCGCCGCAAATATGACGTGGGACGGTACCGAAGGGCGATGGAAGGCGCTGCAGGCCTCCAGCATTTATGAACGGCGCGCCTATTTGACCGAGGTCTACCGGAATACGCTCGCTCGGGAAGTAAGCAAACTTGGCTACGAAATTGAGGATCGTGTCCAGAGCAACGGCCACGACCAGGGATTTGAAATCCGCGGTGTATCCAAAGACCTGCTCGAAAAATTCAGTCAGCGCAGCCGTCAGCGGGACCGCGCGATCGAGGTCTTTACGACACAGAACGGCAGAGCGCCGACAGACAATGAAACCGCCGTCCTTGTGCGCGAGTCCCGCGCTGACAAACTGATCGAGATATCCACGGCCCAAGTCAGGACGCAGCAGAGGGCACGGCTGGACTCATCGGAAGATCGCACGCTGACCAACGTTCACAACAGGGCGGTAGAAGTCGGGACCGGAATGCTCGCCAGCCGCGAACCAGCTTCGTGCTCCGTGAATTATGCCCACGAACACATTTTCGAGCGGGTATCGGTTGCGAGTGATCATGAGCTGCTGGCAGAAGCGCTCCGACATGGCCGCGGCCGGATCGATCTGGATGAAGCCAAAGGCGTGCTCCGCGTTCAGCAGGCGTCGGGCACAATCCTTCGTTCGGGAAATGAAATTGCCACCCGCGAGACGCTCGATCGCGAGCGTTCCATGATTGCCCACGTCAATCGCGGTGCTGGCCGGTTTGAATCCCTGGGAAGAAAAGATCCTTTCGTTGCGTCGGACCGCCTCCGGCCGGAACAGAAGAAGGCGATCGAGTTCGTCCTCACCTCGCGCGATTTTGCTGTCAATATCCGCGGTGCCGCTGGCACGGGGAAAACTGCGACTTTGCAGGAACTTCGTCGTGGACTGACGGAGAGTGGGCGCGAAGTTCTTGCGGTAGCCCCCACCATGAGCGCTGTGGAAGAACTGCGGAAGGTCGGTTTCGGCAACGCGGTCACAATCCAGATGCTTCTGGCCGATCAGCGGACGCAGCGCGAACTCAAGGGCAAAGCGCTGATCGTCGATGAAGCCGGGATGGTATCCGGCAAGCAGATGTCGGAACTGTTCCGCCTGGCTGAACGCGAAAGCGCGCGTCTGATCTTCAGCGGCGACACCATGCAGATTCAGAGCGTGGAAGCCTCCGACGCCTTGCGCATTCTCGAAAAGGAATCGCAGCTCAAGAGCGTCTCATTGACGCAAGTCCAGCGCCAGACCTCTGCAGAATACCGGGAGGCCATTCAGGAACTGCGTCGAAATCCAGAGCGCGGCTTCGACAAACTCGACGAGATGGGTGCCATCCGACAGGTCCCCTGGCTCGATCGGGCTCGAACTGTTGCGGAGGCATGGCGGGAAGCTGTGTTCCAATCGCGTGACGCCCAAAGGCAACCGACAGTGCTGGTCGTCTGCCCGACACACGAAGAGATCGGGCTAGTGACAAACGCCATCCGTACGGAACGAAAACGCGCGGGCGAGCTCGGGCCGAGTATCTTGTCAGAGCGACTCGTGCCGCGCAACTACACAACTGCTCAGAAGCGGTCCCTGCGAGCCTTGCGCGAAGGACAGGTGCTGGTATTCCACCGCTCTGCAACGGGAATCGCCAAGAACGACACCCTCGAAGTCTCACGGGTAGAGAAGGATCGAATTATCGCGCGGAACACCGCGGGAACAGAGCGTGAGCTCACCGGCAAACAAGCCGGATGCTTTGAGGTCTTCGAACGTCGCTCCATTGAAGTCGCAGCGAACGACAGAATCCTGTTGACGGCGAATCGCCGTCAACCCGGATTCCGCGCTGTCAATGGTGAATTGGTGACAGTTTCGCGCGTGGATGACGAGGGTGGGATTCACCTTGCCGATGGCCGTATGTTGCCACGCGATTACAAACACTTCGATCATGGGTATGCTGTCACGGCACATCGCAGCCAGGGCAAGACGGTGGATGCAGTCGTCATTTCCGGTGACGCGATGAAGAAGGAACTCTTCTATGTGGCGGCTTCCCGTGGACGTGAACGCGTCACGGTGGTCACGAGCGACAAAGAATTGCTTCGGGAATCGGTGGCGCGTTCTGGGGAACGCCAGTCGGCCTCAGAGTTGGTCCGCAAGATCAAACAACGGACCTTCGACGGGTTAGTTGGTAGGCACGTTCATCGTCGCGGCCTCACCGCCGCTCGCGCCATGGCACTTCGCGCCGCGCAGCAAGGGCAGGACATGCAACCTGACCTCCACCCGCCAGGGTATGAACTCATTCAGGTGCCACCAGCGCGAATCCGCCAGCAGGAGATGGAGAAAGGACGGGACATTGGAATTGGCCGATGAAAGACCATGGTCGGTGGACGCCTCGGCACGAGCGCGCGGGTTGCAGGTCATGCTCCTGAAGCGCACCTATTCGTTGCCCTGGAGTCAGTTCCTGTACGCCGAGGGCACAGGCGAGGAAGTCCGTGCCGCGTTTTCAACTCACGATCTTGTTGTTAAAGGCAGCGGTCTTGCGCCGCTGCTCGCCGATTTCGCGTCACAACAGATTACGATTCTGCGTGAACCTGCCCGCACGGACAAGTTCGCGGCATCGGATGGGCCACGAATTTCTGAGTTGCAAGTCTGTCGCGTCGAAGCCGTGCCCGAAACTGAGCAAGGGCCGTCCTGATCGGGTGTCTTTTACTCCCTTCGACCTCTGCATACGTGAACCGGCAGTTAGGCAGCAACGAGCTTTCGGTTTTTTTGTCCAAAATTCTGGTCCTGAGCCGTTATCTGTAGATGCGCAGAAACGGCCAATGCTCATTGGAATCACCCGAACGTTCACTATCGCCGAAAACGGTAACGCTTCGAACCAAAACAAATCGTGCGGTTGTCACTAAGCCCCATGCCCAACCCATACAGGGTGAAGCGTCCCGAAATGCCTTTCTGCGGCCGGGTAGTACTTAGATTGAAATTTCTGGAGATTTAATGTTCGGAATCGGCGTCGTCACTCCCCTTCAGATAGAGGCGAATCTGGCTGGTTCGGTGATTCACGACGAAAAAACCGAGCGACAAGGAACCATATGCAGCAATTGAACGAAATCCCTGCAGATAGTGCGGGCAGATCCCCAGGCGAGCGGATCGATACTGTCTTCGGGCAGCACCACTACACCGCTGATCAGGTCGCCAAAATGTGGAACCTTTCGACGGACACCGTGCGGCGGCTCTTCCAGGGTGAAGACGGCGTCCTGAAGATTGTTCGGCCGGGCAATCGTTACAAACGGACATATGTCACACTTCGCATCCCGGAGAGCGTTCTGAATCGGGTCTACAGGCGCATCTCCGGACCTCTGCGGAGGGCGATCCCATGAGTAGCGCCAGCGCAAAACAGGCAGAACCGGTCAGAACGCCCAACCAGCAAAATGCGAACGAAACCGGCGCGCGCAAGCGCGTCGTTCTCTCGATGGGCGGCAAGGGCGGAGTCGGCAAGACCAACGTCATGACCGGCCTTGCCGAGTGGTATCAAGAGAACCAGATTCCGGTCACACTGCTCGATCTCGACACGGAAAACAAGTCCCGCGGCAGCCTGACGCACTTCTTCCGGGGCGAAGCACCGAAGATCAACATCCATACGCCGGACGGGCTTGACGCCTTCCTCGATGTGCTGGACGGCGGCCCACCAATTGTTCTCGCCGACATGGGCGGCGGTTCCGGGCGGGTGACGCACGCCTGGTTCGACCAGATGCACCATCCCGTGATGCAGCGCGGGATCGTATTCACGGCGATCGGCGTGATCACTTCTGATCCGGCTAGTGTGGAAAGCGTACTCACCTGGGCAGACCGTTTGCAGCGCCGGGTCACCTACCTGATTGTCGAAAACCATGCCGATGGCAGCGACAATTTCACTTACTGGCGGGAAAGCGAACAGGCGCGAGCGTTTCAGAAGGTGTTCCAGCCAGCTGTGATTCAGATGGAGTATCGCCTGCCGCATCTCGAAACCGCGATGCGGAACCACGGCGTGACGCTGAGCGAGGTAATCGCGCGGCGCACGGATGTCCCCGAATTGCAGGTCACGAAGGCCGTGATTCGCGCCGAGGGCTACCGAGAGCGGCTCTTTTCGCAGTTCGAACGCGTCAAGGAGTTGCTGCTGCCGTGAACAATCTTTTGCCTGCTCCGTCAGCCGCTCCTGAAGACCTGTTCGACGCAATCGGGAAAATGCTGGAACCCGCCCAGCGCGCATACTTCTACCAGCGGATGCTTTACTTCCGCCACCTTCGACCGGATGACGAGTTGCTGCGAATTGTTGAGGCGATGGGCCTGCTGGCGCTAATCACGCGCGAAGGGCCGGTGGAAATGGCGTCCGAACGGGAGCAGCTTGCGGCAATCATGGAAAGCGCGCTTAAATCGATGCACTCCATGCAGGAGAGCAGCGCGGTCTGGCATGCAAAGTTGGATGTTCGACTCTCCAATCTCCCGGCGGAAATCGCGCGGGGCATGAGCCCTAAGACAATCGCCGAGAGAATTGCAGAAAACCTGCGACAACAATTCGCACAGTCCGGGATTCCACAGACCGCCGACGCTTTGGCTCTTGCTGCGACGGAAATGAACGGCGCCACGGCCGAATTTCAGCGAACAGCCGCCACGTTGACCAATTCTTACTCCAGCACCGTCAAGCAGGCCAACTCCGCGATCGCCGACATTACCCGGAACATTCGGCAAGCGACGGATCATGCGGAGCGCTCCATCGCAGCAATCCGCGCCACCTTTTCCCTCGAATACAAGCTCTCACTGGCGGTCTTCACGGTCGCTGCGGTCATCCTCGGTTTGATCCTGGGATATTTCATGAACGACTGGATGCACGCTTCGCCGGCGCATCCTCCGGAGGCAGCAGCGCAAGGTACCATCGTGGCACCACCTTCGCCACCTCCTCAGATTCGAAAGAAAAGAAGGCCCCAGGGCTTCAGCGAAAATCAGAGTAGGGAAACTGCGAAGCCCTAAACCGCAGGGCGGCCGGCCTCGCTCCGTTGTTCCCGCCACCGACACTCTTACCGATAGACGACACGGTGCGACTCGGAACTTGCACTCTCCGTTCGCGTGATCATCATGCTTTGAATAAAGCTGAACACCGAACTGAGGCTGGGGAGATTTTCGGAGAAAAACTGCGGTGTGCGGTTTCCTTGAGGGACGAACAGAAATGTTTGAGGGTGCCCGCCAAAATCCAGAGCGCGCATGATCGTCAGATAGTCGGCTCGCTCCCGTGCGTGGTGGAATTCGGCTGCATAGGCAGGCCCGCTGGGAAGCGGCGCGGCACCTGACCTGTTGAGCGTAGCCAGAAGCAGAGTTGGATCGTTGGCGAGGTATAGCAGTTTTCCGTCGATTGCAAACTCAAGGGTTGCCAGACCATTGAGCTGTTCCGCCGCGTGCGACCCCATTGCTGTTCCCTGCCATCCGACTCCCAGCTGTGACATACTCCATAATGTCTCGACTGCGGACGTGAGCGCTGCGCGGATGGCATTCGCGTCCCAGTTCGTTGGAGCTGATATCACCAGCACTGTGGGCGTGCGGATGAAGCCACTGGCGGTGGCCGATGTTCCGATCTGAAGCAAAGCCTCCGGAGAGGCCCCGGAAATCAGTTGCCGCAACCGCTCAGATCTCAACTCTCCGCCGACCGCACTCCCGAGCGCCGGTTCGTCGATACGCGTCTCAAGATCCTGTTCAGTTCCAGCCGACGCATCAGTCGAGACGGCTTCCGGTGCATATCGGCCGTTCGAGCGAATATCGGCTCCCGGCTTCAGCAGCCTGCTCTCGATCAGCGATTCGACCATATCTGAGGAAGGCTGGGCCCATGCCATCGCTAATGCCGCATCGGCTGGCGCAATCGCCCGAAGCGCCGCCATCGCGTCGAGCGCTCGCGGGCTGGGCACCGCCACCTGTTGTTCCGGCAAACGCACAAGAGTTCGGTTTTCGTCGATTTCCTGCTGCGTTCGTTGCACATCTACGATCTCGCCCTCAAAGGGACGCAGTTCTGAAATATTGCGCTGAATCCAGTAAGACCGGAAGCGGACATCGGACACCAGCGCTTGCATATTGAGAGCCATGCGCAGCTCGCCCGCCGTTCCGGCCTCGGCAAGCGCCCGCGTGTACCACGTCTCGCTCGCGAGGTTTGATGCGGTCTGCCCGGCGATCAACGCCAGTGTGTTTGCGATCAGATCGTCGCGCGTCGACAGCACCAGCCATCCGTCGATATATGCGAAGGCAACGGTGCGGTGCGACGCGTCATCACGACGCATATAAAACGAAATTCCGCTGGCTTGCCGGACGGTAAACTTCTCACGAAGACGCCAGAGTTGGCTGGCGGTGAACTGCGATTCATCGACTCTTGTAACGTAAACGAATTGCTGTTCGGTGAACTCATACAACCCGAGAGCCGATTCACGGCCCGCGATTTCAAGCGTTCCGGGAATTCCTGGAAGGAAGCCGGCAACGTTCCCGTACTCCTGATACAGGCCCTGGAGCTTCTGCAGCAAGTTGGAGTTGGAAAAGACGTTGTAGTTGGCGCTCATCAGCCAGTTTTGTTTGACATTGGAACCGTTCCAATCAGCGAGGAGCGAATGCAAATCCTTCGCTTCCAGGTAGATCATCGGACCCGCCGGCATAAGAGATGCAAGTTCGCGCCGTGCCGGCCGGGTTACCTGGACCCAGGCAAGAGTGGCGAGTGTCAGAATGCCCGCTGTCGACCAGAGAATCTTCTTCATGGCACCTGCCTCGCGCGTACGATTTGGGTCTGTTCAGTTTTGTCGGTAACAACAGGCTGACGACGCTGGTTCTCCGCACGCCGCTTTTGTTCAGCCCGGAGCGTCGCGATCCGCTCAGTCTCCAGCGGACGCACCTGCTGAATGTAGCTCAGAGCTGCCGCCAGGTCGCCAGTGCGTTCGGCTGCTGTGGAAAGGCCCTGAAGCAGGGCGCTGTCGGCCACGATCATCCGGTGCGGGATTTCGTATGGTTGAGGCGGCCCATCGGGCGGCCCCTCATATACAGCCGAGGGATCGAACGCGAGCACGGGCCGACCAGCCGCCTCCTGGTACATCGCGAGGGCGAGACTATCGCGACCGACGCCGAGAGAAGTGCGAACCGCGGCAAGCCGTACGCGCGGATCTTAAACCGGGGTCGATCGCGAGAGCTTCACGCAGGAGTGTCAACTTCATCGAGGGATCGGAGTTGCTCTCTGCTGCCTCCAGTCGCGCTTCGACAAAGAAAGGCTTGCGTGCCGCTTCGGGAGATCTATCCGCCGAGGCCAGCAGAGCCAATTCACCTTTCGGAGGAATCTGTGCGGGAGCCAGTAATCGCGCGGCCTCGGCGCGTGTGGCGTAAGGCGCGGTTGAATCGTTCACTGACTCGTGCGCGAGGCGGGTGCGGTCCGCCGGGCTCGAAATATGAGCGAGTTTCACTTTGGCCTCCGCATTCCACGGCGTGGACTGTATGGCCTTCGTATAGAACTCCTTCGCCTCGGCATCGCGATGGAACTCAACCAGCAGATCTCCGGCTGCCTCGAAACTCTGGAACGGAGACTGCCGGAATGGGGCTTTTCCAACCAACGTCATTCTGCGGAGTATGGTGAGGGCCTGCGGTAGGCCGTTCTGCCGTTCCAGCCAGACGCGGGCGAGTCCGATGAAGTTCGCGAACTCCAGATGCTGCTGATCGAGCTCGCGCGTGTACAGGAATTCAAGCAGCGCGCGTGCCGCATCAGTCCGGCCATCCTGCCGAAGCATGGTTGCGTCGGACTGCAGTTGGTACAGCGCCGGGGCCCTGGCAGGTTCCGAACGGAAGCGCGCGAGCAGTCGATCGAATTCGCCGTCCGCAGCGGCAATCCGGATCTCAATGCCGCTTAGTTCGTCGCGGTGGGACTCCAGTTCGGCCGCAGTGAACTGACGCCATTCGTTTATGGCATCTGTGGTTTTCCCGTGAGCGAGAAACAGCCCGATCAGACCGCTGCGAGCCGAGATGGCCTGCGAGTCGGAGCGGGTCTTGTCATCGCCCGTTGCAAGGGCGGCTTCGCGCAACGCGTAGGCCAGCCGGAAACGCGCCATATTTTCGAGATCGTCAAGCGTCGCATCGGGCTGGAACCCGACGTCCGCTCCGCCGGTTTGTGCCATTACATCGAGGAGCCACTCAAAACCGGCGTTGGACCGGAACGATGCTTCGAGCGCCGGTTGAATCAGCTCGCTGACGCGGTATGCTCCGTTTCGGTGAACATAGTCGGCGAGGAGCGAATGGATATCGGGCTGGAGCTGCGCAAATACTTTCGCGTCGGAGATGGCGCGAATGGCCGCGCTCACGTTGACCCAGAAAGTTTCGCGAACGCGAACTCCCTTGCTCTGCTCACGCTGAAACGCGGCCATGGATTGGCTCCATTCCGCGATTGCCTCGGCACTGCGGCCCTGGCGCATCAGAGAGCGCGCGATACCGTCATGCGCCTCACCGCGATCGGGGTCGAGATCCAAAGCCTCCCGGAAGCGTTGGATCGCGTCCGGGTAGCGTTTGATTTCGTCGTTGAAGCGCGCCAGGGAGATGTAAGTTTCGGGATCGCCCGGACGGGCTTCGGGATCGGAAGCAAGAAATTCTCCTGCGTCCTGGGCGCCGGTGCTCGCAAGGTATTCGCCGTAGCGTGCGCCATAGTAAAACCAGACGGAGCCAACCAGGGACTGGCGGAGGTCGGGTTTGGATGCGAGCCGCTGGCCAATTGTCTCCGGGTTGAGAACTTTCAAAAATGCCTGGGCAGTCGCCGGGGAACGGTCATCGAAATACACGCCACTCAGAGCTGTGTAGGAATCCAGCCAGACCGGCGGCAGCGAAGCAGCGCGGGCACGAAGCGCGTCCATCGTTACGTTGCGATTGCCGTCCGCGATGGCAACCTGAACCGCCGCATCGCTGCGCTGTGCCACGAGGTCTGAGGGACTGCGAGCCAGCAGCAGTCTGAGATAACGATTCAGTTGCGGCGCCGACAGCATTCCCGCCGATTGCATGCGCGCGTAAATACGGATTTCGGCGGTGTTGTCGCCCGCTTTCGCTGCGGCCGACGCTGCCTGAGTGAGAATGGGCGCGATGTTCGTCTGTCCCGGCCGGTTTGCCTGCGCTTCGAGATCGCGGCTCAACTGCTCATAGAGGCCGCGCCGGGACTGGAGTGAAATCCACTGCTGACGAGATCGTGCCGCAAGGTATTGAGCCAGAATGTCATTCATGCCGGAGGACCGCGCCAGGGTCTGATTCACTCCGGCTATTGCGAGTTGCGCTTTCTCTTCCGGCGTGTAAAGGTCAGCAATTCGTCTCCCTGCTGCGTCAATTGCATTCGTCCACGGCTCGCTGACTCGGGTGACGTCTTCATAGCGGCGAAGCTCGGCCATGACCTTCGCGTAGATGGCCAGTTGCGGTTGATACTTCATCGCCATGTCGCTTCCGGCGAGGTTGTAACCGCGATCGGCGTAACGGCCGCCGTCGTGAGGCAGATGCCACTGCTCCAGTAAATCGGCGATGGCGAAAAGTCCGGTGACCGTTTCGCCACCCGCGCCGATGTGGGCACGTTCGAGCGTTGCAACGGCTTCAGAGGAGCGCCCCAGGCGGGCCTGCATTTCGGCGGCTTTGTCGAGCCACTGCGAATCGTTATAAGTGAGCTGGTAGAGCTTGTTGTAACTGCTGACTGCGTCATTGAAACGCAACAGCCGCTCTTCGAGAGCGGCCCGGGCTTCAACCACGTCTGCTCGGTCCGGGCGCAACTTCATTCCCATTTCGTAAGCACTCAGGGCAGCTGGATAGTCCTCCAGCGCTGTCTCGACGCGGGCCAGCACAATGGGCCAGCGCCAGTCGCGCGGCGAATCCGCAATGGTTTTCCGGTAAAACGCGGTAAGCTGATCCCCGCGATTGTGGGCGGATGCGAACAGGGCCGCTTCGCGCGTGACATTGTCATCTTCGGGATAGGCGTTCACCACCTCTATGTACTGATCAACAGCACCGGAGAAGTCATTTCGGCGCGCGAGGACCGTGATCATCCTGCGGCGCAGGGCTGCGATACGGGTCTTGCGGTCGTCCGCCGCAAGCGAAGACTTCTTCAGCGCGTCAATCTCGGAGTTCGCGAACTGAGTGAACCCCGCATCGTCATTGCCTGCGGCATAGGTTTCGGCAATCTCAGCGATGTATTCGGCGCGATAAGGATCAGCTTTGAGGAGGTCAGTGAGGAGACCCCGCGCAACGTCGATGCGCCCACCGGATGTAGCGATGACCGCGGCCTCAGAGCGGAACTGAGCAGACAGATCGGGCCGAGCCTTCGCGGCGGCTTCGGTGAGGGCGGCGACAGCGTCTTCAACCCTTTTGTTGCGTTTATCGAAGTCCACACGCGCCCGCACGACTCCCAGGATCAATGGGTTGTCGCGATAAAGCGCGTCAACGGTACGCGCCGCTCCGCCGGTGTCTTGATGCGATTCCAGATACTTTGCCAGATCGATTCGCAGACGCATCCGCTCGACCGGATCGAGAGTAACTGCTATCTGTCGCTCAAGGCCTTCGCGCTCGACGGTGTCGAACCCCTGCTCGCGAGCGGCATCCACCAGCGGCATAATATCGGAAACCCGAGTTGCCACCGCAATCTCTTTTGACAGATACGCCTGGAGTTCTGGTTTGCGCTGCTGCGCTTTCAGAACATCGATCCGGAGTTCCGGATCAGCGCTTGCCGTCATGCGATAGACCAAATCGCGCTCAGCCGGACGGCTCGCAAGGCGAACAATGCGACTCCGGGCGGATTGGTTGCCCGACTGCCACCCCGCGAGGTATTCGGTGACCGCGCGCTGGTAATCACGTCGGCCTTCCTCAATCGCGCCTGCTTCATATCCGAACAGCGACGGGTCACGGAATCTGGTGCGCGCTTCGTGAATCAGACGCAGCGCATCGCTAAACCTGTAATAGTCCCAATAGACAGTTGCAGCCTGGATGTATCCTTCAGGCTTGCCCGGAAACACGCGCGGGATCGCGTTCCAGGAAGTTGCCGCTCTCGCGAACGCTTCTTTATCAGCGTAAACGTCGCCCACCGTTTCGAGCAGTTTCGTGTCAGGAGATCCGGCCTGCCATGCCTTTTCGGCGAAACTCACGGCAATCGCGGTGTCGGCCGGGAAGTACGCCGCGAGTGAGCGATAGATGGATACCGCTCGTGCGTTGTCTTCGATCCATCCGGGATATGCCTCGGCAGTCGTACGCAGACCGGGTGCAGCTGCTTCGAAGTGGCTCAGCCATGCTTCTGCTTCGGCGTTGAATTCGGCAGCGGCAGGGTTTGAGGCGCCCGCCCGCCGCACCGCGTCGATCTGGCTCAGCAACTGGTCTTGCGACGAGAGCTGTGCAAAGTAGCGGCGTTTGAGGTCCGCATCGTAGAACCAGTATTCACGGAGAAGCGCCGTCGCGCTGGCCGCGGCATGCTGTCGGTCGTATTCGTTAAGAAGATTGTGCACAAAAACCAGATCCTCCGGGAACCGCTGGTGAGCATAGAGGTTCAGCTGGAGGTCGAGCGCGTCGCCGACACTGGCTTGGTTGATTGCCCGCGCAAAGTAAGCCTCCAATTCGGTGCCGCTGAATATACCGGTCGCTTCGCGCGTGAGAGCGCTGAGAGCATTCTGCTGGCGCGTTCGCAGATACCAGCGAGCGAGTTTGTCGTACCAGGATTTATCCGGGAATTTCGTAATCGCGCGCCGATACACATCCTGCACATCTGACCCAAGGTTGTTCTGTTCGAGGAATCCCGCGAATCGCTCGTACAATCCGGGGTCATTGGGATTGCGATCGATCTCGCGCCGATAGATGCGCAAACCTTCCATGGGCTGGCCGACCGCGGCGACGCGTGCAAGATATTTCTCCAGAACCTGCGCGTAGTCGGCGGATCTCGGTCCTGGCGCGTTCATCTGCTGTATCTGGTTCTGCAGGAATTGTTGGTTCCGCGCAAACGGGAATTGTGCCGCGAAGCCCTGCCCCGTTGGAATCGCGGGGCCTGTTCCTCCGTAAACTCCCAGCGGGACGCCGCCGGCTCGCGCGGCCAGCTCGGTAAGCATCTGTTGGTAAACGGCGAACTCCTCCTGGGTGCGCTGCTGTCGCGCCAATGCGTCCCCGAGTGCCAGGGCAACATGCGTCCGCTCCCCGGCGCGGGGAAATGCCGTGAGGAAAGCCCTGGCCTCCGTTACGACCGCGTTGTCTTCGCCGTAACCGGCATGTGCGTCGATGAGACTCGATCTCAGCGCAGCGCGGTGAGACGATGCCGGGAAGTCCTTTTCCAGCAGTTCGAGGAGTTTCGCTCCCTCGGCGCGATGAAAGTAAGCGACAGCCGCAGCGTTCTGCTGTTGGTACTGCCAGCGCGGGCTGGTCGAATTCAGAACCAGAGAAAGCAAACCATTGAGGAAACCCGGTGAAGAGTCGGCCGTCCCAATGTCCTTATATAGGGGGAGATCGCCGGAGCCAAAGGAGATGGACTGATCAGATTTATCCAACAGCAGGGCAATCATTCCCGCAAGCGCGGTCTCTCGATCTGCGCCAGAGACGCCCGGAGTACTGTAGAGCGCGTAGTATGCCCGCGCCTGTTCGTTGGCATCGGGCAGGCGTTCGAACAGGGCTGCGAGTGTCTTCAGTTCTGCTGGAGTCCAGCTGCCCGGATTAGCCTCTTTCGCCAGACGGTATTCGAAAAGAACGCGGCGTGCAGCACCCTGGTTACCGGTGTGCTCGTAATAGGCAAATAAGCGTGAAGTCGCGTCGAGGTCACCAGGATTTTTGTCGCGCCGCGCACGAGCGCGACCTTCGAAATCGCGCAATTCAGAGTTCTCATCGAGGAGCTTGAAATACGCTTCGAGCAGGGCTTTGGGCCACAAAGGCTGAAACGCCTTGTCGAACACCTGAATCGCCGCGTCCGGCGAATCGCGTTTCGCTGCAAGATCAGCGCGCGCTTCCACTGGAAAGGCGGTGTCGTTGGAGAAGGCGCGCGCGTACAACGCGATTTGCGTCTCAGCGCTGACATACTGTCTGTCCGAGATGAGGAAACTGACGAAAGCCTGACGCGGCGATTCTTCCTTCGGATAGCGGCCGATCCACCCACGATACGCAGTTGCGGCGGTTGCGACCGGCAGGCCTGCATCCTTAATGACGGGAAGCATGCGAGAATACGCCGCCCAAGCGCGCTGTTTGTCGGCAGGGAGAAGCGTGTCGGAAGGCAAGCCGCCGACCGTTTCGAGCGCCGTGATCTCATCCCCGGCGCGATTACGCCGATGATAGAAATCGGCCACCGCCAGGTAGCCTTCGCCTCGGTCTGAAGCCAGATCGGCATATGCTTTCCAGTCGGCTTCCGCTGCCGGGAAATCAAGCTGCATCTCGGCTTCATGAGCGCGAAGGCGATATAGGGACGCGTTCTTCGGCTCAGCCGCGATCATCTTCGTCAGGTCTGGCCGCGTCTCGGATGGCGGGCGACGAAAGCGCACCGCCCCTCCCGGCAGGGACATCGGGCGAAGCAGCACATCGAGCAAGCGCCCGGCCGGTTCATGCTGGAGCCACTCCGACAACTCGGCGTGCCCTAGTGCCGCAAGAGTCAGAATGACGGCGGCACCGGCGAGTCCCTTACCAGATCTCAAGGCCCGCCTCCTGACTCGCGATGTTGTGCGCTATGTCTTCGGCCGTGACGACGACTTTGTACTTGCCCGGAGGCATTCCGGGCGGGATCGACATCTCACCCGAGTTCGTGCGAAGGGCCGGGTTCCAGCGCAATGAGACCGGCTCGGCGCCCCAGAGGCGCGCGGTAATCGTACGCGTATTCGCTGAGGCGGATGCCTCAACCAAAATGCTGCCGCCCGCCTTGACTTTCTGATCGCCCAGCTTCACCCGAATGATGGGCGCCTGGCTTGCGATGACGAACGTTTTCGCTTCCCGGTAAACCTGCCCCTGCCGGTCGCGCAGCACCAGCCGCACTTCGTAGGTGCCATCTTTCATATCCGCAGGGGCGAGGAACCGTGTCTGCCAGGCATCCTCATCCGTGAGGTAGCGCATCGGTTTCACAAGCCCGAACGGAAACAGGGCGATCACCGAGACGATGGAACTGTCGGTCTTGATGCGCAGCACGGGATCTCCGGGCCGTATCACACGGGGCCGAAGCAGTGCATGCGGCACAGCGAGAAATGACGTATAGGGCGTGACGAACTTGTATTTCTTTGAAAGGCGAATGATCTCATCTATCGAAGCGGCATCTTCGCCTTCACGCGCGATCTTATCGAGCAGAGCATCGACGCGCGCCCGAGCCCACGCACGCGGCAAGTAAGGGTGATCTCCGGCCTGGGCGGGTATTGGTGCTTTTGCGGCGATCCCCGTACCAGTAACGGAGAAAGAGGCAGTCGGCATCGGCTTGATGTATTGCCCGACCCATGTAGCCGCTGAGCCCGCGAAATGGATATCCTCTACCGGGTAGACGAAACGGAAATCGCTTGCGGGCGTCGTCGTGAGCGTCAGGCCGCGCACAGGTTCTTCGCCGATCTTCGCCAGAAATGCATTGAGTTTGAAATCGATGGGTTCGGTGGAGCGCACCCACTCCCAAACGCCGCGATTGGCCGCCAGCAAACGGACCAGAGGCAGATTCGCATCGTCCCCCACCGCGAAAAAGAACATATGCGGCTGGCGTACTTCCGGAAGTTTGCCACGTTCGGACTCGTACCACTTGACCAGTCTGCCGTTGTTGATCGTGCCGGAAGTCGCACCGCCATCGCTGATTAGGACCAGATACTGATCGCCAGTCCCCTGAGCCGTTTGCGCCAGGCCTGCCGCCAGGCCTTTTTCGAGGTCCGTACCGCCCCGGATGTCGTGGTTGCGAATAAATGCAAGTGCAGCCTCGACGTTCTGCATGGAGGCTGGGATCGGCGCCGGACGGAACAACGAGGTATCGGAGTTGAACAGCACCAGGTTGAAGCGGTCTTGCGGGCGCAGTCGTTTGAGGAGTGTTTCCGTCGCTTGAAAGCTTCGCTCCAGTTTCTCCCACTGCATCGAAAGCGAACTGTCGAACAGGGCAATGACAGTTCGCGGTGGCGCGGACGCGGCACTTACGGCCGGATTAGCCTTCAGCAGGGCTGCAGCCTGGAAGAAGTTTTCTCCTCCTTGGCTGTCGGTGACCACCTTGAGAGTGTTTGCAGCGGAAGCCGCGTGTCGGTACCGGATCGCGAAGTCTTCGCTCAGCGGCACGTTATTCCCGAAGAACTCCGCTCGGACGAAGTTTGCCGTCTTCTCACGGACCTGCAGGGGGTATGCTTTCGATACCTCAGCGAAATCGTCGAGAGCGTGCTCGGAATGCAGTTCGAGAGTTATCGTCAGATGTCCCGCAGTCTGCTGCTGGTAAGCATCAGGCCGCAGCGGCACGGCCAGCATGGACTCGTAATTCTCAACCGGCAATCGCTCCTGGTATTCGAGTTCCACGCGCTTTGTCGAGAACGACGGAAACGGCACGATCTTCGCTGTGAAGATTTCGTTGCGGCTGGCCTCATCCGCGTCGCGTTCGCCCATCTGCAATAACCCCGGATCGATAGCCATCGCGCGAACGCGGGAATAAATCTCCTCGGCCCGCTTACGTTCCAGAATCACGCCCGGAATGCGCACCACGTCGTCCCACACCGCGAAGTCGGAAACCGTGGCGCGCGCGGGGAGCGCAAACGTCCACGATCCTTCCTGAATACTGCCACTGTGATTCGCAAAGATCTGCCGCACCTCGACCCGCGCGATGCCGTTGTCGATGCGGATCTCAACCGTCATTTCGTTCAGGGAGAAAATAGCCGGATCGGGCTGGTCGTGCCCAGCCGGGACAAGCACACCCGCGTCCCCGAACGCGAATCCTGCCGCCGCCAGCAAAAGGATGAGCGATTTCACTTCAGATCCCCTTCCCGAAACCGCACCAGACCGTTATCCGTTCCGGCGTACACATAACCATTGCCCGCGGCCACTGCTGTTACGTTCAGCGATGGCAGGCCGGCGGTCACGTTCGTCCACCTGGCCGTGCCCTTGGAAAAAACCCACAACCCTGCGCCAAGTGAGCCGACGTAGACTGAGTCTGCCGTTTGCGTCATCGCATTCGGGTTCACGTTGAATCCAGGCTTCAGATCCGGGAAGCCCTCCCACTGGCCTGACGGACCGAGGCGCATCACGCCCGCACCGTACGTGCCAGCAAACCAGGAGTCGCCCACTCGGCTGAGGGCCGAGATCCAGTTGTGGCGGAGCCCTGAATTCGCCGTCGTATAGTTGACCTGAACCATGTCGTTGTCGAGAAGCGATAGGCCGCCCAACGTACCGGCGGCGACGCGGTCTCCCGCCGCCGCGAGAGCGTACACGTGGTTATTGACCAGCCCCTGCAATACGTATAGGCTCCGCACGCCACCGCCGTCGACGATCGAAAGCCCGGCGGGCGTCGCCACCACCATTCCGCGATCGCGGAAAAGAACGTCGGTTACGTGATCCGCAAGCAAGCCATCGCGGCGTCCCAGAATCTGGCGCACTTTCAATGAAGGATCGAGCATCACGAGTCCGTTGGCAGTGGCAACGGCGGTCCGGGCACCGCCAGGCTCCTCGACGATTCGATTAATACAAAAGAGATGCTCGTCCTCAAAGTGCCGGACGGTTTCGAGATTCCCGTCCGCCACGTCCAGTCCGCGGTCGAAGTAGCCCACCCAGATTCGCCCGTCACCTGCCACCGACAGGCTGGCGATGTTGGGGTCCGAGAGAGCACCTTTCACCGGTTCAATCACCCGCGTCCAGCCGGGGCGGCCCTGTTCGGCCCGGTAGAGGCCGCCTGCCAGAGCGTAACGGGTATTACCCATGCGAAAGATTCGCTCCACCGGTTTTTCCAATTCAGAACTGGCTGGTGCTTCGCCGGGGCGGATGGATTCACCGAGGGGAACCGTGATGACGCCCTCGTCTTCCGTGCCAACGGCAAGGGACTGGTCGTCCGCATCCAGTGACCGTGCAAAATACCCTTCGGCTAAGGAGCGGGATTTCTTGCCTTCGCGGAATTCTGTCACCCCCACGGGCGTGCCGACATAAGCCAAGCCGCCGTTTACGGCAATCGAGAGCACATGCGAATCCGGCAAATCCGCAAGAAGATGGTCGAGTTGACCCCCGTGGGAATGCCAGATTCCATCGGCAAGCGTGCCGATCCACAAATCGGCCTCGGAACCATTCAGAGCTATGACATGCGCACTCCTGAGCTCGGGCAGAAACTCGGTGAGCGTCTTGCCGTTCCATGCCAGCACGCCACGGTCCGGCGATCCGAACAAAACGGTGCCCGAACCCAATCCGAGAACGCTGGTGAAGTTCCGCAGACGGGGTTCAGGGGGCAAAATCTGATGGAAACGCGTGCCATCGAAAGACAGAATCCCCGCACCCGCTGTCGCGATGAAGATTTCTGTCGCGCTCCGGCCGAGCCCGATCAGTTCGCCGGGCGGCAATTCCTGGCCGACCCGCCAGCTTTCGACAAGGGAGCCCCCGGAGTCGTACCCGAAAAGTCCCTGCGAGCCGCAGATGTAAACGCGCCCATTGAAGGCGATCGCATCGCTAAACTCCGCGGTTGAGACGATGGGTTCCGATCTGGAGGCTGGGTGGGAGTCGAGCGCGACAAGGGTCGCTGAGACTCGATTGGCTGCCTGCGACTCAACTGTAGCCTGGTTCCGTGCAGCCAGCGCACGGTAACAGATCCATGACGAAAAAGCGACGAGAGAAACCAGAATCGCCGGGACCGCCAGCCGCCAGCGATTGGAAACTCGAAACATGTGGGCGAATTCAGAATAGCTCTGGCGCGACAAGTGTCAACTAATAGATTTTAATCTCGAAAAATTCGGAAATTGGTAAGCCCGCCGTTCCCTGATTTTGGACCATTCGCTCGGGCTATGGGATTCGGTTGCCGCGTTTCTCGATTTTGGGAGTGCCAGTAGTCACGCGATCGCCTGCCAAACCCGTTCTTCCGGGGCACCCAGATAGGAGCGAGCCGGGTAAATGGACTTTCTTATGCCGCTTCCAGCACAGGGTTCTTCGAGACACTGAGCCGATTCACGCGGAAATCTTTGCCTGAACGACCGTCCATCGAATTTCGGGATAGATTCCCGCTTGAAGTGGCATACCCCCTCGATGGCTTGGCAGCCTTCCAGCCGTATCGTCATCTCGGACTGAATATCAGTCAATTCACCTTCAAGCCGCTTCACGGCCTGCGTCGCCTGCAGGAAGTCCTCGTGCCACTGCTCGAAAATCGAGGATCGTTCCATCCATCCATCGAGACGAGAAATCTTACTTGCCGCAAGGTCTTTCGCGGCGCGCGTAGCGTCCTTCAGGGCTTCCCGCGCGAGTGTAGATTCCGCCTTCAAGTCGGAACGCCTTGCGACGCCAGTCCACCGGAAAGCACCAACGATCTTCTCAACCATACACTGACTTGTGAGTGACGGGAAGCGTGATTCAGCCAAGGCCGCGCTGAACCGAGGTTGAACAGGCACGAGGATCACTCGAATGATTCCGACAATTCCACATGTAGTGCCAGTGGCGGCCTTGAGCCGATTCCCCGCGGTCTCCAACCGCAATCTCGATGGCACCAGTCTTGCGATCAATTCTTGAGCATCGCGATGAAGCCTGCGATCTTCTGCCGTCGCTGGCCGTACTTGACCGTTCGACGCCATTTGTGAGTAGTGGAGCGCCTTGCTATTCCGAAAAGCGATTCTGGATGCTGTGGCCTGCGCCTCGCCAACCAGAATCGAAAGTGAATCTCGGCGACAGCGCATCCACTCATTTCTGAACATGTCGCGCGCGTGCGTTCGATGCATGAAATGCTCGACCTCCACAGCCCACGGTGTCTCGATGCTGGCTATCGAGCGGAGATCATACGGATTTCCGGTTTGGAGACTGGCAACGCGTGCCGCGACATCGCCGAAGGTGATTCCGACCTTAACTAACCCAAAATCAAAATCCGGCCGACCAGCATCGTGCATCACGAGAAAGTAAACCAGACCGGTCTCAGGCTCTGTAGGCTCTGCTGACATGTGCTCTCCTGTTGAAACCTGCTTTTGACAACTCCTCGAAGCCTTATGATCGAGCATTAATCTTGTCGGGGCGCGATCAATTCGAGGCGATCTGTAATCGTTATCCGCATCACGTTATTATTGGGTGAGATTTATGGAGATTCTCGACGGAAGGAACCATTCCAAATGGGCACAACCTCATCACCTCAGCAGGGCAGTTTTTTTGCTCAATGGTGGGCCAGCTTGGGGATGGCTGGACTTTCCCGGCGTAGCGGAACAGTTTGATCCGGCCAGACGTAAACGAGCGAACGCGAAGTTTCTCGCTTCTTTTCGCGCACTCGTCAGCCAGTGGATTGACTCTGGTATTAAGGACGGAATCGAATCCCCTCTTGCCCGTGATGTGCGAGCTGTACCGAGTGGTTACCGCGAACCGCTTTTCGATGTTCTGTACCGCTGGATGAACCGCAACATGCCGCTGCCCACGTTGATGAACTCCGGACGCATCGCTATTCTGGCCCAGCAGCCGAAGTACTACACCGCCGACGAACGTGGGCTTGTGAAGCATCTTGATCCTGAAGGGTACGCTGAGGAATGCGCTATATATCACTTCCAAGAGTTGCTCGATACTCCCGGAGCGCATCGTGTGGCGCGTTGCGCCAACCCAGAATGCCGGCGTCTGTATCTCCGAAAGCGGTTGCGCAAGAAGGAGATTAAACGTGGAACTTTTTGTGCCGACTGTACAGGCGAGGGTTCTCAAGCGCGAACAAGAGCAACTCGCGAAAAACGCAAACGGCTTTTAATTGCCATTGCTGCGGAGTATTGGAACGAATGGAAGGATGCGCCCACGAGGAGTCAACGGTCAAGCTGGATTGCAACGAGAGTGAATCGCCGTATTCGAACCCAAGTCCGCTTCCAGCCGATAACAGGCAGATGGGTGACACAGAACCGGGTTGGAATTGAAAAGGAAGTGTCGAGCAGTTCGAAGAAGTGCTGAGAATCATTTCTCTCTGACAAGCTTCAGCAACTTCTGCCGGGTCGCCGCAAGCTGCACTTCAGCGAAGTACCCGCGTCGTAGCCGTTCACATCTTGGCGTTGTCTGTTTCGGCCAGGAATGCTCGCGCGAACAGCACATATTCAGCTGTGGCCTTCATAGGGTCTGACGGCTGATCTGGATCAACAAACATGTTGGTTGCCGTTTCGAGCGTCTGGCTGATCGCTTTGCCCAACATCGCCGGATTGAAGAAGGCCGCGCCTGTGAATCCGAAGGCCTTAGCCCCGCTTCGGAACAGATTCCGCCATTTGGCGGAAGCCATCTCATTTGCGCGTCGCGCGGCTTCACGCACAACGGGCTCTACGCGCGTTGCGATCAGATTGCGAGCTTCATTCTGCACATTGGAGGCGTCTGTTTTCTCGGCGACCAGCGTCCGGAGCGTCTCTGTGAGACGCAACATTTCCGCACGCATGGGATCAAGAGAATCGCGTAGACGATCGCGGAGTTCGACGATCGCCTCCAACGGGAGCATGGCGACATCCGCGAGCAACAGATTGGCCATCGAGTCGCTGAGATCGGTAGCTGCCCGGTATGAGTTCCATGGGGCGTACTTCGTGAGGTGCGGATCGATTTTGAAAATACCATCGGAGCAGATGAATGCCCGACTATTGGCGACCGCCTGTTTGATATACGGACCGATGATCTCCGGAAAACTCTGACCGAACGAATCGAACAGTCTGTCTACAGCAGCCGTGTCATTGACGGCTCCCTTCTCGACTGCGTCGCAGAAGATGTTCAACGTTTCGGTGAGCGCATCGCAAACCGTTTGTAAATCGAAGGTAAGCGAGATCGCAGACCCTGCGCCGGAGGTCTCGATTTCATTGAGAAATTGGACGAGTTCCGGGGCGTCCCGTCGGAGCGCCTCTTCAATCATCGTCGGCTGCCCGCCGCTCGGCAGAAAGGACGAGAGGGGCGATAGGAACATCTCCGTAGGCAACCAGTAGACTTTGTCCGCGTACAACAACGCGTTCCGAAGACTCTGATAGGGATTCTCGGGTTTCGCCCGCGTGGCCAGCGCGGTGATCATGGACTCGGGTGTTGCTGACCCTACCGCGCTTAGGGCTTTCTGCGCGAAAGCCATGAACCGTTGCTGGACGAATCCCTGTGACGCAAAATCCATCATCGATTGAGCAGATGCGAGCATCCCTGCGGGTAACGCGAGTTCGGTCACGACCGTGAGACTCCACGTGGGGGTGGACATCAGGTCCTTCTTGGAGTCCATGGTCGGGAATGATGGTAGCATGCCCGAGGAAGAAGAAGCGCTGCAGACTTGCGCGTTTCTTGTCGAGTGGCGTCCAGCGCGATTCGGTTGGGGCGAGTGCCGAGAAACGGACTCACGCGGCTGGTGCATTCTTAAAGAAGATGCGAGTCGGGCGCAACGACCTGTGTCCCTGCGGTAGCGGGAAGACATTCAAGAAGTGTCATCTCAACATGCAGCCGCTCAATACCGTGCCGTTCGATCCACGCCCGCTCCCGCGCGAGGTGACCGAAAAGTTCGCGCAGCACCGACACGACGAGGCCGTGCGCGAAGCCAATTTCGGCAAGATTCGACCGATCATCCAGGTACCGAAGTTCGCCGGGAAGCGGATGGTTGTTGTGAGAAACAGACTCTACTGGCAGGACAAGGAACGATGGAAGTTCTTCGCAGACTTCCTTTTCAACTACAGCAAGCTCAGATTCGGAAAGGAATGGCTCGAAGCTCAGAATGCGGCGGCGCCCGAGGAACGCCACTCACTTTACGTGTGGCGCCGCCAAGCCTACGAGTGGCAGCAGCGGCAGAGACCGCAACCCGACGGCACGTACGCAGTGATTCCGAATGGCCCAACCGCCGCCTGCAACAACTTCTACTACGATCTTTATACCGTCGATGACAACGTATTACTCGGCGACGATCTGCTGGCGCGTCTTAAGCATCGCGATCAGTTTCAGGGTGCGCTGCATGAACTCTTCGCAGAGGCCACATGCGTCCGGGCAGGGTTCGACATCATTCGGGAAAATGAACGTGATCCGACTAGACGCCACGTCGAATTCATCGCAGTCCATCGCGCAACAGGCCAGCATGTGCTCGTCGAGGCGAAGAGCAGACACAGGCAGGGCGTCTTGGGCCGGCCCGGAGAGCCCGACGAGAAGCCAGATATCCGGTTCCGCAGACTCATCAACGATGCGATCGAAAAGGATCGGAATAACCCGCTTGCCATCTTCGTTGACACGAACCTGCCACCGCAGCGCGCCGAATTCTTTTATGAGCCGCAGTCGCGAGCCCCTCTGGTGCCCTCACGGCCGATGGTTGCGCTGATGGAAGCCATACGGAAAGAGCACGGAGGAATCGATCCGTACAACATACTCGTTTTTTCGAACCATCCGCAGCACTATTCCGAGGACGACTCGGTCGCGCCCGGCAATCGGTGGGCTGCGATCATTTCTCAAAGAGCGCGAGTGCGTGTCTATCAGCCGGCAGCGCTTCAGGACATCTGTACGGCGGTCAATCTCTACGGAAACATGCCGAGTCACTTTCCAGAACGAAGCCAACGAGTCCCGACCTCCCCCACGGAAGGCGGTGCCGATGCTGCGCAAAAATGAAGCAGCGGAGGCAGACGGTGAACCATCCCAGACGAAGGAAGATCGAGTCAACCCTGTTTTCGCCTGCTGAAATTGCAGCGATGATGGCCACACGCCGCGATAGCTGGATCAAGCTACTTCAAAGCCACCTCCTCAGAAATATGTCTGGGAAACGGCGGCTCGATCACGAGCTTCTGAACTTCGAAGGCTTGGCGGTTGTCGTGAAAACGAAGAACAAGCATTTTCACGGAAACGAGTTTCACCTGAACGACCCAGAACGGCTTATCGTAATCAAAAGAAACCCACCCAAAACGTTCAAGCCACGGTGGGATACCATCACCGCGATCGAATTCCGATACTCGCGGCCGCCATCTGCGGAACTGAGGGACCTTCTGAAATGAAAGGTTCTACTTTACTCTGACCAGTTTCGGTTCCTTCTGCCAACTGGCGGCGAGCTTCTCTTCGACTGCCTGCTGTCGCGCCCCTGACCACGTCGCGTAATGCTTCTCGACGACCTTAACGCTGTTGCCAAGCAGACCGGCGACTTCTTCGATAGTCAATGGCGGTTTCGCGGTCAGCCAGTTCACCGCGGCAGTGTGGCGGAATCGGTGACAGTGGAAGTCGGGGATATCAGCTTTGAACATGTCGTTCATAATGCTGCGCCACGCGTCCGCCTGCGTATGCGAGTTGGTGGATTCTCCGATCAGGAAATAGTACCCACCGTTCAGCCGAAGCTGGTCGAGCTCCTGTTTTACATATGGCGGAATCGGAACCAGCACGACTCGCTGATTCTTCTTGTTGACTCGGCGGATTCGGTTCCCGTCGAAATCTTCCGGGCGCAACATGCAGGCGTCGGATATGCGCAGCGCACTGTAAAACAGCACGTGGGTGAAGCAACGAATCCGCGCTGTCTGCGGCTTCGCCAGGATCTTCTCCTGCTCCTCCGGCGTAAAAGGGTCCGGCATGATGTTCGGCGCGCTCGCCTGTTTGATCTTCCGCGTCGGGTTCTGTGCGATCCACCCGGCGTCATGGCAGGTTGAAAAGAACGCTTTCAGCCGGTCGAGTTGTTTGTTGCGGGTGGCCGCGCCCTGCTGCGTCCATGTTTTGCGGAACGCGACCAGCTTCTCGAAGTTCAGCTCGGCAACGAAGGACAATCGATGCCGATCGGCGAACCCTTGCAGTTCGCGGAACAGGAGCCGATACTTCCGGATCGTGTCCTGCACCCGATTTTCGCCTTCGAGGTTCGCGATGAAAGTGGAAATCGCAGACTCCAGCGACATGGGGGGAGCGATCTCCGGACGCGCGACATCCGGTGGCTGGTCGGGCATCGCGGGAACCATCATTTCGCGCAGGAGGCGTTCGCCGATATCCCACGATCCGGTGCGCAAAGTCCTGCGATGATAGACGCCCTGCGGATCGACGCCTTCAACCCAGACCGGGCACTTGTCGCCCTTCCGGGTAAACCGATCTCCGGCGTTCGGACAGGTCTTCAGATGGCGACGATACAGCGACAGCACGAGGCGTACTTCCTGCGCGCAGCGTCGCCTAAATGGCGACTGCGCTTTTCATTTATCGTACACCTATCGTACACAGACTTCACGCCCGGAAAACTGTGCTGATTCTAAAGGATTTAATACTGGAGGCGCGGGTCGGAATCGAACCGACGAATAAGGGTTTTGCAGACCCTGGCCTTACCACTTGGCTACCGCGCCAGTTCCGGAGGAGACGTCTAATTCGACGAGACCGGTGAAGACCTCTTTGGAAGATATCGCGCCTGTCGGCCTGAAGTCAATTCGGCCGGCGCAGGCGGCACTACCGGCAACAACACATATGAGTACCGCTGTTGTTCATGGTACACCGTCTGCGTCGCCGGACGCGTGTCCTTCGCACTGGCATCGGCAATAGAACCACCCGTATTCGGGTTGCGGTCGAAGCGCGGGAAATTGCTGCTGGAAATCTCCACGCGGATGCGATGACCCGCGAGAAAAACATTGCTGGTAACGCCCGCGTCGATCGTCACCTTGTAGTCTTCGCCCGGCGTCATCAGTTTCGGCGTTTCGAGTGAATCGCGATACCGCATGCGCAGTATGCCGTCAGTCAGGTTGCGCGCGGCGCCGTCCGGAAAGACATCCACCAGCTTCGCGGTGAAATCGGTGTCGGGCGCAGTCGAGGACACATGCAGCACAACTTTGATCTGGCCGGTCACCTCGATCGGCGAACCGAGCGGCGTTGTGGAGTACACAAGCACGTCGCGGCGCTTTTCCACGGCGCGCTGATCCAGCGGACCCCAGGGGAAGATTCGGGGATTGCAGCACACGGCGCCTCCCGTCGTGGGCACCGGATTCCGCGGATCGTAGACAAAAGTGTCGGCGGCGGTGTGCGCATCGGGTTTGTTCCCCAACTGTCCGCCAGAGTCGAGATAAAACTTCACGCCATGGGCACGCGCCGGAGGCCATTCGTCCTCATCCCGCCACTGGTTGATGCCCATGACGAAGATGCGCACCGGATGCGCGGGAATCAGCGCGGGGTGATCGTCATTCTTCAGCCAGCGGTCGAACCAGCGCAACTGTTCGGGGCGCAGCGGCACGAGCGAATCCTTCCCGAAATTCGCGCCACTGAACGTCGCGCTGAAGACGTGCGCCCAGGGGCCGACCATGATGCGGTCGGCGACGCTGTGTTTTCGGTGAATCGCGAAAGCGTCCAGGTCGCTCTCGACGTAGTTGTCGTACCAGCCGCCGACCGAATAGACCGGGACGTGGACATCTTTCAGATGCTCGCGGACGCTGTGCGCTTTCCAGAAATCGTCGTACGTTGGATGATTGGCAACAACACGCCAGTCATCCAGACGATGCCCAGTCGCTGCCATATCAGCATTGCGTTCGGGCAGAGCGGCGACGTAGGTCCTGAAGTCCGGTGTCGCAAACCGGGGCGCGCGCATGTTATCGGCGAACCAGAGCAGGCGATGGCCGATCTTCATGGCGCCGCCAGTCGAATAGAAACGGTCGCGGTAATCGTCGTCGCCGGAGACGTAAGGGAATATCGCTTTCAGGTGCGGGTTCCCGGTCATCGCAACTTTCCACTGCGCGATGCCCAGATAGGAGCCGCCATACATTCCCACCCCGCCGTCGGACCACGGCTGGCGCGCGATCCAGTTCAGCGTGTCGTCGCCGTCGGTGACTTCCTGGTTGATCGGTTCGAACGTGCCGCCGGAAGCATAGCGGCCGCGCACGTCCTGCACCACGACAACGTAACCGTGATTCACGAAGGACTGATAGGCGGGCGTAATCGCATCACCTTTGCCGTAGGGCGTGCGCAGGAGAATCGCGGGATAGCGCGCCGGCGCACCGGGACGGAAGATGTTCGCGCGCAGCACGACGCCGTCGCGCATGGGCACAGCGACGTTGAATGTGTTGATCTGAGGCGCAGGCTTCCTCGTCGTCTCAACCGTGGGGCTGGCGGCGAGAGGCAGCGCGATCAGGACCGCGTTGCGGACGAAGATAATCGAGCGGCGCACAAAACTTCCCAGAACCGTCGGGCGACCTTATCCAGTGAATGGTGCCGCTGGATGTGGAGTCGGGCTGCGCTCCCGATCTCGCGCGCCATGGCGGGAAATTCGGTCACCAAAATCATATGGTCGGATAATTCCGCGGCTTCGGCAACACCGGGGGTGACGCGGAGCACAGCTTCGGGAGGAAAATCGGCGTTCTCCGCGGTGTCCGTAACGATCACGGGCTTCCCCTGGCCCATCAGCCGGACCGCTATGCCGGATGTCTCTCCGACGCCCGGATAGCGCAGGTTCAGACAGCAATCGACGGCCGCGCCTGCGACGCGGAAATCCTCATCGCTCTGATGTCCGGCCCGGAAGATGGCAGGGTGCGCAGCTTCGTTAATCAGGAGCCGGGCCAGATCGTTCGAGACAACCTCTCCGGCGAGAAGGAGGGCAGTTTTGGGTTTCGCCAAATGAAGTTTCTTAAGTGTTTCGATGCACTGGATGACCCGCTTGGGCTCACGCAGGTAGCCGAAGATCCCAAACAGTGTGGCGTCCTGGTTGATGCCGAGTCGCTGACGGAACCGCGCAGTGACGGCGGGATCGGGCGGTGCGGCGAGTTCACAGAAGTGAGGGATGATTTCAATCGGCGTGGTCGGGTTCGCGGCGCGGATGATCGCCGCCGCTCCCGGGTTGTGAACGATAACGCGCGGCGAGCGCTCCGCGATGCGCCGCAACATGGGGAAGCGGAAGTAGCGGGAATCGACGTGAGCACGCGCACGGTCGCGCCACAGTTCTTCGCCAAGGGGGCGTTTCCATACGCCGTAGTTATAGACCCATTCGGCGAGATACTGCTCTTTCGTATACGTGCCGAGCAGGAAGTGGTGCAGGACGGCGTCGTGGAGAACCACCACACCCGGATCGGCCAGCGCACGCGCGTAAATGGCTTCGTGCAGCCGGTTATTGCCCAGGTGATAAAGATGCACGTCAGCGTTCACGGCACCGGAATCAACCCGTCCGAGGCGGGCGAGCGCACCACGCAGGGATTCAGCGTAGTCGGCAACGCCGGACCGCGAGCCGGGCGGCGGCGCGTGATAGCCGATCGTCACGGTTTCCTGCGACGGCCGAAGATTGCCGTGCCGACGCGTACCCAGGTCGCGCCTTCTTCGATCGCGACTTCGAGGTCGTTCGACATACCCATCGAGAGCTCCGGAATGGCGTAGCGGCCCGCGAGCTCACGCAGGCGCGCGAAGCAGGGGCGTGCAGCCTCCGCGTCTTCCGACCACGGCGGGACCGTCATCAGTCCCACAAGTTTCAGATGCCGCGCGGACCGAATGGCATCGATAACAGTCGGCAGATCGTCCACGCTCGCGCCGGTTTTGGTTTCTTCTTCCGACAGCTTCACCTCGATCATGACATCGAGCGGCTTCTCTTCCGCATCCAGCCGCTGTGCGATCTTCGCCGCATCGATCGAGTCGATGGAGGAAAACAGCTGCGCCGCCTTCTTCGTTTTATTGGACTGCAGATGGCCGATCAGATGGAAGCGCGCATCCGTGAGATCGGCGACGGCCGGGGCTTTGCGCTCCATCTCCTGCACGTAGTTTTCGCCGAAGTCGCGCAGGCCCAGTTCGTATCCGGCGCGGATGGCTTCGGGCCCGAACACTTTCGTCACCGCCAGAAGCTTCACCGACGACGGATCGCGATGGGCGCGCGCGCAGGCATTCTCCATCCGCTCGCGGACACGGGCGAGCCCGGCGGACATGAGATCGACTGAGTGCGGGTTAACGGGCGACAAAACCTGATGATAGTCGAACAGGCCCTCGCCTCCCGCGCGCACAACGGACTGACCACTGGCGGAGTCGGTTGGCTCACCTTATCCTGGATAAGGCTGACCATGCACCTTCCCTCCCGGTCTGGCCTGTGCGCTTCAATTATTCGTCTCCCGCGCGCACAACGGACCCTCCGGCCTGTGCGCTTCAATTATTACAGTGCGATTGCCGGCGGCGCGCCGAAACTTTCTCTTGCCCCCGCCGTCGATCCGAAGGAAACTAAGGTTTTGCACCGCGACGTCACGCCGGAGCGCGCGGGCGGCGCATTTACGTAAAGCGAGGGAAACGAAAAGTTGGAAAAAAACGGCCGTAAGGGCTCCCTGGTTCTGGAGCCGACTGATCGCTGGTCGACAGTAGACGCCAGTGAACTGTTCGACGTCGCGAGCTGGGGGAAGGGATATTTTTCAGTCAGCGACGAAGGGCACGTCCTTGTGCACCCCGAGAAGGATCCTGCGCGCTCCATCGATCTGAAAAAGCTTATCGATACGCTGGTGCTGCGCGGCATTTCGCTGCCCATCCTGATCCGCTTCGCGGAAATTCTGAAGCATCGCCTGGGCGAACTGCACGACGCATTTCGACGTCGCCATCCGGGAGCACAAGTACAACGGCGAGTACTGCTGCGTGTACCCGATCAAGGTGAATCAGCAGCGCCAGGTGGTGGAAGAAGTTCTCGAGTTCGGCAAGCCTTACAAGTTCGGTATGGAAGCGGGCTCGAAGCCGGAACTGCTCGCAGTGATGGCTCTCGCGACAACGACACGCCGATCATCTGCAATGGCTTCAAGGACGACGAATACATCGAGATGGCGATGCTGGCGCAGAAGATCGGGCGGCAAATCATTCCGGTAGTCGAGAAGTACACCGAGCTGGCGCTGATCGCAGAAGTACGCCGAGAAGGTCGGCGTGCGGCCCACGATCGGCATTCGCGCCAAGCTCGCCAGCCGCGGATCCGGCCGCTGGAAATCGTCGGGCGGTTACCGTTCGAAGTTCGGCCTGAGCACCACTGAAGTGATGCGGGCGCTGCAGGAACTGCGCACATCGGGCATGGAGGATTGCCTCAAGCTGCTGCACTTCCATCTGGGCAGCCAGATCACCAACATCCGCCAGATAAAGGGCGCCGTGACCGAAGCGGCGCGCATTTACGCCGAGCTGTGGCGCGCGGGCGCCACCGGCCTGAAGTATATGGATGTCGGCGGCGGTCTCGGTATCGATTACGACGGCTCGCAGACCGATTTCGAATCCAGCGTCAACTACACGCTGCAGGAATACGCGAACGACGTCGTCTATCACATCCAGAATGTGTGCGACGAATCGAACGTGCCGCATCCGACCATCGTTACCGAAAGCGGGCGCGCCATTGCCGCTTATCACAGCGTGCTGGTTTTCAACGTGCTCGGCGTCTCCGGCCTGGGCGAAGAGGAGGTGCCGCAGGAACTTCCGGGCGACCCCGAGCAGCCGCTCATCGATCTGCAGGAGACTTTCCGCTCCGTCAGTTCGCGCAATCTTCTGGAGGCTTATCACGACGCGCAGCAGGCGCTCGATTCAGCGCTGAATCTGTTCAGCCTGGGTTATCTGCCGCTTGACCAGCGCTGCATCGCGGAGAATCTGTTCTGGGCCATCTGCCGCAAAATCCAGAAAATGTCGCGCGAGCTTGAGTTCTTTCCCGAAGAGCTGGAAGGCCTCGACGCCATGCTGTCGGACACCTATTTCTGCAACTTCTCGCTGTTCCAGAGCATGCCGGACAGCTGGGCGATCAAGCAGCTCTTCCCGATGATGCCGATCCACCGGCTGAACGAAAAGCCCACGCATCACGCGGTGCTGGGCGACATCACGTGCGATTCCGACGGCAAGGTCGATCAGTTCATCGACCGCCGTGATGTGAAGCGCACGCTCGCGCTGCACGATTTCAACGGGGGCGATTACTACATCGGCGCGTTTCTGGTCGGCGCCTATCAGGAGATTCTCGGCGACCTGCACAACCTTTTCGGCGACACCAACGCCGTGCATGTGCGGCTCAGCGAAACCGGCGAAGTGATCCTCGACGAAGTGATCAAGGGCGACACGGTGCGCGAAGTGCTCGACTACGTGCAGTTCAAGGCGGAGAATCTGATCACGCGGCTGCGCAAGAGCGTCGAGACCGCCGTGCGCGAAGGCCGGCTGAGCTACGAAGAATCCGGCCGCCTGCTGCGCTTCTACGAAGAGGGCCTGCACGGCTACACCTATCTGGAAGACCCGCACGAGCGGTAAATCGTTCATGAGGCAGAGTCGGCGAGCTTTCCTCGGATCCGCGGTTGCAGCCGGATGGGCGCTGGCCACACGAAAAGCTGAGGCACAGTCCGTGACGAAGTCAGTCGACACACCGGTGCTGAGCATCGGCTACGAAGAGAACGGCGACCCGCGGGGATTTCCGGTCATCCTGCTGCACGGTTTTCCGGACGATGCGCACGCCTACGACGACGTCGCGCCGCCGCTGGCGAAAGCCGGTTACCGCGTGCTGGTGCCGTATCTCCGGGGCTATGGACCAACGCACTTCCGCGATGCTGCAGCGCCGCGCATGGCGGAACAGGCGGCGATCGGCCAGGACGTGATCGATTTTGCCGACGCGCTCAAGCTGCCGCGATTCGCGTTGTGCGGTTACGACTGGGGCGGGCGCGCATCGTGCATCACCGCGGCGCTCCATCCCGACCGCGTCCGGGCCGGTGTGTTCCTCGCAGGCTATTTGATCCAGAACGTGTTCACGGCGCAGCAGCCCGGTTCACCCGAGGCCGAGCGGCGCGTCTGGTACCAGTGGTATTTCAATACGGAGCGCGGACGAGCGGGCCTCAAAGCCAATCGCCGGGCGCTATGCAAACTGCTCTGGCAGGAATGGTCCCCGACGTGGCATTTCACTGACGAAATTTATAACCGCACCGCGCCGTCGTTCGACAATCCCGACTTCGTCGACATCGTGATCCATTCGTATCGGCACCGGCTGGGGAATGCGCCCGGCGAGCCGCGATTTGAAGCGGTGGAGCGGCAGCTCGCCGAGCGCCCGAAAATAGACGTACCGGCCGTCGTGCTGTACGGTGCCGACGACTACCTCGCCCGCGCGCCGGCGGAAATCACGCCTGCCGAGCGCGCGACGTTTCCAAAGCTGATCGCGAGAAGAATTGTCCCCGGAGGCGGCCATTTCCTGCCGCGCGAGAAACCTGAGGCGGTGTCAGCGGCTTTGCTGGAGGTTCTCGCTGCTTCGAAATAGTCCTTAAATTCCCATTTCTTTGAAGACTTCCTTCGCCGCGCGGACGCTGTCGATCCCCGCGGGGATGCCGCAGTAAATCGCTACCTGCAGGAAGACTTCCCTGATCTCATCCTTAGTCAGCCCGTTTCCTATCGCGGCTTTGATATGCAGCCGAAGCTCATGCGGACGGTTAAGCGCCGCGATCATGGCAAGGTTGAGAAAGCTGCGAGTCTTGCGGTCGAGGCCTGGCCGTCCCCAGATTTCCCCCCAGCAGTATTGCGTTGAGAGCTGTTGAATCGGCAGGCTGAAATCGTCGGCGTTTGCAATCGAGTTGTCGACGTATTCCCGGCCGAGTACTTCACGGCGAATAGCTAAACCTTTTTCGTAAGTGGTTTGATCCATAGTTGGTATAGTCTCATTGGCACATGAAAAGAATCATCCGCGCCGAACAGGTGGGTAGCCTGCTGCGACCTCCGGAGTTGCTGCGGGCACGCGATGAACACCTGCCGCCCGAAGAACTTCGCCTTCTTGAAGACCGCGCGATTCAGGATGCGATCAGGAGGCAGCGCGACATCGGACTCGACATCCTCAGCGATGGCGAGATGCGCCGCGGTTCCTGGCTCACGGACATGGCGGATGCCGTCGAGGGCTTCGTCCGCCAGAAGGTCATGCTCGACTGGAAAGGACCGGGCGGCGGGCAGGAAGCGAGCACGGCCAACGCGGTCGGCGCTAAGCTGCACAAAGCCCGCAAGCTGACGGGGCACGAATTCCCGCTCCTGCAGTCGCTCGCGCCGGGTCAGTTCAAGATCACACTGCCCGCGCCTTCGAACTTCATGCTGGCAAGCTACAAGCCCGGGCTCACGGATGCTTTCTACCCGACGTACGCTGACCTGCTGCGCGATGTGGTCGAAATCATCCGAGACGACGTCGGGTGGCTGGCGGGTCAGGGCGCCGCGTACATTCAGTTCGACGCGCCGTACTACTCGCATTACCTGAATCCCGAGCATCGCGCGCGCATGACGAGCGAAGGCCGTGATCCCGATCGCGAGCTGGATGACGGGATTGCCGCCGACAACGCCGCCTTCGCCGGAATCCCGCGCGACAAGGTGACGGTAGCAATGCATGTATGCCGCGGCAACAGCCGCAGCCGCTGGTATTCCGAAGGGGGCTACGACACGATTGCGGAGAAGCTCTTCGGAACGCTCGATGTCGACCGCTTTCTGCTCGAATACGATGACGAGCGTTCGGGTGGATTCGCGCCGCTGAGACAGGTGCCGCGCGGCAAGACAGTGGTGCTGGGACTGATTACAACCAAGCAGCCGACACTCGAATCGCCGGACGCTCTGCGCCGCCGGATCGACGAAGCCGCACAATATCTGCCGCTCGAAAACCTGGCGATCAGCCCGCAATGCGGATTTGCGTCGGTCGCGGCCGGGAATCTGATTTCAGTCGACGATCAGTGGAGGAAGCTGGAGTTGGTGGCTAAGACGGCGCGAGCGGTCTGGGGCGCGGCTTAGTTTCCCGCATTGGCCCGGGCGCGCAGGAACTCCGCAACCGCGGATCTTCCGCAATCCTCCGCCCCGCCCTCGGGAGTACCCGGCCAGAGCGTGTCTTTAATAACCAGCCGCGTACCGCACGCGAATAACCAGCCGCGCACGGCATGCGAATATCCAGCCGCGTGCGGCACGCGACCCGCAGGCGCACGACTTCCATGTGACCCGCGTGCGCCGCCTAATGCAGCGGCGTGGAGTGGGCATGATTCCCCACAGGGTTGTAACAACTCGGATGTTCGACCGCGACCGGCAGCCTGCGCACAATCTCCGCATGGTCGAAATGCGACGCCAACGCCAGTGCCCGATGCCCGTCCTCGCGGCGCGCGCTGTTAAGCGGCCGAGGAGCGTCTTCTGTGCCGCCCAGCGCCGCGGCGACGGGCAGACAAACCCGCCCCCTGTTCGGATCATGTTCGGATCGGCCCCGTACTCGCAAAGCAGGTCGATCAGCGCTACCTGCACTCACGCGTCCCGAGCAGACGAGCCCCGGAGTCTTATAGGTCTCCTCTGCGATATTCGCGGGCAGCTTACCGCGCCGGACTGGAACCCGAACAGCGTCGGACTCTGAAAGTAATTTCCGCCTTCGAGCGAGACCCTCTTCACAGGTCCATCGCCCGCCGGAACGCCGGGCTTTCGATTCGTTCGGGCTGCGGCAGGCTCAGGCCGTCGGCTGCCGCTGGTTCATCCGCGCGCCGTTTCAGCCTCGGCCAGCTCGCAAATTGCCGCTCGCGGGCAATCGTCAGCCGCGCGTCGCTGAGCGCAATCGGCGCCGCGAAATCTCCGCATCGGAAGCGTGGCCGAAGCGCGGATGATCGTCCGGCAGCAGCCCAACTCCATCGATGCCAAAGGCCTTCAGGGACGATCCCGGTGCGACTGCTCCAGCGGCTGGTCGGTGTGGAAGTATCTCTTGTAAGCGTCGATCCAGTTGATGGCGAGATCCCGCTGCGCCGTGGCGAGGTCGAGCGTTCCGGCACAGACACGGTCGCGGAGATAGTCCTCGAGCTGATCCTTCACATGCGTATTCCAGACGACGGCTTCCCACGATTCGGGCCAGAGGTTGTGGATGTCATCAGCGCCACCCAGCGCCGGCGTGATCAGATAGTCCACTTCGTATGCGCGCGGCCTGGTGGCCCGCATGCCGTATTCCCGAAACACCTCACGCTGCAGAGCCGGGGACACCGGCTTATTCCTTGTGCTGGTTGCCCGGCAGACTTCGTCTCTGGTCATCAACACAGTGGCGCCCGGCGTCAGAGCGGGATCGGGGATCATAAGCGTCGAGGCTCGCACCGGTTCTCCACCCGACCACAAGGTGGATGCGAAGTACACAGCAACCGCAAACATCCCGGCGAAACCCGCGGTGGCCCACGAAAGCCGCAGACGAGCGCGGCGCTGTCCACGCGACGTTTCCGCCATCTGCGCCATGAGCAGAGCGCGCGGGCCATGGGAAGGCGGAATCCCGCTATCGAGCGTGCCCCGGTAGACGCGGCCAAATTCGCTGACCGCGTTCTCGATTCCCCGTTTGCGCGCCCGGCACGTCCGGCAGGCGGCAAGATGGGCCGTAACCTGCGCCGCGTCGCGGGCGGAGAGCTCGCCGTCTGCCGCCAACAGGAGGGTCTGATCGGAAAGATGAGTCTCGTCGCGCATAGGTTTTCAGAAACGCAGCCGCAGATCGACCCAGGCTCGCCGCGGCGCGCCGGGGGCGAAGAATGTCGCACTCTGCGCCGGCGCGCTCCCGGCATACGGGCCCGTCGTATAGGCCGGGAACGGGAGTGACTGCACCGCTCTCTGTGTTGTGAACGCCGTGTTCGCCAGCTGCGCGAACGTGTAGTACTGCTTATTGAAAAGATTGTCGATCTCCACGCCCAGCTGCAGCCGTTTCGTCAGATCGTAGTGTGCCCGGAAATTCGTCACCGCATATCCCGGCGACACTCCCGGCCCCAGATAGTACACGCCATCCGCCTTGTACGCGTTGTTCTCATTCCCGCGGGCGTACGAACTCGAAATCACAATCTCATCCAGATCGAAAGCCAGCTTCGTCGTCGCCTGAATTACCGCGTATGCTTTCCCCGTGTTTTTCGGAATCAGCGGAATCCGGTTTCCCGGATGTACATAGATATTTCCGTCCAGCCCCGGATAGCCCGAAAGCGCGCTGTCGCTCGTGTTGTTTGCCGAGCCGTCGACCGTCTCTGTGCTCTGATATGTGGCCGAGAGAAACGTGTAATCCAGCCCCCACGAGACGCGCCCGATCCGTCCGTCGAGGTCGGCGTCCACGCCTTCGCGAAGAGTCTGCGCGAAGTTCTGAAAATAACCAGTGCCCAGCAGCACCGAGGACACGAACAGAATGTCGTTATGATTCTCTCCGCGAAACGCGCCGACGTTCCAGTTCAGATTGTGCACAAAGGAAAGCTCCGGTTTACCGCGCAGGCCGACATCATACGTGGTGTTGACGACCTGCTTCAGCGGCGGATCCGACGCCAGCGCATTCGGCAGCGCGCAGGGATTCGCCGGATCGGCGCAGCCCAGTTCAATCGACGTCGGCGGCCGGCTGCCCTGCGAAAACCGCGCATAGACGTTCATGCTCCCGACCGGGCTCCAGGTCACGCCGACCGCCGGGTTGAAGCGCTCGAATAGATAGTCGCCCGTCAGTGATCCGGGCCCGGGCGTCGGCTGCAGCCGGTCCGTGTTGTTTACCTTGTACGCGTTGTAACGTCCCGAAAACGTCAGGTTGACGCGCTTCCCCAGCGTGACGGTATCGCCTATGTAGACGCTCCCGTTCGGCGTCGTCCCGTGCAGGTTCACGCGCGAATCGACCGGCGATCCATTTGCCATCGTCGAGCCGTCCTGCCACGCCGGCACACTTGTAATCGAGTAGTTCCGATTCACGTAGCCGTACGCCGTGTTCTGTGTGTAATCGATGACGCCGCGATCGAACAGAAATCCGATGCTGAACTGATTGCGGCCAACCGCCGTCGGCGTGTTCGACGTGAACTGCCCTGAAAGTCCGAAATCGTTCTGCAACTCTTTTGAATAAACCGTGACGCCGTCACACACCGCGTCCGGATTCCCCAGCGAGAGCGCTTCGGCGAGGCACGGATACGACGGAAACGACGTGTTGGTGATGTTAGCGCCGCTCGCCGGAAAACCTGTGTAACCCGCGGCGCTCAGGATAGCCTGCTCGGCCGATGTCGGCTGATAAATGTCGTTGCCGAAAACGTCCGTGTTGAAGTTCGGATTGATCTCTTCGGTGCGGATATTCCGGAACCACAGGTTGCCCGAAAAAGTCAGCGTGTCGGTGAACGTGTGCCGCGCCATGAAATTGAACTGCGGCGCGCGATTCGCAATCGAATCTCCCACCGTGTATCCGCTGCTGTAATTTGCCGCAAGCAGACGGTAATCCTGAATGCCGTTGCCGAGCAGCGTGTTATATGCGTAAGTGGTCGTGAATGCCAGATCAGTCTTATCCGTTCTCCAGCCCAGCCGCACAAATCCCTGGCGCACGTCGGAGGGCGAAGCGTAGCGCCAGCCGGTTTCGTGGAAACCCGTGCCGGCCAGAAACCAGTTGAAGCCTGTCGCCTTGCCGCCGCCATACGTGGCATCCACTTGCTTTCGGCCGCTGCTGCCGTAAAGCAGCCTCCCGGTGAATCCGGGATAGCTCACGCCGTCCCTGGTCTGCACGGAGACCGCGCCGCCCAGGGTGTTCAGGCCGAACAGGGGATCCGATCCGGGGACCAGCAGCATCTCGGCAACCGCATTCTTCGGAATCAGGTCCCACGCCACCACATCGCCGAACGGCTGATTTTGCCGCACACCGTCGACATAAACCGAAATCCCCTCCGGCGTTCCGAGTAGCGGTGAGGCCGTATAGCCGCGAAAATTGATATCAGGCTGGAATGGATTGCCCTGCGTCTCGTTAACGTAAACGCCGTTCATACGCCGGTTGAGAAAATCCGGAAGATCGAGCGCGCCGCTGTTTTCGACATCGGACGCCGTGGCGGTTTGTATCGGCGCCGCGATCTGGTCCTTCGTAAGATTCGCGCCGGCGAGCGGGGTAGTTTCCACGACATCAACGCGGCTGGCCGTGCCTGCCAGTTGGAGCTTGACAGTCTGATTCACCGTAGCGCCCGCCCCGACTTCGACAGAGATCACCTGGGTGGCAAAACCGGCTCTCGAAACTTCCAGACGGTGCCGGCCGGACGCCAGATTCCGGAAGTCGTACTGGCCTTGTCCGTCGGTCTGAAACGCCTGCGCGTCCAGCCTTCCGGAAGCCTGCATTTCAGCGCCGGAAGCGTCCTGAACCGCCAGGCGAATCTCGCCCGCTGGCGGCTGGCCGTGCATGATTCCGGCAGTCGCGGCCAGGAAAAGAAAGTGGGCCGCGAACCGGTGACGACCTGGCAGGTGCGGGGAGTCCATATATGTCTAATCCCGCCAGGTGCCCGCTTGTTCAGTGTTTTTTTGAGGGAATCGGGACGACGGTTTGTCTAGTCGCCGGCATTCGCCGTGACTGCGTGCTGTTGCCGCTGATCCGCGATGAACTTCTTCCGCCGTTCCCGCAGCGCCATGTATTCGCGCGCTTCCTTCATCAGCCTGCGCCGGTCGTGCGCGTTGAAAATCACCTTCCGCACCATCCGCCAGACCACCTTCGGCCGGAAGTAATATTCGCCGTAGAACTTCTCCACCCAGTCCATCAGCTCCGCTTCGTTCAGGTTCTCGTACACCACCTTCGGCAGCTGATTCCCGCGCTCGTCCACAATGTTGCCGATCGATATCAGATCGTTCTTCTTCGCGTAATCGTAAAACTCCGTCCCCGGATACGGATGCGCGATCGACACCTGAATCGTCTCGTTGTCCAGCTTCTTCGCAAAATCGATCGTCTTGCGGATGCTCTCCCGCGTCTCGCCCGGCAGCCCCACGATGAAGTCGCCGTGAATCACCAGTCCCAGCTTGCGGCAGTTCGCCGTGAAGCGCTCCGCCATGTCGATCGTCGCGCCCTTCTTGATGTTCTTCAGGATCTGCGCATCCCCCGACTCGTACCCCACGATCAGCAGCCGGCAGCCCGCTTCCTTCATCGCCTTCAGCGTGTCGTAGTCCGTCGTCACGCGCGACGTGCAGCTCCAGGTGAACTTCAGCGGCTTCAGCTTCGTGCACAGCTCGATGGTGCGGTCTTTGCGGTAGTTGAATGTGTCGTCGTCGAAGAAGATTTCCTTCATGTGCGGAAACGCTTCCAGCGCGTACTTCACCTCGTCGCGGATATCGTCGCTCGAGCGCAGCCGCCAGCGATGCCCCGAATGCGTCTGCGGCCACAGACAGAACGTGCACATTGCCGGACATCCGCGCGACGTGTACATCGAAAGGAACGGGTTCAACAGAAACGGCACGTTGTAGTTGCGGATGTCGAGATCCCGTTTATAAATCTTCGTCACCCACGGCAGGGCATCGAGATTCTCGATCATCGGCGCTTCGGGATTGTTAACGACGGCGCCGTTCCTGAGGAAACTCGCGCCGGGGATTTCCTCCAGCGGTTTGCCGTTCGCGTAATCCACGATCTGGTAATCGAACTCGCGGCGAATCACGAAGTCGATGGCTTCGCTCGCCCGCAGCGATTTCTCCGGCTCAACCGTGACCGGCGGCCCGACGAAGCAGACCTTCAGCTTCGGATTCGACGCCTTCATCATCTCGGCGATCTTGCAGTCGACCTCGAATCCCGGCGTGGACGTGAACAGCACCAGCAGTTCGAAGTCGTTCGCCATCGCGACCGTCTGCTCAATGGAGATCTTATGCGGCGGCGCATCGATCACTTTGCTGTCCGGCAGCATGCCCGCGGGGTAGCAGAGCCACACCGGGTACCAGTAGGACTCGATCTCGCGCGAAGCCGGCCAGCGGGAACTCGCTCCGCCGTCGAACCCCTCAAACGATGGCGGATTCAGAAACAGAGTTCGCATGCTTCAATGGATATTGTAAGTTACGTTGCGGTTGCAGACTCCTGCTACCATTGCGTAAAGATACCCTCATTAAACATGAAAATCTGCGTGCTTGGCGGTGACGGTTATTGTGGCTGGGCCACGGCGCTCTATTTGTCCGAAAAAGGGCACTCGGTGGCCATGGTCGACAACTTCGTGCGCCGTCAGTGGGACCTCGAACTGGGCGCGCAGACGCTGACGCCGATCCAGCCGCTGGCCGACCGCCTGCGCGTCTGGCACGAACTCACCGGCAAGTCCATCCAGTCGTACGTCGGCGACGTGAACGATTATGAATTCCTCGCCGGCGTAATCGAGGACTTCGCACCCGAAGCCGTGGTTCATTTTGCCGAGCAGCGTTCGGCGCCGTATTCGATGATCGACCGCAAGCACGCGGTGTTCACGCAGGTCAACAATGTCGTCGGCACGCTGAATCTGCTCTTTGCGCTGCAAGGAACTTGCGCCCGATTGCCACCTGGTCAAGCTGGGCACGATGGGCGAGTACGGCACGCCGAATATCGATATCGAAGAAGGCTACATCACGCATCGAGCACAACGGCCGCAAGGACGTGCTTCCCTTCCCCAAACAGCCCGGCTCGTTCTATCACCTTTCGAAAGTTCACGACAGCCACAACATGATGTTCGCCTGCAGGATCTGGGGGCTGCGCGCCACCGATCTGAATCAGGGCGTGGTTTACGGCACCGTGACCGACGAAGTAGTGCTGGATGAAGCGCTGATCAACCGTTTCGATTACGACGATGTCTTCGGCACGGTGCTGAACCGCTTCTGCGCGCAGGCCGCGGTGGGCCATCCGCTGACGGTGTACGGCAAGGGCGGCCAGACGCGCGGCTTTCTCGATATCCGCGATACGGTGCGCTGCATCGAGCTGGCCTGTCTGAATCCGGCGAAGCCGGGAGAATGCCGCGTCTTCAACCAGTTCACCGAGCAGTTTTCGGTGCTCGAACTGGCGCACATGGTGCAGACGGCGGCGCGCAAAGCTGGGCCTGCAGGTCGAGATCGAGCATCTTCCGGCGCCGCGCGTGGAATCGGAAGAGCACTACTACAACGCGAAACATTCCAAGCTGATCGATCTCGGCCTCGCAGCCGCATTTTCTTTCCGATTCGCTGCTCGATTCGCTGATGAATATCGCGGTGCGGTATCAGGATCGCATCGACACTTCGCTGTTTATGCCGCAGGTGCAGTGGCGGCAGACGCGCAACCGGCCGTCCCGGCAATCGAGCGTGGTTTCGACCGTATCGGCCTGAACGGGACTGTCATACTGAACTGATTGTGCGGCATTGCCGGCTTCACGCACGCGCGTCGGCCGCGCTACGGGCAGAATCCAGAAGGCGATCGCGACGCTCATTCATCGCGGCCCTGAACCAGCAGGGTGTTTTTGAGTCGGAAGCCGTCTCGCTGGGTGCGCGCGCGGCTGAAGATCATCGATATCGCCGGCGGCGATCAGCCCGATCATTTCCGATGACGGCGACTACGTCATCGTCTTCAACGGCGAGATTTACAACCACCTCGAACTGCGCGGCGAACTTGAACAGCGCGGGCATCGTTTCCATTCGCTCTGCGACACCGAAACGGTGCTGCATGCGTTCATGGAATGGGACACCGCATGTTTCGCGCAGCTGCGCGGCATGTTCGGCGTGGCGCTGTGGAGGGAATCGGAAAGACGGCTGGTTCTGGCGCGGGACCGCATGGGCATCAAGCCGCTCTACATCGCGCGGCGCGGCGACGATCTGTATTTCGGCTCGGAGCTGAAGGCGATTCTGATTCATCCCGAGATCGAGCGCGCGCTGAGTCTCGACGGGCCTCGATTGTTATCTGTCGCTGAACTATGTGCCCGCGCCGTGGACGCTGGTCGAGGGCATCGAAAAGCTGCTGCCCGGGCATTGGCTGGAATGGCGGGGCGGCGCGATCAGGACGGAATGCTACTGGCGCTTACCGGTTGGCGCCGCGCAGAAACTGGACGCCGGCAGAAGCCGAAGCGGAACTCGACCGGTCTGCTGCGCGAATCGGTGCGCGAGCATCTGGTGTCCGATGTGCCGCTGGGCGTCTGGCTGAGCGGCGGTCTCGATTCCTCGAGCATCGTGCACTACGCGGCACAGGAATCGCGGTCGCGCCTGAAAACGTTTTCGATCACGTTTCGCGGGCGAAGCTTTGACGAATCGCGCTATGTGCGGCAGGTCGCCGAGCAGTACGGCACCGATCACACCGAGTTTGATCTCAATCCGGAGAGCGATCTGCCCGCCGCGATTCAGAACCTCGTGTACTATCTCGACGAGCCAACCGCCGATTCCGGCGCGCTGCCCGTGTGGTTTCTGTCGCAGATGACGAAGACCGGCGCCACCGTGGCGCTCAGCGGTGAAGGTGCGGACGAGCTGTTCGGCGGTTATCTGATGCATCGGGCGAGTCTGCTGGCGAACCGCATGCGGCGCTTGCCGCCAGCGGCAATTCGGACCATGCTGGCAGTCGCCCGGCGCTGGCCCGTCTCTGACGACAAAATCGGCTTCGAATATAAAGCCAAGCGATTCCTCGAAGGCTGCCTGATGCCCGGGGCCCGCGCGCACGTTTATTGGAACGGCACGTTCAGCGATGCGGAACGGCGCGAGCTGATTCAGCCGGCGTTGCCTCGTGCGCTTGATTCCGTGCTCGCGGAACTGGCCGCGTCATCGAACGCGCACAACGGCCCCTTCGGCCTGTGCGCGGGAGACAGCCTGCAGCCGTTCCTCGCATTCGATCAGCGCTACTATCTGCCCGACGATATTCTCAACAAGGTCGACCGCACCAGCATGGCGCACTCAATCGAAGTGCGGCCGCCGTTTCTCGATCACAGGATCGTGGAATTTGCGAACTCCCTGCCGGCGCATCTGAAGATTCAAGGTAAAGGGCAGAAAGTAATCCTGCGCAATCTCATGCGCGGCAAACTCGGACCCGACATTCTGCAGCGAAAGAAAACCGGCTTCGACATTCCGACGCACGACTGGTTTCGCGGGCCGCTGCGCCCGGTGCTCGAAGAAGCGCTGGCCTTCGCATCCGCCGAGCACGGGGATTTCTTTCAGATACCGCGAATCCGGGAGCATGTGCGCGCTCATCTCGACCGGCGCGCCAACCTCGGCTTCCATTTGTGGGGCCTGACGATACTTTTCTATTGGATGAAAAAATGGCGAATTCAGACGGGGACGCCGGGCAGTCCGGCGCAGTGGAAGATGGAAGACGCGTTCACTTCTACCTGATCGTACTGCTCGCCGCCGCCGCGGTTTATGCCGGATGCATGATTTCGCCGCCGTCTCTGATGGACGATGTGGATGCCGTGCAGGCGCAAATCGCGCGCAACATGATGACATCGGGCGACTGGGTCACGGCGCGGCTCGACGGCATTCCCTATCTGGAAAAATCGCCCCTGATCTACTGGCTGATCGCGGGATCGTTCCATTATTTCGGCGCCACAGACTGGGCGGCGCGGATTCCGGTGGTGCTGGCGGCGATCGCGCTCGCGTGGCTCACGGCGGCGTTCGGCATGTGGGCATTCGGCGCGCGCGCGGGAATGTATGCGGGACTATCGATCGCGACGTGCTTCGGACTCTTCCTGTTCACGCGTATTCTGATTCCGGATGTGATGCTCACCGGAAGCATTGCCCTGACCATGTGGGCGTTTATCCGCATCCTCGATCCGGATGAGAAGAAGAGACCCTGGTGGGCGTTTGTGATGGCGGCGAGCCTGGGAACAAGCCTGCTGCTGAAGAGCCTGATCGGTCTGGTGTTTCCCGTCGGCACCGCACTCGTTTACCTCGCGATCACCGGACAGCTTTTCAACCGGCGCATCTGGAAAGTACTGCGGCCATGGAGCGGCCTGGCCGTGGTTGTTCTGATCGCCGCCCCCTGGCACATTATCGCCGCGGTACGCAATCCGCCGTTCTTTGAATTCACCATGCGCAGCGCGCCGGGCGAGTATCACGGCTTCCTGTGGTTCTACTTCATCAATGAACAGCTGCTGCGTTTTCTGAACATGCGGTATCCGCGCGATTACGACACGGTCCCGCGGCTTTACTTCTGGCTGTTCCATCTGCTCTGGCTGTTCCCGTGGAGCCTGTATCTGCCGGCGGTGGTGAAGCTGAACTTCAGGCCGGTTGACCGCCCCGGAAGAACCCGATTACTGGCCTTGATATGGACGGGCGTCGTGCTTGTCTTCTTTACGTTTTCGACGACGCAGGAATACTATTCGATGCCGGTCTATCCGGCGCTCGCGTTGCTGCTCGGATCCGCCATGGCAGCCGGAAGCAACTGGATTCGATACGCCACGCGCGCGCTGTGCGGTGTGTTCGTGCTGGCAGCCGGCGCGGTGATCGCGCTTTTTGTGCTTTCGTGGAATTACCCGACGCCGGGCGACATTTCGCAGGCGCTCATCCCGCATCCCGGCGCCTATAAGCTTTCGCTCGGCCATATGGAGGACCTCAGCATTCCTTCATTCGCTTATCTGCGATTGCCGCTGCTTCTCGCTGCGGGGGCGTTCGTCATCGGGGCCATAGGGACGTTCCGTGCGCGCGGACAACGCGCCTTCCTCGCCATCGCGCTCATGTCCATCCTGTTCTTCCAGGCAGCGCGAGTCGCCATGGCCAGCTTCGATCCGTTTCTTTCCTCACGGCCGCTTGCCGACGCGCTGCTCCGTGCGCCTGCGGGAAAGCTGATCGTGGATCATCACTACTACGATTTCTCTTCAGTCTTCTTTTACACGAACCGCACAGCGCTGCTGCTCAACGGGCGGTTCAACAATCTGGTCTACGGCTCCTACGCGCCGGGTGCACCCAACGTGTTCATTGACGACACGCAGTGGAAGACGCTGTGGGTGGGGCCGGAGCGCTGCTATCTGGTGATCACGAAAAGGTCCGTGGCGCGGCTGAAGAACCTCGTCGACCCCGCGCTGCTCGCCGTGGTTGCCGACAGCGGCGGCAAACTCCTTCTGACGAACCACCTATTGAACTAGCATGACGTACTTCAGAGACGTTTTCCTGGTCTTTGCGGGGATTCCGTTTATCTACTACCTGATCGTCATTTACAGCGCGTGGCGTTATTTCCGCCACCCGCCAAGCAGGCCGGATGCGGACTACACGCCGCAGGTGAGCATTCTCAAGCCGTTTCGCGGAGTCGATCCGGACGCATACGAAAACCTCGCGAGCTTCTGCCGTTTGGATTATCCGGACTACGAAATGGTGTTCTGTGTGGATCCGGACGACGAGGCCATTCAGTCGGCGATTGCTAAGCTCAGAGACGAATTTCCCCAATGCCGCATTCGCATCCTGCTGGGTTCGGGACGTGTTGCCACCAACGACAAAGTGGCGAAGCTGGCGCGCCTGGTCAGCGAGGCCGAGCACGAAGTGGTCGTGATCAGCGACAGTGATGTACGTGTAAGGCCCGACTATCTGCGTCACGTCGTGGCTCCGCTGCGCGATCCGAAGGTGGGCGCGGTTACGTGTCTCTATGTGCCGATCGAAATCAAGACATTCACCGATCATTTGCAGAGCGTCGGCATGATGTCGGATTTCTACGCCGGAGTCCTGATCGACTGGCAACTGGAAGGAATGAAGTTCGCACTCGGCCCGACGATCGCGACGACCCGCACGCGGCTTGCCGGCTTCGGCGGATATCCGGTCCTGGAGAATCGCCCGGCGGACGACCTGCTCGTCGGAAGACTGATCGACGAACAGGGCTTCGAGGTCCGCTTACTCCGTTACGCAATCGACACCGTCTGCGATTACGGCTCGCTCAGCGAACTGCTCCACAAGCGGCTGCGCTGGATTGTCGTGATGCGCCACATGCGCCCGTGGGGACACATAGGCCTGCTGTTGACGATGGGCCTTCCGTGGTCTCTGGCCGCGGTCGCGATTCATCCGACTGCGACCGTCGCGATGGCTTATCTGGGCACTTACCTCGCGCTGCGCATTCTGATGACATGGATGATCGGAATTCACGGTCTCAGACAGCACGCGCTCTGGAAGCAACTGACGCTGATTCCCGTCTGGGATGCGGTCGCCTTCGTGATCTGGCTGTTCAGCTTTACGCGCAGCAGCATCCGCTGGCGCGGCGCGGACTACTACATTCGCGATGGACAACTGGTACCGGTGCTAGCCACCAACCAGAACAACGCCCGCCAGGACAGCCAGCGCACCCGCGGTTCGGCGCGCGCCGATGTGTTCGTGGAGAACGAACTTCGCGAGCACGGTCTCCAGCACAAAACTGGACGCGGACGCGGGAACGGCGAAACTTAACGGCTCCGACTGCACCAGGGCCATGAATGTGAAAAACGATACCGCGTTGCAGGCCACGCCGAGGAACAACAGCCGCCGCCGCGCGATCGTCTGCAGCAGCCGCGCGAAACCGCTTGCGCTGACGGACTGCTCGCCGGCCTGCTTCATTTCGTGGCTCTGCAGCAGATCGGCCAGCACGGTTGCCGTGACCATCACTGCAACCAGCAGCCACTTCATTCCGAATCCGCTTTCGTGGTCGTGTTGCGCGTCGTATTGCGCGAAGTCGAGCCTACCAGCAACGCGCCGCCGAAGATCAGCAGCGCTCCGAGCCAGCGCTGCGAACTGACTGCTTCATGCAGCCAGACCTTGCCGATAACTACGGCCACTACATATCCGATGGCGGTCACAGGCAGAACGAAGCTGAGATCCGCCAGACTCAGCAGCGCCATGCGCGTCAGCAGAGAAAGGATCAGCGCAATGATGCCGAGCGCCACGAAGGGGTTCAGCATGGCGTGCAGGTAGAGCGAAGGGTCGAGCGACATGCGCTCGGGGACCTGCTTCATCCCCCACGCCATCCAGGAATTGCCCGCCGCTTTCAACGTGAGGAAGAAAACCAAAACGGCCCAGGTCTTGAGAACGCCAGAGCCCTGCATCACTCCGTCGGACCGCCGAGGTGACGGAGAAGCTTTTCAGCTTCCTGGCGCGGCGGGTCGTCCGGCGTCAGGCTGGCGTGCAGATAGGTTTCCAGCAGCGCGCGCGCGTGCTCCGTGTCCCGGTGATTCTCGACATCCACGCTGGCCTCGGCGAAAAGGACGCGCGGCTGGTTCGGCGCCAGCTTGCGGGCTCGTTCAAACAAAGTGTCGCTCTCTTTGAGGCGGCCTCTTTTCGCCAGATAGCGCGCCAGATCCACAACGCGACCGGCCTCCGCCGGGGCAAACTCGATGGCGCGCCGAAGATGCGACTCCGCAGTGGCGTATTCCTTGCGCTTCTCCGCCACCTGCCCCAGTTCGAATTCCGATTCCGCAGGGCGCTCGTTCGCGATACTGCGTGCGTGCGCCTCCGCTTTGTCCAGACCGCCGCCCAGAAAACCGGGAGCGTTCAGATAGAAGTCGAACAGGTCGTTTTTCGCCTCACGGTTGTTCGGGTCAAGCGCGACCGCTCTTTCAAAGTGCTGCCGCGCTTTCGAAGCATGGGCCGCGGCCATCATCCATCCGCCTGTTTCCGCGCGACGCCCCCACGCGCGGCCGAGCCAGAGCTCGCAGTCGGAGCTGTCGGGCGTAACGGCGTGGGCCTTTTCGAAATACTCGACCGACCTTTTGTAATCGCCCGACATGAAGTAATTCTTGCCCGTGAGCATGTAGCCGGCGGCATCGGGCGCCGGATCGGCGGCGAGGATATGCAGCGATCCCGCGTAATCGGTATGCGCATAAAGGTCGCCGGCGCGCTGTACAACGTCTGAGGAGGCACAAGCCGCCACCGCAAAAAGAATGCCGCTCAAAACGCGCATGGAATTCCCAGTGTATCGATTCACCCTTATGCGCGTGGGACGCAGCCGAAGCCGCCTGCGTTACTTCCCGGCTTTGAGTTCGGCGTAGACCTGGCCGATAAAGCGCTCTCCCGTGGTTCCGACGCCCGGCACTTTCGAGTCGTAGGCGGCCGTCGGCTTCGCCGCAACGACTTCCGGCAGCGTTTTGCCCTGCGCCACCATGGGCGCGATTTTGTCGCGAATCGCGATGATCATGTCGCGATGCGCGATCAGCCCATTGCGGTCAGTGATGGCACCGTGGCCCGGCACCACCTTTGTATCCGCGTTGCACAGGCTGATGGCCTTATCGATACCCGCCAGCATCCCGGGCAGCGAGCCTCCGTTTGCACGATCGATATTCGGGTAGCCGAGGCTCCGGAAGTAATCGCCGATCATGATCACGTTGTTCTTCGGGAAGTACGCGAGCGTGTCGCCGTCAGTGTGGGCTTTCGGAATCGGGATAGCCTGTACATCCTCGCCGTCCATATGAAACGTGATCGGCGAGTTGTATGTGACAACAGGAAGCGCCGCAGCCGGAGCCGGCGTGCCCGGCGCGCCATTGGCCCCGGGAGCCGGATGCGCGAGCCGCTCACGAAGTTCCTCGCGGGCGAATATCGTCACGCCCATCTTCCCGAGGTTCTCATTACCGCCGGTGTGGTCGCCGTGCACGTGCGTGTTGATGAGAAATCTGATCGGTGCGCCGTTCGACACCTGTTTGATAGCGGCCACGATCTTCTCGGTAAGCGGCGCAAACTGGCTGTCCACCATCAGCACGCCGTCGGGACCCGTCAGTACGCCGATGGCGCCGCCCTGTCCGTTGAGGACGTAGAAATTCGGCGTGAGCTTTACGGTCTCAATCTGCACCTTGCTGTAGTCGACCGGCGCCTGGGCCGTCGCGAGGCCAATCAGGCTTAAAGTCAGAAATGTAAATCTCAGTGATCTCATTGTTTCTCTCCTTTGCCGCAGCCTTTGGCCGCGCCGTCGAGGTAATCGAATAAACGCGTCAGGTCCTCAGGCGAAAGACTCAGTACGTGATTCTGATTCTCCATTACACGGAAGCGTGCGGTATAGCCCTTTCGCCGGAACATGGCGAACTGCTCCGCCATCTGATCCCGCCAGTTCAGATCATTCGCGCCCACCCACATGTCGATGCAGATCGACTTCAGCGCTTCCGTATTTGCGTCGGACGCAGCCCGCAGTTCTCCGGGCAGGCCCGTAACGGACCAGAAGTATTTCGGATACGTTGACGCGACATAGAATGCCGTAACGCCGCCGTTCGAATAGCCCGCGGCGTGCATGCGTCCGCCCTGCGGCTTGTAATCGCGGACAACCATTTCCAGAAACTCGGGGAAGATCTTCGCGCCTTCCTGATAGAGCAGCGTGCCGACGGGTGCCGCGGGGCTCACAACGACGTAACCGCGATGCCTCGCCTCGCCGCCCCAGTAGCGCTGCAGGCCGATATCGACCAGCTGCATGGACTGCTCGCCGCCGCCGAACGCGAGAATCGCGGGATATTCCCGCCCCGCATCGTAACCCTCCGGCAGCAGCACTTTGTACATCACGTGCATGCCGCCGAATGTGCCGTCCTTTACCAACGTCGCGGCCGGCAAATGGGAGGCAGCGATCAACGCGGGCAGGATAAGCCGATGCATCAGCATCAGTGTAATGCAACAGCCGATAGAATGGGGCTTATGTCTTCCAACCGAGCGGTCACCCTGATTGGCGTATTGGTGGCCGCCTCTGCACTGCACGCGCAAAAGCCCGCCGAGAGTAAAGACGTCCTTGTGTTCGCCGACGGGGAGCGGCTCGTCGGAAAATTCGAACGATCGAATGGCGGGTCCGTAGTGTTCAAGAGCGATGTGATCGGTGAAATCACGGTCGATTGGAGTAAGGTCAAGGAGTTGACGACATCTCAGGCGTTCGCCGCCATTCCGAAAGGTGTGGTTCTGAAGAAACACGGTGACACTTCGAAAGTGCCGGAAGGCAGCATCGTGTTCGCCGATCAGAAGATTACGGTAACGCCGTCGACCGGGCAACCGCAGACCGTGGCGGTGGCGGACACCGACCACCTCATCGACAAAGACGCCTTCGATAAAGAGATGCAGCAGAACCCCGGATTCCTGGCCAGCTGGACAGGCACCGTAACCGCGGGCGCGTCGCTGGTGGAAGGGACGCAGGTGAGTAAGACTTTCAACGGCGCGATCAACCTGGTGAGCATCATCCCTGATACCGACTGGCTGCAGCGCCGGAACCGCACGACGGTCACGTTCAGCACTACATACGGAACGCTGGAGCAGCCGACGACGCCCACCGTGAAAACGTCCATTTATCACGGAGGATTCGAACGCGACGAATATTTTTCTTCGGCGTTTTATGCCTTCGCGCAGGCGTCGTTCGATCACAATTTCTCGCAGGGCCTCAATCTGCAGCAAACGTACGGCGGCGGCATCGGCTGGAGCGTGATCAGGCGCGCGAATGAAAGTCTCGACCTGAAGGGCAGCGCGACATACATCCGGCAGGAGTTCTACGCCTCGGCGTCGGATCACAGTCTCGCCGGCGCAGCGGCCGAAGAGGATTTTTCACGCAATCTTTGGCGCGGCAGCAAGTTCACGGAGCAGTTGGTGCTGTCGCCTGCCCTGACCAACTCGAATGTGTTCACCGCAGTGGCCAACGCCGCCCTGACAATTCCGGCGTACAAGCGGCTGAACGTGACGCTGGGGACCACGGACAACTACCTGAATGATCCGCCACCGGGCGCGAAGAAGAATTCTTATCAGGCGACGCTGGGGCTGAGCTACAGCCTGCGCTGAACCGGGAGCCCTCATTGCAGTTGCGCATTGGGGGTGGTTCACGGCAGACCGGCTACGTGATCCGGCGGTGCGGAGGGTTGGGCAACGTGCCGGGAAAGATCGGCGCTGAAGAATTTTTCGATCTCCTTTTCCGACAGCTTATCCGACAGGGGCGCGGTTGAACATACGAAGCCATTCGGCCGGTTGAGCCTTTCGGATTCAGGCGTTTGCCCGGCTACGGTCGCGCGCTTTTCCGGTGCGGGCCGGGGCGTTTCCTCGTTCCTCTTCTGTGCGTTGCGGCGTTCGGACTGGAGTTCGCGGAACTGCTTCAGGTCGGACTGAGCTTTGCGGTGGAGGCGCATTTCGTAAATCGTCAGGAGATGAAAGCGCTTCGGATCGAGGGTGAACGTGTGCATCGGGGCGAGGGCGCGGTCGATTCCGTCGTAGTCGGATTCTTGCTCGGCGGCGTGACTTTCTTCGTTCCAGGCTTCGGCGGCGAAGATGTTGTCTTCAATGGCCACGACGCGGTGGATGCGCCAGTGGCAATCGGCGATGGACTGGACGAGCGTTTCTTCCATGGCGCCGACGGGTTTGAGGTCTTCGAAGATGCCGTCGGTGAAACGGTCGCGGGCTTCAGCTTCTTCAGCAGTCATGATGACGCGCTGGCCGGTGAGACCGTGCTTATAGGCGTTCAGGCTGGAGGTGCGTTTGCCTTCCTCGGTGCGCGGGCCGGTGGATTTTTGCGCATTGCGGCGATTCGCTTCGGTCTGTTTTGCTGTAGCCATAGGTGAAGGCTCCTTCGGGAACAGCAATAGCATGGCGGAGGAGGCGAAGCGGGGTGCGCGGGAGGGTTGAAGGCGGGGCGGCTGAGCGTAAGCCATGGAGGGACCTGGAGATCGGCGGCAGGGGATTTATTTTTGAACGCTGTGATTCACGTGGACGCATGTCTTCCAGCCGGGCCAACTAGCTTGATGACAGGCGCTGTCCAGCCCTGCAAAAAGGCGTGGGGACCAGCGAAGGATTCCATTGGATTGATTCGGTTGATCCGCTGGCGACGAAGGACTCTGAAACAGCCATCGGCTCAAAGATAAGAATGATGTCAATAACTGACGAGTGCCCGACCATACAGGAGTTGGGCGGCTTTGCTCTGCCCTACGCAGTTAATCATGAGTCGTCAGGATGTTGATCATGAGTCATTAGAATAAGGATCTTGAAGCGAGGTGCTTGTGAAAAATGCGATTTTGCTCGCTCTGTCAGCGGCTGTTTCAGGGTATTCCCAGGAAAGGCCGAAGTTCGAAATGGCGGACGTTCACGTCAGCGCCACGGTGCACGGCACCGCGCAAAACGTCGGCGGAATATTGCGCGAAGGGCGTTACATTAACCGCGATGCAACCCTGCTTCAGCTCATTGAGGCCGCGTGGGGAGTGCCTGAGGACACGATCTCTGGTGGCCCCAGCTGGGTGAGTGTGGACCTGTTCGACGTCGCCGCTAAGGTTCCGAACGGCACGACGTCGGCCACCGCCAACCTGATGCTGCAAAACCTTCTCGGCGATCGCTTCGGCCTCGTGATCAATCGGGGCACACACCCGGTTCCGCGATACGTTCTTTCGGTCATGAAGGGAGGCTCGAAACTGAAGTCGGCCAGCGGATCCGGCGATCCCGGATGTCAGCTCGTGCAGCAAACAGCCCCCTCCGACGCTGACGCCGCCTCCATTCCGAACATCAAAGTCAAATGCCGCAATGTGACGGCAGCGGCGATTGCGGAAAACCTGTACCGGTTGTCCGGCGGCTATCTCGATCACGAAGTGATCGATTCCTCGGGCCTGGAGGGCGCCTATGACTTCGACCTCGAGTGGACCGACCGCTCCCTGCTCGCGGTGCGCGGAGCCGACGGCATTTCGGTCTTCGCCGCCGTGGAAAAACAACTGGGCCTGAAGCTGGAAATACAGAACGTTTCGGTCCCGTCACTCGAGATTCAGAAAGCGAGTCGCCGGCCCGGCCCGAACCCGGCCGGTATCGAAATCTCGCTGGCCACAGCCGCGGCCCGGTTTGAAGCCGCCAGCATCAAGCGGGCCGATCCAGCGAAGCCTTTCACGGGAGTCTCCTATGGCGGCGGCACCGAGGTGCATGCAGGCGGCACTCTGCGCCAGTTGATCGCGACGGCGCTTATGATCCCTCCCGACGTCGCAGCCGATACTGTAATCGGTCTTCCCAAATCGGCGGATGATGTCAGGTGGGACATCGTTGCCAAACTGCCCGAGACCGGCGAGGGTGCCCCCCGACTCGTTAACGGCCGACGGCAACTCCCGCCCTTCAGCGTGGCAGTCGAGATGCTCCGCGGTCTACTGGTGGACAGCTTTGAGATGAAAACTCACACCGAAAATCGCGCAGTCACCGTCTACGTACTGAGGGTGGCAGGGAAGGGATCCAAAATGACTCGGGCGGATGAGGCCGAGCGCTCTCTCTGCAAGCCCGATAACGCCCAAAAGCCCGCGTCGACGGCTCCCATGAAAGCGATGTCATGCAAGAACACCACGATGGCTGAATTCGCTGTGCGCCTGCCGCAATGGGCGGGCTTGTATGTCGATCATCCCATCGTCGACGGCACGGGACTGCAGGGCGGCTGGGACTTCCTTCTGGGCTGGACTCCAAAGACCATGATGCCGGCATCCTTATCCGGCACGGAATCCGGCACGGATATCGCGCCTGGACAAGCGGACGCACCAGGCGGGATCACCGTTTTCGAGGCCATTCAACAGGAACTGGGGCTGAAGCTGGTGAAGCAAAAGCGCTCCATCCCCGTGATCGTCGTCGACCATGTCAAAGAGCACCCCCTCGAATAGCCGGGACGCCAAGGCGCTCCGGGAAGTAGTTCCCTCCTTGTCGCGAAGTGTTTACCGGCCCTATGCACGCGTGAAGCGGATTGTGCCTGAGCGACCGGCTGTTCGGAAGTTATCGGCTTTCGAGTTGGCGGCCAGGCACATGGCCGCAAGAGGGCCGGTCCTGATCGGTAACGATAATATTTCGTTTCGCTGAGCTAGAGCCTTCGCTGATCAGCTGCCGGCTTTCCGGCCCGCGCGGACCAGCTGATCGATGTTGACGAAGTCCGTCGGATAGTCACCCGTGTAGCAGGCGTAACAGTAATCGCCGCGCTCATCGGCCACGGACCGCCGAAGCCCGTTCATCGACAGATAGGCGAGTGAGTCGGCTTCAATAAAGCGGCGGATTTCTTCAATCGAGCTGTTGGCTGCAATCAGTTCGCTCTTGTTCGGCGTATCGACGCCGTAGAAACAGGGCGAAATGGTGGGCGGGCAGGAAATCCGCATATGCACTTCGCGCGCACCCGCCTGCCGCACCATGCGGACTATTTTGCGGCTGGTGGTGCCGCGCACGAGCGAGTCGTCGACCAGCACGACGCTCTTGCCTTCGAGCAGGCTCCGCACAGCGTTCAGCTTCAGCTTTACGCCAAAATCGCGGATGGCCTGGGACGGTTCGATGAACGTCCGGCCCACATAGTGGTTGCGAATAAGGGCCTGACGGTAAGGCAGACCGGACTCGCCGGAATATCCCAGCGCCGCCGCGTTGCCCGAATCGGGGACCGGAACCACGATGTCGGCATCGGCCGGAGCTTCGCGCGCCAGCAGGATGCCCAGCGTCTCACGCGACTCCTGCACTGCGCGGCCGAAGACGATCGAGTCCGGGCGCGAAAAATAAACGTGCTCGAAAACGCAGTGGGACAAGCGTCTCTGTGGAGCATAGCGTTCCCGCGTGACGCCTTCGGGGCCGACGATCACCATCTCGCCGGGCTGCACATCGCCCATGTAGACCGCGTTGATCAGGTCGAATGCGCAGGTCTCCGAAGCGAAAACATGCGCCGGGGCGCCGGCGTTGAATTCGAGCTGTCCCATGGCGAGCGGACGGAATCCCTGCGGATCGCGCGCCACGATGACGCGGTCCTGCGCCAGAAACACCAGCGAAAACGCGCCTTCAAGCTGCAGCAGCGCATCGCGGAGCGCGCCCGCCAGGGTTCGTTCGCGGGAATGCGCCACCAGATGCAGAATCACTTCGGTATCGCTCGACGCCTGGAAAATGGAGCCGCGCGCTTCCAGATCGGCGCGCAGTTCAGCGGCGTTCGTGATGTTGCCGTTGTGGGCTACCGCGATCCGGCCTTTGTTGCAATGCACGGAAAATGGCTGCGCATTTCGCTCCACCGTATCGCCAGTCGTCGAGTAACGCGTGTGGCCGATGGCGAGCGAGCCGGGAAGTCCCGAAAGCACGGGTTCGGTGAAAATATCCGCCACATGCCCCATCGATTTGCTTCGTGTGGATCAGGTCGCCGTCGCTGGTCGAGATACCGGCGCTCTCCTGCCCGCGATGCTGCAGGGCGTAGAGAGACAGATAGGCCAACTTCGAGGCTTCGGGATGGCCGTAAATGGCCGCGACACCGCACTCTTCGTGAAGTTTGTCTTCGAGAGGGTTGGCTCGTCAAATTTACCGGCATTATGTTTGTGAAGGATTTCGGGAAGGCTGTTTTCGAACGATTGTTTCAAATCGGTGGTGGCGACATCGATCCACATGGCAGAGGTTCCGTCTCCGATCTGTAACCGCCCCTTCATTGTAACGCCGATAGCCGGACATTCAACGTCAAAACGCAGGGCAATTTCGTGGATGCGGGCGGGATCTTTGGTCGTCAGCAGAATGCGGGACGGCGCCTCGCCGAACAGGGTGAATTCGACGCGTTCCGCCGGATGCAATGGTCACCTTCGCGCCGATTTCGCTGGTGCAGCATTCGCTCAGTGCCACGGCCAGGCCGCCATCGCTGAGGTCGTGCGCGGATTCGGCCAGCCCCGCGGCGAGGATTTCGCGCACGCAGTCGTGGACGCGTTTTTCGTGAGCCATGTCGAGCTGCGGCGGCAGCCCCCAAAGTTGATTGAGAATGACTTTCGCGTACTCGGAGCTGCCGAAGCGCAGGGCATGATTCTCGCCGAGGCCGCCGAGCAGAAGAATCTGCGCGCCCTCGCTGCGGAACTGCACCGGAGCGCGGGATTGCCGTCTTCATCAGGCCGATGATGCCGAGCACCGGCGTCGGGTAAATGCCTTCGCCCAGCGTTTCGTTGTAGAGGCTGACGTTGCCGCCGGTGATGGGCGCTTCGAAGAATGCGCAGGCTTCGGCGATGCCTTCGATGGCTTCGACCAGCTGGGCCATGATTTCGGGGCGCTCGGGATTGCCGAAGTTCAGATTGTTAGTGGCGGCCACGGGAACCGCGCCGGTGGTGGCGAGATTGCGGCAGCATTCGGCGACCGCGAGCTTCGCGCCTTCGCGCGGATCGAGATAGCAGTAGCGGCCGTTGCCATCGAGCGACATCGCGATCGAAGTGCCGGTCTCTTTGACGCGCACCACGGCGGCATCCGAACCCGGGCCCGACGATGCGTGTTGGTGCGAACCGTGTAGTCGTACTGTTCCCAGATCCAGCGTTTGGAGCAGAGATCGGGGGAGGCAACGAGCTGCAGCAGATCGGCGTTCAGATCCTTCGAGGCGGGAATGTGCGCCGGCGGGTCGATCGGAGCTTTGCGATACGGCCTGATGTTGTGCGGACGATCGTAGCGCGGCGCTTCATCGGCCAGCGCGGGATTGGGAATTTCGGCCACCAGCTTGCCGTGATGCCGGATGCGCAGCTTGCCGTCTTCGGTCACCACGCCGATGGTGACGGCATCGAGCCCCCATTTGCGGAAGACGCTGGAAAACCTCGTCCTCGCGGCCTTTTTCGGCCACCAGCAGCATGCGCTCCTGCGATTCCGAAAGCAGCATCTCGTAAGCCGTCATGCCGGTTTCGCGCTGCGGGACGAGGTCCAGATCGATATCGATGCCGACCCCGCCGCGGCTGCCCATTTCGCAGGAAGACGATGTGAGCCCGGCCGCGCCCATATCCTGAATGGCGACGATCGCGCCGGTCTTCATGGCTTCGAGGCAGGCTTCGAGCAGAAGCTTTTCGAGGAATGGATCGCCCACCTGGACGTTCGGCCGTTTCTGCTTCGATTCCTCGGTGAACTCGGCGCTGGCCATCGACGCGCCGTGGATGCCGTCGCGCCCGGTCTTCGCGCCGACATAGATCACCGGGTTGCCGATGCCGGACGCGCGCGCGTAGAAGATCTCGTTCTCTTTGCAGACGCCCAGCGCGAAAACGTTGACCAGCGGATTCGCCGAATAGCATTCTTCGAAGACGCATTCGCCGCCGACGGTCGGCACGCCGAAGCAGTTGCCGTAGTGCGCGATGCCGCTCACCACGCCGGTGAGAATGCGCAGATTGCGATCGGCATGCGGGAAGTTTTCCGGCGGGCCGAAGCGCAGCGAATCCATCACCGCGATGGGACGCGCGCCCATGGTGAAGATGTCGCGCAGAATGCCGCCAACGCCGGTTGCGGCGCCCTGGAAAGGCTCGATGTAACTCGGATGGTTGTGCGATTCGATCTTGAACGCGACGACCCAGCCGTCGCCGATGCCGATGATGCCGGCGTTCTCGCCCGGCCCCTGCACGACGTACTTGCCCTGCGTCGGGAGCTTCTTCAGATGGATGCGGGAGCTCTTGTAGGAGCAGTGCTCGCTCCACATGACGCTGAAGACGCCGAGTTCGGTGTAACTGGGTTCGCGGCCGAGCAGGGAGACGATTTTTTGGTACTCCGCGGGCGTGAGCTGATGCTGTTCGATCAGCTCCGGTGTGATGGTCATCTCGTCAATGCGGGCACAGCCGACAAGCATGGATTCGAAGATTCCGAGGCCCTCGGTCGAGCCCATCAGCGGATCGCAGGCGCGCTCGGGATGCGGCATCATGCCCATCACGTTGCGTTCCCGGCTTGAGAATGCCGGCGATGTCGCGCAGCGACCCGTTTGGATTATCGACATAGCGGAAAGCGACGCGGTCTTCGGCTTCGAGTTCATCGAGCGTCTTTTCGTCGGCAAAGTAGCGGCCTTCGCCGTGCGCGATGGGCATGTGGAGAAGCTGCGCCTTTGTCGAGTTTCGAAGTGAACGGCGAGTCCGTGGTTTCGGTGCGCAGCGTCACGTCGCGGCAGACGAATTTCAGATCCTGATTGCGCAGCAGCGCGCCGGGCAGAAGTCCGGCTTCGACCAGAATCTGAAATCCATTGCAGATGCCGAGGACAAGGCCGCCATCCGCCGCGAACTTCTTCACCGAGCCGATCACGGGCGAGAAGCGCGCGATGGCGCCGCAGCGCAGATAATCGCCGTAAGAAAATCCGCCGGGCAGAATGACGGCGTCGACTTTGCTGAGATCGGTGGAATCGTGCCAGATGAATTCGGCGCTCGCGTGGAGGCCGTCGCGCAGGTTCCGGTTAATTGCGTACCACGCATCGTGATCGCAATTGCTGCCGGGGAAGACGACGACGCCGACTTTCATCCTGGGAAGATTCAGTTTAGCAGGATATAGTGTGGAAACAATGCTTCGGTTCTTTTACCGGACTGCGGCGACGCTGTGCTTCGCCGGGGTTATGTGCGCGCAGTTCAACGACGGCGGCGAGCAGGTGGCCAAGGGACTGCCCACGCCGCGCACGGCCGACGGTCATGTGGATTTCTCCGGCGTTTATCACGCGCCCGGATACGGCCCGGGCGATCCGCCGATCCGGAACGGCGAGACCATCGCGCGCAACATCGCCAGAGGTCTGAAGCCGGAGGATGTTCCGATGCTGCCATCGGCGGTCGAGCTGATGCGGCAGCGCAATGCCGCTAACAGCAAAGACGATCCCGAAGGCCTGTGCCTGCCCATGGGAACGCCGCGCAAGGACCCCTATCCGTGGAAAATCGTGCAGACGCCGCAGCTGCTGCTGATCCTCTATGAAGGCAACGTGCATAGTTACCGGCAGGTGTTTCTCGACGGCCGTAAGCACGATCCCAGCGTGGAGGAAACGTGGTGGGGCGATTCCATCGGCAAATGGGAAGGCGACACCCTGGTAGTCGACACGGTCGGGCTGAACGACAAGGCCTGGCTTGACTTGATCGGACATCCGCGGACGAATAAGGCGCATATCATCGAGCGGTTCACGCGACCAGAGCTGGGACGGCTGAATGTCGAGATCACAATCGACGATCCGGGGGCTTATTCAAAGCCCTGGAAGGTGGTCGAATCATCGCAGCTGGCTCCGGGGTGGGAGATCAAAGAGTACATCTGCAACGAGAACAATAGAGACGCGGCGCATTTGGTGGGGAAGTAGTGCGTAACTTCCCCGGCGGCTCCGACCGCCGGTGGTACATGGTTACGGCTTCAGCTTTGGCCAGTCTTCGATCTTCACGCGCGCCACGATTTTCGCGCTGCCCTTGCCGTCCGGGCCGAATATCAGCGCTTCGCCGTCCTCGACTCCTTTGGCGTCCTGCGGAAAAGCGCGGGTCAGGTTCGGGAAATGCGTTACGAGCAGAGTGTTTGTCCCCGACGGGAACACCGTCACGGCCTTCTGCAGCCAGGCCGCCTGCGCTTCGTTCGTGATCGACATGCTCTGGCCGTTGTCGCCGAGCTCCGGCGTCGGCTTCGCGTTCGGCAGCTGTGCGAGGCGAAGGGTTTCCAGTGCGCGGTAGGTGGGGCTGGAGAAGATTTCGCCGATCGGAATTTTCAGATCGCGCAACGCCTTGCCCATCGCCGCCGAAGTCGCGCGGCCGGTTTCGTCGAGCTGGCGCTCGGGCTTAGTGTTGTCCGGATTGGCGTGCTGCTTATCCGGAACCTCGCGCGGCGAACTGGCGTGCCGCATCACGATCACGTAGCCACCCTGCTGCAGAGCTTTGACCAGCGCATCGCCCGACAGGGTTTGCGCGTGAACCGCGAGGGCAGCCAGCAGTGCAATCGAAAATTTACTTAAGCGCTTTGCAGGTGAAGTTAGCCGTGTCATCGGTGCTCCCTGATCCTTTGTAGCTCGCGACCTGCGGATACGGGCACAGCGGGCGGGTGCGAACCACCCTGCCTTCGACCACCCGCGAGGCCTCGATGCGGTCGGGCGCCCTGGCCTGTGTGACCCAGGCGTCGAGCGCGCTCACCATATCGAATGTGCTCGTGCCTTCGCCGCCTCCGCAGTGCCCCATGCCGGGCACCATGAACAGGCGATAGGAATTGTCCACTTTGGCTTTGCCGCCCATGCGATCGAGCACGCTCTTGTAATAGTTGACGCTGCTCGCGGGAGCGATGCCGGGGTCGGCCCAGCCGTGATACTGGAGCAGCTTTCCGCCGTGCGAGAAAAGCGGTTTCAGATTCGGATCCACTGAATTCATCGATTTGCCGATCGTCTCGTCGGCGCGCGCCATATCGGTTTGGGGGTTGAACGTCAGGTAGTCCCACTTCGGGTCGGCGAAGACCAGATACCTGTAGACTTCGATCGCAAGATCCATGGGCTTCGGACCGGACAAAGTAGCCCAGCCGAGTTCGCTGCCAGGCTCGAGTCCGGGAAAGCTGCCGGGGCCGGCGTAAATTTTCCGAGCGACTTCCACTTGGGGCGCCGTCAGACACGAAGCCGTGTCTTCGCCCTTGCACTGAATCGTCTTCGGATCGAACTTACACCGCGTCGGATCTTCGATGACGCCGTCTTTGACGCCATCCAGGGCGTCGCACTGGTCGATGACAGCTTTATGGATCACAGCGTACTTCGCCGGCGGAATGTAGCCCGCCCCGTCTTTGTGCGTGATGGCCGCTGTCCAGACCTGTGCGCCCTGCAGCCTGGTCGTGTAGTTGGCGGGGGCGCCCGCGATGACGCCGTCATAATCCGCCGGATAGCGCTGGGCCTCGGCCATCGCCTGGCGGCCGCCCGTCGAGCAGCCGTTCCAGTAGGAATATCGCGGGCCTTCGCCGTAGAAAGCGGCAGTAATCCATTTTGCCGCGGCCGTCATTTCGTGGACCGCGCGATAAGCGAAGTCGGTGACCTTTTCCGGATGGCCGGTGATGAAGTCGGCGTTGTTACCTTCGTGGCCGGTGTCGGTGCTGGCGGCAGCGTATCCGGCGGCGAGCGCCGTTGCCAGCGCGGGATAGCTGATCGTGCCCGCCCACGCCCCGTTGCCGACGGACTGCAGCTTACCGTTCCAGCCCTCGGCCGGCATCCAGACTTCGATTTTGATCGCGGAGTCACTCGACGGCTTCAGGGTCGCGGCAACACGGCAAAAGGCGGGCAGCGTTTTGTAGACGGCACCGGCGTTTGGTCCGCGTCCCGGCGGCGGAGGAAAAGCGCCAGCTTCAATAGAGGTTGCTGTCGTGATCGTGGCGTTACGCAGCGCGATTGACGATACGCTTTCGCAGGTAGCGGCATTGATCACAGCAGGGCTGACCACGGCCGGTAGTATTGCAAGAAGAAGGCGGGCCAGCAGAATCCGGTAGCTCATCTCACCGTATAGCGTATAGCATTTATGCCATGGGTCTGGTGAACTTCGGACAGCCGGATAACGGCGTGATTCAGATGGCTTATGTGGTGGAAGACATCCGTCAGGCGATGGATATGTGGGTGAAGAAGCTGAACGTCGGGCCGTGGTTTCTGCTCGACAGCTTCGCCGGCGTCGATCCGCAATATCGCGGCCGGCCCACCGATAATGTGGTCTCGCTCGCCATGAGTTTCGCGGGTCACATGAACGTCGAGCTGATTCAGGAGAAGACGAAAGCGCCGTCGGTGTATCGGGAAACGATCGACAAGCGCGGGTACGGTTTTCATCACTGGGGCGTCGCGACGAACAATTTCGACCGCCGCGTCGCGGAGTATGAGGCCTCCGGATACGAACTGGCTTTTCTCGCCAGAGTCCCGACCGGCGGGCGCGTGGGCTACATGGATACGACGCGGGATCTGCCCGGGATGGTTGAGCTCATCGAACTCGGCGCGGCGTTCGACGAAGTGTTCAGCCGCTTCTATAGCGCGACGATCGGGTGGGATGGCAAGGACGCCGTGCGTCCGTTTGCTTAGCGCGTGCCGGAAGCCATGGCACTGGTTGTATTTCTTCGGGGAATCAACGTTGGAGGACACCGGAGGTTTCGGCCGGCCATGCTCGCAGAAAAGATGCGCGCCTATGAAGTCGTGAATCTCGGGGCAGCGGGTACATTCGTCGTGCGAAAACCCGGGTCGCGCGCAAAGTTCCTTGCCGCATTGCGCCGCGAGTTGCCGTTTGACACCGAAGTTGCGTTCTGCGACAGCAGGGACATTATCCGGCTGGAAAGAGAAAATCCGTTTGGAACTGAGCCTTCGGATCCGGGTCTTGTTCGCTTCGTGAGTATCCTGTCGAAAGCCTGCAGCCGCAAGACTTCCCTTCCCGTCGCACTTCCGGAGCGCGGGGAGTGGTTCGTAAGAATTCTCGGCGCCAGCAACCGGCTTGTGTTTGGCGTGTACCGGCGCCACATGAAGACAATCGGCTATCTCGGCCGGATCGATGAAATCTTCGGTGCACCGGCAGCGACACGGAGCTGGAACACAATCCTGGCAGTGCTGCGGATTACTTCGCCGGGTCGCCGTGTTCGGCGTAGTTCTTCAGGCGCGTGAACTGCGCCGCAACGACGCTGTCGACAATCGGCGCGAGCGTGTTCATACCGGCCGGAAGGTATCCGGCAACCGCGTAGGTGACGTCGAGTTTCGTCCCACCGTTCGAGGGAGTCAGTTCGATCGTCATCGAGCCCGTCGCCGCCATCGTCTGCATCGGGCCCAGCGCGCCGGAAAGGACGAGTCGTTTGCCCGGGTCTGCGTAGAGCACCTGCATGTGGCGCACGCCGCCACCGGAAGCCAGCTTCTCGCAGAAGCATCCGCCGGGTTTGTCGTCGATCGTAAGGTTGTGCGGGTTGGCGGAAAACGTATGGCTGGCGTCCCACCAGTCGCCGATGTTGCGAACCAGTTTGCGATAGACCTCGTCGGACGGGGCCTGAATGTTCAGAGTCAGTTCAGCAGTGAAGCCGTTCGCCGATGAATCCGCCACCGCGGCGGGCGCACGGCCCGGCACAAGCAGCGATAAAAAAACCATGCAAATTGCCGCGGGCTGCATTGATATAAAATAGCCCAGTCAGGTTAATCCAGCAAACTCAAATGAACAGATCACTACGTGCAACACTGTCTGCGGCGGTCGCATTGACGATCGGCGCAGGTCTCGCGATGGCGCAGCAGAAGCCGCCGGGCGCGGATCAGGTTTTCAAGAACATCCAGACGCTGAAGGGGCTGTCCCTTGACGATTTCATGGAGACGATGGGCGTCATCTCCGCGGCGCTCGCCTTCGATTGCTCGGACTGCCACACCAACGCCGGTACCGACAAGGTCGACTGGGCCGCGGATACGCCACGCAAAGTGGTTTCGCGCGTGATGATCAACATGGTCGCCAAGATCAACAAAGAGAACTTCGGCGGACGCAATGTGGTCACTTGCTGGACATGCCATCACAACCGCGACAAACCGGCCGACACGGCCACTTTCGACACCATCTACGGCGAGGCGCAGCTGATTCCGGATACGGTGATTACGCAGGCGCAGGGAGTGCCTTCGGCGACGGCGATTCTGGATAAGTTCATCGAAGCGTCGGGCGGCGCGGCGAAGCTGGCTAATCTGAAGTCGATCGATGCCAAAGGCACACAGGCGGGCTTCGGCGGATTCGGCGGCGGCGGCATGGCCGAGATCGCGGCGCAGTTTCCGGATAAGAAAGCCACTATCATTCTTTTCCGTGCAGAGACGGGCCGCGGCGATCAGATTCGCTCCTATGACGGCAACGTGGGCTGGGTGCGCACGCCGCTCAATGTGGTCGGCGAATACCAGCTCGAGGGCGGCGATCTGGACGGCGCGCGGTTCGATGCGCAGCTGATGTTCCCGCAGCAGATCAAGCAGATTCTGACGAATCTGAAATCAGGCAATCCGACGACAATCACCGACCTGCCGGTTTCGGAAAGCCAGGCAGCCGTGCAGAAGGGTGCGGCGCAGCAGCGGACGGTGCGCGTGAACGTGGTGCAGGGCAACGGCCCGCGCGGCCTTCTGGTGACTCTCTATTTCGATGAACAGACCGGCCTGCTGGCGCGCGAACTTCGCTACAGCCAGACGTCGATCGGCCGGGTCCCGGTGGAAGTGGACTTCGCGGATTACCGCGACGTGAACGGTATTAAGCTGCCCCACCGCATCGCCTATGTATGGCTTGACGGGCGCGATTCGATCATCCTGGACGACGTCAAAATCAACGTGCCGATCGACGCGGCGAAATTCGGCAGGCCCCCGGCGATGAAGAAGAAGTAACAGAGCGGATGCTGAACGGCATCGCGTTTTTATTCATTGTTGAGGACCTCGGCGCGAGCCTCGATTTCTATACCGCGAAGCTCGGGTTTGAGGTTGCTTACAACGGCGAAAGCCCGGATCTCCGGGACATGGTGCGGCGCGACGACGTGACGCTGATGCTCAAACCAGATCACGCCTGACGTTCATCCGCAGCCGAACCACATCACTGGGGCCACGAATGGGCGCGCTGGGATGCGTATATCAACGCGTCCGATCCAGACGAGATGTACCGGGAGTACGCGGCGGCAGGGGGCCGATCCATCGCGAGTTCGCGGACACCGACGACGGCCTGCGCGCGTTCGAGGTGATCGATAACAACGGATACGTCTGCTTCGGGTGTCAGGGTGTACGTCAACGCCATTTACTGCACCATCAAATGCTCTAAGTCTCGCTCTCATGGTTGTGGGTGGCTATCAGAAAACCAGCTGCCATTTCACTCCCGGTCGAGCCTGACGATCAGACCATCAATGGCTATCATCCGATTTCCGCCAATCGAGTATGATCCCGTGCCGAGCCAGCGATGAGCGCGATCAGGTGCCGGAATCGTCCCGAACGAGCCGGTAGACGCCAGGTTGTCCGGCGATGCGCTGAGCGTCCGTCTCGAGGAAATCCAGGACAGCCTCTTTTCCTTCAGCCAGCGTCTCCATAATTGATCTCAACTAATCCTATAACTTCTCGGGAAAGTGGCCTCTTGCGTATACAGGAGAACCGAGCCTCGACGATCCAGGGCAGGGTCCCTTCGGCTTCGCCCGAATTTCCTTGGCCGGTCGCTTGCAGGCTGCTGAAAAAGCTCTTTTCGTTGCCGCTTGCTGACGCGCGCGGTTCAGTGACCACTGCGGAATCAGAACCTGCGTTTCCGAACAGTAAGGGAGTGGCAAGAAGCGGTCTTCTGCAGCCTTTTAGTGTTGTGTTTCCGAAGTTCCTTCACCATCTCCGGATGCAGGCCGGTGAGCGTTGCAAGCGGCCAGCGGGGTTAACAACCCCGCTCTCGGCTTTGGCCAATTGACTAGATAAAGAGCATGGAAAAGCATTTTTGATGTTCCATGTTGTAATCCTGTCTCGTTTCTGTTATCTAGTTATATAACTAGATATCACCGAAAGGATCTTCCACTATGGGTTTCCCCACCAAAGTCCAGCTCATCAACCGCAAGGCCAGCGAACAGTGGTACATCAACTTCCCCTCCGCCATCGCGCAGGCAATGGAGTTTTCCAAGGGTGAGACCGTCGAATGGGTCATCGAAGACAAAGCCCTTCTGGCGTTGCGTCGCCTCGAAGCGCCGGCTCCGGTTCTAAAAAAAACTCCGCCGGAATCCTCCCTCAGTTCGAGCAGCTCTGGAAGCGGTGCATCCCCGCCTTCGACCAGCAACGTGTCTCCGACCGTGCGCAAACGCTCGCGATGAGTTCGCTGCTCTGTCTCGGACGCCACACCGTGACCGGTCTGCTCACCACCTCCGGTTCCCAGTTTCAGGACTGGAGCGCCACCTACCGCCTCTTCTCTCAGGACCGTGTCCCCGTGCCCGAAATCTTCTCTGTCGTCCGCCGCGCCATCGCCGGCCAACTGCCCGCAGGCGCGCCGTTCCGTGCCGTCCTCGACGATTCATTGTTACGCCGCTCCGGCACCCACACGCCGGGCGTTGGCTGGCGGCGCGATCCGCTCGGGCCGCGCTTTCAGACCAACTTTGTGCGCGCCCAGCGCTTCCTCCAGATCTCCGGTGCCATGCCCGGAACAGAGGGCGCATTCCGTTTGGCTCCTATTGCCTTTCTGCACACGCCCACGCCGCAGAAACCGGATGGCAAGGCTCCCGCCGACCAGGTGGCGCAATACCGTCTGGACGCCAGTTCGTCTCGCCTCAGTCTGCGCGCCGCCCAGCAGATGATCCAACTCCGCCAGTCTCTCGATCAGGACCCCGGCGGCCGGGAGCGTACTTTGATACTCGCCTTTGACGGCGGCTACACCAACTCCACCGTGCTCAAACAGATTCCGCCCCGCACCATCTGTATCGGGCGGATTCGCAAGGATGCCAAACTCTGCTTCACCCCGGATTCGGACCTTATGAAAGCGCGTGGTCGGCGTCTTCGCTACGGCGCGCCAGCCCCTACTCCCGAGCAGTTCCGCACCGACGACGCGGAACCCTGGGAGACCATGACTTTCGCGCATTCCGGCGTCTCTCACCCGCTGCGCTTCAAACGCCGCCAGAACATCATGTGGCGCACCACCGGAGCCGGACAGATTCTGCAACTGATCGTCATCGCGCCCCTTGCCTACCGCCTGCGCAAAGGCTCGAAGCTTCTCTATCGGCATCCCGCCTTCCTCATTTGCACCGACTCCGGACTGGACCCCCGCCAGATTATCGAAGCCTACTTCCAGCGCTGGGACATCGAGGTGAACTTCCGGGATGAAAAGACGCTCCTCGGCGTGGGACAGGCGCAAGTGCGAAACAGCGTATCGGTGGAATCGGCTCCGGCGTTCGCCGTCGCCGCTTATGGCATGTTGCTGGTTTCCGGCCAACTCGCCTTCGGCAACTCCAGCCACGGACTCCTGCCGCAACCCAAATGGGCTGCCAGTTCCAAAGGTCCTCGGACCTCAACACAACAATTAATTCATCAACTCCGCGCTGAAGTCTGGGGCCGCGGTCTCGGTATCGAACGTTTCTCCCACTTCGCGTCTAACCTGCCCACCACGCCGAAGCCTGAGAAATGCTCTTTCCCGGTCGCTTCTGCCATCTGCTATGCCAATGGATGAAATCCAAAAGGCCAAAGCCGAGAGCGGGGTTAACAACCCCGCTGCAGGATGCCATCCTGCCCCACATCACGCAAGAGACTTCAGAGACACCAGACTAGGGGCGCTGGCAGCTGAAGTTGGCGGCGTCGTCGACGCTGCCACTGCCTTTATACTTCGCCACCTGCGGGTAGGGGCACAGCGGACGCGTGCGGTCCACTTTGCCGTCACGGATGCGTGAAGCTGCGATCTGGTCGGGCGCCTTTTTCGCTTCCACCCACTGCTCCAGCGCGGTCAGCATGTCGAAGTTGCTGGTAGCCTCGCCGCCCCCGCAGTGCGCCATTCCCGGAATCATGAACAGCCGGTAGGAGTCATTCACCTTCGCCGCGCCGCCCAGCTTTTCCAGAACGCTGTTGTAATATTCGACGCTGCTGCGCGGAGAAATCTGCGGATCGGCCCAGCCGTGATACTGGATGATTTTGCCGCCCCGGCTGAGGAAATTCTTCAAGTCCGGATCGAGAGCGTCCATCGCCTCATCCGCCTTCTGGGCAGCTGCGAAATCGCTGTCGAAGTTGAAGGTCTTGTAATCCCAGTCCGGGTTGTTGAAGACGATGTACTTGAACAGATCAACGCCGACGCCGAACGGCTGCGGCCCGGCCATCGTGTTCCAGCCCAGTTCGCTGCCCGGCTCATGGCCGGGGAAAATCTCGCGCTTCGTGCGCGGATTCACCACATCCGCATAGATGCGGCGCACCGTCTCGACCTGCGCGGAAGTCAGGCACGACGGGCCGTCCTCACCTTTGCATTCGATCACCTTCGGATCGAACCTGCAGCGCGTGGGGTCTTCGATGATGCCGTCCTTCGCGCCGTCGAGAGTGTCGCACTGATCGAGCGCGGCCGCGTGAATCACGGCAAACTTCGCCGGGGGGACCGCTGCCGTTTCGTCCCGGTGCGTAGCCTGGCCGATCCACACCGACTGCGCAGCCCTGCCGGTCATGTTGACGGCTGGCGAGCCCGCCACGATGGCGTTGAAATCTTCCGGGTACTTCTGCGCTTCTTTGAGCCCCTGGCGCCCGCCGGAGGAACAGCCATTCCAGTAAGAGAGCTTCGGGCCATCGCCATAGAACGCCGCGATCAGAGCCTTCGACTTCACAGTCATCTCATGAACCGCGCGGTAGCCGAAGTCGATTACCTTTTCGGGATGATTGTAAGCGAAGCTGGCGCTGCCGCCTTCGTGGCCCGTGTCAGTCATGGCGGCCGCGTAACCGCGTTCGACGCCGGCGGCGAGCGTGTTGGGAGTGATGGAGCCGGTCCAGCCGCCGTTGCCGTTGGCTTCGAGCTTGCCGTTCCAGCCGGACGCGGGCAGCCAGATCTCCATTTTGATCTCGGAATCGGCGGCGGGTTTGATGGTGGCGGAAACGCGGCAGAATTCGGGGAGGTTCTTAAATGCCGCATTGGGGTCGCCCCCGCGACCGCGACCGCGTCCGCCGCCTTCGGGAGCAGTGAACGCTCCGGCAGCGACGGTCTGCGCGAGAGTGATGGTGGTTTGGGGAAGCGAGAGCGAACGCAGGCTTTCACACGTGGTGGCAGCCTGCGCAGTGATGCCTATCCCGGCCGCAACGAGGACGGCCGCGCTCCTTCCTCGCATCGCCGTTATTTCTCGCTGGGCGCGCCGGTGTTGTCGGATCCAAGGAAGAGCTTCTTGCCGTCTGCAAACGTGATGTCGCGTCCGTTGGCGCGGTTGGAGCCGTCCTTCGCCTGGTAACCTTCGACGATGACTTCCGCGCCCGCTGGCAGAGCGTCCTTGGTGAAGCCGCGGCGGAGCAGCGCGTTGGGGCTGCCGCCCTCGACCATCCAGCTGGTCACTTTGCCATCCGGACCCTTCACGTCGATGTGAATCCAGGAGTGCGGATTGATCCACTCCATCTCAGTGACGGTGCCTTTGAGCTTGACCGGCTTCGACGGGTCGAACTCCGCGGCGAACGAGTGGTGCGCGAACAGCGGAGCAGCGGCCAGCGCGAGCAACGCCCCCAGCCCGGTTGTCGCGACTGCAACGTGGAGTCTTTTTTTCATGTGCCTTACCTCTGCATGTGCCTTAGCTCTGAAAACTACTTCGCGGCAGTCTGCTTTTTCAGCCGCGCGCGCACCGCTGAGATTGTTCCGCATGCCGTAGTTGCCTTCCGTGCAGGCGTACTCGAAGATCGGGGCGTCGATCTTCGTCATCGGCACTTCACCGCCCCAGGCGTGCGCCCAGGTGGTGGGATCTTCCACGGTGAACTGATAGAGCACGGTGTCGGGGTCGGTGCGGGTGAACCTTTCGATCACGTGCAGGTTCTCGCCGGAGCCGCGGAAATTAGTGCGATCGGTGAAATTGGTCGTGTCGACGACGAGGGTGTTGCCTTCCCAGTGGCCGCGGGCGTCGCCGAGCAGGAGCTTCACGGACGGATCCACGTGCGGGCTGCCATCGGTCGGGATGATACGGGTGTCGTGAATCATTTCCTGCAGGATAGCGACGTAACCTTTACCCTGGACGATCTGGAGATTGCTGTTGTAGCCTACGGGCAACATCGGCGGACCTTCGTTCCCCCAGATAATGCAGCGCTCGGCGAGGCCGCGGTTTTCCGGGCCGTCGAACTCATGGCCGCGGTTGGCGGCCTGTTTGGCGGCCTGGCGTTTGGCGGCTTCGGGTAACAGCGCCGGTACGCGGCCTTCGGGTCCGACGATCAGCGAAGTGCGGACGGTGGAGGCGAGAGTGTTCTGGCCTCTTTCGAGACCGAACTGAGCCATGCTGTAGTGGACGTCACCGTAGGTGCCCGGCGCCACGACTTCCTTCTGCGCAGCGACCTTGGCGGCGTTGGCTTCGGCTTCCTCTTTGGTGAAGAATTCCTTGCTGCCGAGTTCCTTCGGACGCTCCAGCGGCACGGCGGAGGCGTTGGTAAATACGCCCGAGATGTCCGGCACACCATCCACGGTCTTCGGAGGAGTCCACGTCTTTGCGCCCTCCTTGGCGGCCAGCATCTTTGTGGAAGCCGGGGCCGAAGCGGTCTGGGCAACGGCGGATGTCAGCGACACCACACCAACCAGTGCGACTTGCAAAAAGCGATGGCTCATGAAAACTCCTCCCCTACAGACTATCTCAAAAATTACTTTGGTGCGGCGCCGCCCCGGGGCTGTTTACGCAAATTTCCGTAAAGCAGTTCTTCGGCAAATTCGACACACTTAAACTCGAGAAGCTGAGCGTTTTTCTCCACATGCCGGTAGAGCGGCATGCTGATCTTCCACGGCTTCGAAAACGTCTTCGGGTCCTCGATGGTGGCCTCGTACATCAGGGTATCGGCGCTGCGGGGTGTGTACCGCTCCACCACATGCAGGGCGTCACTGTGGAAGTTGCCCGCTCGGTCGAACCAGGTTTTGCTGTTGAGGCCGGTCACGTCGACCACCAGAGTGTCGCCTTCCCAGTGTCCGTTCGACCAGCCCATCCAGCTGTCGACCGGCGCCTTGGTTGGTTTGTCCATGTTGATGGTACGGACGGCGCTGGCGTATTCGTAGGAAATCAGGATAGTCTTCGGCGACTGCACGATCTGGAACGGATAAGGCATGTAGGTCGCGCGCGGCACGCCCGGCAGGTAGCACTTCACTTCAGGATCGTCGCTGTAGCGTTTGGCGAAGTTCTCTTTTTTCTTTGCAAGGGCATTGGGCAGGTAGGGAATTTCATTGCCTTCGACCACGCCTATACCGGGCGGTTCCGCGAAATCGGCGGCCAGCATGGGGGCGGGACCGGCGGCGGCGGAGTGCGCCTGAATGTCCCAGTCAGCCGTATTCAGGGCCTGCCAGATGCCGTTGAGATCAGCCTTGCCGTCCGCGGTGCGCGGGGCTTTGTACGTCTGCGCTGCGAGAGGAAGCGATATGGCGATGAGGGCAGACAATGCCGTCGGGATCTTCAAAGATTTTCTCCGAATGCGGCTTCCGCGCCTTTATGACACGTCCGCCCGCGACGCTGATATTACAGACTAACGGTTGGAAAGTCAATCGACTGGAGCCGAAAATCCGGAGTGAGCGGGACGGTGTTTACGGCTGCGGCGAAGTGGCCCGTGCCGCGGGACGCGGCTTGCGCTGCGAGGTCCGGTTGGCGTGCCCACGAATAGCATGAATGCGCTTCGGGCGAGATTGCGGCGCGGGGGCGCCGGGTCCGAACGGTATCTGAATCTGATCCACGTCGGCCGCGTCAGTGACAAATTCAACGTAGACGTCATCGCCGGACACAAGACCGCTGGTCGGCACCTGCACGTTGATCTGGTAAAGGCCGGCCAGCGTTGGCACCAGGCCCGCGTACTGGATATTGCCCACGTTGCCAGCCGTCCCGTTAGTGAAATCGTTGAAATACACGGTCAGGCTTCCGGCATCGAAGAGGTCGGAATAGCTTAGCGAATTCGAAGGCCCCACGGCTCCGTCGGTAATCGTCGGCGTCACCGTACCCAGCCCCGTCAGATAGAGCGAAATGTATTCGCCGGCTACCGCCGGATTCGAGGGCGTAATCAGCTGGTTGGTCGCCGCATGCAGCGCAGCAGCCGCACCAATTCCGTTCGCAGTCTGCGAGAAAGACCCCGGGGCGGCATCCGTGAGGTACAACTGCACTGTATTCGACGCGACCTTGTTGTTCAGGACCTGAATGTTCGCGAGGCCAGTCTGGTTGGTGGCAACCTCATATGGCACGATTACCGACAGCTGGGTCGGGCTCACGTAATAAAGCGGACAGGCGATACCGTCAATCATGACCTGGACACCGCCGAGCATGGTGGGGAAGGGCTGCCCGCCCTGCACGTTCGTGGTCGTCGAAGCGAGGCCCGTGCCAAAAAGAGAGATCACCTCGCCGGGGGCCAGACTGGCCGTGACCGGCTGGTAGCTCGCTGCGTTCACGATACCGATCGGGTTCAGATATACGCCACTTCCGGTAAACGACGGCGCGTGCATTCCCGCCACAAGAGCGTACTCGCCCTGCGTCCCGACAGCGACAAACGCCTGCCCGCCAACGCCGAAATTGTACTGGTAACCGTCGAAGTCCGGTCCGTTCGAGCTGCCGTCCGTGTTGATGAGCAACTGATTGTCGCTGCCGTAGTCCTCAGAGAGCTGCGAGGGCACGTTCAGGCGCTGGTGCACGATCCCGTCGCCGTTGGTGTCACCGGTGTTGTAGGTTCCGCCGTAGTAGGACGCCGTGCCGTTGATCTGGGGCCCATCCTCGAGACCGGCGGTGAAGTAGAGTCCGGAGGTGAGGCTGTCGGTACCGGTAACAGTGAGCGCCTTGACGCCGAAAAAGATGTCGAACCCCGTCGAAGTCCAGCCCAGAATATAGTTGCCGTCTGCGGACTGGAACAGGGTCTTGGTTCCGGTGAACATCGCAGTCGTCGAGGTGGCATACGCCGGTATGGTCAACGTAGCGCTGCCGTCGCTGTTGAAGTTATACGTGGCGCCGCTGACTGACTGTGTCAGTGGCCCCCCGTTGCGCGTCGGCGCGTTGGCGGCCTGCCCCGTGAGGTTAATCGTGCCGAGGCTCCCCTGCCCGTTCGGCGTCAGCTCAAACAGCGCGTTCTTGATAGCCGAGCTGTCCGCGCCAGGGAAGTCGAGCACGCCCGTCTGATAGGCCGAAGTAAAGCTGGCATTGGTGGGTGGAGCAGCGGAGGCCGGAATTGCGATGAAAATGTCGTTGAGGGTGTTGCCATCCTCCTGGGACTCAGTCGAACTCCCCACAAACACCCCCTGCGACACCGCGCCGTAGATGTTCGCATTGGGGTCCGTCGCATAAAGCTCGTTGATGAGGAAGCCAATACCGTTGGAGCCAATCGCGTACGTTCCGCTCTGCGTCAAAGGCTGCGGCGCTCCGCCCGACACTCCGTTGTCAACGGAAGTCGCGTTCATGGTGTAATTCCCGTTTCCATCGAAAGTGATGGTTCCATAAACAGCCGTGATATCGGTCGGATTGTTGTCCGCATCGACTATCTGGACGGCCAGATGCCGGAAGTGGAACGCGCCTTTCAGCATGCCGTTACCGCTGGTGTCCTGGGTCTGGGCGGAAGCCCCCGTCAGCGCCAGTGCGGTCAACAGCATCGCACGCAGCACCTGCTTCAGTTGCCTTCGCAGCATGAGTCCTCTTATCTCTTTGTTATTTATTAGATGTTTCAAAATGAGCACGGTTCTTCCGGGCACGAGAAATAACGCCGCGCTGCAGGTGTGATGCATCGCGACGGGATTCCGGTTCCATAGAATTGGTTGGCACGCACGCTGTTCGTTCCCGAAAAAAATGCGGAATTTGACACGGTTTTGCGTACTCGTGTGGCCGTTTCGTCCGTCAATTTGTCATCATGGCATAAGCGTCTGCGCTTTGTGCCGGCGGGAGAAGTTTTACCGTAATGAAGGAGACCCTGATGTTTCGTGTCCGGCGCACGCACGCCGCGTCCACAGCTTTTCTGCTGCTGTTATCCGGCAGCTTCCTCCATCTGCGTTCAGAACCAGCCGGGAGGGCGCTTATCCAGGACCGTATTGATCCCGCGAAGCTGGTGACACTGGCAGGAAACACACGCGGCGAGGCGAATGCGCAGAACGACCAGGGAGCGGTCGCCGACGATCTGGCGATCGACCACATGATTCTTCTGCTTAAACGCGCGCCGGAACAGGAGCGCGCGGTCGAGCAGTTCATCGCCGATCTTTATAATCCCAAGTCCCCCTTATTCCATCAATGGCTGACCGCCGCGGAATTCGGGGCGCGCTTCGGCCTCGCCGCGTCCGATCTCACGACGATCACCCGCTGGCTGGAATCGCAGGGCTTCACCGTGAACCTGGTATACCCCGGTGGAATGGCGATTGACTTCTCGGGCAAAGCCGGAATGGTGCGGGGAGCGTTTCACACTTCGCTCCACCATCTGAACGTCAACGGCGTGGCGCATGTCGCAAATTTCAGTGATCCGCAGATTCCCGAAGCCCTGGCACCGGCCATTACAGGCATCGCTTCACTGAACGATTTCCGCCCGCAAAAGAAGCTGCGCCCGCATGTCCGCGCGGCGTCCGGTCTGGCGCCGAAATACACGGGAAGCGAAAACGGTCAGACGTTCTATGCCATCGGGCCGCCGGACCTGGCGACGATTTACGACATCAATCCGCTGTTCAACGCGGGCATCACGGGGAGCGGTCAGACCATCGCCGTGGTGGAAGATACGGATCTGTTTACCTCCGCGGACTGGAACACCTTCCGCAGCACCTTCGGTCTGTCAAAGTACACTTCCGGATCTCTGACGACAGTGCAGCCGGCGCCGGCTACCGGCACCAACAACTGCTCTGACCCGGGGGTTAATGGCGACGACAGCGAGGCCATCCTCGATGCAGAATACTCGACCGCGACGGCTCCCGGCGCCGCAATTGTGGTGGCGGCGTGTTCCAACACAATCGCCACCCCCGGTATTCTGATCGCGATTCAGAATCTGGTGAACGGCAAGACGCCGCCGCAGATCATCAGCATCAGCTACGGCGGATGCGAAGCGGAAAGCGGCGCCGCGCAGAATGCCGCCGTCAATACGATCTACCAGCAGGCTGTCGCGGAAGGAATCTCCGTGTTCGTTGCGGCGGGCGATGAGGGGGCGGCAAGCTGCGATGCCGGCCAGTCGACTGCCACCCACGGCATCGGGGTCAGCAACACGGCTTCGACGCCCTACAACGTGGCGGTGGGCGGAACCGATTACGCGGATGTGCTGAACGGGAACACCAGCACCTACTGGGCGGCTACGAACTCGGCTACGTTCGGCTCCGCGCTGTCCTACATTCCGGAAATTCCATGGGACGATTCGTGCGCGGGCAACCTGATCGCTGTGTACTCCGGCTTTGCCACCGGCTACGGCAGCGGCGGTTTCTGTGACAGCCTCGTCGGCACTGATTTGCAGCAGTTCTTTTTCACAGTCGGGGCGGGCAGCGGCGGTCCGAGCAACTGTGCTACCGGCGTTCCGGCAATCTTCGGCGTGGCGGGCGGTACCTGCGCAGGCTATGCCAAACCTTCGTGGCAGTCCGGCGTCTCCGGTATCCCGAACGATGGAGTGCGCGACATTCCGGATGTCTCGAGCTTTGCTTCGGACGGCAGCCTTTGGGGGCACTACTCGATCGTGTGCTATTCCGATCTGCTCAACGGTGGCGCGCCGTGCGGCTCAGATCCGGGACAGTGGGCCGGTTTCGGGGGCACTTCGGTCGCCTCGCCCGAGCTGGCCGGCATTCAGGCTCTGGTGAACCAGAAGGTGGGCGCACCGCAGGGGAATCCGAATCCTGTCTACTACTCGCTTGCGGCGAGCAACCCTTCGGTTTTCCATTCCATCACCCAGGGAGAAATCGACGTGAACTGCAGCGGAGCCATCAACTGCTTCGGCGTAATCGGAAACCTCGACTATGGACGCAACGGACGAGTCTTCGACACAACGTTCGGCGGCTCCCTTTCGGTCTCGAGCACTTCCTTCTCAGCCGCGTACGCCGCCAATCCCGGATGGAGTTTCGCCAACGGCCTGGGCAGCGTGGACGCCAACAATCTCGTGACCAGCTGGCCGAAGAAGTAGCTATTCGTAAAACTCCGGCGACTTCTTAAGCTTTGCGTTTGCGAGCAGGTCATGCTGAATCCAGAGCTGGGCTCCGGTGGTCTTCAGGAACGCTTCGATCGCCCGGCGCGAAGCCACCGTCTGATCCGCATTGAATTCGGTGGTCGGAATCGTGTTGAGCCGGCGTTCGTCGGGATAGTGATATAAATCACCGCTCAGCAGCACCGGCCCGGTCTGTTTCAGTTTCAGAAACAGCACCTGATGGCCAGGTGAATGTCCCGGCGCGGCCTTGATGATGACGGTCTTGTCGCCGAAGACGTCGTATTCATCGGTCTTGAGATAAACCGTTTTGCTGTTCTTCAGCGCGCTGAAATTCTGCGGCTCGGTGCGCGGCGATGGCGGATCGCTGAACATGATGTCGCGCTCCGCTTTCGTCACCAGCCAGGTGGAGCCCGCAAAGAGGTTCCCGTTGCCGATGTGATCCCAGTGGAAGTGGGATAACGCGAGATAAGTGATGTCGCGGGGCGCGTACCCGATGTCGGCCAGACGACCGGCCAGCGGCTTCGTCGACGTGGCGTAGCGCATCGTGGCGGTGCTCGCGCCGGGTTTGAAGTTAGCGTCGGGGACCGCGCCCGTGTCCCACATCAGGGTGCCTTTCGGATGTGCGATGAGGAAGCACGGCACCGACATACGGTATTCTTTCAGCTCTTCCTTCTTCAGGTGATACGGCGATGTGTCGGGGATGTCCAGCATCCCGCAGTCGATCACATAGAGGCGCACGGACTTCGGCGGCGGGGGAGCGGCAACGGCCAGGGATGTCAAAAACGATGTCAATAACAGGGGCAGCAGGATTCGGCGCAGAACCATTCAGCAGGGTCTCCTTTGTAATAGGATCATAGCGATGATGGCGATGTCATTCACCGCGTCATGGGATTCGCTTACGAAGGTGATCTCGGCGGCGGTTGTGGTGCTGCTGCTCGGCCCCGCCATATTCGTTCTTCGCAGCCCGCTGGCTTCGGGAATCGGCATCTTTGCGCTTGTACTGGCGTATCCATGGTCGGCGCGCGGTTACCAGATAATTGACGGAACTCTCTTCATCCGGCGTCTGGCTGGCAGCGTGCGAATTCCGCTCGAAAGCATTCGCGAAACCCGTCAGGCAACACCGGAAGATCTGAGCGGATGCGTGCGGCTGTTCGGCAGTGGCGGCCTTTTCGGCTGGTACGGTCTGTTTCGCACGTCTAAGCTGGGGAAATCGACATGGTATGTCACGGATCGCAGTAATGCCGTTGTTCTGGTAACGCGCGAAAAGACCGTGCTGATCAGCCCTGACGAGGTCGAGCGCTTTCTCGGCGTTGTGCGTCTCAGCGTGCCGCAACCGCCGCCAACCGCGCCCGGCCTGGACGCACCTGGCAGGTACGATTCCCGGAACCGGGGCGCGCTCATCGGCGCAATTGCGGCCGTGATTGCACTGGCGATCGCCGCGCTGGCGTTGTTTTATCGACCGGGGCCGCCCGCCTACACGCTCACGCCCGAAACTCTGACGATCCGCGATCGCTTCTACCCCGTCACCCTGAACGCCTCGACTGTCGATGTCTCAGGCGTGCGCGTTGTCGATCTCGCCACGGATAAAGAATGGCAGCCGACCCTGCGCACCAACGGATTCGGCAGCCTCCACTATCACGCCGGGTGGTTCCGCGTCGCCAGCGGAAAAAGCGTTCGCATGTATCGGGCCGACTCAAAAAAGCTCGTGCTGCTTCCCCCGACGGGCGGCGGCAACGCAGTGCTCCTCGAGACGCGCGACCCTGCGCAGCTGGTGCGTGAAGTACGGGAAAAATGGAGCAGACGGCAGAGCCCCGCAGTCGTGTCCCCTTTGTAATAGGATCGTAGCCATGATCGCGCGCGCCACAGCGGCATTCTTCCTGATGGCTGGTTTGCTGCGCCCCGATACGGTCGCCCTCAGCGGGAAGGTCACCTCCGCCGAAGGCGCGATGGAGGGCGTTCTCATCAGCGCGAAGAGAGCCGGCAGCACGATCACAACTACGGTGGTGAGCGATGCCGGCGGGGCGTACCGGTTTCCGGCGTCGCGCCTGCAGCCGGGGCATTATGCGCTGCGTGTCCGCGCCGTGGGCTTCGACCTCGAAGGACCGGCCGCGGTCGAGCTTACCGCTGGTAAGGCGGTTACTGCCGATCTGAAGCTTCGAAAAGCTGCGGACCTCGCCGCGCAGCTGTCGAATGCCGAATGGCTCGCCAGCCTGCCCGGAGCCGAAGGGCAGAAGGCGTCGGTCCGCAATTGCACGCATTGCCACACGCTGGAGCGCGTGATGCGGTCGCACTACGACGCGAAGAGCTGGGTGCCTGTTCTGCAGCGTATGTCGGCTTATCCGCAGCTTTCGTTCCCGCTGATGCCGCAGAAGCTGGTGGCCGCGCGCATCGGCGGCGGCGAGGATCCTCTCGAACAGAAGATGGCGGCCTGGCAGCGTCAGGCGGAATATCTGACCACGTTGAATCTCAGTTCGACGGATACGTGGAAATATCAGTTCCACACGCACCCCCGGCCCCACGGCAAAGCCACCCAGGTGATCTACACTGAATACGATCTGCCGCAGAAGACCCGGCAGCCGCACGACGTGATCGTCGATTCCGCAGGCATGGCCTGGTACGCCAGCTTCGGCGAGCAGATTCTGGGCCGGCTCAATCCGCGGACCGGAGAGGTTTCCGAGTACACCCTGCCGCGCCTGAAAGCTGCCCTGCCCACCGGGAGTCTTGCGCTGCGCTTCGACAAGGACGAGAATCTGTGGCTCGGTATGCAGTTTCAGGGCGGCATCGCGAAGTTCGACCGCAAAACGGAGAAGTTTCAGACCTGGAGCCTGCCGCCTGAGCTCAATGGCGACTATGTGCAGATCAACCAGGTGAGCCCTGAGCACATCGAAGTGGACGGCAAAGTGTGGCTGCAGGACGCGGGAACTTATACGGTGCTGCGGCTCGATCTGAAGTCGGGGAAGTTTGAGGTCTTCGCGCCGTTTGCCGTTCCGCGACCGAACATTTACGACGTGATTTCCGACCCGCAGAATAACGCCTGGTTCACGGTCTACGGCGGAGAACAGATCGGCAGGATCGATGCGAAGACCGGAAAGATCGACCTGTACAGGACACCGACCGCCGGGTCCGGCCCGCGCCGCGGCATGATGGACGCCCAGGGCCGTTTGTGGTTCGGCGAAAATCACGGCGATCGCATCGGCATGTTCGACACGCACACTGAGAAGTTCGCGGAATGGAAGCCGCCGACGCCCGGCACATGGCCTTACGATGTGACGGCGGATAAGAACGGCGACGTGTGGTCGGGCGGCGAGTTCAGCGACACGATCGAGCGGCTCAATCCGAAGACCGGTGAGTTCATCGAATACCTGCTGCCGAGATTCACCAACGTGCGGCGCGTGTTCGTGGATAACTCAACCACGCCGGTGTCGTTCTGGGTGGGCAACAACCACGGCGCATCGATTGTGAAATTAGAGCCGCTGAACTAGGGCATGTGCTTCCGAAGTTCCTTCACCATCTCCGGATGCAGGCCGGTGAGCGTTGCAAGCGACCAGCTGGGTTAACAACCCCGCTGGACCCAGAGGGTACCCCTGCCATCCTGCCCCACATCAGACCTGGCTAGTCGTAAAAGGCGGGGGCTTTTTTGAGCTTCGCGTAGCCGGTGATGTCGTGCTGAATCCACAGCTGCGCGCCGGTTTTCTTCAGGAACGCTTCCATTTCAGCGCGCGACGCCGCCGTCTGGTCTTTGTTGAACTCCGACACCGGCAGACGGTTCAGCGTGCGTTCTTCCGGATAGTGGTAGAGATCGCCGCTCAGCACGACAGGCCCGGTCTTCGCCAGCTTCAGGAACAGCGATTGATGGCCCGGCGTGTGTCCGGGAGTGGATTTGATGATGACTTCGCCATCGCCGAAGACGTCGTATTCGTCTTTGTCGATGTAAATCGTTTTACTGTCTTTCAGCTTGCTGTAGTTGGCCGGCTCGGAGCGCGGAATCGGTGTATCGGAGAACATACGGTCGCGCTCCACTTTGCGCACCAGCCACGTGGAACCCGCGAAGTAATTCGCGTTGGCGACGTGGTCGCCGTGATAGTGCGACATGGCGAGATACCTGATGTCGGCCGGTGTGTATCCCACGGCAGCAAGTTGCGGCAGCAGGGGTTTATCCTGTGTGACGACGCCGACCTTCGCGGGGCCTCCCCCCGGCGGAAACGCGCTGTCCGCGATGTCGCCGTTGTCCCACATCAGCGCCCCCTTCGGATGCACGATCAGGAAGCACGGGATCGACATTTCCGTCGATCCCATTTCTTCTTTCTTCAGCGAATAGCTGTCGCCGTTGGTGGTGTGGATGGTGCCGCAGTCGAAGATGTAAAGGCGGAGGGACTTCGGTGGTTTCGGATGTGTCGCCGAAATGGCCGCGGCCGCCAGCAGGAGTATGGCCGACGCCGCAGCCGGTAAACGCTTCATGACTTACGCCATAGCCGTGGCGTGCTCTTCTTCGAGTTCGGTGATGCGTTTCGCCAGCATCTCTTCGAGATGCACCAGAGCTTTCGAGAATCCGGCGATGCCTTCGGAGAGTTTGTCGGTCGCCATACGGTCGGCGGCATGCATTTTGTCGAAAGTGGCCCGGTCCATCGGAATGCGCTTGATGTCCATCGACTTCGCCTTCTCGGGATCGAGCTTGCGTTCGAGGACAGCCTCGCTCTTCTCGAGCTCAGCCAGCAGGGCGGGCGAAATCGTCAGCAGGTCGCAGCCGGCGAGTTCTGTGATCTCACCGATATTGCGGAAGCTGGCGCCCATGACCTCAGTCTTGTAAGCCGAACTTCTTGTAATAGTTGTAAATCGTGCGCACGGAAAGCACGCCCGGATCTTCGGCCGCGGCATAATCTTGCCCAGTGTCCTTCTTGTACCAGTCGAGAATGCGGCCCACGAACGGCGAGATCAGCGTGATGCCGGCTTCGCGCGCAGGCGATGGCCTGGTGCAGCCCGAACATCAGTGTCAGGTTGCAGTGGATGCCTTCCTTCTCCAGAATTTCGCCGGCTTTGATGCCTTCCCAGGTGGACGCAATCTTGATCAGAATGCGCTCGCCGCGATATGCCGGCCGATTCGTACTGCGCGATGATCTCGCGGCCCTTTTCTACGCTGGCGTCGGTGTCATAGGACAGGCGCGCATCGACTTCTGTGGAAACGCGCTTCGGGACAATCTGAAGGATGCGTTTGCCGAACTCGACACGCCAGATGATCAAAAGCCAGCGCCGCCACCTGTTCCGGGGACGCGCTGTCGCCCAGCTGCTTGCGGGCGTCGCGCAGCGTGCCGTCCACGATGGGCTTTGATATTTCGGCATCTCGGCGGCTGCAGTAATCAGCGAAGGGTTGGTAGTCGCGTCTCTCGGCTTGAAATGCTCGATCGACTGAATATCGCCGGTGTCGCAGACGACCACGGTCATTGTCTTAAGTTGGTCAAGAAGGGTTGGCATGCTTTAAAATCTCCTGGGAAATCCCTATAGATGATCTCTCATATTCGGCCCCGATGCCACTGGCCGTTTTATGACACTTCAGTTTCTCACGGGCAGAACCGCTATACAATGTCGCGGGGGCCACTGGCTATGCACACATCGGACGCCACGAAGAAGATGTCGCGGAGAACTTTCGCCGCCGCCTGCGGGATGGCTCCGTGGATGGTCAGGGCACAGGGGCCGTCCGCGCTGCACGGCCGCATCAAAGTCGATACGGAACGGGTCATCGGCGACATCGACCCGAAGATCTACGGCAATTTCATGGAACACCTCGGCCGCTGCATCGAGGGCGGGGTGTTTGACGAGAAATCGCCGCTGGCCGACGGGGACGGCTATCGCAAGGACGTTCTGGCCGCGGTAAAAGATCTGCACGTTTCCGTGCTGCGCTGGCCGGGAGGGAATTTCGCGTCGAATTATCACTGGATGGACGGGATCGGCCCGCGCGACAATCGTCCGCCACGTCTGGAAATGGCATGGGGGACGGTCGAGAGCAACCGCTTCGGCACGCATGAATTTCTGAAATACACCGAATTGACGGGTGCCGAGCCCTATTTCTGCACCAACCTCGGCACCGGAACGTGGACCGAGGCACAGCAGTGGGTGGAATACTGCAATTCCGCGGAAGACACCGCGATGACGCGCATGCGCCGGCAGAACGGGCGCAGGGAACCGTGGAAGGTGACCTACTGGAGCCTGGGCAACGAAATCGACGGTCCGTGGCAGATGGGGCATCGCTCCGCCGACGACTACGGGAAGTTTGCGCTCGAAGCCGCCAAGCTGATGAAGCTGACGGACCCGTCGATCAAGCTGGTCGCCGCCGGGTCGTCGAATTACAACAACGGAGTCGACTGGATCGGCTGGAACCGGACGATCCTGGAATATCTCAAGCCGCAGATCGACTACCTTTCACTGCACATGTACGTGGGCAATCCGGCGAACGACTACGGCGATTTTCTGGCCAGCTCGATGCAGCTGGATCAACGGATCAAGACCACCGAGGGAACCATCGATGCGGCGCTCGCCACGCTGACGCCGCGGCGGAAAATTTTCATTGCGTGGGACGAGTGGAATGTCTGGTATCGCGCGCGCGGCGCCGAGCAGCGCGGCCGGCACATCCTGGAAGAACGCTACAACCTCGAAGATGCGCTGGTGGTGGCGACGTTCCTCAATTCGTTCATCAATCACGCGCACATCATCAAAATGGCGAACATGGCGCAGCTGGTGAACGTGATCGCGCCGATCTTCGCCGACGAGAAGGGCGCGTTTCTGCAGACCATCTATTACCCGCTGCAGCTGTTCGCCGCCAATTCAAAGGGCAAGGCGCTCGATCTTTTTGTGGATTCGCCGAAGTATCCGAATCGGCGCTTCGATCAGGTGGCCTATCTCGATGCGTCGGCCGCGTGGGAAGACGGCACGCTGGTGCTGAACGTGGTCAATCGTCACCAGAGTGAATCGCTCCCCACCGACATCCAGCTGGAAGACAGGCAATTCGCGGGGCCGGTGGAGGTTGCCGAGGTCAACGGGCCGGACATAAAATCGCAGAACGATTTCGGCGTCACGAACGTCAAGAGCGTACGCAGAACGAGTAAAGCGGAAGGGCACAACCTGACCTGGAGTTTCCCGCCGCACTCTTACACGATGCTGCGGGCGAAGCTGACCTGAACCGCGTGCCTGAGCGTCTGATCCATCTCCATCCGGTCGACGTGGCGATCATCGCCCTGTATTTCCTGGCTGTTCTCGGCATCGGTTTCTACCTGAAGAACCGGTCGGACACCAGCGAGGACTTCTTCCTGGCGGGACGCGAGATGACGGCGTGGATCGCGGGACTCAGTTTCCTGTCGGCCAACCTCGGCTCCCTTGAGCTGATGGGCTGGGCCGGGGCGGCCTACCAATACGGCATCCTGGCGGCGCACTGGTACTGGATCGGCGCCATCCCCGCCATGCTTTTCCTGGGCATCGTGATGATGCCTTTCTATTACATCAGCAAAACGCATTCTGTCCCGGGATATCTGAAACTGCGCTTTGGCGAGCCGTCCCGCGCCCTCTCGGCGATCACGTTCGCCGCCATGACGGTGCTGATGAGCGGCATCAATATGTACTCGATGGCGCTGGTTCTCAAAGTCGTCCTCGGCTGGGATCTCAACTTCAGCATCTGGGTTTCTTCGATCACTGTCGCCATCTATGTGGCCCTTGGAGGGCTGCGTTCGGCGATTTTCAACGAGGTGCTGCAGTTCGTTCTCATCTGGCTGGGCGCGCTGCTGATCCCGATCCTGGGCCTCGTCGAAACCCACGGATGGGACAACCTGAAGCAGCAGATCGCGGCGCGCATCGGCAACCCCGGCTACACGCACATGTGGAGCACTCTCGGCGCATTCAGCGACAACCCGATGGGCATCCACTGGACCGGCATCGTCTTCGGCCTCGCCTTCGTCACTTCGTTCGGATACTGGACGACGGATTTCCTCGTCGTCCAGCGCGTCCTGACGGCAAAGGATCTGCGCGCCGCCCGGCTGGCTCCGGTAATAGGCGCGGCCTTCAAGATCCTGGTCCCGTTCATCGTGATTCTCCCCGGCCTGCTCGCACTGACCGTGCTCCCGATGAAACTGACGGGCGAAGACGCGGCCGCCGCCACGCACGGCCACAGTTACAACGAAGTGCTCCCCCTCATGCTGGCGCGCTATTTCGGGCCCGGCCTTTTCGGCCTCGGCATCACGGCACTGATCGCGGGCTTTATGTCCGGCATGGCGGGAAATGTCACGGCATTCTCCACCGTCTGGACATACGACATCTATCGCGCCCTGCTGCGCCGGAATGCCACGGATGCCCACTATGTGGGGATGGGCCGATGGTCCACCGTGGTTGGCGTGCTGGTCAGCATCGGCACCGCCTATCTGGTACAGGATTTCAAGAGCATCATGGACTATGTCCAGGCGCTCTTCAGCTTCTTCATTGCACCGTTGTTCGGTACCGTGATTCTGGGCATGCTGTGGAAACGCGCCACGCCGCTGGGCGGATTCCTTGGCCTGCTCTCGGGGACGCTCTCGTCGATCGGCATGTGGGCCTGGGTTAAGCTCCAGCCCGGCGCTCTCTCGATCATCGCTCTCTCCCCGCACGCCAAAGCCATGGCCGAAGACATGTACCGCGCTCTGTGGTCCTGGCTGGTGTGCGTCGGCGTAACGGTAGTGGTGAGCCTGCTGACGAAGCCGCTGCCGCAGAAGCAACTGACCGGGCTGGTCTACGGTGCGACAGAACTGCCTTCCGAAGGCCACCTGCCGCTCTATGCGCGGCCCATATTCTGGGCGGGCGTAGTGGCTGTGGTCCTGGTGCTGATCAACGTGTATTTCTGGTGATTCATGATTTCCATCTGGTACTTCATCGGACTGCTGATCCTGATCTACGGGATACTCGTGGCGGGGGCCGGTATCGCGGACTGGATCTCGCCGCCCGCACAGCCCACCACGCTGGCGAACCTTCACATGGGCGTCTGGTGGGGCGCGCTGATGATCGCACTGGGAGCCCTCTACGCTTTTCTCTTTCGGCCCGGCCGTCGGGGGCACTAACGCTTCGGGTGTGCCGCTCCCTGACGGTCACGGTTCGGAACCGCGCGCGTCAGCAAGCGGCACGGAGAATCCCGGGGGCCATCGGAGGTTGATATACATAACCTGATGACGTTCGGAGTGATTGTCGGCAACCGCGGCTTCTTCCCTGATCACCTCGCGAAATCGGGCCGCGAAGAGATGATCTCAGTCCTCGAAAAGGCCGGGCACAGCGTGATCGCCCTCAGCCCCGAAGAAACGAAATACGGCGCCGTCGAAACGCACAGCGACGCCAAAAAGTGCGGCGATCTGTTCCGCGCCAATCGCGACCGTATCGATGGCGTCATCGTCACTCTGCCGAACTTCGGGGACGAAAAGGCCATCGCCGACACGCTGCGCCGCGCCGACCTCAATGTTCCGGTCCTGATCCACGCGTTCCCCGACGTGCGCGACCAAATGACCATCACGCATCGCCGCGACAGCTTCTGTGGAAAAATGTCGGCCTGCAACAATCTGCAGCAGTTCCGCATTCCTTATTCGCTGACGACCCTGCATACCGAGTCGCCGCGCTCGGAAACTTTTGAAAAGGATCTCGCCTGGTTCGCCGCGGTCTGCCGCGTCGCCAACGGCATGCGGCGCCTCCGCATCGGCGCCATCGGGGCGCGCCCCACCGCGTTCAACACCGTCCGCTACAGCGAGAAAATTCTCGAAGCCAACGGCATCACGGTCGACCCCATCGATCTCTCTGAAATCTTCGGCCGCATCGAGCGCATGAAGGACACCGACCCCGCCGCCGCGGACAAGCTGAAGGCGATTCAGAGCTACGTTTCGACCGAAGGCATCCCCGGCTCCGCCCTGCTGAAGATGGCGAAGCTGGGCGCGGTGGTTTCACAGTGGATGCACGCCAACGATCTGGCCATCAGCGCTGTGCAGTGCTGGACCTCGATGGAAGAATACTTCGGCGTGGTCCCCTGCACGGTTATGAGCATGATGAGCAACGATCTGCTGTCGAGCGCCTGCGAGGTCGATATTGCCGGCGTGCTCGGTATGCATGCGCTGCGCCTCGCGTCCGAAACGCCGAGCGCCCTGCTTGACTGGAACAACAACTACGGCGACCATCCCGACAAAGCCGTCTGTTTCCACTGCAGCAATCTGCCGAAGCACTTCTTTGAATCGGTGCGCATGGATTTCCAGGAGATCATCGCCGGTACGGTCGGCAAAGCCAATACGTTTGGCACGTGCGTGGGCCGCGTCAAAGCGGGGGCGATGAGCTACGCGCGCTTTTCGACCGACGATCTGACCGGGCGTATTCGCGGCTACGTCGGTGAGGGCGAATTTACGTCCGATCCGCTCGAAACATTCGGCGGCGCCGGTGTGGTGGAGATCCCGCGCCTGCAGTCGCTGCTGCGCTACATCTGCGAGAACGGATTCGAGCATCATGTGGCGGCGAACTTTTCCCGGACCGCCGCCGCCGTGCATGAGGCCGCGACCAAATACCTTGGATGGCAGGTATATTGGCACCAATGAGAACGCTGCTGCCGGTTCTGTTTCTGTTGAGCTCCGCATCTATGAATGCTGCTGTCAAAAGCGAACCCTGGGGCCGGACGCCGGATGGCCGGCAGATCGAACTGTACACACTGCGCAACACCAAAGGCATGGAGGTCACGATCACGACCTGGGGCGCGCACGTGGTGACCATCAAAGTGCCGGACCGCACCGGGAAGATCGATGACGTGATTCTCGGCTTCGACAACCTGGACGGCTACCTGAAATCGCCTCCCAATCCATACTTCGGAGCCACCGTCGGCCGCTACGGCAACCGCATCGCGGGCGGCAAATTCTCCCTGGACGGCGTCACGTACACGCTGGCAAAGAACAATGGTGCGAACTCGCTGCATGGCGGCACGGTCGGCTTCGACAAGAAGGTCTGGACGGCCACTCCGCACAACAACGACGGCGTTCTGATGACGTATCTCAGCCCGAATGGGGAAGAGGGCTATCCAGGCAACCTGTCGGTCAGCGTGACCTTCACGGTCACCGAAAATAATGAGCTTCGCATCCAGTATTCGGGCACCACCGACAAAGATACGGTGATCAATCTCACCAACCACTCATACTTCAACCTCGCGGGGCAGGGGGAAGGCGACATTCTCGGGCATATCGCCACCATCCATGCCGACCGTTTCACGCCCGTCGACGCGAGCCTGATCCCGACCGGCGAACTGAAACCTGTAGACGGCACGCCTTTCGATTTCCGCAAACCGACTCGCATCGGCGAGCGAATCGACGCGAAGGACGAGCAGATCGCGCGTGGCAATGGCTACGACCACAATTACGTGCTGAATAAGAACGGATCAGGTGTGCAACTGGCGGCGCGCGTGGTCGACCCGAAGACCGGGCGCGTGCTGGAGGTGCTCACCACAGAGCCGGGGATGCAGTTTTATACGGCCAACTTCCTCGATGGCTCGCTGAAAGGTCCCGGCGGCAAAGCATATACGAAGCGGTCGGCGTTTTGTCTGGAGACGCAGCATTTTCCCGATTCGCCCAACCACCCTGCGTTCCCGTCCACCACCCTGAAGGTCGGCGAGACTTATCGCAGCGAAACCATGTATCGTTTTTCGGTGGAAAAATGAGAAGGCTGGGTGTGCCGCTCCCTGACGGTCACGGTTCGGAAACCCTTGCTGAACCGCGCGCGTCAGCAAGCGGCACCGGGAATCGCGGGTACGCCAATTTCCGCAGCTTAGCACTGGCCGTTCTGATGGCAATCGCCGCGGCCGCGTTCGCGCAGGCGCCAAATCCGAACTCGCAGTATCGCCTCGGCCCGGACTCCCTGCCCCAGGACGGCGTTCCGAAGGGTGAAATCCGCGGTCCGTACACGCTGCCCAGCAAGGTATACCCCGGCACGCAGCACACTTACTGGATCTATGTTCCCGCCCAGTACGACGCCGCAGTGCCCGCGTCTCTCATGATCTTTCAGGATGGCCAGGCGTTCAAAGATCCGACCGGCGATCTGCGCGCCCAAAACGTGATGGACAACCTGATCTACCGCCGCGAGATTCCAGTGATGATCGGCGTGTTCATCAATCCCGGCCGCACGCCCGAGCAGCCCGAACCCAACCCGCAGAACTGGGGCGATCAGACCACGAACCGCCCCACCGAGTACAACTCGCTCGACGATAAATACGCGCGCGTGGTCACCGAAGAGCTGATGCCGGTGCTCTATAAGGACTACAACATTTCGAAAGATCCCGCGCAGCACGGTATCGGTGGGTCGAGTTCCGGCGCAATCGCGGCGTTCACGGTAGCGTGGGAGCGTCCCAACGAGTTCCGCAAAGTGCTGAGCAATGTCGGCAGCTTCGTGAACATTCGCGGCGGCGATGCTTATCCAGACATTGTGACGGAAAGCGCGAAAAAGCCGCTCCGCGTTTTTCTCTGCGACGGACGCAACGACAATCGCGGCGTGGGGCGCGCCGGTGCTTACGATCAAAGGCGCGACTGGTTTTATCAGAACGTGCGCCTGATGAAGGCGCTCACAGAGAAAGGCTACGACGTGAACTACACGTGGGGCATGAACCTGCACGGGCAGAAATTCGGCGGTGCGATTCTGCCCGAGATGATGCGCTGGCTCTGGCGTGATGGTCCGGTTTCAACCGATCCGAACGACAAAACCGAGCGCGACTTCCGCCAGCCGGTCAGTTCGAAGTAGCTCTTTCGTGGCGGGTCTGAAGTTCATTGACCACCTGCTGCGTATTCGGCACGTTCTGCGCGATGGTCTGAACCTGCTGGCGCTGGCTTTCGGTATCCACGCTGCCCGTCAGGGTCACTACTCCGTTCTTCACCGAGTGATGAATGCCGCTGCGAAACCCGCCTGAAAGCAGCGCGGCATCGAGATTGTTGTCGATACCCTTGTCCACATCGGAATAGACCGTCTTAGTCGTACTCGAATCGTTGGGAGGAACTACCGCGATTTCATTCGCGACTACCTGGTTACCGGCAGCCGCCTGCGCAAGTTGCTGCGCCTGCGTCTTTTCCGCATCGGCGGGTACCGTTCCGCTCAGCGTCACCACTCCTTTGTCGCGATCCTGCTTCACCGAAACATCCTTCAGCCCCGCCTGCTTCAACGATGCCCGGACGTTATCCGCGACCGCGGGAGTTTTGGGCTCGGTCGAACATCCGATCAGCAGTCCCGCGCCCAGAACCGCGGCTGCGGCAACAAATTTGCGCATTGTTTCACCTCCGCTGGGGACACAGGCACGTCCCCTGCCGCAGTGCGTTCCTTTACCGGGAGGTCAGCTTCCGCATCAGCTCGATGGTCGATTTCGGCGCCTCGAAATCGGCCTCCTCCATCGACGTGCGTCCGAAATTATCTTTCGCGTTGAGGTCTGCGCCGTGGTCGACGAGGTACTGCACCATGTCGTTTGCGCCTGCCTTTATAGCGGCGTGCAGCGCGGTGGGCCTGCCTTTCGGAGCCTGATTTACGTCAAGTCCGAGCGATACGGCGAATTGCACGGCATCCAGCTTCTTGCTCGATGCGGCGAGAAGGACCGCACCTGCGCCGTCGGTTGAAACAGCTTTCGGATCGCCACCCAGCGTGATCAGCTCTTTCATCATCGCCACGCTGCCGGTTTCCGCTGCCGTGAGGAACGGGGTCAGACCATTCGCGCCCGGGCCTCGCCCGCCGGGCCGCTGCGCCCGGGCATTGACGTCGGCGCCGCGCTTGACCAGATCGCGCGCCAGCTCTATTTTGCCCTGCCGCGCGGCTTCATGCAAAGGCGTTGCGCCGTTCGAGTCGCGCGCGTTCACGTCGACCCCGTAATTCAGCATCAGGCGTGCCACCGCTTCGTTTCCTCGTGCCAGCGCGATTGTGAATGCGGTGCTGCCGTCCTTGCCTTTAGCCTGGGGATCGGCCTTCGCGTCGATCAGGGATCTGGCGATTTCCGCATCGCCTTTCTGGGCCGCAAAAAGGAGCGCCGTATATCCACCGCCCGACGCGGTGTTGACATCCGCGCCGCGCTGGATGAGAAGCTTCGCTATAGCGCTACGACCGCTCGCGGCAGCCCACATCAGAGGTGTCTGTCCCATGCGGTTTTCGGTCACATTGACTTTCGCGCCACGGTCGATCAGCAGGCGTACCAGCTCTGCGTTCCCGGCGTTCACGGCGGCGAGCAGCGGCGTGTCGCCGTTCCAGCGTGCCGCATCCACCTGCGCTTTCGCGTCCAGCAGCACGCGCGTGATCGCGATGTTGCCGTTGCCCGCTGCGGCCAGCAGAGCCGTCTCCCCGTTCTCGTCTGCCTGGTTCGGATTTGCGCCGGCTTTCAGCAGCGCGGCCACGATCTCTGCATCCTCGCGACCTGCCGCCCAGATCAACGGAGTCGATCCGTCGGCGCGCGTCACGTTGACATCGGTACCCGTTCGAATCAGCTCGATTACGGCTTTCTGATCGCGCGCCTGTACGGCATCGAAAAGGCGCAGGTCGGCACCGATCAGTAACGCAAATGCCCACAGCACGTACACATGATATGACTGGTGTCTGTGATCCGGACGACGGTTTGCTTGCTCACGTGGCTGAGTGTTGCCGCTGCGCAGACGCCGCTTGAGGCGCCGCTCACAGCAACCGTGAATCGTTACTGTGTCGCCTGTCACAACGACAAGCTGAAGACCGCGGGATTATCGCTCTCCGCCATCAACAACGCCTCGACCGAAACGCTCGAAAAAGTTCTGCGCAAGCTTCGGGCGGGCGAGATGCCTCCGCCCGGCATGCCCGCACCCGATGCGAAGGCGCGTGCCGCCGTCGTTTCTTCGCTCGAGACGCAGCTCGACAAGCTGGCGGCGGAACATCCCGATCCCGGCGCGCCCGGTATTCACCGGCTGAATCGCGCCGAATACCGCAATGCGGTGCGCGATCTGCTCGGCCTTGATCTCGACGATTCCGCGATCACCCTTCCACCCGACGATTCCGGCTACGGATTCGACAACATCGCCGACGTGCTTACGGTGTCGCCGCTGCATATGGAGAAATATCTGGCGTCCGCGCGGCGCATCGCTCGCCTCGCCATGGGCACCCTGAAGCCGAACGTTTCTGCTGAGAAATTCACACCGGCGCCGGGCGTGGCGAATGACGGCTACAATGACCTGCCGCCTCGCGAACGCGGCGCCATTTTGTTCCACCGCTACTTCCCGTTCGATGCCGAGTATTCGTTTCTGGTACATGTCCGCGGCAACCCGGCCGCCGGTCTGCCGCCCGCGAAGCTCGATGTGCGCATCGATGGTCAGCGCGTGAAGCTCCTCGACGCTGCAATCGATACAGCCGAAGTGAATCAGGGAACGCGCAACATCGATCTGCGCTTCAGGCTTTCGGCGGGCGAGCACACCGTGGGCGCCGCATTCCTGAACGAGTCCGTGCAGGTCGAAGGTCCTGCGCGTATCACGCCGAACACGGCTGCGCCGAATGCAAACGCGCTCGCCGTCGACTATGTAACTGTCGGCGGCCCCTACAATCCCACAGGCCCCGGCAATACCGAAAGCCGCCAGCGCATTCTGATCTGCCAACCTTCGGCGAAGCAGCCGGAGCAAGGGGAAGAAGCCTGCGCGCGCCGGGTTCTGACCGCGCTCGCACACCGCGCTTACCGGCGTCCGGTGAACGCGGCCGATCTCACACCGCTGATGAAGCTTTTCGCGAATGGACGCGCCGACGGCAAGAGCTTCGACGCCGGCATTACGCTCGCCGTAACCGGCATCCTCGTTTCGCCCGAGTTCCTCTTCCGCACGGAGCATTCTTCCGGCGGGCTCAGTGATATCGAACTCGCATCGCGACTGTCGTTCTTTCTCTGGAGCAGCATCCCCGATGAAGAACTGCTGCGCGTTGCCGAGGCCGGCCAGCTCAGCCATCCTGCGACGCTCGATGCGCAGGTCCGCCGCATGATCGCCGATCCGAAATCGCAGGCGTTCGAGGAGAATTTCGCCGGCCAGTGGCTGCATCTGCGCAATGTCCCTTCGTGGAAGCCCGATGCGAAGAAGTATCCGCAGTTTGACGAAGCGCTGCGCCGCGCGTTCGAGCGCGAGAGCGATCTCTACTTCCAAAACATCATGCACGAGGACCGCAGCGTTCTCGAATTCATTGACTCCGATTACACATTTGTGAACGACCGCCTCGCGCGCCACTACGGCATCTTTGGCGTCAAAGGCAGCTATTTTCGGCGTATCGAAGCGCAGCATCGCGGTGGCGTCCTGAGCCAGGGGGCGGTGCTGCTGGTCACGTCTTATCCGACGCGCACGTCACCGGTGCTGCGCGGCAAATGGATTCTCGAAAATATCCTCGGATCGCCCCCGCCTCCGCCGCCGCCCAACGTTCCGCCGCTCAATGACAATGCGGAAATCTCAGCCCGCAGCCTGCGCGAACAGCTCGAAAAACATCGCGCCGACCGCGCCTGCGCTTCGTGCCACGCGAAGATCGATCCGCTCGGGTTTTCGCTCGAACAGTTCGACGCCATCGGCCGCTTCCGCACGGAAGACGGCGGCACAGCAATCGAAGCCTCTGGCTCGCTGCCGGACGGCACCGCGGTCGACGGACTGGCCGGTCTCAAGAAAGTGGTTCTCGACCGCCGCGACGACTTCGTCGAATGCCTCGCCGCGAAGATGCTGACGTATGCGCTGGGCCGAGGCCTCGAATCGTACGATCAGCCCGCCGTGCGGACCATCCGACGGCGCGCCGCTGCGGAAGACTATCGGTTCTCGTCGCTGGTGCTGGGAATCGTGAATAGCGTACCATTTCGGATGAGGAAGCCCTCTTGAGATTCTTGACCCGCAGATCTCTCTCGCGCCGCACGCTTCTGCGCGGCATCGGCGCGGCGGTGGCGCTGCCTTTGCTCGATTCGATGGCGCCCGCATTGAGCGCCGCTCCGGCACCGGTCAAGCGCGTGGCATTTCTCTACACGCCGAACGGCATCATCATGAAGGACTGGACTCCGGCTGCCGAGGGTGCGGCCTTCGAGTTCACGCCCACGCTGAAGCCGGTCGAGCGTTTCCGCGATCAGATCCTCGTGCTGACCGGTCTCGAACACCATAACGGCGAAGCGCTCGGCGATGGCGCGGGCGATCACGCGCGCGCCGGAGCCAGCTGGCTCACCGGCTCTCATCCGAAGAAGACCGAAGGCGCCGACATCCATAACGCGATTACAGTGGATCAGATTCTGGCAAAAGAAATCGGCCGCGAGACTTCCCTGCCCTCGCTCGAACTGGGTCTCGAAGATGTGCGCATCGTGGGCGGCTGCGACTCGGGTTACAGCTGCGCATACAGCAACACCATTTCCTGGAGTTCGCCCACCTCACCGATTCCCTACGAAACAAACCCGCGGACTGTGTTCGAACGCCTCTTTGGCGATGGCGAGACGACCGACCCCGCGGCGCGGGCCCTGCAGGCGCGCGAGGACCGCAGCATTCTGGATTTCGTTCTCGCCGACGCGAATCGTCTTTCGGCGTCGCTGGGCGCGCATGATCGCGGCAGGATGAGCGACTATCTCGATTCGGTTCGGGAGATCGAACGGCGCATTCGGCAGGCCGAACAGAAGAATGCCTCGTCGCCCGCGCTGCCTGCGCTGGATCGGCCCGACGGCATTCCGCCGACATTCGAGGAACATATCCAGCTGATGTTCGACCTGATGACCGTGGCTTTTCAGGCCGATCTCACGCGAGTGGTGACGTTCATGTACAGCCGCGAGGGCGGCAACCGGACGTATCCGCAGATCGGCGTGCCCGACGCGCACCACGGCCTGTCGCATCATCAGAACGATCCGGCGAGAATGGCGCGGCTGCAGTTGATCGACCATCATCACGTCGAGATGCTCGGCTACTTTCTAGGCAAGCTGCAGGGCGCAAAGGACGGCAGCGGCACGCTGCTCGATCACTCCACTCTTATCTACGGCAGCAGTCTGAGCGACTCCAATCGGCACCTGCATTACAACCTGCCCGTGCTGGTCGCAGGCGGCGCGAACTTCCGCGGCGGCCGTCACATCCGTTATGAGAAAGGCACGCCGATGACGAATCTGTACACGACTATGCTCGACGGCCTCGGCGTGCATCCCGAACAGATCGGCGACAGCACCGGCAGGCTCGAAATCTGAAGGATCTCCAGAACAGACCTATGCAACCCGACCCCGCACAACTGCTGAAAGATGCGCTCTCGCTCCCCGCAGAAGCGCGCGCGACGCTTATCGATTCGCTAATCGACAGCCTGGATGTCGAAGTTGACGAACATGTCGAGGAATCATGGCGGGAGGAAATCCGGCATCGCCTTCAGGAAATCGACTCGGGCGCCGTTAAGATGATTCCCTGGGATGAGGCCAGGCGTAAGCTCCTGGATCCGATGCGTCGTTGACGGAGCACGTAGTCTCCATTCATCCGGCGGCGCTCAAAGAAGCTCTGGCCGCGGCTGCATGGTACGCGAAGCGCAGCAAGCGAGCCGAACAACTCTTCCTCGACGAAATCGACAACGCGGTGCAGCGAGTGTCGCTCAACCCCGAGCCGTTTCCCGCCTCCGAGTCGGGAACCAGGAGAGCAGTCTTGCGCCGATTTCCGTACCTGATAGTCTTTCGCGCGGCGTCGCGGACGGTCGAAATTATCGCGGTTGCTCACGGCCGCCGCAGGCCTGGGTTTTGCTGGATCGCCTCTAACGCGGGCTGTCGCCGCCTTCGCGATTCCCGCCGTACATATGCCGCACGTCGCGGTTGTTGTCCTGGCAGACATACTCGTACAGCTCTTCGTTCGCCTGCCATTGAATCAGCCAGCCGCCCGTCCACGGCTTCGTGTATGCGCCGGGATCGTCGATGGTCGCTTCGTACTTCATGGTGTCGGAGTCAAGCCGCGTGAAGCGCTCGGTGAGATGAAGGTAAGAGGTGTAGCGGAATGCCTTCCCGCGTCAGCCAGAATTTCTCGTTGAATCCGACCGTATCGATCACCAGCGAATCGCCTTCCCACTTGCCGACCGAATGACCCGAAAACGTCGGATCGGGATCCTTCGGATGCTGCGCGGCCATCCATGTAAATCGTCCGCCAGGTGTGCGGGCCCCCGACGCCGACGATGATCACCCGCTGCTGCTCCGGCAGATCGAGAAACTCCATGCCGTAGGGCGTGTGAAACATGCGCGGCCCGCCCGAAGGCTTGCAGCGCACGTGCGGATCGTCCTTCGTCGTTGTGGCCTGCCGATACTTGTACACCGCGCGCGCCCACGGCTGGAACGGCACGTCGGCGATCTTCAGGTTGGTCGGCAGATTCATGCGCGGGATTATCGAGGCCGCGGGGATTGGTGGCGAGCGTCGCGCCGGCATTACCTTCCCAGACGCCCTTCTCGCCGGGCAGCGGACCGAAGTCGACGCGCCCGTCGGGATGATGCGGAGTCGGCCTGGCAGGCGGACGCTGACGCGCCACGGCCTCCCGGACCAGTTCCCGCCATCCGGCCGGCGTTGAGATTGATGTTCGCGTCGGGCTGCGGCGAGCGAGCACGCGATCGGCGCCTGCGGCGAACAGCGGCAAGGATGCGGTGGCGACGATCAGGAACGCGAATCAAGGAACCTGGCCTTCGCTCGATGCCGCACCCAGCTTCTTGCCTGTCGCCGCCATCGTCACAGAACGCGCGTTCGCCTGGTTGCGAGCCGTCCTTCGCGAGCACGCCGTCGACGATCACTTCATCGCCGATGTTCATTGTGTTACGCGTCCACCCGGCTCGTTGCAGCCCGTTCGGCGGACCCATTTCGAATGCCCAGTTGGTGACCTTCCCGTTTTCGTCTTCCACGTCAATGATAGAAGTAGACGTGCGGGTTCATCCATTCCACCTTCGTGATGACGCCCTTGAGCATTACCGGCTTCTTGGCGTCGTACTCGGCGGAGAACGAATGGTGCGCGAGCGCGGGCATCGTCAGAACGAACAGACCGCAGACCAGCCGCAAATGAACGGAGTGTCGAATGTTTCATGAAGGATCGCTTTCTAACGCTCATTATCCCTGTTATATTCGTCGCAGAAATACTCTTCGATTTCCTGATCCGGAAACCCACTGCAGCGTCCAGCCGCCCGACCATGGCCGCGTATAGGCGCCCGGATCGTCGACTCTGACTTCATATTTTAGTGTGCTGAAATCCGGCCGGGAAAGCCGCTCGGTGAGGTGCAGGCTCTCCGTGTGCGGCAAGCCGCCGTTGCTGAACCAGAAACGTTCGTTGAAGCCGAGCGTATCGATCACGAGCGTGTCGCCTTCCCATTTGCCGACGGAATCGCCGTAGTAAGTCGGCTGCAGATCGTCGGGCTGGTGCGCGCGGCCATCCAGATGAATCAGCCGCCAGTTGCGGTTTCCTCCGCCCGACATCACGAAGATGCGCTGCTTCTCCGGCTGCTCGAGAATCTGAATTCCGTACGGCACCTGAAACTGCCGCGGACCACCGGGAGGCAGGCAACTCGCCATCGGATCGTCCTTCAGCAACGTTTTCTGGCGGTATTCGTAAAGACCTTTCGCCCACGGCTGGAACGGCGCGACCTTGCCGGCATCCGCGATGTTGGCCAGCAGGCCGTTGGCGTTGACGCGCACATTGGAACCGGCTTCTTCGAGGATTGAACCGGCGGTGCTCGTCCAGTATCCGGTTTCGCCCGGCACGAATCCCAGACGCGGATGACCGTCGGGCCAGCGGGGCGTGGGTTTTGACGCCGCGGAAATCTTCGGGAACGGCGCGGGCTCGGCGCTTAGACGCCTGCCGTTCGCGAGCACCAGCACTTTCGCATACGCGGCCCTGCTGCCGTCGCGCGCGGACGAAGCGTCAACCGCCACGACGTCGCCGATGTGAATGGATTCCTGCGTCCAGCCGTCGCGCTTCAGTTCGATGCGGCTGGGGAACTCGATCGACCAGGTGTCGCCGCTGACCTCCAGCGCAACGAAGACATGCGGATTCGTCCAGTCGAATTTGACGACAGTGCCCTTCAGGGTAACGGCCTTTTTCTCGTCGTATTCCGCGGTAACGGAGTGATGGGCAAGGGCCGGGACAGCGATCAGCACCAGGCCGAGGATGATGGATCTGCTCATGGGTTTTCCCGCCCGAAATTTTCCGCGAGATAATCGACCAGCAGCGACGTCTCGTCGTCCGTCAGCGGCACGCCTTCGGAAAGCATGCCCGCGATGAGATGACGCCATTCGTCTTTACTGAGGTGCTGCACGCGAACCCGATCCAGCGTGTGGCAGGCGGTGCAGGCGTCGAGGAACAGCGCGCGCGCCTTTTCGTGACGCGCATTCGTATCGCCGATAGCCGCGAAGGCAACCGGCAAATACCCGATCAGGACTCGCACAGATCAACTTCATCGGTTAATCCCGCGTGATCCTGAACTCGCCTTTGGCGTCGCCCTGCATCCACGTGCCGGTGATGGTCCGGTTGTAGGAGCCGATGTTCTCCAGCTTTCCATCGGCGACCACGTGCACGGGCTTGCCCGCCTGATCTTTCGCGTCCGCTTCGAAGTGCACCATCCATTTTTCCGGATCGAGCGTTACTTCTTTAAACCGTGCGGAGCGCGGACCCGGGTTCAAAGTGCCGACCACGTTCTTCGTGTCCCACTTCAGCGCCATGACAATGCGCGATTTCTGACCCGACGCCGCGGTCCATTCGCCATGCCAGGTTCCGGCCAGGGGATGACCCTCCTGCGCGAAGGCAAAGGCGCTGACAAACGCAAAGATAATCGCGGCGAGTCGTCGAATCATGTGCAGAAGCTGCAGTATATATCAGCGCGCGAGGTCGGCTTTCGAGGCCGCCTCGTCCTTCAACGGAGTCACCTTGTCGGGGTCGATGCGGATCATCAGATAGCGGATGTGATCGTCGACCTTCGTGAACCAATGGCCGACTCCGGCAGGAATAACGATCACGTCGCCCGCCTTCAGCTGATACGTCGCGCCATTGCGAACCTCGCTCACCTGATCATGTTTCGCAAGCGCGGAGCCCTCCGCCTGCGTGCCGCCGCGATACACGACGCCGATATCGACGTGGCTCTCTTTAACAAACGTGCCGTCGGGTTTGAAAACCTGAATGCGGTCGTTCACTCGGTCGCACACGTAAAGCAGATCGTCGTGCGACAGCATCGCGCAGTGCACCGAATTGCGGAACTGCCCCGGGCGGCTGGCCGGGTTTGTACGCGCCGAGGTCGGTATCGTCCGGCTTGTGGCCGTATGCGCCCAGGTGTCGTTTGTACTGGCCGGTGTCCGCATCGAACACGATCACGCGATGATTGCCGTAGCCATCCGCAACATACAACTCGTTCGTCTTCGGATCCACAAACGTCTTGGCCGGCAGCCGGAGGTCCTCCACATCGTTGCTGCCCTTGCTGCTGTGCGGCTTGCCGATCTGCATGAGGAACTTCCCTTCGGGCGTGAACTTGAGAACCATGTTGTCATCGAAGCTGGAAAATCCGCCGGCGGTGGACGCATCGGCGCCGCCCACCGCGCCCACGCCGCTCTCCGGCGTGCGTCCGTTGCCGCCGATCCACACGTTGCCTTTGTAATCGATCGTGATGCCGCGTTTCGATACCGGCCAGTCGAAGCCTTTGCCCGGACCGCCCCAGTTCTTCACCAGGTTGCCTGCCTGATCGAATGCCAGCACCGGCGGCGCGGCCTGACAGCACTGCGCGATATTGCTGGTGAGATGATGTTCGCCTGCTTCGAACGATCCCGGCCGATGGACGATCCAGACGTTGTCTTTGGCATCGACGGCGACGCCGATGGCCTGCCCAAGAATCCAGTGGTTCGGCAGCGGCTTCGGCCACAGAGGATCAACAATCAAATCGCGGCGCCTGCGCGGCGTGAACGGAAACAGCAACAAGCGCGAGGAGAATAAGACGCTTCATTTGAGCCACTATATCCGATCCAGAGAGCAGGTTGAACGGGTTATTCGCAGTGACCGAGCGGCTTCTTCGGACGCCGCTGCGGATCGCAGGTTTTTCGGTGGCAGGATTCCATGTAGATCGGCCCATACGAAGACCTGACGCCTGCTTGCACTTCGTAACCAGGCTCTGTTTCGGGATAGTACATGGGGCTTCGCACACGCAAAGAGTAGGGACCGGGCGCAATGTTGGTAAAGAGGAAGTTCCCCTCAGCGTCCGAAGTCGTCTCAGCACATGGTTTGGCGTCCGGACAGACGAGGGTGATGGTGGCCCCGGCAATCGGCGGACTGTTCTCAACGAAACGCTTTTCCATGCGCCTGACTCGTCCGCTGATATCTCCGGCGGGTCCGGATTTATCGAGAAACGCTATGTAGTCGGGAGCCGGCAAACTGTTTGGTGGACATCCAATGCCCACATTCATCTGCAGAGGTGGCAGTTGCCCGTGTTGACCGGGCCCGATGCGAATGGACTTAACCGACAGAGTCTGGAACCCGGGGGCTTGCAGCCTGAGTTTGTAATCGCCCGGGGATAGATCGCCGAAGCGATAGCGCCCGTCGCCGTCAGTTACTGTTTGAAGGACAGGAACATGGTCTCGTGCGGCCGTCAGGTCTGCATTCGCGCGGGGAATCGGCGCGCCCGTTAAGTCGCGCACCAGGCCTGAAAGACTTGCGGTCTCGTCCTGCGCTGTGGCCGACGCAGCACACAACCAGGTGGCCACTACGATGGGAATAGCTCTCCGCATGTGATTCCATGCTATGCCGAAAAGCCCGCTTTACTCCCGCCGCGCCGCATAATACAATTTCTCTGACTTTCCGCATCTCCCCGAGGATTGAAGATGAAAGCCAAATTCGCCGTCGCGACCGCGTTCCTGGGCCTCGTTTCCGCCGCCGCGCCGCTCGCCGCGCATCACTCTTTCGCCGCCGAATACGATGCGACGAAGAAGATCACCATCACGGGCACCGTCACCAAAGTGGAATGGATGAACCCGCACGCGCGCTTCTATGTAGACGTGAAGGACGAGAGCGGCAAGGTCACCAACTGGAACTTTGAACTGGGCGCCATCCCCGTGCTGCTGAAGCAGGGCTGGAAGAAGGATTCGCTCAAGGTCGGCGATCAGGTCACGGTTGACGGTTCGCGCGCCAAGGACGGCTCGAACACCGCTAACGCGCAACGAGTCATGCTGCCCGACGGGCGCCGCGTCTTCGGCGGTTCCTCCGCCCCTCAGGCACCCGGTGCGGATCAGTAAAACGGCGATCCATAAGGCCGTAATCGCGGCGCTGCTGGCCATCCCCGCCTGCGCCCAGATCGTGGGTCGCGGCGCGCCTCCGCCCGGTCCCGCCGGTCCGGTGCCGAAACTCAGCGACGGCCATCCGGATCTCTCCGGCATCTGGAACGGCCAGCGTACCATTCATCAGGAAGGCCCGTTCCTGCTGCCGTGGGCGCAGAAACTGCTCGATCAGCGCGCCACCACCAACTACGCCGACGATTTCGAAGCTCGCTGCCTGCCGGGCGGACCGCCGCGCGCGGCGCCCTATCACACATCGCTGTTTTCCACCCCGAAGCTGGTGCTGATGCTCTTTGAGGGCAATACCCATATGTACCGCCAATTCTTCGTCGACGGCAGCGATCACCCGAAGAATCTCAAGCCCACTTAGTACGGCGATTCACGCGCCCACTGGGACGGCGATTCGCTGGTTGTCGACACCATTGGCTTTAACGATAAATCGTGGATAGACATGCCCGGCCATCCCCATACCAGCCAGATGCACCTGACCGAACGCTTCCATCGCCGTGATTTCGGCAACCTCGAGATCCACATCGTGATCGACGATCCCGGTGCCTACGCGAAGCCCTGGATTCAGGACCGCGTCGCCACGCTTGAAACCGGCATGGAAATGACAGAGTACGTCTGCAACGAAAACAATCAGGACCCCGTGCATCTCGACGGGGCCCATAAATAGCGAAGGTCGGCCTTAGTAGCCGAACTCGTGATCCCAGTGCTGATCGACGGCTGCGCGGTGCATATGCTCCAGCGCCTCGTCAATATGACGGAAGGCAGCATCGCGCCAGCCGCGTGCCCGGCCGCTGTCTTCCTCCTTCTCCAGATCGCGGCGCGCGCTTCTCAGCAATTCGACGATGCGGCCGAAGCGTCCGCGGCGATCCGGGAAGGCGTCCACTTGCGGATGATCCTCAATATCCTTCCGGTCTATAACTGCCGCCCGGTCGATCTCGGCAATGGCGGCTTCCACAGCGTGGTCCGCCTCGACAAGCTTGCGGGTTACGTTGGGCTCTTCGCGCACCCGCATCAGAAGCTGCGCGCGGCGCAAATCGCTGCGGGCATGCAGATAAGCTGGATGACGGCCGGGTGTGTCGGCGTTGGCAAGCCCCGGAAGGGCCGTCGCCAGCATAATTCCGAGACAAAGCTTGATAATCTTTAATTTCATTTTTTGTTCCTCCACAGGTGGAAACGCTGGACAACGGGGGGAGTTGCGCTTACAGTAACCTCTTGAAAGGTTTTTAATTGTACACCGGGCCCCGGAAAGTAAATCCGAACTTTCCCAGCCTGCGTATCAGCGGTTGAACTTTCACCCCCCAAAAGGGCAAAAACTGAATTAACTTTTAGGACAGAACTAAGGAGACTAGACCATGCGTAAATACACACTTCTCGCCTTATTGACGGGCGTACTGGCGATCGCTCCACTGTCGCGGGCTGACGATGCACTTTATAAGGGCCTTGGCGGCAAGAAGGGCATCACTGCTGTCGTCAACGACTTCGTCGGCCGCTGCGCGACCGACCCCAAGATCATGTCGTTCTTCGCAGACGATTTAAAGAATCCTGCGCAGCTCAAGAAGTTCAAGATGAACCTGGTCAACCAGATCTGCGAAGCTTCGGGCGGCCCCTGCAAGTACACGGGCAAGGACATGAAGACCGCACACGCCGGTATGGGCATCACAAGCGGGGATTTCGACGCCTTGGTTGGCGATCTGGTGGCCGCGCTCGACAAGGCCGGAGTCAAGCCGGAGAACAAGAACGCTCTGCTTGGCGCCCTCGGTCCGATGAAGAAAGATATCGTCACAAAGTAAGTTTTTTTTCCATCCGACTCAAACAGGCGCGATCACCCGGAGAGAATTCCGGGTGCATCGCGCCTTTATATTTTCTCCCGCATTTTTCCCTGCCAGCCGTTTCAGCGCCGGCTAAGAATCCAGGCTCCAAAGAAAAATTGCGCTTTAGCAATTAGACATACAATCTGTACGAAATCGAACACTATATCGGGCGGGGTTGAGCATTCCCCTTATTCATTTCAATCGCAGTATTGCCGCCAGCCGCCGAGTTTCAGGCTGGCATCGCGCGCGTTGTGAGGACGCCCATCTCGATTTCACGGGCGTCCGCGGCGACGGCACAAACAGTCGACGCAGTCGGGCATCCTCCGGTGAATCTACTGCACCAGCCTCGCCGTCATTACCTTCGACTCCGTGTTCCACGCAATCCAGGTTTCATTTCCCACGCGCACCAGCCGCGGATAGCCGAGATTCTTGCGCGTCCCCGCGGCTACTTCAACCACCGGCCCCATCGCACCCGTATTCGACACATGCCGCGCCAGCACCTTCGCGCCGTCGCCGCCGCGCTCGAGCCACGACACGTAAGCGCCGCCCGCATCGTCGATCGCAACCGATGCATACCCGTACGACGCGCCAGTGCTGACCGTGACGGCTTTCGTGAATGATGAACCTGAATCCGGCGAGAACGCCAGCTCAACACGCGCCTTATCGTCCGATGCCGTGTACCACGCCACCGCCACGTTGTCGCCCTTCGCCGAAATCGAAGCCGCGTTTACCGGACACGCGTCCACCTGCCACTTATCCGGATAAACGATCTTCGGCGATGTCCAGCGGCCCCCGTCGAAGCGCGTCACCGCGATATCGCGGATATCGTCCTTCGTATGCGCGCGATACGCCAGCAGCATGCCCCGCGCCGTCTTCGTCACTGACGTCGGGCAGCACTCGCACACGTCCGGCGCGAGCATCTCCTCTTTGATTTCGTTGCCGTCTATCCCGACAACGGTCCGCATGAGCTGCGTCGGCTTATCCGGTCCGTGCAGCGACTCCAGCCAGAAGATCGATGCTTCTTTCTCACCGCTCGGAATCATCGACGCCAGGCCGTGCTCCACATCGCTCTTGTCGCGATGCTCCATCACAGGCGTGGTCCACTTCAGGCCGTCGCGCGAGGTCGACGCGTAAATGAACTCCGCCTCGCTTTCCGTCTTCGGCGCTTCGATCCAGTGCGCGAGGAGCGATCCGCCGGGCATCGCGACCACCTCCGGCAGTTCGGCCGGATGATGGAAGAACTTTCGCTTCGCCGCGATGGTGCGGGCTTCCGACCACTGGCCGCCCTTGCGCACGGCGTACTTCAGCACGTCCGACTCCACCCAGCTCATCAGCAGGTTGCCGTCCGGCGTCACCGACCAGTTCACCTGCGAGCTGTCCGCCCCGGAAGGATTTGCCGCCGGCTCTACCTTCAGCGTCTGCCCGGACATGGCGGTTGCCAGGGCCGCCGACAGTAACAGTGTTGTGATCTTCATGATTTCCCTTCCACCATAGCTCAAATGTCATTCAGGAGTGCGCGCGGCCGGTTAATGGCATGTCACTCATGGTCACTGACACCGGATGATGGGCCGATTTGCAGCCGCCGTGATAAATTCGACGATTCATGCCGAAACGCGCCATCCTCTGCATCGCGGCTGTCATCCTCATCGCCGGGCTCTTGTTTCCCAGCCCTGCCGCGGCGCACAATGTCTCGAAACGCGACGCTTCGTTCGTCCAATCGACAAAAGGCGCCGCCATCGCGCCATTCGTCTACCTCGGCGCCAAACATATGGTGACCGGCTACGATCACCTCGCGTTCCTCGTCGGCGTCGTCTTCTTCCTCTACCGGCTGAAGGATATCGTCCTCTACGTCAGCCTGTTCACCGTCGGGCACAGCATTACGCTGCTCGCCGGCGTGCTTGGAGGCATCCACGCGAACTCCAACATCATCGATGCCATCATCGGCCTCTCCGTTGTCTACAAAGCCTTCGACAATATCGACGGCTTCAAACGCCTGTTCGGCTTCGAGCCCAACACAAAAGTCGCGGTGCTGATCTTCGGACTCTTCCATGGCTTCGGCCTCGCCACCAAACTGCAGGAGCTCGATCTGGCCCGCAACGGCCTGGTCGCGAATATCGTCAGCTTCAACTTCGGCGTGGAGATCGGACAGATCCTGGCTCTCACCGCGGTGCTCATCGTCCTCGGCTACTGGCGTACGCGCCGCAGCTTTCTGCGCTACGCCTTCGCCACCAACACCGCCCTGATGGCTGTCGGATTCGTTCTCCTCGGATATCAGCTGACGGGATACTTCACCGCATGACGCCAGATACGCAGACGCCAGCCATTTATTCGAAGGCCGCCATCATCAAAGCTACCGTCATCGCGCTTGCCGTTGCGCTCGTCATCCTCTTCACCGCTGTTCTTCCGGCCGAATACGGCGTCGACCCCCTGCACACCGGCAAACTGCTCGGCCTGACCGGTATCTCGAAAGCCGCCGAACCAGCTCCCGCCGCCGCGCGCGCCACGCCCGCAGCCACCGGCATCTATAAATCCGAGCCCGGTACTTACAAAGTCGATTCCGAGGATCTCGCCCTCTCGCCGGGCGAAGGCGTCGAAATCAAATATCACATGCAGAAGGGCGCGGCCATGCTCTACGCCTGGAAAGCATCGGGCCCGGTGCAGTTCGAGTTTCACGGCGAGCCCGATCAGAAACCGAATAAAGACTACTTCGAAAGCTACGAGCTCGATAACAAGGTCGGGCGCGACCACTCTTACGGGTCATTCACAGCTCCCACCACCGGCATCCACGGCTGGTTCTGGGAGAACAAGACGAAAAAGGAAGTCATGATCCACCTCACGACCGCTGGTTTCTACGACTCCGCGAAGATGTACTCCGATAGCCCCGCGGGCGAGCCGCTGACGATCGAAGACGCAAAGTAGCCGCGCGATTTCGCGCAGCGGACGACCAATCCCCGGTCTTTTCACCGCGAAATCCTGGCCCTTAACGTGTATCCCCCCGGCCTGAGGATACTCACATGAGAGCGATGACCATCGCATTGCTGGTTTCCGGCGTTCTGGCCGGGTGGACCGGGACGGCGGCGGCGCAGCAGAAAGTTCCGGCCTTCAGCCTGCCCGAAACCACGCACCACTTCGTTCTGAACAAGGATGGCGGCGTGATCTTCGCCGAAGCTACCAATCCCGACGACACGATTACACCGGATCTCATTCGCACCCGTCTGGCGAGGGTCGCCATGACCGGACTCGATGCGCTGCTTCCCCTGAAGGCGAACATCGAATACACGTTTGAGGCCACGGATCAGGGCGGCCAGGTCGTCATCAAGACATCCGACCCGACGGCCCTGAAGGCCATTCACGATTTCCTGCGACGGGAAATCCGTGAACTCGAGACCAACGACAGCGATCAGATTAATTGAACTGTCAAACAAGGTCAGTGACTTCGATTTGACATCGAACAGCTCGGTCGAAGCCTGTCACACGTGATAAGGTCGATGGGTTAACGAATGCTTCTGCAGAATGCGCTCGTGGATGCGCTCAACGATACCGAGTGGGCGTTTCCACTGGCTGAGGTTGTGCACATCGGCGGCTTTGCGATAGGCGTCGGCTCGATCGCACTCGTGGATTTTCGGCTGCTCAACCTCGGACTGCGCCAGGAGCCTGTCGCGCGGATCCTGCGGTACACGGAGCTCTGGACGATATTCGCGCTGATATTCGTCGTCTTCTCCGGCACGATGCTGTTCTTGTCGCAGACCAGCATCTACCTGATCAACCCGATCTTCCCGATTAAGATGTACGTGCTGCTCGCGGCGATCGTCTTCAACTTCACCATCCACCGGAAAGTAGCCGCCATGGAGAATCCGCCGCCTCTGGCGAGCAAGGCCGTGGCGATCATATCCCTGCTGTTGTGGGTATCCGTGGTGTTCGGCGGAATTTTCACAGGATTTCTGGAATAGAGACGATCCGCCGTGACCATCGCTCAGTCCCTCGAAAATGTCGGCTTTCTCTCTGCCTTCGCCGAATCGGTGCTGGCCTATCCGATCGTCCTGTCGATTCATCTGGCGGACATCGCGCTGTTCGGCGGCATGATCCTCATGACGAATCTGCGGCTGCTCGGGCTCACGTTTAACAGCGTATCCATCACAAGCATGGTGACCAGCCTGCGCCCGTGGAAGCGCGTAGGCGGAACGATTCAGATCGCGACGGGCCTGCTGCTCGCCGGGTCGGAGGCCACAAAGTACGCGCCCAATCCTTACTTCTGGACCAAAATGATCGTTCTGGGGCTGATCGGCATCCACGCCCTCATCTTCCGCCCCCTCGTTTACAACCGCACGGAAGAATTGGACGGCCTGGCTGTTATCCCGGCAAGCGTGAAGGTGGCCGCCATTCTCTCGCTGGTCCTCTGGACCGCCATGTTCACCCTGGGAAGACTGATCGCATACTGGGAGTGAGATCAGGCTTTATTGCGTCGGACCGTCCGGCGCCCCGCCGGCAAACACTTTGCGTCCATCCGCCAGCCGCACTTCGCGGGCGTGCGCGAGGTTGGTCCCGTCTTTAGCCAGGTATCCGCTCACGGTGACCATGTCGCCCACCTTGAGCGTCTTCCGCGTCCAGCCCTCCCGCTCCAATGTGCTGGGGCTCGCCAGTTCCAGATCCCAGATGGACATCTTCCCGCCTGCATCCCGCACACTCAGCGCCACATGGGCGTGCGGATTCTGCCAGTCCATTTTCGTGACATTTCCCGTCAGCAGCACGCGCCGGTTTTCGTCGTATTCAGCCGCGAACGCATGATGCGCGAGTACGGTTCGGGCGCCTGCCAGCAAAACCAGTCCTGCAAGAGCCAGTTTTTCGAAATCCCGTCTCGCCTGCATGGTGAATTCCTGGAATCAAAAGTGAAATTTGGCGGCTACCTGAATCAGGCGGGGAGCGGCCGCGCTGACAACCTGTCCGAAGTCTGCATCCTGAACCACGCCCTCTACAGACTGAGGTCCATAGAATTGCGCATGATTGAAGACGTTGAAGGCTTCCACACGGATATCGAGCGACTGCGATTCCCGGAACAGCGCCACGCTCTTGCTGATCTGCACATCGAAGTTCTCGATGCCGGGTCCCTGGAAGATGCGCCGCCCGGCGTTGCCGAGTTGTCCGAGTTGCTCCGGCGCGAAGGCATTCGGGTTGAACGCATATGGATTATTGCGCGGATTCGTATTCAGGTTCAGCGGCACTCCGGCCACCCGCTCGGGCGTGTCCAGAAGCGAATTGTTAAAACCGTTGCCCAGCGTGCCCAGCAGCGAATTGTCCGAATCGTCAATCAGCGTAACGGGAAAGCCGCTGGCGAACCGCGTGGTGCCGGCGATCGACCACCCCTGTGTCAGCCGGTTCCGTTTATGGAACCACTGATCGAACGGAACAGCGTAGCTATACGACGCCACAAAGCTGTTCGGAATGTTAAACGACGAAATGACCCGCGTCTGGCGCTGATTCAGCGGATTGATCTGTTCACCCAGATTCGAAGCGTCGTCGATCGACTTCGACCACGTGTATGAGAACAACGCTGTCGACCGTGCCCCCAAGGTCAGCCGCAGGCTCGACTGGAGCGCGTTGTAGTTCGAATTTCCGATCGTAATATCCGCCGCGTTCGATCCGTAGCCCGGACCCTGACCGGGGTAACCCGGGATACCCTGGCGCGTGCCGGTATACGTTGTGCCGTGGATGGACGTGTAAGTGCCGTTTTCCCCGAACGGACCGCAGGTTGCGCTGCCCGGCGCCACATTGGCGGGATTGCTCAGGTAAAGGCAAAGCGCCGGATTGCCGAGGTTCGAATTCTCCGATACCAGAAGGTGATGTCCCTGGTTGCCCACGTAGCTCGCCGTTACCAGCGCCTTCGTGCCAATCTGGCGCTGCAGCGAAAACATGTAGTCTTCCGTATACGGCACGGTGTTTTTGTAATAGTAGTAGGGGTCCGCGCTGATCGGTACGACCGATGGCCAGTTGAACGCGGTGTACGGGCTCGATGCCGAAACGCCGTGCGGCGGGAACGTGAACGGATAAGGATCGGTATTCACTGTCCCGCTGCTCAGATTGATGAACGGCGCGGCCAGTTCCGGAGGCTCCGGGCTCAGGTAGTTATAACCGAACGGCGGAACCCCGTACATGACGCCGGCGGTCAGGCCCGGAATAGCGGTGTAGAAAATTCCGTAGCTGGCGCGCAAGCTCGTCTTGCCTTCGCCGATCAGCTTCCCGAGAATTCCGCTGTGGGCTTCAGGCGACCATGCCATGCCCACGCGCGGCGCAAAGCTTTTATACCTGGTGGGCGCAAGCGTCGAAGGAATGCCGGGATCGCCGGCCACGAGCAGGCCCTGAATCGCGTTCGGATACAGCGTAGATTGCGCGCCTGCGACATACGTCTGAATGTTGTTGTACTTCTCCGACCACGGGCGAATCAGGTCCCAGCGCAGGCCAAGGTTAAAGGTCAGATTACTGCGCGCGCGCCAGCTGTCGTTGGCAAAACCAGCCACATAGAAGTCCCGCAGATAAAAGCGCTGGCCGGTGGTCTGGGTATAGTTGCTGGGGAATCCCAGAAGGAAGTCGGCGAAGGGGTTGCCGGTTTCGGTTCCGAAAAAGCTGAAGGTCCCGTTGTACGTCGCGTTAGGGTTTTCGTTGACCTGATTGTTGTGATACTGGGCACCAAACTTCAGCGTGTGCGTTCCGATCACCTTCGTAAAGGTATCGCTCGCGTAAAAGGTATTGTTCCACTGCTTCGTATTCGTGATCGGGACTCCCATCACAAAGTCGGGGAACACCAGGTTTTCTATGCCGACATACTGCGGCGCCTGGGTGACAATGCCGCCATTGGCGGGTCCGGGGACGAATCCCTGGGAGGCCAGGCTGATGCCGGCGCCCCCGTGCGGCTGCCCGATATTGTTCACGTCGCGCAGGAACCCGACGTTAAACTCGTTCACCATGGCCGAACCAATACTCCTCGTAATGCCGATCGACCAAAGCTGCGAGCGGCCGATAGTCAGCGCGTCAAAACCCGGAATGGTTGCGCCGCCCTGCCCGCCGGGATACGGATTATCCAGCGTGTAGTTGTCGATAAAGTAATACCCGGAGATCTGGCCGATTCTGGTGCTGCCGTCGATCCGGCTGCCGCCCTTGCTGTCCCGGACGGTCTCGTAGGCGGAAGAGGTTTCAAACAGATTCGATCCGATGTTGGCTGTCGGAACATACTGCAGCAGATTTTTTGCCACCGGTGAAAAGGCCTGCTGTGGAATGATGGCGTTTGGAAACACGCATTGCACGTTCGACGTGCAGTTGGCTGTGTAATATGGCTCGCCCGCCGCCACGCCGTATCCCAAGTCATGGGTAAGTAATTGTGCCGTGTTGGCGCCTCCTACGACTCCGCTCAGCGAACTGGCAGCGTCGGTGAAGTTGCCGGCTCGCTCCTGGTTCGACAGGACCGTCGTCACATTCGAAGCTTCGCCCTCGGTGGTTTGCGTTCCCTGGTAATCCAGAAAGAAGAAGAGCTTGTTTTTCAGTATCGGGCCGCCGACCGTGCCACCGTACTGATTCTGCTGGAACAGGCCCCGCGTGGCGCTGAAATAGTTGCGGGCATCGAGATCGGTGTTACGCAGGAACTCGAAGGCGGTGCCATGAAACGCGTTGGCGCCAGATTTCGATACGACGTTGATCAGTCCGCCATTGTAGTTTCCATACTGCGGATCGAAATTGTTGGTCAGAACGCGGAACTCCGCGATCGAATCGAGGTTCGGAATCACGCCCGTGCCGCCGTTCATCGGCTCCTGCACGTCGATTCCGTTGACAAAAAATCCGTTAGCTGATTCCCGCTGCCCGTCGATCGACAGGTCGCCCGGGTTCGCATCGCCTGAGGGATTGATGGTTCCGGTAACGCCCGCCATAATCACCGAGGTGGGAGTCAGCGAGGTAATGGGCGCCACACCCGGCTGAATCGCGAGAAGATCGGTATAGGATCGGCCGTTCAGCGGAATCGCTTCCATTACCGCGCCGGACACCACTTCACCAAGGTGCGTGGCGGTCGTTTCCACCTGCGTGCCGACACCTTCTCCCGCTTCGCTGACCGTTACCTCCTGGCTGGCCTGAGCCACCGACAACACCACATCAAGCCGTACCTGGGAATCGGCATCGACGGTGATTGTGGTCTTCTTCTGCGTCTGGAATCCCGCGGCTTCGACCGTCAGATCAAACACGCCGACGGGGAGCGACTGAAAGCTGTAAAAGCCCTGGGTGTCGGCAGTGGTTTTGATTTCCGTTTTCTGTGCGGTGTTGGTGAGCGTAAGATGCGCCCCCGGCACCACGCCGCCGGACTGGTCTGTGAGAGTTCCCGACAACGAGCCAGTGGCAAACGCCGACACGAACTCTACGGAGAGGAAAAAGAATATTGTGGCCGCGCCTGCAAAAGTAACATTCCGCATTGATTCACTTTGGCTTGATCGTGACAGAGTTCCGGAGCCCCTGGGTCGCCGGAGAGGTATAGAAGCGTTATTGACGCGTCAGTGACCGGGTTTTCGACCGTTTTTTCATAAACTTAGCAGTGGAGCGGATTGTATATCCGCGGCCGATTTGCCAAATCGGCCTGGTGGTTTGCGAAGAACAGGTTGCAGCGGAGTCTGTTAGGATTGGAGCGGGTTTCACTTATCGAGATGCCGGCAGCAACAGAGACAGCAAGCGTCGCTGAGAATCGCGCGCAGGTGGAACGCATCCTGCAAAGCCGCGTTTTCCGCTCGTCGGAGGTGATCCGCCAGCTCTTCGAATACCTGACCGAAAAGTCGCTTCGCGGGGAATCCGACAGCCTCAAGGAATACACCATCGCGCTGGATGCGCTGGGGAAACCCGAGTCGTTCGACCCGCGGCACGAGTCGGTCGTGCGCATGCATCTGGTGCGGTTGCGGCAGAAACTGGCGGAATATTACACCACCGAAGGCGCCAGTGAACCGATCGTGGTCGACATCCCGAAGGGCGGATTCAAAGTGCGGTTCGAGCCCCGCGCCGTCACCTTTACGCCGCCGCCTCCCCCGGTTGAGCCGGTTGCCGAGGCTCAGACGCGCCGCTGGGCGACGCGGGAGCTGATTTTCGCCGCTGTGCTCGCAGTCACGTTGACCAGCACGGTGCTGTTGGCCACACAGTTTGTGCACTCCAGACAGACTGAGGTCAGTGCCTCGACGGAGTGGACGCCCGCGTTACGCGAATTATGGGAACCGCTGCTCTCCCCGAATCGCAGACTGGTGGTATGCGTTGCCACGCCGCTGTTTGTTAAGGTGCCGGGATTCGGTTTCCTGCGCGAATCCTCTGTCAATGACTGGGACGACGTCGAGAGCTCGAAAAGGCTCAACTCGATGGAGGACGCGCTGCGCGCCGGAATTTCCGAGCCCTCCTACGGCTACACCGAGGTGGGAACCGCTACCGCGGCCTTCCTGCTCGGCCAGTTCCTCGCCCCGCGAAAACAAGCGGTCCAGGTCACCCGCGCCAATGTGCTGTCATGGTCCGAGATCGCGGAAAGCAACGTCATTTTCCTCGGATCCGCCGCGGGAATTCACCAGACGGATGATTTGCCCGTGGGCCTGTCGCTTCAACTGGAACCCACGGGCATTCGAAACCTGCGGCCGCTGAAGGGAGAGCCGGCTTTCATCGCGGACCGGCCGGCGCAGAACGGCGCCGAGGGTGGTGAAAGCTATACACTGATCAGCCGCCTGCCCGCCATGAACGGGCCGGGAGCCATCCTCATGTTGGCGGGCAACCAGACCGCAAGCGTGGTGAGCGGCGTCCAGGCTTTCACGAACCCCGACATCGCCCGCATGCTGGCATCGCACCTGAAAACCGCTTCCGGAACAATTCCGAAGTACTTCCAGGTAGTTCTCCGTGTGAAGGCGATGGATGACGTACCAGTGAAGATCGACTACGTGTTCCACCGCGAGCTCACGGACCGGAATACAGCCGCGCATTGATCTCCTCGACCGCCGGCGGTCTTGCCGCCGGTGTTTTACGGAAGTGACGTGTCATTAACGGATGCATCTTCCCGCAATTCAATAAGTTGCGAGAAGGCCTGACTCCCTGTCACAAACCGTCACCACATACTCAAGTGACCTCTTTCTTCAGCGACTGGGGCCACCCGCGTGATAGAGTGCATGGTCGAAGCCACCCGGAAAATGCTGCTGATCGAGAATCCGCTCAACGAATCGGCCCTGTCGTTCCCGATTCTGGAATGCTTCCACATTGTCGGCTTCGCCTTCTCGGTCGGCACTATAGCGCTGGTCGATTTCCGCCTCCTCGGCTGGGGCATGCGCCGCGAAACTCCGGCGCAGATCGCGAAGGAAACGTTCTTCTGGACGCTGGGCGGCCTGATCCTGATGGTGATCTCGGGGCTGCTGCTGTTCTCCTCCGACCCCGACATGTATTACCTGAACTACGCCTTCGACCTGAAGATCTTCTTCCTGATCCTCGCGATTATTTTCAACTACACGATTCACCGCAAAACCGCGATGGCCGACGCACCGGGTCGGGCAAAGCTCGTCGCGTGCGTGTCGATCTGCCTTTGGGCGCTGGTAGTCTTCGGCGGCATCTTCATCGGCTTCCTGAATCCGACACTGGACATACACCAAATCTGACATGCTGCTGAATCTCGCGCTCTGGGTACAGGCCACCGACTTCTTCACTTACCTGCGCGGCTCCGGCTTCGTCTATCCGGCGATCCTCTCGCTCCACATGGTGGCCATCGCCTTCTTCGGCGGCATGATTCTGATGACCGATATGCGCCTGCTCGGCCTCGCCTTCACCAACCGGCCCGTCGCCGATCTGGTCGATCAGCTCCGCATTCCGAAGCGCTGGGGGCTGCTCCTCGCCGTCATCTGCGGTGTCCTGATGCTCTGCTGCAAGGCCGAAGAGTATTACTACAACGCGTTCTTCCGCGCTAAGGTTGCTCTGTTTCTTCTCGTCATCGTGCACGCCCTGATCTTCCGCTCCGGTGTCTACACCAAAGCGGCGGAGTTCGACCGGGAAGGGCGTGTCCCCGGCATGGCGAAACTTGCCGCCGGCCTCTCGCTGCTGCTCTGGATTTCGATCGCCTGTATGGGGCGCGGCATCGGTTATATCGAGCCGCCTTTCGGCATCCACGCCCAGCTGTTCGGATTCGTGCATCTATGAGGAACCCACGCGTATGAGGAATCAACGCGCGTTCCTGATCGCCATCATGGCCGCCCTCGCAGTGGGGATCGTCATCGGCCTTGGCGCTCTGTCTGACCAGCGAAATCCGCACCCTGCCGGGTGGTCCGGTGTCCACGGTGACCGCGCCATCGCTCGCCCAGGCGCACCGCCTCGCCGGATATGCGGCAGCGGTCATCACCATCGGAATGGCGATAACGGCACGGAGTCTCACCGCTTGGCTCGCGCTGGCGACAATGCTCGCCGAAGTCGCGCTGGCCCCGATTCCGCTCGCGCACGCGACGCTTTCGCCGGTCTGTTTTGCCCTGATCGTCACCACAGCCGCGCTCTGCTCGAAATCCTGGCAGGCGGTGCCGCAACCCGTGCCGGCCGCGTTCAAAGCCCTGCGGCCGCTGGGCATTATCGTGCCTGTTCTGGTCTTCATTCAGATCGCGCTCGGCGCCGCGTTCCGCCACAACCACATGGGCGTGATTTCCCACATTCTGAATGCGTTGATCGTGCTCGCGATCATCCTCATCCCCGGCGTTGCCGTCCTGCGCAATTATCCGGAACACCCGACGCTTCGCCCTGCCGCCCTCGCGCTCGTCATCATTGCGGGAATCCAGGTGCTGCTGGGGTTTTCTGTCTATCTTGTCCTGCTCATGTCGTCGGAAAACAATATGGGCCTCATCGTCACCGGCATGCTGCACGTCCTTAACGGCGCGTTCACGCTCGCCGCGAGTCTGGTTCTCGCCATCGCCATCCAACGAAATCTAATACAATCGGGAGTCTGAAATGCTGATCTATGACCTTAACGCGAATCCGCTCAACGCCAACGAGTGGGCCTTTCCGCTGACAGAGTGCTTCCACATCACCTCGTTCGCCCTCTCGATCGGCACCATCATGCTGGTGGACCTGCGGCTCCTCGGTCTCGCCCTGAAGCGCGCCTCACCCGCGCAGCTGGTGAAAGACACCGGCATCTGGACTCTGGTCGGCCTCATCATCGTCATCTTCTCCGGCCTGCTGATCTTTTCTTCCGATCCGCTCCGCTACACCTATAACACCGGATTCCAGTGGAAAATGATTGCGCTCGTGGTGGCAATCCTCTTCAACTACACGATTCACCGCAAGGTCGCGATGTCGGGCGCTTCGGACGGAACGCAGAAACTGGTCGGCGCGCTTTCGGTTCTGCTGTGGGTGCTGGTCCCGTTCGGCGGCATCTGGATTTCATTCGTCTAACGCTCATTGGTCTAACCCTCAAAGGAACACTGCCATGTCTGTCGCCGAAATCAGCCACGCCATTCAAAGCGTCGGGTTTCTCACTTATATCCGCGAATCGGGTTACACCTACCCGATGATCCTCTCCACTCACCTGGCCACCATCGCCGTCTTCGGCGGACTCATCCTGATGACTGACGTGCGCATTCTTGGCTGGGCCATGACCGACGTGCCGGTCGCCGAGGTGGTGCGCTCGCTGCGGCCGTGGAAGTGGATCGGCTTCTGCCTGATGGTCACGATGGGGCTGCTTCTCGCTTTATCCGAGATGGATAAGTATTATGCCAACCCGTATTTCCTGATGAAGATGTCGTTGCTGGTCCTGGTCGCTGTGCACGCGCTGATCTTCCGCGGCCCGGTTTATAGCAAACCCGAGGCTCTGGACGCTGCGCCGACGATGCCCGGCATTGCCAAAGTGGCAGCCATCAGCTCGCTCTGTCTCTGGATCGGTATCGCCTCTTGTGGCCGCTGGATTGCTTACTATGAACCGAAGGACAAAAACGGCAAACCGGTCGCCGCGCTGACCGTTCCGGCGCCGGTTGTCGCAGCGCAAAGATAAAAGCCGCTCACCAGATAACTTTATGGACGTTTCCCTCGACGATTTCCGCAAACATTTCGAATTGCTCTCAGACGCCTCGCTGCTCGAGACGAACCGCGACGAACTGGTGGCAGCCGCGCAGCAATGTTACGACGCGGAAGTGGCGCGCCGCGGCCTGCACGCGCCGGCGGCCGAGCCCGCTGAAGCCAAGGTGCTGCCCACTGCCGAGCCGGAAGGCGGAAAGCTGGTGCACATCGAAACCTTCATCAATCCCGAGGAAGCGAGTCTGGCGCGCGGTCTGCTGAGCAGCGCGGAGATTCCCTTCATGATGGAAAACGAACTGGCGCCGCTCGGCGGATTCCAGATCCAGCTGCTCGTGCCCGAAGATTACGTGGACGACGCCCGCGAGATTCTCGAACACGAGCTCACCGAGGATGAGCTCGCTGCGCAGGCTGAAGCCGCCGCTGAAATCGAGGCCGAAGAAGATTCCGAACCGCGCGCGTAAGGAAGCGGCGCTCAGGCCTTAGCCAGCACGAAATCGTACTCCGCCGTAGCGAACGGCGGCTCGATGCCGAACCTTTTCGCGTCTTCGTCCTGCCCCGTGTGCAGCCGGAATCCGCAGATCAGCGAGTCCTTGACTCCGAACACCGCATCCGAGTCGAGATATTCATCCCCGTCGTCGAACAAATGCGTCGTGAGCGGCTGAAAGCCCTCAGCTGTCACCTTGAAATGCACATGCGCCGGACGCCATGGATGCCGGTTCGTCGCCCGCAGCATCTCGCCCACCGGTCCATCGCGTCGGAATCTGATAATGCACCGGGCGCATCGTGCGAATCAGATAGTTGCCCTCGGCATCGCTGCGATAAATGCCGCGCATGTGCAGCTCTTCCATCTCTGGACGCTGCGAATCGTACAGACCCTCCGGATCGGCCTGCCACACGTCGAGCATGGCACCGTCGATCGGCTTCCCGTCCATGTCGAGGACGCGGCCATGAATAATGGCGGGCGTGCCGCCCTTCGCGCCTTCCGCCATATCAGCGCCCGCCGGCCATTTCCGGACCGCCCTCGCGATAAAACGGCCCGAATACCGTGGACTCCGTCGCCCCCGGCGGCTTTCCATTGCTGATCAGATCCACCAGCATCGAAACGCCCATCGTGTCCGACAGCAGAATAAACTCCTGACGCTTGTCGGAGCACATCTGTCCGGTCGCGGTGAGAAACTGAATCGCCTTCCACCACTCGCCTTCATTCAGCCGCACGTCCTTGACGAACGCGTGAATGTGCTTGGTCAGGCTCACCATAATCTCGCGCAGCCGTGGATCGGGCGTGCCCTCAAACCGCCGCACGACTTCAGCGGTGATGTCGTCTTCGGTGGTGAATCGAGTCTTAATAACCGGAGACGTAGCCATAATTCTTATCCATGTTCAGCTGTGTGCATCTGTGGCCAAACTATCGTTTGTAAAACGGCGGGATCTGCGCGTCGACGTTGATCCACACCGACTTCGCCTCGGTGTAATCGTGCATCGCCTCGAAGCCCATCTCGCGGCCATAGCCGGACTGGCCGACGCCGCCAAACGGCGAACCCGGATTCACGCGCTTATAACTGTTCACCCACACCATGCCCGAGCGGATCGCCGCCGCCACGCGATGCCCGCGCTGCAGATCGCGCGTCCACAAACCGCCGCCCAGCCCGTACTCCGTGGAGTTCGCGATCCCGATCACTTCGGCCTCATCCCTGAAGCGCGTCACGCTGACGAACGGCCCGAATACTTCTTCCTGGCAAACGCGATCCTCCGGATTCGCGGTCACCACGGTAGGCTCGACGTAACATCCGGCCTGCAGTTCCGGATCATCGGGCGGCTCGCCGCCGGTGAGGATCTGGCTCGCCCTGCCTCCGCGCCACTTCGATGTAACTGCAGCACGCGGTCGCGATGCCCGGTCGAAGTCAGCGGCCCCATCTCGGTCTGCGGATCGAGCGGATTGCCCACCCGAATCGATCTCGCCAGCGCCAGAAATCGGTCGAGGAACTCGTCGGCGATCTTCTCCTGCAGCAGCAGGCGCGATCCCGCGATGCAGGCCTGCCCCTGATTGTGGAAGATGGCGAATGCCGAGCCGTCGACCGCCGCATCCAGCGGTAGCGTCGTCGAAAACGATGTTGGCGCCCTTGCCGCCCAGTTCCAGCTGCACGCGCTTCAGATTTCCCGCCGAGGCCTGCACGATCTTGCGCCCCGTCACGGTCGAACCCGGTGAACGCGATCTTGTTGATGCCCTTGTGCTCGGCCAGATACTGCCCTGCGGTGTGCCCGTAGCCCGGCACGATATTCACCACGCCCGGCGGAAAACCCACGTCCGCCATCAGCTTGGCGATGCGCAGCGTGCTCAGCGGCGTCAGCTCGGCCGGCTTCAGAACGACCGTGTTGCCGGCCGCCAGCGCCGGACCCATCTTCCAGCTGGTGAACAGCAGCGGAAAATTCCACGGCACGATCGCGCCCACCACGCCCAGCGGCTCGCGCGTGACGTAATTCAGAAAGCCCGGCTTCCACCGGCACGATCGTGCCCTGCACCTTGTCCGCAATGCCGCCGAAGTAGCGGAACGCCGCCGCCGTGCGCGGCACGTCGAGGTTCTTTCGTGTCGCGAATCGGATGCCCCGTATCGAGGCTCTCCAGTTCAGCGCAGATAATCCGGCGTCGGCCTCGATCGCGTCGGCCAGCTTGCAGCAGCAATCGCCCGCGATCCGCCGCGGCCATGCGCTTCCACGCGGGAAATGCCTTGCGCGCGGCGGCGACCGCGCGATCGATATCGACCGCCGTCGCCTCCGCCACCTTCGCGATCAGACTGTTTGTCGTGCGGATTGTAAACGGGAATGAGCCCGCCCTCGGCCGCCGGGACAAACTCGCCTCCTATAAAGAGGCGCGTCTCGACAGACTTCACGTTCGTCGGAACAAATTGGGTGGTGGTTGCGGTGGACAATTCGTCCAAACAATATCATGCCTTCAGCGCAGCCATATTGACCACACTGTATCGACCGTGGCATGCGTGATCGCCGATGCCGCCAGACGCCTCTGCGCCAGCCAGGCGCGCCCGTAGAACACGCCGGCAATCGCCGCCAGAATCACGTAGCGCCAATTAAAGTACGCCGCGCGTTTGTTAAAGTGCGCCAGCCCGAATAACAACGACGTGATCCCGAGCGATCGGCTGGTGCCGAGCCGGCGTTCGATCATATTCAGCATCAGCCCGCGAAAGAATAATTCCTCCGGCAGCGCCACAAAGAAAACCGTAAACAACCATCCCGCTGTAAACGCACCCGGGCTGCTGAAAGTCTTATGTAAATGCAAAAAGCGCAGCGCGAACCCCAACGCTATCGCGAACGGCGTGAAGTATAAGAACTCGCGCCAACCGATGCCGACGTCCGAAAGCTTCACGCGAAAATCGAATCCGATTCCCTGAATCGGGCGCAGCACGAGATAGCCATAAAGCCCAGCATCGACGAACAGCAATTTCGGCATCCCGCTGAGCCCTGCGACAGGCCACGCGCGATCGAAGAAGTGCAGATCGACCGAGACACCGAGAATCGCGAGCACCAGCCAGTCGTGCCAGCCAGGCTGTCCTTCCGCATGTTCCAGGAGCAGGCTTACCGTCAGAACGACCGCAGTCATTCCGAGCAGCATGCTCCAGCGAAATTCCCCGGCCGGAACGGCAAAAACAGGGTAAGCCGCGAGAAGCAACAAAGGCGCAGTCGTCCGCGCCATACTGCTCCGCAGCTTCTTACGGAGCCACTGTTCTAATCCGAAACCGAAAGCCCAGTAAGGCGCCAGCAGCAGTGCAACGCTGACTCCGGTCGCGAGAGGAATGGGTACACCAAACCAACGCGCCACAAACGCGAAGCATCCGATCAGTGTGACGAATCCGACCAGCGGCCACGCGACAGATCGTTTCACGGTTGCAGGCTAACACTCAGTGCTTGACAGAACATTACACTGCCATGCGTAACGAATAAATCACCATCTCGTCTCACTAATTGCAAGGAGATTTCAAAACAATATGACTGCAAAATCACTTCTTATCGTCGGCGCACTGAGTCTTGCGAGCTTCGGGATCGCCAGCGCCAAGTCTTATGACATCGTTATCAGCAACACCACCATGGCCGGCGCCACTGTGCTCCAGCCCGGCGCTTACAAACTGAAGGTCGAGGGCACACAGGCCGTTCTCACCGATGTGCAGAGCCTGAAGCAGTTCACGGCCCCCGTGAAGGTTGAAAACGCCGGCCAGAAGTTTGACGCGACGCAGGTCGAAACCAGCCATCAGGGCGACATGGATCACATCGACGCCATCGATCTCGCCGGCTCGACCACGAAACTGAGCTTTAACTAAGTAGTGAAGCTGAGCCTCAATTAAGCCCCGGCGCTTCGAAAAGCATCCCCTGCGCTTCCTCCCATAAAGTCGCATCGCGGCGGGGCGGGCCTGCATTGAGCCCGTACCTGTCGCGGATGGCGGCGATCCTGTCGCGGATCATTTCGCGATACGGCCCCTTCAGATAAGCTTCTTTTTCAAATCTTTCCTCATATCGCCGCAACAGATGCGGAAAGTGTTTTCCAACGAATGGGAAAAACACCTTGCGCGAACACGGCATCAGAAACAGCACGCCGCCGCCGAAGTAAGTCGCGCCGCGATCTCTCGCAGCCTTCGCCAGACGGTCCAGGCGCTCTTCCTGATCGGTGATCATCGGCATGATCGGGTTTGGAAACACGCCCACGGCGATGCCCGCTTCGGCAAGTGCCGCGACGGCTTTCAGTCGCAGCTCCGGACGTGGTGCGCGCGGTTCGAGGATCCGGGCAAGACCGGCGTCGAGCGTCGTGATCGTAACGTTCACGCTCACCGAATTCCGTTCCGCAATTTTCTTCAGGAGCGGAATATCGCGCGCCACCAGATTCGACTTCGTCGTGATCGAAAGCGCCATGCCGCTCTGCTCGGCAAACACCTCCAGCGCTTCGCCGCGTCCGTCCGAATCGCCGCTCCGCCGGCTGATAAGGATCGGTTGCCGTTCCGATCGCGATCCCTTTGCTCCCGTCGATCCGCTTCAGTTCGCGCCGCAGCAGCGCGCCGAGCTCGCGACTTCGCATAGATCCTGTCCTCGAAATCCACGCTCGCGCGCAGTTCCATGAACTCGTGCGTGTACCGGGCATAGCAATAGCGGCATCCGAATTCGCACCCGCGGTACGGATTCAGGCTCCACTCAAACGGCATACCGGGCCTGGTCCGGTTCAGCGCCGAGCGCGATTCCAGCTCGAAATACTGCACCACGCGCTTGGCTTCCAGGACTTCGCCCCGCGCCGCCAGTTTCGCTATCCCGACCAGGCCCGGCGAGGGAGAATCGCCGAACAGCATAGCTCAATATTCGCCTTTTATTCGCCTTTTGTCAAGTACCGCGAACTTCGTATTTGTCGAGGATCTCCTGCCAGAATCCCCTGGCGTCGAGAATCAACTCGATCACCTCCCGCACCGCGCCATTGCCGCCCGTGGCTTCGGTGACGTAATGCGCCTCGCGCTTCACTTCCGGCCGCGCATTCGCCACCGCAATCGCGAGCCCCACGCGCCGCATCACGACGACGTCAGTCAGATCGTCGCCCATGTACGCCACTTCATCCGCCGTGAAGCCCGCCTCGGCCATGATCTTTTCCAGAATCGGAACCTTCTCGATGTGCCCCTGATAGACGTAGTTCATCTTCACCTGACGCGCGCGCTCCACCGTAGCCAGCGACTCACGCCCACTGATCACGCCGGTCTTCAGCCCCTTCCACTGCATCCACTGCAACGCGATGCCGTCCTGCGAATCGAACCCTTTCGTCTCGACCATGTTCCCCTCAGCGTCGGGGAAATGATGGAGCTTGCCGTTGGTCAGGACCCCGTCCACATCCATCAGCAGCAGTTTGATCCGGGAAGCGCGCTGGCGCACAACGGTATTCAGACTCACTTGTTCACCTCACACAATTGTCTAATGCGGCGACAATCAGGACGTGACCGGCCGCATTCGAGACCCACGGTTACCAGAAGTATCGGCGTGGCCGTCTCCGGCGGCGCGGATTCCGTCTTCCTGCTGCATGCGCTCCACGAACTCGGCGTGGCCGCGGCCGTCCTCCACGTCAATCACGGTCTGCGCGGCGCTGAATCCGACGCCGACGAGGCCTTCGTCCGCGCGCTCGCCGACACCCTCGGCCTGCCGGTTCACGTCCTCGACAGCCCCGGTCGCGCACGGCAACATCGAACAGGAAGCCCGCCGCGCCCGCTACGATTTCTTCGCCCGTCAAATTGCCGCCGGAACTGCGAAGCCGTCGCCACCGGCCACACGCTCGACGATCAGGCGGAAACCGTGCTCTACCGTTTCCTGCGCGGCGCCGGCACCGCCGGCCTCAGCGGCATTCGCCCGGCGACCGACGCCGGCATCATCCGCCCTATTATCGAGCTGCGCCGCGACGATATCCGCGCGCTGGCTCACCGAACGCAACCATCGCCTGGCGGGAAGACCCCTCCAACCAGACGCTCGACATTCCAGCGCAATCGCATCCGGCTGCAGCACCTGCCCGAACTCGCGGCCAGCCTGAATCCCGGCGCTTGCCGAAGTCCTCGCCTCCACCGCCGTCTGGGCGCACGGAGAGGAAGATTACTGGACCGCCGAACTCGACCGCCTCGCCCCGCTCTACCTTCTGGAGAAGCCCGAAACCATCCTGATCTCGACCCGGCCGTTTCTCGACCTTCCCGTCGCCGTCGCAGCGCCGCCTGCTGCGCCGCGGCATCGAGCGGGTGCGCGGGTCGCTGCGCGCCATCGACTTCCAGCCACGTCGAGCCATCCGCGCCATGATGGCCACGCGCGAAGGCAGCGGCCGCATCCAGTTGCCCGAGTCTCGACGTCTACCGTTCGTTCGACTGGCTGCGGCTCGCGCCGCTCGGCATTCGATTCGCGACTCGCGCGCGACTTTGAAAAGCCGCTCGCTGTCCCGGGACGAACCGAAGTACCAGGAACGCCAGTTAACCATAGAGATGGAACTGGTTGATCCGCAAGGCGTATATAATAGTGAAGTGGCGGGGTTTGGACTGGGAGCGGTGTCCGGCCGTTTCGTTTGATTGCCTGAACTGCGGAACTGGCGGCCGGGCGATCAGTACCAGCCGCAGGGACGATCCAGCGGCGGAAAAGATCAAGACGCTTGTTCCAGGAGTATCGGGTTCCTCTTTGGGAACGACGGACGTGGCCGGTAATCACGGACGGCAATAATACGATCGTGTGGACGCGACAAGTTCGGCGTGGCAGCGCAAGTTCGCCGCGGGGCCCGACAGCCGGAAAGTTCTTGACGATCCGGGAAGCCGTGGAATCGAACCCGGCTTGAGACGTCTATGCATTGAAGCCGTGCACTGACGTCAGTGAAGGGGCATTGTGAATTCAAACGTTAAAACCAGTCATTTTCTGGGCCGTCCTGATCTGCGTGGCGGTCCTGCTCTGGGCCGTGGTCAAGAACGGCCATACCAGAAGCCCGACCGGGCGCTCAATTTCAGCGAATTCCTGAACGAGGTCGAGGCCGGCAACATCAAATCGGTCAGCATCAACGGCAGCACGGTCAAGGGCGACTTCGTGACCGGCAGCAACTCCTTCCACACCGTTGTTCCCAGCAACTATCCGAAGCTCTACGACATGCTGAGCGACAAGAAAGTGCAGATGACTTTCAACGATCGACAACTCCAACAGCTGGGTTTCGATTCTGGTGAACGCGTCGCCGTTCCTGCTGCTGATCGGATTCTGGATTTTCATGATGCGGCAGATGCAGAGCGGCGGCAACAAGGCGCTGAGCTTCGGCAAGAGCCGCGCGCGCCTGCATTCCACGCAGCAGCGCAAAGTCACGTTCAAGGATGTGGCCGGCGTTGAAGAAGCCAAGGAAGAACTGCAGGAGATCATCGAGTTTCTGCGCGAGCCGGCCGAAGTTTCAGAAGCTGGGCGGCCGCATTCCGAAAGGCGTGCTGCTGATCGGGCCTCCCGGCACCGGCAAGACGCTGCTGGCGCGCGCCATCGCCGGCGAAGCCAACGTTCCGTTCTTCTCCATCTCCGGTTCCGACTTCGTCGAGATGTTCGTCGGCGTGGGCGCCAGCCGCGTGCGCGATCTGTTCGAGCAGGGCAAGAAGAACGCCCCCTGCATCATCTTCATCGACGAAATCGACGCGGTCGGCCGCCATCGCGGCGCGGGCCTCGGCGGCGGACACGATGAACGCGAACAGACGCTCAATCAGCTGCTGGTCGAGATGGACGGCTTCGAATCGAACGAAGGCGTGATTCTGGTCGCCGCCACCAACCGGCCCGATGTGCTCGATCCGGCGCTGCTGCGCCCCGGCCGTTTCGATCGCCGCGTGGTGGTGGGGCGTCCCGATGTCAACGGCCGCGAAGCCATCCTGAAAGTTCACACCAAGAAGGTCCCGCTGGGCGACGATGTCGATCTTTCCGTGCTCGGCCGCGGCACACCGGGTCTCGCCGGAGCCGATCTGGCCAACCTGGTCAACGAAGCCGCGCTGAACGCCGCGCGCCAGAATCGCAAGCTCGTCATGATGATCGATTTCGAACTCGCCAAGGACAAGATCCTGATGGGCGCGGAACGCAAGTCGATGATCCTGAGCGATTCCGAAAAGCGCACCACGGCTTATCACGAAGCCGGCCACGCGGTGGTCGCGGTCGTGATGCCGAACGCCGATCCGCTGCACAAAGTTTCGATCATTCCGCGCGGCATGGCGCTCGGCGTGACCATGCAGTTGCCGATCGACGACAAGCACAACTACAGCAAGGTCTACTGCGAAGATCAGCTCGCCATCATGATGGGCGGCCGCATCGCCGAAGAGATCTATCTCAACCAGATGACCACCGGCGCGGGCAACGACATCGAGCGGGCCACTGAAATGGCGCGCAAGATGGTCTGCGAGTGGGGCATGAGCGAACTGGGTCCGCTGAGCTTCGGCAAGAAGGAAGAGCAGATTTTCCTCGGCCGCGAAATCTCGCAGCATCGCGATTACAGCGAAGAGACGGCCATCCGCATCGACGAAGAAGTGAAGCGGATCATCTCGACCGCTTACAGCCGGGCGCGCGCCATCATCGAAGCAGCACTCCAGCGGCGATGGTGAAGGTCGCCGAAGCGCTGCTGGAGCGCGAAGTGCTGGATGGCGCCGAAGTGAAGACGCTGCATCGGTGGCGGCGATCTGCCGCCGATGACGCCCAGCCACTCCGCCGAAGGACACGGCGGATCACACGCAGCAGGTGATTCGTCCCGATACCGGCGGACGCCGTCTGCCCGGTCTGTCCGAAGGGGAGCGCCCGGCGCCTGCCTAAACGAGTTGATCGGTCGCTTTCAGGTTTATCTTGTTCGATCTCGACGGTACTTTGCTGGACTCGGCCGCGGATATTTGCGGCGCAGTCCAGCAAGTGCTTTCACCGCACGTTCCCGAGCCGCTGCCCTTCGAATACCTGCAAGAGCTTCGTCGGCTTCCATCTCGATGACGTGCTTCACCGACGTTCTGCCGCAAGCCTCCCGCGAACAGCTCGACGAACTGATCGCGGCCTATAAGACCACCTACCTGGCGCGCAAACACGCCGCCACGCGCCTCTTTCCCGGTGTGGTCGAAACTCTCCAAAATCTCGGCTGGCCGCAAAGCTACGGCGACCACGAAAGGCACGCCCACCACGCGCGCGGTGCTCGAACAGTTCGGCCTGCTGCCCTACTTCGATCATGTGCAGGGCACCGACGGATTTCCGTGCAAGCCCGCGCCGGATGTCATCGCGCTCCATCGCCGCTCTCGGCGCGAGGCCGGAGGATTGCCTCTTCGTTGGCGATTCAGCCGCGGATATGGAAGCCGGCCGCCGCGCCGGCGTCAACCTTTGCGCAGTCGATTATGGCTATGGCAGCCCCCAGGCTCTCGCCCGGTGGAATCCGGACTTTTCTGTCTCCGATCTGCGCGAATTGCTGTGATGTCGGCTACCATCGAGTGGAGGTCAAACGACACTATGAGATTTGTTACAGGACTGGTATTCGGAATTCTCCTCACTATCGGCGGGACGACGCTGGTGGCACAGAATGAACGCGCGATGCATCCGCGCATTGCGCGGGCGATCGAAGCCCTGCGCGACGCGCGCGAATACATGGAGCACGCGCCCCACGATTTCGGCGGCCATAAAGCCGACGCCATTCGCGCCACCGACGAAGCCATGCGCCAGCTAAGATTCGCTCTCGAATATCGCGGGCGCGAAGACCGCCACTAGTTTTTACGGTCCGCCTGGCGCCTGCTCTACTTCGAATCCGGCGCCCCAGCCCAGTATTTGTCGCGCGACTGCACTACCAGTCCCGGCTTCTTCAGCACCAGCTGAATCTTCCGGAACTCCGACACCACCGGCGGCTTGTCCGACACATACCCGATGCTGTACTGGCTGCGCAGGTCTTCCTGAATCAGCGCGTACACCTGGTCGATCGTCTGCTTCTTACTGACTTCGAAATATCCGCCGCCTGTCCCTTTAGCCAGCCTCTGCATGATCGACGTACTCGCGCCGTAGCTTCCATCGGAAAAGAAGATCGTATAGATCAGCGTCTCGGCCCGTACGGCGGCGTCGATCGCCTCGTCAATCGTGGCGTCGCTCCCGTTCTCACCGCCGTCCGACATTATGATCAGCGCCTTCCGCCCCGTCTGCTTCTTCATGATCTCGGCGCACGCATCGACGATGGAATCGTAGAGCAGCGTCCCGCCGCCCGCCTGGCTCATCAGCTGTCTGCGCGTCGGCGTATCCACATACGCCAGCGATTTATCCAGATCGCGCCGCGACCCCGTCAGCGGTTGCTTCGTCTGCACCGCCAGATCGAACTGCATGACGAACACGTGGTCTTTGTTCTCGCGCAGCACCTGATCCAGGAACCGCAGGCTCGCGCCGCGCTCCGCGTCGAGCACCTTCACCTGGCTCATGCTCGTATCCACCAGCAGTCCGATCGTCAGCGGCAGATCGGTCTCGCGCGTGAAGTAGCGAATGTTCTGCGCCCGGCCGTTTTCCAGAACCTGAAAATCGTCCTTCGTCAGATCGCGCAGAATGGCATGGTTTTTATCCCGCACGGTCGCCAGCAGATTCACCACCTGCACATCGGACGAGAACGTGACATCGTCCTGCGCGCGCGCCACCCGCATCGCGAGCGAAGTCAGCCACAGAAATCGCCGTCTCGAAAAGCCCATCGCGGCCTCAGTGCGTGTGCGAGTGCACGTGACTGTGCCCCGCGTCCACCGGAATCACACAACCCGTCCCCGAAATCGCGCAGCTGGCGTGCTCGAACTGCACCGTCGTGTGATGAATGTGGAACCGGTCGCCCAGCACATGCTTCACGCGATGCAGAATATGATCGCTCTGCGACGGCGGCATATCTTCGATCAGCATGTGGCAGCTCAGCGCGTGCGAATTCGACCCCAGACTCCAGATGTGCAGATCGTGCACGTCCATCACGCCCTCCACCGCTCCCACCGCCGCCACCACTTCCTGGAGTCCAGCCCCTTCGGCAGCCCTTCCAGCAGAATATTCAGCGATTCCCGCGTGATATCCCAGGCCGTCCACACAATCAGCAGCGAGATCAGGATGGAAAGCAGCGGGTCCACCTGCGTCCAGCCGGTCGCGCGGATCACCAGCGCACCCACGATGATCGCGACCACGCCCAGCAGGTCGCCCAGCATATGCAGAAAGGCGCCGCGAATATTGATGTCGCTCGACCGCCCTGCAGCCCCAGCATGATTCCGCCGTTCAGCACAATGCCGCCTCCGGCCACCCAGATCATCACGTTCTCGTCGACCCCGGCCGGAGCCATCAGCCGGTGCAGCTCTCATACACCATCCAGGCCGTCAGCCCCATCAGCACGATCGCATTCACGAACGCCGCCAGCACACCCGCCCGGTGATAGCCGAATGTGCGCGATTCATCCGCCGGCTTGCACTGCAGATAGACTGCGAACCAGGCCAGCGCGAGAGCCAGTGCGTCCGTGGCGTTGTGCCCGGCATCGGAAATCAGGGCCAGGCTAGTGCGCGCGGAACCCGGACACCAGTTCCACCACAACGAAGATGCTGGTCGCGGCGAATGACAACCCCAGTACGCGCCCCGAACCTGCATGCGAGTGCGAATGCGAATGCAAACGGCCTCCATAGGTATTGTAAAACCTGCCAGTCAGTTAACCTCAGAGACTAGTGGCCACGCAGCGCCAGACCGAGCTTCATCCTGAACGGTACGCGATCTGCGCCGTCGCCGTGTCCGCGCTCGTCGCCATCTGCTTCTGGGTTCTGCCCGTCAACGCCACCACCGTCGCGCTCTTCATGCTGCTGCTCGTCCTGCTGTGCCGCCACCACCTGGGGACTGACCGAAGCCATCTTCACTTCCATCGTCTCCGTGCTGGGCTTCAACTTCTTTTTCCTGCCCCCCATCGGCACCTTCACCATCGCCGACCCCGAAAACTGGGTGGCGCTCTTCGCCTTTCTCGTCACCGCCGTCACCGTCAGCCAGCTCTCCGCCCAGGCCAAGCGCCGCGACCGAAGAAGCCGTTGCCGGGCGCAACGAAATCGGCACGCTCTACGAACTCAGCCGCGCCATGCTGATGGACGAGGCGCGCGACGCCGTCCGCGTCTCCGTCACCAAGACCGGCCAGATTCTCGCGTCTGCGGCACATCGCCTTTTACGACGCCGCCGGCAATCAGATCTACGGCTCGCATCGACGGTTCCGGCATCTCGCACGCCGATCTGATGCGCGTCGCGGAAACCGGCGAGCGCCATCGATCGGCGGACGAATCCGCCGTCATTCCCGTGCGCCTCGGCACGCATCTGGTCGGCAGCCTCGCCCTGCAGGGCGCGCGCCTCAGCCCCACCACGCGCGACTCCATCGCCAGCCTGCTCGCCATCAACTACGAACGCGTCCGCGCCCTCGACCGCGCCGCCGCCGCCGAAGTAGCGCGACGCAACGAAGAGTTCAAATCCTCCCTGCTCGACGGCCTCGCGCACGACCTGAAGACTCCGCTCACCGCCATCCGCACCTGCGTGACCCGCCTGATCACGCTCCCGCCGCGCACCGAAGAAGTCCGCCAGGAGCTTCTCGAGCATCATCGATCAGGAATCCGAACGCCTGCAGCGCTCCATCACCGAAGCCATCGAACTCGCCCGCATCGAATCGCAGGAACTGCAGCCTGCATCGCGAGCCGACTGCCGTCGCCAGTATGGTCCGCAGCGCCATCGCCGAAACGCGCGACGAAAACCTGCGCGCGCTATCGTATAGAAGTCCCCGCCGACCTTGAGCTCGACATCGACGCCGGTCTCGTGCGCCGCGCCCTGATGCAGTTCCTCGAAAACGCGCGCAAGTACGCGCCGCCCGATTCGCCCATCGAGATCCAGGCGCGAATCCTCGACGGCCAGGCGACCATCTCAGTACTGGACCGCGGCCCCGGCATCAGCCCGGACGAGCTGGAGCGGGTCTTCGAAAAGTTCTACCGCGGCCGTCGCAGGCCGGCAGCAAAGTGGAAGGCACTGGCATGGGCCTCGCAATTGCAAAAGGAATTATCGAAGCGCACGGCGGAAAGATCCGCGCGGAACAGCGCCAGGGCGGCGGTGCGGCCATTTCGTTCACCCTGCCCGCTAAGCGTTCCTGTCACTCAATGAACACTGCAACCATACTGGTCGTCGACGACGAGCCGCAATTGCGCCGCGCCATGCGCGCCACGCTGACCGATCTCGGCTATTCCGTCATCGAGGCGCACACCGGCGAAGAAGCGCTCGAGATGCTGCGCCACGAACCGCCCGACCTGATTCTGCTCGATCTCAACATGCCCGGCATTGGCGGCCTCGAGACCTGCCGCGCCATCCGCGAACACTTCGACATCCCGATCATCGTCCTCTCCGTGCGCAACACCGAGCGCGACAAAGTCGAAGCCCTCGACGCCGGCGCCGACGATTACGTCACCAAACCCTTCGGCATTCAGGAACTGCTTGCGCGCATTCGCGCGGCTATCCGGCGCATGCCCGCGTCTGGTGACGCAGGTCCACATATCTTCACCGACGGCGATCTGAACATCGATTTCGACGCCCGCCGCGTCATCCGCGACGGCACCACAGTCCGCCTGACCCCCAAGGAATTCGATCTTCTGAAATTCCTGGTCGACCACCCGAACCGCGCCATTCCCCATCGCAAGCTTCTGCAGACGGTCTGGGGCCCCGACTATGGCGATGAAGTCGAATATCTGCGCGTCGTAATCAACCAGCTGCGCAAGAAAATCGAAGCCGTCCCCTCGAAGCCCAAGTATCTGCTGACCGAACCGTGGGTCGGCTACCGCTTCGCCACGCATCAGGAAGAGCCGGTAGCTTAGTCGGCGTAGCCGGATCTTACGCGAGTGAGCAGTTGATACGCTGACATGAATGTCCCGCACAACAGTGCTCCTGGTGCTGGCTTCGCTGTTCCTCTTCTCTGTGGGTGCGTTCGCCGGGACCCCGGACCCGGACAAGGAACCCGTTGCCATTCTTGAACTCGCCGGGGCCACCAGCACCAGCCTTACAGCCAGTGGATCAAGCTTCGGCGCGAACGTCGCCGTTGAAGTTACACCGATAGAGAACTGGCTGGAAATTGAAATAGGTGTCACGCCGCTCTTTCAGCGTCATCGCTCCGCAGAATGGGACTCCGATTTCCTCTTTAAAAAGCCCTGGGACATTTCCAGACACCTGGAGTTTATGGCAGGCTTCGGCCCGGAGTGGGTGTATTCGAAGGAACCCCGCGCAAAACGGAACTCGATAGCCGGGGAATCGGTGCTGGATTTAATGTACTGGCCGGGGTCAAAGCATCGGTTCGGCATGTTCATCGAGCCGAGTTACGACTACAACTTCTTCCGGGGGGACGAACAATCAACGGTATTACAGAAGTATCTATTTCTAGATTCCTGCTGACCATTCGGCATAACTGCTGGCCTGCTGATTGGGATCCGATAGCCCGCGGTCTCACTCTGCCCATCCTTTACCCTCGCCGCGCCAGAAAAACATAAGCGGTCAGGCTGAAAAAATACGCGCCCTGCGCCGCAGTGTGGGCCAGATCGGCCATCCACGCGTTCGCCTGTTCCGTTGTTACGCCGCCCCGCCCGGGCACAAAGCCCGCTATCATCTTCGCCATCCCGCCCGAGAACGGCTCGAGATCAAGGCTTAAGGTCGTGTAGGGCTCTGCGGTCACCAGATCGAAACCCGCGTTTCTCAGGAGACCTGGCAGCCTCCGCGGCAGATGCGGATAGGCCAGATGCTCATCCCACGCCCGCAGAATCCGTTCCGCCCGCGCGCCATCCGCCGCCTCCCAGATCAACGATCCCCAGTCGGTATCCACAATCACCGCGCGCCCGCCCGGACGCAGCACCCGGTGCAATTCTCCGATCGCACCAGCCACGCCGGCCACAAACTCGTAGACCTGCACCGCAGCCGCCGCGTCAAAAGACGCATCCGGAAACAGTAATCCGGTCGCCTCGCCGTCATGAAAAGCGGCCTGCGGACGTCCCGCGCAGCGTGCCCGCGCCCGCCGCAGCATATCCGCGCTGCGGTCGATGGCATCCACGCGCCCCCCCAAACCGACCTCGCAAGCCATTTCGTCGGAAAGGAAACCGGGCCCGCAGCCGATGTCCAGCACCGTTTCGCCCGGCCGAAGCTTTAACAGCTAGCGCACCATCTCGCGGCGTCCCGTGGACGGGGCCGACAGTAAACCGCCTCGAGTTCGCGCGAAGCCGCGTCATCGAAACGCATCCCCGAACTCCTCTGCTCAGGCATTGCCGCCCCCAGTATGCGGACCGCGCCGCTGACAAGACAGCACTTGCGGCAGCCGGGGCAGACGTGAACGGGGCGTGAATGACTTCCCATAAACTCCTGATCCCCGGCTTATGAACTTCTTACGGCCTGGCCCCTAACCTGCAATTGAGGTAAGTAGCCATGAGAACCAGGACACTAATCAGCACCGGCGTGCTGGAACAGGAGAAGCACGCTGCCGAGCTCGACCTCGTGGTCCCCTTTACGACTCCCGAATTAACCCGCGCCGCGCTCGACGCGGCCAACCGGATGGGTGCCGGCCTCAACCCCACCATCCGGCTCATCCGGGTTCAGGTTGTCCCCTTCCCCCTGGAACTTGACCAGTCGCCGGTTTATATTGAATTTCTGAAGGAGCAGATGGCGCAATTCCGGTCCGACCTTCCCGTGGACCGCGAAATTCGTCTCGCCCGGAACTTCGAAGACGGGCTGCTCGGAACCCTGGGGAGCGATTCCGTCGTGATTCTCGCCGCCCCCAAACGGCCGTGGACAACGCGTAACGAACGTCTGGCGCGGGCGCTGCGACGCGCCGGCCACATGGTTGTCCTGGTAACCCCCGGCGCATTTGTCGAAACAAAGCAGGAGCCCGTTCATGCTTGATGTCGCGTATTGCCTTCTGATCGTCGCCTTCTTCGCACTGGCGTGGATGTTCGTCCGCGCCTGCGACCGGCTGTGAGGATTACATGGATTATCTGATTGCAGGTTTAATTTCGCTCGCGCTCGGCGTGTATCTGTTGTACGCGCTTCTGAAGCCGGAGAAGTTCTGATGGTTTACCTCGCGAGCGCACAGCCCGCCACGCCGTTTATCGAAGAGTCGCCGGGCGTTGTGCGCGGTACAGCGTTCGTGGGGCGAGGCATTCGTGCCTGCCGCCGGGCTTCCGCCCGGCGTCTTTCCTGTACCAACCCGGAGAATATGTCATGACCGCCAATGGCTGGTTACAAATCGCGATATTTTTCCTCCTGATCCTGGTCTGCACGAAGCCGCTCGGCGCCTTCATCGCGACCGTGATCGAAGGCCGCAGGAATTTCCTGTCCCCGGCGCTCAGCCCAGTCGAGCGCCTCATCTACCGCCTCTGCGGCGTCGACGAAAAAGAGGAACAGCACTGGACGCGCTACGCCGGCGCTCTCCTCGCCTTCAGCCTCTTCAGCGCGCTTCTGCTCTACGCCTTTCAGCGCCTGCAGAAGTGGCTGCCGTTCAACCCCCAGGGTCTGAGCCAAGACAACGTCAGTCCTGATCTCGGCTTCAACACCTCGGTCAGCTTCGTCACCAACACCAACTGGCAAAGCTACGTCCCCGAGACCACCATCGAGCTACTTCGTCCAGATGGCCGGCCTGACGGTCCACAATTTCACCTCCGCGGCTGCCGGACTCGCCGTCGCGATCGCCCTCGTCCGCGGCTTCGCCCGCCAGTCGATCAAGACGGTCGGCAACTTCTGGGTCGACATGACGCGCTCCACGCTCTATATCCTGCTGCCGATCTCGATCATCGGTGCGCTGGTGCTCTGCTCGCAGGGCGTGATCCAGAATCTGCATCCGTACACAGTCGTGCAGACTCTCGAAGGCGCGAAGCAGACCATCGCGCAGGGGCCGGTTGCCTCCCAGGAAGCCATCAAGATGCTCGGCACCAACGGCGGCGGCTTCTTCAACGCCAATTCCGCGCATCCCTTCGAGAACCCGACGCCGTTCGCGAACCTCTTCCAGATGTTCCTGATCTTCCTGATCCCCGCCGCGCTTGACCTACACCTTCGGCAAAATGGTGCGCGACACCCGCCAGGGATGGGCCGTTTTCGCCGCCATGACGATCCTGTGGTTCGCCGGCGTGGTGGCCGCCTACCACTTTGAACAACGGGGCACACCGATGCTGGCCAGTGCCGGCATCGCCATGAACGCCACCGCTTCCGGTTCAGCAATAGGCACGCAGCCCGGCGGCAACATGGAAGGCAAGGAGACGCGCTTCGGCATCGCCAACTCCGCGCTCTTCGCCACCGTCACCACCGACGCCAGCTGCGGCGCCGTGAACTCCATGCACGACAGCTTCACGCCCGCTCGGCGGACTCGTTCCGCTCTTCAATATTCGAGTTGGGCGAAGTCGTCTTCGGCGGCGTCGGCGCCGGACTCTACGGCATGCTGATGTTCGCCATTCTCGCGGTCTTCATCGCCGGCCTGATGGTGGGCCGCACGCCCGAGTATCTCGGCAAGAAGATCGAGCAGAAGGAAGTCAAGATGGCCATGATTGCCATGCTGGTTCTCGCCGCCAGCATCCTGATCTTCGCCGGCGCCAGCTCCGTGATGCCCTTCGCGGCCAAAGGCTACTGGAACCCGCCCGGCCCCGCCGCCGCCAACCTCAACAATCCCGGCGCGCACGGTCTCTCAGAGATCCTCTACGCCTACACCAGCGGCACCGGCAACAACGGCAGCGCCTTCGCCGGCATCAACGCCAACACGCCCTGGTACAACATCACCATCGGCTTCGCCATGCTGATCGGCCGCTTCCTGATGCTGCTTCCGCTGCTGGCCATCGCCGGCTCGCTCGCTGAAAGAAACAGGTGCCCGTATCCGCCGGAACGTTCCCCACGCACGGTCCGCTGTTCGTCGGCCTGCTCGTCGGCGTCGTGATTATCGTCGGCGCACTGACTTACTTCCCCGCCCTGTCGCTCGGCCCGATCGTCGAGCACCTGATGCTTTAAGAGGATTCGCCATGGCCACTGAACTTCAAGAACCGATCGTTGAAACGCAGCCATCGCTCACAGGGGACTCCACCTCGATGGGCCTCTCGCGCGGCAAGCGCGCCCGCCCGCTCTTCGACCCGCCCATCGTCCGCCGCGCCATCGTCGATTCGTTCGTCAAGCTGAACCCGGCGACGCTGGCGAAGAACCCGGTGATGTTCGTCGTCGAAGTCGGCGCCGCCCTCACCACCGTCCTCATGGTCGCGCACCATAATCGAAGGCGCGACAGGCATCGGCTTCGAACTCCAGATCGCCGCCTGGCTCTGGTTCACCGTCCTGTTCGCCAACTTCGCCGAAGCCATGGCGGAAGGACGCGGCAAAGCTCAGGCCGACAGCCTGCGCAAAACCAAAACCGAATGCCGAGGCCAAGAAGCTCACCGGTAACGGCAAAGTGGAAATCGTTGCCGCAGCCGAGCTGCGCAAGGGCGATGTGTGCCTCTGCGAACCCAACGACGTCATCCCCGGCGACGGCGACGTCATCGAAGGCATCGCCAGCGTGGACGAATCCGTCATCACCGGCGAAAGCGCGCCCGTCATCCGCGAATCCGGCGGCGACCGCAGCGCCGTCACCGGCGGCACCAAAGTTCTCTCCGACTACATCAAGGTTCAGATCACCTCCAACCCCGGCGAAACCTTTCTCGACCGCATGATCGCTCTGGTGGAAGGCGCGCAGCGGCAGAAAACGCCCAACGAAATCGCGCTCAACATCATGATCGCCGGCCTGACGCTGATCTTCCTGCTTGCCGTCGTCACTCTCGCGCCGTTCGCGCAGTACAGCGTCGACGCCGCCAAAGCGGGCTCCGTCCCCACGCGTCATCGTGCTCGTCTCGCTGCTCGTCTGCCTGATCCCGACCACCATCGGCGGCCTGCTCTCCGCCATCGGCATCGCCGGCATGGACCGCGTGATGCAGCACAACGTTCTCGCCATGAGCGGCAAAGCGGTGGAAGCCGCGGGCGACGTCAACACGCTGCTGCTCGACAAAACCGGCACCATCACGCTCGGCAACCGCCAGGCCGTCGAATTCATCCCGGCCGACGGCGTCTACGAATCCGACCTGGCCGACGCCGCCCAGCTTTCCAGCCTTGCCGACGAAACGCCCGAAGGCCGCAGCATCGTCGTGCTCGCCAAAGAGAAGTACGGTCTGCGCGGACGCGAGATCGCCGAGCATCGAGGCCGAATTCATTCCGTTCACCGCCCAGACCCGCATGAGCGGCGTCAATTTCGAAGGCCGCGCCATCCGCAAAGGCGCGACGGAATCGATCCGCCAGCATCGTCACCGAACTCGGCGGCACATTCCCGCAGCGCGTCGCCGACATCGCCGACGGCATCTCGCGCACCGGCGGCACGCCCCTGGTCGTCTCCGACGGCCCGCGCGTCATGGGCGTCATTCACCTCAAGGACATCGTCAAGGGCGGCATGCGCGAACGCTTCGCGCAGATGCGCGTCATGGGCATCCGCACCGTCATGATCACCGGCGACAACCCGCTCACCGCCGCCGCCATCGCCTCCGAAGCCGGCGTCGACGATTTCCTCGCCCAGGCCACGCCGCGCGACAAGCTCGATCTCATCAAGCGCGAACAGGCCGGCGGACGCCTCGTCGCCATGACCGGCGACGGCACCAACGACGCCCCCGCGCTGGCCCAGGCCGACGTCGGCGTGGCCATGAACACCGGGCACCATGGCCGCCAAGGAAGCCGGCAACATGGTCGATCTCGACAGCAATCCGACCAAGCTGATTGAAATCGTCGCCATCGGCAAGCAGTTGCTGATCACGCGCGGCGCGCTCACCACGTTCTCGATCGCCAACGACGTGGCCAAATACTTCGCCATCATCCCGGCCATGTTCGCCGTCACCTATCCGGCGCTGAACAGGCTGAACATCATGGGCCTGCACACGCCCGAAAGCGCCATTCTCGCGGCCGTGATTTTCAACGCGCTGATCATCATCGCGCTGGTGCCGCTGGCCCTGCGCGGCGTGAAGTACCGCGCGCTCTCGGCAGGCGCGCTGCTGCGCCGCAATCTGCTGGTCTACGGACTGGGCGGCGTCATCGCGCCGTTCCCCGGCATCTGGGTCATCGACCGCCTGCTGGGCCTGTTGCATCTGGCATAAGGAGAACGTCATGCTGAAAGAACTTAAACCCGCTATCCTGATCACCATCGTTCTGCACGATCCTAACCGGCATCGCCTATCCGCTGGCCGTCACCGGCATCGCACAGGTGCTCTTCACAAAACAGGCCAACGGCAGCCTGATCGAGCAGAACGGCAAAGTGATCGGCTCGGAACTCATCGGCCAGAATTTCACGAAGCCCGAGTACTTCCATCCGCGTCCCTCGCAGAACGCCTACGACGCCGCGAACTCCGGCGGCTCCAATCTCGGCCCCACCAACCCCGCGCTGGCCGACCGTCTGAAGAAGGACGCCGCCCAGTTCCGCAAAGATAATCCGGATTTCACCGGCCCCATCCCCGCCGACGCCATCACCGCCTCCGGCAGCGGCCTCGATCCCGAGATCAGCCCCGCCAATGCCGGCGCAGGCAGCCCGCGTCGCCAAAGCCCGCGGCACTTCTGCCGATTCGATTCAGAATCTCGTCGCTGCCAACACCACGCTCGCGCGATCTGGGCGTCCTCGGCGAACCCCGCGTCAACGTGCTGAAACTCAACCTGGCGCTGGATCAGGCGTATCCCGTGAAACACTGAAGAAGCACTGATATGTCCTCGAAGGAATTCTGCCGCCCCGATCCCGAAGAACTGCTCCGCCAGATCACTGCACAGGAGGCGCACGATGCCCGCGGCCGCCTGAAGATTTTCCTCGGCTACGCGCCGCGCGTCGGCAAATCGCTGCGCATGTTCGACGAAGGGCCGCCGCCGCCGCAAGCGCGGGCAGGACGTCGTCATCGGCGCCATCCAGTCAAAGGCGCCGACGATTTCGCGAACCTGATCCGCGAATTCGAGGTCATTCCACCTCTCCGCATGGCGGATAACAAAGACACCACCGGTGTCGCTGAACACCATCGACGTCGACGCCATTCTCGGCCGCCAGCCCCAGGTTTGCCTGATCGATGAACTGGCGAGCGATAATCCTCCCGGCAGCCGCTACCCGCATCGCTGGCAGGATGTCGAAGCCATCCGCGCGCAGCGGCATCAACGTCGTCGGCGCCATCAACCTCCAGCACATCTGCGAACAGCAGGATGCCGTCGAGCGCATCACGGGCCGCCGCTACGACCACTGCGTTCCCCAGAGTTTCATCCAGTCGGCCGACGAAATCGTCATCGTCGATGTTCCCGCCGAGCAGCTCCACAGCCACGGTGGCCCCGGGACTGCTCAGCCCGGCAGCAGCTCTCCGAGCTTCGCGAACTGGCTCTGCTGCTTGCCGCCCAGGTGGTCGAGCAGCAGCTGCAGCACTACATGGACGCCCACGGCATCATGCAGAGCTGGGGCACCCAGGAGCGCATCCTGGTCTGCGTCACCCCGCGCTGCAGCGCCCACGCCATGCTCGAAAGCGGCGCCCGCGCCGCGCAGCGCTTTCACGGGCAGCTGCTGGCCCTCTACGTCAAACAGCACGACCTCTCGCGGGAAGCCGAAGAAGCCCTCAAAGAGAATCTCGACTACGCCCGCAAGCTGGGCGCCGAAGTCCACGTGCGTCGAAAGCAGCGCCAATGACCCGGTCACCGAAATCATCCGTTTCGCCCGCGAGCAGCGCGTCACCCAGATCTTCATCGGCCATACCCAGCAAAGGCGTGGAAATTCTGGGCGCAGAATCCCGTGGATAGACTGATCAAAGAGGCCGAAGGCATGGACGTGCGCATATTTCCCAACGCGGGCCTGCAGCCTGCATAACGGAAGCCGACAACTCGGCACACACGCCGAAGGTCCGCGGCGCGCGCAGATAAGAAACGCGGCAAACTCAAAGTCTTTCTCGGCTACGCGGCGGGCGTCGGCAAGACCTATCAGATGCTGACGGAGGCCCAGGAGCTGAAGCACGAAGGCGTCGATGTCGTCATCGGCTACTTCGAGCCCCACGGCCGCACCGAAACCATCGCGCAGACCGAGGGCCTCGAGTTCGTCCCGCGCAGAGTCTACGAGCACCGCGGCGCGAAGTTCGAAGACATGGATACCGCCGCCGTCATCGCCCGCCATCCCGCAGGTCGCCGCCGTCGATGAATTCGCCCACACCAACGTCCCCGGTGCCGAGCGTCTCAAGCGCTGGCAGGACGTGATGGCCATCCTCGACGCCGGCATCGACGTTCTCACCAGCCTTAACATCCAGCACATCGAAAGCCTGAACGATCAGGTCTGGCACGTCACCGGCATCCGCGTACGCGAAACCGTTCCCGACTGGGTCGTGCAGGAAGCCGATGAAGTCGTGATGGTGGACGTCACGCCGCGCGCTCTGCTGCATCGTCTCGAACGCGGCGTCGTTTATGCGCCCGAAAAAGCCCAGAAGGCGCTCGAGAACTTCTTCACCGAATCGAATCTGACGGCGCTGCGCGAACTCGCTCTCCGGCAGACCGCCCATCAGATCGAAGAACGCCGCGAGGAACTGCGTCTTCCCGCAGCCGGTGCGCGCACTCGGTTCACGGCCGCGAGGAAGCCATCCTGATCTGGCTCACGCCGCATCCTTCCACCGCGATGCTGATTCGCCGCGGACGCCGCGTGGCCGACTATCTGAACTCCTCCTGCACCGCGGTGTTCGTCGCGCGCGATGCCGCCATGTCGGAGCTTTCGCCCGAGGACCGCGCCGCCATCGAGCGGCACATCGAACTTCTGCCGCAACCTGCAGATTCAGTCCGAAGTGATCGAGAGTCCCGAGCCCGCCAAAGCCGTCGCCGCCTATGCGCGCGCACACGGCATCACGCAGATCTTCGTGACCCGCGATGCTCCCGACGTGCCGCAAGCTGGTCCATCTGGCGCGCGACATGCAGGTCACGATCGTGGCCGAACGCGTCCGCCACGCCACTTAGCGGGGCCAGGCATTTCTGCCTGCCGCCGGGTTTCACCCGGGGCTGAGCTCATCCAGCCCCGCCGGCCCCCACTGCTTCAATTCGGTCGTTCGGCCTTCTCCATACGGCGCTCCCAGCTCATGCACGCTGAACTGCGCGTCGCGCCCGCGCACCTCCACCACGCCGTACCCGAAGAACCAGCCGTCTTCGTACTTTTCGCGTACCCCGCAGATGTCCGCCCGCGCTCACTATCGAGACGTAATCGATGCCTTCCAGCTGCGTGTGCAGCATTTCGTGCACATGCCCGGCGATGATGCACTGCACGCCGTACTTCTTCGCCATCAGCTGCAGCGGAAAATTCGCTGTCGCCGATGATCGCTTTCACAATCCACGACGGCCGGTGCGAAACGATGAACTTCAGCGGCATGTCTGCGTGCTGTTTCAGATCCTCCTCGGCAAACTGGAGCTCCGCCGCCGAAAATTCGTCCGCTCGGCTGTTGTCCAGTACGGTGAAATGTGCGCCGCCGTAGTCGAAGCTGTAATGCGGCGCATGTCCCGCATACTTACGAAACAGATCCTCCGACCGCCGCGACCATATGTCATGATTGCCCGGGCGCAAGATACAAGGTCGAACGCCTTTGGCCACAAGCCAGCCGTGCCCCGGTCCACTCAGCCTCAGCCTGATCGTCATGCAGGCCCTCGATCGTATCCCCCACGCCCACGGCAAACGCCGGATGCTCCGCACCCGCGGCCTTCCACACGCGTTCGTAAACGCCGGGCTGCGCCTCTCCCGTGCGGTCGCCGATCACCACAAACCGAAACGAATCCGGTGGCGCCGCCGCTGCTCCCAGCAGCAGAATGCTCAGCGTGCTCAGAATTGCAGCCGAGACGGGCGCCCCCGACTTCATGCGCTGTTTCTTACTTTCTCCGCAAATCGCGCCACGTTGATGACGGCCCTCTGGTGCGTTCCTTCACCGATTACTTTCTCTCCCAGCCGCGCCTGGACACGGAATTCCGCACGCCGCTCCGCCATGCCGATGAGTTCCGCCGCAAACGTGATCTTCGACCCCAGCGGCGCCGCCGCCACATGTGCCACATTCACGTGCGTACCTACCGTATCGTGACCCTCGTCGAGCATGGCCAGAATCAGGTTCCGGCACGTGCGCTCCATGAACAGAATCATTTGCGGAGTGGACAGAACCTGCGCCCCTTCCGGCCCCAGAAATCTGATGACATGGTCAGTCCCTATTTCCACCACGTCTTCGCGCTTTGCTCCGATCTGATAATCCGCCATGGCCAATGCCCCGATTTTCGCACGCACGCCGCAGCAATTGGCCCCCGTTTTGCTCTTCACTCGGCTGGCAGGCATCGAGGAGAGAAAAAATGTCCAACACCGCAGTTTTCGGGATTTATCATACACGCGCTGAAACCGAAGAAGCTGTCAACGCCCTCCTTCAAAACCACTTTCGCAACACCGACATTTCCGCCTTGTTTCCGGACAACGCCGGCACGAAGGACTTTGCACTTGAGAAGAACACCAAGGCTCCTGAAGGGGCGGCCACAGGCGGACTCGCCGGAGCCATTGCCGGCGGGGTTCTCGGCTGGCTTGCCGGTGTCGGCATGATCAGCGTGGCCGGCATTGCGCCGTACATTGCGGCCGGTCCGGTCATCACTGCCCTTGCCGGAGCCGGCGCGCTCGGCTTGCTGGCGGGATTAGCCGGTGCGCTCACAGGCATGAGTATTCCCGAGTACGAAGCCAAACGCTATCGGGGCCGTGTGAAACACAGCGGCATCCTGCTTTCCGTGCACTGCGATAGTCGCGAATGGGTGAAACGCGCCGAACAAACGCTGAAGCGGACCGGCGCGGAACGCGTCGCTGCCTCCGGCGAAGCCCGCGGGGACTTCGGTGTCTCCGACCGCCCCATGCCGCGCACCCGCACTTCGATAACTGAGCCGGTGACCGACACTGTGCTCACAAGGCCAACCGCCGTCACAGATCCGCCTGAGATAATCAATCCGGCACCTGCAAAGATAACTCCGGATGGATATCGCCAGACTCCGGTTTGATGGCCGGGACAAATTCAGACTAAAAGATTTCGACCCTGCCGGCACGTACGGCATCTCGAAAGGGCACGCCGAAAAAGCCCTCCCGAAGCACGTGGAGAAGCTGGCGGCGCTGCACGATCTGCTCTACGCGGAACACAAACGATCCCTCCTCATCGTGCTGCAGGGCATGGACGCGGCGGGCAAGGACGGCACCATCCGCCACGTCATGTCCGGCGTCAATCCGCAGGGCTGCAGCGTCATCGCATTCAAAGAACCCACCGCCATCGAACTCGATCACGATTTCCTCTGGCGCATCCACGCCGCCGTTCCGCCCAAAGGCGCGATCGGCATTTTTAACCGCTCCCACTACGAAGACGTCCTGATCGCGCGCGTGCATGAACTGGTGCCCCCCGACGTCTGGAGGAAACGTTACGCAGAGATCAACGATTTCGAATCGATGCTCACCGCGAACCACGTAGTCATCCTGAAATTCTTTCTACACATGAGCCGCGCCGAGCAGCACCGCCGCTTCGACGCGCGCCTGGCCGACCCCGCCAAAAACTGGAAAGCTTCCGCCGCCGACTTTAAAGAGCGCAAGTACTGGAAACGGTACCAGTCCGCTTATCAGGACGCTGTCGCAAACTGCGGCACTAAAGAAGCGCCGTGGTACATCATCCCTTCGGATCACAAATGGTTCCGCAACTTCGCCGTCGGCGAAATAATCGTCCGTACGCTGGACGCCCTGAAAATGGCGTATCCAAAAGTCGCGCCCGCCACTCTGAGCAGGATCAGCGCGGCGCATTGAATTTACCCGCCACACCGGAACATAATAGTTTTAGAATGGCTCTCGAGATCCTGCACCGCGAACGGGAAGGCGTATTTCTGCTCGATCTCAAGGGCCGCATCACCATCGGCCCGGAGGCATCCAGCTTCCGCGAGGCGTTCGAAAAAATCAGCGCCCAGCCCGGTTCGCGGCTTCTGCTGAACATGCTCCTGGTCGACTACGTGGATTCGACTGGCCTCGGCGCCCTCGTCATGTGCTCCACGCACCTCAAGAACTCCAACGGCGTCGCCAAACTCGTCAACGTCAACCGCCGCAATATCGAACTGCTGGTCATGACCAAGATCGACGCCATCTTCGAAGTCTTCGACGATGAGACCGACGCCATCAACAGCTTCTTCCCCGACCGCACGGTGAAGCGATTCGATATCCTTTCATTCGTCCGCGAAATGCAGGAAGAATAGATCGAGGAAGAACAATCGCCCATGCTCGAGCCCGGCGTTTCCGCCCCCGCCATCGAACTGCCTGACCTCGCCGGAGCCTCCCACAGTCTGCACGACGCGCTGCACAACGGCCCCGTCGTCCTCGCTTTCTACAAAGTTTCCTGCCCCACCTGCCAGATGACGCTACCGTTCCTCGAGCGCCTCGCCTCCTCCGCGACATTGATCGCCATCTCGCAGGACGACGCGCCCGATTCACACGAATTCAATCAACGTTTCGGCATCTCTGTCCCTACGCTCCCCGACTCCCGTCCCTGGGCCGCCAGCAACGCCTACCGGATCACGAGCGTGCCGTCGATTTTCGTTGTCGAGCCCGACGGCCGGATCAGTTCCGCTGTCTCCGGTTTCAACAAGGCGGCGCTCGAAAAGCTCGGCGAACGATTCGGCGCCCCGGTTTTCCGCGACACCGACCGCGTCCCCGAACTACGCCCTGGCTGAGGCTCGAAAAACTGACTCCCGTGCGGAGTCGTGCGCGGTTTAGCTAACATAGACGGAGATGGCAAATATCATCGGCGAGATCTTCGGCGCTGCCGCGGCCACCGCCAAAGGCATGGGCGTCACGATGAAGGAGATGATGTCTCCCACCGTGACGGAGAATTATCCGGACGAGCCGCCCAAACTGCAGGAGCGTTTTCGCGGCGTTCATGTGCTGCAGCGCGACGAGAACGGCCTGGAAAAATGCGTTGCCTGCTTCCTCTGCGCCGCTGCCTGCCCGTCCAACTGCATCTATATCGAAGCCGCCGAGAACACCGATAAAGTCCGCATCAGCGGCGGCGAGCGCTACGCGAAGGTCTACAACATCGATTACAACCGCTGCATCTTCTGCGGCTTACTGCGTGGAAGCCTGCCCCACCGACGCCATCACGCACGGCCATGGCTTCGAAGTCGCCAGCTACAACACTTCGACTCTCGTTTACACAAAGGAAGACATGCTCGCGCCCATTCCGCCGGGCGCCAAACCGCCGGTGATTCACGAGACGGCTGAAGCTTCCGGGCACTGACCCGCATCTCTTTATCCAGACCGGACGATCCGCCGGGACGCCTATGTTTGCCGTGATCCGGGAACAATTCGACACGATTTTCCGCGAGGACCCGGCGGCGAAAAGCCGGCTTGAGATCGTCCTCTGCTATCCCGGATTTCACGCCATTCTGCTGCATCGCATGGCGCACCGCCTGTATAAGGCCGGCGTTCCGCTGCTGCCGCGTTTCATCTCCCAGGTCTCCCGCTTTCTCACCGGCATTGAAATCCATCCCGGCGCCACGATCGGCCGCCGTTTCTTCATCGATCACGGCATGGGTGTCGTCATCGGCGAAACCGCCGAAATCGGCGACGACGTGCTGCTCTATCAGGGCGTGACGCTGGGCGGCACAGGCAACGAGCAGGGCAAGCGCCATCCCACGATCGGCAATAACGTCGTCATCGGAACGGGCGCCAAGGTTCTGGGCAGTATCACGATCGGCAGCCATGTCAAGATCGGCGCCGGCTCGGTGGTGGTGCGCCCGGTGCCCGACTATTCCACCGTGGTCGGCATTCCAGGCCGCATCGTCCGCATGCGCAGTTCCGGACGGCGTTCTGGACCACGGCGTGCTTCCCGATCCCGAAGGCCAGGAGATCGAAGATCTCAAAGAGCGCGTTGCAGCACTCGAAGAGATGGTAAAGGCCCTCCAGAAGGAAACCGCCCCGCGCTGACTTTGTGGGGCAGGATGTTATCCTGCGCGCCGGTTGTTTACCGGCGCACCTCCCCTATCGCAGGTAGCTCCGCAGCGCATCCACCAGATCGTCGGCCGCTTTGGCCTGTTCCTCGGTCTGGTGCTTCTCATCCATCAGGTGAAAACGAATGTGCCCTTCGATGACCTCCGCCATCAGTGCATCCATCGCGCCCCGGCACGCGGAAATATTGTGCAGGATCGCGGACATTCCGCCTCGTCATTCAGCTCCCGTTCGATCGCTTCCACCTGACCCCGGATCCGCCGCACGCGGTTCAGCAGCTTTCGTTTTTCATCTGTTGTGTGCGCCATATTTCGCTTTACAAGTATACCCCGGAGGGTATACGCTGGTCTTGGGTCGTTCACACGCTGCCCGGCGGAAACCCTCATGTCTCACCGGCTTTACCAGCTCGCGCTTCTCGTGTGCCTCGGCGCTTCTTTGGCGCGGGCGCAGGACACCCTGCCCATACCGGTCGAACAGGAGCGCTGGAATCTTTACTACCAGGCCACATCCATCGGCCAGTATCACGGCTCATTCCCGGCCCTTTACAGCGGCCCTCTGAGCCTTTCCGATAAGCCGGAGCGGGACGTGTCGCTCACCACGACTCTCTTCTTCGGGCTGCGCATTACAGACAACACACAGTTCTATTTCGACCCTGAAATCGCCGGCGGCCGCGGCTTCAGCAATGTCGATGGCCTCGCCAACCCCACCAACGGCGAGTTGCCGCGTGTTGCCACCGCCACGCCGAAGCCGTACCTTGCTCGTCTCTATCTCACGCACGACTTCGGATTCGGCAGCGAAAAGGAAGCCGTCGAAAGCGACGCCAACCAGCTCTCGGGCTCGCGCCCGATGACCCGTTACACCATCACCGCCGGCCGGTTCTCGCTGACGGATTTCTTCGACAATAACGCCTACACGCACGATCCGCGAACGCAGTTCATGGGCTGGGCCGTCATGTACAACGGCGCCTGGGATTATCCGGCCGACACGCGCGGCTACACCTGGGGCTGGGTCCATGAATTTCACACGCGCAACTGGTCGCTGCGTTATGCCAGCGCCGCCGATGTCGAAAACCGCCAACGGCGGACGCTTCGACCGCCGGCTGTTCGTCGACCGCGGCGACGTATTCGAAGAAGAGCGACGCTACAGGATCCGTTACGCATCCAGGCGCAGTGCGTGTCGCTCGAATACGCGAACCACTACGACGGCGGCAACTACGGCGCAGGCCCTGCAGCTTGCCGCCGCCACTCACACCACGCCCGACATCAACAACACCCTGCAGCGTCGGCACTCTCAAATACGGCTTCGGCATCAACGCGGATCAGGAGATCGCTGACGGCCTTGGCGTGTTCATGCGTCTCGGCTGGAATGACGGCAAGACTGAGTCGTTCGAATTCACCGCCATCGATCGCCTTGCCAGCTCGCGGTCTGTCTTATACCGGCGCCCGCTGGAAGCGGCCGCGACGACGCTGTTGGCACGCGAACTCACCGTCGCCGGCCTTTCGGCCGTCCATGCTCTCTATCTGGAACGCGGCGGACTCGACTTTCTCATCGGCGATGGCAATCTGAACTACGGCCGGAATATACATGGGAAAGTTATCTACAATGCGCGTCTCTTTACAGGCTTCTTCGCAACCCTGACGGCTCAGCATATCGATAACCCGGCCTACAATCACGACCGCGGGCCGCTCTGGGCCTACTCGCTGCGTCTTCACATCGGAATTCGGCAAAAAGTAACCAACGAACTAGAATGAACGATGGTCCAGCGCAATACCGAAAAACGTCCGGCCACGCTCCCGTTCGCGTCCTGCGTTCTCGCAGTGGAACGTCGTGCGCTACCGGATGCTCGCGCTCTTCGCCATCATCGGCCCCGGCTTCATCACCGCCAACGTCGATAACGATCCCGGCGGCATCCTCACCTACTCGCAGGCCGGCGCGAAGTACGGCTACACGCTGCTCTGGACCCTGATCCCCACCACCATCGCGCTGATCGTGGTGCAGGAAATGGCCGCGCGCATGGGCGCCATCACCGGCAAAGGCCTCTCCGATCTCATCCGCGAAGAGTTCGGCCTGCGCATGACCTTCTTCACCATGATCGTCCTCGGACTCGCCGACTTCGGCAACATCGCGGCCGAGTTCGCCGGCCTCGCCTCGGGCATGGGCATCTTCGGTGTCAGCAAATACATCGCGGTCCCCATCGGCGCGGCGCTGGTCTGGACCGTCATCGTGCGCGGCTCTTACAAGCCCGTGGAACGCGTCCTGCTGCTTTTTTCGCTGATTTATTTCGCCTATCCGGTCTCGGCATTTCTCGCGAAACCGGACTGGAAACTGGCGCTCACGCACACGGTCATCCCGCAGTTCAATTCCGACCCCGGCTATCTGGTCATGATCGTCGGCCTGATCGGCACCACCATCACGCCCTGGATGCAGTTCTACCTGCAGGCGTCGATCGTCGAGAAGGGCGTTTCGAAGCGCAACTACGGACTCAGCCGCATCGACGTGATCTTCGGCTGCATCGTGACCGACGTGATTGCGTTCTTCATCGTGGTAGCCTGCGCCGCGACTATCTTCCACTCGCAGCACCGCGAGATCACCGATGTCGCCGAAGCCGCCCGCGCCCTGGTTCCGTTCGCCGGCAAGTTCGCCGGCATTCTGTTCGCCGTGGGACTGGTCAACGCTTCTCTGATGTCCGCCGCGATCCTGCCCCTCGCGACGGCCTACAACATCTGCGAAGGTCTGGGATTCGAATCCGGCGTCGACCGCCGCTTCGGCGAAGCGAAAATCTTCTACGGCCTCTATACCGCTCCTCATCGTCTGCGGCGCGGGATTCGTGCTGATCCCGCAGATGCCGCTGCTGAAAGTGATCCTGCTCTCCCAGGTGGCCAACGGCGTTCTGCTGCCCTTTGTGCTGGTCTTCATGCTGATCCTGGTCAACCGCCAGCGGCTGATGGGCGAATACCGCAACGGCCTCTGGGGCAACTCCATCGCCATCGTCACCAGCGTCGTCATGGTTCTGCTGACGATCGCGCTGATCTACAACAGCATTGCAATGTAACGCCGGCGGTCTTGGCGCCGGTTCTTTTACTTTTCAGCGAATCTTCAGCATTCTCGAATAGTGTAGTCTCGGACCAAAGTAAGGAGCCACATGAAGAAATCTCTTCTGCTGTTAACATTCAGCGCAGCCGCTTTCGCCGCCCCGCCCGCCTACAAGGTCGTCAACAAAATCAAAATCGGCGGCGCCACCCGCTGGGACTACGTTTACGTCGACAGCGCCAACCACCGGCTCTACGTTTCGCACGCCACTCAGACCGAAGTGATCGACACCGCAACCGACAAACTCGTCGGCACAATTCCTGGCACGAACGGCGTACACGGCATCGCCATTGCCAACGACCTCGGCCGCGGCTTCACCAGCGACGGCATGGATAACGATGTCACCGTCTTCGATCTGAAAACCCTCATGGTACTGAGCAAAGTGAAAACCGGCACCAACCCGGACTCGATCGTTTACGAGCCGGTCACGCACCGCGTGCTGACCTTCAACGGCCGCAGCGGCGATTCCACGGTCTTCGACGCAAAGACCGGCGAAGTGGTCGCGGCATCGATCCCGGTCGGCGGCAAGCCGGAGTTCGCGCAGGTTGATGGCAAGGGCCACGTCTACTTCAATCTGGAAGACAAGAACGAAATCGGCGAGATCGACGCCAAAGCCGCGGCACTGACGAAGCATTATTCCATCGCTCCCTGTGACGGACCCAGCGGCCTCGCCATCAATCCGAAGAACAACTACTTGTATTCGGTCTGCGGCAACAAGATGATGATCGTGTCCGATCCAGCCACCGGCAAAGTGATCGCGACGCCTGCCATCGGTCAGGGACCGGACGGGGTGGCCTTCGACGACGGCTACGCTTTCAGCGCCAACGGCCGCGACGGCAACATCACGATGGTAGGCGAAACCTCACCCGGCAAGTTCGAACCGGCCGCCACGATCCCCACGCAGCAGTTCGCCCGCACCATCGGCGCCGACCAGAAAGCGCACAAGCTCTATCTGCCTGCCGCCGAATACGGAGCGCCTCCGGCCACGGGCCGCGCCCAGGCGATTCCCGACAGCTTCGAAATAATCGTAGTCGGCCGCTGATGATGTACCGCCGGTGGTCTCCGCCAGCGGCGCTTTCAGTTCTTCGCCGCCGCGCGCGCCTCTTCCACGCGCTCGGCCAGCATATCTTTGAACCGGTCCGGAATGAAACCGATCATGCGGCTTAATGTCCGGCCGTTCGGATCGATCACCAGAACAGTAGGAATCGAACTGACCGCCAGCAAACGCGCCAGACCCGCTTCGAAGTAGCCAGCGTCCTTCCATCCCTGCTCTTTGATGAACGCGGGCGCCACCGCCGGATCGTCGTCGGCATCGATGGTCACAAAAACCACGTCCGGCGATTCTTTGTAGTGCGCCTCGAGTTCTTCAATCAACGGCTTCTGCGCGCGGCACGGCGCACACCACGTTGCCCAGAAATCCAGGATGATGGTCTTGCCGCGCAGCGTACCGAGTGCCAGCGGCGCCGCCGACTTGTCGATGGCGGGCAAAGTGAACTCACTGATCTTCGTCGCCTGCGAATTCGGATCCTTCGCTTTCATCGTAGCCCGCCGCGCATTCTGCAGCCCCTGCGTCCGGTCGTAGGCCGCCAGCACGACCTCGCCCAGTCCCTTCTCCGACCCGTTGACCCCTGCGTACAGCTCCCCCAGGCGCTTCCGGTCCGCCACCCGATCGGCAGCTGTGGAGTTCGGGTCTTCCAGCGTAAAAGCATCCGCGTAATACTCAATCGCCTCCGCTCGGTTTCCGTTTTCACTCAGCCAGTAACCGGCCTCGCGCGCGCCCTCCGCGGATGGATACGTCTCCCACGATTTCATGGCCAGTTTCTCCGCCGCTGCCTTATCGCCGGAATATCCCGTCGCCCGCGCATCCAGCGACAGCGCCCGCGCCATCGCCTTGTCCAGTTCTTCCGACCACAGCACCGCTGTCATGTGGCCGGGCGGCGGCTCGTTCTTCGCGCGCAGGTCTCTCACATCGGCCTCGTAGCGCCGTACCAGCGCCCGGGCGCGGCTCGCTCGCTGTACATCGGGCTTATCCACCAGCGCGCGGATCAGGCGGTCGAGCAGGATGATCGTTTCGTTTGAATCCGGCGGCAGGGCATTGAAGATGACTTTCTCGCCGTATTCCATGATGCGCGCGTTGTCGTTCGCCTCCATCGCCGCTTTCGCGAGAGCTTCTTCGATCAACGCGCGCTGCTTTGTGTCGGGATATTTTTTCAGATGCAGTTCGAGCGCGCGGATCCGGTCGACCGTGCTCGCCCCGGCTTCGCCCACGGCCTGCTGCAGTTCGAGCCTGCTCCTTCGCCTCAGCTTCCGGATTGATCGTAACCGTGTTCTGCGCCCTCGCTGCGAGCGCGGCGAAAATATCGTCAGTGAGGGGATGAATTTCATTTCTGTTGCGCCCGGATCCAGTCGGCCAGGTCTGCCGCCCGGTCGCGCGCCATGTGCAGAAAGCTCTCGTTCTTCACCACGCGATCCAGCAGCGGCAGAAACTGCTCCGGCGCCACCAGCCTCTTCTGGTCGCGCAGAATCTCCATCGCGGAGAATCGCATCCTGCACGCCGAGCTTGTCGAACCGCACCGCGCTCTCCAGCACGATCAGGCTGCGCTCGGTCTCCGCAATCCGCTCGAAACCAGTCGGCCAGAGCGCGCGCATCCGCGTCTTCCGAATAGTTGAATTTGACTTCGCCCACTTTGCCCGTCCGCTTCGTAGCGAAACGTCTTCATCCCCATGTTCGCGACCTTCAGACCCGATTCCAGCTTGCGCGAAAAATGATCCGAGCTTGTCCGCCAGCTCGAAGAACCTGGCCCGATCTCCGCCGCCGTGAGCTGGAATTTCAGCGGTCCTCGTCTTTCGGGATCTTCCTTGTATTGGCCCGCGCCGGTCTTTTCGACGCGTGATCTCGAACCAGGCCGGACTTGCTGCCGGGAAACGCCCTGGAATAGCTCAGCTGCGGCGCGTCAGTCGGCGTAGCCGCGGACCAGCACAGCCTGCAGCCAGACAGCAGATGCCGCAAGAACGCCAATCGCCTCACGCGCGCGCCTCCAGCGCCAAGAAACGGCGCATGCGTGGCGTGGCAGATGGCGATCGCCAGCGCATCGCTCGCATCTTCCGACGCGAGCGGCTCCGCCAGCCGCAGCAGCGACGCCACCATCTGCTGCACCTGCGATTTCTCCGCGCGCCCGTAGCCCACCACGCTCATCTTGACCTCGAGCGGCGAATACTCCGCCAGCTCCACCGACGCCTCCGCGATCAGCAGCAGCGCCACGCCGCGCACATGCGAAAGCTTCAGCGCGCTCTTGGCGTTCACCGCGAAAAAAACTTCTTCCACCGCCGCCGATTCCGGCCGATGCTCGGCGATCAGACTCGCGCAGCGCCGCCGGCGATATTCAAGCAGACGGCGCTCCAGAGGATCGCGCGCCGAAGAGCGAATGCATCCCGCCGCCACCATGCGATGCGCGCGGCCGTCGCTGTCGATGACGCCGTAGCCGGTCCGCTCCGTTCCGCAATCGATTCCGAGAACCCGCATCTGCTTCTCCGACGCGTTAACTACGCCAGAGCTTCGACTTCCTCTTCGCTGACGTCGAAGTTCGAATAAACGTTCTGCACGTCGTCGTGCTCTTCGAGCGCTTCGCTCAGCCTCATCATGCCCCTGCGCTGTCTTGCCTTCGAGCTTCATCAGGTTCTTCGGCACCATCGCCACCTCGGCCGAAACGGTTTCGATTCCCGCCTTCTGCATCGCCTCCAGCACCGCTTCGTGCATCGACGGATCGGAGATCATTTCCCACGAATCGCCGCTGTCCTTCAGATCCTCGGCGCCCGCTTCGAGCACCAGGTTCATCAGCTGGTCTTCGGTGGCCTTTTCTTTTTCGATCACGATCTGGCTCTTGCGCTCGAACATCCAGGCCACGCTGCCCTGTTCGCCCAGATTGCCGCCGTTCTTCGAGAACATGTGCCGGATGTCGCTCACCGTGCGGTTGCGGTTGTCGGTCGCCACCATTAACCAGCACCGCCGCGCCGCCCGGCCCGTAGCCTTCGAACATGACTTCGTCGATCTGCCCGCCTTCCAGTTCGCCCGTGCCGCGCATGATCGCCTTCTTGATGTTGTCGGAAGGCATCGAAACGCTCTTGGCGGCCAGAATGGCGGTGCGCAGCCGGGGGTTGCCGTCGGGATCGCCGCCCGACCGCGGCCGCAATCTGGATTTCCTTGATAAGGCGCGTGAACATTTTGCCGCGCTTGGCGTCGGTGGCGGCCTTCTTGTGCTTGATCGTCGCCCACTTTGAATGACCTGACATTTTGAGAAAACTCCGGAAAGTATTAGCCCTCGCACGTGCTTATGCTTACAGCGTGCGGACTGAAGGGGCCTAACCCCAACTAGACAGAATACCAGATCGGCCGCCCCCGGCCTTCGTCTCCATTCGTACCGAAATCCAATGGTTATCACCGTTCCGAGAGCTTGCGGAACGGCATTTTGACGTTACAATCAGGCAATTGGAGACCTCCGCAAAGGCACTCGTGCAGGATTCTCTCCAGGCGTTCGTTGAACGGAGCGCCGACGCCTGGGACGCCGTCCCCGATCCCCTGATCGCCTTCAACCCGCTCAGTGAGATCGCCTTTGCCAATGCAGCGGCCAGGCGCTTCTTCATGGAGCGGTGCCTGCCTCTCGATCGCACACTGATCCGGGACAACTTCACGGTCTGCGATCCGAAAACCACCGAGGTGCTGCCCGCCGCCGATTTGCCGCTGGCCCGCGCCCTGCACGGAGAACGCACCGACCACAGAGAATACCAGGTTCGCCCGGCCCAACTCGGTCCGCCCTTTTGGGTCGAATGCGGCGCCCGCCCTCTTTACAACCACGATGGGCAGATCCACGGCGCTGTGGTGATGTTTCGCGACATCACCGCGCGCCGTCTGCTGAACCCCGAACCTGCCGTCCAGATGCGCGACTTTGTCTATCAGGGCAACCTCGCCGGCGTCGCCCACTCCACCCTGGACGGGCGCATCCTCGACTGCAATGAGGCTCTCGTGCGCATGCTGGGTTTTTCATCCGTCGACGATCTCCGCGCCACCCCGGCTCCGCAAATCTACTGCGATCCTGCAGAGCGCGATGCGTTAGTCCGCAGCGTGATCATGACGAACGCCGTTCAGGAAGCAGAAATCTGTCTGCGGCGGCGCGACGATTCGCGGTGCTGGGCTCTGGTCAATATACGCCGCGTCGAGGCTTCGCCGGCAACGCGGGCTGCTGGTGATGCGCTCGCGGAAAGCACCCTGATCACCACGATCATCGACATTACCGAACGAAAGCAGTGGGAAGAAACCCTCCGTCAGAGCGAAGCGCGCTTTACAGCCTTCATGCGCCATCTGCCCGGCATTGCCTTTCTTAAGGACCTCACAGGCCGATACGTCTATTACAACGAAGCCGCCTGGCACCAGTTCGGCAGACGTCCGCGCGATCTGGTCGGCAAAACCGACGAAGAGATCTGGACCCCGGAAGAAGCTTCGCGCCATCGCGAATACGATTTCTCAGTGATTTCGAGCGGCCGAATGGTTCAGTTCGTCGAACCTGCCACGCACGCCGACGGCGTCCACTATTGGCTCATCCATAAGTTCCCGATCATGGAAAACGGCAAGGTCGTGCTGGTCGGCGGCGTCGGGATCGATATCACCGAGCGCCGCACACTTGAAGAGCAGCTCACCCAGGCACGCAAAATGGAAGCGCTCGGACGCCTCGCCGGCGGCGTCGCGCACGACTTCAACAATCTCCTCACCGTGATTGCCGGCTATGGCCAGCTGGCGCTCGAAAGCGTGAATGCTTCACCCGAAAAACTCCCCGGGTATGTTCAGGAGATCATCAACTCCGCCAAACGCGCCGCCGGCATGACCAGCCAGCTCCTTGCATTCAGCCGCCGAAACACCGCTGAGCCCCGCGTAATCGATCTCGGCGAGCTCCTTCAGCACATCGAGCCTCTGCTCCGCCGCATGATCGGCGAACACGTGGAACTCCACGTCTCGTGCTGTCCCGGGTCCTGCCGCGTGCGCGGGGACGTCCACCAGCTTGAGCAGGTCCTCATGAATCTGGCGGTCAACGCGCGCGACGCCATGCCGCTTGGCGGACGTCTGGATATTGAATGCGGCGTTCTCGCTGCGCCGCTCGAGCGCCCCGGTCTGGCTCCTCTCCACATACTGCTCGAGGTGCGCGACACCGGCGTCGGCATGGATGACGCCACGCAGGCCCGCATGTTCGAACCTTTCTTCACTTCGAAAGAAAAGGGCAAAGGAACCGGCCTCGGCCTTTCGACCGTCTATGGAGTGGTCTCGCAGGCGGGGGGCGACATCAAAGTCGAAAGCGAGCAGGGCGTCGGAACCAGCTTCCGCGTCTACTTTCCCCTCGCCACCGAAGGTCAGGCGGAATCTCTCTTCATGCCCGGCGACACCGCGCCCGTCGGTCTCGAAACCGTGCTGCTCGTCGAGGACGAGCCGGGCGTGCGCGCTCTCGCCGAAGTCGTGCTGCGCAAACTGGGCTACACGGTGCTGGTCGCTGAAAACGGTATCGATGCGCTTCGTATCTGGGAGGAAAGCCGCGGCGCCGTCGACGTCGTGCTCACCGACGTGATCATGCCGCGCATGAACGGCAGCGAGCTGGCGAACCGCCTTCGCGGGAAGAATCCGCGCCTCAAGATTCTTTTCATGTCCGGTTACACGGATGACATCCTGAGCGATCAGGGAGTCCTCGCCGGCGAGACTCAACTCATCCAGAAGCCTTTCACCGCCGATGCGCTCGCGCGCAAGCTGCGCAGCGTTCTCGACGCGTAACAGCCTGGCACAGGGCCTTCCGGTCGCCCGGATGTGATTTTCTCCCAAAAAACCCAAGATTTTTTGATCTTTTCCGCCCCGCTCGGCGTCAATCTCCGAAAGGAGATTCGTCACGATGACGCGTATCCCGCCCGCGCTGACCGCCATCCTTCTCGCCACCGGACTCGTCTTCGGACAAACGCCCGACCCGGCCTCCACCGAATCCACCCTGAAATTCGAAGCCAGCGATGTTCGCCCCAGCCCAAAAAGCATGAACGCCACCGTTTTCATGAGCGGCGGTCTCCGCGGCGAGCGTTACAGCCTCCGCAACGCCACTATGCTCGACCTGATCAGTACGGCCTACGGCAAGGAGCGGGAACTGGTCCTCGGCGGCCCGAGTTGGCTGGAGTTTGACCGGTTCGACATTGCCGCGAAGCCGCCGAAGGGTGCCGCGCAAAAGGATGTCGGCCCCATGCTGAAGTCCCTGCTTGCCGAGCGCTTCGACCTCAAAGTGCACGAGGACACGAAGCCAATGCCGGCGGTCGTTCTGACCACAGGAAAAGGGAAGCCGAAGCTCAGGGACGCGGACACTTCCGGTCTCAGCAACTGCACGCCCGGGGACCCACGCCCACCGCAGCCCGGCGTCCCGTTCATGCAGGAAATGCATTGCCGTAACGTCACCATGGACGTGTTTGCAAACTTCCTGCGCGGCTACGGTGGTCCCTACTTCGATCAGCCTGTCGTCAACAGGACCATGCTCGACGGCAACTTCGACATCGATTTGAAATTCACGCCGCGTGCGCTTCTGTCACAGGCGGGCTCAGACGCGATCAACATTTATAAGGCTGTCGAGGACCTGGGACTCAAGCTCGAAACACAAAGTATTCCCCGGCCGGTCCTGTTCGTCGACAGTGTGCTCGAGAAGCCCACTCCCGGCCCGGCCGACGCGTCGAAGATTCTGCCGCGGGAGGTGCTGAAGGAATTCGAAGTTGCCGTCATCAAGCAGAGCCAGCCCGATGCCAATCCTCAGTTAATGGTGCAGCCGAGCGGCCAGGTTGATCTCAAAGGTGTGCCGTTGAAAGTGATGGTCGCCTTCATCTGGGGGTACGATCCGTTCACCAACGAGATGGTGGTGAACGCCCCCAAGTCCATGGAGAACCAGAAGTGGGACATCATGGCCAAAGCCTCCGCCACCGCAAGCAAGGCCGATGCCCCGCAACTCGATATAGACGACCTCCGTTCCATGTTGAAGACCCTCATTGAGGAACGGTGGGGCCTCAAGTGGCACATCGAAGACCGGCCCGTGACCGCTTACACGCTGTCGGCCGTGAAACCGAAAATGAAAAAAGGCGATCCCGCCATGCGTGCCGGCTGGAAGGAAGGACCGGGACCGGACGGCAAAGATCCGCGCATCGCCACCCCGATCCTCTCGCGCCTCGTATCGTTCCAGAACATAAGCATGGCGCAGTTTGCCGAGGACCTGCAGCGCGTGGCAAACGGCTACATCCACAACACTGTGCTCGACGAGACCGGGCTCGAAGGCGGTTACGATTTCACGCTGAGCTTCAGCGCCGCGGGTCTGCTGCAGTCCGGCGGTCCGGGCCGCGGCGGCGATCAACCCGGCACAGCGGCAGCACCGGGAGCCGGCGCGGCTTCGGACCCCAACGGCGCGCTCTCGTTGTTCGATGCGATCAAACAACAGCTCGGGTTAAAACTTGAAATGCAGAAGCGCCCGCTGCCCGTGCTGGTGATCGACCACGTGGAAGAGAAGCCAACCGAGAATTGATTACCGCTTCATTGATAAAGGGTGAAAATCTGGTCGGCCACCAGGCCGCGCGCGTAGGCCCGGTCTGTCCCCGTAGCGGAAAAAGACTCAGACAGTGTTTGGTTCGCGACGGTGAGATACCCCTCTCCCGCGGGAAAGGCAGCCAGCACCCAGCCGGGTAAGCTGAATTGCCCCGCCGCGGCGTCTGCCGCACAAAGGAATTGCGCGACCGAGCCGGCGCCATACCCGGTTCCGGTAATCGTGACAATCGTGCCAGGGTCGCCTCCCGACCACACGATGGGCAGACTTGCTGCGCGCGATACAACGGCCGCGGCGCTCTGATTCGTCCATGTCAGCAGAGGATCGGAAAACGTGACCTGTGCCGTGAAGGCCCCGACCTGCGACCCCGCCGTGCCTGTGAATGTGAACGCTCCGCCCGCGGTTGTCAGAAACCCCGCCGGCAGCGTGGTCGAATAAATGCCAGGATCGAGCGTGTCGCGCACCAGCGTCACCGGCTTGTTGAATTGACTTGGCGGGCTGAGCGTGATAACGCCGGCACTCAGCGCAGGAGGATTGCTCGGGCTGGGACTGCCCGCCGGGCTGTAGACGGATGCGTTCAGAACGCATCCACCAATGGAAACGGCTCCGGAGCTGATCCCGTAACTCGTCCCGGGCACAGTCTGAAAGGTTGCGCTCGCGGTCGTCACTGTCTGCGTTCCTGTGCCGTCGGAGTTGGGCTCGGTAAGGTAGAGGACGTTCAGAACGGCGGCGTTCACGTTCTGCTGTCCGCTTAGCTGGGTGAGTACGTTGCTGTTCACGCCCAGCGCAGGGTCATTACAGGACCCGTTGCCGATGGGCAGCACGATCGCATTCGTCGGAAGGCCGAAGGTGGTCACCCCGGTTACCGAAATGAAACAGCCCGTGGGAGCATTCTGCGGAATCTGGATATTGATCTGATTAACGCCGGGATATCCCGACGCTCCCTGATACTGAATGACAGCGGGCACGCCGCCCACATAAATCTCTGCCAGATTGTTGATCGCGAACGCGGCGGGCGTGTATGTGGTGTCCCGCGCCGGGTCCGCCCCCAGCCCCGAGCCCCACAGGACCACCGAAGCGCCGGGAGGGATCGGATTGCTGTAGCCAAAGAAGGCGCCGCTTACGGGATCGGTGGCGATACCCAGCCCCTGGCCCACCCCGTAGTAGGACGCAAACCCAGGCGACGATACGGCAATCTCGATCGCGTAAGGCGGGCTGGTCTGCCCGTTGTACGTCACCGTCACGCTTCCCAGGCCGCCAGCCGTACTTGAGGGCATAACCAGCGCCAGCTGAGAATCGATGGCGTAGTAAAAAGCCGGTGAACTCGTGACGCCGTGACTGTCAGTGATGCTGACCGCCGCTCCGTTGAGCGTTATCGGCAGACCCTGCGCGCTCGACTGCAGTGAACTCACCGACGTCGCGCTGGCCAGCCCGGAGCCCTGAATAATGAACAGCGAGCCCGGCGCGATAGCCGAATTGGGCAGACCAGCCGGAATGAGACTGTAATTGTTCATCACATGGGTGATGAACGGGCCGGCTGGAGCGGATGTTTCGAAGTTCACGTACTGTAGTGCGACCGTGCTGCCGGTGTTCGCCGTCACGATGAAAACTGCATAGTTTCCGCCGTTTGTCTCGATGCCGACCACGCCGCCCACCGCGCTCGCGGTGGAGTCCAATAGCCCGCCCGTGAAGGTGAAAGTCGACTGGCTCGCGGAGAGAAAGCTGCTCCCGCTGGACTCGATGAAATCGTAACCCAGATTGCCGTTAAAGCCGATCAGCGCGAAGTTGTAGCCTGTGGCGGTGCCTTGAAACTGGAAGACGGCCCCGTTCCATAGGATGTCTCCGCCCGTGGTGGACACAGCTCCTGTATCCAGGCTAAGGGACTGGCCCGGCGTCAGCGTCGGTGCCCCGGTCAGAACCGCCAGTGCAGCCGCGGGGCAAAACAGCGGAATTGCGAGCAGAAAGCGAAGTGTTCGTTTTCTCACTCGATATAGATTAAATTAATACGGGCGCAAAAACCTGTTCTGTTTTTGGAACAAAATCAATGCGAGTACCAAAGGTACCGCGGGGAGCATTTTCAGCGCTGTTTTTTCCCGGCGGCGGCAGCCAGCAACGGAGTCTGCTTAGCCACATCCTCCGGCAGCGCGAACACCTGAATCGTATTCACGCGGCGGGTGGAGGTAAGCGCCTTGTTGTAACCCGCCACTCCGGCGGTCAAGAGGCCGTCGCCCGTGAACACTGCCAGATACTGACGTCCGTTGACAGCGTAAGTGATGGTCGAATTGGCAATCGGGCCGGGCAGAGTCTGGTCCCACAACACTTTGCCCGTCTCCTGATCGAGCGCGCGCAGATGCTGCGCGAGATCGCCGAAGATAACGAGATTGCCGGCAGTGAGCAGGATAGCCCCGTTGATCGGGCCCGGTCCTTTGAAGATGTGATCGATCTTTCCGGTGGAGGCATTGATCTTTGAAACGCCGGAGAGTTCGTCGAGCTTCGAGGGGTCGCGCATCACGCCGTCGTGCCGGGAGCGCGTGCCGGCATCGCCCGTCGACTCCTGATTGCAGGCGTCGACAAAGGGCACATAGAGGGAGTTGGTAATGGGGCTGTAGCCCTGCGACCAGTAACTGCGCGTATTGAAGAAGCACACCGTGTTGGTCATGTTGGGACGGGGCAGCATGGCCGATTCGTTCAGATACGTGATGCCTTTGTCGTCGATGTTCTTCAGGAAAAAGTTCGGCACGTCATAGGGCCAGGGGTTGGCCCACAGGAACTCCCCAGTACGGCGGTCGAGTGCGAACACGCCGCCGGATTCACCGGTCGCCAGCACAATGTCGCGGCGCTCGCCGGCCTTGAGACGCGGGTTGAACCACTTGGCGGTGGCATGCGTGGGATTGAGGGTGGTGGTCACCAGGATGCGGTCATTGGTCCAGTCCTCGTCCCAGTCATCGCCCGGCAGATGCTGGTAATACCAGTTCAGTTTGCCGGTATCGGCGTTGATCGAGACTGTGGAATTGCTGAACAGATCGGCGGGCGCGTGCGTCGGAATGGCGTTGAAATCGCCGTGATGGCGTTCGAGACGGGTATTCGGGGTTGGATTGGCAATGCCCCAGATAACGGAGTTGGTGGAGGGATCGTAAGTGCCGGAGAGGCCCCAGGGGCCAGCCACGCGTTCGTTATCGGGAAGGCCGCCCCAGGAGTCGCCGCCCGGCTGGCCGGTTTCCGCAGCCGTCATGAACTTCCACAGCAGTTTGCCGGTTTTGGCGTCGTGCGCGGAGATGAAGCAGTTTTCGTGCTTGCCGCCGCAGGCGCCGCCGGAGATCACTTTGTCGCCGGCGAGGATGGCGCCCTGGGTAGCGCCGCGGGCTTCTGTTTTGGCTTCCCAGCGCCGCTCGCCGGTGCGCGCATCGAGCGCCACCAGGTAGCTGTCGGGCGAAGTCCAGTAGACCATGTCGAAGCCGATGGCAATGGTCTTGGCGCGCGCGCCGGTCTTGAGGTTCTGGGGCATCTCACGTTTGTGCTCCCAGATGAGCTGGCCGGTGACCGCGTCGTAGGCCTGCATGACGGCTCCGGGCGCCTGCACGTACATGACGCCATCGTGCACCAGCGGGATTCCTTCCTGTGTGCCGGCGCCCTCGGTGACCGACCACGCGAGCTTGAGTTGGCCGACGTTCGACTTATTGATCTGCTCGAGCGGCGAGAAACGCTGCGCGTCGTAGGTACGGTTGTACATCAGCCAGTCGTTGGGACTGGGGCTCTTCAGGTTTTCCTCTGTGAGGGGCACCAGGTTGCGGCCGGGTTGCTGGGCAATCACGTGAGCGGCGAGGATGAGGCCGAGCGCGAAGAAAGCGGAAGCAGACAAAGTAATGTGGCGTTTCATGCGTCGGGGCAATTATATCGGTTGACAGTACCGAAAATCCGACCCCGAACAAATTGATTAGAAAATTGGCAGACTCCTGCCGATATGTGTTCCAGAGGAGGATTTCGATATGTCGCTCTCCATCTCCGCCACCGCACCCGCTCAACAGGCCAATGCACAAGCTCCTGCGCCGGCACCGGCCAGGCAGGCAACACAATCCCAGGCGTCGGCCGACACCGTGACACTCTCTGAGTCCGCACAGATTATCCAGATGAATCAACAAGGCCAGGCACCCCAGCTGATAGCTCTGGACCTCGAAATACCCGTATCCACGGTAGATTCCGACCTGGGGCTTAACGCGTCTGCCGCAGGTACCGTTCTCTCAAGCTAAATCACTTCGCGCGCCCCGTATAGCCCTGCGCGATGACCGGAATCGCGATGATTTTGTTGCGCGCGCTCGGCGTTCCCCATCCGCCGTAGAACACGATGCCGAAGAGCGTCTTCTTATCGCGGCCGCCGAAAAACGTGCCGTGCAGGCCCTGCGGCCCCGGTATGCTGCCGACAAAGCTGCCGTCGGGCGCGAAGACGTCCACTGACTTGCCCGTCGCCACATACACGCGTCCCTGCTGATCGACTGCTGAGCCGTCGCCGCCGTCGCCGCCGCGCAGTTTGCCGAACCGGCGCTGATTGGTCAGCGAGCCGTCAGCTTTCACGTCGAACGCGAAAACGTCTGCACCGTTCGTGACATAGAGCGTCTTCTCGTCGGGACTCAGGATAATGCCGTTGGCGAGCGGAACATTGTTCCCGTACTGCGAGACCACGCCTTTCGCATCGGCGTAGAACACGCCGCTGCCCGTGGCCCCCGTGACCGAAAAATAGACGCCGCCGCGCGCGTCCGCCATGAGATCGTTCACGACACCACCGACGCATTCGAGCGGCTCCCCGTGGAACGAGTTCGCCAGCATCTTACGCTGCGGCTCCAGTTGTTCGATGGCTGAGCCGAGGCCGCGTTCGGCCACGAACAGCGCGCCGTTCTTACTCCGGGAAACCGCCCCGCCGGTGTTCGTGTCGCGGTAGAGGATCTTCGCGAGGCCCGTTGACGGATCGAGTTGCATGACATTGCTCGCGTCATTATTCGCGAACAGCACGGTACCGTTGTCGCCGGCGATGGGGCCGTCGACATTATTGCCCTCCCAGGACCAGACGACTTTCCAGGACTGTCCGGCCGCGAGCACTCCCGGAATTGCGCTGGTGGCCGGAAGGACCGGTTCGGGCGGCGCGGCATTTGCGCTCCCTGAGCCGCCGGCGATCGGAATCGAGAAAGGCTTCGGTGGATTCTTGCACCTTGCGAGCACATTCTTCATCCCGGGGTTCTGCCAGTTCTGCAGGCTGCTGCCGCGCGGAAATGAGGATGACGGACTCTGCGCTGAGACCACAGAACCAGCACAGCCCGCGACGACCGCGAGAGCGATTATGGACTTCATTGATTGATCCCTTTCGACCGCGTGTCCCAGTTCGGATTCGTGCAAAGACTGCAGTCCTTACCGACGAACATGGCGCCGGCTTTCCTGTCGCCTTTGAGCGTCCACAACAGCCAGTTCGACGCGACATTCGCGAACTCGCCGCCGCCAGGATGAAAGACGGTCGCAGTGTGGCCGGCGTTATGCCGGGCGCCGTAGAACGCCGGCACATGGTTGATCAGGTCGAACGTCGCCGCCGACGTCGCCATCATTTCGCGAGTGATGCCGGGCGGCTGCGCGAGGCTGATGCCTGCTGTTATTAGCAGCGCTCCGATAGTCTTATGCAAGTGTCGTCCCCAAATGGTCTTCGCGACATGGTATTCGCGACGAGGATATCGCAAACCCGATCACGGTGGGGCCAGGCTTACCAAGGGCACCCTCCGGGTCCCGCCGGGCTTCTGGCCGGCACCGAACTTTACTCATTCTCACTAACGCAGCGCGTCTTCAACAGAGCGGCTTTCTATCGGCCGTATAGGCGCAGTTCTTTCCCGTCGGATAATATGACGCGCTCCAGCCTGACGATCTTCTCCCCGTCGGCAAACTGGTAGCCGATCCCTGTGATCACGTCGCCGGGCTTCACCGTGGTTTTTTTCCAGCCGTTGGCCTCCATGCGGCTGATAGCGGGGCCGCCGATCAGCCACGTTTCGCGACCGGCGCCGGCCCCGACCTCCAGCGTGATCATCGGATGCGGATTGGCCCATTTGAACTCGATTACCTTGCCCTTCACTGTCACCAGATGGTCAAAGCTCACCGGCCACGAGTGATGCGCCCAAAGGGGCGTTACGACCGCGACCAGCGCAAGCCCGACAAACGCGCGAAAAAAAGAGGTTTTCATCATTGCTCCTCTCCGCGCACCATTCTAAGTCAGCGGCAGCGATCGACGCCGCCGCGGCTTCGGATTTCGGCTGCGACATCCGCATGCTCATTCTCCACGGCGATCTGGTAAGGCGTCTTACGATTGGCGCCACAGGCGGATGGATTCGCGCCGCGCTCCAGAAGCAGCTTCGCCGTAGTCAGGTGCCCCGCCGAGGCCGCGCCATAGAGCGCCGTCGTACCGGTGACCGCATTCGACTGATTCACGCGGGCTCCGTGATCGATGAGCACAGCCGCGATCGAATCGAATCCTTTGGCGGCCGCATCCTCGAGCGGGGTCGTGCCTTCTTTTCCTGCGGCATTCGGGTCGGCTCCGTGGTCCAGCAGCATACGCGCCGCTCTTGACGCACCTGCAAACGCCGCGGCGTCGAGCGGGATGTATCCGGAAGGCAGCGCTTCGTTGACCTTCGCACCCTGCCGCAACAGTTCCTCTGCCACCAACGCCTGGTCCATTCCGATAGCGGCCTGCATCGTTTTACCGAGAAATTGCGGTGTCCGCTGCGCGCCCGGTTGTGCCTCGAGCAACAGCAGGGCTGAGTCTTCCTTTCCCATGCGAATCGCATTCTCGAGCGGCGTTCGCCCGCGATTATCCGCGGCGCTCAGGTCGGGGTGGAACAGGAGCAGATACCGTATCAGTTCGGTACGGCCGCGGAACGCCGCTTCGTTGACCGGTGTGGCGCCGGTCTGCGTATCCGGCTCGTTCAGCCGGGCGCCATGCGCGATCAACACGGCCGCGGCATCCAGGTTTCCGTTCCAGACCGCGTCATCGAGCGGACTGGCTCCCTCCGCATCGCGGATGTTGACATCGGCGCCCTTTTCGATCAACAGACGCACCATGTCGAGATGGCTGGCCAGCGCATAGTGGACCGGGGTACGGCCGGACCCGTCTGTGTCATTCACCCTCGCACCGGCCGCGACCAGTGCTCTCGCCACCTGCAGATCTCCCTTTTCCGCGGCCTTTTGCAGAGGAGTCATCGAACGGGGATTCGCCGCCGTCATCGGCCCGTTCGGGTCCGCATGCCAGGCGAGCAGCAGATCGACCACACCAGGAAAACCGTTAGTGATCGCAATCTCGAGGCCCGCTGGATCGGGGCTGAGGCCCGCGGAAAGCAGGCTCTCGACAGTCTTAAGATCGCCCACCCTCTCCGCGCGATGGAGCATCTGCAGAGAGCTAACCTGAGCGCTCAGTAATCCGGCCGAGGCAACCAGCCACCACAGCGACTTCATGAACACCAGGATAGCTTTTTCCGACGGGCTGCGCGACGGCCCGCATCCGTGCGGCACTTAACGTCTGCGATCCGGCAGCGGGCCACTTTCCGGAAAACCACAGCCCGTCTGGACGCTGGTGCGCTTTGCATAGCGCCACGGTAAACGGTCAGGCCGCCCCGCGACTGAACTTGTCCGCTTTCATTCGCCTGCTGGATCTTCTGCTTTCGGTTCCGAAAGACGAGTTCGAGAGAGGTCTGAAGCGGGAGAAAACACCTGCGCCGCAGCAGCCGCCGGCTGAATCCTCAAAGTCCCTTGCATACTGCGTCTAACCCGGTTCCGGCCAGCCGCCGCGTGCGCGCGAGCTAAAACACTGTCCGCATCCTCCGCCGCATGAACCACGCGGATTTCTGCCTGATGCTGAGGCGGCACGCGGGCTCGACTTTGCCCGCACACAGGGCATAAGACTTGCCCCGCGCCGTCGACGCGATGCGATCGTGCAAACGCAGTTTTCACGGCGTGCAAACCATGCGCAATCATCCGCGAGGTTCTCCGGAGCCGACCGCGCCAATGTATTGAAACGCCCCCGGATTGCTCCCTCGAACCACGATTCGTCAGCTGTTTGCCCTCTCCATCACTTAGTGCGCAATCCCGGCGCCTGAATGAAATCAATCGCGCCCTCCCCGTATGTGGCTTTTCGGACCGATTGCGCCGGCGGAACGCCGGAATCCGCACCAGACGGCCCTCCCGCGCATAGGCGCGGCTCTCGGCTTGCATAGCGGTGGAACCAGAGCCGCCCAAACTGAATCCGGCTCGGAGGAGAAACAAAGAACCATGACGCGCGATCGACTTAAAATTTCGCGCGCATGGTTATTGTTCGCCGGAGCAGCGGCTCTACTATTCCTTCCAGGCAGGAGCCTGCCCAACTCCGTCGCCGGCACCGCCATTCTCGACGACCGGAATAGAACGGTGCTGGTGAGCGGAAATGGCACCTCATTCGGAGCTACAACATCGATGCTGGCGCGGAACCGCTCGCGTGCGATCGGCGCACCCCCCGGAAGATCGGATGCCGCAAGCGGCCGTCTTCCAGATAGACCTCGCCGCGAAGCTGCTGCCTGACAGGGTGCTGAAAAAGCTCTTTTCGTTGCCGCTTGCTGACGCGCGCGGTTCCGTAACCCCTGCGGAATCAGAACCTGCTTTTCCGGACCGCGACCGTAAGGGAGTTGCAAGAAGCGTTTTTCAGCAGCCTGCTAAGGACAATAGGCTGGGCCTGTGCGGATTAACTGCCCGCTACAGTCCCGCATACCAGTCATACCCCTCATTCGCCCAATAGTCTTCCGGGCGCTGGTTGGTATATGTGATCGTGCCGATACGCTTGATGTTCTTGACGCCGTACTTAACTGGAATCACCAGCCGCAACGGGGCGCCGTGTTCGCTCGTCAGGTCCGCGCCGTTCATTTCATAACAAAGAAGAGTCTGCGGATGCATCGCGCTCGCTGAATCGAGGCCCACGAAATATTCGCGATCGGGGGTTTGCATACCGACATACCTGGCATCGCGAAACCGCGGCGCATACTTAGCCGTGAAGTCGGCGAAACGCGCGCCCGCCCAGCGCACCACCACAGTCCAGCCTTCGATGCAGTTGAGCTCGGTGATTTGCTCCACGCGGGGAAGCTCGCGAATCTGTGCGAGCGTTACCTGTGTGGCCGCCATGCCGTCCGGACCCTGAACGTTCAATACCCATCTGTCGGGCTCAAACTCCGCCCCCAGACCGACGTCTCCATTCTTCCGGAGTTTCGGCGCCGCCTGCGATGACGCAAATTCCCTTGACCGATGGCTGTCCTTGAAATAAGCCCCGGCGACCGCTTCGTTTCCGCTGAGCACTCTTCTCAACGGCCATTCCACGTCGCCTTCCTTCGGTTGCGACCGCAGCCAGGACCAGCCGCCGTAACCGAAGGCGGCGCCCACGCCCATCGTGAGAAAAGCTCGCCGCGTGCGCCGCGTGGCCTCGCGTTCCGTGTCGGGGAACTTATTCATGCCGCACCTCCCGGTCCCGAACCAGCGAATAACCGGCCACCATCGACCGGAAGTTATCCCACCCCGCGCGAATCACCTGCGAGATGTGGATCGCAAAGAAACCCACGAACCCGGCCATCAGCCAGAAGTGTTCCCAGCGCGCCATCCGGTAGCCGCCGAGCCATCCGGTGAGCCACGATAACTGTGCCGGCTTGTAGATCGCAAGGCCGGTGATCACGCTTCCCATAGCCATCACGATCACACCCGTGTAGGCAATCCGCTGCGCCCCGTTGTACAGCCCCTGGGGTGGCGCTTCTTTCCGCAGATGCAGGTCATGAAGCATCACCAGAGCGGCATCGCGAAAGGAGTGGCGATCCGGCAGCACCTTGCGCCACTCGCCGGACAAAGCCAGGTACAGAACGTAAGCCACTCCATTCGCAACGAACAGCCACATGAGGAAGAAGTGGAGCGCCATCCCTTCAGCCAGCCGTTGCGGAATGCCCAGCCCGTTATAAAACCAATCCGGGAAAAAGTGAAACAGGGTGATCCCGCCCAGGCCGACCCGATAGATGTCGTTCGCCCAGTAGATCAACAGCCCGCTCCAGATCATCAGGGACAGCAGCGGGAAACTGATCCAGTGAAACCAGCGGATCGCCAGCGGATGCTTTTCCTCTATGTGTGCCATTCAAAGCCTGCCCGCGCGCTATTTCTGCATCTTGTCGGCGACCGCTTTATCCATAGCCGCCTTGTCCATCTTGTCCATGTGGTTGCCCATCGCCATCTTTTCGTACATCTTCGCTTTGTCGTCCACCGACATCTTGTCCGTCATCGCCATGCGGTCCGGAGCGCTCATCTTGCTCATGTCGTGGCCCGCCATTTTGGTGGCCATCATCTTGTCCGCGTCGGACATCTTGTCGAACATGGCGGCCTTTTCTTCCTTCGACATCTTGTCGAGCGCCATCATTTTGTTCTTGTCCGTCATAGTGGACATCTTCATGTTGGAATGGTCTTCCGACTGCGCCATCCCGGGTGCGACTGCAAGCCCGAGCGCAATTCCGGCCATCGCCAAAGCGGTCTGGATTCTTTTCTGCATATCAATTTCTCCTTGTTTTGAATTAGCGGGAAGGTCCCTCGCAAATGGGGTTCGCGATACAAGCCGTGAAAAGTTACGGCCCGGGGAACAAATTCACGCGCATGTGCCAAACTGGTGGTCTGTCGTTATTCGCCCTTTGCGCTCTGACCGTAACTTTCGGCGGCATGCGAACGAACAAACCAACGAGGCGTAGTCCGGTCGCATGAGAACCTGTGGCTGAACTTGAAACTCTTATGTTGGGGTACCAGCGAGGGGATTCGGCTGCGACCGCGGCATTAATCCGCCAGGTGAGTCCATTGCTGCTGAGATTCTTTACAAGCCAGGGCGGCAGCCGTCCTCAAGCCGAGGACCTTCTCCAGGACACGTGGCTGCAGATTCACAAAGCCCGCCACACCCACCGGCCCGGCGAGCCGGTGCTCCCGTGGATTTATGCGATAGCGCGCCACGTCAGAGTAGACGGCTACCGCCGCACTTACCGAATTCGTTCGCGGGAGCAAACCATTTCCCCGCTGCCGGAGCCCCCCGCAAGCGCCGCGCCCGCTCCCCCTCTCGATTTCGACGAGCTGGTCGCGGTTCTTCCCGCCAGCCAGCGCGAGGTCGTAAGCATGCTGAAGGTGAGCGGGATGAGTCTGGAAGAAGTGGCGCGTGCCACCGCCTCCAGCGTCGGCTCCGTCAAGCTGAAGGCGCATCGCGCTTATGAGAAGCTGCGGTCCGTATTAAAAGGCGGCGAAGATTCAAAAGGCAGCAAGGATTCAAAGGGCGGCAACGATGTCGTGTGACGATCTGGACCGGCTTCGAACCGAGTCTCCGCACTCCGGTTCCTCCTCCTGGCCTCCGGAAGCACGCCGGCATCTGGAGTCGTGCGCCCGCTGTGCGCCATTGCAGGCCTTGCTGGACGGCCCATCGCCCGTGGATTTTCCCGAATCTCTTCAAAGCCGCATCGAGGCGGCGATTCTGCCCGCTCTTCGCCCCGTCTCTCCGCTGCCTGGCGTCTGGCGAGTAGCTGCGGCGCTCCTGCTGGGTGCGATCCTTGTGATCGCAGCCGCGAACTGGCGCCTGGGAGTGGAAGGCTGGGATGCCCGCAGCGGCGTGCAGTTCGCCGTCGATTTCAGCCTTTTGGGTATCTCCGGCGTGGCTCTGTCAAACCTTCTTGCACAGCAGATGATGCCGGGTTCCCGTTATAGAGCCGCTGTCTGGGTCTGGCTCGCGGTTCCACTGCTTGCCCTGCTTGCCGCGGTGGCTTCGCTCTATGGCGACCAATGGAAACCCGACTACGTGGCCTGGGCGCTGAACTGTCTGAAAATCGGCACCGCCTGCGCAGCCTGTTCCGCACCGCTTTTCTGGCTGGCTTTGCGCAGAGGCTTTTCCCTGCATCCGATCGCCCAGGGCGCCGCGGCGGGACTGCTGGCCGGGCTTGTCGGCGTCACCGTGCTCGAGATCTATTGCCCTTATCTTGACCGCTTCCACATTTTCGTCTCGCACATCGGTGCCGCGGTCATAGCGGCACTGGCGGGCGCGGCGTTCGGTTGGATCAAAGACAAAACGTAACTTCTTCGGCCCCTGATCCGAACTGGAACTGTGAAAGGACTTCTTAATGAAACGCTGTCTACCTGTTTTTGCCGCTCTGGCCGCGAGCCTGATGAGCGCCGCATCTGCCACCACACCGAAAGCCATCGAGCCGGAGACGACGAAAAGCGCCGCGGCCAATTCGATCGTGCTGGCGGGCGGCTGCTTCTGGGGAATGCAGGGCATCTTCGAGCACGTGAAAGGCGTGACGAACACGGTGGTGGGCTATGCCGGCGGCACAAAGGAAACCGCCCATTACGATATGGTGGCCGAGCGTAATACAGGGCATGCCGAAGCCATCAGAATTACCTGGGATCCCGCGAAGGTCACATACGCCGAGCTGCTGAAGGTCTATTTCCTGGCGGCGCACGACCCCACCACGCTGAACCGGCAGCATTACGATGAGGGACCGGAATACCGGTCCGCGATCTTCTATACCGATGACGAGCAGAAGAACGCGGCCGAAGCATACATCAGAGAGCTCGACGCGGCCCATCAATTCAAACATCCAATCGTGACGCAGATCGTCCCCCTGCGGGGCGCTTTTTTCCCGGCCGAAGCCGAACATCAGCATTTTCTCGATCGCAACCCCACCCAGGGTTACATCGCGAATGTGGATATCCCGCTCCTGAAAGGGTTCATGACCAGATTCCCGGAGCTTTACACGAAGGAGAGCAGATGAACATGCTGAGCAACGCCATGCCCCGTCGCGGATTCCTGGTGAGCCTCGCGTGCGCCGCGGGGGTCGGTGCGATTTTCGCGGCAGTGGACAAAACGGCTAAAGGCGGCAGGGTTCGGATCGCCGAATTCGACGCCAAAGGCAGCAGAACGGGAGTCACGGAAGTGGACAGGATCGTAAAAACGGATGCCGAGTGGAAGAAGCAGCTCGACGCCGAACAGTTCGAAGTCACCCGCAGAGAGGGCACGGAGCGTGCAGGCTCGGGGAAGTACGCGTACAACCACGCGGACGGCCTCTATCACTGCATCTGCTGCAACACGGCGTTATTCGATTCGAAGACCAAATTTGAATCCGGCACCGGCTGGCCGAGCTTCTACCAGCCGCTGGCGAAAGAAAACGTCGTCGAGACGACAGACCGAAGCTTCGGCGAGGAGCGTACGAAGGTGAGCTGCGCGCGCTGCGACGCGCATCTGGGGCACGTGTTTGACGATGGCCCGCGGCCGACCGGATTGCGGTACTGCATGAACTCGGCCTCGTTGAATTTCGTGCCGCGCGGCGCGTAGCGTGGCGTGGCGTAACTTCCGCACCGCCGCTTCCGAACCCGTATCATGAAAGGATTTTTCATGCGACTCTCCATCACTCTGCTGTTCTTTGTTCTGAGCGCTTCCGGCGCAACGGTCGCCTCAGGTACCGATAAACCGCCTCAGCCCGTCGTCGTCGAATTGTTTACTTCCGAGGGCTGCTCCAGTTGCCCGCCGGCCGACGCACTCCTGCTGAAACTGGATCGGACGCAGCCCGTGCCCGGCGCGCTGGTGATCGCGCTCAGCGAACACGTCGACTACTGGGACCACCTCGGATGGCGGGACCCTTTTTCCTCGCCCGTCTTCAGCCGCCGGCAGGAACGCTACGGCCAGCTCTTTCATGTGGATGCCTACACGCCGCAGATCGTGGTCGACGGCACTTCGGAAGCGGTCGGCAGCGACGCCCGCCAGGTGGAAAACGCCATCCGGCGATCCGCCACCGCGGAGAAACTTCAGGTCGCGATTTCCCCTGTGTCCCGGAACAGCCACGGGGTGCCGGTGGTGCATGTCGAAGTGGGGCATGCTGAGGCGGCGTCCTCGGGCAAGTCCGCCGCCGGAAACCCGGCCCAGGTGGAAATAGCTCTGGCCGAAAACGCCGTCGTTTCCCATGTTCGCGCCGGCGAAAACAATGGCCGTAAACTGGACCACGTCGCCGTGGTGCGAAGCCTGACCACGGTGGGCACGCTGGACTCCGCCGCAGCCTGGAGCGCCGATATCCCTCTCACCGGCGAACTGGCGCAGTGGAACGGGAAGCGGATCATTGCCTTTGTGCAGGATCGGCAGACCGGCCGTATTCAGGGGGCGGCCTTCCGTTTACTCCTTCCCGCTTCTTCCAATTAGGCAATGCGGACGCCTCTGATGCTGGAAAAATCGCGCATTGAGGCGCTGAGTGACGGAGTCTTCTCCATCACCATGACGCTGCTGGTCCTGAAGCTTGAAGTGCCGGAGGTCATGCACCACTCCTCCAACGAACAGATGCTCCAGCAGCTGCTCGCGCTCGGGCCGCAGTTCGCGACGTATGTCGTCACCTTTCTCATTGCCGGAGGCTTCTGGTTCCTGCACCACCTCACGTTCCACTTCATCCGTTTCGTGAACGGCGCACTGGTCTGGCTGAACCTGCTTTTCCTGATGTTCGTCGCCCTGCTGCCTTTCTCCGCCGGACTCATGGCCCACCTGTTCATTCATCCGGTGTCGCAATTGTTTTACTTCGGCAATGAGCTCGCAATTGCCGTGCTGCTGAGCGCTCACTGGTTGTACGCCCGACGCGGCGGGCTAGTGGCGAGTGACAGTGCCGACGCGCGCCGGATCAGCCGTCTGACATTGCGCGTGGGAGTGGCAGCGGCGGCGCTCGCAGCCTGCCTGATAACAGCGATGGTTGCCCCCGCCTGGAGCTGGGTCCCTCTGCCGGTGTTTGTCGTCGGCGGCGTGGTCTTCGAATCGCGAAAAACTGAATCGCAAATAGCTCGGGGAGTATCGTGAAGAAGAATGTACAACGTCGCGGAGGAATGCTGATATCGAGCCCGCTGTGGTTACCACGCTGATCAGCACCGGAGGCGCGGTGATTGTCGGCCTCGGCGGCATGTGGATCAGCACGAACCAGATCGGCAACCGGATCAGCAGCCTCGAGCGGCGTTTTGAACGGCTGGAAGACGAGTTGCGCAGGTTCCGGGAAATGGTGAATGGAAAGCTGGGCGCCCTGGATCTTGAGCTGGCCAGGCTCATGGATCGCGGCGGCGCCTAAGGCTCTCCTACGCCTTCTTCAGCGCCGCCAGCACTCGCGCCGGCGTGAACGGATACTCCGTCATCCGCACCCCGGTCGCATCGAAGAACGCATTCCCGATCGCCGCCGCGGCTGCCGCCATCACTTCCTCGCCCGCGCCGGACGGCTGCTCATTGAGCCGCTGCACCACCACCGGCGTTACTTCCGGACACTCCTCGAACCGCAGCATCGGATAGCTGTTCCAGTCGAGGCTCGTCACATTCGTCGTCGACATAGTGATCTCTTCTTTGAGCATGCGGCTCGCCGCCTGCACTAGTTGCCCGCTGATCTGGTTCTCGACGAATGCCGGATTCACCGTGAGCCCCGCGTCGATGGCGCCGAACAGACGCCGGATCGCCACCTTGCCGGTCTCTTTGTCCACCTCGATGTCCGCCACCGCGCCGCCGTAGGAAACCAGATGCGTACCCAGCCCGATACCGCGTCCCCGTACCACTCTCGCGCCCGCGCTGTTCTGATACGCCCGCCGCGGCACCCAACTCGCCGCCTCCGCCGCCGCATCGAGCACACCGCGCCAACGCGCGTTGGTGATGTTCTTCTGCCGGAACCGCCACGGGTCGAGGTTCGCGAGAAACGCCAGCTGATCGATCGCCTGTTCCGATGCGAACGACATCGACAGATCGAGCGGCGAGCGCAGCCATCCGCCCTTCAGGAACGGCGCACCCGGCACCTGATGACTTACCGTGCGCACATTCGGCGCCGCATAAATCCCGCCGATGTTCGCCGTGCTGATCCCCTGTGCCGCCATGCCGGGCCATTCCTGCGCGGGCTTTTCGTAGGCCAGCTGCTCGGACGTTTCCATCAGGCTCCAGTTGTGCTGCCAGCCGTGATATTCGTAGGCGACCAGCTTGCCGTCTTTATCGGCCGACGCCCGCACCTCGCCGATATGCGCCGGTCCGTAGTTGTCCCACCCGTGCTCATCCCAGCGCATGAATTGCAGGCGGACCGGCTTGCCCGCCGCCTGCGACAGCACCGCCGCGCCCAGCGCCACATCGTCATAACAGCTGTGTCCATATGTGCCCGAGCCTTCGTAATACTGCACGCGAATCTGGTTCTGCGGCATGCCGAGCATCGTAGCCAGCTTGCCCCGCGTCCCGTACACATCCTGCGTCGAGCACTTGACTAAGCACTGCACAGGCACCGAATCGGTCTTCACATCGGCGATCGCGCAGTTCGGGCCGAACGGTGCATGCGACTGATACGGCCCGTGGATTTTGAACGACACCACATGCGGCTCGTTCCCAAGGCCCCCGATGTCGCCGCGTTCGAGCACGACGTTATCTTTGGTCTTCGCGGCCTTCATTGCGTCGAACAGCCCCGCGCTTCCCGGCAGCGACGGCGTCCTGTCCCACGTGACCTTCAGCTGATTCGCCGCCTTCACCGCGTCCCACTCCTTCTCCGCCACCACCCCAACGAAGTCGCCCTTGCGAATCACCTTCGCCGGAATCCCGCGGATCGAAGTCTCATCCACACTGAGTACCTTCGCGCCCGCGCCGTACGCCGACTGACCCCGCGGACGCACCACGCGCCCATGCAGCATCCCCGGCACCTTCACGTACTGCATGTAGAGATACTTCCCGGCCACTTTATCCGGAATATCATTGCGCAGCACGCGCGTTCCAACCACTTTGAAATCGGCGGGCGCTTTCGTGGGCGCTGTACCGGTGAACCCGATGTTGAAGGGCCTGTCGCCCACCAGCGCTCCATAGCTGACTGACCCGGAGCCGGCCGACACCACTCCCTTCGCCACCGTCAACTGGTCCAAGGGCGCGTTCAGACTCTTCGATGCCATCTGCAGCAGCGCCTGTCGCGCCTCGGCCGCGGCTGTGCGCACCTGCGGACCGCCGCGCTGAATCGAAGCGCTCGAATACGTCCCGCCCTGATTCGGCGTAATGTGAGTGTCGAGCCGCACGGTCTTCAGCTGGCTCATATCGAAGTCGAGCTCTTCGGCGGCCATCTGCAGCAGCGCTGTGGAATTGCCCTGGCCCAGTTCGGCGAATCCTATAAATACGGTGGCCGTATTATCCGCGTGGATCGCCAGCCACGTGTCGATCTGTTTCGCATCGGGCGGGCCCGGCTTGCCTTCGCGCATCGCCGTATCCAGATGACTCTGCCCGAGCATCACATCCCGCAGTCCGAATCCGACGATCAGCGCGCCGCCGGCTTTCAGAAGATCGCGTCGCGGAAATGTACTCATCACGCCACCCCCGCCATCGTTTTCGATGCCCGCTGAATCGCCTTGATCACTCTCGGATAGGTGCCGCACCGGCAGAGATGACCGTTCATCGCGGTCCGGATCTGGGCCTCATCCGGCTGCGGTGTTTTTGCCAGCAGTTCCGAAGCCTTGATGATCATGCCATTGAAGCAATAGCCGCACTGCACGGCCTGTTCCTCGATCATCGCCTGCTGCACCGGATGCAGCTCGGGAACGCTCGCGAGTTTCTTCTGTGCCGCGTAAAGTGCGGGCAGCCCTTCGAGCGTCGTCACCGACTTTCCCTGCACCGCCGACAGCGGCGTCACGCACGAACGCTTTTCGACGCCGTCGATCAGCACCGAACACGACCCGCACTGCGCGAGACCGCAGCCGAAGCGCGGACCCTGCAGCTGGAGTTCATTCATCAGTACGTACAACAGTGGCGTATCGGGCGCGGACGTCACCGTCCAGGACTTCTCATTTACTCTGATCGTCATATCGAATCCTGTACCGCCGGTGATCTTGTCACCGGTTCTTTATTTATTCGCGCACAACGGACCCTTCGGCCTGTGCGCTCTATTTCCTCTTCAACCCTTCCAACTCTTCCAGCGTACGTGGCCAATCGGCGCCCAGCAGCCTCGACAGCCCCCGGTCCGCCAAAACCTTCCCACCAGTTTGACACTTCGCACAGTAGTTCGTTTCGTTGTCGGCATAGCGAATGCGCAGCACCTTCTCGCCGCACACCGGACACGCCTCCCCGTACTTGCCATGCATCGCCATGTCGTCGCGAAACGCCGTGACTTTTTCCGGAAACTCGCCGCGATACTGCGCGCGCAGCCTGTCGATCCACATCTGAAGCGTCCCCTGCGTCGCATTAAAAAGCCGCGCCCACTCTTCCGGCTTCAGCTTCTGCGTCTGCGCGAGTGGCGACAATTTCGCCGCATGCAGAATCTCATCGGAATATGCATTTCCGATTCCGCTGACTGTCCGCGGATCGGTCAGCGCCCGCTTGAGCGTATGATTCTCTGCCGCCAGCGCCGCGCGAAAAGAATCGAGATCTGCGGCCATCACATCGATCCCGCCCGGATCGATCGAACGCAGCCCTTCGTCTCCGGCAAAGACATGCAGCGATGCCCGGCGCTTCGTTCCCGCTTCGGTCAGGGTCAGCGTTCCGTTCGGAAAATCGAATGCCGCGAGGTGCTGCCTGCCGCCGAGCTTTGCTCCAACTGGCCGCCAGTGCAAACGGCCCGCGATCATCAGATGCAGCACGGCCCACAAATCGCTTTCCACGCCGATGGCGATGCGCTTTCCGACGCGGCGGATTTCCCGGACCGTTCGTCCCTCCAGGTCGGTCGTAGCTGGCTGGACCGTTCGCAATAAAAACGGACTGCCAATGCGCACGCGCTCAAGCGTCTGTCCGACGATGCGCGATTCCAGTGCTCCGACATAAGCGACGATGTCCGGCAATTCCGGCATTCACTCATTATGCGGGGCCAGGCTTTCAGCCTGCCGCCGGGCTTCCGCCCGGCGCGGAGCTTTACGTATTGCCGAGGAAATGCGATCGTGTCTCAGGCGGTCTGGGCGGGAAAGGGAATCGCCGGCGGCCTGCGCCGAAACACCGCAATAACCAGAGCCGCTGCAAAACCTGTGCCGAAACCTGACCCCATGAACACGGCCCGATTCGGATATACGGGATCCACCGGCAGGCTCGGTACGTCGAGCACGTCCAGGTTGATTCCGTCGACCTGCGGCACGAACTGCTCCGGCTGTCCCGCGGGCGACGACACAATACCGAGACGCTTCTCGAGTGTCGCAATCCTGGCTTCGAGCCGTTCGATCTGCACCGCTGACCGCGCCCAATTCATTTGCGCCGCGGTTCTTTGCGAGATCAGATTCGCGTCCGAAAATCTGCTAATCAGCGCTTGCACGGTTTGCCGCGCCTTTATCCGATCGGAATACGCGAAAGATATTGTGAACGGAACGTAGTCGCTGGTGGCGGACTCAATCCGGATCTTGATGTCCTGCGTCCGCATCTTTTCGATCACGTCTTCGAGAGGAGTGTTCTCCCGTTCGCGCCTGTAGAGATCCAGCCGCGGATCCTGAATGATCCGGGACAGACTGGTGCGGCTCAGAATCTCCTGTTCCATTTGGATCACACGCCCGTTGAGATTCACGCGTCCCTCCGGGCGCGCTGCCGGAGCATAGATGAGTTGCATCTCCGCAGTTGAAACGTATCGCGGCGTCACGAGCCACGAAACGCCGAATCCGGCCGCAAGGCCCAACAGCGACAGCATCACCGCCAGCTTCGGAAACGCCGGTAAATGCAGCTGCATTCTGATTGCTCCTTTCACCACATCGAACAAGGCCCTCCACCCCGGCGAGCTGTCTTCGATCAACGTTTCGAATTCCTCGCCATAACGCGCGCGCCACCGCGCCGGATAGAGCCGCAGGAAAAACCGTGCGGCCCTCTTCATGCGTGCCTCATCCGCGCCAGTCCCGTTTTCACGATCTGCTGCAGCGCGGCCAGTTCCGTCTGCAAATGCTGCTTTCCAGCGGGCGTAATCGTGTATGCCTGCCGCCGCGTCTTCGCGCCCACCGGCCGAATCCAGCCGTGCTCTTCCAGCCGCGTGATCGCGCCATAGAGCGTCCCAGGACCCAGTCGGACGCCCGCAAATGCTTCGATGTCCTGCATCATCGCGTAGCCGTGTTTATCGCCTTCGGCAAGGCTCGACAGCACCAGCAGCGTAGGGTCGGACATGATTATTACGTTATGCGTAGTAACGTATCACGTAATAACGGCGCACGCAAGCCGATTCGTTAATATTGGCCTGAGAAAAACATGAGCACTTATCGGCTGGAAGCCCCGGTTGGCGAATTCAATCTGACGCGCCTCGAACGCGTGATCTATGGTCCCGGCAAAGTCGCCGAACTCAAAGCCGAAATGGAAAAGCGAGGCCTGAAGCGCGCCATTGTCGTGACCACGCTCGGCGGCTTTCCGATTCTCGATCAGGTGACCGCCGCTCTCGGCCCGCTGTGCGCTTCCGTATTCACCGGCGTCGTCCAGCACGTGCCGCGCAGCACGGTCGATGCGCTGCAGAAGGAGATCGAAGACGCCGATGCCGACTCCCTCGTGAGTTTCGGCGGCGGCAGCCCCATCGACACCTGCAAAGTAGCGATTTACGGCTCTCTCGCGAAACGCGAGCTCGTGCACATCGCGACCCCCACCACGCTTTCAGCCGCCGAATACACGCACGCCGGCGGCGTCACCGACGAAACCACGCGCGTCAAAGGCGGCGTCTGGGACCCGCGCGTCCTGCCGCGCACCGTCATCAACGACCCGCTGCTGGCTCTCGAAACACCCGACTGGCTCTGGGTCACCACCGGCATGCGGTCGCTCGACCACGCCATCGAATGCGCCTACGCCATTCGCCATCAGCCGATCAGCGACGCTCTCGCCGCGAAATCAATTCAGCTGATGACGAAGCACCTGCCGCTGTCGATTCACACCAAAGGCGACGAAAGCGTCGCGCATCGCGGCCACTGCCAGTTCGCGGCCTGGTATTCGATCTACGGCGCGATGAACACGCGCTTCGGCCTTTCCCATCTGCTCGGCCATCAGATCGGACCGCGCTGGAATGTGCCCCACGGCGTGACTTCCTGCATCACGCTGCCTAATGCGATGCGCTTCATGGCGGATATCGCACCGCAGCGCTTCGGACCGGTCGCCGAAGGCTTCGGCATCGCCTTCGATCCAGAGAATCCGAAACCAGCCGCCCTCGCCTGCGCCGACCGCACCGAAGAATTCATCGCGCAGTTTGACGTACCGAAAACGCTGAAAGCCGCCGGCGTCCCCCGCGGTGAAATCAAAGAAATCGTCGGCCCCATCACGCACGAGCTCGAACACAACGGCGTAGTCGACCGCGCCCTGTCGGAATCAGAGGTTCAGTCACTTCTAGAATCCTGCTACGAGTGACTTAGTGGGGCCAGGCTTTCCACCCTGCCGCCGGGCTTCGGCCCGGCGCCGCCCGCTACTTGAATATCCGGAACAGCTGCAGCGGATCGAAGAATCGATCCACCACGCGTTCTTTCAGCGGAATGATCCCGTTATCCGTAATCGTGATATGTTCCGGACAAACCTTCGTGCAGCACTTGGTAATGTTGCACAACCCGATCCCGTGTTTCTTCCGCAGATCCTCGCGGCGATCATCCGTATCCAGCGGATTCATCTCCAGTTGCGCCGCATAAATCAGGAACCTCGGCCCGATGAACTCCGCATGCATGTGATGATCCCGCAGCACGTGGCAAACGTCCTGGCAAAGGAAGCACTCAATGCATTTCCGGAACTCCTGCGGCCGATCCACATCCGCCTGCTGCATCCGCCACGATACCGTCCGGCGCATCCGGCTTGCGCGGCTTGAACTTGCGGATCGTCTTCTTGACTTCGAAGTTCCACGACACATCGGTCACCAGATCGCGAATCAGCGGGAACGTCTTCATCGGCTCGATCATCACCGGTTGATCCAGCGGAATCTGATTCAGCCGCGTCATGCACATCAGCTTCGGCATGCCGTTGATCTCAGCCGAACACGACCCGCACTTGCCCGCCTTGCAGTTCCACCGCACCGCCAGATCGTTCGCCTGTTCCGCCTGGATCTGATGCACGGCATCCAGCACCACCATTCCCTCTGAGATCGGCGTCGTATAGTCCTTGAAACTCCCCGCCTCGCGATCGCCGCGCCAGATGCTGAAACGTCGCCGTCGCTCATTACTTCATCTCCTCGATAATCTGCTTCATCTCTTCCGTCATCGGCAGCAGCGGCTCGCGCGTCAGTTGCATCGATCCGTCCGGCGCGCGCTTGCACCACGTGATTGAACTTCGCCGCCTCCGCGCTCTTGTCCGGATAATCGTCGCGGAAATGCGCCCCGCGGCTCTCCTTGCGTTCCATCGCGCACTTTGCAACCGCTTCCGACACCGTCAGCAGATTGCGCAGATCGAGCGCCGTATGCCAGCCCGGATTGTATTCGCGATTCCCCGGCGCCGAAACCCGCGCCGCCAGTTCTTTCAGCTTTTCGAGCTCCGTCAGCGCGCGTTCCATTTCTTCCTGACGCCGCACGATGCCCACCAGATCCTGCATCATGTCCTGCAGCTTGTGCTGCACTTCATAAGGCGGCAACGCCGCTTTCACGATGCAGCGGCGCCAGCGCCTCGCGCGCGATCTGCTCCACCTGCTCCGCGATTAATCGACCCGGCACGGTTCTCCTTCGCAAACTTCGCCGCATACTCGCCGGCGAGCTTGCCGAACACCACCAGATCCGAGAGCGAATTCCCGCCCAGCCGGTTCGCCCCGTGCAGGCCCGCCGCGCACTTCGCCCGCCGCAAACAGCCCCGGCACATCCGTCATCTGCGTATCGCCTTCCACGCGCACACCGCCCATCACGTAATGCGTCGTGGGACCGATCTCCATCGGCACTTTCGTGATGTCCAGATCCGCCAGCTGTTTGAACTGGTGATACATGCTCGGCAGCTTGCGTTTGATGTGTTCTTCGGCACATTCGGAATCTTCTCTTTGATCCACGCGATGTCCAGAAACACGCCGCCATGCGGGCTGCCGCGGCCTTCCCGCACCTCGCGCATCAATGCAGCGCGCAACGTGGTCGCGCGTCAGCAGCTCCGGCGGACGCCGCGCGCTCTTGTCGCCCGTGACATACCGCCAGCCTTCCTCTTCGTTATCCGCCGTCGACGACCGGTAGTTCTCCGGAATGTCGTCGAACATGAACCGCTTGCCTTCGCTGTTGCGCAGCACGCCGCCTTCGCCGCGCACGCCTTCCGTCACCAGAATCCCCTTCACGCTGGGCGGCCAAACCATTCCGGTCGGATGGAACTGCACGAACTCCATGTCCATCAGCGATGCGCCCGCGCGATACGCCAGCGACTGTCCGTCGCCTGTGTATTCCCAGCTGTTGCTGGTGATCTTGAACGCGCGCCCGATCCCGCCCGTGGCCAGCACGACTGCCTTCGCCGAAAAAAGCTTGAACCGGCCGCGCTCCCGATCGTAGCCGAACGCGCCCGCCATGCGCCCCGCATCGGTCAGCAGATCGAGAATCGTGTACTCCATGTGCACTTCGATCCCCTGATGAATGCCGTGATCCTGCAGCGTGCGGATCATCTCGAGCCCGGTGCGATCGCCCGTATGCGCCAGCCGCGGATAACGATGTCCGCCGAAATTGCGCTGCAGAATTTTTCCGTCTTTCGTGCGATCGAAAATCGCGCCCCACGCTTCGAGCTCGTGCACCCGCGCCGGCGCCTGTTTCGCATGCAGCTCCGCCATGCGCGGATTGTTCAGATACTGCCCGCCGCGCATCGTATCGGCGAAATGCACTCGCCAGTTGTCGCGGTCGTCGACGTTGCCCATCGCCGCGGCCATCCCGCCTTCCGCCATCACGGTATGCGCTTTGCCCAGCAGCGATTTGCAAATCAGCCCCACCTTCACGCCCGCGCCCGAAGCCTCAATCGCCGCGCGCAGGCCAGCGCCGCCGGCGCCGATGACGAGCACGTCGTAATCGAACTGCTGGTATTCCGCCATCTAGAAGATTCTCCAGTCGTGCCAGACGCCCATCGCGCACATCCGCACATAAAGATCGGAGAATCCCACCCAGACCAGACTGAACCAGGCAAACCGCATGTGCCGCGCATTCAGGCAGCTCACGCAGTCATACACCGTTTTGCGAATCGGCGACTTCGAAAGCACATCTTTGATGCCGCCCACCAGATGCCGCAGCGAATGGCATCCAAGCGTGTAGCAGCCGAGCAGAATCACGTTCATGGTGAGCACCAGCGTGCCCACGCCAATATGGAATCCGTCCTGCCAACCACATCGCGTCCCACGCGTCATGCGCCAGCAGCACGATCAGAATCAGCGCGAAGATACAGAAAGTAACGATGGATGTTCTGGATGATCAGCGGAAACGTCCGTTCGCCGCGATAAGCCTCGCGCGGCTCGCCCACTGTGCAATTCGGCGGGCCCGGCCAGAAAGCTTTGTAGTAAGCGCCGCGATAGTAGTAGCACGTCATGCGGAATCCCACCGGAGCCCACAGGATCAGAATTGCGGCGGAAAACGGAAGGAACGCCGGAAACCAGCGCCGGCGCCTGGGCTCCGAACCATGCCTCTGGCGAGCCGAACAATTCCGGCGAATAAATAGGCGAAAGATAGGGGCCGAATCGGTAATTGTTCCCCTGCAGAGCCGCCCACGTCGCATAGATCATGAACGCCGAGAAGCCACAGAAACACTACGACTGGCTGCACCCACCACGCATCGGGGCGCGAGGTGGCGCCGAACCGCCCGCGTACGAGCGGCACATCAATTTGTGGCATAGAAATTTAAGTGTATAAAACGGCTCGTTTCGCGGGCCGCCTATGACGCAACGCGCTGCGTATGGGCAGGCTCGTCCGCATACGCCGGGACGACAACGCTCCCGTTCGCCGGCGCGGAACCGAAGGCCCTGTTTCGAAGCTTCGTGAAGCGCGGGTGACACCGCAGGCCTTCCATTCTCGGATCGACGTCCAGCAGAAACAGACCCGGTGAGCCTTCCGCCACGGCCCGTTCCAGCTCCCTGAAAGCCTCTTCCTCGCGGCCCAGCGCATCGTAGACGAATGCCATCGGGTACCCGTCCACAAACTCCGTGCGGCGCAGTTTCTCCAGCTCCATAAGACTCGCCGCCGCCTCCGCAGTACGCCCGCACCGCGCCAGGCAGCGCGCCTCTTCCGCCCGCAGCCGCGCAAAATCCGGCGACATCACGCACGCGAGGCGATACTCTACCAGCGCCTCTTCCAGCCTGCCCGCGAATTCCAGCGCCTGCGCATAGTGCGAGCGGCCCAGCGAGAAGTAAGGATGCAGATCCAGCGCCTTCTTGCCGCACTCCACCGCGATGTCATATTCGCCGCGGCAGCATCTCACCAGGATTTCCGCGGCCGGCAGAATCGGCCATAGACTGTCGACCTGATATGCCCGCGCCAGCACGCTGAGAGCGTCTTCGAACCGCTTCATCGTTGCGTAGAGAACCGCCAGTCTTATATACACGCCTGCTGTTCGCGGATTCTCCCGCTGCGCAATGAGCAGCTCCCGCTCAGCCTCATCCAGCCTCAGTTCGAAAATGTGCAGCGCCTGTGCCTTATCCCCGCGCAACTCAGGCGTCAGCCCCGTCAGCTCCACCGCACGGTTGTGGGCGTCGAGAAACTTACGGTACATTTCCCGCGGCGGCCGCATCGCAAAGGTTGCCAGCATCAGATAGCAGCGCGAAATTCCCTCATAGGCCCGGAAGTCTGTGCTGCTGTTCCGCGCTGCCTCTTCAAAGCATCGCAGCGCCTTATCAAAACCTTCGCGCGTATGCCGCTGCCAGTAGTGCCATCCATTGCGGATCAGATCTTCCGACTGCGGCACATCCAGCCGGTAACCGAGCTTGGGATGGTAACTGATCCATCCTCCGAACTCCCGCAGCGCCTTCTTAACCTCTCCGACCGTAACCGCGACAGTATGACGGGATACAGAAATCCCGTGCCATGCCGTATCGATCATCTGATTGTAATCGACGCATCTTCCGCTGTTCTGCACCAGCACACGCAGGGCATGCAACGCCTGCGGGCGGAGTTCCAGCTCGACCGCGTCCCGCAGCAGACGCGGGGCCTCCGTGTCCAGACAGAATGGTCCGAACGCAATTTGTCCCGCTGATGTAGACATGGTCCTACCCTTTGACCCGATTTTGACGCTGATTTGACCCCGACGCCGGTGGACTATATCACAACAGCGGAACGAATGGAAGGACACGGTGGCAGGGCATGTGGCCGGTGCAGAACCGCCGATCCTCATGCCTACTTCATGCGTTTCGATACATTACATCAATCTTCCTGAATTTTGACGCTGTTTTGACTCCCGGTTTTCATGCGTTGAAATACACTCACTCTCAGTTGTAAAGCTTCGTCAACGTGTAGGCATAAACACAGGGGAGAACTATGGGGTTCTATAGAACGTCATTCGTTAGACTCGCTTTTGCTTCTTTGCTGACTTTCAGCGGGCAGTTACTGATGGCCCAGTCCGCCGGCACCGGCGCATTGACAGGCACCGTAACCGACCCTTCCGGCGCCGCCATTACGAGCGCGACGGTCACGCTTACCAGTAACGACACCAACCAGAGCCGTACCGCCACAACCGGCGCTGACGGAACCTACCGATTCAACCTCCTTCCGCCGGGTAGCTATAAGGTGGGCTTCGCGGCAACGGGCTTTAAGACGTCTGAAGTGCCGTCGGTGAACATTGCCGTGACCGAAACTCCTGTGCTGGATCGCAGGCTTGAGATCGGTGCTCAGTCCGACCAGGTTACGGTCGAAGCCAACGCCGAAGTCCTCCAGACGGCGAGTTCCACCTTGGGTACCACTGTCACGACCCAGCAGGTGGTCGGGTTGCCGCTCAGCAACCGCAACTACACACAGCTGCTCAGCATGTCTGCGGGCGCCAATGTCGGCGTCAATAACGCCACGCAACTTGGCAAAGGTACGCAGGATATCAGCGTTAACGGTGCCGATCCCAGTTCCAACAACTACATGATGGACGGCGTCTCGATCGTCAACACGAACAACACCGGATCGCAGAACGATTCGGGTATTTACGCCGGCATCGGCATCCCCAATCCCGACGCCATCCAGGAGTTCAAGATTCAGACTTCGACTTATGATGCCAGTTACGGGGCTCACCCCGGCGGTAACGTAAACGTCGTGACCAAGTCCGGCACCAACGAATTTCACGGAGATGCATGGTGGTTCGTCCGTCAGACAGACCTGAACGCCAATCCGTTTTTTGCCAACTCCCTCGGCAGCGGCAAGGAGGTTCTGAATCAGAATCAGGTCGGCGGCACCATCGGCGGGCCCATCAAGAAGAACAAGCTCTTCATTTTCGCCGACTACCAGTACACAGGTGCCAAGAATGGCATTGCGGCAGGCGGGTCGAGCACGCAGTATCTCTTCCCGTTGCCCTCTGTGCGTACTGCGGCAAATTTGGGCGCCGCTCTCTGCCCGGCGAACCATCCCGGCAATCCGAGCTATCTGACCTTCCTCGGAGGTCTGGACGGCACGCTCGCCTGCGACGGATCCAACATCAGTCCGGTTTCGCTGGCCATGCTGAACCTGAAGCTTCCAAACGGAAATTACTACATCCCGGGAAATCCTAACGGCGTCTATGGCCCGGTGGTCTTCAGCAATCCCGCCATCTCCAATGAGAATCAGTACGTCATCAACGGGGACTACATCATCAACAGCAAGAACACGCTCTCAACAAGATATTTCTGGACGCATGACCCTCAAACCCTCCCGTTGGGCGGAGGAGGCCTGCCTGGAACTCCCATCCACCTCTTCTATGAGAACGTGAACGTGGTAGCGAAGCTCACCACTCTCCTCACCTCCAGCCTGATCAATGAATTCCATGTGTCCGGCCAGTACAACGTTGCAAAAGGGCACGACAGTACCGTGGCCACGCCGCAGTCGATCGGACAGGCAACCATCGTTCCGTCGGTTACAGAATTGCCGGTAACTATCATCTTCGGCGGTCCGTCTTTGAATGGCTCGCTTTATCCCGACAGCAGCCCGACTGACCAGGCGGAAATCGGCGACCAGGTTTCCTGGGCAAAGGGGAAGCACACGATTCGTGGCGGCTACGAATACCAGAACACAAAGTGGCCGATCTCCTTCGCCGGCCTGGAGCGTGGTTTCCTCTTCTACGGAACCTTCGCCGACTGGGTCATGGGTGGTGCGGGCAATATTCTGCAGTGCCTGTACTGCGTTCGCAGCGGACCTTATCCTGACGGCATCATCCACGACTACCTCGAAAGCAACCACAGTGCCTTCTTTCAGGATGACTGGAAGGTCAATAACCGGCTGACGCTGAACCTTGGGGTTCGCTGGGAATATGACGGCACTTACAGCGATAAGTACGGGAACCTGACGAACCTGTGGGTAAGCCAGTTCAATACTGTTCCTGTTCCGCCCACCGGCCCGACCACCTCTGGTCCGGGTCTGGTCGGTTACGTTGTGCCGAACAACTATACTTCGCACTACGGGACTCCGCCCTCCGGCGTGCTGGTATCGAACAGCAGCCTTCCCACCTCGAGCGGAGTTCCCAAGGACAACTTTGCTCCCCGGTTCGGCTTTGCCTGGCAGCCGAAAGCAAACGGAAAGCTGGTAATTCGTGGCGGCGTGGGCATGTTCTACGACCGGATCGGCGGCGGAACCTTCGTGCACGGTCTCGAGCAGGGTTATCCTTACGCCGTTACTCTCGATTACTCGGGTTTCAATACTTTTACCAACGCCAACCCTTACCCGACGACGCCGCTTGGCACCTTTGCCTCGCGCTGGGTGAATTTTAACGGATGCCAGCCGCAGTGCCTTACAGGCGCCGCGAACTCCGCTCTGGACAGCCCGGCCCTCGATCAGGTTCTCCATACACCGCTGACCCGGCAGTACAACCTGACCTTCCAGTATGAATTCGCCCAGAACTGGCTTCTGGAGGCGGGTTTTGTCGGGTCCAGTTCGCTCAACCTGCTGGATGAGTATCACAGCATCAACACTCCGGGGATTGCCAGCCCGAGTAATCCGATCAATGGCATCACCACCAATACTGTCAACAACGCGGCACTCCGTGCGCCGATCCTGGGCTATCTGCCTGCCGGCTATGACATCACGGCGTTCGACGGGCAGTCGAACTATAACAGTCTGCAGGTCACGCTGCGAAAGCGCTTCTCGCATGGTCTGCAGCTGCAGGCGGCCTATACCTGGAGCAAAGACCTCAGCGATATAGCGTCTTCCTATGCTTCCGGAAGCGGCGCAAACAGCAACCTGCCTACCAATTTGGGGCAGCAATACGGACCTGTCAACTTCTCTCACCCGCAGCGCTTTATCATCAACTACAGCTACGAGCTGCCTTTCGGAAATCCGAAGCAAGGTTTTCTGAACTTCCTCGCTACCGGGTGGAATGTCAGCGGTTTGACTACCGTCCAGGATGGCACGCCGTTGACGATAACCGACCAGAATGCGGGTACCGTCTATAATCTCGGCTCATATGACACCGCGCGTGCCCAGATGTGCCCCGGGTCCAGCTACGGCAGTATTGGAACTTCCGGCAGCGTGACGCAGCGGCTGGGCGACTATCTGAATGCCGGTGCCTTTTGTCCGGCGCCTCTCGCGCCCAACGGAGCTGCAGCGGGCATATACGGCCCCCCCACTCTCTATGGCAACTCCGGCATTGGCGTGCTACTCGGCCCCGGCCAGTTCAACTGGGACATCTCGATCATCAAGACCACCCGGTTCAGAGAGCGTCACACGGTGATCTTCCGCACCGAGTTCTACAACGCCTTCAATCATCCGCAGTTCGGCAATCCGGCCACCGCTGTTTCGACACCCAGCACGTTCGGACAGATCACGACCACAACCGTCAATCCGCGCCTGATTCAGTTCGCTTTGAAGTACCTGTTCTGATCGGCGCTGTCTGACCTCCCAAGCCCGGCTTCCCCATCTCAGGAAGCCGGGCTTTTTTGGTCTTCCGTGTATGCTGAATCACATGCGCACCCCGGTAGCGACTGGTTTCCTTCTGGCGACAGCCATCACTCTGCCGGCCTTTCAGGGCTCGTCGAACGACTGGCCGATGTACAATCGCGACCCCGCCGGCACGCGCTATTCTCCGCTCAACCAGATCAACACAAAGAACGCCGGGCAACTCCACCTCGCCTGGACTTATCTGTTACGATCTGCGGGCACCGGCCGCGGATCGCGCGGCAGCGGCTCCGAGGCCACTCCCATCGTGGTCGACGACGTCCTGTACCTGCCCGCCGCCGGACGCATCGTGGCTCTCAATCCCGAGACCGGCCGCGAGATCTGGCGCTATGAACTGCCCTCGGGTTCGCCCAGCAGTCGGGGTGTAACCTACTGGCCGGGTGATAAGAACAATCCGCCGCGCATCATCTTTACCAGCGGCCACATGATGGTCGGCCTGAATGCAAAGACCGGCAAGCTCGACCCCGGCTTTGGCAAAGAAGGCGAGGTCGATTTAGTCATCCCCTACAACTCTCCTCCGACTGTCTATAAGAACTTCCTTTTGGTCGGCGCCAACGTCCCCGAGATCAACCAGGCCAATCTCCCGGGCGATACCCGAGCTTACGATGCCCGCACCGGCGCTAAGCTGTGGGAGTTCCACTCTGTCCCCCGCTCCGGCGAACCCGGCAATGAAACCTGGGAACTCCCCGACAGCTGGAAGGACCGCACCGGCGTCAACAACTGGGGCTTCCAAATGACGGTCGACACCCAGCGCGACATCTTATATACGACCTTTGGCAGCCCGGCCAGCGACTTCTACGGCGGCGACCGCAAAGGCAACGACCTTTACGGCAACTCCGTTGTGGCTCTCGACGTGAACACCGGGAAGATGAAATGGTACTTCCAGGCGGTGCATCACGACGTCTGGGACTTCGACCTGCCTCCCGCCCCCGCATTACTGGATGTCACCATCGACGGTAAGAAGGTCCCGGTCCTCGCCCAGACTGGCAAAGTCGGGTACATGTACATCCTGAATCGGGTGACCGGCGAGCCGATCTTTCCTGTCAAAGAAACATCGGTTCCGAAGAGTCAGGTTCCCGGCGAGTTCCTCTCGCCCACCCAGCCGATACCTGTTAAGCCGCCCCCGTTCGGACGGATGAGCTTCACCATCGACGATCTCGTTACCGCCGCCGACACGAACGAAGAACACGCCGCCGCCTGCCGCGAGCTGGTGAATAAGAGCGGTGGGGCGCATAACGAAGGGCCATTCACGCCCTATGCCTGGCGTGCGCCGGGTGCTCCGCCGGTTTCGAATGTGATCTTCCCCGGGCCCATCGGCGGCGTCAACTGGGGCGGCAGCGCCACCGATCCTAAGCTTGGCTACGTCTATGTTTTCACCAACGAATATGCCAGCATAGGCTGGATCCAGCAGGAACCGTCGACATCGAAGGTCCCTTACCAGCAGGCCAGCATCTACGGCAGCCCGTTTAACTCAAAGTTCTGGGCTCTTAAGACCAATGAAGACGGTCTTACCCTTGGCGCGCAAAGCTGGCCTTGCCAGAAGCCGCCATGGGGACGCCTCACTGCCGTCAAGGTCGCTACCGGAGAATTCGCCTGGCAGATTCCCCTTGGTGTCACAGACGAGCTTCCCGAGGGCAAGAGGAACACCGGCCGTATCGGCTTCGGCGGACCCATCGTGACCGCCGGCGGCGTTCTTTTCATCGGCGCCACCAATGACAAGCGTTTCCGCGCCTTCGACTCCAAAACCGGTAAGCAGCTCTGGGAGACGAAACTGGACTACAGCGCCATCGCGGTCCCCATTACTTATATGGGTAAAAACTACCGTCAGTACGTCGCGATTACGGCCGCCAACGGCGGCGCCAGCGTCACAGACCCCGATCGGCGCGGCGGCGAAGCGCTGATGGTTTTTACGCTCCCGTAGCCCTCGGCGATAGAATGACATTCTGAGGCGGACTGTTTGATTTCTCTCTTCGGATTAGTGGGAACAGGCTATCCAGCCTGCGGCCGGGCTTCTGCCCGGCGTCTTCTCTTTCCCGCCCTCCTCCTTACACTTCCGCTCGCGCACGCCGCCTCCGATCCCTCTCTCACCACTAAATACTGCATCGGATGCCACAGTCAGCGTCTCAAAACCGGTGGGCTCGTCCTTGAAGGCCTTGACCCCGCCAACGCCCCCGCCAGCCCCGAAACCTGGGAGAAGGTAATCCGCAAGCTGCGCGCCAGCACCATGCCGCCCGTTGGCATGCCGCAGCCAGATCCCGCCTCCCGCCAGCACTTCATCGCCTCTCTGGAAGACCAGCTCGATCATGCAGCCCACACGCATCCCAATCCCGGCCGCCCCACTCTGCATCGTCTGAATCGTGCAGAATACGCCAACGCGATTCGCGACATTCTCGACCTCAATATCGACGCTGCCTCGCTCCTTCCGCCCGACGATTCCGCCTACGGTTTCGACAATATCTCCGACGCTCTTGGCCTTTCGCCCTCGCTGCAGGAACACTATCTTTCCGCCGCGCTGAAAATTGGCGCGCTCGCCGTCGGCGATCCCCACGTCGCTCCCGGCAGCGACACATGGCGCATCAAGCAGGACCTTTCACAGAACCAGCACATCGAAGGCATGCCCATTGGCACCATCGGCGGCACGCATGTGCGCTACAACTTTCCACTCGACGCCGAATATGTTCTGCAAGCCAAGCTCTACCGCACGAATCTGAACATCGTGCGCGGCCTCGCTTCCGAGCATCAGGTCGAATTCGCCATCGACGGCCAGCGCGTTCGGCTCGCCTCCTTCGGCGGTCCGGTAGACCTCTCGAATCTCTTCGAAAAGCCCACTGACACAGGTGACGCCGTCGATGCCCGCCTCCGCGTGCGTGTTCCCGTGAAAGCCGGCCCGCATGAAGTTACCGTGGCGTTCGTGCAGGGGCCGCTGGTCGAAGTCCCCGACCGCCTGCAGCCCTACCTCCGCAGTTCCGTCGACAACTTCGACTGGGCAGGACTGCCGCATCTGCAACTCCTCTCGATCACGGGTCCATTCGATCCGAAAGGCGCGGGTGACACGCCGAGCCGCCGCCGCATCTTCACCTGCCATCCCGCTGCAAAATCCGCCGACTCGGCCTGCGCGAAGCAGATCATCGGAACGCTCGCACGCCGGGCGTACCGCCAGCCGGTTTCCGATTCAGACCTGCAACTCCTCATGACTTTCTACGATGCGGGATCACACACCGGAGGTTTCGAAGGCGGCGTCGAAGAAGCCCTGCAGCGCATCCTCGCCAGCCCGAAGTTCGTCTTCCGCATTGAGCGCGATCCTGCTGACGGCCCTTCCGTCCACCCGGTCACCGACCTCGAACTTGCCTCGCGCCTGTCCTTCTTCTTATGGAGCAGCATTCCGGACGACCAGCTCCTTACAGTCGCAACGCAGAACAAACTCCACGATCCCGCCATCCTCGAACGCGAAGTCCGTCGCATGCTCAACGACCCCAAAGCCGAAGCTCTCACCGACAACTTCGCCGGTCAGTGGCTGCACCTTCGCAACGTGCCCAACGTGTTGCCGAATTCCGACCTCTTCCCCGACTTCGATGACAATCTCCGCCAGTCGATGCGCCGCGAAACAGAGCTGTTCTTCGAAAGCGTAATCCATGAAGACCGCAATGTCCTCGATCTGATCACCGCCAACTACACCTTCATCAATGAACGTCTCGCGCGCCACTACGGCATCCCCGACATTTACGGCAGCCGCTTCCGCCGGGTGACCATCACCAACGACAACCGCCGCGGCCTGCTCGGCCAGGCGAGTATTCTCTCGGTGACGTCGCACGCCGAGCGCACCTCGCCCGTGGTTCGCGGCAAGTTCGTTCTCGAAAACATATTTGGCACTCCGGTACCTCCGCCGCCGCCCGATGTCCCCCCGCTTAAAGGAAACGCCGAGGGCGAGACGCCGAAAACGCTCCGCGAGCAGATGGCCGAGCACCGTGCCAACCCGGCCTGCGCCACCTGCCACAAGATCATGGATCCGGTCGGTTTCGCTCTCGAGAACTTCGACGCGGTCGGCGAGTGGCGTTCCCGTGAACCAGGCGGCCCGATCGATGCTTCGGGTCAACTCGCCGACGGGACCCAGATCAACGGCGTCGCCGGCCTGCGCGACGCTCTCACCCGTCATCCCGAGACATTTGTTTTCACGATGACCGAGAAGCTTCTGACCTACGGCCTCGGCCGCGGCCTCGACTATTACGACATGCCTGTGGTGCGCTCGATCGTCCGCGGCGCGGCTGCTTCGGACTACCGGTTCTCAACTATCGTCATGGGCATCGTCCGCAGCACCCCGTTCCAGATGCGCTCCGCGCCCGCCGATATTTCCAAACGAACCCAGGATCTGCCGTAGTCCTTCTTCAGTCACCGCTTTTCAGAAATATTCGCCGTCCGGAATCAAGCGCTTACCGGCCACATGCGCCGCAGGCCCGCAGCCCGGGTCTAACATGCGGTCGAGGAGTTCTCATGGATATCAACAGCACCGGCCGTCTCAACGTCTCCACGCCTGGCACACCCGTGCCGCTCTCTAACAACCCCGACGCCACGGCCTCGAAATTGTTCTTTCAGGTAATCCCCGGTCTCACCGGCAAGATGTACATCGGCACGCCCGGCATGAGCAAGGTAACGCTCTCCGCTGTCGCCCGCGTCCTGGCGCCTAACCCGACGGGAGGCTCTTCAGAAAATTTCGAAATCGAATCGCAGGACGGCGAGGACTCGATCCGCCTCAATCAGTACGCCATCGATGCCGACGTCGCCGGCGAGGGCCTTCTCGTCACCTGGTGGACCGAGTAACGCCGGCGATCTTGTCGCCGGTTCTTTTCCGATGTCTTTATTGGCGATTCGGAAACATCTTCATCGGAGGCCGATATGTCGCGAACTGAATATCGGTCTCCCAGACTTTCACTTCCGCCACCTCCACCGGGTTCTCCTGATCCAGCCCTTCCTGCATCTTTTCGCAGATGTACCAGGCGATGTTTTCCGCCGAAGGATTCAGCGTCGTGAACGGCTCCATGTCGTTCAGGAAAACATGGTCCAGCGGCTCGGATACCGCGCGCAGCAGCTTCTTCAGCTCCACGAAATCCGCCAGCATACCGGTTTCGTCCAGCGTCTCGCCGCGCACCACCACATGAACTTTGTAGTTATGCCCATGCACGTTCTCGCACTTGCCGTGATAATTGCGCAGCGCGTGACCTGCCGAGAAAGTGTGCTCTATGCAGACTTCAAACATCGAAAAATTTCTCCACGTCCGCGAACTTCATGGAAAAAGCGTAGTCCGGCAGACTATCAAAAAAAACCTGGCCGTAGCGCTGCTGCGTGATCCGGTTGTCCAGCAGCGACAGCACCCCCCGGTCCGACCGCGTCCGTATCAGCCGCCCGAAGCCCTGCTTGAGCGAAATCGCAGCCTGCGGAATCTGGTAGTCGTAAAAGGGATTGCCCCCCGCCTCGCGCACATTCCGGATCCGCGCTTCCACCACGGGGTCGTTCGGCACCGCGAACGGCAACTTATCAATGATAACGCAGCTCAGTTGTTCGCCCGGCACATCCACCCCCTGCCAGAACGACGACGTCGCAAACAGCACGCAGTGCGGCGTCTCGCGGAACTCATCGAGCAGCGCCATGCGCGGCCCCGTCCCCTGCACCAGCACCGGATACTCGATCGCGAACGATACGCGGTCGTACACCAGCCGCATCTGTTGGTAGCTCGTGAACAGCACGAACGCCCGCCCCCGGCTCGCATTCAGAATCCGGAGGATCTCCTCGCTCGCCGCCTTCACCCATGCCGGACTCGATGGACCGGGCAGATGATTCGGGATGTAGAGCAGCGCCTGCGACGTGTAATCGAAGTGGCTCTCGACGATCAGCGTGCGCGCATCGTCGAGTCCGAGCCGCGACTGTACGTAATCGAACCGCCCCGCCACCGCGAGCGTCGCCGATGTCAGCACCGCCGTGTCCACCTTACTCCACAGATGCTCCCGCAGCACGTCGGCCACATCGATTGGCGTAGCCTGCAGAAACACACCGCGGCCGCGACGCTCGATCCAGTGCACGAACCGCGCGTCGTCGCCTTCGATCAGAAACTGGATCGCGGTGCGCAGTTCGTGCGCCCGCCGAAACAACGGAATCACTTCCTGCGGCGCGTCTTTGATGAGCTTCAGATGACTCGCCAGCAGATCGAACGCTCCGAGTACGTCCGCATAGACCTCATGATGCTGTTCGAGAAACTCTCTGCGCCCCGTGAAGCTCGCCCGCCCGTCCCCGCCCGGCAGCAGCCCGAAGAAATGCAGCGCGATCTCGTCGAGCCGGATCAGTACCCGGTCGAGTTCCTCCGATCCGAAACTCCTGACCCGCGACATCGCCGCGATATCCCGTCGCAGTTCCTGTACCCGGTAGCTGCTTACCGAAAATCCGAAGTACTGTCCTGCGATGTCTTCGATTTCATGCGCCTCATCGAAGATCACGGCGTTATAGTCCGGCAGAATGCTGGCGTTGTCTTCACGCCGTACCGCCAGATCTGCGAAGAACAGATGGTGATTCACGATGACGATGTCCGCCTCCGCCGCCCGCTGATGCATCAGCGTGATGAAACACCGCTCATACTGCGCACACTTCGATCCCGCGCACAACTCGGACCGCGCATCGATCTTCGTCCACGCCGTACTGTCCTCCGGCAGCGTCCGAATCTCCGCCCGGTCACCGGATTGGGTTCGTTTTTCCCATTCCTGTATGATCTGGAAGTCGGCGACCTCCCCGAGTCCCGAAAGAATCGGCGTTCCCTCGGCCTCGTAAATCTTCTGCCGGCACGCATAGTTACTGCGCCCCTTCATGTAACAGACCTGCAGCGGCCGCTCGAGCACACTTTCGAGAAATGGGATGTCGCGAAAGTACAGTTGCTCCTGCAGCGCTTTCGTTCCGGTCGAAATCACCACCCGCCGCCCGGACTGCAGCGCCGGCACCAGATACGCCAGCGTCTTCCCCGTGCCGGTACCCGCCTCGACGATCAGCTTGCGTTTCTCGGTGAGAGCTTCTTCCACCGCCGCGGCCATATCCATCTGGCCTTTCCGCAGCTCGAAACCAGGATGCTTCGTGGCAAGCATTCCATCGCGGCCGAAAAATCGGCGCACGGCATTCCGGTTCATAAGGCTATGATGGCAGTTATCCATGTCTATTCCGGCGGTGGTGATCGTTGGCAGACCCAACGTCGGCAAATCCACGCTTTTTAATCGCATCACCGGCCAGCGCCGCTCGATTGTCGGAGACGAACCGGGCATAACCCGCGACCGTATTCAGAGCGAAGCTTCCCACGAAGGACGCCGCTTCGAGCTGATCGATACGGGCGGCATCGTCGTCAGCGACGCGGATTACATTCCGAGCCAGATTCTCACCCAGGCTCGGGTGGCTCTGGAGCAGGCCGCGCAGGTAATTTTTATCGTCGACGGACGCACCGAACTGACGGCCGCCGATCGTGAACTCGCCGTCATGCTGCGAAAAACCGGCAAGCCTGTCACGATCGCTGTGAACAAAGTCGACACTGGCGCCAATGAATCGCTGGTTCACGACTTCTACACGCTCGGCTTCCGCGACATTTTCCCGGTGTCCTCTGAGCACGGACTCGGCATGGATGCCCTGCTCGACCATGTAACGCGCGACTTTCCTGTCGAAGACCAGCCCGCGAAACAGGAGGGCATTCGGGTTGCGATCATCGGAAGGCCGAACGTGGGCAAATCGACGCTGCTCAACGCTCTGACCGGTCAGGAACGGTCGATCGTTTCCCCGGTGGCGGGCACTACCCGCGATGCCGTCGACGAAGCAATAGAGCATAACGGCACCCGGTTCATCTTCGTCGACACGGCGGGCATTCGCCGCAAAGGCAAGACCAAAGCGATGGCGGAAAAGCTAAGCGTCGTCATGGCGCGGCGCCATATCCGACTGGCCGACATCGTCCTTGTCGTGATGGATGCCAGCGAGGGCTTTGTCGCGCTGGATGCGACGATCGCCGGTTACGCCCACGAAGGCGGACGTCCGGTGATTTTGTGCGTAAACAAGTGGGACCTTACGGCCACCGGGAAGCGAAAGGAGTTCGAACAGAATATTCGCGACCGGCTGAAATTTCTCGACTACGCGCCGATGATTTTTATGTCCGCTCTGAAGGGAACAGGCGTTGAGAAGTTACTCGATCTCATCAAACGCATCAACGAATCCGCGTTCAAACGCGTCACGACGGGCGAGCTGAACCGGTTCGTGGAAAAACTGCATTTCGAGGAGAGAAAGGTCCTCTACATCACTCAGGCGAGCGTGCGGCCGCCGTCCTTCATCCTCTTCACGGACAAGACCGGGCCATTGCACTTCTCACATGAACGGTATCTGGCCAATCAGCTTCGGAAGCGCTTCGGATTCGAAGGGACCCCTATTCACCTCAAGGTCCGGGGCCGGGCTTCTCGAAAAGACCGTCGGTCGTAAAACCAGATCGCGCCGAAAACGATCAGCAAAATCGCCGGCAGAATCGCGACCGCGCGGAAGGAGGTTTGTGCCGCGATACCGAGGACGCGTTCAAGCTCGGGGCTTGGCGACAGTGCGTTGAAGGCCGCTGTACCGCCGGCCAGGGCGATCTTCTTGTTGTCGAAGATCGTACCCATGGCAGGTAAAACAAAATTGATGGATAATGTTCCGGCCGTTCCCATCAGCCCGATCAGCAACGCGCCGCCGCGCGGGAACCGCTCGGCGGCGGTCGCGAGCATTGTCGGCCACATGTAGCAGACCCCGGTCCCCCAGATCGTCGCCGCGAGCAGGCCGGAGAACGGCGAGTTCGCGACGCTCAGGGCGACGAGGCCGCACGAAGCCAGCAGACAGGACACCCACAACAGGCCAATCGGCGACAGCTTGTGCACCAGCGGGCCGGCAAAATGGCGCATGACGAACATCAGCCCGCTCACATAGACCAGCAGCAGGATGCCGCGCATTCCGACCGTCCGGGTGAGCGCGAAATCCATCCACTGGCCCGGCGCCAGTTCGGATGCCGCAGTCAGGAACATCGAACAGAACAACACAATGAACAAAGGCTTCAGAAGCTCCCTGAACATGGAGCCTGCCGAGTAGCCTGATGCCACGCGTTCGGTTGCCGGGAACTTTACGCCGAGACAGAGTACAACGACCAGCGCCGCGGGGACCATCACGGCGGCAAGCTTGAACTGCCAACTGAAGCCGAGCCCGCCCATCGCCAAGCCGAACAAGCCGCCCGCGACCAAGCCGCCGGGCCACCACGCGTGAAGCGTGTTCAGGCGGGCGGCCTTTTGGTCCGGGTAAAGCGTGGTGGTCAGCGGGTTGATGACCGTTTCCACCAGCCCCCAACCGATCCCCGTCACGACCGCGCCCGACCACATGACCGCGTAAACATGCGGGCCGCCTGCAAACAGGATGATCAGCGTCCCGATGATAAAGAGCACGCCCGACATCGGCAGCAGGATGCCCATGCCGATCACGTCGAGCAGCGAACTGCCAATGGCGATCGTTATAGCGTACCCGAGAAACGGAACGCCCAGCACCGAGCCGATCATTTCGGCCGAGTGGGCTTTGTCGATCGGATCAAAAAAGATACGCTGCAGGTCGCCCGCGACGTTCGAGCGAAGAGAAGCACCGACACCGGCGGTGAACAGCGCGAGAAGACTGACCAGAAACAGGCGCCGCTTGTCCGGCATCAGCCGCTCATGGACGCCAGGAATTCGCTGTTGGTCCGCGTTTTGCCGAGCTTGTCGAGGAGGAGTTCCATCGTTTCGACGGGGGAGAGCGGGCTCAGTACGCGGCGCAGAATGTAGACGCGGTTCAGTTCGTCGCGCGGCATCAGGAGTTCTTCCTTGCGCGTGCCGCTCTTGTTGATATCGATGGCCGGGAAAACGCGCTTCTCGATCAGCTTGCGGTCGAGATGGATTTCCATGTTGCCCGTGCCTTTGAATTCTTCGAAAATCACATCGTCCATGCGGCTGCCGGTGTCGACGAGAGCCGAGGCGATGATTGTGAGCGAGCCGCCCTCTTCGATGTTGCGCGCGGCACCGAAGAAGCGCTTCGGGCGCTGCAGAGCATTTGAATCGACGCCGCCTGAGAGCACTTTGCCCGAGGGCGGAACGATCGTGTTGTAGGCGCGCGCCAGACGCGTGATCGAGTCGAGCAGAATGACGACGTCCTTCTTATGCTCGACGAGGCGCTTGGCCTTTTCGATCACCATTTCGGCGACTTGTACGTGTCGTGTAGCGGGCTCGTCGAAGGTCGAACTGATGACCTCGCCGCGCACCGAACGCTGCATGTCGGTGACTTCTTCGGGGCGTTCGTCGATCAGAAGAACGATCAGCGAGACCTCGGGATGATTCGTCGTGATCGAATTGGCGAGGCTCTGCAGCAGCATCGTTTTGCCGGTGCGGGGCGCCGCGACGATCAGGCCGCGCTGGCCTTTGCCAATGGGCGTCACAAGGTCCATCACGCGGCCGGAGAAGTTATCCTTCACGGTTTCGAGCTTGAAGCGCTCATCGGGATAGAGCGGCGTCAGATTGTCGAAGAAAATCTTGTTGCGGGCTTCCTCGGGTGGCTCGAAGTTGATGGCGTCCACCTTGATGAGAGCGAAGTAGCGCTCGCCTTCCTTGGGCGGACGGATCTGGCCGGAGACGGTGTCGCCGGTGCGCAGGTCAAAGCGGCGGATCTGCGAGGGCGAGACGTAAACGTCGTCGGGTCCCGGCAGGTAGTTGTATTCGGGGGCGCGCAGGAAGCCGAAGCCGTCGGGCAGGCATTCGAGGACGCCTTCAGAGAAGATGAGTCCGCTCTTTTCGGCCTGCGTCTGGAGGATCTTGAAGATTAGTTCCTGTTTCCGAAGACCGGCGGCATTGAGAACACCCATTTCCTTGGCGACATTGTTCAGGTTCTGGATGCTCATGTCCTTGAGCGCGACGAGGTCGAGCGTGGGGCCGGCGCCGGGCTTGCCCTGCTGCTGTTTGCGGCGCTGCTGCTGGCCGGGGTGCTCGTGCGGGCCCTGGTGCGGACCCTGCTGGTGTTGCTGCTGCGGAGGCCGGTTCTGCGGAGCATTCGACTGGACGGGGGACTGGGCAAGGGGCTGACCGTTCGTTGCTTCCGCCGGAGTGGGCGGCGGCGCGGCGGCAGTGTCAGACGGCGCAGGAGGCGCAGGTGTGGCGCTTTCGGCAACGGCTGCAGGCGCGGCGGGTTCTTCGGTTTTAGGCGGCTGCTGCTCCGCAGGCTTGTCGTGTCTGCGGGGACCTCGGGGGGGCCTGGTGGATGGTTCGTTGTCGGCCGACGCTTCCCGAGCGGGGCGGTCGGCCGTCTTCTCGGAAACGGGGGTTTCCTGAGGCGGCGTGGTTTCTGTCATGGGTGTGTTTTCGTTATCGCTTGCCAAATTTCCCTCACTCCCCGGCCGGTGACGGCCGAGAACGGCAGCGGCTCGGCATGTTGGCGAATCGCCTCCAGACCGCGGCGCTGCTCTGTCTGATTCAGTTTGTCGATCTTGGACGCGACGACCACATAGGGATGGTGATGGGCTTCGAGCCAATGTTTCAGGTCGAGGTCTTTCTCCATCCAGCCGCGGCGGGCGTCCAGGATCAAGAATGAAAGTCTTAGAGTTTGTCTCTCCTGTAAATAATGTTCAATGAGCTTCGCCCATTCGGATTTGGTACCGAGGGGCACCCGGGCGTATCCATAACCGGGAAGATCGACGAAGTACAGATTGCCGTCAATGCGATAGAAGTTAATCGACTGGGTGCGACCGGGTGTGTTGCTTGTGAACGCCAGCCCCCGTTTTCCAGTCAGTGCGTTAATGAGGCTGGACTTGCCGACGTTGCTCCGACCCAGGAAAGCTACCTCGGGCAGCCCATCGGCGGGGAACTGCTCGGGACTACTGGCACTATTGACGAATTCCGATATCAATTTTACTACACCGGGAGAGTGGGTGGGGAGTGGGGTGGTTCAGTCAGTAGTATAGCGCTCCCGCAAGTGGTCCGTTTGCAGTTCTCAGTCTGGGTACGGTGCGCGGCCAGACCGCGGATGTGCGGGGCGGGTTAGTCGCGGGACTTCAGGTCTTCGATGGAAAAGCGGCGGGCGGCGATGAAGTCGTGCCGGGCAATGGCGGCAGTCATCTTCTCGAGCGGCGTGCCGACAAGTTCGCGATGCGGGCGGGCGAAAATGTGATCCACCCAGTGGCGGGCGGCGGAGGCGAAGGCGCCGGAGAGTTCGGTCACGAGAAACCAGAGCCAGGTGGCGAGGCCGCGAGATCGGTGCTCGTCGGCGGCTTCGGCGAAGACGCCCAGGACTTCGGGGCCGAAGAGGTCGCGATACTCGCGCGGATAAAGGCCAAGGAAGAAGGCGTACAGGCGTTTCATGAGTGCACCTCATTCAGGCAGAGCCGGGCAGCGGCTTGTGTGAGTTGATGCAGGCGGTCAATTTCCTGCACGAGGATCTGCCGGCCTGCGGCGGTAAGGCGATAGGACTGCTTTTCGCGCGAGGTATCGGACTGCTCGAAGCGCTCGATGGCACCGTCGGCGAGCAAGCGGCCGAGGGCCTCGTAGAGAGTGCCGGTGCTGAGGCGGACGCGGCCCTGGCTGATGGCGGTTATGTCCTTCATGAGGGCGTAGCCGTGTAGCGGACGGTCGGCGAGGCTCATGAGGATCAGGAGAACTGGCTCGGTGAGGGGGCGCCGGACTTTATGCCGGATGTCGACATGTCGCATGTCGACATGTTAAAAGAACGCTGGCGCAACTGTCAAGAGTAAAATATAAATAATTGATTATAAATGAGTTGACAGTTTTCTCAGGTTCGTTTGGCAAAATCGATATTTTCCCTGAGCCGATCCGCCGAATTATATTTTTCAACTGGTTAAGCACTGTTGCGATGCCGACAGAGGGCCAAGCCGCAGACGCCTTTGGAATATTCGTCTTTGGCTATCATCGTTCTCGGAGCCATTGTACTCCTGCGCAGAGTGAGCTCCTGGGTGGAACGCCCCGGCCGGCATACCGAACATGTGGTGACCTGATTGAGTGTTATCGGGACGCTCGGCGACCGCCTGAAGCCTGGTGGCGCGAGGCTCGAAAGCCTGGCCAATTGCCGGGTGAAATGTATCTTTAATCACACTTAAAGAGGATTACTTATGGCGCAAAATATGCATGGCCGAGGGGGCACGTGCGGTTGAATCACGTGAATCCATCCGATTCCGCCCAGCAAACACGGTGCTGCGCGCGAATGGAACGGTTCTCACAAATGGACCTGCATTACAGAGATTAATTTTGGCTCCGGAACCGGTTTGCGTTATAGACTCACAGGTGTGCAGACGCGGCACGATCAGTCAAATGCGCGGACGTCTGACGGAGGCACCATGACAAAAAGGATTTTGACTCTGAGTTGTTTCGCTCTCGTTTGCTTACCTCTGGGTGCGAGGGCCAGCTTGATAGAGGGAGTTCTGAATTTCACAGGTACGGCCAATATATCGCTCGGGAGTATTCAGTTCGAGGGCAACACTTTCAACATAAACAGCCCTGCAAATACGCAGCAGGGTGGTTTCACGATCCTTGCCGGTACCACGGGCACGATCCAAAATATTACGAACCCGCCGGATGCAACCGGCCCTGTGGGCCCGGTGACGGACTTCATCACGTTCAACGCGGCACCGGACATCTCGTTTACATTCACATTTCTCGACGCGGGTATCGATGGGTCAGCCGGTTGTGCAGATACGCCTCCAGCGGCCGGGCAGGAATGCACTCCCGATGTACCCGCAGAGTCTCCCTTTAACCTGCAGAACACGTCGGCTACCAGTTCGACGGCTTCGTTCAATATTCAGGGATTTGAGGTCGACAAGGCCACTGGCGACACTATAGCGGTGACCGGCGCGTTCACCACACCTTTCTCGAATGAGAGTTTCCAGACGCTACTGACTACTGTAGAGGGTGGCGGCACAGTCACGACCCCTTTCTCCGCGGAGTTCTCCACCGTGCCGGAACCGAGCACCCTGGTTGAATTGATGCTGGGGATTGGCGCGGTTGCTGCGGGCCTGGTCTTCCGCAGAAGGTCTGAAAAGACCAGCGCTTAACCATCACTAAGCATCACGTCCCATGTCCCGCCGGACGTGACAGTCCGAAAACATCGTTGCGCGTGCGGCCCAGTAGATGCAATGCATCACTGGGCCGCGACTGCGTAGGATTTCCCCTAGCCCTCCGGGCCGTCAATTCCGATGAAAAGGCTCTGCAGTTCCTGACAGGGCTAGCTGTTGAACTTTACGGATTCTCAGCAGCGCAGCGCGTCTGCAACGACGAACGAATTGGCCGCGGACCGCCATGCTTTGGTGATTGTCGACGGAGATCTCCCAGCATACTGGAGCGAATTTTTGAGCTGAGGCGGTGGCTCGTGTTTAAACAATCATCTGTGGCGCAATCTCGGCGGAGTTCATTACTTCGGCACTTACATGTTTGACCGCGCTTCGGCGCAAGGGAGCCTCGTCTGAGACCACCAAAGAAGCGAGCAGCCTTGACCGGGCGGCGCCGAGAGCGGTATCGAACCGCGGGTTAAGAGAGTTCGTATCGAATCTGAGTAGTTCCATGTTGCAGCCCCAGGCTGGCTCGAAGAATGGCGGAATAACTTCGCCGCCCGCCTGCAAACCACATCCTCCGAGGCGGCGCAAAATGCCGGATGAGCCGTTTTTCACGGTGGCTGTAAGAAATCCGACACAGTCGCCGAGAATCCGGCACCAGGCAAAAGCACTGAGGGCGATGGAGAAGGATTCCCTCGTACCGCGCAGATCTTCATCGACGACCCATCCCCCGGGTTCTATCGGCGTCATTTCGTTCAGGCGCGCGCGGGCCAGTTCGAATTCAACCGCGTCCTTCACGTGCCGCCCCCAGATTGAGTGCCGGGCAACGGATGAGGCCGCAATCCTCAAACCTGGGAACAGCACATTATGGGGATGGACCAGTATGCGGGCGCAGCCTGCGACCACGCCGTTGTCCCGAAGGCGGAGGATGTGCCAGCTTTTCTCGTCAAAGGGCATGATGTAGCGTCCGGTGGAATCGAGGTCAGACCGCTCGATTGCCTTCTCCTCGAGCGCGATGCGGCCACGCAAACGCTGCATTTCGCCAAGCAGTAACGCATGTTCCGATTTGTCACGGCTGACAGAGAGTCCGCAGGTCGGTATTTCCGCTTGTTGCGGAGCCAAGATCGCATATTGGGGGCATTCTTCAGCGATTGCAGTCATATACAACCGCGCCCCAGGAAAAGTGACAAAGCCGATGCGGGCGGAAGCCGAACTGGCGAGGAGCACTCGATGTCGAGGTGGGTCCCGACAGCGCAGTGACGGGTTTTGTTGCTCCCCGCATTATTAGTAACCGTATCGGCCACTATTGGAGGTTTTTTGATCCGATATTTTGAGGTCGACCGCATCATTTGGACACATTTCCTTTCACCCAGGCGCGGAACAGGTCCGCAGGTGTCTGATATCCCAGCCTTCAACGCGGACACTGGCGCAAAAATGGAAGTAGTTCCCGGAGCCGTAAAACGAGAGCAATAAACATCAGTTAACTCAGGATTTTCATACAACCGTCCTGTAGCCACCCGGCCACAGCCGCCCTTATAACTCTCGGCAGATCGATGATCACGTCACGACAAGTGGTGTGCATCGTATCACAATCCACTTAGTGGGAACCGGAGCTGCGATTCTCAGATGTACCGTGCGACACAGTTCGCCTGGAGGCCGCATTTCCGGCGCTGATGCATGCAGATTGTCATGGAGCGATGGCCTGTGGAATCGTGTGTGCGCGCCCTGGTGAACACCTGACAGGGGCCAGTTGCAAAGCCGGAGAGGTCACCGACTCCGGCGGGGAACGTGACGAGAACATCCTCCTGTTCAGGTGTTCCAGGGGCGCGGGAAATGAGTTGTGTCGGGATTGAACTCGGCGTGCACAGGGCAACCCAACCTATGCTGAATCGTGTTGCTTTCATCCTCGTGACAACTGCGCTCGGATTGACTGCGGCCACGTCATATCCGGCGCTCGCGTACGCAACGTATCTGCGGGATCATTTCACTCCCACCGCGATTGCAAGCGATTCGTCAGGCAACATTTATCTGGCCGGCAACGCGGCGGTGGACTCGCCGAATGGCCAGACCACCGTGCTGGTGCTGAAGCTCAATCCGACGGCGACGCAGTACATTTACACACGCTTCATCGGCGGGTCAGTGAACGATTCCGTAGCGGGGATCGCGGTGGATGGCGCGGGTAATGCGTACATAGCCGGTGTGACAAATTCACCCGATTTTCCGGTGACCGCGAACACGGGAAGCACGCCGCCGGGGAGCAGTCAGGAACGGTCGTATGTGGCGAAACTCAACGCGACAGGGGAGCTGGTGTATTCGATGTTCCTCGGCGGATCGGCGAACAGTTTTGCGCAGGCGATTGCGGTGAATGCTTCGGGTGCGGCAATCGTGAGCGGGACGAGTGTGGGGGCAAGCGAGTCGCCCTATCTGACCGAAGTGAATCCGGCGGGAACGGCGATCGTTTTTTCGACAGCACAGATTGGCGGAACGGCGCTGGCGGTGGATGCGGCGGGAAGCATTTATGTGGCGGGGACGACGGGGTCGCTCACGTACCCGACGACGCCCGGCACGTATCAGCCGATGTTTCCGGTGTTTCTGACGTGTCTGGTGTTTTGCCAGACGGAGTCGCAGGGACTGAATCAGTACGTGACGAAAGTGGATCCAACCGGGAAGATCGTTTTTTCCACGGCGGTGTCGGGTACGGGGAATACGCAGAATAACGGAATCGCGGTGGACGCGGCTGGAAATGTTTACCTGACGGGTGTGGCGGGGGTGGGCTATCCATACACGGTATCCGTGCCGACGCCACCGCCCGGACCCGCGCTGTCGAAACTGGAGACGCCGGCGCTGCCGTTTCTGACGAAGCTCGACCCGCTGGGACAGAACGTGCTGTATTCAGTGCCGGTGGGCGGCGCGAGCGTGGCCGTGGATGCGAACGGGAACGCCTACGCGGGAGGGATACTCGGCTCGTTTGGGGTATACGACATCGCGGCGACATTGCCGGCGCTGGCGAATCTACCGGCGGGATGCTTCACGCCGGAAGCGACGACGGGAGCACAGGGATATGCGGCGCAGGTGGACGCGTCGGGAAATGTGACCGGGGCGCAGTTCATCGGCGGATCGGCACTGCAGGTGAACGGCGTGGCGTTGGCAGGCAATACGCTGTGGCTGGCGGGCGCGACCCAAAAGGCGGACTTTCCGTTCAGTCCCGGAGCGATATTCAGTGAAAACGTGCAGGTGGCGCCGCTGGCCGGGGCGTATCTGGGGGCGGTGAACTTTTCCGCCACGGCGCCGGCGGCAGGAACACCGCAGGTCGGATGCGTGGTGGACTCGGGTGAGCTTGAGCCGACGGGTCCGGTGGCGCCAAATCAGTTGATCACGATCTATGGAAGCGGCCTTGGGCCGGCGAGCGGGGTGGCGGCAACGAATTATACGACCACATCGCTGGGCGGCGTGTCGGTGACGTTTGGAGGGATGGCAGCGCCGCTGTTGTACGTGTCGGCGAACCAGATCAACGCGGCGGTACCGATGGTGCCGAACAGCGGGCCGACGGTGATGACGGTGACGGTGAACGGCGTGCCGTCGGCGCGGGTGGAGTTTCCGGTGGCGGGGGCGAACCCGACGATGTTTGCGGTGGCGGGCGGATATCAGTCGAACTTCGAGGAGTTCGAAGTGGTGGCGCTGAATGCAGATGGAACGGTGAATTCGGCGGCGAATCCGGCGAAGCCGGGGTCGGTGATCGAGGTGTTTGTGGACGGGCTGTCTCTGAATCCGCCGAGTGCGGGACTTCCGCCGACGCTGGAGGCGGGAGGAGGGTTCGTGGTGACGGGATACACGCAGGAGAATCCGTTCGTGCTGGAGGTGTCGCTCGAGGTACCGTCGTCAGCGGCGAACTTCAGTTGCCAGGGAGTGAATGCGACAACGGCGTGCATGGCGGGGTTCGTCGTTTACGATGTGCCGTATCTGGAAGGGTACGTGGTAACGCCGCTGCCGACCGGAGGGCTCGGGTTCGGCGGGACTGTGTTCGTGGCGCCGAATTGAATCAGCGGGAGCCCGTGGCTTTGGCGGACGCGGCGGGCTGCGCGCAGTAAGCGAGGGCGGAATCGAGATCGTCGGCCAGAGTCAGGATCGTGGTCAGGCGGGTCATTTCGAGGACTTCGCGGACACGAGGCGAGGGGCCAGCGAGGACGAAACGTCCGTTCGGGCGCTTGCTGACCGAGGTGTAGATCTCGACGAAGAAACTGATGCCGGAAGAGCCGATGGAGTCGAGCGCACCGATGTCGGCCACGAGTTTGGCGCAGTCAAGGCTCTTGATCTCCTGGGCTTTCCGGCGCAGCTGATCGTCGTTCAGGCCTGAAGCCAAGCGGCCGGAGATCGGGAGAATGCAGACGTCGTTCCGACGTTCCAGTTGTCCGAAAGACACTTGCTGAGTCATAGCGACCTCGCGCTTGTGGCAATCGTACTACGAAGACCGGCAAATAGCCAATGGTGTGAGGCGCCAGGATGGCTTCCTCCTGACAAAAGCACCGGCGGCGAAGACCGCCGGCGGTACAGCTGCGGTTCCTCAGGCGCCGGGTTTCTGCATGACGTAGAAGTCGAAGCTGAGGTCCGGGAAATCTTTGTAGAATTCGAGAGCGCGGTCGTAGATTTGTTTGTATAGATGGGAGGTCAGCGACGGCACGGCGATGCGCACGTTGAAGAGCGTTTCGCGGTCGATGCTGACGTCGACAGTGCCGCCGCCGGAGATGGTTTCGATATCAATCTTGATGGCGCGGGCGAGTTCGGGAGCCGCGTAGCGGAAATCGAAGCTGAGGCCGGGGAAGAGGCCCCTGAGTTCGAGTTCGCGGGCGTAGATCTTTTTACCGATTTCGGGACTGATCGCCGGCATGGTGATGCGGACGGTGTAGAAGTTGTCGCGGCTCTGGCGGACGTCGATGTTGCCGGGGCCGGCGATGGATTCGAGATCCTGCCGGATGGCGTGCGCGAGCTCGACACCGCTGAGCGTGGAGATGGCGGGCGGCGCAGGTGGCGCGGGCGTCTTTATGGCGGGTGGAGTGTCGGCGAGGAGGGCGAGAAGAGCAGCGTAGAGAATCAGCATCTCTGAAAAAAGTATAGCTACAGGCGGGAGGCGACTCAAGCGGGCATGAAGGCAGGCCGTACAGTACGACAGCCTGCCCCACGCTCTGAGGAGTTACTTCTCGTGACGTTCTTCCGCGTGCTGCGCCGCGCGCTGGTTGGCTTGCGGGGAGTGCTTTTCCTGATAGATCTGTTTGCTGGCGTTGTTCTGCTGGCGGTTGACCTGCTGACGCTCCTGAGGCGTGAGAGTACCGCCGTTGGCGGCGCGTTCATTGTGCACCTCGCGGTTGATGTTGGCTTCGCGGTTTTCGAGATGCGCGGTTTCGCCGGCATTCAGGCGCCCCGAAGCGACGCCGTTGGCGATGCGGGCCTGCTGGTTGTAAGCACGGCCGTTGACGGAGTCGAGGGAAGCTGTGGCTGGGCGGCCGTGGTTGACGGAGGCGAGAGCACTGCGGTCATGAGCAAATGTCTGTTCATGAGAGATCTGGCCGGCGGTGGGCTGGAAATGCTGCTCGCGCGCGAAGGTCTGCTCCTGCACGGTGGGACGGGCGGCGATGCCTCCGGGTCCGTTGAAGCTGGCGCGGTTGACGACCGTGGTGTTGTTGATTACCGTGCGGTCGACGAAGACATTGTGTACCACGGTGGTGTTCACGTTGAGGACGGCGGTGTTATAGCGGAACACGTTGCCGGCCCACACACCTCCGCCGAAGCCGACGCCGAAGAAGCCGAAACCATAGTTGACGCCGCCGTAGAAGCCGACATGCGGTCCCCAATAGCCGGCGTGCCAGCCGTAGACGCCGCCGGCGAAGCCCCAATAGCCAGGAGTCCAGAGAAGGCCGGGACGCGGGGGCGCAACCCAGACGCCGGGGACCCAGTAGTAGCCGGCGTCGCCGTAAGCCCAGTAGCCGGGCGTCCAGAGATAGCCTTCCACCGGGCAGGGCGGCTGCACGTAGACGGGAAGAACCGGGGGCGCGACGGTGATCGAGATGGCGATGCCTGCCTGCGAGGCCTGGGGCGCGGCGACGGTGAGCGCGAGAAGAGCGAAAGCGGTCAGTGTTCCTTTGAGATGCAAAATGTCCTCCGGGCAGTTAAGCCCTGCAAAAGAGTGAGAGTTGCTGTTAAAACTGTTTCACAAACCGGGGAGAATGCCGGCGGAATGTAGAATGGGGTTCGTCGCGGAGGTGAGTGTGGTCCGGTTTGGTGGTTTGTTCCTGGTTGCAGCGGCGCTGGTATGCGCGCAGCAGAGGCAGGGCGGAAGCAATCTGATTCAGCCGCTGCCTGAGCTCGAGAAGAGTCTGAAGGGCAAGCTCGAGAAGATCACGGTGCACGGGAAGTCGCTCGAGGGGAATCTGGAGGGCGATGCGGCGGATCGCGACGTCTTCGTGTATCTGCCGCCGAGTTATGCGACCGAGACGACGCGGCGGTATCCGGTGGTGTATACGCTGCACGGATACGGGCTGCATGCGCAGCAGTGGGTCGGATTCGCGAATGTGTCGGGGCTGGAGAAGGGCTTGGCGGCGGGTACGACGAAGGAGATGATCCTGGTGGCGCCGGATGCGTTTTCGCTGCACAACGGGAGTTTCTATTCGAACTCGAAGACGACGGGCGACTGGGAGACGTTCGTTGCGGTGGAGCTGGTGAATTATATCGACAGTCATTACCGAACGATTCGGGACCGCGCGAGCCGCGGCCTGGCGGGACATTCGATGGGCGGGTACGGGACGCTGCGCATCGGGATGAAGCATCCGGAGGTGTTTTCGAGCCTGTACGCGATGTCGGCGTGCTGCATGCTGGATACGGCGGAGGTGACGCCGGCGATGACGCAGATGGAGGCGATCAAAACGAAAGAAGACGCGGCGAAGCTGAGCTTCAATCAGAAGTCGCCGCTGGCGCGGGCGGCAGCGTGGTCGGCTAACCCGGCGAATCCGCCGTTGTTTATCGATCTGCCGGTGCAGGACGGGAAGGCGCGGCCGGTGATTCAGGCGAAGTGGATGGCGAATTCACTGCTGGTGATGCTGCAGGAGTACGCGGGGAATCTGAAAAAGATGAAGGCGATCGAAATGAACGTGGGCACGATGGACGGGCTGATCACGCAGAACCGCGAGATGGATGAAGCGCTGACGGATGCTGGCGTGGCACATCATTTCGAGACGTTCGAGGGAGATCACAACGGTCAGGTACCGGTGAATTTCGAGACGAAGGTACTGCCGTTTTTCTCGCGGGTGCTGGTGTTCGGGAAGTAAGACGCCGGGCGGAAGCCCGGCGGCAGGCTGGAAAGCCTGGCCCCACTAAGTGATGGCTACTTACGGGAGAAGGTGGGGAGCTGGACCATTTCGTCCTTGGGGACGGCTTCGAGGGGAAGGCCCGCTTTGCGCCAGGCGCGCAGGCCTCCGGCGATGACTGAGACGTTGTAGCCCTGCTGCTTGAGGACGCGCGCCACCTTTACGCTGGTGGCTTCGCGAAGGCAGGTGCAGTAGAGAACGATAGGGCGGTCCTTCGGAACGTCCGGCGCGGTGGGCTGATTCAGGGCGTTGGGTTCGAGGCGCTCGGAGCCCTGAATGCGGCGCGCGTTCTTTTCGTAATAGCCGTGGCTGCGGACATCGTAGACGGCGGCGTCGCGCATGTGGCCGACATCGCTGGCTGTGACGGTGTCGACCGGGACCTTGTTCCGGTCGCGGAGAGCAATGGCGGCGCGGTAGAGGACATAGAGCGCGACCAGCACTGCGACCGTCCAGGTGACATAAGTTCCGAACTGCGTATAGCCGCGCGTGATGACGCCGAGGAAATCGCTGAAGACGTAGCCGATGCCCCAGTAGGTCATGATGTAGAGCAGCGCGCCTCCAATGTCGAAGACGGCGAAATTGGACAGCGGCATGCGCATGCTGCCCGCCATGGGAGCGGCAAGAGCGTTAATGCCGGGAATGAATTTGGCGAAGAGAAGCACCACGCGGCCGCGCTTGTAGAAGCGGTCGGCGGAGGTGAGAATACAGGCTTCAGGGTTGGGGGTGAAGCGGCAGAGAATGCCGAGCAGCCACCAGCCGGTGAAGCGACCGAGCGTGTACATGAGGGCATCGCCGAGCAGTATGGCGACCATCGCAGTCAGGATGGCGGCGCCGGGGGCGAGAGGGCCGTGCACGCTGGCGCCGCCCGCGACGAGAAGAATGGGCGCGGCGGGAAGAGGCGCGCCGATCACTTCGAGAAAGACAAAAGCAAAGAGAATGGGGTAGCCGTGCTGGGCAATGGCGGCTACGAGGGAGTCCATCGGCGACAAGAGTAACAGGTTGCCTGGCGGCGGCTTTTCCTTAGCAAGAACGCCGGCGACAAGATCGCCGGCGGTACATCAGTGGGCGCGGTCGATTTCCTGCGGGACGGGGTGTTCCACACCGGCCGGCGTGAGCGGCAGCGCGACGAGTTCGCGTTCCAGAGCGATGCGCAGCACTTCGTCCATGTGCTCGACAAAGTGGAGCTTCATCACGTTGCGAAGATACTCGGGAATGTCCGGAAGGTCCTTCTGGTTGTCCTTCGGGATGATGGCCTCGTTGATGCCGTGACGATGGGCGGCGAGGAGTTTTTCCTTCAGGCCGCCAATGGGGAGGACTTTGCCGCGCAGGGTGATTTCCCCGGTCATCGCGATGTCACCGCGCACGGGAATTTTGGTGAGCGCGCTGACGATCGTTGTGGCCAGGGTGATGCCGGCGGAGGGGCCGTCCTTCGGGATGGCGCCTTCGGGGATGTGGAGGTGGACGTCGAGCGTGCGATAGAAGTCGCGATTGAGGCCGAGCGAGAGAGCGCGCGAACGCACATAGCTGAACGCGGCCTGGGCGGATTCCTGCATGACGTCGCCGAGCTTGCCGGTGACGGTGAGTTTGCCCTTCCCTTCCATCAGAATGCATTCCGTGGTGAGGATCTGGCCACCGACTTCGGTCCATGCAAGGCCGGTGGTGGCGCCGATTTCGTTGTGGCGATCGGTGGTGGTGTCGCGGAACTTCCACGGGCCCAGCAGATCGGTGACTTTGGCTGCGTTGACGACGACTTTATCGGTGTGGCCATCGGCGACGATCTTACGCACGATCTTGCGCGAAACGTTGCCGATTTCGCGCTCGAGATTACGCACACCGGATTCGCGCGTGTAGTACTGGATCAGGCTGGAGAGGCCGTCGTCTTTGAATTCGATTTTGTCGCTCTTGAGGCCGGCGGCTTCGGTCTGCTTGGGGACGAGGAAGCGCTTGGCGATTTCGAGTTTTTCGAGCTCCGTGTAGCCGGAGAGGCGGATGACTTCCATGCGGTCCTGCAGAGCGGGCGGGATGGTATGGAGCACGTTGGCCGTGGCGATGAAGAAGACCTGGGAGAGATCGTATTCGACGTCGAGATAGTGATCGACGAACATGTAGTTCTGTTCGGGATCGAGAACTTCGAGCAAAGCGGAAGAGGGGTCGCCGCGGAAATCGGTCGACATCTTGTCGATTTCATCGAGCATGAAGACCGGGTTGCGCGTGCCGGCTTTCTTCATCATCTGAATGATCTGGCCGGGGAGAGCGCCAATGTAGGTGCGGCGATGACCGCGGATTTCAGCTTCATCACGCACGCCGCCGAGCGACATGCGAACGAACTTGCGTCCGGTGGCCTTGGCGATCGACATGCCGAGCGAGGTTTTGCCGACGCCGGGAGGTCCGACGAACATCAGGATCGAACCTTTGGGATTTTTCACCATGCGGCGTACGGCGAGGAATTCGAGGATGCGCTCCTTGATTTTGTCGAGGCCGTAGTGATCCGATTCGAGGACGTTCTCTGCGAATTTGAGATCGCGGATTTCCTTCGACTTCTTTTTCCACGGCACGGCGAGGAGCCAGTCGAGGTAGTTACGAGACACGGTGGACTCGGCTGACATGGGCGGCATGTTTTCGAGGCGCTTGAGTTCGGCCAAGGCCTTTTCGAGGCCGTCTTTCGTCATGCCCGACATCTCGATGCGCTTCTTCAGCTCGTCGATTTCGCTCTTCTCGCCGCGGCCGAGTTCCTTCTGGATGGCCTTGATTTTTTCGTTGAGGTAATACTCTTTCTGCGCCTTTTCCATCTGGCGCTTGACGCGGCCCTGGATGGTGCGGTCGACGTTCAGCTTCTCGATTTCGATATCGAGCATCTCGGCGACGCGGGTGAGGCGATCGATGGGATCGAAGATTTCGAGGAGCTCCTGCTTTTCTTCGATGGTGAGCTGGAGGTTGGCGCCTACGGTGTCGGCGAGCTTGCCTGCGTCGTCAACGCGGATGGCCGCGACCATCGTTTCGTAGTTGAGATTCTGGCTGAGCTTGACGTACTGCTCGAAGAGAGACGTGACGCGCGTGGTGAGGGCTTCGAGCTGGGGTCCGGGTTCAACTTTGAAGCTGAAGGTGCGGACGACGGCGCGGAAGAAGCCTTCGTCGTCGGTGACGGAGACAACTTTGGCGCGCTCGACGCCTTCGACGAGAACCTTGATGTTGCCGTCGGGGAGCTTCAGGCTCTGGACGATGTTGACGACGCAGCCGACGCTGAAGATTTCGCCGGCGGTGGGCTCGTCGGTGGAGGCGTCGTGCTGAGTGGCGAGGAAGATTTTCTTGTCACCAGCCATGGCCTCTTCAAGAGCGCGCACGCTGGATTCACGGCCCACGACGAAGGGCGTCATCATGTAAGGGAAGATGACGACGTCGCGAATCGGCATCATCGGCAGGCGCTTGGTATCGGATTTTTCTTTGGATGTGAGCATTGGGTTCCCGTCGGCGCTACAGGACAACGCCGTGCAGTACTTCAATTCAATTTCAATACTATTGTAGGGCAGAGGGCGATGCGAGTCGCGGGGGATTCACGAGGGAGGGCTTCGGGAATTGATTTCGGACGCTGCGTGCTGGGCGGAAGCCCGGTGGCAGGCAGGAATCCTGGCCCACTAACCGGGCTATAGCTTCGCGCCGGGAGGTGTGAGCGAATCCGTGTAAACGGCTCGCGGCGTGATTTGCTTTCGGGTTCCGGTCGTAGAGAATCGTTTCTTAGCTCATCCCGCCGGAGCCGCCCGTCGCGAAACCATCCTGACAGAACGGAGCGGAGGGCGCAAGGGCGCGCCGCTTCGGCGCGGCGGAGCGAACCCTTGCGCGCGAGCACCGTTCTGTTATCGACCGGTATGCGGACGGGCGGTTCCGGCGGGAGGAGCGCCCATCCTGCTGGTGGGCTTTGAGCGTTTTGCTTTTAGCGCAGGCCGCCCGTTTCCTGGATGCGATCGCCGCACATTGTGTCCAGGTAGTTCAGCATCTGCTTCCAGTGCTGCACGGTTTCCCATTTCGCCACCACCCGCACCAGGGCCAGGTACAGCAGCTTAAAGGCAGCTTCTTCGGTGGGAAACGACCCGCGCGTCTTGATGATTTTGCGCAGGCTCATGTGCAGCGACTCCACGGCGTTGGTGGTATAGACGATTTTCCGCACCTCTTCGGGGAACGCGAAGAACGGTATTATCCGCTCCCAGTGGTCACGCCAAAGCCGGCTGATCGCCGGATACCGGGACTTCCATTTTTCCTCGAATTGCGTCAGTTGACGCTCGGCTTCATCGGCGGTCACCGCTTTGTAGATCGGTTTCAGATCCGCCACCACCTGCTTGCGATCTTTCCAGGTGACGTAGTTCAGGCTGGCTCTGATCATATGCACAATGCAGAGTTGCACCTGGGTGTGGGGAAAGACCGATTCAATCGCCTGCGGAAATCCTTTCAGTCCGTCCACGCAGGCCAGATAAATATCTTTGACGCCGCGATTCCGCAATTCGGTCAGCACACCGAGCCAGAACTTTGCCCCTTCCGAGGCGCCGGTCCATAACCCCAGTACGTCTTTCCGGCCCTCCAGATTGATGCCGATCGCCACGTAGACCGCCCGATTTTCCACCCGGCCTTCGTGCCGCATTTTCACGTACAGCGCGTCCAGAAACACAATCGCGTAAAAAGAGTCCAGCGGCCGGTTCTGCCAGGCTCGCGCCTGCTCCATTACGCCGTCGGTCACATCGCTGATCAGGCTGGGGCTGACTTCCACCCCATACATCTCTTCCAGGTGTCCCTGGATGTCGCGTGTGCTCATGCCGCGCGAATACATGGAAAGGATTTTGTCGTCGAACCCGGCCCAGCGCGTCTGGTTCTTTTTGACTATCCGCGGCTCGAACTCGCCGTTCCGGTCGCGCGGCGTCTCCACTTCCACTTCGCCGAAATCCCCTTTGAGGGTTTTGGAGGTCACCCCGTTCCGGCTGTTGCCGCTGTTGTTGCCCTCCGGATCGTGCTTCTCGTAGCCCAGGTGCTCGGCCATCTCTCCCTGCATGGCGCGCTCGACCACCCGCTTGGTGAACTGCTTCAAAAGCTCGTTTACGTCTTCCGGCTTTCGCCCCTGCTTAAGCCACTCGTCTATCAGTTCGTCACTTACCGGCGAGGGCCGCTTCGTCTTCTTCATTCCGTTCTCCCAGTGTCGCCGGAGAACGTTTACACAGTTTTCAGCTCACCCTCTCGCGCCGTCTTCGAACGAAACGCTCGAATCGGCGTCAAACCGGCGATAAGCCTTGTAATCGGCCTCGTTGACGGTTCTGCTGATCACGTACGGAATGAGCGCCTGCCGGGAGCGCATATGGAAGTGGAACGGAAGAATGAATTCGCGCCCTGCGACCGCGGTGGTCTTGTAGTCGAGAGCCAGTTCGAGCTCCTTGTATTCGGAATCGCGGGGGATCTCGCACGCCATCTCGATGCGCACAACGGATCCGGACTGCGCGTCCGCGTAAACCAGGCCCTTGTAGGGAACCCGAATGGTGCGCTTAGTCTCCGTCAGACCATAGCCTCTCAGCTCCGGCACACGGAAAGCAAAAACATTTACCCGTCGCCCGTTGCGGGTGGAGGAGCCTTTCCAGCGGAATTCGCTGCCGGCTTTCGGATCGAAAGTGTTCTTCAGCAGCGACCCGAACTCGCCACTGGAAACAATACCGCCAACCTGTACGTGGGCGACGCCATGGACAGCGTTTCCGTTGAGCTTCGTGACGACGTAGCTCTCCTTGTGGCCGGTGTAGGTGACCTGCTCCTCAATGACGTCGCGTTGCGGCGGCATGGAGAAACGAACATTCAGAACAAATGCGCGCTCGGTGATCTGTGTGCAGATGAAGTCGGGCAGTCTGTCCGTGTAATTCAGCGCGTAATCCCGGAGCACCGCGAACGCCCGGGCCGGTTCGGCGGCCTGCGGGGTCTCAGCCCCGATGTTTACCGCGGCAAGGAGAATGCAGACCAGGCAAGTTTTCGGCATGCCGATCCTTGTTATACACCGAAACCTGTGGCTAGTTTTCCGAGAGTTTTTCGGCCCTATCCACAACCAGAATTTCGACTTGGCCTCGGGCGGACTCCAGGCGTAATCCGAGTTGCTCTTGGAGCGCAGTGAACAGGGAGGGATCCGCCGAGTTGTCGGCGGCGGGCTGCGCGTCGTCGGGAGTCCAGTGGAGGCTGATATCGTAGCTTCCGCCAAGCGACGTTTCGTCTACGACCGTGCGCGCGAGAATTCGCGATAGTGCAGTCGCCAGTCGTGCTGCAGATACGGCTCCGCCCAACATCATCCCGCCGTTGGTATTGAAGCCGCCGCAGGGCCTGAGGGTGGCCGGATCGAATTGTGCCGGAGGAGGGATCATGGGGGTGCACTGGTCCACCTTCGAAGGCTGAAGTTTGCTGCCGCCCTTTGCGACGGTCAGGCGGTAAATCGGCAGGTCTCTTTTCTCGCGATGAACCGTCAGACGGAAACGGTCTCCCAGCAGCGCTTGCAGCAACTGCGACATTTGCTCGGGTGCGGGAGTGCCGCCGACTTTCGCTTCGATGTCAAAACGGTCGGAAGCCATCCACGGAGGACCGCCGAAAAGCTGGAAGTCGCGGACATCGTATGCGGCCGTGATCAACTGGCGCAGGGACGCGTTTTGTGCCACCAGCCTTCCGCCTGGAAACAGCCTGACGCTGCCTCCTTGCGCTCCGGAAAGGTTGGGCTTGATCGATGCGACGTCGAATGTGGTTTGGGCGGTGCAGGACAAGGCGACGAGGAAGAGGAGCGAGGCTCGCATGAAGCATCGGACACTGGACGGCGGCTGGATGTTCCCGGCGTAGGAGAGGAAGAGGAGCTCTGTTAATAAATACACCGGCGGCAAGACCGCCGGCGGTACATCAGCCGGCTTTTTCGAGAAGCGTGACGCTGATCTTCTGAGACAGGACCATGTCGCGCGTCACCTGGAATTCCTTCACCTTCTTGTAGGAGGGCAGGAAATACATCAGGTCGAGCATCAGGTCTTCGAGAATCATGCGCAGACCACGCGCGCCGACTTTGCGTTCGAGGGCCATGGCGGCGATCGCGTCCAGCGCGTCGTCGGAGAAGCGCAGGCGCACGTTCTCGTATTCGAACAGCCGCTGGTACTGCTTGATGATGGCGTTCTTCGGGCGAGTCAGGATCTGGATGAGCGCGGACTTGTCGAGATCTTCCAGCGTCGCGACCACCGGCATACGGCCGATGAACTCGGGGATGAAGCCGTATTTGATCAGATCGTGCGGCTGCAGATGGCGCAGGAGATCGAGATCGCGGCGATCGCTGATGCCGATTGTTTTCGGCAGCTCGACGGACTTTGCTTCATCGGTCTTTTTGCCGTCGTCGGTATGGAAGCCGATGGACTTCTTGCCGACGCGGCGGGCGATGATCTTTTCGAGTCCGACGAACGCGCCGCCGCAAATGAACAGGATATTCGTGGTGTCGATGGGCGTGAATTCCTGGTGCGGATGCTTGCGCCCGCCCTGCGGCGGAACGTTGGCGACGGTGCCTTCGAGAATCTTCAGCAGAGCCTGCTGGACGCCTTCGCCCGAAACGTCGCGGGTGATGGAAGGGTTTTCGTCCTTGCGGCAGATCTTGTCGATTTCGTCGATATAGATGATGCCCTGCTGGCAGCGCTGCACGTCGCCATCGGCCGCCTGCAGGAGCTTGAGGATGATGTTTTCGACATCCTCGCCGACATAGCCGGCTTCGGTCAGGGTGGTGGCATCGACGATGGCGAACGGCACGTCGAGAATGCGCGCCAGCGTCTGCGCCATCAGGGTCTTGCCGGTGCCGGTGGGGCCGATCAGCAGGATGTTCGATTTCGCGAGTTCGATTTCGGAATTGCGCATCCGGTTCATGTGGATGCGCTTGGAATGGTTGTAAACCGCGACGGCGAGTTTGCGCTTGGTGGCTTCCTGGCCGATGACGTACTGGTCGAGAAAATCCTTGATCTCCAGCGGTTTGGGGATTTTGTGGGGACCGGCGGTGGCGGGCTCCGGCTTGTCGTCTTCGAGAATCGAATTGCAGACCGCGATGCACTCGTCGCAGATGTAGGCGCGAGGGTAATCGCTGGGAGAGGAAATCAGCTTACCGACAACGTCCTGGCTTTTGTGACAGAAGGAACATCGAAGAGTATCGTCCGATCCAGCGCGCTTCAAACCAATGTCCCCCTTTGGACTTTAGGTGCACCCCCATTATCGCGCGCGGCGGGCGCAGGCGCAATTGAATCGACAGGGGGGAAGAAAGGGAGCACGGAATTATACTGTGAGCTCTGTGGACGCGGCGACCGCCTGGAACTCCCCGGGACGTACAAACGCGTAGCGTTCCATAGTGCAGGCGATTTCGAACTGGCCGTTGGCGGGACGGGGCTGCAGGCAGCGCAGAACCTTGCCGAGGCAACGGATTTTCACTGGGGGGGTGCTGCCGGACAAAGTGATGACATATTCGATGCGGCCGCCGACTTCGACATCGTCGGGAGTTACGAAACAAACGCCGCCCGAGCTGATGTTCCGCGTTTTCTCGGTGCGGTTGACAGGACGGCCGCCCAGCCGGACGATTTCGATGGGCAGTTGAAGATTATATCGCTGCGCGCGTCGCTGTTCCACTGACATCAACTCTAATTGCGCCAGGAAGTGAAATCAACCTTAGCTCAGTAACTTATTGGAATCCAGTAATAGTACTTCAGTCAATTTCGTCAATTGTAATAATTTTATAGAGATCGCAGCCGCGGCGGCGGGTGACCGCGTAGTGGACGCGGAGTTCAATGCGGCGCGCACGGCGGGGCGCAAGGAGGCGGATGAGTCTTTCTTTCGGCTCGGCAGCAGGGATAGTCCTTCTCACGGACAAAGAGATACACGACGAAACCGGGGCCTGCCGGGGGCGTCGCCCGTAAGTTGCAGATATTAAATAGACATTAAAATCGGTTCGGCTGCTACTGAAAACGTGAAAAGGCCGGAGCACCTGATGAAAGGGCTCCGGCCGGGGGACATACAGAGGGCTTCGCGGTGGTTACTGGACTTTCACGAAGATGATAACGATCACGTAGAGGGCGAGCGATTCCATGAAGACCAGACCAAGAATCATGGCGGTCTGGATTACTTTCGCGGCACCCGGATTACGCGCCATGCCTTCCACGGCACCACCTACGGCGCGGCCCATACCCAGGCCGACGAGACCGGCGGCGATCGCCATGGAAAAACCGGCGGTCAGGGGGACGAGGCTGTTGGTGCCACCCGCCGCCGCGCCGCCACCCTGGGCGAACATCGGAAGCGCGCAGAAGAACAGCGCGATCATCAGCATTGCGAACTTCTTCGTACCGCGCACAACGGACCCTTCGGTCTGTGCGCTCGTTTTCGTCATTGTTGTTGCTCCTTTGAGAAATCGTCTTCCGGAGGTGGTTGCGTTCCGATCGGGGGATCGGAGGCCTCACGCGGGAGACGGCATAAAGCCTGGTCGGTTATTAAAAATCAATGCTCCTCGGCGGTTGCTCCGGCTACGTACATAATCGTCAGCACCGTGAAGACGTAAGCCTGCAGGAGGCCGACGAAAACGTGCAGTCCCATGAAGAGAGCGGGGATTACGAGATACGTCAGGCTCATGAAGACCAGCGTCACCTGCTCACCCGCGAACATATTGGCGAAAAGGCGGATAGAGAGCGAAAGCGGGCGGGCGAGGGTGCTGATGATTTCGATGATGAACATCACCGGGGCCATCCACGGGATGGGACCGCCGAAATGGGCAGTGTACTTCACGATGCCGTGCTTGCGGATGCCGACCCAGTTGAAGTAGACGAACGACAGGATGGCGCATCCGGCGGGAACGTAGATAACCTGCGTGGGACTGACGAATCCGGGAATGACACCGATGAGATTCGAAAGCAGAATGAAAAAGAAAAGCGTTTCGAAAAGCCAGATGTGTTTGTGGGTGTCGTGGCCGAGGTGGTCTTCCGCCTGTTCGTTTACGAAGCCGTGAATGAGCTCGAAGACGTGCTGGAAGGAGCCGGGCTTGTCGACGGAAAGACTGGAACGTAACAGGGCGAAGAGCACGATGAGGATGAGCGCGACGACGATCTGCATGACCATGAAGTCTGCCCAGGGCTCTTCAGGGTTGGCCGCGGTCTGATGGAAGAGCGCCAGCAGCCAGTTGCCGAATCCGGCCAGGTAGTGGTTGAAGAACAGCGTGAGCCAGGCTTCATGAGTGACCATAAGTGAGTATCAGAAAGTAGACGGCTTCGACCATCACGGCGGCGGGACACACAAGGAACCCGTAGAGCGCCACCACAATGTTGAATCCGGAAAAACGAAGTATAACAAAGCCAATCGCGAGGAAGAATGCGAGTTGAACGAAGAGGCGGAAGCCCGCGAATTTCGGGCGTTTGGCGGGATTGCCGGCGAGTGCGGCTTCCTCCATGTGCGAGACGAGCTGCGATACAAAACGTTCGATCAGACGGAAGTTGAAGTATGCGGCAACGGCGCCGATGAGGAAGGCAGTGGAATAGGGCAGGCCTCCGAAATGCCAGGCTATGGCGGCGCCGATTATGCCGAGTACGGCGATCAGGAGAGGGACGCGCCGGAGGGCGCGGTCGAGATCGGCTTCCATGGTTAATGTGACGTACGCGGAGTCATGGCGTACCAAGGCTTCTCGGTGCCGCTTGCTGACGCGCGCGGTTCAGAACCGTGACCCTAGTCAGCATTGAGGACGCGGAAGGTTTCGACGAATCCGGCGGCAACCCCGAGGACGAGGAAAACGTAACGGATCCAGAGCGTGTGGAACAGGGCGTCGAGTCCGTAACCCATGAGGTATCCGACACCGGCGCTGATCGGCAGAAGCAGAGCCAGGTTGATGTACTTGCCGAGATCGGAACTCATTTTGGGCATCAAAAAGTTTCCGAAGTGTCAGGGCTCGGCATCTGCCGGACCGGCGAGGCCGCTGCGATAGGGGTCATCTTCGGCCAAACGGCCGCCGCGGATGACTTTATCGAGTTCGAGGAATTCCCTGATGATGGGCTCCGAGGAGCGATAGAGATCGGGCAACGGGCCGAAGAAGGCTACGTTACCTTTGTTCAGGAAGACGACCCGGTCGGCGACGCGGTTGAGCAGATCGAGATCGTGGGTGACGACGACCGAGGTCAGCTTGAGCACTTTCTTCAGGCGGAGCATGAGTTCGGTGAGATGGTCGCTCATGATGGGGTCGACCATAGTGGTGGGCTCATCGTAGAGAACGCATTGCGGCTGGGCGGCAAGGGCGCGGGCGATGGCGACGGCGCGGCGGTAACCGGTGGAGAGTTCGGTAGGGTAGGAGTCCTTGGCGTCGAGGAGCCCCACCATGTCGAGAAGGCCGTGGACGATCTCGTCGCGGTTATGGGAGCTGTAGTCTTCGCGGAGTTCGAGCGAGAAGAGGATGTTTTCAGCGACGGTGAGCGAGTCGAACAGCGCGCCGGACTGGAAAACCATCGTAACCTTGCGGCGGATGCGGTTGAGTTCAGCTTCGGAGAAATTGGTGATGTCTTCGTTGGCTACGATGACCTGGCCGCTGTCAGGCTTGAGAAAACCCATGATGTGCCCCAGCGAGACGGACTTCCCTACCCCGGAGCGGCCGATGATGGCGACGGTCTGGCCGTTGTCCACGTAAAAACAGGAATCGACTAAAACGGGCTTGTCGAACGTCTTGTATACATGCCGGAATTCAATGTAGTGGGGGAACTCCTCGGGCATTTTGAAAGGAAGCTCGGTTTAAGAGGATGTTAGCATCATTAATTGGGCGCCGGGATGCGGCGGCCAAACTCAACAATTCTGTGCGATTCTGTTTTATACTGATGCTGGTTTCCCTGTCGGCGGCGGCGCAGCAGGGTAAGATGACAACCGTAGTGCGGACAGATACGCGGACCGGGCGGCTGGTCCGGAGCGTCCTGATGGAGCCGAAGGTCGCGGTTGTGAGCATCGAAATGAAGGAAATGATCGACCGAATCGCGGATGAACAGGGCGTGGAGAGCCATCTGGTGCACTCGGTGATCCGGGCGGAGAGCAACTACAACGCAGGTGCGGTTTCGCCCAAAGGCGCGCAGGGGATCATGCAGCTGATTCCGGCGACGGCGCGGCGGTTCGGGGTTTCAAACCTGTTCGACCCGAAGGAGAACGTCGAAGGCGGCGTGAAGTATCTGCGGTTTCTGCTCGACTATTATCAGGGCGATTACGCCAGGGCGATTGCGGCGTACAATGCGGGCGAAGGCGCGGTGGACAAGTACAAGGGCGTGCCGCCGTTTGCGGAGACGCAGAATTATGTCAGCCAGGTGGCCCGGAATCTGAACGCCGCGCGGAATCTGAAGGCTGCGCCGAAGTTCGTCGCGAAGACGACGGCGAGTGCGGCGGTCGAGAATAATCGGGAAACAGTACGGGCGATTCAAACGTCAACAGGCTCTGACGGGCTGATCTACTATCGGACACCATAGGCGAAGACTATGCAGTTGCGGCGAATGGCGTGGGCAGCGGCGATTTTCGGACTCGCGCCCGTGCTCGCCGCATCGAGAGCCGATTTAATTCAGGTCACAGGCGTGCGGTCCTGGTCGCGGCCCGATTCCACGCGCGTCATCATCGAGACGACGGGGCCGTTTGGGTATCACTCCGATCAGGCGGTGAATCCGGACCGGCTTTTCGTGGATATTCCGCATGCGCGGCCGTGGATTGCACAGAAGCGCCTGGCGGCACATGAGGTCGGCGATCAACTGGTTCGGCGGGTGCGGGTCGCGGAGTATGCACCAGGGACGACGCGGATCGTGTTCGATCTGGTGAGCCCGGTCGATTTCACCATTACGACGCTCGATTCGCCGGATCGACTGGTGGTAGAGTTGCGGCCGCACGAGGGCGGAAGGGCTCCCCTGCAGGTTGTAAGCGCGCCGATTGTCAGCGCGGTGCCCGCGACGGCTCCGTTGGCGGGAGCGAGGCGTACGTTCGTCTATCCGCAGGCGGCTGTGACGGGCAGAGCACAGATCGTGATGGCGGGCAATGCGCCTATGGCGGCGCTTCCGGCGATAGTGAGAGATCCGCTGTACCTCATCGATCCGTTGGAAGCTTTGGTGGCTGCGCTGCCGCCGAAACCGGGCGGGACAGTGCATATGGCTTCGAGTTCCCCGAATCCCGCGGCTTCGACGAAGGTGCTGCCTGCGGTACGCAGCAATGCGAGCGTCATTGCGGCGCCGCTGGCATCGGAGAACGCGACGAAATCGCTGACGCGCGCGCTGGGGCTCAAGGTGAACCGCATCGTGATCGACGCCGGACACGGCGGGCATGACGACGGAACGATCGGGCCGGGCGGCGTGATGGAGAAAGATGTGGTGCTCGATGTGGCGCTGCGGCTGGCGAAGATCGTGCAGCAGAGGATGGGCGCGGAAGTAGTGCTGACGCGGTCGGACGATACGTTCATCCCGTTGCAGCAGCGGACGGCCATCGCGAATGAGCATAAGGCGGATTTGTTCCTGTCGATACACGCCAATTCTTCGCCTGCGCCCGAGGTGGCCGGGACGGAGACGTTCTTCCTGAACTTCACGAACGCGCCGGATGCGCTTAATGTGGCGGCGCGGGAGAACGCGGGTTCGGAGAAGAGCGTGGGCGAACTGAAGGATTTGATTCAGACGATTACGCTGAACGACAAGATTGAGGAATCGCACACATTCGCGGAAGACGTGCAGAGCGCAATTCAGGCAAACGCGGCGAAGTCGAATGCGGCGGCGCATAACCGGGGCGTGAAGCGCGCACCGTTTGTGGTGCTGATCGGGGCGTCGATGCCGTCGGTGCTGGCGGAGATCGGCTTTCTGAGTAATGCGCGAGACGAAAGCAATCTCGGGAAGCCGGAGTACAGACAGAAGGTGGCGGAGGCGCTGTATAGGGGGCTTTCGCAGTATGCGCAGTCGCTGAGCCACTTCGACACGCCGAAGCAACTGGCGAAGACGGATGCGAAGACGAGCGAGAAGCCCGCGCCGGTGGGGCTGAATTAGTGTTTTAGAGGTTCCTTCGCCATCTCCGGATGCAGGCCGGTGGGCATTGCATCCTGCCCCACATCAGGCCAGGGACTTCAGAGACACGACACTACGGCGCGACCTTTTCGAAGATCAGAGTGCTGGAACGCATCGGTTTGCCTTCGGGGTTGTAGCCCCGGGAGATGAATTTCATCGTGCTGCCGTCGGGCGAGAGTTCCATGGTTCCGTCGGCGGTGATTTTCCCGTTCGTGCGGTCGACCCACTCGAGGTTGTAAGGTCCGACAGATTTGAATGACACGGTCTGGGCGGGCTGCTTGCCGGCGGTGAAGAGATTCGTCAGGCGCTCGGGGGTGAAGGTCGGGTATTCCTTGTTGTCGTACTTCGCGGCAGCGATCAGATCAAGTTCCGGAACCGCCTTCGGGCCAGGGGCGGCGCGCAGGACCGTGTGCAGCATGAAGCCGTCGCCATACGGCCGGTACTGACGGATGAGCGCGGGCATCTCGGCTGCGGGCCGCTGATTCGGCGTCTTCGATTTATCCCAGTTGACCTTCCAGGTTCCGATCAGCAGTTCGCTTTTGAATGCCGGAGCCGGGGTTTGCGCGGACAGCGCGGCCGCGGCCAGCAGGAAGATACTGAAGGTTCTCATCTGTTACCATCATTCTCCTCCAGGAAATGGATGGCCTGACCGGCCAGCTCTTCTCACTAAACCCACCGGCGGCGAAGACCGCCGGCGCTACCCTCGGCGCTCGCGAATCTCCTCTTTCCAGCTGCCGGATAAGGGCGCGCGCATGGCACGTTCGAAAAGCTCGGAGCTGGTTTCGTCGCCGCGGTAGAGGCGGACGACATCGGAGATCGTGACCTCTTCCGGACCGCGCGCGATGCGCTCGATGGGATCGCCGGCGGCGACGTCGCCTTCTTCGACGATCGAAAAGTAGATGCCGGAGCGGCCACTCTTCCAGAAGAGCTTCACCATGGTGCCGAGGTTGAAACGGATGCCAAGCTTGAAACAAGGCATGCGGGGCTGGGTCACCTGCAGGACGGCGGTGCCGACGCGGAAACGGTCGCCGATACGCACGTCTGTTTCGAGCAGTCCTTCGGTGGTGAGGTTTTCGCCGAAAGCGCCGTAGACGGAGAGATCGTGGGTGGGGAGCTTTTCGCGCCAGTAAGCGTAGTGCTCGGAGGGGTAGCAGTAGACAGCTTTGCCGGGTCCGCCGTGGACGGTAAGGTCGGACTGGCGGTCGCCTTCAATGTTGTGCGGGCGGACGGCGCGGCGGCCTTCGACGGGCGATTTGAAGATGCTGGTGAGAACCTCCATGGCGAGCCAGCGGACTCGCTGAGGCGTGCCGACATTGACGGAAAGAACGCTAGGCAAGGGTGGGATCGGCTCCCTTCCAGGTGACATCGGCGGTGGGGCCGTAGACGGAGACGACGGGCTTGTCGAGAAGGCGCAGGTAAACCGTGAGCTGCGTGCGGTGGTGCGCGGAGTGGAGGACGCGCCGCCAGAAAATCCAGACACGCTCGCGGTCGACATCGAAGAAACGGTGCGGGGTGAGCCACCAAAACCCATCCTGTTGCGCGAGAAATGCGAGACGGGGAAGCGCCAGTGCTTCGAGACGCGCGGCAAAAGCTTCGGGGGTGGGGTCGGAGGGGAGTACGACGGAGGGATCGGGCTCGGGGACATCGAGGAATTCGGCAAAGAAACGGCGCTCGGAGAGAAGCTGGTGACGGAAGATTTCGAGCGTCGTGGAGGATTTCGCATGCGGGCGGAAGGGAAATTCGGCGGCATCGAACTGGCGAAAGACATCAGCGGTCTTGTTGGTTTCGCTGGCGTAGGTGTCGAGGATGTGCTGGAACGGGGGGTCGAGGGCGCGAGGAATCGCGGAATCGGCAATCACGCTTTCAAGATTGCGTTGGGAGGGGGCGGGATTCGGGGAAATGGCGGGGACGACGGGGCTCGAACCCGCGACCTCCGACGTGACAGGCCGGCGTTCTAACCAACTGAACTACGTCCCCGCACTGGTTGAGCCGCGTGAGGACCGATGTCCTGATGCGGTTCCGTTTGGGACGCTACCAATGTAACATGCCGATGCTCAGGAGTCGAAGAGCGCGCGGGCGGCAGCGGAGGATTAACTGAGGAGAAAGTCGGCCGGGGTAGCCACCCGTCGAGGGTGGTTCCGAGCCCCGCCGGAAGAAGGATGTGTGTATATCTAAGCGATACATAATTTTTATGACGCCATTCGATGGTGCTACAAGTCACGTTGTTTTAATCAGTTACATACACACTTGACAAAACAATTTGACCATCCTATGATGAGTTGCTCGTCGCAGTTAAATTCCTGTTAATTTCACACCGGTGTTCTGGTGGGGGACTCAACGTATGATGACCTTCGCAGTCGGTGAAAAAGTTGTATATCCCAATCAAGGCGTTGGGACCATTGAGAACATCAGCACACGTTTCTTTGAACAGCGGCCGGAGAAGTTTTATTTGCTCCGGCTTTTTTGTTCAAGTATGACGGTGATGGTGCCATTCTCGAATGCCGAGAGCATTGGACTACGGAAGCTGTCAAAGGCGGCCGATGTCAATAAGGTGCTTGCCTATTTGGCGGGGCCGGCAATCGAGAATCTCTCCGACTGGAAGGTTCGCTTCAAGATCAACAGCGAGAAAATGCTGACCGGCAGCCTGCTGCAGATCGCCGAGGTCTTTAAACAGTTGGTGCGGCTGCAGGCAGAGAAGCCGCTGTCGTTCCGCGAGAAGAAGATGCTCGACCGCACGCGGACGATGCTGATTTCAGAGGTCTCGCTGGCGCGCAACATCAGCGAAGCGGAAGCAATTTCGCTGCTGGACAAAGCGCTGCAGAAGTGCGGCTTCAGTTTTCCGGAAGCGGCTTAAGTTTTACCTACAGGTTGTCCCACCTGCTCCCTGTACCAGGCGAGCGTAGCCTTCATTCCTTCCTCAAACGTAAAACGTGGGTCGTGCCCGAGGTCGCGGCGCGCCAGCGTGGTGTCGGCCTGAGAGTCGCGTACATCCCCTGCCCTCGCGGGTCCGTACTTCGGCGCTATGCGGCAGCTTTCGATTTTCTCCAGCAAAGACCAGGCCTGATTGAGCGTGATGCGCCCGCCGTTTCCGGCATTGTACATTTTGCCGGAGACGTGTGACGGCGCCTCGGCGGCTCTGATGTTGAGGGCAACGACGTCCTCCACGTAGGTAAAGTCGCGGGACTGTTCTCCATCGCCGAAGATGGTGGGGGCTTCGCGGTTCAGAATGGCGGACATGAAGAGAGAGAGTACGCCGGAGTACGGGCTGGAGGGGTCCTGACGCGGACCGAAGACGTTGAAGTAGCGCAGGCTGACGGTTTCGAGGGCGAAGCAGCCCGCCCAGACGGACATGTAATGTTCGCCGAGCAGCTTCTGGGCCGCGTAAGGGGATTTGGGGTGCGGCGTCATGGTCTCGACTTTGGGAAGTTCTTCGGTGTCGCCGTAGGCAGAGGAAGATGCGGCGTAGATCACGCGGCGCACGCCCGCTTCCTTTGCGGCGCGAAGAACGTTGAAAGTGCCGTTAATGTTGATTTCGTGCGAGGGAACCGGCTCGTGGATGGAGCGCGGGACGGAGGGGATGGCGGCTTCGTGAAAGACGATATCGGTGCCGACCATGGAGCGGAGGAGGGCGTCGTAGTCGCGGATGTCGGTGCGGTGGAAGTCGAGGGGGCCGCGGACGCCGTCGAGATTGCGCTCGTGCCCTGTGAGGAGGTTGTCGACGACTGTGACATTCGTGGCGCCGCGAGCAAGGAGGCCGCGCACGAGGGCAGATCCTATGAATCCGGCGCCGCCGGTAACGAGAAAACGGCTCATTGCCTCCAGTTTGGCATGGGATGGCGATTTATGGCGCCAACAGAGGCTTGCGTTGCCGCTCCTTCGCAATTGCGGTTCAGTAACGGAGTGACGCGAAAAAGGGGCACGGCAAAGTCAGGCGACTGTCTCGCCGGCGTGTGAAACATCATAGCCGGCGATTGTTTCGAGTTGGCGGCGGAAGCGCGCGCGGTTGAGAACGTCGAGAACTGCCTGCACAGGCTTGCGCGCCAGGTCTCGTTTGTGGAGGACAAGTTCGAAGCGCTCGCCGGCGAGCGGGATGAAATCGAGACCGAAGCGGCGCGCGGCGGATCCGGCGGCGATGCAGCAATCGGCCTGTCCGGAAGCCACGGCCCAGGCAGCGGCGAGATGGCCGGGCGCGGTGGCGTCGGCGCCTTTCCAGGTTGCCGGTGCGAGACCGGCGGCAGCGGTGAGCGAGTCGAAGAGGCGGCGCGCGCCGGAACCTTTCTCGCGATTGACGAAGCGGACCGCGGGATTGGCGAGGTCGGCGACAGTCCGAATCGACTTCGGATTGCCGCGGCGGACGACGATACCTTCCTGCCAGAGAGCGAATGTGAGAACTGAGAGAGAGCGGCCGTTTGAGACGGGATCGTTGAGATGGCTGCCAGCGATGTCGATTTTGCCCGCGCGCAGCCATGCGAGACTGTGGGCGCTGTTGCCGCTGGCGAGGATGACCTCGATGCCGACCTGACGCGCGTGCTGGGCGAGGAGAGAGAGCGCGGGGTCGCATCCGGCGATCAGGAGGCGGGTGTCATCGTCGGGCGGGGAGGAGAGAGAGGCGTGGCGGGAGTCAGTGGCGATACCGTCCGCCATGGGAAGCCAGGCGGGGAACTGAGGCGGGGCGACACCGATGGCGCGCCGTCCGACTTTGCATATCTGAATGGGGGCGCCCTGCTCAAAGGTGAAGGCTTCGTCGAGGGGCTCGAAGCCCAGCGGGTCCGGCAGAGAGACTTCTTCGTTGTCGAGAGCGAACAGGTCTTCGACGGAGGTTTCGAGGACGCGCGCGAGGCGGAGCGCAACAGCGGTGTTCGGCATGTAGGTGCCGGCTTCGATGGCATAGATGGCCTGGCGGGTGACACCGACCTGCGAGGCGAGATCGGCAGCGGAAACGCCGCGGGATCGTCGGAGGCCGGCAAGGCGATTCGTCATTTGAATTGAAAACGCGCACAACGGACCCTTCGGCCTGTGCGCTCCTTTATATGACCACTATAGATGACAGCGTCACGTTTGGCGAGGTGATGAGATGCTGATGGGGTGGAAGCGGAAGTACGGGTATCGAAAAAAGGGGCGGATCGTTTTCGTGCGGGGCATCCGTGGATTTTCCGCTCCGATGTGACGGCCACGGGTGAGGCGACGCCGGGTGCGGTAGTGCTTGTCCTCGATGAGCGCGGGGTCTTTATGGGCCAGGCGCATTACAGTTCGTCGTCGCAGATTGCGCTGCGGATGCTGGGAAGAGGGGCATTCGACATTGGCGAGCGCATCGCGGCGGCGCAGAGGTTTCGCGAGACGGTCGTGACTGATTCGACGGCGTACCGACTGGTGCACGCGGAAGCGGACGGGTTGCCCGCCCTGATAATCGACCGGTACGGGGACTGCCTCGTGGTGCAGGCGCTGGATCAGGGGATGGACCGGTCGATAGGCGAGATTCTCGCGGCGCTGGAGGAGCAGTTTACGCCGCGGGCGATTGTGGCGCGCAACGATGCTGCGGTGCGGAAACTGGAGGAGTTGCCGCGCGAGGTGAAGGTGGTGGCGGGAGAGATCGACGGGCCGGTGGAGATTCACATGAACGGCTTCCGCCTGGAGGCGGATTTGCTAGGCGGGCAGAAGACCGGCGTATTTCTGGATCAGCGGGAGAATTACCTGGCGGCGGCGCGATGGTGTATGCAAAGCCGGGCGGGCGGGAAGGCGCTCGATTGTTTTACGTCGACCGGAGGGTTTGCGCTGCATCTGGCAAGAACGTGCGAGCACGTGGAGGGGATCGATTCGAGTGCGGCGGCGCTGGCAACGGCGGAGCGGAACAGAGAAGCAAATGACATCGCGAATGTGACGTTTCGCGAGGCGGATGTGTTCGATGTGCTCTCGGGATATGCATCGGCGCGACGGTCGTTCGATGCGATTGTGCTGGATCCGCCGGCGTTCGCAAAGTCGCGGAAGCAGCTGGACGGCGCGATGCGCGGGTATAAAGACATCAATCTGCGGGCGCTCCGGCTGCTGGGGCCGGGCGGGGTGCTGGTGACGTGCTCGTGCTCGCATCATGTGAGCGAGGCGATGCTGCTCGAGGTGGTGGCGGAGGCGTCGCTCGATGCGGGAAGAATGCTGCGCGTGCTGGAACGAAGGACGCAGGCGCAGGATCATCCGATATTACTCACGGTGCCGGAGACGATGTATCTGAAGTGTCTGGTGCTGCAGGTGGTGTGAGAGACAAATTGGTGGCTGGCGCGGCGTTCCTTAAGTAAGTACACCGGCGACAAGATCGCCGGCGCTACATCAGCCAGTTAAGAAGGGCTTGCGTGACGGCCTCCGGTTGCTCGACGGGCGACATGTGGCCGCTGTCTTCGACGATGACCAGCTTCGAATGCGGAATCGCGGCGGCGATTTCTTCGTGCTGCGCGACGGGGCTCCAGGCGTCCTGACGACCGCAGAGAACCAACGCCGGACACTTGATCAGCGGGAGAACCGCGCGGGCTTCGGGACGATCGAGCAGGGCGCGCTGCTGGTTCGCGAATGTCTCGGGGGTCGAGCGCATCACCATTTCAGTCAAAGGGCCGAGGAGCGCGGTGTGATCGGGATGGAGCATCGGCGGAAGCCAGCGCGCGGCCATTGCCGCCATGCCCTGCGTACGGGCGATCTCGACTAATTCGCCGCGCTTCGATTCTTCCTGCGGTCCGCGCGGGTGGACGCCGGTGTCGAGGAGCGCAATGCGGTCGATGCGATCGGGGGCCATGCGGAAGACTTCGATGGCAACACGCGCGCCCATGGAGTGTCCGGCAAGGGCGAAGCGCGCGGGTGCTGCGGCATTTTTTTCGCATTCGCGGAGCGCGATCTGTGCCATCGCGCTGATCGAGTTGATTTGGCGGAAGTCGGGGATGATGACTTCCGCGATATTTTCGAGAGCGCGGATTTGATGGCTCCAGATGGTCCGGTCGCAAAGCAGGCCGGGCAGCAGGAGGACGGTCATTTGTTGGTGAGCGCGGCTACGCCCGGAAGTTCGATGCCGGAGAGGAATTCGAGAGACGCGCCGCCGCCGGTGGAGATGTGACTGATTTTGTCCGAGACGCCGGCGCTCTTGATGGCCTTTTCGGAATCGCCGCCGCCGACTACGGACAGAGCGCCGGATTCGGCCACGGCTTTAGCAAGCGCGACGGTGCCGCGGTCGAACGGAGGCTTTTCGAAGACGCCCATAGGTCCGTTCCAGATGATGGTCTTCGCGGTGCGAATGATTTCGGAGTAAGCGGCGATGGTTTTAGCGCCGATGTCGAGGCCCATTTTGCCGTCGGGAATTGTGGCAACGGTTTCGTTTTCGGCGCCTTCCTTCAGTTCAACGGCGACGACGTGATCGACCGGCAGAACGATCGTCGAGCCGTATTCGGCGAGGAGTTTTTTCGCGAGGTCCAGTTTGTCGTCTTCGACCAGAGATTTGCCGACGGGTTCGCCCTGCGCCTTCAGGAACGTGTAGGCCATGGCGCCGCCGATGAGGACTTTGTCGACGAACTTCAGGAGATTTTCGATGACTTCGATCTTGTCGGAGACCTTGGCGCCGCCGAGGATGGCGACGCAGGGGCGCGCGGGATTGGCGGTGGCCTTCGTCATGTATTCGAGCTCTTTATCCATGAGAAGACCGGCGGCGGCCTGTTTGACGAAGGCGATCATGCCGACGGTGGAGGCGTGCGCGCGGTGGGCGGAACCGAAGGCGTCGTTGACGTAGACGTCGCAGAGTTTCGCGAGCTGCGCGGAGAAGGCGGGGTCGTTGGCCTCTTCCTGCGCGTGATAGCGGAGGTTTTCGAGCAGCAGAACTTCGCCGGGTTTGGGAAGCATCGCTTCGACGGCGGGTCCGACACAGTCCGGCGCAAGCGCGACGGGTTTGCCGAGAAGCTGCGCCAGTTTGGCGGCGACGGGCTTCATGCTCATCTCGGGATTCGGCTTCCCTTTGGGACGACCGAGGTGAGAGGCGAGGACAACGCCTGCGCCATGGTCGAGAGCGTAGTTGATGGACGGAAGAGAAGCGCGGATGCGCTTGTCGCTGGTGATTTCCTGCCCCCCGTTGGCGAGCGGAACGTTGAAGTCGACGCGAATGAAGACGCGTTTGCCATTCAGGTCGAGGTCTTTGATCGAGAGTTTGGCCATTTGAGATTGAGGGTAGCATCCGACCAAATCCCGGGAAGGGCCGATTGGCAATCGGCCCGCAGGTTGGCAACCTGCCCCACAAGGAAGGCAGACGTCAGTCTTTTTTGGGGGCGTCGGGAGACTTGCCGCCGTGGTCGAGCACGACATCGGGGATACCGAGGCCCCCCAGTTTTTTCAGGTCGCGCGGGTCGAGAGCCCCCTGCAGGAAAACGACTGTGACTTCTTTGGGTTCGGCCACCAGAACGGCCAGGCCGGCGATTTTCCCGTCGGGCAGCGCCTGCAGATAGATTTCGCTTGTCTCGTCCGACTCTTTGACGTCGACGATTTTCGACCAGTTCAGCGACTTCAGAAAGGTCCGGACGGGTGACAGATCCTGCTCGTTGTACTGGCCTGTTTTCGCGAACTCATAACTGTGCACGTTGACACTGGTCAGGCTACGGAACGCATCGCCCATCAGGCCGGTCGCGGCCTTCAGGGCGTCGCCTTCCAGATTGATGCTGGTCGACTCTTTGGCGTTGGCGGCGAGCTTGTCGAGTGACTTGAAATCGAAGTCCGGCTGTTGCGCCAGAGCGGGAAGGGCGGCGGCGAAGAGAATCCATGGGAGTTTCATTGGGCGTGCCTCGTGTGATGCTGAATCTGCTGCTGAATGTGCTGAAGCTGAACCCGGGTGATGGAAAGCGCGAGGACGAGCTGATCGCGGGCTTCGATCGCCTTTTGGCGCTGGCGATATTGATCGATGCCGGACGGAACGAGCACCGCAGCAGCCACGGCCGCGGCGACAGCAAAGAGGAACGCGCGGCGCGGGCGGGTGCGCGCCAGAACGCGGGCGGCGAAATCCGGCGGCGCGGGTTGGCGCCGGAGGGCGCGGCGAAGGTCGTCTTCCAGATTCATCGACAGATCTCCTGTTTCTGCATGCGCCCGCGAAGGACGGTGAGCGAACGGTGCAGGTGGCTCTTTACGGTGCTGATCGGCATGTTCAGCAAGCTGGCAATATCGGTGGGGTCGAGGTCTTCCTGGTAGCGGAGGAGGACGACCATGCGGGCGCTGTCGGGGAGGTCTCCAATGAGCCGGCGCAGGCGATCGTGGAGGAGAGGGTCGGGATTGAGGGGTTCAGTGGACGGTTCGGGAACGGCTTCGAGAGCGATGCGCGGACGGAAGCGGCGTTTGCGCGCCTCATCGATGCATCGATGGCAGATGGCGCGGCGCAGCCAGCTGGTGGCGTGAGCCGGGCTTTCAATGCGGCCAAGGCGCTGGTAGAGCTGCAGGAACACGTCCTGGGCGAGCTCTTCGGCGCCGGCGCGGTCGCGGAGGAAGCGGAGCGCGAGGCTGAAGACCAGCGACTGGTTGTCGGCGAGTATGCGGTTGAAGTCCAGCCTCACACTGATCAATACGGACGGGAGCGGTGGGAGATCGCAAATTATTGACTAAAGGCGCCGGCGGCGGAGACCGCCGGCGGTACAGTAAAAGGGCAATGCCGATTTATGAATACCAGTGCCGACGGTGCGGCAACGAATTCGAGCTGCTGGTTCTGAAAGGTTCGCCTACGCCCGCCTGCACCGACTGTAAGAGCGAAGATCTTGAGCAGCTGCTTTCGGGATTCGCGGTGAGTTCGGAAGGCATCAGTCAGGCGCGGCTCAAGAACGCGAAGCGGAAGCTGGCGTCGAGCGGCCGGGTGAAGGATCAGAAGGTCGCCGAGGCGGAGTACTTCAAGAAAGAACGCGAAGAGCACGGCGGCCACTAGCAGGCTGCTGAAAAACGCTTCTTGCCGCTCCCTTACGGTCGCGGTTCGGACAAGCAGGTGCTGATTCCGCAGAGGTTACTGGATCGCGCGCGCGCGGAGCATTTCGCAGACCTTGCGGGCGGCATTGTGCGAAGCCGCCTTCTTCGATGATCCTTCGGCCGTGGCGACGAAATCCTTGCCGACGCGGACTTCGACCGTGAACGAACGGGCGTGGCCGGGGCCGGTTTCCGAAATGAGGAAATAGAGCGGACGTGGTAGCTTGCGATCGCGCGCGAGGCGTTCGAGTTCCGCGCGGAAATCGTGCGGCGGGCCGCAGCCAGCAAGCTGCGCGAGTTCTTCGGCGGGCGGCATGGCGTGGCGCAGGAGGAACTCGCGGGTGGTCTCGAATCCGCCGTCGAGATAGACCGCGGCGAGCACGGCTTCAAAAGCATTTACCAGGAGACGCTGCTTGGTGCGGCCGCCGGCGGTTTCCTCGCCGCGGCCAAGCTGGAGATAGCGGCCGAGGTCGAGTTTGTGCGCGACGGCGAGCAGGTGGGCGGCGCTTACCAGATGGTTCTTCAGAAGTGACAGCTGACCTTCAGAGAAATCTTCAAAGCGACAGAAGAGAGCTTCGCTGATGAGGAGTCCGAGGATCGCGTCGCCGAGAAATTCCAGGCGTTCGTTGTCGGCCGGCGTCTCCGGCGGCAGGGGATGTGCCGCCGGAGGCTGAGATTCATTTGCGCTGGAGCTGTGCGTGACCGCCCGGGCCAGCAGAGCGCGGTTCGCGAAGTGATAGCCGAGCGCGCGTTCGAGTTCGTCCAGACTGGATTGCAACTGATTCCTAAACGCGCACAACGCACGCGTCGGCCGGCGCGCTACTTCGCTGATCCTTTCGCCTGGGTGAAGCGCATTTTGTCGTCCGCCGCGATCTTCTTGTACTGGGCGACGGCATCCGGCGAATCGATTACCTTCTGGTCGATGGCGATGGCTTCGTCGTACTTTTTCTCGAGGAAGTAGGCGCGGCCAAGGCGGATCATCAGAAGAGGATCGGGCGATGCATCGATGCCCTTCTGAAAGTCCGCGACAGCTTCGTCGTACTTTTTGCGGACCTGCGCCGCGATGCCGAGAGCCTGCCAGGCCTGCTCAGTGGCCCCGGCTTTGGTCTTGTTCCACGCATCGTCGGGAGCGGTGGCAAAGATAGCGGGCTTGCCGGCTTCGAGAGCCGCTATTGAATCGTGCGCGTACTTCTCGGCTTTGGCCAGCTTCTCGTTCCTGTCGAGATCGTTTTCTTTGGTGGTGGCAGCGTAGAGATTGGCGAGGAGGTTGTCGGCGTCGTAGTTCTTTGGATCGGCACCGAGCGCGGTTTCGCCGTAGAAGATGGCCTTGGCGACGTCGCCTTTCCTCTGATAGGCCTCGGCTTCCAGTTCGAGGGCGAAGGCTTTGTAGTCGGTGTCAGCGTATTTGGAAAGCAGTGCTTCAGCCGCGGCGATCTGGTCGTCGGGCGACTGCGTCTGCGACGTGAAGAGAGCGCGAACCGCGGTTTCCTCGCCTTTGGATTTGGGGCCGGGCCCGTTTTTGTTGACCTTGGTCGGGGCCGGAGGGGCGGTGGCCGGAGCCTGGGCAAATGCGACTGCCGCGCCGAGCGAGAGGGCGAGCAGAGTGGCTGCGATGGTGGAACTTCTCATTGAACGAAATCTCCTGTGATCATTTCGGAAGTTTAGCTAATTCGGTCTGGGCGTTTTTGCGCGCCATGTCGGAGGCGCCAGGAACCGCCAGTGCATCCTGGAAGAACTTCGCCGCACGTGCGGAATCGCCGACGGCGCTGGAAAGACGGCCAAGGTAATACAGACTCCAGGCTTTGGTCGGATCGTCGGGAGACGCGCCGATAGTTTTTTCGAAGAGCTTGACGGCCGACTCGGGCTGGTTCTGCAGAACGGCGACGCGGGCAAGTCCGTACCAGGCGCGCGCGTGTTCGTCGGGGCTGCCATCCTGCTCGAGCGCCTTGAGGTAGAGCTCCTTCGCCGGGTCGAGAGTGCGTTTGGAGTAGAGATCATCGGCCTGTTCGAGAGTTTTGGCGGATGGCGAAAGCTTCGGCTCCGCGGCGGGGATGGCCACTTGTTTGCCGGCGCGGACCAGAGGCGCGGGATCGAATTTTATCGCGGCGATGCGGTTCTTCTCCCGATTCAGATCGATCGAGTTGAACATGTCTTCGACATAGTAGCGGAAGCTCTGGTCCTGCTTTTCGAACAGCGGGAGCTGCTCGGCGAAGAACGGTGCGAGCGCGTAGCCCTGTCGGGCCGCCTGGGTGACTTCTCCCGGGTTCTTGTCGAGACGGGATTCGACGGCCTTGATCAGACTTTCGTTGGCCAGCAGGACGACGTCATTCTTGTAGGGCATGTCGAGCGCCCCGGCGCCCTGGACGTAATCGAGCAGCGTGCGCTTCTGATCGAGCGCAATGCCGTACTTGATGCAGATGGGATCGATCTCAAAGTGCAGATAGGCGTGGCGGATGTCGAACAGGCTGGGTTTAGAGGAAGGGGTGACGATGACAAAAGCGTCTTCGCCGTAATTCCGGGTCTGGACCTGTTCTGGAGCGCCGAGGAGATCAACGAAGACGGAGAACCGGCGGCCGAGATAGCCACCGGCGGAGACGCGCAGATAGCCGTCGATGGAGGTGGTCATCGCGAGAAGCGGGGCGTGGTATTTCTCCTCTTCCTTCTCGATAGCGGGCTGGGCTTTCTTCCAGAGATCGTCGAGCTTCGCCTGCTCATAGAAATCTATGAGCAGAGGCCTGAACTCGGCGAGCGCCATGGCGTCCGGCGGGACATCGACGTTGCGCGTGCGCCACTCAAAATAAGGCGGGCCGGAAAGGGAGAGCGCGAAGGAGATGTATTGCGAAAGATCCGCCACGCCGGTACGCTGCATGTGCTTCCGGTAATAGCTTTTGAGATCGGGAAGCACGGGAATGGTCTGTTTGGCGAGGTATTCGAGCAGCTCGCGGCGGAACGGGTGGTTGTCGGGGAGGTTGATGCCCTCGTCGTAGCCCGCGGCATTGATGGTCGCAAGAACGATGAAGAGGTTCTCGTTCGAGCCGAGTTGCAGGTTGTCCGAGGCGCCGAGTCCAGAGAGGCTCGCGAAGAAGACCGCGGCGAGGGAGAGAAATTGTTTCAAAGCGTTATTATATGCAGGCTCCGCGGCGGTTGGTGAAGGACGGCGAGCGGGGTTGGCAACCCCGCTGCAGGTTACCAACCTGCCCCACTGTACTATTTAACGAGTGAACAGGTTCGCGCGCATACTCATGGTTTCGTCGGAAGCGAGTCCGTGGGCGAAAAGCGGCGGACTGGCGGATGTACTGGGAGCGCTGCCGGAGGCGCTGGCGCGCGTCGGGCATCCGGTCGCTACTGTAATCCCGCGTTACATGGGAGCCAGGGACGCGCCGGCAACGCAGGTCATCGCGTCGATGCCAGTTGCGCTGGGGCGGCGAATATTCGAGACCTCAGTCTGGCAGCTGGCAGGAGAAGCGCCGGGCGAAGATGCGCCGGTTTATTTCGTGGATGAGCCGTCGCTGTTTGGGCGCGACGGGTTGTATGGCGACTCGAGAGGCGAATTCCCCGACAACCACATCCGCTTCGCCGTGCTGTCGAGAGCAGCGATTGAGATCGCGCGGCGGCTGTTTCCGGCGGATATTATTCACTGCCACGACTGGCAGGCTGCGCTGGTGCCGGCGTACCTGAAAGATCCGCGCCTGGTGGATCCCTCACTGCTGAATGTGCGGACGCTGCTGACGATCCACAATCTCGGGTATCAGGGCGTGTTCGGTAAGGAGGTACTGGGGGACATCGGATTCCCCGCGGCGTACGATAGCCCGGGGGCGATGGAGTTCTGGGGCAACATCGCATTCCTGAAGGCGGGCGTCGTATTCGCCGATGCCCTGAACACGGTGAGCCGCAAGTATGCCGAGGAGATTCAGACGCCCGAATACGGCTTCGGGATGGACGGGCTGCTCCGCGACCGGCGGAGCGTGCTGAGCGGAATCGTGAACGGCGTTGATTACGCGCGCTGGGATCCGGAACATGACCCGGCCATTCCGGCCAGATACACGGCCGCGCAGATCGCCGCGGGGAAGATCAGCGGCAAACAGACGTGCAAGCGCGAGCTGCTGCGCGAAATGGGATTGCCCGAGGAAGCGATGCATCGGCCGCTGCTGGGGGTGGTGTCGAGATTTGCGGCGCAGAAGGGGCTGGAGCTGATCGGACAGGCGGCAGAGGAGCTTTTTCGGGAGGATGTGTATCTGGTCGCGCTGGGGAACGGCGAATGGCACCTTGAAGAAATGTTTCGCTGGATGCAGTGGAAATTCGGCGGAAGAGTGGCGGTGCGGTTCGGCTATGACGATGGTCTGGCACACCGGATCGAAGCCGGCGCGGACATCTTTCTGATGCCGAGCCGCTATGAGCCATGCGGGCTGAACCAGATTTACAGTCTGCGATACGGGACGGTGCCGGTGGTGCGCGCCACGGGCGGGCTGGATGACACGATCGCAGGGGTACCAGCGCGCGACGCGACCGGTTTCAAGTTCGTTGATTACAATGGGTATGCGCTTCTCGAAGCAACAAAGCTGGCCTGCCGCGGATGGAAGGAAACAAAGGCGTGGACGGCGATGATGGCGCGGGGAATGCAGAAGGATTATTCGTGGACGGCATCGGCGGGCGAATACTCGCGGTTGTACCAGAAGATTGCGTCGACGTTGTAGATGCAGGTTGCATCCTTCACACAGGCAGTTGAATCTGATTTTTTGAAGAGGACATAAATGGCTGGAGCAAACACGCTTAACTTTACCGACGCCGGCTGGGATACGGACGTGCTGAAATCGACTGAACCGGTGCTGGTGGACTTCTGGGCGACCTGGTGCGGACCGTGCCGCCAGATGACGCCGATCATCGACCAGCTTGCCGAGGAGTACCACGGCAAGGCGAAGATCGGGAAGCTGAACGTGGACGAACAGGGACAGACCGCGATGCGCTATCAGGTGCGCGGCATTCCGACGCTGCTGCTGTTCAAGGGCGGGCAGTTGGTGGCGACGAAGGTCGGCGCGACGGGGAAGGGCGACGTCCAGAAGATGCTGGACGAACATATCGCGTAATAAGGCTGCGGGTCACAAATCGACCCAGGCGCGTTTGCGCGAGCTTTCCAGCACCGCATCGAGGATTTCCAGCTGACGGAGGCCGTCTTCAAAGTCTGGATACTCGATCGGCGCATTTGGGTCGGCTACGCGGCGGTAGAAACGACGGAACACCTGTTTGAAGGTATCGTCGTAGCCTTCGCTGTGGCCTCCTGGCAAGTCAGCATAGCTGCGGGCTTTTTCCTGCAGAAGAACGGGGTCCTTGACGATCACTTGGTTGGGGACGTTGCGGCGACCGATCCAGAGTTCGTCGGGTTGCTCCTGATCCCACGCCACTGAAGCCTTCGTGCCGTAGATCTCGACGAAGAAGCGATTCTTGCGCCCGGCGGAGACCTGGCTCACGGTCATGGCGCCGCGGGCGCTGTCGCCGAGGCGGAGAATCATCGAGCCGAAGTCTTCGGTCGAGATCGGAACTTCGGTGAAATCGGCAGGGGCGGCATTCTTGCCGGTGAAGGTTTCGACCGATCCTTTGGGCTTCCGGCGCGTTTTGTGGAACGTGTTGAGGTCAGCGCAGAGGGAGGAGATGCGCAGGCCGGTAACATGCTCGACCATGTCGCACCAGTGCGTGCCAATGTCGGCGAAGGCGCGGCTCGGACCGGATTTCGATGCGCCAGTTCCAGTCGGTGTCGTAGAGAAGCCAGTCCTGCGAGTAGGTTCCCTGCGCGACGAGGATGTCGCCAAGTTCGCCGGATTCGCGGAGGCGGCGCATGTTCTGCACCTGCGGATAGTAGCGGAGATTGTGGAAGGTGCAGTTGGCGAGGTTCTTTTCCTGCGCCAGGCGGACCATCTCGCGGGCTTCGGCGACTGAGGTGGCCAGAGGTTTTTCGCAGAGCACGTGCTTACCCGCGGCGAGCGCGGCTGCTGCCATGGGGAAATGCAGGGCGTTAGGCGTACAGATGTGCACGGCGTCGATGGAAGGGTCGGCGAGGAACTCGCGGTAATCACCCGTGGCGCGCGGAATGGAAAGCTCATCGGCAAAGCGGCGCGCCTGTTCGGGCGTGCGGGCGGCAATGCCGGCAACTTCGACGTTACCGAGACGGCGCACGCCTTCGGTGTGGACGCGGCCCATGAATCCGGTTCCGAAGATAACTGTGGTCAGCTTTTTCATTGCAAACGCTATTGATTGTATGAAACCGCGCGAAGGTGGCCGCGGATGTGGGAGCGCGGTGCGGGCGAGGACTTATAGTGGGACGTGAAAGCCTGAAGTCATGATTGTCAGGGTGCGCCTCGGACGCGGCGCGGCTATATCGGCGCGGCCGGGAAAAAACAGCCGTGTCGCGCGCGTGACAGCTTACCTGCTCACGCTGACGTCCATCAGCTGCGCGTCGTTCGGGGTGTGGCGCATCGGCGACGATCTGGGCTGGACAGGTGCTTTCGTATTTAAGGCCGGGGCGATGTCGCACTGGCAGGTGTGGATCGGCGCAGCGATCGTGGAGCAGTACGCAGCGTGGCAACTGACACTGCACGCGCGTAAGGCGATCCAGCACCAGGCGGAGACGGAACCGGCTGAAGACAGACGCGCCAGTGCGGCTTCGAAGCTCTGAAGCTTCGAACCACTTTATACGACAGCGTGCTGCTATCCTACGCATAGAACAGCCGGACGCACAGAGCCGGGGTCCTACATGCGATACGACACCAGGTATCGAAGCAGCAGTTCTCTCTTCAATTGGTCGTTTCCGACCGGGGTCAAGTGGCTCGTCATCTCGAATGTCGCAGTCTATGTGATCTACTTCTTTGGCTCATACGTGCGCGGAGAGCCGATTTTCGGCAGCCTGGAACTGGTTCCGGCAGACGTGACGCGAGGCGCGGTGTGGCAGCTCGTCACCTACCTTTTTCTGCACGACCTGCGCAAGCATCTGGCACATCCTGTTTAACATGCTGACGCTCTGGATGTTCGGGGCGCCGATCGAGGAGACGTGGGGAACGCGGCGGTTCCTGACGTATTACTTCGTGTGCGGCGTGGGCGCGGGAATCTGTGTGGTGCTGGTGAACCTCGCGTTCGGCAATCCGCATCAGCGGGTGATCGGAGCTTCCGGCGCGATATACGGACTTCTGCTGGCGTTCGGCATGCTGTTTCCGAATCAGACCGTGCTGATGAGTTTCCTGTTCCCGATCAAGGCGAAGTACATGGTGATGATCTTCGGCGGCATCGCGTTTCTGAGTTCGTTCCAGACCGGAAGCACGGTGAGCAATCTGGCGCATCTGGGCGGAATGATTTTCGGGTTCGTGTACATCAGGACGCAGTTCCGGCCGCGCGCCGGCAGCGGGTTCCGTCTGGATCTGAAGCAGCGGTGGAAAGAATACAGACTGCAGCGCGCGCGGAAAAAATTCAAGGTTTATCTGAAAAAACACGGCTCCGACCGCGATCCCTGGGTGAACTGAGTTTGACCGCTCACAACGCCCGCCCGAGTGGCGGGCTGTGCGCGCCGGATCAGGTCGTGGGGCTGAAACCTGCGGCGGAATTTCCCGTATCATTTAAAAGGTGGAAGTGTGCTTATGAAACGTTCGATCCTGTTTTCGTTCACCGCAGTGGCGCTGATGGCTCGGCGTTTGGGCTCTCGATGTGTGGGCACAGGACGCGGCCACGGGAAGCCAGACGGTGGCCAAACCGCGGAAGTCAGCTGCGGCGGACGACTCGAGTACGGGCAACAGTTCGGACAATCAGTCAGGCGCCGATTCCGTCGAAGCTCAGTCCGCGGGCCACAAAGGGCAACGAGAACACCGGCGATGCGAGTTTTAAAGCGGAAACGAACATCGTCAACGTGGATGTGCAGGTGATCGACCCGCACGGCAATCCGATACCCGGGATTACACGTGATAACTTCCGCATTCTGGAAGACAATGTGCCGCAGACTCTCACGCAGTTTTCAGTGACTTCAGCGCCGATGACAGTGGCGATGGTGATCGAGTTCAGCGGGCGCTACCAGGCGTACTGGAGCGCCGGCTGGGGCGACACGCTCAGGGCGTCGTATGGTTTCGTGAACAGTCTGAAGCCGGACGACTATGTCGCAGTGATCGCATACGATCTGAAAACAACGATTCTGAGCGATTTCACGGCCGACCGGTCGAAGACGATGGATGCGCTGTCGCTGCTGCGCATCCCGGGATTTTCGGAGAGCAATATGTTCGATGCGCTGGCGGATACGACGGACCGGATGTCGAAGATCGAGGGCCGGAAGGCAGTGCTGCTGATCTCGTCGGGCATCGATACGTTCAGCAAGCTGACATACGACAAAGCGCGGAAGGCGCTGCAGGAAGCGGGCGTGCCGGTGTATTCCATCGAGATTCTGGGGCTCATGCGCGCTATGATGGCGCAGGACTCCATGAGCTTTCTGCAGGGGGACAACGAGCTGCGAACGTTCGCGAAGGAAACCGGAGGGCAGGCGTACTTCCCGCGATTCCCGCAGGAACTTGCCTGGAGGTGTTCCAGCAGATCTCGCATGTCGATGCGGAACCAGTACTCGCTCGGGTATTCGCCGAATAATCAGGCGAAGGACGGCAAGTTCCGCAAGCTGACGATACAGCTGGTGAATCCGGCGACGAACGAACCGCTGAAGATGACGGACCAGAAGGGGAAGCCGGTCAAATACACGATTGTCGCGAAGGCCGGGTATCTGGCGCCGCGGGCGGTAGAATAACGCGATGAGTCTCAGCGCGCAGGACAAGCAGTGGATAGAAGCTCAGATCGACAAGAGAGTCGCCGAAATAGTTAGTGCTCTCTTTGAAAGACCGCATAACGCGGATGCACCTGAAGCGGCAGGATTGCGCAGACGTGCGGCTCTTCTGGAAGTAGACCGTTTGGAGGCTGAGTTCGAGGCGATGCGCCCGCATCTCAGGTTTGGACAGCCACCCGTCGACCGCGTATAAATCGGTCAAGTCAAGAACTCGATCAGCAGTTCTTTCAGAGGGATGCGAATTCGTTGACACTGTCGTAACCGGTCTGTTACTTTGACTCGGTCCCCCGCATGAAAAAAGATCCTGTACCTGCCTCAAGAATTCTGCTCGTCGACAATAACGTCCGTGGATTAACAGCCAGAAAGATGATTCTGGCGGAGCACGGTTACGACATTGTCACAGCGCTGAGTGGTGAGGAGGCGTGGGAGATCTTTCAGACACAGGAGTTCGATGTGGTCGTGACCGACCTGCGCATGGGCGAAATGGACGGCATCGAACTGATCCGCAGGATTCGCGGCAAGGAATCACCGGCGCGCATCATCCTGCTTTCGGGCTACATCGACGCCATCGGGCTTACACCGGAGACATCGGGAGCGGACGAACTGGTCAACAAGAGCAATAAGGAAGTGCCCGAACTGCTGCGCGCAATCCGGAGGCTGGAAGCACGGCCGCATCGGCGCACACCGTCGTCGCAGGGCGGTGGGTCCGGTGGCGCGAAGCGGGCAAACGCCGGCTAGCATCACGACATACACGACCCAGGAGTGGAAGAATACAAGGCATGAGAGACCGGCTGGCCTCGGCAGCGGCGCTGGCAGTTATAGCGAGCGTGCTTGTGGCGGACACTTCCCGTAACACTCCGGCGGCCCACAGCACACCGTCAGTAAAGAGAGCGACGGCACCAGCCGCGCCAACCGCGGGAGGGTCCGATGTGGCGATCGCCGCGCGATGGCTAAAGACGCTGACGCCGCGCGAGAGGATCGCGCAGCTGATCGTTATCGGATTCAGCGGGCACCCGATGAATACGCGGACCAGCGAATACCGGAAATTCGTGCATCTGGTTTCGCAGGAGCATGTCGGCGGGCTCATTCTGGTGAACGTTTCGAACGGCCGCACGGTGGCGAAGGCCGATCCGCTGGAGGCGGCAAGCTTCATCAACCGCATGCAGAGGCTGGCGAAGATTCCTCTGCTGGTGTCGGGGGATTTCGAGCGCGGGGCGTCAATGCGCGTGGATGCGACCACAGTGTTCCCGCACGCGATGGCGTTCGCGGCTTCGAAAGATCCGAAAGAGGCTGCGGCCGAGGGCGAGATCACGGCGCGCGAGGCCCGCGCACTCGGTGTGCAGTGGCTGCTGTTTCCGGACGCGGACGTGAACAACAATCCCGACAACCCGATCATCAACATCCGTTCGTACGGGGAGAACCCGGAGGAGGTGTCGGCGTTCGCGTCCGCGTTTATACAGGGGGCGCACTCCGTACCGGGGGCGAGAGTGCTGACGACCGCGAAGCATTTTCCCGGACACGGCGATACCGCGACGGATACGCACCTGAATCTGGCGTCGATAGGCGGTGACCGCGAGCGGCTGGAAAAGGTGGAGTGGGCACCGTTCCGCGCCACGATTCAGAGCGGAACCGATTCGGTGATGACGGCGCATATCGCCGTTCCGGCGCTCGATGAACCGGATCTGCCTGCGACGCTGTCGCCGAAGATCCTCACCGGGGTGCTGCGCGAAGAACTGGGGTTCAAAGGGATCGTGGTGACGGATGCGCTCGAGATGGGTGGCATCGCGAAAGGCTTTTCGGTGGGTGAGGCGGCGGTGCGGTCGCTCGAAGCGGGTGCGGACGTGCTGCTGATGCCTCCCGACGGAGAGGCGGCGATTAATGCGGTCGCAGCGGCGGTGAAGAGCGGGCATCTGACGCAGAAGAGAATCGACGAAAGCGTGATGCGCATACTCACGGCGAAGGCGCATGTCGGGCTGGCGACGAAAAAGCTGGTGGATCTGGAAGAAATTCACGAGGTGGTGAATTCGCCCGAAAGCAATGCCGTGGCGCAGCGGATTGCGGACCGCTCCGTTACGCTGGTGCGCAATGAGAAGGATTTTGTGCCGCTGAAGCCGGCGGCGGATACGGCGTATTTCGTGCTGGCGGAATCGAGCACTTCGCTTGAAGGGCAGGCATTCGCGCTGGAGGTGCGGAAACGCGCGGTCATGGCCAACGTGGCAATGCTGGATAACCGGATGTCAGAGACCGATCTGAATGCGGCAGTGGAACGGGCGGCGGGAGCGGAACGCTACGTGGTGGTGGCGTTCGCGTCCGTCGCGGCATACCGGGGAAGCGTGGCGCTGGGCGGAGGATTTCCGCAGCTGATCGACAAGCTGGTGGCGACGAAGAAGCCGGTGGGGCTGATTGCGATGGGGAATCCGTATCTGCTGCGGAACTTCCCGGACGTGGCGGCTTATATGACTACGTACACAACGGTGGCGCCGTCGGAGGTCTCGGCCGTGAAGGCGTTATTCGGAGAGATTGCGATCGGCGGGAAGCTGCCGGTGACGATTCCGGGATTCGCGCAGTATGGTGACGGGATCACGTTGGCCGCGGTTAAGTAGAGGGCGGGTCCACGACCCGCCCGCAGGTTAACAACCTGCCCCACACAGAAAATATTAAATCCGGCAGATCAGGAGTTCGCGCTCGTAGATGATCTCGGCGGGCAGATGATCGTGCAGATCGATGAAGAGCTCTTCCTGACCGATCACTTCTTCGCGCCACGCTTTGCGGTCGAAGGCCTGCAGCTCTTCGAATTTTTCCCGCGGGAAGTCGAGACCCTTCCATTCGATGTCTTCGTAGTGGGGCATCCAGCCGATCGGGCGTTTCCTTGCCACGGCGCGCCCGTGAGCGCGATCGACGATCCACTTCAGCACGCGCATGTTCTCGCTGAAGCCGGGCCAGATGAACTTGCCGTCTGCATCCTTGCGGAACCAGTTGACGTGAAAAATGCGCGGGGTCTCGCTGAGATTGGCGCTGCATCTTGATCCAGTGGCGGAAGTAGTCGCCCATGTGATAGCCGCAGAACGGCAGCATGGCCATGGGGTCGCGGCGCACTTTACCGACGGCGCCGGCCGCGGCGGCGGTGGTCTCCGAGCCCATGGTGGCGCCGATGTAAACGCCGGAGCTCCAGTTGAAAGCCTGGATAGACGAGCGGCATGGTGGTGGCGCGGCGTCCGCCGAAGATGAATGGCGCTGATCGGCACGCCGCCGGGATCTTCCCAGGCGGGATCGATGGTGGGGCACTGCGAAGCGGGCGCGGTGAAGCGGGAGTTGGGATGCGCGGCTTTGGCGCCGGTCTCGTTGGCGATCTCCGGAGTCCACTTCTTGCCCTGCCAGTCGATGCATTCGGCGGGCGGCTGGTCGGTCATGCCTTCCCACCAGACGCCGCCTTCGGGCGTGAGCGCGACATTGGTGAAGATGGAATTCCGCGCCAGCGTCGCCATCGCGTTCGGATTGGTCTTCAACGACGTGCCGGGCGCCACGCCGAAGAAGCCGGCTTCGGGATTGATGGCGCGTAGGGCAGGCCGTCGGCGTCCGGCTTGATCCAGGCGATGTCGTCGCCGACGGTCCAGACCTTCCAGCCTTCGAAGCCTTCCGGCGGAATGAGCATGGCGAAATTGGTTTTGCCGCAGGCGCTGGGGAAAGCGGCGGCGACATAGGTCTTTTCGCCTTTCGGATTCTCGACGCCGAGGATGAGCATGTGCTCGGCCATCCAGCCTTCATCGCGCGCGATGTTGGAGGCGATGCGCAGCGCGAAGCACTTCTTGCCGAGCAGCGCGTTGCCGCCGTAGCCGGAACCGTAGGACCAGATTTCGCGGGTTTCGGGGAAATGGACGATGTACTTTTCTTTGTTGCAGGGCCACGGAACGTCGGCCTGGCCGGGCGCGAGCGGCGCGCCGACGGAGTGCATGCAGGGGACGACGCGCTTGAAATCCTTGTCGATTTCGCGGAAGACCGGCAGGCCGATGCGCGCCATGATCCGCATGTTGACGACGACGTAAGGCGAATCGGTGAGCTGCACGCCGATCTGCGACATCGGCGAGCCGACCGGGCCCATGCTGAAGGGGAGCACGTACATCGTGCGGCCGCGCATGGCAGCCGCCGAACAGGCCTTTGAGCTTGCGGCGCATGTCGAAGGGGTTTTCCCAGTTGTTGGTGGGGCCGGCAGCGTCCTTCGAGAGAGAGCAGATGAAGGTGCGGTCTTCGACGCGCGCGACATCGCTGGCATCGGAACGGGCGTAGTAGCAGCCCGGCCAGAGTTCTTGATTCAGCTTGATGAGCGTGCCGCCAGCGACCATCTCCGCACAGAGCAGATCGTACTCCGCCTCCGAACCGTCGACCCAGTGGATCGCGGCCGGCTCGGTAAGCTCAGCCATTTTCTCCACCCATTTCTGCAGGTGTTCATTGCTGCTGAGCGGAATTGAGGCGTCTCGGGTATGGTGGTGGGAAATCGTTTTGGGCATTTCTTGGTTTTGTGGACCTTCTTTTTGAGATTTGGATCAGGCTGAGGCCCCCACAAGGGGGACCCGTCAGGCCGCAGCCGCGAGCCCTGCTTTCAGCTTCCAGGACTTGGCGCCGGTGATGGCCTGATTGACTGCTTCGATGTTTTTGACCCCTTGCGTGGAAAGAAAATCCTCGAGCGCTTTGAGGCCTTTGGTGGCGTAGATCGGCATGCCGTCCTGCCAGGTGGCGCGGCCGCAGAGGACGCCTGAATAGTCGGTGCCGCTTTCCGCCGCCATGTTCAGATTTTCGATAAAGACATGGTTGGCGACACCAGCGCTGAGATAGATGAACGGCTTCCTGGCAAACGAGGCCGCTTCGCGAAAATGATCGAGGGCTTCGGCGCGCGAGTAAGCCTTCTCTCCTTTGTAGACGCTGCTGCCTTCGACATACACGGGGTTGATCGGCACTTCGCACTTGAGAACGTCGACACCGTACTGTGGCTTGGAGAACTCCTCCATGGCCTTCTTGACGAAAGCAGGCTTCTTTTTGGCGAACTCGAGACCTTTTTCGTCGCCGCCCGCATGGTCGTAGCTGACGAATTCGAGGAAGAAGGGAATCTGGTAGGTCTCGCACTCGGCGCCGATACGCTCGCAGAAGGCGTATTTGATGTCGTTGACTTCAGCGTCGTCGAAGGGGTCGTAATAGAGAAGAATTTTGACCGCGTCAGCGCCCATATCCTGCTTAAGGCGCTTCACCGAGAGGTGAGGCAGAAGGTCGGGAAGACGGCCGGGCTGGGTGTTGTCATAGCCGCTGTTTTCATAAGCGAGAAGAAGGCCGCAGTTTTTATCGCGCACCTTGGCAGCCGGCAGGCCCCATTCGGGGTCGAGCAAAATGGCGCTGGCGTGCGGAGTCAGGATGCGGCTTACGGCCGATTTGAACTCCTGCATCATTTCGTCAGGGATCTCGCTTTGCGGAACACCTTTCGACTTGGCGAGCGACTTCGCGAGACTGCCACGCTGATCCATGGCGGCGGCTGCGATGACGCCGTTCTTATTCGAGAGCGCGTTCATGTGCTGGATCTTGCCGGGTGAAAAGCTCACGGGGACTCCTTATATTTGACTTGCCGATTGAACGTACAAATTATCCCACGTGAAACTTTATCAGACGGCGGTGCAGACGACGGGCGACGGTGACATCGCTGAATATCTGCGCTTTCAGGGCGTCGGGGGTTGGGAAGCGTCGTTCATCGCGGACACGCGCGAGGAAACTGACTTCGATGTGATGCGGGGGGGGGCCTTCGAGAGGGTCGAGGAGGAATGTTTCGACGGTCAGCCCTTCGCCGTCGAACGTGGGGCGGTAGCCGACGTTGGTGATGGAGTTCCAGCGGGCGGTCGAGGCGAGATCGAAGGTGCGGGTGACGTAGACGCCGGTTTTGGGAAGGACTTCGTTGTCCGGCGTGAGATTGAGCGTGGGGACAGTCTGCTTTGCGCCGATTCCCTGCCCTTTCACGACGGCGCCTTCCAGCGCAAACGGCGCGCCCAGCATGCGGCAGGCGCGGGAGACGGCGCCGTCGCCAATCAACTGACGAATGCGGGTGCTGCTGATGCGCTCGCCGCGGCGCGTGATCGGCAGAACCGGTTCCAGGGTGAAACCGAAGCGGAGGCCGAGCTCACGGAGCGTGTCGAGGTTGCCCGATTGTTTGACTCCGAAGCGGAAATCTTCGCCAACGAGGAGGACGCGGGTTCTCAGAGTCGAAGCGAGGATCTGCGCGACGAATTCTTCGGGTGTCAGCTGAGCGAATTCGAACGAAAACGGAATGGCGAAGACGGATTCGATGCCTTCCGCTTCGATAGCGCGCAGGCGCTGGTCCATCGTCATGAGAAGCTTCGGGGCGCGTTCCGGCGCGAGCACCCGGGCGGGATGCGGATCGAATGTGAGGACGACCGGCGTCGAGTTGTGTTCGCGCGCGAGCGCGACGACGCGGCGCAGGATCTGACGATGGCCGAGGTGTACGCCGTCGAAGTTGCCGATGGTGACGATGGAGGGCCCGAAGCGGGCGGGAACTTCAGAGGCGGAGCGGTAAAGTCTCATTCTGCCGGGTGGGTCACGTTGATTTCGAGGCCGTCATACGCGAGGTAGACGCCATCGGGGAGCGATGCCTCGGTGGCGGCGTGGCCGAGGTCGTGACACATGTGAGTGAAGTACGTGCGGCGGGGCGCGACGCGGCGAGCGATTTCGACTGAGGCCTCGACTGTGGAGTGCGTAGGGTGCGGCCGGTGGCGCAGTGCGTCGAGGAAAAGAACATCGAGGCCCAGCAGACGTTCAAGAGACGATTCCGGGATTTCGCTGTGGTCAGTGAGGTAGGCGACGTTGCCGAAGCGGAAGCCCAGGATTGTGTCTTTGCCGTGGGTGACAGGGATGGGCTCGAAGCAAAGGCCGAAGGACATCGAAGGGGTTTTCGTCGATCAGGTGGACATCGAGCTGCGGGACGTGGGTGCGGCGGTCGCGGTTGTCGAAGACGTAAGCAAAGACGCGCTCGATGATGGCAAAAGTGGGGCGGGAGGCGTAGATCGGAATGCGGCCGGCCTGATGGTAGTTGAAAGGGCGGACGTCATCGAGGCCGAGGATGTGGTCGGCATGACCGTGCGTGTAGACGATGGCGTCGAGGCGGTGGATGCCGGCGCGCAGAACCTGGGCGCGGAAGTCGGGCGTGGTGTCGATGACGATATTACGGTCGCCCGCGGCGATCAGGATGGAAGGGCGAAGGCGGGTGTCGCGGGGATCAGTCGAGTGGCAGACGGCGCAGGTACAGCCGATGGTGGGAACGCCGGAACTCGTGCCGGAACCGAGCACGGTGATTTTGAGGTCCATTTGCGCGAGAAGAACGCTAAGAAATCAGTCTAACAACCGGCTGGTGAAATACAGCTGAATGCTAGAGTGAGCTAGTACGCGCGTGTGCCGCTCCCTCACGGTCACGGTTCAGAAACCCTTTCACTGGCTCGGAAATGCAGCAGGAAAACCCATCTTCAGAAAACGCGGGCCGAAAGTTTCAAAGGCTTATCGAAATCATGGCGAAGCTGCGCGCGCCCGGGGGGTGTCCGTGGGACCGCGAGCAGACGTTCGATTCGATCAAGCCGTACACGCTGGAAGAAACCTACGAGGTGCTGGACGCGATCGACCGGCGCGACTGGGATGAGCTGCGCGCGGAACTCGGCGACTTCATGCTGCAGGCGGTTTTCTTTGCCCAGATGGCGGCGGAGGAGAAGAAGTTCGATATCGGCGATTCGCTGGATGCGATCAACGAGAAGCTGGTGCGGCGGCATCCGCATGTTTTCGCAGATGGCACGGCGAAGACGGGCGATGAAGTCCTGAAGCGGTGGGATGAGATCAAGGCGGAGGAACGGAAGCAGAAAGCGGAAAAGCCGCAGGGACTCCTGACCAACGTGCCTCGTGCACTGCCGGCGTTGGTGGAAGCGCAGCAAATCAGTTCGCGGGCGGCGCGGGCAGGATTCGACTGGCCGAACGCAGAGCAGGTGCTCGAGAAGCTGGACGAAGAGCGAAGGGAGTTTGCGGAGGCTCGCGCGCGAGGGTCGCAGGATCAGATGGAAGATGAGCTGGGCGATTTGCTGTTCGTGATCGTGAATCTGGCGCGATTTGTGAAGGTGGATCCGGAGCAGGCGCTGCGGCGGACGAATGCGAAATTCCGCGAGCGATTTGCGCATGTGGAGCGGCGGCTGGCGGCGCAGGGGAAAGCAGTGAACGGCACGCCGATCGAAGAGCTCGAGGCGTTGTGGCAGGAGGCGAAACGGCAGTGATTCGGGAGTCTACGTACGGAGCCGGAGCTGCGCGCGGCGGTGGCGCTGCAGAAGACGATCTGGGGGTTCGAGGACGCGGACCTGCTGCCGTTCCGCATGTTCGTGGTGGCGACGAAGATCGGCGGGCAGCTGCTGGGCGCGTTCGAAGACAACCGCATGGTGGGATTCTGCGTGGCGATCCCAGGCGCTGAAGCCTGGGAGTAAAGTTTATCATGCACAGCCACATGATGGGCGTGCTGCCGGAGTATCAGAATCAGGGCATCGGGCATGCGCTGAAGATGCGCCAAAAGGAAGATGCGCTGGCGCGGGGGATCGACCTGATCGAATGGACGTTCGATCCGCTGGATATGAAGAACGCGTACTTCAACGTCGAGCGGCTGGGCGCGATTGTGCGGCGGTATGTGCGGAATCAATACGGCGTGTCGTCGAGCATGCTGCATGGCGGGCTTCCGACGGACCGGTGCGTGGCGGAATGGTGGATTGCGAAGGACCGCGTGAAAGCGGAGGTGGTGGAGCGCATTGAGGTGCCGCCGGATATCCGGGCGGCGCGCGTAAGCAGGGTGAGGTTGCCAATCGGTTTGAGGAGTGCATCGCGCGGGGACTCACGGTGTTCGGGGTGGAGCGGAGCGCGTATCTGCTGGGAGTGGTGCCGTGAAGATCGAGCGGCTGGTGCTGCGGCAGATTCGATTGCCGCTGGTGCATTTCTTCGAGACCAGTTTCAGCCGGACTTATGAGCGGGAAATCATCATCGTCGAAGTGAAGTCCGAAGGGGTTTCGGGATGGGGCGAGATCACGGCGGGCGAGCATCCTTTCTATAACGAGGAGTGGACGGCTGCGGCGTGGATGATTGCGCGGGATTATGTGGCCCCGCGGCTGATCGGGCGCGAAATCGGAAGTGCTTGCGACGTGGATGCGCTGAGCCGGCACATCCGCGGGCACAACATGGCGCGCGGGGGCGTGGAGGCAGCGGTGTGGGATCTGCAGGCGCGCAGCAACGGCAATCCACTGTGGAAAGAAATCGGCGGCGGGGCGCGAAGAGAAATCCCCTGCGGCGTATCGATCGGCATTCAGGATTCGGTGGAGCAGCTGATCGAAAAGATTGAGAAGGAACTGGCCGCCGGCTATCAGCGGATCAAGATGAAGATGAAGCCGGGCTGGGATGTGGATGTCGTGCGGCGTATCCGCGAACGATTTCCTGCGATCCGGCTGATGGCGGATGCGAATTCGGCGTACACGCTGGCGGATACAGCGCGGCTGAAGCAGCTCGACGAATTTCATCTGATGATGATCGAGCAGCCGCTCGAGCACGACGACATCATCGATCATGCGAAGCTGCAGGCACAGCTTCAGACGCCGATCTGTCTCGATGAATGCATCCGGTCGGCGCATCATGCCGAACAGGCGATCGCGATGAAGGCGTGCGGGATCGTGAATATCAAGCTGGGGCGCGTGGGCGGTTTCGCGGAGTCGAAGAAGCTGCATGATGTTTGCCAGCGGGCCGGGATTCCGGTGTGGTGCGGAGGGATGCTGGAGTCGGGGATCGGACGAGCGCACAATGTGGCGTTGTCGACGCTCAGGAATTTCACGCTGCCGGGCGATGTGTCGGCGAGCAACCGGTACTGGAAACGCGACATCATCGTGGCGCCGGTGGAGATTACGCCGAGCGGCACAATCGCGGTGCGCGACGAGCCCGGGTTCGGATACGAGATCGATACCGATTTCCTGAACAGCGTGACGGCGCACACAGAAGAGGTGCATTGAGGGCGTTCACCGACCTATTGCAGACGAACCGGAATTACCGGTTCCTGTGGTTCGGGCAGGTGGTGAGCGAGGTGGGAGACCACTTTAACAACATCGCAGTGATGAGCCTCGCGATGCAGCATGCGAATCCGGGGCTGGTGGTGACCGGGGTATTTCTGTCGCGCGCGGTGCCGATGCTGGCGGCGGGTCCGATCGCGGGCGTGCTGCTGGACCGCATGGACCGTAAACGCATCATGATCACAAGCGACGTGGTGCGGGCGGTGATCGCGGTCGCATTCATATTGTGCATTCATCAGCGCGGGCCGTGGCTGCTTTACGTGCTGAGCGCCATGCTGATGTTTGCGTCGCCGTTCTTCACGGCGGGGCGGAATGCGATTCTGCCGGGGATTGCGACGGCGCACGAACTGCATACGGCGAACACGATGACGCAGACGACGTCGTGGGCGAGTCTGACGATCGGCGCGTTTCTGGGGGCGATGGGCACGCAGTTCGGGTTCATCGTGGCGTTCGGATTCAATGCGCTCTCGTTCGTGGTGTCGGCGCTGTGCGTGTCGCGATTGAGGCGGGACGTCGGATTCCGGCCGGTACAGAGCGCGCGGGAAAAGAAGCAGGCGGGCGGGGTGCAGTATCGCGAAGGGCTCGATTACATTCGCGGAACGCCGCTTATCGCGGGGATTCTGATGCTCGGCGTCGGTTGGGCAAGCGGCGGCGGGGCGGCGCAGATTCTGTTCAGCCTGTTCGGCGAGAAGGTGTTCAACGCGGGACCGATGGGGATCGGGGTGATCTGGGGATTCGCGGGCATCGGGCTGCTGATCGGCGGCACGATTGCATACCGGCTGGGCAAGGTGCTGACGTTCACGGGGTACAAGCGCACAGTGGCGATTGCCTATCTGATCCACGGCGGGGCGTATGTGCTGTTCAGCCAGATGCCGACGATTGCGCTGGCGTGCGTGTTTATTATGCTGTCACGGGCAGCGATTGCGGTGAGCTCGGTGCTGAATACGTCGCAGCTGCTGCGTCATGTGGAAGACCGCTACAGGGGGCGGGTGTTTGCGACGAATGAGTCGCTGACATGGTCGGTGATGATGTTGTCGATGATGGCTACGGGAGCGGCGACGATTTCGCACAGTCCGAGGACGATTGGCGCGTGGGCGGGAGCGATCTCGGCGACAACGGCTGTGTTCTGGACGTGGGCGAATGTGAGCGGGAGACTGCCGGAGCCGGCGCGGCAGGTGGTGAATGAGGGAGAAGAAGAGGAGCTGACGGCGGAGCCACCTGTAGCTTCGTAGGCGGTGGCATCATAGGGCGAGGAGGCGCCACTTGTCGACTTCTGCGTATTCGTACGACACGCGACTGAACATTCTCCATGAACCGCTTGAGCTGATCGATGTGAAGGCTCTGGCTGAAGCGGCTCCGCAAACCTGGTACAACCAGACGCTCTGCAAAGTCAATGAATCCGTCGTGCGCGTCGCAGTGATTCAGGGCGAGTATCACTGGCATAAGCACGATGCGGACGACGAGTTCTTTTACGTTGTTGCAGGGGGATTGTTGATTGACCTGGAGGATCGCACGGTTGAGTTGGCTCCCCAGCAGGGTTTTGTGGTGCCGCGCGGAGTGCTGCATCGGACGCGCGCGCCGGAGCGGTCGGTGATTCTGATGATGGAGAACGCGGGAATTGTTCCGACCGGGGATCGGTGAGAGCGCGGGATTTCGGACGGTCCGCGCCGGGCAGAAGCCCTGCGGCAGGGCCGAAGCCCCGCCCCACAAAAGGCATGAATAGGACCATTCTGGTAACCGGAGCGGCGAAGCGGATCGGGCGGTCGATTGCGCTGCGCCTCGCGAAGGAAGGCGCGCGCGTCCTGATCCACTACAACGGGTCAGAACGCGAGGCGCGGGCGACGGCGGAGGAGTGCGGCGGTGCGCCGATTTACAAGGCCAATCTGGAGAGCGTCGGCGAAATTCGGGCTATGTTCGAGCGGATCGGGCAGCTGGACGGGCTGGTGAACAATGCGGCGCGATTTACTACCATCGATCCGCTGAAGGTCGAAGAGTCGGACTGGGACTTCATCCACAAGGTCAATCTGAAGTCGGTCTTTTTTTGCTGTCAGGCCGCGGCGAAGATCATGCTGGCGGGCGATGGCGGGCACATCGTCAACATCAGCTCGCTCGGGGCGATCAAGCCGTGGGCCGATAATACGCACTACTGCGCGTCGAAGGCCGGAGTGGTGATGATGACTCGCGCGCTGGCGAAGGCGTGGGCACCGAAGATATCGGTCAACAGCGTGGCGCCGGGCGTGATTCCGTTCGATCAGGTGGATGAACGAATTGAACGGTTCATCGCGGCGACGCCGGCAGGACGCGCCGGGTCGGGCGATGAAGTGGCGGAAGCGGTGCTCTTCTTTCTCAAGAGCACGAAGTTCATTACGGGACAGCTGATGGCTGTCGACGGCGGCCTGAGCCAAAGATAAAAAGAACCGGCGGCAAGACCGCCGGCGGTACATTACTGGATCGGCAGTTCGCCCTGATCGTCTTCCGGCTTCTCTACGGCTTCAGGGATCAGGCAGGCGGCGGCGACCTGATCGGTGTCTTCCATGCGCACCAGCCGCACGCCCTGCGTGGAACGGCCGGCCTGGCGGATTTCGCTGGAATCGATGCGGATCATCTTGCCGTCCCGCGTGACAATCATCAGCTCGGAGTCTTCCTTCACGGAAAGAATGCCGACCACCTTGCCGTTCTTTGTGGTGGTCTTCATGTTGATGACGCCCTTGCCGCCGCGGTTGGTGAGGCGATAGTCTGCGACGGTCGTGCGCTTGCCGAAACCGTTTTCGGAGATGGAGAGGATAAGACCCTTTTCGGGGATGACTTCGGCGCCGACGATGTAGTCACCTTCGTCGAGGTCCATGCCACGCACGCCATAAGCGGGACGGCCCATGGCGCGAACTTTGGCCTCGGGGAAGCGGATCGCCATGCCTTCGTGCGAGCCGAGGAAGATGAAGTCATTGCCTGTGCTGATGCGGGCGGCGATGAGTTCGTCGCCTTCGTCGATACCGATGGCGATGATGCCGCGCGACATGCGGTTTTCGAATTCAGTGAGCTCGCACTTCTTGATGGTGCCCTGCTTGGTCACCATGACGATGAAGAGATCGCTGCGGAATTCGTGCACCGGGAGGAACGCCTTCACGGTTTCATCTTCCTGCAGGCTGATGAGATTGGAAATGTGCTTGCCTTTGCCTACCGTGGCGGCGTCTGGAATGTCGTAAATCTTGAGCCAGTAGACGCGGCCTTTGTTGGTGAAGACCAGAAGGTCGTTGTGGGTGGAGGCGACGATGAAGTATTCGACGAAATCCTCGCTGCGCGTGCCCATGCCGATGCGGCCCTTGCCGCCGCGCGTCTGGCGTCGATACGTGTCGACGGCAGTGCGCTTGAGATAGCCGCCGTGGGTGACCGTGACGGCCATGTCTTCGACGGCGACGAGATCGGCGAGACGGATCTCGCCCGGATCTTCGATGATCTGGGTGCGCCGTTCGTCGCCGTGATCCTTTTTGACTTCCTGAAGCTCTTTGATGATGAGGTCGCGGAGGGCTTTTTCGGAGCCGAGGATTTCGAGGTATTCACCGATACGGCGCTGAATGTCGGCGAGCTCGTTGGCTATCTTCTCGCGCTCCATGCCGGTGAGGCGCTGCAGCTGGAGTTCGATGATGGCCTGGGCCTGTCTTTCGCTGAGCTGAGTGAGAGCTTCCGCGGCGCCCGCGGCTTTGAGGTAGAGCGAATTGAAAACGAATTTCGTGGACGCGGCGACCAGCGAATCGCGCGCTTCTTTGGGTGAACCGGAGGCGCGAATGAGGCGGATGACTTCATCCATGTTGTCGAGGGCGACGCGGAAGCCGAGCAGGATGTGCTCGCGCTCACGGGCTTTGCGCAGTTCGTAGTCGGTGCGGCGGCGCACGACATCGACGCGGTGCTCGATGAAGTACTTGATCGTCGAGATGAGGCTGAGCTCGCGTGGCTGGCCGTTGACGATCGAGAGATTGATGATGCCGAAGCTGATCTGCAGCTGGGTCTGTTTGAAGAGATTGTTGAGAATGACTTCGGCCTGCTCACCGCGTTTGAGCTCGAAGACGATACGCATGCCGTCGCGATCGCTCTCATCGCGGATTTCCGAGATGCCTTCGATTTTCTTGTCGTTGACCAGCGCGGCGGCGGATTCGATGAGGCGCGCTTTATTGACCTGATAGGGGATCTCGGTGACGATGATGTGCTGGCGGTCCTTGCCCATGGGCAGGATTTCAGCTTTGGCGCGGATCCTGAGGCTGCCGCGGCCGGTGCGGAAAGCGTCGCGAATGCCCTGCGTGCCGAGGATGTAGCCGCCGGTGGGAAAGTCGGGGCCCTTGACCGTCTCCATGATTTTTTCGAGCGGCGTGTCGGGGCGGCGGATGAGCTCGATGGTGGCGTCGATGATTTCGCTGAGATTGTGCGGCGGCGTGTTGGTGGCCATGCCGACCGCGATGCCGGAGGAGCCGTTGATCAGAAGATTCGGGACGCGCGTGGGGAGAACTTCGGGCTCGCTCTCGCTCTCGTCGTAGTTCGGGCGAAAGTCGACGGTTTCTTTGTCGATGTCGGCGAGGAGGAAGGTGGCGATGCGCGCGAGGCGGGCTTCGGTGTACCGTTCGGCGGCGGGCGGATCGCCGTCGACGGAGCCGAAGTTTCCCTGGCCTTCGACGAGCGGATAGCGCATGTTGAAGGGCTGGGCGAGGCGCACGAGAGCGTCGTAGATGGGCGCGTTGCCGTGGGGGTGATACTTGCCCATGACGTCGCCGGTGATCTTGGCGCACTTGCGGGTGGGGCGATTGGGCTGGAGGCCGAGTTCGTGCATGCCCCAGAGGATGCGGCGATGAACGGGCTTGAGGCCGTCACGGACATCGGGAAGGGCGCGGCCCACGATCACGCTCATGGCGTAATCGAGGTACGAGCGGCGCATCTCGTCTTCAATATTGATGTTTATGTTGCGGTCGTCGTCGCCACCTCCGCCGCCGGTCGGGAGCGGAATCTGGGGAGGCGCAGGGGGACCCTGCGGAGGATTTTCCTGGTCAGCCATGTTTGGGGAATTTGAACCTCTATTTTAGCATTCCGGACGGCTGGATGGGGGTGTACCCGAGGGGGTCTGGAGATACGCCGATCCTTTGTTTTCAATGACTCTTGGGTTCGTTTGGCAAAATGTGTATTTTCGGCGGAGAGAAATCGAGGAGGGGCTGGGGAGGGTGGTCCCGAGCGAGTTGGTGTGGTGGATCATGGCGACCTTATTGTCAACCCGGGCAGGGGCGGGTGATTCGTGCGCGAAAGAGGCGGGTAATGGAGGGAAAAGGGTTAGGGATTGAGAAAAAGTTAAAAGTGCGGTGACTGGCCGCCTTGGTTTTTGGCGAGCCACACGCCCGTTCCTGAGTCTCAGGAGCCTGGGAGAAGCCCGGCTTTCAGCCGGAGGACCCGCTGGAAAGCGAGTCCGCAGCCTGGAAAGGCTGCCCCACAAGAGATGGCAGGAGGAATCGTTTTAGTTGTTCCGCCATGGCGGGCGCGGCGATGACGTAATTGCCGCCGTAGATTGTGTCGTTGCCTGCGAAATCGAAGGTCACGCAGCCGGCTTCTTCGGCGATGATCTTAAGCGGCGCGAGGTCCCAGGGTTTCGCCTGCGCTTCGAGCCATGCGTCGGCAATGCCGCCGGCGACCAGCATCGCGTCGAGGCAACCGCCCATGCTGCGGACTGTCCAGAACCCGGACAGCCAGTCGACGAGCTTAGGCGCGAAAGGGTAACGGTGCATGTAGGAGAGTCCGTTGCAGCAGAGCAGGGCTTCGCTTTTCTGCTTTATGGCGGAAGCGGCCAGGCGGGTTTCGTTGCGAAAGGCGCCGTGACCGCGCGCGGCGGAATACATTTGGCCCGTCACCGGAAAATACGCAAATCCGGCCACTACACTTCCCTGCTCTTCCAGACCGATCAGCACGCTCCAGGCGCGCGTGCCGCGGATGAAGTCGCGCGTGCCGTCGATCGGATCGATGATCCAGCGGCGGCCGTTGGAGGAGTCGCGGGAGGCGCCTTCTTCGCCGAGTAATCCGTCGTCGGGAAATACGCGCTGCAGTTCGGCGACGATGAGTTTTTCGCATTCGCGGTCCGCGATGGTGACGGGCGATTCGTCGGACTTGATCTCTACGGCGATGCCGCCTTCGCGGATGCGGAGCGCCAGATCGCCGGCGCGGCGCGCGATCTCGGCTCCGACTTTCAGTTCGTGCTGATAAGGCATGCTTGTTCCAGACTACACAGCCCCAACAGAAGAGCGGGGTAGAGAACCCCGCGCAGGATGATATCCTGCCCCACAAAGAACACAGGCTAGAATGATGCTGATGGAAAACTTCCGCGAATTCTCGGCCGGTCCCGATCCGTTCGGGCGCACGTGGCATGCGCAGTTCAAGTATCTGCAGACCGGTATTTCAATTCGGCACAGCGATTCGGTCGACGTGTGCTGGATTGTGGACAACGGCGAGGAGAAGCAGCGGAAGGTGGTGGTGATTCAGAACGAGGATCTGCGCGCGTATTCGAAGCGCACGGGTCGGACGATCAGCGATCCGTGGTGCGCGCGGATTGCGCTGTGCAGGCTGAAGCACGCCATCGAAACCGCGGAAGATCTGGACAGAGAATATCTGCCGGTGACAGCCCGCGAGATCGAAGAGTACGACGCCAAAATCAAGCGCTGGGAAGACGAGTGGGGCAAGCACGCGGCATAGTGCTGTGCTCCGGATAGCCGCTGTCTTCTTCTGCATTGTTGCGACTGCGTTTGCGGTCGACTGGAAATCCCTTAAGCCGCAGGGCTACGTCAGCGATTTCGCCGGCGTGATCGATACGGGAAGCAAAGCGGAACTGGAAAACTATGCGGCGCGCGTGCAGCAGGCCACCGGCGCGCAGCTTGCATTCGTCACCGTCCAGTCGCTCGAAGGCGAGCCGATCGAAGATGTCGCGAACGACATCTTTCATGCGTGGGGCATCGGTCAGAAAGGCGAAGACAACGGCGCGATGGTGCTGCTGTCAATCGCCGATCGGAAGTCGCGGCTCGAAGTCGGCGGCGGACTCGGCGAAGCCGTTCCCGACGGCATGGCCGGGCTGCTGCTCGACGACATGCGGCCGGCGTTGCGGCAAGGTCAGTATGGCGCGGCGTTCCTGGCGGCGGCCGAGCGGCTTGGGTCGACGATCGCGAAATCGAAGGGCGTCACGATTGAGCCGATCGCGGCCCGGTATCACGTGCAGCCCGGCGCGCAGGACGAAGCACCGGTGGGCGCAATTATCGTCCTGATCTTAATTGTCGTTTTTATTGTGATCAGCATCCTGCGACGGGGTGGCGGGTATCGCGGGGGTGGGGGCGGCGGTGGTTTCTGGCTCGGCCTGCTGCTGGGCATGATGAACTCGGGTCGCGGCGGCGGGGGTGGCGGCGGATTCGGCGGGTTTGATTCGGGCGGCGGGGGCGGCGGATTTGGCGGATTCGGCGGCGGCGATTCGGGCGGCGGCGGGGCTTCGAGCGACTGGTGACAGTTAGAATAATCGTTCAATGCCCGGCTCGCTCGATTCCCTCGTCGAAAAGCTGCGCAAGGCGCTCGACGGAGATCTGATTTCCGTGGTGCTTTACGGTTCGGCAGCTGCGGGCGATCACGACCCGAAATTTTCCGATTACAACGTGCTGTGCGTGCTGAACAGATCACGCCGGTGCAGCTGGGCGCGACGGAATCGATTTTCCGCTGGTGGCAGGAACAGGGAAATCCGTCGCCGCTGCTGCTGACGGAGCAGGAAGTGCAGACGTCGACCGACTGCTTTCCGATCGAGTTCGACGACATCAAGGCGCACCATCGGATTCTGTACGGAGCCGATGTGGTGTCGTCGATCGTGATCGACCGGTGTTTCTACCGCGCGCAGGTGGAGCACGATCTGCGCGCCAAACTGCTGCGGCTGCGTCAGAAGGCTGCGGGGATCTTGTCCGACAAAGCCATGCTGCTGCGGCTGCTGGTGGATTCGATCTCGACGTTCTGCGTGCTGTTTCGTCATGCGCTGATCCTGCATGGAGCCGAGAACGGCGAAGTGCCGTCGAAGAAGCGGGATGTGATTGCGCGGGCGCAGGAACGGTTCGGGATTGATCCGGCGCCGTTCCAGACGCTGCTCGATCATCGGGAGCAGAAGGGGAAATCGAAGGAAAACGAACCGGCGGCGCTGCTGGCCGCCTACATGAACGAAATTGGCAGAGTGATCGACGCGGTCGACGTACTGGAAAAAGGAATCAGCCGATGAAAACCGGACCGATAGTTCTGATTGTGGTGCTGCTTGCGCTTGCGCTGGGAGGCTGTGAGTTTGTGGGAACGCGCAATAAGCTCGTAACCGAGAAGGAAGCTGTGTCAGCCCAATGGAGCCAGGTGGACGCCGACCTGCAGCGGCGCGCCGATCTGATTCCGAATCTGGTGGAGACCGTGAAAGGGTACGCGAAGGAAGAGACCACAGTCACGCAGGAGGTCTCGAATGCGCGCGCGGCTCTGGGCGGGGCACGGAGCCCGCAGGAGAAGATCGACGCGAATACGCAGCTCGACGGGGCGCTGGGGCGACTGCTGGTGGTGGTGGAGAATTATCCGAATCTGAAAGCCAATGAGAACTTTCGTCAGCTGCAGTTTGAGCTGGCGGGGACGGAAAACCGCATTCTGCAGTCGCGGAGACGGTATAACGAAGCGGTGCAGAAGTACAACACGGATATTTCGCTGTTCCCGGCGAATGTGGTGGCGTCGATGTCCGGGTTCCAGCGGGAGGATGCGTACTTCAAGACGGAGCCGGGGGCAAGGACAGTGCCGAAGGTGCAGTTTTAGAGACGCGCGCGATTCGTATTCCAAACGGCCAGGCCGATTTGGCAAATCGGCCGCAGGTTAACAACCTGCCCCACAGTCTTCTTCGTCGGCGAGAGGTTCTTCGATTTCTTCCGGGCGGGCGGCGAGGCGCTTCAGAGCTTTCAGGATGCCGCCGGAGGTGAAGCCGGCGCGGCGGAGTTTGCGATAAGCGGCGGCGAGTTTGCGCTCGTCTTCGATCGGGCCGGTAGAAGCAATTGAACTCATGCGGCGGGCGATGAAGGCGTCGATCAGCTCTTCTTCGGTTTTGCCGCGGATGGCGTGTTCGACAGCCTTGTCGGCCATATCTCCGGCGATGCGGCGCGCGCGCAGATCCTGGAGCACGCGCATGCGGCCGAAGCCCTCGTTTTCCACGCGCGCGGCAGCATAGCTTTCGGCGAAACGTTTATCGTCGAGATAGCCGATGTCTGTGAGGCGCGCAATGGCCGCGTCCGCGTCAGCGGGATTGGCCGCGCGCTGTCGCAATTTTGCTTTCAGGTCGCCAGCTGACGAGGCTCTGGCGCCGAGACTCTTTACGGCATACTCAAACAGCTCTTCGGCTGCCAGTTTCTTAGGTCTGCGTCCAGCTGTCACACTGTCCGAAGTGTAGCGGAAAACCCTGCAAAGCGCGCTCGTAAAAATGCAAACGCAGTATACTGAGTTCGGGAGCAGCATATGGACTCAGACGGATTTGCAAGCTTCCTGGTCGGCGTCGCTGTAGGCGTCGGACTGGGCCTTCTTTTTGCGCCGAAGACAGGCGAGGAAACCCGCGAAATCATCAAGAAGAAGGCCGATGAGGGCACCGAGTATCTGAAAAAACAAACGGCGGATCTGCGCGACACGGCCAGCGCCCGCGCCGGCGATCTGGTGGATAAAGGTCTGGACGCATTTCAGCGGCAGCGCGACAACCTGAATGACGCACTTGAGGCGGGACGACAGGCGTACCGCGAAAAAGTCGACGGAGACGGATCGCACCAAAGCCAGCCCGCCTGATTTCCGTTAAAGCACACATGCCCGAAGACATATTTCGCTGGGCGATAACCGGTGGCGTGGCCATCGCGACATTGTGCATCCTCACGATGGCCGTCGTCGCGGTTCTGATGTACCGCGTGACATCGAAGCTGCAGGCGCGTGTGGTCGAGCTTTCAGATGAGGTGAGGCCCATCATCGAGACCGTGCGGCATCTGGCGCGCGAGAACGCGCCGAAGATCACGACGATTACTTCAAACGCGGTCACGATTTCGGAAAATGCGAAGGACGTTTCAGGCGTAGCGAAGGATCAGGCGCATCGGTTTGCGGAAGTGGGGCGCGATCTGGCGGATCGCACGAAGGCGCAGATCGCGCGCGTGGATGCCGTGGTGGACGACACCGTGGCACAGGTCCACCAGGCAGGCGCGGCCGTGAAGACAGCTGTCAACAAGCCCGTGCGTGAGGCTACCGCGGTGATTGCAGGGGTTAAAGCCGCCGTGAGCGCGCTGGTGGAAGGCAGGCGGCCGACTATCGATCACCTCACGCAGGACGAAGAGATGTTCATCTGATGCCCAATCTCGCCCTGGTGTACGGAGTGCGACTGCTTCCGCTGGATGAACTGGAAAGCTTCGACGAGGGGACCGTTCATCTGAAGAACGGCAACTCGGCGTCGGTTACGATGCACCTCATCGAAGGTTCGAGCGAAGAGGAGATAAAGCGGCAGCTGATGCAGTCGCTCGACGCGTTCTTCGACTTCTACCCGGAAATCTGACGGCGCTTCCGCTTCGATGGTCGACATTCACAGCCACATTGTTTTTGGAGTAGACGACGGGGCGCAGACGATCGAGGACTCGATCGCGATGGTCGAAATGGCGGCTGAGGCGGGGACCACGGACATTGTCGCAACGCCGCATTCCGATCTCAAGTACAGCTACGATCCGGATCTGATCAAAGAGCGCATCGCTTTAATACAGGCCCGCGTGGGGGACAGGATCCGCATCCACAAGGGCTGCGACTTCCACCTGTTTTACGACAACATCGAGCGGTGCAAGGAAGACAAATCGCGGTTCACGATCAACGGGCACCGGTATCTGATGGTGGAGTTCGCGGATCTGGCGATTCCGAAGACCATCGACGTGATTTTCCGCGAGATGGTGGGCAACGATATCACGCCGGTGATCACGCATCCGGAACGGAACAGGCTGCTGATGAAGCGGGTGGGCGACCTGGTGCAGTGGGTGCGGGCGGGCTGCCTGATTCAGGTGACGGCGAATTCGTTTACGGGGCGATTCGGGAAATCCGCGGAAGAGGCGGCCCATCGGCTGATGCGGCAGAACATGGTGCACTTCATTGCGAGCGATGCGCACGATGTCGAATGGCGTCCGCCGGATATGCGGCAGACCTATAAGCTGATCTCGGAGCAGTACGGCGACTTCACCGCCGAGCGACTGTTCAGGACGAACCCGCGGATGACGCTGACCGGAGAGTACATCGAATGCCAGGACCCGGACGACGAGCTCGCTAAAGAAAAGGCGTGGTGGAAAGTCTGGTAGGCCTCACAGGCTGAAGCCTGTCCGACCATTACGCGACTTTCTGAACTTTACCGTTGCGGATGCAGGACGTGCAGGCCTTGAGGCGCTTGTGGGCGCCGTTGACGATGGCGCGCACGGACTGAAGATTGACGTTCCAGCGGCGGTTGGTCACGTTGTGGGCGTGGCTGACCTTATGCCCGAATTGCGGACCTTTGCCGCATAAATCACAAACTCTTGCCATAACTTTTCAATGGTAGCAGGTCGGGTTGGATGGCGGCAAACTCCAGACGGCGGGCGGTGACGCTGCGAGTCAAAAGCGGGGTTGGCAACCCCGCCGCGGGATAACATCCCGCCCCACATCAGAGTATTAGTGTGTGGTGGCGGCGCCGACTTTCACCGAATGGGCGATATTGTCTTTGCTGCCCTCCGGGATGTCGACGATCACACGCACGCCGGCTTTCAGGTCCGCGGCCGCAGCCTTCTGGTCGCCCTTGCTGATCTCGGTTTTGTCGCCGAGCTTCACGTCGACGTTGCCCTTCGTGGTTTTCACCGTGAGCACGCTGTTTGAGACGCCGACTACAGTCCCAATGACGTGATCGAAGCCGCCGTGCGCGAGGGCGAGCGACGCGATCGCGAGGGCCGCGCTCAGAACTCTAGTGATGATGGTGGTGTTCGGTTTCCGCATTGCTGTCTTCTCCTTTTAAAAACTTCTCTTCTTCCTCTTCTTCCTGGCGGTCCGCGGGACCCTTGGGATTCAGCTTCTCCATTTCCCGCTTCTCTTCGAAGGTGAGCTGCGGGAGATGCCGGATGAATCGGACCAGCTTCCAGGAATCGGTTTCGTCGTGGGCTCCGCTGGCCGACCCCCAGGCCGGCATCGCCGTCATGCGCACGCCGTTCTGGATGACGTAAAACAGAGCGCCGTCCGACATGTTCTGGGTTTCGGGAAGGCGCATATCCGGAGCCGGCGGATAGGTGCGCTTTCCCATCATGGACTCGCCGCTGCCGTCGTTGCCGTGGCAGGAGGCGCAATGGTCGGCCCAGTGGGCGCGGGCTTCGGCGAGAACTTCAGGCGTGTTCGGAACCGGATTCGTTCTTTGTTCGGCATCGCGGGGAACGGCTGCGATGCGCACGCGGCGCGCGATCCACTTCTCGATGCGCGAGGGCTCTTCGCGTGCGCTCAGCCCGCGAGCCGACACGATCAGGACCGCGACGACTGCCAGCAGGAATGCGCACGTGCACAGAATTCCGACCAGCACGCCGCGAAACTTCACGGCGACAGTCTAGCAGGTATGCTGGAACGGAGAAAACGTATGACATTCAGCGAAGCGTACCTGCCCGAATTCGAACACGAGATGACGAACACCCGCGCGATGCTCGATTGCGTGCCGGACGACAAGTTCGGCTGGAAGCCGCACGCGAAGTCGATGTCGCTGGGCAAGCTCGCCAGCCACGTCGCGGGACTGGTCGAGTGGGGCGCCGTGGTCGTGAATCAGGACAAGCTGGATCTGGGAACGGGAGGGCAGTCGCCGGAACCCACGACGAGAGCCGGCCTGTTGGAACTGCTCGACAAAAACGTCGCCGATTCCCGCGCGGCGATCGAGGGCGCCACCGACGAGCACCTCGCCAAGACATGGTCGCTGATTTACGGCGGTCACACTGTCTTGGCCATGCCGCGCATGCAGGTGCTGCGCGGCGTAGTGCTGAGCCATGTGATTCACCATCGCGGGCAGCTGAGCGTCTATCTGCGACTGCTGGATGTGAAGATTCCGGGAATGTACGGACCGTCGGCGGACGCGTAGTAGAAAGCGCCGGAACCCGGCTCACTTGAGTAAAGGCACCGGCGGCGGAGACCGCCGGCGGTACATGAGAACTAATAGACCTTGGCGAGGTTGCCGAGCATTTCCTGCTCGGACGGCGAGAAGCGGTTGCGGAATTCGTCTTTGCCCATGTGGTATTGCTTTTCCTCGTCACCCATCACGGACATCCGCTGCAGTTCCTGATTCACTGCCTTCTGCCGGTCTGTGGGAAGATCCTTAAGCTCTTTCATGGACTGCCTGACCTTCGCCTGCTCGTCGATAGGTAAGGCGTTCAACTTCTCCAGACGCCGGAGTTGCCGTTCCTGTACATCCGCTTTTTGCTTCTGGAAGTTCTCGATGCGGTTCTGTAACTGCTCGCTGCGCGCCGGGGGCAGGATAGACAGAGCCTTCTCGCGCTCGTCCGGCGTCATTTTCAGCAGTTTCAGAAAAATTTCGTCGCCCCGGGCCTGGTTTTGTACCTGCGCGTTGGGATTCTTCGGCTCGACGTTCGGGCGGGGCTGGACGTTCAGATGCTGCGCAGGCGGGGCTGGCCGGGGAGCCGGCGGCTTTTCCTTCGGCGGCGCGGCAAACCCCGGCATCGCCGCCGCGAGGCCGCCCGCCAGAAGGATCGTCGCTCTGCTCAACCCCGCCATTGGCTACCGGGAAACTACATCCGCGTCTGACCGCTGCCCTGCGTCGTCGTCACATCCAGCTGGCGCAAAAGCTGGATATCGTCCAGAGACTGTTCCACCTGGTCGGCTTCGATGATTGTCACATCATGAGTCTTGTTCGCATGCGGGTGATCGAGCAGGAATCCACCGGCGATTACCAGAATCGCGGCAGCCAAGGGGATGAGAGGCTTCCAGCTGGCCATGCGCAGGGCGTCGGCGAAGCGGGTATACCACGGTGCGGCCGCCGCGGCCTCAATGCGCTGCCAGAGCCGACGGTTAAAATCCTGGCTGACCGGCCCCGGCTCCCAGAGATCGAGCGCGTCCCACACCAGCTTCTGCGCGGCGCGGAAGGCGAGGCAATCCGGGCAGGTTTCCATGTGTTGGCTGAGTGCCGCCATAGTGGCAGCATCCAGACCACGACGGGCCAGGGTTCCGGCGGTGTCATCCAGCAGAAGATCCGTCTTATCAGTCTTTAAGGGGCAATCCATTATCCACTTCATGAGTGCGCTTCTCCCGTTGCCATGTGCGCCAGGCGCGACCGCAGGGTCTCGTAAGCGCGGAACAGCAGGCTCTTCACCGCCGACTCCGAACAATCGAGCGCATTTGCGATCTGCGAATACTCCATCTCTTCATACTTATGCATCAGAACCGCGGCCCGTTGCTTCTCCGGCAGCAGTGCGATCGCCATCCTGACTTCCTGCAGCCTCGTCTCATACACCATACGCTGCTCGACCGACGGCCGCCGGTCCGAGACCTCCCTCGCCGGCAGTTCGCCATCCTTCTCCGATTTCGGAGGGGCGTCCAGACGCTGATGCCCTCTTTCTTTCTTGCCGTCGCGCAGCCAGTTGAGAGCCAGATGAGTCGCAATGCGGAACAGCCAGGTAGTGAACCGCGCCGTTGGCTCATAGGTCTCACGCGACTTGTATACCCGCAGGAACACTTCCTGCGAAATCTCCTCCGCCACTGCCCGGTCCTGCACCATTCTGAATACAAAATGGATGACGGGGTTCCGGTGCTTTTCCAGAAGCACGGTGAAGCTGTGCTCGTCACCGTCCTTGACCCGGAGCATCAACTGCGCGTCCAGATCGATGGTCGATGCGGCCCCTGTAATCGTGTTAACCCCTTGCAACATGAATAGTTCCGCCGGGGTCACCGGCGTTTACAATTGCTTAACCGTTTCCTGTCCTGTGCCTCACTTAGGGGCGGATTCATGATGTGTCTCACTGCGCAGTGCCCTTGTCATCAGTCTTCGGATCGCCTCTTCGGGCGGGCGGCCCTCGCTCAAAACCGCATGCATTTCCGCGGCTATAGGCAGATCAACACCATAGCGGGCGGCAAGTTTCAGGGCGACGGCGGTAGTTGTCACACCTTCAGCGACCATGGGGGTGGATTCGAGGATGGCTTCAAGCCGCATCCCGGATGCTAACTTTAATCCTACCTGTCGATTACGACTAAGATCTCCAGTACAGGTTAATACCAGATCACCCAATCCGGCAAGACCTGAAAGCGTCTCGGGCTGGGCCCCGGCAGCCACAGCGAGGCGCGTAAGTTCGGCAAGGCCGCGCGTAATGAGAGCGGCGACGGCGTTGCGGCCGAGTTTCAGGCCGTCGATGATGCCGGCACCGATAGCGATCACGTTCTTCAGCGCGCCACCGATTTCGACACCGATGGGGTCGGAACTCCCGTAGACACGGAAAGTCGGGCCGGAGAAACGGGTCTGGATTTCTTCCACCAGGGACTGATCCGTGGAGGCCACTACCAGCGCGGTGGGAATGCCGCGGGCGACCTCGACGGCGAAGGTCGGGCCGGAGAGGACGGCGATGCCGGCCGCGTCTTCTTCTGTCTGCGCACAACGGACCCTTCGGTCTGTGCGCTCAATGACGACCGAGCGGATCACCTCCGACATGCGGAGCATGGTGCCCGCCTCGAGCCCCTTAGTGGCGCTGACGATGGGAGCGGCGGGCGGAAGGTGGGGAAGCATGGCCGTGTAGAGATCGCGGACGGCGTGGGAGGGCATGGCGCTGATGACGATATCGGCGTCGTCGAGGGCGGCTTCGAGCGAGGTGAGGATGCGGACGGACGCGGGGATTGTCACGCCGTTCAGAAAGACGTCGTTGATGCGCGTGTCCTCGATGCGCCGGGCGAGGTCGGGCTCGTGTACCCAGAGGTTCACACGATCAAACCGCGGCGCGAGGACGCAGGCGAGTGCGGTGCCCCAACCGCCTGCGCCGATGATAGCGAGGTTGGTCAACGGGTTCGTTGAAACGAGAAGACTCGTTCCTCCCCGGCACGGATGCGCGTAATGTTGCCGCGATGGCGGTAAATGATGATGGCGGCAGCGCCGACGGCGGAGACCAGCACGGGCCAGCCCGGATGCAGGATCATCCAGCAGCCGACGGGGAACAGTCCGGCGGCGATGATGGAACCGAGGGACAGGTAGCGGGTCCAGGCCACGATCAGCACGAAGAGGAGCACAACTGCGACGAGAGGCAGGGGCGTCAGATAGGCGTAGGCGCCGACGAAGCTGGCGACGGCCTTGCCACCCTTGAAGCGCAGAAAGATGGACCAGGCGTGTCCAGCCAGCACTGCCAGGGCTGCGAGGCTCATCCAGAGTTGGCTGCCGCCCGAGAGACGGTCGGCGAGCCATACCGCGAACCAGGCTTTGGCGGCGTCGAGCACGAGCGTGAGGATGCCCGCGGCGAGACCGGTGGTGCGCAGGACGTTGGTGGCGCCGATATTGCCGGAGCCGGATTCGCGGACGTCGGCGCCGGTCATCAGCTTGACGACGATCAGTCCGAAGGGAATGCCGCCGATGAGATAGGCGGCGACCACGGCGAGCGCCCCCATCATGCGGAAAGACCTGCCGTGGCGCGCGCGGGAACGGCAGCCAGACTCGTATAGACAGAACCCGACGGGCCGGGCTGGCTCAGATACAGGTGGAATGCAGAAGCAGTGAAAGTTCCGAAGTCGAAGTCTGTCATTTTGGCGATGTGCCGGCGAAGCGCGCGGACGTCCTGGCCTTTGATGCGCGCGAGGGTCAGATGCGGGGTGAAGGGGCGCTTCTCCTTCGCGATGCCGAGAGGAAGCAGCGCCTCGTCGATACGGGCAGCAAGCACGGGCAGCGCGGGGCCGGCATGGACGCCTGCAAAGAAAGAATGCGGGTGGTGCGGGTTGGGGAAATAGCCAAACTTCGCGATCGTGATTTCAAAAGAGCGTTCGAAAGGCACGGCGGCGAGGGCGCTCTTCAGTTCTTCGAGACGCTCCGGAGGCCAGGCGCCAATGAATTTCGTCGTAATGTGCAGATTCTCCACGGGGGACCAGTTCAGGTTCGCCAGCGGCTGGAGTTCCTCGATCACGCGCGTGAGTTTGTGGAGCACTGCGGGACCCAGGGCGATCCCCGTAAACAGCCGCATCGTCGATTATTCTGTCATGTAGTGTCACGCGTCCGCATCGTTCACTGGAAAGAGCCGCTGGCCGGGCCATTGATTGCGGCGGTGCGGGCGGCCGGACACGAGGTGGAGTTCGATGCGGTGCGCGGAAGCGAGGTGACGAAGCTGGTGCGCGCCAGTCGGCCGGATGGGATCGTGTTCGATCTGACCTGCCTGCCCAGCCACAGCCGGGAGGTGGCGGTTTATCTGCGGGGCACGAAGTACGCACGGCACATCCCTCTGATCTTTGTCGACGGGGAGGCGGAAAAGGTCGAGATCGTGCGACGGCTGCTGCCCGACGCGACGTACACGACGATCAAGCGGGTTGGCGCCGCCATAAAGAAAGCCTGCGCGAAGCCGCTGATGGATCCGGTGAAGCCGCCTGGAATCATGGAGCGTTACAGCGCACGGACGCTGGCGGAGAAGCTGGGGATCAAGGCGGGAACGACGGTGGCGCTCATGGATCCACCGCGCGATTACGCGGCAGCTCTGGGCGAGCTTCCGGCTGACGCTGAACTGTTCGAAGAGCCCGAGGAGGCACAGGCGATTACGCTCTGGTTTGTGCGGGATGCGAACGCGCTCCAGACGGGTATACGCGGCATGCGTGCGCTTGCGGCGAAGACAAAGCTCTGGATCGTGTGGCGAAAGGGCACGGGTGCACTGACCGACAGGGTGGTGCGCGAACTGGCGAATGGCGCCGATCTGGTGGATTACAAGATCTGCGCCGTGAACGCACAATGGAGCGCTATGGCGTTCGCGCGCCGCAAGTCGTGATTCTGCCGCGGCGATTTTATGAGCGACCGACGGTTGAGGTGGCGCGCGAGCTTCTGGGAAAAGTGCTGCGGCACGGAGAGACCGCGGGAATGATCGTGGAAACCGAAGCGTACCTCGGGGGCGACGATCTGGCGTCGCATTCGGCGGCGGGGATTACGAATCGCACGCGCGTGATATTCGGGCCGGGCGGGCACGCGTACGTTTATCTTTCATACGGCATGCACGAATGCATGAATATTGTGGCGGAGGGCGACGGCAGGCCGGGGTGCGTACTGATTCGTGCGCTGGAGCCGATCGAAGGGCTCGATGTAATGCGGGCGCGGCGGGTGAAGGCGCGGACGGAGCGCGACCTGACTTCCGGTCCCGGCAAGCTGACGCAGGCGCTCGGGATCACGCGGCGGCATTCGGGCGCGGATATGACGAAGGGGGATCTGGTGGTGGTGTCGCGCGCGGTGGCTGAGAAATTCGAGATCGCTGTCACGCCGCGCATCGGGATTACCAAGTGCGCCGATCTGCCGCTGCGGTTTTTGATGGCGGGGAATCGGTTTGTGAGTAAATAGCATAAGAAAATGCCCCACGAACTCTGGCTCATCCGACACGGTGAAACCGCATGGAGTCTTTCCGGCGCACACACCGGCCGCACCGACCTTCCGTTAACGCCCAACGGCGAAAAGAAAGCTGAAGCACTGCGGCCGGTACTGGCGGCGCAGGAGTTCAGACTTGTCCTGACCAGCCCGATGCAGCGCGCGCGGCGGACGTGCGAGTTGGCGGGACTTGGAGCGGCGGCGCAGATCGATCCGAATCTTTGCGAATGGAATTACGGGGATTACGAGGGACGCAGCTCGGCGGAGATTCATAAAGACCGGCCGGAGTGGTCGCTGTTTCGCGACGGCGTGCCGAATGGTGAAACGATCGAACAGGTGGCGACGCGGGCGCGGGCGGTGATCGAACGGGCTCTGGCGGCGGATGGCGATGTCGCGCTGTTTGCCCACGGGCACATCCTGCGGATTCTGGGCGCGTGCTGGCTGGAACTGCCGCCGAACGATGCGCGGCTTTTCTTCCTTGGTACGGCTGGATTGTCGCTGCTCGGTTATGAGCACGACACGCGCGTCATCGTGCGCTGGAATCTGCAGCAGGGCTAGTAGTCGCGTGCGCCGCTCCCTTACGGTCACGGTTCGGAAAGCTTTTCCTTCAGGCTGGTGAGCGTTGTAAGCGGCCAGCGGGGTTAACAACCCCGCGGCGGGATGCCATCCCGCCCCTCGGCTTTGGCCAATTGACTAGATAAAGAGCATGGAAAAGCATTTTTGATGTTCCATGTTGTAATCCTGTCTCGTTTCTGTTATCTAGTTATATAACTAGATATCACCGAAAGGATCTTCCACTATGGGTTTCCCCACCAAAGTCCAGCTCATCAACCGCAAGGCCAGCGAACAGTGGTACATCAACTTCCCCTCCGCCATCGCGCAGGCAATGGAGTTTTCCAAGGGTGAGACCGTCGAATGGGTCATCGAAGACAAAGCCCTTCTGGCGTTGCGTCGCCTCGAAGCGCCGGCTCCGGTTCTAAAAAAAACTCCGCCGGAATCCTCCCTCAGTTCGAGCAGCTCTGGAAGCGGTGCATCCCCGCCTTCGACCAGCAACGTGTCTCCGACCGTGCGCAAACGCTCGCGATGAGTTCGCTGCTCTGTCTCGGACGCCACACCGTGACCGGTCTGCTCACCACCTCCGGTTCCCAGTTTCAGGACTGGAGCGCCACCTACCGCCTCTTCTCTCAGGACCGTGTCCCCGTGCCCGAAATCTTCTCTGTCGTCCGCCGCGCCATCGCCGGCCAACTGCCCGCAGGCGCGCCGTTCCGTGCCGTCCTCGACGATTCATTGTTACGCCGCTCCGGCACCCACACGCCGGGCGTTGGCTGGCGGCGCGATCCGCTCGGGCCGCGCTTTCAGACCAACTTTGTGCGCGCCCAGCGCTTCCTCCAGATCTCCGGTGCCATGCCCGGAACAGAGGGCGCATTCCGTTTGGCTCCTATTGCCTTTCTGCACACGCCCACGCCGCAGAAACCGGATGGCAAGGCTCCCGCCGACCAGGTGGCGCAATACCGTCTGGACGCCAGTTCGTCTCGCCTCAGTCTGCGCGCCGCCCAGCAGATGATCCAACTCCGCCAGTCTCTCGATCAGGACCCCGGCGGCCGGGAGCGTACTTTGATACTCGCCTTTGACGGCGGCTACACCAACTCCACCGTGCTCAAACAGATTCCGCCCCGCACCATCTGTATCGGGCGGATTCGCAAGGATGCCAAACTCTGCTTCACCCCGGATTCGGACCTTATGAAAGCGCGTGGTCGGCGTCTTCGCTACGGCGCGCCAGCCCCTACTCCCGAGCAGTTCCGCACCGACGACGCGGAACCCTGGGAGACCATGACTTTCGCGCATTCCGGCGTCTCTCACCCGCTGCGCTTCAAACGCCGCCAGAACATCATGTGGCGCACCACCGGAGCCGGACAGATTCTGCAACTGATCGTCATCGCGCCCCTTGCCTACCGCCTGCGCAAAGGCTCGAAGCTTCTCTATCGGCATCCCGCCTTCCTCATTTGCACCGACTCCGGACTGGACCCCCGCCAGATTATCGAAGCCTACTTCCAGCGCTGGGACATCGAGGTGAACTTCCGGGATGAAAAGACGCTCCTCGGCGTGGGACAGGCGCAAGTGCGAAACAGCGTATCGGTGGAATCGGCTCCGGCGTTCGCCGTCGCCGCTTATGGCATGTTGCTGGTTTCCGGCCAACTCGCCTTCGGCAACTCCAGCCACGGACTCCTGCCGCAACCCAAATGGGCTGCCAGTTCCAAAGGTCCTCGGACCTCAACACAACAATTAATTCATCAACTCCGCGCTGAAGTCTGGGGCCGCGGTCTCGGTATCGAACGTTTCTCCCACTTCGCGTCTAACCTGCCCACCACGCCGAAGCCTGAGAAATGCTCTTTCCCGGTCGCTTCTGCCATCTGCTATGCCAATGGATGAAATCCAAAAGGCCAAAGCCGAGCGGCGGGGTTAACAACCCCGCTGCGGGATGCCATCCCGCCCCACATCAGGCAAGAGACTGCGGAGACACGACACTAGTGAATTTCGGGTTCAGGCGTGGGCGCGGAGCCGGAGAGGAAATCGAAGTCGCAGCCGAGATGGGCCTGCGTGACGCGCTCGGCGTAGAGGGCCATATAGCCGCGCTCGTAGCGGCGGGCGGGTTTGGTCCAGTGGGCGCGGCGGCGTTCGATCTCGTCGGGCGATACGAGAAGGTCGAGTCTGCCGCCTTCGACGTCGAGCGAAACCGGGTCGCCATCGCGCACCAGCGCCAGCGGTCCGCCGACCCAGCTTTCGGGTGAGACGTGGAGCACGCAGGTGCCGTACGCGGTGCCGCTCATACGCGCGTCGGAAATCCGCACCATGTCGCGGACGCCGTGTATGAGCAGCTTTTGTGGGATTGGGAGCATGCCCCACTCGGGCATACCAGGACCACCGAGTGGACCGGCGTTCTTCAGGACGAGGACGGAATCCGGTGTGACGTCGAGGTCGTCGCGATGAATGCGGGCGTCCATGTCGTTGTAGTCATCGAAAACCACCGCAGGGCCGGTGTGCTTCATGAGGCGCGGATCGGCGGCGGAGCTTTTGATTACGGCGCCGTCGGGGGCGAGGCTGCCGTACAGCACTGTCGTTCCACCGTGCGCGAAGAGAGGATTGCCACGGGCACGAATCACTTCGGCATTGTGAATCCGCGCCGTCGCGATATTCTCGCCGAGTGTTTTTCCATTCACGGTCGCGCAGTCGAGATACAGAAGGTCGCGGATTTCGGACATCAACGCGGAGAGGCCGCCGGCGTAGTAGAAATCCTCCATCAGGAATCTGCCTGATGGGCGGATGTCGGCGAGTACCGGCACGCGGCGGGAGATGCGGTCGAATTCGGAGAGCTGGAGATCAATCCCGCAGCGCCCGGCCATCGCAATGAGATGAATCATGGCGTTGGAGGAGCCGCCGATCGCCATGTCGACTGCAATGGCGTTTTCGAATGATTCGCGGCGCAGAATGCGGGAGGGCTTCCAGTCGTCCCAGACCATATCGACGATGCGCGTGCCGCAGTTGAGAGCCATGCGCGCGTGATTCGCGTCCACCGCCGGAATCGACGATGCGCCCGGCAGGGTCATCCCGATGGCTTCGGCGAGCGCGGTCATGGTCGAAGCTGTGCCCATCACCATACAGAAGCCGGGCGAGCGCGCGATGCCGTTCTCGACAGCGTTCCAGTCGTCCGCAGTGATGTTGCCGGCACAGCGCTCGGCCCAGAATTTCCAGCCGTCGGAGCCGCTACCCAGGGGCTGGCCGTTCCAGTTACCGCGAAGCATGGGACCAGCGGGGAGATAAATCGCCGGCAGGTCCATGCTGATCGCGCCCATCAGCAGACCAGGAGTGGTCTTGTCACAGCCGCCCATGAGCACGGCGCCATCCACCGGCAGGCTGCGCAGCGATTCCTCAGTGTCCATGGCGAGCAGATTGCGATAGAGCATCGGGCTCGGCTTCATGTACATCTCAGTGATGGAGAACGCCGGTATCTCGACCGGAAAACCGCCCGCCTGCCATACGCCGCGCTTCACCATTTCGGCGCGCTCACGCAGATGCAGGTGGCACGGGTTGATTTCGCTCCACGTGTTGATGATGGCGATGACGGGGCGGCCGGTGAAGTCTTCGCGGCGAAAGCCCATCTGCTTCAGCCGTGAGCGATGGCCGAAGCCGCGCAGCGTATCGGGCGCGAACCAACGCCAGCTGCGAAGCTCCTCAGGCCGGCGCATGATTCAAGATCGGCTCCAGAATCCCGGTAATCTCTTCGAAGATATAAGCCTGCGAGCGGTCTCCCATAATCTGGAAATAGCGGTCGCTCGGATAATGGGCGAGCACTGGCCGGGTCATTTCGTTGTAGGTGCGCAGGCGTTCGCGGATGACGTCTTCCTTGTCGTCCTTACGCGTAATGAGAGGGGCGCCGTCGTCATCGCACGTGCCATCGATTTTCGGGCGGTCGGTAAGGACATTGAACATGCGGCCGCACTTCGAACACTGGCGGCGGGAGACGATGCGGCCCACGAGGACGTCGGCGGGGACGTCGAGGTGGATCACGAGGGGATCGTCGAAGCCGCGCCGGCGCAGCAGGTCGTCGAGGAACGCGGCCTGCTCGACGGTGCGCGGATAGCCGTCGAGCATGAAGCCGCTGGCGCAGTCCGGCTTTTCGATGCGGGCGGCGAGGGCGGCGTTGACCATGTCGTCGGAGACCAGGCCGCCGGCGGCCATGATCGCCTGCACGTTGCGCCCAAGCTCGGAGCCGGCGGCAATTTCACCGCGAAGCATTTCGCCGGTGGAGATGGACGGGATGGCGCGGCCCTGGTTCAGGCCGGGGTGATGATCGCGCATCCATTCGATAATCAGCCGGCCCTGTGTCCCCTTACCACAGCCCGGCGGCCCAAAAAGAAGAAGAATCAAATAGGTGATTTTATGGTATTACGCGCGATGGTTTAACAGCTGCACCCTGTGCCGGGTCATTTCTGACTTTTGCGGATGGCGGCGGCGATGGTGATGAGTCTGGCGGCTTCGTGATCGCGCCCGAGCTGTTTCAGGACAAGCGCGTGATCTTCCATGGTCTGGGCGAGCAGAGGGCTGGTGATGCCCAGGGTCTTCTCGCGGATCTTCTCGACGAGTTGAAGGCGCGGCTCAGCCGCCGAGTACTTTCCTTCAGCCATGAAGGCAAGAGCGAGACTGTACTGCGCATCGGCCACCTCGCTGCTGCCGACGCCGGAGTCGGCTTCACGGATATCGGAACAGCGGCGCAGGAGGGCTTCAGCCTCGGGATAGTGCTTCATGGCGCGGTTGGCATCGCCCTGCAGGCATAGCACGGCCGCCGTTTTGAGGCTGGTGGCGCCGAGGAGTCTTTCATAAGTGGCGCGCGCCGCCTCCAGATTGGGCATGGCATCGGCCGGGCGGCCCTCATCGAAGAGAACACTGGCAATGTTGAAATTCACGTTGGCAACGTCGAGACTGTCTCCGAACGCGGCCTGCATGATAGGCAGAGCGCGGCGATAGGCGGCTTCGGAATCGCTGTATTTCTTTTCGGCGCGGTATACCAGACCCAGGCTGTTGAGCGTGCTGCCGCGGCGCGCATCGTTGGGCGCGAATGTCTCGGCTTCGCGCAGCGCCTTCAGGTAAGCCTGTTCGGCGGCGGCATAATTGTTCGTACCAAGATCTTTCATGGCCTCGACCATTTGGCTCATCCAGGGCCGCGCATCCTGGGCGGCAGCCGGGGGCGCGAGAGTGAGTGGAAGCAAAGCGCAGATTACAGGCGCAAAGATGACAGGCCGAAGGCGACGCACGGAATGAAAAGTCACTTTTTCTTCTCGCCGTGCCGGATGGCCTGGGAAATTTTTTCGAGCCGCTCCGCTTCTTTGTCGCGGCCGAGGATGCGGAGGAGGGCGGCGTGATCCTCCATGGTCTGGGCCAGAAGCGGGCTGGTGATGCCGAGCTTTTTCTCGCGGATCTTCTCGGCCATAGTGAAACGGGGCGCAGCGTCGCGGTATTTTTTTTCGCCCACGCAGACCTGGGCAAGACTGTAGAGAGCATCGGCGAGTTCGAGGCTGTCGATGCCGCCCGTTTGCTCGCGGATGTCGGCGCAGCGGCGCAGCGGGTCTTCCGCATCGATGAAGTTCCGCATAAGACGGAGGGAATCGCCGAGAAGGCAGAATGCCCCCGCCGTCTCCGCACTGGTGCCGCCGTACACGGACTGATACGAATTCAGAGCGCGGCGGGCCTGCATGACGGCGTCGGCAGGACGGCCAGCATCGAGAAGAGCGCCGCCCAGGTCGTAGCGAACGCCGGCCACCTCCGCCGTGTCGTCTTCATTGTTTTTCCCGGCAATCGTAAGCGCCCGCTGCAGTGTGGAAACGGCCTCGGAGAACTTCTTTTCAGTTCTGTAGACATCGCCGAGCCCTTGCAGCGTGGTGCCGACGCGCCAGTCTTCGGGGCCGAAGCGCTCGGCTTCGTGCAGGGCCTTCATGTAAGCCTGCTCGGCCTCGGCGAGCTGATGGCTGCCGGCGGCGCGCTGTGCCTCGGTCAGCAGCTCTCTCCACGGGCCTTCTTCCTGCGCATTGGCGCAGACGGCACCAGCAAATAAAGTCAGGATCACGCAGAGGCGACGACAGCGTGAGTGATGCGAACGAGGCCGAATAAGTACAGGATATCCGATTGCGGTGGAATGTTTATGTCGCAGCGCGAGTTATGGGTTTACTGAGGGGACGCCCCTCGGCGGCACTGCGAATGGTGTTGATGAAGCTGGAGTCGTCAGGCGTTCGCGCCATGTGATGGAGACCGCGTTCGAGAAGTTCGATGCGGATGACGCCGGAATCGAGCCCCGCCGACATGTAGAGCGCGTGAAGGTGGGGGCGCACATGGCGCAGACGATCGACGAGATCCGGTGCATCAGCATGTTCGGGCGCGGCAGAATCGGGGGAGAGGAGGACGTTTGCAATAACAAGATCGATCGTGACGTAACCGCGGGCGGCGACACCGAGGGCTTCGGCAGCGTTGCGGGCAAGCAGAGCGCGCATCCCGTTGGCGTCGAGGAGACGCGCGAAGAACGCGAGGACATCAGGATCTTCGTCGATCACGAGGACTGAAAGAGAAACGCTATCGGTCCCCATGTAATCAGAATAGCGACAACCGTCGGAGAGATATAGTTTTCAACCGGCAACAGTGTACGGGCGCGAACGACAGAGTACTAAAGATAGTGAAACCGGCTACGTTACGGTGCCGGCTTCTCGAAGTGCTGGTAGTCCTGACGGTCCAGCCAGCGGCCGCCCCAGGTCCAGCCGTCGGATTCGAAGAGGTGAACGACGAAGCCATCTTTCTGAATTAATCCGGGCAGGTTTCTGGTGCGATCGAGAAATTCACGGCCTGCGGGCGGAAGTACTTTTTCGCCCTTTACGTATGGGTTTATGCGCGGATTGATGTCGATGGCGCGGCCCCAGCTGTGATTGGAGAAGACGCCGGGCCTGCCTGTGACGTCCCGGCAGTTGAACGCGGAGGTGTTGTTGGCGGCCATGGAGGCGTCGTCGTTGCCGCCGTAGTCTTCAATCGGGACCATGCGCTCGATGGGGAAGTTGCGGCGATAGAGTTCTTCGAAGAGATGGATGACGTCCGGTGCGAGGTCGCGGTTCACGATGAGAGTGCCGGTGTGAATGGCGTGATCGTAGCCGCGAAAGGTGAGAGTCAGTTGGCGAAGATCCGCGGGCGCGACGGGACAGCCCGGATGCCAGGTGGTGTGGCGGACTTTTTCGAGGAGCGCCGGGGTAAGCGGCTCCGACTTGAAGACGGGGCGATCAGCCGCGCGAATCGCGGCCGCGGACAGAAGGGCGAGAAATACGGCGCTACTTTTTAAGACTGCGGTACGCCGCTTCGATGAACATATCCGGCGTCCAGTAGCTGTTGTGGCCATAGATAGGATCATAGTCGCGGGTGAGTTTCTCCGCTTTCGTCTGCTCCAGCGTGAGGCCGCGTTTAGCAGCATCTTTTACGCGGTCGCGGACGATGGCGACCATGTCGCGGTATTCGACCACTTCGGCCTGATCACAAAGATGACCGTGGCCGGGGATGACGAGTGTGCCGCCTTCTTCTTCGTGCTCGACGATCGACATGTTGACGAGGCGCGTGAGGGCGAGCACGGTGCCTTCGATGGTGCCGCCTTTGTCGACGTCGATGACGGGATAACCGTCGGTGTTGAAGATGTCGCCGGCGCTGATGACGTCGGACTTGCGGAAGAAGACGAAACTGTCGCCGTCTGTGAGAGCGTTCGGCTGGTGGATGATTTCGATCGGCTCGCCGTTGAAGAAAAGAGTCTTCTCGCGGCCGATGAATGTGTCCGTGGGCCACGCTTCTGTGGGCGTGGGAGACTTCTTGCCGGTCGGAGCGCTCATGCGGTTCAGAACGTTGTCCTGCGCGAGGATCTGCGCGCCTTCGCGTGAGTCGCGAATGTCGTTGGTGACGTTGGCGCCGGTGATCGTCGTGCCGGAGAGGCGCACGGGCTCGTTGCCGCCGGTGGAGTCGGGATAGAAGTTGGTGTTGATAATGTACTGGAGCGGGCGCTCGGACAGCTTCTTAATGGCGGCGATGACTTTGTCCGACATGCCGGCGAAACCGGTGTTGACGAGCAGCGCGCCCTGCTTCGAGACCTGCAGCGTGATGTTGGCGCCGTCGCCGACCAGCATGTAGATATTGCCCTGCACGGGCCAGACGTGAAGTTCGGCTTTGGAGAAGTCGGCGTTCTGCTCGCCGTGACTCTCGGCGGCGGTCATGTCCGCCTGGGCGAAGGCGGCGGTGGCGCACGCAAGGAGCAGGATGAAATTCTTCATGCTATTTCTGCGCTCCGGCGGCTTTCTGCATTTCCTTGATCTTGAGACGATATTCGGGATACATCGTTTCAGCGCCGCCGCGGGCCGCTTCGTAAGGGACCATCGGATGGCTCTTTTCGAACTCCGTCAGAAACGGATTCTTGCCGGGCAGGTAGTTGGGTACTTCGCCGTCCTTGCGTCCGACCACTTCTTCGACCGATTCGCAGGGATAGAGCCAGTTGCCGTTGTAGTGCGTGTTCACGAGGAAATCCTGGGTCTTGATCAGAGGCTCGGTGAGATACGCAGGATCAGAAAGAATGCTGACGTGCGTGAGGATGTCGCCATGGCGGATGAAGTGTTCGGTGAGCGTGGCGTGGTCGCTTTCCACGAGGCCGTTGCGGCGCACCCAGCCGGTCTTGATGTGCGTGGTGTAGACGGTCAGGATTTCGCCGTCCCATTTGCCGGTAGAGAAGCCCATCCAGGTGTGGAGGGCGTAGTCGGGCGGGTGCGGACGGCCGTCCATGTAGATGGCGCGCTCCTGCTCATAGGTCTGGCTGTAGACGTGAATGGCGACGAGATTCTGCGTGTAAGGATCTTTTTCCTCCCAGATGCGGAGGTTGGTGGGGCCGCGATAGATGTAGGGCGAAACGTGCACGCGGCACTGCTGTTCGGGCATGGTGATGCGGGAGGAACTCCAGCTGTCGGCGCGCAGGCGGTTGGCATCGTTGATCGGCAGGCCGAGGTAGTCGCCCAGTTCAGGACCGGGAATGCGCTCCGGCTGATCTTCGGTGAACATCGCCCCCCAGTTGCCGGAGAAATCCATCTGCGCGGCGAGAGGCGTAGAGAGCGGCGCGGCGAGGAAGGATGCCGACACCGCAAACGTGACAAGGCGAAACCGGTTCATGAAAGAGAAATGTCTCCTGAAAAGTGACGGCGAGAACACGCAGAGCGGTTACGCTTTTCCTGTAAGCGCACAACGGACCCTTCGGCCTGTGCGCGCGAACGCCACTATATCATTGCGGAGAAATGGGCTGCAAATGCATGCAATTCAAGGCCGCTCACGGTGGGAGAGTCCGTGATATATTTCGACTGCGGATTTTCGAGGAGGCTAACGAATGAACTACCCGGTAACAGGCATACACCACATCACAGTGTGCGCCAGCGGGGCACAGGAAGACATCGATTTTTTCACGCAGGTGGTGGGGCAGCGACTGATCAAGCAGACCGTTCTGTTTGACGGACGCTATGCGCACTACCATCTCTACTACGCGAACGCGAACGCCGAGCCGGGCTCGGTGATGACGACGTTCCCGTACCGACGCGTGGCGGGCCGCAAAGGCTCGGGACAGATTCAGGCGACGGCATACACGGTGCCGAAGGGATCGATCCCGTTCTGGGTGGAGCACCTGACGAAGCACAAGGTGCCGCACAGCGGAGCGCAGGAGAGGTTCGGACATGCCTATGTGCGGTTTTCGCATCCGTCGGGGCTGGAACTCGAAGTGGTGGAAGATCCGAACGACCGGCGCAAGGGCTGGACGACGCCTGAGATCGGCAAGGATTGTTTCGTGCGCGGATTCTATGGGCCGGTGTTGTCGGTGCGCGAAGTCAGCGAGCAGGAGCGGTTCTATACGGAAGCGCTGGGCATGAAGAAGACCGGCACGGACGGCAACGCACATCGCTACGAGATCGGGCAGGGCGGCGCCGCGAAGACGGTGGTTCTGCTGCACGAACCCGAGAAGGCACAGGGAAGCTGGGGCTTCGGGGCAGGTACGGGGCATCACATGGCTCTCGAAGTAGGCTCGGACGAAGAGCTCGCCGAACAGAAGGCGATCTACGAGGAACTGGGATACACCGACTGCAGCGAGATCAAGGACCGGAATTATTTTCACTCGATTTACTGCAGAAGCCCAGCCGGCATTCTGACAGAGTGCGCGGCGACGGCGGAAGGCGCATTCACGCGCGACGAGCCGTACAACGAGCTCGGCACGCACATGCTGCTGCCGCCGTGGTTCGAAGCGCGCCGGGAGGAGATCATGGCGATGCTGGAGCCGATCCGGGTTCCGGAGTCGAATGGCCCGGTGAAGGTGGAAGCGGCCATTCCGCTGTCGCGCCGCACGGAAGCCACTTTCGTCGGTGGAGACGTTCCCAAGAATTAAAGAATGGCGTTCAGTCCCTTCCGGCCGGCCCGCATCGCTGAAGCGGGCCGGTCGAAGGGGGAAGCCAAACTCGGGGGTGTGCTGGTGCACGGCCGGTATCGCACTCCCGAGGAAATGATTTATCTGGCTTCCCGACTGGATCTGGATAACATCCGCTGGACCGCACCTTCGGCCGGACATGACCGCAGCTGGTATCCCGGCCTTTTCATGGACCCGGTGGAGACGAACGAGCCCGCCTTAACGCAGGCGATCCGCGTCATCGATAACGCACAAGAGAGAGCCACAGAAAGCGGCAGGATCGAACCCGCACGCATGGTGATGATGGGGTTCTCGCAGGGGGCGTGTCTGACGGTGGAGTACGCGCTGCGGCATCCGGGAAAATGCAGGACGCTGGTGGTGCTGACGGGCGGACTTTTCGGACCTCCGGGCACGGTGTGGAAAGGGACGGCGGACATGCTGGCGGGGACGCGGGTGTTTATCACGGGGAGCGACGTGGATGAGTGGATTCCCGAGGCGCGGGTGCATGAGACGGCACGGGTGCTGGAAGGCTTCGGAGCGTCGGTTGAAGTGAGGATTTACGCGGGACGCCCTCACGAAGTGAGTGATGCCGAACTCCTGGAGGCGGGCGCCTTTATAAGAAAAGCGGGCTGAGCGGTTACTAAGCGTGATGTGCAGCGGCGTGGGCTGCTTCGCCATGCTCGTAGATCGTTTTGGCGGAACCGACTACGTGACGGTCGGGAGCAGTCACCACATCCTTGTCCTTGCCCGCGTAAGGAATGGTGTGCAGGATGTGCTTCATCGCATTGAGTCGGGCGCGATTCTTATCGTCGGACCGTACAATCGTCCACGGCGCATCGGCGGTGTCCGTGTAAAACAGCATCGCTTCCTTGGCCTTGGTATAGGCTTCCCACCGGCCGAGGGATTCCACATCCATAGGACTGAGCTTCCATTGCTTAAGCGGATCCTGCGCCCGGCCGAGGAAGCGCCGCAACTGTTCCTCCCGGCTGACGGAAAACCAGAACTTAAAAACCCGAATGCCGCTGCGCACCATCATCCTCTCGAATTCCGGAGCCTGACGCATGAACTCCAGATACTCGTGCGGGGTGCAGAAGCCCATCACGTGTTCGACGCCCGCCCGATTGTACCAGGACCGGTCGAAGAAGACGATTTCTCCTTTTGTGGGAAGTTGTTCGATGTAACGCTGAAAGTACCACTGACCCCGTTCCGTGTCCGACGGCTTCGCGAGCGCCACGACTCTGGCACCGCGGGGATTCAGGTTTTCCGTGAAGCGCTGGATGGTCCCTCCTTTGCCCGCGGCATCGCGCCCCTCGAAGAGAAGCACGATACGTTCCCCGACTTCCTTGACCCAGGCCTGCATCTTGACCAGCTCAATCTGGAGCAACTCGATCTCTTCCAGATAGTCGGATTCCTTCATTTGCTTCGGATAAGGATAAGTGGCGCTGATTATGGCCTTCTTACTCTTTACCGCTTTAACCTTGGCGACGAGTTCGGGGGGAATGCTGGTTCGGACCTGTTCGTCGATCAGCGCGACCATGGGAAAAGCCCCGGCCAGGACCTTGGCGGAGCTTTTCTTGTCCTTCAAGCTGTTTTTTGATTTGTTGTGCTTCTTTTCGGCCTTCAGCCTTTTCTTTTCCAGCTTGCGGGACCGCTCGTCCGAAATGGCTGCGTAAGCCGGAGGTTCTCCGGAAGCAGCAGCGTCATCCGGAGCCAGGAGTTCGTTGGACGGGGCGGCAGCAAAACCATTCTGGATATCCTCAGGTTTTACGTCGTCGGAATGAAGTTCCGTTAGTTGGCTCATACCGTTCTCCTGACGGGCCGCCCCGTCCTTTGTCGCGATCCCGGGCTGTATCTCAACGAGGAGAACAAATTCGTTTCGTTTGCGAAACCAGGCTGCTGAAAAACGCTTCTTGCCACTCCCTTACGGTCGCGGTTCGGAAAAGCAGGTGCTGATTCCCCAGTGGTTACTGAAGCGCGCGCGTCAGCTTCTTCAGCAGCCTGCTAGGGCTTTGGAACGCTGTTAATCGTGTGCAGAATACGCGAGACGATCTGGTAAGGGTCGCCCTCAGAGTTCGGGCGGCGATCTTCAAGATAGCCCTTATAGCCGTTCCTGATGAAGTTAACCGGCATGCGGATGGAAGCGCCACGATCGGAAAGGCCGTAGCTGAACTTATCGATGGCCTGCGTTTCGTGGAGACCGGTCAGGCGCAGGTGGTTATCCGGGCCATAGACGGCTATGTGCGCGGCGATGTTCCCTTCGAAGGCCTTCATGAGAGCTTCAAAGTATTCTTTGCCGCCCACTTCGCGCAGGTACTTAGTCGAGAAGTTGCAGTGCATGCCGGATCCATTCCAGTCGCCCTTGATGGGTTTGCAATGCAGCTCCATATCCACTTCGTACTGCTCGCAGAGGCGCATCATGAGATAGCGGGCCATCCACACGTCGTCGGCGGCTTTGGCGGAACCTTTGGCGAAGATCTGGAATTCCCACTGGCCTTTAGCCACTTCGGCGTTAATACCTTCATGGTTGATGCCGGCGGCCAGGCAGAGTTCCCAGTGCTCGTCGACGATTTTACGGGCCAGGCTGCCCATGTGTTTGTAACCGACGCCGCAGTAGTATGGGCCCTGCGGAATATTGGGGTGGCCGTCTTTCGGGAAGCCGAGAGGACGCCCGTCCTTGAACAGAAAGTATTCCTGTTCGAGGCCAACCCACAAATCGGGGTCGTTCTCGATAGTGGCGCGGAAGTTGGTGGAGTGGGGCGTCAGATCGGCGTGCAGGACTTCGCTCAGAACGAGATAAGCGTTCGAGCGGGTTGCGTCCGGATAGAGTGCCACTGGTTTCAGCACGCAATCGGAGCTTTTCCCTTCAGCCTGCATGGTGGAACTGCCGTCGAAGCCCCAATTTGGCAGATCAGCCAGGGTGGGCGGTTTTTCAAACGCCTTGAGGAGACTCTTGCCGCGCAGGCCGGGAACGGGGGTTTTGCCATCCAGCCAGATGTATTCGAGTTTGTATTTTGTCATAGGCGTATTGAGTTCTCTTTCGGTAGAACAGTCTTCTCCTGCCAGCTATGGTTTGACCGGTGTTGATTCAGGAACGGACGGCCCGGCGCAGCCAATGGCCGTCGCTCGATGAATTTCCGATTATGAATGATCGGAAACGCCCTTGCAACATCAAGTATAAGTTTTCAAGGGTGATAACAATCGCTTCTTTTTATGGAGAGGATTGGCGGCCCTGATGGGGCTTGGAGGGGGCTAATTACGGCCGCAGAAGCCCGGGTTGCCGCACATACCCGCAGGGCATCCACCGCCGGTGCGCGTTTCGGCCGGGGTGAAAGAGGAGCCTTCAGAAGAGCTGCCGCGGGCGGCGAAGGTGGAATACTGCTGTGCGAGGTGCTTTTCGCCGCAGGAAGGGCAACCGGCTTCGAGGGCGTCTTCGGAGCGGCGCACCAGCTTTTCGAATTTGTCGCCGCAGGATTCGCAGAGGTATTCGTAGATAGGCATAGGGCTAACTACATTTTAGCCACAGATGCACACAGATGGACACAGATAAAAAACTAATGGCCGGTTTCGAATTGGAGGCGGACCTGGCCCAGGTAGATTTCGTCGCCGTGGCGGAGGGCTACGCCGCGGCCGGCGTGGGCGGGGACGTCGATGCGGCGGCCTTCGCGGAAAAGAGTGGTGCCGATGGAGCTGCCGTCGTCGAAAATGCGCCACTCGTTGGCGGAGGGATCGAAGCGGAGGTGGGCGTGGGCGCGCGAGACGCTCGGATTGGCTTCGTGGGCTGCCTCGGGGAAGAAGAGTTCATTGCGCCGGATGGCACGGCCGAGTGCGTCGGTGATTTCGGCTTCGCGTCCGAGGTTGATGCGCGGACGTTCCAGATAGAACTCGGAAGCGGAAGACACGCCGGTGACGGTGAGAAGGCGCGCGGGCAGGAGCGGGACCACAGCGGGCGCGGGTGGCGGGACGGGTGCGGCGGCGGGTTCGGTTTTGTCGCGCTCACAGAGGACACGCATTTCGACAAGTGCGTTTTCCGGGTAGTGGACAAAGATGGTGAGATCGTCGGGCGGGGTGACGCGCTCTTCTTTGAGAGTCGAGCGGACGTCGTCGCCAAACTGGCCGGGATCGAAAATCGTTTCGAGAACGGCTTTGCGTTCGGCGTCTTCGGCGGCGAGTTCGACGGTGATTCGGTTGAAGGGGAAGATACGGTCGCCGCGTTTGCCGGCGGTGGCGCGGTTGGCGATCTGATCGAGCGCGTCGCGGTAAAGCTCGACGGCTTCCCGTGCGCCGGGCTCGTCCTGATTGCCGGCGAAGATGGAGCGCAGGCGCTGGTCGAGCGATTTTTCGATGCGGCGAAGCAGACTCATGGGATCAATTTCAATTGTTGCGCGGCGACGACGAGATCACCTGCCATGGGCGCGGCGGCGGTGCCTCCGTAGTGGCCGTTCTCGGCGAGGATGGCAAAGGCGATGCGTTTCGATGTGCTGTCGTAAGGCGCGAAGCCGATGAACCAGGCGTGCGAAGGCGCGGTGGCAAGTTCCGCGGTGCCGGTCTTGCCCGCGATCTGCGGCGTGATTTTGGCGAGGCGGAAGCCAGTGCCGGTGGTGACGACACCGCGCATGTCCTTCGAGAGGATGTCGGCGGCGGTCGCGGGCAGGAGCGGCTGCGGAGCCTGGCGGCGCGTATTGCTGTCGTCGATGACCCAGCGGCCCTGCTGAATGTTTCCACCGTCGGCGATGGCAGCCGCGACGCGCGCCATCTGGAAGGGGGATGCGACCACCTGACCTTGTCCGTAAGAGACCTGCGGCATCTGTGGCTGGAGATTTTTCACGGTGGGAGGATTGGCGACCGAGATGCCGATTTTGGCGGCGGTGTCGAGAAGCTGCTGCGGTCCGACCTTGTAAGTGCCGAGCTGCGCGAAGTAGGCGTTGCAAGAGACGATAAGGGCGCGGTCCATGTCGAGCGTGCCGTGCGGATTCTTGTCTTCTTCGTCGTCACGGATGGGGCGCTTTGAGTTGCCGACGAAGTTGCCGCAGCGTCCGTCGGGCAGACGAATGCACTGGAACTGCTGGTGGGCAAGCGCGGGATCGAGACGCAGCGCGGCGATGGCGGTGATCAGCTTGAAGGTTGAGCCGGGCGGATAGAGGCCGTAGCGGGCGCGATCGAGCAAAGAGCCGGAGGCTTCGCCGAGCGCCAGCCTTTCCTGCAGGAGATCGGGCGAGGGCGCGTTGACGGAGGCGAGGAGGTCGCCGGTGGCGGGGTCCATGACGACGATCGAGCCGCGCTGCAGATGCTGCTCGGCGAGGTGCGCGGCAAGGATCTGGCTGGCTTTGACCTGGAGCCCGGCAGAGATGGAGAGGTGCACGTTGCGCTCGCGATCGCGAATGCGCTTGACGGCTGGATTGTCGGGCTCCCAGCGATGGCGCAGGAGCGGGAGAAGCTCGCGGTAGTCGTAGCGGATGGTGTTGAACGGCTTGCCCTGCGCGTCCGAAACGCTGACGATGCGGGCGTGATCGTCGTAACCCTGCAGGCGAACGGCGGAGTCGCGTTCCACCAGAGAGCTGTTGGGCGCGCTCCAGTTGGCGCGCGTGCGGATGTCGCCCAGGAGATGGAAAGTCAGAGAGCCGAGCGGGTAACAGCGCGCATCGGCGCGGCTGCACGCCTGATCGATATCGATGCCGAGAGTTTTGTAGTCGGCGCGATGGCGCTCAAGTTCATCCCAGCTGCTGGTGGCGAGAGGGAGACCGGCGCGGTCGTAGATGGTGCCGCGCTGCAGGGTGCGGGCGGCATCGATGAGGCGCGGATTGTAGACGTAGCGGCGGCCGCCATCGGCTTCGGGGACCAGAGTTCCCTGCCCTGCAATCTCGTTGGCCTGATAGATCTGAACCGAAGCGGCTTTGGCAATAACGGCGACGAGCAGAACGCCGAGAATGACTTCGACATAGCGCAGGCCGGGAATCAGGGGCGCCAGGCTGGCTTCTCGCTGGCGCGGAACGCGGTCGTTTCCGAGTGCGAGGAGGATGCCGGCGATGCCGAAGTTAGCGAGCATCGCGGTGCGGCCATAGCTGAGGAAGGGCGTGGCGACACCGGAGAGCGGGAAGAGGTCGAGAATGCCGGCGGAGATCAGCAGGAGTTCGGCGCTCACGAGAAGGGTGAGGCCGAGTGCGAGGAAAAAGGCGTAATCGCTTTTGGCGCGGCGCGCCACGCGCAGGCCAAGCCAGATGAGAAGACCGTAGATCAGATAGACGGAGAGGAAGCCGAGGAAGCCCCAGTCCTCGCCGAGGACGGAGACGATGAGGTCGGTGTAGCCGGCGGGGATGACGTCGGATTCGCCGAGGCCGGGACCCGAGCCGAGGGCGCCGCCGGAAGCCATCGCCCAAAGGGAGTGGGCGACCTGATCGCCGCCGCGGACGGTGTTGCTCCAGGGGGACAGAAACATGGAGACGCGGTCGTGGACCGTTTTCGGAATGCCGAGATAGTAGCCGGCGAGGAAGCCTCCGAGAAGCACGATCATGCCGGTGGCGGCGAGGCCGATTTTGTTGCGCGCGATGGAGTAGAGCGTGAGGAAGACGCAGGCGAAGACGAGCGCGGGGCCGAGGTCTTTCTGCAGATAGAAAAAGACGAGCGCGACGCCGACGCCGATGATGACCGGCAGTGCGTACTGCAGCCGCGGCATTTCGATGCCGGGAATCCAGCGCGCGAGGAAGAAGCGTTTTTCGCGGAGATCGCGCAGCAGCGGCCAGCGTTTGGCGAAGTAGCCGGCGACGAAGAAGACGAGGAGGATTTTGATGGCTTCGACGGGCTGGAAGGGGCCGAGGTTGACGCGCGCGTCGCTGCCGGTGGGGCCCTGACCGAGGAAGATGAGCGCGGCGGAGAGCGCGATGGCGCCGAGGAGCGGCACGAAGCTGTAGCCGGCGGTGAGTTCGTCCCAGTCAATGAGGCTGGCGATGAGCATGACGATGCATCCGGCGGCGACACCCTGGCCGAACGGGATGAAGATGGGCGTGTCGCGCAGAGGATCGCGCAGCGCGACCATCAGCGAGTAACCGATGCCGGTGAGGAGCAGCAGCAAGGGCAGGAAGGCCCAGGGGCCGGCGAAGCGGCGCGTGACCCAGACGATGTGCGTGATCAGGAAGGCCGCGAGGATGGCGCCGGCCCAGATGAGGAACTGGCGCTTGAAGACGGCGACGCTGCGGACGGAGATCTGCGGCTTGATCTGGCGGAATTCGGCGGAGGTGAAGAGTGGGACCGTGGGAGTCTTTGCGTCTTCGGCGCGCTTGCGGAGTTCCTCGGTTTGATTGTTAGCGCCGGTTACGTCGGTGCGGGGAATGCGGATACGTTCGATGACGGTTACGTTGGCAACAGAGCCTTCGCGGTCGGCGAGGGCGTCAAAGATTCGTTTGGCGGCGAAGTCGCGGTCGGCGGGGCTTTGCAGAACCTGGAGGATGGGGAGAAGTTTCTCAGGGCGATCGACTTCAGAGAGGTTGACGGTGGGCGCGGGCGTGGTGGCGCGGCGGATTTTCGCGGTGTAGACCAGAGTCCAGAAGCCGGAGACGATGGCCATGGCGAGGAGAAGCCAGAGTAGTTCGGTAACGCGGCCGCGGCGTTTCGTGGGGATGACGACGCGGCGCTCGGCTACGGTGGAGCGGGTTACGGCCATCGCAATGACCTCAGGGGTGGCCGCCTTTGCAGGCGGCGGCATCGGCTGGAAAGCCGATGCGCAGACCGGAAGGCCTGCCCCACAACGGGCAGCAATCGTTTGCCCACATCAAGGCGTCTCCTTGCTCAACTGGCCTCCGGCGGGCGGATCTGCGGCGTTGCTGACTACAGCCGCCTGCGCGAGAGTCTTCGCAGCTTTGTCGCGTTCGAGCGAGACGGCTTCGGCGAGCTGCGCACCGTTGAAGAGAGGGGCGACGGCGTTATAGAGTTCGAGCGCGTGGGCGAGATCGCCATCGGCCTTGCGGAGCGCGTCCTGCATCTGCGGCATCTCGTGGGCTCGCCTGGCTTCGGCCAGCCAGCGCTCGCCGCGGGCCCGGTAAGCATCGCCGAGTTCACGCTGTTCGCGGCGGCCGGGCTGGAAGCCATTGCGTTTGGCCTGGTTGAGTTCTTCCTCGGCGTGGTCGAGGTCGAACTGCTTCATCTGGATTTCGGCGAGGCCGAGGTGCGGATCGGGCGAATGCGGCAGAAGAGCGCGGGCCTGTTCGAAATCGGCGCGCGCGGTTTTCAGATCGCCAAGCCGGAGCTTCATGAAGCCGTCGACGAGATCCGATTTGCCGCGGATGGAATCGCTGGGCGCGATGGAGACAGCGGAGTTGAGAGCATGCTGCGCACGCCGCCAGTCGCGCGTGGTCACAGGTGTGCTTTCGCTGGCTTCACGATAGTCGGCGATGACGCGGTCGGCTTCCGCGACGTAGCGATCGCGCAGGCTGTTGCGCGCGGGAGCCAGAGGCCATTTGAAGAGACTCTTGTCGACGAGCGCCTGATACGCGACCGTGGCGACTTCGGGCGTCAGTTCGCCGTTTTCGATGCGCGTGCGCAGTGCGTCGGCATTGCTGTACATGCGGATTTCGTAGACGATCGTGAAGACCGCGCAGAGGAAGATCGCAACCATGACCGGAATCGCGATGTGATAAAGCGAGGGCGGGATGCGGAACTGAAACGGGACTGATGGACGCGCCGCGACGAAGGGCCGCGGCTTGTTTTCGACGCGATGGGTACGTTCATCGGGATTGGGGTAGACAGTGCGGCGTGTGGCGTCGGGATCAGCGTCTCCGGCAGCAGCCGCGCGCGGCGACGCACCGTAGGTCTGCCATTCGTGCAGGGCGGCCTGAAACGCGGCGGCGCTGGTGAAGCGCTTCGCGGGGTCGGGATCGAGCGCGCGCGAGAGGATCTCACGCAGGCCGGGCCTGAGATCGGCGATGGCGGGCTGGAGCGTGCGGTAATTGCGGATCATCCACTCGAGCTTCGACGACGCTTCGGCTTCGAAGTAGGGATTGCCGGTCAGCATCTCGAAGAGCACGGTGGCAACAGCCCAGACGTCGGAGCGCGCATCCATATCGCCGGTCTGCAGACGCTCGGGCGACGAATAGGGCACGCTGCCGAACTGGTTGAAAGTGATGCTGCGCGTCATCGATACCGCTTTGGCGATGCCGAAGTCGAGAACCTTGACCTGACCGGCGGAAGTGAGGCGGATGTTGCGCGGCTTGATGTCACCATGGATAATGCCGCGATGGGTGCGGTCCTCGATGACGGTCTGGAAGGTGTGAGCTTTGACGAGAACATCGAGAATGTCGAGCGCGATGCCGACGGCGCGCTGGGGTTCCAGAGGGCCGCGCGCGACAAGCTCGGAGAGATCTTCGCCTTCGATGTACTCCATCGCGATGTAGAAGTAGCCGTCGCGATCGCCGACATCGAAGATCTGCGCGACGCGGCCGCTGGCTTCGCGCTTGGCGAGTTGGTCCTGTAAAGTCGCGCCGCGGCGTTCGGCGGCGACGACGTCGATGCTGTCGCGATCAATGCCGGAGTCGATGAGCTTGAGACCGACCTGACGGTTGAGCACGGGGTCGTAGGCGAGGAAGACACGGCCCATGCCGCCGCCCGCGAGTTTGCGCACGATCTGATAGCGGCCGTAGACTCTGGGGTCCATGCTCATACGGCTGGGCTCATATGGCTGGGCTCATTTGTGGTCCTTCGGCGGCCGGGCGCTCTTGGCTGGTGGTTTCGGCTTTGCAGCCTCATCATCGATGATGCGGATGGCTTCCTTCACGTCGAGAGCGCCGAAGTAGTTTTCTTCGTAGTCGGCGGGCTGATAGATGCGGCCGTGAATCCAGACCGGCTCGGCGGCGTTATCGCCGATGAAGTTGTTTTTGAGCACTGGGTGGGCCTTCTCCATCACTTCGACGCCGGGTTTCTCTTCGTCCGGGTCGCCGGTGCCGTTGGCCGCGATGAGGTTGCTTTCGAGGCGCGGCGCGGCCTCATCCATGACGACGATGCCAGGTCCGGAACTGTTGGTGATCTGACTGGAGGTGATGGAGGGAGCGGATGCCCCGTGGATCAGAATGCCAAACTGCGCGCCGGTGATTTTGACGTTCGAGACGAAGGGGCTCGCATTGTCGATATCGATGCCAGTGGAGAGGCGCGCGTCGGAGTCGCCCTGAATCCAGACGCCTTCGAGACCGCCCGCGTCGATCTTGTTGGCGACGACGGCGGGTCCGCCATCGGGCGAGGTGAGAGTCACGGCGCCGGGCATCTGCGAGCGCAGGGTGACGCCCTGGCGAAGTTCGATGCGTTCGCGATAGCGGCCCTGCGGAATGATGACGGTGTCGCCGGAGTGGGCCTGGCTGAGAGCCGCGGCGATGCCGTCGGGGCCGACCGTTATGGTGCGCGGTCCGGCGGCCGCGAAACCGGTGTAAAAGCGTGGCAGGAAGAATCCAAAGACGGCGCCGAGGATGAGACCACAGAGGAGAAAAGCCCACGCGAACGAGCGAGGCTGACTTGTGATCCTGATTTTTTCGCGTGTCGGCGCGGGTGCTTCGCCATATACCGGGCCAGCGACGATCACGACAGTGACGTTGTCCTTGCCGCCTGCGGCGTTGGCAGCTTCGACGAGCGCGCGCGCAGCAGCATCGTAGTCCGGTGCATAGCGTTCGATGCCGGCACGCACTTCGAGGCTGCTGACCTGGTCCGTTAAACCGTCGGAGCATAGCAGCAGCAGGCCGTCGGGCGGCACGGGGAAGGTTGCTGTTTCGATGAACCCGGATTCCTGCGGAGTTCGCTCGGAGGAGCCGACGTCGCGGAAGATTTCGTTGCGGCGCGGGTGGCGCATGGCCTCGGCTTCGGATATCTCGCCGTGGTCTTCGCGCTCGCCGACAGGGGAGTGGTCGTGGGTGATCTTCGTGATTTCGCCGGCGCGAAGGAGATACAGGCGCGTGTCGCCGACGTGACCGACGGTGGCGATGTCGTCTTCGACAAGAGCCACGGTGAGGACACAGGCCATCCCGGTCCATTCGGGGCGGGTCTTCGCGACGCGGAAGATTTCGTTGTTCGCGAGAGTTATGGCTTCCCGGATACGCTCTTCGGGAGTGAGGGTCTGGCGCTCGAGGCGCTCGCGGAGGACTTCCACGGCTAAGCCCGCCGCTGTTTCACCGGCAGCATGTCCGCCGACGCCGTCGATGACCGCATAGATGCCGCGATCGGCGTCGACGTAGTAGCGGTCTTCGTTGTTCTTGCGGCGCTTGCCTGGATCGCTGGCGGCAGCATGACGAAGATGGGTTTTCACGGCCATCGGTTATCGCGCTAACGCGACCTGGAACGCGCGACGGTGACGACAGCGAGCAGCGCCACGGTCACAAGAAGGACCGTCAGCACTACCGTGCGCCACATGAGGATGTCAGCCACTCAGACCGCTTCCCACTGAAGATCCAGCACGCCGGCGAGGCTGATGGTGGCGCGGCGCGGCAGTTCGGCGGAGGCGCCGCGGCCGACCGGTTTGCCATTGACCGCGGTGCCGAACTGGCTGACGTCTTCGATGGTGAAGCGGCCGGTTTCGGCGTCGCGGCGGATGCGGCAGTGCTCGCGCGACACGTCGGGGAGCGTGTCGAGTTTGAGGTCGACCCAGTACGATCTGCCGCCGCGTCCGATCACCACCTGATTCTTCGTCACCTCGTAAGACTGCTGGCCATGCTGGTCCGCAAAATGGAGATACGCAAGCACCAGACCTTTTGTTTGCTCGGAATTGTGCGATTCCTCCTCTGCGCGCACAACGGACCCTCCGTCCTGTGCGCTTATCTGTATCTCGGACGCAGGCGGTGGAGGCGGCGTTGCAGGAGTTCGGATGGTGGGCGCGGCGGCTTGCTCAGGCTCCGCCCTCCCGGGCTCCGGTGTGGCCTCTGCCTGAGGAGGGGCGGCCGGCGCGGGCTCCGGCCTTTTGGCGGCGATGCGGCGGGTGAGAGAGCCGCCGCCGTAATCGGCCTTCCGGGGCGAGCCCAATTCTGAATGAACCTCAATCTCACCGGGCTGAAGTTTGAGGTCGAGGTCAGGATAGATCTCGACCACCCAGCTGTCGGCGACGCGCACAAACTGGTTTGGGGCGATGGCGTCACCGGCACCAAACTTCTTCAGAAGCCCGGCGGCGATTTTGCGCGGCGAGGCATTCCAGGAGGCGAGGCGCTCGTCGAGCGCGGTGCGGATTTCGCCGGCGATGAAAGGAACAACGTCGCGGAACGGTTCGTAGTCGTCGGCGCTGAGATAGATCCGGTAGATGGCGGGCACCAGCGTCTTCTGGCGGATACGGAAGAGACCTTCCTCCATGTTGCGCAGAACTTCCGAGACAAGGTCGTCGCCCTGGAGACGGCCGGGTGCGCGGCTGGTCATGAGTTCCATTTTAAGCGCCTGAAATGCTTACGGCCTGGCGACCGGATTTGTTTCACGCGCCGAGGTTCCCGCAGGTGTGATGAATACGGGCCGCGATCACTTCGAGATCGATATGGTTGTTGCCGCCGATGAAGTGCCGTTGATCGTCAGCACAAGATTGTGATCGCCAGGCGAGACCTGAGGGATGACGAAGTCCACCTGATAGAGTCCCACGAGCGTGGCGGTCAGCCCGGCGTATGGAATCGAGGTTGACTGCACGCCGCCAACGGTGACCTGCGCGGTTTCGACGATCGGAGAAGGGCCGTTGCTGGGCGAAGCGCCGCCGGTGACCAGAGGGCCGGATGCGTTCACCGGTCCACCGCCGGTGAAGTAGGCGACGACGGTGTCTCCCACGTGCGCGGGCGCGGCGGGGGAGTTTACCGAGAGGTCCTGGTTCTGAACCACGGCCTGGTTGGTCGGATACTGCACGAAGATTCCCGGCGCAGCCGTGCCAGGTACGGTGACTGCAACGGAATTGCTGCTGGCAGTTCCGTTGGTAACAACGACTGTCGCGATGCCGGGCTGAACGTCGAGCGGCATCTGCGCGTTGATCTGGGTCGCACTGACATAAAAGAGCGGGGCATCCTCGCCGTTAACGGTCACGCTGGTATTGAGCAGGGCGGCAGGAAGCGGGATTTTCGTTGCCTGCGCGGAACCGGTCACAAAGGCGCTGCCATAGAGGGCGAAAATGCTCCCCGGCGGCACATAGCCGGAGGCGCCGCTGGCCGCGCTGGCGAGCGAAAGTCCGGGGAAGGTGAACGTGGAATGCGCCGTTGTGCTGAAGATGCTCGTGAGGCTGGAAATATCGACAGCGATGTTGGCTCTGTTGGCGGATGTCACGACGAAGTTGAGAGTCAGTATGGAACCGGAAGGATCGGTGACGGTGGCGGCTCCAACGCACGAAGAAGTCATGGAGTATTGACCCGAAAAGGTATCCGAAGTGGAGCCGGTACTGGTCGAGATCGACAGGCTGCCGGTGACGTCGCCGCGGCCGTCGAAGTTGAGCAGACCGGAAATACTGTTGGCGGCTGTGATGGAGGTTGTCCCCATGACGTTGCCGGATGTGTTGCCGCTGCCGCTGAAGACGTAAGCGCCGGAGACCGCGCTGGCGTTGCAGGAGGACGGTTGCACGGCGCCGTTGCCGGTTTGAGGATACGCGGCATCGCCGCCGGTGATGGTGTAATTCTTACCAGCGTTGTAAGCGATGAGTGTAAAAGATGCCACGTCGCCGGTGGTGATGTTGACCGTGCCGGTGCAGTTCGAGGCGAGCGTGTAGGTGCCCGACAGGGTTTCCTTCGCGCCAAGTGAGAGGGTGGAATTCGCGGTCAGCAGGAAGGTGACACTGCCGATGCCATCGAAAGACGCCGTGCCTGTGCTTTGGAACGAACCCGTCAGTGCGCCGGCGGAGCTGATGGTTCTGCCGGTCAGCATGAGCGAGTAGGGACCGGTCAGGGTGGCGGCGGAGCAGGGCGCAGTGGAAGGTTCCAGGTGGCCGCTCCCGCTGAACATCACAAGCGGACTGGCAGCGGTTACAAGAAAGTCGTCGCCTGTGCCGACGGTTACGACGAGCTGAAGCGCATAGCTGTTGCCGGCGGAGTCGCTCACGGTGGCGGTTCCGACGCAGGAGCCGGAGACGGTGAATGTTCCGGTGGCATTCGTGACGGTGGGCGAGCCGTTCGACGCCACATACCAGGTCGCGGTGATGACGCTCTTGCCATCAAATTGCAGCGTGCCGGAGACATTGTTGGCGCCCGCGACCGCGCCGGAGTTCAGGGCGAATCCGGAACCGTTGAATGTGTAAGACCCGTTCAGGAGGCTCGCATTACAGGCAGCGGTCGGCAGGAGGCTGCCGCTTCCCGTGAAAACCAAAGTGCCATCCCCGCCTGTGACTATGTAATTCTTGCCCCCGTTGAAAGACTGGAGCGACAGGCTTGCGGTGTCGCCGCTCGTAAGAGATAACGTGCCGGTGCAGTTGGCCTGAAGGCTGTAGCTACCGGTCCACGTGGCCGCGGTTCCGGCCATCTGGCTGGTATTGTTTGTGAGCGAGAACGTTACTTTGCTCTGGCCGTCGAAGGTGGCAGTGCCGATGCCGTCAAGAACCTTAGCGAATATCAGCGAGGCATTCACGTCGCGTCCGGTAAGTGTCAGAGAGTAGACGCCGCTTAACGAGGAAGAGGAGCATGTGCCCCCGCCAATCTGCATCTGGGCCATGAGCGGCGCGGAAAGGTACGAAAGACAAACAAAAGCAAAAGCGGCGCGAATCTTCATCGTTAATGTCCTCACAGTCGAACACGCCAGGCTGGCGCAGGGACTCGGCAGGCAAGCCTCCCTCCAGTGTGCGGAAACGCACCCGCCGTAAAAGAGAGCACGCGTTTAAAAGGTTGTCGCAGAGTTGGAGAACTGATTGCTTAGTCTCCCCACAATTCGTGCGTGTCAACACTTCATGCTACCGAAGCGTGAGGATGAAAAGATCCTGGACAGACAACACCAATGGTAAATTGTGCAGCAGACGCCATTCTTGCTCATGACAGGGTTCAGCGACCATGCACAGCTGCCAGAGATTGTGGAATTGAAAAATGACCCTCTCCGAATTCAAAGCCAAAGAGCGCTTTGACTTTCTTTCCGGCGGCGGGGAGATGGGTCGTCTCATCAGAGAATTCGACTGGTCGGGCCATCCGCTGGGACGGCCGGACGACTGGCCGCGCAGCCTTAAGACGGCGGTAAGCCTGATCCTGAATTCCCAGCATCCCATGTGGATCGGCTGGGGCCCGGAGATGTCGTTCCTGTATAACGACGCCTATCTTCACGTCCTTGGGCTGGCCAAACATCCGGAATCGCTCGGCCGTCCCGCGGCTGAGGTCTGGGCCGAGATCTGGGATGTCTGCGGCCCCCTGGCGAATAAGGTTTTCCAGCAAGGCGAGCCCAGCTTCATGGACGATGTGCGCCTGTTCATGGACAGGGGCGACTATCTGGAGGAAACGTACTATTCGTTTTCCTACAGTCCGATTCGGGACGAATCCGGGGAGGTAGGCGGGCTGTTCTGCCCGTCTAACGATGTCAGTCCCAAGGTCCTCAGTGCGCGGCGTCTGCGTACGTTGTCTGAATTGGCCGGCGGGCCTTATGCGGGGAAAACCACCGATGAGGCTTGTGCGCTTCTCGCCGCGGAATTGAAAAACAATCCGTCGGACGTGCCTTTCGCTCTGCTGTATCTGGCGAACGCCGAGGGCACGCAGGCCGTGCTGAAGCAGACGGTCGGTCTGGCAAACGCAGGTGAGCCTCTGGCGCCTCGGGTAGTCGACCTGAAAAGCCGGAATTCCAGGACAGCGGCGTGGCCGCTGGCGGAAGTGTTCGTGGAGCGGACCGCCAGGCGCGTTTCCGTCGAAAGGTTCGACGCGTTGCCGCGCGGACCCGCCGATCAGAGAGTGTCCGAGGCAATCATTCTGCCGGTGATCTCGCGCGGCGACGACAGACCCCTCGGGCTGCTGATCGTGGGCGTAAACCCGACGCGGCCGGCCGATCCGGATTATCAGACGTTTTTCGAGCTTGTGGCCACCCAGGTGGGCACGGTCATCCAAAATACGCGTATCGCGGAAGAAGAGAAAAAGCGGGCCGACATGCTGGAACAGCTCGACCACGCCAAAACCGCATTTTTTTCCAACGTCAGCCACGAGTTCCGGACGCCGTTAACTTTGTTGATCGGCAACCTGGAGGCTGCGCTGGCACGCGTCGGCCTGCCTGAAAGTGAGCGTGAGCAGCTCGAGGTGGCCCATCGGAACTCTCTGCGGCTGCTCAAGCTTGTCAATTCGCTGCTCGATTTCTCGCGTATCGAAGCCGGCCGGACGCAGGCCACCTATCAACCGACTGACGTCGCGGCGCTGACGGCCGAACTTGCGAGCAATTTCCGCTCCGCCTGCGAACGCGCCGGCCTGAAGCTGGTGGTGGACTGCCCCGCTCTCGCCGAGCCCGTCTATGTCGACCCCGGCATGTGGGAAAAGATCGTCCTGAACCTTCTCTCCAACGCTTTCAAATTTACTTTTGAAGGAGAGATTGCGGTTCGCCTGCGCGACGCCGGCGAGCACATGGAGCTTTCGGTTCGAGGACACCGGCGTGGGCATACCGAAGGGCGAATTGCCGCGCCTGTTCGAGCGTTTTCACCGCATCGACGGGTCAGAAGAGCCGCTCCTATGAGGGCAGCGGTATCGGACTGGCGCTGGTGCAGGAACTCGTGAAGCTTCATGGCGGAGACATCCACGCCGAAAGTGAAGTCGGGCGCGGGAACGACGTTCACAATTCGCGTTCCCTTCGGGACCGGACATCTTGCCGAAAGAACGTATCGAAGCCACCGGAGTCTCGTCGTCGACGTCCATCCGCGCCGATGCATATGTCGAAGAAGCGCTGCACTGGATTTCCGACGAGCCGGCAGACCTTCGACAGTGATCGCCCGAGCAAGCCCATTCCTCCGGCGACTTGCCGGCATTGCGCGAAGGGCACGCGCATACTTCTTGCCGACGACAACGCCGATATGCGCGGTTATGTCCGCCGGCTGCTCGCACGCAGTTGCGACGTTCAAACGGTCGCCGACGGACAAGAGGCGCTCGAGGCCATTCGCGCGAAGCGCCCCGACCTGATTCTCACCGACGTGATGATGCCGAATCTGGACGGCTTCGGGTTGCTGCGCGCCATCCGCTCAGACGCGGACTTGCGCGAAATTCCGGTTATCATGCTGTCCGCGCGAGCTGGCGAGGAAAGCCGGGTGGAGGGCCTGGAGGCGGGCGCGGACGACTACCTGGTCAAGCCGTTTTCCGCGCGCGAACTGATCGCCCGCGTGAGTTCACTTCTGGAGCTTGACGCGCGTGAGGCAGGAGGCCCTTGCGGCGCTCCGCGACAGCGAGCGGCGCACGCGCGCGCTGTTCCAGCAGGCTCCGGGCTTCATCTGCGTGCTCAACGGCCCTGACCACGTGTACGAATTCGTGAATGATGCCTACTCGCGTCTTGTGGGAAACCGCGACTATCTCGGGAAGACGGTGCGCGAAGCTGTTCCCGAAGCCGAAGGTCAGGGATATTTCGAACTGCTGGACCAGTGCTACCGGACCGGCGAGCCATTCCGAGGGCTGGAAACTCCTATCGCTTTGCGGCGCACGCCGGACGGTCCGCTGGAAACCAGGCTGATCGATTTCATATACCAGCCGATAACTGATGCGGCAGGTCAAGGTCACCGGCATTTTCGTCGAAGGATACGATGTTACCGACCGCGTATCGGCGCAAGTCGGCTCTCGCTGAGAGCGAATCCCGCTACCGAACGCTCTTCAATTCCATCGACGAGGGTTTCTGCATCATAGAAGCCATTCCCGCCGCGGATGGCAAACCCGGAGACTATCGCTACATCGCCGCAAATCCGGCATTGAAGGCCCAAAGCGGCGTGACCGTGAACGTCGGACACGACACCATAAGGGGACTTCTTTCCACGGAAGCTCAGTCCTGGATTGACGTTTTCGACGAAATCCTCCGAACCGGGCAGCCGGTGCGGGGCGAACGCGGACTGCTTACGCAGGGCGGGTGCTGGATCTTTATTCGTTCCGGCTGGAAGACGAGACGAAACGCCGCATCGGCGTGATTTTTACGGATGTCACCGCGCGCAAGCGGGCGGAAGCGGAGCTGTTGCGGGCCAATCAGGATCTTGAACAATTCGCCTATTCGGCGAGTCACGACCTGCAGGAACCCTTGCGCAGCGTTAAGATCTACAGCGAACTTCTGACGCCCAACAGCTGGGGAACAAGCTGGAAGGCGACGCCCGCGATTTTCTGGACTTCGTAAGTTCCGGAGCGACCCGGATGGAAATGCTGGTGCGCGACCTGCTCGCCTATACGCAGGCGGGCCAGCTCGACCGCCCGCGACCCCCGAGGACGCAGACGAAGCGCTGGCAACGCGCTCTCGCAAACCTCGACGGAGCGATAAGGGCGAGCGGCGCGCAGGTGACTTCCGAACCCTTACCGTCTCTGCGCGTGCGTGCGACACAGCTTCAACAGCTGTTCCAGAACCTCGTAGGCAACGCTATTAAATATCGTCGCCCCGAAACGCCGCCGGTGATAAACGTAGCCGCGCGACGTGATGGCGAAAACTGGCTGTTCTCTGTGAGCGACAACGGCCTCGGCATCGAGGCACAATACAAGGAGCGCATCTTTGGCTTGTTCAAGAGACTCCACACGGGAGATGAATATTCCGGCACCGGCATTGGTCTGGCCATCTGTCAGCGAATCGTCGAGCGATATCACGGCCGCATCTGGGTCGAATCTGAGCCCGGAAAAGGATCAACCTTCAACTTCACGCTCCCCGACTGAGTCAGTCTGGCAGAAGCGGCCCAATATTCTGGTTGTGGAGGACAGTAAGGCTGACTTGTTTTTGATCCGGCAGGCCATCTCGGCCGCAGAGGTTGACGCGGTGGTCTCGGTTGTTCGTGACGGGCACCAGGCGGTGGAGTTTATCGATGAGGTGGATGCGAGTCAGGGGGCGGGTTGCCCGGACCTTGTTCTGCTGGACCTGAATCTGCCAAAAAAAGACGGCATCGAGGTACTGCGCCACATGCGCGAGAGCGAAGTCTGCAGGAACGCACTCGTATTGGTGGTGACTTCTTCAGACTCAGCGAGCGATCGCGAGGCGGTAAAGGCTTTGGGATTTAATGGATATTTTCGCAAGCCTTCCGCTTATGCGGAGTTTATGAAGCTCGCTCCTGTAATCAGAGAATTGCTTACTCACGGGGAGCGCCTGAGCTAAGTGTTGTGTTTCCGAAGTTCCTTCACCATCTCCGGATGCAGGCGGGTGAGCGTTGCAAGCGGCCAGCGGGGTTAACAACCCCGCTGCAGGATGACATCCCGCCCCACATCAGGCAAGAGACTTCAGAGATACAACACCAGTCGCCATCGTTTGGCAGGGAGCGGAACCGGGCGCCAGCATCGCGCCACAATGCGCGCAGCAGCGCGAGAAGCCGCGCGGCTGCAGCTGACGGCCTGAGTTCCGCGGTGATTGCAGTCCGGTGAACCTTCGCGTGAAACACGGACTGCGCCCGCGCACCAATACACGCCGAGGGCAGCTTTTCTCCGAGACTGAAATCCAAATTCATTGACATCGTGTCCGGGATGGACGGCAAGCCGACTTACATCCCCGATGCGACCAGGGCGATGGGGATGCAGGAGGTATACCGGGCCGGATCCGCACTGCTCCAGGTCCGCAAACCGTGTCCGAATGCGAACCCACCGGCGGCGATCACGAGCGTGATGCAGGCTTTGAGCGGCGGGAATTCTGACAGGCCTGGTGAACTCCTGTCGGCTGGTTGGCGGCTGAAGTTTATCCTTTCGGACATAAGGGAAAAGGGCGCAAACCAGTAAACAGGGGTCGCGGGTGCAGATATCTGCCGCGGAATGAGGCTCTTGGAAGACGATAGGCACAGGTACAGCGGAGAAACCACCGAATTGAAGGCGGCCAGTACTGGTACCCGTTCCCGTGGCGGCATCTATAGTGAATTCCGTTTGAGGACGATAACCAGTCCAGAAGGAAACATCACGAATGAATCAACTTCGAAAATACCTTGGAGTAGCCTGCCTCGGGCTCGCCCTTACAGCCAGCGGAGCGTGGGCGGGCGACGAAAAACTTTCGTCCGATCTGAAGTCAACTGCCTTGAATCGGAACATCGAAGTGATCGTGCAGTATAAGGTCCATCCGACCGACGCTCATCATCGGCGAATCGTCGATCTGGGCGGCACTCTTCAATCGAAGATGGACTACATCCAGGCCGGCCACTACACGGTTCCGGCTTCGGCCCTCAAGATTCTCTCGGAGGATCCGGATGTGGCTTACATCTCGCCTAACCGCTCTCTGAAGGGTATGATGGACATCCCGGCTGAAACGGTGAACGCTGTCGCGGCAGTCGCCGCCGGGTATGACGGCGCCGGCATCGGCGTGGCGGTGATCGACAGCGGCATCGGCGCGCTGCAAGCCGATTTCGAGGCCGCTAAAAAGACGAGCAGCATCGTCTACGAGGAGTATTTCATCGGCACTTCGGCGGCCGACCTGTACGGGCATGGCTCACACGTCGCCGGGCTCATCGGTTCCAACGGCAATGGTTCTGTCTATACGGGCATCGTTCCCAATGCGAATCTGATCATCCTGCGCGCTCTGGACCAGAATGGCGCCGGCACCGACGCCAGCGTGATCAATGCCATAAACGCCGCCATTTCGCTGAAAGCAAACGTACAACATTCGCGTGATCAATCTTTCGCTGGGACGACCGGTCTTCGAGGCTGCGGCGCTCGATCCGCTCTGCCAGGCCGTGGAAGCCGCGTGGAACGCCGGAATCGTGGTTGTTGTGGCGGCCGGCAACGATGGACGCAACAACTCTGCCAATACGAAGGCTACGGCACCATCGAGGCTCCGGGCAACGATCCGTATGTCATCACGGTCGGCGCCATGAAGGACATGCACACCTCGACGGGCACCGACGACCTGATCGCCAGCTACAGTTCGAAAGGGCCGACGTTGTTCGATCATTACGTGAAGCCCGATATCCTCGCGCCGGGTAACCAGATTGTTTCGACTATGCAGGGCAATGCGACGCTGGTGAAAACTTATGATGCGTCCGCCTACGCCAAGGACCACTACCTTCTGAGCGGCACCAGCATGGCAACGCCGATTGTAAGCGGAGCCGCTGTCGTGCTTATCCAGCAAAACCCGAATCTTACGCCCGACCAGGTGAAGGCGCGCCTTATGCTGACCGCGAGCAAGAGCTTTCCCGTCAGCAGTGTGGCGGTCGATCCGGTGACGAAGATCGCCTACACCAGCTATTACGACATCTTCACCGTTGGAGCCGGGTATCTGGATATCGCGGCGGCAATGAACAGCACGGCCGTCGCTGCCGGTTCCGCGCTCTCGCCGACAGCGGTGTTCAACGCCTCGACTGGTGAAGTCACCATTCAGAACACCGGCGTATCGGGAACTTCCGCCGTTTGGGGCACTTCCGCCGTTTGGGGCACCTCCGCGGTCTGGGGCACTTCGGTCTGGGTCGACGGCTCCAGTGCAGTCTGGGGCACCGCAGCGGTGTGGGGCACCAGTGCCGTCTGGGGCACAGGCACGGCCACCGGGTTTAGCGCCGTCTGGGGAACAACCGCAGTGTGGGGCACCTCAAACCAGGACGCCACTGAGGGGCTGTCTGTTGCCATCAACGGAGAGAATTAAATCCCATTTGATCGCGTCAAGTCGCAATCGCTGACAATCTGTGCGGCGACGCGGGGGCCGACTTTCGAGGCGGCCTCCGCCGAAGACCAGGGCGGACAGGAACGCCGCAGGCGGCCTCGAGAAACGCTTCCCACGCGGGGCGTCGTCGGACCCGCCGACGTTGGCGCACTCGCCGTACACATCATGCTTTAAAACAACTCTTAGCAGGCTGCTGAAAAAGCTCTTTTCGTTGCCGCTTGCTGACGCGCGCGGTTCAGTAACCACTGCGGAATCAGCACCTGCTTTTCCGAACCGCGACCGTAAGGGAGTGGCAAGAAGCGTTTTTCAGCAGCCTGCTAAGCGTGCGCGAAATCGTGCCGCATCAGGCGTGGGCCGGGCGAAGACTGCGGAGGCTTTCCAGTATGCCGCGCCATTTGCGCAGGCACAGCTCAATCAGGTTCAGCACGATCGCGAGCGCGAGCAGGCCGGGCCAGAGGCGAAGCGTGGAATCGATGTATTTGCCGCCGGTGTCGAACAGCTGCTTCGGCGACGGGTTGAAGCGGCCGCCGGTCGATTGGGCGATCGACTTCAGCAGCGCTTCATTCGAACCGATAATCGGACAGCTCGGATTCCTGCCGGTAGAGACCCACTTCGGGGAATGCGCGGCTTTCATTCAGCGGGCGCACGCGGAACAGGCCTTCGAGCGTGCCGATGCGCAGACGCCCGCGCCAGGTGCCGGGCGAGACGCGCGTCACATCGAGCGGCTTGCGGAAATCGCCGGGGCCGATGACGTAGAGATCGGGCGGCGTGACCGTGTCGGCGGCATTGCCGAAAGGTGGTAATCGACCACCAGCTCTTCATTGGCGGCGTCGTAGCGGGCGACGGCCTCGCTCTCGTTGCCGTGCGGAAGAAGATCGCGGAAGATATTGGTCCAGAGGCGATCGAAGCCGGGCCAGGTGACCCAGCTCGCGGCCCAGCGGCTCTTGGCGTCCGACGAAAACACCGCGGCGCGGCCCAGGCCGTACTGCCAGCGGACGAGCAGCGGATCGGTGCTGTCGACGGCGAGAATTTCGTCGGCAGTCGGGCGGGCTCGAAGCGGACGTAGCCGGCGAGGTCGGGCGCGTGCTCCATATCGACTTTGTCGAGCAGATCGGAAGGGTGTTTGACCTCGGCCTTGATCGGCTTCTCGACGGCGGTGGTGCCGGTGTGCTCCTGCACGTCCTTGAGAAGGATCTGTTCGAGGCCGGCGGGGTCGTTCAGGATGTACGATTTGCCTTTGGCGGCGACGGCGATCTTTTCGAGATAAGTGCGGTTGACGTCCTGGCCGAGCCCGACGGTGGAGATGGTGACGTGATTGTTAGCGGCGTCGTGCGACAGGCCCAGGCTGTCGCCTTCTTCCGAAATGCCGTCGGTGAGCAGCACGATGTGCTTGTAAGCGGCGTTGATCGGCAGGATTTTTCGATAGGCTTCGTTCAGCGCGGGCGCGATCTGCGTGCCGCCGTCGGGAATGATGCCGCTGATCTCGCGTTTGATCAGCGCCTTGTTGTCGGCCGTGCGGATGGGACGTCCCACATGAAGGAGTTGTCGAAGATCAGGACGCCGACGTGGTCGTCGGGCTTGAGGTTTTCGACGACGCCGATGGCGGCGAGGCGGGCCAGCTCGATCTTCTTGCCTTCCATGGAAGACGACTTGTCGATGATCAGGACGACGCAGGTGCCCTGCGGCGAGCGCGGCGGCACAAGCTTGGCGGGGAAGGTGCGCGCCAGAGGATCTTCGGGCGCGTCCTTGTGATCGACGTAGACGTTGTGTTCGCCGGCGATCAGAAGCGCGCCGCCGCCGCCCTGCACGAACTTTTCGAGACGCTCTTTATCGGCCGCGGGAACGGCGTCGATATTGATGTTATTGAAGACGACCAGCTGCGACGTCGTCGAGATTGGCGGGCAGCGTTTTCGACTGCGCGAAATCGAACTGGTTGGCGTTCAGGACATCGACGATGTGGCCTTCGGTGCCAGGCGGATCTTCGGAAATCCACTGCACGCGCGGACGGCGCACCGCGACTGCGTTTTCAAAGCGCGATTCGCCGAGACCGGGGGCTTCGATTTTGCCGCTCAGATCGATGGCGCCGGCGGCATTGAGACTGGTGCGGATGCGGACGCGGTTTTCGCCGGCTTCGAGCGAGATCTGGTGCGTGCCGATCGGTTTGCCTTCGGCCGACAGCTCGACCGTTGGCGGTGGTGGCGCGCGGCGAGTAGATGGTGAGATCAACGGGGAATTGCTCGCCGGTGAAAACGGCGCCGGGGATGCCGACGGCTTCGGTCTTCAGCTGCGGCTGCGGGCGGCCGGCGAGCGCGATGGTATCGATCGGAGACGCCCAGTTGCTGGGCCTGCCAGGCGGCGCGCGTGACGGCGCCGTCGTTTTCGTTGCCGTCGGTGATCAGCGACGATGCGATGGAGCATGCCGGCGGGAAGCGAAGCCAGCGCCTGGCGGATGGGCGCTTCCAGATTGGTGCCGCGTCCGGCCGGCGCCAGTGGTGCGGGCAGACCTTGTAATCGGCTTCGCTGTCGGTGAGCGGGCGCGGCGTGGCGGCGAAGGGAATGACTTCGACCGCATTGCCGCCGCGGGCGCTCGTCGATCTGTTTCAGCAGCTTGCCTTCGCGGGACAGGTCGGCGTCGGTGACGCTGGCGGAGGTGTCGACCAGAACCGCGAGCGCGACCTTGCGGGCGCGATAGGAATAAGACGGTTCGGCAGAGTGCGAGGATAACGGCGACGATCATCGCGGCCTTCAGAACGAGATGGGCGTGGCGCGGCTGACGGCGCCATTCCCAGGCGAGCCATGCGACCGGGAGGATGAGCAAGAAGAGCGCCCAGGCGCGATCGAATGTCATGTGGCACTTCCTGTCATGCGGCACGTCCTGTCATGCGGCACGTCCTAAAGATGGTTTGACGACGCGGAGGCGAACAGGTGAGTAGCGGCCGTAGGCGATCCATTCGCCGATCAGCATGGCGGCGCCGAGGATGGCGAGCAAGGGCCACCAGTCGCGATTGCGCCGGATGGTATCGTTCCAGGCCGGGATGCCGTGGCGGACACTCGCGGGCAGCGGTCCATTTGACATCCCACATTTCGGGCAGGGTCAGCGAATAGACGCGCTCGGAGTTGCCCGCGATGACGCGCACGCGCGATGACTCGCCGGCGAAGAACTCGACTGCCTTGTCGCGCACGTTGAAAGGCAGGGTGTCGCCGGAATCGGTGAGGACCTGAACCGTACCGTCGTGACCCGCGTTGGGCAGCGGCGAAGACACGGCGCCGGCGCTTTGCGTGCCGACATCGACGTCGCGGAAAACGTCGGGGGCGACCCAGCGCAGGATGTTGGCGAGAAGCAGAGGGCGTGGCGAGTTCGTAGCGCATGGGGCCGGTGAAGGGATCGAAGCCCATCACCATCGATTGAGATCTTACCATCGTCGCTGACGCTCGCCACCATGACGGGGCCGCTGTCGACTTCGGCGATGCGCATGTCGTTCGGGCGACGGGTCGAATACCGACGCGGCTTCGATCTGGACATCACGCGCGCGCAGGCCGGCGGTGAGGGGCTGGTCGGGAATCCAGCGCAGTCCTTCAGGATGTTCGACGCGCGACTGTATGGCGACGGGCGGCTTGTCCGGCGGAGGATCGATCCAGAGCACGTTGCCCTGCGGACGCGTAGCGGGACGGAAGTGGTGCAGGATGACGAGCGATGTGCCGGCGGCGTCCGACGGGGATTGAGAAGAAGCGTATTGCGAGGTGGGGTGGAATTCGGCGACGACCCGGGAATCGGAAGCGAGCGCGGGGCGAAGGCCTTCGGGCTGATCGGAATAAACAATGACGTGCAGAGCGCGTACTTCGGGGAGTTCGAGCGCGGCGTAGTTGTCGGCGGGGAAGGCGTCCTTCGGATAGAGGCGCGCTTCGAGGATGCCGGCGGCGCGGGTGTGGACGTCGAAGGCGGCTTCCTTTTCGGCGCCGGGCGGCGAGTTCGACGGGCCGCGAGCCCTGGGGGGCGTTGCCGAAATTGAGCGTGACGTTGACGGTTTCGGCGCGCGTCCGTAATTGCGCACGCGCACGAGCACGTCCCAGGCGCCGGTGTCTTTCACGGACCGGCGCGCGCCCACGCTGCGCAGTCCGGTGTTCTCAATGTTGTCGTCGATCGCGAGAACGCGGAAGGCCGGGATTTCGGGGAGCGTGAGGTTGTTGGCTTCGCGCGCGGAGATGCGGCCGGGTCCGACATAGACGATTTCGCCAGGGAGCGACCCGCTGCCGTGCTGCAGCTGGCGGGCGAACTGGAGGCTTTGCGAAAGATTCAGCGCGGTGGCGCCGGGCTGCGATTCGAGGATGGCGCGGGCGATATTGCGGCGGTCGGTTTCCCAGGCGGTGGCGGGGGTGGCCAGGGCGTCGGCGCGCACCACGAGGACGCGGTCGGAAGACGGCACGGCGCGCAGCCAGCCGAGAGCGTTGGCGCGGGCGACGTCCATCAGGGTCGCGTTGGGGCGATTGGGGAGAGAAGCGCCCATCCAGGCGGAGGTATCGAGCACGAGGACGTGATCGCGGCGCGCGCTGCGGCTGCCGCCGAACTGAAACTCGGCGAGGGCGAGGAGCAGGAGCAGCATGCCGAGCAGCTGCAGGAGGAGCGACAGCGGCTGCTGGATGCGGCTGCGGCGCGTAACCGGGGCAGCTTTGCCGGGTTCGACCCAGAAGCGCAGGGTGGCGACAACCTGTCTGCGGCGAGTGCGGTCGAGCAGATAGAGCGCGACGGAGAACGCGGCGACGGCGCCGAAGAGGGTGAGGAACTGGCCGAGGGTGAGGTTGAGGAGGTCCATGGTCAGCGGACCGTTTCGGCGGCTTGAAGACGCCGGGCGGAAGCCCGGCGGCGCCCAGAGGGTACCCCTGGAAAGCCTGGCCCCACTAATACTAGTTTGCGGAAATCGGCGTATCCCCGATTCTCAGTGCCGCTTGCTGACGCGCGCGGTTCAGAAAGGGCTTCCGAACCGTGACCGTGAGGAAGCGGCAGACGCGAACTTTCCCAATTTGACACTGAGTGAGAGGTGAGAAGGAAAGTGAACATCGTCATGCGATGCTCCGGGTTCTGATCATTGTGTCGAAGATGGCGTCTTCGAGCGGCATGGAAGCAGGCAGTCCGGCGTATTTGCCTTCGTTGCGCAGGGCGATCTCTTTAATGCCGGCGGAGAAAGAGTCGAAGCCTTCGGTGTAGCGGCGGCGGGCTTCGTCATCCACCTGAATGCGCAGATGGGCGCTGCTTTCGGCATCCACCAGATCCACTTCGCCGATCCACGGCGGATTGCGGTCTTCATCCGACCAGAGCTGCACGAGCATCAGCTCATTGCCGTAATCGGCGAGATACTGGAGAGCTTTTTCGCAGCCGGCGTCGTCGAGGAAATCGGAAATCACAATAACCAGGCCGCGCTGCGGGTATTCGTTCAGGAACTCGCGCACGACAGTAAGAAAGTCTGTGGCGCCCGCGGGCTTCAAGGCTTCGAAGAAATTCGGCGACGACGCGATAACGATGCCGGCCGCCGCCGGAACTCTTGCCTTCGCGCAAATGCGACGAGAAGGGGAGAACCTGAATAGTGTCGAGACGCACCAGGCCGACGTAGCAGAGCGCGGCGGCGAGACGCTTCGCGAAGAGGAACTTTTCGGCAGAGCCCGCCGCCATGGAGGCCGAGGTGTCGAGCAGCATGCGCACCGGAACGCGGGGCTCGATCTGGAACATCTTGAGGAACATTTTGTCCAGCCGCATGTAGGCGCGCCAGTTGACGGCGCGGAGGTCGTCGCCGTGGTGGAAGTGGCGATGGTCGAGAAATTCCTGGCCGCCGCCGGCGAAACGCGAGCGGTTATGGCCGCCGACGAGACCGGCGAAGGAACGCTGCCAGTGGATGGTCAGGCGTTCCAGGCGTTCGAGAAATTCCCGGTCCAGCAGAGGCTCGCTCGGCACAAGCATTCCCTCTAAGAATGCTATGCGGCGGATGGCCTGCACGGTTACGCCGGAAATGATGGCGGCGAGAATGGAGTCGGCCGATCTTGCCGTCCGCGTGGGCGTCGAAATTCAGAATGATGCGGTGGCGCAGCACGGCGGGCGCGAGTTCGCGGATATCCTCGACGCTCAGGTGGAAGCGGCCGCGCAGCAGCGCAAGGACGCGTCCGCACTCGACGAGCGCCTGGGCGCCGCGCGGCGAACTGCCGTAGCGGATGTAGCGGCGGGCGAAGTCGTGGGCTTCCGGCTGATCGGGCTGGGTGGCCATGACCATGCTGAACGGCATAATCCTGCACGTGGGGAGCTACGAGAACTTCGCGGCAGGTGGCGCGGAGCTGCAGGACGTCGTCGCGGTCGAGCACGGCGTGCACGGTATTTTCCTCCTTCGCGATGGTGCGTTCGACGATGCGCGCGAGTTCGGCGTGCGAGGGATAGGTGACCAGAATCTTCATCAGGAAGCGGTCGAGCTGAGCTTCGGGAAGCGGATAGGTGCCTTCCATCTCGATGGGGTTCTGGGTGGCCATGACGAGGAACGGCGATTCCAGCTCATGCGTGGTGGTGCCGCTGGTGACGGTGCTGTTCCTGCATGGCTTCGAGCAGCGCCGATTGGGTCTTCGGCGTGGCGCGGTTGATTTCGTCGGCCAGCACGAGATGGGCGAAGATGGGGCCGGGCTGGAAGCGCAGCATCTTGTGGCCGCGGTCGTCGGTTTCCATGATCAGGCTGCCGACGATGTCGGCGGGCATGAGGTCGGGAGTGAACTGGATGCGCGAATACCTGAGGCTGAGGGCGCGCGCGAGGGTTCGCAGCAGCGTGGTCTTGCCGAGACCGGGGACGCCTTCGAGCAGCACGTGTCCGCCGGCGAGCAGGCAGATGAGAACGCCATCGACGACGCTTTGCTGGCCGACGATGATCTTGGCGATCTCGTCGCGGACACGGTTAAGTTTTGCGACCGCCGGGTTGGCAGCTGCTTCGATTGGCATGAGAACGATTCTATTAGATAGATCGATGCCGGGCGACGGGGCGAGGTGATTTCTATTATGGCGCAGGGCGACGGTTGCCGGACCGGAGGCGCCACGGCCCCGCCCGGCGAAATCAGGTGACGCCGTCGCGGATGGCGATGCGGATCAGTTCGGCGAGAGAGTTCACGCCGAGCTTGGCCATGATGTTGGCATGGTGGCTTTCCGCTGTGCGCACGCTCATATCGAGTTCGGCGGCAAGCTGTTTGTTCGTCATACCGCGGGCGAGCAGACGGAGCACGTCAAGTTCCCGCGGGGTGAGAAGGAATTGCGCGGGGATGAAGTCGGGCGGGTCGACATGGGGACGCGAGGTTCCGGGGGACGCGAAAAAGGGTTCGCCGGCGAGGACCCGCTCGACAGCATATACAAGCATCTTCGGCGCTTCGTTCTTGGCGAGATAAGCGTGGACGCCGGACCGCCGCAACTGATGCAGGATGGGCGCCGCCGCGTGCATAGTGAGGATGATGACGCGGATTCCCGGAACCGCGGCGAGCAAGTGCCGGGCGGCTTCAAGACCACCCATTTCCGGCATCGAAATGTCAAGAATCACGACCTCGGCGGGCAGGGCTTTGGCCCGTTCTACGGCGGCCGCGCCGTCTGAAACCGCCACCACGGACCACTCCGGGTGGCTCGAAGTCAGAACGGAAATCAGTCCGGCACGGATGAATTCGTGATCGTCAGCTACCAGGATCCGGACGGTATCGCTCATGCGGCGCTCTCCTCGGGCAGCGACACGGATGCCATCATTCGCTCGGAATTACTTTCAATCGAGAAGTCGCCACCGAGCGCACGGGCACGCTCCCGGAGGACGGTCCAGCCGGCTGGCGCGCCGTAAGGCGGAGGGGACATCTCGAGTGCCAGAACCACCTGGTTCGGGCGTTCCCGCAGCCGCACGCGCAGCGACCGCCCCGCCCTGCGCCGAATCGCCCGCGCGAACCACATCTGCACCGAGGCGATAAGAAGCAGCTGAGATTCGTCCGGGAGCGCGCGGACTGGATCCAGATCGAGAGTAACCGGGATGTCCGTTTCGTCACGCAGAAACTGGGCAAGCTGCGCGATGGCGGCGTCCAGCGTGATATCCGAAACGGACGGAGGCGCGAGCATAGAGCCAATCAGGCGCACTTCGCGGCAACAACGATCGAGCATGCGGAGGGCCGATTCGACCTCGGCTCGGGCAGGGGCATCCAGCACCATCGTCTGAAGAAAACTGACAGTGAAAGAAAGTGCCACCAGATCCTGCGATATCGTGTCGTGGAGAAAGCGCGATATATCGCACAATTCGGCTGTGCGATCGGCGAAAATAGCCGATACGGCGTCGTTATTGGCGGAGTCGGACAAACCTGCTTACCTTTAGATCACCTTGGGAGATTTCCCCATAAATCTCCGGTAAAGAAGAGTATCACTTATTTGCCGATGCAGAATGTACTAAAAATCCTGTTCAAAATATCGTCGGCGGTGGTTGCGCCGGTGATTGCGTCCAGCGGAGAGAGAGCACAGTAGAGATCCAGCATCAACAGTTCGTGAGGGATGGATGACTCTACGGCAGCACGTGCTTTTTCGAGCATGTGCACAACTTCAGCGAGGAGGTTCTCCTGGCGGAGGCTGGTGATGAAGCCGCCTTCAATTTCGAGGTTACCACGCGGCGCTAACTGGTCGAGAATAAGAGGGCGCAGGATATCAAGGCCCGAGCCGGTCAGAGCGGAAACGCCGACGTGCGCTTCGCCCGCAACGAATTCAGGCAAATCGCATTTGTTCGCCACAATGAGGTAACGGCCCTGCGCGCGGGCTTTAGCGATGAGAGCGCGCGTGTCATCAGCCAGCGCCGCGGCGCCGTCTATGACGACGATGGTGAGGTCGGCATCGGACATCGCCTCGAAGCTGCGCGCCACGCCCAGGCGTTCGACGGGTTCGTGAGTATCGCGGATGCCGGCAGTATCGAGAATGCGCACGGGAATCCCGGAAAATTCGGCGACTTCGGAAACAACGTCGCGCGTGGTGCCGGGAATGGCAGTGACAATGGCGCGGTCCTGATCCAGAAGGCGGTTGAATAAGCTGCTTTTGCCGGCGTTGGGCGGGCCGACAATAGCCAGCGAGAAACCGGAGCGGACGAGATTGCCGTAGCGAAAACTGCGGGCGAGGGCGGAGATTTCGTCGAGAATCGGATTGAGGCGGCGAAGGATTTCCGCGGCGGGGGCGACGCTGACGTCGTCTTCGGCGAAGTCGATGCCGGCTTCAAGGAGGGCGATGAGATTGACGAGCTGCGCTTTGATCGGCGCCAGGCGGCGCGAGATGGAGCCCTGGGCCTGCTGCGCGGCAACGCGCGCCTGGTAGAGCGTGGTGGCTTCGATCAGGTCACGAACGCCCTCTGCCTGGGGCAGATCGATGCGGCCGTTGAGAAAAGCGCGGAGGGTGAATTCACCGGGCTCAGCGAGGCGGGCGCCCGAGTGTACAGCGCGCGCGAGGGCGTGGCGAAGAATGACAGGCGCACCGTGGCAGGAGATCTCGACGACGTCTTCCGCCGTATAGGAATGCGGGGCCGCGAAGTATGTGACGACGACTTCGTCAATCGTGCGGGCGTCATTGACGAGGGGATTGCCGTCGAGGAGCTCGCCGAGCGTGGCGTGGCGGGGGTAAAGTTCCGACTTCAGACTGACGATCATAGTACAGATCGTGCGCGCTGACGGGCCGGAGAGGCGAACCACGCCGATGCCGCCGCGGCCGGGAGGGGTGGAGATCGCAGCTATGGTGTCGTCGAGTTTCAACTACCGCCTGATTGCCGCTCCCTCACGGTCACGGTTCGGAAACCCTTAGCGCGGGCGACGGGGAGGACGCCGGTCTCCGCCGGGTCGCCGATCGCCGCCAGGCCGTCGGTCTCCGCCAGGCCTTCGGGCGCCGCCTCTGTCACCGTAGGGGCGACGCTCGTCGCGTTGATTGCGTTCCTGCGGCGGAGGAGGGGGCGGATCAGGGAGCGACGCCATGCCGGCAGGATAGATCACTACGTGGCGGAAGGCGCCGGCGCCGGCGCTTTCACTGCGAAGTTCGGTCTCGTTGCGCAGGGCGATGTGGAGCACGCGACGCTCGCGGCTGTTCATCGGATTGAAGCGAAACGGCGTGCCGGTGTGCTTGACTTTTTCGGCGGCGGCGGCGGCGCTGATGCGGAGTTCCTCGATGCGAAGCGCGCGATAATCGTTCGCGTCGAAGGAAATGCGGGAGTGGTCGTCGGAGTGGAGCCGGAGAACCTCCTGCGTCACGAGCTCGAGAGCCAGAAGAAGCTCAGCGCGATTGGCGAGGAGCATGTCGACGTCGTGACCCGTAAACTTGACGACGATGTCGGGATTTTCGAAATCGGGGTGGCTCTGATCGCCGGCTTCGATGGTGAAATCGATTGAGAACCGTGCAGCGGCGATGATCCGGCGGAGGAACTTCTCGATGCGTGGACCGGTCTCGTCGACCGTAAACCTGGAACTCAAGCCCTCTTCCTGCCGTTCTTCTGGATTATCTGAGCCGCCGCACGCGCTTCAACAGGGCCAGCGGTCTTGTTGAAGAACCATTGCTGGGCGAGCCCGACGAAATTAGTCGTGAGCCAGTATAACACCACGCCGCTCGATAAGGACCAGAAAATAAACAGGTACATCAGGGGCATAAACTGCATCATTTTCTGCTGGCTGGGATCGGTGGTAGCGGGCGGCGGCGTCATTCTCTGCAGCAGGTAGCTGGTTGCGACCATGATGAGCGGCAGGAAATGTATTTCGAAGTGTTCGTGCTGGGAGAGATCGGCCACCCAGAGCCAGGGAGCGTGGCGAAGTTCGATGGTGACGGCAAGAACCTTGTAGAACGCATAGATAAACGGCATCTGAATCAGCAGCGGAACGCAGCCGCCGACCGGGTTCACGCCGTGCTTCTTATACAGGTCCATCATCTCCGCCTGCTTCTGCTGGGAGCGCGGATCGCTCATCGCGACGCCTTTATACTTCTCGTTGAGCTTTGCGAGCTCGGGCTGCATGGCCTGCATTTTGCGCGATGACTTCAGGCTGCTGAGCTTCAGGGGAAATGTGGCGATATTGATGAGGATGGTGATGACGACGATCGCCCAGCCATAGTTGTGCAGGAAACGGTCGTTGAGGTAGTGGAGGGCGATGAAAAGCGGTTTGGCGACAATACCGAACCACCCCCAGTCGATGATGCCGTCCAGCTTGGGGTTGACCTGGTGGAGGAGGCTGAGTTCCTTGGGCCCGACGAAAACGCCGAACTGATTGCGGGCGCCGCCACCGACGGCAACGCCGGGATACGGATCTTCGGAGCTGTTGACGGAGGTGGAAACTTTGTCGTCGAACGTGGTGGTCTGAAGAGAGGAGTTCAGCGGCGGCAGGAAGGCCGCGGCGAAGTACTGGTCGTCGATGCCGGCGAACGAAAAATTGCCGTCGGCCGGAACGGGGCCGTCTTTGGCGGATTTCGCGGCGGAACGGACCAGCTTGTTCTTTTCGAGGTCGTAGTGAACCGTTCCCTGCTGGCCGGAGGGATTCTGCACAGCCATGTCGCCGAAACCGGCGCGCCATGCGACCAAATGAGGAAGCCCGGCGCCGCCCACCGCGGTGACTTCGTCGGAATACTGCATCATGTAGCTGTCGCGGGCGAACGCGAAGGTTTTCGTGGCGTGGGTGCGGCCGTCGGAGTATTCGAACTCCATGGTCTCCGCGGAGGGATGCGCGACCCACAAGGCCTGGTTGAGATCCGAAGTGGGCTGGTTGCCGCGGAAGGTGAAGGAGAACGGAAAGCCGACTTGTTCCGCACCTTTCACGTTGACCAGTTCGAGAGGCTTACCATTCGCGTCGTTGTAATTCTTGAGAGTCCAGCTGCGGACGGTGGCGCCACGGTTGCTGAAGACGACGTGATAGAGAGTGGTGTCGATGGTGTAGGTCTGGGCGCTGGCGGCGGAGACGGCGCTCGCATCGGCCGGCGCATCGGGAGTGGATGCGGCGGCGGGCAGGGCCGCCTGCGTCATTGGAGTTCCGCCGGCCGTCGACGACGCGACATCGGGCTTCTTCGCAGCGGGCGTGGCTCCAGATGCGGCGGTCTTCTTTGCCGCGTCGTTCTGCGACTCGGGCGGCGTGAGGCCCAGCTTGCGGTAAGCCCAGGGCGTAACGACAAGGATCAGGCCCATCAGCACGAAGGCGATGACCATCCGCACTTCGTTCGAGAGTTCCTTCGTCTGCGGTTTCTTTGGAGGTGTTGCGGGCATTCGTTAGTTCATCGGGGAACGGGATCGCAGCCGCCCGCGTGGAAGGGATGGCAGCGGCCGAGACGTTTCAGCCCCATCCAGATGCCGCGCGCGGGCCCATGCACTTCGATGGCTTCGCGCATGTAGTCCGAACAGGTCGGATAGAAGCGGCAGGCGGAGGGCAGGAGCGGCGAGATCAGGCGTTTGTACCCGGCAAGGAGCAGGACGAGGAACGCGCGGACCCAAGTTTGGTGCACACCATAAAGAGACGCCGGACCTCGGCCTGAAGTTCGGTGAACAGGCAATTCTGTGCTTTGCGCCGGGGATTGAAGACGATGGACCACTCAGGACTCAGTTGCGCCAGTTCGAGCCGGACAGCTTCGCGCATGCGGCGTTTGATGCGATTGCGCGTGACGGACTTGCCGAGAGCTTTGGGCGTGGTGAAGCCGACACGCGGTCCGCTGGCCGGGAATTCGGGAAGACTGAAGGCGGCGAAGAGAGGACTGGTGTGGCGGGTCCCCCGGTCGTATATCCTTCGGAAATCGCTCGATCGCAGCAGCCGGACACTTTTTGGAAAACCTGGTATTCCGGCTACCTCTCGGAGCTAACGCTCAGCTTTTTGCGGCCGATGGCGCGGCGGCGCGAGAGGACGGCCTGGCCGTCGGCGGTCTTCATGCGGGTGCGAAAGCCGTGCGTTTTGACGCGGCGACGGTTATTCGGCTGAAACGTACGTTTAGGCATTTGCTGGAAAAACCAGTATACAACAGGCGGCGACAGGCGGTGAAATCGCCGGTTTAACCGGGAACGTGAACGGTATCACTATTCATGCGGCCGTAACCCGTTTGGGGTAGATCCCAATGCCGATTCGAAGGGATGATGAGTGTACTTCTGTTTCGCTATTGTGAGTGCTGCTGATCCAGAAGTTGAGGCAGTATTTTCGTGAAGATATCGCTCGATAAGACGGGCAGGGAGATCGGACGAAGCGCGAGCCGCATTCGGGCGCTGCTCCTGCTCCCGGCGGCTCTCTGCGCGCAGCTTTATACGGGCTCGTTTACCGGCACGGTGCTCGATCCTTCCGGTAAACCTGTCGCGGACGCAAAGGTCACTCTGGCTGATGTTGGGCGTAACGCAAGGCTCGCGGTCAGTACGGACCGCGCGGGCCGTTACGTATTTCCGTCACTCAATCCGGGCAACTACGCGCTGGAAATCGAAGTGACTGGATTTGCGCCATACCGGCGGGGCGGAATTGCCATCGACGTGGGTGCGAGCGTCGCGGCGGATGCCGGTCTGACGCTCGCCGCGCGCCGCGAAACAGTGCAGGTTCACACCACAGTTCCGCTGCAGACGGAAAATGCCACCACCGGCCTTGTCCTCGATGAGCGGGAGATTGAGGAACTTCCCCTCGTGACCCGCAATCCGTTCGACCTGGCTTTCCTCGCGCCGGGGGTTTCGCAGGCGACCGGAACCACTTACGGCAACGGAGTCAGCACGCCGGGATTTGTGACCAATTTCGTCTCGGACGGGAGCCGCAGTGCGCAGGCCGACCTGCTGCTCGACGGTGTCAGCGTGATGAACAGCGATAACAATCCCGGCGTGCAGAAGGCGCTCTATGTGCCCCCGGTGGAGGCGATTCAGGAGTTCAGGATCCAGCAGGCCAATTTCAGCGCCGAATTCGGGAACAGCAGCGGCACGATCGTGAATATGATCACGCGGTCGGGAACAAATGAGTATCACGGAGAGTTGTATGAGTTTCTGCGCAACAACGATCTGAATGCGAACAGCTTTTTTGCCAATGCCGCGGGCCTCGCGCAGCCCCACCTCACGCGGAACGACTTCGGCGCGCTGATCGGCGGTCCCCTCCGCAAAAATCGGACGTTCTTCTTTTTCGACTTTAACGGCATTCGCGCGCTCACCGGACAGACATCGAACATCGCCGGCGTGCCGGATGCGGCGGAACGCACGGGTAATTTCGGCGAGCTCTGCGGACGGGCCGGCGGGACGTTCGATGCGGCGGGCATCTGTTCCAATCCGGCGGGGCAGATTTACGATCCGTACACGAGCCAGCCGAATGCGCAGAACAATGCATCCGGGCGCGCGCCCATTCCGTTCGACAACGTCGCAACCTATATCAGCCCGGGAAACGCGGCGATCCCGTTCGGACTGGGTGACCTGCCGCGCGTGCCGGGTAATCTGATCGATCCCGTGGGCGCAAAGTTCATCAACGCGTTTCCGCAGCCCAATCTCAATGTCGGCTCGCCGGCTTACAATCCGTACGGCAACTTTGTCACGACCGGATCCAGCCCGCTGAGCCAGCAGTCATTCGACATCAGGCTGGATCACCGCTTCAGCGAGAAGGACACAGCCAGTGTGCGCTTCTCGCACGAGTGGGACTCGGGACAGAACGCGAACTTCTTCGGCAGTGTGTACGACACCAGTACGCAGGGGCTCACGAAGCACGCCGCACTGATCGGCGATGTCAATTTCCTTCACACGTTCAATCCGCGCACAGTGCTCGCGGTATCGATCGGATACGGCCACAACTGGTATCCCACCGACGGCGTCGCGGCTTCCTTCGGCGGCTTCGATCCGGTGAAGCAGTTGGGGATGCCGTCCTACATCGACACCTCCGGTTTCCTGACGCCGCCTTCAGTCTGGCTGTTCAGCGCGTATGGCTGCAACGGGTTCAATGGGTGCATCGGGGCGCAGGCGTATTCGATTCTGAAATTCGCCAGCGAAACGGGACACCTGGTGGGTTCGATTGATCACATCGTCGGGCGCCACGAAATCAAGGTCGGCGGTGAGATTCGCCGGCACCGGATTAATTTCCTGCAGGCCGGCGCACCGAACGGTCTGTTCGCGTTCACTGCGGGGGCAACGGCGTCGGGCCTTGGGGGAGCCGGGGGCGATGCGCTGGCTTCCCTGATGGTCGGCTACGTGGATAACTGGAGCGAATACGAGATTCCGCCGTTCACCTCCACACAGAGTTTTCAGAGCGGAGGCTTTGTCGAGGACAACTGGCGCGTGACATCGAAACTCACGTTCAACCTGGGGCTGCGGTACGACGTTGAGGCGCCGCGCACCGAACGCTATAACCAGATGACGTGGTTCGACCCAGCCGCGCCGGCGCCGATCAGCGTGCCTGGCCTGAATCTGCATGGAGCGGTCGAGTTCGCGGGTGTGGGCGGAAATCCGCGGAGTGAGTTCAATACATACTGGGGCGAAATCGGTCCGCGCTTCGGATTTGCATGGAACCCCCTGCCGCGCACGACGATTCGGGGCGGCTACGGAATCTACTACGATCCTTCCGACACGGGTGTGGTCGGGAACGCGGTAACCGGGGGCTTTCTCGGATACGATGCGGTCACGAACGGCGTGAACAATGTTCCCTGTGCGCCGTGGCTGCCGCTCGAGTTTCTGCGCAATCCTTTCCCGTACGGAATCCAGCGGGCGACCGGCAACACCACGGGAGCGTCCACCCTGCTGGGCGAGGCGCTCAGCGGCATTCCTTTCCGCAATCTGAACCAGACGCCGAACGAACAAAGCTGGTCGTTCGACATTCAGCATCAGTTGCCAGGGTCGATTCTTCTCGATGCGGGATACGTCGGCCGCAAAGGCACGCACTTGTACGCGATGGGGTTCGGGAATGAGGTCGATGCGCTGCCGCCGAATGTGGCCGCCGCTTTTCGCGCCGATCCGTCGTACTACATGCAGCAGGTGCCGAATCCTTTTTATGGCATCCTTCTGGGCAGCCCGGGTCTGTCCGGCACAACCATCTCGCGGTGGCAGCTTCTGGTTCCCTACCCGCAGTACAGCAACGGCACAGGTGTGGGGCTCAGCAGCAGCTTCGTGCCCTGGGCGAATTCGATCTATAACGCGGCGCAGCTGCGCGTCGAAAAGCGCTTCTCGCAGGGGCTGGAATTTCTGTTCACTTATGTGTTCCAGAAGAGCCTGGACGATTCCTCGCTCGGATCGAGCGGCTATTCCTTCCTCACAGGCGGCCTCGCGACATACGAAGCCAATGCGCGGGATCCGAATAATCTGCGGCTCGACCGGTCGCTTTCGGCATTCAGCATTCCACAGATTGCGCAGCTCAGTTTCCTTTATCAGCTGCCGTTCGGGCACGGCCGGAGATATGGCGCAGGTGCGGGCACCGTGGTGAACGCGCTGCTCGGCGGCTGGCAGCTGAACGGAATCTATCGCGTCGACAACGGCCTCCCGATCGAGCTGGGACTCTGCGGCGGATGCAGCGTGAATCTGCCTACGTACGGTTATCAGAACCCCGATTTGCTCGCCCCGCTGCGTGTGGCGGGAACGGGCAATCTGAATCAGTACTTCGCCAACCCGCAGGTCGGCGTGCTGCCCGCGCCCTATACGGATGGCAACGCGCCGCGAATTCTGTCCAATGCGCGCGCGCCGGGCACGGACAATCTGACTGCCTCCTTATTCAAAGAAGCCCCGCTGAGATTTCGCGAGGGCGCCCGGCTGCAGGTTCGCCTCGAAGTGTTTAACGTCTTCAACCGGGTGCAGTTTGCAGCGCCGGACACGAACGTGGGAGACGCCACTTTCGGCGGCATTACGGCGCAGGCGAACCAGCCCCGCCAGGTCCAGATCGGCATGAAACTTTATTATTAGTTAAGAATCGGGCGTGCCCGGAAACCTTACAGTGCCAGGTTACAGAAATTCTCGTGTGCCGCTCCCTCACGGTCACGGTTCGGAAACCCTTTCTGAACCGCGCGCGTTAGCGATACCAAAGCCATGGCTGATGGTCGCCGGTATTCTTGCTGCGCTGATGAGCGTTGTGGGCTGCGGTGCGACGGGCGAGCCGGCTGAACCCTCGATCGTGTTCACACGCGTTCCGCCAAAAGGCGACGGCAGCGCGGACAAACTCGAGCCGATCGAAGGCCGCGTGGCAGGCGGCGCGGCGGGAAACAGGGTGGTGTTGTTTGCGCTGAGCGGCGTATGGTGGGTGCAACCGCTGGCGGAACAGCCGTTCACCACGATTCAGCCGGATTCGACATGGAAGAGCCTGACGCATCCCGGCACTGCCTACGCCGCGCTTCTGGTCGACGCGCGCTACAACCCGCCGCTCACCGTGAAGACACTGCCGGGGAAAGGCGGTGCGGTGGTTGCCGAAGCTATCAGCGAAGGGACCGCGGCGCCGCGGCCGGAGACGATCCAGTTCAGCGGATATCAATGGGAGATGCGGGAGGATGCGAGCGATCACGGCGGCTACAGGAACCTTTTCAGCCCCTCCAATGCATGGACCGACGCGGCCGGAATGCTTCACCTGCGTGTTTCCAGACAGGGAGACGACTGGGTCGGCGCCGAGGTGAGACTCACGCGAACGCTGGGCTACGGATCTTACCGGTTCGTGGTGCGCGATGCCTCTTACCTGGAGCCGGCCGCGGTCTTCGCTATGTTCACGCTGGACGACGCCGGCCCTTCGCGCGAAATGGACATTGAACTGAGCCGCTGGGGTGAGCCGGAAGACAAGAGCGCACAATTTGTGGTTCAGCCTTATGTGGTACCGGCGAATACGGTGCGCTTCGAGTCACCGCAGGGTCTGGCGACTTACTGCATGGATTGGGGACAGGGCCATGTGGCGTTCCGAAGCGCGCGGGGCGACGTGCCGTGCCGGCGATCCGAAGCTGTGGCGGAGCACGTCTTCACCTCGGGAGTGCCGTACACGGGGGATGAAAAGGTCCACATGAACGTGTACGTTTATAACAATAAGCGGCACCCGCTGGAGCATGAGTTCGAAGCTGTCGTGGAAAGATTCGAGTTTCTGCCATGATTCGGGCGGGCGCGCGGCGATGAAGCTGCTCCGGCTGGCGAGTTGCTGCGTGGTGTGCGCGAGTCTGCCCGGCATGGCCTGGGCTGTCGATCCGGACCGTGCGATTTCGCAGTACGTGCATGACGAATGGGGCACTGAGCAGGGCTTCCCGAAAGGGCCGGTCTACGCCATAACCCAGACCAGCGACGGTTATCTCTGGATCGGCACCGACGAGGGGCTGGTGCGCTTCGACGGCTGGAATTTTCGTTTGATAAAAGACGACTCGGGAGCGTTCACAATCACCAGTGTGCTCGGGCTGGCACCCGACCGGAACGGCTGTCTCTGGATGCGGCTGCAGGATCTGACCGTCCTGCGTTACTGCAAGGGGCGGTTCGATCGTCCACTAACGGCGGGAGCAAACATGAACATCGCCGCCATGAGCGTTGCCCGCAGCGGCGAAGTTCTGATCTCGAAAGCGGAACAGGGCGCGTTCGTATTTCGGGATGGCGGGCTTCGGCTGCTGGCGTCGGCGACCGAACTGCCCCGCTCGCCGGTTACATCGATTGCAGAGACTCCAGGCGGCGCCATCTTCATGGGTACGAGGGACGCCGGTCTTTTCCGCATTGACGGCGGAAAAGCAGTTTCTATCCGCAAGGGACTGCCTGACCTCAAAGTGAACTTTCTCCTGCCCGGCGGTGAAAACGATCTCTGGGTGGGCACCGACAACGGCATTGCGCGGTGGAACGGATCGGAGTTTGAGACTACGGGTGTGGCGCCGAGCGGCACGCGCTTTCAGGCGCTCGTGATGCTCAGGGACCACGACGGCAACATCTGGGTGGGGACCGATTCGCGCGGGCTGCTGCGGCTGAACGCGCACGGGGTCGCGTCTTACACCGGTGAGAGCTCTTCTCCCCAAGCAGTCACGGCGCTCTTTGAGGGTCGCGAAGGATGTATCTGGATCGGACACGCGGATGGCATGGAACGCCTGCGCGACAGCGCATTTGTCACCTACTCGAACGCGGAGGGTCTGCCCACGGACGGAAGCAATCCCGTCTACGTCGATTCGACGAATCGCCTTTGGTTTCCGCCAGCCAACGGCGGCCTCTGGTGGAGTAAAGATTCGCAGCACGGCCGCATCACGGCGGATGGACTGAACGACGACATCGTATATGCCCTCGACGGCGGCGCGGGTGAGTTGTGGGCCGGGAGACAGCGCGGCGGACTGACCCGGCTTACCTTCAACGAGGCATCCATCACCAACGAGGCATCCATCACGGCACAAACCATGGCAGCGAAAACCTGGACACACGCGGACGGGCTGGCGCAGGACAGCGTAGCCTCGGTATACCGGTCGCGCGATGGAACGGTGTGGGCGGGGACGCTCAGCGCAGGCGTCAGCAGGCTGCGTGACGGCAGGTTCACGAACTTCACGTCAGCCAACGGCCTGGCATCGAACACGGTCTCCGCCATCACCCAGACCGCGGACGGAACAATGTGGTTCGCCACGCCCGGCGGCCTGAGCAAGCTGTCCGCAGACCGCTGGACGACATACCGAACCAGCGCCGGGCTGCCTTCTGAAAATGTGAACTGTCTGCTGGAGGACTCCGCCCACGTCCTGTGGGCGGGAACCGCGGCGGGCATCGCCTTCCGTACCGGTGAAACTTTTCAGGTTCCGCGGACCGCGCCGGCGGTTCTGCGCGAGCCTGTGGTGGGCATGGCCGAGGGCAGGTACGGATCGCTCTGGCTGGCGACATCCGGTCACGTGTTGCGCGTGAATCGCGCGAGACTTGTGCAGGGAACCCTGGGGGACGGCGACATTCGCGAATTCGGGCTCGCCGATGGATTGCGGGGCATTGAGGGCGTGGAGAGGAATCGGTCCGTGATCGCCGATTCAGCGGGCCGCATCTGGTTTTCTCTCAACCACGGCATCTCTGTGGTCGATCCGGCGAGACTCACCCGCACCTCAGCCCCGGCCATTGTCCACATGGAGGGGATTTCCGCTGATGGCACTCCCATCGCGGTGGCTGGTCCTGTGCGCATTCCAGGCGGCAGCAAAAGAATTACGTTTGCATTCTCCGGTCTGATTCTGTCTGTCCCGGGGAGCGTTCGCTATAAATACCGGCTGGAGGGTTATGACACTACATGGAGCGATCCATCGCCGCTGCGCGAAGCCGCCTATACCAACCTTTCGCCGCGCCGTTATCGCTTCCACGTGGTGGCTACCAACGCCGACGGCATCTGGAGCCAGGACGAAGCCTCGGTCGAGTTCGAAGTCCTGCCTTTGTTCTGGCAGACGTGGTGGTTTGGTCTCGGTGTCCTTGGCGCTCTTGCAGGCTGCATCGTCGCGCTGTACCGGCTCCGGCTGCAGCAGGCGACCAACCGGATGAATCTGAGATTTCAGGAGCGGCTTGCCGAACGAACCCGCATCGCGCAGGAGCTTCACGACACACTGCTGCAGGGCTTCCTCAGCGCTTCCATGCAGGTGCACGTGGCTACCGACCGTCTGCCGGACGATTCGGCCGCGAAGCCCACGCTGAACCGCGCACTGGAACTGATGCGGCAGGTGATCGACGAGGGCAGAAATGCGGTGCGCGGGCTTCGCTCCACCGCCAGCGCATCGCTCGACCTTGAACAGTCCTTCGCGCGGATTCAGCAGGAGATCGCCGGATCTGACACGGGTTCGGAAGATATCGAGTTCCGCGTCGTGGTCGATGGTGAACGCAGGCCGCTCCATCCTGTGCTTCGCGACGAGGTTTACCGTATCGGCCGCGAGGCGGCGCTCAATGCGTTTCGTCACGCGCAAGCCCGAAAGATTGAGATGGAACTTCGGTATTCCCCCGGAAATCTGACGATGACGGTGCGCGACGATGGCCGCGGGATCGATCCGAACGTGCTGAAGACCGGGCGCGACGGCCATTTCGGGCTCGTAGGTATGAGGGAGCGCGCAGACCGCATCGGGGCACAGTTTCATGTCATGAGCAGCGCCGCGGCGGGCACGGAGATCGAGCTCTCTATTCCAGGCAAAATCGTCTTTCAGAATGGGAAAGTGAAATGAGCGAACAAACCGTCATTCGGATTGTCAGTGTGGACGACCACCCTCTGCTGCGCGAAGGCATCGCCGCGATCATCAACAGCCAGCCGGACATGGAACTCGTGTCTCAGGCGGCCACCGGAGGCGAGGCCATTCAGCACTATCGTCTCCATCGGCCCGACATCACGCTGATGGATCTTCGGCTTCCGGACCTGAGCGGCATCGATGCCATGATCGCCATCCGGGCGGAGTTTCCGGAAGCGCGCATCATTATGCTGACAACCTTCGAAGGGGACGTCGAAATCCAGCGCGCGCTGGAGGCCGGTGCACGCGGCTACCTGCTGAAGAATACGCCCCCGTCAGAACTGTTACAGGGGATACGGCATGTGCATGCGGGGAAGAAGCGCATTCCGACGGAACTGGCGGCTCAGCTGGCCGAGCACATGAGCGACGACAACCTGACAGCGCGCGAAGTGGAGGTGCTGCATCACGTTTCCGGCGGGAACCGGAACCGCGATATCGCGGAGTCACTGCATATCTCTGAGGAAACGGTGAAGGTGCACGTCAAGCACATCATGGAGAAGCTGGGTGCGAGGGACCGGACCCAGGCCATCGCCATCGCGGTCCGCCGGGGCATTATTCAGCTCTGACAACGTTTGGCCGACGCCTGACGGGAAAGCTACTGCACGAATGGAACAAACCTCCGGGCACGCCGGTCCAACAGATTTGGCACCTTTTTGGAACCGCGCGGAGTTTGCAGCGATTGCCGTTCGAATTCTACCTGCATCCTGTCGGGAGCATGTACTTCAGAATCTGCCTTTGGAGCGAGACAGATCCTCAGGAAGATATTTGTGGCAGGTGCTTTGGACAGTAATCCGAGCGCTCGGCGGCCAGGTGCGCAATACCACCGCCGTCAGGATCTTCCTGCTTGAGGCCTACACGGTGGTATATTCATTCACCGCCTCGGCATTTCACAACGACAGGCCTTCCGTCGTCGGGGATCCTCTTGCCCTCGTCAAGTTGGCCATACCTGCGACCACGGTGCTGGCCGTACTGCTGTTGCGGAATGCATGGGCAGGGAATGAAGAAAGGCCCCAACTTGCTTCCACTATTGATGTGAGCCTCGCTTTTGGGCTCGTAGTCCTGTTGCAAGCCGCATTGTGGAAGTACTTTCCCGCCCTGGTATTGCCCCGCTGGCGCCCCACGCAGGGTTCATGGGCCGCGTGGCTCTTTCTTACGGAAGTCCGGACGATGTTCCCGCCATATTTGAGCCTGCGGCAAGCCTCGCCGGTAACTCGGCTGCCCATGTACCTGGACGAAATTCGGTGGAGGGCGGAAGAGCTGGAACGGGATCTTCGAAGAAGAAACAGATGGGTCTGCTTCGTCGCCGCGGCAATTCTTGCCCTGTTCGGAGCCTGCTTTGCACAGACGGGCGTGGCTCGCGCACGAATTGGCTCCGCACTTATCATTGCGGGAACCCTGTATATACTCTGGCAACTTTGGAACGGAGGCACCCCCCGGTCGGTTCCCGCCGGTGAAGACTTCGGCCTCTATCGCAATTTTTGTCGGAGCGAACTTGATCGTCAGTGCACAATGTTGCGCCGAATCCGATATTCGTATGTGGGAGTGCTGATTCCTGGTCTGTTGCTGGTGCTGGCTGGGTCCATGGTTTACGTCTATGTTGTCGTCATGTACGTTCTTCTGATCGCGGAGCTGATTCATCGTGCGATAGTTCGTCTTCAACAGGAACAGTCCGACGTTACTTCAGCGTGTGCGGTACCGACTCTGGCACCCTGCTGACGCATTGGCGCGCAGCCAGGAAGGTCAGCCCTCCCCGGGGCATTATTCAACTCTGAAAATAATACCCGAAAGTGGTAGGCAATTATTACAAAACGTCGTGATTCAGTTTGAACCCTGATTCGATATGGTTGCACCAGGTGCCGTTTCTTGGTTTGAAAGGCATCCGGGGAGATCATCACTGGGACGCCTTTTCTACGCATTCCCGCGCGGCTGGCCGGGAGTTGCTTTGCTGTTGCTGCGCGCGGTGCTCGGCGCAGCCGCAGTCTCAGAGGGTATCTTCTATTTCGTCCGGGCCGATAACGCGACGACGGTTTGGTTCAGCGGTTTGCTCACGCTGGCGGCGGGTGGTTTGCTGCTCGCGGGCTTCCTGACCCCAATTGCCGCTTGCGTAGTGGCCGTCGGAATCTCGCTGCTGCCTCCTGCCTCGCCGAATTTCTTTGATTCGAGAAGCTCGCTGGTATTTGCGATGACCATTTTAATCGCCATCGCCGGCCTCGGACCGGGCGCCTTTTCCATTGACGCGCGGGTTTTCGGCAGACGCGAGATCATCATCCCGCCCCATCGCGACTAGCGTTGTGTATCCGAAGTTCCTTCACCATTTCCGGATGCAGGCCGGTGAGCGCTGCAAGCGGCCAGCGGGGTTAACAACCCCGCTGCAGGATGCCATCCTGCCCCACATCAGGCAAGAGACTTCAGAGACACGACACTAGTTCTTTGACCGCCTGAAGAATTTCTAATAATACAATTTCATCTGGAAATGTTTTGCTCCATACTTGAGGTATGGCGCGCGCGGCATTACGCATTCAGGTCGGCAGCAAAGACAGAAGGACATTGCAGAAGCTGCTGAGCGGCGGGGTTCAGCAGGTCCGGGTCGTTCTACGAGCCGTGGCTCTTCTGCAATTGGCCAAAGGAGTCAGTGCGCCGCAGATCGCTGGCATGGTGCCGTTGACCGCGCAGGCAATCCGCAAAATCGGCCATCGCTATCAGGAAGGCGGACTGGAACGGGCGCTGTACGAGAAGCAGCGGCCAGGGGCCGATGCGCTGCTGGAAGACAGCGAGAAGCAGCGGATCATTGCCATGGTCTGCAGCAATCCACCGGAGGGCTTCGCCCGCTGGACGGTGCGTCTGGTGGCTGAAGAAGCCGTCAAAAGACGACTGGTACCTCGCGTGGGAAGGGAAACCATTCGAGTTCTGCTCCTCAGCCACGACCTCAAGCCGTGGCGGGAAAAAAATGTGGTGCGTGGCCGAACTCAATGAGGATTACGTCGCCAAAATGGAGGACGTTCTGGAAGTCTATGAACGACCTTATGATCCGGAAGAACCAGTGGTGTGTCTGGACGAAAAACCGATAACGCTGCACGCCGATGTCCGCCCTGCCTCAGCGGCCAAGCCGGGACGCGAGGCCCGGCAGGACAACGAATACCAGCGCAACGGCACAGCCAACGTTTTCTGCGCCGTAGAGCCGAAAGCCGGCCGCCATTTTACCTTCGCCACACCCGACCGTTCCGGCTTCGAGTTCGCAAAGGTGGCCTTCGAACTCGCTCTGTGTTATCCAGCGGCCAAGACCATCCATCTGATCGTCGACAATCTCAACATCCACCGGCGCAAGTCCCTGACCGACCTGCTCGGCCCTGAGACCGGCAACGAAGTCTGGGAACGGTTCACCGTGCACTATACGCCCACCCACGGGAGTTGGCTCAACCAAGCGGAAATCGAAATCAGCCTCTTCTCCCGGCAATGCCTCGGAACTCGCAGAATCTCCGATCTCAAGTCACTACGGTTACAGAGCCGCGCCTGGAATCGCCGTATGAACCGCGACCGCGTCAAAATCAACTGGAGATTCAGCCGCAGAGCCGCAAGGCGCAAGTTCGGCTACAACGGAAGCGGGCTCAAGCCGGCAGCAACATAGCTGAGAAATCACTGCGCCGGAAGCGCCGCCTCACGTTCAGCATCCCTGACGATTACTGGTGTGAGTTGTTGTAGAGCAGGTGGGAGCCGCACCGCCACAAGTAGCAAGTCCGGCAATTCTTCACCGTTTTTAGCTGGCTTTCCCAGCATAATGACAGCGCCCGAGACGGGCAGATTACTCTTTAGGAGCCACGTGGAGTGAGTACCCAGTCCTTCTGTCTGAGGTGGGGTTCTAAATTCAACAAGCGACCTGCTCCTGTACGTGAGAACATCCTCCGGATAGGGGCCAGAGGGAACAGGACGGTCAATCAATGCCAATACGGGCGCGGCCTGTTCCTTGTACTCCCCAAACACTCTCGCTAAAATTTCTGCCACTTCATACATGCCCGAAGCACCGGCGGATATGTGGTAAATCTCGATGGCCGGTCCATGGAAGCCCTTCCATCCGGCCACGATTGGTTGCGGGCTGAGCCAGAGGGCGTCGCCACTTGAGCCCGAGGAACCTCCGCAATACCAGCCGCGCGGGGCCAGCACACCAAGATCGATTGCTGCCCTGTAATATGCCAGTTTCTGCGCTTCCCCCGCGCTGATCGTCACCAAGTGGGGAGTGCCCGAAGGCGCCTTGAAATCCTCCAACTGACCGGATGCCGCACATCCCACGAACGGGACTGTAATCTGACGGGGATGTGCGGTTGTTCTTTCGCGCTGTGCCAGCAGCGCCGGAACCAGCAACAGGAAGGCGAGGGGTCGCACTTCTGAAAGATTATCAGGATTTACAGGCTCCGGCCACGTAAGGAATCTCTTTAGGCGGTCACAGTACTAGTACCAGGTTACGTTGCCGCTTGCTCACGCGCGGTTCAGAACCGTGACAGTGAGGGAGCGGCGCTCAGCCCTTTCCGGTACCACCTTTGAGGTACATGCAAACCGGACCCTTCAGGTAAGCAAAAGATCGTCCCAAGCAGGGACGCCTCCGACTTGTCGTTTGCCGCATAGTAGTCCCACTGAGAGGAGCAGCGGCGTGCAAAACAATATGGCGACTTCCACAATGTTGCGGGTCCTGCTGAGCGCATCCGTGCTGACGACGGGCGTGGCATGCTCGCACAACTCCAGCGGCGCCGTCTCGCCGCAGGCCACCACAGTCAAGGTCACGCAGGTGGCGCAGCGGGATGTGCCCATCTACCGCGAATGGATCGGCACGCTCGACGGCCTCGTGAACGCGGATATCAAAGCCGAAGTCTCCGGTTACCTCGTGGAGCAGGCCTACACTGAGGGCTCCTTCGTGAAGAAGGGCCAGCTGCTTTTCCAGATCGATCCCCGGCCTTTCGAGGCAGCGCTGGCGCAGGCGCAGGGGCAGTTGGCACAGGCCACCGGCCAATTGGAACAGGCGCGCGCGCAGCTCACGCAGGCGGAAGCGCAGGTGGCCGTCGCGGAGGCGAACCAGCGGCGGACCCAGCTGGATGTCGACCGCTACACCCCGCTGGTGCAGCAACAGGCGATTACCCAGCAGGATATGGACAACGCAACGCAGAACAACATCGCGGCGCGCGCCGAAACGCAGGCCGCGAGGGCGCAGGTCGCTACCGCCCGAGCGCAGATCGCGGCGGCGAACGCCGCGGTCCAGACGGCGAAGGCCAGTGTGGACACCGCGCAGATTAATCTTGGATTCACCCACATCACTTCGCCCATCGACGGCATCCCGGGCATTGCGCAGCTGCAAGTGGGATCGCTCGTGAGCCCGGCAAGCGGCGTCATCACCACCGTTTCCACGCTCGATCCGATCAAGGCTTATATTACGGTCAGCGAGCAGGAGTATCTGGACCTGAACCGGCGCTTCCCGACCGCTGCGGCGCGCGAAGAACACCTTCGTACGCGAGAACTCGAACTGATTCTGGCGGATGGCAGCATCTATGCCGAGAAAGGCAAATTCGATTTCGCCGACCGCTCCGTGGATGTCAGAACCGGCGCTATCCGGCTGGCGGGGTTGTTTCCCAATCCAGGCAACGTCCTGCGACCCGGCCAGTACGGCAGAGTGCGCACCTCTATCCGGACCGACAGCGGCGCCATTGTCATTCCGCAGCAGGCCGTGATCGAGCAGCAGGGGACGCACCTCATCGCGATTGTCAATTCGAACAATACTGTCGACATTCATCCGGTGACGCTGGGTGAAACCTTCGGCCACGACTGGATCGTCAGCGAAGGACTCAAACCCGGTGAGCGCATCGTTGCCGAGGGACTGCAGAAGGTTCGGCAGGGATCGCACGTGGATCCGCAGCCATTCGCCTGGGAGTAAATCAGCGATGTCAAAATTCTTTATCAACCGCCCAATCGTGGCGATGGTGATCGCCATCATTACCGTGATCGTCGGAGCCGTTGCGCTCTCGCGGCCTGCCCGTGGCGCAGTTCCCGCAGATCGCGCCGCCTGAGGTGCAGGTCTCAGCCATCTACGTTGGCGCCGACGCCCAGACCATCGAGCAATCGGTGGCCACGCCCATCGAGCAGCAGATGAGCGGCGTCGACAACATGAACTACATGTATTCGCTCAACGCCACGGCGAACGGGCAGATGCGGATGATCGTGGATTTCGACGTCGCCACGGATCCGAACACCGATCTGATTCTGGCCCAGAGCCGCGAAACGCAGGCGGCATCGCAGCTGCCCGCGGATGTCATTAACTACGGTGTCACGGTGCAGAAATCCGTGCTGGCTCCGCTGATGCTGGTGGCGCTGTATTCGCCCAAGGGCACTTATAACGACCGCTTCCTCGCCAACTATGCATACATCAATCTGAACGACCCGCTCACCCGCGTTAAGGGCGTGGGCCAGGTGCAGATCTTCGGCGCCGGACAGTACGCCATGCGCCTCTGGGTGAAGCCCGATCAACTGGCGAAGCTCGCGATCACAGTGCCCGAGATCATCTCCGCCATCCAGACGCAGAACACGGTGAACCCGGCGGGCCAGGTTGGCGGCGAGCCGATACCGAAAGGCCAGCCGTTCACCTATTCCGTGCGCGCCCTGGGCCGGCTGACCACGCCCGAAGAGTTCGGCGACATCGTGGTGCGGGAAACTCCCCAGACCGGAATTGTGCGGGTACGCGATGTGGCGCGCGTAGAGCTGGGGTCGCAGGACTACAGCGTTACCGGACATCTCGACGGCAAGCCCAGCGCAGTCATCGCCATCTATCAACTGCCCGGCTCCAATGCGGTGGAGACCGCCGCGGGTGTGACGAAGATGATGGCAGAAGCGAAGAAACGGTTTCCCGGCGATATCGATTTCGTCGTTCCCGTCGACACCACGCGCGCGGTGAATGCGGGCATGAGCGAAATCGTCGAGACGCTTCTGATCGCCATCGGGCTGGTGGTCGCGGTGGTCTTCGTGTTTCTGCAGGGCTGGCGCTCGACCCTGATACCGCTGCTGGCCGTTCCGGTGTCGCTGGTGGGGGTGTTCGTTTTCTTCCCGCTGTTCGGATTCAGCATCAATACACTGTCCCTGTTCGGACTGGTGCTGGCTGATCGGCCTGGTCGTCGATGATGCGATCGTGGTGGTCGAAGCCGTGGAGCGCCACATCGAAGACGGCCTTGCTCCAAAGCAGGCGGCGCTCAAGGCCATGGAGGAGATTTCGGGTCCGGTGATCGGAATCGCGCTGGTTCTTTCGGCGGTTTTCATTCCGACGGCGTTCATTCCGGGCATCACCGGGCGTCTGTATCAGCAGTTCGCGGTGACAATCGCGATCTCGGTGATCCTTTCCGCATTCAATGCGCTGTCGCTCAGCCCCGCGCTGGCCAGCCTGATTCTGCGGCCGAAGCGCGAGGGCAGAGGACCGCTGGCGGCTTTCTTCCGTTTGCTTCAACCGTGCGTTCGGCAAGGCGACGGACGGCTATGTAAAGGTGTCAGGTTTACTCCTGCACAAAATGTCCGTCTCAGTGGTTCTTCTCGCCGGATTCACTGTGGCGGGCCTGTGGATCGGCGGGAAACTGCCGTCCAGTTTCGTGCCCGACGAAGACCAGGGCTACTTCTACATGAACGTCCAGCTTCCCAACGCGGCCTCGCTGCAGAGGACCGAAGCGGTAGTGGCGAAACTGCAGCAGGTGGCGTCGCAAATCCCGGGTGTGGAGCACGTCACCACGATCTCCGGCTTCAGCCTGCTCAGCCTCGTGCGCACCAGTTACAACGCATTCGCCTTTATCAGCATGAAGGACTGGGACACCCGGAAAACCCGCGAGGAGCAGTTTCAGGCCATCAAAGCGCGGATCAACGCGGCATTTGCCAAAGAGCCGGAAAGCGTCGCATTCGGATTTTCGCCGCCGGCCATTCCCGGTGTCGGAACATCGGGCGGCGTCACCTTCATTCTCGAAGACCGTGCGGGCGGTGACCCGAAGTTCCTTTCCGACAATCTCGATAAGTTCATGGCGGCCGCGCGCAAACGGCCCGAGATCGGCACCCTGACCACGACCTATCTGCCCAGTGTGCCGCAGCAGTTTGTCACCGTCGATCGCGACAAGGTGATCAAACAGGGCGTGCAGATCAACGATGTCTACCGCACGATTCAGACTTTCATGGGCGGGCTGTTCATCAACTACTTCAACCGTTTCGGACGCCAGTGGCAGGTCTATGTGGAAGCGGAAGGCGACTACCGCACGCGCGCCGAAAATGTCGGGCAGTTTTATGTGCGCAACTCCGAAGGGGGAATGGTGCCGCTGTCGGCACTGACGAAATTCGAGAGCCGCGACGGGCCGGAGTTCACCATGCGCTTCAATGAATACCGCTCGGCGCAACTGAACGGCGCAGCCGCTCCCGGCTACAGCTCGAATCAGGCGATGAAGGCGCTGGAAGAAACCTTCGCACAGACGATGCCGCCGGAGATGGGCTTCGACTACTCGGGAATCTCGTTCCAGGAAAAGAAAGCGCAGGAGGGCGTGTCTTCCGGCGTGATCTTCGGCTTCTCACTGCTCTTTGTCTTTCTGATTCTTTCCGCGCTCTATGAAAGCTGGACATTGCCGTTCAGTGTGCTGCTGAGCACTCCGGTCGCGGTGTTCGGCGCATTTGCTGTGTTGTGGCTGCGGCGTGCGATGGCCACGTGGCTGTTGCCGCCCTACATGGTACAGATCGAAAACGATGTGTATTCGCAGATCGGCCTTGTCATGCTGATCGGCCTCTCGGCGAAGAACGCAATTCTGATTGTCGAATTCGCGAAGGATGAATTCGAAAAAGGCAAGCCGCTGGCGGAGGCGGCGCTGGAAGGCGCGCGCCTCCGGCTGCGTCCCATTCTCATGACATCCTTTGCGTTCATTCTGGGATGCGTGCCACTGTGGACCGCGAGCGGCGCGGGAGCAGTCGCGCGGCAGATCATGGGAACCACGGTCATCGGCGGCATGGCGGCGGCCAGCCTGATCGGCATTTTCCTGATTCCCGCGATCTTCTATCTGGTGGAAAAATTCTCAGCTTCGCCGCGGCCTGACACCAGTCTGCTCCCGGCCGCGCCGGCTCCGGCCGAAGGAGACTGACGATGAAACTTCGAGTACTTAATGGCGAAGGTTCACGTGGGCCGCTCCCTCACGGTCACGGTTCGGAACCGCGCGCGTCAGCAAGCGGCACCATAGTGCCTGTCCTGCTCGCGGTTCTGTGTACCGGCTGCACAGTCGGTCCGAATTACCAACGCCCGGCTGTATCCATACCCGCCGCGTTTCGCGCACCGGAACCTCTTCCGCCGACGCAGGGCGACTCCCTCGGCAACACAAAGTGGTTCGAAGTTTTCAAGGACGAGCAGCTTCAGTCGCTCGATCCGCACGGCGCTCGAGCACAACTTCGATCTCCGGGATGCGGTGACCCGGGTGGAAGCGGCGCGGGCCAGTCTCGGCATTACGCGCTCGAACCAGTTCCCGAACTTCGGCGCCGAGGGCGAAGTCGACATCAACCGGCTCTCGCGCGATGGAGCCACGCCCGCTGCCTGCCGCATTCCTGCCGTCGCAGAATCGCAACTTCGGCGCGGCGTCCCTGAACCTGCTGTCGTATCGAGATCGACATTTGGGGAAAACTGCGGCGCGCTACGGAATCGGCGCGGGCGAGCCTGCTGAGCGCGGAGGAAAACCGCAAAGCCGTGATCACCACGCTGATCAGCGACGTGGCCACGGCCTACCTCACGCTGCGCGAACTCGACTACGCACTCGAAATTTCACAGCGCACGCTGACGACGCGCGAGCAATCGCTCGAACTGACGCAGTCGAGGCAAACCGGCGGCGTGTCGACGCTGCTCGATCTGCGGCAGGCCGAGCAACTGGTGGACACCGCCGCGCAGACCATCCCCGGAATTCAGCAGCAGATCGAACAGACCGAAAATCAGATCAGGCTGCTGCTGGGAGATTCGCCCGGCACCGTCGTGCGCGGGCGGGATTACGTATCGCAGGGACTGCCTCCCGAGGTTCCGCCCGGATTGCCATCCCAGTTGCTGGAGCGTCGTCCGGATATTCGCGCGGCGGAGCAGGATCTCGTCGCGGCGAATGCGCAGATCGGCGTGGCCAAAGCGGCTTACTTCCCGACCCTGAGTCTGAGCGGCGCGCTGGGCGGTCAGAGCACACAGCTCGCCGCGCTGTTCGCGGGACCGCAACACTATCTGGAGCCTCGTACCGCAGGTTTCGCAGCCCATCTTCACCGCCGGCCGTCTGAAATCCAATGTAAGACTGGCCGAGGCGGAACGGGAGCACGCGCTGATTCAGTATGAAAAGACCGTGCAGACTGCTTTCTACGAAGTGTCGAACGGCCTGATCGCTCATCAGCGCACGCGCGAAAGCCGCGAAAGGCAGGAAGCCCTGGTCGCGGCGCTCCGGGACCGTCTGCGCCTGGCCTACATCCGGTATCGTGGTGGCGTGGACACGCAGCTCGACGCACTTGATGCCGACCGCGACCTGTTTCAGGCGGAACTCGATCTGGCGCAGATCCGGCTCAATGAATCGCTGACCGTTGTCCAGCTGTACAAAGCCCTGGGCGGTGGCTGGCAATGAGATTCGGCGGGAAAGTTGCCCTGGTCGCCGGCGGCACGGGAGCGCTGGGCCGCGCGGTCGCGCTCGCCCTGCTGCGCGAAGGCGCCGAAGTGACGGTCACGTACCGCAGCGAGAGCGAGCTCAGTGCGCTGAAGAATGCGGCCGGTGGGGAGAGCGCGCGGCTCGATGCCCGCCGCATTGACATTACCGATGCGGCTGCAGTCGGGCAGCTCATTGAGGAGATCGTGGGGGCAAAAGGACGCCTCGATGTCATGATCAACGCCGCGGGCGGCTTCGCAGGCGGCGCGAAGATGTGGGATTCCGATCCTGCGACGCTCGCGCGTATGCTCGCCCTGAATCTGCAGCCAGGTTTCCTGCTCGCCAGCGCCGCAGCGAAGGTTATGGTTCGCCAGGGAACGGGCGTAATCGTCAATGTGGCCGCCAAAGCCGGGCTCGATCCCCCGGCCGGGCTCGCCGCCTATGCCGCTTCCAAAGCCGCGGCTCTGGCCATGATCGAGTCACTCGCCGAGGATCTGAAAGGCACCGGCGTTCGTGCGAATTCCGTGCTGCCGAACATGATCGATACCGAAGCGAACCGGCGCGCCATGCCGAACACCGATTTCGCGAAATGGCCGAAGCCCGAAGACATCGCGACCGTCGTTCTGTTTCTGGCGAGCGATGAAGCCAGAGTGGTTCACGGCGCATCCATACCTGTCTATGGCAACTGCTGAAGACTTCCCGCGCGATGCTCTCTTCCCGACGCTGAGCGCCGCGCAGATCGCCCGCCTCGATGCTCTGGGAACGCGGCGCAAGGCGGCCGCTGGCGAAGTGCTCTTCGACCGCGGGGCGACGAACATCAGCATGTTCGTGGTGGTCGAAGGCGGTCTGGAGGTGATAAGCCTTTCACAGGCCGGCGAAAACAGGATCACCATGCACCGCGCCGGCCAGTTCACCGGCGAGGCCAACATGATTACCGGCCGTCCCAGTCTCGTTCGTACGCGTGCGGCGACGGCGAGTGAGCTCATCGAAATCAACCGCGCCACGCTGCAGCGCATCGTGCAGACCGACCCTGAGCTCAGCGAGCTTTTTCTCGGCGCGTTTCTGCGGAGGCGTGCGACGCTCATTGCCCAGTCGCGCGGCGATATTGTTGTCATCGGATCCAGTTACTCCTCCGCCACGCTTCGGGTCAAAGAATTCCTGTCCCGTAACGGTCACCCTTACACCTATCTGGAGCTGGAGCGCGATCCCGGCGTGCAGGGACTTCTGGAACAGTTCGGCGTCGATGCCGGGTGCATTCCGGTGCTTATCTGCCGCGATAAGGCCGCGCTGCGCAATCCGACGAACGCCGAGGTGGCCGCGTGTCTCGGCTTCAACACGGAAATCGACGAGAGCCAGGTGCACGATCTCATCGTGGTCGGCGCCGGTCCTGCCGGCCTCGCCGCCGCGGTGTACGCGGCTTCTGAAGGGCTCGACGTTCTGGTCCTCGAAGGCAATGCTCCCGGAGGGCAGGCAGGCACCAGTTCGCGCATCGAGAACTATCTCGGCTTTCCGACGGGCATCTCCGGTCAGGACCTCGCCGGGCGCGCTTTTATCCAGGCCGAGAAGTTCGGCGCGCACATCGCCATCGCACGCACAGCGGGGGGACTGCTTTGTCAGGGCCAGCCCTTCATCGTCGAATGCTCCGGCGCCGAACCAGCGCGGGCGCATACTCTGATCATCGCCTCGGGTGCGGAATACCGCAGATTGCCGGTTCCGAATCTCGCGCAGTTTGAGGGTGTGGGCGTTTACTACGGCGCCACGCGGCTGGAAGGTCAGCTTTGCGACGGCGAAGAGATCGTCATTGTCGGAGGAGGCAATTCAGCCGGACAGGCGGCCGTCTTTCTCGCCGGAATCGCCAGGCGGGTGAATATTGTGGTGCGCGGCGCCGGGCTTGCCGAGAGCATGTCGCGGTATCTGATTCGCCGGATTGAAGAATCTCCGAACATCAGCCTGCTCACACAGACCGAAATCGTCGCGCTCGAAGGCAATGGGCACCTCGAGCGCGTTACCTGGAGGAACAACGAGACCGGCCGATCGGAGGATCGGCAAATGCGTCATGTGTTTTCGATGACCGGCGCGTCCCCGAATACCGGCTGGCTCAACGGCTGCGTGGCACTCGATGACAAAGGATTCGTCAAAACAGGCGCGGACCTGATGCCGGAAGATCTCGACGGCGCACACTGGCCTCTGAAGCGGCCGCCGTTCCTTTTCGAAACCAGCGTACCGCGCATTTTTGCAGTCGGCGACGTGCGATCGCGCAGTGTCAAACGTGTCGCGTCCGCGGTGGGCGAAGGATCGGTGGCCGTACAGCTGATCCATCGGGTGCTTTCGGAATCGTGACGGAAAGTTCGCGTTGCCGCTCCCTGACGGTCACGGTTCGGAAATCCTTTCTGAACCGGCGTACTGCACATCTGGAGCGTGGACACTGTGTCAGCGTGCCACGCCTGAAAGATTGTTTTCGTGCCCAGCCACGCGGTTCAGTTCAGCCGCGCCGGCCGTTGGCAGTGTGAAGAAAAACGTCGCGCCTTCACCCGGCTTCGACTCTGCCCAGATTTTCCCGCCGTACCGTTCGACAACGCGGTGGCAGATGGCCAGCCCAAGTCCGCTGCCCGGATACTGTTTCGGGTGCAGGCGCGCGAACAACCTGAACACTTTCCCTGCATATTCCTGTTCGAAACCAATGCCGTTATCCAGCACCCGGAATGTCGCTGTTCCATCCACCACGGCGGCGCTGATGTGCACCCGGAGTGCTTCGTTCTCTTTCCGGTACTTAACCGAATTCGAGATCAGGTTATGAAAAATCTGAACTAAATGCGCTTCTCCGGCCCGAACCATCGGCAAAGGATCGACGACGATCGAAGCCCCCGATTCCCGGATCGCATCCTCACTGAGCTTCATCGCTTCGACGACCGCAGCGTTGGCGCCCACCACAATGGAATCCGTTTCGTTGTGAATCACGCGCGAAAAATCCAGCAGATCACGGATGAGGCGCTGAATTCTCTCCACCCCTTCGCTCACATAACCGGCATACTGCGTCAGCTCCGCCGAGTCCTGCCGATTGACTTTTCTCAGCAACAGCTCGGTATAGACCTTAACCGTCCGCAGCGGCTCCTGCATATCGTGCGAGGCCACCAACGCGAACTCCTCGAGGTCGCGGTTCGACCGCCTGAGTTCTTCCGCCTGCACCTGAAGCCGGCGCTCGGTCTCGCGAAGCTGCTGCTCGGCATTTCTCGCGCGGTCGCGCGCCCGAATCAGGATTTCGCACACGGCGCAAACGCAGATCGCCGAAACCAGATACCCAATCATGTTGGCTTGCGGAACGGCAAACCTCGACAGCAGCGCGCCCCCTATAGCAGTGGCAATCCCCGGCCAGAGACCGGACAAAGCGGCGCTCACCATGGTGGCGAGAAGGAACGTCATGAAGGGAGCTCTGCCGCCCATCAGGGGATTCAGCGGCAGACGAACCAGCAACGCCGCCAGCGCCAGGAGGGTAGCGATTATCCATGCCGCGATCCGCCGGGGCCGGAACCCGCCCAGGCTTGCAACACCTTCCCGCAAACGCTGCACGCAATTAGCGTAACGCAAATTCAAAGGTTCACGCTCAGCCCTGACACATCGTCGAACGGGGTTAAAGATTGCGGGCAGCCCCCGGCGGGACGGGGTTTCGCGGAGACGGCCTGTCCTTCAGGCAGGGTCGGCCACGAACCCGTACGTTTCATAGCGCCAGTCGATCCTGTCGCCGCGTACCGTGAGCACGCCGAAGCCCTCCGGGTGGCCTTCGCGCGGGCCTTTCCACCAGTTGCCGCAAACTGCGCCCGACGTGATGAACTGGCAGCCGTTGTAAACGACGTTTTCCCGAATGTGCGTGTGGCCCTGCAGCACCATCTTCGGCTTGTATGGCCAGAGGATGTTCAGAACTTCGCGGGCGTTGGTGACCAGATACGTCTCGGGGGTCTTCCACGAATCCGCCACCGTCTGCATGACCGCGCTGGCCAGTGGTACGTGCGTCACAACCACCAGTGGGGTGCCCGGCTTCATATGCGCGAGATCGGATTTCAGCCAGTAAATCTGCGCTTCGTCGATCAACCCGATGAAATCCTGGCCCGGACGGCTGCCTATCGAATCGAGCAGAACGAAATGCCAACCCTGGTAATCGAACGAAGAAAACGTCTTCCCGATGCGGTCCTCGAACATGCGCTTGCCGTAGTGCGGGTCGGACTGCGCGATGCCGCTTTTGCTCGACACGCCGAACACGTCATGATTGCCGATCACCGTGTGCACGTGCGTCTGGAGTGGTTTCAGCGTTTCTTCGTAGAGATCGTAGAGCTGTTTCGCGCGCGGATACTGCTGCTCGACGGCATCGAAGACCAGATCGCCGCCGCAGATGGCGAAGTCCGGATTCAGCGAATTCATTTTGACGACGCACTTCGCGCAGCCGACGCCGGCGTGCAGTTCGGGCTGGATGTGGAGGTCCGTGAAATGAATGAATGAAAAGTGCGGCGCGGTGTCAGCCGCGAAAACACTTCCGGCCGCGCCCGCGAGAGAAGCGGCCGGAAGAGCGGATGTGAGGAAGTGTCGTCTGTTCACTGGAAGGCTGTTCAGAACGAGAAGTGCAGCGCCAGCATCAGGAAGCGTGAACTGCCGATGGTGTGCTGGATGTAACCGAGACTGCCCTCCGGTGGAATAGAAGGCGGACCTTCGAAATCAGGGAAGAAGGTCACGTTGCTGTTGGGCGTATCAAAGTCCGGCTGGTTGAAGACATTGAACGCGGTAAAGTTGAATCGCACCCTGTACTTTTCGGCGAAGAGAAACTCCTTCTGCAGGCCCATATCCCAGCGCGTCTGGAAGGGGCCGCGGAAGGTGTTGCGTCCAGTCGATCCGAAAAGCGATTCATACGAGTCACAGCCCGACGCATCGCAGGCCGGCACGCCGTGGGTGCCTGGTGCCACAAACTGCGGCAAGAAGTCGTTCACATTCAGGACGGGCTTCCCGGCGTTGATACCCGTCGTTCCCTGCAGCTGCGCCTGGCCATTGGTGACGCCCGGAGCCAGCGGCACGATCGGATTGAGAATGTAGATATCGGTGCCGTAGTAGAGACTGGCCACCGAGCCGGAGTAGTCATAGACGCTGTACGGCTGGCCGCTCTGCGCCACAGTCTGACCGCTGAAGGTCCAGCCGTTGAGCAGGTAGCCAAGGGCCTTGTCTTTTGTCGCATCCGGAATCCGGTAACTGTAATTGATCAGGAACACGTGCGTCTGATCGAAATCCGACGAACCATAGCTGGACTTCAGATTGGCCGGATTGTTGCCGGTGAAGAAAATTCCGAGGCCGCTCTGCTCGTCGAGCGAGTGCGACCAGGTGTAAGAGGCGGTCAACTGGAGACCGAACGACAGCCGTTTTCGCGCCTGCAGCTGCAGCGCGTTGTAGTTTGAAATGCCTTCGGCTTTGTACAGAACCGAATTCATGTCGTAGCCGATATAAGGGACACGCGATCGGAGCATTGCCGGCGAATTCGGAAGTGGAGACCGGCTCATTATCGAGATTGAGGGGGCTGACGCCGCCATAGGAAGACGTCTGTCCGTTGATCGGATTCGAGGCCGTGGCGATGCCCGGCTGATTGAACGGAATCGGCAGCACAAGGTGAGTGCCGTGATTGCCGACATAGCCGGCGCTGAACAACCAGCTGTTCGAAGCCTGGTACTGCAGATCGAAGGTCCAGTTCTGCGCATAAGGCAACTTGTTGCCGATGTCGTATCCGCCGAACAGAAATGGACCGTACTCGTTGCCACCGGGAAAAGCTCCCGATTCGGTCTGCGCAATATTCGGCAGCTGCGCCAGGAACGCCACCAGGCGTTCCTGCGGGCGGCGGCGGCGTGGTCGTGCCGAACGGATTGGCGAATGTGGCGCCGCTCGCAGCGAAAACCGGATTCTCGAACGGCGGCGCGAGGGTGACGGCAAACGGTCCGTTGAAACCGCCGCCCGCGCTGGGTGACAACTCGGTAAAGTATTCGCCGCGGTCGTAGTAAATGCCGTATCCGGTGCGGATCGTCAACCTGTTGAATCGGGCGAATAAGCAATCCCGACGCGCGGCGCGAACCCCCACTGGCAATTTTGCATCAGAGTGCTGCTGGCGCCGTTCTGCCCGGCAAATTCCAGTCCGGAACTGGCGATTGTGTCCGTGGCGGCGTTATACGAGTATTGATTGCCGTTGAAGCCCACGAGACGGCCGTACTTCTCGGACAGAGCGCCGTCATAATCCCAGCGCAGACCGAGTGTCACCGTCAGGTTGCTGCGCAATTTCCAGTTGTCATTGACAAAAGCGCCCATGGTGTTGGAGCGGTAATAGCGGTTGGCTGTCGCATTACCGTCGAACAGATCCGAGTACGTGCCGGTGCGGACACTGCCTTCAAGGAACGTCAGCAGCGACTTGAAGCTGATCTTGGCGCTGTCGGAAGCATTGTTGATGATGTTCAGCTGCGTGCGATCCAGCTGGTATCCGACCGAGACTGTGTGCCGGCCCTTGACCCAGTTCATGGTGGCGGCGTATTCATACTGATTCTGATACATGCCCGCGTTGCCGAAGCTCACGCTTGGGCCGAGCGTAAGGGCGCTCGCCAGCGTGGGGTCAAAGTTAGATATCGCTATCTGTGGAAACGTGTTCACCCCGAGCAGATTGGTCCCGATGGAGGACGGCGACAGCGCCTGGCTGGTGTTCGAGTACGCCTGCAGGCGGGTGAATCCCACGTGCTGGACCAATGTGAGATTCGGAGTGAACACGGTCGTGTTTTCGATCGACGCGACAGCGCTGCCCGCCGACAGGGTCTGCGGAAAACCGAGCGTGCCCCCGACGGCCCCGAAAGGCGTCGTAGTCGGATCGTTCTGCCCGAAATACCTGGCGGTGATACGGTCGTTGTTGCTCACCAGGTAATCGACGTTGCCGATCCCCTGATCCACGGAGGAATGCGAATTAGGCCCCTGCACGAGAGCGTCGTAACCGAGAGCCACAGCCTGAGCGGTGTTGGTGAAGGTCGGAGTCGGAATCACGTACTGGCCGTTGGGCAGGGTCGCAGACAGGAGCGCCTGTGATACCGGGCTGATCGCACTCGGCGCGATGGTCTTTCCCGTGGTGGCGTTGTACATAGCGGCCAGTCCGGTGAGGCTGCGGTCGTTAGTCAACCCCAGCGGGACTGTCAGAGTCTGAATCGATTCCGCGGCGTCGGCATTGCGCATGCCCTGATAGGAAATGAAGTAGAACAGCTTATCTTTCAGGATCGGGCCGCCCAGCGTGGCGCCGAATTGATTGCGCGACTGGAAGGGATCGAGCTCATGGGCGGCCGCATAGGCAGGCGAAGCGTTGTTGAAGAACGGAGCGGCGTTGAGGTCGCTGTTCTGGAAGTATTCGTACAGCTCGCCATGGAGAGAGTTGGTGCCCGACTTGGTGATGACACCAATGTGCGCACCGCTGTGCGCACCCTGTGTGGCATCGTAGGACGCGGCGTTCACGCTGATTTCCTGGATCGCTTCGATGGGCGGGGTGGGCAGAGCCTGCCCGATGGCCGCGTAAACCGATGTGGCCGTCTGGACATTGTTGCCGCCGAAGTTTTCGCCCGTGTTCAGCACGAAGCGGTTCTCGCCGACCTGACTGGTGCTGTTGCCGTTGAACAGATTCGTGGTATCGACACCGTTCACCGAAAAGCTGTTGCTGGTATCGCGCTGACCGTTGGCGAAAATCGCCTGGTTGCCGAGACCCGCGTTGGCGCCCGATCCGCCGAGGAAATCGGCGTGAACGCCCGGCGCCATGATCGCAAGCTGCGTAAAGCTGCCGGTGCCGAGCGGAGTGTTCTGGATCGTCAGCTGATCGACCACATAGCCGTTGGTCGTGTCCGTCTGGTTCCGCAGCGCCACGTCCGTCACCGTGACGGTGGCGGTTACCGCGCCCACCTGCAGAGCGCCGTCGATGGTTGTCGTGCGGTTGCTGCTGACGAGCACTTGTGTGTGCGTTTCGGTCTGAAACCCGTTCTTCGTAAACGTCACGGTGTACGTGCCGACCGGCAAATTCAGCGCGTTATAGAATCCCGCCGCGTCGGTATGCTCCTCGATCACCTGGTTGGTCCCGAGGTTCAGCGCTTTGACGTCCACGTCCGCCACCGCGCCTCCGCTGGCGTCCTTTACAGTTCCGTTAATGGCGCCCAGAATCTCCTGTGCACTGGCAGGCACGCGGGCAAGGAAAAGCGTTGCAAGAGCTCCCGTAACGACGAAGGTAATACTGCGGCTGGCTGCGGCTTTCATGAACGTCCTCCCAAACAAAAGATGAGACACTTCCAAGGGCTCCTGGCGAGCAGGGAGCTACTGAGCTCGATGCCCGCGCACAGTACTGCTGTTCGCGGAAAAAGATAGTGTAAAGGAAGCCAATGTTACAATTCCGTAAAATATCGCCGGCGGGCCTGTCACAGTCTTCTCCATCACTGTTTGCGTTTCCTGGCGCAAACGGGTACTGCATTCGAGGTTTCTGGCGCAGGGCCGGCGCCCGGAAACCCATGAATTCACGCTGAGAGATGGCGACTGAGCTGCTCTAAGCAGCGCTGAACACCCGGAGGCGGTGGCATGTTTCATCTTCCCTTTGCCGATCGTGAGGAAGCCGGCCGGATGCTGGCGGATCATCTGGCTTTCCACAAACTGGGGGACCATGCGGTGGTCCTGGCGCTGCCGCGCGGCGGAGTGCCCGTCGGATTCGCCATAGCCAGACGACTACACTTGCCGCTCGATGTACTGATCGTGCGTAAGCTCGGCGTGCCCGGGCAGCCGGAGCTGGCCATGGGCGCGATCGCCGGCGGAGTGCGTGTTCTGGACGAGCAAATGATCGGCGAGCTCGGTATTTCCAGCCAGGAAATCGACCGGATTGCCGAACGAGAGCAGGCCGAAATCCGCCGCCGTGAAGCGCTGTACCGCCATGGCAGGGAGGCACTCGATCTCGCCGGCCGATGCGTCATTCTGGTGGACGACGGCCTGGCAACGGGAAGCACCATGTCGGCAGCGGCCCGTTCGGCGGCGAAACTCAGGCCTGCCCGGGTAACCATCGCAATACCCGTCGGCTCACGGGAGGCCTGCACGTGCCTGTTGCGTGAGGCCGACGAACTGGTATGTCTCGCAAAGCCCGACCCGTTCGTCGCCGTCGGCCGCTGGTACCGGAATTTCGCGCAGACGAGCGACGCCGAGGTCGAGCACCTCCTTGCCAGGAACCGGCACGACATCCGGACCCTCGATTACGTCACCCGGTCCTGATCGCCCGTTCAAGCGCCTGCTTCGAATCCGAACTCCAGCTTTTCGGCGAGCGCCATGCGCAGAGCCGAGCGCACCTGGCGGTGCTTCACCAGCTGCATGAGCGCAACGAAGCGGTTCATTACCGAGGGGAACTGCCGCCCCCGGAAAAACTCGGTCAGCGACTTGTCTATCCCCTCGTCCGTGAGATAGAAAACGCGGTCGCTCCAGCGCACCCAGCCGAGCGCGTGATTCGGATCGTCCTCAATAATCCCGCACATGTTGTCGAGGATGCGCATCTTCAGCGGTTCGCGATACTGTGGCATCAGCAGGATGTCGCTCCAGCCATCGGAGCGGACTTCCGCGGCAAACTCGGCAAACGTGCTCGCGTTGGTGAGATTGACGCAGCCGTTGGGTTCCCGGCCGTGACGATCCCCACCGGAAACCAGCGGCAGAGCGTATCTTTCGGCCAGCTTCGCAGCCTTGCGGTTTTCGTTCCACGGACGCAGGCCGTTCAGTTCCGTCGCGTGCAGGAACGGCCGGAAGCTGTCGAGAAACGCCGTCACGGATTCCGTGTGCGCGGCTTCCCCGATGTGGTTCTCATCCCACATTGGATGGTTCAGAATCACCAGCGTTTCGGGCTCCGTGCCGAGCCACTCCAGCATTTCCGCAATACGCGACTCGACCGGCTCCTTCGTGAACTCGTTCATGGTGCGTATCATGTCCGGCGCCGCAACACGCGGCAGATTGTGCACCCCGATATGGAAGAAGGTCCTCCGAAACGGGACTGTCCATTCGACCGAGATCGGGCTCTCGCGTGTGTCTTCGATCATGCTCAGGTTGAGGCCCGCGTCAATGTTGTCGTGATCCGAGATGGAAACCATCGCCTCCAGGCCGAGTCCGCGTTCGATCTGCGTCTTCTCCACATCGAAGGCCTGGCGCGCCGAGAGCGGGGGCGTCCACCAGGCGCGGCCGAGGTCCAGTTCGCGGCCTTTCGCCTGACGATACCTGGCCTTCTGCTTGCGGATGGCGCCGGAAAGCCAGGGCGTGCTGGCCGTGGCGCGGTCAATAAAGTCCAGCGACTCGTGCGAGTAAAGTGTGTGACTGTGAAGCGAAACGCCGGCCCGAAAGGGCAGCAGCGATGCCTTATGCTCCGGTTCCCAGTGACAGTGAATGCGCGACTCTCTCATGCTGCCTCCTTCGATGTTTCGAATGCGTACTGAATAGGGGGTGTGACCACTTTCGGATCCGCCTCGAATGTCAGACGCAGGAACGATTTCGCCTGATATTCAAAGCGCAGCGGCAATGCGGGCGCCGCACCGGCTTCGTACCAGAGCCGGAACGGGGTTTTCTCGCCCGAGACCTGATTTGTCAGCACGGCTTCCATGCGCGTCACCCGGCTCGACGGAGAAAGGATTTTCTTCGCAGCGAAATAAGAGGTCGACGACGCGTCCGCCTCTTTTCGTATATCCATCCGGAAGAGCTTCTTGTTGAAGACAAGGGAGCTCGTGGTGCGCGGATGTGGGTCGAGCATAGCCTTGCGGACCATATAGAGGAAGGTCCCGGCCTGATCTTCGGTCGCGCCCTCGGCGGCTGAGTTGTCTGCAGGCTCTTCGCCTCCGGCGCGGGCGGCCATCGCTTCGCGCGCCTTTTCGACCAGAGGATTGATGTCGCGCCACGTGTAGCGGCTGGGAAATTCGAGACGATCCAGACGCGAAGTAAAGTTGCCCCTGCGACCATAGCCCTGCGATGCGCTGTAGGGCACCATCCCCCCCGAGGCCTCCAGCGCGTTCTTCGCCTGGTTGAGGTTGTCTTCTTTCGAAGTCGTCATGAAAGCCAGCCATGCGCATTCCGCGGGCGTGCCCTGACGTTCTTCAACAACGCCTTCCTCAATCACGGCTTCCTGGATGAATCCAAGCCGGTTCAGACCCCGCGCGCTTTCCGGATACGAACCCGCGCCGAACTGTATCGCGAGCGTGCGCCCCGCCTGCTCAACCACCGCATAGCCGCTGCCGACCGAGTTCTTCGATACCAGCGGGATGGAGAAGAGCGTAATGGTTGCATTGGCAACGTATGTACGAACCTCCAGTTGACTGTCGGGCTCGGCGGCCGGCGGCGAATTCAAGTGCAACAGCCGATCGAGTGCGAAACCCACTTGTTGATTTAGTCCACCGCTAACCCCGGGCACTGCTGCCCCGAGGAGCCTCGCCAGCAGACCGCTTCCAGCGGCCGCCAGGATATGCCTTCGTGAGATGGTCATGCCCCAGGGTATTGGGTTACCGGTTTCAGCAGAGCGAACCGGCGGCGACATTTCAGAGAAAATTGTTTTGCAGTTTGACTAATTCCCTGCCGAACAGATCCCCCGGCGTGTGCGAATCGACCGGCAGCAGCATGGCAGCAACCGCTCCGTGCCATTCTGGTTCGGTCTCACCCAGCGTCTGCGTGATGGCGCGGTAAATCCACTCGGCCAGCATCACGCCTGCCGCGGACCAGCGAACTAAGAAGCCGCTGAAAAAGCTCTTTTCGTTGCCGCTTGCTGACGCGCGCGGTTCAGTAACCACTGCGGAATCAGCACCTGCTTTTCCGAACCGCAAACAGTAAGGGAGTGGCAAGAAGCGTTTTTCAGCAGCAAAGAACCCCGCCTTCCAGTTCCACCGCCGAACTAGCAGGTCGGCGGGTTGCGCGAACAGCCTGAATAAAGCCCTGACGGAGCGTCATGCAGGATTTTGAAAGCCAGCATACTGCCTGCGAATTGCAGAGCGATGTCAGCTTCCAACAAAAATGGTGAAAGCGAAAGCGAGCGAAAACACGGCACCGGCGGCTTCAGAACCGAATTCACGGCCCACTGCGTGACGAATCACTTTATCGTGCAGGCGCGAATAGATCGTTATAGCCCGGCGTTTTGTGGCCTTGGCCGATACGGTGGCCGGCAGGGTCCTGCCACACGCGACTCTCGCCCAAACGATCGAGGAGCAGGACAAGGATTCACCTGGCGATACTTGAACGTTTTCAGGCGGAGGCCCCTCTATAAGTTCGCCGTCGATGAGTTCACGCTTGCCCTTGATTTCGGGGAGCGCCTCGAATTCGACAAAAGTTGTGGGCGCCACCGTGCGAATAGGCATATTTATCCCCGCGAGGCAGCCCGTCAGATTCTGAGCTCAGATGCTCAGCACGGGGCAAGGGGAGTCGCGCACGATCGAATAGACGTGCGTTCGCAGTCTTCCGGCAAAGTGCGGGAGTGCGCCGCGCCCGATCAGCACAAGATCGGCCCGGTCCTTTTCTGCGGCGGCCGCGATAATCTTCGCCGCATCGCCCGCCTCCACGCACAGCCGGAAATCAGTGCCGGCGTCTCTTTGCATGGCGTCGATCTCGCGCCGCACTGTCTGCTTCAGGCCTTCTTCGAAATCGCGGCTCAGGTACTGCTCCATGCGCGTCCCCGGAGCGGGCGGGAGCGCGTGCACCAGATGAATGTTGGAGCCAAACGACGTCGCCAGGTCGCCGGCGCACCGGATCAGCCGCATGGCGTCAGGCGTCGCGTCAATGGCGCAGATCACATTACGCCATTCCGGCGAAACGGCATATTCCGGTGTCTCGGCATGGGCCGCCGTCCAGACCGCGCATTCGACATCATGCAGCACCTTGGCCGTGGCCGACCCGAGCAGCGCCGTCCGGAAGCGGCCGCGGCCCCGCGTTGGCATCATAACGAGGTCGAAACTGAGTTCCCGCGCCAGATCGATAATAGCGGTACCCGCCTCGCCTTCCTCCACCAGAATCCGCGCCGGAATATCCGGGAAGAACTCGGCTGCGAACAGTTTCAGGCGGCCACCGGCCTCATCAATCATCGCGCTGATGTTCAGATCGGGCGCGCAAGGCGCTTCCGCGGTGCCGTACCAGAGAGCAGGGATCTCGACGAAATTCGCCAGTGTGAGCGCGGCGCCATGACGCTTCACCGCCGCCAGCACGAATGGCGCGACTACCCGGGAACGCTCCGAGAAATCGACCGGGAAAAGGATTTTGCTGAAATGCATAACGCCTCCTGACCTGCAGTAAAGTGCACCCGCCGGGCCAGAGTGTGCGACTGGTAATCCTAAGGCAGCACTCAGGTTTCTCGGGGCGTCGAAGCCGGATTGCGCCAGAAGGCGCGGCGGGTGCGTTGCGCCACCCAGCAGGCAGGCTTAACGAACGTCGAACCCCACATGGAATCCGCGCTTTACAAATGGATAACCGGGTGCCCGGAGAGAAAACCAGGAGAGGTCGGATGCTCATTCTGAACCGCTGGCTTGGCTACCTTAATGAGAACAAGGTTCAGTACTCGCATTCGGTCCACCGGCGCGCCCAAACCGCCCTCGAAACCGCGGCGGCCGAGCGCGTCCCGCCGCACGATCTCGCCAAGGCCGTGGTTTATGCGGCCGACAACGGTTTCGGTATAGCGGTGGTGCCTGCGGACGAACTGGTCGACCTGCCCGAAGTCGCGCGTCTTCTCGGAAGCACTTCCATGCGCCTTGCCGACGAAGGCGAGCTTGCGGAGATATTCCCTGACTGCGAGCTCGGCGCTATGCCTCCGTTTGGGCAGCCATACAAGATGCCCGTTCTGCTCGATACCGGACTGGCGGCGCGCGAGTTCATCGCCTTCGCCATCGCTACGCACTCGGATGTAGTCCGCATGAGCGTGGCGGACTATATGAGGCTGGCCCGCCCCCTGGTGGGAGCTCTTACCCTGAAACACACTCTCCTCGTCTGACTGTAAGAACTGCCGAATCGCATCTGAATTTCCGAAAAACTAAAGAGTTTCCACCCCCCCGCCGATATGTGGGTAGCGATTAATGATTGATCGCCTCCCCACGGTCGCCGTGGAGAGAACTTCAAAGAGGAAGGTCCTCCATGGACTTATCGGTACTAAAAAAACGAAGCGCTCTGGCACTCGGCGGGTTACTCGCCTTGTCCGTCGGGGCGGGGAGCATGCAAGCCAGTACTTATCTGTCGGCGTCCGCGTCGGCAGCTACTGCCCTGACCGCTCCTGGTGTCACCTGCAGTACACAAAACGGCCCGCCCGCGCTGGGTCAAACATTCACGGTGCACGCGTTTGGCGCCGCTGCCGGTTATTCGATCGTGGTCGGCGTCGTCCAGACCGCGGGTCTTAAGGTAACCCTGCCCGCCGCGGTTACTCTTAACGCCACCACCAACACCGCGGGAATTGTCATTACCGTGAACGCCGCAGCCGGCTGCGGCAATGCAACAGTCATCGCTGCCAACACTCTCGTCGCTGGCCCCAATACTCTCTCGGTGCAGTTGACGTCCACGTTAAACACCGGCGCGGCCGCCAACGACAACACCGTCGCCGTCACAGACACAATCACGAGCGGCGTCGGAACATCCGCGCTCGTTGCCGCCCCGGTAACGATCACCTGCGGTTACAATTCTGTCGGTCCGGTTTACGTTCCCGGCACCCCCAAGACGGTCTCGGTAACATCCGCGGCTAATCTGGGGACGCCTTTCGCAGTGACGAACAATGCGCTGCCAAGCTGGCTTGTCCTGGGACCTGTGGCGCCGGCAGGCACCGCGGGCACCACCGCCATTAACTTTACTGTCCAGGCTGCAGCAGGGTGCGGCGCCTTCGCGGGCACTACGCAGACTTATGCGCTTCCGCTCACCAGCGCGCCTGCGCCGGCCGTAACCGTCACGGTTACCCTGGTCTCCACCAGCATCAGTCCCTTGACTGTGGTAGGAGTTCCCGTCTCGCCGACCTTCTCGATGACCTACATCAAGAACTCGAACAATCCGGCAACTCAGACCCTCAACGTGACGTCAAGTATCAGCACGCCAACCGCCAGCACTTACTACGGGCTCGTCAATTTCCCCATCTGGCTCACGGTAAATTACCCTACTGGTTTCATCGCATACACCACGGGCAAGAACCTGATCTTCACTACCACCAACGCGGCCGATTCACTGGCGCCGGGCACCTACACCGCCACTCTCTATGTCCAGGTGGCCAATTATGCGGACACGCCGGTAAACATCACGCTCCTCGTAGCCAACAAGGCGTCGACGCTGTCGGTCACTACCCCGAACCCGATGCCGGTTCTCTATACGCTGGGAGGCAACACGCCGGTCTCGACGATCACCCTCGTTTCCACCGACTCCCCCCTTCCGTACAGCCTCACCTTCGGTGGCCTCCTGGCACCGACGTTGACTTCAGGAGAACAGACGACTGGCATCGCTTACAGTTTCGGCACCAGTATCAACATCACTTACAACCCGTTACTTTTTGAAACTTCCGCGCCGGGTACTGTTCTCTCCGGAACGGTCACTATCGCCTGGGGGAATACCACTCCCGCCACGGTAACCGTAGTCACCATCAACCTGACGGTCGGTTCGCCGGCAGCCACGCTGACCAGCATTTCTCCGGCGAGTCTGCCCACCGCTGCTCCAGGCACTGTGTTTTACATAACGGTGACCGGATCCGGGTTTGTCGGCGGCACCGATCCTACTCTGGCAAGCAAAGTAGGCATCATCAGCGGCACGACAGTCACGCCCGATACCAATATCGCCGTGACCTACATCAACCCCTCGAATCTCTCGCTCAAGATCACCGTGCCCGCGCTTTCGTCCGGCGGCCTGAACGGAGACTCGAATCTTCCCTTCCTGCAGACCGGTACCGGCGGCCCTGTGTACCTCGGTCTTGTCAATGGTTCCAGCACCATCGCGACGGGCACTGCCATCCTGACCATCGGCGGTAACCCGATCATCTATGGGGCAACCAGCGCTTCTTCGTTTACGGAAGTGTCCGGCGGCGCGCTGCCGTCATTCGCCCCGTACGATATGATCAGCATCTTCGGAGCTAACTTCTGCTCCTCTCAGATCACCTTCCCGGCAGTTGGCCAGGTCGCCGCCTATTCGAATGGCGGTTGCTCCACCAACACCATCCTGACCGGCAAACCGGACCCGGTCTACAATGTGTTTCCGTTCAGTCTGACGCCGGATTCGCTGATCACTCCCACTCCCCCGGTGTCCGCTCTCTGGCGCAACCTCACGGTGAGCTTCAACGCGCACGGCACCACGAACGCTCCGATACCCGCGCCGCTGCTTTTTGCCACCAACGGCCAGATCAATACCATTGTTCCGGGCGCTCTGACCACTGGCAACGAGTACGACATCATCGTGACTTTCGGGCCTTCGACAGCGCTCTCAACCAGCGCATCGTTCCCGGTAAATATCGTGGCTACTGACCCCGGAATCTTCACCATCGGTTCCGACGGCCAAGGACCCGCCGCGGCTCTCGCGAGCCCGTCCTATGCTCTGATCAATTCCGCCAGTCCTGCCGGAATGCGATCCGGCTCCGCAAACTCGGATACGATCCAGGTTTACGTCACCGGTCTGGGCTTACCAACCAGCCCGGCCAACTCTACATGCGCTCCTCCCCTCACCGGGACCGGCAACTATCTGACCGCGCTCAACACCAGCACTACGCCGAACGCGAGCTTTGCCACGATCGATGGCGCCGTCATTGAGGACGGCCTCCTCGGAAGCGATTTGCCTCCCTGTGTGTACGCGCTTACTCACGGAACCCAGCCCACGGCCACGATTGGCGGCCAGAACGCGCCAGTCAGTTATGCCGCCTTCGTAGGCGACACGGTCGCTGGTCTTTACCAGATGAACATCCAGCTACCGTCCACGACCCCGGCTGGCGACCTGCAACCCAACTTCCCCAACTCTGTTACGGGCCAGGTTGCGACACTGCTGGTCCCCATGCGGTTGCCGATTTACATCACCTACAACAGCGTTACTTCTCAGGCCGGCGTCTATGTATCAGTAGCGCCGCGGCTGAAGATGGTCGCGACCAGCTTTCCCAACGCCACCGTCGGACAGTCCTACACGGGCCAGACGATTACGGCGTCCCTTGGAACAGCTAATTACTCCTTCGCCGTAACCTCCGGCGTGATTCCCGCAGGCCTCTCGTGGACAGCAAACGCCTCCACCGGAGTCCTGACATTCGCTGGGCTTCCGGCCCAGAACACGTCCGGTACGTATAACTTCACCATTACCGCCACCGATTCGGCGGCCGCACCTCTGACCGGCAGTGTGAGCGTCACTATCACTGTCATCGGCGGGTTGTATGTCACTATGACGGGCACCTCACCCTTCACCGGCAGTGTCTTCGGGAGCGCCGGCACCGGCCTTCCCACAATCACCGCAATCGGCGGCACCGGCCCCTATGGCTACGTGCCTGTGGTATATCCGACTGCTTCGTTTGGCGGGTCGTCTCAGGCTGCACCAGCCGGCATGACAGCTCCCGGTACGATCACTGGCGTCTTCGCAACAACGGGCGCCGTACCGGCAGGAACCTATCAGGTCAGTGTCATGGCAACTGATTCGCTGACAACGACCGGCTTTGTTGACTTCGTGGATACCATCGCGCTGTTAATGGCGGCTCCGTCGACGGTTGACAACACCACCCTGGTCGCCTCTGCCGGCGGCACAGTCGCAACCGTTCAGGTAACCGGGTTCACGGGGACTTCGATGGGTTGCGTTACCGCTCCTGTTGTCGCCGGCCTTTCCTGCGCCGTCGCCGCCGACGGACTTGCCACAATTACCGCGAGTGCGGGCGGCCTTACCGCCAGTTCTCCGGTCAGCTTCACTATCACGGTAACTGACAACGCTACCGCGCCCGGCGCGGAAACCGGCACCTTCGGTGTTGGAACCTCAGTGAGCATCACTGTAGATCCGACATAACCGCAAAACGGTGCCTCAGCACCTTGGGCGGCGGGAGCTCAAAACTCCCGCCGCCGTTTTTATTTGATCTGGTTCAGCAGCGGAATGTCCTTCACCGGTGCAGGAGCAGGCAGTGACTTCAGATAAGCGTAGATATCCTTCAATTCCTGGTCGCTGAGCACCTTGTCTGTAAAAGCCGGCATCGCCCCGGCCGGCTTCCGGACATAACGAATCATTCCCTCGGCATTCAGCACCGGCGGCGCCAGGCGCGCCCCCTGGATTGTCCCCTGGCCGTTGTATCCATGACACTCGTAACAGCCGTCCCGCAGAAAAATCTTCTTGCCGTTCGCCGCGTCCTGCGCAGACACGAGTGCGGAGACAGCCAGCAGCGCCCCGATAGCTTTTGTCATTTCCTACCTTGGCTGCGTGACCACGTCAATCAGCGCCGGCTCGCCCTTCTTCACAACGTCAATGGCCTTCTTAATCGCCGGACCCAGATCGTTGGGATTTTCGACAGGTCCGAGGCTGTACACCCCATAGGCCTTAGCCAGCATCGCGTAATCGATGTTCGGATCCCACAGTCCCGTCCCGATCTTCGCCGTGTCCACTCCGCGCTGGGCCCGCGCCGCCATGTCCTCGATATACATCAGCTCCTGATGATATGCCCGGTTGTTATGCATGATGCTCAGCAGGGGAATGTGATGGTGCGCCGATGTCCACAGCACGCCGGGCGCATAGTTCAGATCGCCGTCGCACTGAATATTGACGCTGATCCGCCCGTACTTCCGATTCGCCAGCGCCGCGCCCGTCGCCGCCGGAGCGCCATAACCCACGCCGTACGCCCCGTGTCCGCCAATGTAGTTGTGATGTTTCGTGAAATCCCACAGCCGCGTCGGCCAGTTGCTGAAAAACGGATTCACATCCGACAGCAGCGACCAGTCCTCATTCCGGATCTGATTCCAGATCTCCGCCGACACGCGTGCCGTTGTGATCGGGCTCGCATCCCACGCATAAGCCGCCTCCTCCAGAGCGCGCTGCTTCGCTTTTTTCGCGGCATCAGCGTACTTGGCGCCGCGTTCGCTGAAGCGGCGCCGTCGATCCGCCGTTATCAGCTTCCGGCAGGCTTCAATCAGGTACGGCAGCGTCGCCTCCGCATCCGCCGCGATCGCCAGATCCGTTTCCTGGTACCGTCCCAGATCCTGATAGTTGCTCTTCTCCTCCAGTTCACCTGAATAAATCGTGATCAGCTTCGCGCCGGGCCTGGTAACAGCGCGGCTTTCCATGCCCATCTTGTTCACCGGCGTCATGCTGTGCGTCGAGAACCAGATATCCGGCACTTCGAGTGCGAGTATGACGTCCGCCTGCGCGATGCTTCCGCCGCCGAACAGCGGATGATTCGTCGGGAAGTTCATGCGGAACCGGCGGTCCTGCACCGGCGCCTGCAGCAGTTCAGCCAGTTCGACCAGCAGCCGCAGCCCTTCCGGGGTGCGCGCTGCCCGGCCCGCGATGATCACCGGGTCCTCGGCCGCCACCAGCATCTTCGCCGCTTCGGCCACTGCCCCCGCATCGCCCGCGGGCGGCGACGTCAGCGTCAGTTTCGGAATCCGTGCACTGCGCCGGTCCGCTTCAGAGAGCGGCTCTTCCTGCAGCACCGCGTCAGCCACCAGCACCACCGGCTCCATCGGGGGCGTCATCATCACGCGATACGCCTTCACCGCCGACTCCGCGAACTGCTGCATCGACACCGGCGCATCGTCGAACTTCGTGTAGTCCCGCACCATCGCGGCCGCGTCCTGCACGCTGTGCGTCCATTCCACGTCGCTGCGCCGCCACGTCCCGTCCGCAATGTTCCCCAGCAGGATGTACACCGGCACGCGGTCCGCGAAAGCGTTGTAAATCGCCATCGAGGCGTGCTGCAGCCCGACTGTCCCGTGCGCCATGATCATCAGCGGCTTGCCTTCGATCTTGGCGTATCCATGCGCCATCGCCACCGACGACTCTTCGTGACAGCACGTCAGCAGCTCGGGCATTTTATTGTGCCCGTAATTCACGATCGATTCATGAATGCCGCGGAAGCTCGACCCTGGATTTGCCAGTACATACTCGAACCCCAGGCTCTTGATCACATCGACCATGAAGTCCGAGCCCGGGCGGTCCGTCGTATACACATCGACACGCGCTGGCGGCGGTGAACTCTCCGCGGCAGCCAGTCTGGCGCCCGGCAGCGTCGTCGGCGCGCCTTTCGCCTGCGACTGCGCTTCCTGCGCCTGCACACCAATCGGACTTGCCACCAGCGCCGCCGCCCCTGCCGCCGCGCCCTTCAGAAACCCACGCCGCCCCACCGGATTCTTCGATGTCTTCTTAGCCATAGGTGCCTTCTATCTTATAGTTAGTGGGGCCAGGCTTTCAGGGGCACCCTCTGGGTCCCGCCGGGCTTCTGCCCGGCGCACCGGGGTGCTGAACGACTACTCAGCCTTCGCGACCGTTGTGACTTCCTGCCCCGCCGACCCGCCCAGTTTCTGGATCAGCGCCGCCGTCACTTCCTTCGGAGGGAGCCGTCCTGTGCCGCCCTTGCCCATCGCCAGATCGTAAGGCGTGAGTCCCTGCTTGTTAGCGGCATTAATCTTCGCGCCGTTGTCGGCCAGATACTGGATGATCGTGTCCGCGCCGCGCCGCGCCGCGCCGTGCATCGCCGTCTCACCCTTGTCCGTTGCGGCATTAACATCGAGCCCCAGACTCACGCAAAGCTTCACCGCCTCCAGCGCCTGCGCTTCGGTGCCGCGGTTCGAATCCGTATAACCCATGCCCGCCGCCACCGACAGCGCGGTCACGCCGTCCTTAGTCGCCAACTTCGCATCCGCCCCATGATCCAGCAGCAGCTTCATTACCTCGACATCGCCGCTGCGCGCCGCCCGCAGGAACGCCGTCGCACCCACGCCCAGCGTCCGGTCTGCATTGTCCTGCGCGGCCTTCTTGATGATCGAAACCGCCGTCAGTTGCGCGTTGAGGTTCGCTTTGTGATCGATCAGCGACTTGATCACATCGAGGCTCGAGACTTTATCCGTCTCTTTCACCAGCGGCCGGTCCGACCAGTCCACATCGTGCGCATCCACCGCCGCAAAGATCGGGCTTCTGCCGTCTTTATTCGCCGCATTCACATCCGCCCCCTTGTCGATCAGCATCAACGACAGCTCATCGTGATTATTCAGAATCGCGATCAGCAGCGGCGTATTCCCGTCCGCATCGCCCTGATTGATGTCCGCGCCCGCTTCGATGAGCGTCTTCGCCGATTCGATCGATCCCTGCCGCGCCGCGAAAATCAGCGCCGTCAGACCGCCGCGCGAAATCGGCGCCGCCGGCGTCCCCGCCATCAGCTTCGGAGGCGTCGTATCGCGGTCGCTCGACCGCACTTTCGGATCCGCCCCGTGCGCCAGCAGCAGTCTGATCACTTCCGGATGGTTCTCCGCCGCCGCCCACATCAGGCTGGTTTGCCCGCGAAAGTTTTCCTTCGCATTGGCATCCGCGCCGTGATCCAGCAGCACTCTCACCGCATCCACGTTGCCCGCGCGTGATGCCGTCATCAGAACCGTCTCGCCTTTCTCGGTGGCCAGCGTGTTTACATCAGCAGCGGCCTTGAGCAAGGCCTCGATCAGCGCCGCACTGCCGTACGTCGCAGCTTCCGCCAGCGGCGTCACTCCATAACGATTCGCCGACTTCGCGTTGGCGCCCGCCTTCAGCAGCAACTGCACGGTCTCCACATCGTTCGCATGCGCCGCCCAGGCGAGAGCCGTGGTCCCGTCAGCCTCGGGAGCATTCACATCGACACGTGCCTTCAGCAATGTCCGCACAGCCTCTTTGTCGTGGCTCTTCACCGCGTCCGTCAGGCGCGTGTCGGCCGCCAGCAGCGTCACCGCCGACAGCGAAGCAATCAGAAAAACCTTCCGCATGTCCGGACCCCTATACTCCCGCCAGCCGGCCGGTGCTGTCGCCGATGCCGTCGAGATGAATGTCAGCCTTATCCAGAATCGACAGCAGTAAATTGGCCGCCGGCGTATCGTTCGGATACTTGATATGGCTGCCGCCCTTCATCTTTCCGTTGGCGCCACCCGCCACGATTATCGGCAGCGGACTGTGATTATGCAGATTGCTGTTGCTCATGCAGCTGCCATAGAGAATCAGCGAGTGATCGAGCAGCGTGCCGTCGCCATCCGGAATCGAGCGCAGCTTCTCGAGGAAGTAGGCCACCAGCCCTACGTGATACGTGTTGATCTTCGTCAGCTTCTCGAGCTTCTCCGGATCGTTCTGATGATGCGACGTGGCATGGAACGGATCGGGCACGCCGATCATCGGGAACGTCCTGTAGCTCACCTCGCGCGCCATCATGAATGAAACGATGCGCGTCACTTCCGCCTGATACGACACCGCCATCAGATCGAACATCAGTTTCGAATGTTCCTCGTGATTGTCCGGAACTCCGATCGGCGCCGCCGGAATCGCGCCGTCTGTCGACGTGCCGTGCTGTTTCTCCGCCAGCTGAATGCGCCGTTCGATCTCGCGCACGTTGTCCAGATACTCCGCAACTTTGTTGCGATCGCCCGCGCCCAGCTTGCCCTGCAGGCGGTTCACTTCCGCGGTCACCGAATCGAGAATGCTGCTCTCGCGCTGCAGTCGCTGCATGCGCTCCGTCGCCGTGCCGCCGTCGCCGAACAGCCGGTCGAATACATTGCGCGGATTGATCTCCATCGGCAGCGGCGTCGTGGGCGTTTTCCACGAAATCGTATTCGTGTACGTGCAGCTGAATCCCACGTCACACGCGCCTATCAGCCCGGTCATATCTTCCGTCGCGAGTTCGAGCGACGGCAGCGGCGTGTCCTGTCCGATCTTCTCCGCCGCAATCTGATCGATCGTCGTACCCGCCCGCACATCCTCGCCTTCGGTGCGCTTGGGATGCGACGCGTTCAGAAACACCGAAGGACCGCGACCGTGATCGCCGCCACTGTCGCCCGGCCCGAGCGACCCCGCGTTGCGCTGCCCCAGACCCGTCAGCACCAATACCGAATCCTGCACCGATTTCAGCGGCTGCAGCGTGCGCGACAGCGAGTATCCGGCCCCGTCCATCACGGGCGTCCAGTTCGACATCACCGCGCCATGCGGCATGTAAAGGAATCCCAGCCGGAGCGTGGGATTCGCCGCCGTATTCGCCAGCAGCGTATTCGACGGGATCATCGAATCGAGCAGAGGCAGCCCCATCGATACGCCCACACCGCGCAGGAATGTGCGCCGCGCCAGATGCTTTTTGGTGTTGATTCTCATGGTGTTTCCCTTCTGATCATTTTCTCGCTACTGAAGGTCAGCCCTTGCGCTGCCACTGTCGGAGGCATGCTTCACCTTCAACTCGAAAGGTGTGCTCTTCACAATTCCCATCACGATCGAACCAAAACGATAATCGTCCTTCGCGGCATCGCGCAGGATCGCGCGCACCGTCGGCATGTCCGAATACTCCACGCCGCGTCCCAGCGCATAAGTCATCAGCTTTTCTGTCAGGACCTTCGCGAAGATCTCCGGATTCGCGGTCAGCATCTTACGCAGCGCCACCGGCCCGTCCACTTTCGCCCCGTTGAACAACGTCCCCGAGGGATCGATCTGCGTGCCGTCGTCGTTATTGCGCCACTGCCCCACCGCATCGAAATTCTCCAGCGAGAATCCCATCGGGTCCATAAGCTTGTGGCACCCTTTGCACGGCTCATTCGACCGGTGCTGTTCCATGCGCTCGCGCAGCGACAACTTCTTCGCGCCGGCTTCGTTATCTTTCAGGGCCGGCACATTCGGCGGCGGCGGATTCGGCGGATTCCCCAGCAGATTCGTCAGAATCCACTTGCCGCGCAGCACGGGCGAAGTGCGGTTCGCCAGCGACGTCACCGTAAGAATGCTTCCCTGCCCCAGCAGCCCGCGCCGGTTTTCATCCGTGATCGTGACCCGGCGGAAGTCGGAGCCGTATACGTTTGGAATGCCATAATGCCGCGCCAGTCGCTCGTTCACGAACGAGTAATCCGCGTTCAGCAAATCGATGACGCTGCGGTTTTCGCTGATAATGCTGCCGACGAACAGCTCCGTTTCACGCTTCATCGCCTGGCGCAGATTGTCATCGAAATCCGGGAAGGTCTGGAAGTCCGGCTGAATGTTTTTCAGGTTGCGCAGATAGAGCCACTGATCGGCGAAGTTCGATACCAGCGTGTCGGCCCGCTTGTCGGCCAGCATCCGCCGCACCTGCTGCTCGAGCACCGCCGGATCCTTCAGCTTCCCCTGGCTTGCGACGTTCAGCAACTGATCGTCGGGAATCGTGCTCCACAGAAAGAACGACAGCCGCGATGCCAGTTCGAGATCACTGATGTGATACGGCTTGTCGGGCGCCGCATTCGCCGGGTCGGGCTCAAACCGGAAGATAAATTCCGGACTGGCGAGAATCCTCTGCACCGCGGCTTCGATGCCCATATCGAAGTTGCCCCGGGGGTTGTTCTGCCCGGATTGGTTCTGGCCCAGCTGATAAAAACCAATCAGCGTTTCCAGATCGTTATCCGTCACCGGACGCCGATAAGCGCGCCGCGCCAGTGTCGAAATGATCTTCTTCGCGCACGGCACTTCGTCCGCGCTATTCGCCGGACGGCATACGAAGATCGCTCTGCGGCTCGGCGTATCGCCCGGCCCCGTCGACTTCAACGGCCCTTCGATCGTGATCCGATCCACCACCGGCTCGCCGCGGTAGTCGAGCACATCGTAGTTCGACCGGATAAACGGCTTCAGCACGTTGTCGTCCTGCGCTTCACTTTCAATCGCGCTGAGAAACGTCGCCGTCACCGTGCGCGGGCCCGCCTTCACCGGCACACGCACTGTCAGCCGGTTATCGATATCGATGCACGACTGGCCCGAATTCGTCTCACTCAGATGCTGATCTTCCGGGCCGCCGATCTTCGCCAGCCGGACTCTTTGTCCGTCGACAGAAATCTCCACCTGATGCTGGTCTTCGAGGCCGCGAATCATGTCGGCCGTTACACGCCACAACCGCACCTTGATCACGTATTCGCCATCGAGCGGGAAATTGTGCTTCACGGCAATCCCGCCGCGCGTACCGAGCGGCAGCCCATCGATGTGCTCATCCTGCGAAAGGTCGGCCCGAGCCCGGTAGATCGAACTGCTCGCGCCGATCGCCGGATCGCCCACCGCCAGCCGGCTGATGTTCCACGATGCCGACATGTATCGCTCCAGCAGCGAGGGCGACGTCTTCAGCACATCGGCAATATTGTCGAAGCCGTAGCTTTCGTCGTCCGGCGGCAGCAGCGTGGTTGAGTCGACATCGAGCGCGAGCAGATCGCGAATTGCGTTGGCATATTCAGATCGATTCAGCCGATGCAGCGCCGAATGGCCGGGATCAGGTCTCGCAGCCGCCGCCGTGTCGATCGTATTCTCGAGCGACGACGCAAACGCGCTCAGCGTCGCCTTATCCGGACGCGGCATGCCCTGCGGCGGCATCGCTTCCACGCGAATCTTGCGGATGACTTTTTCCCAGACCGCAGCGTTCTCAGGAATCCTGTTCAGGTCGGCGCTCTGTAGTGTCAGACCGCCCGTCTTCAGCTTGTCGCTGTGGCACGTGACGCAGTACCTGTCGACCAGAGCACGACTCGCCGCAGGCGCAGGCAAGGGCGAAGGCGTGGTCTGCTGCGGAGCGGCCTGCAGCAGGCTGCCCAGCGTTATCGTTCCAAAAAACCAGAAGGCTTTACAGTTCAACCGAGTACTCCAGCCCTGGCACCGGGCATGACATCTCTAATAATATAAGCGTATAAACGGCAGGAACATCAAATATAAGGCAAAGCCGAAGACCATGGTAATTCGCACAAAACGACCCGATCTTCCCTACTCGGATGTCACGCCCAAAGCGGCTTACCTGAACCGCCGACGCTTCCTCGCCACAGCTCTCGCCGCGCCGCTGATCGCCAGGGCCGAGACCAAACTCACAGGCATTTCGAAAAGTCCCTTCAGCACCTCCGAACCGCCTACCTCGCAGGAAGCTGTCACCAGCTACAACAACTTCTATGAATTCGGCACGGGCAAGGACGAGCCCGTCGTCAAAGCGAAGAACTTCCACACTTCGCCCTGGACCCTGTCGCTCGAAGGCGAAGTCATGAAGCCGAAGACGCTCGACCTCGACGCCGTCATGAAGCTTGCGCCGCTCGAGGAACGCATCTTTCGGCATCGCTGCGTGGAAGGCTGGTCGTTCGTGATCCCATGGGTTGGTTTTCCGCTGAGTGCGCTGCTGAAGCAGGTGGAGCCGACATCGAAGGCGAAGTACATTGCCTTCCAGAGTTTTTACGACCCGAAGCAGATGCTCTCTTCGCGCGAGGCGCACATTCAGTTCCCGTACATCGAAGGACTGCGGCTCGACGAAGCCATGCATCCGCTTGCGACGCTGTCCGTCGGCGTCTACGGGGAGACTCTGCCGCCGCAGAATGGTGCACCCTTCCGTCTCACCCTGCCCTGGAAGTACGGCTTCAAGAGCATCAAGTCCATCGTCAAAATCCGCTTCGTCGAGAAGCAGCCGCCAACCACATGGAATCTCGAATGGGGCGAGGCTTATGGCTTCTATGCGAACGTGAATCCTGGCGTCGACCATCCCTCACACAGCCAGGCCACCGAAGTCCGCCTCGGTGTTGGCCGCTTTGGATCGAAAATCAAGACGCAGCTCTTCAACGGCTACGACCAGGTCGCCGGCCTCTACACTCTGATGGACCTTCGGAAAAACTATTAGTGGGGCCAGGCTTTCAGCCCAATACCACTTAAATTTTCAGACGTCGGCGTGGCCCGAGCGGGAAGTGTTGCCTCTCTGTTTGAAAGAGAAGCGGTTTCGGATGTTGACGTTGAAATAAGAGCCTTTGGATTCGGCTTCCAGAAGCTCGGTATAGGTGTGCTGCGGCACGTCGAAGTATTGGTAGAGCAGGCCGGAGTGGAATTCGACCTCCAGCTGGCGCAGTGCCGGCAGGTAGTGGACCGAAGCCAGTACGGACGATTCAACGGGTACTCGATTCAAGCACAGCCCCTGATCGATATTGTGATTCGTCCAGCGCAGGTTCCGGAGTTCCTGCAGGGCAGGAATTACAGGAAACAAGGAATGATTAAAATGTTTTAACTGTCCTGGCGCCCGGGGCCGCCTATCCGCTATAAGCTGGTGGATGGCACTGCGCAAAACAAAGCCTTGAACTGGTTCGGCAAAACGTTGCCCGAAAGTTTCTTTGCATTGCTGAAACAGGATCTCGGGATCATCGAGAACAGCTGTATTTTCACGCTGCCAGTGACTACCTGGCTGATGATCCTGCAGCGGCTGTCGCAAAAGGGAACCCTGGCCACGGCTGTGACTGAGTTGCTTCACGGCCATGGCAGGGAGTTGCTGGAACCATGCAAACGAGTGCGCGAAGACAAGATCTCGGCGGGCACGGGAGCCTACAGCCAGGCGCGGCAGCGAATACCAGTGGAAGCCGTGCGCCGGGTGGCCGAGCGAACCTTCGAACAACTGCATCGGATCTCGCCGCGGGATACGTTGCGGGACCGGCTGTTTTTGCTGGACGGCAGTTCCATCCGGCTGGCACACAGCCCCGCCCTGCTTAAGGCTTATCCCCAGGCGGAGAACCAACATGGTAAATCGCACTGGCCTGTAGCACGGGTTGCTGTCATGCACCACGTGGTGACAGGACTGGCCATGGCTCCCCGATTCGGCGCCATGTTGGACCCGATGCGGTCAGCGAACAGGGCCTTGCCGAAGCACTGATCGACCAGCTTCCGTCTTCCTCGGTATTGATCGGGGACCGCAACTTCGGCATCTTCGTCGTGGCCTGGCGCGCGCATCGCCGGGGCCACGTAGTGCTGGTACGGCTCACCGAGGTCACGTGCAAAACGGCTGAGTGGAGGAGGCGCACTGACTCCGGGCAGTGACAGGGAAATGATTTGGGAGCCGAGCCGCGAGGATCGGCGCACTCATCGGGATCTGCCCGCAGAGGTGCATGTGAAGGGCCGGCTGATCGTGGCGCAAGCGGGAAGGGGCGAAGGAGGTTCTTTACCTGTTCACAACATTGCAGAGCCCGCCGAACAGGTGGCCTCGCTGTATCGGGAACGCTGGAATATCGAAACCGATCTGCGCTCGTTGAAAGAACAGGTGAGGCTGCACGCAATCCCGGCCCGTTCTCCCGACCTGGTGGCCAGTGAACTGTTGATCGCCATTGCCAGCTATAACCTGATTCGCGCCGTCATGGCGGAAGCGGCGCAGCAAATCCACACAGAACCGAGGCGGCTCAGTTTCTCCCGCTCACGAGAATCGTTCTGGGCCTTTGCGCGCGCCGTCGCTCACGTCGATTCGAGGGAAAAGTTCGAGTATCACTGGCGCCTGCTGCTGCGCTCCCTTTCCCAATGCAAACTGCCAAAACGCCACCGACCACCTGCACCCCGAGTCATCTGGCCGAAACCGCAAACCTTCCCCACTCGGAAGATCAACACACCATGTCTCCGAAATTTAAGTGGTATTGGGCTTTCAGCCTGCCGCCGGGCTTCCGCCCGGCGTCTTAATCGCCAATGAAAACACTCTGGCTCAGCAAATGGACGAAACTCATCATCTGCCTGCTCTGCCTGACCCCGTTCGCGAATCTGCTCTGGCGCATCTATCGCAACGACCTCACCGCGAACCCAATCGAATTCATCACCCACCGTACCGGCGACTGGACCATCCGCTTCCTGATGATCGCCCTCGCCGTCACGCCCCTGCGCGGCCTCCTGAATCAGCCCCAATTGATCCGCTTCCGCCGCATGCTGGGCCTGATCGCCTTCTTCTACGGCTGCGCGCATCTCGCCACATGGATCTGGCTCGACAAATCCTTCGACGTTCATGAAATGTGGGACGACGTAGTCAAACGCCGCTTCATTACCATCGGCATGGCCGGTTTGCTTCTCATGGCGCCGCTCGCCGTAACCTCGACTGCCGGATGGGTTCGCCGCCTTGGCTTCCGTCGCTGGCAACGCCTCCACCGTCTCGTTTATTTCAGCGCGCTGGCCGGAGTCGTCCACTACTACTGGCTGGTCAAATCGGACATTCGGCTGCCGCTGCTCTACGCAGGCATCCTCACCGTGCTGCTGCTGTATCGCCTCGGCGCGCTCGTGAAGAAAAAAGTCGCAGACGCTGCCCGAAAACCAATTCCGGCTAATATATAGGAAACCGTGACGCTTCGCAGATCCGCATTCGCGTGCCTTGCGGCGTGTGCCGCCATCGCACTCTTCTCCCTCGTTTATCCCCTATACGTGATTCGTCCGTTTCGCCACCAGGGTGCACAGGAACTACAGGCCGCCTTGTTCGTTCTGCACTGGCAGCACATCGTCGAACTCGTCTGCGCAGCCGCCGCACTCGTCGCTTTGGCCATGCTTCGCCTGCGTATCCGGACGATCACAGTGACGGCCCTTGTCCTGATCTGCGCTGGTCTCTCGTTCGTCAACATCTTCGAAGTCATGTTCCATCCCGCCGGCGCACCCGCCTTCCAGTCCGTTCGCGACACCAAACTCGACGGCGACGAAAAGGTTCTCGCCGTGAACGCCCGCGCGTATCCGATTCGCAGCATTTCCTACCACCACATCGTCAACGACACCGTCGTCAGCCAAACCGGCGACGGCGTCCCCATCGCCGTCACCTATTGAACGCTCTGTCACACCGGTCTGGTGTGGGGGCGCTCAGTCGGCGGCGTAACGCTGACATTCCACCTCGCGGGCATCAACAACCAGAACTTCCTCATGCGCGATGCCGAGACCGGCAGCTATTGGCAGCAGATCTCCGGCCGCTCCATTTCCGGCCCTCTGGCCGGACAACAGCTCACGCTCATCCCCTCCGACGAGCTCACCTTCGCGCTCTGGAAAACCGAACAGCCCGCCGGAATGGTGATGAAAGACGTCCCCGCCTATGTCGATGACTACAGCGCTAAGGATTGGGACGTGAAAATGAAAAGCGAGCCCACTGTCCTCAACTTTCCCGAGCACGGCCTCGCCAATCGCGACCTGATGCTCGGCGTGACGGCATTCGGCGAGTCCCGCGCGTTTCCCTACGCACGGGTTATAGCTGAGAAACTCGTGGCGGACCGCCTGGGCTCTGAGGAGATCATCCTTCTCGTCGGTCCCGACAACCAGTCCGTCCGCGCCTTCCGCGCCGCCATCCCCGGCGCCGTTTCCACCGGCGACGTTCCTCTCGAATTCTTCCGCACTCCCGACGGCATGATGATTGATACCCAGACCGGCAGCCACTGGAATTTCAAAGGCTGCGCCATCGACGGCAAGTCTGCGGGAATCTGCCTCGAACGCATCGACGCCATCAAGGATTACTGGTTCGACTGGCGCCAGTATCATCCCGGCACGACCGTCTACACTGGGAGCGGTCAGCGCCGCCATGGTTAAAGTCGCCGCACTGTTCCTGATCGCGACCTCCCTCTCGCACGCCCAGCCGTTCGAAGTCGCGTCGGTAAAGCCCGCACCATCGGACACGCAGTGGAGCTATCGATTCGCACCCGGCGGCAGAACTGTTCTCACCGGTTTCCGCCTGCGCGACCTGATCCTGCTCGCGTGGCGCGTCCAGGATTTTCGCGTTCTCGGCACAACCGGATGGATGGATTCGGAGCGCTTCAACATCGAAGGGAAAGCCGAGGGTAATCCAGGACAGGAGGAATCCCGCCGGATGATACAGTCGCTGCTCGCCGACCGTTTCCGGCTCGCGCTCCATCGCGAGACCAGAGAGCTTCAGCAGTATTCGCTTGTTCGTGCGAAGAACGGCTCCGGACTCACAGCATCCCGGCCCGGAATCTGCACGCCTTACGACGATTCGTCGTGGCCCCTTCCCGGCAGGCCCGACCTCCCGGCCTGCGGCTTTAAGATGCACCTGCGCCGGCCGGAGAACGCTGCTCCAGTCATGGTGCTCGAAGCGCGCGGCGTCGGCATGGCCAGAGTTGCGACTGTGCTCGGAACGCTTCTCCAACATTCTGTAAGCGACGACACCGGAATCGAAGGGGCCTGGGACTTCGATCTCGAATACGCGCCCGATGATGGTACCGCTCCGCCGTCCGATACCTCCGGACCGTCCCTGTTTACCGCCCTTCAGGAACAACTCGGACTGAAGCTTGAGACGCGCCGCGGCCCGGTCGAAGTGTTCGTCGTCGACCACGCAGAAAGGCCGTCCGCAAACTGACCCCCTTCCCGCCCTCGCCGTCATGAACATGGAAATGTCACAATAGAGCCTTAATGCGGCGTGCGCCGCTGCCGGGGGAACACGTTAGTGAAGAAGACGCTTTTTCTCAGCCCGCCATCGTTCGACGGTTTTGACGGCGGAGCCGGGGCTCGCTATCAGGCGAAACGCGAAATCACCTCCTATTGGTTTCCGACCTGGCTGGCCCAGCCGGCCGCCATGGTGCCGGGAAGCAAGCTGATGGATGCCGCGCCGCATCACCAGACGATGGACGACGTCCTCGCCATCGCCAACGACTACGAGCTTTTCATTCTTCACACCAGCACGCCTTCGCTGAAGAACGACGTCGCCTGCGCCGAAGCCATCAAAGCCAAAAACCCGCATGCGCAGATCGGACTCATCGGCGCCCATGTCGCCATCCTGCCCACCGAAACCCTGAACATGGCGCCGGCCATCGATTTCGTCTGCCGCAATGAATTCGACTACACCTGCGTCGATGTCGCGAAGGGCAAGCCCCTGGCCGATATCAAAGGCCTCAGCTGGCGCGACGCCGACCGGCAGGCTTCACCACAACCCCGAGCGCGAACTGATCCACGACTGGGATTCCATGCCCAGCGTGCTGCCGGTCTATCACCGCGACCTGAAGATCGAAAATTATTTCATCGGCTATCTGCAGCACCCCTACGTTTCGTTCTATACCGGCCGCGGCTGCCCCGCGAAATGCACGTTCTGCCTGTGGCCGCAGACCATCGGCGGACACGCCTATCGCACCAAGTCGCCCGGCCGCGGTGATTCGCGAGATGGAAATCGGCAAGGAGCTTTTCGGCAACCGCGTGCGCGAGTGGATGTTCGATGACGACACCTTCACCATCGATAAACCGCGCGCCGTCGAAATCGCCAAGGGCATGAAGAAGCTGAAGCTGACGTGGTCCTGCAACGCGCGCGCGCATCTGGATTACGAAACGCTCCGGCAGCTGCGCGACAACGGACTGCGCCTGCTTCTGGTCGGCTTCGAATCGGGCAATCAGGCAGATCCTGAACCGGATGCAAGAAGGGCCTGCGTGCTCGATACCGCGCGCGAGTTCATGCGCAACTGCCGCAAGCTCGGCATTCGCGTGCACGGCACGTTCATGATCGGCCTGCCCATCGAGACGCAGGAGACGATCGAAGAGACGATTCGTTTCGCGGAAGAGATCGATCCGTTCTCCATTCAGGTTTCGATCGCCGCGCCGTATCCCGGCACCGAGCTCTTCAAACAGGCCACGGCGAATGGCTGGATCGACAGCGAGCGCCCTGCAGGTTTCCGGCAACGGCATCCAGGTTTCGACGCTGCGCTACGACCATCTTTCGCCGGACGAAATCGAAGACGCGGTCGAGCGCATGTACCGGCGCTTCTATTTCCGCCATCGGCCGATTCTGCGCTTCCTGCGCGAGATGGCGACCGACCGGCAGATGCTGGTGCGCCGTTTGCGCGAAGGCGGCGAATTCTTCAGCTACCTGCGCGAGCGCAAACAGATCGTGCGCTCGCGCCAGGAACAGCAGCACGCGCAGGTCGCTCAGGCGTAAGTGGGGCGGGATGCCATCCTGCGGCGGGGTTGTCAACCCCGCTATCCATTTGCAACGGGATGCTGAAGCTCAAGCATAAATCCCGCGCAGCTTCATCGCGATTGCCACGCGGTCCAGCGCCAGCATATACGCCGCCGTCCGGTTATCGACTTTGTGCTTCGCCGCATAACGCCGTCACGTCGTCGAAGCTGCCCGACCATGATTTCCTCCAGCCGCGTATTCACCAGGTCCTCATTCCAGAAGAACCCCTGCCGGTCCTGCACCCACTCGAAATAGGACACGGTCACGCCACCCGCGTTCGCCAGAATATCCGGGATCACGAAAACCTTCTTATCCGCCAGAATCTCGTCCGCGATCGCAGTCGTGGGTCCGTTCGCGCCTTCGCACAGAATCCGGCAGCGCAGCCGGTCGGCGTTCTCCGACGTGATCACGTTCTCCGTCGCCGCCGGCAGCAGCACGTCGCATTCAAGGAACATGCGCTTCCTTTTTGTCGATCGCCTCGCCGCCCGGAAATTCATTGATCGATCCCGTCTCGTGGCGGTGCTCGGCGAGCGCTGCGATGTCGAGCCCGTTCGGGTTGTAGACCGCGCCGTCGTATTCGATGATCGCCACAATCCGGAAGCCGTTCGCCGCCATCAGCTTCGCCGCCATGCCGCCGACATTGCCGAAACCCTGAATCACCACGCGCGTGTTCTCCGGCGTCAGCCCGAACTGCTTGAGCGCCTCGCAGCGTCACCATCATGCAGCCGCGTCCGGTGGCTTCCTTGCGCCCGCGCGACCCGCCCAGTTCCATCGGCTTGCCCGTCACCACGGCCGTCGTCGCATGACGCTTGTGCATCGAGTAGGTGTCCATGATCCACGCCATCACGCGATCGTTGGTGTTCACGTCGGGCGCGGGAACGTCGAGATCCGGCCCGATCACATCGATAATCTGCGCCGTATAGCGCCGCGTGATGCGCTCCAGTTCGCCGTCGGACATCATCGACGGATCGCAGATCACGCCGCCCTTCGCGCCGCCGAACGGGATATTGACCACCGCGCATTTCCACGTCATCCAGGACGCCAGCGCGCGCACTTCGTCGAGCGTCACATCGGGCGCGTAGCGAATGCCGCCTTTGCCCGGGCCGCGCACCATGCGAATGCTGCACGCGATAGCCGGTGAATACTTCGAGCCGCCCGTCGTCGAGCTGCACCGGAATGTTGACCGTCACCTCGCGCGTGGGCGTCCGCAGCACTTTGCGCACGCCGTCGTCCAGCCCGAGCTTCTCGGCCGCGTTGTCGAAGCGCGCCTCGGCGGACATCCATGGATTCGTTTCCTGGTCGCTGCGTCAGTATCGCCATTGCATCCGACTCTCCTTAAAACGCCGGCTTCAGCACAGCCTCGAGCGCCTTCTGGATCTGCTGATCGGCCTGCGCCTCCACTTCGTCGCCCTTTTCCACGCCCAGCGCCAGATTGTAGATGTCCGTCTTCAGACGCCATTCAATAAAGGTCGCGGCTTTCGATCCACTCGTGCAGCGACGGCTGAATATCGTCGCTCCGAAAGCCACGTCTGAAACTGATCCAGCACCTGCGCCGGTCACCTCCCAGTCCGGGCGTGATCTTGTGGTCGCGAATATACTCGGTGGCAAACGTCGTGAACGAGCCCGATTGCTCCAGCACGGCGCGAACTGCGTCAGCAGCGGCGGCAGCGCTTCGACATCCGGCACGATGCCCGCCGCCGCCCGGCACTGGCCGTCCGCTGTCCGTTTTGAAATCGTTGCGTTCGTTGGGATGCGTCGCGGTCGCGCCCAGCGCGAACTCCTCGGCCCCGAGCGCGCGTTGCGAGCTGAACGTCTTCTGAATCGAGCGTCCGCTCGGAATGTAATAAAGCGCCGTGGTCAGCGCGAGTCCGGTTTTCTCCGACCAGCGGATAAACGCTCTGCACCAGACCCTTGCCGAAGCTCGGCTCGCCGACGATCGTCGCGCGATCGTGATCCTGCAGCGCGCCCGAAACGATCTCCGACGCGCTCGCCGTCTTCGCGTTCACGATCACGGCCACCGGAAACGTGTACGGCTTGTTGTCATCCGGAACCCGCTCGATCGTCTCCGGCACGTTGCGGCCCTTCACCGAGAGAATCACCTGACCGGGCTTCAGAAAGAACGAAGCCGTCTCAATGCGCGGCCGTCATCAGGCCCCCGGGGTTATTGCGCAGATCGAGCACCAGGCCTTTCAGACTCTGCCCGCCCAGCTTCTCGATCGCCGTCATGAATCTGCCGTCCGGTCGTCTCTTCGAACTCCGATACGCGGATGTATCCGATGCCCGGCTGCAGTTCGAAATACGCGCTCCACGCTCGAAGACTTCATCGTTTCCGGAACCAGCGTCAGTTCGGCAGCCGCGCATTGCCCGGACGCCGCACCACCAGTTGCGCCGGCTTCTGCTTTGATTGCGTTCAGCAGCCCGACGATCTGCTCGGCATCCAGCCGGTCGAGCCGGTAGTTGTTCACCGCCAGGATCTCATCGCCCGGCGTCATCCCCGCTTTCTCCGACAGGGTGTCGGGCATGAGTCTGCAGCACCACCACGCGGCCCGGCAGCACCGACACCACGCGTGCCGAACCCCTTCTGCGTCGGACGACTCCATCTGCTTCAGCTGCTCGAACTGGCCCGGGATCGAAGAAAACGGAATGCGGATCCAGATGCCGCAGCAGCCCCGGAATCGCGCCCTGCGTAGAACGCCTGATCCAGCTCGAACGGATCGGCCGTATTCTCCTGCAGAATCTTGATACGCGTCGATGAACTTCTTCATCAGACGCGCGTCGTCGTCCTTGCGGATCGTCGGCGGCGAACGCCAGAGGAGCAGCGCAGGCAATCAGCAGGCCGTGCGGTTCTTGAAGCCCTGCGGCATTCGCGAAACTATTATCGCGTGAACCGGGTCGCCTTCTTCGCCGCGTGCCGTTCGAGCGCCAGCTCGATCAGCCGGTCGATCAGTTCGGGGTACGGCACGCCCGAATACTCCCACATCTTCGGATACATGCTGATCGACGTGAAGCCGGGAATGGTGTTGATCTCGTTGATGTAGAATTTGCCGGTCGCGCTCTCGCGCAGAAAATCCACGCGCCCCATGCCTTCGCACCCCACGGCTTTGTAGCACTCGACCGCCAGCCGCCGCATCTCGGCGATCTCGTTCGCGCGGCAGATTCGGCCGGCAGTACCGTTCGCGCCAGATTCAGCTCGTACTTGTCTTCGTAATCGTAAAACTCGCGCGAAGGCAGGATCTCGCAGGGCATCGAAGCTTCCGGATCGTCGTTGCCCAGCACGCGCGCATTCGAACTCGCGCCCTTCGATGCCGCGCTCCACGACGATCTTGCGGTCGTACTGCGCCGCCAGCTTCAAGCGCCGCCTTCAGCTCCGCGCAGTCGTGCGCTTTCGAAATCCCGACCGACGAGCCGAGATTCGCCGGCTTCACGAACATCGGAAACGGCAGCTCGCGCGCGACCGCGTCCGGCGTCCATCTCGTCGCGGCTCAGCACCATGTATTCGACCACCGGCAGCCCGCGCTCGCGGCACACGCGCTTCATCACGTCCTTGTCCATCGATACAGCGGACGCCAGCACGTTCGCGCCGACGTAGGGCAGATCGGCCAGTTCGAACAGCCCCTGCACCGTGCCGTCCTCGCCGAATGTGCCGTGCAGCACCGGAAACACCACGTCGATTCCCGGATTCGCGCCCGGCTCCGGCAGAATCGGGCGCGGGACTCCACTGGCCGTCCTTCGCGATCAGATAGCGCACGACTTCGTATCGCTCCGGATTCATCGCCGCGATCACCGACTTCGGCCGAAACGCAGCGAGATCTCGTGCTCGCCGCTGCGCCCTCCATAAACCACAGCCACCCGTGTCTTCATCATTCAGAGAATCTTCTTTCCCATCGCCGAGAGAATCAGTTCCACCGCCAGATCGGCCGTGCGATTCACTTCATCGATCACCGGATTCACTTCCACCACTTCCATCGACACCATGCGGCCCGAGTCGCAGATCACTTCCATCGCCAGGTGCGCTTCGCGATACGTCGCGCCGCCGCGCACCGGCGTGCCCACGCCGGGCGCATATTCCGGATCGACGAAATCCATGTCGAGCGACAGATGAAAGCCCGCCGTGCCGTCTGATGCGATCGCGATGGCTTCGTCCATCACCGCGCGCATGCCGCGCTCGTCGATATCGCGCATGGTGAAGGCGCGCACGCCGGTGTCGCGCACCATGCCGCGCTCCAGCTCATCCACATCGCGAATGCCCACCAGCGCCACATTCGCCGGATCCACCTTGGGCGCGAAGCCGAACATGTCCGCCAGCGCGTCCGGGCCCGACGCCGACGCAGCACGCCAGCGGCATGCCATGCACGTTGCCGCTGGGGCTCGATTCGGGCGTGTTCATGTCGGCGTGCGCGTCGATCCAGAGCAGGCCGATCTTCTGTTCCGATTCGCGGAAGAACCGCGACACGCCGCGCACCGTGCCCACCGCGATCGAGTGGTCGCCGCCCAGCACCAGCGGCATCTTGCCGTCCGCCAGCGCCTGCGCCACCAGCTCGCCCAGGCGTTCGCAGGCCGCGGCAATCTGCGGCAAGATACTTGCGCTTCGGCTCGGACCCGCGTCGTCCACCGCTTCCGGCCTGCGCCACGGCGATGTTGCCGAGATCGGTGACTTCGTAGCCAAGCGCCGCCAGCCGCCTGCCGAGTCCCGCCACGCGCACCGCCGAAGGCCCCATATCGACGCCGCGCCGTCCCTGCGCCCAGATCGAGCGGCGCGCCGATGATGGCGATGCGCGGTTTCGATGCAGCTCGGTTCACGGACGCAGGCGGTACAGCATGCGCGGAAACGCGATGGTCTCGCGCACATGCTCCAGGCCGCAGATCCACGCCACGCAGCGTTCGATGCCCATGCCGAATCCGCCGTGCGGCACCGTGCCGTACTTGCGCAGATCGATATACCAGTCGAACGCTTCGCTGCGGCAGCTGGTGCTCCTCGATGCGCTTCAGCAGCAGTTCGAGATCGTGGATGCGCTGCCCGCCGCCGATGATTTCGCCGTAGCCTTCCGGCGCCAGCACATCCACGCCCAGCGCCACTTCGGGCCGGTCCGGATCGGGCGCCATGTAGAACGCTTTGATCGCCGTCGGGAAACGATCCACCATGATCGGCCGGTCGAACTGCTGCGTGAGGATGGTTTCGTCGGCGCCGCCGAAATCGCCGCCCCACTGGATTTCGGACCCGTGCTCCTGCAGATTCTTCACCGCATCGTCGTAGCTCATGCGCGGAAACGGCGCCTGCACGGCTTCGAGCTTCGTGACGTCGCGCTCCAGCACCTTCAGTTCTTCGCGCCGGTTGTCGAGCACGCGCCCGACCACGTAGACCACCATCTCCTCGGCCACGCGCTTGATCTCTTCCAGATCGGCGTACGCCATCTCCGGCTCCACCATCCAGAATTCCGTGAGATGCCGGCGCGTCTTCGATTTCTCCGCGCGGAACGTCGGGCCGAAGCAGTAGACCTTGCCGAACGCCATCGCGGTCGCTTCGTTGTAGAGCTGGCCGGATTGCGTCAGGTAGGCCTTATCGTCGTCGAAGTAATTCACTTCGAAAAGCGTGGTGGTGCCTTCGCACGCGGCGGGCGTGAAGATCGGCGTGTCCACCAGGGTGAAGCCGTGGCTGTCGAAATAATCGCGCACCGCTTTGATCACTTCATGCCGCACGCGGATGATGGCGTGCTGCCGCTGCGAGCGCAGCCACAGATGCCGGTGATCCATCAGGAAGTCGACGCCGTGCTCCTTCGGCGTGATCGGATACGGATCGGCTTCGGAGACCTTCTGCAGGATGTCGACGCCCTCGACATCCATCTCGTATCCGCCCGTGCGCGCGCGCTTCGGCGCGAACCTTGCCGCGCACGATCAGCGACGATTCCTGCGTCAGATGCTTCAGCTCTTCGAAGAGCTCTTCCGGGCAGCGCGCTCTTCAGCGCGACGCACTGCATGAGTCCCGTGCCGTCGCGCACAATCGGAAAGACAATCTTGCCGGACTTGCGCAGGTTGTAAAGCCAGCCCGGCGATCTCCACGGTCTCGTCCGTATGTTTGCCGGCCTGAATGGCGGCAATTGTGATTCGTTCAGGCATGTAGCGTTGCGATTCGAGCGCTTCGAGCTCGGTCGAAGACCCGCGTGATCTCGTCCAGCGGATGCTGCATCTCGGCCACTTCGCGCAGTTCGAGCAGCAGCGGATACTGTCCCGGGCACGAGCGCAGCAGTTCCATCGTGGCCGCCCAGTCGATCGTGCCGCCTTCGCTCATCGGAAACAGATGCTGGTCTTCCTTGCCGTCGTTATCGTGCACGTGCAGCGAGCGGATGCGCGGCTTCATGATTTCGAATTCATGCTCGATGCCCGCGCCGATGTGCGCGTGGCCCGTGTCGAAGACGTAATTCAGGTTGCAGGTGCGTCATCGTGTTGAACAGCTCCAGGCGCTCGGCCGTCGACAGTTCGTTCGGCGTGTTTTCCAGCAGAATTTCCACGCCGCGCTGCCGCGCGAAAACCGATCAGCTCTTCGAGCGACGTGAACGCCGCTTCGATCGCGTGTTCGGAAAACTCCTGCCCGCCCACGCCGAGATGCTGGATCAGATAGCGGAACGGAACAGTTTCGGCGATCTCGAGCGCGCGCTTGATTTCGCCCACCCATTGAATGCGGTCGGCCTTGTTCGCGGTCCGTGATGTTGATGTGCGTGTGCGGCCCGGAGCGGCCCCAGATCTCGTCCGTGTACATGGGCGAGTGCAGCGAATGCAGCTTCAGTCGGAGAATCGCGGAACCAGTGGCCCAGTTCGCCGATCTGCGATTTGTCGCGGTAATCCAGATGCTGCGGCGCGCAGAAGATCTCGACCGCCGGAATCCCCGCGCCATCCACGCGGTTCAGCCAGGCAGTGGTCAACCGGTGGTTGACGATGACGTGTGTGGATAGAACCCTGTCCATGGAGTTTGTTCGGGCGGCGTGAGCCGAGCCTCTAGTATTGTCTCACTGGTTTGTCTCGCGGGTTCCGCGCGCGGTGAAATAAGATCGTCTGCATGGCGCGCATTACTCTCGGTCTCGCAACCTCCCACGGCCCCATGCTCAGCGTGCCCTGGCAGAACTGGACCGAACGCGTCCCCGCCGACCGCGCCAATCCACAGCACTGGTATCAGGGCAGGACATACACGTTCGATCAAATGGCCGAACTCCACCGGCCCGACCACCTGGCCGATCAGCTCACGCCCGAGGTTTTCGCCGCACGCCACGCGCGCTGCCAGCGGGCCATTCGTAAACTCGGCGATATCTACTTCACCGCGAAGCCCGACGTCGCGGTCGTCGTCGGCAACGACCAGATGGAGATCTTCAATCCCGATCACATTCCCGCCTTCGCCATTTTCCGGGGCACCTGCGTGGAGGGCATTCCGCGCACCCAGGAGTTCCTCGATGCGCTGCCGCCCGGCGTGGCGCGCGCCGAACTCGACCGCACGCCCTCCGTGTACACGCAGTACCCCACGCTGCCCGCGTTCGGCAGTCACCTCATCGGCAAGGTGGTGGCCGACGATTTCGACGTGGCCCAGATCACCCGGCTTCCGACGGGCGCCATCGGCTCGAACGCCGCGCCCCACGCCTACGGCTTCGTCTACCGCCGCCTGATGCGCGATCAGGTGCTGCCGCACGTGCCCGTCTTCGTGAACACGTTCTATCCGCCCAACCAGCCGCCGGCCCATCGCTGTTATGCATTCGGACGCGCGCTCGGCCGCGCTATCAAAGCCTGGCCCGAAGACATCAGCGTGATGATCATCGCGTCGGGCGGTATGACTCACTTCGCGATCGACGAAGCTTTCGACAGGAAGGTGCTCGCGGCCATGCAGGCCGGCGATTCCGCGACATTGACCGGCCTGCCGGAGGACATGTTCCAGTCGGGCACGTCGGAGATCAAGAACTGGATCACCGCGTCCGGCATCATGGACGAAGCCGGACTGAAGATGAAGCTCATCGACTACGTTCCGTGTTATCGCTCCGAGGCCGGGACGGGAAGCGCCATGGGATTCGCGGAGTGGCGATGAGCGTTTGCGGCCCGCGCCGATGCTGCCCCGACACGCGTGCTTGCTCAGCGCTTTGCGGGGCCAGGCTTTCGAGCCTGCCGCCGGACTTCTTCCCGGCGCTGAACTTTACGGATTCTCAGTAGCGCGGCGCGTCTTCAAACCGCGCAGAACTCTGCCTCGGTAGACGAATAAATATCTCGGGAATACATTTTCATTCACGAGATTTTGTCATCGTCAAAATTCCGATAGACCCGATCCAAGTCAAATCAACAACATGCGCTGGCACACAAAGTGCCATACAACCCGCAACAGGCCCGCTTGAATTTCAAGCATGCCGCGTGATGAAAACGTGCTTACCTGCGCGATTTCACGTGTCGTGAAGGGCATTGATTACCGCGCGAATTCTTAGCAATTCGAGCGCATCGTTTCGGAGTTAATAACTGGTTTCAATTTAAACCCCATGAACAAGCTCACGACAGCCTCGCTCTTCCTGTTCCCGTTTCTTTGTTTTGGCGGTTCGGCGAAGATCGCGCCCGATCTGGCCGAAGCCAATCCGCAATCCCTGGTGAACGTAATCGTTCAGTATGCCGAAGCACCGGGCAACGTTCAGCGATCACGAATCACGCAACTGGGCGCGGCTGAGCAATCCGATCTCAACGCAATCCGCGGAAAGCTTATTTCAATTCGGGCCGGGGCCATTGAAACGCTCGCCGGCGATCCCGAAGTGATTCACATCTCAGCCGACCACCCTGTGCGGGCCACGCTCGACAACGCGGCCGCAGCCGTTGGTTCGCAGATGGCGGTTGCCTACGGCTGGAACGGGACGGGTGTGGGTGTAGCCGTAATCGACAGCGGCATTCAGCAGAAACGCGACTTGATTTATGCCGGCAAACGCTCGCGCATCGTTTACAGCCAGACGTTTGTCCCAGGCACAAACGATGCGAGTGACGAGTATGGCCACGGCACGCATGTGGCCGGCATTTTGGGCGGAAACGGCGCAGCATCCTCCGGATCCATCGATTTCAGGACGTTCCGCGGCATCGCTCCGGGAGCGTCTCTCATCAACCTGCGGGTACTCGACGCCAACGGCGCGGGGACGGACAGCGCCGTAATTGCCGCCATCGGCGCCGCCATTCAGCTGAAAGATCAATACAACATCCGCATCATCAACCTGTCGCTGGGCCGCCCGGTTTTTGAAAGCTACGCAGTCGATCCCCTCTGCCAGGCGGTCGAACAGGCCTGGCGCGCGGGCATTGTCGTGGTCGTCGCCGCGGGGAACGACGGGCGCAATCAGGCGACGGACGGATACGCCTCGATCACCGCGCCCGGCAATGACCCGCTTGTGATTACGGTCGGGGCCATGAAATCAATGGGCACTCCTTCCCGCCTTGACGATCTGATCGCAAGCTACAGTTCCAAAGGCCCAACGCTCATCGATCACGTTGTGAAGCCCGATGTGGTGGCTCCGGGCAACCGGGTTATCTCCCTCGAGGCTGACGGAAGCACGCTCCAGGGCAGCTCCGTGGCCAACCGGGTTCTCTACTCGGCCTATCAGTGGACGCACAGCGATGCGTATTCGATTGACTATCTCCAGTTGAGCGGCACGAGTATGGCGACCCCCATGGTCAGCGGGGCTGCCGCTCTGATGCTTACGCGGGATTCGAGCCTGACGCCCGACACTGTCAAGGCGCGGCTCATGAAGACGGCAACCAAAGACTTCCCTTTGTACAGCACCACTACCGATCCCGTGACGGGAATAACGTATACCAGCCAGTACGACATCTTCACGATCGGAGCCGGTTATGTGGATGTCTGGTACGCACTGAACAGTAACGACGTTGTGCCGGCCGGCGGATCGGCGGCATCTCCGGTTGCGGTTTTCAACCCCTCCACCAATACGGTGACCATTATCAACTCCAACTCGGCTGTATGGGGAACGGCTGCCGTCTGGGGCACCTCAGCGGTATGGGGCACTGCAGCCGTCTGGGGCACCAGCGTGTTTGTCGGAGGTGAGGCCGCCGTGTGGGGAACGGCAGCCGTTTGGGGGACCGCGGCCGTGTGGGGTACCAGCGCAGTTCAGGGCAACGCGGCAGTCTGGGGCACCGCCGCGGTTTGGGGTACAAGCACCAATCCCGATGGCGAAAGCCTGACGCTGCTGACCAACGGAGAAAATTGAAAAGCCGCGGATCGCGGAAAAGACGATCGGGCACGAAAACACCGCTTGCGCGCGGATCCCGAGGGTACCCCGGACCGGCGCTGACCTTCACAGATTCTCAGTAACGCTCTCCGCCTGTGACCCGCCCGCCTGTCCCCTTCAGCCGGCAGTCTGCGCGCCGAGGTAAAGCTATCGGCATTCAAACCGCGTCACTACCCAAGGAGAAAAGGAAAATGAGGAAATGAGGGTAGTAAAGTACAATTTAGGTTGTAAGATAACTTAAAAAGGTGATTATCCGCGCTGGGTCATTCGCCCACTACCTGGCCGGATTTGCGGCGGGACGCGGGATGTCGCTCAAGACTCGAATCTACGTCGGCCTCATTATTTCTCTGGGAGCGGCCATTCTGGGGAACGGCCTTTACCACTGGGAGAGTTCGAATCTTCTGCGGTTCCTGTGCTTCGTGGCGCTGGCCGTACCTGCATCCTGCCTCAAGGTGACTCTGCCGGGAGTTACCGGTACCATGTCCATGCTGTTCGTGTTCCTGCTGGCGGGTGCTGTCGAGCTTCCGTTGGCGGAAGGGCTCGCCATGGGCGCCATCTGCGCCGCGGCCCAGAGCTTCTGGCACGCAAAGATGCGGCCCCGCGCCGTCCACGTCCTGTTCAGTATATCGGCGATTCAGATTTCCGTTGCCGCCGCTTATTTCACTTGGCATTCGATGCCGGTATTGCCCAATCCATTCCGCCTGCTGGTTACGGCGTTGGTCCTGTTCATCGCAAACACCTTTCCCATAGCGGTGGTGATCGCGCTGACGGAAAGTAAGGCGGTTGGCCGGGTCTGGTTTGGGTCCTACTTCTGGTGCTTTCCGTATTATCTGGTCGGAGCCAGTCTGGTCGGCTTGTTTTCCACTGCCCACAGCATCTTCGACTGGCGAGCCGGAGTCCTTATACTCCCCGTCGTTTACCTCATCTACCGCTCCTATCATTTGTACCTGAACCAGTTGCAGAGCGAACGGAAACGGGTGGAGGACGAACGCGCCCATACCGCCGAGGTGGCACAACTGCACGCGGAGACGGTCGAGGCCCTGGCTTCCGCCATAAGCGCGAACGTCAGGCTGGATGCTTTATTCCGAGCTTCACCGCTGGCGCTCCTGACGCTGGATGGGGAACGGAAGATATCCGGCTGGAACACGATGGCAGAACATATCTTCGGCTGGCGTCCCGAAGAGGTCGTCGGGAAGCCGTTGCCCTTCGCCAAAGGCCGTCCCGAGGAGATCATGCAGGACGTTGTTGCCAGGGCCCTGCAAGGTGAGGTGTTCCTGGGCGCGGAAATGAAACTGTGGCGCCGGGACGGGTTGCCTTTCGATGCCGCGGTCTGGACCGCCGCCTTTAATGACGCCGACGGGACCTCGGGCATTCTGGTCACGGTTGCCGACGTGAGCGCGCGCAAACACCTTGAAGAACAGCTCAGGCTCTCGCAGAAAATGGAAGCCGTAGGGCGGCTGGCGGGCGGCGTGGCGCATGACTTCAACAACCTGCTGACCGTAATCAATGGCTATACTCACATGCTGATGGAACTCTGAGCCGGGACCCGGACGCGAGCGCCCAGCTGAAGGCGATTCTTGCCGCCGGAACGAGTGCCGCCGAACTGGTCTCCCAACTCCTCGCGTTCAGCCGCCGCCAGATAATCAAACCGAGTCACTTCGAGGTCAACCAGTTCGTGCGGAACGTGCAGAGAATGCTGGAGCGCGTTGTCGGTGAGCACATCGAACTGCGGACCACGCTGCGCGGCGATGCAGGCTGGATTCACGCGGATCTCAACCAGATGGAGGGCGTGCTGCTGAACCTGTCCACCAATGCGCGGGACGCGATGGCCGGCGGCGGCGTGCTGACCATCGAGACGGAGCGAGTGGACGTGTCTGCCGACCGGCCGATTCCGCGCCTGGATCTGGCTCCGGGGTCTTATGTTCGCCTGATCGTGAAAGACACCGGGCATGGCATGGACGGCGTGACGCAGCAACGCCTTTTCGAGCCGTTTTATACGACAAAAGCGGAGGGCCTGGGAACGGGTCTGGGGCTGTCGAGCGTATACGGCGGTGTGGAACAGAACTCCGGCCGGATACTGGTCTGGAGCGAGCCCGGCAAAGGCAGCGAGTTTTCTATATACCTCCCGCGCGTTGAACCGCCCGAACTGGCGGTGAAGGAACTGACGCCGGTTCGCAAGCTCGCGGGGGAACAGAGACGATTCTGCTCGTCGAGGACGAGAAATCGGTCAGAGGAATGCTGCGTGAGGTGCTCAGTCAATCGGGGTATCGCGTTTGTGAGGCGAGTAATGGCGCCGAGGCCATTACTCAATGGGGAGGTCAGCTCGATAAAATCGATCTCGTGGTGACCGATATCGTGATGCCCGCCTTGAATGGTTTGCGATTAAGCGAAGAGATTCAAAAGCGCCGCCCGGGCATCATGGTCGTCTGCATGTCGGGACACTCCGAGGAGTTAATTAACACCCAGGGGCGGCTCCATGCGCCGCCGGATATTCTGCAGAAACCTGTGTTACCTGATGTGCTCCTGCGTAAAGTGCGGGAGCTGCTGGATCAGCGGTCCGGGCGAACCAGAGCCGCCGCGCCGGGTCGAAAATAGCTGGGCCATCCGCCCAGCCGGACAGATCAGGGCAGCTGGAACACCCACACGGCCGGAGCCCGGTCGAGGTTCCGGATCTCCGGCACCAGCGCCGTAAACCCCGTCGCCTGCGCGCCGCCATTGCCCACACCGATCGCGATGTACTGCCTGCCGTTCACCGTGTACGATATCGGGGCGTTGCTCGGCACATCGGTCAGGCGTGTTTCCCAGAGCACTTTGCCGGTTTGATCATCGTAAGCGCGGAAGAACCGGTCGATCGAGCCGTTGAAGATCACTCCGCCGGCCGTATCCAGGGCGCCGCTCGACACCGGCGCGCGATGGCGTTCGGTCCACACCACCTCGCGCGTCAGCATGTTAATGGCTTCCACCCGGCCGTACTTGCCGTCCGAATCCGGCCGCGGCCGCACCATCGGGCGATAGCCGGTGGACAACAAGCCGCGGCCGCCGCCCTCGGTCAGCGGCGCCAGATCCATACAGGCCTCCACCAGCGGAACGTACATAATCTTCGTGCTCGGATTGTACGAGCCCGGCAGCCAGCTCTTGGCACCGTCCACATGAGGGCAGACAAAGACCGTTTTCCCGTCACCGGGCAGCGTCTCCGGGTTGATGTTCTTTTTGCCGGTGACCGGATCGATTGAGGAAATGAAGTTTTGCAGGCCGAGGTCCTTCGAGTAGATCCACTTTCCCGTCTCCGCGTCGAGGACGTCATAGGTGGCCTGCTTCCCGGAAGTCATGATCACCGGGCGAACCACGCCGTTCACCGGCATGCGCACGATCTGGCGCTCAAACACCCAATCGAAGTCCCACTGATCATTTGGCAGATGCTGGTAATACCAGACGAGCTTGCCGGTATCGGGATTGATGGCGAGGGTACAGTCTGTATACAGGCCGTCGGTTTTGACCCCCGGCCTCACCGGCTTCGCCAGCAAGGCGGTGTCATAAGTCTGCGCTACGCCGAAGAACGCGAGGTTGAGCGCGGGGTCATAGCTTCCCGCGATCCAGACGGAGCCGCCGTTGCGCTCCTCGGCCGTGTGATCGTTCCAGGTATCGCCGCCGGGCTCGCCAGGCTGCGCGATAGTGTTGAACCGCCAGGCGACGTTGCCGGTTTCGGCGTCGAGCGCGACGATGTAATTCTTCCCGCCCACGCGTCCGCTGGTTCCGATCATCACCTTGCCTTTGGCGACCAGCGGGCCGCCTGAGAGTCCGAAGCCCCTTTCCTCCGTCAGCGGCTGATCCCAGACCACCCTGCCGGTCTTCACGTCGAGCGCCACCACATGCACGTCGGAGGTCCCCAGGTAGACCTTGTTGCCGTAAATCGAGATGGCGCGCTTGTTACCGGCGTTCACGCCCGGAGGCAGGATTCTGGCGTACTGCCAGAGCAGATCGCCGGTGGCGGCGTCGAGCGCTTCGAGTTTGTCCCCGGGAGCATGCAGGAACATCACGCCGTCGTGCACGATGGGCGTGGCTTCATTGGCGCCCGTCGGAAGCGTCCAGGTCCACGCCACCCGCAGATTGTTCACATTCGATTTCGTGATCTGCTTCAGCGGGCTGAATCCCTGATAGTCGAAACTGCGGCGCCACGTGAGCCAGTCGCCTGCGGACGGATTCTGCAGCAACGCGTCGGTGACCGGCGTGATCTTATCCAGAGGATTCGCCTTCTTCGGCGCCGGAGGCAGCTTCACTCCGGCGGGCAGGCCACCGCCCCCGCCGCGTCCTGTTCCCGGCGGCGCGGGAATCGTTACCGAAGCGAGCGCTGCTGCGTCCGATGCGAACTCTTTCCGTCCGGTCGCATAACCATTCTGCTGCAGCACCCAGGCGACGATTCGCGCGTACTCGGCGCCGCTAATGCCCCCGGAATTGCCGGGTGGCATCTTCGTCGTCACATACGTGAACAAATCGGCTGCGGATTTCCCGGCGTATTTGCCCAGAAAAGCCGCGCCGCGGAGCGAAGGAGCGGAGTTGCCGTCATCCATACTCGCGCCGTGACAGCTGGCACAGTTCTGTTCATATGCGGCCTTTCCAGCCACCGCTTGTGCCGATGTGAAGAGCGCCTCGCCGGGGGGAACGGCGCCGCGCCCCTGACCGTGCAGCTCTGCGGATGACGCAACACACAACGCTGCAGAGAGCACCGCGTGCCATCTGTTTCGACGATTTGGGGATGTCATAGCGGCTTCCTCCACGGCTGATCACTACCTGCGAGATTGTACTACTGAATCCTTGCAGCGAAGTTTGCCGTAAGAGCCGCCGACGTGGCCGGGTTGGTTGTGGCTTTGATAGGCGTACGTCCGGGCGGAAACGAAAACGACCGGAAAGAAATAAATACCCGGTTTTCAACGGATCGAAGGGCCCCGCACTTCAAATGCGCCGGCTGGCCGGAAGGCTGCCCAAAGGTACCATTTACAACGATAGTTCAGCGGCCGTACACTTCTGTCATTCGTTGTTAACGGAGAAAAGGTCTAGACATGAAAACCGCACGCGCAACTGTTTTTGCTTTGGGTGCCATGCTCGCCCCGAGCCTTTTCGCCACCCCATGTCCCCCCGGACCTAACACCCCAAGTAGTTGCATCCAACACGTTCCTGAGCCAACCGCGATTCCGGAGTTGGTTCTGTGCCTGACTGTAACAGGAATAGGCTTCCTGTTATGGCGCCGGAACCGAAAGTCAGTTTAGGCGGAAACGCTCCCGCGACGAGGCCTCGGCCAACGTCAGCGCTGCGAGCCCATTGTGCCGGTTACGATTGAAACCACCCCCTGCGTCCTCAAAAGGATCATGGGGCATCACGCATCGTTCCTCTTTCTTTTTGCTCTCTCGCTTGTACTGTTCCGCGCGCCATTAGCTATTCTGCTGAGTGCTTCCCTGCACGATGACAGATACTCGCACGTTTTCTTCATACCCTTAATCAGCGCGTGCCTGGTTTATTTCCGGAGATCGTCGACCTTTCAGGAATCCGGATATTGCTTCCCGGCGGCGCCGCTGCTCCTGCCCGGAGCGGCGCTTTTTTTGTTCATTCAAAGGCAGCCGTTATTTTCCGACCAGAACGACTATCTGTCTTGCGCCGTTTTTGCCATCGTGTTTACGTGGGTGGCAGCATTCCTCCTGTGTTACGGCCTGAAGCCGCTGCGCGCCGCACTATTTCCATTGTGTTTCCTTTTGCTGATGATCCCAATGCCCACGATTCTGCTGGATCGAGCCGTTAGCGCCCTGCAAAGAGGATCCGCAGAGACGACCGGCGTTCTGTTCAGGATATTTGGCGTACCCGCCCTTTGGCACGGGCTCGTTTTTTCACTGAACGGCCATCACTTCGAGATTGCAACGGAATGCAGCGGCATTCATTCGTGTCTGGTCTTGTTCGTCACCAGCGTCCTCGTGGGCCAATTATTTATCCGGTCTGCCTGGGCGAGGGTTTGCTTTTCTTTAATCACTGTCTTAGTCGCGATATTCAAGAATGCCGTACGCGTTGTCACGATCTCGAGCCTTACCGCCTATGTCGATGAAGCCTGGTACAACAGCTGGCTCCACCGAAATGGCGGCGTGGTGTTCTCGCTGGTCGCAATAGCGATTCTGCTGCCCTCACTCTTAGCTCTGCAAAAAGCCGAAACATACGCCGCGAGTATCGGAGAGCGGAATTAATTCTCGTCATTGACGGCTCCCTCATCAGGCAGAGAGTCAGCTTCCGTTCACAGATCCCGCGGATACGGGACTACTACGGCCGAACGTGCATCTGCCGCGGTCGGAAACACGGTGAAAAGCGGCGAAGGAGGGGAACTGGTCTTGTTCTTCCGGTTAAGAATCGTCGTGATGTGAACGACGGATACGTTGCCGGAACGCTGGTCCATCACGAGCGCGTATTCGTTGTCCGGCGTGAGCAGCACGTCGCCGGGCGATTCCCCGACGTGAACGGACGCCGCCGGTGCGCGCGTCTGAATATCGAGCACGGTCAGATCGCCGCTGTCACGGTTGGTGACAAACAGCAGATTGTCGCGGTCCGATACGGCCATCGCCCAGGGAGTGCGGCCCGCCAGGATGGTTTCCGCTACCTCATTCTGGAAAGGGCTCACGATGGCGAGAACGTCCCCGCCGGCGCCCGTAACAAACATCTGGCCGCCATCCGGATTGAAGCAGAACCGCGACGGCGAAACCGGCAGCGGCAGGCGGGCGAGAAGTTTACCCGACTGCGCGTCGAGAGCCACGATTTCGCGCGCCGCCACTGCGCCGGCCAGGATGGTTTTTCCGTCACGGCGAAATCGCAGAGCGGTACAGGACACACCCACGTCGGTGGCACCGGCGAGTTGCAGATCAGGCAACTGGGCGCGGATGATCGAGTTCCTCGATGGGATGGTGATGACTGCGAGTGAGCCGTTGACGTCCAGATCCGCGGGAGCTCCGGGCAGCACCCGACGGGCGATCACGCGCCGATTCGCCAGATCCACGCGCAGAAGGACATCCGGATCCTCGCAAACGATCAGCGCTGCTTTGTCAGACAGCAGCCGCGCGGCGACAGGTTTGCCTGGCAGCGCGGTTTTTGCGGCCACGCGAAAATTGCCCGCGTCGATCTCAAGCACCGTGCGTGCTTCGCGGCACAGCGCATAGACGCGATCGCCGGACCAGAACAACTGGTCCGGTGCGCACGGCAGGGGGATGGTTGAAATGCGGCGGAAGGTGGAGAGATCGGCTACGGCAATCTGCTTCTCGGCGCCGCTCGCCACGAAGAGCCATCCCTGATAGCGCGTGGCGCGTTTGCGGGCGCAGGCCGAGGCAAACACTCCGGCCAGCAGCGCGCGGCGCGAGACCATCACATCAGTAGCCGTAGCGCTGCTCCTTCCAGGGGTCGCCCTTCATGTGGTATCCGTTGCTTTCCCAGAAACCGGCGCAGTCGTGATCCAGCAGTTCAATTGCAGACAGCCATTTCGCGCTCTTCCACGCATAGAGACGCGGCACGATCAGCCGCGCGGGTCCGCCGTGATCGGAATTCAGTGGTTCACCATCGTGTGTGACGGCAACCAGCGCATCCTCCGCCAGAAAATCCTCCAGCGGAATGTTGGTGGTGAACTCGTCGTCGTATCCGTGTGCCAGAACGTACGCCGCATTCGGCAGCGCTCCGCCGGCGCGTGCCAGAAGTTCGCGGGTCGCGACGCCTTCCCAGACGTTGCCGAGGCGGCTCCAGTGCGTCACGCAGTGGAAGTCCGAGAAGACGCGCACGCGGGGCAGCCGGTTGAATTCTTCCCAGTCCCATCCGACAGGCTGCGCGACGAGTCCGTGAATGCGCAATTTCCATCGGCTGAGATCGATGTCCGGCGGCCCGCCCGCATCGAGCACAGGCCATTTTTTGGTGCGCGACTGACCCGGCGGAATGCGCTCTGGGCGCCGCGTGTCGGGGCTGATGATGGCCCCCGGAGGCGCGTCCGACGGCATGGGGATTTCGCCCGATTGTTCCTTTTCTTTATCCATTCAGAAGCTCATGTGTGGGCTATTTCGGGTGTACCATATAGCTGTTTCGGGTGAGACGGCCACTTGTTCATTCCTGTTTGCTGCTGAGCGGGCTGACGGCCGGCGCGGCATGGCTGCCCGCCCAGACGCTGATCCGCGGGGGCGGTCCCGACGGCAGTGTGCAGCTGATCGGTAATGACGCAGCCACCCTGGATACGGCTTCCGACCAGAAGAAGGATCTGCCCTGCACGGTCACCCCGATCAAGCCTGTGCTCGGCTTCGATCTGCGCTTTCACTCCGGTTATGACATTACCCTGCCGCTGCGCGAAATCGCGGGCGAGGGCGACATGCTGACCATTGTCTTTCGCGTCACCTCGACCACCGATAAGGACTCTCCGAAATATTTTTCGCAAAAGTACAACGTGCCGAAAATCGACGAAGACGCCAAAGGCGACGCGAACCTGGGCGGGGGGTTCGACATCGGCGAGGGTGATTACCACGTCGACTGGCTGATGCGGGACCGCATCGAGCGCTTCTGTTCGTCCAGCTGGGACATCACCGCCACCCTGCAGGCCAGGGATCAGAACATGAAGCTGCCGATAGCGCCGCATTCGATCGATGCGTCCAACATGGACTTCTTCAAAGAAGAGCCGGCGGTGACGCGCGCGAAGCCCGAGGAATCGTTCCGCGTCAAGATCCTTGTAAACTACGCGCCGCAGCAGGGGTACGCGGCGAGCATGCAGCCGCTCGACACCAGCGCGCTCGTATCCATCCTGCGTCATATCCATCGGGATCCCAGGGTGCACCGCTTTTCCATCGTCGCGTTCAACATGAACGAGCAGCGCGTGGTCTATCGCCAGGAGGACGCCGACCACATCGATTTCCCCGCCCTCGGCAAAGCTCTTTCGTCGCTGAAGTTCGGCATGATCGACGTGAAGAAACTCAGCGACCCGCACAGCGGCGGCGATTTCCTCGCGAAACTGGTGACGACCGAGCTGAGCAACAGCAAATCGGACGCCGTGATTTTCGCCGGTCCCAAGATCGCGTTCGACGACAACGTCCCGCCGGATAACTTACGAGAACTGGCCGGCGTCCCCTACCCCGTGTTTTACATGAATTACAACCAGACACCGGTGCAGAATCCGTGGCGCGATCCGATCGGGAACATCGTGAAACACCTGCGCGGCAATGAGTACACGATCACCCGCCCGCGCGACCTGTGGGTGTCCTGGTCTGATATCATGAGCCGTATTTCAAAGTTGAAACTCGTTGCCGGTGCGGCAACGTCTTCTCAGTAAATGAAACTGCTCGCTGCGATTCTGGCCCTGGCACTCGCAGGCATAGCTGCGTCCGTCGCGGCACCACAGCGTTTCACCGACCGCGACACACTGGCGCCCGTCTTCCCTTCCCCGGAAACCGTCGTGGATCAGATGCTCACGATGGCTCAGGTGAAGCCCGGCGAGATGGTCTACGATCTCGGCTGCGGAGATGGCCGTATCGTGATCGCCGCGGCGCAAAAGTTCAAAGCCCGGGCAGTGGGAATTGAAATCCGCCGCGACGTATATGAGCAGACAGCGGCCCATGTCGCCTCGCTGGGGCTGAATGATCAGGTGAAGATCGTACGCGGCAACGCCCTCACGTACGACCTCAGCCCCGCCGATGTGGTGACGCTCTACCTGATGACAGGAGCCAACGAGCGGCTGAAGCCGATCCTGCTGAAGGAACTGAAATCGTCCGCGCGCGTGGTTTCACACGACTTCGAGATTCGCGGCTGGAAGCCGGCAGCCGTCGACAAAATGGTCGTGGGCGGCCGGCCCCATATGGTTTATCTCTACCGCGTCAGCGACGTGAAGTAGATCAAAGCCGTGCAGTAGTTACTTCGCGAAGCGCTTTTCGATTTCCGGCCAGTTCACCACGCTCCACCACGCCCCGATGTAATCCGGCCGGCGGTTCTGATACTTGAGATAGTAGGCGTGCTCCCAGACGTCGAGGCCCATCACCGGCTCGTTGCCCTCCATAAGCGGGCTGTCCTGATTGGCGGTCGAGGTGATTTCGAGCTTGCCGCCTTTCTTCAGCAGCCAGGCCCAGCCGGAGCCGAAGCGCGCCACGCCCGCCGCGGCGAACTTTTCTTTGAAGGTGTCGAAGCTGCCGAAGGCGCTCTTGATGGCATCCGCGAGCGCGCCGACTGGGTTGCACGCTGGCCGCCCGGGCGCAGCCATGATTGTCCAGAACATGGAGTGGTTCACGTGACCGCCGCCGTTGTTGCGTACGGCGGTGCGGATGTTTTCGGGCACGATGGCGCAATTGTTGGCGAGCAGTTCCTGATCGACTTCGAAGCCAGATCGGGCGCCGATTCGAGCGCCTTGTTCAGATTCGTGACGTAAGCATTGTGGTGCTTGCCGTGATGGATTTCCATCGTCATCTTGTCGATATACGGCTCCAGCGCATCGGGAGCGTAGGGCAGCGGCGGAAGTGTGAAAGCCATGTTTTCTCCTGAGTTTGATGATGCCAATCTGTACAGGTTTGATGCTACCGGAAACGTTCGAAAGCATCCGCGAGGCGGAACATTTTCTCTTCCTGGAAATGATTGGCACAGAATCTGCAGGCCCACGGGCAGACCGTCGCTGGTCGCGCCGCAGGGCACGCTCATGCAGGGGATGCCGGCCAGGCTGCCGGTGATGGTGTAGATATCCGACAGATACATCGCCATCGGGTCGTTGACTTTTTCGCCGATTTTGAATGCCGGGAAGGGCGAAACCGGCGCGACGATCGCATCCAGTGACTGAAACGCATTTGTAAAATCGCGCGTAATCAGCGCGCGCACTTTCTGCGCCTTCAGATAGTAGGCGTCGTAGTAGCCGTGGCTCAGCACATAGGTTCCCAGCATGATGCGGCGCTTCACTTCCGCACCGAAGCCCTCGCCGCGGGTGTGCCGATACATGTCGCTCAGCGTGCCGGATGAGGCGGACCGGAAGCCGTAGCGCACGCCGTCGTAGCGCGCGAGGTTGGAACTCGCCTCGGCGGTGCAGATGACGTAGTACGTCGCGATGGCGTAGTCAGTGGCGGGCAGGCTGATGTCGCGTACTTCACAGCCGAGTCTGGACAAGTCATCGACGGCCTTTTGCATCGATAGCCGCCGTCTCACCCGTGGCGTGCTTCATGTATTCAATCGGCACGCCCAGCTTCATGCCTCGCACATTGCCGTCGAGGTGCCCGGAGTATCCGGGAACAGGCGCTTCGGCGGAGGTGGAATCCAGAGGATCGCGCCCCGCCATGACTTCGAGCACCGTCGCGGCATCACGCACATTGCGCCCGAACGGCCCGATGTGATCGAGTGAGCTGGCGAAGGCGACGAGGCCATAGCGCGAGACGCGACCATATGTCGGCGTCACGCCTACGACGCCGCAAAAAGAAGCGGGCTGGCGGATCGATCCGCCGGTGTCCGATCCAAGCGAAACCACCGCGGTGTTTTGCGCTACAACAGCCGCCGAACCGCCGCTCGAGCCGCCGGGAACGCGGTCGGGCGCCACGGGATTCCGTACCGGACCATAGGCGCTGTTCTCGTTTGAAGATCCCATCGCGAACTCATCGCAGTTCGTCTTGCCGATGATCGACGCCGCCTGCGGCCTCGATGCGTTCGACGGCTGTGGCGTCGTAGGGCGGGATGTAATGCTCGAGCATCTTCGAGCCGCAGGTCGAACGGACGCCTTTAGTCAGGATGACATCTTTGATGGCGACCGGAACACCTGCGAGCAGGCCCGGCTCTTCGCGGTTGGCAATTTGGCTGTCGACGCGCTCGGCGGCTTCCAGTGCGCGTTCGGAGCAGAACAGCAGAAAGGCGTTTGTCTTCGGATTCTCGCGCTCGGCGTGGGCCAGGGCTTCACGCGCGATCTCGACGGCGCTGAATTTCTTTGCCAGCAGCCCGTCGCGAATGGACTGGATGGTGTGCGCGGTCATTGCCTCTCAATGACCTTCGGGACCTTGAAATATCCGTTGCCCGGCATGGGTGCGTTGGCAAGTGCCGCACCGTTGCCGATCGGCGCACGCTCAATGTCGGGCCGCAGCGTGGCTGTTTCTTCGGCATCGTAAAGCACCTGCGACATCGGCTCGACGCCGTCCGTGTTGATCTCGGCGAGCCGGTCCATGTGCTCCAGAATGCTGTCGAGATCGTGCACCATGCGGTCGATCTCGTCAGGGTTCAGTTCGAGGTTCGCCAGGTTGGCGACGTATCGCACCTCTTTTTCGGTCAGCTTCATTATTTAAGCGGTTTCGCGGCGGCGCGCGGCTTTATAGATGCGCCGCAGTCCCGGATCGGCGATGGTATCGGCTTCGTCAGCGCTCAATTCAAACCCGACCGTTTCGGCGCGCTGCGGGCCGAAGCGCGGCGGCATGATGCGCAACTCAATATCGGTGACGATTTCCGGTCCCACGGCCTTTGCCAGATTGTGCAGAATCTGGTAACGCAGCCCCCAGAGATTGCGTTTCCACATCTCATCTTCCACTTCAACCACAAGTGTTGTCCGCACCAGCTTGAGAGCGCGCGTGCGCTGCGCCAGTTTTTTCCCGACCGCGCGCTTCCATATTCCGCAGACGATGCGTTCATGGCTGATGACATCCGACACACCTTGCCACCGGGCAATAATACGACTGGCGGGATCCATGCGGGACGGTATCGATGATAGCACCGGTCGAGGTCAAACGAGTGGCCTTCCGAGGTGTATATTAGACGGTGCCTGGTTGCCAACGAAGTTGTCCCGCGAAGAGGTGTTATGAAACGATCATTTTTTGCCCTTTCCACGTTGATTCTGATCGCCGCGGCCGCGGTGCCCGCGTTCGCCCATCATTCATTCGCCGCGGCTTATGACATGCAGCAGCCGATCACGGTGAAGGGCACAATCGATCAGGTTCTGCTGCGAAATCCCCATTCGTGGTTCATGATCGATGTGAAGAACGAAAAGGGCGAAACCGAAAAATGGGCGTTTGAAGCAGGCACGCCGAGCGGTATGATCCGTAACGGGTACACGCCGCAGATCATCAAGCACGGTGCCGAGGTCACGATCAAAGGTTTCCGCGCGCGCGATGCTTCACAGAAGCGCGGCATGCTGCGCGAACTCACCACGGCGGATGGCAAAACGTTCGGACTGTTCGGACCACAGGAGAACAAGCAGTGAAGCCGGCGATTTTCGCGCTTGCGCTCGCCGGCGCATTGGCGGCGCAGACGAAGTCTGACATCCCGCGCATGGCCGACGGCCATCCCGATCTCTCGGGAGTTTGGTGGGGCGGGGCTGATGTGGGCGGACGTCCAGCGGGCGGCGGCGGACGCGGCGCGGGCGCACCCGGTGGCAGAGGCGGCGGACGCGGTCCCGCGCCGGTGACTTTCTCCAGCCTTTATACGGATGAAGCGAAAGCTCGCGCCAAAACCCTCAGCGATAAAGACGACCCCACGCTCACCTGCACCCCTACTGCGTTCGGTACGCTGAACGTGAGCATGTGGGATGTCGGCGCCGTAGGCCAGATCGTCCAGACTCCGAAGTTCGTCATTTTCCTGGCTGAGACCTATCACGGCTGGCAGATCGTTCCGTTTGACGGCAGGCCGCATCGCGATACGGTGCCGCCTTCCAATCGCGGTGAAGCGGTGGGCAAGTGGGATGGCGACACGTTCGTCGTCGACAAAACGAATTTCAACGATCAGACGTGGATTTCCGCCGAAGGCCGCGTTTCGTATCACTCCGACGCGCTGCACGTGGTCGAGCGTTATCGCCGCATCGACAAAGACACGCTGGAAATCGAAGCTACAGTCGAAGACCCGAAGGTGCTGACGAAGCCGTGGGTGGTGCCGAAACAGACCCTTAAGCTCGCGCCTTTCGATCAGATCATGCCGCTCGACTGCAACAGCTCCGACGTCAAGGAACTGATCGACGCCGCCGCAGCCCTGCCGAAGAACTGAAATTTCTCACCCAATGTGGGGCAGGTTGTCAACCTGCAGCGGGTTTGCTAACCCCGCTGTTCGCCTGCAACGTTGCCCGCGGACTGCGACGCGTTAGTCCCTCGACCCGGGATACTCGCCAGCATGCCGAGCAACGCCACGCCGCCCGTGGCCAGCGCCCATACCGCAAGGTGCTGCCGGTCGATCAGACTGCCGGCGATCAGCGGCGCCACGATCTGGCAGACAGACGTGATCGATTGCGTTAGTCCCAGCACCGTACCCTGTTCGCGCTTTCCCGCTTCTCTCGTAATCAGAGACGTCACCGACGGCCGCAGCACGCCGCTGAATGAATTCACTGTGCTGGCGCCGAGGAGTTGGCCGAGTGTTCGCGTCCAGGCCAGCAGTCCGTAGCCAACTGCGCTGAACCCAAATCCCGCGAACACCAGCTTCTTTTCGCCGAACATCTTCACCAGACGGCCGATCAGTCCGCCCTGCAGTATGGTGCCCAGGAATCCGACGTAGAGCAGAACGTAGCCGACTTCCTTCGGCCCGAATTCGTGTCCGTGCAGCGTGTAGCGCCGCTGCGCATACAAAGCGAATCCCGACATGAAGAGTGCGAACGACAGTGCAAAGAAGAAAAACTGCCAGAGCAGTCGCCCCAGATTCGGCCGCGCGAAATATTGCGCATACGATTTCCAGTCAAGCACGCCGAGGCGGCGTCCGCCGGGGCCGGCGTCGCCTTCGTCCGCATGCGGAACGGCCTTCGGCAGCAGCGTGGCTGTGCACACGATGCTCGATGCCGACAGGAACGCCGCAGCCATAATCGGATACGCATAACCGAACTGCACAAGGTAGCCCGAGATGCCCGGACCGATCATGAATCCGATGCCGAACGCAATACCGATCACACCGAACGATTTTGCGCGGTTCTCCGGTTCCGTAACATCGGCGATGTAGGCCTGCGCAAGGGATAGATTGCCCGCCGTGAGGCCGTCGATCACGCGCGCCAGAAACACCAGCCAGAGCGAATTCGCCGCCGCGAGTATCAGAAAGCCGATCAGAGTGCCGATCTGGCTGACGATGAGCAGAGGTTTGCGCCCCATGTGGTCGGACATGCGCCCGAGGATCGGCCCCGCGATCAGCTGGCAGAGGGCGTACGTCGATATCAGCGTGCCGACGACAGTGGGTGACGCGCCGAAATGCTCCGCATAAAACGGGAGCAGCGGAAACATAATCGACAGGCCGAGAATATCGACCAGAACGATCAGAAAAATGGGAAGGAGAGGAGAACGCTTCACGCGCGGGGCATTCCCCGCTGTATTCGAACCGGCTTCACGCTTTCATGCTAGCGCCCCGCAGTGCATAGCGATGCAGTCAGCCTGCCGATGCGCCTTTCGCACTCTGCCACTCCTTCCAGTCTTTCGTCGTGGCGTCAACCATCGCGTCCGCGGCTTTGTGCAGCCACTTCGCGGGCCGCTGGCTGAGATCGGCGAGAATCCTTTTCGTTGCGCCATCGCCGATATGCAGGTTCGCCGTCTCCCATCCCATCGCGTGCAGCAGACGCGACTCCTCTTTTTCTTTGGGAAACTGCGCCAGAACGACACGCGAACAGTCGGGCGCCAGGCGCCGCACGATCCATTTGCCTTCGAGATGAACGAACGGGTCTTTGACCCGCACCGCCGTGTCGAGCGCTTTCTGATAGCGAATCTTCTGCGAGGCTGTTTTCTCAGCCAGGCCGCGCGCCCAGTCCCAGGCCGATGGCGCCAGGGCTTTGGCCTCGCGGCACACCGGTCCGCTGTTCCACTCAGCAATTGCCACGAAGCGCTGCCGGCCGAGACTGCCGAGTCCGGCCATGCGGTGGACGATGCGCCATTTCGAAGCTCCCTTCGGCATCATGTGCGCAAGACCACGGCGGGCGTTGCCGGGGATGCTGCCTTTGCAGGTCTCCAGCCCCTCGAGCTTCTTCCAGAAGCCCGGTGGGTCGCGCAGGCTGGGTTTTACCATATCGTAAAGCCACGCGTGGTTGCCGCCGAGGACCCAGGGCAGTCCACCGGCATCGAGCGCAGCCCTGTATCCTTCCAGCAGCGAATTGCAGGCTTCGCTGTGGGTGATCTTCAGCTGTTCGCTTTTTATAGCCAGATGCGCGCTGGCGGCGAGGCGCACCAGATCGATCGTCCACGGCATGCGGCTGACTTCGTCGAAATCGTTGATGCCCCAGATAAGGCGCCCTTCCGGATCGCGCCACGTTCCGAAGTTCTCCACGTGCAGATCGCCCACCGCCAGTACCTGCGGGGCATCGGCGCATTCGGCGCAGACTTCGGGAAAAAGCTGCGACCAGCGGTAAAACGTCGCGCGGAAGAACGGGAACAGCTGGGCGCGCATGAGTTTGTGCTTTTGTTCGAGATCCTGAGGAACGATTTTCAGCTGGCGGGACAGCCACTCTTCGTAGGCCGAGGTCGATTTAAGAAAGTTCACCTGGTGATTGTAACGCCGGCGTAACGGTTTCCGGGCAGACGACGATCAGCCGTGACCCCGACTCGTATAAACTACAAAGTCACGGTTTCTCAAAAAGGAGAAAATTTATGAAGCTGATGCTTTCCGCGGCTGCCATGCTTTCCACGGCCGCTCTCGTACTTGCCCAGGCTCCGGCCGGCGGACCTCCGGGCGGAGGGCGCGGACGCGGTCCCGCGGGCCCGGTTCTCTCCGTGTCTTCGCCCGCATGGCCTGATGGCGGCGAAGTGCCGATGCACAACGCCGGCCGCGGCGACAACAAATCGCCCGTCTTCGAATTCCACTGGACCATGGGCGGAAATCCCGCGCCTCCGCCTGACGCGCTGAAAACCTATGCGATCGTCTTCCACGACATCGAGAACTCGACGATGAGAACGACCGTTGACACGCTCCACTGGACGGCGTTCAATATTCCGGGCACGACGACAAGCCTGCCGGAAGGTCTGGCAGGTGGCACGCTGCCGGATGGAACGGTGAACGGACCGGGCATCCTGGCGGGACGCGGCACTCCCGGATATTTCGGACCCGGCGCCGGACCAGGGCCTTTCCATCATTACGTGTTCGAGTTCTATGCGCTCGATACGAAACTGGATCTGCCGGCCACCGCCACGCGCGACGAACTGATGAAGGCGATGGACGGACACGTCATCGGCAAAGCAGCTTACGTAGGACGGTTCCACGGCGTAGCCGGCCCCGGACCGGGCCGTTAGTGTTGTATCTCTGAAGTCTCTTGCCTGATGTGGGGCGGCCTGCATCCGGAGGTGGTGAAGGAACTTCGGAAACACAACACTGGAAACGTTCTCGGTGCCGCTTGCTGGCCCGTTCGGTTTCCGAACCGCGCGCGTCAGCAAGCGGCGCTTCAATCTTTCTGGATCATCACCTCGGTCGACTTCACGACGACCGTAACCGTATCGCCCTTCTTCAGCTGCAGTTCCTCCGCGCTCGATCGTGTGATGACGCTGTCGATGAGGTTGCTCCCCACCTTTACCGTCACCTGCGCCATGATCTCGCCCAGTTTCACTTCTTTCACTTTTCCCACCAGTTTGTTTCGTGCCGAAAGTGGCATGTCGATAATCCTCGCCTGCATCATAACAGTCAATTGAAAACGTCCATGGTGCGTTAAGCTGACAGTCAGCGGGAAAACCAATGACACGCCGATCTACGCTGTTCACTCTTTCGCTGTTCGCCGCCGGTTTTGCTTTTGCCCAGCCACAACAGCAGGCACCGGCCGGCCCTGCAACCCTGACTGTCTCCGGAGACATCCCGGCGCCTCTTACGCTCAAAGCCGAGGATCTCGCCGCCATGCCCCGGGAAAAAGCCACCATCCCCGACCAGGACGGAACCGAAATCGAGTACGAAGGCGTTCCCCTGCGCGAAATCCTGAAGAAAGCCGGCGTGCCTCTGGGCGGCCAGTTGCGCGGCAAGGCGCTGGCCAGCTACGTCGTCGCCAAAGCGCACGACGGCTATCAGGTCGTCTTCACGGTCGGCGAGATCGACCCCGCGTTCGGGAATGAACAGATCATTGTGGCCGACAAACGCGATGGCAAACCGCTGTTCGGGTATCAGGGCCCCTATCGGCTCGTATGTCCAAAAGACAAAGCCGGCGCACGATCTGTCCGGATGCTCGAGACTCTCGAATTCGTCAGGCTGCTGAAGTAACCATGCGGTTGTCCCTGATTCTCATTCTGGCCGGGCTGGCATTCGCGCAGGCGCCGGATTACCAGTGGAGTCTTCCGAAGGGTTTTCCCAAACCTTATTTGCCGGCGGACAATCCGATGACCGCGGCGAAGGTCGAGCTGGGGCGCTACCTCTTCTATGACGCGCGCATGTCGGTGAACGGCAAGCAGTCGTGCGCCAGTTGTCACAAGCAGGAACTGGCATTCACGGATGGGCGCGCCACGGGCCTGGGAACCACCGGCGAGTCGCATTCGCGCAGTGCCATGAGTCTGGTGAATGTGGCGTGGTCAGGCGCGCTGACGTGGAGCAATCCGGAGATGCGGAGCCTCGAAAAACAGGCGCTGGTTCCGATGTTCGGCGAGCATCCGGTCGAGCTCGGGCTGCGTGAAGGGGATCGTTTTCTGCCCACGATCCGCGCCGACGCCAGATACCGGGTGCTGTTTGCCGGCGCGTTCCCGGGGCAATCCGATCCGTTCACGATCGATAACGTGACGAAAGCCATCGCGAGCTTTGAACGAAGCATCGTTTCGGCCCGCTCGCCCTACGATCGCTACCATTATTACCGCGAAGACGATGCGATCTCAGAATCGGCGAAGCGCGGCGAGGTTCAGTTCTTCGATGTGCGGCTCTCGTGTTTCCGCTGTCACGGCGGGTTCAATTTCACGGATTCGACGGTTGCCGAGCGGGCGCCGAATCGTCCAGTCGAGTTCCACAACACCGGCCTGTACAATCCGTATCCCGCGCCGAATGTTGGCATCTTCGAATTCACGAAGGTCCCGGCGGACAAAGGCAAATTCAAAGCGCCCACACTGCGCAATATCGCGCTCACGGCGCCCTACATGCATGATGGCAGCGTTCCGACGCTTGAGGCTGTGCTGGATCACTACAGCAAGGGCGGTCTCAACGGCCACGACCATCCGAACAAAGACCCGCTCATCGGCGGGTTCTCTCTGACGCAGCAAAACCGCGAAGACCTGATCGCTTTTTTGAAATCGCTGACGGATGAAGAACTCATCCGCGATCCGCGCTTCTCGAATCCCTGGCCGTAAACCTTACGCGTTGGCGCGACGCCCGGGGCCGCTGGCGAAGTGCTCGTAGTCAGCCACGTCTTCGGCGCTGCCAATGACCAGCGGGCAGCGCTGATGGATCTTTGTCGCCTGAATCCCGAGCACCGGCTCTGTCCCGGTCGAGACGCGTCCGCCGGCCCGCTCCACAACGTATCCCAGCGGGGCGCCTTCATAAAGCAGACGCAGCTTGCCCTCGGGATGTGAGGGGTCCGGCGGATAAAAATACAGTCCGCCTTCGATGAGACTGCGGTGCACATCGGATACCAGCGCGCCGGTGTAGCGCAGCGAGTACGGCCGATGAGTTTCCTTGTCGACGTCCGTAATCCACTGGAGATAGTTCCGCACGCCCACGTTCCATTCGTGCTCGTGGCCGAGGTTCGCGCTGTAATAGTGCCCGCGCGACGGGCATTTGATGTTTTCGTGCGAGAGCAGAAACTCCCCCAGCTCGCGGTCCAGCGTGAATCCGTGGACCCCGTGCGCGGTCGCGTAAACGAGCATCGTGCTTGTGCTGTACATCACGTAGCCCGCAAGGATCTGATCCGATCCTTTGCGCAGCGTGTTGTCGTTCAGCGACGCCCCCGGAATGCGGCGCCAGACTCCGAAGATCGTGCCGACAGAACCGTTGATATCGGTGTTCGACGACCCGTCGAGCGGATCCGTGCAAAGGATGTATTCGCTGTTTCCACCACCCGGCATAACCATGGTGTCTTCGAGTTCCTCCGACACCATCGCGTACACAAGACCGTTGCCCGTGAACCCGTTGACCATCGAGTCGCTGCCAAATATGTCGAGCTTCTTCTGCGAGTCGCCCGTGGCGTTCTTATCACCCATCAGGCCGAGCTTGCCGACCAGTGCCGCGCGTCCCACTTCGCGGCCAATGACCTTCGAGGTGTAGGCCATCTGCATCAGCAGCGGCGCAATGCCCGGATCGAGGTCCGGATACTTCTGTTGCTCTTCTGCGAGAAAACTTCCCAGCGTCGTTCCAAATCCGCTCATTTCAAGCCTCCCTCAGGCGGGTACCATCCGAGCTTACAACAGAACGGCCGCCGCCGCTCTGGTCAAATGTGAAGATTCAGTTGACATGTTGACAGATGGATCGTTCATGCACCGGCGCCGGTCTGCGCCCGGCTTCGCGGCCGGATCTTCGACATCACAAGCGGCGCTTTCCCTGTAGCCCCGCGCTTGAGCGCGTCCACAGTACGGACGTCGATAGGCAGGGCCTGCACTCCCAGGCTCTCCAGCCTCTCCCGCAGCTGCCGGCGAAGAGATTCGCACGCCGCGGAATCGCGCAGTCCGGTCAGATTCACCGTTAGTCCGGACTCGTCCTGGATAACCTGCCAGCCCGCCGCGGGGGCCGTCTCAAGCAGCTCATGAAAAACGTTCGGATGCACGCTGACATCTCCAAACAGCAACACTTCTTCCACCCGGCCTTCGATCGATGCCACCATCCGAAACGGACGCCCGCACGCGCACTCGCCCGCGTCAAGCCGCAGGACGTCGCTGATTTCATAACGGATCAGTGGCTGTGTCCGGCGTCCGAAGACGGTCAGCAGGACCTTATCGCCCCGCTCGCCCGGCGGCACCGGACGCCCGCGCTCATCGACCACCTCAATCAGCGCGCCGTCTTCCACCAGATGTTTTCGCCCGAACACGCACTCCGCCGCAATGGGCGCATATTCAGTCGCGCCGTACGTATCATAGACAGGCACGCCCCACGCCTGTTTGACGCGACGCCGCGTATCTTCCGTCAGCACTTCCGCGGCGGTCGAGACCACCCGCAACCGGATGCGCAGCCGTCCGGCGTTCTGCTCTTCGGCCAGCTGCCGCAGCGCCGAAGGATAGGCCGCCAGCGTCTCGGGCTGCCATTCGTTCAGCTTCGCGACCATGGTTTCGACCGGCTCGCCGGCGTCCAGATGCAGAGCGGGGAAGAAGCGAGTCGACAGCGATTCGGTCACGCGCGCGGAATAATGCCATGGCGTGCGCGACGCGATCATGGCCGAACGCGTCCCCCTGGGCAGATTTGTACCAATTCCCGCCCAGAGCAGGGGCCGCGCGATGTTCGCCAGCGCCGCGATCCATTCGGACCCGCTGAACAGGAAGATGCCGCGGCGCCCGGTGCTGCCCGACGTCGACAGCACGAGGTAGCGTCCACGAAAGAGGTCGGCTCCAGGTCGATCCCGCAGGTGCACCTCGGCATCCGCCAGACGCACCGCGCGATCCGTAATCAGATCGTCGAACGACTCCATCATAGTCGCCTTGGTCAGGATAGGCAGTTCGGAATGCGGCCGGCTTTCAAGACCCTTGTGGAATTGCCGGTAGAACGGTGAACGCTCGATGGCGAACCGGCGAAGTTCGGCCACTTCGCGCGCCTGATGAGCTTCCATCTGCGCGGGCGACCAGCGGCACGAGCGCTCGACGCGGCTGCGCGTCCACAATACGCGGAGCAAAGTCAGGATGTCCGTCGCCATGACGTGAAATCAGGATAGCGAAAAAAAGGCCATCCCGATTTTACCCGGAACGGCCTGCGACTTTCGTGATCCTACACGCCGGGAACGGAAAGACCTTTTTCCTTCATCAGGCGCTCGAGCAGGACGACCGTTTTCGGGAATGCGTCCGCGCCGCCACGCTGGCCACCAGCGCCGCGGGCCGCGTCGAGGGGCGTGCGACCGGCGGCATCTTTGGCCGTAAGGTCGGCGCCGTGGGCGACGAGGAATTCAATGAACTTGTCGAAGCCGTGTTCGGCCGCGCCGTGCAGCGCAGTCTGGTTCGGCACGGCGTTCACGCTCGGCATCTGGCTGCCGCGACGGAAGGTGGCCGCAATACGCGCGGAAGCACTCTCACCGGCGGCGAAGGAGTTGACGTTCTCTGTGGGCGCACCCGCCGCGGGAGCCGCACCGCCGCGACCGCCGGCGGCACCTGAAGGAGGAGCGCCGCCACGACCTCCACCACCACCACCGCCGCGTCCGCCAAAAGCATTGCGATCCAGGACGTCGTGCGCATTCACGTTCGCGCCGGCTTTAACCAAAAGATCCATCGTGGCCAGCACGCCTTCGTCAGTCCGGTTGCGACCGCGTGTGACGCGCTGGCCGTAGTCGACTCCGGCAGCGGCCATCAGGGGCGTAATGCCCTCCTTGCTCGGCAGATCCACCAGCGCGTGATATTCCAGCAGCAGTGCGACGAACTTGTTGTCGCCGCCGCGGGCCGCGCGCAGCAGAGGTGTGGCGCCCTGGGCGAGCATCTGGTCGCCGCCGCGGTCCTGCGGGACGTCGCGGTAAGGCGGACGCCGCTTGAGCTGTATATTCGGATTCGCGCCCTTTTCGAGCATCATGCGCCCGACATCGACGGCAGTGAGCTTGTCCGCGCTCGGCAGAACGGCCACCGCGCCGTTGCCTTTCATCGGCAGCGTGCTGACATCGGCCGCCATGTAAACAGGCGAGCGGCCGAAGAGATCCCACTTGTCGAGATCGGCCCCCCCTTTAATGAGCACGGCAGCGGTGTCGAAGTGAAGGTTCTCAAGCGCCAGCAGCAGGGGCGTCTCGCGGTCGGGATCTTCGGAATCGGGGTCGGCGTGAGCCTCGAGCAGATACTGAACGCAGAGCACGCAACCTTCCCGCGCGGCGTAGTGAAGCGCCGTGAAGCCGCCCTTGTTCATGTCTTTCGGGCGCGGCTCCTGGATGACCTTCCGCTCCCACTGATTGATCTTGCCGTGGTCGTTCAGGTTCGCGTCTTTGGAGGCGAGGAACTTCACCATGTCGGGCTGGCTAAGTGCCGCGGCCCACATCAGCGCGGACTGCCCGCCCCAGTTTTCCTTCGCATTGACATCAGCTTTCGCGGCAATAAGCAGCTTTGCGGCTTCCATGTGCCCGCTGCGCGCGGCTGCCATCAGCGGCGTTTCGCCTTCGGTGGTGCGGAAGTTGGGATCGGCGCCGGCTTTAATCAGCGCGTCGATGATGGGCGCATTCCCAATAATCGCGGCTTCTGTAATGGCCGAGGTGCCGAGCTGATTCGCCAGTTTGACATTCGCACCGGCGTTGATCAGCGCCCGGACGAGCTCAAAATCGCCGTTCGCCGCGGCGTACATGATGGCTGTTGTCCCGTCAGGGCCTGCGGCGTTGACGTTCGCGCCTTTAGTGGCCGCCAGCCGCATGGCCATCACATGATCGCCGTTTTCGACCGCGGCAAGCGGCGTCATTTCGGCCGCAGTCATCAGCGAGGCGCCCGCGACGAAGGCGATGCTCGCCGCGGCTGCAATTCCGAACCTGCGCATGACTAAAGCTCCGAGAGGCCGTTCGTGCTGTCGCCGATCGATTTCACCGGCAGGTCGTTACGCTGCAGCAGCGTGATCAGCAGATCCGCGTGACGCGAATCCTGCGGGTACTTCAGGTGCTGGCCGCCCTTGATCTTTCCGTTGGCATGCCCGAGGATGGCGGACGGCAGCGGGTCGTTGTTGTGCTTGTCGCTGTTGCTCATGTCGCTGCCAAACAGGATCGTCGAGTGATCGAGCACTGTGCCGTTGCCCTCTTTGGTGGACTCGAGCTTTTTGATGAATCCGGCGAAGACGTCGGCGTGGTAGTTCTGGATCTTCACCAGCTTGTCCATTTTCTCGGGGTTGTTCCCGTGATGCGACAGCGGATGGAAGCCTTCCGCGATGCTCAGGTTCGTGTACGTGCGCATGCTGGCTTCGTGATCCATCGACAGCGTGATCACGCGCGTGATGTCGGCCTGGAATGCAAGGGCGGTCAGGTCGAACATGAGCTTGAAGTAATCGGTGAGATCGTTGGGGGTGCCCACGGGTGCATCGGGAATTGTCAGTTCCGAATTGCTCGCCTTTTCGGCCATCTGCACGCGGCGTTCGATTTCGCGCACGGAGTCGAGATAGTCGCTGACGACGGCGCGGTCCTTCACGCCGAGACTGGCCTGCAGGCGCTGCGCCTGCGCCTGGACGTGATCGAGAATGCTGCCGGTTTCGTAGAGAATCTGGGCGCGCTCCTTATCCGTGTCGCCCTGCCCGAAAAGCTTCTGGAAGACGGCGCGCGGATTGCTTTCCTGCGGCAGCGGCTGCTTCGGCGTGCGCCATGCGATACGGGCGCTTCCCTGCCCCACGGACAGCTCGAGCGACGGCAGCCGAGTATCCTGGCCGACGTAGCGGACCGCGAGTTGGTCGGCGCTCACGCCGGAGTCGGGACCGTCCTTACCGTAGTCCCAGGGCTTCACGCAGGTCAGCCAGCCCTGTTCGATATAAGCGTGGGGCTCCGGCGTCTCCGCCGGCTTATTGCGCAGACCCGACACGATGGTGAGGTGCTTCTTAAACGGCTCCAGAGGCTTCAGGATGGGAGAAATCTCGAAGTCTGTGCCAGTCTGTTTGGGCGACCAGTGGTCCATGATCGCACCGTGCGGGAAGCCGATAAAGCCGAAGCGCTTCGGCGTCTTCCCGGCGGGGGTGTCCGCCCACGCGGTACTTGCGGGAATCATGGAGTCCAGAAGCGGCAGGCCGATGGTGGCGCCGACGCCCTGCAGCATCGTGCGGCGTCCAATAGATTTTTTCGATAAAAACATGGTCATCGTCTCCCTTATCTATCTTCTCTCAAACTACTTTCGCGCGCTCTGCACGGGTTCCGGCTGGGGCGCGCGCCGCATCCTGAACTGATCGCTCTTCACAATATCCTGCACGATGGCTGAGAACCTGTAATCCTTCGCCGCCGTATCGCGCACGATCCGGCGTACCGTCGGCATGTCGTAGTACTCGCGCGCACGGCCCATGGAGTAGGTCAGCAGGTTTTCCGTGAAAGTCCGCACAAACTGATCCGGACGGCGCAGCAGCGCAGTGCGCAGATCGTCCGGCCCGTTGATCTTCGTGCCGTCGGGCAGTTCGCCGGCGGAATCGATCGGGGTGTTCGCGAAGCGGTCCTTATCCCGCCACATGCCGACCCCGTCGAAGTTTTCCAGCGAAAAACCGAGCGGGTCCATGATGGCGTGGCATGACGCGCATGTCGCATTCGCGCGGTGCTTCGCCATGATCTCGCGCATCGTCCGCGCTTTGGTCGTGCCGATGTCTTTGTCGTCGATCGTGGGCACGTTAGGCGGCGGATTGGGCGGCGGCACTCCTTGTATATACGTCAGGATGAACTTGCCGCGCAGCACCGGCGACGTGCGATTCGGATAGGCCGACGCCATCAGCACTGCGCCCTTGCCCATCAGTCCCCAGCGTGTGGAGTCTTTCAGCTCGACCTTGCGGAACTGATCGCCCTTCACATCGGTGATGCCGTACTGCAGCGCCAGGCGTTCGTTCAGGAACGTCTGTTTCGCGCTCAGCAGATCCACCACGCTGCGGTCTTCGCGGAAAATGCTGTCGGCGAAAAGCGTGAGTTCGGTCTTGAAATCCTGGCGCGGATCCATGAACCCCGAGGCGTACGGAAATACGTCACGGTCAGGGACGATCTGGTCGAGCTTGCTCATTTCGAGCCACTGGAAAACGAAATCGCTCGCCAGAGTTTTGGAACGCGGATCAGCCAGCATGCGCTTCACCTGAACGTCCAGCACTGCGGGATCGCTCAGCTTGTTCTTCGCCGCGACGTCCAGCAGTTCTTCATCGGGGATCGAATTCCACAGGAAAAAAGAAAGCTTCGACGCGAGTTCGAGATCGGTGATGGTGTACTTCTCGCCGGGCTTCAATCCTGCCGGAACACGTTCGCCGCGATAGAGGAAGAACGGGCTGGCGAGGATACCGGTCACGCCCTCGCGAATGCCGGATTCAAAGCCGCCCTGCTTCACCCCCTCGGCGTAGTACGCCATGATTTCGTTGACGTCGTCATTCGTGACCGGACGCCGATAAGCGCGCTTCGCGAGTGTTCCAAAAATCAGGCGGGCGCAGGCTTCCGGCGTTTTTGTCTTGTCCTTATCCGGATTGCACGTCAGGATGCGCGCGCGGCTGGGCGTGTTGCTGAGGCCGCTCACATTGAACGGGCCAAGCAACTGGAAGTTGTTCACGCGATACGACCGGTCCTGCCCGCCGCCGGGCGTGAATATCTGCAGCTGATCGTCGGACTGCGCAAAGCTCTGCCGCCGGAACGTGACGCCGATCGCGTGCGGGCCCGCCGTGGCCATGAACTTGATGTTCTTCAGGCGCGCATTGACGCGGTCGAGCGCGCCGCTCTGCACCTGATCGTAGGCCTTCATGTCCTCTTCGCCGCCGATAGTCGCCTGGTAGACGATCTTGTTATCCAGCGTCACGATCAGCGGGTTCTCGTACTCCATGCCGTTCCCCCAGATGTGGGTCGCCATGTCGCCGATGTTGATGTGATACTCGCCGTCGGCCGGGAGGTCGACTTTCGCGAGGATGCCGCCGCGCGTACCGAGGGGCAGGCCGGGCACGTGCGTCAGCTGGCTGCCCGAGCCGGCCCGGAATGACCAGCCCTGCGGCCTCGAATCGCCCTTGCCCATGGCTGTGACCGCGACGTTGTGGGCGGCAATGACGTACTGCTCAATGAATGACGGCGAAACCTGCAGCGCCGAGGCAATGTTGTCATAGCCCTGATCGGAGTCGTCCGGCGGCAGCAAATCGCTGGCGTTGACGTCGACCAGAAGCAGGTCGCGGACCGCGTTCTGGTATTCCTTGCGGTTCAGCCGATGCAATACAACCTTGTCGCTGATATAGGCTTGGGTGGGTATTTTGTCGAGCGACGTTTCCAGCCACGCGACAAGCGAATCGACCGTCTTCTGATCGGGCTGCTTCGCGTTGGGCGGCGGCATAACGCGGCCGCGCAGCTTACGCACGGCTTTTTCGAAATGGTCGGGCTCCTGCGCGATGCTCTCCGCGGTCATGCCTTCGAAGCTGACCCCGCCGTTCTTGACCTTGCTGTTGTGGCAACCCTGGCAGTACTGCTTCATCACAGCGATCTGCTCATCCCCTGAAGCCGGGGCAACCGTGGCGGGCGCGGCGCTCAGAACACCCGAAAAGACACCGGCGAAACCGATCAGAGCAGTCAGGGTCGTAATATGTCGCATCGTTTCCATGTGTCCTTATCAAGATCAGGCGTCGGGAGAAAGGTAGGCCCAGAGGCTTTCAAAAGAGCGGCGAATGAATTCATCGGGGTTGCCCATCTTCGCCTCGAATTCCTTCGCAGGCCTGGCCGCGACACCTTCCGACGGACTATGACCTTTATTCAGCATCTGATTCAGGCGGTCGTAGATCGTGCCGTACATCTCGACCTGCGTCGCGATGTCCGCATACGTGAGCACGGGCCCCACGGCGGGGACGATCTTTGTGTCTTTGTTCGCCACGCTCTGGATGCGCTGCAGTCCGCCGACAATGCCGCCGATCCAGCCGCCGGTCCACCAGTCGACCACAGGCCAGCCCTGCCCGTAAGCCGCGTCTCCCACCGCAAGGACGTTCGGCTGTGTGAAATAGACGTAGAGGTCGCCGTCCGTGTGCGCGGCATCGGAGATGTAGCCGTAGCGGATGCCGGGATCGAGCGTGCCCTTGTCGTAGAAAGTCTTGTTCGGCTGCGCGATCTTGTCGAACTTCTTAAACTTCTGGCCGTTCCAGGGGTACGTGATGTTCTGCTGCAGCCAGAGGCGCGTGTTTTCCTGCGCGATGATCGTGGCGCCGGCCATGCCGAGGTCTAAGTTCGAGCCGGTCTGCTCGGGATGCCAGTGGGTGTTGAAGAGCGTCTTCACCGGACCGCCTCCGGGCAGCGCAGCCACGGCCTGGCCGAGCGCTTTGGCATTCTGCGCGAGCCCGCCATCCACCATCACGACACCGTCCGAACCCGTGCGGACGACGATATTCGCTCCCGCGCCTCTGAGCAAATAGAGGTTGTCGCCAAGCGGGGAATTGGTGATGTTTACCTGAGGGCTTTGCGCAAAGGCGTATGGGGCGGCAAGGCCCGCTGCGGCAGCTTTGAGGAAAGTCCGGCGGGAGGGAGACGGCATGGCTCTGCGTCCTACAGTATATACCTGCAAACGGCTGGTGGATAACGAAATGGCGACAACGAAATGGCGCCGAAACCTGACCATCCGTTACCTGGAGAGCGGCATTTAGTGGGGCCAGGCTTTTAGCCTGCCGCCGGGCTTCCGCCCGGCGCCTCCAATCCAGTAACATTCCCGTACATTCGTCCGAAAAGTAGTCTGTAACACAGGATTCCGAGAAACAGAGCCCGCCTTCCCACCTATTACTAATGAGACGCGACAACACCCCACAATTGTCGGGAGCGCAGGAGAAAAGCCGCCATGTTGATCGAGATAGGTAAATACCTCAAACAGGCCGGTACCTCCAACGCAGAAGCTCGGGAAGCGCCCGCCACGACGGGCTTGCCGGAGTGTCTGCTGGCCAGTCTGACGAAACTCTTTGCACTCGAAGCCGAAGCGCCTGAAAACGTTGATGCGGCGGTCCCGGGGATGAGCGCGGCGGAGATTTCGAGCCAGCTCGACGCCTTTGCGGGACGCCAGCAAACCCGCATGGACGACATGCGGCAGCTGCTCGAGATGCTCGCCGCCCTCACCGACTCCGTCAGCCGGGCAGGCGTCGACTCCCGCCGGCGCCTGGAAGAGGTGGAAAGAAATCTGCGGTCGGCCTGCGCGGACAGCGATGTCGCGAGCATCCGCGGGCGCCTCGAACGATGTCTTCAGTCCGTGCGGGATGAAAGCACGGCACGCGAGAAACAACGGCGGGAACAACTCGGCATCCTCGATATAGGTTCGGCCGTAGTCCGCGCCGCCGGGCCAGGCGCCACGCGCGGCGGAGCCCGCAATGAAGCGATACGCCGGATTGACGACCGCCTTTCCTCAGGCGGCAGCGCCTGCGTTGTGTTCTCATTCGACCAGCTGGACGCCTTGTCGGAACGATTCGGAGTCCGCGCCGCCGAAGGCGTGATGGAATCCTATGTAAGAGACGTTCGCACCGGTCTGGCGACCGAGGAAGAGATTCCACAGTGCGCATGGGGTCCGCGGGCGATGCTGCTGGCCGTACCCGGTGCAATGAAGGAATCCACTCTCCGGGCGGCCGTCCAGGCCACTCCGCTGCAGCGCACGGTACCTGCCGGAACACGGTTCGCTGCCATCTCCCTCAACGTGCGCTGGGCGCGCTTCGGTCCGGAAGCGGGAACCTCCACCGCGGCCGTCTCCCGGAAGATTGACGATTTCTGCGGAAGCAGGGCATGAGCCACAGCCTCCGCAGGCGGGTGATTCCGCCGCCGGCGCCGGAAGGCGGGTTGTGGGCGGCGCACTATCAGGTGATGCATGCTCTGGCGACCGGCATGGATGCACAGGACGTTATCGATCCGGTGCTCGAGCTGACATCTGAGATCCCGGGCTGCGCGGCGGCCGCATGGCTCCGGGCCGGCGACGGCATCCTGTATCTGGCCGGCAAGCGGCGCCTGTCAACGCAATGCGAGGCTGTTCTCGGCCGCGGCTTTGTGGCCGGGCCGCAAACGCTTAGCGATTTCACCTGCTGCGAGGCGGGACAAACCGGTGTTGCCGCTCTGGGCGCCGTGCTGAACTTCGACGGGCTGCGCTGGTGCTGGCTTTTTGCGATAAAGAGCCGCGCATCCGAACTGCTGGGCTCCCTGCATCTCTATTTTGCGTCGGCCCCGCCGCCGGAAACGTCCGGGGTGGCACTGATCCAGTCCGTCTGCCGGATCGCCGGGGATTTTGTCGACCGAGGAAATCTCCTCACCGAACTCCGCTATCAGGTCGACCACGATGCCGGGACCGGGCTGCTTAACCGCTTCTCGTTCCACCGTCGGCTGGGGGATGAAATCGCCGGCGCCGCGCGCGCGGAAACCGAAGCCGGACTTCTGCGAATCGACCTCGACCGCTTTTCCAGCATCAATGAATTGCTGGGCCACGAGACCGGCGACCTGGTATTGCAAAGAATCGCGGACCGCCTCCTGGCCACCGTTCCTGAGGGAACGCTCGCGGCAAGAGTGGGTGGCGACGTGTTCGCGGTTCTGATCGACGGTAGCCCCGCGATGACAGAAATGACGGGGCTGGGGATTCTCCGCGGTTTCGAAGAACCTTTCTTCATCGGCGACGAAGAACTGCGCCTCACCGCCAGCATCGGGATGGCGTGCTTCCCGGCCGACGCCGCAGACGACGTAACGCTCGACCGGAACGCCTACCACGCGGTTCTCGCCGCCAAACTCAGCGGGGGAAATACACTGAAAGGCCATTCCGAGGCGTGGGCGGGCAACCGGTTGCGCGACGCGAAGATCGAGCGCGATCTGCAGCGCGCCGTGGACGAAAAGGAGTTCGAGCTGCGCTTTCAGCCGCTGATACGCCTCTCGGACCGCGGCATGGAAGCTTATGAGGTCCTGCTTCGCTGGCGTCACCGGGAGTTGGGCGTTGTCTCGCCGTCGGTTTTCATGACTGTGGCGGAGCGCACCGGCCTGATCGTGCCGATCGGCGCCTGGGTGCTGGAAGAAACCTGCCGGCTGCGCCGGAAATGGCTCCCGCTGCTGCCGCCGGACACACGCGCCGCGGTTAACGTATCCGCCGTGCAGTTCAACCGGCCCGACTTTGCGGACACCCTGATGGCAGTGCTCAGCCGGACCGGCCTCGATCCCCATTTGCTCGAGATTGAACTGACGGAAAGCTGCGTACTCGACGACCCGACGGGCGCGGCGGCGCGGCTGGAGGCGCTGCGTAATCTCGGTATCTCCGTCTCCATCGATGACTTTGGAACCGGCTATTCGTCGCTTGCGGCTCTGTGCGACCTGCCCTGCGACACCGTCAAGCTCGATAAGTCGCTGTTGCGCCAGCTTGAAGTCGAGGGAGACCCGTCCGTCGTTTTGCGCCGTGTCGTCGAGATCAGCCGCGCGCTGCGGAAGCAAATCGTCGTCGAGGGAATCGAGACCGAAACGCAGCTCGCACTCATTGAAGAGCTCTCGTGCGACGTCGCGCAGGGCTACCTGTTCAGCCGGCCCATCCCCGAAGACGAGTTTCTGGAAAAGAGTCTAAGCTTCAGTCCGGCTCCGGCCTGACCCCCGCGGATTTTTGTGGGGCAGGGCTTCGGCCCTGCAGGCCGGGGTTCGCCCGGCCCGGAGCTTTACGGATTCTCAGTAACGCAGCTCGTGTTTTGCCACGCCCCGCTACCGAAGTTCCGGCGCCGCAGGCTGAGGCGCCGGCTGATTGTTGTTATTCCGCGGCGCCACCGGAGCCGCCTTAGGCAGTTCCGCTGTGCCGTCGAGCGCGAAAACGAACATCATTGGCGGATAATCCACCTTCGCGTTGTTCGCCCCTTCATCTTTCGCCGGACGTCCCATGCCGCCCTGGAAGGCCACGTACTGCTTGCCGTCCACTTCGTAAGTGATCGGCGGAGCCATGCCGTTGCGGCCGGTCTGCACCTCGTACAGAACTTCCCCCTTATCCGCCGTCACCGCGCGGAAGCGGCCGTCGTTAATCACCTGGAACACCAGGTTACCCGCCGTCGCCACCGTACCGCCGCCGATACCGCCGCCGCCATCGATGCGCCATACCAGCTTCTGATTTACCGGGTCCCACGCCTCCAGCGCGCCGCGCATACCATCCGCGGTAGGCGGGCCGATCGCGGGATTGTCGATCAGTTTCGGGGTTCCATCGCCGCGCGAATAGCCGTTCGTGCCAGGCTTGAGTTCCGCCGTCGCCGCGTACGTGAAGGGCGAAAGTGAAACATCGATGTAGACGTCGCCGGTAATCGGACTGTACGACATCGGCGACCAGTTATGCGCGCCGCCGCCGGTCGGAAATATAGAGATCGGATCGGTGTCGTAATACGCCGCGGGGTTCACGATCGGCCGTCCCTTCGCGTCGAGACCCAGCGCCCATGTCGTCTTCACAAAAGGCGCACCGGAAATGTACTCGCCTGTGATGCGGTCGAGCACCCAGAAAAAGCCGTTCTTCGATGCCTGCGTGATCACCTTGCGCAGGCGGCCGTTAATCTTCAGATCGAGCAGCATCAACTGCTGCACGCTGTCGAAATCCCAGTTGTCGTTGGGCGTGGTCTGGAAGTACCACTTCAGTTGGCCGGTAGTGAGGTCAACCGCGAGGATCGAACACGTATAAAGGTTGTCGACATTCTGCGCGCCGCGGAACTTCTGCACCCACGGCTCAGCATTGCCGGTGCCGACATAAACCAGGTTGGCGTCGGGATCGTAAGCGATGCCGTCCCACACCGCACCGCCGCCGCCTTTGGTCCAGAAGTCGCCGCCCCAGGTCTTAAGCGCAGCTTTCATCGCGTCGTTCTCGGGCGGATTTTCTGGGTTGCCCGGCACCGTGTAGAACTTCCATGCCTTATTGCCGGTCTTGGCATCGAAGGCCGCGAAGAAACCGCGCGTCGCCTTATCGCCGCCCGATGCACCGATGATCACTTTGTCGCCTGCGATGCGCGGCGCCATGGTCAGCGTGTAGAGATCCTGCGGATACGCCACGCGCGTTTCCCACAAGGGCTTCCCCGTAAGCGCATCCAGCGCCTCCAGTCGGCCGTCGTTAACCGGCACGATCAGCATGCCGTTATAGAGCGCCATCCCGCGGTTCACAATGCCGCAGCAGATCTTCGGACGGACTGTGCTCTGGTTAACTTCCGGGTCCCATCGCCACAACTCTTTGCCGGTTCGTGCATCGAGCGCATAGACCACGCTCCAGGTTGTGATCCCGTAGAGCGTGTTGTTCCAGACGAGCGGTGTGCCTTCCTGATTGCCGCCTCCCGCGCCGGTCACGTAGGTCCACGCAAGGCCGAGGCGCTTCGCATTGGTATCGTTGATCAGCTTGAGCGGACTGTAGCGCGTCTCGTTCTGATTTCGACCGTAGGCAATCCAGGAGCCCGGCAGCGGATCGGTGGCGACGCTGCCCACGCTGTGCAGGACCTTGCCGTCCACATTAATCGCCCTGGCAGCCTGCTGCGCGTCGAGCCATGCTGCGCCGGAGAGCGCCAGAAGCACCAGAACGGGCGCGGCGGAGGTACAAGTTGGAATGCGCATCTGGCCGCTTATTTTATTCGATCCGGGAGATTCGCGCATATGCACGTTTTCTGTAAGCCTGCGTCATATCCGTTAAAGGATGGCGCGGCTGGAGAAGGCAAGCGATCAGACGCTCGATCTGGAGTTGATGGGAAGCCCCTGATCTAACTGCTTAGTGGGGCCAGGCTTTCAGCCTGCCGCCGAGCTTCCGCCCCGGCGCTGAACTTTACGGATTCTCAGTACCTGTTAGTAGCCGTTAAGGTGCAAACGCCAGCAACACGTTGCCCGGCATTCCCGAAGTCACGCTATACCCCGAACCAATGAAGACCATGCCGCCCGCCACAGTCGGTCCAGCCGATCCGATCGATCCACCCTTCGCGGGAACCTTGTTCACAGTGTCGAAGTCCCGTGCCGTGTCAAAACTCCAAAGTTCTTTTCCATCGGCGGACGCCAGCGCGTGGATTTTGCCGTCGGTCCCGCCAATGAACACCGCCCCGGGAATCGCTGTGTTCGCGGCCACGTACGACGCGCGGCTGCCCTGCGCCGCCAGGTGCGTGGTCCACAGCTTTTCTCCGGTCGCAAACTGTATCGCAGCGAGTGAGCCCGTGGCGAGTCCGGCATAGAAATTCTGCTGGTCCGCCGCGCCGCCCCACACCAGATTCGTGGCCCGCTTATTCGCGCTTTCGGCGAGATTGGTCTTCCAGATGACCGCGCCTTTGCGGTCCGGATCCAGCGCGAACACAATGCCGCTCTTGTTAGGTGCAATCAGAATGTCGCGGCCGCCCGAAAGCGTCTTCAGCACCGGCGAAGCGCCGAAATCCCAGTCCGGGCCGGGATGCTCGGGGCACGCCTCGCTCTTCGCATTGCCGAAACATCCCCCGAGAGTGGCATCATTCGGCTCGGCCTGGAACGACCATCGCACTTTGCCCGTGTCCAGATCGACGGCCAGAATCGAGTCCGATGTTTCGGGCGCAGGTTCGGTAGCCGAGTCGCCCGTGCCGAAATAGAGGACCCTGCGCTTCACATCCACCGTCGGCGAATTCCACACCGCCACGCCGGAAGGCCCGTACAGCTGTGTGCCTGCCGAATTCTTCTTCGTCGGCTTCGGTTCGGAGATCGTGTAAGTCTTCCAGACCTGTTCGCCCGTCGCCGCGTTCAGCGCCACCACGCTGCCCCGAAACGTGCAGCACGGATACTCCGCCGTGGATGCCGAAAACCCTTCCGACGTGGACACCGGCACGTAGAGCCTGCCTGCGTAAAGAGTGGGCGCCGCCGTGATGCGCGCGCTGAAGTGATCCTCTACGCGGCGCGTCCACATCAGCGCGCCGGAGTCCGCGTCGAGCGCATACGCATTGGCCTGCATGTCGCCGAAGTAAACCGCGTTTCGCGGCGAATTCCCCGCGCGGCCGAACACCATCGCGGTGCGCACCGCGGCTTTGGCCCGATACGACCAGTAAACGCAGCCCGTCTTCGCATCGAGCGCGTAAACGTATCCGATATCGGAGCCGACGAATACCCGTCCGCCGGCCACCGATGGCTGCCCGAAAGCGGAGACCCCCAGCGGAAATCCGAACGCCCATTTCAATTTGAGATTCGGAATCTGCGCAGCCGTGAGCCCTGCGCCCTTCGCGTCCTGGAAGCGCGTGTTGTGTATATCGGCGCCCCATCCGTTCCACGACGGGCCCTTCGCTGGATCGGGCATCGCCGACGGCGCGCAATGATTCGGCATCTGGGTCGCGTCGCCCAGGTCCGCGCTGCCCAGCGGACGGCCGCCCATATACTCCGCCAGCCGGCGCTTCTGTTCATCAGTCAGATTCGCCGCCTGCGTCTGCATAATGCCGGTGGTGATGGCGGCGTAAATGCGTTCGGGCGGCATCTGGCGGATCGCCGCGGGACTGGGCGCGCGATCCACCGCGGCGTTGCCGTGACACTTCGAGCATTCGCGCTCGAACGCGGAGATACCGAATTCCGTGCCGAGCCGCTGCGGCTGCGCCGGAGCCTGCGCCGGACCCTGCGCAAATGCGCGTGCACTTAGCCCGACGAGCGTGAGGCTCAGTGTGTAAACAGATTTTTTCACCGAAGCGATTCTAACGCATCGAAACCAAAGTAATCGCATCACCCGGCAGCAGCCAACCCGGCTCCTTCACCGAAGCGTAGAATCCGCTCAGCCCCCATACCTTCGACGAAGGGTCGCCTCTCATGGCGGACGAATCGAAGATCGCCTTGTCGATGCCCTTGCCGTAGACGCCGATCGTCCGGCACGGAACCCGCGGTTCGGTGAGCTGAATGACAGCACTGCCGCAGCGGAACTGCTGCCCGATGCGCAGCCCGCGCCGGTCGAGCCCCCGTGTCGTCAGATTCTCGCCCAGCGCTCCCGGGTAGACAGGGAATCCCATCGCCTCGATCTCTTCCAGCCCCTCGAACGTAATCAGCAGGATGGTGCGCTTCGGAGTGCCGTGAATCTGCCTATGGCGCCAGCCGTCCCCTGCGATGCCCCGCGGCGTGACTTCGCCCCGCCCGATCGCGCACTTCGGCACGCCTCCCGCCGAGACACTGATCTGCGCCACCGTGCCTGTCATTGCTCCCGTTCGCTGATGCAGGCGACGTTTCCTTCGGTGTCCTGAAAATACGCGATAGTGCCGACAGTCGGTATGCGGACCTTCTCCGTCACCATTGTGCCGCCGTGGGTTTTGATCGCGCTGATCGTCTCATCGATATTCGCCACCGTGATCGTGCATTCGAAGCCGATCATGCGTCCGCCGGGCACCAGTTCGCGCCGTTCATGCAGGAGTCCGCCCGCGCCCTGCGGCGGCGCATCGCCCGTGTGGATCAGATAGAAATTCGGCGGACCCCACGCTTCGAACTCCCAGCCAAAGACTTTCTGATAGAAGTCGCGCGCGCGGGGCACGTCGTCCGCATTGATGGCGAAACGCGAAATATAATTCTTGGACATAGCGGCAGTATAGGCGAGCCGCATCAAGCCCGGCTTGCGCGCATTGATAATTTTATGTCCGGCGTCCGCCCGCATGCGATCCGGATGTGTGGCACCGTCGAAACTACTTTCGGCTGCACCCCGGCCGCATTCAAAACGAAACAAAAAATGTTGCCAATATGGCGAATTTCGCCATTGATCTGTAACCTTTCCGCTCCATAATAGGGACGCCAACACAATCCGCCGCGCCTGGCGCCGAAAAGGAGATCCCCATGCATCCTGACCTTGCGGAATACGGCCCTGTTCGTTTTCACAGCGACCCCAACGCGCTTTATGACCGCCATCTTGTTTTCGATTACGCCATCGATCCCGTATTCGCCACGCCGCGGGAACGGTATGAAGCCGTAGCCCGCTCGCTGCGCGACGTGCTCGCACTTCGGTGGCTGCGTACGAAGAAGCACCATTACGAGGTCGATCCCAAGCGCGCTTACTACATGTCGATGGAGTTCCTGATCGGCCGCTCGCTCGCGAGTAACGTGTCGAACCTGCTGCTCGATCCGGCCATGCAGGAAGCCTGCCGCGAGAAGCACGTCGACTGGTACGAACTGCTCGATCAGGAGCCCGACGCGGGTCTCGGCAACGGCGGACTCGGACGCCTGGCCGCGTGCTTCATCGAATCCATGGCCACCATGGATCTGCCCGCCATGGGCTACGGGCTGCGCTACGAATACGGCATTTTCCGTCAGGAAATCCGCAACGGCTGGCAAAACGAGCGGCCCGATAACTGGCTTCGCCGTCCCGATCCCTGGGAGATCGTACGGCTCGACCACATCGTGGAAGTCAAACTGAGCTGCTCATTCCAGATGCGCGGCGGAGTTCTGGTTCCGGTGCCGGGCAAACCTTCCACGCTGCTCGGCATTCCTTTCGATCGTCCTGTCATCGGCTACGGCGGCCGCACCATCAACACGCTTCGTCTGTGGAATGCCGGCGCGCCGGATTCTTTCCATTTCGATCAGTTCAGCCACGGCGATTTTGTGGGCGCGGTCACAGAGAGTCTCGCGGCCGAATCGATCACGCGCGTACTTTACCCCGATGATTCCACTGACATGGGCCGCGAGCTGCGTTTCCTGCAGGAGTATTTTCTCTGCGCCTGCTCGGTGCACGACATCGTCCGGCGTTTCCGCGCCAAAAACTCCGACTGGAATCTGCTGCCCGATAAGGCGGCCGTGCAGCTGAATGACACGCATCCGACCATGGCCATTCCGGAACTGATGCGCATCCTGCTCGACGAAGCCGAAGCTGGGCTGGGATCGCGCGTGGGACATCACGCAGCGTACCTTCGCCTATACCAATCACACCCTGCTGCCCGAGGCTCTCGAACGCTGGCCGGTCGCCTGGTTCGAGGACATTCTCCCCCGGCAGCTCGAAATCATCTACGAAATCAACCGGCGTTTTCTCGATCGCGTGCGCGGTCAGTATCCTGGCGATACGGCCCGATTGCAGCGCATGAGCCTGATCGAAGAGGGGGCCGCGAAAAAGGTGCGCATGGCCAATCTCGCCATTGTGTCCTCGCACAGCACCAATGGCGTCGCCGCGATTCACACCGACCTGCTGAAGAAGTTCGTTGTGCCCGATTTCGCACAGATGTTCCCCGAGCGTTTTAACAACAAGACAAACGGCGTCACGCCAGCGGCGCTGGCTGCATGTGGCCAACCCGCCGCTCGCGGATCTGATCACCAAAGCAATAGGAGACGGATGGGTTGCCGACTTCGCGCAGATCGCGCGGCTCAAGCCGCTCGCCGATGACGCCGCCTTCCGCGACGGATTCCACGCCGCCAAGCGTCAGGCCCGCGTGCGCTTCATCGACTGGCTGAATGCGACAACTGGCCAGACCGTTGACCCGGACACCATCTTCGACAGCCAGATCAAGCGCATCCATGAATACAAACGCCAGCTTCTCAACGCCCTGCACATCGTGATGCTCTACAACCAGATGCGCCACGATCCCGTTGCCGGAGGCCCGTCGCGCACGTTCTTCTTCGCCGGCAAGGCCGCCCCCGCATATCATCTGGCGAAGCTGATCATCAAATTCATCAACAATATTTCGGCTGTGCTGGATCGCGACCCGATCACGCGGGGCAGGCTCAAGGTTGTTTTCCTGCCCGATTACAGCGTGTCCGTGGCGGAGCGGCTCATCCCGGCGAGCGACGTTTCCGAACAGATTTCGACTGCTGGGTACGAGGCCAGCGGCACCAGCAACATGAAGTTCATGATGAACGGCGCATTGACTATCGGCACGCGCGACGGCGCCCAGGTCGAAATGGCTGAGGAGGTGGGTGAACAGAACATGTTCCTCTTCGGTCTGACGGCCGAACAGGTGGGCAATTCAGCAGGCTGGTACAACCCGCGGTGGCATTACGAGAACGAGCCCGCCATTCGCGAGGCTTTGGATCTGATCGCCTCGGGCCACTTCAATGCCGGCGAACCGCATGTGTTCGATCCGATACTCGACGTACTTCTGCCGAAGGGCGATCATTATATGCACCTCGCCGATCTCACGAGCTATGCCGAGGCGCACGCCCGGCTGGGACAGTTCCACCTGAACACCGCAGCATGGGACAGAATGGCAATCCTGAATGTTGCCTGTTCGGCAAAGTTTTCGAGCGACCGGACAATCGCGCAATATGCGAGCGAAATCTGGAACGTCGTGGCGTGCCCGCCGCTCGAAGCCGCCCAAACGGCAAAGGCGTAAAGGTGGTTCTGCGGGGTTTGGGCCTGCAAATGCTCCTCTCGGATCGTCATGTCCGAGGGAATTCTGGATCGACTCGATCGAATTTCGGCTGCTGTTCTGCCCGGCAAAACCCATACACTCGATCTGGGCGAAAACTACTATTCGTTTGAAGTGACCGATGAACTGGGCACCCGGTGTTTATTAGCACATCTCTGGATTGATCCGGACACAAGCGACCGCGAGATCGGCGAAAAGCTCAGCCGCAACCTGCATGAATCTCTCCACCCCGAGGGCGGCCCCGATGACGCGTCCGTTCCTCACATCCAAACCGAGGGCAGCAACCACCGGTAGAGTGGGGCCAGCGCCGCCGGGTTTCCACCCGGCGCGGAGTGTTACGAATCCCGCGCTTCACACCGGTTCTTTTTACCGAACCAATCGCCCCGGCGAGCCCGTACAACCCCAAGGCCGATAAGGCCGGTGGAGAACAGCAACAGTGCCGCGGGCTCGGGCGTTGCTGTCCCGATCGCCACCTCGCCGGTCAGCTCCGTGTAATTCACGGGATACATACGGCTGTCGTTCTCTGTTCCTGGTGTGCCGCCCGGGTCGCACGCGGCGCCACATATAGCCTGAAGGAAGCCGCCGCCGCCAGTGGTCCATGCCTGCGAGCCATCGTCTGACAGCAGGGTGAATCCTGAATCGGGAGATCCGCTGAAGTTGAATAGGAGCTCCGAATCCGTCACTGTTAAATCATCCCCGCTGAATGCATAAAAGTCTGATGTGCTCGTTGTGACTGCGCTGCCGAACGGGGCGTTAATCGTCAGGTCGAACCCGACGAAATCGGCTGGCCCGATCGTCCCGGGGGTTCCGTCGGTAGTTATGGTCCCGATGACCGAGCCGTTCCCGATTGTCAGGTCCACGTCAAAAATCTCGTCTGCTCTGGCCAGGCGTGCTGTGCCGAGCGCCATCGCAGCCAGGACTCCGGCCAGGCAAAATTTCCCGAATCGAGCTGCAGAATCCTTCATGAATTGTTTGGTTAATTGTTGGCGGTAAATTCTCATAATAAAGCTCCGTATTTAGGATTGAGGCGTGACCCGGGTACCGGTGCGCACGTCTGACCGATTAAAAATCAAATCGCGATGAGAAAAGAAAATGAGACAGGCTGTCTTAGCCAGAATGTCTGAAGACGGAAGGAATTACCGTCAAATTCAGGATACCCTTGTTCGCCAGGTCTAGTCCACAAGATCATTGTGCTGGCGAGCCGAAATGGCTGAAACACGTACCGGTACAAGCTTTCCGGCACCATTCGCATAAGAACTAGTATCGGAAATTAACGTAGCTTGTTAACTAAAGCCTGCTAAATTAATAGCTCTTTCGCAGCCCTGTACCGGAAGACCGCCAGACTCAACACCTGACCATCCATTTCCGCCATCAGCCTTTCGTCCAGAAACCGCTCGACCACACGCCGGATCTCAGTTTCATCCGCGCCCAGCCGGCCTGCCAGAGCCGCGGGTCGTGCCGCGCTGTCGCATTCGCGATACACGCGCGCCGCGAAGCCGGTGAAAATGTGCTGCCGCCCGGTCGCACACGGACGCGTGTCCTCGATTACAAGCAAATCGCCCGCCCCGTACGCGTCCAGCCGAGCCGGTTTCGATTCCGCCAGCCGGCTCCATTCCTCCACGCGCTCGATCAACGGTCGCGCATAATCGGCCGGATTCCTGCCATCGCGGTAATCGAATTCAAAGAAGTACGCCAGTTCCCCGAGCGCACTCTCCGGCAGCGGAAACACGTACGAATACGCTTTCATGGCCCGCACGTTCCCAAGGCCCAGTTCCCGCGCCCGCGTATACAGCGGACTGAAGCGGTCCAGCCGGATCCGGCAGCAGTACGCCGGCGGCGGCAGGTGCGTCAGCCGCGGCACCAGTTCCGCCATACGTTCGTACTCGGCCGGAAGCTCGTCCGGAAATCCGTACAGCAGGTTCCACGCCGTAACGATGCCCAGTTCGGCGCACCAGCGCAGCGTCTGGATGTTCTGCAGCCCCGTGCATCCCTTGCGCATCAGCTCGAGCGTCGCGTTGCTGAAGCTTTCAATCCCCGGCTGCACGGTCTCGACGCCGCCTTCGCGCATCGTTTTCAGCTGGTCGTATCGCAGATTCGATTTGACTTCATAAAAAAGGTCCAGCCCGGCATTGCGCCGCGCCAGTTCCGGAAACAGCGCACCGATATAACGCGTGTCGAGAATGTTGTCCACCGAATGCACCCGCGCCACACCGTACGTTTCGGCCAGCCCCATCATCTCCGCCACCGCCCGCTCTGGCGACTTGCTGCGATACGCCATACCGTCGCCGTTCAACCCGCAGAAGGTGCAATGATGCTTCGCCCCCCACCAGCATCCGCGCGCGGTCTCGATCGTGAGCACAGGCTCCACCTCCGGCAGACCGCAGGCTTCGAGGCCCTCGAAGTAGTCGCAAAAATCGGGAATCGGCAGATCGTCCATGCGCGCGATGCGCTTCGGCACCGACAGAACCTCCGCAAATCCCTGGCGCAGGATTCCGGGAGGCGGTTCGGGATTGCCCTCCCGGATAAAGCGATCGAGAAATTCCGGTACCGCTTCGTCGCCTTCCCCCGTGCAGACATAATCGATCCACGGGAATGAGCGAATCAGCTGCCGCCCCATCCCGCCTTCGCAGTTTGCGCCGCCCAATATGACCGCGGGCGGGTCAAGGGGAAAGAAACGATCGGCCGCCTGTTTGAGCGCCTTCGCTACCGCCAGGCTGCACACTGTCTGATGAAAGGTAGACGTGAAACCCACCACGCGCGGGCGATGCCGGAGTATCGCCTCGGCCGCATATTCCACGAACCTGGCCGCGTAACGATGGCGCGCGTCGGCCAACGCTTCGATTCGCGCCCGCCCGCGCGGATCGGGTGCCACGAACTTCGCCAGATAGTCTTCATCGGCCGGCAGCTGCCCGGGGAAAAGTACGCCCGCAAAAAACCACTCGCCGACCAGCGAAATGGAAGGCTTATCCATGTCCAGCAGCAGCTGATCGCCCAGTTCGTGGATCCACTGATACAGTTCCACGCCCATCCACGCCGCCAGCTGGAGATGCACATACTCGACCCGCGCCGAAAAGCCCGCCTGCCTGACGCCGGAGAGAAGCGTGCTCACGCCGATCGCCGGACGCCTCACATCGCTGAACGGCACCACGGCGAAGACCGCGTCCATCGTTCAGACCTTCGTCACTGAATTCGCTGCAAGTCCCATGCGCTCGCGCAGCACGGGAAACCGCGGGTCGTGTTTGAGCGGATCGTAGCAGGGCATCACATCGAGGTAACAAAGCAGCGAATCGTGAATCGCCGCCGCCTGGTCGAGCCACTGGAATGCTGCATCCTGCTCTCCCAGACCAATGTGGACCAGGGCGCGCGAAACAGGCGCGACATACTGTGCGCGCGCCAGTTCTCCCAGCCGCGCCCCTATCTGTCCGGCCTTCTCGTCCAGCCCCGCCACGCCGTACCCGTAGCCCAGCAGACCGAGGATGAGCGGGTTATCGCCCGATCGCGCCCGCAGCCCTTCCAGATACTTCAGGCCCTCGTCGAAACGGCCCGTCTGCAGGTAAAGCAGTCCGAACGCCGCGTGCATTTCGAAATAATCGGGGTCCAGCTCCAGCGTCTTCATTCCCTGCGCGATGGCTTCGTCGTATTCGCGCCGGTAGTAACGAACCAGCGCCAGCCCGGTGTTCACCCTCAGCGAGAGAGGATCAAGCGACAGCGCGCGGCGAAATTCAGCCAGAGCTTCGTCGGTTCGGCTCATCTGCGTCAGATACAGCCCGTGCGCGTAGGCAGTTTGCGAGTCCGCCGGCGAGAGCTCCACCGCGCGCCGGAAATTACGCCCCGCTTCGGCCCAGTCCCAGTCGCAGAAGATGCGAACGTAGCCGAGGGCCGTCTGCGCGTAGGCGTGGTTCGGATCCAGTTCCACCGCGCGCTGCGCATTCCGCCGGGCCTTCGGCCAGACCTGATCGGATGGCATGACGCACCAGAAACCGACGTTGACGTAATAGTCCGCCAGACCCGCCCACGCCGGCGCGTATTCCGGATCCTCCCCGATGGCCTTTTCAAACAGTGCCACGGCTTTCTCGAGGTCGCCGGGAGTCTGCCGGTTCAGATGGTAGCGGCCCTTCAGGTAGTGGTTGTAGGCTTCGAGGTTTTCCGGCCGCCTGCGCACCGGGATGCCTGAGATTCTCATACCCGAGATATGCGCGCGCAGCGCGGCTACGATGTTGGAGACAATCTCGTCCTGAATCGCGAACACATCTTCCATGCGGCGGTCGAAACGCTGCGACCATTCCTGATAGCCGTTGGAAACGTTCACCAGCTGCGCGGTGATTCGCAGCCGGTCGCCTGCCTTTCGCACGCTGCCTTCCAGAATGCTGCTCACCTGCAGTTCCTCACCGATCCGGCGCGCGTCCACCGTCTTGCCCTTGAACTGAAATGCCGAATTGCGCGAGAGAACCCGCAGACCCGGCACCTGGCCCAGATCGGTTATGAGCTCTTCCGTCAGCCCGTCGGCGAAATATTCGTTTTCCTCGTCGCGGCTGAGGTTGGCGAAGGGCAGCACCAGTACGGAAAGGCCGCTGCGCGGCGCCGCCGGGAGTTCCGCATCGGACAAGGACAGGAAAGTGGTCTTGGTTTCCCGCGTATCAGCGGAGAGATCCGCCGCCCGCATCCCGGCCCTCAGGTCCGCCGCAAACTCGCCGACTGTCTGATGGCGCCGCACCGGATTCTTTTCGAGCGCGCGCAGTACGACCGTGTCCAGTGCGGCTGGAATACCGCCCCAGAACGAGCTGGGCGGCCGCGGGTCGTCCCGCAGGATGGCCAGCATGATCCCCTGCCCCCGGCCGCGGAACGGCACGTCGCCGGTAAGCATTTCATACAGCATCACACCCATCGACCACACATCCGTCCGCGCATCGTAAGCTTCCCCGCGGAACTGTTCCGGCGACATGTATGCGGGTGTTCCGAGCGATTCACCCGGTACCGTATTCCGACCGGATTCACTCAAAAGGGCCAAACCGAAATCCAGCAGCTTCACGCCCCCGTCGCGGGTCAGCATCACGTTGCCGGGCTTGATGTCGCGATGCACGATGCCGTGCGCATGCGCCTTTTCGAGACCCTGGCAGACTTGCAGGAACACGGCGGTGGCATCCTTCACGCTCATCGCGCCGCGTTCCAGACGGGCTCTCAGCGTCTCGCCTTCGTAGCACGCCATCGCAATGAACAGGCGGCCGTCGTCTGCGTCCTCGATCCCGTAGATCGTACAGATGTTCGGGTGATCCAGCGCCGAGGCGGCCCGCGCTTCCTGCATGAAACGCCTCCGCGCCGTGTCGGTCTCGCCCAGCGGGGAGCTCAGAAACTTGAGCGCCACATAACGTTCCAGACGGATGTCGCGCGCCTTGTAGACCACGCCCATGCCGCCATGGCCCAGTTCTTCCACAATGCGGTATCGCGATACCAGTCGGCCGATCATGTCTGTATCATCGCGGCAAGGTCAGCGCACCAAACAAGGCGCTCAGATGATGCATCGTCTGGAAGGCCACCACCCCCATTAGACTATTGTGTTCCGCGGTGAGTGGCAGCCGGTCGAGCACTTCATCCATCTCGCGTGCGTGGTGCGGGTCCAGCCGCGCGTGCTTCACGTAGGTTCTGAAGCCCTCCGCCGGAATGCCCGTCCTCTGCCGCACTTCTTCCAGATAACTCTCCGAAGGAGGATGGCCCTCGACAACGGCCGCGTATGCCAAAAACGCCAGAGGATGTGCGTAGATCACCCAATAATACAGGCTGCCAATCATCGCGGCTGCCGCGGGCGAAGGCAGCCGGCGCAGCACGTCTCCGCGCGACGCGCCGAGCGCGACGATATCGTCCAGCAGCCATTCGTCGTGGTGGAGTTCCTCCGGGATGTGATGTGCGAGATACTCCGCGATACCTGCAGCCACCGGATCGGACCCGGCCAGTTCCTCAGCCCGGCGCAGCGCCGTCTCCATGAGAGGAACCGTAGCCCGGACGACACAGTAAACATGAAAAAGCAATTCCGGATATCGCGTGCCCAGATCGGGCTGTGACCAGAAACCGTCGAGCGCGTCGAACATCCCGCCGCCAGCCAGCCGGATCTTGCGCCGCAGCACCTGGCTGTGCCTGAGATCGCCTGTCAGAGGAAGCAATTGGGCGCGTCGCGGGTATTACGCTGCACGAAATCGGCTCCCAGTTTCTGTTTCAGGCTGATCAGCGACTGGACCTCCTGATCGCTCAGGTTTTCAATCGTCGACGTGTCGGCGTCCGTCAACGTGTGGTCATCTGGCACGACACCGGCTGTCTTCAGCTTTTCGAGGTTACTACTCATGTTGAATGGAATAATACCGCAGCAGGGTAGTTCCGGCAACACATTCGCAGTCACGGCCGAAGCCAATGGAAATTATCTGTCGAATCATCGATTTCCTCCTGCGACTGTCTTTTGAATGCGATAATGCAGCCGCGCAGGAAGCGGTTTCCGAACCGTGACCGTGAGGGAGCGGCACTCGCAACTTCAATTTTGCCAAACGAACCCAAGACTGGACATAACCCGATTATTTACATATACTTAAAGCCAACAGCCCATGCCCCTCACCTGCCTGCGTATCGCCACTGAAGAAGCCTTCGCCCCTCCCGAAATTGTCGACCGCTATCGCGCTCTCCTCAGCGACGGATACTGCAAAGATCCCGGCTTCCACAGCCTCTGGGGCTTCTATGGCGGGAATCCGAACCAGCGGATCAAAGACGTCCTCGCCCGCATGACCGATCTCGGCAACCTCCGCCTCGCGGATATGGATGCCACCGGCATTGCGCGCCAGATTCTTTCCCTTACCGCGCCCGGCGTGCAGGTGTTTGAAGCCGCAGATGCCGTCGCGCTGGCGCGCGCCAGCAATGACTTCATGGTGGACGCCATCCGCCGCCATCCCGACCGCTTCTCGGGCCTCGCCGCCATCGCGCCGCAGGATCCCGCAGTGGCAGCTCAGGAACTCGAACGAGGTGTGCGCCGGCTCGGCCTCAAGGGCGCCATCATCAACTCGCACACGCGCGGTGAATATCTCGACAACGAAAAATTCTGGCCGATCTTCGAAGCCGCCGAAGCCCTCGATGTCCCCGTCTACATCCACCCGAATACGCCGTCGCCCGCCATGATCGCGCCCTTCCTCGAACGCGGTCTCGACGGAGCCATCTTCGGCTTCGCGGTGGAAACCGGACTGCACATCCTGCGCCTGATCATCAGCGGCGTATTCGACCGCTTCCCGAAGCTGACGCTGGTCATCGGACATCTGGGCGAAAGCCTGCCGTTTTCGCTCTCGCGCATCGATTTCATGCATAACCGCATGGTGAGCGCCAACCGCTACGCGACTGTGAAAAAGCTCGAGCGCAAACCGAGCGAGTATTTCAAGGAAAACATTTACATCACGACGAGCGGCATGGCCTGGGAGCCGCCGATTCTCTACTCACAATCCGTGCTCGGCGTGGATCGCGTGATGTATGCGATGGACTACCCTTATCAGTTCGTTCCCGAAGAAGTGGCTGTAACGGACAACCTGCCCATCAGCGACGCTGACAAGAAGAAGCTGTATCAATCCAACGCCGAGCGGGTGTTCAGGCTGTGAAGCTCAAGCCATCTTAAGAAGCCGTAGGGCGTTTCTTCGGAAGATCTGATCCTTCTGATCGGCCGTCAGGTCGAGGCTTTCAATAACCTTGATCGTTTCGCGGATATACAGACCCGGCGTCGGTTCGAACGGTGTGTCGGAGGCGAACACTACTTTGTCGATGCCGAAGAATTCGAGCCCGCAGACCGTCGCCGCGCGCGCCCCGAACACGGCGGTGTCGGCAAGAAACATCCGGAAGTAATCGATGGGCCGCTTCTTCATCGATTTCAGCAGCTCTTCGTAGCCTTCATCTGTGGTGCGCGTGCCGAGCATGTCCCAGCCGTAGCCAACGCGGCCTTCGAAGTAAGGAATCATCGCGCCCATGTGATGCGTGATGATCTGGAGATTGGGCCAGCGATCGAAAAAGCCGCTGAACACCATGCGCGCCATGGCAACGCTGGTTTCGTAAGGCCAGCCGAGCGTCCACCAGATTTCGTACTTCGATTTTTTCTCCGTGAGATAGTCGGGATGGTTCGCGGCACGCGCCGGATGCAGCCAGATGGGTACATCGAGCTTCACGATTTCTTCGAACACGGGCAGAAACTCCGGTTCGTCCAGCGCCTTGCCCAGCACGTTGCTGTACAGCTGAATGCCTTTGGCGCCGAGTTCTTTCACGGAGCGGCGCGCTTCCTTCGCGGCCTCATCCGGACTGCTCATGGCCAGCGATGCGAGGAAGCCGATGAAACGGTCCGGATACTTCTGCACAAGCTCTGCCTGGCCGTCATTGCCGACGCGGGCCATCTCCGGTGCTTTCGCGACGTTAAACAAGCCTTCGACGGGCGGCGAGCCGAGCGAGATGAGCTGCGTATACTCGCCGAACTCGTCCATGGTGCGGAAACGCGATTCCAGATCGTAGATGTTCGCGATGTTGCGCACGCGCTTGCCCATGTCTTTAAGGTCGGAGCTGAACGCGAGGAATTCCTCCCAGAAACGCTTCGGGAAGAAATGATTGAAGAGATCGATTTTCAGAGCCAAGGGATCAGTGTACCAGCGCTTCCGCCGTTAAAGGCTTGCTTACCGAGGGTCGGATGACGAATCGCAAAAGGAAGATGAGGATTGCCGAAATCAATGCCGGAACCGCCGCCGCGAGGAAGAGCTGATGCGCGGTCCAGTGGCGGGCGAGAAGCAATCCTCCCACGAGCGGCCCCACGATGGAACCGATGCGGCCGATGCCGAGACCGGAGCCAACGCCGGTGGAGCGCAGGTCGGTCGGATAGTAAGTCGCGGCGAACGCGTTGAGTCCGGCCTGCGAGCCGGGAATGCCGAACCCCGCGAGAAAGACCATGGCCAACAGCACGGTGAGTGAAATCCCAGGCTGACCGATAAGCGCGATGCTGAGACACGCGAGGCCGAAGGATGCCGTGAGCACGGGCGTGAATCCGAACTTCGGCACGAAAGAACTCAGTATGAGTGTCCCGACGACGCCTCCGATCTGCAACACAGACGCGGAGTTCACCGCGATGGTGTTCGAGTATCCGGCGCTGCTCACGACGATCGGCAGCCAGTTGGAGAGGAAGTAGATATTGAGAAGGTTCATGAAGTTCACGACCCACAGCAGCAAGGTGCCGAGAGCGCGTCCGTCGTGAAACAGGTGGACAATGGGCACGCCTCTCTTCCTCTCTTCCGGCGTGACAAACTCGGTGGCCGGCGAGATTTCGACCGCGGGATCGAGACGCCGCAGCGAGCGGACAATCTGTTCCCTGTTGTGGCCGCGCAGCGCGAGAAACTGCAGAGATTCGGGTAGCAGGAGGAACATGAGCAGCGCGATCACGAGCGGCGTCATGGCGCCGAAGTAGAACACGCCGCGCCATCCGTAATTCGGGATCAGCCAGGCGGCGATAGGGCCCCCGAATGCCGCGCCAAGGGTGAAACCGTTCGAGACCACCATCATGGACATGACGCGCAGCCGCGAAGAGCTGTATTCGCCGACCAGCGCCATCGCATTCGGCATGATTCCTCCCAGCCCGAGCCCCGCAAGAAAGCGGATCAGAATCAGATGATCGACAGTGTCCGCACGCGCCGTCACAAGGGATAACGCTGAGAAATACAGCGTCACCCCGATAAGTACCGGGCGTCGTCCGATTCGGTCCGCCAGCATGCTGAACAGCAGCGATCCGAAGAGTACGCCCACCAGCGCGGCGCTGAATAACGTGCCCATTGTGTCGGCGGGAATGTGGAATTCGCGGCGCAACGCAGGACCTACGAAGCCGATAGCCTGCAGGTCGAAGCCGTCCATGATCAGGCAGAGGCCGCAGAGGATGAAGATGCCCATCTGGTACGCCCCGAACCGGCTGTTGTCGATGACAGTTGCGATGTTCAGCTTGGCCGGGGCTTCCATTCGTCGGCCATTATATATGTGAGCTCGGCAGCGGGAATTTCCGCGCAGCCTGTTGCGTTCTGTCCGCACCACAAAGGTGAGAATCCGCCATCGGCGCGGCTTTCGGCTTTAGCGCGCAGCGGGGCGAGCGCTGAGGATGCGAGCGGGAATGCGGGGGCCAGGTCGCTCATCGGTCCGAGTTCGCGCATGAGGCGATTCATGATGCCACGGGCCGGACGGCCGGAGAACAGCCGCGTCAACGCCGTGTGCAGCGCGGCTTCGCTTTTCAGCGCGGCGCGATGAACGGAACTCGTCGTAGCTTCGGGGCAGAGCAAGTATGCGGTTCCAATTTGCGCCGCAATCGCTCCCAGCGACAGAGCCGCTCGCACGCCCGCGGCGTCCGCGATTCCGCCCGCGGCGATCACGGGAATGCTGACAGCGTTCACGATCTGCGGCACGAGCGCGAAGGTCCCGATCTGCGTTGTGATGTCTTCGGACAGGAACATGCCGCGATGACCGCCCGCCTCGGCGCCCTGCGCGACGATTGCATCCACGCCCTGCGACTGCAGCCAGAGCGCTTCGTTCAGCGTTGTCGCGCACCCGAGGATTATGCAGCCCAGCGCCTTCACGCGCGCCAGCAGCGCCGGCCGCGGCAGTCCGAAATGAAAGCTGATTACGGGCGGAGGGAACTCTTCGAGCACATCGGCGGCTTCGTCGCTGAAAGGTGTGCGCGCAGCAGCGGGGCTGATGGTCGCCGCGTCGATTCCGAATTCGTCGTAGTATTGTGCCAGCGCGGCGCGCCAGCGATCTTCGCGATCCGCATCGGGCACAGGCGGGGTGTGACAGAAGAAGTTCACGTTGAACGGCTTGTCTGTGGCCGCGCGAATTGCCCGCAACTCCGCGCGTATCTGATCGGGCCGCAGCATCGCGCACGGGAGAGAGCCGAGGCCGCCCGCGTTCGAAACGGCGATCGGAAGAGCGCTGCCCTGCGCGCCGGCCATCGGGGCCTGAATGATGGGGAGTTCGGTGTTGAGGACCTCGGGGAAGGTTTTCATCGCCTGTCACCTTTGCACGGCGCGCCGTCGCGGGCCTGAATGGCAAGACCGTCCATCAGCGTCGAGTTAGAAAAACGCTCGAGACGAGGGATCAACGCCGCACGCCAGCCGCTTGCGGACGAGTCTGCGACGGCAGCTTCGAGCAGACCCCCAGCGGTTGGTTGTTCAGCCAGGGCTGCAATCATTGGTGCGCCCAAGGTGCTGCTGTAGAGTTCGACGGCTTCGCGGAAGAGTTGCTCCTTTGAGCCGTAGGCGGCGTAGAAACCGAGAGCACGGAAGACGTCCTCCGCGTCGCGAAGGGCCCGGGCACCGTCGAATGTGCGGGGGCGGCCGCGGGGCGCTTTTGTCATCGGCCTCATTTATATCAGGCACTATATAATCCTTGACAAGCAGGGCGCGCCGGCATGTTTTTAGCGGAAACCACATAATGAAACAGGATCTCCAGCTGACAATTGCCTTACTGGAGCGCACGCCCGCCGTGCTGGACGCACTTTTACGCGGCCTGCCGGATGCATGGACGCTGCAGAATGAGGGTGAAAACACGATGAGCCCCTGGGATGTGGTCGGCCACCTGATTCATGCCGAGCGCATGGACTGGATTCCGCGGGCGAGAGTGATCCTCTCGGGCGGGCGGAAGAAGTTTGAACCCTTCGATCGGTGGGGCTACAAGCGGGAATGCCTGGGCAAACCGATCGGGGAGCTTCTGGATGAGTTCGCCCGGCTGCGCCGGAAAAACCTGGCCGAACTGCGTGCCATGAACGTGGACGAGGATAAGCTCGCGGCCGAGGGAGAGCATCCGGCGTTGGGCACCGTCAGATTGTCCGAACTGCTGGCCACGTGGTCGGCGCATGATCTGACTCATGTGCATCAGATTTCGAGGGTGCTGGCGCATCAGTACCGCAAGGCGGTGGGTCCGTGGAGCCGGTATCTGGGCGTGCTGCAGTGCGCGGGCCACAGCACTGAGTAATCAGCGCGCCGAACAGGGACGCGGACGCCACTTCGAGCCGTCCGGTTCCTTCTTGAAGTTCGAACTGGTGACGAAGGGCTCCTGCAGGTAGATGGGGTCGTCCACGATCGTGGTCACGACGAACCAGGGCTGGCCGCTTCGCTCGGTGAAATAATCGAAATCCTCTTTCACGACGGCGTCGCCGCTGACCGGGAATCCGTTCTTGCGCAGATAGCCGGGCAGCAGATGAGTGGTGACGACTTCGAGTGCCTGGCCTTTATTGCCTTCTCGCGTGGCGCCGAGTCCCTGACGTGGAAGGCCGATGCCACGCTCGGGCTGTTCCCATTGGGCTGAAGAGAAGCCCTGACGCGAGGGCTTGAGATCAGCGGCGGGCTTGCCGTTGAAGATCAGCAGACGGGTCTGCAGACCGGTGTCGGTTTCGATTTTGAGAGTCGAATCGTCCTGCCAGGTAATGTGCACGCGGCCGGGCAGGCGCATGATGGCGGCGGCACCGTAGGCCTTGCAGACGTCGCCGGACGCTTCATCCTTCGCGGGGTCCCAGAGTTCGCCCACGCGTCTCGCTTCCGGGGTGTAAGGGATGCTCACGAAATCGCCTTTGGCAGGCGTGACCATGCGCCATCGCCAGTCTTCGGAAATCACGGACACCCAGTAGCCGGTAATATCGATGGGCGCTGCGGCGCGCGGCGAACGGGGAGGCTGAGGGCCGCGGCCCCCGGCCGGCGGCTGGGCCAACAGGGCGAGAGCGGGAAGGACCGCGACGGCGGTGAGGATACAGAATCGGGTGGTCATTTCTTCACCGTCTTGTAGATGGCTTCGACGAAGGCGTCGGCAGCCTTCGGGTTGTACTGCACGTCGTAATCGCGCGTGAGTTTCGCGGCGATAGTCTGCTCAAGCGTGCGGTTCTTCTTCACTGCATCGAGCACGCGGTCGCGAACGATGGTGACCATGTTGCGGTATTCAACCACATCGGCTTCATCGCACAACCGGCCGCGGCCAGGAATCACGTAGGTGCCGCCTTCCTGATAACGAAGAGGCACAGTGATGCGCAGGACCTGATTGAGTGCGTCGAGCAGGCCCTGAATGGTCCCCCCCCGATCCACGCGAATTACCGGGTACAGACCCGGAGTGAAGATATCGCCGACCGCGAGAACGTCGGAGCGGCGGAAATGGACGATGCTGTCGCCGTCGGAGAGCGCGTGCGGCACGTGCGTGACGACGACGGCTTCGCCGTTGAACGCGAAATCCTTCGTCGGAGTGTTGTATTCGTCGTTGGGCCAGAGCGCTTCGGGCACTTTGAGCTGGGCGCGCTGCGGACCGCCGAGAAGATTCAGTACGTTGGCCTGGGCGACTATGCGCGGCTGCCTTTGCCGGGGAAGTCCGGTGGCGACAGGCAGCGCAACGTTGCCGTCGATGTGATTCAGAGCAGCGTCGGTGTTAACGATCCACTGGATCGGCTTGTCGTTGATCTTCTTCAGGGCGGCGGCGATAGCGGGCGCGAGGACCTCTTCGGCGGTGTTGACAACAACAATGCCGTCGTCACCGACCTGCGCGGCGACGTTGCCCGCGGGCGTGACGAGCATCCAGACGTTGCCCTGAACTTTCAGAACACCGATGTCGCCTGTGGTTGCCGCGGGCTGACCCCAGGCAACCGCAGCTGTCAGGATCGCGAGCGGGATCAGCGTGTATTGACGTCGCATTCGAAAATTCCCACACAGCGGCAAAATCGCTCGCAATGAGCGGGCTGTTTGTAGTCTTTCAATTTGTCCTGATATTCGGGGTACAGGGTCTCTTTGCCGCCGCGCGTGGCTTCGAACGGCAGACCGTAGTAGTTGGCGAATTCATGCAGGAACGGATTCTGGCCGGGCAGATAGTTCGGAACCGTCCCTTCCGGCTTCGGCACTTCCGGTCCGTATTCACAACCGAACATGTTGAGATGCTGGCCGGGATCGAGGTACCAGTTGGTGCTGCGCACCAGCGGCTCTTCAAGAAACACGGGATCCTCAGTGATGGTGATGACAGTGAGGATGTCACCGTGGCGGATCCAGTGTTCGGTGATGATGGCCTGATCGCTGCGCGGCAGCGCATTGCGGCGGAGGTAATTCTCCTTGAGGTGCGTCGTCGTGATAGTCAGCATGTTGCCGTTCCATTTGGCGGTCGAGAAGCCCTGCCATGTGTGCGCGGCGTAGTGGGGAGGATGCGGGCGGTCATCGATATAGATGACGCGCTCGCTGTCGTAAGCGAGAGTGTGGGTGTGAAACGCGATGGTGCGCTGGTTCTGCGGATCGATTTCACGCCAGATCCGCAGATTACCCAGACTGCGGAACCCGTAATCGGGTGAATGCGGACGACACTGGTATTCCTGCACGACGGAGATGCGGTCGGCATCATAGCTGTCAGCCTGCATGCGCGCCGCTTCGTTGATGGGAAGTTCGGTGTAGTCGCCGGGTTCATCGCCGGGACCGCGCTCGATGCCGTCCTCGTGGTAGAAGGGCGCCCACTCGCCGGAGAAGTCGACCTGCGCGAACGCGGGAATGGCAGCTAACAGGAGCGGTATGAAGGCTAACGATGGGCGTATTCGATGAATCAATGTCACCTCCCGATGAGTACGGGTTTGTGATCGTTGATTATATAACCGGGAGACCCGTTACCGGACCTGGTATGGTTCCAGAGTGGGCTGAGGTCCGTCGGGCTGAACCAGCCACACTTTTCGGTCGCGATAGTAATTCAGAAGAGGGCGGTCGGCCTCGGGACCAAAGTCGAATGCCCAGACAATCTTCTGTGCGTCAATGTCGGGAGAGTTGTAGACCACCTCTTGGAAGGGATCGTGGGTCGGGGAGTAATGCACCAATACGAGGTGATTTCCCGGCGTGGCGCCGAGTTTCGCAGCTACCTGAACACGGAATCCGGTGGGACTGGTGTCCACAGAGCCGGCGTGGTTGACGACCCAACTCGCGGTGTTCAGGGCGAACAGAACGAAAGCGAGACCTACGATGCTGGCTGCCAGCGCCCGCCCGATTTTTCGGTCCTGAAGCCGCACACTGCGGAGCAGCTGCAACCCGGTCATCGCAATAACGAAAAACACTCCCACCACGGGAGCCAGATAGTGGGCCTGGGTGAACCGGTTCACCGCTATCGCACACATAAACAGCACGAGTACGCCGAGCGCGAGCCGCATCCTGGCGATTCCGGCCAGTGGAATCGCGCATACCGAAAGAAAGAGCAATACGATTCCCGCGCCGGAACCAATCAGTCCACTGATGGCATCGTAGAAGTGGTGGACGATAATGGCGGGATTATGCCGCACATGAGAATAGGTGACACTCTCCCACCCCTCACGGAAGCGCTGCATGGAAGGGTCCCGGTATTGTCTGTTGGTCGGAGGGTAAGGCGGAAGCACCCAGAAGACCGGAGCGACCAGATAGCGGCGATTGTTGACCGTGTAGGACAGAGTCAGCGCGCTGCCCGTAACCCTGAAGTTGTAGTAAGCCATGGCGCCGGCGGTAATCAGCAGCACAACCCCGCAGGCCAGGATGGGCGCCGGACGCAGCCACACAGCGGTACGCCGACGAGTCCACACAAGGAAAGCCGCGCAGCTTAAAAGAACGGCAACCAGCCCTTCGAATGGACGGCTGTTGGCCAGAATCGCGGTTCCGATCGCCGCTGCGAACGCGGCTGAAACGCGGCCGTCGCGCGCCAGACGTGGAAGAGCTCCGAAGACCAAAGCTCCGCCGATGCCGGCTACGGACCCACCCCAGTAGCTGTCCATCCAGTAATGGAGCACCCCAAACTGAAGAAACGCGAACAGCCCGCCGAGCAGGGCATACTTCGGCGGCATCCAGCCCTGCAGCATCCAGCAGATCGATCCGCACATCAGGGCAGTACTGATCAGAACTCCATACCACGGATGGCCAAACAGCACGATTCCCATAGCCAGAAATGCAGCCTGTCCGGGCTGGAACTTGCTGGCATAGGTAGGTTGCATGTTGATGTGGTAAGTCTCAAAGAAACGCCACATTGGGTGGGTCGGTGTGGTCAGCCTTCCGCTTGCCAGAGTTTCGCCACCAAATATGTAGGAGAACTCGTCGTGAACGTACGGCTGCGGTATGGGATCAACGGGGAGCAGGGCTATCCGCACCAGAACGGTCAGGAACACGACGATCGCGCAACTGAGAAGGCGTCTTCGCGCAATATTTGAAAAGATTGATTCGATCGATTTCAAACTGTCATCTCTCTGTTTTGCGATATGGAAGCGTGGCTCAATGGTGCGAGTATAGCGGAGTGCCCTGGCCTGGAAAGGGGTAGGTATTAAAAATCCGTTGGTACTCTATGCACCCATTTGCGCGGCGAATTTCAACATGTCAGCGGACACAACATCGAAGTCGCCGGGCTTTGCATCGTCGGCTTTGCGGGTCGGGCCGTATTCGTCCGGCCGATGAATGAAGCCGGTGCGAAGACCGAAGCTGCGCGCGGCCTTCAGATCGGATGAGTGCGCCGCACACATCATGACTTCTTCGGGCTTCAGTTCGAGCAGGCCGACAGCGGTGAGATAAGCCTCGCGGTCCGGCTTGTAGTGGTGCGCCAGTTCGGCGGAAAGGACGAGATCCCATGGAATACCTGCGTGCTTCGCCATATCGGCGAGCAAGGCCACGTTGCCGTTGGACAGCGGCGCGATGGTGTACTTCTGCTTCAGGCGCGTGAGGCCGGCGACGGAGTCGGGCCAGGGGTGAAGGCGATGCCAGACCCGGTTCCAGTGATCCTTCTCCTCTTCGGTAAGGCCGTCGATCTGGAATTCGACGAGCAGTTCGTCGAGCAGCACGCGATGCAGGTGGTCGAGATTCGTCCACGGCATTTCGCCGCGGCGGACCTTTTCCATCGAAGGAGCGTAACCGGCGCGCCAGCGATCGGCAAAGCGGGCCCAGTCGATGATGAGGCCTTTGGTCTTTTCCCATGCCTGACCTTCAGCGATGATAGAACCGCGCCAGTCAACCACGGTCCCGAAGGTGTCGAAGACGAGGGCTTTGACCGGCGGGCGCGGGGGGTTCTGACTGAACCCGGTGTGTGAGACGGTCAAGACAGCGCTGAGTTTCGCGAAGTGTCTTCGAGTCATGATTTGTCCACCTCGGCTAATCCACCTTGGCTTCGATGATCTCGAGGCGGCGCTTCGGCGTTTCGCCGTCGAGGTCTTCCTTCTCGAACGCGTCGAGTACGTCGAGACCCTCCAGGATGCGGCCAATGGCGGAGAACTGGCCGTCGAGATGCGGCGCGGGGCCGAGCATCAGAAAGAATGAGGTCGTGGCAGAGTTGGGATCGTCGCCGTGGGCCATGGAGACGATGCCGCGCACGTGGTTGACGTCCGCGCGGAATTCGCCTTTGACAGGATGGACCCAGCGATCCGCCGGATGTGTGCGGACCCCCGAAGTGCCGGCGGTGCCGCCCTGCACGACGAAGCCTTTCACGACGCGGTGAAACGGCGTGCCGTTGTACCAGCCTGAATCGGTCAGCATGAGGAAGTTGCGAACGTTCTCCGGCGCCCAGTCCGGCTCCATTTTAATGCGGATTGTGCCGAGCGTGGTCTTGAAAGTTACAGTCCTGCGCATCTCGTCCGGCGTCGCGGTGAGAAAAGGCTGCACTTTCTTCGGCTCGATCTTCACGCTGACAATCCGCACCGGCGTGACCGTGATGCCGTTGTCCGCGGGGACCTGCGAGATGCGTTCGACAACCTCCATGCCCTCGGTTACACGGCCGAAGGCAGAGAACTGGCCATCGAGCGAAGGCTGCGGCACAACGCAGATAAAGAACTGCGCGCCGTCGCTGTCGGGCTTGTTCGGAATGCGCACGGTGGAGACGATGGCGCGTTCATGCTTCAGATCGCTGAACTCGCTCGCGAGAAGACTGAGGCCGCCAGTGCCCCAGAGGTTTTTCGGCGTTTTCGGATTCTTCAGCAGAGGATCGCCGCCCTGAATGATCCCGTTCGCGACGACGCGGTGAAAGGCGCCGCCGTCGTAGTAGCCCTGGCGCGCGAGGCGGATGAACTGATCGACATGCTTCGGTGCTTTGTCGGGCGCGAACTCGAAACGGAAGGTGCCGAGATCGGTGGCGACGACGGCTTCGAGATCGACCGGCGCCTGTGCGAAGGCGGCCCAGGGAAGCAGCAGAAGCGGCAGGATCAGACGCATTGATTACTCATGCTAACGCTAGAATGAACACAGATGAAGTCAGCCATTTTATTCCTTGCGATGCTGGGCGCCGCCATCGCGGCTGCGCCGGATAAGCCACAGGTGCAGGCGCATCTGCTCGACAGCAATCAGTATCTCTGCAACAACTGTTTTTTCGGCGCGAGCAAATACTACTACTGCTTCGAGGCAGACAAGAAAATCCTGATCGGTTACCAGACGACTCCGGTGCTCAACTGGAAGGACCCCGCTTCAAACGATCTGACGAAGCTGCACAAATCGTGGAAGCCCTGGAATGCCGAGGGTCAGACGATTCCGCTGCGTTACGACAATGAGCACATCTGGGTCACGCGGCCGGACGGCAAGACCGTGAGGTTGAAACAGGACTACTCGACCGACATATTCGTCAACAGCAGTCAGTGCCGAAGCGCGGTGAAGAAGACGGACTGAGTCCGGCTCCGCTTTGATGTAGTACTGGAAGACGGATTGCATTGAACAATCCGGTTGACTGCACAAACAAGCGGGCGAAAAATCACCATACGTGAATTGCTGCGGCCGCACCGGAAGGCTTTAATCCTCGGTACGCTGGCAGCGGTCGGTGACGGCGTGGCAAATCTGCTGGGTCCGATGCCGCTCAAGATCGTACTGGACACAGTTCTGAGGTCGAAGCCCCCGGGCGGGTGGCTGAACCGCTGGGTTCTCTCGATCACGGGCGAGGACAAGCTCGCGACAGTCGAGTTCGCCGCGGGCGCGGTTCTGGTAATCGCAATCTTCGGCGCACTCTGTGCGTACGCAGAAAAGCTGCTCACCACCAGAGTGGGTCAGTGGGTGATGCACGATCTGCGGCAGAGGGTCTACTTCCATATGCAGCGGCTCTCGCTGGCCTATCACGATCAGAACCGGACGGGCGATCTGATAAGCACCGTGACCAGCGATATCGACTCCATTCAGACGTTCATCAGCTCGAACCTGCTCGACGCACTGATCAACGTGGTCACGCTGGCAGGGATGATCGGCGTGATGTTTTATATCAACTGGCGCTTCACACTGATCGCGCTGTCGGTGGCGCCCCTGCTGGGCCTTGTTGTGTTCCGCTATACGCGGCTTATCAGCAAAGCGGCGCGGGAGGTTCGGAAAAAAGAAGGCGAAATAGTTTCCGTGATGCAGGAAGTGCTTTCCTCCATGCGCGTGGTGAAGGCGTTCGCGCGCGAAGACTACGAAGTGCGGCGCCTCGAAGAAGAAAGCCTCGAGAACGTGGAAATCGCGCTGCGTGCGCGCGGCATCAAGGCGCGGCTTTCGCCGCTGGTCGAAGTGATTGTGGCGGTCGGGACGATGCTGGTGCTTTGGTTCGGAGCCCGGCTGGTGATCGCGGGCAGCCTCTCGGCAGGATCGCTGGTTCTCTTCATCTGGTATCTCGGCAAGATGTACAAGCCTATGCAGGATCTGTCCAAAATGACCGACGCTTATTCGAAGGCCGCGGTGGGATACGAACGGATTCTGAGAATCCTCGAGATGGACGGCGAGGTGAAGGACATGCCGGGAGCGCGAAGAGTGGCGCGGCTGCGCGGCGATATCGAGTTCGATCACGTAAACTTCGGTTACGAGCCGGGGTGTCTGACTCTTGAAGATGTCAGCTTTCAGATAAGAGCAGGTCAGCTGGCGGCGTTCGTCGGCCCGACGGGCGCGGGCAAGACAACGATCATCAGCCTGATTTCGCGTTTTTATGATCCGGTGTCGGGCGCGGTGAAGATCGACGGAGTCGATCTGCGGCGCTATCAGCAGCGAACGCTGCGGGAGCACATCAGTGTTGTCCTGCAGGAGACGGTGTTGTTCCACGGTTCGATCTGGCACAACATCGCCTACGGGAAACCGAACGCCACGCGCGCCGAAATTGTGCGGGCCGCGGAACTGGCGAATGCGAGCGAATTCATCGACAAGATGCCGCAGGGATATGACACACTGGTCGGCGAACGCGGCATGACGCTTTCAGGCGGGCAGCGACAGCGCATCGCGATAGCCCGCGCCGTCATCCGCAACACGCCGATACTGATTCTCGATGAGCCAAGTTCGGGGCTGGATGCGGAGTCGGAGAAGCTGGTATTCGAAGCGCTCGACCGGCTGATGAAAGGCAAGACGTCGATCGTCATAGCGCATCGGCTGTCGACGATTCGCTCGGCCGACGTGATTTTCGTCGTGCAGGACGGACGGCTGGTGGAGCAGGGCAGGCACGAGGATCTGGCCGCGGCGCACGGGCTGTACGCCGAGCTGTACGGGATTCAGTTCGGGGCGCTGCAGTAAACGCCAGTCGCTCAGAGCCTGTTCAGATCGGCGATCCGTTGTTCAACCACCTGCGAGAACCCCGCGACCTGCTGGGGTGAATAACCGGCGGTCACGAACGCGGTCTCAATCTGCTGCGGAGTCAGTCTGGCCAGCATCGAACCGATCCAGCGGGCGTCGTCGATCGGAATCTGTTTCCCGATCCATTCCATGTTGACGCGCGACGCGAAGTCGCGCAGCACAAAGGCCTCAAGCAACACGGGGCGGCTAGGCGTACCGAAATTCACAACCGGGGGTTTGACGTCGGTAATGAATTTGGAGTCGGTGTAGTTGGCGAGGTTGCCTTTGTCCGCCGCATGCGTCAGCTTCAGCCCGGTGGTGGCGAAACTGGCGCCCATATCCTTCACAAGGTAGATTTTTTTGCCTTCCGACTCGCGAATGGCGTTGTTATCGTCCTTCAGATCCCAGTTGTCAATCAGAGCCATCATGACGCGCAGGCCGTTGAATTCGCGCGTGCCGATGAAAGGGTTGTCCTTCCACTTCCAAAAGCCATTCTTCTCTTCGTCCTTCGAATCACGCTTCAGACGTGCGCCGTGCACAATGCCGTTGGGCTCGACAAATTTATCACCGCGCCGAAGAGTAGTGATTCCCTGGACCTGAAAAGAGGGCAAGATAATACTCTTCGTCTGCAAAGTATCCGACCGCCCAGACCAGACGTGAGGCTACAGTTTCGGGATGCGCTTCGGAATCGAGCTTGACCTTCCACTTAGTGCCGTCCGCATCGGTAATCACAAACTTCGGACTCGATCCCTCCATATCCTCCTTGACGAATTTGAAGGGGCCGCGGGGCTGATGCTCTGCGCCCCCGGGACCATAGACCATATCGCGCGCGGCGACGTCTCCCGGGTCCTGCCAGAGGATTGGAGCCGTGTTTCGTACATCCTTCGCCACCTTTTTCGCAACAAGGAACGAAGGGATCGCCAATGTGGCAACGCTCAGGGCGCCGATAGCCAGATGTTTTGTCATGGTCTTCACGTCTCGCTGAATCGGTGCAATGCGGATGCCAAATTGCAGGAGCAAGTGCAGGTGTGAAAAAGAGAACTTCGGTGAAGTGCTTCGTTCAACCCGGTGAAGGCGCAGCCCCGCTGGTGCGGGCTATCGAGAGGGCGAAGAAGAGCGTCGAAATTGTGATCTTTCGGTTCAACCGGAGAGAAATCGAAAAGGCGCTGGCGGAGGCCGTGATTCGCGGCGTGCACGTACACGCGCTGATCGCGTATACCAACCGCGGCGGTGAACTGCGTCTGCGCGACCTCGAAATGCGCCTGCTTGCCGCCGGCGTGACGGTGTCGCGCACCGACAACGATCTGGTGCGCTATCACGGCAAGCTCATGATTATCGATCGGCGTGTGCTTTACCTGCTGGCGTTCAACTTTACGTACCTGGACATGGAGCGTACGCGCAGCTTCGGGGTGGTCACGACGAACAGGAAACACGTCGCGGAAGCGGCCAGACTCTTTGATGCAGACACGAAGCGCAAGCCCTACAGCGCGGGCAGCGCAACGTTCATCGTGAGCCCTGCAAATGCGCGGAAACAACTCGTCGCATTTCTGCACAAGGCGCGCAAAGAACTACTGATTTACGATCCCGAGATCAGCGATCCCGAGATAGTCCGCGTTCTCGAGGGGCGCGTGAAGGCCGGGGTTGTGCTTCGCGTGATAGGCGGCCTGAAAGACGCAGGCACCGTACTGCCCGCTGCGAAGAAATCGCCCATCCGGCTGCACACCCGCACGATAGTCCGCGACGGCAGCTGGGCTTTTGTGGGAAGCCAGAGCCTGCGCACGCTTGAGTTGGATGCGCGCCGCGAAGTCGGGTTGCTGTTCCGCGATCCGCAGGCGGTGGCGCGTCTGGTAAAGACGTTTGAAGAAGACTGGCAGGGCGCGAAGCCCGCAGTACCGACCGTGCCGGATGAAGAGGCTGAGGAAGTCGAACAGATTGCCGCCGCCAAGTTGGCGAAAAAGGTTGCGAAAGCGGTCGCGGAGGAACTGCCTCCGGTGCAGCCTGTGATTGAGCTCACAGTACGAGAACTGGCCGAAAAAGCGCCCGACTTAGACCTGAATCATCGGGAAGTGGAAGCCAGTGTGAAGCAGGCGGTGCACGATGCGGTGCGTCAGGTGGTGCGGGACTATGTCGAGGAGGCCGTGGAAACACAGAGCGCCGGGGGAAAAGTGGCGTGAAAGCGGCGGCGGGCATTCTGATCGCCGGCGTTCTGGCGGCGTGGGCCGAGCCTCCCGCAGTGAACCGCGATGCCGCGATTGTGAACGAATTCGAGAAGCGCGTCGACAACTATCTGAAACTGCGCCGGGATATTGAAGCGGAAATGGGGCGTCTGAAGACGACGAAGTCGGAGGAAAAAATTGCGCACCATGAAAGAGAGTTGCGACACAAAGTGCGCGAGGCGCGAACAGGAGCGCGCGAAGGTGACATCTTCACACCGGAGATTTCGATGGAAATCCGCCGCCTCATCGGCCTGGCGATGCAGCCGGCAGACGCGGCCCATATCAGACAAAGTCTTCGTCGTTCCGAGCCCGTGCAACTGCATCTCAAAGTCAACGATAAATACCCGGAAACGGTGCCGCTGCAGACTACGCCCCCGACGCTGCTCGGGAATCTTCCTGAACTGCCTCCGGAGATCGAATACCGCATCACTGGCCGCGACCTGGTCCTGCTCGATGCGAAGGCGAACATCGTGGTCGACGTTCTGCGCGGTGTGTTTTCATGACAGTCAGACAAGCCGGAGTTACGCTGGCCGCTCTGGCGTGCGTGCTGGCGGCCGTCCCTTCGGTTGCCGGCGATCTTCCGCTCAAATCCGGCTCCACCCGGTTCGCCGTGATCGGAGATATGGGCACGGGCGACAAACCGCAGTATGAGGTTGCCGCGGTGATGGAAGAATATCGCCGGAAGGTCTCGTTCGACTTCGTGCTGACGCTCGGCGACAACATTTACGGCGGCAGCAGTCCGGCCGACATGAAGAAGAAGTTCGAAGATCCTTACAAGCCGCTGCTCGACGCCGGAGTGAAGTTCTACGCATCACTGGGCAATCACGACAGTCCGAACGAGCGCTTCTATAAGCCTTTCAACATGGGCGAGAAACGATACTACAGCTTCCGGAAGGGAAATGCGGAGTTCTTTGCGCTGGACAGCAACTACATGACTCCGGACCAAATCGGGTGGCTGGATAAAGCGCTGCACGATTCCGATGCGCGGTGGAAGATCTGTTTTTTTCACCACCCGCTGTATTCCGATGCACGGTTCCACGGTCCGGACACCGATCTGCGCGCGCGCCTGGAGCCGATCTTCGAGGCCGGAGGCGTGCGGGTGGTACTGTCGGGGCACGAACACGTGTATGAACGTGTGCAGCCGCACAACGGGATCTATTATTTCGTACTGGGAAACTCAGGTGAGCTGCGCGACCACGACCTCAAACGTTCGACAGACATCGCGAAGGGCTTCGATACCGATCGCGATTTCATGCTGATGGAGATTGCAGGCGACCAGCTCTACTTCCAGACCATCTCGCGCCGCGGAGAAACGGTGGATTCGGGCGTCATCGAACTTCCGCAAAAGTAGCCCGCTTATTGGGCGGCGCACGGCGTGGGATGGAACTTCGCGCCATCGGGCTCTTTCTTAAAGTGCGTGCTGGTGAGGAAGGTTCCCATGAGGTATTGCGGGTCGTCAACCAACGTTTTTACGACCAGGTATTGTTCGCCGTCCGGTTCTTTGATGACATCGAACCATTCGGTGACGACGGCATTCGCGCTGTAGGGCACACCGTTCTTACGCAGGTAGCCAGGCTTCGCGTGCGTGGTCACCACCTTTAAAGACCCGCCCGGCCCCGGAGGCCCGAAACCGCCGCCGGTCTGATGATCCCAGGAAGCGACTGAATAACCCTGCCAGCCGGCATCGCCGGATTCGGGAGGCTTCCCGCCAAAGTGGAAAATGCGGGTCTGCGTGCCGGCGTCCATTTCGAGCTTAAGCGTATTGTCGTCCTGCCAGGTGATGTGGAAGCGGCCAGGGACGCGCGAGATGGCGGGCGCACCGTAGGCTTTGCAGGCGTTGCCCGCGGCTTCGTCCTTCGCAGGATCCCACGTGTCGGCAACTTTTCGGGCGGCGGGGTTGATCGGGACGCCGTCGTAATCACCTTTGGCGGGCGTCACCATGCGCCAGCGCCAGTCTTCCGTGACCAGAGAAACCCAGTAGCCGGTGACGTCTTCGGGTGCGGAAGCTTTTGCCGTGCGAGGAGGCCCGGGCGGCGGACCAAACTGCGCGAATGCAGTGAGCGATGAGGCCAGAAGCGCGAATACGGAGAAGCCGTACTTCATTTCTTGTTGTCCTTGAGGCTCTTGTAAACGGCTTCGACGAAACGGTCGGTGCCCCAGAAGGTGCTCGTGCCGTAGAGCGGATCGTAGTCGAGCGTGGGCTTCGCGGCCTTGACCTGCTCGAGCGTCATGCCTTTGCTGACCATGTCCTGAATGCGGTCGCGGATGATGATCGTCATCTCGCGATAGGCGAGCACGTCACCGAGATCGCAGAGACGGCCATGGCCGGGCACCACCATGGTGCCGCCTTCCTGTCCGTAGACCGGTATGATCATGTCGACGATTTTCTGGAGTGCTGCGATGAACCCGTTGATGCTGCCGCCGCGGTCGAGGTCGATGACCGGATAGTTTGTGGTGGTGAAGAGGTCGCCGGTGCTGATCACGTCGGAGCGCCGAAAGAAGACGATGCTGTCGCCGTCGGTGTGTGCGTTGGGCAGGTGAATGACCGCAATACCTTCGCCGTTAAAGAAGACGTCTTTTTCATCGCCGACGAAGGTGTCGGTGGGCCAGGCTTTGGATGTAACTGAATCGGGTCCCTTCGTCGCGCTCATGCGGTTGAGGACGTTCTGGTGGGCGATGATCTGCGCGCCTTCGGCCGAATCGCGAATGTCGGCGGAAACGTTGCCGCCGGTGATGGTGCTGCCGGCTTTGCGGAGGGCCTCGTTGCCGTTGGTGTGGTCGCCGTGCACGTGCGTATCGACGATGTACCGGATCGGGCCTTTCGAAATGGTGCGGATCGCGGCGACGATCTTGTCGGCGAGAGGAGCGTACATGGTGTCGACGAGAAAGACTCCGTCGCTGCCTGCCTGCACCGTGATGTTGCCGCCGGAACCTACAAGCATGTAAACATTGCCCTGCACGGGAAGAACGTGAACTTCGACCTTGGAGAAATCCTGAGGCTGCTGGGCGGGCGCCAACACGCAGGCCGAGAGCAGGAGAGGCAACAGTAGTCTGAGTCTCATGGTTTTCCGCGCCTACTTTTTCTTCAACGGTGCGGGCTTAGGCAACGTTTTGAGCTTCTGCTGATACTCGGGGTACATCGTTTCAGCGCCGCCCATGGCTGCTTCGGTTGGTATGCCATAGCGTGCGGGAAACTCGGCGAGGAATTCGTTCGTGCCCGGCAGGTGGTGTGGAATCTTGCCCTTCGGCATCACGACTTCGACCACGCTCTCGCATGGATAAGCGCCCATGACGAGGCCGGTGCTGAGAGTGTAGTCGCGCGTGCGAATGAACGGCTCGGTGAGATAGGCGGGATCGTGAATTACGGTGACCCATGTGAGATGGTCGCCGTGGCGGATGTAATTTTCGTAGACGATGGCGCGATCGCTGCGGGGAATACCGTTGCGGCGGATCCAGCCTTCTTTGAGATGCGTGGTGGTGACGGTGAGGATTTCGCCGTCCCACTTGCCCGTGGAAAAACCCTGCGAAGTGTGGAGCGCGTATTCGGGAGGATGGGGGCGTCCATCCATCCAGATTGTGCGCTCGGTGCCCCACGCCTCGTGATGCTGGTGGATCGCGATGAGCTGCTGTGAATCCTTATCGCGCTCTTCCCAGATACGGATGTTGAAGAAGCTGGGAACGTAGTCGATGGGATGCACGCGGCACTGATATTCGGGAAGAGTAAGGAGTGAGGCATCCCAGCTTTCGGCGTGCAGCCGCGCCGCGGCGTTCAGCGGAATGCCGAGATAATCGCCGATTTCGGGGCCAGGGAGACGCTCGGGAAAGTCCTCGTTGAGCGTCATCGCGTAAGTGCCGGAGAGGTTGATTTGAGCGCTTGCCGTACTAGCCAGCAACACAGTGGCCGCAAGTGCCGCCAGATTGAGATGGTTCATGGTAGCTGTGGAAGCTTCATTGTATCCCGCGGATAAAGTACTTTGGCGCCGCGAACGGTCAAACTTGCGGCAAAGCGTCACGCATGATAGCTTCAACCAATAATGAAACGCTCTCTCCCGCTTCTGCTGTTTTCGTGCGCGATTTTTATCGGAGGAGCGGCGCTCGCGCCGCCGGCTCATGGGCAGCCAAAGGGCGGAAAGAAAGCCGCGCCGATACAGGTGAAAGTCGTCACCATGGCGACGGGACTGGTGCATCCGTGGAGCCTGGCGTGGCTGCCGAACGGCGACATCCTGGTGACGGAGCGGCCCGGGCGACTGCGCATACTGCGTGACGGCAGGCTCGATCCGACGCCCATCGCGGGTGTGCCGAAGGTGCATGCGGTGCGGCTGTCGGGTCTGATGGAGATTCTGCCGCATCCGAACTTCGCGCAGAACCAGATTGTTTATCTGACTTACACGAAGGATGTCGCGGACAACATGGTCGCAACAACGCTGGCGCGCGGGCGCTTCGACGGGAAACAACTGCTCGATGTGAAGGACCTTCTGGTGTGCGATCCGTGGGCGGGCGATGGCGGTTCGGGCGCGCGGCTGGCATGGGGCAAAGACGGGATGCTCTACATGACGACCGGCGCCTCGAACGGCAATGCGGCGCAGGAGCCGGGCAGCCTGCGCGGCAAGATACTGCGGCTGCGCGATGACGGCACCGCGGCGCCGGGAAATCCTTTCGCGGGCAAGCCGGGATACAAGCCGGAGATCTATACGATGGGCCATCGCAATTCGCTCGGGCTGGCGCTCAATCCGGTGACCGGCGAGATGTGGAGCAATGAGAACGGTCCGTATGGCGGCGATGAAATCAACGTGCTCAAAGCGGGCGGAAACTATGGCTGGCCGTTAGTAAGTTTCGGACGTGAATATACGGGGCCGAAGATTGCGAACTTCAAAGAAGGCATGATCGGACCGATTGTGTTCTGGGCGCCTTCTATCGCGCCTTCCGGAATGATGTTCTATACAGGCGATCGTTTTCCGCAGTGGAAGAACAACGTATTTGTCGGCGCCATGCTGGGCGGCGCGGCGCAGGGTTACCCGCATCTGGAGCGTATTGTCTTCGATGAGAACTGGGATGAGACCAGCCGCCAGTCGCTGCTGACCGATATGAAGCAGCGCATCCGCGATGTGCGGCAGGGTCCTGATGGCCTAGTCTATGTATTGACGGACGAAGACAACGGTGCGTTGATTCGTCTTGAACCCGAGCAGTAAACGTTCTCACAGTCTGCTCTGAGGCGTTGCAAGCGCCTTGAAACCTGGACAACCGGCTCTCGTCTCGACTACTTAGAAGGTTAGTTAGTCGAAAAAACAGGAGAGTTTACACACAATGTCCAGACTTAGTTCCACGGCGCTCGCAGTGTGCGCCGGATTACTCGCATCTTCTTCACTCGTGATGGCCCAGCAGGGCAATGCGTATATCGGCCTTGGTACCGCATATGACACTTCGAACGGACAGGCCATCGATACGTTCGGCACAGGAAATCCGCTGGGGACGCCGAAGCTCACCGGATTGTTTCTCAACGTCGGGGGCAGCGCGATGTTCACACCGCACTGGGGCGTGGGCGCGGAAATAAACTGGCGCGCGGCGCAGGGCGACTACGCGGGGCTGAATTACCGGCCTATTTTTTACGATTTCAATGCGGTCTGGCAGCCGGTGAAGTCGAAGCGGGTGGTGCCGGAGATTCAGGGCGGCATCGGCGGCGTGGCGGTTCACTTCAACGAGAACCAAACGTTGTGCGATCAGTTCGCCGGATGCCAGACGTTTAATCTCGGCTCAGAAAGCTCGAATCACTTCCAGGCGCACTTCAGCGTGGCCGCGCGGCTTTATGCGACACCGCATATCTTCTTCCGGCCGGCGGTTGATGTGCACTGGGTGAACAACTTTTTCCAATTCGGCAGCAACTGGGTGCCTGAGTATACGCTGGGCATCGGGTACTCGATCGGCGGCGAGCAGTAAAGGCACCCGCGGCAAGACCGCCGGCGTTACAACTTTTCCTTGTCTTCGACGAGCGACTTGAGCCGGCGCAGTTCGCGATCAATGCGCCGGCTGCGGCTCACGAGGAGAAAGACAAAGCCGATCATGATCAGCCAGGCTGCGGAGTAGCCGAAGAAGAGGAAGCGTAAATTCGTTATATCGACGGAGGACATGATTTAGATCGCGTGTAACTCGCGGCGGAGTGAATCGATTTCGCGGTGGCTCGATTCCTGATGGAGACGGACCAGCATCATCGCGGTCGCGAGCAGCAGGAAAGCGATGTAGTCACCGAAGAATGGTCCATAGTACACCTTCGCAAGTGTGCCGGTTTCGAGGACGGGTCCGGGATGCTGGGTGCGTACGTTGTGCAGACGGATCGCCATAAAGACAATCGGAATGTCGGCGGCTGCGAATATGGCCAGCACGGCTGACATTACGCCGCGCTGCTGAGGCTCGGCAATCGCCGGGCGCATCAGCAGGTAGCCGAGATAGAGAAGGAAGCACATCAGCTGGGAGGTCATGCGCGCGTCCCAGGCCCACCATATGCCCCATTCGACGCGCCCCCAGATGCTGCCGGTGGCGAGATTCACCAGCGTGAACATGGTGCCGACTTCGACGGCGGAGACTGCCATCGAATCCCACCTGAAGTTCTTCGTCACAAGGAACGCGATGCTGGCCACGACTGCCACGCCGTAGAACGAGAAAGCCGTGAAGGCCGCCGGCACATGGATAAAGATGATGCGGAAGATGTTGCCCTGCAGAGCGTCGACCGGGACTACCAGAAAGATCTGATAGAAGTTGTAGAGCAGATACAGCGTGCCGAGAATGCCGAGAGTATAGACGGTTTTGCGGGGCATGAGGCTCCTATATCACAAGAATAAACTCGATCAGGTACAAAGCAATCGCCGTGAACATGACATCGTACACGATCAACAGGCGGATGTCGCTGAGCACGGCATTGCCGTTGAGAAGGCCGGTGGTCATTTCCATGGCGCCGATGAGCAGCGGGATCATCAGCGGATAGAGCAGCACGGGCAGCATCAGTTCGCGCAGGCGCACGTTCACCGTAATGGCGCTGAGCGCGGTGCCGACGATGGTCACGCCCCAACTGGAGAGCGCCATCACGAGAAGCAGGGCGAAGAGCGAGCCGGTCCAGTTGATGTTGTAGAAGAGGCCGAAGATGGGGAGCGAGATCAATTCGACCACCATCAGCAAGACGAAACAGGCGATGGATTTCCCCAGGAAAATCGCCCAGCCGCGCGCCGAGGAGATCAGGACTTCGAGGCAGTCGTTGGGAATTTCGCGGGCGAAACTACGGTTGACGATCAGCGCGCCGGCGAAGGCGTAGACGAGCCACAGCAGGCCGCCGGAGATGGCAAGCTTCTCTTCGCGGTCGAGATCAAAGGCAAAGCTGAAGAGCACGAGAATCACGAGCGCGAAGGAGACGCTCGAATTGATCGACTCGCGGGTGCGCCATTCGGTGCGGAGGTCTTTACCGGCGATGGCGAGGGCGGCAGCAAGTCCTTCCTTCAAGGTCTCGGCTCCGGATGCGTCTCGGCGTAAGTGCGGTAGAGATAGCCAGGGTCGACGAGCATTTCAGTGGTGCGGGGGCCGGCGAAGATCATGCGACCGCGTTCGAGCAGCGCAACGTCGGTCGCGAGTTCCATGGCTTCGCGGATCTGATGGGTCGACATAACGATGGTCGATCCGCGGGCGCGGGCATGGGCGAGGAGCTTCTGTAAGACTGCGATGGCGCGGTCGTCGAGCGAGGTGAAGGGTTCGTCGAGGAGAAGCAGTTCGGGCTCGTGCAGGAAGGCGCGGGCGATGGCGAGACGCTGGCGCATGCCGCGGGAGAATTCGCGGGCCAGTCCATCTTTGACGCGGGAGAGGCCGACGCGTTCGAGCGCGGTATCGGCGGACAGCTTCGGGTTCGCGACCCCGGCGAGTTGGCCGAAGAGCATCAGATTTTCGAAAGCGGAGAGATCGTCGTAGACGCCGATGCCGTGACCGAGATAACCGATGCGGCCGTCAATTTTCACGGCGCCTTTGGAGGGCGTTGAGAGACGGGCGAGGATGCGGAGGAGGGTGGTTTTCCCTGCCCCGTTTCGGCCGATGAGGGCGACGCAGGAACCCTTCGCTATCTCAAGGCTGGCGCCGCGTAATGCCGGATAATCGCCGAAGTACTTCCAGACGCCGTCAGCCGCGACCGCGTGCATGCGAGGGGGCTTTCGGGGTGTCGGCTGCTCTGTCTCCACCTTCGGCCCGGACGGCTTGGGCCAGGGGATTACCTTTGCGGTAGAGCAGGGCAAAGCCGAGGGCTAGCATGCCGAGCACGGTGAGCAGAATCCACTTCACGGCCATAAGAGATTCGCCGAATGAGGAGTTCGCCGACAGCAGGCCGTAGAGTTTCGGCAGGTTCTCGCTGAGGCTCTGGCCGCTGTTCGCGGCGCCATTGCCGTTGCCCCCGCCCTGGTCGTCGCCCTGCGTATTGAAGAGGCCGGTGCCCTGGATGACGAACTTTACGTCGGGACCCTTGAGCATGTAAATCGTCGAGTTCGATGGACCAGTGCCCTGGGGGGTGACGCCGTCGCCTTTGAATTCGACGCCCTGCGGCGCGACAGCGCGGAGTGTGCTGGCCTTCGTCAGCATGTGGTCTTCGAAGGCGCCGGGGCTGTTGAATGGCATCGACCAGGCAAGCTGCATTTCGGTCTCGCCGGGCTTGATGGCGAAGTCGACTTTGAACTGGTGAGGCTTGCCGGCTGCGTCGGCGGATCGGCGGATCGGCAGGCCGCCGGGCGCGGTGACGTTCAGTTCGTACTTGTCCTGCGCGGCTGCGGGGAGCTCGAAACGGAAGGTGCCGTTGTCGGGGTCGTTCCAGGTGCTCTTGCCGTCGTTCTTGAAGATAATGCCTTCGGTGACTTGCATGGAGCCCTGCGGGGAAGGTTCGAGGACGAGGAAGTGCTGCTCAATGTGTGCCTCTCCGGGAGTCTTGCTGGCCGGGAAAACGGGAATCTGGACGCCGGTGGTCGAGAGGTTCGGCGTGATGGTCTTGTTGTACTGGACGCCTTGGTAAACGGCCTGCAGCAGAAGCGGTCCGCCGCCGACGCCGGGTTTGACATCCTGCGTGAAGACGAATTTGCCGGCCGCGTCGGTTTTGACGCTGCCGAGGTTCTGGGGCCCCTGGTTCGTCGTCTGGAAGAGCGTGACCGTGGAGCCGGGCTGCGGCTGGCTGGTGGCGCCGTTGATGACGACGCCGTCGACACCGGCATGAAGTGCGGACGCGAGAAGCAAGAGCAACGCGCCGCCTTTGCAGGCGCCCGGACAGGCTGGAAATCTCTTTTCATTGCGCACAACGGACCCGTCGGCCTGTGCGCTAGCCTTCCGCAGGCTGGAAAGCCTGCCCCACATGCTGACGTAACTAATTGGCAGGGCTGGAAAATTCAGGCTCAGGGCTGGGAATCTCAATCTCATGCGGTGGCCTCCATCTCCATCGAGGCGCCGCATTCGCCGCAGAACTTCAGCGGCTTGTCGAAAGTGGCGCCGCAGGACGGGCATTGGTTCTTCTTCACCATTGGCTTGCCGCATTCACCGCAGAATTTGAGGGGCTTGTCGAAAGTGGCGCCGCAGGAATCGCAGGGGTACTTCTTTGTGATTGACGCTACCGGCGTGGGCTTGGGCGCGGGCGCTACGGCCGGCTTCATACCCAGTTCGGCTTTGATGCGGTCGGTCTCGGCCATCACGTGCGCGAGGTCCTTCTGGAGTTCCAGCTTGGTGGCCTGATAGTCGGCATCGGAGAGCTTGTCGAGGCGGTACTCGAACTGGAGGTCGCGCAGGTTTTCGTAGATGGCGGCTTTGCGCTCATCGAGATGTTTGAACGGCGACTCGGGTGCGGGTTTGGGAATGTCCTTGTCGCGGATGAAGAGCAGATAGCCGATGATGGCCGCCGCCAGCAGCGCGCCGAATATTAGCGATGAATCCAATGTTTTTACCGTTCACAACGCCCGCCCGAGTGGCGGGCTGTGCACTCCCAATGTACGTTCAGTCCAGTTTCGAGATGTCTTTTTCGACGGCGTCGCGGTAGCGGGCGAGTTCAGGGTCGTCGTCCACAGGCGGGCCACCGGCTACGGCGGGCTTCATGGGGTGATGACTCATGACACGCCGCAGGATGAATATTATCGCAATCCCGCCGAGCCCGAGCGTGATGTAGGGGATGAGCCAGAAGTACGAGTTCGGGTCACGGCGGAAGATCTTGTCGCCGTACTGCACGACGAAGGACTTGATGATGTCCCCGTCACTCATACCCTGCTGCTGCATTTTGTAGATCTGGGTGCGAGCAGGCTTGCAGAAGTGGCACTGGCCGGCGGACATCATGCAGTTGAGGTTCTCGCTGCAGGAGCCGCACTGGCAGGTGAGATGCGTGCCGACTCGTTTAACCTCGTCCGATTCGATCTGGGCTTCGGTCTGCGCCCAGATGGAGGCCGCCGAAGCGGCAACCAGAAGTAATAAGAGACTAAGCTTTAACCGGAACATTGACTTTCTTGACATCCACGACTTCGGTGCGCGCGTACGAACGCGCAACCTTGCTGGGTACGAGGCAAACGAAGGTGCCAAAGATCAGGACCACTGTGCCGACCCAGATCCAGGTGACCAGCGGGAACACATAGGCCTGCAGGGTGGCCTTATCGCCTTCGCGCGCGGCATAGTTGATGTAGAGATCTTCGTTGAGACGCGTGCGCAGCGCGACTTCTGCGGTGCCCTGCTGGGCGATCTTATAGAAGCGGCGCGTTGGTTCGAGAATGCCGAGCGACTTGCCGTTCTTCGAAACATCGAGCGTGGCCGTGTCCCACTGATAATCGCCGTGGTCTCCCTGGGTGAGATCAAGGACCTTCAGCGTGTAGGAGCCTACGCGCAGCACATCGCCCTTGTTCACTTCGCCGACCGCGGTCTGGTTGAACGGATGGCCAGCCCAGCCCACAAACATCAGCACGATGCCCATGTGAACGAGGTATCCGCCATAACGCCGCGTGTTGCGATGCGTGAGCTCAATCATGGCTGGGATCAGGCCGACGTTGGTCTTCTCGTTGATGGCACGCGAACCCCGGATGAATTCCATCGCGATGGTGGCGGCTACGAAAACGCAAAGGCCGAGACAAATGATCGAGTACGGCTCGCGCATGCCAGCGATAAACAGCGCGGCAACAACGACGAGCATCCCGACACCCGGCCACTGGAAGTTCTTGCGCAGGCTTTCCATCGAGGTGCGGCGCCAGGCGAACAGCGGTCCGACGCCGGTGAGGAAGAGCAGAAAGAGGCCGATCGGAACCATCAGGCGGTTGAACCAGACGGCGTCAAGGGAGATCTTTTCGGTGGAGAACTTTTCGGAGAGCACCGGGAACATAGTGCCCCAGAGCACAGCGAAGCAGCTGGCGAGCAGGATCAGGTTGTTGAACAGGAAACTCGATTCGCGCGAGACGACGCTTTCGAGTTCGGCGTCACTCTTCAGGTACTGCAGGCGGTCGAGAATCAGCCAGACTGTGGCGGCGATGCCGATGGCGAGGAATCCGACGAAGTACTTACCGATGGGCGATTCGGCGAAAGCGTGGACGGAGCTGATGATGCCCGAGCGCGTCAGGAACGTGCCGTAGATGCAGAGGAAGAAGGTGCCGGCGATGAGCACCATATTCCACACCTTCATCATGCCTTTCTTCTCCTGCATCATCACGGAGTGCAGAAACGCGGTGGCGGCGAGCCAAGGCAGGAGCGAAGCATTTTCGACGGGGTCCCACATCCAGTAGCCGCCCCATCCGAGCACGTGATAAGCCCAGGCGGAGCCGAGCATGATGCCGGTGCCCTGGAAGAGCCACGTCACGATGGTCCAGCGGCGGGTGGTGTGGATCCAGGCGTCGCCCGGGGCTTTGGCGATCAATGAAGCCATGGCGAAGGCGAACGGCACGGCGAAGCCGACGTAGCCGAGATAGAGCATCGGCGGATGAATCACCATGGCCCAATACTGCAGCAGCGGGTTGAGTCCCATGCCGTTGGGCACGGAGGTGATGACCTTATCGAGCGCGAGAACCTGGAAGGGGCTGACGACGAATGCGTTCAGTGTGAGGAAGAAAAGCTGCACGCTGGAGATGATCGCGACGACCCACGGCATCAGCAGGCGATGTTTGCCACGGCTGGTGACCACGACGACGGCCGCGTAGGTGGAGAGAATCCAGCTCCAGAAGAGCAGCGAGCCTTCCTGGCCGCCCCACCAGGCGGAGAACTTATAGAAGGCGGGCATGCCGTGATCGGTGTGCGAGGCGACGTAGGCCATGCGCATATCGCCGGTCATCAGGGAATAGATGAGGATGCCCGCGGCGGTAGAGATGAGCGCCCAGACACCGAGGACGGCGCGTTCCCCGCTCAGCGTGAGAAAAGGGCGGTTGCGGAGGCGTCCGACAACGCTCGCGACGATCGCATAAAGAGAGATGCAGAACGCAAGCAGGAGGGCCAGCGCGCCGACGTTTTCCATAAGATGTGAAGTCCTTCTAGAGACTGGAGCGCATCGGCGAATTAACTACCGCCGGTTTTGCGCCGGGTTGCAGCTGATCCGGCGCCATGCCGGGTTTAGGTGCGTACTTTGAAGCACACTTTGCCTGAATTTCCTGGGCGTGGAAAATTCCATCAGGGCCGAGGCGGCCGTCCGCCAGAGCCTGCGCGCCGTCGCGGAAGGTGTCGGGCAGAGGGTCGCGGCCTTCGTAGGAGACGCGGAGGACCTGCTTATCCTGGACGAGATTGAACGTGACCGCGCCAGCCGCGTGGACGATCGAATTGCCCTCAACATCACCACCGACCCGGATGTGCCGGACTTTCGCGCCGTCGCCCATCTGGCGCAGCTCGGTGATGGTCTTGTAGTAGGTCGTGTTGCCCTGGATGCCGGAGTAGGCGAGGAAACCGAGGGAACCGACAATGATCGCCATCAGGACGGCGAACTTTCCGTATTTGTTCATGCTACCTCTTGGTGTCAACTACAGTATACGCCTGCGTTGGGCGCGTGGTTTTGTGGCGCGTTCGAGTATATGACGCAGAGGGCGGCGGAGGGCTTCCGGGAAAACGAACAAAAGTGAGGGCTGGATTCGCGGCTTGGGACGCTCCTTTGTTTTCAACGGCAAACGCGTCTGGTCAGGGAGTATTTATCCGATGTCAGGTTCGTTTGGCAATTTCGTATTTTCCCCCGGTTACCTGGCTGCGATGAGCCGCGCGGGCCGGGTGCGTCGCGACTGGCAAAGAAGCTCATGGCGGAAACAGTATTGCAGGCCGATGTATGGCGAGATGCGGGCTCGGGAAGTAAGCCACTGGTTCTGCTTGGAATTCTCGTGGATGAAAAGTGCGAAGGAGGATGTTGAGCGCTTCCACGCAACCCGGAATGCGGCGCTCCGCCAGGATCCGACATGCCGATGTTCGAGAGGCTGCTCTCAAATTCGTACAGCTCCGGTGGCTACGACATCGGAAGACGGAAAGAAAAACAAGTGTGGCCGCCCTCTTCCGTAAGCTCAAGCTTTCCCCCGTGTTCTTCCACGATGGCGGCCGAGAGGCTCAGTCCCAATCCGGTGCCTTTGCCAACTTCTTTAGTGGTGAAGAATGGTTCCATGATCCGCGTCTTCAGCTCCAGCGGAATCCCTGGCCCGCTGTCAATAACGGAAAACGCAACCGAACGATCCTGCACTGCCACATCCAAGCGAATCCATCTGTCTCCTGTCTGTTCCATGACTGCGTCATATGCGTTCTGGAGCAGGTTGAGCAGCACTTGCGCGATCTGAACTTCCCTGCACGAAACGCTCAGGGCCGGATCGATGACCGGCAGACACAAATTCACCGAATGCTCTCTGAATCGTTCCCGGCAAGCTTCCAGAGTTTCTTCCACAATTCTGGTGACCGGTGTCAGACGGAGCGTGTCCTGCGAGCCCTCGCGGGCCAGATAGCGCATGCTCCGAACGATTTTGGCAATTCGGTCAGCAGTCTGTTCAATACGCTTTCCGGTACGCACGATCATTTCCGCGGGCACGGCACCTTCCGCTTTCACCTGGCGGAGGAGATTTGCCGCCAAAGCATGAATGATGGCGAGCGGGTTATTGATTTCGTGGGCCACGCCTCCGGCCATCATGCCGAGCGACGCCATGCGGGTGGAATACTCCAACTGCAGCTGGGCCTTGCTCAGATCCTCTTTGGCCGCGACAGCAGCCCGGCGAAGCACTGACGCCCTGTGGGCTACGAACCCCAAAACCACTATCCCGGCTAACAGGCTGCACGCGATGGCCAGCAGGTATCGAACTCTGGTAACTTGCGCGCGTTCCGACCAGATGGCTCGCTCGCCCTCGGCAGAGAACGGAATCCATTGGTTCACCGCGGCGCCAAGCCGGCCATCGAAAGCCATCTTCCCGATCTCCGACCGGAGCTCGCGCGCGAGCCCGGCCACCTCCGGAAGCGCCATGATTGAAAGGGGCGTGACCGCGTCTGGAATTCTTGAAACCTGCAGCGCAACATCAGCGCAGCCATCAGGCCGGTCCAACAGCATCGCATCGAGAATGCGGGACTCAACCATAGCGCCGGCCACCTGCCCCCGACACGCTGCCTGTACTGCCCGGACCCGGTTGTCCATGATCACCAGTTCACTCCCGGGAAGAAAACGTCTGGCGATCATGGTCGTCAGAGGCAGACGCGCGTGCGCAATTTTCAAATCCGCCGCCTCCTGTATATTGCGAACGGGATTCTTTTGGATCGATACCAGAACGTAATCGCTTTCAAACCATGGTTCGGAAAAAAAGAATTGCGCTTTTCGCTCCGGCGTAGGTCCGGCCAGCGGCCACATCTGAATGGCCCGGGACGCCAGCGCCTCGTCCGGAAGCACATTTTCGACGGGAACCCAATGGATATGAATGTTGCGTCTGCGGGCTGCTTCGTTCAGTACGTCGACAGCAAACCCCTCGGCTGATCCATCGGGATGCAGGATATATTCCGGTCGTGAGTCGTCAAAGCCAATCGAGACATACCTAGGACCGGGTCCAGAGGCCAGAGATGTAAGAAGGAGGAAACCTACGGCCGCGTTCACGACAGAGCCCAATCGTCAGCTTATCAGCAGTTTTAGTCACCAATGCGACAGCAAATAAGAGATAAAGACTCTATAAACGCGGATAAGATGCTTATGGGCTCCTGACAGGCTGCTGAAAAAGCTCTTTTCGTTGCCGCTTGCTGACGCGCGCGGTTCAGTAACCACTGCGGAATCAGAACCTGCTTTTCCGAACCGCGATCGTTCCATCCAGTTGAATCGGGGAGCGGCTGCCTGGCCTCACTAAACTGCTTTAACGCGTCTGGGATGGCGTAAGCATGGAGGGCCGCACCGGTTCCATATAGGGCGATACGATGCTCTCGTTCCCGTCTTTGTCCACGGCTTTCACGCCGATCACCACGTCATCAATCGAAACGTCCGGCATGGTAAAGCCGGTCACGTTGCCCACCCATGTTTCCTTTTCCCATACGGGTGATGTGGTGGAGCGCATCAGCACCGCGTAACCCGCGATGTCCGGCTCCGAATTGGGCAGCCAATGAAGCACGGCATCGTAACCCGATTTGCCACGCGTGAGCAGCGGAGTGTGCCCACCCTTGTCCGGCCCGGAGGTATAAGTCCAGTTCAAGACGGGCGGCGCGGGCGCCAGCGCGAGGCTGGCCAGCACCGCGGCGTTCATACGCACCACTCGGGTGGTATACGGGACGGACGTGTCGCCGAAGGTGTCACTTGCGGAATGCTGATTCCTGTAATTTTCACTGGCGGTGGTCAGACGCACTGCCGCGAAGCCCTGATTGAGAAAGGGCGTATGATCGCCGCCGCGCAGAAACCGATCCTGGCGGAATACCATTTGCACCTGCATGGAAGGGACGAAGCGCTCGGCCACCTGTTTCATGTAGCGGCCCAGTTCGCGCGCGGGCGAATCTTCGGGTCCGGCGGCGAATACGCGCAGAATGCTGCCAGCGGAGCGTCCGTTGCCCGACACTTCGCTGCCGATGATGTCATTGTTGAGCACCGCTTCAATCTGCATGCCCGTCTCTTTGGCCATAGCCGAATAAGCCTGGCTGCCGCTCAGCCCGATTTCTTCCGCGGCGAATGCGATAAATACGATGGACTTGTCGAACTGATACTGGCTCATCACACGCGCCAGTTCGAGAACGGCTGCTGTACCGCTGCCGTCATCAGTGACTCCAGGCGCAATGGTGGCGGCGGCGGTGGCTTCGAAATCCAGCGGACCCTCCTGGTTGGCCGGCGGCAGCACTTTGCGCAGAGCGCGCGCTTCACTTTCGGACATGCCGCGGCGCACCTGCTCGGCGATGGCCTGCTCTTCGCCGGTGTACGGCTTGCGGATCAGATTGACGGAATCGTAGTGCGCGGTCACCAACACGTAGCGGTCTTTCTGAATGGTGCCCGGCAACACGGCTACAACATTGGAAAGATCCACGTCGCGGATGATCTGTCCCTGGCGCGCGCCCTTCCTGACGGAGAAGTTCTGGTAACTGACTTCGAGGCGGGGACTATAGCTTTGGAACTGATCGTGTATCCACTGTTTGGCAGCCCCGATGCCGTGCACGGGATCGTCCTGCGCAGAGAGAACGTAGCGTGTGCCAAAGGTCTCCAACTTCTGGAGCGTGGCGGCGATTCGTGGCTCGGAGATTTCGCCGACGATTTTTTCGACTGTCGGATTCAGGCTGCCGGCCAGCGTTTGTGCAGATGCCGTCGAAGCCACAATAAGGCAGGCGCCGAGAAGGAAAGAATTGCTTCGCCGCATGGTGGATTCTAGCATGCAGCGCCGACAATCCGGCCTGCTGGCGATGCATCCCGAGGTCCACTTCTATTGCGTGGAAAGGACCGCGGCCGGGCTGATCTGGCCTCCGACTGTCAGGAGCACCGGCACCGCATTACCCGGCGCCACTCCGGCAGGCATTGTCACGTTCACCTGATAGAGCCCGACTAGTCCGGCTACCAGGCCCGAGTAGAGCACCGTCGCGTTCTGGCCGCCGATGGTGACCGTCACCGGCGATTGTGTTTGCGCCGTCGGGCTGGCGGGGCTGGCGACGCCGTCGGCAACCGGCGGATTCGTGGCTCCCAATCCCGCGCAGTAAATCACCAGCGCATCGCCCGCACGGGCCGGCGCGGATGACGACACCAGAAACGGCGGAGCGGTGCCGCGAAAATCCTGCACGATCGCACTGCCGCCACTGGCGAACGCGCCGGGCTGGGAATCCGCGATATTGACCGGCACAGGCGTCGAGAGAGCCAGATCCCGCTGGATCAACAACTGGTAGGGCGTGTTCGTATTCAATCCGAAAGGCACTACGGCATTGATTTGCGTGGGGCTCACATATAACAGCGGCGCGACCTGCCCGCCAATGATGACGCTCGCATTCCCCAGCGTGGCCGGTAACGGAAATTGATTGGCGGGCGCGGGAACAATGTCGTCTGCCAGTACACTTCCGTAAATTGCGATCAGGCTGCCCGGCGCCAGGGCGTTGAACGATACGGGGCTGGCTGCGCTCACGATACCTGCCTGCGTGATCGCGGGAGGAGTCTTGGGGGAAATGACGCCGCCCTGCACCCGGTTTGTGCCCGTGAGGTTCTGGTGGTTATTGGTGGCGGTAATGGTCAGGGTGACCGGCACATTGAGCCGCGAGGTCGCCCAGGTGGCCTGCCATGTTCCGTCATTCAGCGAGCCCAACGTGATCGGTGGATCGCCGTTGGAAAAGGTCACGGTGACACTACCCGCGGTCTGCGGGTTGCCGCAATCGTCCAGAGACTGGATCGAAAGCGCCACGGGCCAGCCGGCGGTGACGGAGAAGGCCTGGGTGAGTGTGGTGAGGGCGGGGATCAATTTCGTGGGAATACACAGCGACGTGTCCCTCGGCCGCAGATCGCCGGAGCCGCCGGATACGGGAGCGCCGGCGATAACGTTGACTTTCAGCGTCTGTATGCGCCCGTCGGAAAACTGGAAGTTCACAAAATCGTTGTAGGTTCCGGGAGGGAAGCTGCCAAGCGGCTGCACAACAACCGGCGTCGGCTGGCTCGGATTGAGAATCCCCACATATGGAAGCGCATCCACCAGGAAGCCTTTTGCGGCGGAAGAACTACTGGCTGAGGAACCCAGTAACGGCGTATAGAATGTCTGCGCGGCGCCGCCGATGTTGTAAACCACGACATCCTGCGAGCCGGGGCTGCCCCCGTTTGGCGTGGCCATGAAAAACAATTCCGACGGCTGTACGCTGGCGCCGGGATCGGAACCAACCGGCAAAACAGTCAAGAAGGCGGTGACGAACTGGGGAGTGTTGGCTGCGCCGGGTGCATCGATCCTGACGAGGCCATAGTAATCGCCGGCCGCGAGTCCGCCCGGGTTCACGCTGACCGCGACCTGGGGAGCGGCCTGGGAGCCATTGCTCGATCCGCTGGCCGGGGTGGCGCTGAGCCAGTTGCCGCCGGCGAGCGTAGATACGGAAGCGGTGAAGGCGAGCGATCCCGTGCCCAGATTCACTACGCCGAAAGACTGAGGCGGCACCACGCCTCCCTGCGCCACACCGGTGAAACTCATGCCGGTCTGCGTGAGCAAGAGAGCCTTGGTCAGGCTGCTGATCGCGAGGTTAACGGGGACGACGATGGTTCCACCGCCCGCGGATTGAATCGTCAGAGAGCCCGTATAGGTTCCGGCGGGCAGATTCGCGGGATTGGCAGTAACGGTCAGCGCCACCGGTGTACCGGGGGAAACGCTGCCAGAGACCGGGGTGACCGACAGCCAGGCGCCACCCGTCACTGTAGCGGCAGAAGCGGTGAAGGCGAGCGCGCCACCACCGGAGTTGGAAACTTTGAGGGTCTGGGAATACTCCGGCGCGCCAGCCGGGTACGTAAAGGACAGATTGGGCTGGTCGACGGTGAGTTGCGGGGGCAGCGCGGCTCCCACCGTGAAGGTAACAGTGAAAACCAGAGACGCGGGCGTGGCCGCCGCGGGATTGATCGTGATGGTCCCGGTGTAGGTGCCTGGCGCCAGATTCGAAGGATCGGCGGTGATGGAAAGGAGGTCCGGTGTATTTCCCGACGCGGCACCGGCGCTCAGCCAGTTTCCGCCGCTGGCGGTGGCGGCGGCTATCGTGAAAGCGAGTCCCTGCACAGAACCCTGCACGCCTACGTTCATCGTCACGGGCGCTCCCCCGCTGGCGGCGGAGATGGCGACACTGTTCTGCTGCAGCGAGATGGTGGGCGGAGTCGCGAGCACCACCTGGATACCCACGCCGAGATCGTCGATGTAGACATTACCGGAACTGTCGGCGGCGATGCCATAGGGTTCGAGACTCGCCTGAGTTGCGAGTAATCCATCCCCCGGCGCGGAGGCGCCGTCACCGGCGAAGAGCGAGGCTACTTTGGCCGGCGTCACCTTGACGATAAAGTTCAGCAGCTCGTCTGAGATGTACAGGTTGCCGGCGGAGTCAAATGCCAGTTCCCGGACCCGCTTGCCGCCGCCTATGAACGTGCTGATGATGCCCTGCGGCGTCACCATGCGAACGCTTCCGTTATTCGCGTCCGCGATGTAGAGGTTACCTTGGGCGTCCATGGCGAGTCCGGAGGGTTCGTTGAGCAGCGCCTTGGTGGCCGGGCCTCCATCGCCCCCAAATCCGGCCGCACCCGTGCCCGCGATTACGGTCCGGTTGCCCGCCGTATCGATGCGGTAAACGATCGAATCCTCTTCGTCGGAGACGTAAAGGTTGCCGGCGGGGTCGAACACGAGGCCCCACACATTGCCAGGCAGTTCCGCGTAGGTGGATATCGTGCCATTCGGACCGACCTTGCGAATCCGGCTGTTGAGCCAGTCGGCGATGTAGAGATTGTTGGCGGAATCGAAGGCGAGGTTCAGGGGGTAGTCGAGCTTGGCCTGTACCGCCGGACCACCATCGCCGGAAAAGCCGGTAATCCCGCTCCCGGCCACGGTGTTGATGAGTCCGCCCGAGATCTTGCGTACTCTGCCCCCGACGGGGTCGGAGTAGTAAACGTTCCCGTTCTTGTCGATGGCGACGTTGCCGCCGCCCTGCACCGGTGAAGTGGCGGCGGGTACATTTTCGCCGGAGTAGTAGAACTGCCCGTTGCCGGCCACGGTGGTGACGATTCCGTTGGCGGCAATGCGGCGAATCCGGTCGTTTTCCTGGTCGCCGATGAACAAATTGCCCTGATTATCGGGGACGATACTCATGATGAGAGCGAACTGCGCGCCCAGAGCCGGGCCGCCGTCGCCGGAGAAGCCGAAGGCCCCCGGAGTTCCCGCGATCAGTGTCGGGATGGTTGCGCCGGGGGACAGCTTTTCAATCCTGCCGGCGCCTGCAAAGTAAAAGACCGCGTTGTTGTCAAAAGCGATACCTGTTGCATAGTTATTCGTGAAGGTTGTGATCACACCTACTGTCGAGACCTTGCGAACCCTGAGGTTGCCGGAATCGGCGATGTACAGATTCCCTATTGCGTCGAGGGCAAGGGCGTAGGGAAGATTCAGCTCTGCCGCTGTCGCCTGGCCGCCGTCGCCGGAGAATCCAGCTGTGCCCGTGCCAGCGACTGTGTTGATAATGCCGTCGGGAGTAATCTTGCGGACTCGACTGGTTGCGTAATCGGAGAAATAAACTGTGCCCGAGCCGTCGACCACGATGCCGCCGCTCTGGGGAGAAACCGAGGCCGTAACAGCGGGAATACCATTGCTGACAGCGTCAGTGCCTCCGCCGGCATAGGTGGAGATGATTCCCTGCGGCGAGACCCGGCTGATGCGGTTGAATTCCGTGATGTAGAGATTACCCTGCGAGTCGTAAGCCACGCCGGTGGGCCCGGCGAGCGCGGCATTGAGGGCGGGTCCGCCGTCGCCTGTGTGCACGTCGAGAGTGATGCCGTTTCCGGCGATGACAGACAGGGTGCCGTCCGGATTCACTCTCTCGACAAGGCAATTCCCGTAGTCGGCGATCACCACATTGCCCGATGGGTCGCGAGTGAACCCGTAAATACTTCCCAGCGGCGCATTCACCGCGGGCTGGCCGTTGCCGGTGAATATAAAGGGGCCGCCGGCGAAGGTGGTGATCACGTTCTGCGGCCAGGCGTTTCCGGCGAGAAGCAGCGCTGCGAATATTCCGCCGACTGCACGATATTTCATTTCGCCCCGACGACCGACCCGCGGATCACCCATGGTGCCATTTTCGCAGGGCCCGAGGCGGTTCACCGCGAAACGGAGCGTGGATCGCGAAGAGGCGGTGCGTGGCTGAGAATTCCGTAAAGTTCAGCGCCGGGCGGAAACCCGGCGGCGGGCTGGAAAGCCTGGCCCCACTAAGTGCTGCGGCGGACTACTTCTTCTTTGTGGCCGGTTTTGGTTTGAGCGAACCGACATAGGCGTAGCTGGCGTCGAAGTACGGTTTCAGTTCGCGGGTCTTCGCGAGCAGTGCATCCGGCACTTCGACGTACTCGGGCTGTACCTTGCCGTACGCGTCGCAAAGCTTCGTCTTGTACTTGCGAAGGAAATCTTCACGCGTGGGAGACGGAAGCCGGAGCGCCAGCCTGCCGTCTTTTGTCAAATAGCTGAACATGTGACCGTTCAGCGAGGTGTAAGGCACGGTTGCGCCCTTCCGCTCCACCTTCGGATTAGTGGAGACCAGCTTCTCGTAAAGCTCGAGTTTATCGGCCGGGACCGCGGCGGGCGTTGGTCTGGGCATTGGGCTGGGTGCAGACGAAGCTGTCGGCGTCCTCAATGTTGCCTTTGCCGTCGTAGCGCGCATAGGCCGGGTAGCGGCACAGGGGCCGGGTGCGGTTGGGCCAGTTGGAATCCGGACCGGCGGTGGCTGTGATCCGCTCGGGCGGCGTCTTCTTCTCGACCCAGGCGACGAGCGCGCCGAAAGCGTCGAAGCGATCGGTGGCCGGACCGCCGGCGCAGTGGTTCATGCCGGGGATGGGGAAAAGGCGCGCGAAATCGGCGGCTTTGCCCTTGTACTTTTTGTCAACATCGTTGTACCAGGAGATGGTGTCGTTGACGGAGAAGACTGGATCGCTGACGCCGTGCGTGATGATCAGGCGGCCACCGTGCTTCTGGAAAGCATCGAGGTCGGTGGAACTCGCCATCATGAAATCCCAAGCAGCTTTGGCGAAGGTGCCGTCTTCGGCGAAAATCTTCGGGGCATCTTTGTCGAAGCTGAAATTCAGCAGGTAAGAAACGGGCGCGGCGCCGGAAGAGGCAAGAGCCACAGGCGGCGTGGTGAAAATAGCTGCCAGGGCCTGGCTGCCGAGCATGGCATTGATGCTCGTGTTGGCAGGCGCGGCAAACTGGCCGAGCTTCCAGACCCGCCAGCCGGGAGCAGCGAGGCCGATGTCCCAGGCCCAGTCGGAATAGAGCGGCTCACCTTTGGAGTTCTTCGACCCGGCCATCACCTTTTCGATGGCGGTGATCTGCGCCGCAGTCAGGCAGTTGCTGGTCTTTTCACCTTTGCATGTGAGGGTTGCGAGGGCGGGTTGCACCATGGAAGGCTTGCAGGCGGCGTAATTGGAGATGATGTCGTCCTCGAGGCCGTCGAGAGTGTCACACATAGTGCGGACTGCATTCGCAATCAGAAGCATGTCCCTGTCGGAGAAGGACCGGTTGGCGAGAGGCAGTCCGTTGGGATCGTTCTGGCCGCCAGCTTTCGCGGCATCAGCGAAGGCCTGCGTGTCCCAGGCTTCGGCGATGGCGGCTTTGGGAAGTTTGAAACCGGGGGAGCAGGCGAGGATGCCGTCGAAGTAGTCGGGGAAACGCTGCGACATCATCATGGCTTCACGGCCGCCTTCGGAGCAGCCGACGTAATAGGAGCGCTCCGGGGGCTTACCGTAATACGACTTGATGATCGATTTCGCGGCCTGCGTGACCTGATCGTATGAGTTGTAGCCGAAGTCGAGGCGGGCCTGCTCGTCCCAGCCGAAGGTCTGTGAGCCGTTGAGCTTCGGGTCGTTGTTCGCAGCGTTGTCGTGGCCGGAATCCTGCGAAACGACCGCGTAGCCGAGGGCGAGCGCGTTGGTGGGCTGCTGACCCTGGATGTTGCCGAGGGCGTCGCCGACGATGCCGTTGGATCCGCCGCCGCCTTCGAAGAAGAATTTGCCGTTCCAGGCGCTGGGCAGGCGCATGTGGAAGTTAATGGCATAGTGCTGACCGTTGGCGCCGGTGCGCTCATTCATTTTGCCGCGGATTTCGCAGTGCTCCGGAAGCGCGGGTATGTTACCCCGGCCCGGAACCCTGGCTTCGGGCGTGGGCGGTTTGAGGGCGGCTGCGGTGATGGCAGTGGATGGATTGGGGAATTCTTTGAGGCTGGTGAGCGCGGTGCATTTGTCGGCGCCCTGGGCGAAGACGGAGATCGGGAGTGCCGCTGCGATCAACAAAAATACAACTCGAATTGACATAAGGACAAATAACGCTGCTTCGCGTCTTTAATAAAGTAAACCCACCGGCGGCAAGACCGCCGACGTTACACAGTGCTAAGTTAACCATAATATGCGTTCCCGAATCTTGCTGCTCACTCTGGCTGCGGTGATGGCGTCGGCACAGACGCTGCCGCAAGGTGTCGAAAAGAAGGCGTCGCTCGGCGGAATCACGGAGTACGACTTTCCGAACGGACTGCGCGTGCTGCTGTTTCCCGATCCTTCGAGCCCGAAGGTGACGGTCAATATGACCTACCTCGTGGGTTCGCGGCATGAAGGCTACGGAGAATCGGGCATGGCGCACCTGCTCGAACACATGAACTTCATCAAGTCGACGCACGACCGGAACATCAAAAAGGAACTGGTGGACCATGGCGCGGACTGGAACGGCACCACCGATTACGACCGCACCAACTACTTCGAGACCGTGACGGCGAGCGATGAAAACCTGAAGTGGGCGCTGGGGCTCGAAGCCGAACGCATGGTGAATATGCGGATCGAGAAGCCGCTGCTCGATACCGAGATGACGGTGGTGCGGAATGAATTCGAGCGCGGCGAGAATCAGCCGGGACGAATTCTGGAAGAGCGCGTGCTCTCGACCATGTATCTGTGGCACAACTACGGGAAATCGGTGATCGGGTCTAAGGCCGATATCGAAAAAGTGCCGATCGACAAGCTGGCCGCTTTCTATAAGAAGTACTATCAGCCGGACAACGCGGTGCTGGTGATCGCAGGGCAGTTCGATGCGTCGAAGGCGCTGGCGACAGTGGCGGAGACATGCGGCGCGATTCCGCGTCCGGCGCGTAAGCTCGATGAGCCCTATACGGTGGAGCCGGTGCAGGATGGTGAGCGCTACGTCGAGCTGCGGCGGGTGGGCGACAATCCGGTGATCGATATCGCGTGGCATGCGCCGGCGATGGCGCATCCGGACGCGGCAGCGCTCGAGGTGCTGAGCGGCATTATGTCGGGCGGCGGACGCGGCGGCACGGGGCGGCTGTACAAAGCGCTGGTCGACAACAAGAAGGCGACATCGGTGCGTATGGAATTTAACGAGATGCATGACCCGGGTGTGCTGGAGGTGACGGCGACGCTGAGCAAGGATCAGTCTCTGGAAGATGCGCGCAAGACGATCAACGACACGGTGGCCGGCGTGGTTACCGAACCGCCGTCGAAAGAGGAAGTGGAGCGCGAGAAGGCTCGCATTCTGCAGGGCATGGAGCAGAGCATGAGCAACTCGCAGCGGGCGGCGCTCAATCTGTCGGAAGTGATTGCGGACGGCGACTGGCGGCTCTTCTTCGTGAACTACGACGAGATCAAGAAAGTAAACCCGGAGGATGTGGTGCGGGTGGCGAAGCTTTACTTCAAGGCCTCGAACCGCACGGTGGGCGAGTTTATTCCGACACCTGATCCGGACCGCACCGAAGTGCCGGCGACGCCCGAACTGAGCAGCCTGTTCAACGGCTTTCAAACCAGCATGAAAGTGTCGCAGGGCGATGCGTTCGATCCGACGCCCGCCGCCATCGAGAAGCGAATCACGCGTTCCAGGCTGCCGAACGGCATGAAGCTCGCGCTGCTGCCCAAGACGACGCGCGGCGGCACTGTGGTGGCGACATTCGATTTCCGGTTCGGAGATCTGAATTCGCTTTCAGGCAAAGAGGCGATCGGGAGCACGACCGGGGCGCTGCTGATGCGCGGTACGAAGACGCGGACGCGGCAGCAGATACAGGACGAAATGGTGAAGCTGAACGCGCGCATCAATGTGGGCGGCGGATTCACGGGTGCGACGGCTTCGATTCAGACAACATCCGAGAATCTGGTGCCAGCGATGCGGCTGGTGGCGGACATGCTGCGCAACTCGATATTCCCGGATTCGGAGTTCGACCAGGTGAAGAAGCAGCGCGTGACCGGGATAGAAAGCGGAAGGACCGATCCGGGGCAAATCGCAACGCGGGCGCTAGCGCGAACGTTGAGTCCTTATCCGCGGACCGATCCACGTTACACAGGAACGGTCGACGAGAATCTGGAAGACATGAATAAGGTGACGCTCGACGATGTGAAGAAGTTCTATGCGCAGTTCTACGGGGCGTCGCACGGGGAGATGGTGGTGGTAGGGCAGTTCGATGCGGCCGCGGCACAGAAGGCGGCGGCGGAACTGTTCGGCGACTGGACGAATAACGCACCTTACAAGCGGATCACCGGGGAGTACAGAAGCATCGCGCCGTCGAACGTGAAGATCGAAGCGCCGGATAAGGCCGATGCCACGTGGGCGGCGGGGCTGAACATCGACATGAACGACGCCGATGCGGATTATCCGGCCATGGTGCTGGCGAACTTCATGTTCGGCGGGTCGATTACGTCGCGCATGGAGGATCGCATCCGCAACCGCGAAGGCCTGAGCTATGGGGCGCAGACGGGATTCTCGGCAAATTCAGAAGGGAACCTGGCGAGGTTCCAGGCGAGAGCCACAAGCAATCCGCAGAACACACCGAAGCTGGAGGCGATTTTCAAAGAAGAGCTGGCGAAGGCCGTGGCGGAAGGGTTCACCGACAAGGAAGTCGCCGAGGCGAAAAAGTCGTATCACGATCAGAGGATCGTGGGACGGTCGCAGGATGGGCAACTGGTGTCACTGATCGCGACGCGCGAGGAATTCGGGCGCACGCTCGACTGGGACACGCAGATGGACGCGAAGGTGGAAGCGCTGACGACGGCGCAGGTGAATGCGGCGTTCCGAAGGCGGGTGGATCCGGGGGCGATCACGATCGTAAAGGCGGGCGATTTCAAGAAGGCCGGCGCGTTTCTGCAGTGAAAGAGCCGGGCTAAACCGCGCCGCCGGCTGTCAGCGTGTGCCGCTTCTCGTGCTGCTGCAGCTCCATTTCGGCCAGTTCGAGGTCGACCTTCGCGTCCTGAACCCGGGCACGGAGCCTGAGGTGTGCTTCGGCGACCGAACGCAAGGCGTCGACGTTCAGGAGTGCCGAGGCCGCAGCCAAGGCGCGTTCCTTTCGGGCGCGCTGGGATCTGAGGCGATCGCATTCGTTGCATGCCACGCTGACTTCAGCCTAGCTGATATGCCGGGAAGCAGAAAACATCAGTGCAAGCGCTCTGTATCGTTTTTGACGGCGCAGTAAGCGAGTATGCGTGGAGGAGTACGAGGGTCGGGGAATTCTGCGATGTTTCTCACCCTTCAGCCCCGACCGTCGGAGCGTGTTTACCTGGTGAACGCGGGATCGTTCGTCTTAGCGTGCGGGGCGGCCGGAGTTGTATTCACGGCATCCTGCCGGCGAGAAATCCCGGAGCCTTTGCCCTGATTGACGGCCCGGGCGGCGGCGCGATACTGCAGTTCGGCTTTGGCCACCATGCGGACCCTGGCGGGCTGGCCGCCGGCGAGCATGAGTGCCGGGCTGGCGAGTGCGAGGGTAAGCAGCGCAATGCGGATAGGTACTGATTTCATGACTTCATCTCCTCGGGTCAAGTGTGGTTTGACTTGTCCCGATTCGAGGATCGGCGGAAAGGCGTTAGTAAGGTGTGGTGGAAGGCGTAAGAAGTTTATAGAACGCGCCCGATTTTGGCTTGTTCTGCGTAGGCAATGAGTTCCGGGCGCAGGCCGGGGTTGCCGGCAAGGAACTCCTCAACTAAGCGGCGCAGGTCCGGAATGGTCTTGATCCAGTGGCCGATGCCATGCAGCGCGCTCTCGCGGCAGGCGTCGTGCGGGATAGTCAGTTGGCGGCGAAGTGCGGCAAGGATCTCTGCGGCGATCGGAAGATCTTCGAGGTCGTGCCGGAGTGCATACCACAACCAGTCCCACCACATGTAGCAGGAGCTGTTTAACACGTTGGCTTCCGCGTCAAGATGGCTCAGATTTGCCGAACAGCGAGTAACCATCACCTGTTCGAAGAGAGGAGTGAACGAAGCGATGGCTCTGCCGCGTGCTGACATCGGAATACTGGAATCGAGCAGAGAATCCGTGAAGTCCGGGGGCGAGCAACCGAAGAGGTACCAGAATCCCTGATTGAGTTCGGCGTCGGAAAATTCTGCGAGAAGTTCCCCGCTGCGCTCGAACATTTCGGCAATCAGCGTCGGAATATGTTCCCATGGGCCTTTCCAAGTGGGGGCATCCTCAGCCCAATACCATTCTTTCTGTTTTGGATCCGCCGGAACCGGATGGTCGAAGATGTGGCTGATCCAGGACTGCATGTCGTGCCTTCATTACACAATAAAGGCGTCGTACTATAGGAGCCATGGCTTCTCCTACCACCGTTGCCGGCGTTGAAATTCTCGACGTCGTGACTCCTGCATATGCCGAGATTCTGACGCCGGAAGCGATCAGGTTTCTGGGCGAGCTGCACCGCCGATTCAATGCCACGCGCATCGAGCGACTGGCGGCGCGCGTTAAGGTGCAGGAGGCCATCGATGGCGGCGGGCTGCCCGATTTCCCTGCCGAGACCGCAGATATTCGCGCCAAAGAATGGACTGTGGCGCCGATCCCGAAGGATCTGGAAGACCGGCGCGTCGAGATCACCGGGCCGGTCGAGCGCAAGATGGTGATCAATGCGCTGAACTCCGGCGCCAACGTGTTCATGGCGGACTTCGAAGACTCGAATTCGCCGACCTGGCAGAACAACATCGAAGGCCAGATCAATATGCGCGATGCGGTCAGGCGCACGATCACATACGAGAGCCCCGAAGGCAAGAAGTATGCGCTCAACGAGAAGATCGCGACGCTGATGGTGCGGCCGCGCGGCTGGCATCTGATCGAGCGGCACTGCCTGGTCGACGGGCAGCCGATGTCGGGATCGCTGTTCGATTTCGGGCTGTTCTTCTTTCACAACGCGAAGACGCAGATGGCGAAGGGCACCGGTCCTTATTTCTATCTGCCGAAGATGGAGCATTACCTCGAAGCGCGGCTGTGGAACGACGTGTTCGTGTTCGCGCAGGATTACTGCGGCGTGCCGCAGGGGACGATCCGCGCCACGGTGCTGATCGAAACGATTCTGGGCGCGTTCGAGATGGACGAGATTCTCTAGGAACTGCGCAATCATTCGGCTGGCCTGAACTGCGGGCGCTGGGACTACATCTTCAGCTACATCAAAAAATTCGGCAGGCGGGAAGGCTACACGATGCCGAACCGCGCGCTGGTCACGATGGACCGGCATTTCCTGAGCTCGTACGTGCTGCTGCTGATCCAGACCTGCCATCGGCGCAACATTCATGCGATGGGCGGCATGGCGGCGCAGATTCCGATCAAGAACGATCCGGCGGCGAACGAGACCGCACTGGAGAAGGTCCGGCAGGACAAGCTGCGCGAAGTGAAGGCAGGGCACGACGGGACATGGGTGGCGCATCCGGGACTGGTGCCGATCGCGAAGGCCGTGTTCGATGAGCACATGAAGACGCCGAATCAGATCTTTGTGAAGCGCGAGGATGTGCACATTACGGCAGAAGGATCTGCTGGAAGTGCCGACGGGCGAGATCAGTGATGCGGGGCTGCGGCTGAATATCAACGTGGGCCTGCAGTATCTGGAGTCGTGGCTGCGCGGCAATGGCTGCGTGCCGATTTACAACCTGATGGAAGACGCGGCGACGGCGGAGATTTCGCGCGCGCAGGTGTGGCAGTGGGTGCAGCACAAGGCGAAGCTGGCGGACGGGCGCACGGTGACGAAGGAACTGGTGGATCAGACGGTGAAGGAAGAGCTGGTCAAGCTGAAGGAGATGCTCGGTGAGAGCCGGTTTGCGGGGGGGAAGTTCGAACTGGCGGCGAAGCTGTATGAGCAGATGATGACCAGCGACCAGTTCGATGAATTCCTGACGCTCAAGGCTTATCAGTACGTGTAGCTATAGAGCACGTGACGCCGTAGTGGGTGACCCTCCGGAAGGCCGGGGTGGTCGAAGTCGCCGGCGGGGTCGTGGATCATACCGGAATTCTCCATCACGCGCCGGGAACGTGCGTTGGCCGGCGCCGTGAAAGCTACGATTTCGCGGAGCTGGAGGGTTTCGCCACAATACGTGAGAATGGCGCCTACGGCTTCGGTGGCGAGGCCCTTTCCCCAGTGGTCGAATGCCAGCCGCCAGAGGAGTTCAATGTGCGAGGTGAAGTGGTGATGGAACGGGATGACCATTGGGCCCGCGGCACCGATGAAAGCCCCGCTGTCGCGCAGCTCCAGGGCAAACGGGCCGAAGCCGTGCTGTGCGAAGTGGGATTCTATGCCATCGATGGCGGCGTCGCTTTGCGCGCGTGACAACACGCCGGCGAGGAACTCCATGACCCGCGGATCGCCGTTGAGCTGCGCGAACGGCTCGCGGTCGGCGGACTGCCAGGTTCGCAGCCTAACGCGTGCGGTTTCGATTACGGCCACGTAAGATATCGTATGCGCTTCAAAGTTTCCTGCGGGCACTTGAACGCCGTGACGGCGGGTCCGGAGGACGGGCCGGCGGTCGTCCTGCTGCACGGTTTTCCGGAGTTCTGGTATGGCTGGCAGAAGCAGATCGGGCCGCTGGCGGAGGCCGGTTTTCGCGTCATCGTGCCCGATCAGCGCGGATACAACCAGAGCAGCAAGCCGGCACGCGTGCGCGACTACCGAATGAGCGAGCTGGCGGCGGATGTGATCGCTGTCGCCGATCAGATGGGATGCGAGACGATCTCGCTGGCCGGGCACGACTGGGGTGCGGCCGTGGCGTGGAGCGTGGCCATGCGGTTTCCGCAGCGCATCAAAAAGCTGGCGATCCTGAATGTGCCGCATCCCGCGGTGATGGCGCAGTTTCTGCGCACGCGGCCGAGACAGATGCTGCGCAGCTGGTACATGCTGTACTTCCAGATTCCATGGGTTCCGGAGGCGCTGTTTGGGGCACTGGACTTCAACGGGGGCGTCGAGGCGCTCCGTGGCAGCAGCCGTCCGGGCACGTTCACAGAGGAGGATTTCGCGCGCTATCGTGACGCGTGGCGGCAGCCCGGAGCACTGACCGGGATGATCAACTGGTATCGCGCGCTGCCGCAGCAGATACGGGACCGCGCGGCGAACGAGGCGCGGATTACGGTCCCGACACGAATCATCTGGGGGATGCGGGACCGTTTCATCCTGCCGGAGGCGGCTGGCGAGAGCGCGAAATACTGTGATCAGGGCGAACTGTTCGAGTTTCCCGAGGCGACGCACTGGGTGCAGCACGAAGAAGCAGAGCGCGTGAACCGCCTGCTGATCGAATTCTTCGGCCGATAAACCCCTGCGATAGACTTTTATCCGACAGGAGAACTACCGATGACCCGATTGACTATAGCTGCGCTTGTACTGGCCGCCGCGCCCGTGTTTGGCGCGCTTCCCGTGGTGCCCGCGACCGATCAGGCCGCGCTTCTGAAGAGCAGCGACCCGAAGCTGGCCCGGAACAAGAAGAACGCGTACGATTTCTTCCGCATCGTGCTGCGGGCGCGGCATCTGGACCAGGCCGACAAATACATGCGCGTGGATTATATCCAGCACAATCCGAACGCCGAGACCGGTATCAAAGGTTTCAAAGATTATTTCATGAAGCTGGGCGGGCCGACCGATATCTCTCCAAAGCTCGACGGGCTGGTGGCGATTCAGGCAGAGGGCGATTACGTCACGCTGTCTTTCGTGCGCGAACTGGACGATCCGAAGATGAAGGGGACGAAATATACGACGACCTGGTTCGATATGTTCCGTTTCGACAATGACGGCAAGATTGCCGAGCACTGGGATGTGGCGACCAAATAGCCATGCAGCCCCGGTCCGCTCTCCTGTTGACGATCTTTGCGTCCGCCCTGTGCGCGCAGACCGCTAAAAACAATCCGGCCGACTGGCCGATGTATACGCGCGACCTCGCGGGGACGCGCTATTCGCCGCTGAAACAGATCAATGCCACGAACGTCGCGACCCTGAAGCAGGCGTGGACGTACAGCCTGCGGGCGGCGGCAGCGGCTGCGCCGGAACCTGCGGCTGCGCCGCAAGCTGTTCAACCCGGCGACTTCGCGGCGGAGGCGGCGGGTCGCGGCGGCGCGGGCCGGGGTGGCGGCGGCGCAAATCCGGAAGCAACACCGATCGTCGTCAACGGCATGATGTATCTGCCGGCGGGCAGGCGCGTCATTGCGCTCGATCCGGAGACGGGCAAAGAAGCCTGGGTGGCGCAACTGCCGTTTTCGACGACGGCGCGCGGCGTGGCCTTCTGGCCGGGCGATAAAGACAATCCGCCGCGTATCATTCTGACGGCGACCACGCATCTGATCGCCCTCAACGCGAATACGGGCAAGATCGATCCGGGGTTCGGCAAGGAAGGCATCGTCGACATCGAGGTTCCATGGAACGGCGTGCCCGCGATCTTCAAAAACGTCGTGATGCTGGGGGCTACGGTGGGCGAGGTTCCACTGGGTCCGGCGGGCGATTCGCGGGCCTTCGACGCGCGCACGGGCGCGAAGCTGTGGGAGTTTCATTCCGTGCCGCGTCCCGGTGAGAAGGGATTCGGAAGCTGGGAGAAAGACAGCTGGAAGGGATTTTCCGGCGTCAACGTGTGGGGCTGGTATCTGACCGCCGACGAGCAGCGCGGCATTCTGTACATGCCGTTCGGCAGTCCGGCGGGCAATTACTACGGGGGCGACCGGCCGGGCAACAATCTGTTCGGCAATTCGATCGTCGCGGTGGATGTGACGACCGGCAAGTACCTGTGGCATTACCAGACGGTGCATCACGATCTGTGGGACTCCGATCTGCCGCCCGCGCCCAGCCTGATCGACATCACGGTCGGGGGTAAGAAGATTCCCGCGCTGGCGCAGATTGGCAAGACCGCCTGGATGTTCATTCTGGATCGCGTGACGGGCAAACCGGTGTTCGGGGTGGAAGAGCGACCGGTGCCGAAGGGCGATGTGCCGGGCGAGTGGTATTCGCCGACGCAGCCGTTTCCGCTGAAGCCGGAGGCGCTGGCGCGCACGAGTTACAAGCCGGAAGACATGGTGACAGCCGAAGACACGATGCCCGAGCATGTGAAAGCCTGTCAGGATCTGGTGGCAAAGAGCGGCGGGTTCTATAACGCCGGTCCGTTCACGCCGTTTCTGTTTCATGAAGCGGGCGCGCCGCCGAAGAGCACGATGATTTTCCCCGGCAATGGCGGGGCAAACTGGGGCGGCACGGCGGCCGATCCGTCGACCGGCTGGGTTTACGTGCAGACGCACGATACGGCGCTGGTCGGATGGGTGGAGAAGAAAGTGCCGGGCGGCAATTACGGCAGCGGCAACGATTCGCCCCAGCTTTACGATCGCGGCAGCGTGGACGGCCCCGGCCCGTATCACGGCTTCAGCGCGCAGGTGAAGGATTCGAATGGCAAGACGCTGGGCAACTGGCCGTGTCAGAGACCGCCATGGGGAAGACTGATCGCGGTGAACGCAAATACGGGCGAGATTGCATGGCAGTCGCGGCTGGGGCTGACGGAAGGACTGCCCGCGGGGAAACAGAATACCGGGAACAGCGGCAGCGCGGGGCCGATCGTAACGGCGGGAGGGCTCGTCTTCATCGGCGCGACGAACGACAGCCGGTTTCGCGCGTTCGACGCGAAGAACGGCCAGGAGTTGTGGGTGACGAAGCTGGCGCGCAATGCTAATGCGAATCCGATCACGTATCAGGGGAAAAGCGGCAAGCAGTATGTCGCGGTGATCGCGACCGATGCGGTGGCGGTTTTTGCGCTGCCTTAGCGCAACCGGAAACCGCTGGCGATCGTCTAGTCCCGAAGGGCTTTCGCGCCCCGTGAGGTAACATTCGATTTGCTGAAAACCAAACTGCTTTTCATACCGTTTTTTGTAAGTCTGACGCTGCAGGCGCAGAATCTGCGCTTCAACGTGGCGGCCGGATGTTCGCCCGTGGTGGCCCCGCTCACGAGCTTCGACGTCACCCTGACGCCGAGCATCACGCCGATCACGGTGGCGAACTTCCTCAGCTACGTAAACAGCGGCGCGTATAACTGCACCATCATTCACCGCTCGCTGAATTCGGCCAACAGCGCGGCTACTCCGCCTTACATCATTCAGGGCGGCGGCTACATTCTGGAGGGATCGCTCCCGATACTGGCTCCTCAGATGGCGCCCATCACCAACGAGTTCAACGCATCGACGACCTCGAATGTGGCAGGAACCATCGCCATGGCGCTTCTCTCGGGCAACTTAAACAGCGCCACGAACGAGTGGTTCATCAATGTGACGGACAACTCGAGCTCGTTCGACAGCGGGGAGTACACGGTTTTCGGCAACGTCGCCAACAGTTCCGGCATGAATGTCGTCAACAACATCAATCAGCTCACGACATACTCAGTGGACTATGGGAATGATGCGAATTTTGGCGACCTTCCTCTCTATAGCAATTATTCGTGCTGCGGTCTCGCCAAGCAGGGGAATTTCGTTTTCGTAACGTCAATCAACACGATCGGTCCGCCGGCAGTGACCGCGGCGGGTGTGGCGGACGCGGCCACGGCGCTTAACAACAGTTCTACGGGCATCTCGCCCGGCGAGATCATTACCATTTACGGAGGCAATTTCGGGACGTCGAATCCGAGTTATCTGGGGCCAGGCCAGGTAGCGGGGCTGACCCTCAACAGCGCGGGCACAGCGGCGCTGACGAACCTGCAGGGCACGCAGGTCACATTCAACGGCGACCTGGCCCCGATGGAGTTTACCTCCGACGGCCAGATCGCCGTATTCGTGCCTTATGAGATCGCGGGTTTGAGCAAGGTTTCCGTCGAGGTGTCGTACCTGGGCGGAGAGGCGAACGTCGGAACGTTCAACGTTGTGCCTACGACGCCGGGGCTGTTTACGCTGAGCCAGACTGGTCAGGGCGACGCGGCGATTATCCGGTTCAGCGACTCCTCCGTCATCAGCAAGTCGAATCCGGCATCGGTGGGCGACACACTGGAGTTGTATGGCGAGGGCTACGGGGCCGCCACCGTCAATACCGCGCTCGCTGATGGAGCGGTGGTGGGCAGCGCTCTGCCAGTTCCGGCGGCGAAGATAACCCTGCTGATTGACAGGCAGCCGGTGCCGACTCTGTATGCGGGCGCGGCGGGCGGCGACGTGAACGGCGTGCTGCAGGTGAACTTCGTCGTACCGCAACTGGCGCCGGGCACGCATCAGATTCAGATCCAGGCGGGTAATGTGACCAGCCCGACCGGCGTGACGCTTCAGACCCAGTAAGTCAGTGGCGGAAGTGGCGGATGCCCGTGAATACCATCGCCACGCCCAGTCTGTCGGCGGCGGCGATCACCTGCGCGTCGTTGACCGATCCGCCGGGCTGAATGAACGCCGTCGCGCCGTACTGGGCGGCCTGCTCGAGGCCGTCGGGAAACGGAAAGTAAGCGTCTGAAGCGACGACGGTGCCCGCGAGCGGCAGATGCGCCTTCATTGCGCCGATGTTAACGGAATCGACGCGGCTCATTTGCCCCGCGCCGACCGCAGCCGTCTGGCCGGCACGCGCGTAAACGATCGCGTTGGACTTGACGTGCTTGACGACCTTCCAGCCGAACTCCAGGGCTCGCCATTCGGCGTCGGTCGGAGCGCGGCGCGTTTTCACTTCGCAGGTGGCACGGTTGAAGTGAGCATCGTCGGGCGTCTGCGCGAGAAATCCGCCGGAGATGCTTTTGACGACCAGAGCGTCGCTGGCGGAGGTGACGCGGACGAGGCGGATGTTCTTCTTCGCCTGCAGAATTGTCGAGGGCCGCGGCCGAGTATGCCGGCGCGGCAATGGCTTCCACGAAGAGTTTGGCTAACTCAGACGCGGTGTCTTCGTCGACTTCACGATTCACGCCGATGACGCCGCCGAATGCGGAGACCGGGTCGCATTCGAGAGCCTTCCTGTAAGCCTCGACGAGCGAGGACTGTTCGGCGCATCCGGCGGGGTTAGTGTGTTTGATGATGGCGGCGGCCGGCTTCGGAGAATTCGCAGACGAGCTGCCAGCAGGCGTCGAGGTCGACCAGGTTGTTGTACGAAAGCTCTTTGCCGTGGAGCTGTTCGGCGCCGGCGATGCCGGTGGTGCCGGCGGCGTAGAGAGCGGCCTGCTGGTGCGGGTTTTCGCCGTAGCGCAGAGTCATGCGGCGCGGCATGCGGATATCGAGAACCGGCGGCACGACTTCAGGCTCAGCGCCACCGGGCCTTGCCGCCAAGAGAAAGCGCGCGCTGATGGCCCGGTCGTAGGCGGCCGTGGTTGAGAAGGCTTGTTTAGCCAGCCTCCACTTGGTTTCGCGCGAAAGGGCGCCGCGGAGACGCAGTTCATCGAGAATTGGCTGGTAATCGGCGGGCGAGGTGACGATCGCGACGTCCTGCCAATTCTTGGCGGCGGACCGGATCATGGTGGGTCCGCCGATGTCGATGTTTTCGATGAGTTCTTCGAGCGACGCATCGGCGCGCGCGGCGATCTTTTCGAACTGGTAGAGATTGACGACGACCATGTCGATAGGCTCGATGCCGTGTTCGCGCAGAGAAGCCACGTGTGCGGGGTTTTCGCGAACTGCGAGGATCGCGCCGGTGATCTTCGGATGCATCGTTTTAACGCGCCCGTCGAGCATCTCGGGGAACCCGGTGACTTCACTGACGTCTTTCACCGGGATGCTGCTTTTCGCGAAGGAGCCGGGCCGTGCCGCCGGTCGAAATCAGGTCGGCGCCAAGGTCGGCAAGGCCGCGGGCGAACTCGGACACACCGGCCTTGTCGGTAACGCTGATCAGGACACGCATGGGGATTTAATAGCGTATCAGGACGCCGGGCAGAAGCCCGGCGGCAGGCTGAAAGCCTGGCCCCACTAACGTCATTTCCTGAGGGCTTCGATCATCGCGGGGACCACTTCGAAAAGATCGCCGACAATGCCGTAGTCCGCGACTTCGAAAATCGGCGCTTCGGGGTCTTTGTTGATCGCGACGATTGTCTTTGAGCCCTTCATTCCCACGAGATGCTGGATCGCGCCCGAGATGCCGACAGCCACATAGAGCTTCGGCGCGACGGTTTGGCCGGAACTGCCTACCTGACGCTCCATCGGAAGCCAGCCGTTGTCGCAGATGGGCCGCGACGCCGCGAGTTCGGCCCCAAGCGCGTCGGCGAGTTTCTGCACGACCGGAATGTTCTCGGCTTCTTTGATGCCGCGGCCGACCGAGACGATGATCTGCGCCGCGCCGAGGTCGACTGCACGCTGCGATTCGCGGAAGGGCGGGTGCGGTTTGGTGCGGATTTGTGCGGGCTCCAGGTCAGGTGTTGTGATTTCGATGGACGCCGTCCCTGCCTGAAGTTTGTCGGCACGGAAAGCGCCAGCCTGGACGGAAGCGAAGTGCGGAGGATCGCCGGCGAACCGGACATCGGCGTTGATCTTGCCCTGGAAAAGTTGCCGGACCATTACAAGCGAGCCGTTGTCGATGCGATAGCCGATCGCATCGCTGATCAGGACGCGATTGAGCGCCGTGGCGAGCTTCGGAGCAAAGTCGCGAACCTGATAGGTATGCGGCAGAATCACGTATGTCGGCCGATGCGCTTCGATCAACTGTTGCAGCGCGATGGTGTAGCCATCAGGCGTGTATTGCGCGAGCAGTTCGTGATTGACGGCATGGACCTTTTCGAGCGCGTATCCGGCGAGAGTCTGTGCGACCGGCTCCACGCTGCTGCCGGGCACGGCCGCGTAAACCGGCATGCCGAGTTCCGCGCCGATCTGCTGTGCCGCGGCGAGGGCTTCGAGCGCGGTCTTATGCAGAGTTCCGTCGCGCTGTTCGAGAACCGCGAGTACTCCGCTCACACAGCTTTCCTCATCATGCGTTTTTTCATAAAACGCGCGCCTCGAATCGCAGCTTCTCAATCAGCTTCGCTGCTGCGTCTTTCGCGGGGCCATCGAAGATCTGCGATTGTTTGGTCTTGCCGGGAAAATAAATGCGGTCCAGAACGATCGACGCGCTGCCTGCACTGCCCAGCTCCGCGGCGGCAATCTTTTTAACTTCCTTCGTGCGCGCCTTCTTGATGCCCATGAGCGTCGCATAGCGCAGCTTCGTTGCGCCCGACTGCACGGTCAGCAGCGCCGGCAGCGGCATTTCGACGTGCTGGAACCAGCCGTCCTCCAGTTCGCGCTTCACCTTTATTCCCTGCCCCTCCGGCTCAACGTTCATCACGATGGTCGCGTGCGGCAGCCCCATCGTCTCGGCGAGAATGACGCCTGTCTGGCCGTAGCCGAGATCGTCGGACTGCAGGCCGGTCAGGATCAGATCGACTTTCTCCGCTGCGAGCGCTTTGGCCATCATGCGCGCCAGTTGGAGCGGATCGCTGATCGGAGTCTTATCTGTTTCGATGTGAATGGCCCGGTCCGCGCCCTTGGCGAGGGCTTCGCGGATGGTCTGGGACGCGCTTTCGGGGCCGGCGCAGATCACGACGACCTCGCCCGTCACCTTGTCACGCAACTGCAGGCCGGCTTCGAGCGCGTAGGCGTCAGGCTCGTTGATTTCCCAGGCGAGATCGGCGTCTTCGATCCATGCGCCCGACGCATTGACCTTCAGCTGGCTCTCGCGGGAAGGAACCTGCTTGATGGCGATGGCGATTTTCATGTCAGTGCCTGACCGCCGCTCCCTCACGGTCACGGTTCGGAAATCTTTTCATAAAAAACGTTTGAAGATGAGCGCGCCGTTCGTGCCGCCGAAGCCGAACGAATTGGTCAGAGCATACTCCATTTTCATGGGACGCGGCTGGTTCGGAATGTAATCGAGGTCACAGACGGGATCCGGGTTCACGTAGTTGATGGTGGGCGGCGCCACCTGATGCTTCAGAGCGCACACCACGATACCGGCTTCGAGTCCGCCCGCGCCGCCCAGCAGATGTCCGGTCATCGACTTTGTGGAACTGACTGCCAGCTTCCTCACGTGTTCCCCGAAGGCGCGCTTCATCGCCATGGTTTCGGCCCGGTCGCCGAGCGGCGTCGAAGTGCCGTGGGCGTTGATGTAATCGATCTGCTCGGGAAGAAGCTGCGCGTCACGCAGAGCGTTGCGCATCACCCGGTAGGCCCCTTCGCCGTCTTCGGGAGGCGACGTTAAATGGAATGCATCGCCGCTCATGCCGTAACCGACGATCTCGGCCAGAATGGGCGCGCCGCGCTCCTTCGCAAAGTCGAGTTCTTCGAGCACCAGAATGCCCGCGCCTTCCCCGACGATAAAACCGTCCCGGTCGCGATCGAAAGGCCGGCAGGCATGAGCCGGATCGTCATTGCGCTGCGAGAGAGCGCGCATAGCGGCGAAACCACCGACGCCCATAGGCGTAATGCAGGCCTCCGTGCCGCCGCAGATCATGGCTTCGGCGTCACCGCGCTGAATGATTTTGAACGAATCGCCGATCGAATGCGCGCTGGTGGTGCAGGCCGTGGCGGTGGCTGAATTCGGGCCTTTGGCACCGGTGCGGATGGAAATGTAGCCGGAGGCGAGATTGATGATCGTCGCCGGAATGAAGAACGGCGAGAGACGGCGCGGCCCGTGCTCCAAAAGATTTTTGTGCTCGCGCTCGATGACTTCGAATCCCCCGATGCCGCTGCCGACGTACACACCGACGCGCTCGGCTGTCTCCTCGGTGATGATCAGCCCGGAATTCCTGATTGCATCCTCGGCTGCCGCGATACCGATCTGAATGAAGCGCCCCATCTTCTTGAGATCTTTCTTCTCGATGAAGCGCGTGGGATCGAAATGTTTGATCTCACCCGCCATGCGGCAGTTAAAAAGCGTGGCGTCGAAGGATTCGATGGGCGTGATGCCGTTGCGGCCCGCCATCAGCGATGTCCATGTCTCGTCCGTGGTCTCGCCGATCGCGTTCAAGAGACCGACGCCGGTGACTACAACTCTGCGGGAAATGATCGTTCTCCTTTAACGCGCCGTGCCGCGGACAACAGAGCGGTTGCACTGTGCGCCTGCCAAAGCCTGTACCCGGTTGGATGCCTGCGCACGTCCGGGAGTGGCAATTATCCGGCAGCCGGGCCGCCCGGCGATGGGCTACTTCTTTTTGCTTTCGATGTAAGTCACAGCGTCGCCGACAGTGGCGATCTTCTCGGCGTCTTCGTCGGGGATCTCGAGCTCGAAGGCTTCTTCGAACGCCATGACGAGCTCGACGATGTCGAGCGAGTCGGCGCCCAGATCATCGACGAACGATGCCTTGTTGTCCACCTGGCTTTCGTCAACACCGAGTTGTTCGACAATGATCTGCTTGACCTTCTGCTCTACGGGCGATGCCATACTTCCTCCACTCTAACCTGGGTACTCAAATGCCTGGATTGCGGTCTCCGGCGATGGCCGGGGGTTCGCACAAAGTTCTGATTTTACACCAGAGGTTTCGCGCGCCCTCATGGCGGCCACACGACAGAAGGGAGCCGGCGTGCAAAGATCAATTATCGTCCCGCCGAATATACAGCGCGTCTGCGTCGTTCTCGTTTCAACCCGCAACCCCCTCAATATCGGCGCGGCCGCACGCGCCATGGCGAATTTCGGGCTTGATGATCTGCGCGTGGTGAATCCTTATGAAGTCGCGTTTCGCGAGGCTGTGTCGGCGGTCGGCGGTGCACATGTGCTGCAGAGTGCGCGGATTTTCGATTCCATAGCGGAGGCGGTCGCCGAGTGCTCGCTGGTGGTTGGGACAACGGCGGGGCAGCACCGCGAACTGCAGCAGCCGATCGAACGCATCGAGTCGGGAATGCAGGCTGTGCGCGCGCATGCGGGACGCGTGGCGCTGCTGTTCGGCTCGGAGAAATTCGGGCTGTCGAATGAGGATCTGAGTTATTGCCACAGTCTGATCCGGATTCCGACCGAGCCGAAGACGCCGTCGATGAATCTGGGGCAGGCCGTGGCGGTTTGTCTGTATGAGCTGGCGCGGGGAGAATGCCCGAAGCCGCGCCGTGGACGGATGGAAGCTGCCGAGGGCGCGGACGCGGAGCAGTTGACGAAGATGCTGCTTGAGGTGCTGGAGAAATCCGGCTACACGAACCGGATTACAGCGGTTTCGACAGAGCAAAAGATACGACGGTTCGTGCGGCGTATGCGTCTGACGCAGCGGGATGTGCCGCTGATGCTGGGCATCCTGCGGCAGGTGCTGTGGAAGATGGAGGAGCGGAAGTGAAGTGACCCGCGGCCGACAGGCTTACTGCCTGGACAGGCGCTTGGTGTACTCAGCCACCGCGGCGTCGTAGCCCGGCGGAATGTTGCGCGGGCTGGTGCTGCGCACGCTGCCATCGCCCTGGGCGAGCTTCTTGCGCAGAACGAGCTCCAGCTCGTCGATCTCGGACAGCGCCTGGGCGCCGATTACCGAGCTGAGCTGCGGGTCGTTGTTCATATGGCGCGGATCGAGTTCCTGGGCACGGCGGACCAGATCCTGGTATTCGCGATTAAGATCTTTGTCGTCGACCACGGCACTGCGCAGCCGGCCGATGTCGCGCATCAGATCGTTGTAAACCTGCTCGGGCGGAAGTTGACCCATGCGCGGATCGGCGCCGCCGTAATTCCAGGCCCCGTAGGGCTCGTTGCTGTATCCTCCGATGTTGCCGGTGCGCGGCGCAGTATTCACGCCCTGGCCGCCGCCATTCGGATTATTGATCGAGCCGGACTGCGGGCTTTGACCGTTGGCCTGCTGCTGTCCGCCTTGCTGTCCCTGGCCTTGCTGGCTACCCGGCTGTTGTCCACCGGGCTGCTGGCCGCCCTGCTGGCCGTTCTGAGCCTGCTGCTGACCGCCCTGACGACCCGGCTGGTTACCTTGCTGGTTGCCTTGCTGGTTGCCAGCCTGCTGGTTACCCGGCTTGTCGCCATTCTGTCCGTTTTGCCCGTTCTGGCCCTTCTGACCGCGGCGGGCAAGCGCTTCCATCTCCTGACGAATACGCTCGGCGTTGTTGAGCGCCTGTTGCATCGCGATCTGGCTCTTGTCGTCCCCGCCCTGCATGCCCTGCGCGGCGGATTCGGCTTCGAGCTTCTTCATCTGATCGCGCAGTTCGTTCAGCGCCTGCGTGAGCGGGGCCTCGCGCATCACGGCATACTGGCCGAGACCGCGCCGGAGCGCTTCCTGAGTGAACTCCATGCGGGTTTGGATTTCTTCTTCCTGGGCCTTGCCCATGGCGTCGCGCAGATCCTTTGAAACGCCGGGCTGTGTAGCCTGGACATCGCGCGCGGCCTGCTGCATCTGCTTCTGCAACGCGTTGTATTCGTCCATCATGCGCTGCTTCTCGTCGGCCATCTGGCTGGCGACCTGCTGGTTGGCCTGCCCCTGCGCGAAATTGCGCCGCAGACGCTGCTCGAAGTCCTGCTGCTGCTGAGCCAGCTGTTCAGACTTGTTGGCGAGATCGCCGATTTCCGAACCATTTTGCTGCTTGCGCGCCTGCTGCAGGCGCTGACCTGCCTGACGCAGACCTTCCGCAGCCTTTTGCGCCTCCTGCTGCGCCTGATTACCGTTCTGGCCCTGCTGGCGGGCTGAAGCCGCATCGCCCATGGCGCGCTCCGCCTGATCGAGGTCTTTAATGGCGCGCTCCAGCTGCTCTTTCACAGCGCGGCTCAGGGCTCCCTGCTGCTGACCGCTTTGGCCATTCTGTCGCGCCTGCTGCTGGCCCTGCTGACCTTGCTGACCGGACTGGCCGCTCTGACTGCTCGAAGACGATGAGGACGACTGCTGGCCCTGTTGACCCTGCTGCTGACCCTGCTGGCCTTGCTGACCGGACTGATCGCGCTGCAGCTGCTCCATCTGACGCTTGAGATCTTCGGCCTCGCGGCGCAGCATTTCCTGTTCGTAGCGCTGCTGCGCGAGCTGCTGTGGATTGTTCTGCTGCTGCTCGGCCAACTGCTGCTGACGGCGCGCCAGCTCTTCGAGCTTCTTCAGGGCTTCATCCACCTGCTGCTGTTTCTGCTCGGCCGCGGACGACGCGTTGGTTTCGTACTGATTCTTGTCCTTGTCGAGTTCGAGATCGAAGAGATTCGCGAGATCGCGTCCGGCGCCGCCTCCACCGCCCCCGCCACCGCCACCCTTGCTGATCTGCACCTGAATCTGGCGGAAGGTGGACTCGGCGCGCAGCAGATGCTGCAGTGCCTGCTGCTCGGGCGTCATCGCATCCTGGAACTGCAGAGACTTGAGCTTATCGGAAGCCGGCGTCATGGCCGCCACCGCCAGTTCCATCTCCTTCACGAAATTCTGGAACGCGGCACCGCTGCCATCGAGCTGGCGTGCTTTGGTGCGGTTGGCCAGCGACTGCGCCTGATCGCGAAGCTTCGCCTGGGTATCCGAAAGATACTTGCCGTTCTCAGCCGACGCGGCCTTAACCTTCGCGTCGCCTTTGAGCTGATTGAACGTAGCGGCGATGATTTCCTTTTCGCGCTCGGAGATCTGCTGCTCCTGATCCATGCCTCCGCCGCCACCGCCACCGCCGCCGGCCTGCGATTGCGAGTATTCGAACTCGAACGGCACGGCCTGGATGAAGTACATGTCGGTCTTGGCCGAGTTCTTGCCATCGCGCACCGTGGCATACATGCTGACAATGTCGCCGGGCACAAGCTTGAAATCTTCCATCGAAAGCATCGTCGAGCCGGACGCCTGTTTTGCGCCCTTCTGGGTCAGCATAGAGACGGTTTTCTCCGCCGCGCCGTTCACGGAATAGTGAAGATCGAGTTCCTGCAGCGGATATTCATCTTCGCCGGAGACCGCGATGCTGACTTCTTCGATCGGGCTGACCTTCGCGTCCTTGCCGGGCCTGGTGATGTGTACGGCAGGCTGACCGGGCTTGCGCGCTTCAATGAAGTAGTCGTCGGTGAGGCGCACGAGCTCGCCGTGGTCCATGACCGCGATGTGATACGTATCGTCCTTTTCTACCGTGATATTGGCGGACGTACGGTTGTTCGAAGTCGAATCGAGGTTAATCGCCTTGCTCTTTTCGAACACGACCTGCGCGTCGCTGAGAGGCTTGTCGGTCTGGATCTCAACCTTCGCGACGGTACCTTCAACCGCGCGCAGATCGCCGCCCGGGTCTTCGCTGACGCTCGGCAGGCCGGTCCACGACGGGTAGTTGTAGGTGACCTTGATGTTCTTGACCGACGGCAGATCGACGGTGTGCAGCTTGTAGACGTCCGACTTGAGGCCGCCCGCTTCGACATAATACTGCACGTCGTCGGGCACGCGCACCAGCAGGAACGCAAATCCGGGACCGGAACTCTGCGGCTGCATGGGCGTTTCTTCCCACTTCGAGGAGTTCGCCCACTGCACCCAGAGATTGGCGTGAGAGGACGAAAACCCGCTGAGGCTGGCGCTCACCATCTGGTCGGACTTGCGGCGAATCGTCTTCGATCCCGGCTGCACGGAGATGCTGAAAACCGGCTTGCTGGAGCCATCCTTCGAATAGCTTCCCCAGAGCAGCTGCGTGCCGTAACCGAAGACGCCCGGCCCCCAGAACACGAGGTAGGCGAGCACACTGGCGGCGGCCGCCGCGATGGAGGCAAAACGCACAAAGCGTTTCTTGGCGATGACTTGTTCGGGCTCGGCATCGCGCGCAATCACGAGGGCATCTTCCGCCAGCAGCGGCAGGAACGGGTCGGAGGCATTCTCCTTCGAACGTTCGGTGAAAGTGAGGAGGCGCTGGTCGAATCCGGGATGGCGCTGCTCCACTTCCTGGACGGCCCGCCGGCGATTCATGCGCATCAGCGGCACGACCAGCCCGACGGCGACCGCTGCGCCGATGCCGAGGAACAGGATGAAGCGGCCGACGATGAGCCCGGTCGGCGAGAAGGCGGCAAGCATGAGCGATGCGACGATCGCCACCGTGAGGATCAGGGCGGCGGCAGCCACTGCGGCGGCGCCGCGCGTCCAGGCAAACATGCGGAGCCGATGCTCCAGCCGGTCCATGTAATGCGCGAGGCCTTCGAGTGGATTCATGCCCAGTCCCCTTTTTTAACCGCTTCTTACCCTAATCTGAAACAGCCGACATTTGCCGGTTTCCCAAAACCGATTCCGCCACCGCCAACACTGCCAACATTGCCAGCACCCACCACCAGAGTTCCGCTTTGTCGTCACGCTGATTCAAGGCGGATGAGCCGCTGCTCTGCCCCGACGTGGAGGCTATGCCTGTATTTTTCCACAATTGGAGAGTCTCCGGCGGGATCAATGCGAAATCGGATTCCCGGCGGTCCGCGTTGACCGCGGCCAGTTCCTCCCGCCCGTTGGCGCGGCGGATATCGAAGAAGCCCTGCGACGGGAACTGGAACGTCTGGGCCTTTGTCGATTCGGCGAGCGACAACAGACGCTTCTCGCCGGGACCGACGATCTCGACCGGCACGCCTTTTTCGCGGACGGTGCGCAGTTCTACGTAGGAACCGACTTTATACGTTCCCGGAACTGTGCCGATTCCGCCCATCTCGTGCGTGGTTTGATCCAGGAACGGCAGCCAGACCGGCTCGACCGGCAGGTTGCTCGCGATGTTGTCGATGGCCGAGGTGAAAATGAGTACGTGGCCGGACCCGATCTGTTTGTCGATGAACAGCGGTGTGCCGTCAGAGAGCGTGGCCGCGACGCGGATGTCCGGCGCCGACTGCGGCAGTTGCAGCTTTGCGGCCTGAAAGAACTCGACGCCGCCCCAGTTCTGCGCGCGCGCGAACGCGGGATACGAGGTGTCTACAGAAGCCACCGTCATGGTGGATTCATGTTGCGGGACCACGGTGTGGAGACCCATGATCTGGAGATCGGCAACGGGCAGATGCCGGCCCGGCGTGGCATTCTTGCCGAGGGTGATCAGCACAGACCCTCCGGCCTGCACGTATTTCTCCAGCGCATTCTCGAAGCGATCGGGGAGCGGGCCAGGATCGGAGAGAATCACGAAAGCGTATTTCGGCACGTTGACGTTCGAAACCTGATTCGAGGGCAGCGATTCCAGATTGAACGCCGGCTCGGACGACGATTCGAGCGCGGTCCTGAAATAGAGCGGACTGGCGGAATCGGTGTCACCGTGAACAAGCAGCGCGGGTTTTGGATCGGCGCGTTCGACCGAGAAGAGCCAGTGGTCGTCCGGCGGGAAGGCATCGGCGCTGTCGATCTCGACTTCACAGCGCGTCAGGCCGTAGGGCGCGTCGAGCGTGAGGAATTCGACGGTCGCGCGGCCGTTAGCGGGTACTTTGACCTGCTTCGTCTCGAGCGGCTTTCCGTTGGCCAGCAGCGTGACTTTCCGAACTGCATCGACGGTGCCATAGCCGGCGACGGTGGCAACCGTGCGCACTTTTTTGGTGTCGAAGACGCGGCGCGGGGCTTCGACGTTTTCGACCGCCCAGTTGGGGATCGGCTCGGATGCGACGGAATGAATTTCAAGCTTCGTACCGTCGTCGAGCTTGAGATCGGAGAAGGCGGCGGGCATTGACGATTTCTGATCGTCGGTAAAGACGTGCGCGACGATATCAGTCTTCAGGCTCTCAGACGTAGAGCGCAGCACGCGCGAAAGTTCGGCATAGGAACTGGTGTCTTCGCCCGGCTCGAGCGAATTGACGGCCGCGCGCAGGGACTGCTTGTCCTGCGTCATATCCGTGAGCAGCTTCGACGCGCCACCGAAAGAGACCACCTGTCCGCGGTCGTCGGCATGCATGGCGTTGATCTCGGCCAGCGCACCCTTCTTCGCATTGGCGAAGCGATCGTCCTGATTCATGCTGAAGGAATTGTCGATGGCGAAGATCATCGTACGGCCGGTGTTGGCGCGCGCGATGGTCGTCGAATGCATGTAAGGCCGCGCAAACGCCAGCGCCAGCAGGGCAACAAACAGACAGCGCAGGGAGAAGAGCAGCAGGTATTTCAGTCGGCGATGCTTGATCGAACTCTGCGTGCGCCGCTCGAAGAACATCAGAGAGCTGAACGGAATCGGCTTCTGCTTATATTGCCGAAGCAGGTGAACGTAAACCGGCAGGCCGAGCAGAGCCAGCCCGCCGATGAACCATGGAGCGAGGAAACCCAACTACATCCTCCTCTGGCGAATCGCCAGAAAATTGCGCAGGCCCTGGTCGAGCGGCTGCGCGGTATTCATGAACACGTATTCGAGGCCTGCGGCACGCGACTTTTCGGACAGATTGCGCAGGTGCTCGTCGATTTTCGCGCGGTATTCGTTGCGCGCGTAATCGGGCGAAACCTCCATCGCGGTATCGTGCTCGAGATCCTGCAGCAGAACCGGATCGCGGAACTTCGGCGCGATTTCGTTCGGATCGAGAATGTGGAAGAGCACGACTTCGTTACCGCGATAGCGCAGCGGCTCCACAACTTTGACGATCTGTTCCGGCTTTTCGTAGAAGTCGGACATGACGACCACGATGCCGCGCCGCTTCAGAAACTCCTGGAAGTGGATGAAAGGTTTCGAAAAATCGGTGCGCGAACCGCCTTCGGCTTTTTCTATGGCGTGGAGGATACGCATCAACTGGCCCTGGCGGGTGGACGGGCCGATGTAGTTGGACACGTCTTCATCGAAGATGATGAGGCCGGTTGCGTCGCGCTGCTGGGAAGACAGATAAGCCAGCGATGCCGCCATATAGCGCGCGTAGTCGAGTTTGCGGATCTTCCCCGAGCCGTACGTCATGGACGCGCTGGCATCGAGCAGGATCAGCAACTGCATGTTGGTTTCGCCCTTGAACCGTTTCAGGTAGAGACGCTCGGTGCGGGCGAATACGTTCCAGTCGACGTGGCGCAGATCGTCGCCCGGCACGTACTGCTGGTATTCGGCGAACTCCTGGCTGAAACCGAACTTCGGGGAACGATGCAGCCCCGCGACGAACCCGTCCACTACCGTCTTCGCGATGAGGTCGAGAGACGAAATGGAAGCGAGGACTGCGGGATCGAGAAACTGTTGCAGCATTTCGTTCAGTAACGGCACCGGCGGCAAGACCGCCGGCGGTACATGCTATTCGCGCGGCGCGGCTTTCTGCTCCAGCACCTGGCTGAGGATGTCGTCCTGCGTGAGGCGGTCGGATTCGGCGTGGAAGTTGAGCAGAATGCGGTGCCGCAGGATCGGGATGTAGAGGGCGCGGATGTCCTCGAAGCTGACGTGATAACGGCCTTTCATCAGGGCGCGGGCCTTGGCAGCCAGCACGAGATTCTGCGCGGCGCGCACGCTTCCGCCGTAGTTGACGTATTTCTTCACGACCTCGGGAGCGGACGGATCTTTTACGCGGGTGGCGCGCACCAGCTCGATGGCGTATTTCGCGACGGTCTCGGCAATCGGCGTCATACGCACCAGTTGCTGGAATTCGAGAATCTCCTCGGCGTTGGTGATGGGATCAGCCTGAGCGACGTGCGTGGTGGTGGTGAGATCGATAACCGAGAGTTCCTGATCGGCGGTCAGGTAGTCGAGCAGGATGTTAAACAGGAAACGGTCGAGCTGCGCTTCGGGCAGCGGATAGGTGCCTTCAAGTTCGATGGGGTTCTGGGTGGCCAGCACGAAAAACGGCGCGGGCAGCGAATAGTAGTTGCCGCGCACCGTGCAGGAATGCTCCTGCATGGCTTCGAGCAGCGCCGACTGCGTCTTCGGCGGCGTACGGTTGACTTCGTCGGCCAGCAGCACGTTGGCGAAGATCGGCCCTTTGACGAACGTCCAGGTGCGATGGCCGGTGACCGGATCCTCTTCGATGATGTCGGTGCCGGTGATGTCCGTCGGCATCAGGTCGGGTGTGAACTGGATGCGCTTGAACAAAAGGCCGAGCACCTGCGCGAGGGTGCGCACCAGCAGCGTTTTCGCCGTGCCGGGCAGACCGGTGATGAGGCAGTTGCCGCCGACGAACAGGCCGATGCGCACCTGTTCGATGACCTCGTCCTGGCCGACAATGACGCGTTTGACCTGCCGGACGATCTCGGCATCGACTTCACGGAAGCGATTAATGCGGGATTTCAGTACGTCCGGTTCCATTTGAGCAGTGGACATGTTTCCTTATAGTAATTGACCGATCATTCGCTCACTTCGAGCAGAAGCTTCTGCGCCGGTTTGTAATTCGGCGCGGATTCGAGCGCGGTGACGGCTTCCTCTCTGGCCTGATCTTTCTGGCCGGCGGCCTTGAAGGCCCTTGCAAGATTGTAGTGGCTGCCTGCCGCATCGATGGGATGCATGGCGACCAGCGCCTGATATTCCCGGACCGCGCCTTTGGCATCGCCTGTGTCGAGGAGCAGAGCCCCGAGCCGTTCGTGCAGTTCGGTGTCTACCGGGAAAATGAAGTTCAAGCGCTCGAGAGCGGCCGCGGCTTCTTTCTTCCTGCCGGCTTCGTCGAGCAGCTTCGCATACTTCTTCATCGTGTCGGGATCGCGGCCGCCGATCTTTGAATAACGGCCCCATTCCTCGATGGCGCAGGCTTTGTCACCTTTTTTCAGACAGGCATCGGCAACGAACGTGTAAACATTGGCGGCTTCAACGTAATCGGGATAGATGGCTTCGATGGCGCGGCCTTTGGCGATGACCTCGTCGGTTTTGCCGTCTTTCGAGAGTTGACTGATCTCACGCACCTGTTTTTGCCAGTCGCCGAAACCCGCCACGGTCTTGCCGTATTCCTTGTCGATCATGGCGAGGAAATCCTTGTCGAACGTGGCGGGATCGATGCCGAGCTGTTCCTTGATGACGTCGACGGTAGGCCGGTTTTGGGCAAACTCGTGGATCATATCAAGGATCTTCTGGTCGCCCCAGCGCTGAACGATGTAGTCGCAGATCTTGCCCGCCTGAAAGTAGGAGACAATAACCTGCGCCTGATAGGTGGGATGGACGAAGCCGCGATCGATTTCCGCGATGGGAAGAAGTTTCTTGTCACGGATGGCCGCGATGATCTCGGGGCTGAGGCGGTCGCCCCAGTCGGGGGAAGCGGCGGTCTCTTCGTGCACCGCGAGGCCCTCGGTGAACCAGCGGGGCACGCGATCGTTCGTCATCGCGATGACGTAGACGTGGCTCATCTCGTGCCACAGGGTGCTGGCCCAGTGGAATTCGCCCGGCGGACGGCCGGACGGGCTGTCCATCGCGATGTAATTGTCGAAGGTGACGCCGAGCGCGCCGAGGCCCGGCAAACCCTGCGTGCGCACGGCGAAGTCTTCGTGATCGGGATAGACTTCGACCTGCACCGGTTTGGTGAGTTTGTATTTGTACTTCTTCTCGTAAGTCGCCATGGCGCGCAGCATCTCTTCCTGGAAGTAGGGACGCAGCACGTCAGCTTCTTTCTTATTCAGGCGCAGAGCGGTGGTGGGCGTTTCGAACGTCGTGAACTTCTTGTAGCTGTCGATCAGCGTCAGCGCGTTGGCGGTCACGGAATCATGGAACGGCTGGGCGTAGGCTTTTTCGAGTTCCTGGCGAGCTTCGCCTTCGCGGCCCAGACGCATGAGGTCGATGCCGAGTTCCGAATGCGCGCTCCAGAGATCGGGCGTGGCGGCAACGGCCTTGCGAAGGTATGCGATCGAATCCTCATACCGGCGATTGATCATGAAGAAGTGCGCGATGGTCTCATAGCCCTTGCCGCGAGAGCCGATCTTCGCTACCCACGGCGACTGCTTGTCGGCCAGCAGGTCGATTGAGGCTTTGACGGCGATGGCATCAACGGCGTCGGCCTGAATGGCGAGCGCGGCGTCGGCTTCGGCGTCGGCTTTTTTCTTGTCGTCGTCTTCGAGCGCGGCGCGCGCCATCAGTTCATGCGCTTCGTACAGTTTGGGATCGTACTCGAGAGCTTTCGCCAGGAGCTCATTCGCTTTCGGGTTGAATTCGTCGGCGAGAATGCGGGCTTCGCCAAGATAGGCACGCGCGTTTTTCGGGTCGAGCTGGAGGGCTTCCTGATAAAGTTTGTCGGCGTCGGAGACGTTGAAGTCCTGATAGAGGAGATCGGCGTAGCGTACGCGGTAGGTGGCGTTTTTGGGATCGGCCTTGAGCAGTTGTTCGAAGACATGGCCGGCGCCTTTGTCGTCGTGATTGCGCCGCAGATTCTCGGCCTCCTGCAGCGTCTGGGCCGAAGCGAGGCCGGCACACAGCAGCAGCCCGAGGACGATTTGTACCACCGGCGGTCTTGCCGCCGGTGATCTTAGTTGAGTAAGAACACCGGCGACAAGATCGCCGGCGGTACAAAAGCAGCTCATTTGTCGATCTCCGCCTGTGCCTTCGCAAGATCCAGCATCAGCTGCGTCAGCTGTTTCCGATAATCGTCCGGCGCCATCAGCGACTTGTTGTATTTGAGCGCGTCGATTTTGTTTTCGATGTCGTCACGCTTCGCGAGCAGATCCTTTTTCGCGGGATCGTTGGCGACGGCCGCGGCCTGGCCGAACTTCAGCAACGGAAACGAAGCGGCGCGCTGCTGATCGTCAATCTGGGGATGCTCGGTGGCGAGACGCTTCTGTTCCGAGTAAAACTGCGCGGTCTTGCGCTCGGCATACTGGAAGGCTTCGAGCGCGGAGATGGTTTCGTTCTTGTCCGTATCCGCCGCTGCGTCGCGCAGGGCGTCGACCCAGTAGCGCGAAAACACGACCGCGTTCTTCTCGGTGCCGGATTTCGTAGCCGTAATGACAGTGCGATTGTCTTTCTTCAGGAGCGCAGAAACGCCGCCGCTGCAGCTGGTCATATCCACCACGAGCTGGCGGCCAGCCGGGATCTTATTCAGCAGCGCGGCGAGTTCAGTTCCGGAGATATCGGGGCCCGGCAAGTTGAACTTGTATTCCTGACCATCGTAGGTTCCGTGGCCGATCATCATCAGCACAAATGCGTCCTGCGGTTTCGCCTGCGACGCGATGCGGTTCAGCGAGGCTTCCATCTTCGCTTTGGTGGCGTCGGCGCCTTTCAGCGTTTCGACGATGCGATCGGTCTGCCCGCCCGCGCGGAGGATCTTGTCGGTGTCGTTCGCCAGCAGGGTGAAGCGCTGATCGTAATCGGGCTCGCCGCCCAGGCCCGCGACGGTCAGAATGAACGTCGCACTGAACGCCGGTGTGGCGGCCGAGACCGCGAGCAACAGAAATCCGAGACGTTTCATACCACTCCTGCTTTTCTCATACAACTCCCCAACGGCGCCGCAGAAGCCATTCGCCGCCGCGAATCAGAATCACCAGCAGGAACACAATCGGCATGTCCCAGATATCGAGATTGTCGTGCGCTGTGATGCCAGCTTCGGAAATCGCCACTTCGCCCGAGAGCTTCTTCGCATTCGACGGCGTGTAGTAACTGCCGCCGGTGTCGCGCGCCAGCTTCTCCAGAAGATCGCGATTCTGCGCCGCGCCGAAATTCTCGGCCACGCCGTCTTCGCGACGGAACGTCAAAGCATCGGATCCGAGATCGGTCTTGTCCTGGCGCGCATCGGTCTCGGCAACATACGTGCCTGGCTTATCAGCTGTATATTCGCCGGTGTAGATGCCGGGTTCGAGGGAATCGGGCTTGAGTTCGACGGTGTCCGTACCGCCGTCCGGGCGCGAGATCGTCGTCCGCACGGTCGCGCCGGAGACGATGTCGTAGTTTTTGTCGCGGACGCTGACGCGCAGCGGAACATGCGTGTCGTCGGAGAGCACCTGACGGGGCGTGGACGCCATCACGGGACCGGGAGTTTCCGTCACCAGCCAGCGCAGCAGCTGCGACCAGAACATGGAGTGCGTCTGGTCGGTGTGGTCCTGCAGCATCTTCCAGCGCCAGCTGCCGGCGGTGGCGAAAACACCCACGCGGCCGTGTCCGTAGTTCTGAATCGCGAGCAGCGGCGTGGGGCGATGTCCGGCCTCGGCCACGTTCATCAGCACGACAGCGCCGGGCTTGGGCGGCCCCATCACCGCGTAGTTGGCAATCTGCGGCATTCTTTCCCAGCGCGCTGAATTTTTGTCGCGGTCCTCTTCGATGCGGCAGATGACGCTCTCGCGGCCGGCGTCGGTCAGCGTGGCGGTGGCGAAATCGCGGCTCCAGGTTTTCTCACCGGGAAGGCGCAGGGGCATCATCTCGGCCATCGGTGTCTTCGCGTAGGCGCCATCCGACAGCGCGAACCGGCCGGCCAGAAAGAGCACGCCGCCGCCGCGCTTGTCGGCGAAGTCGCGGATGAGTGCCTGCTGCTCCGGAGTGAAATAGTTGGCTTCGACACTGCCGACAATCAGGCCGTCATATTTGAACAGATCTTCGGCCTTGGCGGGAAAGCCTTCCGAAAGGAGCTTGTCCTTGTCGCCGTAGCCCTGCACGTAGGTCTTGTTCTGCGTGGTGCGCAGCATGGAGGCGAGCTCAATCGACTGGTCGTCTTCGAGCGCGCGGCGCATGAATTTGTACTCCCAGCGCGGCTCGCCTTCGATATACAGAATGCGCATCTTGCGCGGCACCACATTGACGAGACGCACCACCGAATTGTTCTGGGTATTCTGCTCGCCCGCCAGCGGCACCACGCCGATCTGAAAACTGTGCGCCCCGGCCGTGCCCGCGTTGAACACGATGGTCTCGCTCTGCTCCGGATCAGGCTTCAGAACGATGGCCTGCTCGGCCACCGGATGGTCATTTTCGCGCACGATCAGCTTCACCGTGGCGCCCGCAAAACCGTGCTGGCGAATCGCCACCCGGGCACTGACCCGCGACTGCACCAGGGCGCGCGCGGGCGAAGCCACATCGACGATTTCGATGTCTTTGGCAAAATGATCCGGCCCGAAGCCGATGGTGTGAACCGGAATGCGCAGCTGGCGGAGGTGTTCGATGGTGTCGCGGTCGATGCCGCCGGTGTTGTCGCCGCCGTCCGACATGACGACGATCGCGCCGAGCGGCATGGTGCCGGCTTCCGAAGCGATGTGGTTCAGGCTGTCGCCGATACGTGTGGCGTTATCGTCGGCGGCCAGATTGCGCGCCTGATCGATACGGACGGCGTCGCGGCCGAACTCGTACAGACGCACCTGGAAGCGCTTGCTGAGGTCGGGAAGCAGCTGGTTGTTCAGCAGATCTTCGGCGTTCTGCAGGCGAGGCGTACCGTTGTCGGCGATCCCCATGCTGCGCGAATGGTCCAGCAGCACCGCGACTACGTTCTCTTGCGGCCGCAGGCGCGCCACGCTGATCGCCGGATGCCAAAGCATCAGCAGTATCAGCGCGATGAGAGCCGTCTGGGCGAGCCAGATGATCGTCGAACGGGCATTCGAAAGCAGCCCATGGCGCTGCCGCAGGTTCCAGAAGAGGCCCGCGGCGGCGATCAGGATGAGCAGCACGAGCAGCCACACGGGCCAGCCGGAGAGCAGGACAAACCTGCCCTTCTCGAAGATTGCCAGCGGATATTTGAAGAGGAACTCGAACATTTCTTAACCCGAATTAATGGGTCATAGCATAGATGACGTAGTTAATCCCCAAACGGTAAGCCTGAGATGTATATTTCGTTTCATATTGCGGGTTATCCGCGTGTTCCCAGGCATCGCCGTCGTCCTGATTGAAGCACATCGCCACCATCACGCGTCCCTCATCGTCGTAGATTGCCCGCCAGTGGGGGACGGTTCCATCCTTTTCATAGATGCGATGGCTGTACAGGTACTGCAGACCAGGCACCTGGACACGCTGATCCAAATCATACACCGTGTGGAAGATGGGGTCGGCGTCGGGGATTTCGACGATGGGGCGGTCGGGGAAGATGCGGTTCATGCTCTGCGTGAAGACGTCCCATTCGAACGTACCGTGGAAATCGTCGACCATCAGGAAGCCGCCGCGCAGGAAGTATTCGCGCAGGAGTTTGCACTGCTCGTCGGTCAGGTCCCAGTGGCCGACTTCGACCGCGTAAGTCCATGGCCAGTTGTAGACTTCGTTGGGATCGTTGATAAGGTCAATGACCTGTTCGGTGGAGCGCGTGTGGATGCGCGTCAGGCGGCGGACACCCTGCAGGAACTGGCGGTCGGCTTTGGGAAAGTCCGTTGGCCAGCTGCCGCGCTCGCCGTCATAGCCGGAGTAACGGCCGGAGGGATAGCGCAGGCGGGCGAAAGTCCATTCGGTCTGCTCGAACGCGTCTTTGGGGACGGCGGTGGGGTTATCCTCTTCGCCTGCGTATTCTTTGAAGCGCGCCTGAAAGGCGAGCAAAGCAGAGAACCCGCAGAACAAAAGGACTGCGAGGATCGCGATGCGGAAGCGCATGTACTGGAATGCGCACAACGCCGGGCTAGAGTGCCGACGGTGCGCTTTCGTATGCGCCCAGAATAACACGCAGACCGGAGCACAGGCCGCGCTGGCCGCGCTCAGGCGCGACGCTGAGCTTCGATATCCGGGCAGGCCGAAACAGCTTCGGGTCGAAGCGGATGCGGCGAAATCGCCTCGCGGTAGAGGCTTTTCGTTATCACGGCCTGGGCTGCAATCATGCGCATCTCGATGCGGTCGGCGAATACGAAAGCCAGGTCGGCCAGATTCTCGAGGTCCGGCGCCGTGAAGGCCGGGCGTGCGGCGCGGTCGGCGATCACCAGAATCCCCAGACACTTCCGGCACAGCGTTTCAATAGGCGCTATAGCGACGAAGTTCAGATCCCGGAAGTCGTCGGGAAGATCCTGCACCACCACAGGCGACGCAGGATGCTGCGCGGCGGGAAGCGCTTCGATCAGTTCCCAGTATTCGGTACCGGCTCCGATCCGGCAGGTCGTCCCCTCTGGCTGCACCAGCGCGACATACGCGACAGGCGCATGAAAGATCCGTCCGGCCAGAGCGGTCAGGCGGTGCAGATCGGCGGTTTCAGAGCGTCCGAGCACCCTGCGCCCGTGACATCCGTTGCCGAGGCATCTCGGCTCCCTGTAAGGACTCATACGCTTATTGAATCGGCCAAATCCAGCGGAAACTTTAGACACCCCACTGAAGGCAAACTGCGTTTCGTCGACACCCGCAGCCTGAGTGGCGCTGAAAAAGTCTTCGCTGGCAAAGGCGCAAGGGAAGAAGGAACGGCCGCCTTGCGGCGGCTGAACCCTTTGGCAACCGGTCCGCAGGTTTGCCAACCTGCCCCACGCAGGACCTCGTTTTCATCGTTCGGGTCAGGGCTTCAGGTTCAGATACTGGGGCACGCCTTCTTCCGCCGTCCCCACCGCGGTGGCGAGCGCGATCTTCGCGCCGTTGTGCGCGTTCAGGCTCGCAATGTAATTCTCATTCGCCGACGCCAGCAACTGCTGCGCCTGCACGACCTCGATGCTGTCCGTTACTCCCGCGCCAAAACGGTCGCGTGCTTCCACCAGGGTTTCGTTCGCCAGATCCACATTGGTTTTCGCCACCGCCACCTGATCGGCCGCCGACTGCAGATCAAGCAGCGCATTCCGCACTTCAAAATCGATCCGCCCGCGCAGGTCCTCGAGGGCGTTCTTTTTGTTGCGCAGCACGGTCTCCGCCTGCGAGGTGTCGATGTGCGCACGTCCGCCCGCATAGATGGGCACGCGCACGCCTGCGATCAGGCTATAGGTTCCATGCGAACTCGCCAGCGTGTCGCCGATATCGCCGTAATCGGCCTGGACAACCACCTGCGGCCAGTAATGCTCTGCCTTCGCCGCCTCGATCGCGTATTCGGCCGCGCGCACGTTGGCCTGGGCGGCACGAAAGTCGGAGCGATGCTCATAGGCCTGCTTCAGCAGATCGTCGAGAGCCGTCGTCAGATTGCTGAACGGCAGCGCATCGGTGACGTTGAACTGCTGGCCCGCGGGCAGCCCGATGGCGCGCGCGAGCACCAGCTTGTCCTTTTCCACCTGGTTCTTCTGCGCCAGAAGCCTCTGCTGCTCGGTTCGCAGTTCAACCTCGGCGCGCAGTACGTCGATGCCCGGCACCGTGCCTGCTTTCTTCTCGTCCGTGGCGCGATCGAACAGCGCCTGCGCGGTGGCGAGCTCCGCCTGCACGGCATCTACCCGTGCGGAATCGGAAATGATCGCGAGATACGCGTTGCTGACCGCCTGCACGACGAGATTGCGCGCGTCGTCGGCCGTCAGCTCGGCGGCCTTCTGGCTTTCCGCTGCCGATTTCAGATTCTTCAGCGAGGTCCGGTCATAAACCGTCTGCGAGGCGTAGGCGCGCACATTCTGATACCCGAACGGTCCCACCACGGTGGGGAATCCGGGAACGCTGAACCCGAACGCGGCCAGATCGAACTGCTGCGAAGTCTGCACCGCACCCACCGACAGATTGGGCAGCAGGGTGCTGAGCGCGCGCCGCCGCTCGGCGCGAGCGGTGTCGGCGATATCGCGGTTCACCAGTACGCCGAGGTTGAACTGCAGGCCGCGCCGGATGGACTCACGCAGCGAGAGGTTCAACGGCGTGGCAGTGGCCTGACCTGTGGGAACGCTTCCGCTGTAAGAGAGCTCAAGCGGAGCCTGCACGATGGGCGCCGGGCCATTCGGAACCGGCTGCGGGGGCGGCGCAAGCTGCGCCATGGCGATACAGGAAATAAATACAAAAACTCCGGATAGTCTGACGATCAACGGTATCTGTCCTCATTTCAGATTGTCTGATGAGGTCAATTCAGATTAGTTGCAGGAGTGTTCCAGCGGCGTTTGGAGGAACACGCGCAAAACGGGTCGCGGCATTGCATCGGGCAAAGGGCCGCCGCCGGATGGTGAGGGCCTTTTGTTGTATGGCGGCGCGGGACAGCGCCCTTTGCGCTTCTATTTCGCGCACTTGCCGCCGGGGCAGCGGTTGTTCTCTTCGCAGACGTATTCAAAGATGCCCATCTGGTCCCAGTCCGGGTGCAGCGTCATGGTGAAGTCCTGGGACCAGGCTTTGGTGAAAATCTTCGGGTCGTCGAGCGTCATCCGGTAGTCGAGCGTCTTCGCGTCTTTCCAGCTGATGCGCTCGGTGACCGTGAGCGCGTCGCTGTGCATCCGGTATTCGTTCGGGTTCGTGTAGAAATAGTCGTCGAGGCCCCAGCGTTTGAAGCCGTTGGTCTCGACGACGAGCGTGTCACCTTCCCAGTGCCCGACGGGATCGCCGTAAAAGCCGGGCTCAAGTCCCTTGCGATGCGGACGGCCGTCGAGCGGAATCAGGCGCGTCATCCCCTGAAATTCATGCGCGACTACCAGAAACTGTTTATTCTGCACGAAGCGCACCGCATTCGCCGAAAGCATACCGGATGGAAAGCCCGCGGGCAGGCAGAAATCGCGCGGCTCATCGTGTCGCGGATCGCCGTTGCGCGGTTCATAGAGCGCTTCACCGCCGGGCTTCAGCGGCGGAAATCTTTGCTTGTTAAAGACGGTGGCCGAACATTTGCAGCGTTCGCCCTCGTTGGTTTTGGGCCACTCGTAGATACCGCTGAAATCGGGTTTGCCGTCGGCGGTGCGCGGCGGATTAAACGAAGTCTGGGCGGTGAGCGTGGCCACGGCGGCGAGAATCGCGAACAGATTCGGGATGCGCATGGCTATTTTTTATCCGTGGGCAGCTTGTCTTCGGCGCCGGCCGTGAAGACCTGGCGTCCGTCGGGAAATGTAACGCGCGCGCCCGAACCGTTGTGCGAGCCATCCTTGGCGAGGAAGCCATCAACCTGGATCGTCATGCCGGGCTGGATGACGTCGCGCGTGATGCCGCGCCGCATCAACTGCCCGGGGGCGCCGCCGGAGAACGCCCAGTTGACCACTTTTCCGCTGTCATCTTTGACATCCACATAAAACCAGATGTGGGGATTCTGCCATTCGACCTTCGTCACTACGCCGGTGACTTTGATCGGCTTCGAGTCGTCGTATTCGGCGGCGAAGGAATGATGGGCCGCCAGCGGCAAGGCGGCGAGTCCCAGCCCGATGAACGAAATCGCGATCCAGCGGAATCTCATATTCTTTTTTATACTCTCTTCGATCGCTTCGGGCCGGCCCCGGGGTGAGCGGAACAAACATCGAGGATAACCGGGGGGAGCTCTTCAGCCAGATTCGTTGCCGCTCCCTTACGGTCACGGTTCAGAACAGGCGTTCCTGTTTTTTCAGATTGCCGAAGGTTCCGATATTCGCAATCGTGAAGGCGACGCGGTATGTCGTGTCGTCGCGAACGCCGAAATTTGTGCGCCGGTACTCGACACTGATGCCACAGCAGTCCGTATTGTAAGTTCCCTGCACGATAGCGAACTCCTGAATGTCGCGCGTCAGATCGTACACCGTCGACATCGCCACGTTCCATCCTTTGCTGTTCAGATTGCCGTAACCGATCTGCGCGCTCAGCTGGTTGGCCGGCCCCGTCACTACCGGATTCGGGTCGACCACCGTGCTGCCAATGGAGGTGAAAAACTTCCTGCGCCGGAAATCGGCGGCCAGCATGCTGTTGGTGAAGCGATGGTACAGCGGGTCGTAATCGCCCTCCCAGCGGATCGCCACGCCGGGCATCGGCGCGATGCGGATAATATTCACCACCGGCGAATAGTTCCGCGGACCGTCGAGAAAACTGAATCCCGTCAGTTCGAGGCTGGACAGATTGACGTTGCGCTGCCCCGCCACCACGGCGCCGCCGAAGGTCGGGTCGAAATATCGCTGCTGAAAAATTTCCCAGGTGAATACCTCGGTGACCGTATCTTTCTTCTTCGCATAAATCCGGTTCGTGATGCCGATCTGCAGCTGGCTCGTGTTGGCGAGCAGATCGACCTGATCGAAGCGCAGCGTATCCAGAAAGTCGTTAACGCCCGTGACGTACTTGTAGTCGAGTCGCGGCTCGATCACATGTTTGAGCTTGTCGCCCAGAAAGGTCTTCCTGTTAAATACCCGCGCGATGGAGGGAAGAACGATGTCGAAATTGAGCTCCGGCGCCGTCCGGTTCAGAGCCGACGAATTCACGGCGCCGTTTACAAAACTCTGCCCATAGAACGTTTCGTGCATCGTGAACGAGGGAACGACGCTGAAACCGGACCAATGAAAAACCGACGTCAGCGTCGGTTCGATATCGCCGCGCGGTGAAAACTGCGACGTCTCGTAGTAGCCGGGCTCCGACGTAGGATCCACGCGATGAAACGTGGCGAAGCTGGTATCGAAGGAAAACCACAGCGGCACGGGTCCGGATTCGATCTGCTCGTCGCGCCCTTCCAGCTGGAACTCCGGCGTCTTGCGGATAATCACGGCATCGCCAGAGGTCGTGCTCTCGAAATTCTCGTTGCGGTTCACATCCGCATTAAACGTGTAGTAACTGAAATTCTTCGAGAGTATCGCGCTCGAATTGGTGGAGGTGTAAATCGCTTCGGTAAAGGATCCGGAAAACGTCTCGCGGAACAGCAGCGAGCTGAGATAGTCGAGGTTGCCGCGAACCGTCCAACCGTCGCCGAACTGAGAGCGGACCGCCCCCGTGACGCTGGCGCCCGGGGCTCTCAGCAGGCTGGAACCGTTTTCCCCGTGATCGTCCACACCGAATGCGATGATGTCGTAACTCGTCTTCTGCCCCGGCTTGCCCCGCAACTCGAGATTGTGAGAAAGTCCGCGCGAAGTGTAATCGGTCAGCAGGTAGGTAACGTCAAAGCTGCGGGTCGGCGCCCAATAGTAGCCGAGTCCATAGAAAAACCCGAACAGCGAGCTGTGTCCCGCTTCCGGAGTCAGAAAGCCGCTCTTGCGCGGCTGCTTGCGCAGCGCTTTATAGAAATAGGGGAAGTAAAAGACAGGTATTCCGCGCAGATGAAAAACGCCGCCCGTGGTTTTGGCGCTTTCGCCGGGGATAATATCCCACGTGGCAGCGTTCATGGTCCACCATGGATGCGGGATGTGGCAATCGGTGATCATGCCGTCGTGCAGGACGTACCGTTCTTCAATCTTTTCCGCCCAGTCGGCTTCGAAGTAGAAAGGCTCCTGGGTGGTCAGCACGCCTGGGCGGGCCACGACTTTCATCCTGGTGTAGCCTTTGACGTGATAAAACTTGCCGCGGCCGGTTTCGCTGTTGTATTCGGCCTTGTCGCAGTAGATCACTTCGTTGCGCAGGTAATTCCGGTACATCACATTGCCGTGCGCCGTGAAGATCTTGGTGTCTTCGTCGTACTCCGCGTCGTCCGCTTTGAAAGTCGCATCGAATACTTCGATCACGACGTCGCCGTGCAGGTGGTGGACGCTGCCGTCTTTGTTCTCGTCGTCCGCCTCGAAATATTCCTCACCGCGACCGGGGGGATCGACGCGCGGAATCTGCACGGAGAAATCCGGGCGCTCGATCGTCGCTCCTCCTGGCGGAGCCGGCGCCGGTGGCGGAGTGTCTTCCGTGGCGGCGGGCGGCTCGGGGGGCGGGGGCGGCGTTTCGGACTGCGCCGCGGCGTTCGTGGCCAGAGCGAAATGCAACGCAATAAACAACGAAAAGAGGGCGCACGCGCGCATGAGAATTTTTCCGTGACAAGCCACGATGTTTGTGTTACTCAGAGGGATAGGGATGATCGCGCGAAACAGCTTCAATTGGCAACCGTAACACGGCATAAGTCATGCTGCAACCCGCGATCCAGGAAACATTGTTGACGGCAGGAAACAAATAGTACATGCACTGCAAGCACTGCGGTTACGTGAATGCTGAGGACGATCATCGTTGCCAGCGCTGCGGCCGTCGACTGAACGGCACAGTTGTGGCTGCCCCGCCCGCTTACTCGGGCGCGAACGCGCTGGCCCCGGCGCTCGTGCCAGGCAACGACACCATGAGCGACGAAACCGCCGAGTTCCTGGCGATGCGAAAGGGTTCCACCGCACAACCCACGCTGTTCACTTCACAGAATCCGCCCAACGTCATTCCGTTCAGCCGCCCGAAAGAACAGACCGCGCAGACGTCCGCGGTCCGGCCTGCCGTGCGGACGACAGCACCGGCAGCGCCGCCGCAGCAAAAGACGACGGCCCGCAAACCGGCAGTCCCCGACACACAGGGCCGCCTCGACTTTCTCCCGCCGGCGCCGGTAAAGGGCCGGCGTCTCAAAACCGACGTGGAAGCTCAGGTTTTCTGCGACCAGCCCGTCGCTACGCCCACACATCGGTTCGTCGCCACCGCCATCGACAGCGTCTTCGTCATTTTCGGATTCGGGCTTCTGGTCACACTTTACGAGGTTCTGGGAGGGCGATTCGGCAGCGGCAAGATGTTCTGGGGGATCCTCGGTGCGGTGTTCGCGCTGGTCTCCCTGTTCTACGGCCTGATCTGGGCGATCGCGGGCCGTGAAACCGCCGGGATGCGCCTGACCGATCTGCAGTTGATCACCTTCGACGGATTTGAAGTCGACGTCCGCACGCGCGCGCTGCGCTTCGCCTCCGCCTGGCTTAGTTTTTGCTCCGGTGGTCTGGGCCTGCTGTGGGCGGTCGCCGATGAAGAGAACCTCACCTGGCACGATCACATCTCGAAATCGTTTCCCACTGTCCGCGAAGAGCCGCGCGCGTTCGTCCGCCAGCGCCGCAGCTGAGCTTTATTTCAGCTTCGCTGCTGCAGCGTTTCTTTCCTCACTTCAGCGTCGCTGGCGGCACGACGCGGTCGTAGCGGCGTCCGCCGAAAAGAATCGTCGGGATCTTGACCGTGCGGACTCTTTCCTCAACGACAGCCCGGTTAGCACGCAACTGGTCCGCGACCTGCTTCGATGCAGCCAGCGTCGCGAGCTGATCGATCTCGCCGGGCGTGTATCCAAAGTCCGCACTGAACCGGCGGAGCGCCGCGCGCGCCTCGTCCGGGCCGAACGTCAGGTCGAAACGCTCCTGCCACAGGGCGCCCTTGGCATCGAAGCCCGTGTAGATCGTTTCGAGCAGGCGCCAGTCGGGAGGAACATCGCTCGTCGGATGCTCCGGCGGGGTGCGCCGCATGGCTTCGAGCCACGTCGCGAGCAGGTATGAGTTCAGGAACTTGTAGCCGGTCCACGTGCCCGCCTGCGGGATCGGGAACGCGAGATACGCAAGGTTGTAACGATTCGCAAATCCCGCGGCTTTGATGTTCCGAAAAAGGTGCGCGCACGCGGCACAACCGGGATCCAGGATCTCGAGCGCCCACGGTTTCGCGGGGTCGACAGGCCGGTAAGTATGGCTGCCTTCGGGAACGTAGTCGCGCGCATTCCATTTACGAAAACGTACCGGGATCATGGCGACTGTCTGTCCCAGAGTTTCCGTCTCGTTCGAAAACCATGCCAGCGGATGGCCGGTACGCACGGATTCCCACATGCCAGGTTTGTAGCTGGTGATCGAGCAAGCCTCGCCGCTCAGCGAACAGCTCTCGGGACTACCCGGGCTGCACGTGTCATAAATCCACAGGTTCAGCCCGGAGATCGCCACGCTGGCCAGACTCCAGACGCTGAGAATCGCAAACAGCCAGGCGAACGCGTCGATCCAGCGGTCGAGAAAACGCGCCAGCCGGGGATGCACCAGAATGATCTTCCCCAGCAGCTTGCCTTTCATCTCTTCGCTGAAATTGATGTCGCACGGCCGGAACGTAACGCGCCGCAGCACGCAGTGCCAGGCCTTCCGCGCGAGCTGCCGGTTGGCGGCGGAGAAAATGCCGCAGAAGAAGAGCACAAAGAACGCGGCAATACAGAACATTCAGAGGTTGTTCACGATCTGATGAATGACGCCGGCGACGTGCGTGGCCTGGCTTGTCGTGTTGTGGTGTCCGATCGAAATCCGCAGCAGCGGCGGAAGGTTTTTCAGATTCTTCAGATAGTAATGGCAGCAGAAGTAGCCGCTGCGCGCCATGATGTTCTGCGCCGAAAGATAAAGCGCGAGACGATGCGCGTCAATGTGGTCGCTGTAAAACGCCAGAATCGGGCTCGGGCGTGTGTTCAGCAGCTTCAGACGGCTGTTCGATGACAGAGATTCATAGAGCGTCTGCGCCACGCTGTCGTCCGGCTGATGCTTCTCCAGCCAGTCGATGGCCACGCCGAGACCGGCGATGCCGGCGAAATCCTGCAGACCTGGTTCGAGGCGCGCGAAGGCTTCTTCGGACGAATCGAGAAGGTCGAAATCGTCGCGACGCACATCCGCCACCGTGCCACCTCCGAGAAAGAAGCAGTCCAGTTCCTTCAGAAAATCTCTCGCGATGACGATGAACCCGAGGCTCGGGCCGTACATCTTGTGCGACGACCCGCAGACCGCATCGAACTGCACGTCGCGCAGCAGCTTCGTCCCATGCCCCATCGTCTGGGCAGCATCGAGAATGACAACCCCGCCGCGACTGTGAGCCGCATCCACAAGATCCCCGACATTTTGCAGCGTCCGCCCGTCGATATTCGATGCCGTGTTGACGACAACGACCGCTTTCTCCAGATCGTCCGGTCTGAAATCGAGCGAGCCGTCCGCGAGGCGTGGCAGCACCAGCCGTTCCAGCTGAAATCGTTTCGCGCAGGTCTGGCTGGGGAGGAAGACCGAGTTGTGCTCGATTTCGGAGGTCACGATCCGCCGGAACCGGCCTGCCGGCAACTGCTGCAGCACCAGATTGATTCCCGAGGTCGTATTGAGACAGAACGCAGCGGTGTAATCCTTCGCGCTCTTATCCAGCATCCGGAGCAGCTTCTCGCGCGCGCCCGCCACAATGCCGTCGACCTTCTCGCCCCAGGCATACTTCACACGCCCGCCGCAGGCGTTGAACTCGCGAAAGTATTGGGTCACGGCATCGATCACCGGCTGCGGGCGCAGCGTCTGGCAGGCGCTGTCGAAGTAATAGGCGTCGGCGCTCAGATAGCCGAAGTCGCCGGTGCCTCCAGGGGCTGTGGGTTTGCGAAAGAGTGTCATCGAAGGGCGGATGGTACGGCCGCGATGAGCATCAGCGGACGACTGGCCGGATGAGCACCGGTTGCTTCATGGTATCAGTGGCAGCGCACGCCGTGGGCTTTTCCCCGCATTCCCCGCATTCGTTTTCCCCGCGTTCCGAACCGTGACCGTAAGGGAGCGGCCACGTCAATTCCTTCCCGGCTAAGTTGCCGCTCCCTTACGGTCACGGTTCGGAATTAACGGGCAAGCAAGGCTCACTCCGCCAGTGCAAACGCGATAATGCTCTGCCCCGCCGCGACCGCCACGTATTGCCTGTTGTCGAACATGTAGGTCATCGGCGACGCGCGCCAGATCGTATTCGTCGGGAACTGCCGCAGCGCTTTGCCCGTGGATGCGTCCGCCGCCATGAATGCGCCGCTGTTTTCGCCGAAGAACACCAGCCCCGAGGCCGTCGAAAGGGTTCCCGCGGAAGCAGTCGTCGCGCCGCTCACCTGCGGCAGTTCCCAGGTGATCTCGCCTGTCTGAATGTTGACCGCGCGCAGGAACTTCCGGAATGTCTCACCCGGCGCCGGACGGGCCGCGCCGCCCATGAAGCTCTTCCCTTCCTGCCACTCGCCGGTGCGCTTCGAAAAGAGATTACACCGCTCGAGCGCGTTGAAGTAGTAAAGACCCGTCGCGGGGTTGAACGACGTCGAGAACCAGTTCGTGCCGCCCTGGAATCCCGGACACACGTAGGTCTCGCCCTCAGGGGTTTCTTTCAGCGCGTTCAGAATCGGACGCCCGTCCTTACCGATCGCCTCGGCCCAGTTGAGCTTCTTCAGGAACGGCCTGGCAAGGAGCAGTTGCCCGTCGGTTCGGTCGAGCACATAGAAAAATCCGTTGCGATTGGCCTGCAGCACCAGTTTGCGCGGCTTACCCTGCCACGTCGTGTCCACCAGCACGGCAGGCTCCTGTGCATCCCAGTCATGCACATCATGCGGCGTGAACTGGTAATACCATTTCAGCTTGCCGGTTTTGGCCTCGAGCGCCACGATCGAATCGCTGTAGAGGTTGTCGCCTTCGCGTGTGTCGCCGTTGAAATCCGGCCCCGGGTTGCCGACCTGCCAGTAAAGCAGATCGAGCTCGGGATCGTAAGATCCTGTCATCCACGTAGCGCCGGAAGGGTGCTCGAGCGAATTGCCTTTCCATGTTTCCGAATTTGGCTCGCCCGGCTTCGGCACCGTCCAGAAGCGCCAGACTTCTTTGCCCGTCGCCTGATCGAACGCCGCGATGAATCCGCGCGCGCCTTCGTCGCCGCCCGCCGTTCCCGAAATCACCAGATTGCCGACCGCGAGCGGCGCCGACGTGCCGTTGTAGTTTTTATGCCAGTCCGCCATCTCGGTTTCCCAGATGAGTTCGCCGGTCGTGCGATTGAGCGCAATCATATGCGCGTTGTCAGTCAGCATGAAGATGCGGTCGCCGGCAGACGCCACACCGCGATTGAAGCCGCCTGCCGCATTCCCCGCGACCCCTTTCGTGCGCGGCCGCTGGAAATGCCAGATCATCTTTCCCGATCCGGCATCGAGTGCCCAGCATTCGTTTGCGCTCGAGACGTACATCACGCCCGCGACGACCACAGGCGTGTTTTCGATCGTCGTGACAGCCGCCAGCGGAAACATCCACTTCGGCGCGAGGCGCGCGACGTTCGCTTTTGTAATCTGCGTCATTTTCGTGTAGCGATTGCCGCTGAAATCGCCGTTGTAGGACGGCCAGTCGGTCTGCGATGTCACAACGCGATACTTGTCCCCGGCCTTGCGCAGCAGATGCAGCCGCGAGTCGTCGCCGCGCAGATCCAGTTCCTGCATGCCTTCGCTCATTACCTGGCCTTCGATGGTCTGACCCGTGGTCGTCTGCACTGTGCGGTGTGCAACCGCCGGTGGCGCGGCAATCTGAATTTGCGCCACACCCGCCGACACCAGGGACACCGCGAGCACGAACGATAAACTGGGGATTCGCATAGTGGAATTCTATAAGTAGCCATGCGACTTCGCATCCTGTCCACGGCAGCAGGCCTCTTCGCAGCGCTGGGAGCGGCGTGGGCTTTCCAGCGGCCCTTCCGCGAATATCCTGGCCAGGAATATACGGGCTTCGATATTCCTCCCGGCGCGAACGAACACACCGAATTCGTGATGGGGCGCCTCATGTTTCCGGCATCTCCCTATGGCATGTTCGGCATGCTCGACCGCTACTACGACTGGCGCGAAGGCCGCACCGGCTGGACCAACGATTACCCCCGCGCCGACCGCCACTTCGTGCAGGCCGTGAAGCGCCTCACGCGGGTCCAGGTGCGTTCGACGGAGCAGCCGATCAATCTCGACGACGGCGACGACGTCTTCGACTGGCCGTGGATCTTCGCCGTTCAGTCATCGCCTATGAACCTCAATCCGGCACAGGCGAAGAAGATGCGCGAGTATCTGCTGCGCGGCGGCTTTCTGATGACTGCGGATACGTGGGGCGACCGCGACTGGCAACTGGTCGTCGACAATTTCAAGCGCGTGTTTCCGGAGCGCGATTTCGTCGATATCCCGGACCGCGATCAGGTTTTCCACGTGCTATACGATCTGAAGGACCGCTATGGCATTCCCGGCGAATGGTCGCTGCGCTCCGGGGTGCCCTATCTCAATGGCGGCCGTGTGGGCCACTGGCGCGGCCTCTACGATGACAGAGGGCGCCTTATGGTAGTGTGCGACATCAACTCCGACACCAGCGATTCCTGGGAGTGGGCCGACGAACCGCGCTATCCGGAGAAATATTCAGCGCAGGGAATTCGTATTGGGGTGAATTACATTATTTATGCGATGACGCACTGAGGGTGCTTCAGTTATCAGACACCCGCTCGGGCATAATGAAAGCAACCGCCATGAGTCAGATGCTCAGTTTCGCAGACCTCGCCATTGAGGAGGCCAAATTGGCTGATGTCTGCCGCCGAAACCGGGTTCGGGAGCTCTCGGTGTTTGGATCGACAGCACGTGGCGAGGCGCGACCTGACAGCGATATCGATTTTCTGGTTGAGTTTCTGCCGAATGCGGAGGTTGGCCTGGTGGAGCACGCCGGGCTGATGCTGGACCTTGAGCGGCTGCTTGGGCGAAAGGTCGACCTCGTATCAAAGAATGGACTCAGACCGCGTATTCGCTCGTCCGTGCTTCGGGACGCGCGGCCTGTCTATGCGGCGTGACCAACTTTACCTCAGCGACATCATTGAGGCGGCCGACCACGTTGACGCATTTCTTGAGTCGTTGGATTTTGAAGGCTTCCTGAAATCGGAGCTGGTTCGAAGCGCGGTCGCGCAGAAGCTGAGTATTATTGGCGAGGCAGCGGCGCGCGTTTCGGAGGAGCTGAGGAATCGATACCCGCATATCCCGTGGCCGCAGATCACAGCCTTTCGGAACATTCTCATTCACGCCTACTTTGGGATCGACTGGAACGAAGTCTGGAAGTCAGCCAGGGTTGACTGCCCGACTCTGCGGGGACAAGTCACCGGCATCATGGCAAAAGAATTCGACGGGTCAGCCGGAGACGTCGGCAACTGATTTCGTGGCGATGACGAACCGCATGTCTCAGTTCCCCGGCGTATGCTGTCCCTCGCGGTCGAGGAAAGCCGTGAGCTCCGCTATGTCGCGCCGCACATCATCAATGGTTGCGTCGACCCAGTGGGCTGGCTCTCCGGCGCCGGTTGCAAGCGGACGACGACCGGCTCACGCGTTCACAGAGCTTTGTTTAAGTCGACCTCAAAGTCAGCCGCGCGTAACTCACGAGCGAGGGCAGCCTTCCATCCTCCAGAAGGGTCAAACGGCTCCCACACGACGCCAGCGAAATCCGTCGGCAACTCCATCGTGCTGGTGATGGCCAGAGCGCAGACATTGGCACGGCCAAGGCGTCCAAGGAAGTACCCAAGCTCCAAGAGGACGTTTTGCCGGGGCCGTGGCCTGGGTGCGCCGCCTTTTACGCATCCCTCATCGTCGGGAGTCAGCAGGACTACGGCGAAACCGACGTCGCCGTGCGCTTCAACCTTCTCGATGATTGTCCGACCCTGATTGGCCTGCTCCGCAAGAATGACGGCTTGAAAACCAATCTTTTCTATAAACCGAGCTACCGCCTCGCGCGCGGCGCTGTCGTGACCGTGGACGATAAACACCTTCCGCACTTTGGCAGGGAAAGTAACTTCCGGTTCGGCAGGCATATGAATATGAATCTGTTTTTCGATCTCATCGATACCTCTGGCGCTTATGCGTGCAGCGTCTGGTAACGTGAAAGTCTGGATCAGCCCTCTTTCTTTGAGGTACAAAAACGCGGCTCTCGCCTCCCCTTCGGTGAGAACCGTGTCTAGTTTGGTGACGTCATCTATCGGGCGGGTATCGCTATGAGTTTTTTCATCGATGGCTTGGAGCAACACCCGCGCCCTGTTCTGCGAGGGCGTAATAGACTCAACAGGCCGGATCTGTCCGCCGCTGAGAGCCGCGTTTTCTATATCCTCAATTTCCTCATTGAGGCCGCGGACCGCTTGCTGGAGCATGACGGTCGCAGCTTGCTTCCCCTCGGCTAACCATGCCCGCACCTGTGGAAGAGGTGCCTGAACGCCCATTCTCACTACGCCGTGATCGAGGCGAGCAACTTGCTTATATCGCTTATATTCAGGTGTGTCCTGGCCGAATGCGAATGCAAGAGTCTCCTCAGTTGCCGTCTCGAGTGCCTTAGTCGTTGGGTCTCAACGCGCCGAAATAGACGCAGGGTTGAATGCCGCAAGGTCTGCAAGGCGCTTCTGAATGCGGTCAACTGCCCGCCTCATGTGCTCAACAGTCATCGGCGGCTTCTGCGATTCCGAGGGTAAACGTCGCGGGGTAGGCACCGGTCCACCCATTGTAAGGTTTCGCCCGGAAGTGCCGCTGATTCTCAGCGCGCCGCCACTTCCGACAAACGCCCGTGATGCCCCAAAGGATATTCTTCAGGCATGCGTCTGCCCAACGCCAAGAGCACCATCGTGCCGATGTTGGTGCGGTCCTAAGCTGACAGCTGATAGCTGACACCTGACGACTTTCCTACTGGCAGCCCTTAATACCCTTGGTCAGGCAGATCGATGACGTCGGGGGCGGCGGGATCGGCATGCCGCGGTCCTGCATCAGCTTCACCAGCAGCTTCTCCGCGTCCGGATGTGCGATCGCCGACTGCACGCCGACACGCACCAGTCCGCGCGACCAGTCGAGCGGAATCCAGGTCACCCCCAATAATGCGCCGTTCACCGTGTCGCGGCTGCCGAGGTCGTGCGCCTGCAGATTCGCGCCGTGATCCACCAGCATCTGGATTACCTGCGTGCGGCCTTTGTGCGCTGCGCCGTGCAGCGCCGTGCGGCCTTCCACGTCGGCCATATTGACGTCGATGCCCGCATCGAGACACATCTGCACGGCCTCAAGGTTCTCCTTCTCGCCCCACTCAAAGGTGATGCCTTCGACCCAGCCGATTCCCGCCGCCGTTGCCAGGGCGGAATCGCCGTGCGCCGAGGCAATCTTCGGATCGGCTCCATGCGCCAGCAGATACTTCATGAGCGTCACATCTCCCGACTGCGCGGCGCGGAAGAACGCCGTTGCGCCGTCTTCATAGAGCCACTGCATGGTGAAGTTGGTGCGCGTTTCCGTCGTGTCGCCTTTGCATTCCTTCCCGGTCGACTCCTTGCCGCAGATGCGCGCATTCACGTTGGCGCCTTTGTCGACCAGAAGTTTGATGTAATCGAGATGATCCATGTCGGGCCGCCGCACCGGATAATCGCCCGACTCGATGTTGCGGTTATCGGTGGCGAGGTAAAGCGGGTTCCAGCCGCCGTTGTTGGCGAGATTCGGATCGGCGCCGTGATCGAGCAGCCATGCGCCGATTTTGTAATGCCGATTCTGAGTCGCGGTGAGAAGCGGCGTCCAGCCGTAGTTCGTTTTCTGATTGACATCCGCGCCCGCGGCGACCAGCTCCGTGACGCATTCGAAGCAGCCTTCACGTGCCGCAAAAACCAGCGCCGTAAGCCCGCCTCCGTCTTTGGGCGGAGTGCGGCGGAAGAAGGCGAAATCGTCGGCAGAAGCCGTTTCTTCGTTGAGCGTCGGACCGCCGGCAGCTGCTGCCTGCGCGCCTCGTCCCGCGCCACGTCCGGCGCCGCCCCGGCCCTGGCCACCGCGGCCCGCCGCACCGGCGGGGCCGGACGGACCATTCACCCCGAAAGAGGAGTTCAGACGCTGCTGCACGGTGGGCGCGAGATTCAGCCGTGAATTGCGCGTATCCGGATCGGTCTCGGCCTTCACATCCGCGCCGCTTACGGCCAGCAGCTTCACTGCCGCGGGATGGCTCTGCTCGGCAGCCCACATCAGCGCTGTAGTCCCGCGCAGTTTCTCTTTCGCGTTCAGATCGGCCTTGTGATCGACCAGCACTTTGATCGCATCCACGTTGCCCGTGCGCGCTGCCAGCATGAGCGGCGTTTCACCGTTCGGCTGGCGCTCGTTGACGTCGGCGCCCGCGCTGAGCAGCTTTTCGAGCATCGCCGCGCTGCCGCTCGTAGCGGCGAGCGACAGCGGCGTCGCGCCATCGTGATTGGCCAGCCTGACGTCCGCGCCGCCTTTGATCAGCAAATCGGCCAGTTCGAGGTTATTCGAGTATGCGGCCCACTGCAGTGCGGTTGCGCCGTCGGCTTGCGCCGCGTTGACGTCGGCTTTCTTCGCCAGCAGCGCGCGGACCGTCGCGATGTCACCCTTCGCGGCCGCATCGGCCACAGGGCTGGGCGCGGCGTTGGCCACAGCGCCCGCTGCCAGACAAATCGCCAGCATAGCGGTGCCGGCAGTGATCACAGGTATCAAGCGCATGACGATTAGCCTATCGCAATTTTTGATTTACTGACAGCCTTTGACGCCCTTGGTCAGGCAGATCGACGATGTGGGCGGGGGCGGTATCGGCATGCCGCGATCCTGCATCAGTTTCACGAGCAACTTCTCCGCTTCGGGATGCGCAATCGCCGACTGCACGCCCACGCGTACCAAGCCGCGCGCCCAGTCGAGCGGAATCCACGTCATGCCCTTCATGGCGCCGGCAAATGTGTCGCGGCTGCCGAAGTCGTGCGCCTGCAGGTTCGCGCCGTGATCGACCAGCAACTGGATCACGTCGGTTCGGCCCTTGTGTGCCGCGCCATGCAGAGCAGTTCGTCCTTCCGTATCGACCGCGTTCACATCAATCCCGGCATCGAGGCACATCCGGACGGCCTCCATGTTTTCCTTTTCCGACCATTCGAACGTCACGCCTTCCACCCAGCCGATGCCAGCCGCCACAGAAAGCGCCGTATCGTTATGCGCGGTGGGGATCTTCGGGTCGGCGCCGTGCGCCAGAAGATACTTCATCAGCGCCACGTCACCCGATTGCGCGGCGCGCAGAAACGCCGTGGCGCCGTCCTCGAAGAGCCACTGCATGGTGAAGTTGGTGCGCGTTTCCGTCGTGTCGCCTTTGCATTCGGCCGGCGTCGACTGCACACCGCAGATGCGCGCATTCACGTTGGCGCCGTGATCGACCAGCAGTTTTATGTATTCGAGGTGATCCATATCCGGACGCCGCACCGGATAGTCACCCGATTCGATGTTCCGGTTGTCGGTCGCCAGATACAGCGGATTCCAGCCGCCATTGTTTGCCAGATTGGGGTCCGCCCCGTGATCGAGCAGCCATGCGCCGATCTGGTAATGCCGGTTCTGCGTCGCAGTCAGGAGGGCAGTCCAGCCGTACCAGGTGCGCTGATTGACATCCGCCCCGGCCGCCACCAGATCCTGAACGCAATCGAGGCATCCCTCGCGCGCCGCGAGGACAAGCGCCGTCAGCCCGCCGCCGTCTTTGGGAGCCGGGCGGTTGAAGAACGCGAAATCGTCGGCCGACGCGGTTTCCTCGTTGAGCTTGCGGCCCTCAGCGGCGGGGGCTTTGGCGGCGGCACCACCCCCGACGTTGGAATTCCGCACAATCAGCACATCCTGCTGGGCACGTTGTTTGACCGTCGGCGCCAGATTCAGCCGCGAATTGCGCGTATCCTGATCGGTCATCGCCTTCACGTCCGCGCCGCTCGCCACCAGGGTCTTGACCGCGTCGGCATGGCTCTGTTCGGCGGCCCACATCAGCGCTGTCGTCCCGCGCAGTTTTTCTTTCGCGTTCAGGTCGGCTTTACGATCGATCAGCACTTTGATCGCGTCCACGTTACCCGTGCGCGCAGCCAGCATGAGCGGGGTTTCGCCGTTCGGCTGGCGCTCGTTCACATCCGCGCCCGCGTCGAGCAGTTTTTTAAGCATGGCCGCGCTGCCGTTCGTCGCCGCGAGGGACATGGGCGTGGCGCCGTCGTGATTCGCCAGCTTCACATTGGCGCCGGCTTTGATCAGTGCATCCGCCAGTTCGAGGTTGTTCGAATACGCGGCCCACTCAAGCGCTGTCGCGCCATCGGCCTGCGGTGCATTCACATCGGCTTTCGACGCAATCAGGCTGCGGACCTTCGCGATGTCGCCTTTCTCCGCCGCATCAGCCACCGGACTCGGCGCCATCGCCGCCGCAGCCGTGAAACAAAAGATCAGCACACCGCCTATGGCTCCGCTCAGCCGCATTTACACCAGCCCTTCCAGCCGTCCCGTGCTATCGCCGATCGAGTCCTGGTGAATCCCGTACATCGAAAGAATGCTCAGCAGAATATTGCTCGAAGGCACGGTCTTCGACGGATATGTGAGGTGCCGGCCGCCCTTCAGCTGGCCGGATGCGCCGCCGACCAGGATGTGCGGCACGTCGTAGTGCAGGTGCTGATTCGAGTCGCCCATATTAGTGCCGTAAAGAACCAGCGAGTGGTCGAGCAGACTGCCGTCGCCGTCCGGGGTGTTCCTGAGTTTGTCGAGATAGTAGGCGAGGCACTTCACGTGATACTGGTTCAGCTTGGAATACTGCGCGATGCGGTCGGGATTCTCGGCATGGTGCGAACCGCCGTGGAAACTGAGCGACGGCACATCGCTCGCCGGATAAGCGCGGCCCGTCAGGTCGCGGGCATAAAGCACCGACGAAACGCGCGTGATATCGCTCTTGAAAGCCAGCACCTGCAGGTCGAAATGCAGCTTTACGTGCTCGTCGAACGCTTCGGGAATGCCGGTCGGCACGATGATGCCTTCGGTGACCTCGGTGCCCGTGGCCTTCTTTGCGATATCGAGGCGGCGCTCGATCTCGCGCACGTCATCGGTATATTCATCCAGCTTGGCGCGGTCGGCCGGCCCCAGGTCCTGCTTGAAACGCGCCAAGCCCTTTGTGACTGAATCGAGGATGCTGCGATCCTGCTCGCGGCGCGCGGCGCGTTCTTCCGCCGTACCGCCATCGCCGAACAGTTTTTCGAAAACGATCTGCGGATTCAGCTCCATGGGGAGCGGCGTGGTCGGCGACGACCACGAGATCGAGTTCGTATACGCGCAGCTGTAGCCTTCGCCGCAGTTGCTCGAATTCGCGCCCGGATCTTCAATCGCAAGCTGCAGCGACGGCACCAGGGTCTCCTGGCCGATCTTCTGTGCGATCAGCTGATCGATAGTGGTTCCGTCCTGAATGTCGGCGCCAGTGGTCTTCTTCGGCTTGTTGCCGCACATGTAGGCGGCGGCGACCCAGTGGTCCGCGCCGGTCACGCCGGGAGGCGGCTCGGCCGAACGCGACCAGATACCGCTCATGATTACCGTGCGATCGATGAACGGATCAAGCGGCTGCATGATGAAAGGCAGCTTGCCCTTTTCGAGGACGGGCTTCTCGGGCACCCAGTAACCGGGCGCCATGCCGTGAGGCACGAAAATACCGGTGAAGCGGGTGACGGGCTTAGCTGCCGTCTTCGCCAGAGGCGTCTGCGCGGGCAACATGGCATCGAGCAGCGGCAACGCAAGCGTAACCCCGGCGCCCCGCAAGAATGCCCGCCGCGCGATGTGCTTCCTCGAAATGAACATCTGAGTCTCCTAAATCTGATGGCCTTTGGCCACCTTCCATTCACTAAACCCACCGGCGGCTAGACCGCCGGCGTTACAAACCCTTTTTCGGTGATGCGGCGGCAGGCTCTTCAGCCTTATCCGACACCACCAGCTTCTCGTTCATCTGGAACGGCTGGCTCTTCACCACGCCAAGCACCAGAGCCGAAAACTTATAGTTCGACTTCGCCGCATCATGCACGATCGAGCGCACCAGCGGCATATCGAAGTATTCCGTGCCGCGCCCGAGCGCATAAATCATCAGCTTCTCGGTAGCCACGCGCTCGAACTGGGGCGCAGTACTTCACGCAGCGCCGCGCGCAGGCCGTTCACGCCGTCGAGCTTGCTGCCATCCACCAGAACGCCCGCCGGATCGATCGGCGCGCCGTCGTCCGTGGTGCGCCAGTGTCCGACGGCATCGAAGTTCTCCAGCGAAAACCCGATCGGGTCCATGATCTTGTGGCAGCTCGCGCAGGGCTCGACCTTGCGATGCATTTCCATCTGCTGCCGTATGGTCGGCCGCGTGCCGCCATGCACGTCGGTGGCGAATTCCTTCAGCGGCGGTACGTTCGGCGGCGGCGCGGGCGGCTCCACGCCGAGAAAAACCTGCAACACAGTCTTGCCGCGCTGCACCGCCGAAGTGCCCGAGGGCTTCGACGAGATCGTTTCCAGATACCCTTTGCCCAGCAGGCCGCGCCGCACTTCCATATCCGGCCCCAGCGTGATGCGGCGGAACGCGCTGCCGTAAACGTTGTCGATGCCGTAGTGCTTCGCGAGGCGCTCGTTGACGAAGGTGTAGTTCGCGTCGAGCAGATCGGTGATCGGCCGGTCTTCGTGTACGATGCTGCCCACGAACAACTGCATCTCTTTCGCCATAGCATTGCGCAGATTGTCGTCGAAGTCGGGAAATTCGCTGGTAACGGGCACCTGGGTCTGCAGCGCGCGCAGCCCGAGCCATTGTCCGGCCCAGTTGTCGATCAGCGCTTCCGACTTCGGGTCGGCCAGCATGCGCTTCACTTCGCGGTCGAGCACGGCGGGTTCATGCAGCTGATTTTTCGCTGCCAGATTCAGGAGCTGGTCGTCGGGGATGCTGCTCCAGATGAAGAATGATAGTCGCGACGCCAGCGCGATATCGCTGATTCGATACGGCTGTCCCGGCTTCGCCGCCGCCGGCTCCGCTTCTTTCCGGAAGTAAAACTCCGGATCCACGAGAACCCTTCGCAAAGCCATCTCGATCCCATGGTCAAAATCTCCTTTGTCATTGCGTCCGAGTTGGTAAAAGCCCATCAGCATCTCGATGTCCTGATCGGTCACCGGACGCCGGAACGCGCGGCGCGCCAGAGTCGAAACAATCTGCTTGGCGCAGCCGGTCTCAGCGGCCGGCGTCTGCGGATGGCACACGAACAGCCTCTCGCGGCTGGGCGTATTGCCCGCGCCTTTGGGATTATTCGGCCCGTCGATGCGGATTTTGCCCACATGCGGGAAGAACTTGTAGCCGGGCAATCCGCCGGTTTCAATGGTGTCGCGCAGGAAATGCTGATCAAGGTCGTTGCCCGGCGCGTTGTTGGTCGCAAGGAATGTCACGACCACCGTGTGCGGCCCGGCCGTAGCGTCGAACTTCACATTGAACGTGCCGTCTTCGCGGGCGCGTTCTTTATCCCAGTCGAACAGCTTGATGCGCTGACCGTCGAGCAGAAACTCCAGCTTCTCGCCCTGAATTTCACCGAAGGGGCTGGTGTCGCCCATGTTACCCTTGCTGATGGGCGTGACCTTGATGGCGTACTGGCCGTCGGCCGGGAACTCGTGATGCACCAGAATGCCGCCGCGCGTCCCGAACGGCATGCCTTCAATGTGATAATCCTGCGACGAGTCTTCCGGAACGCGGTAGGGCGTCTGCGAAGGCGCCTTCACGTCACCGATGGCCAGCCGGCTGATCTTCCCCGCCGCCGACGTATAGCCTTCGAGGAGTGCCGGTGAAAGCGTGAGCGCTCCCGCGATGTTGTCGAAGCCGCGCGTCGAGTCGTCCGGCGGCAGGAAGCGCCCGGGATCGATATCAAGCGCCAGCAGATCGCGGATCACGTTCCTGTATTCCACGCGGTTCAGGCGGTGCAGTCCGGGAGGCGGCAAGTTCGTGGCGGCGTGCTTGTCCAGTTCGTTTTCGAGATAAACGATGGCCGATTCGAAAACCTCGGGCTTCGGCCGCGGCATCCCGGCGGGCGGCATCATGCCCGCGCGCACCTTGCGGATTACGCGCTCCCAGTCCTCGGCATGCTGTTCCACATTCGCGGTGTCGAGGTTGTCCAGGGTGATCGCGAGCCCGGAAGGCTGACCCGCCTTCTTCGCCTTCTCGTTGTGGCAGACAACACAATAGGTATTCAGGAACGCGCGCTCTGTCGCAGCTGTCTGTGCCGGGGCGGCAGCGGGAATGGCCGGGGGCTTTGCTTGGGCTCCGGCGGATTGCGCGCCGGCGGATTGTGCTCCGGCGGACCGAACCGAGACGGACAACGCGAACGTGAGCAGACCCAGCGGCAACACCGCCGTGCAAAACACTGTAAGCAGGCTTCTTTTCATGGATTCAGATGTTTTCGATAGCATTTGTGCGAGCCAACGTGTCCGAGTCAACGCCCGCCCGGGTGCCGGGCTGCGGGCTCCATTTTATCAGCATTCCTGCCATATCAGTTCACAAATGACGGCAGAAAAGACAACCGCGTCTGAAAGGCGGCAAACTTCCGGCTAAAGTTACGACCCCTCAGCAATATATGGTCAAATAAAGACTTGCAGGTCAGCGCTGCGGGAACGGGGTCGCCAGTCCCCGGTTCGCCCCTCCGGCTTGAACTACCGGGCGCCATATCAACTCTTCCGACAACGGCTTCGCCACTGCACGACACCGTCAGGGTCCAGCCTGGCCTCCTCGAAGTCCATCGAATCCTCAGTGATCTGACGGAGGCCGTCGTCCGCGGTGATATGCCGCACGCGATGGCCGCGCTGACGGAGTTTATACACCACGGTCCGGAACACACTGGCGATATGCTGATGAGCCAGACCTTGGCCGCGATTCAGCCGGAAGCCAGAGAGTTCGTTCACGGCGTCACGCTGACCGCGCGCACTGAAGCCGTCCGGCTGGTGGAGGGGGCACAGGCGACGATTGCCGCCGCTGCCTGGCATCCGCACGGTCTCGACAGCACGGAAATCCTGGCGGTGGCGCAGCGCTACATTGAATCCGGCCAGCTGGGGAATTACATCCGGGCGGCGGAGCTTGGCCAGATGGTGATCGGGCGGTACAGGATTGCGCCACGGGTGCGCCCGCGGCGGCGTTCTTTCCCCAGGTTTCTCTATGGGATGTGGCGCGCGGCCCCCATGCTGGCGCTGCTCCTCGCCTGGCTGATCGCGGGCTTGGCGGCCTTTGCGGTGTCATTCATCCTGCGCCTGAGCCCGGGCAACGTCGGGACCGGATTCGAAATCTGGGCCGTCGGATTCCTGGTGCTGGTGGGGCTGCAGTTCGTTATCAAGACTGCCCGCGCCGATCGCGGCTGATACCCCTCGGGTTCCTGGGTTCGGCGCGGGTTTCCCGGGTACACGCTGGGTTTCTCAGGTTCGTTCTTGGGTTCCCCGGGTCCGTTTTTGGGCCTGGCTGGTCGGCTGTCATGCGGGCGGCTCTCTATTTTCCAAAGAGTTCGAAGGCTCCGGCCACGGAACGCCGGGTTCGATTGGATGAAATTTTACAGCGCGCTGCGCCAGCGATTTCATAAGGGCGCGAAGGGCGCGCGTGTAATGCAGCTCCGAGCCGTGGAGCTCACTGGAGATGTAGAAGAGGATGCGGGACCCGTCTGTGAGATTGCGCGTGGCGAAAACGGCGTGAGTGAGAGCGCTGAGCGGTTCCTTTATCACTCCTATCACTCCCCGATGGTTGCGGATTTCGTGCGAGATCGCGGCCGATTCCATGCCGAGGAGCCTTAACTGGCGCCAGCGCGCGATGGCCATGCTTTCAACGAGAGTGGTTTCGTTACCGGGCAGAGGCTGGAATTCGTCGAAGAGCTGCTGGAGGAGCGCGGCGAAGTGGGGACTGGACTCGTCCTCAAGCAGGAGGGTTTTGGAGAGCAGGCCGCGGCGGATCGCGTTCATGGACGAGATCGCCTTGCCGTCGGGAGTTTTGGGGCCGCGGGACTTCGCACCGTTTTTGCGGGATGCTGCGCGCTGTTTGTCGGTTCTCATTGCGACTCAGTATGCACGGCGAAGGAGAGGCTGAAGGGCGCCGGAGGGGATAAAGCGCTGATTCGGCTGGAGAGATAGATTTGATTCGATTGTCACCCAAAAAAGAATGGCCGCGCGGATAACGACTGGATAAAAACTGAATAAGAAAGACGGCAAGGGCGAGATTTCGAAGCGACCGGGGCACTCGCTGAATATGGAAGAGCTGAGTGAGAAGGTGATCGGGGCGGTTATCGCGGTGGCAAATAGCCGATTCTAAACGCCCACAACGCCCGCTCAAGTGCCGGGCTGTGCGCCCGGGACGGGGTTTGTACGAGAGGGCGCTGGTTGACTTTGGCACGCGCCGCATTGTCCTGCGTCGGTTTCCTTTTGTGATCGTGTTTCGGAAAGCGGTAGCCGGCGGGGAGATCATCGCGATTGCTCACGGTCGCCGCCGTCCGGGTTATTGGCGGGAGCGCCTCGGATAAGCCCAGCGCGTTTATGGGGAGTAATCTTCAGTGCAGACGTCAGCGCAATTTGTCTGAAAAAATATATGAGTTCATTGCGGCAATCTGCCAGGTTTGCCGGGTGGGATACACTCTGACTAGCTTCTACTGAACTAGGCACCTTGCACCAAGGGAGTCTTTTGAATGGCTGACAACAACGGGCAATCCAAGTCCAGCGCCTCTGAAACTGAAGCTGGTCAACCCACCACACCTCGGAAGGCCAAGAAGAAAGGCGGCAGGAAGGCTGCCAAGAAGGCTGCGGGATCGGGCCGTGCTCGTGGTGCTTCTGGTCGGGTCAAGTTCCCCAAGCACTCAATCCTGGGTTGTATCCGAATCCCACAAGCAATTCTCGAGCAGCACGCGGGTGAAGCCTGCACAGACAAAGAAGGCGCAAAATTTGCCAAGATTGGTTGGACCGGAGACATCGCGGTCGAAATAAGTTCAGCCTCCAAGTATGGTTTGCTTGAGCGACCCACTCCGGGCAAGATCAAGCCAACCGACCTCGTGAGGAAGATAACCCGGCCACAAGACCCTAAAGACAGGCTTGCGGCACTGCGACAGTGCGTCATGAACGCTCCCGTCATCTCCGACGTCTACACTAAGTACCGCAGTGAGAACCTCCCTGATAGAGAGTTCTTTGTGAACGCGCTGCGAGATTCGTTCGGTGTGCCGCCAGAGCATATTGACGACTTCGTCCGCGTGTTTACCGAGAGTCTTAAAGAAGCGGATCTTCTGGAAGAGGTGGGCAGCGACAAGTTCCGGGTCTTGGACGTGACCTCACCGGGTGATACCACTACTCTGGTTGGTGAGAAGGAGATCAAGAAACTATCGAGGGGCGTCACGTTCGCCGCAGATGACTCCTGTTTCGTCATGATGCCGTTTGTTGAACCCATCGGCGGATACTATGCCAGCGTCTATCAGCCAGCGATTGAGAAGGTTAAGCTAAAGGCCGACCGCGCTGACTCCGACCTCTACGGCACAGGCAAGATAGTTGACCAGATTTGGAGGGGCATCACCTCTGCTCGTATTCTGCTGGCAGAGCTTACAGCCCGCAACGCCAATGTGCTTTATGAGCTTGGCCTCGCGCACGCTCTTCACAAGCCTGTCGTCCTCATTTGCTCCAAGGCCAATGAGGCAGACGTACCTTTCGACCTTCGTCATGTGCGAGTCATCTATTACGACAAAGATGATCCTTTCTGGGGAACGAAGCTGATTGAGAAGATCGCTGAGACAATCCTCTCGGTTCTACAAGACCCGAAGGACGCGATCCTCTTTCCAGACAAGAAATAACCTTGTTCGAGTAGAAAACCACCTGCGACGAACCAACCAGACCGGCCGCACGTCTATGCAAAATTCCCATCTGAACTTCGTGCAAGTTCAACCCCTCGCCTTTGCACCTGGATGACGCTCATCGCGGGCTGAGCTTGGTTCTGCAGAACGGCACGGTCGACTCGTAGCGATGTGAGGCCACGAGTCGTGAAGCAAAAACATTAGCAGAAACTAAAAGGACGCTCCAGTAAATCGGCCTGCGGTTGCCGGACCTTGAAAGATCCGATTCCGGATTGGGTGTAGGGCATATTGAACGACTGGACTTTGGCCGCCGCAATTAACACAGGCAGCCTTTTTCGGCGGGTGAGTAGCGCGGGCAGAGTCTGAGGCGAGACCGTTACGGAAAAGTTGGTCTGCCACATCGTCAAGGAGTCCGCCGCGAAAATTGGTGTGAGCGAACTCGCGCCGCACGATCTCCGGCGGAGTTGCACTCGTCTCTGTCGTGCCGCTGGCGGCGAACTGGAATAGATTCAGTTTCTGCGTGGTCGTGTGTCGGTGCAGACTACAGAGCGTTACCACGGCTGCACCCGGCGGATTTCATCCGCCGTCTCGGCTTTGGCCTTTTGGATTTCATCCATTGGCATAGCAGATGGCAGAAGCGACCGGGAAAGAGCATTTCTCAGGCTTCGGCGTGGTGGGCAGGTTAGACGCGAAGTGGGAGAAACGTTCGATACCGAGACCGCGGCCCCAGACTTCAGCGCGGAGTTGATGAATTAATTGTTGTGTTGAGGTCCGAGGACCTTTGGAACTGGCAGCCCATTTGGGTTGCGGCAGGAGTCCGTGGCTGGAGTTGCCGAAGGCGAGTTGGCCGGAAACCAGCAACATGCCATAAGCGGCGACGGCGAACGCCGGAGCCGATTCCACCGATACGCTGTTTCGCACTTGCGCCTGTCCCACGCCGAGGAGCGTCTTTTCATCCCGGAAGTTCACCTCGATGTCCCAGCGCTGGAAGTAGGCTTCGATAATCTGGCGGGGGTCCAGTCCGGAGTCGGTGCAAATGAGGAAGGCGGGATGCCGATAGAGAAGCTTCGAGCCTTTGCGCAGGCGGTAGGCAAGGGGCGCGATGACGATCAGTTGCAGAATCTGTCCGGCTCCGGTGGTGCGCCACATGATGTTCTGGCGGCGTTTGAAGCGCAGCGGGTGAGAGACGCCGGAATGCGCGAAAGTCATGGTCTCCCAGGGTTCCGCGTCGTCGGTGCGGAACTGCTCGGGAGTAGGGGCTGGCGCGCCGTAGCGAAGACGCCGACCACGCGCTTTCATAAGGTCCGAATCCGGGGTGAAGCAGAGTTTGGCATCCTTGCGAATCCGCCCGATACAGATGGTGCGGGGCGGAATCTGTTTGAGCACGGTGGAGTTGGTGTAGCCGCCGTCAAAGGCGAGTATCAAAGTACGCTCCCGGCCGCCGGGGTCCTGATCGAGAGACTGGCGGAGTTGGATCATCTGCTGGGCGGCGCGCAGACTGAGGCGAGACGAACTGGCGTCCAGACGGTATTGCGCCACCTGGTCGGCGGGAGCCTTGCCATCCGGTTTCTGCGGCGTGGGCGTGTGCAGAAAGGCAATAGGAGCCAAACGGAATGCGCCCTCTGTTCCGGGCATGGCACCGGAGATCTGGAGGAAGCGCTGGGCGCGCACAAAGTTGGTCTGAAAGCGCGGCCCGAGCGGATCGCGCCGCCAGCCAACGCCCGGCGTGTGGGTGCCGGAGCGGCGTAACAATGAATCGTCGAGGACGGCACGGAACGGCGCGCCTGCGGGCAGTTGGCCGGCGATGGCGCGGCGGACGACAGAGAAGATTTCGGGCACGGGGACACGGTCCTGAGAGAAGAGGCGGTAGGTGGCGCTCCAGTCCTGAAACTGGGAACCGGAGGTGGTGAGCAGACCGGTCACGGTGTGGCGTCCGAGACAGAGCAGCGAACTCATCGCGAGCGTTTGCGCACGGTCGGAGACACGTTGCTGGTCGAAGGCGGGGATGCACCGCTTCCAGAGCTGCTCGAACTGAGGGAGGATTCCGGCGGAGTTTTTTTTAGAACCGGAGCCGGCGCTTCGAGGCGACGCAACGCCAGAAGGGCTTTGTCTTCGATGACCCATTCGACGGTCTCACCCTTGGAAAACTCCATTGCCTGCGCGATGGCGGAGGGGAAGTTGATGTACCACTGTTCGCTGGCCTTGCGGTTGATGAGCTGGACTTTGGTGGGGAAACCCATAGTGGAAGATCCTTTCGGTGATATCTAGTTATATAACTAGATAACAGAAACGAGACAGGATTACAACATGGAACATCAAAAATGCTTTTCCATGCTCTTTATCTAGTCAATTGGCCAAAGCCGAGCCGGCGGATTTCATCCGCCGTCAACGACCGAATCGGCATAGAGCCGAAACCCTGAACGGCCAACTCTGGAAGGTTACCGACGTTCGGCCATTCACAGTGGAACCAAACCTTCCCAGCTCCTCTCGTGTTAAGCTGCTGAGCGGTGCTGCGCAACTTGTGGGCCAATGCCCGCCTCACGCACGCCGGGGCGGCTCCTCAGGTTTCATCTTGAAAAAGGGTTGGCATCACTGTTGCGTATCGAGTGTAGGCGTATCTCCAAGTCCGCCGACAGCTTATGACGCGACCAAATGAATTTTCATAAGTAATCAGTCGCACACCCAAGAAGTCGAAAGGCACGTCGCTGGGATTCTGGGAGAGCAGGATGACGTCCTTACCGAGCACATCAGCAAGACCAACCTCGTACGTTACGTTCGAATTCTTGGCCGTTAGATCCGCGACGACTACTCGCGCTCGTGGAGTCGCAGAACTGTTTTCGGGTAGCGCTTACGTCTCGATTTGGGCATGCCGGCATTTTCGGTCGATCAGGCCTTTGCACGGCATCGAAACGCGAAGGCGTTTATGGGGACTGATGCTTGCGTACATGCCCTGGGCATATAGCGTTCCCACTTTTCTGTTGCTCGCGGAACAGGGAAGCAACGACGGCTAAAATGGATGACCAGTGCCGGCCCACTCAACTGTGTTTATTTCATCGACCGCGGAGGATCTGGCTGCGTACCGTGAAGCGGCACGGGATGCGGTGCTTGAGGTGGGGCTTCGGCCTGAGATGATGGAGTATTTCTCGGCCAGCGGCGGGCCGCCGCTCGGTGAGTGCCTCGCTCGCGTGACTCCATGCGACGTAGTCGTGGTCCTCCTCGCCAGCCGTTACGGGTGGGTGCCGCCGGACCAGCCGGATCAAAGCGCGAAAAGCATCACGTGGCTCGAATGCGCGCATGCCAGTGGCCTCGGCCGTGATCTCCTTGTATTCGTCCATGACCCAAAGGATCCTTGGCCGGTCGAGCACACCGAAGCTTTCCGGCTGACCGATGCTGTAAATAAGGGCAGGTTCCGGGCGGAGCTGCCGGCTGAAGTCGAGCGGAACGTCGAGAGGCTCGCCGAGTTCCAGCGGTGGCTGGAGACCGGAAGAACGCGCGCAACATTTACCACCCCTGACGATCTCCGCGCACACATCATTCTTTCCTTGTATCGATGGCTCGACAGGAATCGTGAGCGGAGCCCCGCGATGCTCGAAGAAGGTTCCGAACTGCGCAACCTCACAGCGGCGGGGTACCGGATCTTCCAGGGACTGACGCTCAACCGCTTCTCAAACGGCGTGGACGGGTCGATACTGATCCTGGTCGATGAACGAATCGACGGCCTCTCAGGCGCCATCCGGAACGACCCGTACTCCGGCATGGGTACACTCCATCTGCAACTCGATCCACGGAACTGGTCGCTTCGCCAAGACGAGGTGAAGCAGGCGCTGCTGCTGGTGGTTGATGAAAAGCTTCGGATTCTCTACTCGGAACAACTGGGGCGTGAGTCGGCGCGACTTGACCGAGTATTCCTTTATCGCGACCGAAGTCATCCAACATTTGTAGTGACTCGTGACTACTCGATTGGATGGGGATCGTACAACGGGCCAGTGTCTTATTTCCTAGAAGTCGCGGATGGCGGCATCCGCTATATCCTGCCCCACGGGTTGATGACGTCGCTTAAGACTGCCTGGGCAATCGACAACAAAGAGAACTCCGCAGTAATCATGTCGAAGAAGTGCCGGCCGGATTACGAAAAGAGCAAGGGCGGCACCTCGATGGAATTCAAAGTCATCTACGAACGATTTTCTTTCGACGGAGAGTCCTGGAAGACAAGCATCTGCGAAGAGGGTGGGTTCTGGGAAAGCGAGAAGCCGCTCGATGAGCAGGAATTCCGTCGGAAATTCGATGGCGATCCCAGGAACTGCTTTGAGCGAGTCTACAGAGCGATGCAGGCGTTATCCGGCTCGGAGACGCTCCGGCGACGACTGGAACTGGTACAGCAGCTCATCGGACCGCTTTTGATCGATGATTTTCCCGAGCACATGCGGGATGCAGTCGCGGCCTTTCAACAGGGGCTCGCCAGAAACCGATCCGATGATACCTCCGACGAGGAGCGCGAGCAGATGGCCAAAGCCTACCTTTCTATCTATACGAAGGCAGCCCGTCTAGACGGAATACTCCAGGAAATTCTGTAATTGATGCTGTTTTCGTCCGCCTCGCTGATCTTCATCGACGTTCTCGGGGGTATCCGAGTAGCAGCGGCTCGATGATCTCGGCGGTTTGGACGAGTTAACCGGGCAGACTGCGAGCATTTACTCGGGGAGAATTCGGCCCGGGAGAATTCAGCCCAGCGCACTCAAACACCAATTCCGCCTGCGAGCCAGATTAGTCCAAGTCGGCTTTCATCCGCGATCAAGAGAGCAGTTTTTCATCCGTTTTGATTCGGTTTTTGTCCGTGGCCAAATGTTTTGGTTTTTCGGTGACAGGGTTCGGAAATAAGCTTCGGATCTCGTTAAACGGTTTCGCATCCTGAATTTGCGACCGGGGGCCGGGCGTCTGCGCGGTATGCAGGGCGGCGATTTCGTGACGCGCGGTGGTAGGGTTCTGGTGTGGACTTTTGGCGACTTCGAGGGTGAGACGGGGCGCGAGAGGCTACCTGCGCCGCGGGTGATGGATGCCGGGGAGTTTGCGCGCATGCGGCTGGGGATGGAGCCCGATCCGATGCAGATGACGCTGCTGCAGTCGGAGGCGCATCAGGTGATTCTGAACTGCTCGAGGCAGTGGGGGAAGTCGACTGTGGCGGCGATGCTGGCGACGCATCGGGCAGCGACGCAGGCGGATTCCCTGGTGGTGGTGGCGAGCGCGTCGCGAAGACAAAGCGCGGAGCTGCTGCGCAAAGTCACCGGGATGCTGGAGAGGCTCGGGATGGCGCATGGCGGGGACGGGGTGAATGTGCCGTCGGCGGTGCTGGACAACGGGTCCAGAATTGTCGGGCTGCCGGGGCGCGAAGACACGACACGCGGGTTTTCGGCGGTGTCGCTGCTGCTGATCGACGAAGCGGCGCGGGTGAGCGATGCCATTTACAAGTCGCTGCGGCCCATGCTGGCGGTGACGAACGGCGATCTGTGGCTGATGAGCACGCCGAACGGCAAGCAGGGATTCTTTTATGAGATCTGGGAGTATGGCGGGCCGGACTGGCTGAGAGTGAGCGTGCCGGCGACGGAGTGTCAGCGGATCGGGAAAGAGTTTCTGGAGGGAGAACGCGGCAGCCTGGGGATGGAGTGGTTCCGGCAGGAATACATGTGCCAGTTCGTGAGCCGGGGGACGGATGTGTTTGACAGGAACCTGGTGGAGGCGATGCTGGATGACGGGGTGGACGCGTGGGAGCTGTGAGTTGTCAGTTCACAGTGGGTTGTGAGTTCACAATTTTCAGAGGTTGGCGGCTTGCCGCCGGCATTGAGTCAGTAAAGGCACCGGCGACGAGATCGCCGGCGGTACAGGATCACAAGTGGTTTATATCGGACTCGACCTTGGGCAACGGCACGATAACACGGCGATTGCGATTGTGCAGAGGGTCGGGGAGGAGATGTGGGTCCGGTATCTGGAGAGAGTCGCGCTGGGGACGCCTTATACCAAAGTGGTCGAGAGGGTGGCGCAGATTGTGTCGCGGCTGCGGAAATGCACCTTGATCGTGGACGCGACCGGTGTGGGCGGGCCGGTGGTCGATGCGCTGCGACGCGCGGGGCTGGGGTGCGAAATTACGGCAGTCACGATCACGGGCGGCGCGAAAGAATCGCGCACGGGGTCGAATTACTGCGTGCCGAAGCACGATCTGATCGCAGGACTGCAGCTGGCGCTGGAGAAGGGCGAACTGCGGGTGGCGCCGCAACTGCGCGAGGCCGGGGCGCTGGCGAGGGAGATGCTCAGCGTGAGGGTGCGGTCGGGCTTCGCGGCGGGGAGGGGCAAAGTGGGCGCGGATGGTAATGGGGAACACGACGATCTGGTGGTGGCACTGGCGCTGGCATGCTGGCGAGCGCGGCGCAGACAGAACCGGGTGCTGCCGTTGCCGTGAGAGACCGGAAAAACATTTGGCCACGGATGAAAACGGATAAAAACGGATAAGAGTTCAGCCTCTCGCCCCATGACCGGAAACCCGCAGTTCCTGCACTCACCGAGGGCTTAGGGGTCCTGTCGACCAGAAGACGCATCAACTCGCGAGCGGAAATTCCGGCCGCTGCGCGAGACCGGGGGCATATGCAAGCGCCTCGCGAATGTCCTGATCGTCAAGATACCGGAAGTCGCTGAGCAGATCATGGACGGAGCCGCCCGTCGCAAGCGCCTCGACGATCATGCCGACCGAGGCGCGCATTCCACGGATACATGGTGGTTTTCCGCCCATGACTTCGGGATTGGTGGTTATCCGGCTGAACTCTGCCATGTGGTCAGAACAGCATTTGATTCCCGCTTTCGCACCCAAGACTGTGCCCAATAGCGCTACCCAGGTCGTGTTTTTCGAGAAGTTGACGTGGACCGGACTTCACGGGACTGATCCTCGCTCAGAACTCTCTCCGAGTGGACGATCCGCCCGCAGCTGGCCGTACACTTCCCAGATCGGTGTGTCGGGAGCGGGACGGCCACTCAAAGAGACAACTGGGTGGAAAACTCACTGGGAGCCCTGAGCGAGGTCACCGCACCAACGCAGCTTGGGGAACGCTGGTCGGGTCGGGAATCCGGTGCTTGCCCTTTCGGCATTCTGGTACGATCGTCAACAACAATACTGCGAGCGTGCCGTTTCCCCCCGGGGTATCTACCACTATTCTGGCTTCGACGGGATATGCGCATCTACTTGCCTCGCGACCGTGAATCGTCGTAGCCATGTCCTTTCGCACAGGGTGAGGTTAATCAATTCACTTTGCCCAGATATTTATCCAGCCACGCCAGTACTGCTCGCGACAGATTGGGCCGGTCCTGACTCACGTCATGCGGTGTCTCGAGGACGATGTGGCGTTTGTCGGCCGGGGGCGTACCCAGCGTCCGGAACATCGGCTCCTGAGCCTGATCGAACGAAAAGGTGAAGTCGTAGCGACCGTTGACCATAAGGGTCGGGATCTTCACGCGCGGGGCGAAATTGGTCTGATTCATAGCCGGCAACGTTGGGGCGAGAAAAAACCCCCCATCCAGCAGGATCGCCGTTTTAAACCGGTCTTCCAGGGCAACGAATATGACGCCGTCGGCCGCCCCCTGACTTACCCCAAGATATGCCAGCTTGTTTCTGTCGATATCGGGACGGGTTTCCAGATAATCGACGGAACGTCTGATTTCTTTCGCCTTCTGGATCAGCCCGTCGAAGCCGGCTATACTGCCTGGGAGAGTCGGCTTTTCCGTCCGGTTGTACGTTCCTTTGTAAATCGGGTACAGTACAGCCCGTCCGCTCTGAATGACGTAGTCCACGAACCCCATGTCGCCCAGCGGCTCGACCCGTGGCATCATATTCACCCTCGCACTCGGAAAAAACACAACCGTTTCAAACGGCGGATGGGCGCTCTTCGGCAGGAACAGGAACGCCGGAAGGCGTTCGTCATTGTACCCGGCGTCGATGGTAATCTTTTCCCTGGTCCAGTCGGCCGTGTTCTCAACGATTCCGTCGCTCACGGCTTTGAGCGGAGATTTGTCATAGGCATACTCGGCGCGGTAGGCCTGGAAAAGTTCGTCCGATACGGGTTTCTCTTTCGACAAATCGCGCCCGTTCGGCACAATCGGCGCAGCAACCTCGCGCGGCAACGCAACCCGGTTCCTCACACAGCGGAAGCCGTTCAGCGGCGAGCGGTCGAACGGAGGTAGCGCTTCCGGGTCGAAAGACTGGTATGTCTGCGTCTGCCACGCCCCGCCCAGGATGAAGCGCCGATCGCCATAGACCGAATTCAGCGACCACTCCCGAACATTGCCGCTCATGTCGTAAGTGCCGAAAGGCCCCACCCCCGCCATTTTTCCAACGGGCAGCGGACCCTTGCCGTTGAAGTTGCTGTAGTTGATTGTATCGGGGGATAAATCCGGGGGCGCTGCCTGGTACCACTGTTCCACCGCGGGAAGGCTTTTGCCGGCGAAGGCGGCATAGGCCGCGGCTTCATACCAGCTCACTCCAGAGACGGGATAATCCGCCTGTCCGGCGGGAAAATGCCCCCCGGCCCAGGTGGACGGACCCGGTCGGCCCGTGGGATCTCGAAACAGGTCCATCGCCTGTTCCCAGGTCAATTCTTTTCCGTCCTTGAGAAAGGGCTCCTTCCAGTAAGCTCGCTTGGAATATCCGCCCTGGTCGACAAAGTCCTGATACTGCCGGTTGGTCACTTCAAAGCGATCGATATCGAACGAAGGGAGCTGCGGGTAAAATATCCATCCGACGAAATCGATCAGTTGGGCGAATCCGTTGGCTGGCACGTTTACCATTCCGGGCGCGGAAGTCATCGTCCCGAAATTCATAACTGCGGACGTCACCGGCGCGGAGACGAAGTCGGCAGCGCCCGGTTGTGATAGTTTCCAGCGAAAATAACCTTTCGGAATTCTGACATGATCAAGGGGCGTTTTGCCGAGAGTGGTCCAGGCGCTGTCGGGGGACACATAGTCCTGAATCGCAACCAATGCCCCGGAGGGCGATGACTTGACGGTCGCAGACAGAGTAGCCTCGCGGGCGATCTGCGTCAATTGCGGATCGCCCGGCAAATACTCTTCCGCCTTCCGCAAAACGAGAAACGCAGCCAGACCCTTCCGCGCCTTCCCAAGCTTGTTAATGTCAGGAACAGCCTCCTCGCGCGCCCACCGGCGATGTTCCAGCCGCCGGTAAAACCAACTCCCGCCGGCCATCAAAGCCACCAGCGCGACGGTCGCCGCAATCGCATAGGCAGTCGGGAATCGGGATCGCACTACAACGGGGCTGGGTTGCGTCACCTGATCCGCTATCGATTTCAGTTCCGCTGTTATTTCCGCGGCGGATTGCGGTCGGTCGGCTGGATCTTTCGCCAGGAGCCGCGCTATCAGGGAAGCGAGTGCGGTGGGCAAACCCGCACGTTGTTGCGAGGCCAAAGGCACCCTGGTCTGAGGATCGCTCGAGAGCATGCGTCCCAGCGAAGCGTTGGGAAATGGCAGGCTCCCTGTCGCCATCTCATACAGGACCAACCCCAGTGCAAACAGGTCCGTCGCGGGCCCGGGCTCCCGGCCTTCTACCTGTTCGGGCGCCATGTATCGAGGAGTGCCCATCACCAGATTCATTTCGGTGAGGCCCGTTTCTTCCAGCAACCGGGCCAGACCAAAGTCCAGCACCTTCACGCCATGCCGCGTTATCATGACATTGCCTGGTTTGAGATCGCGATGCACGATGGCGTGCGCGTGCGCTTCCGCCAGTGCGCCGGCGATTTGCGCGCCATAGCGCGCGACCTGTTCCGGCGGCATCGGGCCCTTGCCGATCTCCTCGGTGAGCGTGGAACCTACGAGCAGCTCCATTACCAGGTAGTCGGGCCCGACGTCGTACAGGGTGCAAACATTCGGATGATTCAAAGCGGAGATGGCCTGGGCTTCTCTCTCAAACCGCTCCGAATAGCGGGCGGCGGAAAACTTGATGGCGACTGCGCGTCCCAGACGGGTATCCACGGCGCGATAGACGGTTCCCATACCGCCCTCGCCGATCTGGTCCTGTATCCGATAGGGACCGAGTTGGCTGCCGGAAGAAACGACCGTCCTGGTAGTTTCACCGAAGAGATCCGCTACGGGCTCATCGAAAAGCTGACTGCCCGACTTCTGCTCGAGCATTCGCTCGACGACCAGACGGATTTCCGGATCGGTACGATCCAGCAACGCAGATCGCTCTTTTGATCCGCAGTTCTGAGCAACCTGATACACAGCCTCGATCTGGCGCCAGCGGTCGGGTGTCATCGATTCGGCGTAACGATTCACCTATCCTACGCCAATTCCGGCCCCCGGAAGGGACCAGTCACGCTATTCCGGAAATCAACCGGAAAACTGAACGGCATCAATCAGAGATCGCTCGGCGGTAAAGAAAACCGGGCCGGCGCTGCCGGATGTGTGGAGCGCGGTGTTCGCGCCGCCCGCGTACGGCGGCCGTATGCGCAATATCCTCTGCCCCAAACGCGAGGCTATAATCCATCTGGGCAGGTTTATGGAGGGTTCAAGCGCAGCCGACACAACGCAGCTGCTTCGAGCCTGGGCCGATGGCGATTCGGGGGCTCTTGAGCAGCTGACTCCGCGCGTCTATCGAGAGTTGCGCCACATGGCCGCACGGCTGCTGCGGAACGAACGCCCTGGATACAGTCTTCAGAGCACGGATTTGGTGCACGAAGTCTATCTTCGTCTGGTGAACGCCGAGGAACTCGACTGGCAGCACCGCGCACACTTCTTCGCCGTAGCCGCGACACTGATGCGCCGTATCCTGCTGGACCGTGCGCGTCGGAAAGCAGCCGCCAAACGGGGAGGCAGGCCGCAGCGGCTCGACATCAGTAAAGCAGTGGACATCGCCCAGGCAAGGGCGCGCGAACTGGTCTGTCTGGATGACGCGCTCGATGCCTTGTCCGCGGTGGACCCGCGCAAGGCTCGCATCGTGGAGCTGCGATTCTTCGGCGGATTGAGCGTCAGGGAGACCGCCGAAGTGGTCAGGGTCTCTGCCGACACGGTGCTCCGCGACTGGAAAATTGCGCGCGCCTGGCTCCTCGCCGAGTTGAACAGCGCCGCCTGAGATCTCCAGGCCGCCCGGCGGAAAAAGAATTTTCTTCCGGTTCATGTTTTCACGGCGCGATTGCGCCTTCCAGAATGCACGCGGCAGGCGCACAGCCGAAAAGGTCGGTTGTTTCCGTCTGAATTTCACCGCGGCAGAAAGAGGAACCTCAATGAAAGCAATCTCGCGAACAATTACCATGACCCTTGGAGCCGGTATTCTCCTGGCGATTTCTGTCTCAAACGCGGTCGCCGGCTGCGGCGACATGTCCTCCCTGCATGGCCCGTTTCAGTTCGCCGTTCCCGGCGCCGAGTCCCGCCAGGAACAACCGGCGGCGCAGGGGAACACCGCAAAATTTCAAGGCCTGTCGAGCCCGTCGATCGTCGGCTTTTGGAAGTTTCAATTCATCTCCAAAGGCAACACGACTCACAATCCTTCGATCCCAGACGGCGCCCTCCTCGACTTCGGATACATGCAATGGCACAGCGATGGGACCGAACTCATCAACTCCGCCGTCCATTCAGACTTTTGCATGGGCGTGTGGGGACAGACGGGATACCTGACCTTCGAGATCAACCATTTTCCGATCAATTACGACCCGTCCACCGGAATGGTTGCCAGCTATGTCAATGTCCGCGAGCAAGACACGCTGTCGCCGAGTGGAGATAGTTATACCGGGACGCTCACAATAGACGTGTACGATCCAATGGGTAACCACGTCGATCACCTCGCCGGAACCGTCGTGGCCACACGGCTGACGGTGGACTCGACCATCCCGGACGCCATCCCGTCCAATTGAATTCCGCGGGCACGCTCAAGCCGCCTCGATCTGCGCGTGCCCGCAGTCGCCTCATCCAATATAAGGGCCATAGCGGTTTCTTACCGAACCGTGGACATCGGCTATCAGGTGCCTCTCTCCCAGCGGAGACTATGGCTGGTAGGAGTTTTTCCAACTATCGCGCCCCGAATGGGGCACGCTGACGGATTTCTCCTGTGAAACGCCGGTTGCGGAAATAAATCCCTGAAGTTGGCCTTCCTCGCTGATCCATCGCAGGCTGCACCATGTCTGACCGATGAGCCACGCACCTGACGTCCGGGCGGTCGCTATGGACGGATGATGGGCCAAACGGAAACTATCCTGATCCGGCAGCCTACTCTCCCCGCGATCTGCCCCGTTGCTTCAGCCTAATTCTTCGCAAACTCCTCCAGCACCGCCTTCCGCAGCACAGCTGGCGGCAGCAGGCCCTGCGACAGGATGAAATCGTGGAATTTCTTCACGTCGAATTTCGCGCCCATGGCCTTCTCCGCCGCCTCGCGAATCTCGAGCAGACGCATCAGCCCGTCGAAGTACGACACCGCCTGACCCGGCATGCGGAACGTAAATCGCTCCACTTCTTCCGTGGCGAACGCCTTCGACAGCACTACGTCGTTTTCGAGCACCCGCATGGCCTGCTCCGGCGTCACTTTGCCTTCCTGCAGCTCCGGATCGAGGAACGCGCGCGCTGCCCGCAGCAGACGCAGCTGCAGCGAAACCAGCTTGCCGTCATCCGGCATGTATGGCAGCATGAACCACTCCGAATACAGGCCCCAGCCCTCCACGTTCGTGCTGTTAAACGCGTAGTAGGCGCGCGCCAGAGAGACCCCCTGCTCCACCATGGCGTCGAACTGCAGCTCGTGTCCGGGCCGGGCCTCGTGGGCGGTCAAGGTCCATGTGGCGGCCGCGAAAGTGAAATCGTCGTACTTCAGCGCGGCGCCGTCCGCTCCCGTGGTCCCAAGCGGCAGTACAAAAGCCCCGCGTTCGCCGTGATTGTTCACCAGCGGCGGAGGCTGCATATGCGGGGCGGGCTGCACCGCCGTCTCGGCTGCCGAAGCGATCTTAATGATGGCCGGCCGCGCCGGCAGCGTCACCAGGTTGTTCCGGCGCACGATCTCCTCGATGTCCGCCAGCGTCCGCTGGTAGCGGGGCAGGATGTCGTCGCCCTTCAGCTGCTCTTTCTTCAGCTCGCGGATCACGGAACGGTAATCGGCGGCGGTAAACCCGCGCTCCTTCGCTACCTTCGCGGCCAGTTCCTGCATCTGCCCCTGCAGTTCGGTGAAGCTTTTGTGCGCGAGACGTTCCAGCTCGGCCGGGGTGTAATCCGCGCCGAAGTTTTCCAGATTGATGGCATAAATCGCGGGCGGCAGACGGAAATCGGCGCGCGCCTTCGGCAGCACTTCTTTGCGGACGAAATCGTCGTAGCTCGCCAGCTGCTGCTTCAGCTTCGCGAACGCGTCCGCATAGCCCTCGATTTTGTATTTCTCCAGCAGGATGCCGATCCCGTTCACGTAGGTGCTGGTATTTTCGAGACTCTTCTCGACCTCTTCTTTCGAAGGACCGAGCATCCCGGCCGTTTTCGCCTTCTCGCGCCAGCGCGCTTCCGCCTGCTCCACGAATGGAGTGAAGCCCGCAGTCAAGCCGGTGTACTTCTTCATTCGCACCAGCGCGGCGGGGCGGCGTTCGGCTGCCATCTGGTCATCGAGCAGTACCTTGATGCCCTGAAAAATGGCGCGTCCCGCGTCGGTATACGGGATGAAGGTCTTCTGGTCGGCCTCCGAGCTTCGAATACTGCGGTCGGTTGCCCCGATGAGGATTTCCAGATCCTGCTTCACGAGGCGGTCGTTCTCCCTGGCGAGGCGACTGGCGAGTTCCTGGCGAATCCGGCGCAGGTCGGCGCGTTGGCGTTCCGGCTGATCGGCGGCCAGCGACGAAATGTTCTCATCGACGCCCCGGACGCCCTCCTGGGTGGCGCCCTCCGGAGCGTATTTCGTCTCGAAATCGAGCAGCAGCTGGGCGTTCTGGTTACTGCGCGCCACCCATGCCGGAGGCGTCTGAGCAAGTGCGGAGGCGGCGAACACGAAAGTGAGCACGAGGAATTCACGCATGGTTTCAGCGTAGACTACGGCTATGAGACTGGTTTTCGCCGCTGCCTTTCTCGCGACACAGATCGCCGGGCACGGGCAAACGCCGTTCGCCCCTTTCGACACGTGGAAAGCCGCTGTCGCGAACGGCGACGAAGCCGCGCTCGGGAAGTTCTACCCCGCCGCCGGGGAGAATCTCCGGGTGGGTCGCGATCCGGTCGCGCGGAATGAAGAAATCGCCTGGTGGGCCGGGCTCAAGAGGCACGGCCTGACGCAGTTCAACCCGCGCATCCTGGAAATCGAGAACGTCAACGGTAATACTATGGTGCGGCTGCGCGTCTCGGCGCAGATCAACGGCATGCCCGTGGTGGCCGGTGCGCAGCAGCTCTGGGCGCATACGCCGGATGGCTGGAAGATAACGGCATCCACGCGCGGCGATTTCGGACCCGAAGCCGGCCGGCGCCTGCCCGAGCCCGCCACGCCGAACGTCAATCTCTACGCGGACCCGCGCGAAGCCGAGGCGGACCTCAAAGCCGGTCTCGCCAGGGCCGCCAAAGAGCACAAGCGCGTCATCGTGATTTTCGGCGGTAACTGGTGCTACGACTGCCACGTGCTCGACACCACGTTCCACTCGAAAGCGTTCGCGCAGCTGGTGGACAGCAACTACGTCGTGGTCCACATCAACATCGGGGACGACGGCAGGGATAACGGCCCGCTGGCGGCGCGGCTCGGGGTGGCGCTGGATAAAGGCGTGCCCAGCCTCGGGGTGCTGGAGGCAGACGGGAAAGTCGTCTATGCGCAGAAGAACGGGGAGTTCGAATCGACGGTGAAGATCGGGCCGGAGGATGTGCGCGCGTTCCTCGAAAAATGGAAGCCAGGCAGGGCTTAGTAACTGCATTCGGAAATCCGTAAAGTTCAGCGCCGGGCGGAAGCCCGGCGGGACCCGGAGGGTGCCCCTCGAAAGCTTGGCCCCACTAAGCTCACGGCAACGCCGGCGTACGCATAAGCAGCCGCCTGCCGTCGCTGACTACCGTAATCAGGCCGCGCTGATCGGTGCGGAACGCCGCGATCTTCCGCTCCTTCAGTTCCTCGACAACGAACGGGTGAGGGTGACCGTAGCTGTTGTCGAATCCCACCGAAATAATGCCGAAAGCCGGCTTCTCCAGATCGAGAAACTCCGGCGTCGACGAGGTCCGGCTGCCGTGATGCGCCACCTTGAGCACGTCGTCATGCTCCAGCAGCCCGCTTGCCGCCAGTTCCCGTTCGATGGGCCGTTCCATATCGCCGGTGAGCAGAAACGACGTGGCGCCGAAACGAATGCGCATGACGAGCGAGTCGTCGTTCTTCGGTGTATCGGATGCGATGTAATCCGGGCCGGGCGCCAGCACCTGCATCGTGGCGCCGCCGAAGGCGAATGGAGCACCGCGCCGCATCTGCCGGATGGGGATGTGCAGGCTTTCCGCCGTCGCACGCACTGAGCGCCATTCGGGGCTGTCTTCGGTAGCGCCGGTCCACAGCTCGCGCGGGCGAAAATTCCGCAGCACCGCGCTCATCCCGCCCATGTGGTCTTCGTGCGCGTGGGTCAGGGCCACCACATCCAGATGCCGGATGGAACGCGACCACAGATAAGGCGAGACCACATCCTCTCCGACATCGAGGCTCGGTCTGCGTGCGCGCCCGAACCACGGAATGCCGCCTGCATCGATCAGCATCAGTTGTCCCTGCGGGAACCCGACAAGCAGACTGTCGCCCTGACCCACGTCGATGGCACTGAGCTCGAACCGTCCCCGTTCGACGACCGGCGCGAACGGATGAATAATGATCGCGGCGAGGCTGGCGGCGACGCCAATCCAACCCGCCAGCCGGGCCCGGTTCGGAAACTTTCGCCATGCCGCCACAACCAGCGCCAACCCGAACAGTGCGCCGAGCCACCACGGCGGCGCGGGGATGCGCCACTCCGGCTCCCACCTGGCATGGAAACCCACCGCGAGGCGCGAGAGGTTCAGCAGCCAGGCGGCCCAATGCGCCAGCACCGCCGACTGCAGCCCTATGGCGAGGAACCCTAACGGCACCACGGCCCCCAGCAGCGGCACGATGATCACGTTCGCCGTGATCCCCGAGATCGTCAAGCGATGGAAGTACACGATCATCGGCAATGCCAGACCCAATTGCAGGAAGAATGACGTCACCGCCATGTCCCATGCGAAAAAGCAGAACCGCGCAACGAATACAACCGCGAACCGCGCGATCCGCTCCGGCAGATGTACGACCAGTTCGATCGTGCGCATCAGCAGACGCATCTCGACACGGAACTGCGCGGTCTTCGGGGGCAGCCGCACATCCTTGCGCAGGTCGCCCATATCGGCCAGGCCGCGCGCCAGGGGCGCCGAAGTCGCCTCCAGTATGGGCGCCACAAACGCGCCGATCAGGGCCACCGCCATGAAGGAAAGCTGGAAGCCGGCGTCGGAAATCTGGTGAGGATCCGCCACCAGAAAAACCATCGCGACCGCCGCCAGAATATTGAGCAGCCTGCCCTCTCTGAAGAAGAACCGGCCGATCCCAAACAGGGTAATCCCCGATGCCGACCGCAGCACCGGCTCCGACCATCCCGTCACGCCGGCGTAAAACCATGCGGCCACGATCGTCAGCACGATCGCCGCACTGCGCGGCACTGCGCACAGCCGCATGAAGAACAGGAACAGCGCCGAGAGCACCATCACGTGCGTTCCCGAGATGATCAGCGCGTGATAGGTTCCGGTGGCGCGGTAATCGTCGGTCCACATGCGGTCGAGTTTTGCGTTCGAGCCCAGCAGGGTGGCCTGCATCATGCCGTCGGCATAGGGATCGTTCGCGTACAACCGGTCGAGCCGTGCCACCCCGCCGGCCCGCACTTGATAAATGAATCCGAGCAGCGGATTCCCGCAATGCCCCGCCAGCACATGCACGGTGGAAGCGTCGCCTGTGGCGTTCCAGTAAATGTGCTTCCGCGCGAGGTAGTCGACGTTATCGAACGCGCCGGGATCGTTGTAATTGTGCGTCTGCCGGACTTTGCCCTGAAACTCCAGATGCGTCCCGTAAGGCAGCACCGGAAACACGCCGTCGCGGGCTGAGAGCGAGACCTGCGCGCGCGCGCCCGGCGCCAGTTCCAGCGTGAATCGCTCGCGGTCGGTGGCGGTCAGCGCCGGATCGACTACACAGCCTTCGAAGATGGCCGATACGTTGTCGCGCACCGAAAGCGCCGGCACCGCACTCCGCGGATGCGCCGCTACTGCCGCCGCCCCGGCGAACACCATCGCCCCAAGCCCCGCGGCAAACCCGGCGCGGCGTGCGCCGGCCACAAACCCGACCACGCCCAGCGCAGCCATCGCCAGACCCGCGATGCAGGCCTCACGCAGAGAAATCGGCTGGTAAAGCGCCGTTGCGATGCCCGCCGCAAACGCCGCGCACGGCAGCAGCAGAGGCTCCCTGAGCGCACAGGCTGGCGAGTCCGTTGTGCGCGGAGAATACGAAAAAAGGCGCACGTGGCCTTAGTGGCCAGGTGCAGCGGAATTCTCAGGGAAAAATCAGGCTTTATGCAGCGAGTTGGATGGGAAACGAACGGCAACCATGCCCTGAACAATATCGAGAAAAGCCAGAACCACGAACATCTTGTGAGCGCGGTCGTCAGGATTCCGCCAGCGCTCGGAGACCGATGGGTCGAAGAAGTCTGCCATCAGCCGATAGGGTTGACACGCCACGGAAAACTCTTCTTCGATCACGCAGGATCCCTGGAACTCCGCCAGACACTCCAGTTCATCACGGGAGAGTCCCTGCAGAAAATCCAGGAGAGGATGCCGATAGGTAGAAATTGCTGAACGAAGGAGAGCACCGACCATTGAAGAGCGAGAGGCTACAGCGGCCAAGTTTAGCTCCGGGGGTATGGATGAATACCCACTGGTGTTATTATCCTGTACCCTTCTGGTGAAAATCAAGGTACAGGTCCGGCTACTACTGTCGCCGTATTCAGATCATCATCGGAATCAGCTACTTAAGCGCGATCGTCGTCGTAATCTGTCCGGGCGATGCCGGGTTGTCGCTGGGGATGCTGTCCATCAGGACCACGATTGGCACGCTGTTACCCGCGGTCACCGTGGTGGGTACCGTGAAGTTAATCTGCCATACGCCCACCAGGTCGGGCGCCAGCCCTGAATAAGATATGTTGGCGGCCGGCACGTAAGCCCCGCCCAGAATAATCTGCGGCTGCAGCGGCGTCGGCACTGGTCCGGTGGCTGCCTGACCGTCCGGCGGCGCATTTGGCACCAGCCCCTGACCCGTGGCGAACAGCTGTATCACCTGCCCGCGCGTAAGCGGGTTCGTGGCAGAATTCACCGTGTTGTCCTGATTAAGGGCCGCCACCTGACCGGTACCCGTCCCCCCTGCCCCGGCGAATAATCCCGGAGACGCCGAACTTAGCGCGAGTTCCGCGCCGCCGAAAATCTGTCCTGTTGCCTGTGACACCACCTGAACATCGACCGTCCCGCCGGTTGGCAGACTCATCGACAGCGGCAGATTGATTTGTCCGGGTGAGACATAGAGCAGAGCGGAGGGGGTCCCGTTCACGATCACCTGCGTCCCGGCCAATGTGGTCGGCAAAGGGAACGTACCGTTATTATTGGCCGTGCCAGTCGCCAGAACGTTCGTGGAAACGGAGGGGAAGATGGATGTCAGCGCGCCCGGCGCCAGCGCCCTGGCCTTGATGTAATTCGCCGCATTCACCACACCCAGCGCGGGCGCGAAATAGAGGATGCGGTTGATGCCGTCGGCTACGAGCAGGTTGTTGTAGGTATCCGCGAACACCGCGCGCGGCGAAATCACGGGGACCGAAGTGTCGGACGTGTAGTTGGCGATCGGCAACTGGTTCACGGACGCGTAATGATAAACCGAGCCGGTGCCCGGATCGGCCACCCAGAACTCCCCGCTGGTTTCCATCGTGATCGACTCCGGCGCCGAGACCCCGGTCGTCAGAAAGAACGACGGGGCGGAGTAGTTTTGCAGATTGCCGACCACATCGAAAACAGATATGCGCGAATTGCCGGTGTCTCCCACAATGATGTGATCGTGCGGGTCGTCCGCCACGGCGAACGGGGACGACATGCCTGATGCAACGCGGGTTGCCGTCGATGTGTTGAAATCCGGCTGGCCCAGCACCAGGGTGGCGCTCATGCCGCTCGAAAAAGGCTTCTGGAACAGCAGGACCCTGTTCTGGCTGGCGTCGGCCGCCACCAGATAGCCGCTGCCCGCCATCGTCGTGTTGAAACCGGCCTGGGTGAATGCCAGCCCGATCGGGGTGCTCATCGTGACCGCCGTGGTGTCCGTCACGACCGATGTGAAATTCGACTGGCCAAGCACCAGGTCCGCGGTCTCCAGCCCCGTCATCCCCGAGGCAAACGGCGCGGGAAAGCGCAGAATCCGCGAATTACCGGAATCGGAGACATACAGGTTTCCCGCGGAGTCCACCACCATACCCGTCGGCGCGTTGAGCCCCTGGTTATTGGGAGTAGTGTTCACATTCGACGGATAGTTCACCAAGGTATGCAGGAGATCCGGCTGGCCGATTACAATGTCGGCCTTCTGCCCCTTCTTCGCATGCGTGAAATCGTTGAAACCGAGAATGCGGTTGTTGTAAGTGTCCGCCACATACAGATGCGGCGGCGTGCTGCTGTAGTCGAGAATTGCCGAACCGGACACACTATTCGCACCCTGGGCGGTGAAAAACTCCTCCCCGACCACCAGATTGGGCGCGTTGTAGGGAAAGTCCATCTGGCCGATCACGCGCGAGGCAGAAGCCTCCGGACCGGTAGTATCCAGCGGGTAAACCAGAATGCGATTGTTCCCGGTGTCGGTCACGAAAAGCTCACTGGCGGATGCCGCAAGATCGATCGGACCGCTCAGAGTATTGGCGGCCGGTGCCCCGCCCTGATTGGCCATGTAACTCGTGAAATTCGGCTGCCCTGTAACGATGTTGGCCGTGGGCGACGTGCCGTTGCCCGGCCACGTGGAAACCGCCCCGAACGCCAGTACCCGGTTGAACCCGGCGTCCGTCACGATCACGTTAGTGCCCGCCGCAATCACGCTGCTGATGAAACCGGTCTGCACCGCGCTGGGCTGCGTGGATGCCGGCACGACAACGCCGAGATATTTGAGCGCCGGACTGTTGGTGGTGCTGGCGGGCGGATAAGCAAGGACGCGGTGAAGGCCGTCCGCCACCAGCATATTGCCCGTCGAATCGAACGACACGCTCGTCGGGTTGGTGAGGCTCGTGAGGCTGGTCTGGCTGGTGGCAGCAACGCTGGAAACGAAGTCCTTCTGGCCGATTACCGTATCGGCGGAGGGCGCGTTCTGATTCGGTACCAGCACCGAGACCGGGAATCGCAGCACGCGGTTGTTTCCTGTGTCGGTGACCCACAGATTTCCCGCGGCGTCGAACGCGAGCCCCGTATGCGCAAAGAAGCTTCCGCCCGAGAGGAAAAGAGTGCTCGCCCTGATCCCGCCCGAATTGGCCGACGATCCGGTAAACGACGTCTGGCCGATGATCAGATCAGGAAACTGATACCCCGCGGGCTGCGCAAACGGCTTGGCATAGCGCAGTACGCGGTTGTTGTTGGTATCGGCCACGTACAAGTTCCCCGCGCTGTCCACGGCAAGACCCGTGGGTCCGTTCAGCCCGGTCGTCAACGCACGGCCCGGCCCCTCCGCCAGGCTGGAGTACTTATTTTGCTGGCCGAGGATCAGGTCGGCATACGAACCTGCCGTCAGCTGCGTGGCATATTGAAATCCGAGAACGCGATTGTTCGCCGTGTCTGCGACATACACGATGGGCGGGGAAACGGAAGTATCCAGCGCAATACCGATCGGGGCGTTCACCTCGCGGCCTTCGATCCAGTTTGGACCAGCCGAATCGGCAAGCTCCGGAGATGCCGCCGTCCCGATGAAATTCGGATCACCCAGGACGTTGACGGGTTTGCTGAACAAAGCCTGGGCGGCCAGCGCGCCGGCAAAAATGAGAGGCAAACTCAGCGCAAAAGCGAGTGATTGAGGACGCAAACTACAAACTTAACATGCAAACCCGGCAGCCGCTCCAGGGGTTAATCATTGACAGTACGGCCGTGCGCTGAAATAATCCGCCTGTTGAGCATGGAGAATCCGCCGCGCCGCGCAATCCTGCAGTCACTGGCTGTCCTCAGCGCGGGCGCCCTCGCCGGACGCAGCGTTAGTTCTGCACCCCAGAGCGCTGCACCACAGCCAGCGCGCCGGATCATCGACGTCCACCATCACGTCTACCCGCCCATCTACGTCACGGAACTTGCCCGAGCCAATCAGGCTAACGCTCTGACCGCCGCCAAGGACTGGGCCGTCGAAAAATCCCTCGCCGACATGGATCAGGCCGGCGTCGCCACCGCCATTGGCTCCATCACCACGCCGGGCGTTTCTTTTGCGGATGACGCCCTCGCCCGCCGCCTCGCGCGCGAGTGCAACGAATTCATGGCCCGCCTCGCCGCGGACCACCCGGGGCGCTTCGGCTTCTTCGCCATCCTGCCCTGGCCGAATGCCGATGCCTGCCTGCAGGAAATCGCATACGCGCTCGACACCCTTCACGCCGACGGCATCGGCATGCTGACCAATTACGGCGACAAAGGCGCACAGGCCGAAGGGTCCGTTGTGCGCGACACCAAATGGTTCGGCGACCCTTACTTTTCGCCGATATTCGAGGAGCTCGACCGGCGCAAAGCGGTCGTTTACACGCACCCGACCTCTGCCAACTGCTGCCGCAACGCGATGGCGGGCATTCCGGACACGATCGTCGAATACGGCACGGACACCTCGCGCGCCATTACACGCACGGTCTTCAGCGGAACGTCACAGAAGTATCCCGGCATGCGCGTGATCTTCTCGCACGGCGGCGGCACGATGCCGTTCCTGAACGAGCGCATGGTGAATCTGGCGAAGACGCCGCAGTACGCAAAACTTTTGCCCAACGGATTCCTCCCCGAAGCCGCGAAGTTTTTCTATGACACTGCGCAGGCCTCCAATGCCGCGGCGATGTCGGCATTAAAGAAGGTGGTGCCGGTGTCGCAGATCGTCTTCGGCACGGATTACCCGTTCCGCACTTCACTCGAACATGTCGGGAACCTGAAGGCGTGTGGCGTATTCAATGCGGCAGAACTGCGGGCAATCGAACGCGACAACCCATTAAAACTCCTGCCGGGACGTCGTTAACGCAGGAACGCTAAGGCAGCAGCACGTCGGCCAGCGGCATCGCGACTCGCCCATCCGCGGTTCGCATAATCCCATCAACTGCCAGGCTCGAGCCGGTTGCAGTAACGACCCAACCGCGATGCTTCCACGGGTCGATCACCCAATTATTCGGAACGCCGAGACCCAGGTACTCGTCAAGCCGCTCCTGCAATCTCGCCATCGTATCCTCCGGGGACATGATCTCTATACAAAGGTAAGGCGGTGCAGTAAAGACTTCCTCCTCCGGAAGCGGCACTTCGCTGACCACCACGTCGGGTATTCGAACCCGCGTCGGCGTGACCCGCATCCGGAGTCCCGACAACGGCTCCAGCTGCAACTGATCCGCGTGACGCCCGAACCAGATGCCGATGTGCATCTGGGCATATGCATGCCTGCGTTTTCCCACATTTCGCTCCAGGACCTGACCTTCAACGAAGTCACAGTCCGGGCGATACGTCGTGTTCAGGTATTCTTCGAGCGAGATCGGCGTCCCGACGCCCATGAATTCATCGTAGCGCCACCAGCGTCGTTCCCCTGTGGCCCGTCATTTGCCTGTCAGTGGGGCGGGAGGTTTTCAGATGACACCAACTGCATGGGTGCTGCTGAGCATAGTTGTCGCCGCCATCATACTTGCCGCGTTTTTTATTCTGCAGAAGCGTACCCAAAAGCTCAGATCGAAGTTCGGGCCTGAGTACGATCGTGCAGTCCGCGACCAGGGCAGCACGTTCAAAGCCGAACGTGAGCTCGAACATCGCGAAAAGAGAGTGCATAACTTTCAGATTCGGCAACTCTCGGATGCGGAGTGCAGCCGCTTCGCCGCCGAGTGGCGAATCGTGCAGGAAAAGTTTGTGGATGACCCGGGCGGCGCTGTCGCCGATGCCGACCGTCTGGTGCATCGCGCCATGCAGGCGCGCGGCTATCCGATTGCCGGTGAGTTTGAAGACCGTGCCGCGGATCTTTCGGTGGAACATTCCGTGGTGGTCGGGCACTACCGGATCGCGCACGACATTGCGGGCCGCGACGGACGCCAAGCCGCTTCCACCGAAGATCTGCGTCTCGCTATGAAACACTACCGGGCTCTGTTTGAAGACTTACTGGGCCGCCACGTTGAAAACACTATAGAGGTGAAAAAATGATCATTGCCGAAGCGAATAAAGAGAATCGCGAAGAGGCGGCGTTAGAGGGACACGCGCCGCTGTTCGAAGAAGTCGAGACCACGGATCTGCGCGAACGCTGGCAGCGCATTCAGGGTGAGTTTGTGGACAACCCTCATGCCAGCGTGGAGCAGGCCGACCGCCTGGTGGCCAGTGCAGTCCAGCGTCTGGCGGAAATTTTTGCCGCCGAGAAGTCGACCCTGGAAGCAACGTGGTCGCGTGGGAGCGAGGTCTCTACGGAAGACATGCGCCAGGCGCTCCGGCGCTACCGTTCGTTTTTCGACCGGATTCTGGCGATCTGAAAAAACGAAGCCACTCGCTGCGGGCAGGCGGCGTGACCTCCCCGCGGTGAGCCGGCTAAATTATTTTCCTTTTCCATGCGCCGCGGCGGAAGAGAATGAGCGACGAAATCGTCATTGCCGTTTCCGCCGCCGGAATTGCCGCGAACACGCCGCGCGGCCCCGCGTGCAGCACCAGCGCGAGCGTCCACGCCAGTGGAATCTGGAAGCACCAGTAGCAGACGAAATTGATGAGCGAAGGTGTGCGCGTGTCGCCCGCGCCGTTGAAAGCCTGCACCAGCACCATGCCCCACGCATAGCAAATATTGCCGACGCTGATGAAGCGCAGACAGTCCGCTGCCACACCCTGCACTGCCAGGTCCGACGTGAAAAATGCCGCCAGTTGCCGCGCGAATACAAGGAATAGCACCGCAATTGACCCCATGTAATAGGTGGTATACCGCCCGGTCTGGTACACCGCCTGCTCCGCGCGCTCCGGCTTCTTCGCGCCGAGGTTCTGTCCCACCAGGGTCGCCGCCGCATTCGCCAGACCCCACGACGGCAGCAGCACGAACAGGAAAATCTTGATCGCCACCGTGTAGCCCGCGACCGACACGCTGCCGAACGAAGCGCAGATCCGCACCAGCCCCGTCCAACTCGCCGTCGCAATCAGAAACTGCAGGATGCCCGTGAACGACACACGCATCAGTTTCCACAACACCTCGAGATTGATGCGTAACTGGCGGGCGTACACCCGAACGCGGCTCTTGCCGCCGAACAATATCCAGAGCTGAAACACCACGCCGAGCCCGCGCCCGGTCGTCGTGGCCACCGACGCGCCCATCACGTTCAGCCGCGGGAACGGCCCCCAGCCGTTGATCAGGCACGGATCCAGGACGATGTTGATCAGATTCGCGACCCACAGCGCGCGCATCGCCAGCGCCGCATCCCCCGCGCCGCGGAAAATCGCGTTGATCAGGAACAGCATGAAGATCGTCACTGACCCGCCCAGCAGGATGCGCGTATACGTCGACCCGATCGCGATCACCGAAGGACTCGCTCCCATGAGCCCCAGCAGATGCGGCGCATAGAGAATCCCTGCCGCGCCCACTATCGCCGACAACAGCAGCCCTACCGCGATCGACTGCACGGCTGCCACCGCCGCGCCCGCCGGATCTTTTTCACCGATGCGCCGCGCGACGAACGCGGTCGTTGCCATGCTCAGCCCCATCGCGATGCCAAACACCAGCACGAGACACGATTCGGTGAGCGCGACAGTTGCCAGCGAGTCCACCCCGAGCCGCGCCACGAAGAACATATCGACGACGCCGAACAGCGACTCCATCAGCATCTCGAGGATCATCGGAATCGCCAGCAGCACGATGGCGCGCCGCAGAGTGAGTTCCGTGAGGTCCCGATGCACGCCGCTCAGCGCTTCGCGAATGGTCGCGAACACGCCCGTCGACGATGCGTTGGCAATAGCTACAGCTCCAGCTGTTTCCTCGGGTGTCATAACTGCGGCACTCGCTCACGGTCGCGGTTCGGAAACCCTTTCTGAACCGCGCGCGTCAGCAAGCGGCACCGCCAATCGGGGTTCGTCACTAATCCGAGAGCGCCAGCTTCGTGCTGCCCGGACCTACGTGAATATGTGCGCCGGTCGCCTGATGGGGGACCGCCGCGCGAAACGCGAAAAACGGAATGTGCTTCGCTTCGAGGTACTTCATCAGCCAGCGCCCTTCGGGCTGATCCGGCGTAACCGCCACATCGACGCGGCCCCGATGGTCGAAACCGAACGAACGATGCAGCGCCGTCTCGCCATCCGCGCTGATCGGCAGCGGCCTCGCGAACTGCGCGATGTATGCGACCTCGAGCAGCCTGCGGTCCGACGCCGTGAAGACGCCGCTGCCTTCGTACTTCGTATAAACCTTACCCGCCCATTCCGGATGCGACTCCGCCTGGCTCTCCAGGCTGGCGATTTCCTTAGCCAGCCGCACCGACTCCGCCACCTGCGCGACCAGTTCCGCGCGCGTCCGCGCCCACTCTAGTTCCTCCTGCGCGTGCTGCAGATTCATGCCCGATGCTTCCGCCTCGGCGCGCGAAATCACGCCGGCGCTCACCAGTTCCTGCATGTCAAAGAGGGCTTTCTGACGGCGAATCACCATCCGCTGCGCCACGTAAATCATCTGGTCTGCCTGCTCCGGCAGCAGATCGTTGCCGTAGAGGCTGGTCTTCAGGATGGACCCGTCCAGCGCGTCCTGCACATCTTCCTTCGCCTTCCTCAGCCGGATCGCCGGCAGCGCACCGCTCGAAACCAGACGCGTCACCTGATCGAGAACCTGCCGCGCATGGATCACGGCCGGGTCGTTCTGATTCGGCTCCAGCGCGTTCGGTGGCGTCGCGTTCGCGGGCGATGTGTTCGAGGGCAATGCGGGGGCAGCACTCGCCTCAGCAGAGGCGGGCGCCGGCAGAGGTGCAGCCGGCAGAGGTGCAGCCGTCTGCGCAAAAATCACCGAAATGCAAAGTGCCGCGAGTGCGGCGAGTCGCATGAACACGCTTACTTCTATAGTACGATAACGACAGAGGCGAACCGCTGCAGCACACCGAAACCAGAGCTTCCAGGCGTACCAGTACAAACCAGACCGCGCCCCACCCCGAGCCTCAGCCTGACAACGCCCCCGGATGGCAGATCGCCGTTCGCGCGGCGCAGGAAAAGCAAGCCAAAGATATTCGTGTTCTCGATCTCTCCGGCATCACCAGCTTCACCGACTACTTCGTTATTTGCACCGGTCTGAACTCGCGCCAGAACCAGGCGATCAGCGACGAAATCAATCTGCAGATGAAGCGTCAGCTCGGCGAGCTGCCCTCAGGTGTCGAAGGCTACGAACAGGGTGAATGGATTCTCAGCGATTACGGCGACTTCCTCGTCCACGTCTTCTCCGCTAAGGCGCGCGAATACTATGCGCTCGAACGCCTATGGCGCGAGGCGAAAGACGTGGCATTGCCTGCGGAAAAGCTGCCGGCTGAGTGAAGGTTTTCCTTTACTTTGTGGGTAAGCCAAAAGACCCGCACGCCAACGCACTCGCAGGAGACTACATCCAGCGCGCCGGCCGCTACGCGCCGACGCGCATGGCGGAAATCAAGCCGGACGCCGACTTCTGGTCGAAGCATCCGAGCGCACAAAAGATTCTTCTCGACCCCGCCGGCCGTTCGCTCGACTCCGCCGCTTTCGCCGAACTCTTCGCGAAAGCCGAAATGGTGGGCCGCGACCTGGTCTTCGTGGTTGGCGGCCATGACGGCCTTCCGCAAGCCTGGCGCGACCGCGCCGATTTGCTTGTCTCTCTCTCCGCAATGACCATGCCGCACGAACTCGCGCGCGCCGTGCTCGCCGAACAGATCTACCGCGCCTTCACGATCCTGCGCGGACATCCTTATCCGCGGTAGCGGACTTTTGTTTTCGGGTTCGAGTTCTGACTGGTATAGAACACCCCGACTTCGCGTTCAGGTTCATAAAATCCGAGTCGCCGACCGCCCGGAAGTTGGTGACTTTGCCCTATGCTGTGCCGTTGCTCGCCGGTGATTCCGCCGGCACGCGACGCTGAGCTTTGTACGAGTGGCGGGTGACTCGTCCGAAACCAACTTCTCAGAGCTGGGCGCAGGGCGTACCACGTTCCGGCGCAACATCGCATGGGGACGACAACGTCCTTCATCATGTCACTCGGGTGGCAAGCGGGTCGTTGGTCGCACGAAACGACGACCCTTATACTGGCACGCTACCGAGGGCAACCGGTGTAACCTGAGGGAGGATCACCCTTCCGCAGTGTGGCTTCTGGCGCCGGATCGGAAAGTTGTGGCGAATGGAACGGTGAAGGTCGGACGTCGGATGCGAGTTTCGCCGGGGAGTTGGCGGTCGGTTGCGTGATTTAACCGGATCGACGTTCCGGACCGGACGTACAGGCGATGAAGTCAGCAACGCAATCTTCTGCAAGCGATCTGCGGGAATCTGAATGGGCGCAGAACGAATCGGGCTTCTTCTCCGGCGAGTCCGTACTCAACATCCTGAAGCTGATTCTTGCCGGATGTGAGTTGCCTGAGGTTCTGACAATCGTTGCCGAACTCGTCGAATCGCAAGGCGACGGGACGTTATGTACCATTTGGCTCCCTGACACCGACGGAAAGCACCTCTACTGCGCTGCTGCACCGGGTCTTCCCGGATTCGCCGCGAACGTAGGGCGCATGTCTATTGGCCCGAAAGGCGCCTCCTGCGGCACAGCCGTTTATCGGCGGCAGCCAGTCTACGTTGCCGACATTCTCCGCGATTCTATCTGGGACGACTATCGTGATCTTGTCCTGCCTTATGGCATTCGGGCAGTCTGGTCGCGGCCTCTGTTTACACGTGACGGCAAAGTAATCGGCACCTTCGCCATCCTTTATCGTGAAGTTCGCACTCCTGAGGCTGTCGATCTGCAGATGATCGAGAGCGCCAGTCACATTGCAGGTATCGCGATTGAGCGGCACCTTCATAAAGAGGCGTTGAAACATGAACGCGACCGGCTGCGCCTGCTTCTGGACATTACCAACAGCGTTACATCCAGACTGGACTTTCGCCAGGTGGTCGGGGCGCTTTCAACGAATCTATTCGGTGTCATGCAATGTGACGTGTCAGCCTTGCTGCTTCCCGACTCCGAGAGCGGCGAGTTGCGAGTGACTATCCTGTACAATCCCGACGCCAGAGGAACCATGCGCGAGGGATCGTTGGTACCCATGAAAGGTTCGATTTCGGGCCGGGTGTTGCGGGAGGGTAAGAGTATCCGGATCGATAACTTCGATCAGGTCCGCTACGATCCTGAAATCTACGCGAATCCGGAGGGCCGGCGTCTGTATGAGCGTGTGATCGAGGAAGGCCTCCGAACCGGCTGTTATCTCCCGCTCACAAACCGCGACCAGGTGGTTGGCGTTTTGATGCTCTCCAGACGCTCGGATAATCCTTTTCAGAAAGACGACGTGATTCTGCTCGAGCAGGTGGCCCGCCAGGTAGCGATTGCCGTTCAGAACGCGCTGGAGTACGAGATCGCGGTGAAAGACCGGGATAAAGAAGCGAAACAAAGACTCTACCTTGAGGAAGAAATCCGCGCTCAGAATGGGGCAATCGTGGGAAACAGCTCCGCTCTGAACGCGGCATTGAAACTCGTTTCGGTCGTCGCGCCCGCGGATTCGACGGTGCTGATCCTGGGTGAGACCGGAACAGGTAAGGAACTGTTTGCCCGGGCGATACACGACCTGAGCACCAGACGCGAACGTGCTTTTGTGAAGCTGAATTGCGCCGCGATTCCGCTCGGGCTCCTCGAAAGTGAGCTTTTCGGCCATGAGAAAGGGGCATTCACCGGAGCGGTCGCACAAAAAATCGGACGCTTTGAACTGGCAAACAGAGGCACGCTCTTTCTGGACGAGATCGGCGATATTCCTCCGGAACTCCAGGCGAAATTGCTGCGTGTTCTGCAGGAGCAGGAATTTGAAAGACTCGGCAGCAACCGCACGCATAAGGTTGACGTCCGGCTGATCGCCGCCACGCATCGCGACCTGTCTGAAATGGTTAAACAGTCGACTTTTCGCGAAGACCTGTACTACCGACTGAAAGTATTTCCGATCACCGTTCCGCCACTGCGGCAGCGGAACGGCGACGTTCCGATACTGGTTCGGCATTTCACAGAACGCTACGCCCGGCGCATGAACAAGCTGATCGACGACATTCCGCAGGCGACCATGGATGCTCTGGTGCGATACGACTGGCCCGGAAACGTTCGGGAATTGCAGAACTTCATCGAGCGAGCCGTCATTCTTTCTCCGCACACCGTATTGCGCGCACCAACCTCGGAGCTGGAAGCCTTGCGCCCGCACGGGCAGATCAACGTTCCCAGGATGGGTATCGAGCCAATGACGGGTCTCGAAGAGGTTGAGCGAGACCACATCGTCCGCGCCCTTGACGCAAGCAACTGGATAGTGGGCGGCCGCAATGGCGCCGCGGCGCGGTTGGGCATGAAGAGGACGTCCCTCGTTTACAGAATGCAAAAGCTCCGAATCACCCGTCCACGGTAACGATTCTCACGATTGATTGAAGGCGTTCCGCGGCACAGATGGCGGGCGCGACGGACCAAATGTGGACAGTGTGCCGGAGGTCCGTCGCGCTTCCGTCAGCTGACAGCGAGACACATTCGTTGCACTTCAGGCGATATCCTGGCAGATCCAAAACCATTTGGGCCTGTCGGGGGTTCTGAATTTGATCTCCCTCTCGTTTGGCCTGCGAGATGCCCTCTGGGAGGCGATCCAGCCAGGCAAGGAGAGTCCATGAGTCATGCCCGTTCCGCCCAGACAGCGAAGAGCCCCGGATTTGGTATACAAACACCCATTACGTCGATGCACTACGTCGAGGCCGACGGAGTCCGCGTTTTCTATCGCGCGGCCGGCGACCGCGAAGCCCCGGTTGTGCTGCTGCTGCACGGATTCCCGGCGTCATCATTCATGTTCCGCGAACTCATACCGCGTCTCGCCGGCGAGTTTCGGGTGATCGCGCCGGACCTCCCCGGTTTCGGCTTCACTGAAGTTCCCAATGACCGAAAGTATGTTTACTCGTTTGATGGACTGGCCGCGACGCTCAACGCGTTCACGCAGGCGCTGAAGCTCAGGCGCTATGCGCTGTATGTATTCGATTACGGCGCGCCAACCGGATTCCGCCTGGCGATGGCTCACCCCGACCGCGTCTCAGCTATCGTGTCACAGAACGGAAACGCCTATGAACAAGGGCTTGGCGATGCCTGGGGGCCGATCCGGAAATACTGGGCCGAGTCGACTGCGGAAAATCGCGAAATCATCCGGAAAAATATTCTGACGCCCGAAGGAACGCGTTGGCAGTACACGCACGGGGTCAACGATCCAGTAAGCGTTCCTCCGGAATCGTACACGCTGGATGCGGCTCTCCTGGAGCGTCCGGGGAACAAGGATATTCAGCTCGATCTGTTCCTCGATTACGCGTCGAACCTGAAGCTGTACCCCGCGTTTCAGGACTACTTTCGGAAGGCGAGGCCGCCGTTGCTGGCGATATGGGGTAAGAACGACCCCTTCTTTATTCCTGCCGGTGCCGAGGCATTTCGGAAAGACATACCGAACGCGCGGGTCGAGTTTCTGGACACGGGGCACTTTGCCATCGAGACGCACTACGCCGAAATTGCCGCGGCGATGAAAGAATTTCTGGCGGCGAATGGGGTGTCGCAATGAGTTCGATTGCGCAGAACGCGACGATCATATTGGTGCATGGCGCGTGGGCCGACGGTTCCTGCTGGCAAAACGTCATTCTGCCTTTGCGGGAGGAAGGCCTCAGGGTAATGTGCGCGCCGATCCCGTTAACTTCGCTCACCGATGACATAGCCGCTCTCGAACGCGTACTTGAGAGAACCAGCGGACCCGTAGTTCTCGCGGCACACGCGTATGGGGGCGCCGTGATTGCGGGTGCCGGCGACGCGAAAGTCAGGTCGCTGGTCTATATAGCGGCGCTGGCGCCGGCTGAGGGTGAGACTGTCGCAGACGTCTTCTATCGCGCTAAGCCGCATCCCGACGCCCCGAAGCTCCAGCCGGATCGGCACGGACTTATCTGGATGCCTGAAGGTGGTTTTGCCCGCGCAGTTTCTCATAAGGCTTCAGCAGACCAGAACGCGATTCTGGAAGCCGTGCAGCGGCCCCTGGCTGTGAAATGCATTCAGGAGAAGGCCCCTGCACCGTCGTGGAAAACCAAGCCGTCGTGGTTTCTGTTGGCCGAAGAGGATCGCATGATCGCACCGGAGACGCAGCGCTATATGGCGGAACGGATGGGTGCAACAATTCGGCCCCACCGGGTGGACCACAGTCCGATGCAAACGGCACCCGATCTGGTCGTGAGCGTGATTCTGGAAGCGGCCCGGCAGACGGCCGCGGCTGAGGCGGGAATGAGCCATGCCGGCTGAATCCGTTGCCATCGTTACCGGCGCGAGCCAGGGGATTGGCCGCGCCACCGCTATACGCCTGGCGCGTGATTTTGAAGCCGTCGTCCTGGCCGCGAGGCAGGAGGACGAACTAAAGAAGACCGCCGTCGAAGTGAAATCCGCGGGCGCCGAACCACTGACGCATGCTCTCGATCTGCGCGATCCTTCGTCGGCCGACGCCCTCGTCAGTTGCACTCTCGATCGCTTTGGCAGAATCGACGCGCTGCTGAACATCGCCGGCGCCGTGCCCCAGGTCGATTTGTTCGAGATGACGGACGCACAGTGGGACGACGGCATGGCGCTGAAGTTGCATGGCGCGCGCCGGCTGACGATGCGAGCCTGGGATGCGCTGAAGGCTTCAAACGGCTCGGTCGTGCTGATCTCCGGAAGCGCGGCTCTTGACCCGAAGCCAGGGTTCGCGGCCGTAGGCACTATTAACGCTGCCATCATTGCGCTCGCCAAGGCTTTCGCCGAGCAAGGCATAAAAGATGGAGTGCAGGTCAACAGTGTTGTTCCGGGTGCTGTTATGACCGGCCGCCGGCGATCGTTCCTCAAGCACTGGCACCAGAGCACGGCATGAGCGTGGAAGACGCCACAAAGCTGTTTCCGGAGCAGGCAGGCATTGCCCGCTACGGCGAACCGGAGGAGATTGCGGGGCTGATGGCCTACCTGGTTTCGAAAGAAGCCCGCTGGCTCACTGGTGCTTCCGTTCGGATGGACGGCGGCGAAATCAAAGGGATCTAGCATGCAGCGCCGTACTGAAATCGACGTCGCGGGTAACCGAATCTTCTATCGCCGTTACGGAAGCGGCCCTCCGGTTCTCATGGTTCACGGCTGTCCGCGCCTGCGGCCGAAGCCGGATACCCGCGTCGACAGACGACCACTTTCCTTATTCCAAGCCTCTTGTCAGGAGTTTTTCACTGCTTGAGGCAGTCTATTCAGGAGTTGAATCGCATGAACGCACCGGAAAAATTCGATGTCCTCGTGCTGGGCGGCGGCACAGCCGGCAAGCTGGCGGCCTGGACAATGGCCAGAGAAGGAAAGCGAACCGCTGTCGTCGACAGGAAGTATATCGGTGGGTCGTGTCCGAACATTGCCTGCCTTCCGAGCAAAAATGTCATTTATTCCGCGAAGGTGGCTTCACTCGTGGCGCGCCATCGCGAGTTCGGAATCGAAACCGGGCCGACCGCCATAAACATGGCGCGAGTCTACGCACGAAAGCGCGACATGGTGGACGGCATCATTCAGGTTCATCTGGATAAATATCGCGCCGCCCTGGATAAGGATCGCGGTGATGAGCTCATTTTCGGCGAAGGCGTATTCGCAGCACCTCGCACCGTTCGCGTCGCATTGCGCGATGGGGGCGAACGTACGCTCTACGCGGACCGCGTGTTCGTGAACCTCGGTAGCCGCGCGACCATACCCGACATGCCCGGTTTACGGGAATCGAGGCCGCTGACCCATATTGAGGCGCTGGACCTCGAGCGGCGTCCCGACCACCTGATTGTCCTGGGCGGCGGCTACGTCGGTCTGGAACTTAGTCAGGCTCTGCGCAGACTGGGAAGCCGCGTTACGGTGATCTCCCGCGACCCGCGACTCGCCTCGAACGAAGATGCAGACGTTTCGGAGGCGATACTGCAGCTCCTTCGCGACGAGGGCATCGACGTACTGTTAAGTACTCACGTCCTCCGTGTCAACGGCCTTTCGGGCGAGCATGTAGGCGTTCAGCTAAAGAGCGGAAATGAAACCCGGACCTTAGAGGGGAGTGACATCCTCGTGGCGCTGGGACGGACCCCCAACACCAGCGGCGTCGGTCTCGACAAAGCGGGCATCGAAGTCACGGAAAAGGGACATATCAGGGTGAACGATCGCCTCGAAACAACCGCGCCGAACGTTTGGGCGATGGGAGATTGCGCGGGCAGCCCATACTTCACACACGTATCGGAGGACGACTTTGGCATCATCCATGACAACCTGAGCGGAGGCGAGCGCAGTACGCGCGACCGCCTGGTTCCGTCCTGTGTCTTCATCGATCCCGAGCTGGCGCGTGTTGGCTTGAACGAGTCTCAAGCCCGGGAACGTGGCATCGCTTATCGTGTTGCATCGGTGCCGGTCGCCTCCGGCTGGCGGCCCTGGACGATCTCCGAGAAACGAGGGTTCATAAAGACGCTCATCGAAGCAGACAGTGACCGCATTCTCGGATTCACGGCCTTTGGGCCAGAGGCCGGCGAACTCATGGGCACGGTTCAACTCGCCATGCTGGCAGGACTGCCGTATACGATTCTGCGGGACGCGATGTTTGCCCATCCGACGATGACGGAAGGTCTGAAGGTCTTGTTCATGAGCGTGCCACAACGTCTGGAGAATCATGCCGGGCAACTCCAACACGCGGGAACGTCCGCGGACTGAGCTGAGGGCCGAAGCGGCCAAAAATACTCGGCTGAGCGCAGCCGGGAGTCGGCGCCTTCACTGGCCGGAGTATCTCATGGAAGCAGCAGAGGCAAGCCTGTACCTTTTATCTGCGTGCGTAGTTTCCACCCTCTTGTGGCACCCCGCTTCGCCACTCCAGGGGCAATTGGCGAGCGATGGCCGCCCCTGGGCATGCTGGCAGCCGGCGAAGTATTTCTTCTGGCCCGTCAAGGCAAAGAACCATTTTGCGCGAAGCTGGATCACCAAAATGACAAGCGCTGCATCTTCTGCCATTCGGGGCCTGATCCAGCAGGAGATTAAATTCGCTGGACAGTGGTTCCGGTTTGCGGCTCGATCACGGCGCATCCGGAATTGCGGCCCCCTTCGGAGAATTGGGTCCGCATCCGCGGTAGCGGACCTAACGAAAGCAGCCCGCAAGCTCGTGGCGCGCCATCGCATCCAGATCGCCGACCGGAAAATCCACCTGCTCGCCCGGAAACAGATCACTGACCGTGAGCGTTTTCTCGGCCAGCGGCACGTTCAGCTTCGCCACCGCCCGCACCGCCCCGCCCGCCTGACCGTTGCCCATGCGTTCTTCCCCGCCCTCAATCTTCTGCGGAATGGCCGCACCGTCAGCTGATACGCTGAATGTCCGCTCCTTCTGCGGAGCGGGGGACCAGGTCAGCTGCATCGCGCCCTCATGGCTCGCCGTATCGCACGTCAGGGTTAACCGGAAGAGCGGCGCGTCCTCGCCGCTCTTCCGCGGATTCACATCCCGCACGATGCTCGCAGTGAGGCTTGATCCGGTCCGAATAACGCTCCAGTTCCTCGACCCTTCCGCCTGCGCCGTCGTTGCCGCCACCCATGCCGCCTGCGTCGGCTTATCCGGGACGCCCAGTCCCGCCGCGCCCATCGCGCCATTGCGCAGCTTGCTCAGCAGCATCGCCGCCAATGGCGGATCGGCCTTTGCGGCGTCGTAATGCTCCAGCGTCAGCCCGCCGTTCTTCGCCGCATCCGTGTGGCAGACCGCACAATACTTATGCACCAGCGCCGTTTGCTGCGCCGCGGGCATCGGCTCGGCGTGCAGCACAGACGTCGCCACCGCCGCCCCTAGAAGCAACATCTGAAATCTGCTCAGCCTGACCATTCCCCTGATCATATTCCAATGACGGTCCAACTCGTTGCTTTCTTCCCTGTCGCGCGGCTGCAGAGGCTTGTAACATGAAGTGATCCCCGACTCATGGCCTGGTTTAAACGCGAATCCAGCGGTCCACGTCCCCGCCCCGACGACGACTCCGTTCCCACTGTCCGCACCGAAGGCCTCTGGCTCAAGTGCGACGGCTGCCGCGAGATCATCTGGAAAAAGGACCTCGAACTCACCTTCAACACGTGCAGCAAATGCGGCCATCACTTCCGCATGGAGGCCCGCGCCCGTCTCGCCATGCTGTTCGACGACGGCCGCTATGACGAACTCGACGCCGCGCTCGAATCCTCCGACCCGCTCCACTTCGTCGACTCCAAATCCTACGCCGACCGCCTCAAAGCCACCCAGTCCGCGCTCTCCCTCAAAGACGCTCTGATCTCGGGCTTCGGCAAACTTTCAGGCCGCCCCATCCACATCTGCGCTATGGAACCGAAATTCATCGGCGGCAGCATGGGCGCGGTGATGGGCGAGAAAATCACCCGCGCCATCGAGCGCTCCATCGAGTTCCGCACGCCGCTCATCATCGTTTCCGCCTCCGGCGGCGCGCGCATGCAGGAGGGTGCTGTCAGCCTCATGCAGATGGCGAAGGCTTCCGCCGCGCTCATGCGTCTCGACGAGGCACGCCTGCCTTATATCAGCCTCCTCACCGACCCCACCACCGGCGGCGTCACCGCCAGCTTCGCCATGCTGGGCGATCTCAACATTGCCGAGCCCGGCGCTCTCATCGGATTCGCCGGTCCGCGCGTCATCGAGCAGAGCATCCGCCAGAAGCTCCCGCAGGGTTTCCAGCGCAGCGAGTTTCTGCTGCAGCACGGCATGCTGGATGCCGTTGTGCCGCGCGGCGAACTGAAACCCTACATCGCCAAAGCCCTCGACTTCCTTGCCGGACCCGTCGCCAGTTCACCCGGCGCCAGCGGCCCCGGCGAATACCAGGCCGCATGACCTTTGCGGATACCGCACGCTTCCTCTTCTCCCTCGGTCCCGAGCTCAAGACAGTCAAGTGGAGTCTCGACCGCATCCGGCTGCTCCTCGCCGCGCTCGGCAATCCTCAGCTCTGCACACAGAAGAGCCCGGCGGGCGTTTTATCCACGTGGCGGGCACGAACGGCAAGGGCTCGACATGCGCCATGATGGCCTCCGCGCTGCGCGTTTCGGGCGTCCGGACCGGCCTCTACACCTCGCCCCATCTTGTCGATCCGCGTGAGCGCATTCAGATCGACGGCGCACTCATCGGCGAACGCGCCTGGTGCGATGCCTTCGAATCTGTACACACCGCCGCTGAACGTCTGCTGGCGCGCGAGGAAATCGACGCGCATCCCAGCTTCTTCGAAACTCTGACCGCCATGGCTTTCGTCGCCTTTCGCGACGCCGCGGTGGAAGTCGTGGTCCTCGAAACCGGCCTCGGCGGACGCCTCGACGCCACCAACGTTGTCGATCCCGCGCTCACCGTCATCACGCCGATCGATTTCGATCACGAAGCTTTCCTCGGCTCCAGCATCGAATCCATCGCGGCGGAAAAAGCCGGCATTCTTAAGCCGGAACGCCCCGCCGTCTTCGCCACGCAGCGCCCCGAGGCCTTCAGCGTGCTCGAACGCCGTGCCCTCGAAGTGAACGCACCGGTGACCTTGTCGTCCGCCTGGCGCATCGATGACCTTCACCTCGAAAAATTCGGCAGCCGGTTCGTTCTTTCAGCCGATGAGGAGATTCCCATCGACTGCCCGTTCGCCGGCGAACATCAGGTGGAGAACGCGCGCACCGCCGTGGCCGCACTCCGGATCTTCGGCATCTCCGCGGCTGCCGTCCGCGAAGGCATCGCCCGCGCCCAATGGCCCGGCCGCCTCGAACGCGTGGCGCGGAACCCGGATATCATCCTCGACGGCGCACACAACCCGGCCGGCGCGCGTGCCCTGGCGTCCTATATGAAGCGCCTGTTTGCCGGTGAACCGATCCGCATCGTCTACGGCGCCATGCGCGACAAAGCCGTCGACGAGGTGATCGGCGCATTGTTCCCGCTTGCCGCCGAAGTGATTCTCACCGCGCCAAACCAGGCGCGCGCGCTCAACCCGGAGTCGCTCGAGCAGGTCTCCGACCACCCCAACCTGCGCATTGCCCCGACCTTCGCCGATGCCCTGCGCATGACGCGCGAAAAACCGATGACCACTTTTGTTACAGGCTCGTTATTTCTCGTGGGCGAAGCCCGCGCCGCCCTCGTCGTGCCCAATCACATGCTGTGAAACCGGATCTCGACCGTGATCCGCACCGCCACCGGCTGATCACCCTTTCGCGCGGGCTCGAAGTGCCACTGCTTCACTGCCGCCACAGCGCTCTCATCGATAGTCTTGTCGAGTGTCTTCACCACGTGCACGTCCTTCGGTTCGCCCTTCGAGCTGACCGTTAACCCGACCAGCACCGTTCCCGAAATGCGGAATCCCTTCTCGTCGTCGGGGTTGGTCTGCGGTGTGACCTGATGCGTGACGCGGGGCGGCGTGATGCCCGGCCCGATATCGAGCACAGGTTCATCGTCCGGCGGCGCGGCAAATGCCACCGCCGCGATAACCAAAGACAGCACGATTGCTGTTCGACGCGCCACCAAAGTATTGGCAAATAGACGGCACCGGGTTCCCGGAAGTTGCATGGGGCTCAAAATTAAATCTGGCTGGACGGATCATCGTTCGCGGTCTGCCCGGCTCGGGCAAGACAATTCACGCCAGGCAGCAGGAGCAGGTTCTTTCGGCCATTCGCCTGAGCCCCTATGAGTGGATGAACGCGCTCGGCATCGGCGTCCGGGAGACGGTGCCGCGCGGCCGGATTGAAAAGGTTCAGTGGCAGTTCGCTCAGACTCTGCTCGCGCACGGTGTCAACGTCATCATCGAGTGGGAACCTGGGCGAGATCGAAGCGCGATGCCTTCCGCGCCGGAGCCCGCGCGCTGGGAACAGCCGTCCAGCAGGCTGCTGAAAAAGCTCTTTTCATTGCCGCTTACTGACGCGCGCGGTTCAGTAACCCCTGCGGAATCAGAACCTGCTTTTCCGAACCGTGCCAGTAAGGGAGTGGCAAGAAGCGTTTTTCAGCAGCCTGCTCTGTTCGATTCTTCCCGCCGCTGAACAGGCTAAGTTAACGGTCACGGCCGGCTGTAAATCACTTCGCCGTTCCGAATGGTGAACCGCACCCGCGAAAAGGCCGCGATATCGCGCGCCGGGTCGTCGCTCAGAACAGTCAGATCGGCCATCTTCCCGGGCGCAATCGTGCCTTTCTGCGCGCTCACGCCAAATCTTCCCGCCGGCGCGATCGTCAGCATCCGCAGGACATCCATCGCATTCAGTCCGCATTCACCGAGCGCGCGAAACTCGTCCTCAGTCGCGTAATCGGACATGTAGCCCACATCCGTTCCGAACATCAGTTCGCCGCCCAGCCGGTGGAACTGCCGCACCTCAGCGTAAATCGGCTGCAGATATGCCGGATCCTTAGTGACGGTGGTCGCGAACATCTTCAGCGTGGGAATCATCGCCATGTGCCGCGCCACAATCTCTGAGAGCAGCGCCGCATCGATGCCGTTCGTCGAATCCGGGGCGTGTGCCAGCACGTCCACGCCCGCGTCCATCGCCACGGTAGTTCCCGCCAGATTCGACGGATGACTAAACGCGAGCTGGCCGTGCCGATGCGCTACCGCAACCGCCGCGCGCGCAATCCCGACCGGCATCGGCAGCACCCTGCTGCGCTCCACATACGAACCCGTGAACAGCTTCAGGATGTCTGCGCCGTTTGCGATGTTGCGTTCCGCAATCCGCGCCGCCTCCTGCGGCGAAGATGGCTGCGGCATGAACCACAGCATGTAAAACGGCAGCGAATTCCGCAGGTAATATGGAATGCCGTGCGGCGGATAAATCCCGGAGCCTGCCGTGTAGATTGCCGGTCCCTTCAGCTCACCCGACGCAATTCGCCTCCGCAGCGACAGCGTCTCGCGCAGATCGGACGATGTATCCACGACCGTCGTGAACCCGCGGCTGGTCAGCATATCCGCGAGTTGCCGGTTCAGCCCCTCCGCGCCCTTCCACGCCGCGAAGCTCCATTTCCGCTCCGTGAAATGAACATGCGCATTCCAGAAGCCTGCCGTGACCACACACCGATCGCATCGGAGAATCTGAGCATCGGCGGGTGCCTGCGCGTCTCTTCCAAACGCCGCAATCCTGCCATCGCGCACCACGATCATGCCGTCTTCGATCGGCGCCGCATCCGGGGCAGGATAAATCTTCACATCGCGAATCGCCAGCCCGCCGCGTGCGGGCCGCGCCGCCGGATGGGGTTCGCGGATCGGCCAATAAAACAGCAGATAAGCCACGCCCGCGATCACAACAACAGCCGCGATCAGAAATCGCAGAAGCTTTCGCACCGAGCCGATTATCGCAGCTGCTTATCGCAAACCGTCGCGTAGACTCGTGTTTGATGCAACCCGGAGAGCCCAGCCGCACGGCCCTGAGCGCGGCTCGTCATCGCGCTGCACATCAGCTTCTCGAACAGGGACGGATCTTCAATGATCCGCTCGCTTTGCCCATCCTCGGCGAAAATCCTCAGAGCATCGTGGATCAAGCGCAGAACGACGTGTCACGCCGCATGCGCATCTTCATTGCGGCACGAACGCGCTTCGCGGAAGATGTGCTTGCCGCCGCCATCGCGCGCGGCGTAACGCAGCTCGTTGTGCTCGGCGCTGGTCTCGACACGTTTGCCTGTCGCGGTGCATATCCGGACGCCCTGCGCATCTTCGAAGTCGACCATCCTGCCACCCAGGCCTGGAAGCGTCAGCGCCTCGCCGACGCCGCCATCGCCGTGCCGCCGGGACTGACGTTTGCACCCATCGATTTCGAACGCGAGACCCTCTCCGCCGGTCTCGCCGCCGCGGGATTCAATCCCGCGCGTCCGGCCTTTTTCACCTGGCTCGGCGTGGTCCCGTACCTGACACCCGAGGCCGTCTGGACGACCCTCCGCTACATCGCAAGCCTCCCGCACGGCGCGCATGTGGTTTTCGATTACAGCGACCCTCCCGATTCCCTCTCGCCCGAGATGCGTGCCATTTACGAAGCCCGCGCCGCCCGTGTCGCCGCGCTGGGCGAGCCATGGGTGAATCATTTCGAAGGCGACGCGCTGCGCGCGGAGCTGATCGAAACCGGTTTCAAAACGATCGAAGATCTTGGCCCGCGTGAGATTGCGGCGCGCTGGTTCCCGCACCGCGCGGGGTCAGCGCCTTCGAAGGGCGGCCACATCCTGCACGCGGCAACGTAACGCGTCGTGGTAATTTGAACTTCCATGGCCTACGGAATGTCCTGGCTTGCCCGCTATGAATCCTGCCTGCGATCCGTCGCGCGTGTGGTGATCGGCTTCACCCTCTCGCTGCACGGCTGGCAGAAATTCTTCGGCATCTTCGGCAACTTCCATCCGCCGCTCGGCTCCATGCTGGGCGCCGCCGGCGTAATCGAAACCATCGGCGGCGCGCTCATCATTCTCGGCCTGTTCACACGCCCGGTGGCTTTCCTGCTGTCCGGTGAAATGGCGATCGGCTACTTCCGCACGCATGCGCCGCGCGGCTTCTGGCCCATCACCAACGGCGGCGAACTGGCGGTCATCTACTGCTTCTTCTTTTTGTGGATGAGCGCCGCCGGCCCCGGCCGCTGGAGTCTCGACAATCTCTTCGGCAAAGATCGCTGACTGCGACCGTAAGAGGGATTAATCGTACCAACCAGGTCCGGGGAGTGTACTGCCGCAGACCATCCGTTTCAAGCTGTCAGGAACTTCGGCCGTATGATGAAAACGTTTAGCTGAAGCCTGCACCGGCGACAGCGTTACCGACCAGGGTTATTCGCGTTATGTGTCTCGCCATTCCCGGCAGGATCATCGATTTTCATGACAGCCTCGGAATCCGCATGTCGAGGGTCGATTTCGGAGGCGTCACGCGCGAGGTTTGCATGGATTATGTCCCCGATGCGCGCCCGGGTGAATACGTTCTGGTGCACGTGGGCTTCGCCATCAGCAAGGTTGACGAGGAAGAGGCACACCGGACTTATCGCTGTCTCGAAGAACTGGGCGAATTGCAGGAACTTTTGGAGGATGCTGCCCGCGAGGGACCGCCGTGAAGTATGTAGATGAATATCGCGACGGCAGAATAGCTCAGGGGATTGTCGACGAGATCAGGCGCACCGTCACGCGCCCCTGGGTCCTGATGGAGGTATGCGGCGGCCAGACGCATTCCATCGTCAAATACGGAATCGACAATTTGCTGCCTTCTGAAATCGAACTGGTGCACGGGCCGGGCTGCCCGGTATGTGTAACGCCGCTCGAGATGCTGGACAGGGCGCACGCTATTGCGAGGCGTCCCGACGTGATCTTCTGCTCTTTCGGCGACATGCTGCGCGTGCCGGGTTCGAATGGCGATCTGTTTCAGCTCAAGGCCGATGGCGCACGCGTTCAGGTTGTCTATTCGCCACTCGACTGTCTGAAGATCGCAGCGGCGAATCCGGATAAGCAGGTAGTGTTCTTCGCCATAGGTTTTGAGACGACAGCTCCGGCGAATGCGATGTCGGTGTGGCACGCGCGTCAGTCGGGACTGCGGAACTATTCGATTCTGGTTTCACATGTTCTGGTGCCGCCGGCGATGTCGGCGATTCTGGAGTCGCCCGACAATCGCGTGCAGGGTTTCCTCGGACCCGGGCACGTCTGCGCCGTTATGGGATATAGCGAATATGAACCCCTGGCGCAGCGGCACAGGGTGCCGATCGTGATAACCGGCTTCGAGCCTTTGGATCTTCTGCATGGCACTCTCATGGCCGTGCGGCAACTGGAACAGGGGCGGGCCGAAGTGGAGAACCAGTATGCGCGTGTCCTTTCGCGGGACGGCAATTCAGCAGCGCGCAGCACGGTCCGGCAGGTCTTCGAAGTGACAGACCGCGCGTGGCGAGGCGTGGGCGTCATCCCACAAAGCGGCTACCGGCTGCGTGACGAGTTCCGGGATTTCGACGCGGAGAGGATCTTCGAGGTGGGCAGGATCGCGGCACGGGAGCCCGAAGTGTGTATCAGCGGGCAGATTCTGAGAGGCCTGAAGAAGCCGCACCAGTGCCCTGCATTCGCCGCGCAGTGTACGCCGCAGACGCCGCTGGGGGCAACGATGGTCTCCGCGGAAGGCGCCTGCGCGGCGTACTACAGCTACGGGCGGCATCTGGTTTCGCTTGAGCCTCAGCGGGCGGCGGCGCGACTCTGATGGCGTTTACGCTCGAATGTCCGCTGCCGGTGGCGGGCCATAAAAAGATCGTGATGGGACACGGCAGCGGCGGACGCCTCAGTGCGCAGTTGATCTCTGAGATGTTTGTGCCGGCGTTTAACAACGAGGTGCTGCGCCGCATGGACGATCAGGCCGTCGTCGATGTGGACCGGGCGCGTCTGGCGTTCACCACCGACTCGTTCGTGGTCACACCGATTTTCTTTCCCGGTGGCGATATCGGCGATCTGGCAGTCAATGGCACGGTGAACGATCTCGCGATGAGCGGGGCCACACCGCTGTATTTATCGGCGGCGTTCATTATTGAAGAAGGCTTCCCGATCGAGGAACTGCAGCGCGTGGTCGATTCGATGGCGCGCGCGGCACGTAACGCGGGCGTGGCGATTGTTACCGGCGATACCAAGGTGGTGAACAAAGGCTGCGCTGACAGGTTGTTTGTCACCACAGCGGGCGTGGGCGCCGTGCCGGCGGGCGTATCGGTTTCAGCCAGCCAGGCAAGGCCCGGAGATGCGATTCTGCTGAGCGGCACCATCGGCGATCACGGTATGGCCGTGATGGCGAAGCGCGAAGGACTGGATTTCGGCGGAGAGCTGCTGTCCGACACGCGGCCACTGCACAATCTCGTGCGCACGATGCTGGACGCGGGCGAGATTCATGCGCTGCGCGACCCCACGCGCGGCGGACTCGCGGCATCGCTCTGCGAAATCGCGAAGATATCCGGCACCGGAATCGAGATCGACGCGCACGCCATACCCGTGCGGGAAAACGTCAGGGGCGCGTGCGAGATTCTCGGGCTCGATCCTTTGTTCGTTGCCAATGAAGGGAAGCTGGTGGCGTTTGTAAAAGCGCCGGATGCGGAACGCGTCCTTCGGGCGATGCGCCAGACGCCGGAAGGACAGGATGCGGCGATCATAGGCTGCGCGACCGACCGGTATCCGGGAATGACGATCATGCGCACGGAAATCGGCGGTTCGCGCGTGATCGATCTGCCGTTCAACGAACAGTTGCCGCGGATTTGCTGACCGGCGGTGTTGGGCGTCACCACCATGCAGCAGCACCGTAACGTTGAACACGGTTAATCTTTGACTTAGCCGCGGCTGAGAACCACACTACGAGTGGAGTTTCCGGAAGGAGGCGTTTCTCATGGGTTCTCAGCCCGTTCCGTACGGACGATCCACTCAGGTTCCACCCGCCGTCAAAGAGATTCACGTTCTGTGGATCACCGCCGGTCTGGGGTGCGATGGCGATTCAGTATCAATCACCGCGGCTACACAGCCAAGCGTCGAGGATGTGCTGATGGGCGCAATCCCCGGCCTCCCCAAGGTTCATCTGCACAATCCCGTCCTGGCCTTCGAGGTCGGCGACGACTTCATGAAGCCCTGGTATGAAGCCGAGAAAGGCAGGCTCGATCCTTTCGTGCTGGTAGTGGAAGGATCGATCCCGAACGAAAAGATCAAGCGCGAGGGCTACTGGGCCGCACTGGGAACAAGCGCGGTGACCGGCCAGCCTATAACCACATGCGAATGGATCGATCGTCTCGCGCCCAAAGCTCTCGCGGTTGTGGCGGCGGGCACCTGCGCCACCTACGGCGGCATCCATGCGATGGAGGGCAATCCTACCGGATGCATGGGGCTGGCCGATTATCTGGGATGGCACTGGAAGTCAAAAGCGGGGCTTCCGATCGTCAATGTGCCCGGATGCCCGGTGCAGCCCGACAACTTCATGGAGACGCTGCTGTACCTGCTTTATCAGGTGGCGGGCCTCGCGCCGATGATTCCCCTCGACGACAAACTGCGTCCAAAGTGGCTCTTCGAAAAGACCGTGCACGAAGGGTGCGACCGGGCGGGTTATTACGAGCAGGGACAGTTCACGAAAGAGTACGGGACGCCGGAATGCCTGGTGAAGATCGGATGCTGGGGCCCGGTGGTCAACTGCAACGTGCCGAAACGCGGATGGATGGCGGGCATCGGCGGATGCCCGAATGTCGGAGGTATCTGCATCGGCTGTACCATGCCCGGCTTCCCCGACAAGTTCATGCCGTTCATGGATGAGCCGCCCGGCGCGCACGTTTCTTCGCAGCTCAGCGGGCTCTACGGCGGCGCTATACGGACACTGCGCGGATTCACGAACGACACAGTCAACAAGGAGCCGAAGTGGCGTCACAAGGCGCCTGCGCTCACCACCGGTTACAGCCCGAAGGCGGGAACTTACACAGGAAGGAACTAAGCGAAGTGGCTACGATTACACAATCTCCGTCCGAGACGACGCAGAGCAACCGGCGCCTGGTTGAGATGTCGTGGGACCCCATTACGCGCATTGTCGGCAGCCTCGGCATCTACACGAAAATCGATTTCGAAAACCGCGAGGTGGCGGAATGTCACAGCACTTCGTCGATTTTTCGCGGCTACAGCATCTTCATGAAGAACAAAGACCCGCGCGATGCCCACTTCATCACCAGTCGCATCTGCGGGATCTGCGGCGACAATCACGCGACCTGCGCAACGTATGCCCAGAACATGGCTTTCGGTGTGCGGCCGCCGGACATGGCCGAATGGATCACCAACCTCGGCGAAGCTGCCGAATACATGTTCGATCACAACATCTTCCAGGACAACCTGGTCGGCGTGGATTTCTGCGAACAGATGGTCCGAGAAACCAATCCCGGAGTGCTGGCCAAGGCCGAGAACACCGACAGCCCGCACGCCGATCTGCACGGCTACCGGAAGATCGCGGACATTATGCGGGCGCTGAATCCGTTCAGCGGCGAGTTCTACCGAGAAGCGCTGCAGATGAGCCGCATGACGCGTGAGATGTTCTGCCTGATGGAGGGGCGCCACGTGCATCCGTCGACGCTCTATCCGGGCGGAGTCGGAACGGTGCCGACGATTCAGCTTTTCACCGACTATCTGACGCGGCTGATGAAGTATGTCGAGTTCATGAAGAAGGTAGTGCCGCTGCACGACGACCTGTTCGACTTCTTTTATCAGGCGCTGCCAGGCTACGAGAAGGTGGGTCAGCGGCGGATACTGCTGGGGTGCTGGGGTTCCTTTCAGGATCCGGAGGTTTGCGACTACACCTACCGGAACATGGATAAGTGGGGAAACGCAATGTATGTGACCCCGGGCGTCGTGGTGGACGGCAAGCTGGTGACGACGAATCTTGTCGACATCAATCTCAATATCCGCATCCTGCTGGGAAGCTCATATTACGACGACTGGCAAAATGACGGCGAGACGTTTGTCCGGCGCGATCCGCTGGGGAATCCGGTTGACAAGCGGCATCCATGGAATCAGACGACCACACCGCATCCGCAGAAGCGCGAATTCGGCGCGAAGTATTCCTGGGTGATGTCGCCGCGCTGGTACGACCAGCGGACAGGCGATTACCTGGCGCTTGACACAGGCGGCGGTCCGATTGCGCGCTTCTGGGCAACGGCATTAGCCGGAAAAGTGGATATCGGTTACATCAAAGCCACCGGGCACAGCGTGAAGATCTACCTGCCGAAGACGGCGATGAAACCAGAGGTGGAGTTTGAATGGAAGATCCCCCAGTGGAGCAACGCCATCGAACGGGATCGCGCGCGCACTTACTTTCAGGCTTATGCGGCGGCCGCGGCGCTCTATTTCTGCGAGAGGGCGATGAAAGCGCTGCACGCCGGGCATACGAAAACCTGGAACGATTTCAAAGTGCCGGATGAAGCCATCGGCTGCGGTTTCCACGAGGCCGTGCGCGGAGTTTTGTCGCATCACGTGGTGATTCGCAATGGAAAAATTGCGAACTATCATCCTTATCCTCCGACGCCGTGGAATGCCAATCCGCGCGATGTCTACGGCACGCCTGGTCCTTATGAGGATGCAGTGCAGAACACGCCGATTTTCGAAGAGAACGGACCGGAGAATTTCCGCGGCATCGATATTATGCGCGCGGTGCGGAGTTTCGATCCGTGCCTGCCCTGCGGTGTACACATGTACCTGGGCAACGGTAAGGTGCTTGAGACGCGTCATTCGCCGATGTTTGGCCATCAGGTCCAGCCAGCATGAATGCGCTGGGAAGAGTTGAAGAACTGATCGCTGAAATCGACTCGAGTGCCGACCCGAACGTGCGCGCAGCCGCGCGCGATCTGGTGCAGGCGCTGCTGGAGTTTCACGCAAACGCCACGGCGCGGATGATGGAAATGGTCGACGCAAGCACCGCGCTGGCGATGGGCCGCGATGAACTGGTGCGCCCCCTGCTGCTGCTCTACGATCTGCATCCGGAAAGCGCAGAAGTCCGCGTACGGCGCGCAATCGACAGGATCCGGAATGTCGAGTTGATCGGCATCGAAGAACTCGAAGCGCGCGTCCGGATTACCGGGAACGGCCACTCTCCGTCTCGCGAGTCGATTGAGACGGCAATACAGGAAGCGGCCCCGGAAATCCGCTCCGTGCAGATCGAAGGGCTGAAGATAGCCGACTTCGTTCCGCTGGAGAACTTGCTTGCCGTATGACCTCCGCGCCCCCGATCGCATCGCTGCGGCGCTTCGTTAAGCCGCGGGCTGCCGCGGCCTCACAAGAGAGATGCGATCTGTGCGGTCAGCAGATCGGTGTGTCACATCGGCATCTTTTCGATCCAGCAACGCGGCGTCTGGTGTGCGCGTGCGACGCCTGTGCTCTGCTGTTCCCGGGCAGCGGTGAGACCAGATATGTGCTGGTGCCGCGGCGCGTGCTGCGTCTGGATGGATTCGTTATCAGCGATGGGCAATGGGATTCGCTCGGGATCCCGATCGGCCTGGCTTTCTTCGCTCGGCAGTCGAAGGGCGACCAGTCGAAGAGACAGAAGATTGCGGCGATTTATCCGAGCCCGGCGGGATCGACGGAATCCGAATTAGCGCCGGACGCCTGGGAGGAACTCGCAGAGGCGAACCCGCTTCTGGCAACGCTCGAGGCAGACGTCGAGACGCTGCTGGTCAATCGCACGCGCGGGCAGCGCAACTATTACATCGCACCGATCGACCGTTGCTACGAACTGGTCGGGATTGTGCGGAAGCACTGGCGGGGGCTGTCAGGCGGCGCGGCGCTGTGGGAGGCGGTGGATGGCTTCTTTGCATGCCTGACCTGAGTTTTGAAGTAACGGGTGCCGAGCCGATTGCGAACGCGACAGCGCCGACCATTGCCTTCAGACTGCGCGTAATCAACACGAGCCCGGAGCCGGTTCAGTCGATCACGCTGCGCTGCCAGCTGCAGATCGAGTGTCCGAAGCGGCAGTATGCCGAACCGGAGCGGGCGCGTCTGACCGATCTCTTCGGCGAGACATCGCGCTGGGGACAGACGCTGCGCCCAATGCTGTGGACGAACACGAACACTGTTGTTGGGGCGTTCGAGCAGGAAGTGACCGCCGACCTGCCGGTGGCGTGCACGTACGACTTCAACGTCGCGGTCACGAAGTATTTTGACGCGCTGGAGAGCGGCGAGGCGCCCCTGCTGTTTCTGTTCAGCGGGACGGTGTTTTATTGCAGCCGGGCGGGTTCCCTGCAGGCAGAACAGATTCCCTGGAATCGCGAGTGTGCGTTCCGTCTGCCGGTGCGCGTGTGGAAAAACATGATGGAGCTTTACTATCCGAACTCGGCGTGGCTGTGCCTGCGAAAGGACGTATTCGACCGGCTGCACGAATACAAAATGCGCCACGGAATTCCGACCTGGGAACAGGTGGTCGAGAGTATCCTGCCATGAATCGAGAGGCTGTCGAAAAGATTGCGAACGCGGTCCTCTACGAGGGATACATGCTGTATCCCTACCGGGCATCGTCAATCAAGAACCGGCAGCGGTTTAATTTCGGCGTGCTCTATCCGGACGGATTCGACACATCGCTGCAGCGCACGGAGTGCCTGGTCTGCGGGGAGCGCGACGGGACGGTTGATATCAGAGTACGTTATCTGCGGCTCGATGAAGCGGAGCGGGCGCACGAGCGAACGCTGGAGATTTGCGGCTTAAGGATTGCCGAACTAGTCCGTTCCCCGCAGGTTGAGACCAACGATATCGGCGAAGCTCGCGTTTCAGCGGGCAAAGTTGCGCCGGATTGCCATCGCCTGCGCATTGAGATCCGGAACACGCACAAGCACTCGCCGGACACAGCGCGCGAGAGAGTGCTGCGCGATTCGATGATATCGGTCCACACGATCCTGTTCGTTCGCAACGGGCGCTTTGCATCGCTGCTTGACCCTCCGCAGGAGCTCGCACAAGCGGCAGGGGAATGCCGCAATCTTGGAACCTGGCCGGTGCTGGCGGGCGATGAAGGGTCGCATGACGCGATGCTTTCATCGCCTGTAATTCTCTACGACTACCCGCAGATTGCGCCGGAAAGCCCCCAGAACCTTTTTGACGGCACAGAAATCGACGAGATCCTGACGCTGCGGATTATGACACTCACGGACGAGGAGAAAGCGGAGATCCGAAGGGGAGACGAGCGCACGCGGGCAATGCTGGAGCGGACCGAGAACATGCCGGCAGAACAACTCATGAAGCTGCATGGCGCGCTGCGGGGCCTGCCCCGGACCAGTCTTCGCAAAGGCCACCGTGTACGGCTCCGGCCGCAGAGAAGCGCGGACATTATGGACATTGCGCTAAGGGGCCGCATTGCCACGATCGACGCGATCGAAGAAGACATGGAAGGCAATGTGCATTTTGCTGTCGTGATTGACGACGATCCCGGGCGCGACCTCGGTGAAATGCGGCAGCCGGGTCATCGCTTTTTCTTCGGACCGGAAGAGGTCGAGCCAATATGAGCACCGCGGCCGGCGTGAAGTCGATTCTCATCGCGGGAATCGGCAACATATTTCTGGGCGACGACGCTTTTGGTGTTGAGGTCGCACGGCGCCTGGCCGGTCGCGCATGGCCCGAAGGGGTGCGCGCGATTGACTTCGGAATTCGCGGATTCGATTTGGCTTTCGCGCTGCTGGATGGCGTCGATCTGACAATCTTTGTGGATGCTACCCCGCGCGGCGGGACGCCCGGAACGCTCTACCTCATCGAACCGGACACGAAAAACATCACAGCCGATCTGGATGCGCACAGTATGAACCCGATGGCTGTGCTGCAAATGGTGAAAAGCATGGGCGGGGAGTGCGGGCGGCTGCTGGTGGTGGGGTGCGAGCCCGGGTCCTGCGAGGAACGTATGGGGCTGAGCGCGCCCGTGGAAGAGGCAGTGGATCGGGCGGCCGCGATGGTTGATGCTCTGGTCAGCAAGGAAATGGAGGGACGTCTATGAATATATCGAGGATACTGGGAGGTCTGCTGGTTGGCCTGGCGATATACGGAATTGCCACCAGCCTGCCGGACATCAGACGTTACATACGCATAAACATGATGTGATGCACGAGCTGTCGATTGCCATGAGTATCGCCGATGCCGCGGCAGAAGAGGCCGAGCGGCATGCGGGCGCGCGGGTCTGTGCCGTGCATCTGCGGCTGGGCGGGCTTTCGGGGGTAGTGAAGGATGCGCTGCTGTTTTCCTGGGAGGCTTCGTCCGAAGGCACACCGCTTTCGGGCGCGCGCCTGGTGATAGAAGAAGTGGAAGGGACGGTGCTCGAAGTGTATGCGCTCGAGATCGAAGGACCATGACTCCGGCCACCCGCATTGTTGAAGTGCGTCGCAATGTCCTCAAAGCGAACGATGCGATCGCACACGAGCTCAGGCAACAGTTTGAAGAGGCCGGCGTGTGCGTCGTCAGCGTGGTGTCCTCGCCGGGCTCGGGAAAGACCGCGTTTCTGGAAAGAATCCTGACCATTCTGCGCGGGCGCGGGGCGCGCGTCGCGGCGCTGGTCGGGGATCTGGCGACGGAAAACGATGCGGCGCGTCTGGCCCGTTCCGGCGCCGCGGTGAAGCAGATCGTAACCGGCACGATCTGCCATCTGGACGCGTCGATGGTGCGTCATGCGCTGGCGGAATGGACACTCGGGGAGCTCGACTTCCTGTTTATCGAGAATGTAGGCAACCTGGTGTGTCCGGCGAGCTACGATCTGGGCGAGGTATCGAGGCTGGTCCTGCTCTCGGTGACCGAAGGGGAAGACAAACCTCTGAAGTATCCCTCGATTTTCAACTCCGCGGATATTGCGGTGATTACCAAGGCCGATCTGGCTGAAGCCGTCGAGTTCGACTATGCAGCCGTGCGACGGAACATCGATGCGGTACGGCCCGGCATGGAAGTTCGATTCGTTTCCGCCAGGACCGGCTATGAAATGGAAGCTCTCGTCGACTGGATTGAGCGGATAAGGCAAACGGGCCTCGCTCGGCTAAGGCAGGCCATCGGATCCCGCGAGGCACTTATGAATCAGCCTTCAAACAGCGACGGAAGAGGCTGAAGCGGCGAAAGCCGGATGCGAAGGCTGGAGCCCCGAGCCGGGATTGAACCAGCGACATCCAGTTTACAAAACTGGCGCTCTACCAACTGAGCTATCGGGGCCTGACTTCGATGGTAGCAAAAGGTGTCTGTTCAGCTTCCCCGCGGCTCGAAAACGCTCTGGGCCTTGTGACCACTGTGGTCTGGTGGCCGAAAGTAAAATCGACGCGTTGCAGCGGCTGGATCTGAGAGTAACTGCCTGACCCGGCATTGGATATGGTGAAACGCCAGCGGTGCGGCCACCACTCATCGATGTCAGCTTATGCGGCAGACCTTGCCGGAAAGGAGGTATTCGAACCATGAGCGAGGAAGACATTGATCAGTTAGCAAATGAGGCGGTTGCTGCGATGCGTCGTTATGTTGCGGCTCTAGTCGAGAAAGCGCTTGCGACCGCGAACCCGCCGAAGAACTAATCCCCCCGGCAAATCTGACAGGCTGCTGAAAAAACTCTTTTCGTTGCCGCTTGCTGACGCGCGCGGTTCAGTAACCGGCTTTTCCGAACCGCGACCGTAAGGTAGTGGCAAGAAGCGTTTTTCAGCAGCCTGCTAAACTAAACGCGCAAGAAAAAGGGGGCGATAGCCCCCTTAACTTTTCACCAGACGTTTTTGTGCCAGGTTTTGTGATCCCGAACCGCAACCGGTAAAACTGTCCACCGCGGCATTTCAGACTGAATTGCGGCGCTTGCCGAATGGCCAGCGAGGGAATCGGCGATGCCAAACCAAACTCAACACGCCTGTATCTCACGATATTCCGGCTGCCACATCGCGTCCTGAACCTGTTGCACGATATCGTCGAATTTGAAGCCGGCCAGTCCTTCGGCCACCGCCGCCTCCGCGACAGCTGTCGCGACCGTAGCCGAGACGCTCCGCAGGTCGTCTACGTGCGGCAGCAGTGACGCACCCGGTTGGCGGACCGCCACTAAGCTCGAGACGGCGTTGGCCGCGGCGGCGAACATCCCGTTGCTAAGCCGGTATGCGCGGGAAACGATGGCGCCGAGCACCAGTCCCGGGTAAAGCATGGCATTGTTCGCCTGGCCGATGACATAGGTCACGCCTTTAAACGTAACCGGGGCGTAGGAGTTTCCTGTTGCAATCAGCGCGCGGCCATCGGTCCAGGCAATCAGGTCGGCGGGATTAGCCGCGGCGCGCGCCGGCGGAACGCACAGCGGAAAGACGATTGGTCTCTCGACATGCGATGCCATCTCCCTGATAATCGCCTCAGTGAAGCTGTCCGCGACGGTAGAAGCCCCGATCAGCATTGTCGGCTTCACCCTGCGCACAACTTCGGCCAGTTCCACACCGTTGCTCTCGCCGTCATGCCGCCAGCCCTTGCTCTCAGCGGGAGCGCGTGCATACGTCATCTGGAATTCAGCGAGGTCGCCAGCCATCTCGGCAGTGAGCAATCCCTGGCGGTCCACCAGCCAGAAGCGTTTTGCGGCGTCCTCTTTGGAGAGGCCTTCGCTGACCATGGCATTCGAAAGCTGGTCGGCGATTCCAATCCCGGCGGTGCCCGCGCCGAAGATCACGACCCGTTGGTTGCGCAGCAGCGTCCCGCAGACGCGAACGGCCGAGATGGCCGCGGCAAGGGTGATCGCGCCCGTGCCCTGCATGTCGTCGTTAAAAGTGCAGAGGCGATGCCTGTACTTCTCGAGGATGCGCCGGCCGTTGCCTGGCGCGAAGTCCTCCCACTGCAGCAGCGCGTTAGGGAACAGCCTGGTGGCTACCTCGACATAGGCTTCGATGAAGGCGTCATACCGGGCCCCGCGTATCCTTTCGTGCCTGTTCCCGATGTAAGTGGGATCGTTCAGCAGACTCTCGCGGTTGGTACCGACATCGAGCATCACCGGGATCACCCGTGTAGGGTCGATTCCGCCCGCGGCCGTATAGATCGCCAGTTTGCCGATGGAAATTTCGATTCCCCCCACACCCCAGTCGCCGATTCCCAGAACCTGCTCCGCGTCGGTCGCCAGAATCAGATCTATATCGCCCGGGCCGGCACCGAAATTGGCAAACGCGTCCTCGATGGCGTCCGCATGATCGATGGAGAGGTAGACGCCGCGCGGACGCCGGCACTCATGATGATATTGTTCCATCGCCATGCCAACTGTGAGGTCGTTGACAATAGGAATCATTTCGCGCAGGTGTTCGGAAAAGAGGCGGTAAAACAGCACCTCGTTGCGGTCGTGCAGGGCTGTCAGGTAGATGTTCTTGCTCAGCGCATCAGGCAGTCGCTCGTACTGAATAAAGGCGCGCTTGACCTGGGTTGCCAGCGTGCCGATGTCGGGGGGCAGAAGACCGTTCAGGCCCAGCCCCTTCCTTTCTTCCGCTGTAAAGGCTGTCCCCTTGTTCAGCTGCGGCGAATTGAGCACTGCCAGCCCGCGTGCTTTGGTTTTATAAGAACTCGTCTTGTCCAGGCGGCGCTTCGTCATGGGTGCGAGCATCGGGATGACTCTCTGTCGCATTGTGTTGGTCACTCTGTAAACGGCTGGTGCTGCGCGACGCCCCGGGGAAATGGAGCGCCGCGTGGACAGACCAGAGATCTGCTTACTCAGACCGTGTGTTTTTCGATTGCACGAAGAGCGAAGGCTCCGCCCAGAGCCAGGAAACCAAGCAACCCCACCAGCGGCAAAGAGCTGGCGGTCGAGGGAAGCTTCGCCGCTGCTGCCAATTCCGCGGGCGGAGGCGGTGTCACTACCTGAGCGAGTTCCACTTCCTGGCCGGTTGGCTGGATCGCCATAATCGGCGCCTGCCTCAGTTGCACGATGATCGGCTCATCCACGGGTTTGATCGGCTCAGTGACTTCCACGGGAATTTCCGCCGGTGTGGAGAGAACCGTCTTTTTCGTGGATTGGGCTATTTCGATGGCCTTAGCCTTGGGGTAGACAAACTCCTGGCCCCAGTTTCTGCCGGGATAGAACCATGCGCGTAACGCCTCGGGCTGGCCCGCGGGTCTTTCCCGGAAGGTGATTACGGTTTTGCCGGTGGCTTTAAGGCGATAGTTCGGGATAGCCAGAATGGTGGCATAGACCATCGTTTCGTCTGCATTGAATATCTGCACGATATTGCGGTCAGACTGTGAATCCACCAGCTTGAACACATAGGTGCCGGCCGGCAGCACGCCCCAGCCCTTCAAATGGACGCCGGGGATTTCTACCGGAGCGCTGAAGGTAACCACTGTTTTCTCGTCATGCTCGTCGGCGAGTGCAATGGTTGTGAGAGCTGTGCTCATCATGGCCATGCAACAGACCGTCGTGGCGGCTTTGAATATTCTCATTTTGGTTTCCTCTGTTGGATCTCTGTAGTCCGCTGGGTCAGCGGATCTCGACGGGTATCTCCCGCACTTTGGCTGAAAGGCATTTCGCTGCCCGTTCGCCGAAATCGCCGCACCTTACGGATAAGGACCCCGGCGGCAGGCTCGCAGGCTTTACAAATCGGGTCGGCGGCGACCACGCAAGGTCAGATGACCGAATCCGGTCAATCTCCGTGCCCGCCTTTATTCAATCGGGGAGAAAGGAAGTGGTGCGACTCGTGCATGCTTTCGAAGTATGCCCGAACACCATATCCATCTGGTCAGCCAGGAAGACTCCGCCGGCGCAGTGGAAGTCGTCACCACGCTGGACGTAGTGACGGAGGTGCGGCGGGAAGCGGCTCTTCTCAAAACCGGCGCGCTGCAGAACGCGATCTTCAACAGCGCGAATTTCTCGAGCATCGCGACCGACGAAAAAGGCGTCATTCAACTCTTTAATGTGGGCGCAGAGCGTATGCTTGGCTACACAGCGCTCGAAGTTGTGGATCAGATCACGCCTGCCGATATTTCCGATCCGCAGGAGGTGATCGCGCGCGCCAAAGCCCTCAGCTTCGAACTGGCGACACCGATTACGCCGGGCTTTGAGGCCCTGGTTTTCAAAGCCTCGCGCGGCATAGAAGACATTTACGAGCTCACTTACATCCGCAAGGACGGCAGCCGCTTTCCGGCGGTGGTGTCGGTGACGGCTTTGCGCGACGACCTCGGAGGAATCATCGGCTATCTGTTGATCGGCACCGACAACACGGCGCGCAAGCAGGTGGAAGCCGAACAGCAGCATCTGGATCAGCGCCTGCGCGATCAGCAGTTCTACACGCGTTCTCTCATCGAATCGAACATTGATGCGTTGATGACGACCGACCCGCGCGGCATCATCACGGACGTGAATCAGCAAATGGAGGCGCTCACCGGCTGCACACGCGACGAACTGATCGGCGCACCCTTTAAGAACTATTTCACCGATCCGGATCGGGCAGAGGCCGGGATCAAGCAGGTATTGAGCGGCAGCAAAGTGACCGATTAGGAGCTGACGGCGCGCGCCCGCGATGGCAAGGAAACCGTGGTCTCTTACAATGCGACCACGTTCCACGACCGCGACCGGAAGCTGCAGGGAGTATTCGCCGCGGCGCGCGATGTCACAGAACGCAAGCGCTTCGAGCGCACGCTGCAGGAAAATAACGTCGAGCTGGAGCGGGCACGCGCCGCGGCGGAAAAGGCCAATCTCGCGAAATCGGATTTCCTTTCCAGCATGAGCCACGAGCTCCGCTCCCCGCTCAACGCGATCCTCGGTTTCGCCCAGCTCATCAATTCCGATACCCCGCCGCCCACGCCTTCCCAAACCACCTAGCGTCGACCAGATTCTCCACGCCGGCTGGTATCTGCTCGAGCTGATCAACGAAATTCTGGATCTGGCGCAGATCGAGTCCGGCAAACTGGCGCTTTCGAGGGAGCCGACCTCGCTGTCCGAAGTCATGCTCGAATGCCAGGCGATGATCGAGCCGCAGGGCCAGAAGCGCGGGATCAAAATGACGTTTCCCGCCACGCCGGCGTTCCCTGGTTTGTGGACGCCGACCGGACCCGGTTGAAGCAGGTGCTCATCAACCTTCTTTCGAACGCCATCAAATACAACCAGACGAACGGAACGGTGACCGTCGACTGCGCCATCAGCCACGGGGATCGCGTTCGCAGTCAGCGTCAGAGATACCGGGGCGGGGTTGGCGCCGGACATGCTGGAGCAGCTGTTTCAGCCATTCAACCGGCTTGGGCAGGAGCGCAGCGCGGTGGAGGGCACGGGCATCGGCCTCGTCATGAGCAAGCGGCTGGTGGAGCTGATGGGAGGGGCCATCGGCGTCGAAAGCACGGTTGGCGCCGGAAGCGTTTTCTGGTTCGAGCTGAACGCGGCGGCCGAACCGCTGCTTGCCGCGGACACGACCGAGCCCGCCGCTGTTGCAGTGCGCTCAAGTGCAGCGACGGCGACGCCGCTGCGCACTCTGCTCTATGTGGAGGACAACCCGGCAAATCTGAAGCTGATCGAGCAGCTGATCGCACGCCGCCCGGATATCCGCCTGTTGAGCGCCCGGGACGGAAATCTCGGTATCGAGCTGGCACGCGCCAACCAGCCGGACGTGATCCTCATGGACATCAATCTTCCCGGCATCAGCGGCATCGAAGCCCTCAAAATTCTTCGCGAAGACCCCATCACCGCGCACATCCCGGTGATCGCCCTCAGCGCCAATGCGATGCCTCGCGATATCGAAAAAGGCCTGCAGGCGGGTTTCTTCCGCTATCTGACCAAACCCATCAGGGTGAACGAGTTCATGGATACGCTGGACACGGCGCTGGAGTTTGCGGCCCAGCAGCTCCTGCTTCGCTATTAGCCCGCCGATCATGGTCAACTCAGCCGATATTCTGCAGCGCCGCGATTCTGATCGTGGACGATAAGGACGCCAACGTCCCCTGCTGGAGGGCATGCTGCGCGTCGCCGGCTATACCTCCGTCGACTCCACGATGGACCCGAACGAGGTCTGCGGCCTCCACGCGCAGGAATCGTTACAGCTTGATTCTGCTCGATCTCCAGATGCCGGGCATGCGACGGATTTCAGGTGATGGAAGGCCTGAAAGAAATCGAAGACGGACGGCTATCTGCCGGTTCTGGTCATTACCGCGCAGCCGGGCCACAAGCTGCGCGCCCTCGAAGCAGGCGCCAGGGATTTCCTGGGCAAACCTTTCGATCTGGCCGAGCTCTGCGCGCGCGTCCGCAACATGCTGGAAGTGCGACTGCTGCACCTGGAGAGCCGGAATCACGGCAAGGCTCTGGAAGAGACCGTGCGCGAACTGGAGGCCAGCCGCGAGATCATTCGTCTCAAGACTCTGGAGGAGCAAAAGAAGAGCGAGCAGGAATCAGCTCTGGCGCAGGAAACTCAGGAGAGTCTGCTGCCGCATTGCCTGCCCCGGTTTGAGAATTTCCGCATTCACGCTTACAACAATCCCACGCGCTACGTGGGTGGGGATTTCTATGATTTTCTGCAACTAAGTTCCGGCGAGTGGATCGGGGTTCTGGCGGATGTTTCCGGCAAAGGAATGCCCGCCGCTCTTTTAAGCTCGATGGTGCTCGGCGCCCTCAGCACGGAATTTCGCTCCGGGACTCGCCTCAGGAAGTCCTGAACCGCGTAAACCGGCTGCTCTGCGAAAAATCGCTCCGTTCCCAGTTCGTCACTCTCTTTCTTTTCTCGCTTGAGCCCGGATGGCGGAGGGCAATTTATCAGCGCCGGGACACAATCCCGCCTGGCTGTTCCGCTCGGCCACGGGAATGATCGAAGACCTTTCATCCGACGCTCCGTTCTGGGAATTTTCGACGCCGCGTCTTATCAGCATCGCGCCCTTCAGCTCTCGACAAGGAGACATTCTGGTGGTGTATTCCGACGGCCTTACGGATGCCGAGAATTCCGCGGGAAAAATGCTGGGGAAGCGACGGCTCCGGGAAATTATTCAGCTGGAGGCCCCTGCCGGCAGTAAGGCAGTGGAGGAGGCGTTTTTGCGCGCCATCGGGGATTTTACCCAGGGTGTGCCGCAAACCGACGACATCACTTTTCTTGTGGTTGAGAAGTTTACCTGATTCGGCCACGCCCGTGCCTGACCACAACGGTTAGTCAAAAGGAGATCTGGAATGATCCAACAAGACGCGGTAGTTGCCATCTACGATACGCACGTGGGAGCCGAAGAGGCCCTGAAGAAGCTTCAGGGCCGGGGCATCGACATGCGCACTTTGTCCATAATCGGCAAGGACACCCACACCGATGAGCATGCGGTGGGTTATTACAATACCGGCGACCGGATGAAGTACTGGGGTAAGATCGGGGCTTTCTGGGGAGGATTCTGGGGATTGCTGTTCGGGTCGGCGTTCTTTGCGATTCCGGGTATCGGACCGGTCCTGGCGGCTGGTCCTGTGGTCGCGTGGATCGTGGGAGCGCTCGAAGGCGCGGCGGCGGTCGGAGGCATGAGCGCGGTCGGTGCGGCCCTCTACAGCATCGGAATTCCAAAAGACAGCGTCGTTCAATATGAAACGGCGATCAAAACCGACAGGTTCCTCGTTATGGTGCACGGCTCGGCATCCGAAGTGGAAATAGCCAAAGCTGTTCTCGAAAACACGCAGTCTCTCGGTGTGAATTTACATTCCAAAGAACTGATTGGAGCGGGCGCGAGATAGTTCTGCCGGAAGTCTTGCGGCCGCCGGTTGACCGCGCGAGGCCAGGTGACCGAATGCGGTCAGCTCTCCCCGTGTGCCACCCGGCAGCGCGGCAGAAGGCCCTCCCATCTCATGGAACAAAACACTGTCCCAAGGCTCGGTCAAAAGACCATCCTCGTTGTCGACGACGATCCAGCGGTCCTCAGCTATGTCGCTGAATTACTGGCCGACCAGAACTACCATCTTCTGACCTGTGGGAGCGGCGCGGAAGCTCTGCTGCAATCGAGAACCTACAAAGGCGAGATCCATCTGCTGCTTTCCGACTTCCAAATGCCGCTCATGTCCGGCATAGAGTTGGCCACGGCGATGACGGCCGAGCGGCCGCAACTCAGGGTATTGCTGATGTCGGGGTTCCCCGGAGGCATGCTCGTTCTGAATGAGGGATGGCATTTTCTGGCGAAGCCTTTCATCGCATCGCAACTGTGCGCTCTGGTTGCGGGACTGATTTTGCCAGACAGACCGACGCGGTTCGCTTAGTGGGGCCAGGCTTTCCAGCCTGCCGCCGGGCTTCTGCCCGGCGCTGAGCCTTACGGATTCTGCGCGTAGTCCGCCGCCCGTCGGCAGGCGCGACCGCAGGCTGATAACGGCCATACGCGTGCCCGGCCACTCCATCGTGAATCTCATCGCTTTGCTGCTTGCGGCATTCGCCATGACCGGCGTCTGTTCGGTCGCCTCTGCGTTCGCAGAGGCCGCTCCTGTTGCTGATCAACCAGCCCCGGAACCCGCATTGGCCCCGGTGGACATTGTTGTCGAGGCGGCTCCGTCCCGCGCGGTGACGCCCTTGCAGCGGCTCGACTGGTTCGACGATAAAACTTTTGGCGGGATGAATCTTGGCGGCAGCCTTCCAGTCGCAGGCTGGCTCACGTTGATGGATCGGCCTCACGCAGCTGGACCTCACTGGGACGGCTTCGGCGAACGTTATGGCGTATTGGTATCAACTAATGCCGTAAGCAACGCAATGGAGGCCGGTATCGGTGCGCTCTGGGGTGAAGACCCTCGCTACCATCGGGATGGCACAGGCGCTTCCCTGAAATCGAGGTTGGGCCACATTGCAAAATGGACCGTGGCGGCGCCTGGCAGAAGCGGTGAGTTGGGGCCCGCCTATGCTCGTTTCATCGCCTTCTCAGGCAGCAGCTTCCTCTCGAATGCCTGGCGCGAGCCGGGCGACACCAACGCGGAGCACTCGTTTGCGCGCGTCGGATTCGCCCTTCTCGGCCGCGTGGCAAGTAATGCGTTCGAAGAGTTCTGGCCGGATACCAAAAGGAAGCTTCTTCATCGGACTGCCCGTGATTAAGGGCCGGCCCGGGTACCTGTTGAGGTATCACGGGCTTCCGCGTGCACCTGCCCCGGCATGAAAAAACTCATTCTTCTGTCTTTTGCTGCGGTCTCGGTAATGTTTGCCCAGACTGTCTCTCAATCCACCCAAACGGACTCAAGCAGCACGACGGTGATTCAGGACCACGGCCATAAGACCGCGACCGAGACGGCTACTGCTACGTCCAGCACCGACGCCAACGGAGTTACCACGACAAACTCGTCGAAGGTCGCCACCAAAACCAAAAAAAAGCACGGCAAGGTCGTCAGCAAGACAGCTACTGAAGACTCCAGTTCCACTACGCATTAGGCCGTGACCGAGTCTGGTCACATGACCGCATTTCGTTACCAGTGTGAACTGTCCTGACCCGGGGGGTCGAATGTCTGCCGTGCCTGAGCGTCGGCCCTGCAACTGCCTCCAACAGTTCCGAGGTGAAGTGAAATGAAAGTATTTACAGTTCTGGTGTTAGCTGCGGTGGCCGGCGTCGGCTTCACGATTGCGGCCCCCAATGCGCAGGCACAGGTCTCCATCGCTATCGGCGTAGCTCCCGATTGTCCTTATGGTTATTACGACACCGCTCCTTATGGCTGTGCCCCTACCGGCTACTATGGCCCGGAATGGTTTAACGGGGACGGCTTCATCGGCGCGGGCCCGTGGTTTCATGGCGCCGGCGATTTCCAGGGTAACGTGAATAACCGTCTCCATCCGGACAACGGCTATAAGGGACCGGCACCGCAGCGCGGCGAGAAAGCCGAACCGGCAAAGCGTGTCGACAGTGCGCACTTCCAGGGCAACGAAGCGCGCGACGGACGCGGCCATGTAGCCGAGGCCAAACGTTAGGTGAGGTGGGATGGCATCCTGCAGCGGGGTTGTCAACCCCGCTGTTCGGTTGCAACTCAGGGTAACGAACGTTGGATTCGGACGAGGTCCTGTGATGACGCCAGAAGAAAAATACGGCCGGATTGCGATTCTGAGCGCAAGTCTGTTGACCCTCGTTGCGATCGGCTGCGGGTCGCTGGGCTTGTGGCGCGTCGGTGCGGACCTCGTGTGGACTGAAAGCTTCTTCATCCAAAAGGGATTTCTGTCGCACTGGCAGGTGTGGATCGGCACTGCGCTCAGCATGCAATATACAAGCTGGTGGCTGGTCCGCTATGCCGGGGCGCTGCGCAGGCGCGAAGTGGAAATCGCGCCCGCGGGGTAATTGCTTCCGGCAGGCTGCTGAAAAACGCTTCTTGCCGCTCTCCCTCACGGTCGCGGTGCGGAAAAGCAGGTGCTGATTCCGCAGGGTTACTGAACCGCGCGCGTCAGCCAGCGGCAACGAAAAGAGCTTTTTCAGCAGCCTGCCAGGCGCCTGGGAGCCAATGCGACCTGAACGGCGCAGCGCCGATCGAAGATCCCCGTCGCCAAATGCCGCTGTTTCACGCAGGCGCTGAAGTACACGGGCTCGAATTTCCATGGACTTACACGTGGCACCCGGCGTGCCTCAAAGGAGCTGAAAGCCCGGGAGAGATAAGGGTATGAATCTTCTCGCCGGCATCCAGACGGAAGAGCGGGGAGGCTAATACCATGGCGAGAATATTCATTACAGGCGTAGAGGAATCAGCCGCGCAAGCGCTCCAGCGCGCACTCGAGATTGAAAGACATCAAATCGAACATAAACCCCGCGGTGCACCCGTGCAGGCCTTTCTGGAGGCCGACATCGTCTTCGCCGGCGGCGGCGCCAGACAATACCTTCCTCTGCTCCGCGGAGTCAGGCAGGCGCGGCCCGGATTGCCTTTTGTGGTTGTGACAAGGCTTTCCGATACGTCCGAATGGCTGGCCGCGCTCGAGGCTGGCGCAACCGACTATTTTGCAGCGCCGATCCAGCCGCGCCAGATCAACTGGTTTATGGAGTCGGTTAATATCCCGCTGAACCGCCGCGCCACGGCGTCAGGATCGTAATCAAGTCCGGCAAAGTGGTCATTCCCTGCTGGTGTTGTGTTTCCTGTGTGGGGCAGACGATCGGTTTGTGTCGTCTGCCTTTTTTCGCCGGGAGTTGCCAGGCGCCCGCATTGAGCCGAGGCGGCAGGCATACGCCCGCGTGAATTCGGCGCCCAGAAAAAGCACCTGCGCCGAATAATAGACCCATACCAGTACAATCACTAGTGAGCCCGCGGCTCCGTATGTATCGGTAAAGCCTGCCTTGCCGAGATACACTCCCAGCAGGACCTTCCCGGCAGTGAACAGCAGCGAGGTGCCGACTGCGCCGATGCTGACGTCACCCCAGCGCACCGGAACGCCTGGCAGAATTTTAAATATGAAAGCGACCAGAACCGTGATGACAACGAAGGAAACCAGCCAGTCAGTCGTCTGAACCAGCGCCCGTGGCGGCGCCGCGCCGGAGTTCAGGTATTCACCCGCCGAAAATATCCAGGCATTCACGATCAGCGATGCCACCAGAAACAGGCCTGAAGCCAGCACGACAGCGAAGCAAAGGATGCGCTCTTTCACCAGATTGAAGATGCTCTGCACCGCGCTCGATGTGGTGTCTTCGGGAACCTTCCAGATGGTGTTCATGTCATCCCTCAGTTCGCTGACCGCCGCTGAGGCCGCGAAAAAAACGGTGACCAGCCCCAGCACTGTAGCGGCGATGCTCCTCGACGCGCGCGCCCCTTCGATCATCATCTGAATCGCCATGGCGCCTTCGTATCCCACGAGGCCCTGAATCTCAGATACCAGCCGGCCCTTCGCGGCCTGAACGCCGAACGCAAGGCCGGCGAGAGCGACGAGAATCAAAACGGTCGGGGCCAGCGCGAGAGCTATGTAGTACGCCAGCGCGGCGCCCATGCGCGGCGCTTTATCGTCCAGCCAGTTCCGGCATGCAACTTTCCCGAGAGCTGCGAGTTCTTTCAGCGGAATCGGTTTCATGCGTCTGACCGCGCCCACGTCAGATGACCGAGTGAGTTCATTCGAGGTTACCTCGGCACACCGCAGGCCGATTCAATCCAAGGGGCGCCGAAAGGCCCGCGACGTGCTCCATCCTGCAAGAGGTCTCAAGAGGTCTCAAGAGGTCTAAGGATATGCGCCGTTTTGCGATCCTGACAGTGATTTTCACTGGAATGGCGATGTTGCTGACGGTGGCGATTGGTATCCGCTAGTGTTGTGTCTCTGAGGTCTCTTGCGTGATGTGGGGCGGGATGGCATCCCGCAGCGGGGTTGTTAACCCCGCTGGCCGCTTGCAACACTCACCGGCCTGCATCCGGAGATGGTGAAGGAACTTCGGCCTGGCAGGCTGCTGAAAAGTCAGTAACCCTGCGGAATCAGCACCTGCTTTTCCGAACCACGACCGTAAGGGAGTGGCAAGAAGCGTTTTTCAGCAGCCTGCCAGGCCTTTCAGTGTCCACTCGAGGCCTGCGGGAAAGAAGCCGTGTGCCTCCGCGCCGCCGCTGTTTCAACTGCGGCTTGAGGCGATTCAGCCCGCGCAGATAAAGGTTGGCCGGAATTAAGATCCTTAATGACCGAATATGGTCATGCCGACCAGCAATAGATGCTAAACTGGACTTGACCGCCATTCTCAGCTCCTTGCGCTTGCCGGATGCGCTGTTTGCAGGACGACGGAGGAAAGGAGAAACGCGATCTGCCCTCTACGGCATCTAAGCCCCACCGCACTTTCTGGCTTCAGGAGCACGGTCCGAAAGCGCTGGAACAGCTCTTCCGCACGATCGTCTTTCATCCCGCCGCGCCTACCCTGATCGCGGATAACGACCGCAAATACCGGGAGGCCAGCGTGGGCGCCGGAAAACTGCTCGGCCTCCCCCGGGACGAGATCATTGGGCGCAGCCTCGATGATTTTGCGGCGCCCGCCATGAAGCCGGTGATTCCGGAGCGCTGGCAAGCACTCCTCAAAGAGGGCGAGCAGTCGGGCACTCTCGAATTACTGCGCGCGGACGGAACCCCGCGCGAAGTCGAGTACACGGCGAAAACGAACATCCTGCCGGTGCGCCACCTTCTCGTCCTGCGTGATAAGACGAAGCGCGCCGAGCCGGACAACGACCCCTCCCTCAGCAACATTCCGTCCTGGGTGCAGGACTATGCGCTCTTCCTGATCGATGTGGACGGAAAAATTGCGGCCTGGTACGCGGGCGCCGAGCGCATTTACGGCTATTCCGCTGGTGAAGCCATTGGTCGGCATCTTTCTTTTCTCTATCCGGCCAGTGACACTGTGCAGTCCTCAGTGCAGGAAGAGTTGAGGCGCGCCGCCGGGGAAGGCCATAAAGGAACGGAAGGCTGGTGTCTGCGAAAGGACGCCTCGCAGTTCTGGGCCAATTCCATTACAATGGCGCTCCGCGACGGAAACGGCGATTTGCAGGGCTTTGCCCGCGTAGTGCGCGATTTCAGCGATCGTCACGCCAGAGACGAGAAGCTGCGGCGCAGCCGGGCGCGCATGCGCCCGATTCCGGCGGAGTCGACCATTGCCGGCGTCGTTTCAGGAGAGTTCGATCGCGTTCCGGAAGCGAACGACACGTTTCTCGAACTGGTCGGTTACACCCGGGAGGACTTGCTTGCCGGCCGGCTGGTATGGCCCGATCTGACACCGCCGGAATATCTTGCGCTCGACGAGCTCGCGCAGGAAGAAGGACTGCGTTTTGGCGCCTGTACGCCCTATGAGAAAGAGTTGCTTCGCAAAGACGGGACGCGCGTCCCGGTTCTGGTGACCACGGCAGTTCTGGAGTTGTCTCCCTTCCGCTGGATCACTTTCGTAACCGATCTGCGGGAACGGGACCGGCAGGAGAATATCGAAGCCGAAGTTCCTGAGGCCAAGGAGGACTTCGGGGAAATAGTCGGCAGCAGTGGCGCCCTGAAGCGGATGCTGGCGCAGGTGGAAGTGGTGGCGCCCACCGACGCGACCGTTTTGATACTGGGGGAGACCGGGACCGGCAAGGAGCTGGTGGCGCGCGCTATCCATCGGCTGAGTCCGCGGCGGAACCTTCCATTCATCACTTTGAATTGCGCCGCCATTCCCACCGGGCTGCTGGAAAGCGAGCTTTTCGGCTATGAGCGGGGCGCCTTCACCGGCGCCTTATCGCAAAAGATCGGCCGCTTCGAACTGGCCCATCGCGGCACGTTGTTTCTGGACGAGGTGGGCGACATCCCCCTGGATCTTCAGCCTAAATTACTTCGCGCCCTGCAGGAGAAGGCTTTCGAAAGACTGGGCGGCACTCGCACCATCCCCATCGACGTGCGCCTGGTGGCGGCGACGAACCGGAATCTGACTCAGATGATGGGGGACAAACTCTTTCGCAGCGATCTGTATTACCGGCTGAAGGTTTTCCCGATCATCACGCTGCCGTTGCGCGACCATGCGGAGGACATCCCCGTCCTCGCTCGTCACTTCACCCGGAAGTATGCGGCAAAGATGGATCGGCAGATTGATAAGATCCCGACCGAGACCATGAAAGCCCTCGTAAGCTGGCCCTGGCCCGGCAACGTGCGGGAACTGGAAAACTTCATCGAGCGTTCCGTGATTCTGTCGCGCGGACCCAGCCTGCGCGCGCCTCTTGCGGAATTGCGGGCCGACGCCCCGGCAGCCGGCGGTAACGAGACGCTGGATGACGTGGAGCGGGCTCACATCCTTCGCGTGTTCCGCGAAACCGGCGGCGTCATCAGCACTGCGGCCGATCGCCTGGGCATGCCCAGAACGACGTTGAACGCCATGATGAAAAAACTGGGCATCACCCGCCGCGACCTCTGAAAAATACCGCTCCCTTAAGGGGCGAAGTCCGCCTGATAAAACGAACCGAGACCGCAAGGGAGCGGGTTCCTCCGGGTGCCCAGCCCATGCCCCGTGGGCTACTGGGCTTGAATCAAGCTGATTTCCATACGAAAACCAGTCTTGACACTGAACTCGCATCCTCCGGGCGGAACAGTTTTTCTGTGGGCACACGGCGCGCTGCTGACCAGTCTGAAGGTCTCTGGTACGGGTGCGATTGAAGTGGAAGCAAGCTGACGTCCGAACGGTTCAGGCGGGCTGTCTTGGTGGCCTATCCCGCTCAGGCTACGGACTTTGGGTGGGGATATCCCGAACAAAGTACTGATCATCCGCATGCGAAATCTGACCACCCGGGGTCAATCCCGGCTCGATTTGGTCAAAGATCACTTTGCCCCCCCGCCGCTCACACGGCACGCGGGGCTGAAACAGTGGAACTATGCCGGGCGGCGCATTCGGCCGGAAAAATGCAACGTTTCAGCGCACGCTCCCGGGCCGGTTTCGCCCGAATCAGGTGCGCACAGCCGGGCGAATACATTATGAAAATACAAGTCGGCTACGAATTCGTTTACAGCTTTCCCCAGGCCACTCCGATGATCCTGACGACCAATGTCCACTACTCGCGGGCATCGGACATCCTCGTTCCTGACAACCTGAAAACGGACCCGCCCGTCACGGTCTCCGCATACAGGGATGGCTTCGGAAACTGGTGCAACCGCATTCTCGCACCGCGCGGCCGCCTGCGCATTTACGCCAGCGGCGTCGTAAGGGATTCGGGGATCCCCGATGTCGTGGCTCCCGATGCCATGCAGCATGGCGTTGAGGATCTGCCCGAAGAAACCCTGGTCTTTCTGCTGGGCAGCCGTTATTGCGAGACGGACCTGCTTACACAAGCCGCGTGGCAGCTGTTCGGAAACACGGCTCCGGGTTGGGCGCGGGTGCAGGCGATCTGCGATTTCGTGCATAATCGCATCGCCTTCGACTATCAGCAGTCGCGCCCCACGCGCACAGCCTGGGAGGCATTCAACGAGCGCACCGGCGTCTGCCGCGATTATGCTCACCTCGCCGTGGCGTTCTGCCGATGCCTGAATATTCCGGCCCGCTACTGCACCGGTTACCTCGGCGACATTGGAATGCCGCCCCCATACGGGGTGATGGATCTTGCCGCCTGGTTCGACGTGTATCTGGGCGGCCGATGGTATACGTTCGATGCGCGCAATAACATGCCTCGCATAGGACGCGTGCTGATAGCGCGCGGCCGCGATGCCGCCGATGTCGCCATCATCACCACCTTCGGCCCGAATACGCTCGAAAGCTTTCGGATCTTCACCGATGAAGTTTGACAATAGAGCCGTCTGACAACAAAGCCGTCTGACAGAAAAGCCGTCTGACAAAAATCCGCTCCCTCAGGGGCCGCGCCTCGAGTGATTAACCGAGCCGTGACCGCAAGGGAGCGGGCCCTCCGCTATCCAGCCGACGCCCCTGTGGGATTACTGGGCTTTGAAGGAAAGCTATAGCCGAACCGTGATCGCCAGCGCCTCTTGCGGGTGCAGGCGGTCGTGAAGGTAGTAGCCGTCGTTGTATTCGATGTAAACGTCATCGGACGAATACCAGTTTCCCGACCAGTCTGCGGGCCATGGATCAACCATCAGGAACGAAAACCCGCCATATGAGAACTGCGGATACCCCAGATACAACCCCGGGAGGGCACCGAGGCGGAAGAAGTGCCCGCCGCCGAACGATGCAGTGAACTGAGCTTGCGGGATAAAGTAACCGCCATACCCCCCGCGCTGGCCCCAGGTGCGATGATCGGAAGACCAGTTTTGCGAGCGGTCCTGGGCAAAGCTGGCGTGTCCCTGCCAACCGCCGCCGTGCGTCCAGCCTTTCTGTTGCTGCCATGACTGCGCCTGCTGTCGCGTGCGCTGCGCCGGCGCCGGCTGTTCGGTAGATCGCCGGGCTTGCTGCGTTTGCCCTTTGTTCTGTTGCACCGCCGCCTGCTGGGCGCGTGGCTGTTCCTGCTGTCTGGGCTGTTCCGCGCGTGGCTGTTCCTGCTGCTTCGGCTGCGCCGCGCGTGGTTGTTCCTGCTGCTTCGGCTGTGCGGCACGCTGTTGCGGCGCGGCGTGTTGTTGCGGCGCAGCCCGCTGAGGCTGTTGGGCATGCTGCTCAGGTTGTTTTTCTTCCTGTTTCCCGCCGCCTTCGTGCTGTTCGTAGGCGGGCGCCACGACTCCGAACATCAAAACAACCGCGGCCACGCTCGTGACTCGAATGACTTTCATGCTGTCGATAAAGGCACGTGCACGGCCAGGCGGACAGCCCGCCGAATCAGTGGAACAATCCGAGCAGATAAAGGACGAGCACAACCAGCAGGATCGTTCCCAGCCCGATCCCGGCCCCGCCGCTTGCGCCCCAGCGCGTGTGACCGTAATAGCCTCCACCCGTGCCCAGAAGCAATACCAGAATAATGATGAGTATCAGCATAGCTACTTCTCAAACACCTTCTCAATCTGTCCGATCTTCTTCTGGATCGTGCCCGCGACCTGTTCGCCCTGACCTTCGGCCGTCATATCGGGATCGTTGCTGAGCTTTCCCGCTGCCTCTTTAACCTTGCCCTTCAATTCATGAAGCTTGCCTTCGATTTGATCGTTTGTGCTTTGTGTCATGCTTCCCGCAATGCATCTTCGATGCCACAGTGAAGCAAAGCAACCAGAGCTCTCCTCCACTCCGCAGCGACCGCATAAGGTCATCTGACCATCCACAGTCGGGACTTAGTGACGCGCCGCGACGCCCGCACCCATTAAACGGACCTTACCTGATTGGGTCCCGGCGTGCCTCACATAAAGCCGAAAAGGAAAACATTGGATGCGCAAACAAATAGTAACTATTTTGGCAATCGCCGGTTCCATCGCAACCCTGACTTTCGCCGCCGACAGAGAAGTCAAGGTTGACGACAGGCTTGATGCCTCAACTGACACCCTCACCGATATGATGCGGGCTTCCGATCACGGTATTCCTCAGGATCTGCTGGATAAGGCGAAATGTGTCGTTATCGTCCCAGGCATGAAAAAAGCGGGATTTATCTTCGGCGCGAAATATGGCCGCGGCTTCGCGACATGCCGTCGGGCCAGCGGTACGGGCTGGAGCGCGCCGGCCGGAATGCGGGTTGAAGGTGGAAGTTTCGGATTCCAGATTGGCGCTTCCGAAACAGACGTTGCGTTGCTCGTCATGAACGACGGCGGGATGAAGCACCTCTTATCCGACAAGTTCACGCTCGGCGGAGAGGCAACTGTTGCTGCGGGCCCGCTGGGCCGGGACGCCGCCGCTCAGACAGACGCTGAAATGCACGCGGAAATGCTGTCTTATTCCCGTTCCCGCGGGCTTTTCGCAGGCATTTCGCTGGAAGGCGCCACGCTTCGCCCGGATGATGACACCAACAGAGAACTCTACGGCCGCGACGTAACCAATCGTGAGATCCTCACCGGTGACTTCAAGACTCCCGACGTAGCTCGAAAGTTTGAACACGCCCTGTTTCGCGACTCGGCGGAACGCCGCTAAGTCTCGCGCGCCTGAGAAGGCTGCTGAAAAAGGCTTCTTGTTTCACAGTCGCGGTTCAGGAATGCAGTTACTGAACCGCGCGCGTGAGCAAGAGGCAACGAAACGACCTTTTTCAGCCCACCCTGTCAGGCGCTCCTGCCATCTGTTATGCTGAGAACGTAGTTTGACAGCCCGCTGATTTAAGTTACTCGCCTGTACTAACCCACTTGGCCTGCCCTTCGATTCGCAGTTCTGCAAATTCCAGAAAGAAGAATTAGTTTGAAAAATATTTTTGTAGGAAACCTGAGCTTCAGAACGACTGAAGATTCACTTCGATCCCTGTTTGACGGGCATGGCACGATCGACCGCGTTAACGTCGTAACCGATCGCGACACGGGACAGCCCAGAGGCTTCGCCTTTGTCGAGATGGCTAATGACGGAGAGGGTCAGCGAGCCATAGATTCCCTCAATGGCCGCGACCTTGACGGCAGAACGTTGACCATCAACGAAGCCAAACCGAGGGAAGCCCGCGGTGGCGGATACAGCAACGGCGGCGGCCAGTCAAAAAACCGGCGCTGGTAAACAAGTCAGTTCCGTTGGGGCTCGTCTGCGGGCCCCCTTCGGACCTGATTAATTGGCTTCGTTAATTCAGATCCGATCACCCGGATGGGTGGCCGCCGAAGACTGCCGTGCCCCATAGCGCCGTCCCGCATCTCACCTGATTTCGGGCGCCCTGCCGACCACGGCCTTAAGAAGATTCGTCCCCTCAGGACGAAGGCGCAGCAGCCTCATCGCACCCGGACCGGAATTTCCCATTGTCGGAATAGGCGCCTCCGCGGGCGGCGTTTGAGGCCTTCTTTTCCGGGATGCCGCCCGGCGATCCCAATATGGCTTTTGTCCTGGTGCAGCATCTGCGGCCGGACCACGAGAGCATCCTTGCCGATCTGGTCAGGCGCTACACCACGATGGAGGTTTGAGGTTACGCAGGGCATGCTCGTCAGGCCGAACTCCGTCTACGTCATCCCGCCAAACCGGAACATCGCCCTGGCGAACGGCGCCCTGCAGCTTTCGGAACAGGAGGCGCCGGGCAGCCATCACCTGGCCATCGACTTTTTCTTTCGTTCCCTGGCCGAGGACCAGCACGAGCACGCCATCTGCGTCGTGCTTTCAGGCACGGGCAGCGACGGCTGTCTGGGACTGCGCGCCATTAAGGGCGCGGGCGGGATCGCCATCGCGCCGGATCCCGATTCCACCGAATACGACGGCATGCCGGCCAGCGCAGTCGACACCGGTCTGGTGGACTATGTGATGGCGCCCGGGAAGATGCCCCGTTCCCTTCCCGTTCCCTTCCCGTTCCCGGCGCGCCCCCTCAGGCCGCGATGAAGAGCATCTTTGAATTGCTGCGCCTCCAGACTGGCCACGACTTTTCCCGCTACAAGATGAACACCGTCACCCGCCGTATGGAGCGGCGCGTGGCCTTCACCAGATCGGGCAGATGGAAGAGTGCCCGCTATCTGGAGAAAACTTCCGCGGATGTTGAGGCGCTCTTTCGCGATCTCTTGATCGGCGTCACCAGCTTCTTCCGCGATCCGGAAGCATTCGAGGCGCTTCGCCAGCAGGCCGTCGCGCGGCTGTTTGAAGGCAGGGCGGCCGGGTCCGCCGATCCGTGTCTGGGTACCCGGTTGTTCCGCGGGGGAGGAGGCCTCATTCACGAGCATCCCTCGACCACATCAACTTCTCGGATTACGCACGAGAACTCGTGGGGTGGCTGTATGCGACGTTTTGCGATGAAACGGGAGACCGGATTTCGATCGAGATGGACGTCGATCCGATCTAAGTCGGTATAGAGCGAGCCGTGCCCTGCGCTCTTATCCTGAACGAGTTGCTGACGAATGCATTCAAGTATGCATTCCCCTGCGAGCGGAGTGGCCGGATTCTTGCCCGTCTGCATGAATGCGTGCCTGGCCGGCTGGAGCTTTCGGTGGAAGACGATGGCATCGGTTTGCCCGCCGGCTTCCTCGCTGAACAGAATACTCAGTCCCTCGGTTTGAAGATCGTCGGGATCCTGACCAAACAACTGGAAGGGTCGATTGAACAGCAGGTTTGCAAGGGATCGCGCATTGTGCTTCGTTTCATGCGCATGATGAGCAAGACCAGCCGGTAGTCACGCGATGGCGGGCCGGCCGTGATCCAGACACTGATCCACCAGGTCTGAAAGCAGCGCTTCCCCCACGCACATCACGGTATCGGCGCCACCCCAGTAAATCTTCACGCTTCCGTCCGGCTCGGCCACCGCGCCACACGTGAAGACCACGTTGTGGACATAGCCCGTAATCTCCCAGGGATCTTCCGGCTGCAGAATCCACGAATCGCCAACCCCGATTACCTTTGCCGGGTCGTGGAGATCGTGCAGCGCCACTCCTAGACGATAAACCGATCCGTCCATCGTCTGGAAGACTCCGTGATAGATGGAGAGCCATCCGCGATCGGTCTTGATGGGAGGTGCGCCGGGGCCGATTTTCATCTCGTCCCAGTGATACTGCACCGGCCTCATGATAAGCCGGGACTCGCCCCAGAAGCGCAGATCCGGAGAGTACGAAATCCAGATGGACCAGGGCGCGATCTCCGAGTGAGGACGGTCGAGCCGCGCATAGAGCCCGTTGAACTTTTCCGGAAAGATCACCACGTTTCGATAATCGGCTTCGGTGATCAGAGAGACCCTTTCGATCTGGCGGAAATCTCTCGTTTTGGCCAGCGCGATGCGCACTCCATTTCGGGAGTAAGCGCTGTAGGTGATCACGTATTCGTTCTCGATCTTCGTCACCCGCGGATCTTCCACCCCGAACTCCTCATATTCGGAAAACGCACCGCTCTGCGCGGGAACCAGAAAAGGCTGTGGGTCGGCGATGAAACGAAAACCGTCCGTGCTGCGCGCCAGACCAATAATGGATCGCCCGGTACGCAGATGAGAACGGAAGAGCATGATGTATTCACCCTCATGCTCGCCCTCATACTTTACGACCGCCGCGTTGTGAACGGTCTCTACCGGGTAAGGGATGTCGGCTTTTGTGAGGATGGGGTTCCCGGGGTAACGCCCGACAATGTCACGCTTCATACCGCCTCCCTGGTTACTGGTTTCCTGGAACTCGCCTGTACCACTCCCTCGCTCACCCCGCTTAGCGACCGCCGCAGAGCCGGGGTCTCCTCTGGGTCCGCCAGCCGGCGGTTTGGGATATTGAGCACACGCTGATTTCTGCAACCTGGCACTTACCCTTCCCGGTCGAAAATTGTCGCGTAGACTCGCTCGTACGCGGCGACCATCGTCTCGATCGAAAAACGCCGTCGGACGCGGTCGCGGCAAGCCTCGCGATCAATCCGGGCGATCCCCTGTAAAGCCAGCACGGCCTCGTTTACATCGTTCACCAGAAATCCGGTGCGTCCATGCTCAATCACCTCGCGGCACGAGCCGAGATCCATGGCGATGACGGGTACCCCCGCGGCATTCGCTTCGACGAGGACCAGGCCGAACCGCTCCGGAATCGTGTTGAGGTGCAGAAGCGCCCTGGCGCGCGCGAATAATTCGTTCTTGCCCCGCACGTCGACAGGACCCAGATAACGAATCCGGTCGTCGAGATGCGGCTCAACCTGTTCGCGGAAATATGCGCGATCCTGAATGATCCCTGCGATGAGGAGTCGCAGCCCGGTCCGGCGCGCGACTTCGATCGCCAGATGCACGCCTTTATCGGGATGAATCCGCCCCAGGAAAATGAGATCCTCGCCGCCCGCCGGCTGCAGCGGGTAGAGCGACAAGTCGATCCCGTTGTAAACGGTTGCCAGATAATTCAGCCCACAACTCAACCCCGCCGCGCGATCGGAATCGCTGATCGAAACGAAGTACCCCTCGCGATACTTTCGGTAGACCGGCATAATCTTCGGGGATGAGAATCCATGAATCGTGGTGAGCACCGGTGTGCTCACAAGCTTCGTGTAAGTCAAAGCCATGAAGTCGTAGTGACTGTGGATGAGGTCGAACTCGGCGGCCCGCTCGAACACCGTCGATATGTGAAGGTATTCGGCCACCTTAGGATCGATCTCCCGGTCTTCTTCATAACCGGCGTTTACCACGGCGCAGAGGCGCGCAGTGGTTATCGAGTCCGCGGTGGCGAATAATGTCACATCCCAGCCGCGGGCGACCAGGCCTTCCGTGATGTTGCCGGCGACCGTTTCCCAGGCGCCGTATTGCCGGGGGGGCGTTCTCCACGCCACCGGCGCAAGGATAGCCACTCGCTTTCCCGCACAGATCAAACTTCAGGCTCCATGACGGCCAATACATCCTGCAGGGGAACGATGGCGAAACTTGTGGCGTGATCGGCCGAACCGTACGGGATAATCAATTCGCCGTCGTGGAGAAGAGCGCCGCATGTGTAGACGACGTTCGGCACATAGCCCTCCCGCTCATGTTCGTCAGGCCTGAGCAGAGGCACCCGAGTGCGGCCGATGACTTTAGCCGGATTGTCGCGATCCAGCAGGAATGCCCCGATCGAGTATTCCCGCAGGGGGCCGACGCCGTGGCTGAGCACGAGCCACCCCGCTTCTGTTTCGATAGGAGATCCGCAGTTCCCCATCTGGATCAGCTCCCACGGGAAGCGGGGCTTCAGGAGCAGCGTGTATTCGTTCCAGAAATGGACGTTATCGGAGAACATCAGGTAGATATTCTCGTTATCCTGCCGCGAAATCATCGCATAGAGGCCGTTTATCTTTCGCGGGAACATCGCCATGCCTTTATTTTGCGCGGCCACGCCGTTCAGAGTGATGAATCGAAAATGCAGGAAATCGCGGGTCTCCACAAGTTGCGGCATCACCACCACACCGTCGTAGGCGGTGAAGGTGGCGTAGTAAACGTGCGCCCCGTCCTCTTCGCAAAAGCGCACGAAGCGCGCGTCTTCGATCCCGTTCCGCTGCGAGGGCGTGGCCGGGAAAAGAACCCGCTCCGAGATTTCCTGTTCCGGCTGAAACTGCACTTCGTAGTTCGACTTGGCGAGCATCCAGATCCCCTGCGCGACATCGTGATCCTTCTGCGTCAGGCCACCCGAAAGCTGGAACTGTTCGGCGCTGAGACGTTCGCGAAGCTCCTCGAGCGTGAACGAGTCTCCGAGGTTCCGCAGAACACGCCGGCTGAATGCGCCCTTCAATCCAAGCTCGGCCAGCTTCCGCGTGAACAGCCCCGTTTCGTAAAGCGGATTCGGGATCTGCCGCGGCTCGCTCAGGAAGCCAGTCGGCATCGAGGCTTCAATTCGATGATCGGCATAAATGATACCGGTGCGAAACGTGATGGACGAAATATGTCCTTCCCCTGTGGCGCGAAGGCTGAGAACGAAACGCAGGGCGCCGGCCGGCACGCCATCCTGATCGGGGTGCGGGACGATCGACGGATTAAATAAAGCGGCACTCTCGAGCGAGTATTCGGCGAGGAAGTAGGCACCGATCAGCTGCCGCCTTGCTTCCGAGAATTCCCCGTCCTCGCCGTGGGTGTCGTACACCTGCTCAAAGCGTTCCAGAAAGCGCTCGTGGATATTCTGGTGCCGCCGCGCGAAACCGGCGCAAACCTCCTGCAGCAGCGGGACAACTTCTTCCTCGGGAATCGCGAGGATGCGCTCCACGATTCCGGCGGCCCTTTCCGAATCGCCCGGATCGAAGGGCCGGAGAAGAACGCGGGACTGGTCTGGCTCTATTGTCGGCGGGACGCGCCGGATGCCGAGCGGCACTATGCTCCAACCGCCATGGGTTCTTTGAAACTCGTCACCATATTTTGCGCCAGGCGCATTTCCTCGAGACAAAGGAGGAACGCCAGAGTCGACTCCGCGCCCTGGTTGCCATTCACCCGGTCCACGTGCAGTCCGTCCCGGCAGCCTCCGCTCTCCGGCGAATAGAGTTCAAGGCCGAGATCATTCCAGCCAATGAACCAGTCAAACGCACGCTGCGCCTGCTCGTACCACCAGAAGTCCTGGGTAGACCGATAGGCTTCCAGACAGGCCGATGCCATGGCATGCGCTTCGATCGGCTGCTGGTCGAAATGGGCACGGTCGGCGCCGCGGCGGTAGAAGCCGTTGCTGCCAATCGGCCGGAAATGGTCTTTCTCGGAAATCTGCATCTGGTTCAGCCACCTCAGGGCGTGCAATCCGCGCTCGAAGACGGCCTGTTGACCGCTGGCGCGCCCGCTCAGAATCAGGGCATGCGCGAGCTTCGCGTTGTCGTAGGAGAGTTCGTCTTCAAACCAGCACCAGTCGTGGCGCGCGTTGCTTTCAAACAGTCCCATCAGCCGGCAGGTGAGTGTGTCCCGCACCTGATGGACGAAACTGTCGCCGTTCAGCCGGCGCCAGTATTCGTGGATGCCGATCAGCCCAAACGCCCACGCCCGCGGCGAGGTGAAATCCACCAGAGACGGCAGCGCCATTGAGAAAAGCTGGCCCGCCATCATCTGGAAACTTCGGTGCGGCGAGCGTCCCACGCCCACGCCCAGCGCCCAGAGCGCTCGTCCGTGGCAGTCTTCCGAGCCCTGCTCGTCGAGCCAGCGGCGGTCGAAGCTCATGTGGTTGTGGAAACGCTTCGTTTGCGAATCGAACGCGTAGTGAAGGAACGCGGCGCTGCTCGTGGCCAGGGCGCGCGTCTCATCAGTTTCATCTCCCGATTCCCCCAGCAGCATGGCGAGGATGAAGGCGCGGGCGTTGTCGTCGGTGCAGTAGCCTTCGGAGAAATTGGGGACGTCAAAGATGGCGTGCTGGAAAACGCCGGTGGAGTCGGTCATCCGCATCAGATGGTTCAATTTCAGCTCCGGCAGTTCGCGCGGCGTCTGATCGAGCGTCCGGCTGATGAGGGACCGTCGGGAGAGCGGCGCCACCTCGAGCCGCGCCGATTCAAACGTGCGCATATACAGCTGCGCGACGTTGCTCCAGATCATCTCGCGGCCCAGCCGGTAGGCGTTCTTGCGCATCGCGTGCCGGCGCGTGTCGTCGCCCAGCAGAGAAATCACTTCGCGTGCGATTGCCGCGGCGTCGCCGAACGGCACGAGTACGCCGCGATCCTCGGACAGCAGTTCCGCCGCATGCCAGTAAGGCGTGGAGACCACGGCCTTCCCTGCCCCGAAGGCGTAAGCCAGGGTTCCCGACGTGATCTGCGCCTCGTTGAGGTAGGGCGTGATGTAAAGGTCCGCGGCGCCGATGAATTCCTTCAGGTTTTCCAGTTCCACGAACCGGTTGTAGAAAATAACGTTCTTCTCCACCTTGTTGCGCCGGGCCAGACTTTCCAGACTTACGCGATAGGCTTCGCCGTGCTCGCGCAGTTCATTCGGATGCGTAGCGCCGAGCACGATATAAACGACATCCGGAAACTCCGCCAGAATATCCGGCAGCGCATTCAGCACGGATTCGATGCCCTTGTTCGGGGAGAGCAGACCGAACGTGAGCAGCACCACTTTGCCTTCCACGCCAAACTGATCCTTGAAGTAAGTCGGATCCACGAACCCAACGTCGTGAATGCCGTGCGCAATGAGATCGATCTTTGATGGCGGCGCGTCATAAATGTCCTGCAGCATCGTGCGGCCGCGCTCAGCCATGACCACCAGCCGGGTCGAGAGCGAGATCAGTTCCTGCGTCACCCGTCGCTGATCGGCTCTGGGCTCGCCGAGTACAGTATGCATCGTAGTGACCACCGGCATCCTCAACTCGCGCAGGAACGCCAGAATATGACTGCCCGCCGGTCCTCCGAAAATGCCGAATTCGTGCTGCAGGCACACGATGTCCACGTTGCCGATATTCAGGAAATCCGCCGCCCGCAGGTAGGAAGACAGATCCTGCTCTTCAATTTCAAAGCGGACCACCTCGGGGTAATCGTAACCGCCTTTGATATCATTCATCGCCACGGCGAACGACTGAGTTTGCGGATGCGCGGCGGCGACTGCGGCCAGCAGGTCGGTCGTGAACGTGGCAATGCCACATTTGCGCGGCAGATGGTTCCCCACGAACGCGATCTTGCGAATTTTCGAAGCTTCGTTCATAAAGATATTCCTCCTTCGCTTGAGCATTTGGATAGCCGCTATTGCTCCACCGCCTGAAAATGCAGAGGATCCCTGAGATTCTGCAGTTCCCGGTAGTAATAAAGCGGAGAGGGCCGACGCCCGTTGAACTTCAACCCGCGCAGAAAATTAATCTCCTCCTCCGTGATGTTCCCGCTCATTACGGTGTTCCTCAGAAACTCCTCCAGGGCGGGCTCTACAGTGCTTACCGCGAGTTGTCTTTCGGCAAACTCAAATCGCCTGATGCTTTGCGGCGAGAGTCGGAGATTGAGACCGATCTCGAGGCCAAACGTCCGCAGATCAATATCCCAATACTCGATGATCGGATCGAGGAACGACGCGCAACCCTCCACCGAAATGCTGAATACGTCCGTATCCAGAAATTCGAGGATCGCGACACGCATCTGCTCATAGCTCCGATGACTGATTTCAGCCATCGAGCGGAGCCAGTCTTCGTTCCGCAGTTCGTCCCGGGCCACGCCCTGCGTCACGTCCAGTAGCTTTTGCGTGACCAGACGTTCCAGCTCGCCGAAGGGCTGCTTCTCGAAGATGTTCGCCACTTCGTTTCGCTTGCCTGGATCGCACTTGCGCAGAATCAGCTCCCGCGAGTCTTTGAACAGCGCTGTCAGTGGCGCTGCCGCCTTTTTCTTTATTTCTTCCTGACGCTGCAGGTCCGCCAGTCTCGAAAGCTCACCTGCGGGAAATCTCAGGAACTCGCCGATCCTCTCGTAAATATCTGTCCGGCCCGAGGCGGGTGGAGCCTTCGTGCGGCCCAGCAACTGCGAGACATAGGATTCAGTGACTTGCGCGGCCTCGGCGAGATCTTTCTGACCGAGCCCAAGATCCTTCAAACGCTGCCGAATCAATAAAGAAATATCCACGGGTGCCTGTTTGTGACTGTCTGGTTTACCGAAATCAGTAAACTATGCATCGAGTATAGCCCCGATTCCTGATTGACATTCCGAAAAAATTAACTTATATTAGTGAACGTATGCCGCGCGGGCATTCCGCAGATTGTCTGAACTAAGTCAGCCGGTCTGATTCCTCTCCTTAGGCGACTCGACAACCGAGGAGGTTGCCATGCTTGTTGCCGACGAAAAGCCTGTTGCCGACGAAAAGCCTGTTGCCGAGGAAAAACTTGTGGCTAGCCGAAAACCTACCGGTACCAGTTACACCGCTACAGCCGCATTGCTGATTCTGGGCTTGATCTTCATCCCGGCAGCGTTAGTCGTCTCGCGTCCGTTTGGTGACGCTGCTCTTGCTGCGGCGATCGCGTGCAGTGTGATCTGCATCGGGCTGGCCCGGGTCAACTGGATGAAATTCTCGCGGCTTTCGATTTCCTCGATCGCCGTTCGCGGAACGAGTACAAAGTGAATATTTCCCGCCAGCCCGGACCTGCGGAGCCGGTGTTTGCCAAAGGCGACGAAGTCGTAATCGTCAAGGGCACTTATACGGGCACCCCGGGAGTCTTTCTGCAGTTCAGAGCGGACATCAAATGGGCAGATATCACGGAGCGCAATGGAACTGTCCGGAGCCATCCGCTGGAATGGCTGACGCACGCATAACCACAGGGGTTGAACTTGACGCTGATCACATTGAAATTCACCGCAACGGAACTCCAGATACTGACCGGTCTGGCCGCCGATCAACTGTTTCGCAAAGAGTTCATCGACTCCCGACTGCCCGGGTTCACTTCGAATGCTCCCGAGCTGAATATCGGAAAGCAACTGGTCCAGCGGCTTAGACTCGCGGCCGGAGGCCCGCCGCCACGCCAGGAAACCCTGGTCCCCCCGAATGATCGCGCGACAGGCCGGCACACGCCATGAAACCAACGGCCGTGCAATACGTTCTCGCTGGATTTACGCAGGACACCGGCTTCCGTGTATTCACATTCGAATGCGTTGCGGATGACTGGGCGCGAACAGCTTTCAGCGTCAGCGCCGATCTCGCGCTGGCACGCAAGCATGGGATCCGCATGCAGGAGCTGCCGCTGCTTTGCCGGGGCGTTCTTGAGCGGCGCAGCGAGGGTGACGACCAGCGCGCTTTCACCTTCACCGAGGGGGACATGACCATCCACTCGACTCTCGTCACCGCCGCGCTGGAGGCGCAAAAAAGGAAATCACCGCGCAAGCGGTTCGCCGCGGCGGGAGCCGAATCGGCTTCACCGGTTCAGCCCGCCTGAAGTCTGCGGGCCGACTCAAAAAGAAAGGCAGGGACTTAATGGAAACCTTCACCGAAGATCAGCAGATCAGCCCGCAAACCTGGCGCATATGGGAACAAAAAAACAGACTGCGCGGCAAAGCCAACGCCCGGAAAATCACAGTAGCCGCGTCGGCCGCCCTGCTGGTTCTGTGGCTGGCCGGCATGATCACCAGATACAGGCTGGGCGGATCCATTCACATCCTGCTTTTCGTCGCCGTCGCCGCGCTCGTCATTCAGGTGCTTTGGGACCGCCGGTCGATTCTTTGAAATCCGCCTGAGAGGAACTTATGAAAACGCATTATTACCCGCTGGCCTTTGTCGTTTTGTCGACCCTGGCCTCGGCTTCTCTGCTGCCGGCTGGTGACCTGTCCCTTTATCGGGGATTCCGTCTCGGGACTTCTCCCGCGGATGTAGCCACGCAGACGGGGATGGCATCTTCCGAAGCAAAGTTGATCTCCAGCCGCCCCGAACGCATCGAGGAGCTTGACTGGAAGACAAACCGGTCTGCCCCTTCGGAGACGCAGTCTGATTCCGTCAGGGAGATTCGGTTCCGTTTCTACAACGGCAGCCTGTTCGAAATGATGGTGACTTACGACCGGGACCATACGGGCGGCCTGACCGACGCCGATATGACGGAAGCGCTGTCCGCGATTTACGGGCCCGCTTCGAAGCCAGCCACGAAAGAGATGTCTTTCAACTCGGGTTACAGCTCTGCTGTCCGGGTGATCGCGCAGTGGCACGATCCGCAGAATCTGTTGAGCCTCGTCGGGTTTTCGTACGGAGGTGGCTTTGGCATGATTGTTTCATCCACCGGCAACCAGGCTCTGGCCGAACGCGCGATAGTTGAATCGGAACGGCTGGATCGCGTGGAAGCACCGCAGAAGGCGCTCGACCTGAAAGCGAGGCTGGACGCCGAAACGGCAACCAGAGACGAACAGGTCCGCCTGGCGAACAAGCCTGGCTTTCGTCCATGAGCGTTACGCCCATGAACGTTACGCCCATGATGGCTCCGTTAATGAAAAATTCCATGCAGGCAGGCAGTATTCACGTGGAACGCAGCGCACGGCTGCCGGCGTTTCTCCAGTTCGGTGTCGATCCCATTGGCGGAGAGCTGATGTTGAAGGGCTGGTCCGTACTGCGAAACGTTCGTTCCACGCTCGATGCGGAAATCCAGAAAGCCGGATGGATCTCCTTCTTCATGGCCGGCAAAATCGAGCGGACCTCTTTCGGCGTGGATCGGCAGAAGACGCTCAGCGCAGCCCTCGGGCGACTGGCAAAATACGTGAAATCCGAGAACTGCAACAGCTTCGAAATCATCGACGTCACGAGCAAAAAATTTCTGGGAGTCGTTCGCGTTACCGTGGCGGCCCATGCGCGACGTCTTCAGGAACTTAAGGAAAGCATGGTTTGCTTTGGACACTGAAAGCGAACTGACCGGCACGCCGAACCAGATTGAGTGGGCTGAGCAGATCAGATCGGCCGTTGCCCGGGAGTTCGATCGGGTGGCGAATGTGTTTCAGGCTCAGGTCGGCATTCAGACCGGGCAGAAACAAGCGGAGACACGCACCATTATCGCCATACTCGAACAGAAGCGCGCCGAGACGATGTCCGTCGCAAGCGCCGGCTATTTTATCCGCGAATGGCGGGACCTGGGCGATCAGGTTCGCCAGATGATCGCCCGCGATCCGCGGTATCAGTACATAAAAGATCAACGAGCGGCGCGCCGCGTTTTAACCGGCTCCGCCTCCAATTCATAAAGCGAAAGGCTGACAACATCATGAACATTCGACCTCTGTACGACCGTATCGTAGTGAAGCGCATCGACGAAAAAGAGACCACGCGCCACGGCATCATTATTCCCGACTCCGCTCAGGAGAAGCCGCAGGAAGGCGAAGTCATCGCCGCCGGCCATGGCAAGAGACTCGAGAACGGCGAACTGGTTGCCCTTGACATCAAAGCGGGCGACCGTGTCCTGTTCGGAAAATACTCCGGGACCGAGACCAAAGTGGCCGGCACCGAATACATCATCATGCGCGAAGACGACGTGCTCGGCGTTTTGTCCGCGAGCTGAATTTCCAAACGAACCCAAGGAGGAACACAACTATGGCAAAACAAATCACTTACAGCGATGAATCTCGCCAGGCGATTCTGCGCGGCGTCAACCAGCTTGCCGAGGCGGTAAAGGTCACGCTGGGACCGAGAGGGCGCAACGTCGTTCTCGAGAAAAAATTCGGCGCCCCCACCGTCACCAAAGACGGCGTGACCGTGGCGAAGGAAATCGATCTGAAAGATCCCCTCGAGAACATGGGCGCCCAGATGGTGCGCGAGGTCGCATCGAAGACGTCCGACGTCGCGGGCGACGGCACCACGACGGCCACCATTCTCGCCCAGGCCATATTCCGCGAAGGCATCAAGGCAGTCACGGCCGGCGCCAATCCGATGGCCATCAAACGCGGCATCGACAAGGCCGTCGCCCTTGCGGTCGAAGAGATCACGAAGCTCTCGAAACCTGTCACCGGCGACATGATCGCGCAGGTGGGACGCATCTCCGCCAACAGTGATTCCACCATTGGCGACGTCATTGCCGAGGCGATGAAGAAGGTCGGCAAGGACGGCGTCATCACCGTTGAAGAATCGAAGACCATGGTCACCGAACTCGCCACCGTCGAAGGCATGCAATTCGATCGCGGCTATCTTTCGCCCTACTTCGTGACGCGACCCCGAGCGCATGGAATGCGTTCTCGAAGATCCGTACATTCTGATTCACGAAAAGAAAATCGCCAGCATGAACGATGTGCTGCCGATTCTGGAGCAGATCGCCCGCGCGGGCAAGCCGCTGCTGATCATCTCCGAAGATGTCGAAGGCGAAGCACTCGCCACGCTGGTCGTGAACAAGCTCCGCGGCACGCTCAACGTCTGCGCCGTGAAGGCCCCCGGCTTCGGCGACCGGCGTAAATCCATGCTCGAAGACATCTCGATCCTCACCGGCGGCAAATCCATCATGGAAGAAACCGGCATCCGGCTCGACGGCGTGAAACTCGAAGATCTGGGCCGCGCCAAACGCATCACCGTCGACAAAGAGAACACCACGATCATCGACGGCGCTGGTACGGCGCAGAGCATTGAAGGCCGCATCAAACAACTTCGCACCCAGATCGACGACACCACCTCCGATTACGATCGCGAGAAGCTCCAGGAGCGGCTGGCCAAGCTGTCCGGCGGCGTGGCGATCATCCGCGTCGGCGCCGCGACCGAGACCGAGATGAAGGAAAAAAAGGCCCGCGTCGAGGACGCCTTGCATGCGACACGCGCGGCAGTCGAGGAAGGCATCGTGCCGGGCGGAGGCGTTGCCCTCCTGCGCGCCGCAATCGCATTGAAGAAGCTGACGCTCGAGGGCGACGAGCAGTTTGGCGTGACGATCGTGCGCCGCGCCTGCGAGGAACCGGTACGGCAGATCGTACTCAACTGCGGGACTGAAGGCGCCGTCGTCGTGGATAAAATTCGCCGCAGCGACAATCCCCACTTCGGCTTCAACGCGGCAACCGAGGAATATGAGGATCTGGTGCAGGCCGGCGTGATCGATCCGACCAAGGTAACTCGCTCGGCGCTGCAGAACGCGTCTTCCATCGCGTCTCTCATGTTGACTACGGAAGCCATGATCTGCGGCATCGTGGAAGAAGAGTACTGAACCTCCATGGACAAAAGGCTGCAGAAGCGCCACAAGCGCCAGGTTTCGCGCGCCAGAGCGCGCATCAAACTGTCAGAGCCAGACGTCAGGACGCCGGAACAATTGAGTGCCGCGCGGGAAGCCAGCCGCCCGGCATACTCCGAGATGCCATCCCATGCTGTCAGGCCGGAAGCCCAGTGGGCATGATGCGTTCGATCCTCGCATGGCTCTTTTCGAGTCGCTGCCCGCGCTGCAAATCCATCGATTTCAGAATGGTGGGAACGCAAAATACGCTGGAAAGAACTTTTCAATGGCTCGTTCAACCCTGCCGGTGCTGTCTCTGCGGGCGCCACTTTTTCCTGATCCCGCGCTTCGCTGCAATCGGCGAGACGGTGTGAAAAATCGAGGCGCGGGATGGAATCTTTTGTGAACGCAAGTCGTAAATAAATACGACAATGAAAGCATGTCAGCAAAAAATGGAGACAAGGCCCGCCACGGCAGGCTCCGAAAGAAGAAGATTGCGGATCGCCTGAGAATGAGGGATCTGCGTAAATCGCTGTCGAAAGCACCCGAAACCCCGGACGTCACTCGCTGATCCAGGGCGCCCATCCAGAGCGCCCATCCATCGCTCGATGACGCGGTCGGCGATGGCAGGGCGCAAATATCCCGAATCCCTGAACCGAGCGCCCGGGCCTGACTCTTTAGTTAACGTTCCGGATGCTAACTTTCGATAGTCTTGCCATCGCCACTTCAGCCTTGATATCCAAGAGAAGCGGATTCACACGATTTGCCCGGGAAGGAAGCGGCAAGTCATTCTCAAGCTGCGCTGGACCGCGTCCTTCGAAACCAAAGCCCACCGCTCAGGAGAAGTAACCGACATGAAACGAATCGCGGCCGCGTTTAAGTCGGCAATGCGTCGCTCATGGCACTTTACCGCGCTGCTTCAGGAACGGGCAGGTACCCGGCTGTTCGCCTGCAGCGTGTGTTTCTGCACTCTCGCGTTCCTGGTCTCTGTGCCTGGCGTCGCCGCCGCAGATGCGGCAAGCGGCCTGAAGGACGAGCCAGGCATAACGCGTTCGCAGGCGGATGCGATCCTCGATGAATTAAAGCAGATACGGCGGCTGCTGGAAGGCCAGGTTAAGACAACTGCGGTTACTCCCGGTCCCCAAAAGCGCACCGTAAGGGTTCAGAGTGGCTACAACAGCCTCGGTTCCGACACGGCGCCTCTCACGCTGATCGAGTTTACCGACTATCAGTGCCCATTCTGCCGCGGCTTCCAAAACAGCACTTTCGATCAGATCCGCAAGCTTTATATCGACACCGGAAAACTCCGGTTTATCAGCCGCAATCTCCCTTTGGATATTCATCCCGACGCTATGCGCTCCGCGGAAGCGGCACTGTGCGCCGGCGATCAGGGCCAGTACTGGCCGATGCGGGATTTTCTGTTTAAGAGCCCGAGTCTGACAACCGAGCGGATTCTCGATTCGGCGCAGAACCTGAAACTCGACTCACAGGTGTTCCGCGCCTGTCTGGACGGTGAGAAACACAAAACGGAGATCCTCAACGACGTCAGCGAGACCAGGACGCTCCAAATCAACGGCACGCCGGCCTTTGTGGTTGGAAAAACCACCACCTTCGGTGTCGAAGGCTATGTGACGGTGGGAGCGCTGACTCTCGCACAGTTTAACGAAGCACTTAAGGCGATTGAAGCGCCCTGATTCCGCGGTATTTGTTTGGCGATCGAATCCTGGCAGCGGCTGCAACTGGCGGCGCCACCGGGGATGACCCGGAAGGCAAAGCGTGAAGGCGATCGCGCCATCCATCTGGCGCATCGCCGGGAAGACCCGATGGAAAGGACCATTCATTACCATGTACCGTAATACGTGTTTTCACGGCCTCCTGCAGCGAAATCCGAGCTTTCCGGCGCCGCCATTATGCGCCCGCCTGATCGCGATTTCGATTCTTATTTGTTCCGCGGCATTTGGCCAGACTCAAGGCCTTTCCATCACAAACTATAAACTGGTGAGTCAGCAGACCATCCAGAGAATCGTTAATGCCAACTACACTGCCGATATCGTGAACAGCGGGGCAGCGCTTCAGGCAGTAACGGCCACTGTCACGAGTCTGAATACATCCATGCAGGTGGTAGCGGGACAAAACACCCTGCAGTTCCCGTCCGTGCCCGCAAACAGCCAGGTGACCAGCAGCAATACATTCACGCTTCAGATCGCCAGCACTGCTTCAGTTGATTTTTCCCAACTGCAATGGACTTTCCAGACCGCGGCTATCCTCATACCCAGCAGTGTCTCGGTTACGCCAGGCGGTACGGTCAGCTTCTCCGTAGCCCTGGGCACCGCCGCGCCGGCGGGCGGCGTAACAATAACTCTGTCGAGCAGTAATCCCTCTATTGCGAATGTGTCACCATCGACTCTCTTCGTACCGCAAGGCGGAACGACAACGTCTGCTCGTGTTGCGACGACGTTGACCGGTTACAGCGCCGGGTCGGTTACGATCACAGCATCCGCGCCCGGTTACGCAACGGCCAGTTCCCAGGTGCAGGTCACGTCGGGCGGCAGCAGCGCGACAACGATGAGCTTCTGGCCTGGAAGCCTGACGGTCAACGACGGCACGACGCAGAACCTGACGCTGAATCTCTCCGCGCCCGCTGCAGCCCCGCTGACCGTCAGCCTGAGTTCCACTGACCCGACGGTGGCCACAGTGCCGGCAACAGTGAGCTTCGCTGCAGGCAGCACCAGCGCGTCCGTACCCGTCACGGGCGTAGGTGCGGGGCTGGTCACGATCACGGCCAGCGCACCGAACATTGCAAGTGCGACTGCCAGCGTGACCGCCACCCAAACGATATCGACGTCGGGGGGCATAGTCGTGCCTGCCACTGTCACGATGGCGGCGGGCGGTTCGGTCAATTTCCCCGTGACGTTGGCCGCCGTCGCGCCCGCGGGCGGCGTTTCCATTACGCTGGCCAGCAGCAATCCCTCCGTTGCGACCGTATGGCCCGCGAGCGTTTTCATTCCGCAAGGTGCCACCAGCGGGCGCGCGTCGACCACCGTGAGTGGTATCAGCGGCGGATCGACAGCGATTACCGCCTCCGCCTCAGGCTATGCGACCGCCACGTCCCAGGTGCAGGTGACGGGCGGCGGCTCCGCCACCACGATGAGCTTCTCACCAGCCAGCCTGACGATCAACGGCGCCGCGACCCAGAACCTGACACTGAATCTGTCGGCGCCCGCGGCAGCTGCGCTGACGGTCAACCTCAACTCGAGTAATACGGCTGTGGCGACAGTGCCGGCGGCGGTGAGCATCGCGCCAGGCGCCACCAGCGTGTCCGTGCCCGTCACGGGCGTGTCGGCGGGATCGGTCACGATCACAGCCAGCGCAACGAACGTTGCCGGCACGACCGCCACGGTGGTCGTCGCACAAGCGGCGGCCGGGGGCATTCTGTTACCCGGCAGCGTCACGATAACTTCCGGCAATACTGCAAGTTTCCCGGTAACACTGGGAACGGCTGCGCCCGCGGGCGGCGTGACGATAACGCTGGCCAGCGGCAATCCCTCCATTGCGACGGTATGGCCCATGAGCGTTTCGATTCCGCAAGGCGCAACCAGCGCGCGCGCATCGACTATCGTGAGTGGTATAAGCGCCGGGTCGACAACGATTACCGGCTCCGCCTTCGGCTATCCAACCGCCAGTTCTCAGGTACAGGTGACGGGCAGCGTTACCCCCACCACGATGAGCTTCTCACCAGCCAGCCTTACGATCACCGGCACCGCGACACAATACCTGACGTTGAATCTGTCGGTGCCGGCGGCGGCTGAGCTCACGATCAATCTCAACTCGAGTAATGCGGCCGTGGCTACGGTGCCGGCGGTACTGAGCATCGCGCCGGGCGCCGGCAGCGTGTCCGTGCCCGTCACGGGCGTGTCCGGGGGATCGGTCACCATTACAGCCAGCGCCGCGAACATTGCCAGCGCGACCGCCGCCGTGACAGTCACACAGACCACAACGTCTTCGGGCACAATCTCACTGCAGGCCGTTACGGTGGGTCTGAATCAATCCGCGGAGTTCCCGGTCACTTTGTCGGCGCCGGCGCCGGCAGGCGGGCTGACCGTATCCCTGGCCAGCAGCAACACGTCCATTGCTACCGTGCCACAGAGCGTTTTCATTGCAGCCGGGAACTCATGGCCCGCCACGCAGCCGCAAGTCAGCGGTCTCAGCGTCGGCTCGGCGAACATCACTGCGTCGGCGCCGGGCTTCACGTCAGGCAGCGCCGTGGTCCAGGTAACCGCAGGCGGAGGCAGCAGCTTCTTCTCGCCCGTGAGCGGTCTGAACATTAACGTCGGCGCTACGCAGGATCTGCAACTCAACCTGTCGGCTGCGCCGGGCAGCGGGGTCGTCGCCAGCCTGAGTTCCAGTAACCCGAGTGTAGCCACTGTCCCCGCCACCGTGACTTTCACGGCAGGTTCGGCGACCGTCAACGTGCCGGTGACCGGCGTCGCTGCGGGTTCAGTCACCATAATGTCCAGCACACCGGGGTTCGGAACGGCTAACGGCAGCGTAACCGTGGCTTCGCTGGCCGGCACATCGGTCACCTGGACCGGAGCCTGCTGGGCCACGTTGACTATCGATGGATTCACCGGTAACTTTCAGGCCATGAATTTTTCACTGGTAACGCCCGCGCCCGTGGTTGTTAATGGCAGCCTGTTCTTTAACTCGAATTGCACCGGGGGAGCCGACAATATGAACGACACCGGCGCCACCACCGGGTCCGGGAACTGGACACAAGGTTTTATCCACTATCCGAACCTGATACCTTCCTCTGCGATTTATTGGATAGGCAGCGCCTATACGGATGGTACATTTTGTCCTGCAGGCAGTCTCTGCTCCGGATGTGTCTCTTACACCCAGACAACGCCTAACTGCAGCACGTTGCCATAACACGCACATCTCTCACCGTTGGCTTGAGTCTGCACCGGAGGCAGTTTTATTGAGGAGGTTTCGTAAGTTGCTACGCGCCGCCGGGAAATCGGGCCGGAGCCGGAGCGCGGCTTGATACTCGGCAATCGCCTCCGGTATTCTCCCGGTCATTGATAAGGCCAGAGCCAGGTTATAGTGTGTCTCTTCCAGGTTGGGGTTCAGCGCCAGCGCCGCCTGTAAATGGGGGATCGCTTTCGGCACTCCCGCCGGGGATGGTCAAGAGCGCATTTCCGAGGTTGTTCTCTGCCTGACGGTTATCCGGCTTGAGCCGCAGTGACGCTTCGAATTCGGCAATCGCCTCCGGCAACCTGCCCGGCATATCGGCAAGAATTACGCCCAGATTGTTGTGCGCCATCCAGCTTGCCGGATTGCGCCGCAGCGTTTCCCGGTAGAGTGTTTCCGCGTCCCGGTACATCCCGCTCTGACGCCACGTGAGCACGAACAGCGCTGCCAGCAAAACGCCGGCCAGTGCGGGAACCAGTCGCCTGGCGGCCGGAATCCGCTCGCGCGCCATAGCAAAGCCGCAGGCCAACGGTACGAGAATTCCCAAGGTTGCCAGATACTGAAAATGATCGGCTACGTAAGAATAAATGAACGGGAAAACATTAAAAAATCCCAAAGCCGGAAACAGGTGCCGACAAAGAAAAGAAGACCAGCCAGCGCCCCCCCGCGGTGCCGCCGCCTGGCCAGCAGCCACAGGCCGGCAGTCAATACCAGCACGCCGATTGGAAACATATACTGCCACCCAGCCGCCGGGTCCACTTTCCAGCGCGGATAAGTGAACATCAGGTTCACAGGCCACAACAGTTTACCCAGGTAAAACCAAATCACCCGACCCGCCAACGCCGAACATTTGACCTCTTCACTATTAAATTAAGGAAGCATAAGTCGATTCTGCGAACCGACGCAAAGGGCCCGATAACGAGTAGTCAAAAGAGGTAGCCGCGAGAGTGATGCGTGACGAGGTCTTGCGGCCGATTTTCGTGCAGGACCCCTCACGACCCGAGATCGCGATGGATGAGCATCACCGGCGGTTTACTTCCCACTCGGATTGGGCGCGCCGCTTCATCGCCGCCTCGGCCTTTTGAGGCGGGTGAACAGAGTCAGGAATCCATCGCCGCGTTTTCATCCGAATTTTCCGCGGTAACGAATTGGTACAGCTGAACGACGGTCTGTTTGAAGCGATCATGCGCCGCCTTGCGGCCGGAGTAGTCTTCAGTGCTGCGAAAAGCCATGTGAGCAAATACAACACTCAGAAGCAAATCCGCTTCCCAGCGGTCAAGGTTACGCTGTGCCTCAGCATCCGCCGTAACCTTGGGTCTGTTCAAACTCTTCACCAAAGTAACCATAAGTCGATTATGAGAACGGTTGCAAGTACCAGCAACGCGTAGTCCAAAAGGGTAGCCGCGAGAGGGCAGCGTGAAGCGGTTCTGCGGCCCTGGAAGTCTGCAGGGAGAACCCTTGAGGATGTACCTGCATCCAGAGAGCCCTTAAGATTTCCCGGGCCGCTAATACACTATAACATTGGAAAAACAGCAACAACGCGAGATCAAAACTACCGTAATCGAGTGCCGTCATCGTGCGCTTCCGGAAGTTCTGGTCTGAGGTCCGGGATTCCTTCGGCGTCGGCCTGCGGTAAATCCGAGGGCATCGGTTGAATACGAGCCCAGGCTTCAGCTCCGCAAACGCAGAAACACGCCGCGCCGGAAGCCCAGGCAGCCGCGCGATCTCTCTTTTTACCGCAAAACCTCTAGTACCAGCAGTACCGACATTTTGGAGGAATGTCCTTTCGAATACACCCTGCTGGAACCGCTGAATCGGGACGTCTTCCTACGCAGGTCGGCCAGGAATCGCGGAACAACAACTACATTAGATTTATCAACCTACCGCGCAAACACACGCTTGCGATCTTCGATTTCTGGACAGCGCGTTCCGATCGGATTTGCCGCAGAGTAATTCTTTTGGCTAGGTCGTTTAGGCAATTGTACGGCGGACTAACCTGGTGATAACTTTCACGAGGGAGGATAACCCATGTACCTGCGCAACGTTTTTCTGGCGGCGATCTTTACTTCGGTGGCCGCTTTCGCTCAAACTGCTGACGCACCTTTTCAGGTGAGATATGCAGCCAACCTCACAATCGGTGAATCGTACATCAACATTACCAACACAGGCGCCAACGGCGCGGCGCTGCTCGGCCCCGGCTTCGGCACGCAGTCCGGCAACATCTGTGTAAACGTGTATGCATTCGACCCGGGTGAAGAACTCATCTCGTGCTGTTCCTGTCTGGTGACGCCTGACCAAACGGTCAACCTTGGCGTCAACCGGGACCTGACGGTGAAAACCCTCACCGGCGTGGTTCCGGCGTCAGTGACAGTAAAACTGCTTGCCACTCTGGCGGGAACGAACGGCTCCGGCACCAGCTGCACCAATTCGGCAGCAACCGTTGGAGCTACCACGACCGGCGTCGCCGGGTTGGCCGCATGGGGCACGACGCTTCATGCCACGCCGACTGCGGGCGTCTACGCGACCACAGAGACGGCCTTCACTCCGGCTACTCTGAGCGCGGGTGAAGCGGCCAGCATCGGTGGCCGTTGCGCCGCCATCCTCGGAAACGGCAGCGGTTTCGGCATTTGCAATTCGTGCAAAGCTGGCGCTCTGGGCGCAAGCAGCCTAAGCAACTAGTTAGATCTGTTCCGGGTAACCGGTTATGCCGGTTACCCGGTGTTTTGAAACTTACCCAGATTCTGATTCCAAAAAAAGCTGCAAGGGAGGAAGCATGACTCGAACGATAGTTGTTCCCGTATTAGCAATGTTTGCCGCGGCGTGTTCTGTATTTGGCGCCGATCCGGGTGCTGGCGCGCCTTCGGACAGCGCCGTCGTTCTGGTGGAAGGCAGTGGCTTAAGAATTACGGCGAAGGATCTGGAGGATAAACGCGCGGCAGCGATGTTTCAGGCCAGGACCAATTATTACGAAACCGAACGCAAGGCAATCGAAGATCTGGCGGATCAGGCTTTGCTTGAAGCAACAGGCGCAAGAAAGAAGGACTGACTGTCAAGGAACTGCTCGACAAGCACGTTAATTCCGTGATTGCCAAGGATCCGTCGGATGAAGCGCTGCACGTTTATTACGAAGGCGTGGATACAACCGAACCGTTTGAAGCGGTCCGCGACAAGATCATTGATGCGCTTCGGCAGCGGCGAATCGCCAAGGCCAAGTCCGCTTATATGCAGTCGCTCCATAGTCAAAACCCCCTGACAATCCTGTTGGAGCCGCCCCGCGCGCCGATTTCCATGAGCGACGTTGCGGTCCGCGGATCCGAGGGAACCGCTGTCACTCTGCTGGAGTTCGCTGATTTCCAGTGTCCTTATTGCCAGCAGATTCAGCCTTCTCTGAATAAGATCGAGGAGGAGTTCAAGGGCAAAGTCAAATTTGCCTACAAGGATTATCCGCTGCCCATGCACGCCGACGCGCAAAAAGCCGCCGAGGCAGCGCACTGTGCCGGCGCGCAAGGCAAGTATTGGGATTACCACGACATGCTGTTTGCCGCCAGGCAACTGGACCCGCCTTCGCTGAAGAGTTACGCCCGCGACCTCAAACTCGACACCAAAGCGTTTGAAACATGCCTCGATTCCGGACAGATGGCTGGTGTCGTAGGCGCGCAGAATTCCGAAGCCCAGGCGCTTGGCCTGCAGGGGACACCGACGTTTTTCGTCAACGGCCGATATGTCAGCGGCAATGTGACTTATGACCGGCTTAAGAGCGTGATCACCGAGGAGCTTAGCGCCGTGCAGGCACAATCGGGATCCCTCGCAAAGAAATAATACAAGGCACGATCGATCCGTTTTTCGAAAGCCTGGAACGTGCCCATGGAAGGGCTGTTCCAGGCAATCGTTTTCAGTTTTAACTGCTGTTTGGATATGGGTGAGCTTTTCGAGTAGCCGATATAACCTGAATGGAAAAACGCTCGCTGGGCCGGATAACGATTTTATAGATTTCCATTTATAACCGGGGGGGTTTAATGCGATACGCGAAGGGTGCGGCACTTGCTTTAGCCATATTGGCTCTGAGTCCGTCTCCATCGTTCGGACAGAGCGGGTTGTCGAACCTGACCATAGCTCCGAACAACTCGAGTTACCAGCTGGTGAGTTCGAGGCGTTTTTCTTTAACGCAGTTTTACTATACATATCGAGCAGTATTGACAAACAGCGGTCCCGCGATTACGGGCGTGACAGCTACGGTAACCAGTAACACCCCCGGTGTATTGGTGGTCGCCGGTCAGGGCACGGTGCATTTCGATTCGGTGCCGGCTAACGGCCAGGTGACGAGCACCGATACCTTTACGCTTTTGGTAAACCGAACAGTTGCGTTCGCGTATACCGACCTCCAGTGGTCGTTCCAGAATCCGTTTGCAGATCCAGGCCCGAATCAGACCGTGCCGTTGGGCAGCACGGTTACGCTGAATGCCAGTGGGTCGACTAATCCGAGCGGCATCGGCTCCCTGACCTATAGCTGGACACTTCAAAGCGTTCCTGCCGGGTCCGTCGCCAGTCTGTCGAACGCGAATACGATGGTTGCGACCTTCGTGGCGGATGTGACCGGCACTTACACGGTCCAGCTCACGGTCAGCAACGGTACCGAAGGCGACAGCGCCATTATCACTGTTAGCACCTCCAATTCGCCGCCGGTCGCGAACGCCGGTCCCAATCAGACTGTTGCGGTGGGGTCGACGGTGCAGCTGAACGGCAGCAAATCCTTCGACGTCGACGGAAATCCCCTGACCTATTCCTGGAACTTTGTCAGCACTCCCGCAACGAGTGCGGCTGCTTTGGCAAGCCCCACCTCCGTAACCCCTTCGTTCACAGCGGATGTGGCAGGGACTTATATTATTCAACTGGTTGTCAACGACGGTTTGCACAACAGCCAGCCATCTACCGTCACCGTCACCACGGGAAACACTCCACCGGTGGCTAATGCCGGTTCAAATCAAAAGGTCAACGTCAATTCGCTCGTACAGCTGAACGGCTCAGGTTCTACCGATGTGAACGGCAACCCGCTCTGGTACGTCTGGACTTTGAACACAATTCCGGCCGGAAGCAAAGCGACACTGAGCAACCCCACCGCCGTGAACCCAACCTTCACCGCTGACGAACCGGGCACATATGTGGCGCAGTTGATCGTAAATGACGGTTTTTCGAGCAGCCAGCCATCGACAGTCACTATATCCACCAACGCCGTACAGGCGCCCACGGCCAATGCCGGCTCCCCTCAGACCGTTGCTCCCGGCGCCACTGTCCAACTCAGCGGATCTGGTTCGACCGACCCTCAGGGACTGCCACTGACATACACATGGTCCTTGATCACGCTCCCCGCAAATAGTCACGCGGTATTATCGGCAACCAATATAGTCAATCCCACGTTCGTGGCCGATCTGCCCGGGAACTACGTCGCACAATTGACTGTTAATAACGGATTCCTGTCCAGCGCCACGCCATCGACCGTTACCATTACGACGGCGGACACCGCGCCTATAGCGAACGCAGGCGCGAATCAGAATGTAGCCGTGGGAGGCACCGCGTTCCTGAACGGAAGCCAATCGTACGACCCGGACAATGAAACGCTTACTTACTCCTGGACGTTTAACAGCATTCCGACAGGCAGCAACGCCACTCTTGTCAACCCGACCACGGTGAATCCCAGTTTCGTGGCTGATGTGCCGGGCACTTACGTTGTCCAATTGGTCGTCAGCGATCCGTTCCTGAAAAGCACCCCTTCCACAGTCACGATCACAGCCGGCACCTTTGCGGTCACTTTGTCGCCTAATCCGCTTGACCTCACCAGCGGACCAGGAACCCTGACGGTCACCCTGAACCCGCCGACCGGCTCCAGCCCGGTTTCTGTCAGTCTGAGCGGGTTTAACTCAACCTTCATCTCGGTTCCGTCATCGGTCACGGTTCCGGCGAATTCAAGCGGGGCTAACGTAACCGTCACGCCACTGGCAACGGGTACCACCGGCGTGATCGCCAGTGCACCAGGATACACGTCCGGAAGCACCGTGGTCGCGGTCTCGTTGCCGTCCGTCTCCATTGCATTCAACAATAATGCGACGGCCGTAGGCCTCACGCACAGCATCAGCGGCACGGTTACGCTCAGCGCGCCGGCTCCGCAGAATGGCACGACCATCGCACTTTCCGTTAGTCCGGCGGGAGCGCTTACTTTCAATCCCCCCAGCGTCACGATTCCCCAGGGAGGCACCTCCGGCACCTTCAGCCTCACCGGAGCGGCTCTGGGTTCAACGACCATCACGGCGGGCGCAACCGGCGTTACCAGCGGCACGGCAACCATACTGGTGGTATCGCTTGGCGGCATTTCGGTTCCCTCGGGTGTTACGGTCGGAATCGGCCAGTCAACTCCGTTCACCATACAACTGCAAAACCCGGCGCCGATTGACGGTACAACAGTCACGCTGGCGAGCAGCAACACAGCGATCCTCACCGTCTCGCCGACGAGCGTCGTGATTGCGCCAGGCGCAACCAAGCCGACTACGCAGCCGGAAGTCACCGGCGTGGCAGCCGGGTCGGCAACCGTCACTGTTACGTCCGGCGGCTACGCGACAAACAGTGCAACCGTAGGCGTGACCGCACCCGCCCTGACGATTACGACCACGTCTCTTTCGAATGGCGTCGTAGGCGCCTCTTACTCGCAGACGTTAGCGTCCACCGGCGGCATTAGTCCGATTACCTGGTCGATTTCCAGCGGGTTGCTGCCCACTGGCCTCTCGCTCGCCAGTACCACCGGAGTCATCTCCGGAACGCCGAGCGCGCCGGGCGGTACTTTTAACTTCACGGTCAAAGCGACCGACAGCACGACCGGCACCCCGCAGACCGCCATGCAGGCACTCTCGATCACCGTGGGAACCGGGTTGACCATCACGACCGCCTCACTGCCGAACGGGGTCATCAGCACCCCCTATTCGCAGACGTTAGCGTCCAGCGGCGGCACGAGTCCGATTACCTGGTCGATTTCCGCCGGTACGCTGCCCAACGGCCTCTCGCTGGCCAGTGCCACCGGAATCATCTCCGGAACGCCGAGCGCGACCGGTACCTCTAACTTCACGGTAAAGGCCACCGACAGCACGACACCGACCGCGCAGACCGCCACGCAGGCACTCTCGATCACTGTGTCGCCCGCGCTGACCATCACGACCGCGTCCCTGCCTAACGGCGCGGTAGGCGGCTCTTACTCGCAGGCATTAGCGTCCAGCGGCGGCAATGGCACAATTACCTGGTCGATTTCCGCCGGGTCGCTGCCCAACGGTCTCACGCTCACCGGCAATACGATCGCGGGAATACCGAGCGCCAACGGTACCTCGACCTTCACGGTCACGGCTACCGACAGCACAACGCCGACCGCGCAGACCGCCTCCAAGTCACTCTCCATAACTGTGTCACCGGCACTGACAGTCGCGACCTCGTCGCTGCCTAACGGCGTCGTGGGCGCCTCGTACTCGCAGACGTTAACGTCCAGCGGCGGCAACGGCACAATTACCTGGTCGATTTCCGCCGGGACGCTGCCGAGCGGCCTCTCGCTGGCCAGTGCCACCGGCATAATCTCCGGAACGCCGAGCGCCAACGGTACCTCGACCTTCACGGTCACCGCCACCGACAGCACAACGCCGACCGCGCAGACCGCCTCCAAGTCACTCTCCATCACTGTGTCACCGGCGCTGACAGTCACGACCACGTCCCTGCCTAACGGCGTCGTGGGTGCCTCTTACTCGCAGACGTTAGCGTCCAGCGGCGGCAACGGCGCAATTACCTGGTCGATTTCCGCCGGGTCGCTGCCCAACGGCCTCTCGCTCGCCAGTACCACCGGCGTAATCTCCGGAACGCCGACCGCCGGCGGTACCTCGACCTTCACGGTCACGGCCACCGACAGCACAACGCCGACCGCACAAACCGCCTCCAAGTCGCTCTCCATTACTGTGGGAACGGGGCTGGCCGTCACGACCTCGACCTTGCCTAACGGCGTCGTAGGCGCCTCTTACTCGCAGACGCTAACGTCCAGCGGCGGCAACGGGACAATTACCTGGTCGATTTCCGCCGGGTCGCTGCCCAACGGCCTCTCGCTGGCCAGTGCCACCGGCATAATCTCCGGAACGCCGAGCGCCAACGGTACTTCGACCTTCACGGTCACCGCCACCGACAGCACAACGCCGACCGCGCAGACCGCCTCCAGGTCACTCTCGATCACCGTGTCACCGGCGCTGACAGTCACGACCACTTCCCTGCCTAACGGCGTCGTGGGTGCGTCTTACTCGCAGGTGTTAGCATCCAGCGGCGGCAACGGCACAATTACCTGGTCGATTTCCGCCGGGTCGCTGCCCAACGGCCTCACGCTCACCGGCAATACGATCTCCGGAACGCCGAGCGCCAACGGTACTTCGACCTTCACGGTCACCGCCACCGACAGCACAACGCCGACCGCGCAGACCGCCTCCAAGTCACTCTCCATAACTGTGTCACCGGCACTGACAGTCACGACCACTTCCCTGCCTAACGGCGTCGTGGGTGCCTCTTACTCGCAAACGTTGGCGTCCAGTGGCGGCAACGGCACAATTACCTGGTCGATTTCCGCCGGGACGCTGCCGAGCGGCCTCTCGCTGGCCAGTGCCACCGGCATAATCTCCGGAACGCCGACAGCCGGCGGGACCTCCACCTTCACGGTCACGGCCACCGACAGCACAACGCCGACCGCACAGACCGCCTCCAAGTCGCTCTCCATCACTGTGGGAACGGGGCTGACGGTCACGACCACGACATTGGCTAACGGCGTTGTGGGCACCTCTTACTCGCAGACGTTAGCGTCCAGCGGCGGCACCAGCCCGATTACCTGGTCGATTTCCGTCGGGTCGCTGCCCAACGGCCTCTCGCTCGCCAGTACCACCGGTGTCATCTCCGGAACGCCGACCGCCAGCGGTACCTCCAGCTTTACGGTCAAGGCCACAGACAGCACGACGGGGACACCGCTGACCGCCACGAAAGCGCTCTCAATTGTTGTGGCGTCTGCGCTGACCATCTCGACCACGGCACTGCCTAATGGCGCCATTAACAGCGCCTACTCGCAGACCTTAGCGTCCAACGGCGGCACCAGCCCGATCACCTGGTCGATTTCCTCCGGGACGCTGCCCAACGGCCTCTCGCTTGCCAGTACCACCGGCATCATCTCGGGTACGCCCACCGCGAGCGGCAGTTCTACCTTCACGGTAAAGGCCACCGACAGCTCGACCCCCGCGCAGACGGCCACGCAGGTAATCACACTCACCATCACCGGGACACTCACGGTCACCTGCTCCACGACCACCACCGGCGTGCAGGGTTTCGCATTTAACAGCGGGGTGATCACGGTCACGGGCGGAACGCAGCCCTACACGTTCTCCATCGTCGGCGGTCTTTCAAACCTACCCGCCGGACTGACCCTGAACACTACCTCGGGCGCTGTCAGCGGCGCGCCCACCGGTACCGGCACCTTCGCTATCCAGGTGAAAGATGCCAACGGACTCACCGGCAGTACCTGTTCGATCACCATCCAGCCGCCACTCACCATCACCACGACTTCCCTCCCGCAGGGATCGCCAGGGGTGGCCTATAGCTATCAGCCGACATTCGTGGGCGGCACTGCACCGTTCACATGGGCCGTGAGGGGATTGCCCAGCGGTCTCAACTTTAGTTCAAGCACCGGCTTGATCAGCGGTAGTCCGCGCAGCAACGGCACTTCATCCGTGACAATCAGCGTGCAGGACTCAACGTCGCCGACGCCACAAACCTATACGACCTCGACGCTCCAGCTTGTGATCGCAAATTCGCCGCTGATCGTTTCCAGCAACCCCTCACCGCTCGCCAACGCCATCATAGGTCAGGCGTATAGCGGTCAAATCGTCATCAGCGGCGGATCGCCACCCTACAACGTTTCGGCAAATACAACATCGCCGACCTACCCGGCCTGGCTGACCTTCGACACCAGCACTAACGGTGCCATATGCATGGCCTCTCAGTACAGCCTCTGCGGGACTCCGACCAGTGCCAATATCGGTGCGAACACTTTCATCATTTCTGTCACTGACAACGGCGGCAACAGCGTGAACCAGCCCTTCACGGTGCAGGTTACACAGTCTGGCGGCCTGGGCGCGATTACGGTTCAAAGCGTCACTGTGGGCCAGGGCCTGCAGGTTCCTGTTACCATCACATTCAACCCGGCGCCAACGTTTGGCATCACATGCACCCAACGATTGCACATGCGCGTCAACCCCCGGTTGCCTGTCGATCATTTCCAGCAGTGGATCGGCGCTGATCGGTCAGGAAGGGCAGCGGTGGCAGTATCCAGACGCTGGTCCCCATCGCGGCCGGCACGACGAGCGTGTCATTTTACGCCCAGGCCGACGGGGCATGCGGGTGAATCCGCCACCATTACGGCTTCCGCACCCGGCTACGCAAACGGCACAGGCAACGTAACGATCGCCAACTCCGGATTCGTAGTCTCGGGGCCAAATGGAATTGGTGGAGCATTCACGACATTCCAGGATGTCTCCACCACTCTGACCGTTTACGCGGCGCGGCTCGATTCCAATAATCTATTTGTCGAACCGGAAGAGGTGATGGGAGGCTCCACTGTAACAGTTCCCATTGCCAGTGTGCCGACAACTATAGGCACTGTGTCTCCGACGTCGCTGTCATTTACTGGCGGGACAAGCAGCATGACGACGACGTTTAAAGCGAGCAGCGCGAATACCGGGACAGCCTCGGTGACAATCACACAGCCCACGTCGCCATTCACGTTCTCAAATCCGGCGACCGGCGGGAGTCTCAATGTCACCGTCCAGCAGAGCGGTTTCCTCGCCCCCACTGTGAATGTCGGTCAGGGCCTTGAGGTACTGACAGCGATCTCGATCAGCGGGAACGCGCCAAGCAATACCATGGTTACGCTGACGAGTTCCAATGCCAGCAATCTGCAGTTTGCATGCGGAAGTACCGCGGCTGGCTCGGGTTGCAGTACCGGTACCGGCAGTCCGGCGACGTCGGGCACCATAACCGTGACGATTCCCCAGAATCAGACGCAATCGGCGAATTTCTACGCGATTGGGTTAGGCGCCCCGGGTTCAGTCTCGTACACCATATCCGGGGGGAGCTTCGGCAGTCTCCAGGCATCGGTGACGATTGTTCCCGCTACGCTGATGGTTCAGGCCCAGTCAGCCATTCTGGGTGAGAACCCTCAGGTCACCGTCTCTACCGCGGCTTTGGTCAGCGGCGCCCCCGTCCCGCAGGCAGTTGCTCCCAACGGAACGGTTACAGTTACTGTGACCAGCAGCGCGACGAACGTCGGAATCATCACCAACCCGACAGTTACGATCGCGGGCGGTTCTCTCTCCGGAACAACCACCTTTATGCCCGTTGCTGTCGGCACGGCTACTATTACCGCAGCCGCGACAGGATTCTCATCGGCCTCAACGCAGGTGACCGTCAGCAGCGGCGCCACTATTCAGATTAATAACCAGGCGACTGTCGGACAGTACCTGGAAAACCTCAACAGCATGGTCCTGGGCGCGGCTGCCCCGGCCGGAGGACTGCCGGTTACCCTGAGCGTGGCCGCGGGCTCCACTGGCCTGATGCAGCTCGCAGTCAACCCCACCGATCCCGGATCGAACAGCATCGTAGTCACAGTGCCCGCGGGCCAGTCGAGCGCAACGTACTACGTTTATGCGCTGCAGTCGTCCGGCACGGCAACCTATGGTGCGACGGCACCAGGCTACTCGAGCGCAACCGACACAGTGACGCTGGCTCCGTCAGGTATCGATATTTTCGAAACAACTTCCTCGGGTGCGCCTACCTGTGCGATTAACTGCAGCGTAAGCTTGTCAGGCGGCCCGCAGACCTTTACGCTGTTTACCAACCAGCTCTCGACTGACGGTAATAACACTATTGTCGAGCAGCAGAATCTGGCCGGACCTACCGGACCAGCTGCGGCCACCACAGCCGGAACCGCATCGAGCAACAGCACCGCTCTAACGGTTGCTTCCGGCACGGGGTTGGCCGTCGGTCAGCTTGTGTTTGGATCCGGTATCGCGCCGGGCACCTTCCTTGCATCCGGCGCCGGCACTTCCTGGGTGCTGTCGCAGGCGACCACAAGCGCCCTCAATTCCACGACTCTGACCTTCTATAACTCGGTGTTGAAGGTGACGGTAACCGACTCAAACCAGTCCGCCGGAACTCTGTCGTCATCCGGCGTTGCGGCCATAGCTCCCGGCGCGGACATGGGCATGCTGATATTTACGCCCACAGCAACCGGAAGCACGATGCTCTCGGTAGTTCCGCCGAACGGATTTATCCAGATTCAGGGATTCCCCGGCAGCGAGTTGAATTCAATTAGTGTTACGGTGGGTCCGTGATCCCGCTGCCAAACAATCACAGCGGGAAGGCTGGACAGGATATGGCACAGAAGAAACAAGGCCGAAGTATGCGATACTTCGCTCTCACAAGTGTTTTGATCAGTCTGGTGGTTTCACCGCACGCGGTCCGGGCGGCGTCGGGAATCGTCGCGCCGAATGTTACCGTGGGCCGGAATCTCCAGACCTTCGCATCCGTCAGGCTGCCACAGGCAGCGGGGGACTCCGGCGTCGAGATCACGCTGACCAGCGACGATCCGAGCCGCTTGTTATTGTCCGCGGCACCGGACCGGGCAGGTTCGGCCACGATTTCTCTGACGGTTCAACCGCACTTCATCGATAGTCCCGAATTCTCCATCCAGGGAATGGCGGATAGCGGTACGGTCACCTATACAGCCTCCGCGGGGAGTATAGGAAGCGCGAAAGGCACGGTAACGCTTGCGCCTTCCGCGATCTTGATTCTCGGACCCTCTCGCGTGCCCAGATTCCCTACCACGCCGGGAGGTGCCTCGGCGCGAATCATGATCGTTTCCGCGGCGCTCGATTCATCGCGGAAGGTGGTTGGCGAACAGCAGGTAGCTGGTGGCATGCAACTGGATGTAAACCTATCCACCTCCAACCCCACCGCCGGCAAGCTGGGAGTTTCGAAACTGACGCTGAGCGGTGGTTTGAGTACCGCAACCACTTCCTTCAAGCCTGCGGCAGAAGGTGACACTACAATCGCGCCTGTCCAGCCGCCCGGGTTCACCGCGTCGACGCAGTTCGCAAGTGTGATAATAGCCGTCGCGAAGCCGGGTTTGGCCCCTGTTGGCGACGTTCTTCTGGGCAAGAACCTTCAGATGACGGCCACAATCTGCCTGGGTGAAGCAGCGCCTCCGGGTGGTCTGAAAGTAACCATGACCAGCGCCGATGGATCCAAACTCCTGTTGTCCACCAAGGAAGATGAAGTAGGCTCATCATCCATCACTGTTACCGTTCCGGCCGGTCAACTTATCGCAGAGTATTATCTTCAGGGGCTCGGCGACGCAGGCATCGTGAATTACGATGCAGCGGCGCCGGGATTTCGGAGCAGCACAGCCAAGGTGGAGCTTGCCCCTTCGGGATTCATCGTTGCCTATGAGGGCTATGGTCCCCCGGATGAGGCCGCTGTGCGCCGGAAAGGCGCTTACAGCAACTCGCGGGAGTTTTTCGCGTCTCTGTCCGATGCAAAGACGCATCCGGTGCGTATCACCATCTATTCGGCCCATCTGGATCCGGATACAAAACGAGCCGCGGACATTACCGTCCAACCGCTCCGTGCCGGCGTGACAGCTACAGTGCTTTTAAAAAGTACTGACCCTGCGGTAGGGACGGTGGAATCTCCCGTGACATTCCGTTCCGGAGTCAGCCATGTGAAAAGCGTTTTTACTCCGTTGGACAAAGGCCGGACTGTTATTACGATCAACACGCCCGAAGGTTTTTCGACCCCTGGAAACGCCACTTCCGTACCGGCTACGGTAAGTAATTGAGCAAGCGGATTCGTACCAGTACTATGAATGTAAATATGAATGGCCAAGAGGCTTAAAGTTCACCAAAACAGGGCCCTGTACCTTATAGGCTGGGCTATACTTAGTATCGGTTAATATGATCTGGCGGATGTGAAGGCCAGAATGATGGAGGTTATCGTGCAAGTCAGATTGTGGGTCTTAAGCGCTGCCATAATTCTATTGTCTTTTCAAGCTTCAGCTGACACTATTCCGTTCAGCTACACCCTGGTCAATTTGGGAGGCGGCGAATATCAGTACGACTACACGATCTACAATAACGGTTCCTTAGGTGCGGGCGTTGCTGTACAACTCTTCGATGTCGACTTCGATTCGGCCTTGTACTCCAACCTGCAGATTGCCACCCCGACCGCGCTGGCGTCGCAATGGACCGAGCAGATCTTCCCCGCTGGTGGAGGGCTCCCGGCGGATTTCGACGTGTCGACGCCGACAAACGGTGGAATTGCACCATTGAGCAGCGTCAGTGGTTTCGCGGTTGATTTCAACTACCTGGGCACAGGCCTGCCCGGTTCACAGCCGTTTACGATTACCAACCCTACTACCTTCGCGCTGCTTCAAAGCGGTAACACGATCAACCCGGTATCTCTTAGCTTGCAAGGTGGTACAACTTCCGATCCGACGTCTCTGCCAAGTGGGTCTCTGGTCGGTTCCGTCAGCGAAACAAGCGGGACAGGGTCGCAGGACTACTATTCATTTTTGTGGGCGGGGGGTGCGTTTGACGTTACCGCCTCAGTCACCAACGGTTCGCCCGGTGGAGCATCTTATGTTCTTACGTACGGTGTCGGCGGCACTGGCGGGACCTGCAGCAATCTGGGAAGCGCATCACTGACAAACACTGGAAACGGCAGTTTTACAGGCATGGTCGGGAACAACACCGACTTGGCGGCAGGCCAATACTGCATAGGGATTAACGCTAATATTGCCGATCCCAATTTCACGATTACTTTCAACACCCCGGTCGAGGGTACTGCGACGTCAGTACCTGCAGCACCAGAGCCATCTACAATTGCTCTGCTCTTCGCCGGAACGGGGATTATAAGCCTGCTTCGCCGCAGTCGCGCCGCCCGGAAGGCTTAGACGGCAAGCAGCGGGCATTTAGAACGCGGATTATATTTCCGCGATGACGATTGGGCTGCGTCAAATTACAGAATTTCCTGCCTCACCAAAAGCGTAAGCGTACTGGAGCCAATAGAACCACTAGTATCCCACTGATGCGCGGTAACTGGAGTTCAGGCCGCAAATCAGGATAGTATCAGGCTATGAAAGCAGCCGGGGGATCAGGTAAAAAGTTGGCGTTGCGGTCGCGTCTGGGAGCATGGGATGACATGGCATCACAGGCCGTTACCCGGACTGGCAGCAAGAGCCGAAACTGGCTTCTGTATACAACAGCCGTAGGTTCCGCCTTAGCCATGGCGACAGATGCCGGCGCGCAGATCGTCGATTACGGTGCGGCTCCTCCTGCTGCAACTTTGAACGCTCCGTCAAACGGTGGCGTCGGTAACCTGGCGTTCGCTGTTGGACCAGCCGAGTTTGATCTTGTCGCGGTTCATACCAGTTACGGAGGAGTGGCTTTCGGCGCATCGGCGAAGGCTGGCATCCTCGCGAATGCGACCAGCTTTGGCGCGGTCCGAAAACTCGCATCGGGCGCGAATATATCGGGCGGAGCCGGGATGACCTTCCAGGGAGACCTGCACCCTGTGAGGGAAGTCTTCCCCAGTTTCACGGCTGGATCCTTCAAGACTGGTGTTCCCGCGTTTGCCGGCATAGAGTTCAACACGGGTGCTAACCCGTCCAGCGCCAGCAGTAAGAACCCAACCAAAATCCATTATGGATGGGTCGAGCTGAAGTTCAGCGGCGCCATACCCAATTCGATTCAGGCGATCTCCTGGGCATATAATCCGGTGGCGGGACAGGCAATCACCGCTGGCCAGACCAACGATCCGGATACCAGCGCCACCCCGGAACCTGGCACAGCCGCGCTGTCTCTCCTGGCTATGGGCGCTGCGGGCGTTCTCGCCTGGCGGCGAAAGAAAGCCGCACTCGACCTTCAGTAAGGCGTAAGACGCGGTCTGGCAAACAGGAGATCGCACCCAATCAGATCCTCCGCTGCCGATGCAGCGAAGGATCTACGGCTGCGGCCATTCGGCTTGCATCCGGCTCCCCACCAAGGAACCCGCGGATTCGCTCCGCCTCGGCCAGCGGGCGCGCCAGAACTGCGGCGCGAGCCAATACCAGCAGCCCCGTTTGCGGACGGCGGCCCAACCAGACTTTCGTCTTTTGAAGAGTGCGCTCGTATTCCTGCTTCAGCCTTTCGCGCCGCGCCGGAGTATCCGGAATGGTTTCGCCGCGCCTTTCGATCATCTTTGCCTGTGAATCCAGAATCTCGTTGAGGTCTCTTTCGATAACGATTACGCGCAGTGGAATTCCGTTCGGAATCGCGCGAAGCAGCGGCACGACGATCTTCACCGCCTTTCCCCTTGCGCCGTCCAGCCATGCGGAATTCTCCATCAGCTTTTTCACTGGCTCGAATTCGAAGTATCCGCGCGGATTGTCTTCGTCGCTTTGGCGCACTCCGTCTGAGACAATCGCCACGCCCCCCGCCGCGAGCATCTGCATCAGCATAGACGTACCCGAACGCGGAAGCCCGGTGACCACCACCAGCGAATCACCCACCGGCGTAGTCCCCGGTCGCTCCGTCCAATGAGTCGACTCCGGGACGCCGGAGCCGTTCGGGGGGGCCTGAACCGTTCCGCGAATTGTGCGGCGCATCTTTCGAACCTGCCTGCGAAGCTCCTTAGCGCCTTCCGGATCGCCCAGTTTCTCTTCCAGCAAAGTTGCCAGCCGCAGGTGAGCCGCCGGGAAATGCGGGTTCTGAGAGATGGCAAGCCGGTAGGCCGCAGCCGCGCGCGGGAAATCTTTCATGCCGGCCAAAGACTGTCCCAGAAAATAATGCGCCATCGGGAAATGGTACAGCCTCTGCAGACAGTCCAGCGCGTGTTCCGTCGCACGTTCGTAACTCCGGGACTGCAGGGCCATCCGGCACATACCGAGATGGGCATGCGGATTGTCGGGATCGATCAGGAGCGCGCGCTGGTACGTTTCACGCGCTTCGCGGAACCGCCGCAGGCTCCGGTAGAGATCGCCGGTCTGCAACAGCAGACCAGGTCTCGTCAGATGCTCGCCGGTGATGCGGTTCAGACACTCGAGCGCTTCGCCGTAGCGCTTCTCGGAGGTGAGAAGCTGAGCCTTAAGATAATCGACCACAGCTGGCTGGTAGCGAGTCAGGTCGCGCCACCGGGCAAACTCCAGCCACTCCTCCCGGCTCAGCAGCGGCTCGATTTTCTTGTCCGGATCCGGATGATCGTCGTCGCCGGTTTGAGCGACTGCGTCGTTTTTGCGAAGGGCGAGCCGTTCTTTCGCTGTTCGCCGGAACTCTGAAGTTTTCTGAAGCGCCTCCTCGTAAAGCAGACGGCGCCGGCCGTCGAGGTCGTCCACGATACGCCGCATTTCAGACACGAGCGACAGTGCCTGGCATGAGACGAAATAACGCACCGCGAAGCGCTGCTCGTCGGGCTCGCGATCGTAGAGATCGCGAAATATTTCGGCGCTTTCGTTATGGCGGTCGTCGTTCTGGTACGCTTCGCCGAGGTTGTAACGCAGTTCGCGGACGGTCTGCGCGACTGCTTTTTCGCTGTCTTCGCCCGGCTCGGCGATATAGCCCAGCGCCACCATCTGCTGCAGCGCCTCGCGGGCGGCGACGGGATCGAGCAACGTGTGCGCGGGATGCCGCCCGGCATTTCCCGGCACGTCTTCCCAACTGGGAACAGGCTTCAGAACCGGCGGCTCTTCGAATGCAGCTGATAACACCTTGCCATCCATGTCTTCGCCAAAGGGAAGCCCAAAGAGCGTCAGAAGCGTGGGGGCGATGTCCAGCACGTTCGCGCCGAAGAGGAGTTCGTCTTTTCTGATGCCGGGTCCGGCCATCACGAAAATCCCGAAATCCCGGTGCTCGATGGCCGGGCCTGCGGGTATGTCTGGGATCTGGCGGGGACGCAGATGGTCCGGGTGAAAACCGTGGTCGGATATCAGAATGACAGTGGTATCCGGCCCCGCTTTTTGAAGCAGGGTTCCCAGCATCTCATCGTGCAGTTGATAGGCGCGGTTGACCACGCCGCTGTAGAGTTCGAAGTCCCGTTCGCTGATCCACTCCTGCCGGGGCGCGTGATAACGCATGAATCCATGGCAGAAATGGTCGATGGCATCGAAGTAAACCGTGAAGAAATCCCACGCCTCGTTATCCAGAAGCCATGTGGCCGCGGAATGCATGGTGACGCATTCACAGAGGGTCTTCATCAGGCCCGCCAGCCGGCGGTCCTTGTCCTGATCAATCTCGGCGGCTTTGGGGACAAACGGCAACACCATTTCCGGATGCAGCTCGTCCGGGTGGAATCGCAGTTCGGCGAGAATGCCCGTCAGTTCGGGAGGGTGTACTGAGCCGGGCGGCGGCGGCCACTTCTCGCTCAGTGTTCCCGCCTTGCCTCTGATCGGGCCCGGCGCGCGATGGAAGTGATCGGAAACCATGACTCCGTTCAGCGGCTCGGCAGGATGGCTTGGCCACCAGCCAATGACCACACTGCGCAAATCGTTCTGATTAAGAATGTTCCAAACCGCTTTGCAGGTTCGCGAGAGGTTGGATACCGGTTGAATCGAGCGGCCATCCGGCGCCGGTTCGGAAAAGCCGTGGATGCCATGCCTGAAGGGCCTCTTGCCGGTGGCGATTGAGGTCCAGAGCATGGGAGAAAGAGGCGGATGCAGGGTGGCTAGCTGGGCCATGCAGCCGTTCTCGATCAGCCGCTGGATATTCGGCATCTTCCCCGCGTCCATCAGAGGATTGATGACTTTCCAATCCGCGGCATCCCAGCCGATCAGAAGGACCTTACGACGCGGAGGGTCAGGCATGTATTCAACATACCAAGCAAATATTTGACCCTCGATTTGGCCTGGAAGGCGTAAACCGCGCTGGACGGAATGTCGCCTTCACTTAATCGAAAGCGGACAGACAGACGGAGTCATCTGCCGGCAAGCAGCAAATAAGGTTGTGGCAAACCTATCCCGTTCACGGCCTCCCTGCAGCTTGCCCGGCCGACCGGCCGTTCTTATCGATCAGCTTGCCTACGATGCCGGCGCGGGTAGAGGAGCCCATTTTGATCTTGACTAAACGCAGGAATGCTTTGACAGTGTGCGGGCTGATGTTCATTCGCTCGGCGAGTTCCTTGCTGCTGAGCCCCATCGCCACACCGATCAGTGCTTCCTGCTCCCGGTCGGTGAGCTTATATTCCTCACCCACCTGAAATACGGTTTCAACGACAGTCTTCTCCTGCTTAAAATGCAGGGCCAGCACGGGCGGGGTAATATCCTCGCTCCAGGCGCCTAGCTCAAACACGCGACAGCTGTACTCACGGCCGCGCGCTGTGAGTAATATAGGCGCCGCATTCAATTCGCTCCGGGCACTCAGCTGGTTGAGGAGGCTTGGAGAAAGAGTGGCTTTCCCGTCGGGTCCGCCGGGCGAACCTCCGACGGTATAGAGAATAGCCTCTGCCTCGCTGGAGACCGCGATTAGTCTGAACTTTCCATCGACCAGCGCGATGCCTTCCTCGACAGGGATGCTGCGCGGAGTCTCCGCAGCGGCCCGCCTCGTTGTTCTACCCACCTTCGCTACAGCCATTGCCGTTCCCATAAAGTAGTCCTGTCTTCACTGGTAACGAAATACATAGGTGTTCCAGTTGGCATACTGAGTTCTCGGGTAACTTCCGATGTATTGCACAACCATCTGGATGGAGCCGTCGCTGGCTGTGACCGCCGTGTTGTAATCGCCCCAGCGGGCAACGCCGTCGCCACCGTACGCACCATAGCCGGTAAATCCGTCCTCCGGGAGCGTGCCCGCGGCAGCGATCTCAAGTGTTGAAGGCGCGGATGACACTGCGAAGGGGACAAATGCCGCGCTGGGATAATAAGACGGTCCCACCAGAGTCACCGCGATGGCGCCGGCGCCCTGGGCGTTTACCGCAATCGCCGGTCGCAACAGATTATTACCTGTCACCAGAAGATATCCCTGCGTCACGACTTTCGCCGCCAGCACAAGGCCGCGATAGGTGGGGGACAGGACTATGTAAGCACCGCCAACCAGTGAAATTCCGTTCTGATCGACGACACCGGTTGGAAGGGTAAGGAAGAGCTGCCCGGAGGCGTATACCAAAGACTGGACCCGCGTATCTCCGCCATCCAGAAACTCAAGCGGCGCGGGAGGCGTCAGGCTGGACCCTAATGGCGTCGCGCCTGCAGGTTGGTTCGCAACTCCCGGAGGAATGTACGTCTCAGTGGGGACAGCGATTCGCGTCAGCGACACAGCGGGACTTTGACCGGGGCTTAGAATAGCCAGCGAGCTCGTATTGGTCATGGCCCACAGCGCAACCGCAGTACCTTGCTCGCCGTTGGATTGCGAACTGACGAAGTATTCCAGTCCCCCGAACGCCACGAAGTTGGCCGCTCCCGGCGGGGTGGTTGCAGGCTGAATTGCGAACTCGTAGCCGGTATTGTACGGCAGAAGGAACTGAACAGCGGTCGGCTGGCTGGCGCCCGAAACCAGGGAAGCTTTCGAAATCGTAACTATCGACGCATCGACGAAATATTGCTCGCCGGCATTAAACTCATTCCAGGCAATGTGGAATCCATATTGATCGGCCCCGATCTGCGGATAATCGGCGATGCAGGGACACCCGAGGTTGCTTGCATCGCTAGTGTTCATGACGTAGATGTTGTAGTTTGCGGTGGGATCACCAGACTGGCTGACCGCCATGTAGAGGTGAGAACTATTGAGCGGGTCTCCGTAAATGTCGTAGTCCTGCGCGCGCTGCAGCACAATCCAGCGGTCCATGCCCGGGTCAAAATACACGCGCATGTCCGTTGGATAAACGCCGTAGGAGTTCGTCGGCGACGCGTAGTTGATCGCCGGAGCCAGACCGAACAGTTGGTTTGACGCCAGGACGACAGGCAGAATCGGCGACCCGGAGGTGTTGTAGATCTGCACAGCGTTGTTAACGCCTTCGAGCAAATAGCCGTTGCCGACGGCGATGCTTTGATTGGGGGGTTCCAGACTGAACTGGTTGCCGTTGTAGGCGTCTCGCTGGTCCAGATGCGAGAGAGCATTGAAGCCGGAGACGCCGGAGGGCGGAACAATCGACAGACCCGTCGTCGGCAGCGAGAGCGTTGAAGCTCCCAGTTTTCCATTCGTCGAAACAGGCGGATGCAACCGCGGTAAGGACTTCAGTATCTCGGCTCCCCCGAGGTAGGTGGCCGCTCCCAGCTCTTGCGTGGTGTGTGCCTGCTGAGTTGCATTCACCACATTTGCCAGCGCCAGCTGTCCGGTGACATTCGTTCCCGTATAAAAAACCTGTTGCGCCAGCAGCGATCCCGAGAAACAGATCGCACCTGCGGCAACGGTTACAACTCCCGCCGCTACCCGGCGCACCCGAAGGAGGAGCCGGAGACGCCGGCGGTTTCGCTCGAGCAGGGCCAACATTGCGGCCACCAACAGGAACTGCACGCTGCCGGGTTCGGGAGCCGACGGGTCAGAACCAACAGAGGCGATCACATCAACATTGGCGCCGTTCTCGCCGTTCGTATCGGTCAACTGATAAAGCACAGTTTGATAAGTCTGGCCGTTCACATTCAACAAAACATTCGTATTGCCCGATTGATTCGAGGAACTGTTTGAGACCGGAACCCCTATAAGGTAACCGCCATATTCGTAGCCAGGATCATCGGTAGTCGCAAAACTGTAAGAAAATTGAAACCCACTGCTTAAAGCGCTGAACCCCGTGACCGAAAGAACACCGGCCCCGCCCGTATTGTCGACGCTTCCAACGTAGAAGCCGAAAACATCTCCGGAGGGCAAAGGAATGGTGAAATCGGTCATTCCCGTCAGGCCACTCCCGTCGTTTGTACCGGTCAGGTCCAGTTCGTTGGTATCCGGACACGAAGTGACGGTCAGACAACCTGGAGAGGACGCATAGCCGTTCGGAAACAACCCACCGCTGTTGGTAAGGGTGAAATTCTGAAGCGCGTAATATCCGGTAAACTGTGCATGGGCTTGGTGGGCGGTGCCGACGAGCAGCAGCACGCTACACAAGGAAGCCCAGCCGAACCGCTTCCCCCTGGGTTTGGAAACTGTGGAAATCGTAATCACCCTTCCTCCGGAACAAAATACTCAATTCACTACCTCGTGGTTGCGTAGCGATCGAGCGTATTTTTTATCACAAACGTTTTGCGGCTACACCAAAATATGTGTAACCCACAATGACTTGTTTAGGCTAATACATGGGCCCTGTCAAGGCACAAAATTCTCTAGTACCGATCAAACCTAGTGGTTTGAGAAGGGACGTAACCACGCCAAGGCTACTCCGAAACGGCGTTTATATCCAAGATTCGAATGCACTTGGCTTCATTCGCCCAAACATCCCGCAGAATTGTCCGCTGCTCAGACTCGACCGCCCTGCCGATCGGTTCTTCCGCAGATTACTTCTTTTGGCTAGGTCGTTTAGGCAATTGTACGGGATACTGGTCAAGTGATAGTTTCACGAGGGAGGATAACCCATGTACATGCGCAACGTTTTTTTGGCGGCGCTCTTTAGTTCGGTGGCCGCTTTCGCTCAGACTGCTGACGCACCTTTTCAGGTGAGATACGCAGCCAACCTCACAATCGGTGAATCGTACATCAACATTACCAACACAGGCGCCAACGGCGCGGCGCTGCTCGGCCCCGGCTTCGGCACGCAGTCCGGCAACATCTGTGTAAACGTGTATGCATTCGATCCGGGTGAAGAACTCATCTCGTGCTGTTCCTGTCTGGTGACGCCTGACCAAACGGTCAACCTTGGCGTCAACCGGGACCTGACGGTGAAAACCCTCACCGGCGTGGTTCCGGCGTCAGTGACAGTAAAACTGCTTGCCACTCTGGCGGGAACGAACGGCTCCGGCACCAGCTGCACCAATTCGGCAGCAACCGTGGGCGCTACCACGACCGGCGTCGCCGGTTTGGCCGCATGGGGCACCACGCTTCATGCCAACCCGACGGGTGGCTACGACACGACAGAGACGTCCTTCACTCCGGCCACTCTGAGCGCGGGTGAAGCGGCCAGCATCGGTGGCCGTTGCGCCGCCATCCTCGGAAACGGCAGCGGTTTCGGCATTTGCAATTCGTGCAAAGCTGGCGCTCTGGGCGCAAGCAGCCTAAGCAAGTAGTTAGATCTGTTCCGGGTAACCGGTTATGCCGGTTACCCGGTGTCTAGGCCTCGAGTAGTGATTCCCTGACAAAAGGCGCGGCTCAACTTTCAGGTCAACTGCATCGTGTCACTCCTTGGAAAAGGAGCCGCCGTACAGACCGACGAGTTCTTCGGATTCTTACCAAATCACCCGGCAAAACACCAGCAGCCATGTCGTATGGGTTTCGGTCGGCGGTAGCGACTTATAAAGCCTCCTGATAGCAGCCGCAGGCCGGCGATTCCAAACCTTGTCGATGGACGATCGTATTCTTTTCCCCGCGCGTATGAGATAAGGCTGGCCTTGCTCAACATGCCCGTGGCTGGATTCACCGTTCCTCGCCGTGCGCCAAGCATGTGAGTCAGAAATTCCCGGGTAAGCGGTATCCTATCTTGGCCCGCCCTGTCATGGGTCATCAATAACCTCAACCTCGGGGCGCAGCTTGCTTCTTGGTTATGGAGCCGGTTACAAAAGACATCGTAAAGAATGAGATTCAGTCCGGAAGCGCATTTGGTTCGAAGTCCCTCCGCTCCTCCGATAATTCCTTCGGTGCCGATGGGAGCCACTTCCATTTGCGGCTGGCCATTGGAAGATCAACAGGGAAAACATGCAGGTCAAGGGAACGTAGACCGCATCAACGCAAGCCTCCTGCTGAAGCAACCCCAGGATCTCAGGCTGACTATCTCGGACGCGAGGACTAACGCGTCATATCCATTCCGTCACGACCCTTCACTCTCGGATGCTGAGTGTCTCCTACCATGACACCTTGGATTCAAGATTCAAGCGACGAGGAAATACACTAACTCACACGAACCGAAAGCTACGGTGAGCTGAGAAGCAGAGTCCCGCACGATGATCGCTGCGGGACTCTGCTCTGACTACGTGAATCGGCGGAAAAAGCGAGCTTCGTTGCCGGGATCACCGCGGTCGGATATAACCGTTAGGACTGCCATTACCACTGCAATAATCCCAGCCCGGTGTTGCAAAATATCCCTGATAGACACCGCACGAACCAAGGGTGATATCGGTGAAAGAAGACCGACTGCCCCCGTATAGCTGGATTTGCTCCGCGTTGGTGGAAACAGCGAAAGTCTTTGAGGCATTCACGATGCCGGCCCACAGCGGCGAGGCAACGCTGGTGCCCCCGACGATATACCAGCATGGTGGCCCCCCTCGGACACGGTCGTCTCAAGTCTCCACGAAGTTGTCCAAAACGTAGACCCCGGTGTATAGATTGGCGGCGGCGGCAACGTCGGGAGTGCTGCGCACCGTTAATATGGGTACGCTGGTCTGGTACCCTGGCAGTGCTTCATAAGCGCTCGGACCGCCGCCGGTCTGTTGCCAGACATTCTCGTTGAGAAAGCTGCCCGAGACCGGATCCCTGCTAAGAGTTGTGCCGCCGACTGCAACAACATTGGGAGAAGCCGAGGGATAATAGGACCCCCGGCCCATCGCCCGAAGAAGCAAAATAAACCACGTTTGGGGTTGTGTAAATCGAGTCGAACAACGTTTCCAACGGAAACTCGCCGCTGCCGAAACTCATCGAGACTTCACCGCCGCCCGCTGCTGCCACAAGGCTGCTGGCAACTGAAGTGCCGCAAGCCAGGTCAATCAGCGGAATTGGTCTGCGCTTCCACCAGATAGAGCTTGGCCCCGGGGGCCATGCCGTGAACGTACTCAATGTCCAGCGATTCCTCGAGTTCCCAGTCACCGGTGGGGTCGACCCCAGGTCTGTGTGGCCGGCCCGGTGCAGGATCCGGGAGGGACAGTGCCCTTCGGAGCATACACGACCTGAAAGCTGCTGGGGGTAATGGCCGGAAGCCCAAACTGGGTCGAAAAGCTCTGCAGGTCCGTAGCGGCGTTCGGATCGTCGATAGACGTCCACAACGGCAACGGCGTTCGAGCCGCCGCTCGAATTCGGCAAGGGGCGCGTTCGGATTGCACTGTGGGCTATACGCAGATGGGTTCGCCAGATTGTAAATGCAGGCTAATGAAGCCGGCGTTTCGTAGAAAAGCCCGGGGAATGGCGGGCCTACCGTTTGAGGCGTCCCGTTAAGTGCTCCCGACAGTATTTCGATGTTGGTGTGAGCCACCTGGCCGGCATCCGTCGGTCCCGCTGTATTTGAATGTGGTGTGATTGCCCGGACCGCGCGTGCACTTTGGGCCGTAGCAGAGATGACGCAGCTGACGAACAGCACAGCGGCGACAGCAAACGAAGAGCGTCTCATGTGACCTCCAGGAAATCTGTATCTGACAACCCGGGACTTCTTCGCGTCCAGGGTCCCGGATAGTATAAGCGCTCACACCGTTTGTTGATCCTGCATAATTGTTAAATTTTGCTTAATACTACGGCAATAAAAAGCGCCGCGAAGATAAAGTGAGAGCAATACGAAGACGTCAGCGTCAAATTTCCTCGCCTATCTCCAAAACGTCCGGATACCCATTCAGGTCGATGTTGATTCGGTGACGACGTTAGCCCTGGTTTGCCCGACTCTCCAACCTTGCTGCCGCCGCCCGCGCGGCGCATTCAGGCGCTAAGCGCGAACCGCGGACATTTTCGCCTGCCAGCCGCTCCTGCCCCGGTCCGCGCATCGTTCTTCGCGTCGCTTTCACGCAGTGCGCCGAAGACGCTGCAAAGTTCCAGGCGGCTTGCGTAAAGGTGAATCGCCGCCGACCACAGGGCACGGGCCGGTTCATCGCCGGGCCTTTATCGGGAGTGGTTCAGCGTGGTCTCAACAAAATCCCCCAGTTGTTCGGCGCTGAACTGGTTGCCCTCAAAGTTGGCCGCCAGCTTACCCTCGCGATCGATGACGAGCGTGTGCAGGGAATGAGCGAAAAGGCCTTCATCCGGCCAGAAGTTCAGGCCAAACCTGTGGCACACCGCCTTCACCTCGTCGGGCGCTCCGGTCAGAAAGTGCCACGAATTCGGATCGGCCTTCCAACTGCCCGCGTACTTCGCCAACGCCTCAGGCGTATCGTGAACCGGATCGAAGCTGATGCTCAGCAGCACCAGATCGCGTCCCATCTGGCGAGCGAAGCGCTTCTGGAGGCGTCCGAAATTGTTGGACAGCCGGAAACAATAGTCGGGCAGCGGACAACTCGTGTAAATGAAGGTGACTCCCGCCACCTTACCCTTGAAGCGGGAAAGACTCACGCGCTGCCCGGTCTGATCGGTGAGCGTAAAATCGGGAACCGGTTCGCCGATCCCGAGCGTCGGCGGAGGCGGATTCGTCTTATCCAGACGTGACAGCATCTGCAGCCGGCGAACCAGCAGAGGTTCCTGCGCCAGGTTTTCATAGTCGTGAATGCGAACGTTCTCAGCCCAGGAACGGTTTTTCTCCACCACAAGCGCGAAATCCACAAACATGCTGGGTTTCAGGCCGTCGAGTGCCTTCGGCTCGCGTACCGCAATCGGCATCACCATGGCTTTCATGTAGCCAGGGATTTCCGCACAGGATGCGATAAAACGCCCATGCGGCTTGTCTACGCTGAGAATCAGCCCGGTGGCCGGGTAGCGCGCGGCTAAGAGTGCGCTGTCCAATAAGAAACACGCCCCAAGAACCACTAAGAGTACGCGGTTCATCGAACTGCCTTGCCGCCTCCCAGTCGGACCGGGTGACGCTCCAGTTTCGTGTATTCCGCGGCGAACTCTTTGATCTCAAGAAACTGGTTCTTGCCCACATTGGTGAACGTCTGCGGCGTCCTGCTTCCGCCGGGCCACCAGATTTCGATGCTCACAATCTGCACCGCCTTCCCCAGCCCGAATGTGCTGCTGCAGCGGCGACGCGCCGAACGACCCGCCACTGCCCACGGTGCGATAGATAGCCCGCGTTCCTTCATCCGCCGTTCTTCACAGTCACTTTGATACGTGCGCCGATCGCGGCCCTGTTGGCTTTTACTCCCACAAGCTTCAGACTGATCCAGTCGTTGCCGTTGCCGGGGTTTTCAAACAGGCGGAAAGCGTGGCTGTCCCCAGGCTGCGCACCGCCGATCGAGGTGATGATGTCTTCATCGCCATCGTAGTCGATGTCCGCAAAGGCGACACCGTGTCCTTTGTGCAAATCGCCCGTGCCGGAGGAAGCCGTGACGTCCACAAAGTATTTTCCTTCCTTGTTCAGAAGCAGGACATTTGGAACCAGCGACGCGTAGGATGGACTTCCGGTGCCCAGATAGATATCCGGATAACCGTCGTTATTCACGTCTCCGAAGTTTGCCCCCATGGGCATGTAGACCTTATCCAGCCCTGTCTCTCTGGTCACATCCCGGAAAGCTCCGTTTCCAAGGTTCCGGTATAACTTCAGCGTACCGGCTTTGTGAGGAAGCCCGAGGTAAGTCTGCAGGGTCTCCTCGATCGATAAGCTGAAGCTCGCGACAAACAAGTCGGTCCAGCCATCGTTATCGTAATCGAAGGACCACGCGGCGAAACCTCTTCCCGTCCCCGGCACGCCAGCCTGTCTGGCAATATTCGTAAACGTCAGGTTATGGTTATTGTGATACAGATAGTTGGCGCCGTTCAGATTGGAAACGTAGAAATCCATGTAGCCGTCGTTGTCGTAATCGGCTGCCACGACGCCCTTCGTAAAGGCGGTCCGGTCGATACCCGCGGAATGGGAGATGTCTTCGAACGTTCCGTCGCCTTTGTTGAGGAAGAGCTGGCTGGGCCCGGTCTCATTACCCACGAAAAGATCGAGAAGACCGTCATTGTTGATATCAGCCCAAACCCCGGCCTGAGTGTTTGTCGCCGGTTTGGCCAGACCGCTCTCTTTCGTGACATCGGTGAAAGTCCCGTTACAGTTATTCCGGAGCAGCGATTTGCGATGCGCCAGGTTCTGCGGATACCATGATCCGCGCAGCACCAGAATGTCCGTGCATCCATCGTTGTTGTAGTCGGTCTGGATAATATTAAGGCCACCCGTCTGATCGGTGAGTCCTGCCTTGTCGGCCTGGTCGGTAAAAGTCCCGTTTCCGTTGTTATGGAAATAGTGCATCGGCTCGCAAAGATTCCAGTTCGATGTGGAG
>CAVPVO010000008.1:0-279169 GCA_963709215.1 Terriglobia bacterium | reverse complement strand
CAGTCACTGCACCTACACCGTTTCTGTCTTCTCCAGTCACAGCAGGAACCGCCCCAGACGGTGATTCTGTTGCCAGTAACCCTGTGGGACCAAGCCGTCCGTCTGACGCCGCGAGTCCAGGCAGTTCTGGCGTGGTATCAGAAGTCGCCTCCGTTGGAGAAGCCAGTTCCGCAAATCCCCAACCGCCCACGCCAGCGAAGGGAAAGAGCGCGATTACTCGCGCTACCGATCAGGTCAAGGGCTTGCGGCGCAGGCTCGGATCATTGCCCTCTGACGCGGCGCCACATGCCACGCCACCACGAATGCCAATCGAGCACGAGGAGTAACTGGAGGTCGTCATGAATCTTCTACGCAAACGCGAAGTACGCAGTCCCGAAGTCTCCGCACCGCATAGCCCCTACCTGGCCGCTCGCCGCGAATGGGACGAGCGCTATGGAGATCTCATTACGCGTGCAAGGAACTGGCGCACGATGGCGGCACTGAGTTCGCTCGTCGCCTTGGTGGCAACGGCTGGCATGGTGTGGCTCTCGTCGCAATCTCATGTTGTTCCGTTCGTCGTTCTCGTGGATAATCTTGGCCGGCCCGTCGCGTCGGGCGTCGCTGACCAAACATCTTTGAACGATGATCGGCTGAAGCGATCGAACATCTTCAACTGGGTCGAGAACCTGCGCACAGTAACCACTGACGGGGTCTCGCAGAGAAAAGCGATTGATCGCGTGTACGCGCAGATCGCGAGCGGTAGTGCAGCGCAGACCTTCGTCAGCGAATACTACCGGGGAGATCCACCCTTCAAGCGTGCGGAGACCGAAACCGTTTCGGTCGAAGTGAAATCCGTCCTGCCGACGAGCGACCGCACCTATGAAGTTGAATGGCTGGAAACAACGCGGGATCTCTACGGAACGGTAAAAGCGACAGATCGCTGGAAGGGGTACCTGTCGATCGTTCTTAATCCCCCAACGGACGAGCGCCAGGCGCGTATCAATCCGCTTGGCGTTTACATCACCAACGCGAGTTGGGCGAAGGTTCTCTAAAAAGAAAAACGAGTTCCGAAAGGAGGAACGAAATGCTGTCAGCACGAATCGTCATCACCGTCACTCTAAGTTCCGTGTGGATGCTATCCGCACAGTCTCAGTCCCCCGCGCCGCCGCCGATTGGGGCTAAACGTGTGCCAAAGGCTACTCCGGGGCAAACGTCACCGAAAAACGTACCGCCGCTTTTGCAGCAATACGACTTTGGCAGCCAGGTGCGTACCCTCGAAGATTCCGGCACTTTGCCTGCCGATGTGAAGCCGGAGTTTCTCAGTCCTGGCGGAGCGAGCGGAGCCGTGCCGAAAGACTTTCGGCCAAAGGCGGATGTGCCGCTGACGGCGACAGCGCTCGAAGCTCTGCGCGTGAGCGAGCGTTGGCAAGGAGAAAAGAACGCGCCTTCGCAGGGTCCTGATGGCCGGGTAATGTACTCCTTCGGATCTGGACTTCCGATGGTCGTTTGTGCGCCGCTACGAGTTTGCATCATTGAGCTGCAGGCGGGCGAGAAGATCCTCGGCGAGCCGCACATCGGCGATTCCGTCAGGTGGAACATTTCGCCTGCGATGTACGGCGTGGGAGATCAGGCTACCGCAATCATCATCCTCAAGCCGCAAACGCCCGGTCTCGATACGAATCTTCTGATCACCACGGATCGCCGCGCCTACTATCTCCGGCTCATTTCAAAACCTGAAGATTACGTCGCTCGTGTAGCCTTCGCTTACCCCGACGATGACACCCGCAAATGGCAGCAGCAACTGGCGGCGCAGCAGGCTCTCGCGAAACAGGAGAAGCACGCGGCCGAGGTACCCCCCGCCGTCATAGCTGTCGAAAAGGTGAACTTCGATTACACGATCCGCGGTGGAGATGAGCACATCCGGCCTGTCCGTGTGTTCGACGATGGCGCAAAGACTTTTATCCAGATGCCTGCCGAGCTTCAGCATCGGGAAGCGCCGGTGTTGCTTGTCGTCGGCAACGATGGAAAGGGCGAAATGACGAACTACCGGGTGAAAGATCAAACCTACATCGTGGACCGCCTCTTTGACCGCGCGAACCTCGTGCTCGGATCAGGTAAGAAGGCCCAGAAAGTGGAGATCAGCCGTGGACACAAACAATAGTTCCGATCACCAACCGATCGAAGCGCCAAGCGGACTCGATCTCCATCCCCAGCCACAGAAGGCTGTTCGTATCAGCAGGCGGGCAAGCATGGCCATCATTTCCGTGATTGTGCTCCTGCTTCTGGCGTTTGCCTACGGCGGATACCGCCGAACGCTCACCAATCAAGCCGCGGCTCGCGATGCCGGCCTTCCCAGGAACGTCACTCCGGCAACCCAGGCGGGCACGGAGTTCATGCAGGCGACTCCGGCGGGCACGGTGCCGATGACCCGCATTCACGGAGATGAGCTACATCCGCCTGATACATCCCCGTCCTACGCGACGGCGTCGTGCGGCACTGATCCAAAGACCGGCCAGCCTTATCGCTTCAATCCACAAACCGGTCAGCTCTGCGACGGCCTTCCCCAGGAGCGAGTGGTCGTCCGCCAACCAAACGCGATGCGCGCGCAGACGCTCCCCCCAACGCCGGTCCACGAAGAGACGCCAGAAGAGCGTCGGCTTGCCGCCGCTTATCAGCGAGAACAGGAGGCAATTCAGGCGCCCACCAGCATCCGCAATTCCTCCGCGTCATCGCTTGGAACCGGCAACTCGGTACCCGCGGTGCGCTCTGGATCAGATGACCTTTCTCAGGTCGAAGCCCTGAGCCGTGCTCTGGGCGCGCGGCAGGGCGGTGATTCCGTCGCGTTACCGAATGGACAGGCCGCCGAAAACGACTACGACGCTCAGAACATGCAGTCTCGCAAAGAGGCATTCCTCGCCGCAGGCCGCAATCGCCAAGCGGACGACTATCTTCGCTCAACCCGCGAAGCCCCACTCTCCCGCTACGAAATCAAAGCAGGCTGGGAGATTCCCGCGGTTCTCGAACAGTCGCTCAACTCAGATCTCCCCGGCGAACTGAAGGCACTCGTCACCTCGAACGTCTACGACACCGCGACGGGCCTCTACCTCCTGATCCCCCAGGGATCCCGTCTGATCGGAAAGTACGATTCCCACGTTGCTTATGGCCAGGACGGCGTGCAAGTCGCCTGGAGCCGCATCATCTACCCCGACGCTTCGTCGGTCGATCTCGACGGCATGATGGGCCTCGACTCCCACGGCAACGCCGGGCTGCGGGACAAAGTAGACCGCCACTATCGCCGAATAGTCGGATTCTCAGTGCTGACGAGCATGTTCACCGCCGCCTTCGAGATCTCCCAGCGAAGCAGCCAAAGCGCCCTCACATACCCGACGCCAACGCAAACCGCCGGAAGCGCGGTCGGCCAGGAACTCAGCCAAACCGGCGCTCAGATCACCCGGCGCAACCTGAATGTGCAACCCACGATCAAGGTCCCGGCGGGGTACAAGTTCACGGTGCGCGTGAACCGCGACATCCTGTTTGAAGCTCCGTACGAACCGGTCCAACCGCAAGGTCGCCAGCCTTCGCAGATACCGGCAAAGTGAGTGTCGAGATGTCGAAGTACGGCCATCAGATCCGAGAATTTGCGCGAGGCGTTGGCTGGCGAAAACCTGCGTGGAGCAGACTTTCCCTGCATGCGGCGGCGGGAATGCCGTTTATGGGTGAAGGCTTATGAATCCAGTTCCGATCCCCAGAGTTCTCAATCTGGCTGAGGCAGCCAGATTCGTGAGGTGTTCGCGTTCTCATCTCTCCAATGTGCTCAACGGCAAGGTGCGCGATGTGCCACACCTCCCTTCCGTCCGCATCGGGCGAAGAGTGTTGTTTCGCCAGGAATCCCTTGAACAGTGGCTCCGCCAGATCGAAGGTGAGGAAGCGAAAGTCGGGTGATTTTGGCCGGGAGAAGTTGGTGGTAACATCCGAATCAGACCAGAAAATAGCGCCGGAGACGCCGGAAAGGACAAACGTGCGTCGAAAGCGTTTTCAACGCGGCTGTCTGCGAAAAATCAAACACGGCCGCTTATGGGTATGGATTGGAAAATACTACGAGGATGGAAGGGGGCGATCAAAAGTCCTTGGGCATTGTGCGCAGATGACGGAAGGTGCTGCCTGGGCCAGACTCCAGGAGTTCCTGAACCCGATCAACGAAACTGCCGGATTTCGGCAGACGTTACCGACCGACTTTAAGGAATACGTCATGAATGTGTTCCTGCCGCAGCGCCGCAAGAAATGGAAGGACTCCACAGACAAAACTACTACAGAACGTTTCCAAGCGTATTTGGTTCCGGCCTTCGATGGTCGCCAATTGCGCGATCTGACGCGAGACCAGTTGCAGCGATTCCTCGACGGCAAGACCAAGGATGGCTATCGAAGAGCGTTGTGAGTCATCTTCGTTGGGATTTGAATGCCGTTTTCAAGATGGCGGCTAATGATGGCCTCATTCAAGGCAATCCGGCGGGTTCGCTGGTGACGCCGAAGGAGGCGAAGACTTTCGAGAAGCGCACTATGACCAAGGAGGAAATCCATTTGGCGTTGTCGGTATTGGATCTCCGGGAACGGATCGTGTTCTTGCTCGCCGTTCTGGTTGGAATGCGCCCTGGTGAGATCTTTGCACTCCGATGGGGGCGCGTTGGGCCTGACATGGTCAACATCTTGGAACGGGTATACCGCAGGCTACCGAGCGATCCCAAGACGGAACGAGGAAAACGAGTGGCTGCGGTTCCTCCAGATTTGGCCGCTGATATCGAGCGATGGCGCGAGGTTGCCATCGACCTCGGTTCGGAGTCGTTGGTGTTTCCGTCGGAGCGCGGGACGTTCTTGTCGCGCGACAATTTTTTGCGGCGGAACATTCATAACAAGCTGGAGAAGATTGAGCTGGGGTGGGTAAACTTCCAGGTGTTGCGGAGAACCCAGGCCAGTTTGGGCCACAAAGAGGGTGTCGATCCGAAGGCCGCAGCGGACCAGCGGGGACATGCCATCGGTGTTGCCATCGACACGTATACGATGACCGATTTGGAAACCAAGCAGCAAGCAGTCACAACGCTCGAAGAAGCGCTGCAATTGAAAGAAGCAGCGCCCGATCCGGGTTTTCGAGGTAAACAAGGTAAGGTGGCTTAAGGGTGAAATCCGTAAACCCTTGAAAAGATGGAGCGGGAGACGGGGTTCGAACCCGCGACGTCCAGCTTGGGAAGCTGGCATTCTACCGCTGAATTACTCCCGCGCTCCGTCGAATCAATTGTTTATCTGAATCCATTGGACTTCCTAAGCCGGCTCCCAGTCTATCCCGTCCCGTCTACCCAATACTACCCGTTTGGATTCCAAAACGGACAGCACGCCAGCCTGAGAATCCGCGCGGGCACCAGCCCCGGGCTTCCGATTCGTATGCTGTTCGTTCATGCTGCCCATCGTTCTGTCTAACGCTCGCTGGTTTCAGGCACATTTATAGCACAGCGTTCGTTTCGGCGTGAGAGGCAGTCCCAAGGCCTGCGACTTTTTCGTCCGTGATGCGCTCGTTACCGGAGCGATTTAGTCCCACAGTGCGCAAAGACCGGCACACGAACGCCCTCATCGCGGCACCATTCCAGCGCATCCGAATGAAGCGTGGCCAATGACGCGGTCACCGCGGTTGGCGTAAAATTGGGCGGGCAATGGAAGCTCCGTAGCCTGCCTCGAGCTGGATACCGAAAACGCTTCGCCCTCCATCCAAGAGGGGGACGTTCTTTCCGCCCTTTGTTGGAGGAGTCATTGCGGCGCGCCGTCGGCGAATCGTTGCTTTCGCCGAAATTTATGGCTAAGCTCCGGCCAAAACTCTTTCACGAGATTCACAGCCATATCGACGCCATCTGCATTTCTGGTCTGGAGGCATAGATGGAAACAATCACGCCGCCGTTAAACAACCCTTTATGTTCCTTTCCCGGTACTTTTTACTCCACTGCCGTCTGAATTCGCTGCCAGCGCTGCCCGCCGCGTGGGGAACATTGAGGACTATTGAGGCCCCTGCGGATCTTTGTTGCCTTCTGTGGTCGCAACCGGCCCGAGGCCGGACCTTTGGGGAATTTTGTTGCCTTTTGAGGACTTTGAAATATGCGGTCAAAAAACCGATTTGAGGCCTTCTCTGTACGGGGAACGCGGGAGCCGTTTTTCGTCCGAACGTCGGGAGCGTTCAGAAGCGCCTGCGCCTGGCGCAGCGAGAGCCAATTGCCCACCCGGGCCATGCGACGGGACGCCCTTGATTCGGGCGATCCCGAACGCCAGCTCCGGCGCGAGCAGGCCGTTGTCGGCCGCCTCGACCGCCAGTTTGCGAACGGCCGTGATCCGCACCTTAATAGAGATAGGCCCGAGCCCGCGGGCGTCGAGCGCGACTCTCCACGCCATCATGGTCGCTTTCGTGATTCCGGCCGGCCGCAGTTCGAGCACCAGAGCTTTCAATCGGCGCCACTCTGTGGCCCTGTCGGCCACCACCAGTTCGTTCATGAGCTCTAAGCCCTTTCACGCCAAATATTTGGCATCATCGAAAGCCATTCAGGATATTAGCTCTCATGTCGTTACCTTGAAAGCCTTTCGTGTGGCGTGGTTCCGTATGGTGCGTTTCTTTAGTCACAGCAGTTCAAGATCGACCTTGACTAATGGGAAGATGACGGCAGAGAGTTCAGATCCTGTACGAGATCGTGCGCGCCCAACGGAATCAGCGCAATGAATATCACTCCGGCGTGCACGACGTGCGTGCGGGGAAGCATAGGCTGGACCCGGTCAGTCAATGGAGCGCCACTAGCGGCGCTTGCCCGTCAATCGGCATGCTCATCGGTGGTACCCGTCACGACTTCGCTGGGAAAATCTGAAAGTCGATCTCGACCTCATTTTTCACTTTGATCATTCCACCACCGATGCTGATCGGTTGGATGCCGAAGTCGGTCTGTTTGAGCGCGGTGTGTGTCGTGTATGAGTCGCCCGTTTGTTTGACTGTCAGGCTCACAGGCTTCGTGACTCCGTGCAAAGTCAGGTCGCCGTCGACCTTCCAGTCGCCGCTCGGCAGTTTGTCGATGTGGGAAGAACGGAAGGCGATCTCCGGAAATTTCTTTGTTTCCAGCGTCATGTCTTCCATGTGCATCTGAATCGTTGCCTGATCTTTCGCGTCAATCTTCGGGTCCGGTTCCACCGTCATCTTTGCGGTTTCGACGGTGAACTCGATATGAGGCGGCGCCGCCTCGCGCATAGTGCCCGACGCAATCGGCGCGTTGATGCTGTGGTTATGCGCAGCAGCCGACAGCAGGCCGGACTTTCCCACATGAATCGTGATTGTGCTGCGTCGTGTATCGATCGCGCGGTCTTGGCCGAACAGAGGGACAACTGCCAGCAGAGCCGTGCTGAGAAACAAAACGTTACGCCGCATATGAATAAACTCTCCTCAAGTTTCGTTGAAAGATCTTGGCGGGCAGGAAGCTTGTCACGACCTCCCGGCCACCTGTGATCAGGCGGTTCTCCCATTGACCGATGTGGCCCATCAGCAGCGACCGTTTCTGCACATGACGAGTTCGTTTTGTGCGAATGGATTCGTACCGGCGCAGGGCGCTCTCCGGGGACGAATCTCGCTTTAGAGATTTTGCGAGAACCAGCGCGTCTTCGAGCGCCATGCAACCGCCCTGTCCCAGATTCGGAGTGCAGGGATGAGCTGCGTCGCCGAGCAGCATGATTCTCCCGCTGCCCCAGCGCCTTAACGGCTCCAGATCGTATGCGCCTTTCTTGAGAATGGTTCCGTCAGGCGTGGCAGCGATCAGCCGTTCAACAGGATCATGCCAGTCCGAAAACATTCGCAGCAGTTCGCATTGGCGGCCATCGGGTGAGTCAGCGTGGTTTTCTTCGGTATTCGCCGTGGCATACCAGGTAAATTGATCGCCACCGGTGTTGAGGATTCCGAACCGTTTTCCACGCCCCCAGCTTTCGCTGTTAGCGCCGGATGAAACCGCGCCGGGTAAGCGACCCAGCCCGCGCCAGACCGTATAGCCGCGGTAGATCGGATCATGCACTCCCAAAAGCTGCGATCGGACCCGAGACCGAATTCCATCGGCGCCAATGACGATATCGTGCTCGGCGGAAATCCCTCCGGCGAAATGCAGCGCCACTCCCCGTTTCCGCTTCTCGAAATGGTCAAAGTAATGATTCATTCGAACGTTCGCGCAGGGAAGCCCGGAGATCAACGCGCCCAGCAAATCGGAGCGTCTTGCGCACAGCGCGGGCACTTCGAAGTGTCCCAATGGGATATCCATCAGGATTCTGCCGGAATCTGCTCTGACAAGGAAGTGATCGCTTGTACCGCTCACGGCAACAACCTCTTGCAGAACGTCAAGTTCTCTGAGAACGCGCGTGGCATTGGGCCAGAGCATCATACCCGCACCAACCTCGCGAAGCGCGACGGCCCTTTCATAAACCGTCACTTCGATCCCGACGCGGCGGAGCGCAACAGCCGCGGCCACGCCTCCGATTCCCCCGCCAATGATGCCTACGTTGAGGGCGCGGCTGGATGAATTCGTGATGCTGACCCTCACCGTCGTCATTGGCTGCCCGGCACGTTCCGATGATGCTGCTGTTTTCGTCATGAGTCCCGTGAATCCTGATTCAGTCCCTGGGTGATTTGTGCTTACGTGAAAACCTGCGTTCGAGATCGGACCAGAATTCCTTGAGGATGTTCGATGTCATGTCGACGCCAAGCTGGCTGCCAAGCTTGGACACGGCATCGGGAGCCGTGCTGTTGTCAGGGAAGTAGGCCATGGAGATCGCCCCAGCGGTCGAGTTGCCCGCAATTTCTGAAACGTGGAACTCTCCGTGGTCCGAGTCACCGTGGGTCCAGAGGATCTGGCGTGGGTCCTGGTGAAGCATGCTGGGAAAGATAGCCTCTGTCATGTAGTCGCCGATCGCATAGTCGGCATATGCGGTCGCAAAATAGTGCGCATAGCCCGGCACACCCTGGCCGAACGACGGATTCGCCTTCGTCAACTGCGCCTCAGCGCCAAACAACGCTCCGAGAGCAAAGGTGCCGCGGTCGAACGAGTCGAGCGTCGCGATGTGAAATTTCTCAGCCGCCGTGATCGGCTTATATGGCACGAGGGTTGGCGACATGCGAAAGTTTGGAATAATCCAGAAGATTCGCTTAGCTTCGAACTCGGGCGCTTTATTGTTTGTGGTGTCGGCCTGTTGGCAATATGATGGCGTCATCCAGGTCATCAGAAGCACCGCAGCCAGGTGTTCGGTTGCAACGCGGTGTGCAGCTCTTCGGCAGCCCCGCCCGATCCCTCGTTCGCCAAAGTCATCTGCATCGATGTGACGGACGCAGGGGATTTTCGTTCATGACGTTTCGTTCATTCAGCGACTCGTTCCTGATGCCAGACTGCAAACCTCGTTTATATCGGCCCAGGATGACCGTGGAGAAAACGGCAGATGACGAGATGTTCATTTTGTTGGCCCGCTGCCGCGCGTGCATTAACATCGAGGCATGCGGTTGTTGTTGGTCGAGGATGAACCCGAAATACAGGGGTTCCTCCGACGATCGCTGCGGGAAGCCGGTTATCAGGTCGACGCCGCCAGCGATGCAAAAACAGCGGAGACGTTGGCTATCGAAGCAAAGTACGACGTGCTGGTTGTGGACCTTGGTCTTCCGGATGAAGATGGAATCAGCCTGATTCTTCGGTTGCGCGGGCTGGGATTAACGGCTCCGGTACTGATTCTTTCAGCAAGACGTTCTGTTGACGATCGCGTCCGAGGTCTCGAACAGGGCGGCGACGACTACCTCACGAAACCTTTCGCTCTGGCCGAACTGGTGGCCAGACTTCGCAATCTCGTCAAGCGGAACGGTGTTGCCGGCGCTGCCGCCTCCTTTCTTCGGGTGCAGGATCTGGAGCTGGATCTCTTGAGACGGGAGGCCTCGCGCGCCGGACAAATCCTGAATCTGACGCCACAGGAATTCGTGCTGCTGGAGTATCTCTGCCGGAACGCGGGCCGCGTCGTCACGAGGTCGATGATTCTGGACAACGTCTGGGGGATGCGCATCCAACCGGACACAAATGTGGTCGACGTTCATATTTACCGGCTTCGCGGCAAAGTCGAGCACGGGCATGGGCCATTGATTCGAACACTGAGAGGAGTGGGTTATGTTCTCAGGGACCGTTAAACCGAAAATGACCAGCGCGGCCTGGCGAATCTCGCTCTGGGCGACGCTGGCCTTCGCATTTGGAAGCATGATCGTTTTTGTATTTCTGCATCGGTTTGTTGCGGGAGACATCGAAAGAAGGACCGATGCGTGGTTGACCGGTGAGGCTGCTGTCCTGCGCGATGTTGCAGAAAAGACACCCAAAGAGTGGCTGTCGAGACGTGTTGTCGGAGAGGTGGCCGAGCTTGCGAGCCGCGAGGTGCCCTTCAGGCAAGGGTCCAATAAGACGCTCAACGACTCAGTCTTCTTCATTCAAACCGCTGCCGACAACTCGCCGCTGATGTGGGTAGGAGTCGGTGAAGCGAATGCCCATCTAAACGCGATTCTCAAAAGCAGAATTGTTCCGGAGACGCCCACCGATGTTGCGATTGGCGGTTTCGACGCCCCCTTTCGAGTCGTCTGCATCGGTACAGCGAACAAAGGCAGCATCTATCTTGGTGTTTCCGAACGGGACCAACTGCGAGTGCTGAACCGGCTTCGGGTTCGCTTCGTTCTTCTCTGGGTTCTGATCGTCTTCATCGGCTACGCAGTCGTGTTTCTCGCGACACGGCAACTCCTGCGTCACGTTCGCCAGATCACGGAAGCGGCGTCCGGGATCGGCGAAGCAGATTTGAGCCGCCGAGTGCCAACCACGCGCAGAAACGACGAAGTCGGACAATTGGCGCTCACGTTGAACCGAATGCTGGATCGAATCGAGAGCTCTGTCCATCAGTTGCATACGATCACCGGGTCCCTGGCACACGATCTTAGGAGCCCGCTCACGGCCGTGCGCGCCCGTCTTGAGATGGCGCTTACTGCCGACGCCAGGGAGGAAGAAGGGGAATCGATTATCTCAGCGATCGAGGACCTGGACCGCCTGACGGAATTCCTGAACAAGTCGCTCGACGTGGCCGAAGCAAAGGCAAATGCGCTGCGACTCAATCGCGTTTCAATCGACCTGGACGAGCTTTTGCGGTCTATGATCGACCTTTACGAACCGGGCATGTCCGAAAAGGGAATCCATGTTCGGTTGTCCAGCGCCGGCAAAGTGGAGATTGACGCGGATGCGGCGTTGATCCATCGCATGATGGCGAATCTTTTCGACAATGAGCTCAAGCATCTTCCGCCATCCTCTTCCGTGACTATTTCGCTTCACGCTGCTGACGATGCGGCGATCATGACGATTGAAGATAACGGACCTGGCTTTGACCCGGAGATCGTTTCGCATCTGTTCGAGCAGCGGGTCAGAGGACGCAACTCCAAAGGCCACGGCCTGGGGCTGGCTTTTGTTCAGGCAGTTGTACGCGCTCATGGCGGGACCGTTGAAGCCGCCAACCGTGAAATAGGAGGGGCCCATCTTGCGATTCAGATGCCTCGCGCGATTGATTCAGGGCAGGTGCGCGCTCCAGAGATGGCTCTTGCGTCTCACTGATCGTCGCACGGATCAACGACGGGTAGTGAGTTCCCGCCAGTTGAGGCCGAGATCAACCGCAAGAATGGAAATGAGTGCGAAGGCGGCGACGCCGAGGCCCGCCAGGGCATCACCAAGATGGCTCCAGTAACGCGGCCAAAGATTGAGTACGCGGCTGGAGACGAATGTAAACGTGACCGCATAAGAGCGCGCCATCCATTGGCGATGCTGGACGATCTGCCGATTACGTGCGGTGATGAAGGCAGCGGCGGTGCAGACGATCCAGGCGGCCGCCTGCATCGAGGTTCCCGGCAGCCCCGGGCGGCCGAGGGCGAGCGCAATCCCAGTGAAGGCACCAATCAAGACGGAAAAGACATAGACGCGTCCGAGGTAACGATGGAATCTCAGGTGATCCCGGCGAAAGCGCGACGAGAACAACACAGGGCCAGTCAGGAGAGCGACGATGCCGCCAAGCGCATGAGGAATGAGGAGCTGGCGGTCGGCGATGACCTGCAGACGGTAGGCGTGGTACATCGGGTAATCGGCGACGAGAAGAACTTCTGAAGTGATGAAGACAAAGAGCGCAGTGAGACCAAGGGAAATCCAGAGAACGGCGTTGAATCTGGAGCGGCCGGAGCCGGGCACGAACAGTGTGGAAGATGCCATGATTCTCTTCTTAAATTTCCGTCACCGGCGCTATCGCTGTCGGCTCCATCAGTAAGCTCTTTTGTCGATGCGGTTCATCTCGCGCGTATACAGTTCGTTGTCCGGAAAACGCCTGTGCAATTCCCCAAGGAGTTCGCGCGCACGGACCGGATCTTTATCGCGCAACGCCGCCACCGCCAGCAACATCTTTGCAAACGGCTCCAGGATAATAACCGTGAAGCGCCGTCTCGCGAATCTCCTCGAGGCCCCTCTCGCGATCAACGTTCGAGCCCGTCACACGCAGCAGAACACGGAGAGGCGCTGGCTTCAGGCTCAACAGATAGTTCTCCACACCGGGACCAAGGTACGCGTCGGCAGCTTCAGGCTTCGCCTGTATCACTTTTTCGGCAAAGACGCGGCTCTCCTTCGTATAACTCAACGCGGCGAGGGACTGCTTTTCGACCAGGCCTGCGTTATCGGCGCGCAAGCCCAGAGTCAGAGACTTGACGAATAACGCATCGGAATCGGCTCCGGATTTTTGCAATGCGGCATCCGCCAGCCGGTCCGCCAGAGCAATCTCGTAAACGAACAGCGCCTTGCTGCCTGGATCGGGCCGCAACTTCGCCCGGTCCTTGAAGCGGGAATCATCGACGAATAATTCAGATTCGAGAGCGCCCAATCGGGCGAGCTCTGAAAACAAATAGGCTGCGGCGTTTGACGCGGGGCCCAGCGAATCGTCCGGATGGCTCCTTTCCCAGGCGGCGAAGGTCGAGTGTGCGTCGTCGAACTTGAGATCGTACATCTTAAGCCACCCGTTGTACAGTTCATTCTGCACGGGTGCGCTTGCGGCCGACGATGAGGCGGCAAGCGCAAGCACGAAGGCGCAGGGAACAAAGAGAAGAATGAAGTCCGGCAGGTTTGTGTATGGGAAGCGCGGCCAAGAAACATTGACGCCCTGTTGCCTGGAGAAGTTGCGGGCGGAGCAAACGCTGATCGAAAATGAACATCTCGTCATTCAGGCGTTTTTCAGGCGTCATCTCACGGAGATATAAATGGTGCATCACGATCCGAGAACGTAGTCCCGGAATTGCGACTAGTCGGTATGGCAACGAATCCAGTCAGAGAGGCATCGATTCGAAACGATGATCGAAGACATGATCAATATCAGTTCTTGTCACGCCGGATTCTCATCGCCGCCACCATGGCCTTTGCCTGCGTCTCGCTGGCGTACGCCCATATCCGAATCGCGCCTGTTGAGTCAGCACCCGGCGCTCGCGAGAAATACACGATGCGCGTGCCGAATGAGAAGAAAGTGAACTCGACGAAGGTGGTCGGCGAGTTTCCCGAGGGCCTCGACATCTACGACTTCGAATTCAAACCCGGCTGGAATATCGAATTCAAAAAGAACGACAAGGGCAAGATCATCGGCGCCACATGGACAGGCACGCTGCACCCCTACGAATTCATTGAGTTCGGGATGCTGGGCATCAATCCAAAAGAAGAGAAAGACCTGGTCTGGCGCTTCGTTCAGTACTATGACGACGGTACGACCGAGGAGTTCACCGGTCCTGTAGGTTCCAGGCTGCCTTCGCCTGTAACGAAGCTGAAGAAGCCAGCTTCGGCTGACGCCCCGCCTGCGGCGAGTAAGTGAGGCGTCCGACTTGCACACTTTTTCGAAGGAGATCATGCCGCTTAGCCGTGCAGGTTTCGCGGCCCGAGAACTCGTCCGCCGCCTCCTTCTCGGCATCGCTGTGCTCGCTGCGCCGGCGATGCTGCTGGGCCAAACCGACGAAATCCAGGTCTACGACGCCAATATCGCGGAGCCGGGCATCCTCAATCTGATGATCCACATGAACTTCACGCCGATCGGCCGGACCACCCCGGCCTTTCCCGGCTCGATCATCGCGAACGATTCCTTCCAGACCACCGCCGAATTCGGCTATGGCGTAACGCCCTGGTTCGAGCAGGGGCTGTATTTGCCGGTCACGACTCCCTACTCAACGAACAAGGGCACTACCGCTGATGGCTTCAAGATCCGCGAGCTGTTCGTGCGGCCGCACGCTGAAGACCACAAATTTTTTTACGGCATAAATTTCGAGTTCAGCTTCAACCGCCGCTACTGGGAGGAACGGACGTTTACCTCCGAAATACGGCCCATCGTGGGCCTGCATCTCAAACCATGGGACATCATTTTCAATCCGATCCTCGACAACGAATATTACGGCGGCGTCCGGAACCTCCAATTCAATCCGGCTACCCGCGTGGCCTACAACTTCAACGACCGATGGGCCGTCGCTGCCGAGGAATATGACGGTTTCGGCACCCTGCGCGATTTCGTTCCGGTGAGCCAGCAATTCCATGAGGTCTGGGCCGTGATGGATCACAACAACAAGATGGTGAATGTCGAAGCGGGGGTCGGCGTTGGCTACACCGCGGGAGGCGACCGGCTGACCTTCAAGCTCATGCTGTCGCGTGATCTGAACTCGAAACCCGAAAAACAGGGGTTGGCCGATAAACCTCCACGATAGGACTCTGAATGAAGTTGGTCTGGTGGGTGCTCATTCTCGCGGTCCTTATTCAGGTTGTGCCGTTCGGCCATACGCACACGAATCCGGCTGTCACGAAAGAACCGGGCTGGGATTCGTCCGATACCGCAAGCCTCTTTCACCGCGCTTGCTACGACTGCCACAGCAATCAGACAACGTGGCCATGGTATTCAAACGTGGCGCCCGTTTCCTGGCTCGTTCAAAGAGACGTCAACGAAGGGCGTCGCCACCTGAACTTTACCCAGTGGGACCAGGCTCAGCGCCATGCCAAAGACGTTGCTCAGGAGGTCAGACAGGGCGACATGCCGCCTTGGTTCTATCTCCCGATGCATCCGAACGCACGGCTGACGGAACCCGAAAAACAGATGCTGATTGCCGGGGCGGAAAAAGGCGCTCGGTCCACAGGCCGGACCGGAAGACCACAATCACTGATTGGGCAGTTCGACTCCCGCGTTTTGAGTGGATTGCGAATGCGCCACCCCACCCCTGGGGTGGCGCCCCGGGTTAGTGACTGTCGCCGTCGTGATCGACGTCGCCAGACGATTGGGCCTGCGCCTTTGAACTTAACTGCACCGTGTCCTGCGGTTCAGACGAAGCCGGCTGCGGCTTCGATTGAGCTGCATTCTGCGTGGGAACTGCCTGCGATACTGCCGATGCGGAAGAAACCGGATTGATCATATGTGTCCTGCCTCCTGTCTTCCGTATCGATCAGTCCGCGGGAAAGTTCGAGTTAATGAACAACTTGTCATTCACGGGTTTCTCGGGAGTTATCTTCCGCCGCTATAAACGTTTTAAACGATTTGAAGGATGCGTCCAAATGAACGAATCGTCATGAAGAATAGCCGTATTGCTCAGGCAGACGGTGCTCGGAATCAGTCCATCAGTATCGTCGGTCTCAGGGATTTACAAAAGAATGCCGGGATTGTAAAGTAGGCTGTAACGGGTGCGGGTATAGCGTTCAAAGTGTGGCGCTGGGGTTGTAGGGGGGATGTAACACCGGGATGTCTACCTGACGATGTCTGGCTGCATCAGCCGGATGGCTTCTCCCGATATGCAGCGGAGATTTTCTCCGCGAAAAAGCTTAGGCTGAGACGATTCGGGCAGCGACCGCTGTGTCTATGCGTCGGTGACCCGGCAAACGGGTGAGGGGATCGATCAACAATGAACAAGACTTTGATTGCCGCGTGCTTCGTGGTGTTCATGCCGCTGGCATACGGGGACCAGGGGGGATTACTCAATTCGGGCGGTTCGCTCGGCGGTGGCAGTCCGGTGGCAAACCCTCCGGGGACGTTGACCATCTCCGGTAATAATCTAACCTTCCTGTCAAGCGACAACAGCACAATTCTGAACGCCACTTTCACCACCAGCTCGACGGTGGAGAATTGCTCTGGCGGCGGCAAGGGCGGCCACGTGACGTGCAGTTACACGTTCACAGGAGCATTCAGCGGCACGTTGGCAGCGAACGGATACACACAGGCAATCAATGGCACCACATATCAGGTTTACGGAACCAACGGCGTGGTGGCCGCCGGGAGTACGGGCTACAACTCCGCGTACACGCCTTTTTACTTCACCGATGGCAACGCGCGGATTCTGCGCTCCGACGATCTGAGTGGCACCAACGCGATCGCCTATGGAACACAAGGCTCGGGCGTGGGTCAATTTTACGGTCCGCAGGGAATTGCACTGGATTCGTCCGGTCGCATCTACATTGCGGACATCTACAATGACCGGATCGTTCGGATCGACGATATGAACGGGACCAACTGGACGAGTTATGGCACTTATGGCACCGGCCAGGGACAGTTCACACTGCCGCAGAGCGTGAGCATCGATGCGGGAGGCCACATCTGGGTGGTCGACGGCACCGGCCGCCTGATTCGCATGGACGACATGAACGGAACGAACTGGACCGTAGTCGCGACGACGGGCGGTTCGGGTGTCGGGCAATTCGCGGGATTGTCCTCGGCACCCGCCTTTGATGTCCTCGGAAGGATCTATGTTGCGGATTCAGGCAACGGCTGGGTCGCCCGCTTTGACGATCTGAACTTCACCAACTGGACGACATCGCCGGCTCTCGGCGCAATCACCGGCGTCGTCGTCGATCCGGCGGGCAAGATCTACGCGGCGGACAGCGTACCTGCCAGCGTGATTCGCATCGACGACATGACCGGCGCCAACACAACTTCGATCAGCCTGGGAACCTTCGGAGCAAAAACGATTGCCATCGATTCGAGCGGCATGGTGCTCCTGGGAAACGGCTACGAAGCCCAGATCGACGACAGCCAGGCCACCGTTCTGACGTCCAAGATCGACGGCCAGATCCTTGTGCAGGGGGTTTATGCCGAAGTTTACGGAGCCGTGCCTGTGCCATTGCCCAGCCCGCGTCCTTCGGCCATCAGCTTCGCGCCAGCTACGCTGACGTTTACGCAGAATGCCGGATCGACCAGCGCGCCGCAGAGCATTACCGTGACGAACTTCGGCGGCAGCAACCTCAACGGACTGACGCTTTCGGCCAGCGCCCCATTCGCGGAAACGAACAACTGCCCGGCAGTGCTGATTCCAGCGGCGAGCTGCACTATATCGGTGACCTTCACTCCGACCGCACAGGGCACCGCTTCCGGTACGATCAGCGTTAGCGACGATTCTTATAACCTGGGTTCGTCTCAAACGCTCATTCTCAGCGGCACAGGCACGTTGCCTGCCGCGACCGTCACCCCGACGTCGCTCTCTTTCTCTTCGCAGGTCATTGGGACTTCCAGCGTGGCCCGCACCGTCACCGTGCAAAGCAACGGCAGCGGACCGCTGCAGATAACCAACATTACCGTTACAGGACCATTCAGCGAGACCGACAACTGCACGGGAAGCATCGCTCCGGCCGCTTCGTGCTCTGTGTCTGTAGTGTTCATCGCCAACCGCAGTGGGCTCGGCCTCGGGAGCCCTGACGATTACCGATAATGCCGGCACGCAGGCGGTCAGTCTGTCGGGCAACGGCACCTCGCCCGTGACCCTTTCATCGACGAGTCTGAGTTTCGGCTCGCTGGCGGTAGGCAGCACGAGCGCCGCGAAAACCGTAACAGTGACCAACCGTCTGAGCACTCCGCTCACGTTTACCGGCATTTCCGTCTCAGCCGGTGGGCCCTTCGCCATATCGAGCAATACGTGCGGGACGGGCATTGCCGCAGGCGCGAACTGCACCGTCGGGGTGACCCTCACACCGGCGGCAACGGGCGCGGCCACGGGAACACTGACATTCGCCGACAGCGCTATCAATAGTCCGCAAACGGTGGGCCTGAGCGGAACCGGTACCGCTCCAGTGACGTTCTCGGCCAGTTCTCTCAGCTTCGGTACCGTAACCGTGGGGAACACGAGCTCGACTAAAACCGTGACGCTGACGAATCACTTGAGCGTGGCGCTCGCTCTAAGCCCTGTGGCGATCAGCTCCGGATTCAACATCGCCACTAATACGTGTGGCGCAAGCGTCGCTGCCGGGGCCAGTTGCTCGGTTGGCGTGACATTTACTCCGACGGCGACTGGCGCAACAACCGGCACGCTCACATTCACCGACAACGCTCTGACTAGCCCGCAGACCATCAGTCTCAGCGGGACGGGCGGAGCCACCAACTCGCCAGTCACCCTTTCCGCCAGCACGCTGAACTTCGGTACGGTGACGACAGGAAGCCCTTCCGCGGCGAGCACCGTCACCCTGACCAACCGCCAAAGCGCAGCTCTTAGCTTCAGCAGCATCGGCATCACCGGGCCTTTCGCGATCGCTTCCAACACGTGCGGGACGGGCATCGGGGCCAGTGCCAACTGCTCGGTCGCCGTGACGTTCAGTCCCACAGCGAACGGCGCGGCCACGGGAACGCTGACATTCGCGGATACTGCCACGAACAGTCCCCAAAAGGTCACACTCAGCGGGACAGGCGCCGCTCCGGTCAACGTTTCTGCGACCACGTTGAATTTCGGCGTCGTGGCTGTCGGGTCCGTCAGTGCTGGTCAAACAGTCACGCTAACCAACGCGAGTGCCGCCGCGGTCGCGGTAAACAGCATAACCGCCACCGGGGACTTTTCTGACACAACCACCTGCGCTTCTTCGATTCCGGCGGGCAACAGCTGCATGGTTACTGTGACGTTTACGCCGTCCGCGGGGGGAACCAGAACGGGCACGCTCACGCTGAATTTTTCAACTGGCGCACTCGCGGTTTCGCTCACCGGAGCCGGCTCAAGCGGCTCCCAGACAGGGCGCTGACTTTGTCGCCAACAACGCTCACCTTCTCCGGCTACACGATCGGGGACAACCCCAGCAAGACGATCACAGTCACCAACGCCACTGGTGCCTCCGCCGGTATCGCCACCATCGGCATAAGCGGAGATCCATCTCTCACGCAACGTAACAATTGCGGAGCCAGCGTCGCGGCGGGCGGAACCTGTTCCATCACCGTGACGTTTCAACCCATCGCTTACGGCACCTTCACCGGCACGTTGACGGTGACGGAAAGTTCCGGCGCGCTTGACATGGTGTCAGTGACGGGCATCAACACCGTGAACAATTAGGGTCCGGCATAGGTTGCCATTTTCGGGCAAGTAGCCCAAACAGCTTGCCGGCCCAAGTCGCTTCACCGAGCCGAAGGTGGCTCCGCGGACTCCGATAAACTACCTTGGGAGGAACTCCATTGCGAAAATCTCGCGTGTTATCCGCGGCGGGCCTGGCGATACTGCTCCTGACCGGGCTAACTCAGCTGACAGCGGCGGACGGGCCATACAAGGTTTCGAAGGTTGTTAAGGTCGGTGGCGAAGGCACGTTCGATACGGCCTTTGCCGATGTCGATGCGCGCCGGTTATACATTCCACGCAAGAACCCGGGCCGAATCACTGTTTTCAATCTGGACACTATCGAGCCGGTCGGCGAAATTCCCGATGCGGCGGCGAACGGCGTGGTCGTCGATCCGAAATCGGGTCACGGGTTCGCGAGCAGCCAACCGGTCACGATGTTTGACGCAAAGACACTGAAGACGATCAAGACGATTGACGTTCAGGGCCGACCGGACGCCATTCTCTTCGATCCATTCAATCAGCATGTCTTCATCTTCAGCCATATCGCGCCGAATGCAACGGTGATCAACGCGGTCGATGGCTCTGTGCTGGGAACCATCGATCTGGGTGGTGAGCCCGAGCAGGCCACCACGGATCGTAATGGCAGGGTTTACGTCGATGTGCGGGACAAGAACGATATCGCTGTGATTGACGCCAGAACGCTGACCGTTGCTGCGCGCTACAGCGTAGCGCCTAACGGTGGAAGGTGTTCCGGCCTTGCTATGGATGTGAAGAACGGAATCCTGTTTGCCGGCTGCCGGATGCCACAAACGATGATGATTCTCAATGCCGCCGATGGAAAGATCCTGGATACTCTGCCCATCGGGTCCACCGCGGATTCAGCCGTCTTCAACCCGCAAACGAAGGAAGCTTACAGTGCCCAGATCGATGGAACGCTGACCATTATTAAGGAAAAAAGCGCTACGAGCTTCGCGATTGAGCAGACCGTACAGACGAGGGACAGTGCCAAGCAGATGGTGTGGGACAGCAAGACGAACAGGATACTGCTGCTCGCCGCTGATTTCTTGCCACCAACCGGGCCGCCGAGAACGGGTGTTGCGGGTTCTGGAGGCAAGATGGTGCCCGATTCGTTTTCGATTCTGGTCGTTACGAAGTAACAGGGTTGTCTCCCATTCTTGCTCCTTTTTCAGTGATTATGGCTGAATGTCTGGATCACTGCGCGATTGATCATTCGTAATCACCGCGAACCAACCTGCCGCAAATACAGTCAGGAAGAGTCGCACGAGAGGCAGCCGCTTCTCGACGTTGACGGGCAACTGGACGCTTTTCGGGATGGGAAACATCGATCTCCCGAACAACGAATTTGCCCTTGCCGGAGTACGCGAGCAACTGGCGTGTGAGGTGAGCTGCTCTCTCGGCCACCGCGATTACCTCTCTGATTTTTCAGCCGGCCCCCGCCCGCAGCCCCGCTGCGAGCGCAAGTGGACCTCATCGCGAAGCCATCGAACTGGGACTCTCGCGAGGCCGCAACGCGATGGCCATCTGGCAGGATCTCGTGGATAACACCGGTTTCAGTGCCGGCTATCAGAGCGTCAGGCGCTATATCGCGAAACAACCATGTGGCCGGTTTGGGGGCCAGCCGGCGATAATGCTGTCGCAGTTCGGTGAGCAAATGGGGGCTGAGCACCACGTCGCGGTCCTTGCGGCCTTTGCCGTTACGAATATGGAGGACCATGCGCTCGGTATCGATATCGGTGAGCTTCAGACGTGCCAGTTCGGCTCGCCGCACACCGGTGGCATAGAGCGTCATCAGAATGGTGCGGTGAAAAGGATTCGATGCGGACTCGATTAAGCGCGCAACCTCCTCGCGGCTCAAAATCACGGGCAGGCGCGTCCTCCTCTTCGGGTAGGGCGTTTCCTCCACACGCCAGGGCCGCTTCCGCATCTTCACGAAGAAGAATCGCAGAGCTCCGACAGTTTGATGGACCGAGCTGTCGGAGAGCTTCCTGTCGCGGAACAGGTGAGCAGTGTATTCGCGGATGTGTGCCGGGCCGAGCTGGTCGGGCGGACGGTTAAAATGGCGCGCGAAGTCCTCAATGATTCGGAAGTAGGCGCGCCGGGTGGAATCGGTGAAGTTACGACGCTGGAGTTCGTCGAGCATCATCTTTCGAAGATGGGTCACAAGAACCTCCTTGAGACCCGACCATACCGCCCTCAACGCGCGAATGGCTCAGTTGTTGCACGCGAAGCGTCTGCCGCTTCGGCTTCGTTCATGGGGTATTATCGGAGGGCCGTCAACTCACACGAACAAACCGATCTTCATAGAACGCTACGCTGGTATCGGCCCCATGAAGAAGTGGACTCCCGTTGAAACCGCCCTGATGCCCGACGGCAAGACCATCTCTCTCAACGAGCACGACGGAAACTACTTTATCCGTGTCGATGGTGCCGACCTCATGTCAACCCGCAGGCATGCCTCCGAGGAAAAGATCGCGGAACTGGCTTGCGCCCATATTGCGGCCATCCGCGGCTCGCGCGTCTTGATCGGGGGGCTGGGGTTCGGGTTCACCTTGAAATCAGCCCTGTCCGTGCTTGCGTCTGATGCCACGGTGGTGATGGTCGAGATACTGGCCGCCGTAGTTTTATGGAATCGAAACCCTTCCTTCAATCTTGCCGCGCGTGCGTTGGCAGATCCGCGTGTAATCGTCCTGCAAACGGATGTCGGGAAAGTGATCCGCGAATCTCAGTGCAGCTTCGACTCCATCATTCTCGATGTCGATAATGGTCCTGCCGCTCTGAGCACAGGGAGCAACCATCATCTATACGACGCCAAAGGACTGCAACTGGCCCGCGCCGCCTTACGGCCGGGGGGCTGCGTCGCCATTTGGTCGGCGGCAGCTGATCCGGCTTTTGCGAAGCTTATGGCCCGCGTCGGGTTCGAGGTTGACGTGCAGCGCTGCCGGGCGCACGCAAATTCCGGTGGCTGGCATACATTGTTCATTGGGCGCGTGCACCGATCTCGATAGGCCGTGCCCCACGATACCGGTAAACATCGCCATTCCCGACTGAGTGGTGTTTCGGAATCGCTAATACCCCTCGACAAACGAACGTAGCCGTCGCGTCGCGCCGCCCGATAACTCGCGGGTCTTCGGATTGATTCGGATGCCGATCCAGTAGCCTGACTGTACAGAGCCGTCGGGGCCCTCATATATCTCTTGGCCCCGCAGCTTCAACCCGTCGATTATCCCGGCCGGGATACCGTCATCCAGCACCTCTTTATTCAGTTGGGGTTGTGGCGTTCCCGTAACATTGATTCCGATGAAAGGGCCCTGGAAATTCGGCTTGTCTACCGCGCTCTGCGGGTTCATTCCCAGATCGAGCACGTTGATCAGATTTTGCAGCGTCACCTCCTGCAGGGCGGAGCCGATCGCAGAGGACGCAAGTACGGGCTTTCCGTTCTTCGACACAATAACCGGATTCGTCGTTAACGGCAACCGAACGCTTTGGCCGGCGCGCAACATAGCGTCTTGCTGGAAGGTTGCGGAATCGGGAATCGAAACGCCATCCACGAATATGCCGGTCGTACCCCCGGAGCAGGCAATTGCAGGAATGCAGCACGGCGGCTACTTTTCCCTGCTCGTCGACCACCACAACCCCCGAAGAATGATGCGGTGCCGGCTCCAGCGCCCGCGCATTGTTGTACCAACTTCTGTCCTGCAGTATCGAGAGAAGCCGATTTGTCGTGGCGGTGGAGAGCCGCGACTCGGGAGCCGGATTGAGACCCGGAAAAATCCTCTCGAGTTACCCGGGCGGAGCGTTGGCGAGAATGGCCTGCAGCCGCGCGATCTGAATCATGGAATATAACGAATCGGCGGAACGCCGGTAGTCACTTTTTTTCGTCACGTTAAGGGCTTCTGCCAGTTTCAAGGCACCCAGTGTTTAAAACCTCCCAGGCCCGGGAGTCCCACCGACGTGACCTCATAGCCGTGGTACGTTGCGCGCGCCGGCTCTGCCCAAAGCGCCTCGTATGATGCCATGTCTTCGAGCGTGATTTTGCCGCCTTCACGCTGAACAGCGTCGACGAAACGGTGCGCCCAATCCCCCTGGTACATATATTCCGCCCCATTGCTGGCGACTCTTTTCAGCGTGCCGGCAAGTTGCCGTTGCCGGAAACTGTCACCTGCGCGATAGTTTTCTCCAGCTTGGTTTTGGAAGATTCTCCGGGTGTCTGCCAGGCGTTCGATCGATGCCCGCTGGGCCTGATGCCAGAAATTGACTGCGGGGGCAGTGGAAAGCCGTTTTCGGCCAGCCAGATCGATGGCTCGAAAAGTTCCGCGAACGGACGCCTTCCGAAGCGATCATGCAGCGCCTGAACGCCTGCCATCAATCCGGGCACCAGCGCCGTTCGCCCGCTGGCGGTCCCCTGTGTCGGAATTGAGAGTGGATCGGCTTCCTTCCGCGGGGTGTTCCAACCGGCATTGAGAGAATAGACCTTTTGGGAGCCGGCGTCGTAATAGACAGCGGTGAAGATTCCCGCGTAGCTCACAGTCGCCCCCGCATTCAACGCCACCTGTGCAAGTACCGTTGTGAGCGCCGCATCAGCCGCGTTGCCACCCGCTCTTAGCATCTCCATTCCAGCGTGCACTGCGAATGGATTTGTCAACCCCGCAATCATCGCTTTTCCGGAGTAGAGAGTTTGACAGGGAGCGAGGAACGGAACGCCGAGAGTATCCAGCGCGAGATACCCTTCGCGATCCGCCCAACCATCGGGAGAAACATCCGCTGGCCGGTCACCTTGGGTGAGCAGCATGGCAACCACGAGAGAGACCAGGGCCGCACTTCTCACATCAGCGATCATAGCTCGTCCCGCGACGAGGTCTGAGGTGAAGGAAGACTGCCGACGAACGGGATATCGGATTTCTCCGGATGCCGCAAGCCACCCATTACCGCACTGCCCAAACGAAGCGCCGATATCCGCTGATATCGGAAGGTATTTCTGCGCCTCGGTCGGCGTCCCATGTTCGGCGTTCAACATCTGTTGTTCCGAATCGGTCCGGGACTCGGCTATTGTGGCTATCCTGATTTGAGGACCGCCCTTATGCCGGAAATTGCGCTCAATGATCTCCTGATACGCGAAATCGCTGCCGGGGACGCGGCCCCGGCGGCCAGTTTGAGTGAGGAGCTCGGTTATCCCGTGTCTCCGGACATAATGAGACAGCGCATCGAATTTCTGAACCGATCAGGAGGCCATGTTGTCTATGTCGCTTGCCTGTCTGGAGAGGTCGTTGGCTGGATCGATGTCAGGGAAACTCATTATCTGCAGGTGGAACCCTGTGCTGAAATCGGTGGGTTGGTGGTTTCAAGCGAGGCGCGCGGTGGCGGGGTTGGGCGTTGTCTTATTGAGCGTGCCGAACGCTGGGCTCGGCAGCGAGGACTGGGGAGAGTGGTTGTGCGTTCGCGACTCGCGCGCGAAGCGGCTCATCGTTTTTACCTGCGGGAAGGATACGCTCGAACAAAAACCTCCGCTGTATTCACGAAGGACCTCGGGGGCGTTCAAGCCGTAATATGAGCTTTCTCGTGACCGGACTACTTCCGGAATGCCGGTTGCTCGGGAGTTATCCGCGCGGCGAATCCAGAATTGGTAAGCACGTGCCGACTTGCAGCTGCGAGAGGCTCCGTTAGTAATCGCGAAGCATGCCATCGAAAAGTTCCCAACGGCCGGGCACCTTCTCGTATTTCTCGACGGTGAGCCGGTTCCGGGTTTCTTGACTTCGTAATAGTCTTCAAAGAGGTTGGCGCACATCTTCTGCAGCAGACGTTCTCGGCTGTCGAGATCAGGGAAATCGCCTTGCAGCCGGTAGATTGCCTGGAGCAGTTCGTGCATGCTTCTGAGGATAGTGGACGGTATGCGCGTCGCTCGGGATCTGTTTGCTTCCAGTTCGGGTAAACTGAGTGGAGTCATTTCGGGGAGGACGCGAATATGGACGATCCGACAAGACGCAACATACTGACAGCCGGGGCCGCGGCAGCGGCGATGACCGCGATGCCGCGCGTGTTTGCTCAGCAGACCGGGCAAGGAGGAGCTGGCGCACGCTTCTACGAAAAAGGCTCCGTTCGCATCCACTATGAGGAGGCCGGGTCCGGTTTCCCGCTGATGCTGCTTCCCGGCGGGGGATTGAACGCGACCATATCCTTCTTCACCGGCAACTCACCCTTCAACGCCATCGAGGAGTTCAAGGGACAGTATCGCTGCATCACGGCGGACCTGCGCAACGCCCCCGCCGGCCAGTCCACCGGCCCTGTCGAGGTCGACCGGCCGTGGGATTCCTACGCCGACGACCAACTCGGTCTGATGGATCATCTGGGCATCGACAAGTTCATGGTGATGGGTTTCTGCATTGGCGGCCCCTTCATCTGGAGTCTCCTGAAGCGCGCGCCCGATCGTGTTGTCGCGGCCGTGCTGGCGCAGCCCGTGGGGTGGCGTCCGGAGATGCGCGACCCTAAGTACCCAGGCGTATTTTGGAACACCTGGGGTCCAGCGCTGATCGCAAAGCGGCCCGAGATCACGATGGCGACGACCGACCAATTTGTGACCAGGATGTTCGAAACCAACCCCGACTTCGTCTTCACCGTGACGCGGGATTTCGTGCGTAGTTGCCAGAACCCCGTCCTGGTCCTGCCGGACGATGTCCCGGCGCATCCTTACGCCGTCGCCATGGAGTGCGCGATGCTCGCGCCGAAAGCCGAAGTGAGCATCTTCCCCTGGAAAGAGCCCAAAGAGCGGATTCCGCTGGCGGTGCGCCAAATCCATTCCTTCCTCAAGGCGCATCAGCCTGCTTAAAGACGATGGTATCGATAAGTCCTGTACGGTTGGGCGAATCGTCCATAGTTTGTTTTGATCACCCGGCACTCCCCCCGGAGAATAATTAATAGACGGAAGGCCGGTCGCTCAGGCACAATCCGCAAGCGGCATGGTTTTAAGCAGTCGTTTACGGACTGCGCAGTTCAGCTGCGTCGGGCTTTCATCTTATTCAAAAAATCTAATCAGAGACGCCGATAAGTTGCCTAAGGGGTGAATCCCGATGTTTCAGCGATACACAGAGCAGGCGCGGCGAGGTATATTCCGCGCCCGCTATGAAGCAACCCGTCATTGCAGCGAGGAGATCGACGATGTTGATCTCTTGCTTGGAGTGCTGACCGCCGATGGGGCCCTCGCCGAGCGACTCGAAGAGTTCGGCGTCACGATCGCGATGATTCGGGAACAATTCGCCCCGACTCAGGAACGCATTGCCAGCAGTGTCGATTGTCCGCTGTCTGGAAACGCCAAAACAGCATTGATGTTCACCACGGAAGAAGCAGATCGTGTCGGCGCGATCGAAATTGACACTAGTCACGTGGTGACCGCGCTGGCACGCATAGAATCAAGCCGGGCGGCTGAGATGCTGGCGGCTTCCGGACTCACCCCCGAACGATTACGCGAGATCCTGTTTCATGGCGTTGATGCTTGCCTGTAGGGGTTCGCAGGTCAACCTGATCAAAAGTTAGGAAATCTCCGATATGCTTAGCCCGTGGCCTGCGAGGAATGCGTGCGGCTTCGTGCGGAGCATGACCGACTAAAGCAGGCTTACCTGGCAGCGGTTAAAGCCACTGCTGGGGAGCCAGGTGGCCGAGTCCAAGACTTCGCGCGCCTGAGGATCGTATTGAACGAGGCGTGGCTGTATATGGAACTCGCTCGCTTGGAAATGGAAAGGCACCAAAGCGGACACCAGGACGTGAACTGACTACTTCTTCTTCGCGTGTTTCCGAAGGCCGAAGGCTGACGCCACGCGGTTTCTTTTGCGGTTCCGGTGTCGGCTTCTCAATCTGGCCGGTGGCTGTCAGCAAGGTTTCGTATGCCTTGACGTTCAGGTCGGGCCTGCCTTCAGCACGGTTGTCGGAGCGATCCGGCATGACTCCAGCGTGACGGAGGGGATCAGGGAAGCCACTACCCTCGTTTGCCTCCCCCGACTCGTAGAGCTGCAACAAGGTCTGGTAGCCGACGGAAGCGTGGTAAAAACCCTCCGGAGACAGGGATATGTTCCTCCAGCGCTGCTTTAGTTCAGCAGGGCGTGCTCACACTACTAAAACAACAAAGACCGGATCGCTCGCCCACCGAAAAGGGGATATGCATTAGCAGGCTGCTGAAAAGCTCTTTTCGTTGCCGCTTGCTGACGCGCGCGGTTCAGTAACCCCTGCGGAATGAGCACCTGCTTTTCCGAACCGCGACCGTAAGGGAGTCGCAAGAAGCGTTTTTCAGCAGCCTGTTAGTTTGTGCGGAGCAGGAAAGCTTTTGGTGGGGATGTCCGCTTTCGGGCCCGACTTCCACGGCGGCTATCGACCCAAAACCGACCTTGCTTTCTGTCCACCACAGCAACAGACCGACGGTCGCACAGAATGTCAGTCGGCGCGGAGACTAATCGAGCTTCTCGGTCACCCGGCGCTCTGCCTGTTAAGCTATCTGGAGTTTGCCGGTCTGCGAAGCAGCCAGCTTTCGCGCGGCAACGTTCTGCTGGCGCGCGAGCACCCGTGCGTTTTTAACGACCGGCGTGATTTCTTTGTTGTATTGCGCGAGATCTTCGACGGTCTTCAGCCCGAATCCGCGCGTCTTGATGTTTGCGGCATCCGTCGGCACCGCCTCCATATGCGCTTTGATGGCGACCGCCAACGCCGACGACAGCCACGGATCGTTTAAATCCAACAGCAGCGACGTTGACCCAGCCTGCGCCGCAGGCGGCGAAGCCGCGACGCCCGGTCCGACCGCAGTCGCCGACAGATTTTTGCCGGAGACCGACCCCACCGGCGAACCCACCGTCGAACCGGCGGAGCCAGTTGGCGTTCCCGGAACCGGCCCGCCGGGCTCAGGGACGGTGATCGCGTCCGGGATATGCGTGGTCACGTTACGCGGCGCACTGAGGGTCGCAAGCGTTTGCACGCCGATGGCTTCGGTATCCCGTATAGTGAGCGGTCCGAGACCGAACAGCTGCTCTATCGTTTTCGGGATAGACGAGTGTTCGAACTGTCGATGGTCGATCATGTTCTGCGGGCACCACGGCGAAATCACGACCGCTGGAACGCGCGGCCCATATTGATCGAACATGAAGCCGTAAGACTTACCTTCGATGTCCTTTGGCGGTGAGCCGGCAGGAATGCGCTTGGCGGGCGGTGGCGTTACGTGGTCGAAGAACCCGCCATGCTCATCCCAAGTGAGGATCAGCATGCTCTGGTTCCAGTGCGGCGAATTTCGGATCGTTTCGTAGACCGTTTTGATCAGTGCTTCGCCGAGCTCTACACTATTGGCGGGATGCTGTGCGTTATTCACGAACGGCAGTCCCAGGTTCTGGGAAATCGTATCGTACCTGGGTTCTATGAATGTATAGGCAGCGTCGTAGGCCGGGTCGTTGACATCGCTGGCGAAGTTGTCGAAGTCATCGACATCGGACAGGAGACTGATCCCGGAGAGCAGTCCCACCTGCGGGAATTGGTCCCCGGCGTAGATACGGAATGGCACCTTCGCCCGGCGCAGCGCATCGAAGATCGTGCCATTCGCAAACGAAATGCCGGCGCTGGCGTCGCCTACCGTTTTCGCGCCGAATATTTCCACATAGTCGCTGGTCGAAGGCGAATCGTCCCATCCGCCAGATGACGCGGCGTGCGCGAACATCCGGTTCGGCTCGGTCGGCCCGGCCATTGCGCTGAACCAGTGATCGCAAAGCACGAACTCTTTCGCCAGCGCCGTCAAGACCGGGAGCGTGCCGGACGCAAAGCATCGCATCGGCTCCCCTGGGTTGTTCGGGTCCGAATTGATCGCGTAGTCAGCAGCGAAACCACGGTCTGCCACTTCGGCGATTGGCGGATAGGCGGCGCCTTTCAGGCTTTTACTCTTGATGAGCGCCTCTCCTGCCGCCTGGCCGCAAAGTTGCATCAGGACGTCGGGGAACTGATGCTTCACATCGTGTGTGTGGAAGGTCCGGTCGCCGGCGGTTGGCGAGACCGTGTATCTTAAATGGGCGTATTCATTAGAAGGCTGCTGGAGCGTCGCAACTCCTGGCCCGGTAAGGTCTTCCGCCTTTGTTGCGGCTCCCGTCTGCGCGTCTTTTCCCGTGATCCCCTGGAATCCCAGAAGGTGATCGAACGAGCGGTTCTCCATCATCAACACGAAGAGATGTTTGATAACCGACGTGTCAAACTTCGTCCACGTCGCGTTGTTGGACCAACGGATCGTACCTGGTTTCTGCAGCACGGCCGTGTAGGCCTTGTCATCGGGGAAATTAACTGAAATCTCCGAGCTGTTGACGACAGTTCCAGCCGCCGTCGGGCGCTTCAGCGCCGACATGTCGATCGAGATGGAATTGCCGTGAACCGTGACGACGGGGCCGAGGACGCTGTCACTCATCCACTGACCATTCAAGTCGATCACCGTCGCGATGGCCGGGACTTTCGTCCAGCTCGAGTTGTTCGACCACTTGATAACATTGGGCGGCTGCAGGGTGCCCGTGTAGGTCGTCTTGGTATCGGGGAAGTTGACCGAGATTTGGGTAGTGGAGAGAACCGTGCCGCTGGCCGTGGGCCGATGCAACGCGGACATGTCGATGGAGATCGAATTCCCTGTTACGGAGATAAATGGTCCCGCGACCCCGCCGCTGGCCCATGCGCCTCTCAAATCCAGGACAGTCTGGATCGAAGGCGCCGTCGTAATCGTACATGCGGTAGAATACTGCGAGTTGGAGCCGCACCCGTCTGGTGAATTTGTACCAGCATGGTTCGCGTTCTGCGCAATCTTTTGACCCGAGGCCGTTCTCTTGATGAGGTCGCTGCAAGTGAAAGGCATGAAGCCTGCGGCAACTCGGCCGTCGCAATCGGTAAACAGCAGCAGGCCCGCTTCGGTAATTCCGGCGATCGCCCCGAGGGCAGAGACGAACAACGGCACCAGAACGGCTCCCACGGTGACAGCGGCCGCCGTGATGGCCTTGTTCTTGACAATTTCTTCGGCAACGGTGTTCAACGCCCCCTGAGCGGCTTTCGCCTTGGCATCGTTGCCACCGAGACCGTTAATGATCTGGTAGTAGAACACCACGGGCGTATCGTCGTCGGGAATGTCGATTTCGAGACTCAGCCCAACAGAATGAGTCCCGTTGTTCACATCTCCCATCGATTTTGCGACGGACACTATGGGGTTCGCTCCGACCATCGCGCTGAGGTAGACGAAATCGGTATCGTTGTGACGCGATCTCGTGTTAGAGATCCCGAAACTATCCATGGTGAAGGTCGCGAACCTGGCCGGCGCCGGCGGGTTCAACGGGTGTATCGGGGACCCAACGGTAACCGGCACATGCACGCCTGCAAGCGGACCGCTGCCCGCGTCTTTGGGTTCGATAGCCATTCCAACCTCCTTGGGTAATACCTGACACGTGGGCTTTTATAGGGGATTTCCATCTGCCTTCCGCGCCGCCCAATCATACACCCAACCGCCTGCGCCCGCGCCGGACTTTGGGATTATTGTGTACGGCACGTCTCCGATGGCCAGTGCAAGGGGCAAATCCAACTCTCCCCCAAAACAAGGCGCATTGCGCGCGATTTCTCATACACCTCGCCGTTCCCCCTGCTTCCTTCCACTTGTTTCCGTGGACGCCGCGGCGATGGCTGAGATTGAAGGCCCTCGGTAAGGCCTGTGATACGGCGATTAACCCCGCGGGGGGCTCGTCTGTTATTTCGCCATATGCCCTACATCCTTTTCGTCCTCGAGGCAGATGTGCTCGAACACGTCGGTATCAGGCAACAGCTTTTCGACGAAAGTAATAGTGAAGGGTTTGGTGAATGTCTTCGGGTCGGTGATCGTCACCGCCACATCGATGTGGCCGAAGTCGCGGCGCGTGAAACGCTCCTGGACCCGCAGGTCCTCGCTGTGGCCATGGCCTCCAGCGTCGAGCCAGCCTAGGTCGTTGAAGCCCAGCGTGTCGACCACGAAGGTGTCACCATCCCAGTTACCCACCGAGTAGCCGTACCACGTGGGCCGCACATCGTCCGGATTCGGCAGTTTGCGGCCGTCAGTGTAAATCTGCCGGAAAATGGTTTCTACTTCATAGAGGACGAGGGTTTCGCCGGGTATCTGGATGATCTTAAAAGGCTCCGGCAGCAGGATGCCGTGCGGCACGCCGTCCGGCAGACAATATGATTGCGGATTCTTCGTTCCGGTTCCCTCCCGGTTCTTCCTGAATCTTTCGGCGCCCTCGGGAGTCAGCGGCTGCTCGTCGGGTTTGAAGCCTGCGAGAATACTTCCGAAAAACGGCGAGTTCGTCGATTCCCCGAGTCCGTAGAGCCCCGGTCCGCGAGCTCCCCCCTCGATCTGCCAGACGCCGGAAAGGTCCGGCTTGCCGCCAACGCGGGGCACAGGTCCGGCCAGGTTGACCTTGCCATCGGCCGTACGTGGCGCCTTGGGGTCCGGGTTATTAAGCCACTGAGCCTGAGCACACAAAGAGGTGCCGGCCAGGAGAGTCGCGATTAGTAGGTAATGACGCATAGCCATCATCATAAACATAACCGGGCCATGTCAACGTGATGCATCGGTCTGCCGTCGGCTGAGAGGCCGGGCGTTCCCCGAGCAGACGAAGCGGGGCGTTACTGGAATATCGGCTTTCCGGAGTCGTGCGTTGCTGACAGAGTCGGCAATTTGTGCCCCCCGGAGTTAACCGGGACTACAAGCCTGTCGGACTCCATTGTGGATGGCGAGTACTTCAATCCCCGAGAGGGGTCAGGAAGATTCCCGTGGCGGCGACAACGCGACGGCGGCTTCCGTGGTGAGCACCCGGAAAACGAACTTCCGGTCATTCTTCGAACAAAACGGATACCTGCGTTGCTTCGACTGCGTATTGATCTCGTCAAGAGTAATTTCAGGAGAAATGGCTACGGCAAGCAATGCTTGCACCGGCACTGCCCTCTGAAGCAGAGGCAATTCCGGCCAGGGAAACGAGCCGGGTGCTGGCTTCCCATATGGGAGCTGCAGAGCCGTTGCAGTTTTTGATTGGTCCCGCACCGGAGGAAACAGTGCATGTCCCGGCTTCGGCTGTGCGGATGTTCGTACGCATTCTGGCAGGCTGCTGAAAAAGCTCTTTTCGTTGCCGCTTGCTGACGCGCGCGGTTCAGTAACCCCGGCGGAATCAGAACCTGCTTTTCCGAACCGCGACCGGAAGGGAGTGGCAAGAAGCGCTGTTCAGCAGCCTGCTGGAGAAGACGGCCCAAGGTAACACCATCACGTTGATCCCGGTCCATCCGGAACTCACGGCCCAGGAAGCGGCCGATATGCTCAATATCTCCCGCCATTCGCTAATCCAGTTGCTCGATGAAGGAAAGATCGATTACCGCAAAGTGGGCACCCATGGGCGAGTCGCTTCGAGGCGCTCGGGAAAATAAAAAAGACAGGCCAACGCCGATCGGAAAGCCGCGCTGGCTGAACTTGCGGCCTATGATCTGAATTTGGATAAGCAATCTCCTCATCAATCGGTCTGATCTCATCCGGGTGCAACTGGAGCGAACGCGGGACCTGACCTCAAAGACTTTCCCGACATTGTCCTCGACTCTTTCGGAATCGTGGCCCAGCACCCGGATGAGTTCATCCTGCACCTGGTCGGCCTCTCACAGGGCACCGTGTTATCGGCGGCGCGAGGGCATCGGGAGAGCCTTAAAAATCCGACAAAGACCGAATCAGAATATCTGGATACGTTGGAGCGCCAAGGCCTCACGCAGACGGTATCGATAATACGCGAGTACATGGGCGCCATCTGGTTAAGCCGCCTACTTTGCGGCGCAAAAGCCCTTCTTGCAAAGACGGGCATCGGCTGCGCCGAAGGCACTGGATTCCTACCGCCCGGCACTCCCGCTTCCCGCGCCGAAGGATCAGAACTGCCATGGAAACGCAAGGCTAGTGTCCGACAGCGATGGTCAATTTCTCGGACAAGTGAAAAGCCGGGTTCAGGCGACGCAGTTGCGGGCATCTTCGCGGTCAGCTGTCCTGACGCCTTGAATGGAATTCTAAGCAGCCCGACGCGTATCCACTCGCTTGATCAGCTTCGCTATCTCACCAGGCGTCGCTCCAATTGCCAGCAGTGAGTGACCGCATCATCGAGTCGACGGTCACAGATCGTTCCCGCTTCCATCTTGGCAACGCGAGACTGGCTGGAACCCAGTTGCTCCGCGAGAGCGGCTTGAGTCATTCCATGTTCTTCCCGAAGTTGCCGTATCCCGGCGGCAAGTGCCAGCTTCAATTCGACGAACTGTGCTTCCTGAGGATTGAGGTTGAGGAACTCCGCCGTGTCCCCTACAACCCACCCCCTCCCGTTGCAGGCGTGCCGTCCTGGACGCGTTCATTTTTTCTTCCTCTCCGCGCCTGCCGCAACGCCGATGTAGGCTGCAAGGCGCCTTTTGCAATTTGTCAAAGCGTCCTTTGGCGTCGTAGTAGTCTTTTTGCTGAAGACGTCAAGGATCATCACCGCATCGGCCGCAACGTTATTAGACAATCCGCCAGGCTTGGTTCTCGTCGTTGATCCGGAGTTCATGGGTTATGAGTCCAATATCTTGTTCCGGGCAGATGGTGTTACCAGGAAGAATCAACAAGATACGGTTCTTTGTTGGTTGATGTTATCGGCTGGTTCCGGTTCTCTTGTTAGCAATTTGTTAGCACTTTGTAGCGCTCCGCCCGGGACATCGGATTGGTTCGTGGCTGCCAGCGCGACTTTTGACCGCTATCTTTTCGGCGATTTCCGTAGTCGGAGCTTGTCGGCTGGCGTCGCCTTCCTGGCGGCGGCCCTCTTCTTCGTAGCTTTCGCGACCGCCTTTTTCTTCGGGGATCCGGCGTCGTTGCCGATGCTTTGCGCCATGTCGAGCCCGAAGATATCGGAAAGGTCTTCGCCGCCGAGAACCTTCCTTGCGGCTGGCGCCTTTCTGGTCAACGGAAGGGCCTTGCCGGCTTTGACTATAAGTTCCTTCTCGTCCACTTCACGCAGGCGGAAGAGGAGTTCCGGCTGATGATCGAATCGGGCGCCGACGCCGTAGAGCACGGCCGCCACATGCTTGCACATCCCCGCCCAGTCCGGACAACTGCACGAGAGCTTGATTTCAGCGGGTGAGGGGAACAATCCCTGGTTTTGCCGGCAAATCCTTTCCATCACGCCCTTTGAAAAGCGTCCCTGCAGAAGCTCGACCAGCGAATCGATCGCTCCCGCGCAGTCCTCGCAAATCGATTTCCAGCGCTGTTTGCCAACCGGCGCAATTTTCAGCGTTATTTCGTAGAGCTCTGAGCCGCTGACCAATGCCTGAATCGAGCCGGGCTTAATCTGGAGATCGACCACCGAACCGTTGCGCACGTAGGTTCGTCCGCGCGGCAAACGATTGGCATAGTCGCTGTACCGCTCCAGATTTTCGCACCACGATTTGCCCCAGAAGGTTTTCACGATTGCCCGGCCATCAATGATTACCGGCGAGATGGCGTGACCCTTCTTCCTGCGCTTTTCAATCTCGCGTATCGCCTTACGGCGCCGCTCGGCCACGGAAACATACGGTTTCCAGCCGTAGAAATCCATCGGTCAATTCTCCTTCAGTGCTCTGTTGAGATCGAGCGCAACCAGCTTCAGCAGTTCTTCATCGTTCATTTCCGTCAGCAGCAGATCCGCTCCGCCCTCGAGCAGTTCCCGCGAAAGGCGGCGCTTCGACTCGATCAGTTCGTCGATTTTCTCTTCTACGGTACCGCGGCATACGAACTTATGAACGAGAACGTTTTTTGTCTGGCCGATGCGGAAGGCGCGGTCGGTAGCCTGGTTCTCAACCGCCGGGTTCCACCACCGGTCGAAGTGCACTACGTGGGAAGCGGCGGTCAGATTCAGGCCCGTACCTCCCGCCTTCAGTGAGAGCACGAAGAACCCCACGGATTCGTCTTCCTGAAAGCGCCGCACGAGGTCCCCGCGGCTCTTTACGCCGGTTTCGCCATGCAGCACAAGGCCTGGCCGTTCGAATACCGAGCCGAGAAAACCAGCCAGCGGCGTCGTAATCCCGCGGAACTGCGTGAACACGAGCATCTTTTCCTGCCTCGCCGCGACCACTTCGGCAATCTCCCGTAACCGCGCCCATTTGCCGCTGTCGGCTTCGCTCCACGCGCCGTCTCCCAGCCACTGCGACGGATGGTTGCAGATCTGCTTGAAGCGCATCAGGAACGAGAGAACCAGCCCTTTGCGCTTGATGCCCGAGGAGTCTCCGAGCTGCCCGGCGAGTTCGTTTACGGCCTGTTCGTACAATGCGGCCTGCGAACGTGTGAGCGGGCAGAACGCGTTCATCTCGGTTTTATCCGGCAGATCCGAGATGACGCTCTTGTCGGTCTTCAGGCGCCGCAGAATGTAAGGCTTCACCAGCTCGCGCAGAGGGCCGTAGGAGGCTTGCGGGCCCTGCGCCAGACGTTTGGTGAATCTCGTGAACTCCTTCGCCGATCCCAACAGACCGGGGTTGATGAAATCGAACAGCGACCATAAATCCCCCAGGCGGTTCTCCACCGGCGTGCCCGTCAGCGCCATTCTCGCTTCCGGCTTGAGATTCTTCACGGCGCGCGTCTGTTTGGCATCGGGGTTCTTGATTGCCTGCGCTTCGTCGAGGACCACCAGACGCCACGGAACCTCAGCGATCCACGCCGCGCGCAGCAGGGAACCATAGGTCGTGATTGCCAGATCCACCCCGCGCAAACCATCGGGTCCCAATGCCTTCAGATCGCCCGCCGGACCCGCGGACGGATGCGCGATCAGCGTCTTCAGGCCCGGCGCGAATCGCTCGATCTCCGACGCCCAGTTCGCCAGCAGCGAAGCGGGGGCGATCAGCAGGCTCGGCTTCGGATTGGCGCCGCATTCGCGTTTGAGCAACAGCAGCAGCGCAAGCACCTGAATGGTTTTGCCGAGCCCCATGTCGTCCGCAAGGCAGGCTCCGAGGCCGAGTTTGGTCAGCAGATAAAGCCAGCGCACGCCCACTTGCTGATACGGCCGCAACTTGCCCTTCAGCCCATCGCCGGGGTCGACATCATCCAACCCCTGGGGGCTCCGCAGCGCTTTGAGCGTTTCCGCCAGCCATGGACCCGCTACCACCTGCGCCCAGCCCGCACTCTCCGCAGGCATGTCGGCTGACGCCACATCGGCCCCTGCCAGGAGACGCATGGCTTCACCAAAGGCGAGGCCGTTCTCGTGCGCGGCGCGCTCGGCTTCGCGGAAGCGGTCCATCGCCTGCTTCAGGTGTTCCGGATCCAGCTCGATCCAGCGCCCCCGCACCAGCGCGAGTCCATCCGATTTGGCCAGCAGTTCCCTGATTTCGGCGGCGGTCAGCGTTTCGCCGTCGAGCGTGACCTCCATGTGGAAATCGAGCAGCGCCTTCCCGCCGATTCCCGAGGGAGGCTTGCCCCCCACCGTGCCGGTTACGCGAGGCCGGGGCGGACGATTCCCTCGCCACGCTGCGGGCATTCGCACCACCACGCCTGCCGCTTCCAGTTCCGGGACATCTTTGAGCAGCTGCATCGCTTCGCCGGGCGACCACCGCAAAGGATGGAAGATTTCACCTGCGTCGACCATCGCTTTGAGCCATGGGCATGCTTCGGCGGCACGCTGCACTGGAACAAGCAGTGAGAGAAGCCGTTCCTTGTTCGCCGCGCCCGCATACTCGTGCAGCGCCTGCCCCAGCGGCAGATGCTGCGCCTTGGCCTGGTCTTTTGAATTGTCGAGAGGCGTGTCGTATAGGTGGCGAGAAAGGCGAATGGGGCGTCAGCGTCCTTGCGGTTCTCGGCAAGATTGAAGTGCACGCGGCCAACCAGGTTCCATGCCGGATTCCGCCGCTTCAGGAAATCCTGCACGCCACACTTAGATTCGGATAGCTCGACCCGGAACGCCGCATCAAGTTCCTGCCATAAAGAATCGAGGAGTGCCGATGTCAGATATTCTGCGCCGATCAGCGGTGGTGCCGAGAGCGCGATTGCTTCCAGCTCTTCCATCGAAGGGGAAGGAAGGCGGAACTTATGCTGCGCGGTATCGCCTTCCCATCGTGTGCATAACGCGGTCACATACCGCGCACCGAATTCTCGCCACCAGGTCAAAACCGGCGGCAACGTAGTTCCAGCTTCATCCACCCCCAGAAGCAGAAGCCCGTGACCCGATCCGCGGGCGAAGGCCTCTTGCAGCCGTTCTGTGAGCCCCGTGTCGATTCGCTGCGCCCCGGAATCGGAGATAACAACCAGTCGACCGTGCGGGGTCAGGCAGAGAGCGGCACCGTCCATTTGAGCCCCATCAGCTTAGCAGGGCCAGACTGGAAGGCTGTTCGGGCGGCCCTCAGTCTTGAGGATGGATTCGCGTCTCGGTGATCTTGAGGAGATAAACCCAGCCAACAGCCGCAGAAGGTTATCCGACTTCGACAAGCGATGGCCGCGAGGGGTACGGTTCCGGCAGAACCATCCCACAGGGATTTTATGTCGACAGTATTCGAGCCTCGTTTGGACATCCTGCCGGAGTCGCAACTGCGGTTGTGGCCAGAGTTGGACGCTGTTCCGTCGGACTTTGTACTATACGGCGGAACTGCTCTCGCGCTGCAACTTGGGCACAGGTTTTCTGAAGACTTCGACTTCTTCTCGACGTCCGGTTTTGATCCGGCGCGACTGCAATCGCGGCTGCCTTTCTTCCGGGATTTAGAGCGCGATGACACGATGCCTGGGTGCATTTCAAGACAAATAACCTCGAAGCGTTCGTCGATCGTGGAGATCCGGTACAAGTTGCCTTCTGCGGCGGTCTCGACACATTACAACGAGTGCCGGACCCGCTTCGTGCCGCAGGATCGCGCGTGCGCGAGGCGTCGCTGCTCGATCTGGCCGGTATGAAAATGAGGGTGATTCAGGTTCGGGGCAGTTGGAAGGACTACATCGACATTCACGCTCTAGCGTCTCATGCAATCGATCTTCAGACTGGGTTGGCGGCAGCCGCGGCAATTGACAAAACGTTCGATCCAGCGATAAGCATTCGGGCCCTACAGTTTTATGGCGATGGAACGCTGGATCGAGTGCCGGAGAGTGTGCGGCGGGATCTTACGCGCTGTGCACGTCATATCGATCCGCGAAGGTCCCGGCCTTAAAACCCAGGCGCGGGCTGAGTCTCGCAGGTGTGGAGCGATGACCCTTGCCTTTCCCTTCCCGGCGGATCTTTTGCGAATCGCACGAAAAGTAGTCTGGTATGACCAGCCGGAACAAACGTTAGCTAATAGCTAATCTGGACACATTTCTGGCCCACCTTATGGTTTATGGCTCGTCGGCGGATGTGGCCGTGACCAGCCAATACGTGCCTGCCGACGAGTCCCGACGAGTACTTGAAAAGCGCCCGCCGGGCTCTTTACGAAAGAGGCCTGGCAGAAATGGCACGAACAGCTGGGAATGCCGCTGCGATCCCTGCCGAGGCGCCGGTTTCCCGACGGCTCGTTTGGTCCCGAGCCGGGCCGGTTCTTTGGTCGGTAGCCATTCGGATGAAGAAAACAACACTCGGGATTTGGAGGCAGGAACTCAAGAGAAGTCTTGTGTTTCTTGAGATTTCTGCCCGTAAGGTCAAACAATTCATGCGGCGCGGCAATAGTATTTGAGTAAGCCGCCGAGTCTTTCTCGACAGTGAACCGGTGTCCGAACTCGGGTTTGTGGCTGGTCTGGCTTCGGAAACAGGATGACGTTGCCCTTACCCTGATGGTTGCGTTCGGCGTGATAATGCCCGGTGTAATCGGCCAGCGCGCGGCGAAGCGATTGCTCGCCGATCAGGATCAGCCTGGATAAGCATTCCCGTTTTACAGATCGCACCCAGCGCTCGGTGTCTGTTGACAAAAAGCCGCTGATCTGTAAAATCAGCAGTCTGCAAACCCGCAGGATAGCGCCGTCGCAGTCATATGCGACCGTATTACAAGGTTGATCCGTGCTCGATCTGGTCCCTGCCATTCTCTCCGCCTTCCGTGTTTTCTTCCGAAGCCGCGTCGCTGCTTCGCTCGAGATTCGCGCCCTGCGCCAGCAGATTGCCGTGCTGAAACGCAAACGCCCGCGGCCTCTGCTGAATGGCCTCGACCGCCTATTCTGGACCACTCTTCGAAGCTTGTGGACGGGATGGTCGGATGTTCTGGTAATCGTTAAGCCGGAGACGGTGATCGGATGGCATCGGACGGGATTTCGCCTGTATTGGCGCTGGCTGTCGCGGCGCCGTCGCGGTCGGCCCGAAGTGAGCGACGAGATCCGCGCTCTCATCCGCCGGATGGCGACAGAAAACCCCGGCTGGGGATCGCCGCGGATCCACGGAGAACTCCTTAAGCTCGGCCTGGAGGAACGCACGGTCGCAAGATATCTCCGTCGCCTGCATCCGCGCCTGCGCGGGGTGGCCCAGCCAAACGCTGGCTCTCGTTCCTCGCCAATCATCGAGAGGCGATCGTGGCCTTTGATTTCTTTACCGTGCCCACGCTGACGTTCCAGCTCCTGTACTGCTTTTTCGTGATCGAGCAGGGACGGCGCAAACTGCTGCACTGCAACGTCACCCGCCATCCGACCTCCGATTGGGTGCTGTAACAACTGCGAGAAGCGTTCCCCGAGGCTGGCCTCTATCGGTAGGTGATCTTCGACCGGGACGCGAAGTTCGATGCAGAGGTGATCGCGTTCCTCGAGGCAACGGGCCTGAAGGCGAAGCGGACGAGCGTTCAGTCGCCCTGGCAAAACGGGATTGCGGAACGCTGGATCGGGAGTTGCCGTCGGGAGATCCTGGACCACGTGATCGCACTGAACGAACGACATCTGCAGCGGCTGATCCGCGATTACGTAAACTATCACCACAAGACCGGATTCAGGATTCACTTGATAAGGACACACCGAATCGACGACCCGTGGAAGGTAAACCTTCGCCAGCCGCAACTGTATTCTCCACTCCCCGGCTCGGCGGACTTTATCATCGGTACAGCTGGCGCGATGCGGCATAGGCGTCCTCGTCTGCCGTTTTCGAAGGCCGTTTCAAAAGCGGTTCGTTGCGATATGAATCCACGGGGCCGGGTTCTTCACGCCGCTGATTTCATGGCCGCCTGCGGATCCGTCGGTGCAGAACGGATCGTAATTTAACACTCTCTGCACGTTGGCGGTTTGGCTGGACACGCTCGTTACTCGGCTTGTGCCATTGCCGCGTAGTGCGGAGTTTCGGTTAAGACGAAGTTTTGGCAACGCACAGGTGCTGCCCCCGTCGATTTACGAAAGCCGGTCGTTGTGGACGACCTTGCCGCCAACAACAGTCAGCACCGATCGTATCCGCCTGAGGTCTTCATCGGAGACCGCAAAGTAATCTCTGTCAAGCACCGCCAGGTCACCATGATTGCCGACCTCGATGGAGCCGAGATCGTCCTCCTCGATGAACCATTTGTTGGCGGCGGTCGCCAGCCAGAGCATCTCTTGGCGAGTGAGCGTTTGATCACCGAGGATTGCCTGCCCTGCGAGATTGCGGCCTGTTGTGATTGTCGAGAAATTCAGCCACGGATTGATGACGGTGATGTCGCCACCATCGGAGTGGTAGCCCTTTTTGATGGGATGATTCATCAGCATCCGATAGGGTGGCCCCACGTTGATACCGCTGCGCAACGGTCCCCAGCCGACCAGCACGCCCATCCCCATGGCGTTCATTCGGTTCGCCAGATCCAGCGGGAACTCCGGCACATGGGAGATGATCCAGCGCAGACCGGAAAGCGGGATCTCCGCGTTGACCGTCTCGCGATCCTTGATAAGGTTCGTGACCATGGCGAGGTTGAGCGCGTGATCTTCGGCGCGCCAGCCAGCCCTGGCTATGGCTTTCAGACCCTCCACGCCGCCGCCGGTGAACTCGCCGATGCCGCCTGTTTTGATCCATTCATCCCCGAAAAATGGAAAAGTGTTCTTCAAACGCTGCGACAACGTCGGAAGGGGTGGATTTGCTGTTGGGGAATCCTGATGCACGAAATCGATCCGCAGGCGGGCCGGCATGGCACCCTCGCGATGAAGCGCCAGGAAGGGGTTGTGCATGGTGTAGGAATTTTCATTCGCGACGCCGCCGGAGGGCTCGTCCGACTGAAATGCTCCGCAGTCGCGATGCGTTGTGATGCCCAGCGCCGCGTAATACTTAAGTGCATCCAGCGCGGAACGTTTTCTTGTTTCCGGGGTCAGCAGCTCTTTGCGCAGGGCCAGAAGAGCGGCAGTCGGCGCCCGGCCCGAAATGGCGCCATCCGCGGCGACCATCACGCCCCTGGCCTCAAGCCATGCCTTGCCCTGACTGTTGGTTCTCGTGCCGCCCTGCGCCGCCTGAATGTAAACCGGGCGGTCGACAGCGTCGAGTTCGGCCAGCGCCGGCAAACGGCCCTCTGCAAACTGCGACGACGCGACGGGGCCGATAGTCGTAATAAATTCGCCGGGAGGTACGGCGGCGCTGCGTGCTTTCAGCGCCGCCACCGCTTCCGGAATGGTGAAGACGTGCTCAAGCGGAGTATGCCAGCCCGGCCGGTTTCCGACCAACACGATGTGGTTGTGCGCGTCGATCAGGCCGGGAATCACAGTCTTCCCCTTGAGGTTGATGCGCCTTACATTGCCGCGCGGCAGGGAGAGGTTGTTACCCACTGCGGCGAAGCGGCCGCTCTGAATGAGTACTTGCGACACGACCCGATTATTCGGGTCCATCGTGTGGATCTTTCCGTTCACCAAAGCCAGATCCCCGGTGCCTGCCGCTGTATTGGCCGGCGATTGAGCCAGCAGTTTCGTACCAGATAATCCTCCGAGCACGAGAGCGCCCGCGCCGCCGAGGAACCGCCTGCGCAATAGACCGTCAGCCGCTTCTTTCTTAGCCACGTTGATCTCCAGCTTGTCTAGACGTAAGGGATACCTTTTCCGGCTATGCCGATGCTGGTCCAGAGAAGGATAGAAAAAACGGCAGCCAACTTGCTCCTGGTCCACCTTCGCTGGACTGTGAAGTGCCACAGAATCGCCACCACGAGCAGGATCATCTTGATCGGAAACGACCAGCTCTCGAAACACTTCATCGGCTCCGACATCGCCATCGGGATACCGGAGAGGATCAACACGGCCAGGCTCGTCAGCATCCAGGGCTCCAGTTCGCGCGGTGTTACCGGGCTCGACGAACCCTGCGTGCCCACACCGAAAGCGCTCAGATTGACGATCAGGACTGTGCCCAGTAATATGGCGAGCGCCAGCAGATGGAAAGTCTCTATTACCGGAAATGCCCAAACCGTATCGCGCACGGTTGTGCCCAGCCAGGTTTTCCCGCACCACTCGAAGAAAGGCAGGAAAGAGTCGCTAAGCATATGCGAGCGCCCTTCCCATGGCGACTACGCCGATCCAGACGGCAAGCGAGCATCCACCCGCCAGTTTGGCGCGCCAGGGTGCGTCGATATCCCCATCCCAGTGGGCTACGTCGCCAAAGACCGTCTTGTGAAAGATCAGTGCGTTCAACCCAGCCACAGCGATCAGTATGACTTTCACGCGGAAGAATGGGCTGTGGTAACACTTGACGGCCTCGGATGCGAACAGGACGGCGCCGCTCAAGACCATCGTGGTGAAGCCAACCCAGACCCAGGGGAGAAACTGTCCCGCGACCGACGAAACCGTGCGACGGCGCATAACCAGGCCCAGAAGACGGAGGTCCAGAATCGCGGCCGGCCAGAGCATTACCGCCAGAGACAGAGAGTGGATCGACTCGATCACGGGGAACTGCCAGGTGGACTCTTTCACGCCGCTGGCCCACGGCAGGTTCTGAAGCCATTCGCAGACGCTGAGGATGGACACAGGCTATTTTTTCTCGAAGTATTTCCCGTAATCCACTTTGTTTTCGCAGACAAATTCGTCGACTCTTTCGAGGTCGGGGCGGGCCGGGAGAATCCTCGTGGGCAGCGTCCAGGGGCTGGCAAACACATTGGGATCGTCCACGGTGACGTCGTACTGCAGGCCCGTTTCAACACGGCGATACCGCTCCACCACATGTAGAGCTTCAGTGTGCATGTAGCCGCTGACCTCAGTTTTGTCGTTGAAGCCGACGTTGTCGACGACCAGCGTGTCGCCGTCCCACCGGCCTGTTGCGTCCCCCATCCAGGTCGGGTCCGGATCGACGGGATGCGGACGGCCGTCTGTCCAGATGTAGCGAAACGTGTTGGGATACTCGAAAATCATCAGGAGGAATTTCGGGGTCTGTATGATTTGGAAAGGATAGGGGGTCACGAATGTTTGCGGAATTCCGAGCGGCACGCAATCGGTCCCCAGAGTGGTGTTGCCACGCACGTCGCCGGGGCCGCCGCGCACAATCTTGAATTTCTCCGCGCCAGGCTTGAGTGCGGGCGGGGTGAGGCCGCGAACCCCGGCAAAGCTATAGACGCCGGTGAAGTCCGGGGTGCTGACAGAGTTTGCGGGGCCGGACCCGGTGGACTTGTCAGAGGCGACTTTTACGGTGACAGACTGGGTTAGAGAAGTGTTATTCGGTCCGGCTACGGTCAACGTATAAGTAGTGGTTGCTACGGGATTGACGAGCTTGGTGCCGCGAGCCGCTACGCGGCCGATATCCGGCGCGATGGTTATCCCGTTTGGATTTTCCGTGGCCCAGACCAAAGTCGCCGGCTGACCGGATTGGACCGTCTCCGGCTGCGCCGTGAAGCTGACGATCCGCGCCGGTGGAACGACTCGCGCCGGCCTGGCCGGTGGAGGCGCGGGTGTTTGGGCAAGGGTCATCGTCCGCGCCAGCGCGATCAGCACTGCCGTCCTCAGATAAATAGTGCTTCTCAAGCTGGTTCCCTTGTCAGGACTTGATCATGCGGCCGTCGGCCAACTTAATCAAGGAGGCCAGCATCGCCGGATCGCCGCTCTTGGCCGCTCCGCCCGTGCAGGTGATCGTTTCTCCGGGCTTCACGGTGTCGTGCAGCCAGCCATAGGACTTCAGATGGTTCAGGCTCATCATTTCGATGGCCCACTCCGCTTTGTTGCCCTTCTCGTCGGTGACCTCCAGATAAATAAAGGCATGAGGATTGGTCCACTCGAATCGTTTCACCACACCTGTCACTGTCGTCGGGCTCGCCATGTTGTACATCGCGGTGGAATGATGCGCAAAGGAGGGTATCGCGCCGGGCAGCATACTTAGTGCGATCGCAAGTGTCGTTGTACGTAAGTTCATGTCGTGTCTGAGTCTCCTATTTCTTCTCGAACAGCTTGCTGTAATCGGGGTTGTGCTCACAGACGAATTCGTCCACCTTCGCCATGTCGGTACGAAGCGCGAAACCTCTGCTCACCGTAAATGGCTTCACAAAGACATTCGGATCTTCCAGCGTCGCCTCATACTGAAGAGTATTGTATTCCGTGCGGCGGAAACGCTCGACTATGTGCAGGGCTTCTGTATGCAGGTAGCCGTTAATCTCGGTCTTGTCGTTGAAGCCGACGGTGTCCACGACGAGTGTGTCGCCATCCCAATGACCAATCGACTCTCCCATCCACGTCGGATCGGGGTCCTGTGAGTGAGCCCCGCCATCGGTAGGGATGCTGCGGAACGTGCCCGGATACCCGTAGAGAATCGCCACGGAGTGCGGACTCTCCACGATCTGGAATTGATACGGCACACTGAAGGCTTGCGGACCGGCGAGCGGCATACAATCGGCAGTTCCCCCGGCATAGTCGGGACCACGCACGGGTTTGAATTTCTCCGCTCCGGCTTTGAGGACCGGCCCTTCGGGCGCGCCCGCGGCATTTCCACCGCGCCTACCCGCATTTCCGCCGCGTCCGCCTCCGCTGAAGTCATACACTCCGGAGAGATCCGGTTTCCCATTCGCTGTTCTGGGTACTTCTCTTTTGGCTGCCTCCGCCGCGACGACGCTCTCGGCGGCAGGAGTTGTGCCGGCGACATTTACGGTTACCGCCCGTGTCAATACCTGATTGTTGGGCCCGCGTACGGTGAGCGTATAGGTAGTTGTCCGGGCCGGAGACAACTGACGGGCCCCGCGCGGCGTTACGCGTCCCAAGTCCGGATCAATCGTAGATCCGGTTGGGTTTTCGGTCGCCCAGGTGAGTGTCACCGATTGGCCGGGCTGTATCGAAGCAGGCTCAGCCTTGAAATCCATGATGCGCGCCGGGAGCTGGCCGGCCCGCTGGTACGAAGGAGCGGGTCCGGCTCCGGCTTGCGACGCAGACGGCGCCTGCGGCATTACCAAACCTGCCGTCAGCGCAACCATTGCCAGGGCCCTGAGAGTTCTCATTGTGAGTGCCATCCTTTGTCAATCGATCATTTGCAGTCACTCTATCGCTCACGCTAAAACGTGAACCGGGCAATCAGTGTGCCCGTGCGGCCAAGAAGATAAGGCGCCACGGCCGTGGTTGGCAAGCTGCCTCTTGTAGCGAACGTGTTGATGACGCCAAACCCGGCGGAATCGATCCCCGCGGTCTTGGTCACCGGGTTCTGTGGGTTCGTCGTGGTTGGGTTTGGCAACAGGGTCCGGTTGAAGATATTGACGAACTCCGCCCGGATCTGGAGGTTCATTCTTTCCTTGATCCGGAAGTTGCGGCCGAGGTTCGCGTTCTCACTCGGAACACGCGGGCCGCGGAAATCGCTGTAGAGCGTTCCCGGCGCTGTACACGTTGTGTTGGTGGGGCAGGCCGCCCATGCGAGCGGATTCAATACCTGTTGCGTACCCGGATTGTAGCTGTGGATATTGTTGATATTGACGTTGTACAAAGGCTGGCCAGCCACGCGTAAATCCTCGCTGCTCAGGAAATTCAGCGTGGGGCTGGACGGAGGCGTGAGATATTGGCCGCTTTGGTAAAGCGCATAGCCGCCGATCTGCCAACCCGATATGACGGCGTTCCCGATTTTATTCAGGAACGACGCTTTCGGCGTGGTGTAGACGAAGTTGAAGGTCAGCGCCTGCAGCGGGATCTGCTGCAGGTCCCACACACTGCTCGCGGGGTTGAAGAAGTCCTGCCGGGTCGCCCGGGTGAAACCCTTCGCCCAGGTGAAGGCTCCGCTGGCCTGCAGGCCGTGCGAAAGACGCTTGGTCGCCTTCATTTGTAAAGAGTCGTACTTCGTATCACCTGTGGCAGATCCGTTGGGGTTGATCAAACCGAATTGCGGCAATTTGTAGAGGATGCTCTGCAGCGGGCTGCTGGCGGGGAAGCCGGGATAAGGGATAAGGTTGATGCCGTTCGCTTTCGCGTAATTGATCACCGCCGTACTGCTGATCGACTGCGTTAACAGGTTGCGGTCGTTATTGTTGTTGTATGTCGTACTGGCGCAAACTCCGCCTCCCGTTGCGCAGGGCCCGGTTCCCGGATAAGGGAACAGGTCAAATGCCGCGTACTGTTGCGGGGAGATTCGGTCAAAATTGCCCAGCGGACCGTTGGGCAGCCAGACGACGCGGTTGCCCACGTAGGCCGCCTCCATGACGAAGTTCCTGGTAATCTCCTGCTGCACGCCCAGGCTGAATTGTTCCGCGCGCGGCGGCCGGTTTTGGTTGGCGTCGGGCAGAAAAGCGGTCGGTTGACCGCCTATCGTACCCGGAACCGGATAACGGTTCGGATCGTTGATGGGGAAAGCGGGTGTCGCGATGGACCCCGGAGTTTCGATATTTACGAACTGCGCGGCAGTAGGAATATAGGACGGGTTGTTGGCGGACAAAGCATAAGTTCCGTTGGTGCCGACCGTACCACCTGCCGTTCCGAACACTTCCTGGTACACTATCCCCCATCCGCCGCGAAACACCGTCCTGGGGGTGAACTGATACGCGACGCCAAGCCTGGGCCCGACCGCATAAGGATAGCTCTTCTGGTAAAACTGGCAACCGCAGCTGAAGGCGTATTGTGTCGCTCCAGGAAGGCCGCCGGCATTGGCGTTCGGCGTGGTCAAATTGAGCTGTCCCAGGCGGCCATATTGCTCATGGGGTGTAGTGGCGAGATCCCATCTTAAACCGTAATCCACGGTGAGCTTGCGGGTCACCTTCCAGGAATCCTGAAGGTACAGCGCCCATTGCTGATACCCGATACGGGTGTCGGTCGGCGGGGTCTGCGTAGTGGAGGTAATAGCGCCCGTGGCGGTGGCACCGCCATAATCGCCCAGCAGCCAGCTGGCGAAGCCGAAGCCGGTAGTAAATCCGTTGAGACTGTTTGCGGGAGTGAACGGAGCCGACGTTGCGTTGGTTCCGGTGTTCAACGTAACACCGGCATAGTTCTGAATAGGAGCTCCCTGGAAGTAGACTTCGGCGCCAAGCTTATATGTGTGCGCGCCGCGGACGTATGTCAGGTTGGCGTTATAGGTGGGCTTGTTGTCGTGGTAGATGCTCTGGATTTGAGAGTTGGTGCCCATGGTTTGCATGCCTCCATACAGGGCACTCGACATCCCAGTGATGGAGGGGAACTGGCGGTGCTGCACAAAACCAGTGAGGTCAAACTGCGAGGGGTCGAAATTCAGGAATGCCGCGTGGTCGCTGAAACTCGTGTAATAGTAGCCCACGCCCACGTGCAAAAGGAGGTTCGGCGCCAGGGTGCGGTCGTAGTTCAGCCGCTCAACCCAGCCGGTAATGAAATTTCCCCGGTACTGGCCGATCTCAAGCGGCAGGCCATCGGCACCCTGCGGCGCGCCCACGGAGACCTGGTTCTGGAGATTGGTCTCCTGATAATAGAAAGACAACTTGTCGTTGGTGGTGAGATTGTGATCGATCTTGATCGACGGAATGACCGAGTATCGGTGGCTTGGGACGGTCCCGAGATAATTCCCGGTGAGGTTCGAGTTCTGCGCCGTCACGTTAAGTTTTTGGAGCAGATTCAGAAAGGCCATGGTGGACGGGTCGAAACGGGACGGAGGAATAATGTTGTTGACAAACGGCAGGGCATACGCCTGCCCGGCCAGAGGACCGGAGGTTGCCACAACTCGCGTGGCGGGATCGAAGATCTCATTGGCGAATATCTTGTTGCCTCCGGGGTCCAGCTGAACGTTCGGACTACCCAATGGCCCGGTGGGAATCCCGAGGCTGGAGCAGAGACTGCACGTTCCATTGGGCGAGATCGCGGAGAAATCGCCTCTCAAAAACGCAGGCGCCGGTACCGTATCGGTATTGGTAAGCAGCGAGGTCTCGAGATACTCCTCGTAGTTGAAGAAGAAGAAGGTCTTGTTGTGACCGTCATAGATCTTGGGGATGTAAACGGGACCGCCCAGGGTACCGCCGAAATCGTCGCGCCGAGCTGTCGGCCTGACCTTTCCCACCCCCGAGGTCTTAACGCTGTACGGATTGCCGGCATTCAGGTCTTCGTTGACAAAGTAGTCGTAGCCGCTGCCGTGATACTTATTTGTGCCGGACCTCATGATGAAGTTCAATAACACCGATCCCGTGGTGCCGAATTCGGGGGCGTAGTTGCTGGTCTGGAAAGCAACTTCCTGAATCGCGTCCACCCCGGGCTGGGCCATCGACGCATAAGCCAGCGCGTGAGGTGTCGCGTCCTGGCCTTCGATGCGGATCGACGCCTGCGTGGTCTGGCCGTTGAAATTGCCCAGGTTATAGCCGGGCAGCGTGTAGGACGCCGAGCCCGGAAGCGACAATACCACGTTGAATGGGTTACGGATGGCGGTGGGACCGTTGCCTGCCAGCCCGACGCCCAGCAGAGGAAGATCGTCCATTTGCGTCAACGTGACGTTGTGAGTCAGTTCGCCGGTTTCAGTCTTCAGCAGAGAGGCTTCGGCGTTGACGGTAACGGACTCCGAGGATGTGCCGAGTTCCAGAGTAATGTCCTCCCGCATAACCTGCGTTGCCGCGAGTGCCAGATTAGAGTGGATGTAGTTTTTGAACCCTGCGACCGTGGCCGTGACGACATAGGTGCCGACCGGCAAATCCGAGATGGTGTAGTCGCCCGCGCTGGTTGACTCCGCTTTACGAACCACTCCGGTTTCCGTATTCCTGGCTTCCACAGTCGCCGCCGCTACGACAGCTCCCGCGGGGTCGGTAATCGTACCTGTGATGGAGCCGTTGCCCCCTTGGCCGAAGGCCAGTGATGCAAAGACGACGAGAAGTGCAACCAGTAGGCTCGGACTTTTAAGATCGCTGCGCGGACAAAGCGTGCATTTCAGCATGAGGTGCCTCCTGCGGAACCTCCAGCTATCCGTGCATGCCGGAAAGCCAGCCATGCATGCCTGAACAGGTGGTTTCGGCAACTATATCTTCTGAATACCGTAGTGTCAAGCCGGTTTTACGTAGGCAGGCATGGCTGATCATCCGTCATGCATGCATGGCGCTGGATAAAAACGAATGCCCCGGCCAGCGTTGCCTTCCCGATTACTGGGTTGTGAGTGGCCAATCCGGATCGTTGTCCCTGATCAACTGACTGCCGGGCATTTCCCCAATACCCTTATGTTGAAGAGCCAACTCCAGATTTCTGCGGGCCATTCTCGCGTGCTCGCGTACGAGCAACTCAGCCCGCGTTCCCTCTTTATCCGCAAGAGCTTCCAGGATGGCGCGATGCTGTTCCTTCGCGATAGTCAGCAGTTCGGCCGCGTGCGGCAGTATGACGGCCCGCGGAGTTGCAAAAGGAATTAATTGAATCCGCTCGACAGCCCACTGCAGCATGGGGCTCCTGGCCAGTTCGACCAGCGCGGTGTGAAACGCAAGGTTTAATTCCCCGTAAGAGATAATCACGTCGCTCGTGGCCGCGGTGCTTGATGCGCTGTACGGCTCCGTCAAACGGTCGATCTCGCCGTTGATCTGCCGGATCGGGTTCAGCGAGCGAAGGTCGGTCAGGCGTTCGGCTGCCAGTCTTGCCGCAGCCCCTTCCAGCACGCCTCGCGCTTCGATCGCATCCCATATGTCGCGAAGTGTGAACTCCCGAACCGAAAAGCCGATGCCGGATTCCAGGGTTTGGAGAAGACCCTCCTGCGCGAGACGCTCGAGCGCGAGTCGGACCGGCGTTCGCGAAACACTCAGGCGCTCGGCAAGCGGAACCTCAAAAATTCGTTCACCCGGCCTGAACTCGCCGCGCAGCACCATTTCCCGGATGTTCACCAAAGCGCGTCCACGCTGGGATTCCACATTATCCGTGGTTTGGCGAGGGCGCTTCACAATTCCACCATAATAACTTTGGGGATGGCGGTACCACAAGACCTACAAGATGAGCCTGAAAACAGGCTTGGATTCTCACACAAGATGAGCCTGAAGGACGGAATCGGGATGCTGGGAATTGATCATCAGTATGTACGATTCGGAAGCGACGAGCCTGGAGCAGGTGCGGGCGTTTCTGGCTGGAAGCAGCGAAGTGCGATTTATCGGGCAGAGGCGGGCAGAGGTCTACAGGTGGACGGAACAGTCGCTGGTGCGCTTCGAGTACGCCGGGGTGAGCAAGCGGGACAAAGGTCTGGTGCGGCGCTACTTGGCGCGGATGACGGGTCTGAGCCGGGCGCAGGTGACGAGACTGATCGCCCGCTATACGGCCAGCGGCCAGGGGAAGGCGGCTTCGTATCAGCGCAGGAAATTCGACGCGCCTTATACCAAAGCCGATGTGGAACTGCTCGCGTATGTGGACAAGAGTCATGGAAATCTGAGCGGTCCGGCGACCCGGCGGATTCTGGAACGCGAGTATCACGAGTACGCGCAGGCGGCCTTCGAGCGCCTGGCGCAGATTTCGGTGGCGCAGATCTACCGGTTCCGCAGCTCGGAGGCGTACCGCAAACGCAACACCAGCTATCAGCCGACGCGCCCCACGCCGATACCGATCGGCGAGCGTCGCAAACCCAGACCGGAGGGGCGGCCGGGATATCTGCGCATCGATACCGTGCATCAGGGCGATCGCGACGGAGCCAAAGGTTTGTATCACATCAATGCCGTCGACGAATTGACGCAGTGGGAAATCGTGGCGGCTACGCCGCAGATCTCCGAACGCTGGCTGATTCCGGTGCTGGAGCAGATGCTGGAACAGTTCCCGTTCACCATTCGGGGCTTTCATTCCGACAACGGCAGCGAGTTCATCAACTACAACGTTTCCCGACTGCTGGAGAAGTTGCTCATCGAACAGAGCAAATCGCGCGCGCATCGCACCGGCGACAACGGACTGGTGGAGTCGAAGAACGGAGCGGTGGTGCGCAGGCATCTGGGCTTCGGGCATATCGAAGCGCAGCATGCCGGCGCAGTGGATCAGTTCCATCGCCGATTCCTGAATCCCTGTCTCAACTTTCACCGGCCCTGCGCGGTGGCGAAGATCGTGGAGGAGCCCAATGGCAGACGACGCCGGACCTACCCGCGCTGGGCCACTCCATTCGAGATCTTCAGTCACACGCCTCTGTGCGAAAGCTGTCCGAAGCCGGGCGTAAACATGGATTCACTGCGGCAGTTTGCCAAGCAACAAACCGACACCTAAGCGGCCATCGCGATGCGGCAGGCCAGGCAAAAGCTGTTGGCACGCCTGAAGCAGACGGCGTGAAGTTGTCCCCGGCCCGTGAACCGGGGTGATCAGGTTTCCCGGGGAGCGGATGAGCGAGACGGTTGTCTGGCAGATGTTGAAGACATACGTGGTCGGGGCTGGCCTGCCCCACATCGCGCCGCATGATTTGCGTCGCACGACTGCGAAGTTGTGCAGGGCCGCGGGCGGGGAACTGGAACAGATTCAGCTGCTGGCCGGCCATACGTCGGTCCAGACCACCGAGCGATAACTCGGGACGAAGCAGGACTTGGCGCATGCGCCGAACGACGGGATCACGCTGAAGCTGACAGTCTAACCAATCGATTCTTCAAAGGGGTCGCGCGGATATGAGCGCAATGCACAATGGGAATCGGCCAATGTCTGATCAACCCATTACTGCGGAGAGCAGGGAACTCCTGGGGAAGCTCCGCGATTTGCTCCTCGACCAGCACAAGTTGCTTCTTGATCGCGAGCGCATCGTATACGAAAGGGCCAGCGGACCCATTGCCGGTTCCGGCGCCTTCCTCACGTTGGTCCTCGGAGACCCGCACTTTGCCTGGTTGAAACAGATTTCCAGCTTGGTCGTCGCGATCGACGAGGCTCTCTCCCGCCGCAGCAAAGCTGAGCAGCCGGTGGCAGACGCGCTCACGGCGCAGGTGCGCGAACTGATCAGGCCACGCGAGCACGGAGACGACTTTGCGGTCCATTATTATAATGCGATTCAGGAATCACCGGACATTGTGATTATCCAGTGCCGCATCGAACAGCTACTGGGAATCTGAAGGACGCCGAGGCCTATACTGGACGCACTGATGCGTTCGGGATGGCATGGCAGCATTCGTGAGTTCCTCGCGTGCGATCGCGAGAACTGGATTCAAAGCCTGGAAAGTCACGTCTTGGAGAGCATGGGGGCACCTGGCATATTCGATGGGATACCTCGCCCTACTCACCCGCGTCACGCCGGAGCTTATTGCCGCTGAGAGGGCAAAGCTGGCCGCGCTGTCTCGCAGTCTCATCGAGGAGATGACTGCGGCAGCCAAAACGACTGCTGTCTATCACCAGAAGCTCAGTGACCGGTTAAGCAGCCTGCCGGGAGAAATCGCGCAAGGAAGGTAACCGATGCTCCGGATACCTTCATCTCCGGTCAGATCGCGGCAATCATCGGAGTGGAAATTCCCATTTCGACGATAGAGGGAAAGTGAAAGGTAAGCCCGAACCGCGCTGCCGCCGATCTTCAGGGTGTCCAGGAAGGCCTTCAGAACGAAGGCAAAAACCTGGAAATGGCGAGGCTTGTCGGCGACAGATAAGCGCCTACGTAAGGCCGTTGAGCACGAACAACTCCTCTACCGCGCGGTTGGCCTGATCGAAAGCTTCATTGGTAAACGCCGCTGCACCGGCGTCGGAATTGGCGATCGCCACGCGTCCAAAGCGCTGCCGGCCGATCACGTGTGGACGCTGCTCGGGAGGCAAGTCCGGGTCGTTCAGCGTATCGTACGAATATGCATACCCGTAGGGCCATCGGTTCACCGTGATCGCCATAATATCCTGAGCCGCGTCGAAACCTCCGGGACGGAGGGCTCGCGCCAACTGGTCGCGCACGCGGAATTCGAAATCGCGAAAACTCATAGCCAGCATTTCGGCAGCGCCGGCGCGATTCTGCTCTTTACGCGGCAGGCCGGGCTTTCCCGGCGTGCACGTCATGTGCACGATGACGGGCTCCTCAGGAACCGTGACGCCCTGATATCCGCCGAAAGTTGAGCCCGGGTCGAGACTCGCGTTTGTGTACCACATGCCGGGGAAGCTGATGCGGGAGACTCCGAGCTTTTGGAAGGCCGTCCATTTGCGGATCAGCACATTTGTGTAATTCAACGGCACCTTGGCGGGATACGCCAGCGCTTCCTTCTGTGTCCTGGGGATCTCGGGCATCAGAGCCGGGATGAGCTGGTTGTAACAGGCCAGGATGCAGTTCTTCGCCCGCACCGCCTGGAGTTTGCCGTCTTTCATATAGGCGATCTTTACCGAACGTGCCTGCTCGGGCGATCCTTCGTTCATGACGCGCACCACCGGGCTTCCCAGGCGAATGCGCATTTTCGATGCCGGATCATCCAGCTTGCTGTAATCGAACTGCGCCTGGACAATCGTGTTCATGTCGAGCCGCAGTCCGCCTGCCACGGCGGGGACGAGCCGGCTGATCAGAAGGCGGCCGATCGATGCGTTGCCGTCGGGGAAGTGCAGCGCGTAGGAGCCCTCCGTGAATTTCTCTCCTTCAAACTTCAGTCCGAGCCCATTGGTTCCCATGGCGCGCCGCTCTACCTGTTCGAGCGCGGGCGTGGAATCAACTTTCTTGCTGTTGCGGCTGCCTCCCCCGGCGAAGACCAGAACTTCACGGCTGGCTTTGGCGTAGTTGAGCAGAAAATCCTGATAGCTCATCTTCGCCAGCCGAGCCCTCTTCTCCTCTTCGCTCATTCCCGCCATGTAGTCCGGGTTCTGTCCGAGCAGGCGCGCCAGATCTCTGCGGGCCTCTTCAGATATCGGCATGCGGGCGAGGAATTCCGATTCGCGGATATTGCCCACCAGCAGACGCTCCTCCCGGAACATCTCTTTGTTGAAGAACGTGCCACTGCCAAGATGGAATTTGTCCAGCGCATGGCTGGTGAATTCCCTGCCGCGATCAACCTCGACGCCCAGTTCCCTGATCAGTGCCTTGGCGCCGTAGCTGTACGGATAAGGCGTTGCGATACCCAGTGTCCCGCCGACACCGACGTAAGTATGGCCGTCGTGATAGAACTCATTCCGTTTGGCGTGCCCGCCGAAATCGTCATGGTTGTCGAGGATAAGGATCCGTTCGTTATTGCCAAGCCCCGAACGCCAGAAGTGCGCGGCCGAGAGGCCGGACATCCCCGCGCCGACGATCACCAAATCGTATTCCTCACCGATCTCGCTGTCCGGAACGGGAAACTGCGCGTACTGGCCGCGGCGAATCGGATCGAAAATATCGACCGCTGCGGGAAAATTGCCGCGAAGGCCGTCCCGGAGCGGAGGGTAAACGGCTGCGTCCTCGTTCGCAGACGGTTGCGCCCGGGCAATGTGCCGCCCGGATTCGAGGACAGCGCCAGTAATCGCGAGAGCGACGCCGTTGAGGAAGTCGCGGCGCGCAATCGGCCGATCCATGCCGAGTTCGCGGTGTCTTTTTGCTTCGATCACAAGGCCCTCCTTTTCGAATGCCCGAAAAAAGCGACGGCTGCCGCCCTGGATTTATGCCTGGTAGGAAGTCCTGCCGCCGACGACGGTGCGGACAATTTCGACATCCTTGATTTTGTCCTGCGCCATCGTGAAGATGTCGTCCGACAGCACGACAAAATCCGCCAGCTTGCCGGGAGCGATCGATCCCTTGATGGATTCCTCGTGAGAGTTGAAGGCTCCATTCAGGGTGTTGATCCGCAACGCTTCTTCCACGGTGACTCTTTGATTGGCGCCCCAGGTTTCCCCGTTCCAGCCTGTGCGGGTAACCATCCCCTGAATTCCCATGCGCGGATCGAATGGCCCGGGACTGAAATCCGAGCCGGCGGCCGCCGCTATGCCGGCATCGAGGAAGCTGCGATATGCCATGCTCCGCTTCATCAGTTCCTCGCCGTAAAAGTGGAACTTGTCCGTGTTGTAGTAAGCGTAGGAAGTAAACGCGGCGGGCACAACACCCAGCGCCTTGATGCGGCGGATGAGATCGTCGTTGATGAGAGTGCAGTGGGTGATCTTGGGACGCGCGTCGGTTCGCGGAGCAAGTTTCTGCGCCCGTTCATACGCCGTCAGCACCATATCGATGGCTACATCTCCATTTGCATGACAGTTCGGCTGTATGCCCGCACGATGAACACGTTCCACCCAGGCGTTCAGGTCTTCCTGTTTCTCTGTCACATTGCCCGAGTATGGCGGCTTAATGCCGGGATAAGGCTGGCTGAGAGCCATGGTGCGTTCTGAGAACGAGCCATCCGCGGCATGTTCCGATGTCGCGCCAAACCGGATCCATTCGTCGCCAAAGCCCGTTTCGATTCCGCCCGTGATCATCGACTCGAGGACCTGCCCGGCGGCTTCATAGCTGACTCTGTGCAGCAGGTCGCCATTCGCGCGGACCTGCTGCAGGGCAAACAGATTGCCGCCCTCGTGGTGGACGCTCGTCAACCCGTAACGAACGAATTGCTTTGATATGTAAGCCAGACCATCGCGATCGCGCTGCAAAGTCTGTTCCGGCGTAAAGGTCTGGCGTTTACCCACTCTGCTGAAGACATTCCGCGCGCGGTCGGTAACTCGTCCGTTCAGGCTGCCATCGCTGTCGCGATCGAAAGTGCCTCCCATCGGATTTGGCGTGCTCTTATTGACATCGGCCATCTCGAGGGCCTTGCTGTTGTAGTAAGACGTGTGGCCGCCGCGATGGTGAACCACGACCGGATGGTCCTTCGAGACCTGGTCGAGATCATGGACATTCAGTTCCCGATTGTCCTTTACTTTCGTGTCGTCGAAGAAATATCCGTCCACCCACATTCCTGGCGGCGTCGCCGCCGCCTTGACGCGGAGTTTCTCGACGATGCTGGAGATGGTCACGAACTCCACCACAAACGGGTTTCCGACGATGACTTCGTACAGCAGCGTGTCACCCGGAGCATGGTTGTGGCAATCTATGAAGCCGGGGACGACGGCCATCTGCCGGGCGTCGAGGGTTTGGGTGCCCTTTCCAGCGAGGCCTCTGATTTCGCCGCTGCTTCCGAGAGCTGTGAATCGCCCTCCTTTGACGGCGAATGCTTCGGCTTTCGGAAACCGGGTCTCGATCGTATACACCTTTGCGTTCACAACGATCAGATCGGGAGGGCCGTCAGATTCCGCTGCAAACGCGGTTCCCAGCGACGGCCCGCCGGCCAGACCGGCTACGCCCGCGCCTGTTAGCCAGAGGAACTCTCTTCGGCTGGATCGGTTACCCATGTTCAATTCTCCTTTCCGCGGCTGACTAAGACGCCTGCCGCGCATCCGGCTGTTCAGCCTCGCAAATTCGAACGAACAGGGTTCCCTGCACACAGGAAACCCTGATTTCATAAACTATACATATTTCGTGCAAGTGGTCAAGGTGAGACATGCCCGCCATACAAAGGCGCACTCGCCGCCTGGTACTGATGGTTGTGTAACATTCCATTTGTTTTCGAATGTTAGCGCGACTATCGGGCGGCGCAGCGCGATACCGAGCAAAAGAATTGATCCGCCGGATTCATTTCTGCTATAGCGAAACCTGATGCTCGACCGGCCCGAACCCTTGACTTTGCCCGGACCTTGAAGTACCCTCGGTCATTCAAAGCTTGCATACTTTTAACAAGGTTCTATTCTGTTGCCGGCAGCGCCGCTGCAAAAGCGTCCGACCATGACCTGGAAGATCCGCAGTAGTCGCGGCGTTTATTCACCGGCGGGCCGGGCCATCGACCGCTTCAGAGAGGGGTTTCTATGAACCAACCGAGCGTTATCCGGATCGCCCGAATCAGCGCGCTGATCCTTTCAGCATTGGCATTCAGTCTTCCTGCCTATTGTCAGAGCGCCACAGGAAAGGTTGTCGGGCTCATCACCGATCCGAGCGGAGCCGCGATAGTCGGGGCCGACGTGAGCGTTGCCAACACCGACACAGGCGCGGTTTCCCGGGCGCAGTCCGGCGCTGACGGCCGGTACGAAGTCCTCAATGTTCCGATCGGCACATACAGGGTCACTGTGCGGCATGCAGGATTCGAATCCGGCGAGGCGCCGCGCAACGAACTCCAGATCAACCAGACCCTGCGCGTTGACTTTCGTCTCACCATCGGCGCGGTGTCGCAGACGATCGCCGTCGATGCCACCGCGTCCCAGGTCGAAACTGAAAACACTACCATCGGCGGGACGATCGTGGGTGCGGCAGTGCAGGAGCTTCCGCTCAACGGCCGTGATCCGATGAGCCTTTTGCAGACGCAGCCGGGCGTATCCGGATCGTTCACCAGCGCCTCCACAGGCGCGGGTGCGAACGGAGGCAGTATTGCGGGTGGGCGCAACGATAATGTCAGCTTCCTGCTGGATGGCGCCAGCAACAACGTCGTCCGCAGTTCCTCGCTCAACTTCGATCCCAATCCTGACGCCGTGGCAGAGTTCCGCGTGCTCCTGAACAACTACACGGCGGAATACGGCCGGAGCGGCGGCGGCGTAGTGAGTGTCGTGACCAAGTCGGGTACGAATCAACTCCATGGCAGCCTCTTCGAATACATCCGGAATACGGACTTCAACGCGAATAACTTTTTCCTGAACGCAAACGGCCAGCCGCGTGCGGTCCTGCAGCGCAATCAGTTCGGTGCGACCCTGGGCGGGCCGGTGTACCTGCCGAAGATTTTTAACGGCCACGACAAGCTGTTTTTCTTCTTTGCGTATCAGGGTCAGCGTCAGAATCAGACGGCCGTCGGCACCGAAGACACTGCGTACACGCCCGCCGAAGTGAGCGGCGACTTCTCGCATGCCGCCAACGGCAAGCCCGACCCGAATGTGGTCGCGTTCCTGCAGCAATATCCGTTCTTCCAGCCCAACCCGGCTCTCGCCGCGCAGGGCATCATTGCTGCGAGCGCCATCAATCCTGTGTTTCAGAATTTCGCAAAGGCCGGGCTGATCTCCACCAGCGCCTCGGGAGTTATCGTTCCCACGTCGGCGACTCAGACCAACTACGATCAGTACACTGGCAAGGCGGATTACCTGCTGACCCCCGGCGATCGATTTTCGGTAACTTTGGGCTACCAGAAGAACCCCACCATCCCCGCCTACAACCCGGGTTTCCCGTTGGCGACGATCAATACGAATTACTTTCTCAATCTGGATTACACAAAGACAATCAGTCCGACTCTGATTAACGATTTTCGTATCTCGGTAACGCGTCTCCTCGAGAACGAAAACAATCCGACCACCAAAACACCCGGTCCGCAGGCGCTCGGAATCAATATCAACCCCGATGTCTCTCTGGGCGCCACAGAGATCGACCTGCCGGCCGGGTACCTGAGCTACGGCTATAACCCCAACAACGCGGTTCTCACTGACACTACCTACAACTATTCCGACACAGTGACCTGGATTCATGGCCGTCACACCTTCAAAGGCGGATTCTCGCTGATGGCCAGCCAGGAGAACTCGAACTACAACTACCAAACCATGGGTGATTTCGCCTTTGGCGGAGCCAGCACGACGATCGGGTCGGGCAATCCTCTGGCGGATTTTGTGCTGGGCCTGCCGGACAGTTTCTCGCAGTATCCTGCCGCATTTTCGAATATGCGCTCAAAAGTCTACGGAGGATTTTTCCAGGACGAATGGAAGGCGACTAAGCGCTTGACGATTAATATCGGTCTGCGCTATGAGTACGGCACGCCGCAGACCGATACCCTGGGGCGTTCGTTTGCGATCATCCCCGGTGAGCAGTCGCAGCGCTTCACCGCGGCGCCCGTCGGTGCGGTATTCCCGGGCGATCCCGGCACTCCCAAGGGGCTCTATTTCGGCGATATGCGTGATGGATTCGGACCGCGCCTCGGCGTCGCATGGGACCCGTTCGGGGATGGAAAAACCAGTGTCCGCGTCGGTGGCGGCATATTTCACAACATCCTCAACGGCTGGGTGCAGGACGAGAACAACGGTGTGCCGCCCTATTACGCGGGTGTGTTTTTCTCGTCGAACGGCGGCAACGCGCTTTCGACAGTCACTTCGCTGCCGCAGTACATGCAGAACCCCTACCCGGCGAACGGCGAGCCTAACCCGTTCCCGAGTCATGTAGTCCTCCGGTCAAACGATCCGAACCTGTTTATCAATCTGGCGGACATTCCATTTGGAAACGGCAACTGGTTCTCGAACATCCATCTGAAGACGCCTTACATTTACAACTACAGCTTCAGCATCGAACGGCAGCTGGTGCCGAATCTTGCCTTGGATGTCAGCTACGTCGGCTCAAACAGCACCGGGCTCACCAACATGGAGGATGGCAATCCGATCATTCTCGGATCCAACGTCCGCATCCTGAACGCGGGCCGCTATCCTTACTACACCGTGCCCGGCGAGGGGACCACCGACAACGGGTTCGCCCCGCTGCCGGACTTCATCACCAACGACGGCCGCGCCAACTACAACGGCCTGCTAAGCAGCCTGACCAAGCGATTCAGCGATACGAAGTACATCGGAACGACGTTCTTCACCATGGCTTACACGTGGTCGCACAATATCGACAACGGTTCCGGTTCGATCACCAGTTCGGCAGGAGACATTCCGTTCTACGATCACAATGCCCTTCGCGGCAATTCCGCATACGATCAGCGTCAACGGTTCACGCTGTCCGGCGGATGGGAACTCCCCTTTGCCAAGGCCTGGTCAAGCGGTCCCAGGCGCCTGACCTCAGGCTGGACTCTCTATCCCATTTTCAACGCGTACACCGGTACGCCGTTTTCCATCTCCGCCGGTTTGCGCGAGAACACGGCCGGCACCAAGCCTGGTCCTTCCGGCGCGGGCGATCTGGGTATCGTCAACGTGGAGCAGATTACTCCGACGATACCGCTCTACAATCCGCACAACATCACGACGCTGGCCTCCGGTAAGACCGGCCTTTACTACTTCAATCCGGCGGATTTCACGGTACCATCGAACTGGAACAGTTCCAGCTTCCTTCCGAATCTATCTCAGCTGACCTATGGCATGGGACGCAACAGCATTCCCGGTATCGGGGTGGTCAATCTGGATATCGCGCTGGCCAAAAAGACGGCGCTGTTCCGGGAGAGGGTCTCGTCGGAATTCCGTGTCGAAGCTTTCGATGTTTTCAATCACACGGAGTTCGCCAATCCAAACACTTCGAGGACGTCCTCTCTGTTCGGCCAGGTGACGTCGGTGCTTCAGAACCGCGTCCTGCAACTCGCGCTGCGTATTCAGTTCTGACGATTCAACGGGCGGGGGGCACATGGATCAAGAGCAAAAGGACCGCGAGCTCGGCATGTTTCGCCGCATTTCGCGACGAGACTTCCTCGACGGCATAGCAGTAAGCGTGGGTGCAGCTGCGCTTGCAGGCCGGGCAGTGCGGGGCCAGACGGTTTCCGTGCCTCAGGACAATCCTTCGTACTATCCGCCATCGCTGGCCAACATGCGGGGGAGCCATACCGGCTCATTTGAAGTGGCCCACGCGGTCCGCGATGGCAAGACCTTTGACAACGCAACTGACGACAAGGACACATGGGACCTCGTGGTCGTCGGCGGCGGGATCAGTGGTTTGGCTGCGGCATGGTTCTATCGCGCCGCTGCCGGACCGAAATCCCGGATTCTGATTCTGGACAATCACGACGATTTTGGCGGGCACGCCAAGCGTAACGAATTCCGTGTCGGTGGCCGCCTGTTGCTGGGTTACGGGGGAACGCAGTCTATTGAAGCGCCTGCGCGGTACAGCCAGGAAGCGAAGGGACTTTTCACCTCCCTCGGGCTCGATACCGAGCGCTTTTACAAGTATTACGACCAGAAGTTCTATGAGTCACGCGGCATGACCCGCGGGGTCTTCTTTGATAAGGAGACTTATGGCGCGGATCGCCTGGTGACTGATGAAGGCAGACCCACGTGGGGCGAATATCTGGCCAGAACTCCGTTCTCCGATCAGGCGAAGAAAGACATGCTCCGCATCCAGACGGAGAAGGTCGACTACATGCCGGGTCTGTCGGCGGAGGAGAAGCAGGCGAAGCTTCGGACCATGAGCTACGAGGCATTCCTGCGGGACTACGCAAAGGTCGATCAGCAGGTCATCACCTATTTCATGCAAAGGCCGCACGATTTATGGGCCATGGGCATCGACGGAGTTCCGGCGCTGAATAATCTGACACCGGCGCTGCGTGAAGGTCTCGGTCTGGGCGCATTCGGGCGCGGCGGGGGAGGCGGTGGAGCGGGCCGCATGCCGGAACCTTACATCTTCCACTTCCCCGACGGCAACGCTTCAGTCGCGCGGATGCTGGTTCGTTCCCTGATTCCCGAATCGGCGCCGGGAAACACGATGGAAGACATCGTGACCGCAAAGTTCAGTTACGCAAAACTGGACACCGGCAAGTCACCGGTCAAAATCAGGCTCAACAGTACGGTAGTGCGCGTCCGGCCCATCGGAGACACCGATCCAACCGGCGCGGATATCACTTACGTCGTCAACGGAAAAGCCAGAAGAGTCGGCGCGCCTCGGGTGGTGCTGGCCTGCAACAACACGATGATTCCTTATGTCTGCCCCGAGATACCCGCGCCGCAAAAAGAAGCGCTCGCTTACGCCGAACGTGTGCCCCTGATTTACACCAATGTTGTCATCCGCAATTGGCAATCTTTCAAGAAGCTCGCTGTGGAACGGATCGACTACCCAACGGGCTATTTCAGCGACGCGACCATGGACTTCCCGGTAAGTATGGGCGATTATCGCTTCACAACTTCGCCCGACGAACCCTGCGTGCTGCACCTGCTGAGAACGCCGTGCCGCTACGGCGTGCCTGCCAAGGATCAATACCGGGCGGGCCGCAGGGATATGCTCTCGACGCCGTTCTCAACCTACGAACGGAATATTCGCGATCAGCTGGGGAGAGCGCTTGGGCCCGGTGGCTTCGATCCGGCCCGGGATATTCTGGCGATCACCGTCAATCGTTGGGCGCACGGCTATGCGTATGAGTACCCTCAGCTCTGGGAGCGCCGCTGGGATCCGAATGAGAAGCCGAATGTCGTAGCGCGGCGCCGTTATGGCCAGATCACGATCGCTAACTCGGATGCGGGGGCGCACGCCTATACCGACGGCGCCATCGATCAGGCATATCGCGCCGTTCGCGAACTGACCGGAGGTTAGAGCCGCGCCTCCAGGCAGCGTAATTCCCACCGGAGTTATAAGCTTGACGACATTAGTATAATCATGCAAACTTACAATAAGACGGCGGGAGACAAATCATTTGCTCCTTGCGGAGCCCCGTCATCGATTTGTCTATGAATGTTGCCGCTCAGTCGTCCGTCCATCTGGTCACGGCGGTGCCCGGGCCCCGCTCTCTGGCCTTGCAGAAGCGGCGCGAGGAGAGCGTTCCGCGCGGAGTTGGTACCGTTCTGCCGGTTTACATTCAGCGCGCGTCCGGCGCCACGCTGGAGGATGTTGACGGCAACCGTTTCCTTGACTTCGTGGGGGGGATAGCCTGTGTCAATGCCGGTCATACGCCGCCCGAAGTCGTGGCCGCGGTCCAGGAGCAGGCGGAGCATTTTATGCACACCTGTTTCATGGTGACGCCGTACGAGGGCTATGTTCAGCTGGCTGAAAAACTGAATGAGCTGACCCCGGGCAACACTCCGAAGAAGACATTCTTCGTCAACAGCGGCGCTGAGGCGGTCGAGAATGCCATCAAGATTGCGCGGAACTACACGAAGCGTCAGGCGGTGATCGCGTTCGATGATGCGTTCCACGGCCGCACGCAGCTGGCACTGAGCCTGACGGGCAAGTCGCATCCTTATAAGACCGGGTTTGGCCCGTTTGCCCCGGAAGTCTATCGGATTCCGTACGCTTACTGTTATCGCTGTCCCATCGGGCTGAAGTGGCCCGCGTGCGGAGCAAAGTGCGCGGACGCGCTCGAACTGGCCTTTATCCGTCAGATCGAAGCCAAAGCGGTGGCGGCAGTTATTTTCGAACCTGTTCTCGGGGAGGGAGGGTTCGTAGCGCCGCCGTCGGAGTGGTTCCGGAGAATTCAACAAATCTGCCGCGACAACGGGGTGCTTGTAATCGCGGACGAAATTCAGAGCGGCATGTACCGCACCGGCACGATGTACGCGAGTGAGCATTTTGGCATCACGCCCGACATCATCCTGACGGGTAAATCCATTGCCGGAGGCTTGCCCCTGGCCGCGGTAACCGGAAGATCCGAAATCATGGACGGTCCGGGACCGGGCGGATTGGGAGGAACCTTTGGCGGTAACCCGGTTGCCTGTGCGGCCGGGATCGAGACTCTGCAGCGCATGGAACGACTGCAATTGGGCAACCGCGCCCGGGAAATCGGCAGCTTGTTCGAGTCGCTTACCGCGGGCTGGTACGACCGGTTTCCATTGATCGGCGAGATTCGGGGCGTGGGTGCGATGAGGGCGATTGAGCTGGTGCGCGATCGCGAGAGCAAGGAACCCGCTGCCGGGGAGACGAAGAAAGTGCTGGCGGCTTGTCACCGGCGCGGCCTGTTGATCCTGTCAGCCGGCACATTCGGAAACGTTATTCGTTTCCTCGCGCCGCTCATCGCCACCGACGCGCAGATCGAAGAGGGCATGTCAATTCTGGAGGAGTGCCTGGGCGCGGTGTCCTGAAGCCGCCCGGTAACCCAGGACATTCATGTCGCAAACGCTCACACCGTCCGCGTCCGCCCAGGAACTGTCCGACTGGACTCGCCGCCTGAATTACGGCACGTGGCGGTTCCAGAAGAACTGGGCGCCAATGTCCATCATCGGCGCCGACGGCTGTTATTTCACCGACAGCGAAGGAAAGAGCTATCTCGACTTTTCTTCTCAGTTGATGTGCGTCAATCTCGGGCACGGCAATAAAGCCGTGATCGCCGCCATCGAGCAGCAGGCCCGGACGCTTCCCTACGCCGCCCCCGGTTACGCCACCGAAGTTCGCGTCCAGTTGAGCAGACTGCTGCTCGAGGTAGTGCCGGAAGGTCTGACCAAATTTTTCTTCGCCACATCCGGAACCGAAGCCAACGAGGCCGCTATGAAGATCGCGCGCCTCTGCACGGGGCGAAGCAAAATCGTTTCCCGCTACCGCTCCTATCACGGTTCCACGATGGCATCGATCGCGGTCACAGGCGACCCCCGGCGCTGGGCGGCAGAGCCGTCGGCCAAAGGAGCTAATGTCGTTTTCGGGCCCGAAGTCAATTGCTATAAATGCCCGCTGAAGCATTCGTATCCGGGCTGCGGCGTGGCCTGCGTGGACTACATGGAACACATCGTGGCCAACGAGAACGATGTTGCCGCGATCATCGTCGAGCCCGTAGTGGGCACCAATGGCGTGCTGGTTCCGCCGCCCGAATATTTCCCCCGGCTGCGTGAGATCTGCGATCGCCACGGCGTGCTTCTCATCGCCGACGAGGTGATGACCGGATGGGGCCGCACCGGGCGCTGGTTCGCGATGGACCACTGGGGTGTCAAACCCGACATTCTGGTGACGGCCAAGGGAATCACTTCCGCCTACGTCCCGCTCGGCGTCTGCGCGACCACGGAGAAGATCGCGCAGTTTTTTGACGATCACTTTTTCGCTCACGGGCACACGTACGAAGCCCACCCGATGACGCTGGCTCCCGCAGTGGCCACGATTCGCGAGATGCAAAGGCTCGATCTGGTGGCCAGGGCAAACGAGATGGGAGCGTATCTCGGTGAACGGCTGAATTCGCTGCGGAATGCACATCCCAGCATCGGCGACGTACGTGGCCTGGGTTTGTTCTGGGCCGTCGATCTGGTGCGAAACCGCGAGCGCAAAGAGCCCTTCAATTCCATGCGGGACAAGGTTTCGGGCACACCGACTGTCGTTGACAGAGTAGCCGGAGAAATGCTGAAGCGCGGTGTGGCGATTCAGGCATGGATCAGCCATCTCGTTATAGCGCCGCCGCTGATTATTACGCGCGAAGAAATCGATCGCGGCATCGCCGCGCTGGACGCCGCCCTCGAGATTGCCGATCAGCTGACAGCACGGTAAATTCGGGTCAGTTGGCACTGGGCCGCTGATATACTCGGGTGCGGAATATCCTTGCCTGGAACCGCTCGTCGCCCCCAGCCCAAAGCTCCTGAAACCGCCCCTGCACCGCTAACCAACGGCCTGGGAGAATCACTGAAGATCGGCGATGTCGCCCGTCGTCTGGGTGTATCCGCGTCGCTTGTGCGGGCCTGGGAGCGCCTGGGCCTGGCGCAGCCTGCCCGAACAGACAGCAAATACCGCATCTATACGAATGAGGACTTCAGGACGCTGCGCCGCGCCGTTTATCTGCGCCGCGTGCTGGGCCTGAACGCGGCGGCCATCGCGCGACAACTGAAACAGGAAGGGTTTCTGCGCGAGAGCACTTCCTCGCAGGCCTCCGATACCTCCATTCTTGGACGCCAACTGCGCAAGTTACGCCTGCAGCGGGGCGAGTCGCTGGCCACGGTGGCGAGTGCCGTCGGTGTTTCGCTCGGCTTCCTGAGTAATCTGGAACGGTCGCAAAGCGGGGCTTCTATCGGCATCATGCGGAAGCTGGCGCAGTACTACGGCCTGAACATCCTCGATTTCTTCGACCCTCTTGAGACCACCGGGCCTTTGGTCCGCCCGAAAGACCGAAAGATCCTCGAGGGCGGTCCGGGTGTCCAGATGGAGCTTTTGGCGTCGGGCAAGATCACGATGGAACCCCACTTGTTCAGCGTCGAGCCCGGGGCCGGCAGCGGCGAATCTTACGCGCACGAAGGAGAGGAGTTCCTCTATCTGGTCCGCGGCCGGCTCACGATTACTCTGGAAGGACAGAAGTACGATCTGCATCCAGGGGACAGTTTCTATTTTCGCAGTCAGACCCCGCACCATTGGTCCAATCCGGGCAGCACCACCGCAACCATTCTCTGGGTCAACACTCCGCCGACATTCTGACCGCTGTGTCTTGCGCCAGGCGTCCGGCACCGGCTATACTTTTCGTTAACCTTACAGAATTATGGCAATGGGTCCGGAAGCGGCGCCGGACATCGGTCAAGTCCTGATTCATGTCAACCCTCCGCACTGACGGTCAAGCCGCAACGCATCTGGTCCGCGCGCTGGGCGTGGCCGACCTGACGTGGCTTTACCTTGTCGCTGTCGTGAATCTGAATATTGTTCCGGTTGTCGCGGCGGGCGGTGCGCAGACTCTCTGGCTCTGGGCTGCGGCTATCCTGTTTTTTTTCCTTCCGCAGGGCATCGCCGTCATAGAACTCGCTGAGCAGATGCCTGGCGAAGGCGGCCTCTATCTCTGGACCAAGGAAACATATGGTGACTTCCATGGCTTCCTGTGTGGCTGGTGCTACTGGCTCACGAATATGTTCTTTGTGCCGTCTTTGCTCTTCTATGTGACCGGCATTACCGCGTATCTGGGCGGGACCGCGCTTGGCCTTGGCGAGAATCGGCTTTTCTTCTTCGTGCTCACAAATGCTCTTTTGTGGCTGACGATCATCGCGAACATCCACGGTCTGGGAGTGGGCAAGTGGGTTAACAATATTGGCGGCATCGGGGCGCTCACTATCGCCATCCTGCTTATGGGCCTCGCCGGCGCGATCCTGATGCGCGGGGGAAGCCTGATCCATTGGGCTGATTTGTCGCCGCGACGCCTTGCTGCGCTTCCCCTGTCCACGATCGGGGTTGTCTGTCTTGGCATGGTCGGACTGGAGATCGGACCCGTGATGGGTGATGAGGTTCGCGATCCGCGCCGCACGTTTCCGCGCGCCATCCTGCTGGGCGGAATTCTTTGCGCTGTCGCGTATGTGGGTTCCACGATGTCGCTCACACTGGCCGTTCCGCAGTCGGAGACGGCGGTGGTTGAGGGCCTGATGCAGGCGCTCGACAGGATGAGTTCCAGGCTGCATCTGGCCTGGATTCTGGCGCCGCTCGCGATTCTGATGATCGCCTCCATCGTCGGTTCCACTTCCGCCTGGGTGAGCGGCTCGGCCCGCATCCTGTTTGTCTCCGGCCTTGACCGTTATCTGCCGCGGAGTCTCGGCAATGTGCATCCGCGTTACGGGTCTCCCTGGGTCGCGCTGACTCTTTTCGGAGCCCTCGCATCGGCAATCATTACGATGAGTTTCGCCGGCGCCACGGTCAAGGAAGCCTACCTCACGCTGCTCGATCTCGCGGTCGCGCTGCAGATGCTGTCCTATCTCTATCTATTCGCGTCGCTGCTGCGCCGGGTATTTTCCAGCAGGTATTCGACGCTTTATTTCAGGCGATCCGTGCTTCATCTCGCCGCGCTCGCCGGCACTGTTATGGCTATGCTCGGATTCGTTACGGCGTTTGTGCCGTCGAGGGAGATTTCCTCAGTCTGGTCTTTTGAGCTGAAAATGATCGTGACGCTGCTGGCTCTTCTCGGGGTCGGAGGCGGTTTGTTTCGTTACTACACGCGCGGATCTTCGTACTGACTATACTGTCACTGGTATAACCGGCTGGCAGATTTTTCCCGGCTGGATAAGCCATTTGGATCAGACCGATCCGGCTTTTCTTGTTTGACAAGATTACACAAATTCAGCATCCTTACGAAAAGCCCGCGGGGAGTCCGCGGTGCGTCAGAAAGGTTTTTCCGAAAGGAGTTCGCAACGTCCTCAACCGCGCACACTGCCGCCGCCCGCGACCTGGTACGCATCAACAGGTTCGCCATAACCACGATCGCGTTACTGCTGGGGCCTCTGCCGTGTATGCATGCGCAGTTGGCGACACCGCCCTACCCCGAACAGGGACGCTCCGTTGTCGTTTCACGTGAAGGGATCGTGGCAGCCAGCCAGACTCTTGCGTCTCAGGCGGGCGCCGCGATTCTGGACCGAGGCGGAACCGCGGTTGACGCCGCCATCGCAGCCAACGCTGTACTCGGCGTGACAGAGCCGGTGACCAACGGTATCGGGGGCGATCTGCTCGCGATCGTTTACGAAGCGAAAACGGGTAAGCTTTACGGGCTGAACGCGACTGGATGGGCGCCCGCGGCGCTCACACTCTCCGCGCTGGAACAAAGAGGAATAAAAGGCAAGCCTCCCGCCCACAGCATTCAGGATGTGACGGTGCCCGGCGCAGTCGCGGGGTGGGCGGCACTGCATCGGAAATTCGGCAGGATTTCCTTTGCGGATCTTCTGTCGCCGGCTATCTACTATGCGAGCGAAGGCTTCCCCGTTCAGGAACGCATGGCACGCCTTTGGAACCAGTTCGGCAGCCGGCTGGCGAGCATTCCCGGTTTCAGCCAGACTTTTCTGCCGGGCGGGCGCGCGCCGGGACCCGGTGAGATTTTCCGCAACCGCGACCTGGCGGATAGTCTCAAACTGATCGCCGCCCATGGCCGCGATGGCTTCTACGCGGGCGCCCTGGCGAAAAGAATCGTCGATTACTCGACATCGCTCGGCGGCACGATGACCCCGGACGATCTCGCGCGGTTTGAGCCGGAGTGGGTTGAGCCGATATCAACCACCTATCGCGGCTGGAAGATTGTGGAACTGCCGCCCAGTTCCATCGGCATCGCCGCGCTTTCCATGCTCAACATTATGGAAAGATTCCCTCTTGCGGAGTACGGCCAGAACAGCGCGCGCGCATTGCACGTGATGATCGAAGCGAAGAAACTGGCCTACGCCGATATCCTGAGGTACGATGGCGACCCCGCGCTCGCCGCAATTCCAGTGGACGCGTTGATCTCGAAACCCCTCGCCGAACAGCGGGCGAAACAAATCGATCCGGACCATGCTCACTGCCAGGTGATGCCCTCGGATCTGACCGGGAAGCTCGACGCGACCGGCAGAGACACCACTTATCTGTCAGTGATCGACAGGGACGGCAACATCGTCTCGCTGATTCAGAGCGTCTACGACGAATTCGGAAGCGGCCTGATAGTGCCGGGCGCCGGTTTTCCCCTCCATGACCGCGGCGCGCTGTTTGACTTCGAGCCGGGCAAAGTCAACACTGTTGCACCGCACAAACGGCCGGTAACAACCCTCATTCCCGCATTCATGGAGAAGGACAACATCAGGATCGGATTCGGGATCATGGGCGGATTCAACCAGGCTCAGGCTCACGCCCAGTTTGTGTCCGATGTAGTCGATTTCGGATTCAACATACAGGCGGCGCTGGATGCGCCGCGGTTCACCAAGATCAGCTTCGAGGGGTGCGACGTGCAGATCGAGTCGGGGGTATCCGAAAATGTGCGCAGCGCACTTGTCAGCCGCGGACATCAGCTCCGCGCAGTGCTGCCGTTCTCGTACCTCATGGGGCGGGGAAACGCCGTGATGTCGGACGGCGCCGGGGTTCACTCAGGCGCTTCGGATCCAAGAGGGGATGGGGAAGCCGTGCCGCAGACTCCGCCGGTCAGGGAACTTCGCCGCTGAAGCGTCAGCCTCGGCCGGCCAAATAACTCCGCGGAAAGCCATGACAACAGGAGCAGCCCCGCGCTTCAGGCGGGGGCGCACCGGGCATATTATGTTAGTCTATCTGTTTATCGCAATGTTCTGATTTTTCCTTCCCATGCGCTGGTTCTATCGAAAACTTCCCGGGGGGCTCGAGCTCATGCATTCGCGCCCCGGGTTCGCCCCTCAACTGGAGGAACTCCAGCGCATTTGCTTCCCGACTCTGGCCGACGACCAGCGTTTCAAGGCCGCCCATTACCGGAAGCACATGGAGTTGTTCGATGAGGGTCAACTCGTAGTCCTCGATCGCGACCGTGTGGTCGCTTCCACTACAACACTCCGTCTCAATTTCGACTTTCACCACGTCGGCCATACTTTTGCGGATATCATTCAGGGCGGCTGGCTCACGTCGCACGACCCGAACGGAGCGTGGCTTTACGGTGCCGATGTCGGCGTCCGGCCGGAATATCGTGGCCAGGGCCTGGCTACGGCGCTTTATGCCGCCAGACAGGAAGTTGTCTGGAGGCTGGGCCTGCGCGGTCAGGTCACGGCCGGAATGCTTCCTGGCTATGACTCGGTGCGCAGCCGCATGTCGGTGGAAGACTACTACGATCAGATCCTGCAGGGAAATCTGAGCGATCCGACGCTTTCGGCGCAGATGAAAGTCGGTTTCGAGCCACTTGGCCTGTTGCGGGATTATCTGGACGATCCGGTCTGTGACAACTACAGCGTCCTGCTGGTGCTCGATGCCGCAAAGGAAGTTCGCGGCGCATTACGTCGATATGCAACGGAGCAACAAATGTCATACATACGTCTGAACACCGAAATACCGGGCCCGAAGGGGAAAGAACTTCTGGCGCGCCGGGCCGCCGCGGTTCCGACGGGCCTTGGCCGGGCAACGGATATTGTTGTCGAGCGGGCGGACGGCGGCCTGGTCTTCGATGTCGACGGGAACACGCTGATCGACCTTGCCGGTGGAATCGGCATGCTCGCGGTCGGCCACTCACCGGCGCCGGTTGTGGATGCAATCGTGCGTCAGGCCGAGAAATACATTCATCCCTGTGCGCTGGTTACAACCTACGAACCATACATCGAGCTTGCAGAGTTGCTGAACGAAATCACGCCGGGAGCGTTTCCGAAAAAGACAATCTTTGCCAACAGCGGCGCAGAGGCGGTAGAGAACGCAGTAAAGCTGGCGCGCAAGTACACTGGCCGGCCGACTGTGATCTGCTTCGAAGGCGGCTATCACGGTCGCACTCTGCTCACGCTGAGCCTCACCAGCAAGTACGGTCTTTTCAAGAGTGGGTTCGGCCCCTTCGCCCCGGAAATCGTGCGGCTGCCGATCCCCAACGTCTATCGCACCCCGGCCGGCATGACGCCCGATGAGTATGTGAGCTTCGGCATCAGCCAGCTTGAGAATGCGTTCATCGCGCAGGTGGACCCAGCCGCGGTGGCGGCCATTATCATCGAGCCGGTGCAGGGTGAAGCGGGATTCCTGCCCGTACCGCAGCGCTTCTTTCAGCGGCTGCGCGAACTCGCGACGCAACACGGCATCGTGCTGATCGCCGACGAGGTGCAGTGCGGTTGCGGCAGGACCGGCCGTCTTTTTGCCTGCGAGCACTATGGGATCGTCCCCGACATCACTTTATCCGCGAAATCTCTCGGCGCGGGGATGCCGATCGGAGCGGTTACAGGACGAGCCGAAATCATGGACTCCGCGCATCTGGGCGGCGTCGGCAGCACTTACGGCGGGAGCCCGCTGGCATGCGTGGCAGCCATCGAAGCTCTGAAGATGATTCGCGAGCCGGCGTTTCTGGCGCATGCAAATCACCTCGGCATTGTAATGCGTGAAGTACTGGAAGACTGGAAAGCTCGGTGCCCGATTGTCGGCGATGTGCGCGGTCTTGGTCCCATGATGCTGGTGGAGTTGGTCTCAGATCCCGCCGGTAAAACCCCGCTCATGCCGGCCGAGACCCTCGCCATCGTGCGCCACGCCGTTTCCCAGGGCGTATTGCTGATTCGCGCCGGTCTTTACAGCAACTGCATTCGCTTCCTGCCGCCGCTGAACATGCCGGAAGGCATGCTGCGAGAAGGTCTGAATGCGGTGGGACGGGCGATTGAAGCGGCGTCGGAAGCGGCCGCCCCCGCGGCCCTCGCCGGCGCACGCTTATGAATGCTGCATCAGGAGATGCGTTGCTGATCAACGGCAACGTGATCACGATGCACGACCGCGCAGATCCGGATTTGCCGCGGCCCTCGGCTGTTCTTCTGCACGACGGCCGGATCGCGCGTGTGGGCGCAACAAAGGACCTGCTGGCCGAAAGTCGTCCGAATCCAGAAGTCATCGATCTCGGCGGCCGGACGGTCATCCCCGCATTCACCGACGCTCACGCGCACATCTGGAAAATCGGCCATCTCCTGACGACGATGCTCGATCTGCGCCGCATCGACAGCCTCGAAGCGCTCATTGCCCTGGCTCGCGAGAGAGAGGGAAGGCTTCCGGCCGGACGATGGCTTCTGAGTCGGGGCTTCAACGAAATTGCGATGCGGGAGAAGCGCAAGCCGACCCGGCATGACCTGGATCTCATCGCAAAGAACAGGCCCGTCGTCTTCACGCGTACCTGCGGCCATATCTACTCTGTCAATACCGCCGCCCTGAAGCTGGCCGGCATCGATTCCGCAACACCCGCGCCCGTGGGCGGCGTTATCGAGCATGACGAAACCGGCGAGCCCAACGGCATTCTGCATGAGACGGCCATGGGTCTCATGAACCGCGTTATGCCGCCGCCCGCGGACTCGGATTACGAGGCCATGATCTCGGCCGGGCTGCGCCATCAGCTCTCACTAGGAATTACGGCGTCATCCGACTGCGGCGTGTCGCCTGAGCTTCTGGATATGTATCTGAAGATGGACGAACGCGGCGTCCTTCCGGCACGAGTCAGCGCCATGCCTTTGCGGCGCGTCGACGGGCGCCACGAACCTGTACCGCTGCCTCGCCGATACGTGTCGCAAATGCTGCGCGTCGATACGGTCAAGTTTCTGGCCGACGGAGGACTCAGCGGTGCGACCGCGGCGCTCAGCGTTCCTTATCGCCACGCCGCCACAAAGGGCACTCTGCGATTTGAACCCAAAGATTTCGGCGCGCTCTGTCAGGAATCCCACGCCGCAGGATGGAACGTTGCCACGCACGCCATCGGCGATGTGGCGATCGATCTGGTGCTTTCGGTTTACGAGAGCCTGGGAGCGAACCCCGACAAACTCCTCCATCGAATTGAACATTTCGGACTGCCCGACGCAGACCAACTGAAGCGCGCGGCGCGGTTGGGTGTCATCTCCGTGCCGCAAACAATCTTCATTCGCGAACTGGGCTGCAACTTTCTCGAAATGATTCCCGAGTCCCTGCTTCAACGAACGTACCCGGTCCGGGCCATGCTGGACGCGGGGCTGGTGGTCGCTCTGTCGTCCGATGCGCCGGTTGTCGAGGATGACAATCCGCTGGCGGGAATGCACGCCGCTGTGACGCGGCAGATCCGCAGCGGTCCGACTCTTCTCCCGGAGCAGGGGATTACGCAGTACGAGGCGCTGCGGGGCTACACGATCGATGGGGCATTTGCGGGCGGCTGGTCCGATGTCCGCGGCAGTATTGGGCCAGGGAAATGGGCAGATCTCGCCGTGCTCTCGGCCGATCCTCTGCGGTGCGAGCCGGACGACCTGCTCGGCATTACTGTCGATATGACGTTCCTCGCCGGCAATAAGGTTTACGAACGATGAACTACAACTACCGGCAACTGATCGGCGGCGAGTGGTGTGACGCCACCAACGGCGGAACGTGGGATGTCATCAACCCGGCAACGGAAGAAGTCATCCGGACGGTGCCGTTCGGTACCCGCGAGGACTGCCGGCTGGCGCTCGAATCGGCAGGCAAAGCGTTCCCCGCCTGGTCGGGCGTCACAGCCTACGAGCGCGCGCGGTTTCTGAAAAAGGCGGCGGATCTGATCCGGGATCGCGCCCCCGACCTCGCGTGGACGACGGTGCTCGAGAGCGGGAAGCCTCTCGCTCAGGCCAAAGGAGAGTGGGCAGTCTCGGCCGATCTCTTCGAGTGGTTTGCCGAAGAATCCAAGCGAGCCTATGGCCGCTGGGTGCCTTCGCGGAATGCGGCTAAGCGCCAGCTTGTGATCAAACAGCCGATCGGCGTCGTCGGGCTGATTACGGCCTGGAACTTCCCTGCCTATAACATCGCGCGGGCTGCGGCAGCGGCGCTGGCGGCGGGCTGCCCTGTCGTCATACGGCCTTCCGAATTCACGCCTCTGACTGCGATGGAAATGGCCAACATTCTTCTGGAGGCAGGCTTCGGCGACGGCGTGGTCAATCTGATAAACGGTGAGCCCGAGAGCATGGGGCGCGAAATGCTCGAAAATCCGCAATGCTCGAAGATTCACTTCACGGGAAGCCAGCGAGTCGGAAAGCTTCTGATGGACGGGGCATCGAAGACCGTGAAGAGACTGTCGCTTGAGTTGGGCGGCAATGCCCCGGTGCTCATATTCCCGGATGTCGATCTGGATCAGGTCGCCACCACCGCGGTAATCGCGAAATTCCGGAATGCGGGACAGGTCTGCATTTCGCCGCAGCGCTTCCTGGTTGACAGGCGTATCGCGGAAAAATTCACCGAGCGCGTGGCGGAGCAGGTTTCAAAGCTGCAGCTGGGCGACGGACTCGACCCTGCGACCAGCGTGGGGCCGATGATCAACGCTCGCCAGCTGGAACGCATCGAGCAGATGACCGTGAGTTCGCAGGCATCGGGTGCCCGCATCGCCGTTGGCGGTAAACGTCCGCCTGCGAAGAAACGCGGCTACTTCTTCGAGCCCACGGTGGCGACCCACGTCACGCCTGAGATGCCGCTTTTTCAGGCTGAGATATTCGGACCGGTTCTGCCCATTACGACGTTCAGTGACGCAAATCAGGCAATCGAACTGGCTAATCGCACCCGCTACGGCCTTTCCGCCTATGTGTGGACCAACGACCTCCGTGCCGCTGTTACAACAGCCGAGCGTCTGGAGTTCGGCATGGTGGGTGTGAACGAGTGGGCTCCCCAGAGTACGGAAGTGCCTTTCTCAGGATGGAAGGAAAGCGGCCTCGGTCGCGAAGCCGGCGCCGAAGGTCTCGAAGAATATCTTGAAACGAAGCTGATCGCCTTCGGCGGGCTTGCTTAGACGGAGACGCATTTGTCTTTCTGTTTCGACGGCGTGTATTGACGGCGCGCATTGACAGCGCGCTGCAGATTTCAGTACACTTTACAAAATTCATGTAAGGTATCGCGAAAGGATAAGCCGATGTCCGACCAGCCCGAAAGCCCGAAACGTGACCGCGACCTCGGAATGGATCGCCCGATCACGCGGCGTGATTTCCTCGACGGCGTTGCCGTTGCCATTGGAACCATCGGCGCCGCTTCGCTCAGCGGAACCGCGAATGCCGCGACGGCGTTTCCGCAGGACCGTCCCGGCTACGATCCACCCACGCTTACCGGCATGCGTGGGAGCCACGATGGTTCCTACGATTACGCGCACGCTCTGCGCGACGGGAGGAACGTCCTGAAATCCGGCGCGCTGACCAACACGCGCGAGACCTGGGACCTGGTTATTGTCGGCGGCGGCATCAGCGGTCTGGCTGCGGCGTACTTTTATCGCGCGAAGAATCCCGGCGCGAAAATCCTCATTCTGGATAATCACGACGACTTTGGCGGCCACGCCAAACGCAATGAATTCAGGCCCGGCGGAAGCCTGTTCATCACCAACGGCGGCACCGCGGGAATCGAATCGCCGTTCGATTACAGCAACGAGGCGCGCGGTCTTCTGACGGAGCTGGGTATCGAGCCCGAGGCGCTGGCGGCAGCGTCCGCAAAACTCGCGGACCGGACGGCGTTTCAAGGTTTGCAGAACGCGACCTACTTTGACAAGGAGACCTTCGGCCAGGACCGCCTCGTGGTTGGTACGCCGGGTGGCGGACGAGGTGGCCGGGGCGGCCGGGGCGGAGCGCCCGCTGTTACGTGGAAGGAATATCTGGCGAAGACGCCTTTCTCCCCGCAGGCACAAGCCGACATCGCCCGCCTCGAAGAAGAACGAGTGGACTACATGGCGGGTCTCTCGGACGCCGAGAAAAAAGACCGCCTGTCCCGCATGAGCTACAAGGATTTCCTTCTCAAGGTGGTCAAGGTTTCTCCGGAGGTGATCCCGTACTACCAGACACGGACACACGGTCTCTACGGCGTTGGCATTGACGCGGTCGGCGCGCTCGAACTGTGGCCAGGCTCGCCCGGGTTACAGGGCCTGAACCTGCAACCGGGCCCGCATCCCCGCCTGAGCTTTACCGCGCTCGGGCGTCACATACCGAAAAAGCCTTACGATTATCACTTCCCGGATGGCAACGCCACGATCGCGCGCCTGCTGATTCGTTCGCTGTTTCCAGGCGGGATGCCGGGCCACACCGCGGAAGACAGCGTGACTGCGAATGTCGATTACAGCCGCCTTGACCATCCCGATTCACCTATCCGTCTGCGCCTGAGCAGCACGTGTCTCCAGGCGCGCAATGTCGGGAACCCGGCCAAAGCGAAAGAAGTTGAAATCGTCTATGGCAGAGAGAAACAGCTCTACTCGGTGCGGGCAAAGGCCGCGATACTCGCCTGCTGGAACATGATGATTCCGTATCTCTGCCCGGAGCTTCCCCAGGCGCAGAAAGAGGCGCTGAAATACGGCGTCAAAGTGCCTCTGGTTTACACCGCGATATCGCTGCGAAACTGGAGTGCGTTCAGGAAAATCGGAGTTCGCGGGGTGCAGACGCCCGGGCTTTATCACTCCAACATGAGCCTGGAACAGCCGACTTATATCGGCGACTACCATCCGGCTTTGTCGCCCGAAAGTCCCGTTCTTGTGCGCATGCTTCGAACGCCCTGCAAGCCGGGACTTCCGGCGCGCGACCAGCAGCGTATCGGTCATGCCGATCTGCTCGCGACGCCGTTCTCCACATTTGAAAGGAACATCCGCGGCGACATGGCGCGTGTCCTCGACGGCAGCGGCTTCGACCCGGCGCGCGACATCGATGCCATCACGGTGAACCGCTGGCCGCACGGTTACGCATACGAGTACAACTATCTTTGGGATCCGGAATGGCCGAAGGGGCAGTCGCCCTGTGAAATCGGCCGCCAACAGTTTGGCCGTATTTCCATCGCCAACTCGGATGCCGCCGCGGCTGCATATACCGATCAGGCCATCGATCAGGCGTGGCGCGCGGTGCAGGAACAACTGGCAGTTAAATCCTGATTCGAAGGAAGGAAACCATGAGGCTGATTGTCCTGGTGGCTGTCGGTGTATCCGTTCTGAACGCGCAAACCAACGCGAAGCAGGCGGCTGCGCAAAGCGAAGTACTCGAACTCGAGAAGAAATACAACGGCGCTTACGCCGCCAACGATCTTCCCGCTTACTTCGGTTTTCTGGCGGCCGATTTCAATCAATGGCTGCCCGGCGGGCGAACCGATAAGGCGGCTTATCAGAAAAGCTGGACACGTTTTATCGAAGGCGGCGGCAAGGTGCTGTCAGCCGACTTCAGCGACATGGTGATTCAGGTCTCGTCAGACGCCGATTCCGCCGTGGCCAGCTACCTGCTCCACGTGGTGACACACTCCACACGCGGGGACTCGGACGAGTATTTTCAGGAAACCGATGTCTTGTTCAAACGCAGCGGTGAATGGAAGTTGGTTCACCTCAACTACGCGCCGGCGCGAAAGAAGGTTCAGGCGCAGTGAGTGAATTCTCCGATCGCGAACTCGGCATGGACCGGGCCATCACCCGGCGCGACTTCGTCAATGGAATGGCGGTTGCGATCGGCGCGCTTGGTGCGGGAAGCCTCGCGGCCCAGTCCCCCGCCGCCTACCCGCCTGAGCGGACGGGAATGCGCGGCAGCCATTCGGGATCCTTCGAGGCGGTTCATTCTCTCCGCGATGGCACCTTCTGGAAGAATGCCGGCCGCGTCGTCGATACGCAGGAGCGCTATGACCTTGTCGTCGTTGGCGGCGGCATCAGCGGCCTTTCCGCCGCGCACTTCTTTCGCGCCAAGGCAGGCAATTCAGCCCGCATTCTGATTCTGGAAAATCATGACGATTTCGGCGGCCACGCCAAACGCAACGAACTCCATATGGGCGGCCGCGTGCAGATCGTCAACGGCGGCACTCTCGGAATCGACAGTCCCACGCCATACAGCGCGCAGGCCGATGGCCTTCTGAAGGCGCTGGGTGTGAATCCTCCGGAACTGGCGTCGAAGTATCGCCGCGGACGAGGCGCAGCAGGAGCCGGACTGGAAGGCGGATGGTTCTTCGACAAGCAAACCTTCGGCGAGGATCGCCTCGTTGTCGGAAGTCCTGGTCGCGGCGGCCGGGGCGGTGGCGCGGCGGCGTCTGCCTGGAAGGACTTCCTCGCGAAGACGCCGCTCTCCGAAGCGGTGAAGCGCGATATTCTCCGGATCCAGACGGAATCGATCGACTACCTGCCCGGGCTGACGGAGTCCGAAAAGAAGGACCGCCTGTGGCGCATGAGCTACCGGGACTTTCTGCTCAATGTCGCGAAGGTGGACCCGGGTGTCATTCCCTTCTACCAGACCAGGACGCAGGGCGAGTGGGGCGTCGGCATTGATGCGGAACCGGCGCTGGATTGCTGGGCCCAGGGCATGCCCGGATTCGAGGGCATGGGGCTGAAACGCGGCGGCGGTCCGCACATGAGTTACACGGCCGCTGGATACGCAAACGGTGGTTCCTACAACTTTCACTTCCCCGACGGCAACGCTTCCATCGCACGGCTCCTGGTGCGCAGCCTCATACCCGGCATTGCGTCCGGCGGCAGCGGCGTCGAAGACATCGTGATGGCCCGATTCGACTACTCGAAGCTCGACCAGTCGGGTGCTCCGGTGCGTATCCGCCTCAACAGCCCCGTCGTGCGTGCCCGTCATGTCGGCAGTCCCGATTCGGCTGAAGAAGTCGAAATCGCCTATGTGAACGGCAAGCAGGTACACTCCGTGCGCGCCAAAGCCTGTGTGATGGCGTGCTGGATCACGGTCGTGCCGCATCTCTGTCCCGAGCTCCCGCAGGCGCAGAAGGAAGCGATGCATTACCTCGTCAAGGTGCCGCTCGTATACAGCCGGGTGGGGCTTCGCAACTGGACCTCCTTCCGCAACCTCGGTATCTCCGGCGTCAGTTCGCCTGGCATGTATCACACGGGAGTGAACCTCGACTTCGCGCCGGCCATAGGCGGTTACACTCCCGCTGCCGCACCGGACGATCCCATCATTCTCACGATGACGAAGACGCCCTGCAAACCGGGCCTTCCGGTACGCGAGCAGCACAAGGCCGGCCGCGCCGAACTGCTGGCAACTTCGTTCGAAGTGTTTGAGAGAAACATGCGCGATCAGCTGGCCAGAATCCTGAAAGGCGGAGGTTTCGACCCGGCGCGCGACATCGAAGCCATCGTGGTCAATCGCTGGCCGCACGGCTATGGATACGAATACAACCCGCTGTTCGATCCGGACTGGGCTCCGGGGCAGGCGCCGCATGAAATCGGCCGGCGGCGTTTCGGCCGGATCACCATCGCCAACTCCGATTCCGGCGCGACCGCGTATACTGACGTTGCGATCGATCAGGCGTGGCGGGCGGTGAGCGAACTGCCTGCGTAAGGAACGATTCTTCGAGGATTACGATGTCAACAACCATCTCAGTGACGACCGAAGCCGTCCCGCACTACGTGAACGGCTCGCCCGTGGAGGGCGCTTCATCGCGTTTCGGCGAAGTATTTAATCCCGCTACCGGCGAGGTGACAAAGCGAATTGCCTTTGCGACAACAGCCGAGGTGAACCAGGCCGTTGCCGCCGCATCGGCCGCTTTCCCGGCCTGGGCCGCCCAGCCTCCGTTGCGCCGCGCGCGTGTCCTGCTCCGTTTTCTGGACGCCCTCGAGCGAGAGAAGGATGCGCTGGCGGCACTGATTACGTCCGAGCACGGCAAGGTCTTTTCCGACGCTCGCGGCGAAGTGCAGCGTGGGTCCGAAGTGGTTGAGTTCGCGGCCGGCATTCCGCAGTTGTTAAAAGGCGAGTTCACCGAAGAGGTGGGAACCGGCGTGGATTCCTGGTCCATTCGCCAGCCTCTGGGTGTCGTCGCCGGCATAACGCCGTTCAATTTTCCCGCGATGGTTCCGCTCTGGATGTTCCCGGTGGCGCTGGCCTGCGGAAACACGTTCGTATTGAAGCCAAGCGAGCGTGATCCCTCGGCGAGCATCTTCATGGCGAAGCTTCTCAAAGAAGCGGGATTGCCCGATGGAGTCTTCAACGTCGTCCAGGGCGACAAAGAAGCTGTCGATGCGTTACTGGATCATCCGGACATCCAGGCCATCAGTTTTGTCGGATCGACTCCCGTCGCGGAGTACGTTTATTCGCGCGGCACGGCGCGCGGCAAGCGCGTTCAGGCACTGGGAGGAGCCAAGAACCATCTGGTCGTGATGCCGGATGCCGACCTGGATCAGGCGGCTGACGCGCTCATCGGCAGCGCCTATGGTTCGGCGGGCGAGAGATGCATGGCGATTTCGGTTGCCGTTGCCGTCGGCGATGCCACGGCCGATGAACTCATTCGCCGCCTCCTGCCGAGGATTGACGCGCTGAAGGTCGCGCCGGGAATGGAGCCTGAGGCAGACATGGGCCCTCTGGTGACAGGGCCGCATCTGAAGAAGATAACCGGTTACATCGATCAGGGCGTGGCCGAAGGGGCCGACCTTGTTGTAGACGGTCGAAAAGGCGCACTGGGCAATCGCGGTTTCTTCGTTGGCGCCAGTCTTTTCGATCGCGTGACTCCTGGAATGAAGATTTATCGTGAGGAGATATTCGGCCCTGTGCTCTCGCTGGTAAGAGCCGCGAATTTCGATGCGGCCCTGCGCCTGGTGAACGATCATGAGTTCGGCAACGGCGCGTCGATCTTCACGCGTGACGGCGACTCTGCCCGGACGTTTGCCGCGAGCGCCAAAGCCGGCATGATCGGAGTCAACGTTCCAATACCGGTGCCGATGGCGTTCCATTCGTTCGGCGGGTGGAAGCGCTCTTTATTCGGCGACCACTATGTTCACGGACCGGAAGGCGTGCGCTTTTACACACGGCTCAAAACGATTACCGCCAGGTGGCCAACGGGGATTCGAAAGGGGGCCGATTTCCACTTTCCAACGCTCGGATGACCCTTGGATTTTCCCTGCGCCCGGCATCTCTCTTAATAGGCAGGTGGAGTGTTAACCCAGAGGACGATGGTTTCAGTCTTCCCGGAATTGATCCAGCGATGAGGAAGATGGCTCCCAAAGTAAAAACTGTCGCCGGTCCGTAACTGATAGGCCTGCTCTTCCAGCGTAATCGTCAGCCGGCCTTTTACAAGGAACAGAAATTCTTCGCCTTGATGTGTGTAGGTGTCTCCACTGCCTGCTCCCGGCGCAATGCGAATCAAATGTGGCTCCATCGTGACTTTACCGGACGCCAGCAGTTCCATCGTGACTCCATGGCCCCGGAGCAGCACTTTTCGATCATTTGGCCGTACGAGCGGAGTCGTTCCGTTAATCGCGCCGAATAGATCGCTCAGATCCAGCCCGTAGTACTGGGCCAGCCGGTGCAGAATGCTCAGTGACGGCTCGTTTTGGGTACGCTCCACGTTGCTCAGATACCCGGCTGAAACCCCGACCGCTTCGGCGACCTCGGCCAGTGACTTACCTCGCTCCATGCGCATCGTTCTGAGTTTCGGGCCGAGCGGTGGCAGTGTCGGAAGTGGTTTCGGTTCGGAGCCGCTGAGCAGTCCTTCTTCCCGCAACTGACGAAGAATCGCGGGCGCATTCAGGCCCTGCATACGCCGCAGATAGACGGCGCGCCTGAGTGTGCGAATGTCTCCATCCCGATAAATCCGGTATCTGCTGTCCGTTCGCGCAGGGCTGGCGATGCCCATTTTTTCCCAGGCACGGACCAGAGAGGGCGAGACACCGAGCAACCGCGCTATGTCTCCAATCTTGAGGGATTGCTGGAGTAAAACGGAAGTCTTCGACGGAGGTAGAGCGCCTGATCTGCCGGCGGTTCGCTTCAGACTGGAATTGAGATGGGCTCTGGGCAAGATGAATATCGCACCTGCGAGGTAGACGCGGTAAGAATTGTCAATTGTATACCAGCTGTGTGCGAGATCGGCTCGGCTCGGCACTCCGGTCGGCTCCCGTGCTTCAGCGCGTCTGGCGGTGGCTTCACGCCCGCTCGTAGAGCACTCTTCCGCCCACAATCGTCATGTCGACTTTCATGCTGAGGATTTTTTCCGCCGCAACGTTGAGCAGATCTTCCGGGACCACAATCATGTCCGCCACTTTCTCCGCCTCGAGGGTGCCCTTGATCTTCTCCTCGCGCGTGAGGAAAGCGCCGTTCCGCGTATACATCGTGATCGCTTCGCGGATCCCCACGACTTCACCCGGACCATAGACCTTGCCGCTTTCGCCCTTGCGGGTCACAGCAGCGTAAAGGCCAACCATCGGACCGATCGGTAGATTGTCACTGCCGAAAGCCATAAACAGGCCGTGTTTCTTCACTGGCGTGACGATTGCGTTGTTCGTGGCGAGACGGTTTCCCTCCAAAGTTTCCACGTAGCGGCCTTCGAGGTTATAAGTGAAATTCGGCTGCTGCGCAATGTGGATTCTGTCCCTCGCCATGATCTGCATGGTTCGCTCCGGAGGCAGCACCGTGAAATGGCACAGGTAGTGCCGATGGTCGTTGCGCGGGTAATCCTGCAGTACCTTATCCAGAGCGTCGACAGTCATCGCGATAGCTGCGTCGCCGATCGCGTGAATTCCGAACTGCCAGCCGAGCTTGTGCCCTTCTTCGATATTGGCGTGAATCTGCTCAGGCGTGAAGAAGGCGCGCCCGCGGAACCCGGGCTGTCCCTTGTAATCGACGAGTGACCATGCCGTCGGCCCGGTGAATCCGCCATCGGCCGCCATCTCGCCGATGGACCCGACGCGCAGTCGTTCATTACCGTCGCCGGTCTTTTTGCCGAAATCTTTCAGCTTCTGCGCACCGGCTTTGGCCTCGCCGCCGGCCGATGGATAACCAACCTGAATCGAAGCGCGAGGCAGTTCCTCGCCATGCTTCTGGTACAACAGCTCCCATTCGGCAAAAGAGCCAGTGACGCCAGGCTCGACGGACGACCCGGCTTCAGTTACGCTGGTAATTCCCAGCTTCAGCTGATCGCGCACATTCTGGAGCAGGCTGTCCTGCACATCGGCTGGTTTGTCCCGCGGCACGAGCCGCGTGTAAAGATCGTTGCGCTCGCGAATCACGCCGTTGGGTTTGCCGCTCGCATCTTTTTCAATCAGCCCCCGCGGAGGATCGGGGCTTGCTGCGTTGATATCCGCTAACTCCAGAGCCTTGCTGTTACCGACGGAGCTATGGCCTCCGGCTCTGGTCAGTACGACCGGATTGTTCGGCGCGGCCGCGTCGAGATCGGCGCGCAGCGGTTTCCGCTGCTCAGTGAAATGGTACTCATCCCAGCCGCCGCCGGTAATCCACTCGCCGGGCCCCAGTTCCCTGGCCTTTTCGCTCACCTGTTGCTTCAACTGCGCAAGCGACGTGGTGTCGTTCAGATCGATATAGCGCCGCGAGTGACCACCGAGATGAATGTGCGTATCGTGAAATCCGGGCATCACCATGCGGCCGCGCAGGTCGATCGATCGCGCCGCCATGTAGCCGTTGCGCAACTCGTTTCCGCCGACCGCAAGGATTCGGCCATCCTTCACGACAATCGCCTCGCGGATGGAAAAAGCGTCGTCAACCGTGACGATCCTGCCGTTGAACAATACCAGGTCTGCCGTTTGTTGCGGCGTTTGCCCCTGGATCAAAGACCCACCTATAGCGGAAATCCCCGCGGTGGCAAGAAAGTGGCGCCTCGACAGCTTCATGGCAATTTCTCCTGATGCGAGTTTGCAAACGCGGCCCGATCAAGGGAGGTTGAGCGCAATCCACCCCGCTCCATAGCCTGCTCCTCCAACCGGCACGACGATGAATTGCTTGCCCCCGGCCACATAGGTCATTGGACCCCCAGTAGTGCCGGCGGGCAAAGGGGTCTGCGCAATCACTGCGCCCGTCGCTTTATCGTAGGCACGGAACTGGGCGCTGCTCCCGACGCCCGCGCGGCCCATAACGGCGTCGCTGCTGTCGCCAACGAACAGAAGCGTCTTCGTAAGAAGAGCGACCGGGCGCCCGGGGTTGCCAAGTGGTCCCAGATTGAGGTCTTTGATCAACGGATGATAACGCGGTCCGTCTCCGTTCGGGACCATCCACAGTTTGGTGCCCTTGTTGAGGTCGAGAGCCGTGATGCGTCCGTAGGGCCCTTTGTATATCGGAAGGCCGTCGATACTGAGCGCATTTCCTCGGCCCGCGCCCTGTTGGCCCTGTGCTCCCTGCGCTTGTCCTTGTCCACCACCGCCGCCGTCTCCGCCGGGGCCGCGGCCGCGGCCTTGCTGGGCATTTCGCGCCGGACCACTTCCGTACAGCATCGGGCCGTTGGAGTCGGGATTCTTAGTCAGTCCGTTCCCGCCGGCCTGCGTCTGCGAGACAGCATAGTAGATCCCCGTCTCGGGATCGAATGCACCCGTATTCCAGTTGCCCGCTCCCCACCCTCCAGGAATCTCAAGGGTGCCCCGCTTTCCGTTGGGATCATCGCTCCTGATGATCGGGGGGGTAAACAGGGGACCCATGACATAGTGGCTTGCTATCTCGAGCGCCTTTGCATGCAACTCGGGCGTGTAGTCGATCAGATCGGCTTCGGAGGAGCCTTGCTGATCGAAAGCCGGCGGCTTGGTCGGAAACGGCTGCGTCGGCCATGTCTCCTCGCCGGGAATCGTCGATTTCGGTACGGGGCGTTCCTCAATCGGCCACACGGGTTTTCCGGTAACCCGATCGAAGACATACAGGAATCCAGTCTTGTTGGAAGCCATAACCGCTTTGATCTTTTTTCCGTCTACCGTGATGTCGCCCAGCACCGGAGGAGTCGCCGAGTCGTATTCCCAAAGCCCGTGATGCACCATCTGGAAATACCAGACCAGCTTGCCGGTCTTCGCGTTCAGTACGACCAGGCTGTCTGCGTAGAGATTCTTGCCCGGCCTGTGGCCGCCATAGTACGATCCGGTGGGCGTGCTGGTGGGAATGTAAACGTAACCCAGTTGCTCGTCCGCCGTCATAGAGCCCCACGCTGCCATGTTGCCGGTGTACTCCGCCGAGCCTTTACCCCAGGTTTCGTATCCGGGTTCACCCTTATGCGGCAGGACGTGGAATGTCCAGAGCAGTTTGCCGCTGTGAATGTCGTAGCCGCGAATATCCTCAGGAGTCGCATGCGGGTCGAAGCCGCCGTCGCCATAGCCGCCCCCCCCGCCTCCGCCGCCATTGCCACCCACCACGATTACGTCATTCACCACGAACGGTCCTGGCCATCCGAAGTAACGCGCGTCGTCGGGAGTGTGGCGGTTGAGGGATACCCGTCCGTTTTCGCCGAAGTCTTTCTCGGGCGCGCCGGTTCGCGCGTTAATACAGTAAAGATACTCGCCACGTATCGAGACGACGCGCTCGTCAGCTTCTTTGCGCCAGTAGGAAACACCGCGCGTGCTCTGCCCGGACGCTTCTTTCAGCGTTGGCTCAACCGGCTGCTGTACCCACTTTGTAGCTCCCGTCCTGGCATCGAACGCCTCAATCAGCCCGACCCCGTTCGGCGCATAGAGGACACCGTCGATCATGACCGGAGTTCCGCGAAAATAGTTCGAGGGACTGAGATCCGGAAACTTGTCTTTGATCAGCGGATCGACCGCCGGTCTTGACCACGCGACCTTGAGACGCTTCACGTTGTCACGATTGATCTGATCCAGCGGCGAATATCTGGTGAAGGCCTTGTCACCACCGTACGATTGCCATTCCCCGCCGGCCGCACCCTGCTGGGCTCTGACCTCGACGATTGCGGTAGCGCATAGAATCGAGGCAAGGACTCCCATCACAGATCGAATCTTCGTAGTCCTGTTCTTCATTTCACATTTCCTTTCCGGGATGCCGCATTCACTGCTTTCCTAAAACACAAGCTTCAGCGCAAGCTGCCCGATTCGCGAGGCGGCTGTCGAGCTCGATTGACCGATAAACGCGGAGTTGACCGAGACCTGACCGGTCGAGTTCAGAAACTCCGTGTGGTTCAGAATGTTGAAGAACTCCGCCCGAAACAGAAGTTGGACGCTCTCTTTAATGGCAGTCTTCTTTTCAAGCGAGAGGTCAAAGTTGGTGATGCCCAGCCCCCGGAAGGTATTTCTCTGCAGATTGCCATCGGTCGGCGCGGGGCACCCACCGGCAGTGCCCGGAGGCGCCTTGGAGGAGTAACAGGCCGGAATCATGAAATCGCTCGGATTGAAGAAGAAGTGTCCGGTCACCTGCTTGCCGTTTACCGTGAACGTTTCCGCATTTTCCGGATTCAGCATCTGCTGGCTGCCACCGGTCCAGTCGGGCCGTATCAGAGATACGTCCCCGGTGCCGTCCGGCCCTGGGTTGGTGGAACTTGTCACCAGGCCCGCGCTGAAATCGATCGGCATACCCGTTTGCGTGTAGAAGATTGGATACAGGCTCCAGCCGGTCGTGAGACGTTTTGGAGCGCTCTTCAGGAGATTGGCAAATGGCAGTTCCCAGCCACCGCTCAGTACCAGTCTTTCGCGAACGTCGTAGTTCGCGGGCCCGTAAAACTGATGCTGGTTATAAGCACCCACCAGCGAACCGTAGGCGTCCGCATCGCTCAGGGTTTTGCTCCAGGTGTTCGACAGCGTAAAAAAGATCTTTCCAACACCGCGCGAATCGCCGAGCCGCTTAGTCACGCTGCTGACCAGCGCGTTGTAGTTGGAACTTCCCAGCGACTTGTCGGTAAGAGTCATGTACGTGTAAGCGTTCGGATACTGCAACCCGGGCTGCAAATTCAGGGGGCGTTCGGTCGTACCCACGATGAACGGATCGATGTCCTGATTGACAATCTGTCTGTGGGAGGAGCTGCCTACATAACCGGCCTGAAGCACAAACCCACCCGCCAGAGCTTGCTGCAGCGTCAGATTATATTGATAAGTGTAAGGGTTCCGCTGGTTGGGATCGATCAGCACCCCACCCGAGCCGTAAGGCAGAAACTTGGCGAAGCTCGTGGTCGGCGAGAGCGGCTGCGAGGGGAAAGGATTAACTACCCCGGCGGTTCCATAGGGATTAGAGATGATGGTCGAAGGTCCGCTGGCCGGAATGTTCGCCGCCGTGAAATTCAGAATTTCCGCAGAGTAAAACGGAGGCGTGCCATTCTGGTTCTGCTGGTCCTGGCCGTTGAGGATGTCATAAAACACTCCAAAACCCGCACGGACGCTGGTTTGTCCCTTGCCAAACGGGTCCCAGGCAACGCCGAATCGCGGCGCGAAATTATCCCGGTCCGGATAATAGATTCCGGGGCAGGGCGCCTTGGGGTCGCACGGGAAAACCAGACCCAGCGGAGCCAGAGGGAACTTTGTCGACTGATCTCCCGGGATGATCATGTAGTTTCTCCGCTGCGGGTCGGACTTGGGAGTGTCGTATTCGTACCGAAGACCGATACTCAGAGTAAGATTAGGCCGCAGCTTCCACTCGTCCTGCGCAAACAACGCGTACTCTTTCCCTCGGATGGCGCTGAACGCGTCGGGCCATTGCGTAAACTGATTCGGAACCCCAAGCAGGAAATCGGCCAGGTCGAGGCCGGTCCCGATGCCGTTGGCGCCACTGAACGTCAGCGTGCCATTGGTCTCAAAAGCGAATTGTCCGTTGTTCTGGACTTCGGCGAGCGATCCGCCGAATTTGAAGCTGTGATGTCCTCGGATCAGGCTGACGCTGTCTGTCCAGGAGTAGGACGTGTCCGCGTAGAGGCCCGGGGTGCTGGAAGGGAACCCCAGTTTGAGCCCCGAGCCGCTGAAGGTGACAATAGGCGGACCGGTACTTAGATCCGGCGTAATCTGAATGCCCAGCGACTGAGCGGTCGGCAGCGGATGAACCGGAACGCCGCCATCGCTTACCAGCCGGTTGGCATTGAAATGAGCTTCATTCAGAAAAGTCGGGGAGATCACCGACGTGAAGGTGATCCCTCCGAAGTAGGTGTCTCCTATACTGTCCGTCGCATAGCCCGGAACGTTGGCGCCGGAAAACGGGTTGAGCACCGGGTTGTGGCTTCGGATGAATGTCGCTGACAGCCGTTCGTTCTGGCTGATGTTGAAGTCGGGTTTCCCGGTGAATTCATCGACGTTGTTCTGGGCGGTTCCCTGGGGGGTCAGCACGCCCGTGGGGCTGGTTGGCAACGGTTCTGTATTGATGAAAGCCTGAGCCACGGGATTGATCTGGCTCGGAGCGATAATTGCCTGCGCCGCAAGCGCCGGATTCGGCTGGAAGTATGGATGCGACCCGAGAAATTTTGCCACTCCCGCATTCGGGCCTCCATTGGATGCCTGAGAGAAATTGCCGGTCAATTCCGCCGGGGTGAATGTCTCGATCTGCGAACCTACCGTAGTTGAATTCTGGCGTGTCCCCTGGTAACCGAAGAACCAGAAGAAGCGATCTTTCCCATTGATGACCTTCGGTATCGTGATCGGGCCGCCCGCTGTTCCGCCGAACTGGTTGCGGATCAGTACCGGCCGCGCTGAATAGTTGCCAGGTGTGGACTGGTTGAAGAACATGTTTGCGTCGAGGTCGGTGTTGCGCAGATAGTCGTAGAGCGTGCCATGTATTCGGTTTGTACCCGACTTGGTGACAACGCTGATGATTCCCCCGTTACTGCGGCCGTACTCGGCGCTGTAGTTATTCACCATGACGCGAAACTCCGCGATCGTGTCCGGGTTGGGGTCGACCACGACGGTGGAATTAGCGACCGAATTATTCAGGCCGCCATCCATGAGGTAAGTCGCCGAATTGGTGCGGCCACCGGCGATCGAGAAAGTCGTGGCTCCAGCCGCGGTCGGCGTGACGCCGGGTTGAGTCAGCGCCAACTGAAGGGCATCCCGGCCATTGAGCGGGAGGTCCTGCACAGGCTCTCCGGCGACCACCGAACTCACGGTGGCGGAGACAGTGTTGACTTGTTCGTCCGCGGCTTCCACGGTTATCGTCTCCTGAGTCGCGCCGACCTCCAGCTGAACGTTACGTTCCAGCGTTGCACCGACGTCGAAGACCAAACCCTTCACCTCCGCTTTCCTGAAACCGGGATGCTCGATAATGATTAAATAGTTACCCTGCGGAACGCTGGGGAACGCATAGATACCGACTTCGTTGGTGAGAGCCGTTATAGTCGTGCCCCGCTCAACGCTTGCCAGTTGCACCACTGCTGCGGGAACAACCGATCCTCCACTGTCCGTCACGCGCCCGGAAATGCTGGCCGCCGCCTGCCCGTACAGCGCATGAGTTCCTCCGAACAGACAGAACAAAAACCATATAGCTGTGGAGCGAATTGGAATGCGCTTCATGTCGATGTCTCCTTTTAATCCCAGGTGTCTTTGCTTGGTGATTGCCCGGGCGAAACATGGCGACAGAAGCGGCTCGACTGGAGCGCTGCTGCGGGCGGAATGATCGATGCCTTATCCGGCAGGTCTTAAATATGAGATGGCTTACGCAGCCTGAGTTGTCGCGGCAACGCGATGTCGCGGTGTTCAGCGGCTGTGCTGATCGGGACTACCAAGCCCGAGACTGTTCAGTTCGTCGGCTTTGCTCACAACTTTGCCCCCGGAAGGCAGACCATTGGCCTTCATCAGACATTCCACGATGTCTATGACTTCGGCGGGGGCAAGAGAACCCGCATCGTCCGGAGGCATTGTGCTGATGATTCGCGAATAGAGTGCCCGGGCCGGTCCTTTCTCCCATTCCGACCAGAATCCTCTGCCCTTCAGCGGAGGAGCCTCGGCGCCGCCTTCCTGATCTTCGCCGTGACAACTCTGACACTTGGCGGCGTAAACAGTCTGGCCGCGCCGCGCCTGTTCCTCGGCGTAGGCGGCCGGCGACGGAGAGTCGAATGCAGAAACACCGGCACAGAGGATCGGGACAACAAACATCAAGTGCCTCACGATCCTCAGGTCGTCGCTGCATTGTCTGAACATCGCTTCCGGTCACTCTCCTGAAATCTTACATGAAATATGTAATGTTTGTCATCGTACGCCGGACCGTTGCTCCTGTCAATGAAACGAATGTCGAAGTTCCATAGTTGTGTTGGATTGGCCGCATCAGTTTTTTTGCTTGATTCGGCTTGTGCCCGGAGACCGAATCGGCGCTAACATTTCATAAGTCATGTAAGGTTCGGAAAGAAGAGGCGTGCACCATTTCTGTTGACGCCGGGTCGCGGTCTGGAGGTGAGGACAAAATGAATTCGGGAGATCGCAGTCTTGGAATGGACCGGGCCATTAACCGCCGGGACTTCATCAATGGCGTAGCCGCTACCGCGGCTGGGGCTCTTCTTCTGCCTCAGATCGGCAATGCGCAGGAGTTCGCACCGGAACAGGATGCCGGCTACTACCCTCCGGCGCGAACGGGAATGAGAGGCAGCCATCCTGGTTCTTTCGAAGTCGCGCATAACCTTCGCGACACCCGGACCGTGGATCTCTCGAACGCGGCACATACCGGAGAGAGCTACGACCTGGTAATCGTGGGCGCCGGTATGAGCGGCCTGAGCGCTGCATACTTCTTTCTGAAGAATGCGGGCCGTTCCGCCAAAGTCCTGGTTCTGGACAATCACGACGATTTCGGCGGCCACGCCAAGCGCAATGAGTTTCGGCATAACGGCCATCTGATGGCCATCAACGGCGGCACGCTGAACATCGAAGCGCCGCACCGTTATTTCGAGGATGCACGGACTCTGCTGCATGACGTCGGCATCGACCTCGATCGTTTTCAGACAAGCAACGCCTCCAACCGGGATCTCTATCGCTCCCTCGGTCTGGGCTCCGCATATTTTTTCGACAAGGAGACGTGGGGTCAGGACAAGCTGGTCAAACGCAGTGCGGGTGGGCGTGGCGGCCGTGGAGGCGGAGGCGGCGGCTTTACCCCCGAGCTTCTTGCCGAAATGCCTCTTTCGGACCAGGCGAAGAAAGACCTGGTTCGTCTCTACGATCCGCACCAGCCGGATTATTTTCCGGGGCTCTCATCGGCCGAAAAGAAAACCAGACTGGCCCACATGAGTTATCAGGACTTCCTGCTCAACGTGGCGAAAATCGACAAACAGTGTCTCTGGTTCTTCATGCATTTCGGCGAAGGAAATTTCTGCGTGGGCGCCGATGCCAACCCCGCTCTCTTTGCGTGGAATTTCGGCCAGCCCGGATTTTCCGGAATGAAGCTCGACCCTCTGCCGGAAGGCGTGCTGTCTGATCTGCCCGGAGTGCAGCACGGCCGCCAGACAAACGGGGGAGGCCCTTCCATTCACTTTCCCGACGGCAATGCAACCATCGCACGCCTTCTTGTCCGCTGGCTGATTCCAGAGGCTCTTCCCGGAACGACCATGGAGGATTCCGGCGCCGCCCGCGTCAATTATGCTCTCCTCGACCGCCCCAACCAGCCTGCCCGCATTCGGCTGAACAGCACCGTTGTCAACGCCCGCCATAACGGCGATCCGAACGGAGCCGGCGAGGTCGTCGTTACATACAGCAGGGGCGGCAAACTTTACGACGTGCGGGCTGCGGGCTGCGTGATGGCCTGCTGGAACATGTTCATCCCTTACCTCGTTCCTGAATTGCCGAAAGCACAGAGAGATGCCCTGGCTTACGGAGTGAAAGGGCCGCTTGTCTACACAAGCGTGGGAGTGAAGAACTGGACAGCCTGGACCAGGCTCGGCATCAGCAACATCTCGGCTGCAACCATGTTCCACACCTCTGTCGCGCTTACCGAAGCTGTTTCTCTGGGAGACCTCAAACACCCGCAGACTCCCGATGATCCGATTGCATTGCACCTGACGCGTATCATGTCGGTTCCCGGCAAGCCGCGAAAGGAGCAGCATCGGCTCGGACGTGAGCAGCTTCTCGCGCTGAGCTTCGCCGATTTCGAGCGCAGCATCCGCGACCAGCTCGCGCGCCATCTTGGCGGTGGTGGTTTCGATCCGGCGCGGGACATCGTGGATATCACGGTGAATCGCTGGCCGCATGGCTATGCGTACACCTACAACCCGCTGTCCGATCCGATGGAGTGGGTTTACACCAATTCGAACAACAGGCCCTGCGTGATCGGTCGCCAGCCGTACGGCCGGATTGCCATTGCAAACTCCGACGCCGGCGCCAGCCCGCACACCGACACTGCGATCATGGAAGCGCATCGGGCCGTGGGCGACATCCTGAACCGGCGCGCGATGCCGTCACTCGCATGAAAGCCCGCACCTGCTTTCCGGCCGTGTCGTTGCGCATCATGATGCCGGCCCTCATGATGCTGGCGGGTTCCCTCGAGGCCCAGGCCCCGGGGAGCAACCCTCCGGCTGATCTCCTGATACTGAACGGCAAAGTCTATGCTGCGGACGGTAGCGAAGGCTTTCAGCAGGCTGTTGCCATTCGGGGGAACAGGATTCTGCGCACCGGGAATTCCGCCGATCTCGCCAGGTTGAAAGGACCTGCGACGGTCGTCCTCGATGCGAAAGGCGGCGCGGTGCTGCCGGGCTTCAACGATACCCACACCCACCTCCTGCAGGGTGGGCTCGCGCTCGGCAACGTCAGGCTGCAGGGCGCGCGGACGATTGCGGAGATTCAGGATCGTATTCGATCCTTCGCGAAGGAGCACCCGGATCTTCCCTGGATCGAGGGCGCCGGATGGTCCTACGGCGCTTTCCCGGATAACCTCCCGACGCGCGCGCAGCTTGACGCTGCAGTTCCGGATCGGCCTGCCGTCATGCGGTGTTTCGATGCGCACAGCGTATGGGTGAACTCGAAGGCGCTTGCGTTGGCGGGAATCACGAAGAACACACCGGACCCTCCCAACGGTTTCATAGTCCGCGACCCGGTAACAGGTGAACCTTCGGGCCTGCTGAAAGAAACGCCCGCCATGGCCCTTATCAGCCGGGTTGTTCCTCCGACGTCGCGGGACACTCAGCTCCGTGGCGTGCGTGCCGCCGTAGCCGAGGCGCTGAAATACGGCGTGACCAGCGTGACCGATGCGGCGGGCAGTCCTGAGGATTTTGAAGTGTACGACGAAGCGAGGCGTACCGGCGACCTCAAAGTACGCGTATATTGCTCGATGCTCGTGATGCCGGGCCTCTCCACCAAAGACGCCGACCGGCTCGACCAGTTCTGGAAAAATCATCCGGACAATCCCATGCTGAAGACGGGCATCATCAAGATGTTTATGGATGGCGTCATCGAAACAAACACCGCCTTTTTGCTGGCGCCCTACACCAACGTTCCTTCAGCGGGAAAACCGAACTACACCCGGGAGGACTTCAGTCGCATCATCGGCATGATGGATCGGCGGGGCTGGCAGATCATGGTCCACGCGCTCGGCGACGGGGCCGTCCGCATGACGCTGGATGGCTACGAACAGCTCGCCGCCAGCCCGATGCCCGCGCGAGGCAGGCGAAATCGTATCGAGCACATCGAGACCATTGACCTCGCCGACATCCCCCGTTTCGGGAAACTGGGCGTGATTGCGGCCATGCATCCCGGCGGCGGATTCTTTCCGCCAAACAGGCCCGTGCCTTCCGGTCCGCAGGGCGTGTGGGCGGCGAATCTCGGGCCGGAGCGTGCCGCGCGGGGCGGCATGTGGAAGAGCATTGCTGACGCGGGGGGCCGCGTTGTGTTCGGAAGCGACTGGAATGTAGCTTCGCTCGACGCGATGGGGCGGATCTACAGCATCACCCACCGTGCGCCCCGGCCTGGCGGAATCGATCAGCGCCTGAAGCTGACCGCAGCCATCGACGATTACACGGGCGAGTCGGCCTATGCGACTTTTGATGAAAAAATTAAGGGCACCCTCGCGCCCGGGATGCTGGCGGACATTGTTGTATTAGCCACGGATGTGTTCTCAACGGAGCCGGCCCGGCGCGAGGATCTGGCGGTCAGCACCACAATCTTCGATGGCAAGGTCGTGTATCGCGCAGCGCCAGCCGCACCTGCGGACAAGTAACTTCAATCCGTTTCGCCGGGGATGGCCGCTAAGTCCACGGAGATGACCGGCCCGGGTGAAAGCGACCGCGCGCCCAGGACTGTTGACCATGCGAATCCCCCCAGCAGCAACACCACGTACAGGTAAGGCAGGTAAGAATACGGCGCTTCGGGGACCGGATAAAGATTGCCCAGCAGCGCAACTCCCATGGCGGCGATCGCGAGAACGGAAATACTGAGCGCCTGCGGGGTCAGGCGGCCCTGCGCACGCAGAAAAACCGGCGCGGCGAACGAGACCAGTGCATAGGCGGTGACGAATCCAAACGTGGCAAGGGTGCCGAGGAGCCCGTAGATATCGAACAGGTTCATGTGGCGCCAGGTCATGATCTCCGCAGGCACAAATGCGGCAACCGTACTCAACAGCACGGCGCGATGCGGTGTCTGATTCTCATCGTGCGCTTCACCCAGAGTCGCGTGCAGCATTCCCTGCCGGCCCATCAGAAAAAGCACGCGTGCGGATGCCGTGATGCACGCGAGAAAGCAGCAGAAGAAAGTGATCTCGGCTCCGAGATCGGTCAGAGTGCCCACCAGCGGAGGAAGACCAAGCTGCGCGGCGAGCACGTGCAGGGGCGCCGGGTTCTGCGCCAGACTCTGCTTTTCACCGTGAAACGCGAGCACCTCTGCATAGGCGCAGAGAAAGAAAAAGAGCCCCGCCAGAACCGCGCTCCATTTCACGGCACGCGGAATGCTGACGAGAGGGTTTCTGGCTTCCGAGCCAAGCGAAGTCGCGCTTTCAAATCCGACCAGACTGAACATTGCCAGCACCAGCCCGAGGCGCAGTTTTTCGGGCGTCACTCCCTGCAGTGCGAGCTGACCCATATCGACGCGCCAGCCGTGCCGGACCACAGAGGCAATGGCGATCGCGGAAATCAGACCGACCGACGCTGTCTGGAGCCAAAGCATGAGCCGCGCGGATATCTGAACATCACGATAAGCGAGCCAGCCGGCGATGAGCGCGACCAATGCGGCCGGGAGCAGCGGAATGGCGCGAATTCCGAAACCGTCGCGCAGGATCACATTGGCGTAATTGGTAACGCCGGCGCTGACCGATGCCGCCGTTCCGATATACGCGATGAGCAGCGCCCATCCCGCGACCACGCCCCAGCGCGGATGCATATGCTCGGCGATATAAGTGTAGAGTGAGCCGGGCGAGGCAGAATATCTGGCGAACTGATTAATATTGAGGGCGACCAGCAGGACGCCAACCGTGGCGAACAGAAACGCCATGGCGCAGCCGTCGCCCGCCAGAGCGAACACAAGCGGAACGGTCATGACCGGAGCGCCGGTGGGTGCGATTGCGGCCACCGACTGAGCCAGGGTCTCCCCGGGTGAAAGCGATCCCGACTTGAGGCCGTAGGAAGGGGTGGAAGCCGAAAACTCTGGCGCGGACTGGGTGGCGGAATTTACCAACCTTACCGAAGTATTGCCAGGTTCCATCCACATATACTAGCATCGGTTTTGCGCGTACCGTGGCGTTTTCAAGGCCGCGGACCGCGCCGGCGAACGTCCTCACCGCACCAGCCCGGTTGCTGGAAACAGCACACTCTTGAGACCAGAACAGGGGCCACAAATGGCAACTCCCACAGCGACAAAGCTCACACATCCACTCGATCCGGTCACGGCGGCTGAACTGAACGAGACGGTCGGAATACTCGACGATTCCGGGCATCTCGGTGAGAACATCAGAATCGCATCGATCAATCTGATCGAGCCGGAGAAGCGCTTCGTCGAATCCCACCAGCCGGGCGCTCCGTTCGAACGCAGAGTGCTGGCCGTGCTGCTCGACCGCGCCAGGCAGACGTGCTGCGAAGCGGTGGTGGATCTGACCGGGAGATCGGTGATTTCTGTCGTGGAACTCGCCGACGGAATTCAGCCGTCCATCATGCCTGATGAATTCGTCGAAGTGGAACAGATGGTTCACCGTTCTCCGCTGTTCAGGGAAGCGCTGAAAAGGCGCGGCGTCACCAACCCCGACCTGGTGATGGTGGAACCATGGTCGGCGGGGCTTTACGGCGACGAGCCTCCGGAAGAAAAAGCGCTTCGCCGCATGCGTGCGTTGTGTTTCGTGCGCTCAGAACCGGGAGACAACGGCTATGCGCGGCCTATCGACAGCATGATAGTTGTCGTGGACCTCTGGCGCATGGAAGTGGTCCGCATCGAGGAGTATCCAATCGCACCTCTGCCGCCGGAGCCAGGAAACTGGGCGCGCGAGTATATCCCGAACATGCGCCGTGACCTGAAGCCGGTGGAGATTCTCCAGCCCGAAGGCGTGAGCTTCAAAGTCACGGGCAATCGCGTCGAATGGCAGAAGTGGAAATTCCGGGTGGGTTTCACGTCGCGCGAAGGACTGGTGCTTCACACGATCGGCTACAACGACGACGGCGTGGAGCGTCCCATTCTTTATCGCGCTTCGATCTGCGAGATGGTTGTGCCGTACGGCGATCCGGGCGAGCAGTATTACCGCAAGAATGCTTTTGACATCGGCGAATACGGTCTCGGCACGCTGGCCAATTCACTCGCGCTCGGATGTGACTGCCTGGGCACGATCCATTACTTCGATTTTCCGCAGGTGGACAGCCGCGGCAGGGTGACGGCGCTGAAGAATGCAGTGTGCCTGCATGAAGAAGATTACGGCATTCTTTGGAAGCATACGGACTGGCGCACGGGTCAGTCGGAGGTCAGGAGGTCGCGGCGGCTTTCCGTGTCTTTCATCGCGACGGTCGGCAATTATGAGTACGGATTCTACTGGTACTTCTATCAGGACGGATCGATCCAGTGCGAAATCAAGCTGACGGGTATCGTGAACACGACGGCACTGGCGCCCGGCGAGACATCGCGGTATGGCATCGAAATAGCGCCGCGGCTGAATGCGCCGTTTCATCAGCACATTTTCGCGGCGCGGCTGGCGCCGTGTGTGGATGGTCCGTACAACTCCGTGGTGGAAGTGAACAGCGTGGGGCAGCCCACCAATGAGTCCAATCCTCATGGCAACGCGATTATCGCGGAAGAGACGCTGCTGGCCACGGAGAAGCAGGCGCGGCGCAGGGTGAACTCGGCGAGCGCGCGCTTCTGGCGCGTGGTGAATCCCTCCAAGAAGAACCGGCTTGGCCGACCCGTGGGATACAGGCTCGTGCCCGGTGAGAACTGCCCGGTATTCGCGCAACCGGATGCCCCGATCATGCGCCGCGCCGGATTCACACGGAACAATCTTTGGGTGACGCCTTACCATCCGCGCGAGCGTTATGCAGCGGGCGAATATCCGAATCAGCATCCGACTGGCGACGGTCTGCCGTACTGGACCGAAGCCGACCGGAACGTGGAGAACGCAGAGCTGTCGCTTTGGTATGTGTTCGGACACAATCATGTGCCGCGGCCGGAAGACTGGCCGGTGATGCCGGTTGCCATGCTCGGATTTATGTTCCGGCCGGATGGATTTTTCGAACGCAGCCCTGCGATGGATGTACCGCCGCCAACAGCGAAGGATCACTGCTGCCAGTGATCTATCCTTTCGCACTGCCGAGGGCGTTCGCAGTCGAATATACAGTGCGGCTCGAGGATTTCATCAACACGGCAGCCGCGTTAAACGCGAGTGGCTGCAGGGTGCTCCGTAGTATGAGAACCCGCGCACGCTGAGAAATAACATGCACGAGGACCGGGGGGTCTCCTGTACGTCTTGCCAGTTGCAGCAAGACCGGTCCGCAAAGGCATAAACAATAAACGCGGACGTGAACGTTCAGGAGAAGTCGGACTGCGCCGTAATACCGTTGAGCCGGCCGAACAAGGAATGAACCTTCGGCGGAGGTCTGGGAGGGAAGGTCTCGGACCGAGGAGTGCATCGTTCAATCGCACATGCCGAGGCAGAGCGGGAAACGCATGTCGCAGGGATTGCACGGTTCGGCAAGCAGCATCGGCAGGAAACAGGAACGGTTCAAGGTATCGTGCCGGCCTTTCGTATCGGAGACCTCTGGCGGTTCCGCGCCTCGTCACTGGATCAGTGGCTCCGCTCTGGATTATCCTCAAAGAGCCACTCGTGCCGTTAACGCGAAAGGAAGGTCTTCGTTGTTCACGCGCACAAGATATCAGTATGGAAGTCTCGAAACGAAGGAACGAAAAAAGGGAAAGGAGGTTTGGGAATTTCGTTATTACGAACCGGACGCGCAGGGCGAACGTCAACGCCGGGCCGTCATGGTCGGAACGCGGGAGGAATATCGCAACCGAGTCCGCCGCAAGAAAGTCTCCGGTAGTGCAGGCGATCTTGTTGCGGCTCAACGCAGAACAGCCGAGCGCGGTTGGTGCTGCCGATTTTGGAGCAGTGATCGCTCGATACGAGCAAGAAGAAATGCCGGAACGGTATTCAACCAAATCGTCGTACCAGTCGTACATCCGGAACCAGATCAGGCCCCGTTGGGCCGATACACCGATGAACGCCATCAAGCCGATGGCGGTCGAGGACTGGCTGAAAAGCTTGGCTCTCGCCCCGAAGACGAGGAGCCATGTTCGAAGCCTAATGCACACGATTTTTCAGTGTGCTGAGCGGTGGGAACTGATTGACGAAAACCCGATCAAGCTCGTTCGGGTGAAGGGCGGAACCAAACGGCTTAAAACGCCGAGGGTGCTGGCCCCAGAGCAGTTCCATTCGTTGTTGCCGTTTCTCCGGGAGCCGTACCGGACAATGGTGCTGATTGCCGGTGCCTGGGCCTGCGCGTTAGTGAAATCGTTGCACTTCAGTGGCGGGATTTCGATTTCCCGGGACTAACGCTGCTGATTCAACGGAGCGTGGTTCATGGCAGAGTTGGTGACGTGAAGACCGAGTATTCGCGGGATTGCGTTCCGCTCGACGCGGCCGTGGTCGAGGCCCTGATGCTGCACAAGAAGCGGTGTGTCTCAACTCCGGAAGGGTGGTTGTTCGCCAATCCGGCTACGGGCAGACCCTTTCATCAGGAGGAGATTCAAAAGAACCACCTTCGCAAAGCTGGTGTCGAGGCCGAGATCGACGGCGATATCGGATGGCATACTTTTCGGCACAGCTATCGGTCCTGGCTGGACGATACCGGGGCGCCTCTCACCGTCCAAAAGGAGTTGATGCGTCACGCCAGCATCCAGACCACGATGAACATTTACGGGAAGGCCATGACAGACAGTAAGCGTGAGGCCCACAGCAAAGTTGTAGAGATGGTCCTGAATGGCAGCAAACCGGAAGAAAAACCGGCCATTTCTGCTATTGGGAGTTAACGGGAGTTTGGGGGTACGCTCAGGAATCCGCGCAACTGATTGATTCGATTGGTTGCGGGGGAAGGATTTGAACCTTCGACCTTTGGGTTATGAGCGTAGGGAGATACGGCTATCCCGAACAAAACACGAGTGCGAGTGGCATCGCAAGGAAGCCTTGGAAACGGGTGGAAACGGGTAATGGGGGTCTAAAAGGGGTTTGTCTGGACGCGGGGTGCTCAGCAGCTGATTCGATGGCCACTGGCAAATTGAATACAATTTAAACGAGGAGCCGAGACTCCAGTGGCAGTATCCCTCAAGACCATCGAGCAGGCCGATTTTATGTCCACAGTTTTAGAGCCTCGTCTGGATATACTTCCGGCCTCGCAAAGGCGGTTGTGGCCAGAGTTGGACGCTGTTCCGTCGGACTTTGTACTATACGGCGGAACTGCTCTCGCGCTGCAGCTTGGGCACAGGTTTTCTGAAGACTTCGACTTCTTCTCGACGTCCGGTTTTGATCCGGCGCGACTGCAATCGCGGCTGCCTTTCTTCCGGGATTTAGACCGCGATGACACAGATGCCTGGGTGCATTTCAAGACAGATAACCTCGAAGCGTTCGTCGATCGTGGAGATCCGGTAAAAGTTGCCTTCTTCGGCGGTCTCGACACATTACAACGAGTGCAGGACCCGCTTCGTGCCGCAGGATCGCGCGTGCGCGTGGCGTCGCTGGTCGATCTGGCCGGTATGAAGATGAGGGTGATTCAGGTTCGGGGCAGTTGGAAGGACTACATCGACATTCACGCTCTCGCGTCTCACGCAATCGATCTTCAGACGGGGTTGGCGGCAGCCGCGGCGATTGACAAAACCTTCGATCCAGCGATAAGCATTCGGGCCCTGCAATTTTATGGCGACGGAACGCTGGATCGAGTGCCGGAGAATGTACGGCGAGATCTCACTCGCTGGGCACGTCAAATTGATCCGGCGAAGCTGCCGGCCTTGAAGCCCAGGCGCGGCCTGAGTCCCGGAGGTGTGGAGCTATGACCATTGCCGTTCCCTTCCCGGCGGACCTTTTGCGAATCGCACGAAAAGTAGTCTGGTATGACCAGCCGGAACAAACGTTGGCTAATCTGGACACATTTCTGGCGCACCTTATGGTTTATGGCTCGTCGGCGGATGTGGCCGTGACCAGCCAATACGTGCCCGCCGAAGAGTTCCGACGAGTACTTGAAAATGCGCCCGCCGGGCTCTTTACGAAAGAGGCCTGGCAGAAATGGCACGAACGGCTGGGAATGCCACTGCAACCCCTTCCGAGGCGCCGATTTCCCGACGGCTCGTTCGGTCCGGAGCCGGGCCGGTTCTTTGGTCGGTAGCCCATTCGGATGACGATAACAAAACTGAGGATTTGGAGGCAGGAACCCAAGAGAAGTTTTGAGTTTTCTTGAGATTTCTGAAGCCACCCGCCAGGATTGAACTGGCGACCTGCTGATTACGAAGAACATTCACCGGTTCCAAACGCTCCAATAGCTCTATACCGAAGTGCTTGTTATCAACAACCTGGGGAACCTGCTTTCGCTCAAATTGCAACTCCCGACAGCACAAATGGACAAATGGATGGGGTTCTGACACAGTTCTGGCACAGGTGAATGCCGTTGGGACCGCCTTCGTATACCTGCTTGCGATTCGGATTGCGGAAGGGCGCGGGGTGTCCATCAGGAGCGCAGCCGTTGCATCAGCGAGATGTCATCCAAAACGGCTATCCCGGCTTTCCTCAGGAACTCTTCGGCCGGAGGCTCGAAGAAATCCCGGTCCTTCGAACAAAGAATATCGGCTTCACCAATCACCGCTGTCTGCATTACTACGGTGTCGTTCACATCGCGAATCGGTGTGACCAACAAGGGATTCGGGACCACGATCTCGGCCGCTTCGCGGAGGAAACTGACATAATCGTAGATGCGTTTCTCTGAAAGGCCGTGGAGAGCCAACATTCGCGGATAGCGCAGAACCTTGGCCAACTCGTAGAGCATCTCGTTTGAGAGCAGCAAAATATGATCTGACTCGACGATGTTGATCAGGAGATCGCGGGCAAGCCCTTCAGAACTGCCATGTCCTCGAACGAGGATAGCGGTGTCGAGGATGATTCTCACTGATGGGGACGATAGCCGGGGCGAACGCTTCTCATGGCTTCAGTGATGATGTCTTCGGCCTCTTCCTCCGAGACGGGCTTGCGGGCGGCGTCCACTTCAGCAAAATACTTCCTCAGTTCGTTCGCTATTTCCAGCCTCCGCTGGTGCGAGACAGTGGCAGGCTCGAAGGTACGGACGCTGACGGCTTCGTCTTCCTGAATACGGCGTCCCAGAAGCGTTTCGATGGCGGCCTTCTGGTCGGGAGAGAGATCTTTGGCATTGCAGATCATGCGATAGAACCTGACAACATTATGACGGATTGCATTCCAAAACTTCGAAGCGGGTTTCTGCCTTACTGCTGGTGACGCTCGTTTGCACGGCCGTCGCTCCGGCGCAGACGTCCGGCGCCGCGCCGGCTGGCACGGTCGTGAGGAATCCGGTCGAAGGCGACACGATTCCAGAGCGAAGCCGATCGGTGATTCCAGGCTGAAGGCGATCAGTAATCGCCCGCGAGCCGAATGGCTCCGATGTTGTCGAGGTCAAGGCAGTAATGCTGTATACGTTTCGCAGCCGGAAGCTGTTGCTGATCTCATAGAATGGCGGCAAACGTCAAATCCTCGGCTGGCACATTGGCTCGCGGGTCTTACGCATGATCTGCAACCGATTTTCTGTTGGTCGCGTGTCCTAAACGGGCACTCAGCCGCCCGGCAGTCCAGGAGATCGACCGATGTCCGATTCTGAAGGGATAAATCTTGTGAAGACGCCTCCGTTCGCCTTTCAGTTATCGGTGGGCGTTTTCTCGATGCGGTCAATCACAATCGTGTCGAAAGGAGCCTTGCGCGCCTGGAGCCTCAGGCCAAGCTTCTGCACGGCTCGAAAGAGTGCAGCGCTGGAAGTGTCCGCGCCGCCATTCGCAACGGCTTCCCCGGGATCGCATCCCTGAGGTCCTCCGGGACCTCCGCCGGGACCGCGTCCGCCTCCATCGCCACCACGACCAAATCCTCCCTGGCCCGGCGCGGGCAATCCGTTGGCGCGCATCATGTTCTGCATCATTATGAACATCACTTCCATGGGCAGGTCGAGAGTCGCCTTATATATGCCCTTGAGTTCGGTCGCATCGATCACCGGCTTGTCAAGAAACGGAGCCAGCGTATCGGCGAGATCCTGCATCGTCAGCTTCGACAGCTCCATGTGCAGCGCGCAGCCATCACCCGGAGTGATGCGCGCCGTGGCGCCATTGGCTCCGGTGGTAGTCATCGCTGCAGGGCCTCTTCCGCCGCGGCCATCCGGGGCATCGGTCGGGGGGGCACCCGGGCGCGCGCCCCAACGGGGCTCCGAAGGGTCCGGGGAACAAACCGGGAGCGGAAGCACCAGCGGGCGCCGGTGCTGTCGAGTCGTCATTCGACGGCGCGATCGCTTCGAGTCGCGGTCCGCCTTTCGCGACTTCGAGTGCACACACCGGCTGGTCGCGCTTCTCGTGGTGTACTTTCAGCTGAAAACGTTCGGCGAGCAGCGTCTGCATCATCCCGGGCACCTGATCCTGCGACGCGCCTTCCGGCAGCCGCGCCACGACGTTCCAGCGTGAGCTGCGCATCCAGTCAGGACCGGACGCTGGCAACAGTCCAGATCGACACGCCAATGAGCATACCGAGTCGTAATCCTATGTAGTCCAGGACCGATCCCCAGAGCGGGTTCGCGATGAAATAAGCCACAAAGAAATAGGAGCTGATGCTCGCGAATTGCTGGGCGTTGAGCCCGGTTTCGGCGAGGATAGTGGGGGCAAGCACCGAGAGGATCTGGCGATGGAAGAACGCAAGCTAGTACTGTGACCGCCTAAAGAGATTCCTTACGTGGCCGGAGCCTGTAAATCCTGATAATCTTTCAGAAGTGCGACCCCTCGCCTTCCTGTTGCTGGTTCCGGCGCTGCTGGCACAGCGCGAAAGAACAACCGCACATCCCCGTCAGATTACAGTCCCGTTCGTGGGATGTGCGGCATCCGGTCAGTTGGAGGATTTCAAGGCGCCTTCGGGCACTCCCCACTTGGTGACGATCAGCGCGGGGGAAGCGCAGAAACTGGCATATTACAGGGCAGCAATCGATCTTGGTGTGCTGGCCCCGCGCGGCTGGTATTGCGGAGGTTCCTCGGGCTCAAGTGGCGACGCCCTCTGGCTCAGCCCGCAACCAATCGTGGCCGGATGGAAGGGCTTCCATGGACCGGCCATCGAGATTTACCACATATCCGCCGGTGCTTCGGGCATGTATGAAGTGGCAGAAATTTTAGCGAGAGTGTTTGGGGAGTACAAGGAACAGGCCGCGCCCGTATTGGCATTGATTGACCGTCCTGTTCCCTCTGGCCCCTATCCGGAGGATGTTCTCACGTACAGGAGCAGGTCGCTTGTTGAATTTAGAACCCCACCTCAGACAGAAGGACTGGGTACTCACTCCACGTGGCTCCTAAAGAGTAATCTGCCCGTCTCGGGCGCTGTCATTATGCTGGGAAAGCCAGCTAAAAACGGTGAAGAATTGCCGGACTTGCTACTTGTGGCGGTGCGGCTCCCACCTGCTCTACAACAACTCACACCAGTAATCGTCAGGGATGCTGAACGTGAGGCGGCGCTTCCGGCGCAGTGATTTCTCAGCTATGTTGCTGCCGGCTTGAGCCCGCTTCCGTTGTAGCCGAACTTGCGCCTTGCGGCTCTGCGGCTGAATCTCCAGTTGATTTTGACGCGGTCGCGGTTCATACGGCGATTCCAGGCGCGGCTCTGTAACCGTAGTGACTTGAGATCGGAGATTCTGCGAGTTCCGAGGCATTGCCGGGAGAAGAGGCTGATTTCGATTTCCGCTTGGTTGAGCCAACTCCCGTGGGTGGGCGTATAGTGCACGGTGAACCGTTCCCAGACTTCGTTGCCGGTCTCAGGGCCGAGCAGGTCGGTCAGGGACTTGCGCCGGTGGATGTTGAGATTGTCGACGATCAGATGGATGGTCTTGGCCGCTGGATAACACAGAGCGAGTTCGAAGGCCACCTTTGCGAACTCGAAGCCGGAACGGTCGGGTGTGGCGAAGGTAAAATGGCGGCCGGCTTTCGGCTCTACGGCGCAGAAAACGTTGGCTGTGCCGTTGCGCTGGTATTCGTTGTCCTGCCGGGCCTCGCGTCCCGGCTTGGCCGCTGAGGCAGGGCGGACATCGGCGTGCAGCGTTATCGGTTTTTCGTCCAGACACACCACTGGTTCTTCCGGATCATAAGGTCGTTCATAGACTTCCAGAACGTCCTCCATTTTGGCGACGTAATCCTCATTGAGTTCGGCCACGCACCACATTTTTTTCCCGCCACGGCTTGAGGTCGTGGCTGAGGAGCAGAACTCGAATGGTTTCCCTTCCCACGCGAGGTACCAGTCGTCTTTTGACGGCTTCTTCAGCCACCAGACGCACCGTCCAGCGGGCGAAGCCCTCCGGTGGATTGCTGCAGACCATGGCAATGATCCGCTGCTTCTCGCTGTCTTCCAGCAGCGCATCGGCCCCTGGCCGCTGCTTCTCGTACAGCGCCCGTTCCAGTCCGCCTTCCTGATAGCGATGGCCGATTTTGCGGATTGCCTGCGCGGTCAACGGCACCATGCCAGCGATCTGCGGCGCACTGACTCCTTTGGCCAATTGCAGAAGAGCCACGGCTCGTAGAACGACCCGGACCTGCTGAACCCCGCCGCTCAGCAGCTTCTGCAATGTCCTTCTGTCTTTGCTGCCGACCTGAATGCGTAATGCCGCGCGCGCCATACCTCAAGTATGGAGCAAAACATTTCCAGATGAAATTGTATTATTAGAAATTCTTCAGGCGGTCAAAGAACTAGGAACATAATGCCATCGTCATGCAGGGAACCCACATCCGCCAGGTTACGGCCTTATCAGCAGCGCCCGGAACCGCGGCTGCCTTAATTTCCGCAGTAGACAAAAGCTCCCCCTGCGTAACGCCGACAGCGTCGGATGATATCACGAATTACCGCATAGGTTGGTTGCTCTGACCTTCGAATTTTCGCTGGTACGATGCGGCCTGGCATGTCGATTTCGAACCGATTGCACTCAGAATACCAACTTCATCGCGAACTGGAAAATTCTGGCGCCACTGCCCCCGCTGATACCGGTGCCGGCGCCGGTCGAAGGCTGATCGCCCGTGATCTGGCCGTATGTGCCACTCACCGTGGTGTTCGGCGCTCCGAACCGAACTGAATTGGTGACATTGAATGCTTCCGCCCAGAATTCCAGGCGCATCATTTCGCGAAGAGGAAACTCGCGGGTGATCGCCTGATCCCACTCCCAGAAGCCTGGCGCGCGAAGGTCGCTGACGCCCATGTTTCCATAGGTTCCGATGGCCGGCGTCGCCACCGCGTTAGGGTTCAGATAACTGAGGCAGGGGGCCGGCGAACAAGACTGTCCTTGGTTGGTAGCATATGCCTTGGACAATATCTGGTTCGGCCGCTCTGTGCTTACCCGCTGCACGCCCATTACAAAGGTCAAGGCAATCCGGAAGACGCGGCGAACTTCGATTGTCGGCCGTAGCTCGTGTAACCAGACCTTGATCCCGCCTTTGGAATCTTGCGTTGCGCCGCTCCTGACACCGGCCTTCACCTGCGACTTCTCCTTGTCGGCCTCGCTCATAAGCGGTGTTAGTCAGCGCTGGCGCGGGTACGAGCTCGTGCGGACCTCCGTTGAGCCGGATGTCGTACTGCTTTCGGCAGCTACAGGCGTTTCAGTCCGGGCGAAACGTTTGGAACCAGTAGTCAAGTTCCGCAACCAGGCGAACGGCTCGTCCGTGAGCATTGCCTCCGTACACCTCCAACGCCAGTTTCCTCCCCCGACGCCCGGGACGTTCATGCGCGCTTCCCGCCCCAGATTCAATAGATCCTGCAAGGGCGCCATTGTCAGTGCCGCGCGCGAATGCCATGCCAAGCGCATCAGGGCCGGACCGGGCTCGATAATCTCGCCCGCAACGTGATTGAGATATTTGCTCGACAGAACCTGCTGCTGGGTATCGGTAAGCTCTTCAAACCACTCCCGGCTTGTCGGATTATCGTGCGTGCCGGTATAGACTACCGTGTTATTTACGAAGTTCCCCGGAAGGTACGGATTGTCTTCATTGCCATCGAAGCCAAACTGCAGGACCCGCGTGCCTGGAATCTGGAACTGGTCGCGAAGTTTCTCCACATCCGGTGTGATCAGGCCAAGATCCTCAGCGATGAACGGCAGCCCTCCCAATTCGGCCTCAACCCTTTGGAAGAATTCGGCGCCCGGGCCGTGCTCCCATGATCCTGCCTGGGCTGTCGATGCTCCCGCCGGAACGTGCCATGCCGCAGCAAATGCCCGGAAGTGATCCAGGCGAATCACGTCCACGTGCGACAAAAGTGCACGGAGGCGCTCAATGCACCATCGATATCCAGTCGCACGAAGCGCCGCCCAATTGTAAACAGGATTTCCCCACAATTGCCCTTGCGCGCTGAAATAATCAGGTGGCACTCCGGCGACGAACTTCGGTCGGCGTCGCTCATCCAGAAGGAAGAATTCGGGGTTGGCCCAAACGTCGCTGGAATCCGGTGAAACGAAGAACGGCAAATCGCCTATCAGGCTCACTCCTTTAAAATGCGCGTAGCTTTTCAATCGCTCGCCTTGCCGGAACAGCAGAAACTGCGCAAACCGGACGACGTCCATTTCCGCTGCGAGCTCCCGCCTCACTTCGGCTAACGCGTGCGGATGCCGCTCAACCAAATCGGCTGGCCAATCAATATAAGACACGCCACGATACCTGAGTTTCAGCGCCCGGAAAAGCGCATAGTCTTCCAGCCAGGATGCCTGCTGAGAGCAGAATTCCTCATACACCGGTCGCAGATTGCCTCCCATCCGTGTCTGGAATCGACCGAATGCCGTTTCGATTAGTTTTTCCTTGAATGGAATTACTAACTCGTAGTCCACAGCATCGGCGGCAAATTTGTCGAACTCATCTCGTCCCTCCAGTAGCCCGTCTTCCTGAAGGAACTGCGGGCTGATCAGCAGTGCATTTCCGGCGAACGACGATAGTGCCTGATAGGGGGAATCTCCATACCCTGTCGGACCCAGGGGAAGCGCCTGCCACCATCTTTGCCCGGCCTCGTGCAGCCGGTCGATCCACGCAAATGCGGCTGGCCCCAGGTCACCGATGCCGTACGGTGAAGGCAAAGACGTAACGTGGAGCAGCAATCCCGAGGCCCTGTAATCGGGCGGGAATGGGGGGACGTGGCAGCGGCCGATTCCTTCAGCGCTCACATCGCTCCGGGGAATGACCTGAAAAAGTCGATGCGGTTTCACGGTGCCGGGCCAAATAAACAACTGCAAGTGCCACGTGCACCGAGCCGATCTTTTCATCGAACCTGAACGCTGCTGCGGTCTTCATCCGTTGGTTCAAGCCTCCGGAAGCAATCGACGAACCACCTTGCACCAGTTCGATTCAACGAGTTTACACCCGCGATTTGCAGCGAAAACGCTTGTGTTTGTCGATCTCGGTAGTATTTTTGGCGGCGAACACCGAAGAACTCGGCATTCGCCGTAAGCCCACGGCACCGTGCGAACTGAAAGCCTCATCAGCCTACTTAGGCTCAATTCCGCTCCGCTGCTGCATCTGGGGATCGAGGGCGGTATCGATCCACCGCCACCAGTGCTTTTCGCCTTTCAGTAACTGACTGCACCAATGCAGCGCCTCATCGAATATCCTGGCGAGAGGCTGATCTCGGAGAGCTTCGCTGGTAGAGGAATGACCGACTCCATGACCCATTGAATCTGGCGCCTCCAGACAGGCTCAACGAGGAAATCAGTTGCACCCATGTCGATGGCTCTGAGCCATGCAGCTGAGTCAGGCTTTTTCGTTACTATCACGAAAGGCAACGCGGGCAGCTCACGCCTCACCCTCTGCAGAAGGGGCAAGTACCGCCACGGATCGCCTCCGGCAAAAACGAGGCTGTAGGCAGCCAGATCGGGCAGCCTACAGCTGTAAGACCCCTCGCATACTTTGTGCCGTTCAATCAAAACGACCCGTCCAATCTGATCGGCGGTCGTTCTTTCCAGACCTACAAGGAATACGTTTGCCATCTTTTCGCCCTCATTGCAGCTTTGGCGACTTACCAACGGGTAAGTCCCGATCACGCCACGCCTTCATACAACGACATTAGATTCAGAGCATTCCTGATGCCGGACACAACTGCGCATCCGTGTGCCACTGACTGTTGCAGCAATGGCCTTTTGAGTAAGCCAGGCAGGCTTATCGAACGATCTGCGCGATTTCGCTGCGCCTTTTGCCGAATCTCGGCAATGGCCATCGGCATCTGCTGAAGTTTGGAGGTCAGTGATACCGGCGCGCGAGGTGTACTTTCGCATGCGCGATTGCAATGCAGTTCGCTTCAGCCCCATACGAGCCGCCGCACCGTCGGGACCGCCAACCTGTCCTTTCGCTTCCTCCAGTGCTTTTACGATCCGGTCTCTTTCGGCAGTCAGCGTGGCTTTCAGGTTTCGAACTTGCCGGGGAAGCTGAAGCCGCCTTGTCCATGAACTCGGACAAATGCCGAAACAGAGCTGGGCGGGAGATACCACGGGCAGTCGGCGTTCAGTGGCGTTGCTGCGTCAATCCTCGCGGTATCCCCTCGACGATATAAGAGCTGTACACGCCGGCGGCGCTCAGTTGCACACCCTTTGCCGCCAGATTGGCGAGAAGCGCTCGGCCGTGTTCGTCAATATGCGAAACGTTCCGCAAAAAGAGGTGAACACGTTTCTTTTCTCCGATCGCCTCGTGGGTCGACGCTTTAACCGCCTCGACATATTCACCCACGAGCTGCCCATCGATCGTAAGTGTGACGCCGTTCGGCTCGTTGGTGGTAAAAACCCGAATCATAGTGCACCTTCCGGCTTGAAAGATGCAAGCTCCACTCCATCGCCCGGCGTTGACTGGATTAGAGTTGGGGTGTTTCTCGTGCCGAAACCAGGCAGAAGCCATCAGCAGAGCCGGGCACGAACCGGCTTGCGATTCATTGATACTGCCGCTCGATGCCCAGTCTTTTCATGCGCGACTGCAGCGTCGTCCGTCTCAATCCCAGCTTGGCGGCAGCGCCCTCCGGACCTGCAACCTTGCCACCGGCCAGATGTAAAGCTTCCAGGATTGTTTCTCGTTCCGGATCATCGCTGCCGGATCCGCAGGCACAATCCCGCGGGGCATCAGGAATCGAAATCCGCAGAACAGGGCCTGAACTCAGGATTACTGAGCGTTCCACCAGGTTCTGCAACTCCCGGATGTTGCCGGGCCATTCGTATCTGGTGAGAGCGTCGAGCGACGCCAGAGGGATTTCCTCGATGACGCGGTTAAGCTTTCTGGCGTACTTCTGCGTGAAGGACCGGAGCAGAAGCGGAATGTCGTCACGTCTTTGCCGCAGCGCGGGTACGGTCAGAGGGAAAACGTTCAGTCGATAACCCACAGGTCGTCAAAACCACTGGCAGCAGAACGCCAGTAACGCAACGGGCTCGCAGCCTGAGGAAGGGATCGCGACGAAACGCCCGTATCCCGCGCTGCTCCCCCGCCGAAATTGGCGCTCGCCCTCGTCATCTGACGAAATGTCTCGGCAGCGTTTGTCGAGTTGAATTCATGATCCGCAACTCTCAAAAGCTGTCCTGACTCGATGCACGCATTGAAGCGATCTAACAACGCCGATCGTCAAGGGATTGGAAAGCGCAAACGCCAGAGAAGAAGCTCAGCCAGACAGCGAACACGTCTCACGATTGAACGCGATATTTCTACAGACCGCATCGAAGTGGTCGGGACGTCCTTGCGCATTCAAACGGAGTGAACCATAACCCAAGCAGTGCCCGGGGCCAACATTTCTCAGGTCGCAATTTACCTTCATACCCGTTGGAGAACCCTAGCGTGCTCGCGGCGGCATGTCAGTGTAAAGTCCAGGAGTGGATCCAGACCCTCCGGGTTTTTGAAGACTTGCTCAAGAACCTTTACAGGATCCTCAGGTGGCTTTGCATAGGCCTCAAGCAACCGCTTGGCCACCTTTTCCGCAGCCCGAAGAACCTCATCGCTTGATGTCAGGCGGATGCATCCCAGGATTGAAAAGAATCGCATGACCTTTGCAGGGTCGACCGCTGATTGTTGGAGCGCGTCTATAAACAGGGGTACGGCTTCTTCGACAAACCTTCGATGGAGTTCCTCCTGCTCATGTAATTCGGCTGCTAATCGCGACCAACGAGCTTGCAACTTTTGGCCGAAAAAAGTGGTAGCTACGGATGCGCAGGCGCCCACGGCGGATCCAGCCAGGGCTGCAGTCGCCACGATAATCGATGTATCGAGTGCCATATTTGCTTTGCCCCTCCAAACCTTAAATCAATTCGCACTCCGCGGTTCTGCGGAGCGTGTTGACGCGAAGCCTTACATCTGTCCGGATTGTCCTCCGGAATCTTCACACCGCTAAAACAAAGAGCGCCGACCAACCGCGAACGTAATCAGAAACGGCCGCCATACCACCGCTGTGCCGACACCGCGACAGAGGATGGCCCTTAACTCGACGTAATGTGTTCCGGGAGAGATGAGCATCGACCGTGGGCTTGCCGCACTCAGATCACTATGAGCGCGGCTCAGACACGTCTTGAATGCTAACTGCCAAAGTTTTTGCGAAGCTGTTTGGCGATATGCTTTGCAAGATCGTTGGCGACGCCCAGATTCTCACCCATAAAGCGAACCCTTCCCCCGACCGTGTCATCCGGAACCGTCCGCCCATCACGAGTGGTCACTGAAGTTCTGACATCGACTTTGGTTGCACCCATGACGATAGTGATCTCGCGCTCCATTTGGCTACCCTTCTTGAACTTTTCCACAGTAGCGTGCAGCGAGACCAGATCCGGAACGCTGGCAGCCGCACCCTCACCGCTTCGAAAGACCTGCTTGAATCTGCCAGCCCCGCGCACTCGCTGTACTAGAAACTCGTAAATCGCCGCGCGAAATTCGAGGGGAATCCGCACGTCATCAGCCTCGACCGGTTCGATTTGAATCGCAGAAGCGGAAAGTTTCTGGCCGTCTGGTCTTTGGGCTGCCGGAACCGCAGAATTCAGCTCCTGCGCGGCTCCCGCGGCGCTTTCGCGAGCCCCCGATGCGAGCAATTGGGCGCGTTCTTGTTCCCCTTGGCCTTTCGGCAATGCCAGGACTGCGAAATGCAGTCCGCCACCGGCATCCCGGTATGACACTGTGAGTATGTCCACGTTTGTTCGCAACAAAAGGCTCAACGCGGCACCGCTGTCGTAGGGAGCGGCATTGGCCGCAGCCTTAGCCACGGTACCCGCCTTCCCTCCGGATTGGGTAGTTTCCGAACCGACCACGACGTCCTCGATAGACGCAATGGGTACTGTGGCGGCTGTCGTACCGGTATCGAACCGCATTGCGCCATTCTGAACCGTCAGCGTTCCGGAGCTGTTGCGTTTGACGTTCTCCAGCCCGATCACATTGCGCGCCACGACCCTGGTTTCCGCTTGCTGCGCGAGTCCGCAGGCAGCAAAGCCGAGTATGACGACGGCGAGTATCGTCGCATTTATTCCCAGGTTTTTCACCGTTCTCATAATGATTTCTCCTGAACCAAATCTCTTTCCTGCGCACTAAACGGCGCTGATAATGACCGGTAAAGCCTTCCCCTGCGCAAGTGAAGCTAAGCGAGGTGGCTCAGCGAATAAATGGATTACTCGTCCATCCACGCCGCTCCAGAACTAAGACGCCTTCAACAACAGCACGAGACAAACTCCATTCCAGCTGTCCTTATGTGTGGCGGGCGGAGGCACTCCGCGCAGCGGCACCGTCCCGATACTCTGGTTATCAAGCTGGAAACGGGTATGCAGGTAGTTGCGCACGAGAATCGCACGGCTGCGGGACACCGCCAGCTGGTCGCCTGGCGCTCCGGAAACGGCGTAACCTTCAACCAATATTGCGCCGCCGACTATACGGTCGCCAAGCTGGGCGACCGCCGATTCGATCCGCATTTTGCCTGCGCGGGAAAGCACTTCGGTTTCACCCTGTTTTGGCTCGAAAAGTTCCGTTGCGTCGATCCACACGCGCGGATTTCCCGGACTCGCAAACACCTTGTCCTGGCGATATTTATCGGGCGCCATACGCGCCATGGAGAAGTAACCGCGCTTTTTGAAGTACCCCCGGAAGAAAAAGCCATGCTTGACAGCCTCTGTATCCTCAGCCATATTGCCGGTAGCTTCATTCAGGTTTGAAAGCGTTCCTCGGATGTTATCGCCTGCATCTCTGCCTTGCGTGTCCGGTGCGAGAGCTTTCGCCATCGTCTCGTGCAGCTGCTGGGTAGCTTTATCGATATTCTGTGCGGCGCTGTGCACAGTCTCCATGGTCTTATCGATCTTCTCGCCGAAGTTCCGCTTCTGCAGGTCGGAGACGATATCGTCCGCTTTCCCCGTGATGGCTTCCACTTTCTCCGGCAATCCACGCGATTGGAAATCAGAGACGAGCGTGTCAGCCTGTTCAGATGCGTGATTCAGCGATGAGGTGGCATCACGCACATTCGCAACCGCCTGCTGGATGTCCTTCGCGGTTTTTTCATCGCGCAGCAGCATTCCAACTGTGCCTTTTCCCTGCTTCACTCCGACCACAAGATCGTTCGCGTTGTTGACGGCAGTCGTTACCGCGTCGAGGGTGGCCGTGAGTTTGTCTGCGACGGTTTTCATCGTTCCGCTTGCATCGCCTACCAGAGCCGTGCTTTTCCGAATGAGCTCCGCTATATCGCTCGTTTCTTTGCTGGGAAGTGTGGTAAATGGCACAGCCTCTGGCGACGTCGGACTGCCGGTTCCAATCATCACAAAGGTATCCCCCACGATCCCCTCAGTAGCAATCGTCGCCACTGAATCTGTCCTGACAAGACCCCGCACCCGCGTATTGAGTCGCAGCTTAAGGCGAAAGCCCTCCGAGGGCGACGCCGGAACACTGATCTCAGTGACTTCCCCGGCGTCGAAACCTGCGACCCGGACCTTCGCACCTTTTGCGAGACCGTTGAGGTTCTTGAATTCCGTGTACAATTCGACTTGCCTGGCAAAGAAACTATGTTGATTGCCGATCAGGAAAATACCCAGCCCGAACAACGCTGTGCCGAGGATCGCGAATATTCCGACGCCCACATTACGATTCCACATCGTATTTCTCCGTTACCAGTTTCCGCACCGTCTCGTTGTCGTGATGTTCAAGATCCTGCGGTTTTCCGATCGCCGCTAATCTTCCCTGGTCGAGTACCGCAAATCGGTCACATAGACGTCGTGCGCCGTGCACGTCGTGGCTGACAATGATCATGGTCATATGCCGTTTCTGAGCGAGAAGGAGATCGTCAATCTCAGAGGCCGTAACGCGGTCGAGTCCGCTGCTCGGCTCGTCGACCAAAAGGATTTGCGGCTCTAAAACTAAAGCTCGCGCGAGCCCGGCTCGCTTCTGCATACCGCCTGAAAGCTCATTCGGCTTCTTGCCTTTATCCCCACTCAGACCGACCTGGTGCAGTGCCAGGTCAATGATCTCCTCGATTTCCTGCTTCGATTTTTGTGTGAGCCGGCGGAGCGGAAGGGCCAGATTGTCGTACAGAGTCAGAAAATCAAACAGAGCGGCGTTTTGGAAGAGATACCCCATCTTGCGGCGTACCCGCGAAAGCTCTTGCCCTTTAAGCTGCGTGATATCCTCGCCATCGATCCAGATGTGCCCGCTGTCCGGCCTGGCAAGAGCAATGATCAGCTTCAGGGTGACACTCTTGCCGATTCCGCTCCTGCCCAGGATGCAGATCGCCTCCCCGCGTGCGACAGAGAACGTAACGTCCTGCAGCACCTGCTTTTGGCCAAACGCTTTGGAGACGTGATCGAGCGCGACGGCCGTGTCTTTTGCGTCGTTCATATCGCGCTCTCTGGAAACATGAGAAAGATTATTTTCACCAAAATGACATCTGCGATGATGACCAGAACCGATGACACCACGACGCTGTTTGTCGCAGCTCTGCGAACGCCCTCCGCGCCTTCGTTAGTCGTATAGCCAAAGAAACATGAGACAGTCCCGATGATGAAACCGAAAACCGCCGTTTTTAAAGTAGGAGGAATGAAATTGGACCACTCCACCTCGCGGAAGGCCCGTGTTAAATAGAGCTGCAGAGAAAGGTGGGATAAGAAATGCTCCGACAGGAAGCCGCTGAACACTCCGCAAAAGTCCATGAAAATTGTCAATAACGGCAACACCAGGACGCAGGCGGCCACACGGGGAACGACCAGCAGCTTGAAGGAATCAACAGACAGAGCCTCTATCGCATCGATCTGTTCGGTGGCCCGCATCTCCGCCAGCGTGGCGCCTATCCCCGAGCCGACCCGGCCTGCCACCAGCAGGGCTGCTATCAGTGGGGCGATTTCGACGAAAAATGAAAGCGACTGCAGCGAAGGTATCCAGGCGCTTGCACCAAACTTTATCAGTACGTTACGCGTGTGCAGTGTCATCACCAGTCCCAAGGCCAGACCGGACGAAAGGATGAGCGGCAACGAGCGCCAGCCCTGTTCTGCAACTTCCAGGCGTACGTAAAACAGCTCGAAAGGCGGACGGAACGCGTCTGTAATCACGCGCAGGGCGAATAACGCTCCGCTGCCGATCGTCTCGAGACTTTTCGTCAACGGATTTGCTCTTTTCTCTGACATACGCTGCGAGGCCGAGCGCGTGCCTCGGCCTCAGTTGACGGCGATGGAACGAATACTCACGAGCTCGGACTACGTGTCATCCCAGCGCATTTGAAATTCCAAATTCTGGATGGTACACCCTGATCGTGGCGTGCCTTAGCGCTTCGTGGGGCCAGACGTTATTGCCGGCAGCTCGCCGTTCGATTAGCGGCTTCAATGAGATAGGGAGCATATACGCCATTTGCGAGAAGGCGAACCCCCTTTGTCGCGAGCCGGCACAGGAGGGCGCGGCCCGATTCATCGACAGTTATGACGTCGCGCAAAAAGAAATCTGTGGGTTTACCGTCCGCCACCGCGTCGTCGCAAGAGATCTCGATCACGTCAATGCTTTCGGCAGAAATGTCGCCATCGAGCGTGAGACATGTTCCTTCCTGACTGAGCTTCTCTCTAGCCTGAGCACGACGATTGTAAGCGCACCCCACTTTCCATGTCTTGACGGTCGCGATTCGATGGCGTGAATGATCCTAGGAGCCCCTTTTCCCAACTGTTTAAACCATTTCGTGATGTGCCGACGGCAAAAGCCGAACTCGGCATTGCCACTGGCGGCGAGGGGCACTTTTCCTGGATCCCGGCCGCGGGCGGAGCACTGCGGGTTCACGATGCCTTCAGCATTCTGGCATTTGCGGCTCTTGAGCGTGGGAAGACGCAGGTGTGCGTCACTTCGCGTCACACAGCGCTGTGGGGGGAAGAATTACCCGGACCCATGACCGCGGTTACAACGACTATACATTTAGGCTTTTGGACCTTGGCCTGCCTAGCTATATCGCGAATTTGCGGAACCGCCGCAGATCGTAGCCGGGTACTCTCCTCAATGTGAAGCAGGAGATTGAAATGGCAGATGTCGTAGTCGAGAAGATTATCGAGAACGGACAGCACCCCGTCTCTGGCTCGGCGGCATCTCCTACAGCACTTTCCGAAAAACTCGGTGAAATCAAAAAACGCCGGCGAATCAAACTGCACGTGCGGTCGGGCAGCCAATTGAAACGGTTTTGAGCGTGACGATCTCGCTGCCGGAGGATTGAGGACCAAAACTTCGCGCGGCGTCCCCGAGCCCGCTCCAGGAGAACAGGGTGATGGCGAAAGTAATTCTCGTCGGCATTGAACAGGCGGTAGCCGAGCAACTTTGCCGCGCATTGACCGCAGACGGTCATCAGATCGCCGAACAGCCGCAAGGCGCCCTCATACGAAAACCTCTTGGATACGGATGTCGTGTTCGCCGGGGCGGAGCCCGCCTGCTATATGGCTCTGTTGAAACGCTTACGAGATGTGCAGCCCTCATTGCCATTGGTCGTGGTCACCCGCATTCCCGACACGAAGGCGTGGCTCGATGCGATCGAAGCCGGCGCGACAGACTATTGTTCCGTGCCGATCGAGAATCGGCAGCTTCGATGGCTGATGGAATCGGCGCTGCCCCGAGCCCACTTCGCCGCGGGTTGACCTCAGCCCGGACGCCCGGGAGCGGTTACGGTGTTCCCCGCGCGAGCTAGAGCGAAGTTACGGGAATGAAAAACCCGAGGGGGTGGCAAATATTGATGAAGTCGACAACGCGGATCCGGGCGCAGCTCTTTTCAATCATTCACCATTGGCTGCTGCGACTGCTGGCGTTTCCAGATTTGCCGCGGCCAAGGTGAGCGCGCCGAATGCCCGTAAACCGGATAGGGAGCAAGCTGGTCCGCCATGGGGGCAGCAACGTTGGCACGGATGTCCAGCATGCCGAATTTCGGCAGAAGACTTGGCATGTGCCGACACCCATCCAAACGATCTGAGTTTGACTGGAGCGCTCCTCGATAGCGGTCACCGGCGCAAGCATCGTCTTATGCAACAGATCAGCTTCCTTATTTCGCCCGTATGCGCTCGCCATCGAAATGGCCAATCGATTGCGAATTCGAATGTGACACCCAAATACAACTGAGCATCGGAATTCATTCATCAGCGAATCGTTATGAAAGCGCGAAAACGACTCACACGAGCGGAGAGCAAAGAGGTAACGCGCATGCGCCTCATCGAGGCTGCCGAGAGGGTGTTTATCCGGAAAGGCTTCGACGATGCCTCGGTAGACGAAATCAGCGGAACGGCCGGGTATTCCCGGGGCGCATTCTACTCCAATTTCGACTGCAAAGAGCAGGTGTTCCTCGCGGTGATCGACAGGTGCCGGCCCAACGTCGTCAAAGCTCTCGACGACATCTTCCTGCAAACATCCGAGCCAGCGGAGCGGGGCGCCGCGGTTCGGGAGTGGTTCTCGAATCAGTGGCGACTCAAGGACTTCGTCGCCCTGCGAATGGAATTCAGCCGAAGGGCTCTGAGAGATCGCTCGGTACGGAGGCACCTCGCCGAAGTGTGGCGACAGGATCTCGAAGCCTACGCCGCTTTCGTGTGCCGCTTCCTCGCCGCGACGGAGGGAATCCCGGCTGATCCGCCTGAGATCGTCGCGCTTGTGTTGTTGGCCGTCGTACACGGCTTGGGGAGTCTCGCAATCGATGTCGAGCCTGACTTGGAACAGATGTACACCGAGGCCTCCAGGCTGGTATTCGATCGTTTGACCGCCCCCAAAGCTCTCGCCTGAGGTCATGACGTATGCGGAACTGGCTTCACAGGTCGAATAAAGGCGCCGGCAGCGCGCTTGCAATCAAACGCGTTTCGATCTTTCGGGCAGCGCAGTGGACCGTACTATTGGGGGCCGTCGCGGTGCTGGCGCGGGCGCAGGACTCGGGTATTCCCGTGCTGACCCTGGAAGAGGCGGTTCAGCAAGCCGTTGCCAACAACAGCGCCCTGAAGACTGCCAGCCTGGAGACACTCCGTGCGACTGACGATCTGGCCGCGGCCAAAACGAGGCGCTTCGCCAACACACAGATAATTTCGTTCGGCGCGCAACTGCTGACCAAGCCCTCGGTCACGTTTCAGCAAGGTTCGCTCGGGGTGTACCCTTCGGTTGGTCCAATTCCGGGGACCGATCAAAAGATTGACATCCCGCGCAAACCAGTGGGTGGAGTGTATGCCTCTGTTCTGCAGCCGCTTTCAACGCAGTACCGCCTGCATCTGCAATTGACGGCTTTGAAGTTTGGCGTGGACGCGACCAGGAAAGACCAGGAGAAAACACGTTTGGAGGTTGTCGACCGGGTCCGTCAGGCCTACTACGCGGTTGTGGAAGCGCAAAGCGCGCTGGACAGTCTGGAGGCATCGGTTCCGTTCTACGAAGAGACGAAGCGTCTGGCCGGAGAGAACCTCCGGAGGGAGACGATCCTCGAATCCAGCTTGTTGGGCGCGGATGCACAGCTTTTGAAGACGCAGAACGCGATCAGCGATGCGAAGGACCAGATGGCGACCGCCCGCGACAAACTAAACGACCTGATGGGCCGCGACATACATACGGCGTTTCGGGTTACGGAGATCGGCGCCGCGAATAGCGAAGCGGAAGCGCTGGCAGCGCTGGAAGAACGAGCTCTCAAAAACCAGCCGGACCTGAAGAAAGCGGAGTTGCAGGTCCAGCAGGCGCATTATGACGCACGGGCGAAGAAGGCCGAATATATTCCCGACGTCAGTCTCGCCTTGACCCTCGCCACGACAGCGAATTTCGCTAATGCTTTACCGAGCAACATTACCTTCGCAGGCCTGCAGCTTACGTGGGAACCATGGGACTGGGGGCGCAGGCGAGAAGAATACGCCGCGAAACAGGTCAAGGAAGAGCAAGCGAAAGTTGCCGTGAGCGCTACCGGGCGCTCGATTCTCATCGAGGTGAGAAACGCGTGGCGCCAGTTGGAAAGTACCCGGCGCGCCCTGCAGTTGAGCGATGCATGCGAACGCACCGCGCGGCAGAAGCTCAGGGAAGTTCAGGAGCAATTCAAGCGGGAAGCGGTGTTGAGCAGCAATCTGTTTTCCGCACAGTCGGATCTGGCCACGGCCGACAGCCGGCAGCAGCAGGCTCTGGCGGCATTTTGGCAAGCCAGGGCGGACTTAAAGAAGGCGATTGGAGAAGAATAATGCGTGTTTTACCGCTGATCTTCAGTTTTGCGGCCGTTCTTATTCTAACCGGCTGCCGCAAGGAACACCCAATTGAGCCGGCACCCGTTCCGGTGCAGGCGGAGACGGTTTCCACCCAGGAAATCCGGCCGGCATGGCGTTACTCCGGCGAGATTCGCCCGGATACGGAAGTGCAAGTGGTTTTCAAGGAACCGGGGTACATCGCCGCTCTTCACCAGTTGCGGGGCGCCGATGGGCGTCTGCGCGATATACAAGTGGGCGACGAGATTCCCTCCGGCACGGTGTTAGCGCGCTTGCGGCAGTCCGATTACGAGGCCTCGCTTAGTTCGGCAGTCGGCCAGGAGCAGTCGACGCAGGGCGCGCTCGAGGTCTCGCAGGCGCAACTGGACCAGGCCAGGGCCGACCAGACTAAAGCCGATCTCGACCTCGAACGCGCCCAGGCGCTGTATGCCGCGAAGGCGATGACTCGTCCGGATTATGACGCCGCCATAGAGCATCATGACGCCGCAACGGCGGGGGTGCAAGCGGCGAACCGCCAAATCGAGGCGCGCCAGGGCCAGTTACACGCGGCGCAGGCGCAAATCGTCTCCGCCAAAATCGGCGTGGGCGATACGGACCTGGTCGCGCCCATGCCCGGGGTGATTATCGAAAAGAATGTGGAACGCGGCAGCCTGGTCGCCGCGGGCACGCCCGCCTTCACGCTCGACGACACGCGCGTGGTGAAGGTGAATTTCGGCGTTCCCGACAGCATGCTCGCGCACTTCAAAATGGGAGCTCCGGTTCCGGTTGAAGTCGAGGCTTTGGGACGGACCTTTACCGGCCGAATCACAGAGATTGCCGCCTCCGCCAATCGTGAGTCACGCGTTTTCAACATCGAAGTCACTCTGCGGAACGCGGATCGCTCGCTCAGAGTCGGAATGATCGCGAGTGTCCGCATCGATCAGGCGAATCCGCAGGCAGTGCCCGTAGTGCCGTTAACGGCGCTCATCACGCCGGAATCGGGATCGAACAGCTATTCAGTTTTCACCATTCAACAGCGCAGCGGCAAACAGTTTGCGCAGTTAAAAAGCGTCCGGATTGGAGAAGCCGTCGGCAAGTCGGTCGTCATCAGCGAGGGCCTCTTACCAGGAGAACACATCATCGTAAACCGGACGAACCAGCTGAGCGATGGCAGTCTGGTCCGGATTGTCGGCCAAGAGTAACGGGAATGCCGCACACCGAGAACAACCAGTCCATCCGGAACGTGCATAACATTGCGCGCTTCTTTACCGAGCAAAAACACATCGCCTGGGTTTCACTCGTTGCCGCGTTGGTGTGGGGAGTGTACGGGTTGCACAACATGCCGCAGCGCAAGGACCCGGATATTCCTGTGCGCCAGGCGATGGTTATCGTTCCGTGGCAGGGAACCTCCGCCGAAGAAGTGGAGCAGCTGGTAACCAAAAAGATCGAGCAGGCCATTACGCTGAATCAGTGGGCGACGGAAATCAAGAGCGCTTCCAGAACCGGTTCAGCCATGATTCAGTTCGAACTGGCGGAAAAAGGAACGTATGACCGGGACAAGGAACTGGACGATGTAAAGATCAGGCTGGACGCCATCCACGATCTTCCGCAGGGCGCCGGGCCTATCCTCTATATCAAGGATTTTGGCGATACTGCGGCATTGATGCTTACCGTCGCGAGCCCCCCGGTCGATCAGGCGCAGGTTGCATGGGTGAGCAAACTGGTTGAGACCCGCATCCGGCAGGTTCGCAGTGGCCTGGTGCCAGGCGGTCAGCCCCGATATTCGATTGTGATTGTTTACCCGAAGTCTATCGACTCTGCCGAAGTGGAACGGGAAATGGCCTGGGGGGCCACAGAGTTAGTCAGTCAGCGAGTCGTTTCCGATGTAAAGCCGTTCTCGGGAGCAGGCTTCGCCGGTGCCGACTTCGCCACCAGCCTGAGCCGTGCCGATCTTCAGGCCGCCGTAAGAAAGCTGATCAACGATAAACTGCAAGCCGGACGAGTTCCATCCCGATGCCTGGAAACCTGCCATCATCGGCGACCCGGCGACAACTTCTGCGGCGCTGCAGGCTGTAGCCGGTGACAAGTACACTTACCGCGACCTCGACGACTTCACCGACACGATTCAGCGAAGCCTCAAAACTCTGCCGATCGTGGCGAAGGTGGAGCGATCGGGAGTGTTGCACGAGAACGTATTTCTGAATTTCTCGCAGGAACGCCTTGCGCAGTACAAGCTGAAGACCGGCGGATCTTTTCGAAACTCCTCGCAGGCGCGGAATCTGCCCGATTGCGGCCAGTCGTCAACGCGCGCGGACGCACGATCAGTGTCAACACAACCGGCGAGTTCAAGAGCCCCGACGACCTGCGCAATGTGATCATCGGCGCGTCGCCGAACGGGACGCCGCTGTACTTGCGCGATCTGGTGGATATCGACAGAGGTTATGACAGCCCGCCATCGTATCTGAACACCTTTACGCGCCGCGACGAAAACGGCAAATGGATCACGACGCGCGCGATCACGCTCTCGATTCAGATGCGGAAGGGAGAACAGATTGGCGTCTTTGGAAAGCTGGTTGACGCCAACCTGCAGAACGTTCGGAAATCATTGCCGGGCGACTTGGTGCTGGCCAGGACCTCAGACCAGCCGTTGCAGGTGCACGACAGCATCGAGCTCTTCAGCCACAGTTTGATCGAAGCGGTGGTCCTTGTGGTTATTGTGGCTCTGATCGGCTTTTGGAGCTGGCGGACAGCCATTCTGATGGCGGCGTCCATGCCGATCACGCTCGCGATCACGTTTGGCGTGATCAACACGCTCGGGCATCGACCTGCAACAGGTCTCCATCGCTTCGCTGATTATCGCCCTGGGGCTTCTGGTGGACGTGCCGGTCGTGTCGGGCGACGCCATTGTGCGCGAACTGGGCGAGGGCGAGCCGAGAGTCCATCGCAGCGTGGATTGGGCCAACCAAGCTGTTTAAGGCGATGGCATTCGCGACCGTCACCAACATCGTCTCATATCTGCCGTTTCTGTTGTTGCCGGGGATACAGGCAAGTTTCTGTACAGCCTGCCAATCGTGATTAGCTGCTCGCTGCTGGCCGCGCTGCTGGTGTCAATGACTTTTGTCCCGCTGATCAGTTCCTTTCTGCTGAAAAGTACGTTGCGAAACTCCCATCGAGGAAAGGCGGAAGCATGGCTTCACGGGCTGGTATTTCCGGACGTCGAAGAAGGCGATTGAGCACAGGAAGCTATGCCTGGCATGTTCTCTCGCTCTGCTGGTGGCGGGTGGTCGTTGTATTCTCCACGCTTAAACCGCAGTTCTTTCCCAAGGACCTTCAATATTTTTCCTATATCGACGTGTGGTTGCCGGAAGATGCTCCGGTAAGTGCAACCAGCGAAGTCACCCGACAGGTGGAATCGATTGTGCGACGGGTTGCCGACGATTATGGTAAATGCCACCCCGAGCACGGCCATCCGAAGGAGGTCCTGCTGTCGATGACGTCTTTTCTGGGCGGCGGCGGCCCCCGGTTCTGGACGCAGCGCCACGCCCGAGGACAGACAAACCAACTACGGGCAAGTGCTTCTGCGAACGAAAGACCGTCACGACACGACAGCGCTGCTGGCGCGCTTGCAGCCGGAGTTTGACAGTCAAATTCCCGGCGCCATCATCGATACCCGGAGCCTCGAAACCGGCAAGCCGATTGGTATCCCGGTTCAGGTCAGAGTTTCCGGAGAGGATTTGCCGGGTACTGCAGGCGGAAGCTGAGAAACTGAAACGTATCTTCCGTGAGATTCCGATTGCGGCAAGAGTGCGGGACGATTGGGGCGAGCCGACACCCAAGGCAGTGGTGCACGTCGATGTGGACCGGGCCAACCTCGCGCACATCACCAATGCCGATGTTTCCGATTCGATCAAGGTCGCGCTCTACGGAGTCACGTCCGGAGTACTGAGAGAGGGCGACAAACAGATCCCGATCGTGGGACGTTTGCGGATGGAGGAGCGGTCGCAGCTCTCAGACCTGCACAGCTTGTATGTTTTCTCGGGCCAGGGCGCGCCACCCGTTCCGATCGAGCAGGCGGCAACGATTTCCTGGCAACTCGAAAGACCGAAAATCCGGCGCTTCGATCAGTACCGCACAGTAACCGTACAGTGCTGGCCGGCGGAAGGGCATTTGCCTTCGGAAGTGCTCTCGGCGGCGATGCCGAAGCTGCAGGCATTTCAGAAGCAGCTCCCCAGCGGATTCATGTTCCGTTTTGCCGGCGAATACAAAGAGCAGGTGAGCGGGTTTCAGGATCTTACGACAGTACTGGTCATTTGCGTGTTCGCGCTGTATCTGGCGCTGCTGGCGCAGTTCAGACATGCGGTAAAGCCGTTGATTGTCTTTGCGGCTATTCCTTACGGTGCTACGGGTGCCATCATTTCCCTCGCCATTATGGGGCAGCCATTTGGATTTATGGCGTTCCTCGGCGTCATCAGCCTGATCGGCGTCATTGTAAGTCACATCATCGTTCTCTTTGAATTTATCGAGGAGCGAGAGAAGCAGGCGAGGAGTTGGAAGTGGCTCTGGCCGATGCCGGCATTCTGCGTTTGCGGCCGGTAATGATCACCGTCTCGGCCACGGTGATTGCACTGTTTCCGCTGGCGGCGCACGGCGGTCCTCTGTGGGAGCCGCTTTGTTATGCCCAGATCGGCGGCCTGACCATCGCCACTTTTGTGACGCTCGGCCTGGTACCGGTTCTCTACTCCTTTGTCGTGCTCGACCTGAAGCTGATTCGGTGGAAGGACGAAGAGAATACGTCTGCAGCCGGCGCCCAGACCGGCGCGTCCGTCCCTGACACTTCCGGTGCACTCGTGTAATCGCAATGAAAACGATGTGGAAAAGGCGATTCGGTAGCCCGGTTGGCGTGGACTCAGTAATCGAGGCGTTAGGAGCAATTTATGTCTGACAATATTCACACGCTGGTTGAGGAACACGAGGCTTTCTACGAGGTGTTGCCTTACTATGTCGTGTTCGAGCAAGACCACGAAGGCCTGCCGCCTGTGACTCACAGGGTTCAGGCCGGCTTTGAAGTTGACGTCTACGGCGTTAACCGCAGTAAGCATCTGGTGGCGCCGGGTTCTGATCCTGATTACGAGCTCGGCTACGAAGCGCTAAAGAGACTCGCAGACAACGTTTCGCAGAAGGCCACCGATTCCTGTTGCCTGGAGGTTGCTGAGTTCCCTTCGACTGTCATCTTCGACGCTAAGAGGCACGACAGCGCGGAAGCTATTCTGCAAATCATCATTTCACATGGCCGAGGTCTCGACAAACCGTGCGGCCCGGCGGAACAACGCGCGCTTGATGAACTCGAAAAAGAGCTCGCGGGCATCGGTATCAAGCGGGGAGGTAAAGGCCGTACGTGAAACCCGTCGACAACAAACCGCTCGTGCCTGCGCAGATTACTTGGCCTGAGGAATGCAACGCGTCAGGAGGGATATTGATATGTCTCACGATATTCGCTCGTTGATTCAGGAACATCACGCCTTCTACGAGGTGTTGCCATACTACGTCTCGCTTGAGGAAAAGCATGTGATCCTGCCTGCTGCGACGAGGCGGGTTCAGGCCGGCTTCAACGTTGATGTCTATGGTGTAAGAACCGAAGATACTGAGCCGGCGACGGCGCCGCCTGAGAATTACCTGCTGGGCTGGGCCGAGTTACAGAGGATGGCGGAAAGGGTTTCGCAGCGTGCCAGCGATGCCTGTTTCCTGAAGGTCATCCCGTTCCCTTCGGTCGCTATCATCGATGGCCGGGACGGCAGCGTGGAAGCAATGATCCGCATCAGAATTTCACATTGGCGGGGGCTCGATCAACCGGCCGGCCTGGCGGAACAACGCGCGCTTGATGAAGTCGAAAAAGAGCTGGACAGCATGGGTGTCAAGCGGCGATGACAAACCAAACACGGAACTACGCATTCGCACTCTGAGGTGAAATTACATGAACGAATCGAAGAATTCAACTCTGCCATCGCCGACGGAAGCCTGGGATGCGCTCACCCGGGTTGCGCTGGACCTGAGCTGGTCATGGGACCACTCGGCGGACGAGGTTTGGAAGCGCCTTGATCCCGAGCTCTGGGAACTTACGGGAAATCCGTGGCTCATCCTGCAGGCCATGTCGCCCCGCAGGCTCGATGCTCTGAAGCTCGAGGTTGAGAAGGATGCCGCGTTTCGACAGCGCATCGAACAATTGCTGACCAGGTTGAACGAGAAGAATGCGGCTCCCGCCTGGTTTCAGACTGCGCACCCATCGTCCCCGCTGCGCACAGTAGCTTACTTCAGCATGGAATCCATGTTGAGCGAGGCTCTGCCCATTTACTCCGGGGGCCTTGGAAACGTCGCAGGCGATCAGTTGAAAGCTGCCAGCGACCTGGGTGTCCCCGTTGTTGCCGTAGGGCTTCTTTATCAACAGGGCTACTTCCGTCAGGAGCTCGACGCCCATGGCGACCAGCAGGTTCTCTATCCAGTGAACGAACCCGGACAGTTACCCATTCGCCGGGTTCGCACACCGGATGGCGACCTGCTCAGAATGGCGTTGCCGTTACCGGGGGGCAAGGTCTGGATCCGGACCTGGGAGGTGCAGGTGGGACGAAACAGGCTCTACCTGCTGGATACCAACGACCCCGCGAATCCGCCGAGTGTCCGGGCCGTTACCAGCGAGTTGTACGGCGGCGGGCCCGAACTGCGCCTGCAGCAGGAGATGCTGCTCGGAATCGCGGGGTGGGAGTTTCTGCGCGCCCTTGGCATCACAGCAGATGTGTGCCACCTCAACGAAGGCCACGCCGCCTTCGCGGTGCTGGAAAGGGCTCATGAATATATGGAAGATACCGGTCGCCCGTTTCATCAGGCACTCGCCATTACACGCGCCGGAAATCTGTTTACCACGCATACGGCCGTGGATGCAGGATTTGACCGCTTCCCCTCTGAACTGATCAGGCAATACATGTCGGGATACGCGCAGAACCGTTTGGGCATATCCATGCACGATCTCCTGGCGCTGGGCCGGAAGGACCCCGACGATGCTTCCGAACCTTTCAACATGGCGTACCTCGCAATCCGCGGCAGCGGGCAGGTGAATGGTGTGAGTCGTCTGCATGGGGAAGTGAGCAGGCGGCTGTTTCAGCCGCTGTTCCCGCGTGTGCCGGAAGACGAAGTGCCGGTTGGGTACGTGACCAATGGCATTCATGTCCCGACGTGGGATGGACCGGAAGCCGACCAGCTATGGACCGACCTCTGCGGAAAGACCCGGTGGCAGGGGGACCAAAGCGGCCTCGAAGACCGGATGCGCTCCGCGGATGATCAACGGATATGGCGCATGCGCTGCTCCCAGTGTGAGGCCTTAGTGGACTACGCCAGGCAACGGCTGAGCCGGCAGGAATCAGGATACGGAGCATCGCTGCTCCAGGTCCAGCAGGCGCAGGCCGTACTGAACCCGCAAATACTCACCCTGGGATTTGCGCGGCGCTTCGCTACGTACAAACGCCCAACGCTTTTACTGCAGGACCGGGATCGGCTGGCCCGCATTCTGACCAACCCGCAGCGGCCCGTACAACTGGTGCTGGCGGGCAAGGCGCACCCGCAGGACGCAGCGGGACAGGCACTCATCCGCGAATGGACCAGCTTCGCCCGGCGGCCCGATACCCGGCCGCATGTGGTTTTTCTCAGCGATTACGACATGACTCTGGCGCAGCAGCTGGTTAAAGGAGTAGATGTCTGGATCAACACGCCGAAGCGCCCGTGGGAAGCCAGCGGCACCAGCGGAATGAAGGTGCTGGTGAACGGTGGCCTGAATCTGTCGGTGCTTGATGGGTGGTGGGCCGAAGCATACTCTCCCAGAGTGGGGTGGGCCATCGGCGATGGGAAGGAACATGGCGACGATCCCGCTTGGGATAGTGCCGATGCCGAAGCGCTCTATGCCGTTCTGGAAAACGAAATCATTCCGGAGTTCTACAAGCGCGACGAGCAGGGTATTCCACGCTCGTGGGTGGCCCGCATTCGTGAGAGCATGGCGGCGCTTACGCCGGCGTTTTCCGCAAACCGGACGGTCCGCCAGTACACGGAGGAACACTACATTCCGGCAGCCAGTGCCTATGCCGCGCGCGCATGCCGTGACTCGAAGGTGACGGAGTCCCTCTATGCCTGGCGCGAGAATATTGCCCGGTACTGGGATGATGTTCATTTCGGCGCTCTGAAACTGAGTGAGGAAGGCGGAGCACTGAATTTTGAGGCCGAAGTATATCTCGGAGGCGTGGATCCCGGTTCTGTACGGGTGGAACTTTACGCCGGGCCGCAGGACGGGAAGCCGGCGTTCACGCAGGAGATGCGTCGAACCGCAGGCCCCGGCCCCGGCCAGGGTCCCGGATTCGGCGCCGGACCATATTTGTATGCGACTCGGACACCGGCCGCGCGCGCCGCCGGTGATTTCACGCCGCGCGTTGTGCCGTACCACGCACAGGCTCTGCCGACAGAAGTTCGGCGGATCGTGTGGCAAAGATGAACCCGGGAAGTCAGACGCAGTTGACTCCCCACCGCCGGAACACAAGGAGTTAAGAAAATGCCACTTGTTTTAGAAGCAGAACAGCCCTCGACTTTCACGCTGAGCGCTTATGGCGAGGCAAGATCAACTATTCACGGATCGCCTTTGCACGCAGAAGAACTACGAAACATCGATGCCTACTGGCGGGCGTGCAAGTACCTGGCGCTCGGGATGATCTATCTCCAGGACAATCCTTTACTGAAAGAGCCGCTTAAGCCGGAGCAGATCAAGAACCGGCTGCTCGGACATTGGGGATCAAGCCCTGGTCTGGCGTTCATCTACATCCATCTGAATCGGCTGATCAGGAAGTACGACCTGGATATGATATTCATGGCAGGGCCAGGGCATGGAGCGCCCGGCGTCCTCGGGCCGGGTTATCTCGAAGGGACTTACTCCGAGATCTATCCGGAGAAGAGTGAGGACGAACGCGGCCTGCGCGAGTTCTTCAAGCAGTTCTCGTTTCCGGGCGGCATCGGCAGTCACTGCACGCCGGAAACTCCCGGCTCGATCCACGAGGGAGGCGAGTTGGGGTATGTCCTTTCGCATGCTTGTGGAGCTGCATTCGACAATCCCGAGTTGATCGTGGCCGCGGTAGTTGGAGACGGGGAGTCCGAGACCGGTCCGCTGGCGACTTCATGGCACATCAGCAAATTCCTGAGTCCCATTCGCGACGGCGCCGTCCTGCCGATCCTTCACCTGAACGGTTACAAAATCAACAATCCAACCCTTCTGGCGCGCATTGGTCATGAAGAGCTGGAAAGCCTGTTCAGGGGCTACGGCTGGACCCCTTACTTCGTGGAGGGATCGGATCCCGACACCATGCATCAGGCGATGGCTGCCACGGTCGAACATTGCGTCCAGGAGATCCGGCAAACTCAGCAGGAATGCAGGAGGACCGGCGTGGCGCGCCGGCCCCGTTGGCCAATGATCGTGCTTCGTTCTCCCAAAGGGTGGGGCGCGCCAAAGGAAGTGGCTGGCCACAGGCTCGAGGGTTCCTGGCGTGCCCACCAGGTTCCGCTGCCTGATGTGAAGAAGAACCCCGAACAGTTACGCATCCTCGAAAAGTGGATGCGCGACCTCCAGCCGGAGGAGTTGTTCGACGCCGGCGGCAAGCTGGTTCCGCAGCTCAAAGAACTCGCACCGACCGGAACGCGCCGCATGAGCGCCAATCCGCATGCAAATGGCGGCATTCTGCGGAAGTCTCTGCGCCTGCCGAATTTCTGCGATTACGCTGTCAAGGTCGAACGGCCAGGAAGCATCGAGGCTCGAGAACGTCCCGCCCCTGGGCAGCTTCCTGCGCGACGTCATGAAGCTGAACCTGGATAACTTCCGGGTGTTCGGCCCGGACGAAACCACGTCCAATAAGCTGCAGGCGATCTATACAGGTCGCCAGGAAATTCTGGATCGAGGAGTACTTCCCGGAAGACGCGGACGGCGGCGAACTTGCGACCGACGGACGCGTGATTGAGATGCTCAGCGAACACACGATGGAGGGGATGCTCGAAGGCTATTTGCTTACCGGGCGAAATGGCTTCCTGTCATCGTACGAGGCGTTCATCCACGTAATCGACTCCATGTTCAACCAGCACGCCAAGTGGCTGTCGATCTGTAACCATCTTTCGTGGCGCCGAAAGATCGCTTCTTTGAACCTCCTGATTACCTCTACTGTCTGGCGGCAGGACCACAACGGCTTCACACACCAGGATCCCGGTTTCCTGGACGTTGTTCTGAATAAGAGCGCCGCTGTCACACGCATTTATCTTCCGCCCGATGCCAATTGCCTGCTGTCGGTAGCGGACCACTGCCTCAGAAGCGAGAACTACATCAACGTGATCGTTTCCGACAAGCAGTTGCATCTGCAGTACCTGAATATGGATGCCGCGATTACAGCACTGCACTAAGGGCATCGGCATCTGGGACTGGGCAAGTAACGATCAGAGTGGAGAGCCGGATCTCGTTATGGCTTCCGCCGGTGATATACCGACGCAGGAAGCGCTGGCCGCAACCGTGCTTCTGCGAGAGGCGTTTCCCGACCTGAAGATCCGGTTCATCAACGTCGTCGACCTGTTCAAGCTGCAACCGAGCACGGAACATCCACACGGGTTGACAGATCTGGATTTCGATTCTCTGTTCACGGTCGACAAGCCGATTATTTTCAACTTCCACGGCTATCCTTATCTGATCCATCGGTTGGCCTATCGCCGCCGGAACAAGACTTTGCATGTGCGCGGATACAAGGAGAAGGGCAACATCAACACGCCAATGGAACTGGCGATCAACAACGAAATCGATCGCTTCAGTCTGGCGATCGATGCGATCGACCGCGTTCCCAAACTCCAGAAGATCGGCGGGCACGCCAAGGAGAAATTCCGAAACAATCAGATCGCCTGCCGAGCTTACGCTTACGAGCATGGCATCGACAGCCCGGACATTACCGGGTGGAGATGGCCGCAGCAGCAATCAGCTTGATGCAAGACCACCGGGTGGCTGGCTTCGTCAGCTAGCCCCCCGGCACTTCCTGTGGGGAGGGACTTTTATGACCGCGGCAACTCTTTCTCCCGGTATTCCGGTCTCGCGGAATATCGATCTGACCTGTATCAACACCATCCGCACGCTCTCGATGGACGGCGTGCAGGCAGCCAACTCGGGGCATCCTGGGACGCCAATGGCACTGGCGCCCGTGGCGTATTGCCTGTGGCAGCAGTTCCTGCGTTTCGATCCTCAGGACCCGGTTTGGCCGAACCGCGATCGTTTCGTGCTGTCGATCGGTCATGCATCCATGCTGCTCTACTCGCTTCTGCATTTGACAGGCGTGCGGGCGGTGAGCAAGGACTACGAGACACTGGGAGAACCATCCGTGCCGTTGGAAGCGCTCAAAGCGTTCCGGCAGCTGGATAGCCGCTGTCCTGGACATCCTGAGTACCGCTGGACGTCCGGGGTGGAGACGACCACGGGGCCGCTCGGCCAGGGCGTTGCCAGCAGCGTCGGTATGGCTATAGCCCGGCAGTGGCTGGCCTCACGGTACAACCGCTCGGGATTCGAAAATCTGTTCGACTTCAACGTTTACGCACTATGCGGCGATGGCTGCATGATGGAAGGCATTTCCCAGCGAAGCTGCCTCGCTCGCGGGACATCTTCGACTGGCGAATCTTTGCTGGATTTACGACAACAACCACATCACGATCGAAGGCAACACTGCTCTGACCTTTACCGAAGACGTGGCTACACGCTTCATCGCCTACGGCTGGAATGTGACGCGTGTTGGGGATGCGAATGACCTCGAAATGCTCGCGCGAGCGTTCCGAGACTTTCCTCAGCTGTAAAGACCGACCCACCTTGATTATCGTGGACAGTCACATCGGGTACGGTGCGCCGCACAAGCAGGATACGAGCGGAGCTCACGGCGAGCCTCTCGGTGAAGAGGAGGTTCGGCTTGCTAAACGCAATTATGGATGGCCAGAAGACAAAAACTTCTACGTGCCGGAAGGGGTCTACGAACACTTCCGCGAAGGCATTGGAAAGCGCGGCAAGCAGCTGCGCGATGCCTGGTTCGGACGAATCGAAGAGTATCGCAAACAGTACCCGGAACTCGCGGATGAATTATTTCGCATGCAACATCGCTTGCTCCCGGCAGGCTGGGACCGCGACCTGCCAGAGTTCCCGGCGGACGCGAAGGGTCTGGCCACCCGTGAGTCGTCGGGTCAGGTCCTGAATGCGGCCGCAAAGAATATCCCCTGGTTGATCGGGGGATCGGCGGATCTGGCGCCTTCGACGAAGACGCGCATCACGCAGCAGGGCGCGGGCGATTTTTCCGCCGAGAACTATGCCGGGCGCAATTTGCACTTCGGTATCCGCGAACATGCCATGGGCGCGATTCTGAACGGAATGGGCCTGGTGAAGCTCCGGCCGTTCGGCTCCGGCTTTTTTATTTTCGTTGACTATATGAGAGGCTCTCTCCGCTTGAGCGCCCTGATGGAGCTTCCCGGTCATTTACGTCTTCACTCATGACTCAATAGGCGTTGGCGAAGATGGCCCGACCCATCAGCCTATCGAACAACTGGCGCACATGCGATCCATGCCCGGCGTAATCGTGATCCGCCCGGCGGATGCGAATGAAGTGAGAGAAGCCTGGAAAGTGATCATGCGACTCCACCATGAGCCCGCGGTGCTTGTACTCACTCGTCAGGCCGTGCCGACCATCGATCGTACCAGGTACGCATCCGCATCCGGGCTGGAGCGCGGCGCCTATATTCTCGCGGATTCGCAGGACGGCCCTCCTGACGTGATTCTGATCGGTACGGGCAGCGAGGTTGTGCTTTGCCTCGAAGCTTATGAACAGTTGACCAAAGACGGTATCCGGGCGCGGGTTGTCAGTATGCCCTCCTGGGAGTTGTTTGATGACCAGGACAGGACCTACCGGGAATCGGTTCTGCCTCCCACAATAAAGGCTCGCGTATCGGTGGAACTGGCGTCCGATTTCGGCTGGAGCAAATACACCGGCTCTGAAGGCAACAATATCTGCATCGAAAGCTTCGGGGCTTCGGCGCCGATGAAGCAGCTGCAGAAGAAATTCGGCTTTAACGTCGAGAATGTCGTGAATGCGGCCAGAAGCCAGATTGCCCGACACGCGGCTCACGCCTGAAGGGAACCCGACTTTGTTCTGGTTGCCAATACCTAAGGAGGTGGAGAGCATGGCGAGAACACTTTATGTGCGGGAGCTGGAATCGCTTCGGCAGGACCTGCCAGGAATTGGAGCGAATTTCGCGGCTTGCGGCTTATGTCACCGAGCAGGCGGCCGGCACAGTTCCGGCGCGAAATTCGGATTGAAACAGCCCTGCTCGATTTCCTGTTCCTGCGGTGATTAGATGCTGCTGAGGAAGGAGCTGCAGCCCATGACGAGATACGAAGCGCGGCCCGTTGGGCAAGTTCCATTGACCGTTCCCGCGACTGGCCGTAGCTTTCCAATCGGAGCTACGCTGGTACCCGGCGGCGCCAACTTCTCAGTCTTCTCCCGGAGCGCGGCCGGGATCGAACTGCTTTTTTTCGATCGGGTGGACGACGCTCGTCCTTCGCGTGTCATTCCCATTGATCCCTTGACGAACCGTACGTACCATTATTGGCACGTGTTCGTGCCCGGTGTCGAAGTGGGTCAGATCTACGGATTCCGGGCCTACGGACCGTTCGATCCCGCTCGGGGTCTCAGGTTCGATCCATCCAAGCTACTGCTGGACCCATACGGGCGCGCCGTTGTCGTCCCGAAAAACTATAGCCGCGAGGCAGCACGTCTGAAGGGGACAACACCGCGACGGCCATGAAGAGCGTGGTTACGGACCCGCACGCGTATGACTGGGAAGGCGACGTGCCGCTGAACCGGCCTTGGTCACGCACCATCATCTACGAGATGCATGTGCGCGGTTTTACCGCACATCCCAGCTCCGGGGTGGCGGAATCGAAACGCGGCACATACGCAGGACTGGTCGAAAAGATCCCCTACCTTCAGCAACTGGGCATTACCGCGGTCGAGCTGCTTCCGGTGTTTCAGTTCGATCCCCAGGATGCGCCCGCGGGCCGGACGAACTACTGGGGCTACTCACCGGTTTCGTTTTTTGCACCGCACCAGGCATATAGCTCGCGTCAGGACCAGCTGGGCGCCTTAGATGAATTTCGAGATATGGTGAAGGCGCTGCACCGGGCCGGCATCGAAGTCATTCTCGACGTAGTTTTCAATCACACGGCGGAAGACGCACACGACGGGCCAACACAGTCGCTTCCGCGGCCTGGATAATCCCACTTACTACCTCCTGTGTGAAGACCGCTCACGGTACGCGAACTTCACCGGCACAGGAAACACACTGAATGCGAACCATCCTGTGGTACGGCGCGTGATTGTAGACAGCCTCCGTTACTGGGTGAACGAGATGCATGTGGATGGCTTTCGCTTCGATCTTGCATCCATCCTGGCGCGCGATTCGTCCGGCGCCGTCATGCCGAATCCTCCGGTGCTTTGGGACATCGAGTCCGACCCGGCGCTGGCGGGCACGAAGATGATCGCGGAGGCATGGGACGCGGCAGGACTTTATCAGGTCGGCAACTTCGTAGGCGACAGTTGGAAGGAGTGGAACGACCGGTTTCGCGACGATGTCCGCGACTTCTTCCGGGGGGCGAACGATTCCGTTGGGCGCGTAGCCGATCGTCTGCTTGGCAGCCCAGGCCATTTATGGTTATCAAGGAGCGCGAAGCTCGAGGAGAGTATCAATTTCGTTGCGTGCCACGATGGATTTACGCTGAACGACCTCGTCTCCTATAACCCCAAGCACAACGAAGAAAATGGCGAAGACAACCGCGACGGACGGGACGGACAACCGAAGCTGGAACTGCGGCTGTCGAAGGTCCGACGGACGATCCCGAAATCGAGAGTCTCCGCAACCGGCAGGTGAAGAACTTTTTCACGGCAGTCATGCTGTCCGCAGGTGTGCCCATGTTTGTTATGGGCGATGAGGTGCGGCGTAGTCAGCGCGGCAACAATAACGCCTACTGCCAGGACAATGATACGAGTTGGTTCGACTGGAACCTGCTGTCCAAACACGCCGACGTTCGTCCGGTTTGTGAAGTTGCTGATCGAGCGCCGTGTGATGCGGGACGTCGAGCATGAACGCCGGCGTGTCAGTTTAAGCCAGGTTCTCCGCGAAGAGAAACCCGCCTGGCACGGCGTGAAACTCAATCAGCCGGACTGGTCGCCTTTCTCGCACAGCATCGCAATCGGCGGGGAACTGAAGAACGAAGGGGTATTGGCGCACATCATTTTCAATGCGTATTGGGAGCCTCTCGATTTTGAACTTCCGCTATTGAGGGACGGCAGAGAGAACTGGTGGCGGTGGATCGATACTGCACTGGATCCGCCGCATGAGATTTGCGAATGGAATGCGGAGGAGCCAGTTCTGGGGCAACATATCGCGCTGGCGCACGGTCGGTGGTAGTGCTCCTCGCAGGCGAGGGACGAATGCCCGGCATTTGAGCCGGAGTTCAAGCGGCGCGGTTACTTGATCAGGTGGACCACTCATGGCCGCTTCCTCACAACTGACCTACATCGCACTTCCGATTGCGGTTTTTGCAGAGTCACTCTGTCTGCCGATTCCGTCAGGGTTTCTTCTGATGGCCGCGGGCGCTCTTGCGGCACATGGGGAGATGCGCGCGAGCATCATTATTTTTCTGGGTGTTTTTGGTTGCCTGGCAGCAGATGGGATATGGTTCTGGTTCGGCCGCAGGTGGGGCTCTCAGGCTATGTGGCTACTCTGCCGCTTCACTGCCGACCCGCGAAGATCCTCGAAGAACGCGCATGAAAAGTTTCGCCGTTATGGTCTCTATGTATTATGCGTGGCCAAGTTTGTTCCCGGACTGAATGGTGTTATCACGCCGCTTGTCGCCGCGGAAGGAGCGTCGCTCGCGCGTTTCCTTGCCCTCGATGCAGTAGGTAGCTTCCTCTGGTCAGGCCTCTATGCAGGGGTGGGCTATCTTTTCTCGAATCAACTGGATATTGCAATTGGTTGGGTCAAACATTTTGGAACTGCCCTCGGCATCGCGATTGGAGTTCCGGTCGTTTTCTATGCTGGCTGGCGCGGCCTGGCTCTGGTGCGAATGATCCGTCGACTACGGGTGCGGCGAATCAGTCCGCGGATGCTCAATCGCAAACTTAAATCCAATAGCAAGGTCGCAGTGCTCGACTTGTTGAACTTCGAAGAAGAAAGCGACAATGAAAGCGTGGAGGCTGTTCCGGGGGCCTTCAGGGTAGATCCTTCTCTCTTGCGGAAGTCTCCACATATCCCTTTTCCGGGTGATGTCGACATCATTCTCTATTGCGCTTCGCGTGGCGACATGGTAAGCGCGCGAGCAGCATTGGCATTGCAAAGGATCGGCATTGACAATGTGTGGGTGCTGGAAGGTGGACTCAACGCGTGGCGTGAACAGGGGTTCCCTGTTTCTCAGTTCCTGGAAGCACCCGAAGTCGTCGCAGCGCGCTTTGGAGTTAAGTTGCCATACGCGTGATAACTCGCGGGGAGACAGAGATAAACTGGGTAATGAAACGCGTCGTAGTCTGCTCTTCTCGGTCGCAATGAATGGAGCGGATGGAAAAGTTGATCAGCCGCGGAGCGCTGTTCGTGCGCCGGGGTCGCCGCTTGCCGAGGTGGGGCAATGGACTGTGACTCCTTTGCCCCGCTCCCCGACTCCCAGAAGCGGCGTTATGGGAGATAAAAATGGAGCACGCCATCGCCGGATCTGCGACCGCTACGGCGCATCGGTATCACACCATTTGGAATTGTGGGCCGTGGCTTTGTCGATTCCCCACCGGAGTTCCGGCTTCCACCCGTGTTAACCAAAAGCGCAGGCCGACTCAGCGAACGTGAGAGACTGGCCGCTGCCTGATACAACGGAGCCGATCTGGCGCTGTCGGTGCCGCGCGCCGTTCTCTTCAGAGAGCCAAATTTCGCCGAATATTGGTCATTTCCGCGACGACGGGGCAATGGGCCGTCAACCGGAAGTGCACGGAAAACCTACCGTCCGCGGTCGTGTGAACGATGTCGCCGCCGACCCTGCACTCCCGTTGGATCGCCTTTTTCACTGTTTTCGATTTGAAGCACTCCATCGCTGAGAGCCGTCTGATAACGCCCCAGCCAGCCGCCCCACCCATCTTCACTAGGTGTGATCCCGCGTTTGAGCAGCTGATGAGCGAATTCATTTATATAGCGACTATTCTTCAACATCTCCTCGGCATCACCCAAGTCGCTGACATCCACACCCGCGCTGCTCGAGAGCTTCCGCAACCGCACGAACGAATTGACCCGAAGTTCGACCCCGGCTGCGGGCCTCCTCCATCTCCGGCGTGTAGTGGATGAAATGGACCTTCGCGTCCGTTCCTTCGAGCATCAGATAATTGCGCCCCGTTTGCTCGTCCTGGCCATGAACGAGCACCCTGCCCTCGACCGAGGTGAGTCTGCCTCAGATCGAGCACCTCGATCGGCAGGCGCTCGTCTGACATCAGGACCCCGTGCGCCGCCAGCGTTCTCTGCCGGTCGGCGGTTCGCTGCATTGCCCGGAGAACCTGTTCGAAGTCCCGGCGCAACCGCCACGTGTTCGGCCCCGTCGATTCTGCAAGGCCCATCTGGCGAAGCACGGCGAGGCGCGCGACATCATGTCGTGTGCGAGATCGCGCCGTTTCGCCCAACCCGGTCTGCGCCGGATTCCGCGAGACCGTGAAATGCTGCGATCCCAGGTCCGGGCCGGATTTGCTGCGCGTCTCTTCAGGAGCCTGCGGTCGATCGACGTGAGCCGCTTCTCGGTGACTTCACGGCGTTCCGCCTCGGCCCCGTCGAGTTCCGTGCGATACCCGAGTTGGCGCGTACACAGGTCCGCGGCGATACGCCCGAATCCCTTGCTGCACATACTCGCGGCTCAAGCGCAGAGTCTCGCCGCTATCTCTCACGCCACGAATCACCACGTGAACATGCGGGTGCTCGGTGTTGTGGTGTTCAGCCGCAACCCATTCGAGATCCGTTCCCAGATCCTTCTCCATCTGCGTGATCAGTTCGCGCGTCAGCCGCGACAGATCGACCCGGTCCCCAAATTCCGGCGAGACGATCAGCTTCCAGAACTGTTGATCGCCCGCGGCCTGCCAGTTTGCAAGTTGCCCCGCGATGTCGACCGCTTCGTTCTCCCGGCTGAATCCCACGGCTTTGGCGTCGTTTTCAAATGCCGCGCTCTCGCGCGCGAGATAACGCCCGTGTGCTTTCCATTGCCCTCGGACCTTGTTCTTCAGATACGTCACGCGGACCGCGCAACGCTGATGGTACGGACGCGCGGCTTTTCCCTTTTCCGCCTGGCGCGCGGTTGCCGGCCTTTCGGCTGCTGCGGGCGTAGTGCATGAGCAGCCTGAATCCGTTCGACCACGCCGCGCCTTCGTTCCGCGTGACGCGAGGCTTTGGCGGCCGGAGCCGGAATTCCCGCTCGTCGTCAGTTCGTGCCATGGTCCACCAAATCCTGCATGGCGGCGCGCGCATCGCCAGACATCGCCTGACCGGCGGCTTTGACGAGCCGGTCGTAACGCTCTTTCGCGCGGGCGATGGCCTGCGGTCTGGCTTCGGGCGGCGGTTCCGGCACGCAGGTCAGAATCGCTTTGGCGAAAGCGTCCACCAACGCAAACAGCGCCTGCTGGCCCCGGCCCACGCGGAAGATGTCCCGCGAAACGCGATCAAAGCCCGCTCCAATCCGCTCCTCGGTGCCGGTCAGTTCGGCTCGCCCGTCCAGTTCGTTGCGGATCGCCGCCCGAATGAACGCACTGGGATTTGCATAGCCTCTGGTCCTTCGCCGCCTCCTCAACCTGACGTTGCTCTTCTCTGGTGAGCCGGACCGCGACTCTGGCACTCCGGGCAGTACTCGCGCGTTGCTTCATAAAAAGCCCTCTACATATAAGGGCTCAGAAAGGCATTTTTGGACATTTTTCTTCGCCGTAATTCGGCGTCGAACATCGGTCGAACGCGCGAGGTAATTTGTCCCACGGCGGAAACTGCTGACCGCGCACTCGTTGCGAGTGAAAAAACACCAGCCCGTTCGACAAACCCTTTATGTTCCACTACCGGTTTTTTGCTGCCGATGGCCGGGTTCGGGTTGTCTCTCGGCACCTCGAGCGCGATAGGAAGAACGAAAAATACCGAACGGAACCGAATGTAGCTGAATTTTACCGAACAAAATTCGGCTTTGTTCGGGTTGAATTGGGTAGACTGGATTCGTTCCCGGGAATTGGCTTTGGATCTACGTATCAATAAGTTGCTGGAGGAGATCCCGGAAAAGCCGCCTCGGTCCAAACTGGAACCTCACGCGGACGTGATCAGCGCTTTGCGACGAAAGCGCCTCACCTACCGCGAGATTGCGCAGTTCTTCCAGGATCATTTGGCGATCACGGTCGCTCCCAGTACAATCCATGACTTCGTCCGCGTCCGCCGGAGGCGGGGAAAACGAAGCGATGTTTCAACCGCAGAGCAGTCATCCACCAGGCCAAGCCGTGTTTCAGCACCGCCATTGAAGAACACTCCGGCGGATGATGATGTTCAGCAAAGAATCGCCGCGTTGAAGCAACGAACTCCCGCCAAAGCACCGCAGCCGGTGTTCTCGTACGAGGAAGACGAGCCTCTTAAATTGCGGCGAAACCCGACATCAACCAACGTCGACTGAACCAGTCGCCGCCTCAGCTGTTTCTTTTTAATCGACAGATTTGTCCAAAACCGGCTTTCTGAGCCCTTATATGTATGGGCGCGAAATTCCCCGTGTCGGACGTTCGAATTGCTCGCGGCCAACCCCATTCAAGTGAGGGACAGAGCGTACAGCGACGAGGTGGAATGGTGTCAGAGCAGACCGAACAAACGCCAGCAGACAGCCCGCAGGTTCGCAAACGGGTTGTGTTCACCAAGGGCGGGAAAGGGGGCGTCGGAAAAACGGGCTTCATTATTCATCTGGCGGAATGGTTTATCGCCAACGACATCCCGTTCACACTTCTCGATCTCGATACTGAGAACAAGTCGCGCGGCAGCCTGAAGCACTACTTCAACGCGCTCGCCCGGAAGATCAACATTCACACGGAGGCTGGCCTCGACGCGTTCATCGATTGCCTCGCCGAAGGTACGCCGGTTGTGCTGGCCGACATGGGGGCGGGATCGGGTCAGGTGGCGCTGAACTGGTTTGAGAGGATGTATCCCGACCTCGCCCAACAGGGAATATTGTTCACCGCGATCGGAGTTGTCACCTCCGACCCGGCCAGCGTGGAAAGCGTGTTGGCATGGGCCGCCCGGCTGCAGAACCGGGTGGAGTACGTGATCGTGGAGAATGCCACGAGTCCACAGGCGGACTTCTCCTATTGGCGGGACAGCGACCAGTGCGTCCGATTTCGAGACGCATTTCGGCCAGTCGTTCTGTCGATGGAATACCGGCTGGCGGATCTTGAGAACGCCTCGCGCCAACATGGCGCCACGCTCGCACAGGTTGCGGAGCGCAAGACGAATGCGGCGGAATTGCAGAAAGCTTCGTTTGTAATCCGGGCACAGAGCTACCGCCGTCGCCTATTTCAGGAGTTCGAAAAGGCGAAGGAGTTCTTCTTGCCATGAAACAGCCGACGGTAACTCCGATTCGGGAAACCGGCGCGGTTACGGTACCAGCGGCAGGTCCGTTACCGAACATCGAACGAGATCTGCGATGGATTGACGAGGTAGCGGCCCTTCTTCCGGAGGAGTCGCGTCTCGGCTGGTACCGGAATGTTGGCCCGTGGCTGCGCATGCTTCCGCCCGATGACGAGGTCGCGCACCTGGCATATTCGATGGGATACCTCGCGCTACTCACCCGCGTCACGCCGGAGCTTATTGCCGCTGAGAGGGCAAAGCTGGCCGCGCTGTCTCGCAGTCTCATCGAGGAGATGACTGCGGCAGCAAAAACGACCGCTGTCTATCACCAGAAGCTCAGTGACCGGTTAAGTTGCCTGCCGGGAGAAATCGCGCAGGGTCTCAGCCCCGCCAGACTGGCCACCCAGATCGTGGATGGCGTGAAGGAGCAATTCCAGGAGTCCGGAGTATCGGAGGCGGGGAGGCAACTCAAAGAGCAAGGGGACCGGCTCCGGCAGGTGGTGTCGGGCCAGAATCACGCGCTTACGGAGTTCCGGCAACAAATGAAGGACTCCCAAAGTCACGTCACATGGGTGCTGAACAGCGTCACCGCAGCCGCGGATTCCGCGAAGAAGTCAATCGACCTCTGGAACGAGGGAATGCGCCGCGTGCAATGGATCTGTTTGGGACTGGCATTGGTGCTTGGCGTTCTCTTGGGTGGCCTCTTCTATTGGTGGGTGGTCACACCCGCGGAGTCGACCGTGCAACGGCATGAGTCAGCGACGAAGCCATCGGCTTCGGTGTCGGGAAGGAGCCCCAGACATGAATCGAAATGATCGCCGATTCGACGCGGATTTCGGATTGAAGCTATCGGATGTTGACGAAGCCGATCCGAAATCCGTTCGTGCGCCTCGCCCTGCCGACGATCTGCCGGACTCGTTTTCGCGCCCAAGCCAAGAGGGGATTCGCCATCACAGTCCGGACTCTGAGCGATTCGAACCGTTGCTCGACAGCACGGCTGCGGCGAAGCTCCTCCGAATCCATCCCAAGACCCTCCAGAAGCTGGCGCGTATCGGTCGCGTACCGGCCCACAGCATTTGCGGGTTGTGGCGTTTCAGGGCTTCCGAATTGGACGATTGGCTGAAGACTGCGATATCTTCAAAGAGCCACTCGTGCTCGAACTGAGGTGAAGAGACCTTGTTCAACAGAGCGCGTTATCAATTCGGAAGTTTTCGGCAGAAGAAGCGAGCCAAAGGGCCAAGAGCGTGGGAGTTCCGGTATTACGAAGTCGTCGAGGGTGTTCGCAGGCGCAGTCACATGACGCTTGGAACCGTTGCCGAGTATCCGACCGAAGCCGCCGTGCGAAAAGCCGCGGAGGCGTTTCTTCTAAAACTCAATTCAGAAACTCCAACGACGGTTGTTCCCCGATTCGAGGCGGTGATCGACCGCTTCGTGGCGGAGGAATTTCCCGATCGCCATTCGACCCGAATGTCATATCGATCAAACGTCGAGAATCACATCAGGCCGAAGTGGAAGGATTATCCGTTGGACCGGGTCAAGGCGGCTGCCGTAGAGCAGTGGCTCAAGCAGCTGATTTTGGCCCCCAAGACGCGAACCCACATTCGGAGCCTAATGCACGCAATGTTTGAGGCGGCACAGCGGTGGGAGTTGGTTGATCTCGGGAAGAATCCGATCCGCCTCGTCCGCGTGAAAGGAGGAAGCAGAAGACGGAGCAGGCCGCAAATACTTACGAGCGAACAATTCTACGAACTTCTCGAATTCATACCCGGGAAGTATCGGCTCATGGTCCTGGTGGCACAGTGTCTCGGCCTTCGGGTGAGCGAGATCGTTGGCTTGAAATGGGAGGATTTCGATTTTACTGCAGGAACGTTGCTGATTCAGCGCAGCGTTGTACACGGAAGAGTCGATTCGGTGAAAACCGAGTACTCTCAGGATCTGATGCCGCTGGACCCGGCTCTGGCTGCCCTGATTCTCAATTGGCGGGAGGCGACACCCTCCGGTCTCGGAGGCGAATGGGTATTTCAGAATCCAGTCACGGGGCGTCCCTACCATCAAGAGCAGATACAGAAGCGTTTTCTGAAACCGGCGGGAGAAAAAGCGAAGCTTGGGTTTTCACTGGGCTGGCACACCTTCCGCCATACCTATCGGGCCTGGCTGGATGATACCGGCGCACCGATGACAGTGCAGCAGCAACTCATGCGTCACGCGAGCATCCAGACAACGATGAACGTTTATGGAGGCGCGATACCGGATACCAAAAGGGAGGCGAACCGGAAGATCGTACAGATCGTTCTCAGGGAAGCGAAGAAGCCTACGGGAACGGGATAAAATCAACTGGTTTCGCTTAACAGGGGTTTTCGGGGGTTTGCCGGTCGGCCTCCGAATCGCGCAACTGATTGATTTTATTGGTTGCGGGGGAAGGATTTGAACCTTCGACCTTTGGGTTATGAGCCCAACGAGCTACCAGACTGCTCCACCCCGCACACCTATCCTAGCGTGGTGTCATTCAATCGTCAATCTGATCGCCGAATCGGCGTCCCGCTCGCCTTCGCCCGCTACTTCGCGGCAGCCGTTCGCGCCGCCAGCCGGCTGCGGATCTGGTTCATCACGTCCGTCGCCAGAAACGGCTTGCGCAGCACCGGAAATTCGTGCTCCTCGCAGATCGCCTCTTCTTCCGGCGCCAGCATCGAGCCCGTCATCATGATGACCTGCAGATTCGGCACCATCTGCTTCAGCTGCTGCGCCAGTTCCACGCCGTTGCCGTCCGGCAGCATGTAGTCCAGCAGCGCGGCGTTCGGCTTCCGCTTCGCCACCATGCGCCGCGCCTCGCTCGCGCTTTCCGCCGCCAGCAGTTCCCAGCCCGACTCCGCCATCAGCCGCTCGAGAAACTGCAGCAGATCGCGGTTATCGTCCACCAGCAGCACGGTCGGATGCGACGGCGCCGGTTCCTCGGCCGATGCCCGTTGCGCGCAGCGACAGAGCCTCCCCTTCGTCCGGATCGATCTCCACCCGCACTCGCGATCCGGGTTCGATCTGATTCTTCGCCACCAGCGTCGCCAGCGGCTGCGTCAGGTGTTTGTGAATGGTGCGCTTCAGTTCGCGCGCGCCATACTCCGCGCTCGTGCCTTGCTCGATCAGCCACTGCCGCGTCTCGAACGGCACTTCGATCGTGAAGCAGCGGTTCCCAGCCGCGTATTCACATGGTTCTGCAGATCTCGTCGATTTCGTGATCCGTAATCGCCGCGAACGACTCCGCGTCGAGCGGCCGGTACGTAATCACGTGGTCGATGCGGTTGATGAACTCCGGCGAAAATTTCTTGCGCACCGCCACCAGCGCGATTCCCTGCAGCTTCTGCGTCAGATCCTCGCGCGTGCCCGTGCCCGTCGCCGACTGAAATCCGAAATCGGGGTTGAATCTCGCGCATCATTTCCTTCGCGCCCAGATTGCTGGTCAGAAACACCAGGCTCTTCTCGAAGTTGACCACCGAGTTGTCGCCCAGCCGCAGTATGCCGCGGTCCAGCACGCCCAGCAGCAGCCGCGTCAGCGATGGCGCGGCTTTCTCGATTTCATCGAACAGCACCAGCGACAGGCCGCATTTATCGCTGGTGACGCTGGCCAGCTTCTGCTGCGACAGCATGGGCTGCGTTTCGCGATGCCCCAGATATCCCGGAGGCGCGCCGATCAGTTTGGCGACTTCGTGCTCCATCTGGAACTCGCCGCAATCGATCTTCAGAACGTTCCTCGCGCTTCCGTGCAGCGCTTCGGCGAGCGCCTCCACCGTGCGCGTCTTGCCCGTGCCGGTCGGACCCAGCAGCAGGAACACGCCGACCGGCCGGTTCTCCGGCGCCAGGCCCGCCTGGAACATCTCGATGTAGGGAACGATTACGTTGATGACATTCGGCTGCCCAACCACCTTCGAAGAAAGGATCGAAGTCAGGTCTTCGGCCGGTTCGGTGGTCTGCTTGCGGGCGCGGGTGCCCGCCTGAGGTTTTCGGACGGTCCGTCATATGCTGCCCTGATTATACGAGCGGAAATGTCGCGGACGACGCCGTAAACAACGCCAGGGTGATAGTCCCTGTCCGATCCCTAACATTCCTAAGGGACTACCCGGCAGGATTAAATATTCGCCGGGCTGTCAACGAAAATGCGGGGGCGCCGCAGGTGGTTCAAAACTGGCGCTTAATTGGTGAAAACGGAGAACTGATTACCTGTGCCGGAACGTGATTCGTCCCTTGGTCAGATCGTACGGCGAGAGTTCCAGCGTGACCTTGTCCCCCGCCAGAACACGAATCCGGTTGCGCCGCAGCCGTCCTGCCAGATGGGCCAGAACCACGCGGTCGTGCTCCAGCTGCACACTGAACAACCCACTCGGAAACTTCTCCAGAATGGTGCCGGTTACTTCGATGCTGTCTTCCTTACTCATTCCACCTCTTGATTTGTGGTGGGGCGCCGCGCGCCGCGCAGCGCCCGATGATTCTGACCCCTTAGCCCGCGATCGGTTCCACGTTGGAGGCCTGTAAGCCTTTCGGGCCGGTCGTCACTTCAAACTCCACGCGCGCGCCTTCATCCAGCGATTTGTAACCGCTGGAATTGATGGCCGAAAAGTGCACGAACACATCCTCGCCCGATTCCCGCTGAATGAATCCGAACCCCTTTGCCGCGTTAAACCACTTCACTGTGCCTTTTTCTCTCATTACCAACCTCTTGAAGAATTCTAAACCGTCTGCACCCTGGCTTGTCAGGCCGCCGAAAAATCAAAACAGGGCTGCCACGGTCGATGCCGCGCAGCCCTGCCAAAAACTCGGATTATGACATTGCACCAGAAACGATCGGCTTATCCCTGCGATTATATCCTGGTCGTTCCGTGCTCTCTCACACACAGGGCATGAACCATTGGCACCCGGCGTGCCATACCCCCGCCCAAGGAGGTTTTCAAACCTTAAATGAAGCCATCGATACCAGTCATCCTGATCGTGCTCGCCAGCTTGGCGGGTACCGGCTGCGCCACGAAGAAATACGTCAAACAGCAGGTCGATCCCGTGAGCGGAAAGCTCGATCAGGTCGCCAGTAAAACCGATCAGCAGGGCCAGTCCCTCGATCAAACCCGCAAGTCTCTCGACGATACCCGCGCTACTCAGGAACAGGACGAAAACAAGATCAGCGCGGCTAACGAACGCGCGCTTTCTGCCGATAACCACGCCGGCGACGCCATGAATAAAGCCACCAGCGCCGATCAGAAAGCCACCAGCGCCGATCAGAAAGCCGACCAGGCCAATCGCGGCCTCGATGATCTGCGCGGTGTGGTCGCCAACCTCGACGATTATAAACAGGTAGCCGAGACCACCGTCAACTTCAAATTCAACAGCGACAAGCTCGATCCCGACGCCAAAATGGCGATCGACCAGATGGTCGCCAGCCAGAATCACTACAAACGGTTCTTCGTCGCCGTCGCGGGCTTTACCGATAAGACCGGCACTCCCGCATATAACGATGCGCTGAGCCGCCGTCGTGCCGACGCCGTAGTCGAGTACCTTGTCGGTCAGCATGATATTCCGATCTACCGCATTCACATGGTGGGTCTCGGTCAGCAGAAACCGGTGGAAGACGCGCGCAACCGTGCGGCGAACGCCAGGAACCGCCGCGTTGAAGTCACCCTCTTCAGCGCCGATCAGAACGTCGCCTCCAACGCCGGCCACGATGTCGTCGCCAGCAATCATTAAGCTCTCTCACCAGTGCTCCGACGCTCCCGGGCAGACGGTTTCCTTGTGCCGTCTGCCCTCCCTCTCTGGCATGCCCCTGGTTGTAAACTGAATGGATACGAAGCTCTGCCGCAATCTCCCTCGGCGCACTTTTGTCGGCAGAACCTGACAACTACGAATGAATTTCTTGCCGATCCTTCCGTCGTTTCTTTCCGTCTCCCCTTTCGACGGGCTTTCTCGTCGCCTCTTCGATGAAACCTTCTCGGGCATTCATCAGCTCTCCTGGTTTGACTGGGCCATCCTCATTCCCTACTTCGGCGTTCTTGCTCTGCTTTCTGTCTACGGATGCCATCGTTTCGAGACGCTTCGCACGTATTTCAAACACCGCAGAAACGCAGTCTCAGAACCTCCCGTACGATTCGATGCGCTGCCCCGCGTCACCATCCAGCTGCCCCTTTACAACGAGCGCTACGTACTCGAGCGTCTGATCGACGAGACCGTGAAAGTCGAATATCCCCGCGAGCTTCTCCAGATTCAGGTTCTCGACGACTCCACCGACGACAGCCACGCCTTCGCCGAAGCCATTTGCGAGAAATACCGCAACATGGGCTACCCGATCGAGTATCACCACCGCACCAACCGTGTCGGATTTAAAGCCGGTGCTCTGCAGGATGGCCTCAAGACCGCCACCGGCGAGTTCGTCGCCGTATTCGATGCCGACTTCATCCCGCCTGTCGACTTCCTGACCCGCACCATCCACCACTTCGCCGACCCGAAAGTCGGCGTGGTGCAGACGCGCTGGAGCTATCTGAACCGCGACTTCAACTTCCTTACCGAAGTGGAAGCCATGCTCCTCGATGGTCACTTCATCCTCGAGCAGGGCGCCCGTTCCCGCGCCGGTCACTTTTTCAACTTCAACGGCACTGCCGGGATGCTCCGCGTCGCCATGATCGACGATGCCGGCGGCTGGCAGCACGACACTCTGACCGAAGACACCGACCTCAGCTACCGTGCCCAGCTGAAAGGCTGGAAGTTCGTCTACCTGCCGGGCCTCGATTGCCCCTCGGAACTGCCGGTCGAAATGCACGGCTTCCAGGTGCAGCAGTTCCGCTGGGCCAAAGGCCTGACGCAGTGTGCGAAAAAACTGCTGCCCTCTGTATTGCGGTCGCGAATTCCTTTCCGGGCGAAGGTCGAAGCCTTCCTCCACCTGACTCCCAACATCAGTTACCCGCTGATGATCGTCGTGACCGCCCTGATGCTCCCGGTCATGATCGTGCGCTTTTATATGGGCATCTGGCAGATGATGCTGCTGGATTTCCCGCTCATCATCGCGTCGTTTGTCTCGCTCTGGGCGTTCTATCTGGCCGCGCAGCGCGAGATCTGGCCGAAAACCTGGAAGCGCGCCATTTTCTTTCTGCCCATGCTGATGGCCGTTGGTGTTGGGCTCACTCTGATCAATACCCGCGCCGTGCTCGAAGCCTTGTGCGGCGTCGAAAGCGGATTCGTGCGCACCCCGAAGTATGCGATTGAAGGCACGCACGCCAGGCGTCTTGCGGTCAAGAAGTATAAGCGGAAAAGCGGCTGGCTGCCCTATTTCGAACTCGCGGTCGGCAGCTATTTCGTCTACATGTGCTGGTTCGCCATCCAGACCTATAACTTTCCGACCCTGCCGTTTCTCCTGATGTTCGTCGGCGGCTACTACTGGGCCGGCTTCGGTACGCTCTGGCAGGAGTATCAGGACCGCATGCGTTACAACCGCGCTCATCGCCTCGAATTCGAATCCGCCCGCTGAAAGATACCGAACCGCGACCGTGAGGGAGCGGCAACGAAACTCCCATGCCACCCATGTCCGGGCAGTTAATTCGCGAAGCCGCCGCACGCATCAAGCCTCTTGCCCGCCGCACTCCTGTGCTGACCTCCGACACCCTCGACGAGCACGCCGGCCTTTCGGTTTTTCTGAAGTGCGAGAACCTCCAGCGCGGCGGTGCGTTCAAAATCCGCGGCGCTTCCAACCTGATCCTCTCGCTCGAAACCGACCAGCTGAAGAACGGCGTCGTGGCTTTTTCTTCCGGCAATCACGCCATCGCCACCGCCATCGCCGCCCGCCACGTCGGCGCTCAGGCCACCATCGTCATGCCGGAAGACGCCCCGCGCGCCAAGACGGAAACCGTGCGCTCCCTTGGTGCGCGCATTGTCACGTACAACCGCCTCACCGACGACCGCGAAGCCATCGCCCGCGGCGTTCTCGACGATACCGCGGGCACACTGGTTCCCCCGTTCGATCACCCGATGATCATGGCGGGGCAGGGCACTGCCGCGCTCGAACTGCTCGAAGATCAACCGGACATCGACGCCCTGGTCGTCTGCATCGGCGGCGGCGGACTGCTCGCCGGCTCTTCCACCATCGCGAAGTCGACCCGGCCCGGCATCCGCGTCTTCGGCGTCGAACCCGAGCTTGCCAACGACACGGCACTCTCCTTCGCCGCCGGCCATCGCGTCACGATTCCGCCTCCCGACACGATCGCCGACGGTCTTCGCGCCCCTTCTCCCGGCGCGCTGACGTTTCCGGTCATCCGGAAGAACGTCGAGAGCATTTTTCTGGTGAGTGAGGCCGAAATCCGCGCCACGATGCGCTTCCTGCTCGAGCGTTTGAAAATTCTTGTAGAACCCAGCGGCGCCGTCTCACTCGCGGCTGTGCTTTTCGGAAAGCTGCCGCGCGAAATTCGAAGTGCGGGCGTCATCCTCTCCGGCGGCAACGTCGATCTCGACTTCCTGAAGACCCTTTAGTGGGGCCAGGCTTTCGAGCCTGCCGCCGGGCTTCTGCCCGGCGCGCTTCCCAGCTCCGACACCTTCCAGAACTCCGCGAGAGCGTGACATGCAGCCGGAGACGCGTTTCCATTTCCTGCATTTGCTCTTTTCGTTGCCGCTTGCTGACGCGCGCGGTTCAGTAACCACTGCGGAATCAGCACCTGCTTTTCCGAACCCCGACCGTAAGGGAGTGGCAAGAAGCATTTTTCTGCAATCGCCCGTCGCAAGCTTATCCGAAACCGTGCGTTCGGAAGATGTCGCAACCGTAGCCCGGAATCGCCTCCCCAGCCACCCTATCAGCCCCCCTTCCGAAATCGGAAGCAGCATCAGGCCACTCATGTCAAAGATGACTGCACCGTCCGCTATCTTCCCGCCTTAGCCTTGGGATGCGCCCCGTCATACACCCGCATCAGATCCACCAGCGACACCTGCGTATACTTCTGCGTTGTCGACAGCCGCGCATGTCCCAGCAGCTCCTGAATCGCCCGCAGATCCGCTCCATGACTCAGCAGATCCGTCGCAAACGCGTGCCGCAGTGTGTGCGGATGAATCGTCGCATCCCCGGCCACATACGTCGCATAGAACTTCACGATGCCGCGCGCCCCGCGATCCGTCAGTCTCTGTCCCCGATGGTTCAGAAACAGCGCATGCGGCTGCTTCTCGGACAGATTCTCCGCCAACCGCTCCTCCAGATACGTCTCCAGCGCCTCACCAGCCTTCGCGCCATAAGGAACCTGCCGCTCCTTCCGGCCCTTGCCGCGAACCCGCACCCACCGCTCGCTTCGGTCGAAGTCTTCCAGATCGAGCCCGACCGCCTCGCTGATGCGCAGCCCGCAACCATACAGCAGTTCGAGCAGCACCCTGTCGCGCGCCGGATGCGGCCGTTCCAGTTCCGCGCGCCCTGTCCCGTCCACCAGCGCGTTCGTCACCTCGGTGTTCGGCACCTCCGGCAGCGTCTTCGGCATCCTCGGCAGGCGCAGCAGTCGCGCCGGATCGCGCTCCACCCGGTGTTCCCGCCGCAGAAACTTATAGAGCGCCCGCAGACTCGCCAGCTTGCGCCGGATCGTTGCCGGTTTCTGATCGCGCTCGTACAAATGCCCCAGCCATTCGCGCAAACTCAGCAGATCTATGGCGCTCGGCGCCGGCGGCTCCGTCCCCGGCGGCGAAAAGTACTCCAGAAACTCCTTCAGATCGGCGCCATAATTCCGCAGCGTATGCGGCGAATCGTTGCGCCGCGCCCGCTCGCCCAGAAAATCTTCGATGGCGGCTGCCAAGTCAGACACGCCCGGCTCCGACATGCACGCTCATGTATTCGTCGAGCTTCTCCAGCGCGACTCTGCAGATTGCCGTCTGCCGCTCCTTCCGATCCCGCGGATTCGGATCGAGCGCCGGAAACAGATCGAAAGCGATATTCGCCGGCTGATAACGTTTCGGGTTCGCGTGCGAAATGTAATAACACAGCGCGCCTATAGCTGATTCCCGCGGGAACGCCCGCACCGTTTCACCGCTCGCGAACGCCGCCGCCAGCACTCCGGCAACCAGCCCTGTCGCAATCGACTCGACGTACCCTTCCACGCCCGAAATCTGCCCCGCGAAAAACACATTCGGATGCGCGCGCAGCTGCAGCGTATCGTTCAGCAGCTCCGGCGCATTGATGTATGTATTCCGATGAATCTGTCCGAACCGCAGAAACTCCGCATTCTCCAGCCCGGGAATCAGCCGCAGAATGCGCTTCTGCTCCGCGAACCGCAGATGATTCTGAAACCCCACCAGGTTGTAACTGTCCGCCCGCAGATTCTCCTGCCTTAATTGCACCGCCGCATACGGACGCCGCCCTGTCCGCGGATCCACCAGCCCCATCGGCTTCATCGGCCCGAAGCGCAGCGTGTCCCGCCCGCGCCGCGCGATCTCCTCAATGGGCAGGCACGCCTCGAAGTACGGCGTGTCATTCGGAATGTGCGCCTCCACCGTCTCCGCCGCCAGCAGCGCATCCACGAACCGCTCATACTCGGCCCGATTCATCGGGCAATTCAGATAATCGCCCGTCCCGTCAAGCGACTTGTCGTACCGCGATGCAGCAAACGCGATCGACCGGTCCACCGTGTGCGCGTCCACAATCGGACTGATGCTGTCATAGAAAAACAGCCGCGCCGAACCCGTGAGTCGCGCAATCTCATTCGCCAGCGCATCACTCGTCAGCGGCCCACTGGCAATAATCGTGATCTCTTCCGGATCGATCCCCCGGACTTCCTCGCGCCGCACCTCAATCCGCGGATGCGCTTCTATCCTCCGGCTCACCGCATCCGCGAAAGCCACCCGATCCACCGTCAGCGCCTGTCCACCCGGCACGCGCGCCTTCTCCGCCTCCTGCAGCAGCAGCGAGTCGAGTCGTCGCAATTCCTCTTTCAGCAGCCACGACGCCGACGGCTCCTGATCGCTCTTCAGTGAATTACTGCAAACCAGTTCCGCCAGCCGGTCCGTCTGATGCGCATCCGTGGTCCGCACCGGCCGCATCTCGTACAACACCACCTCGATGCCGCGCTCGGCCAGTTGCCATGCCGCCTCCGTACCCGCCAGCCCGCCGCCAATGACTTTGATCATTTCAGGTTGTTCACGATCCGGTACACGTCGCGCTTGGAAAGCCCTCTCTGCCGCGCCACCACCTTCATCGCTTCCATGCGGTTCACGCCGCTTGCCACCAGCGCTTCCACCACTTCCTCCGGCGGCCTGTCGTCATGCATCGGCTCACTCGACTTGGCAATCAGCACCACGAACTCCCCGCGAATGGCATCGCGCGATTCCAGCGCCAGCTTTATTTCCCCCGGCGCCCCGCGCAGAACTTCCTCGTGAAACTTCGTCAGCTCGCGCCCCACCACTACCTCACGCTGACCCAGCACCGCCGCAATATCGTCGAGCGATTCCAGAATCCGGTGCGGCGCTTCGTAGAAAATCAGCGTTGCCTGTTCATCCCGAAGCGATTCAAGCAGCCTCGTCCGCTGCCCCTGCTTCGGAGGCAGGAATCCCGCGAAGTGAAACTGATCCGTCGGCAGCCCCGACACCACCAGCCCCGCCAGCAGCGCCGACGCCCCTGGCAGCGCTTCCACGCGCACTCCCGCCTGCACCGCCGCGCGCACCACGCGATATCCTGGATCCGACAGCAGCGGCGTCCCCGCATCCGACACCAGCGCGCCCTTCTCCCCCCCGGCCAGCCGCGCGACCAGTTCCTCCGTTCGGTTCATTTCGTTGTGCTCGTGATAGCTGATCGTCGGCGTCGCGATGCCGTAATGATCCAGCAGCCGTTTCGTCGTGCGCGTGTCCTCACACGCAATCCAGTCGGCTTCTTTCAGCACCCGCACACCCCGGTACGTCATGTCCTCCAGATTTCCGATGGGAGTCGAAACCACAGAGAGCAACCCGGGCATACCCCGAGTATAGTTAGCGCGCAGGCCGCAGGTCCGTTGTGCGCGGTCAACAATTAGTGGGGCCAGGCTTTCCAGCCTGCCGCCGGGCTTCCGCCCGGCGCCGTCCGCAGCACCGAAATCGCGCCTGCCGTCATCACGCCTGCAGCCACGCCGAACGCGGCCACCGGCGATAAGACTGTCCACAGCGTCCCCGTCAGCGCGCTCGCGATCAGGTCCCCGGCGCCGTTCACCGCGCCGAGCGTTCCATACACAGTGCCGCGCTTTTCCGGATCGCCCAGATCTGCCGGAATCGCGCCTTCGAGCGTATCTTTCGCGGCTGCAAATATCCCCGACACAACGAACACTACGGCCAACACTCCGACCCCCGCCGAACTGTCTCTGAAGAACACCAGTGCCAAAAACCCCGCGGCTATCGCCTCGCACAGATATCCCCCCGCCAGCAGCGGCAGCTTCTGCATCCTGTCCGCCATCGCCCCGATCGGATACGCCGCCACTGCATAAACAATGTTCCGGATCACATACAGCACTGCCGCCAGCTGTGCCGCCCGCACCGGACCATGCGCCGCCCGCAGCAGCGTCGCCGCCGCGAGTGTCAGCAGCGTTGGCGAAAAATCACCCGCGCCGAACAATCCCACGGCCACCACAAATCTCCGAAACGCCGCAGGCAACTCCCGGATCGACGCCACCAGAGTCTTCGCAGGCATTGGCCGCCGTGTCGTCTCCCGCACCATCACCGCAAATGCCAGAGGTGCCGCCAGGCCCGGCACGAGCGACAACAAAAAGATCGTTCGAAACGGAACGTCCGGCCCTTTGCCCGGGAAAACTTTCGGCAGCACCGACAGCAGCACGATCCCTGCCAGCGGCCCGACAATCGCCCCCACCGTGTCTCCCGCGCGATGAAATCCGAACGCCCGCCCGCGTACCTCCGGCGCGACGGACTCCGCCAGCATTGCATCCCGCAGCGATCCGCGAATGCCTTTCCCGAACCAGCTCACGATTCGTCCCAGCAGAATCGGCACCCACGTCACCGCCGATGCGAATACCGAAAGCCCGGTGCCGGTGAAAAGGTATCCAAGGACGATGATCCACTTGCGTCGCCCGAGCTTGTCCGAATACCACCCCGCGAACAGTTTCAGGAAGCTCGAAAACGCATCCGACGCGCCTTCAATCCAGCCCAGCGCAGCGGCTGCGACATGGATCACCGGCAGAAACCCCGGCAGCACCGCCAGCACCATTTCGTAGCATGCGTCCGAAAGCATGCTGGTGACCGTCATGCCCCAGACGTTGCGGTTGAGCCATTGCGGCATCAACCCAGCTTACTGACTCTCCGAATTGCTCCACGGCTCTGCCGACGACCAGTCGTCAGCTTCCTCAGCGGAGTCAGGCTTCTGCGCATAAGCCTCGCGAATCCGTTGATACTGCTGCGCCCGAGTCGCTTGTCTGGGGGGAACCCGACTGCGGCTGTTCTGTGGTTGGTTCCACCCTCTTGATAGTCATCCCTGTATCATCGCGGCATCAGCGCCACAGTCGTGACGTTGGCTTCCCGCGTCTTATCAATCGCCGCCGCGACACTCTGAAACTCCAGTTCCCCCGCCGCCTTCAGAAACAGCACTCGCTGCCCGCGTCCGGCGAAAATCTCTTTCAACCGTTCGCTCAGTCGATCCGCCTGCACGCGTTCCGTATTCAGCGCATACGACCCGTCGCGCGCAATCCTCAGCACTACCGGACTCTCCGGCGGCTCAGGCCGTGCCGGGTCCGCGCTCTGCGGAATCACCGTCTCCAGCCCCGTCCGCCGCACCCGCGCCACCGCCATGAAAATGATCAGCAGCACCAGCAGCACATCGATCATCGGCGTCACCTTGATTGAAGCCGTCGGACCTTTTCCGCCCACAGTCATCGCCATGCCGGAACAGACACCGGAATCTGGCGCAAAGTTCCGATCTCCCTACCGCGTGAACGACCCCAGCAGCAGCTGCGCATGCAGCTTCTTCCGGTGATTCTTCGTCAGCGTCAGCTTCGTCCCGTCGCGCAGAATTACCTGATAGTCGCCGCGGAACCACGGCTGCAGCTCTTTGACACGGTCCAGGTTCACAATCGCCGACCGGTGAATCCGCACGAACTGCGACGGCAGCCGCGCCTCCACCGCATTCATCGTCTCCCGCAGTACATGCGTCTCGGTGCCGCGGTGCAGGCAGACGTAATTGTCGGCTGCCTCAATCCAGTCGATGTCATCCACTTTCAGCAGGATCACCCGGCCGGACTCGCGGACAGCAATCCGGTCCGCCGCCGGCTGCGTAGGGGCAGCACCCGCCGATGCTGCCTCATTGCGCGGCAGAACCCTGTAGCTTGTTTCTCTTTCGGCGGCGAACACCCTGAAGGCTGACATACCCGGTCACTCCTGAGTCTGCTTTCAGTCAAGATAACCTTTCGGCGCCGAAAGGTACAGATGCAGATCCGTATCTGTATAACCGGTACAGTTAGTTTCGCTTGAAATCTGTTATGTATGTGTACATGGCAGCCGCCACGGCCCCCGCGCCGCTCTACGTTCAGATCGCCGAAGGCATAGTCGCACAGATCGAAACCGGTACCCTGCGCGTCGGTGAAAAAGCCCCTTCCATTCGCCGCCTGAGTAAGCAGAAGCGCGTCAGCATCTCGACTGCCCTGCAGTCTTACCTCTGGCTCGAAAGCCGCGGCTATCTCGAAGCGCGCCCCAAATCCGGCTTCTTCGTGCGCCGTCCGTTCTCCAGCCTCATCCCCGAGCCCCGCGTCGAAATCCCCAGCATGGCCCCGCAGGCCCCCGGCTACAAGGAGATTCTCGTCACTCTGGCGACTTCCACCCGCGATCCCTCATGCGTTTCGTTTGCCGCCGGCTGCTTCACGCCGGATCTGTTTCCCAACCGCGCCATGAACCTCATCGTGCGCCGCATCGTCAACCGCCAGCCCCTGCACAGTGCCTATTACGAACTTCCCCCTGGCGTCGAATCTCTGCGCCGTCAACTGGCCCGCCGCTCGCCCGACCTCGGCTGCGCCTGCACGGCCGACGACATCATCATCACCGGCGGTACGCTCGAAGCCGTAAACCTCGCTCTCCAGTCTGTTGCCAAACCCGGCGACGTCATCGCTGTCGAAAGCCCCACCTACTTCAGCCTGCCCGGCGCCATCTCCGCGCTGGGTATGAAAATCATCGAAATTCCCACTCATCCGCAGGACGGTATGGATCTCGACCGCCTCGACAGCGCCATCCGCAAACACCGCGTCCGCGCCTGCGTCGTGATGTCCAACTGCCACAACCCGCTCGGCTACGTGCTCTCCGATCAGCGTAAGAAGGATCTCGCCGATCTCGCCGCGCGCCGCAACATCGCCGTCATCGAGGACGAGGTATACGGCGACCTCGCCTTCGGCTCCCCGCGGCCGCGAACCGTGAAATCGTACGACCGCAAAGAACTCGTTCTGCTTTGCTCATCGTTTTCGAAGACTCTGCCGCCGGGCTATCGTATCGGCTGGATCATGCCCGGCCGTTTTCGGGCTGAAGTTGAACGTCGCCGCTTCCTCAGCACGGTCTCTTCTTCCACGCTCTCGCAGCTGGCTGTGGCGGAGTTCCTCGCTTCGGGCGGCTACGACCGCCATCTTCGCCGCCTGCGCACCGTGCTCGCCGGTCGCGTCGACAAGGTTCGCCAGGCGATTGCCCGCTACTTCCCCGAGGGCACGCGCATTTCCCGTCCCGCCGGCGGTCTTCTTCTCTGGGTCGAGATGCCGCCGAAGACCGATGCTCTCGAACTCTACCGGCGCGCGCTCGCTGAGCGTATCGCCGTTTTGCCCGGCAAGATCTTCTCCCCGGCGAACCGCTTCCGCCATCACATCCGCATCAACTGTGGACAATCCTGGGGCGAAAAGCAGGAGCGCGCTCTTATCCGCCTGGGCCGACTCTGCGAATCCGTCGCCGGCTGATGTGGGGCGGGATGATTTCCCGCAGCGGGGTTGTCAACCCCGCTGGTCGCTTGCAACGTCCCGGCCTGCGTCCGGAGATAGTGAAGGACGGTCAGAGTTCTTACGGCTCCGCTCTTTCTCTTCCGGCCCCGGCATCGCTTCTTCTCCGCGTCCCATGATTCCCGCCTGCCCCCTTCCGCACATATAATCTGATTTGTCCGCCCCGCCGGAGGCGCGCGCATGAATCCTCACAGAACGTTGTACCTCGCCGCCCTCACGTTGCTTCTCGCACCCGGCGCCCTGCCCGCGGCCCAGCCACTCGCCGCGCCGAAATTCAGCTACGATCCCGACTGGCCCAAACCTCTGCCCGAACAAATGGAAGATGGGAGGCGTCACCGGACTTGCCGTCGACAAGGACGACAACGTCTGGGTCCTGACGATCGTCCGAACGATCTGACCGACATCGAGCTCGAAGCGGAACTCAATCCTCCTCTTGCCGATTGCTGCGTGCGGCCGCCCGCCATGATCCACATCGACAAAAACGGCAACGTCATCGGCTCCTTCGACGCTCCGCAGGGCCACGGCATGGCGGTCGATAGCAAAGGCTTCGTCTACATCGGCCAGGACACGGTCCGCAAATACGATCCGCAGACCGGCAAAATGGTCGGCGAAGTGCCCCGCACGCCTCGAGAGCCCGCCGGGCGCGGGTGCCGATCCTCGCTCTCACCTCCAGCCCACATTCCCGGCCGCGGCAGCGCCGGACCCGTCGCCGGATTTCTCACTCCACCCGGCGGACGCGGTCGAGCCGAACCCTCCGCAGCGCACGCGCGCGCGAGGCTGCCATAGCGGCTTTCCGCGCCAAGTACCCGCCCACCACGCCGATGATCGTCGGCGGCATCGAAGAAATCCGGCTCGATGAACCCGCCCGCGAACTTTACTGCCGCCGACAATTATCTGGGCGGACGCGTCATGGTCTTCGATCTCGACACTCTCGCAGTTCAAGCGCGGCTGGGGCGCCTACGGACACAAGCTCTTCGGAAATGACCACCAATGACGCCGACCGCGCCTACACGCCCGGCGGTCCCATGCCCAAAGAATTCCGCGGTCACCTCACGCTCAACATCTCGAACGACGGCCTCGTCTATGCCGCCGACCGCAACGCCAACCGCATCCATGTCACGACGAAGGAAGGGAAGTTCCTCCGCGAATTCATCCTCGCGCCCACCACGGGCGTTGGCGGATCGGCCGGCGGCGTGATGTTCTCTCCGGACAAAGCGCAGAGGCTTCTCTACGTCTCCGATCTCACCAACAACCACCTCTGGTTCCTCAACCGCGAGGACGGCAAGGTCATCGGCCAGATGGGTACAATGGGCGAAAACGGCGGCCAGTTCTTCGGACTTCATATGATCGCCGTCGACTCGAAAGGCGTCCTCTACACCGGAGAAGTATTCCAGGGTGAGCGCGTCCAGCGCTTCCTGCCCGTGAAATAGGCCTCGGCTGTAAGGACGTCATGACCTTCTTCCAACCGGCGCCGCGACATGTCTCGATAGGCCGTCATCCGCGGCGCAAATACCCGCACGAACGAACCTCCGGGTAAGCATTTCAATCGCGCGCTGCCGCCAGCTTCTTCCTGCCGAACCGGAATCCGTATCCACCACCAGGCCCATCGGCAGTTTGTCCGAGACCGGCGAAGGGCCGACGATGCAGGCGCCGGCTTCATGCCAAAGCATCAGCAAGTCGTGGCCTTTGGTGTCCATGGCCGTGACGAGCCTGATGTCAACAATGACAGGTCGGCCACGCAGAATGGACAACGCTGTCCGCCACGCTTCATACACGCTTTTCACGCCTGCGCCGCCGAGATTTCCGGCAAGCTTCAGACGAAAAGCACCTCGGTTGTCATGGATGTAATATTCCAGGCGATTTTGATTCATTCGATGGCTGCGCTTAACTCTTGGGTGGGACGGCCCTGCTGCGCAGGACCGTCCGGACATAACGAACTCTATTGAGGAAGCGCCGCCATAAAGGAACCAGCGGCGGCCGGCGGGGTCTGCCCTTCTTCGATCACGTCGTGGTTGCTGCGCTCGCGTCCGTAAAGCGTTTTGTTAGCCGAGGCGTCGGGCTTGAGCGTGGCGCCGTCCAGGCCGAATCCCGCGAACGCTCCTTTCGTCTGACCGTAAAAGTAAATTTTTGTGTTCGGATCTTCATGCGCCGATTTTCCGTTACCCCATGCGGCCGATGCATCCGCTCCTATCGTGAACCGGTCCGACAGCAGCTTGGGCTGCTTCTCCTTGTCCAGAGACAGCATCACTAAATCCATCTCTTCACCGCCAATCTGCAAGCCGAGGCTGGTTGATTCGATGGTGATGGCGCCCGGCGCCGACCATCCGCTGGCCTGTCTGCAGACGATGAACCCTTTTCCGAAGCCGACGCCCACAACGGCGGCGCCTTTCTTGAATCCCGGAATCACCGCGATGCAGTCGGCAGCCGATAGTTTTGCGCCCGGAATCCCGTGCTTCGACGACGTCATCGCCGTAAATACTTTCGCGGCCTTATCCAGCCGGTCCGCCGATTCGTCGGCCCTGGCGGCCCCCGCCACGGCGACGACCGTTGTAAACACCAAGCACATTGTTCTTCGCATCGTTTGTAAATTACCCCCGATTCCCGTTAAGGCAGTTGCGTGTCCAGCGGGTTCTGATTTGTTTCCAGTGTTATGGGAAAGTCACTTGTGTTTTTCAGCGTCGTGCGTCGGCATTTGCTGTCGTCATTTCGGCATTGCGCATCCTCTCGTGCAGGGAGCGGCACCGGCCAGCGCTCCGGCCGCCCGTTCAGCCCCTTCTCGACGTGTGCCCTCTGCCAAACGAACCCGGCGTGGGCAACGCAAAGGCGCGAACGTGATCGGAATTCCTATTGGTTGCGGGGGCGCCGCCGCGCGTCGAATGACGTTCTGCAACCTAATGAATGGAATGCAGCAAGGGAGCCCGGTCGAGACTTGCGCTCATTCGCCCGGTTTGGGTCAAATCGTACAGCCGGCAGGCCGCTTAATTGTTCGGAGAATCAGGATCGTATGAGATGCACTCGTAAATGGGTTCGATTTTTTCGTTCCGCTTCGGAAGGCCCAAAAAGATATTGCTTCGAATTGCGCGTCTGCTATACTCAGAGCGTCTTTGTTCGCATAGTAATCAACCGAGCGTTACTCCGGCCGCCCTTCCTCCTTCGCCACTTCACATTGGTTATGGTCCAGAGCAGTCTGACAGAGACAATTAACCTTCAAAGGATCAACTGAAACATGACCAATATTTTCGTAGGAAATCTTAGCTTCCAGACCACAACTGAAGAGCTGAACTCAGCTTTTGCGCAATACGGTGCTGTCGAGCGTGTCAACATCGTTACCGATCGTGACTCCGGGCAGCCTCGCGGCTTTGCGTTCGTGGAGATGTCGGAGCGGAAAGATGCCGAAACAGCAATTTCGGCTTTGAACGGCGCGGAACTTAACGGACGCGCGATGAACGTCAACGAAGCTCGCCCGAAGACTGAGGGTGGCGGAAGACCTGCCGCGCGTCGTTCGGGTAGCGGCGGTGGCGGTGGTAACTACCGCAGCCGCTGGTAAACGGCATCGCACAAGCAGAGGGTGCTGCCCGCAGGTTCCTGCGCTCGGCGGCACCTGCTAGCCAAATCGGCCGCTGTCGCGGCTGCGTTCGAACCAGATGCGAATGACGATCTCCCTTGTTTCGCTTGACATACGAGGCTAATTCACTTAACCTTGTAGATGTCTGAGCGCTTCCGCTCAGCCTTCAGGCGACCTGAACTAAGTCGGATCATCTGAATTCCTCTCCTTAGCAAACAGATTATCGAATAGGTTGCACAGGCCTGTAAGTGCTCCATGCTGCCGGGTGTCAGCGGAGAATCGCGAACCAGCGTACCCCGTCCGGCGAACAAGCCATTGATTTGGATCAAGCGGCAAGGAGGTCGGGAAATGCAATTCGTGCTCACCGGGTTCAGTCATAACGCAGGGTTCCGTGTTTTCGCATTTGAAGGCATTGCGACGGATCGAACCCGAACCACTTTTTCAGTCAGCGCCGACTTGGCGCTCAGTCGAACGCACGGCATTCGTGTGCAGGAACTCCCTCTGTTATGCCTCAGATTCCTCGAAAAGCATGATGGAAGCGACGAAGTGCATAATCTGACGTTCGCGGAAGAGGATATGCGCGCTTACTCAGACAACTGTACTGCCGAACGAGAGGCGACTCAGAGAAAGAGGACGCCCCGGCGGAATCCCGGCACTCCGGCGCCCCGAACCGAATGGCAACTTCCGCAGCAGCGGCGCTGACCGGATCTGCTCGCCCTTTGCTCCGCGCCGACGACTCAGGCGGGGGTTACTCAATTGGCAGCGGATCGATTACTCCGCCGCGCACGGCACTCGTGCCGTGAGGTAATTCCCAGTCGAGCGCCTCGTGCGCCGCACCCCATCCAGGTGCCGCCATAGTTTGCGCTTTGGATCAAAACGGGTTTGGTGAAGCATGGCAGCGTGCGGACTTTCGCTGCAGTTATCCTGGCTGACCGGCCCCCTTTATGGGAGCCTCAGCGATAAGGTTGACCATGCATCTTCGCCCCTGGTCTGGCCTGTGCGCTCAGGGTGCGACGCAGCGAAAATTCGCCGCCTCATCGATGCTGCCCTGGCCCGACCACCGCGCCACCTGCGGATACATGCAGAGCGGCCGCGTCCGCACCACCTGGTTATTCACCACGCGGCTCGCCACCATCGCATCCGGCGCTTTACCTTTTTCCACCCAGTCGACCATTGCGGTCATCGAATCATGCCGGTCCGGACCGATCCCGCCGCCGCAGTGGCCCATACCGGGCGCCATGAAAAGGCGAAGGAACTCAGTTGTCTGCGGACCGTTTTTCGCCACCGCCTGTTCGTAGTAGTTCACGCCCATCATCGGCTGCAGAATCGTATCGGCCCATCCGTAAGTGATGATCAGCTTCCCCCCGTGTTTCCGAAAACCCGCCAGATCGGGATTATTCGCATCCGCCTGTTTGCCCCAGTCGTCCAGCAGATGAATGTCCCGGTCGTAGTCAAACGTCTTGTAGTCGTAGTTCGGCTGCGGCGGCTTGAACACGAGGAAACGCATGACGCCTTCAGCCAGATTGAAATCCGCAGGCTTTGCCCCTGGCTGCGCCCCGACGATCATGTTCATCCAGCCGCTCGCCCCGGCGCTGCCGTTTGACGTGAGCAGCACAGCTTCGCTCCCCGGCATGAAGCCCGGAAAGTAAGGCTTCCCGTGGCTGATCGGGCCGCTGTAAACCTTCGCGATAGCCGCTGCCTGTTCGCCTGTCAGGCAGTCCGCGGCGTCTGCGCCCGCGGCACATTGCGGGACGTCGCGCTTCGGATCGAAGTCGCACTTGCGGGGATCGTCGATCAGGCCGTCTTTCAGTCCGTCGATCGCGTCGCACTTCGCCATCACTTTGTCGGCCACCAGCGCGAGTTTGGCCGGCGCAACCGCAGATTCGCTGAGCGCTTTCTGATTCCACATCGCGCCGATCGTGAAACCTGTCTGATTTACCCACGGCGAATTGGCGACGATGCCGTCGAACTCTTCGGGAAAACGCTGCGCCTCGATCAGCCCCTGCCTGCCGCCGTTCGAACATGAGTTCCAGTAGGATTTCGAAATCGGCTTGCCGTAATACTCTCTCGTTATTTCCTTCGTCGTCATGGCGGTCAGATGGACCGCGCGCCATGCGTAGTCAATGGCCTTCTGCGGATTCCTGAGCACGAAGGTTCCGCTCGGTTCCGTGCGCGCATCATGACCCGTGTTCGTCTGTGCGAAGGCAAATCCGAGCTTCAGTGCGCCGTTTCGCTGCGACGCGCGGCCGGGGTCGTCCAGACTCTCGCCCGCGAGTCCGCCGTTGCCGATCATGTAAAAGCGGCCGTTCCATTTCGCGGGCAGGCTCACCTCAAACGCAATGTCGGGAACCAGTCGGCCGCTCACGCGGCAATGAGCCACCACGGCGTCGCTTGCCGGCATCATCGACGCCATGATCTGAGCAATCTCTTTTGATTTGTATCCGCTCAGTTTCGCGCAGGCCTCACGGGGTTCGATCTCCGCTTTGGAGTAATTGACGAGCGCGCTCCTGAGGTCTGTGAAATCCTGGGCGCGCAGCTGAGCGGGTACCAGCGACCCCAGAACTGCAACGCCGAAAACTGCGAAAAACTTCTTGTGCATACTGCCCCACAGTCTACCGGATCAGAAGGGATAGAATGAGCGAGCGTACCCGCTGCGGCAATGCGAAAACCAGCCATTTTCGGACTGTGCCTGCTCCTCTGGTCCTGCACGCCGAAGCCGTCGCGGCCCACCACGATCTCGCTCGACCCGCCGAAAGCGAAACTCGGGGACTCAGTGGCACTTCGGGTGGATAATGCTCCGCCTTCCTGGTCCGGCCAGATTGCCGTCCGGAACTCCCTCGTTCGCATTGACTCGAAGAATCCCGGGTTCCAGCTGAGCGCGCCGAACGGATTCACCGAAAGCGGCAACACCGATCTTTTCGTAACGCTGATCGATGCCAAAGGGTATGAGATTCCGTTGGCGAACCGCGGGCGGCTGGTGCTTGAGGTTGCTTCGTCGAGCGTTACTGTGGAGCCTTCCACGGACGAAGTCAGCCCCGCGGGCGGCTCGGGCAAGGTTCGCATTACCGCCGCGGATGGTTTTCACTGGACCGCCACAAACCTTCCCGACTGGATTCAGCTGACTCCTGCCACAGAGGGATCGGGCGGTGCGCTGCTGGAATACAAAGCCGCTGCCAATTCTACGGGCCGGACGCGCGCGGCCAGGATCGCCGTCGGCGACGCCGTCTTTGAGCTCAAGCAGTCTGCACAGCGAACGTCAGGGTTCTCGCCGTTCCGCACAGCGGCGGACACCACAAAGACCACGCGCGACTCCGGCGATCAGCGGACGCGCCCCGATTCGTCGTCGACGCCGAAATAAAGTGGAATCAAAGTCGTCCTGTCTCCTGACGACTCTTATAATGAGGGTCTTGGGACCCGAGACTCCATATCGGCGGTGCGAAGTGCCGGCCACTGAAGCGCAACCGCTGGACCGATAATGCGCCAGCTGTTCAGAGTCTTCATTCCAGGCAGTCTGGTTCTCCTTCTGCTCTCGGAAATTTCGCTGGTCTTCCTTTGCTATCTGGCGGGCGCATGGATGTTGGGCGCCTTTATGAACCCCTACATGGTGTTCACTGTCTACCTGTTCGTGGAGGGCGGCCTGACGCAGATAGGGCTGGTCACGGTCTGTCTTGTGTTCGGACTTTACTTCCAGAATCTCTATGGCGACATCCGGGTCAAATCGGTAACTCTGCTGTGGCAGCAGGTTTGTCTTGTCATCGGTCTTGCCTTTTTGTTTCAGGCTCTGCTGGCATATGTTCGCAGACCGGAATGGAGCCTGCCGCGATGGGGAATGATCTTCGGCAGTGTCCTCGTGCTGATCGTGATTCCGCTGTGGCGCGTTCTCTACGCCCGCGTCATCGTGAAGGCCATCGGATCCCAGCGCGTGCTCTTTCTCGGCTCGGCTCCGGTGAATCAGGAGATTGCCGCACACCTTGTTGCCCGCCCGGAGATCGGCATGCGTGTGCTCGGTTACGTCGATGACATCAGCGATACAACCGAGCTGCCCGGCGGCGGTCTGGTGGGGCGTATTGAGGATTTGACGAGCATCGCAAACACCCTGAAGCCGGATCTTGTGGTGGTGGGCATGCGGGAACGCCGCCGCGAACTTCCCATGTCGGAGATGCTCCGGCTGCGCTTCGCCGGCGTGCGGTTCGAAGAAGCGGCCGTCACCTTTGAAGCGGCATTCGGACGTGTTTCTACCCGTCAAATGCAGCCCGCGCGCCTGATCTTCTCTTCCGAACTGGGACCCGGCAAGAGCAGCCTGCTCTGGCATTCTGTCTATTCCCTGCCGATCGCCGCGCTCATTCTCCTTGTCACGTCGCCGGTCATGCTCATTACCGCCATACTCGTAATGCTGACTTCGCGCGGCCCCGTACTGCACCGGCAGCGGCGCGTGGGTCTGAACGGGTCGGTTTTCACGGTGTACAAATTCCGTTCCATGTACATGGATGCGGAGGCACGCACGGGTCCGGTCTGGGCAAAAAAAGACGATCCGCGCATCACCCCGATAGGGAAATGGATCCGGCGTTTCCGGATCGACGAACTGCCGCAGTTGTTTAACGTAATGAAGCTGGAGATGGCGCTGGTCGGCCCGCGTCCGGAGCGCCCCGAGTTCGTCGCGACCCTGTCGGAACAGATTCCGTACTACAGCTATCGGCACTGCGTCCCTCCCGGCATCACGGGCTGGGCGCAGATCAATTACAAATACGGCGACACCATGGAAGACGCCATTATGAAGCTCGAGTACGACCTCTACTACATCAAAAATCTCGCCGTCTCACTCGATCTCTACATCATCTTCCATACTCTGAAAGTGATGTTGTTTTCAGAGACCGCGCAGTAGAAGGGGTTTCCGAACCGTGACCGTAAGGGAGCGGCAACGCGAACCTTATCGCTTTACAATCGCGCCATTCTTCATCACGAACCGCACTCGTTCGAGTGCGCCGATGTCGCGCAGCGGGTCTCCCTCGACAGCGATGATATCGGCGAGACATCCAGCCTTCAGACGGCCGATCCGGTCCTCCCAGCCGAGCAGTTGCGCGCCGTTGAGCGTACCCGCCTGGAGTGCGGCGAGCGGCGTCATACCGTACTTCACCATGAGCACGAACTCGCGCGCCTGGGTTCCGTGCGGGAATGGTCCGACATCCGATCCCATAGCGATCGGCACGCCCGCGGCCAGCTGTTTGGCAAACTCCCGAATATGGATTTCGAGCTTCGCGCGCTCCGTGTGAGCGAGGTCCCCGGGCAGAGGGTGTTCGGCGAAGTATTCCGAAATGGTGAAAGTAGGAACGGCGAAGATGCGTTTCTCGCGCATGATCCGCATAGTCTCCGGGCTGAGCGCGTCAGCATGATCCACCGACACGACGCCGGCCCGCGCGGCATAGAGCGTTCCCGGTTCCGCCGTGGCATGCACGGCGACCCGTTTGCCCACCCGCCCGGCCTCACGCACCGCTGCTTCCAGCTCCGCCTGCGTGTACTGCCAGGGTGTTGACCATTCGCCGTTGCGTATCTCGTCGTGGCCCGTCTCGTAGATTTTGATGAAATCGGCCCCTTCTTTGAACTGGCCGCGAATCGCCCGCACCAGTTCGTCTGCATTGTTGGCCTGCGTGGCGTTCGGCAGCACCCGCTGCTCGGGATTAAACCCGATGGCGTCTTCATGTCCGCCGAGGATGTCGATGGCATTGCCGCTGATACGAAGGCGCGGTCCGGGGATCAGGCCTTTGTCGATCGCGTCTCGGACCGCGGTGTCGGCCGATCCGGCGCCTTCAGTGCCCATGTCGCGCTCGGCCGTGAAGCCTGCCAGGAGGTCGTCACGCGCCGCCAGCGCCGCCAGGATGGTTCTCTGCGCAACAGACTCCTGGACGGTCTGCAGATCCTCCGGACCGGGATGCAGGAAAAGGTGGACGTGCGCATCGATCAGTCCCGGAAGAAGCGTGGTGTCGCCCAGGTTAATGACCTCCGCGCCCGCCGGATGCTGGACGTAAGAGCCGACCTCGGCGATGTGGTCTCCCTCCACGCGTATCTCGCCGGGCGCGACGATCCGGCCTGTCTCCACTTCGATCAGCCGCGCGGCGTGCAGGACCACAGGGCGTGGCGCCTGCGCGAACAGCGTGAGCCCGCTCAGTGCGATGACGGGAACAAGTCTCATGTCTCACTTTAATCCTCAGCCGCCGCGCGAGAATGGGCACATGGCGCTGCGTTTCACGGCTTCATACCTCGACGATTCGCTTTCCCTTTTTCGCTATTACAAAAGCCTGGCGGAACGGGCGATCGAGCAGCTGACGGACGAACAACTGCTGCTGACGCCCGACGCCGAGTCCAATTCCGTTGCCATCATCGTCAAGCACATGGTGGGCAATATGCAGTCGCGCTGGCCTGACTTCCTGACGACCGACGGAGAAAAACCCGGCCGGGACCGCGACGCGGAATTCGAAAACCCCGCCGCCACGAGGGAAGCCCTGCTCGCGTCGTGGGAAGCAGGTTGGCAGTGCCTGTTCACCGCGCTCGAACCCCTCACCGACGCCGACCTTGGGCGCACCGTGACCATTCGAGGCGAGGCCCACTCAGTGATGCAGTGCATCAATCGACAGGTAGCACATTACGCGTATCACTGCGGGCAGATTGTGTTTCTGGCGAAGCATCTGCGCAGCACCGGCTGGCAGTGCCTCAGCGTTCCGCGCGGGCGATCGGCGGAGTTCAATCAGCGCGTGGCCGCGGGCGAAGCCAGCCAACGCTAACTGCGTTTCTGGAACATGTCGAACGGCTCAAAATCGCCGTTGCAGAAGCGTGCGCGTGTCGTTCAAACCCAGCCAGCCCGAGATCATCGTCGCGTAAACTCTGCGGAAGTCCGTGGTGTAGATCAGATTGTCGCCCGCATCCAGCTTCGTCAGGCTCGGGACTTCGCCGTACTGGCCGCCCTTCACCTGCTTGCCGGCCACGAACATCAGATTCGCGGTGCCGTGATCCGTGCCGAGATTGACGTTCTCCGGAACGCGCCGGCCGAATTCGGAGAAGATCATCACCACGACGTCATCCGCGCGGCCGATGCGTTCGAGATCCGTCAGGAACGCCGTAACCGCATCGGAGGCGTAGGTCAGCAGGCGCTTGTGCGTGTCGCCCTGGAATACGTGGGTGTCGAACGCGTTGTTGCGATAAGACGTGTAGTAGAGCCGCGTGGGCATGCCGGCGTCGATCAGCGCCGCAACCTTGGGCAGATCGAGCCCGGTGATCCCGTAGTCCACCGGCGAATGGTATTTCGACCAGGCCTCCCGCACCAGCGCCGATGCATCCTTCGCGCTGCGCGCGGTCTCAAGCAGAAATCGCCGCGACGGATTGTCCACCTGCGCGGCTGTCCGGCATGGCATCGAGAACCGCGCTTCTCGTCGTAAAACTTTTCCTGCGTGAATTTGTTCGGGATCGTCGAACACCACCGGCACATGCTTCCGGCTGCGCACCGCGAGCGATTGCCGCGCAGCGATGTTCACGAGGAAATTCGGCGGCGCGGCCGGCGCCATCGCATCCGCCAGACGGCCCGACCCAGCCGTATTCTTCGCCGCTGTTCGGCGCCGCGGTGTGCCAGTAGGCCATCGACGTGAAATGCGAGAACGAAGGATTGTCGTAGCCGCAGCCGTGCACGATGGCGAGCTTGCCGTCTTTGTACAAGCGCTCGAAATCCGGCCATGCCGCCGCTGAAGCCGAAATGGTCGTCGATGCCTGCGGACTTCCTTCGCGGGAATGCCCAGCATTCGGCCGGTGCTTGTAATAAGCATCGTCGCCGTAAGGCACCAGCGTGTTGAGGCCGTCGTTGCCGCCGGAGAGCTCCAGCACGACCAGTATCTTCCCGTCCGCGCCGGCCTTGCGCCGCCAGCTGCGCGGCGGCCTGCCCGAACACGGGCACGGGAATCGATGCGCCCGCTGTCACGCAGACGCCGTACATGCCCGCGCGCAGCAAATCGCGGCGGCTGGATTTTGAAAACGAGAAACGATTCTTCATAGCGGCTCTCTCTAAGCTGAGCTGATACTCGGGCTGGCTCATGATCAGGTGCAGCGACCAGCCGCAGCGGATCCTCCATATAAGTTTGCGCGGCGGCGATGTCCGATGTGCCCAGTTCCTTGTTGAGAAAAGCGATCAGCTTCTGCGCGCGCGTCGTCGCTCGGCGGCACGCGCATGAAGCGATGAATCAGATAATCGACCACCTGCCGTTGTGTCTTTGCAGTTGCGCGTCCAGCACCATCCGCGACAGATTGACCTGGGCAGTGTCGCGCGGAATCGCCTTGACCCGCTCGATGGCCATCTGCGAGCCGCGAAAGCTGCCATAGCGGGTGTTGAACTCCTCGTCGCGATCGGCGTTCATGTTCGATTCCGCGCGCGCACCGATCTTCGTGTCGTCCATCGTGGCGGTAGTGATGTCCATGCCTTCGCGGATGCGCTCGGCCACGCGGCGCACCTCGCCGCCGCCGGTGTAGCGATCCGGCGGAAGGAAGCTGATGTCGGGGAACAGAACGTCGCGCGCGAAATTGGCGCGCTCGAGCAGCAGACCGGGCGTGATCCAGCTTTGGCCCTGCGCCCATCCGGCCACCGTCGGCGGCGGAGAACAGCTGCTGGCCCAGCGCGCCCGTCGCGGAGTTGAAATCCGGCACGCCGGGAATGCTCGTGAGGCCGAGCTTCTTATATGTCGATACGGCCAGCTCCACCGGGCCCTTGATCCGCGTGCCGACCGATGCCGGGCTGTAGAAATCGCGCGAGAGGAAAATCTTTTCGAGCAGCGGCGTGATTTCGTAGTGATTCTGCCGCAGCACCGACGCCCAGCTGCTTCTGCAGTTCGGGCGAAAGCTCTTCCCGCACGAAGAAGCGATAGATCTTGCCCGCGATGTAATCGGCCGTCGCGGGCTGCTGCATGATGATGTCGATCACGTCGACGCCATCGAAGCGGCCGGTCTTGCCGAGGAACGTCTTCTCGCCGTCGTCGTGCTGGTCCTTGTTGACGACGAATTTCGTGTCGACGTAATTCCAGCCCGTGAACGCGCGCGCCGCTTCGCGAATATCTTTCTCCGTGTAGTGGCCCACGCCCATGGTGAACAGCTCCATGATTTCGCGCGCGAAATTCTCGTTCGAAGCGCCCTTGACGTTGACGCCCGCATCGAGGAACGAAAGCATGGCGGGGTCCTGCGCCACCGCGACCGTCAGATCGCGGAAATTGCCCGTGCCCTGCTTCTGGAAGAGCTCCAGCTGGCCCAGAAGCTTGCGATAGTCGCGAACCTTGGCTTCGTTCGACAGCGAAATGGCCGTGCCAGAACAGCGCCATCTTTTCCTGAAGCGGACGCGGGCGTGTCCAGCATGCGGTTGGCCCACCAGTACGCCACGCGGTTGGTCTCGAGCGCACTGGCGCGCAGCCAGTAGAAAAACTCATCGACGATCGGCTGCAGGCGCCGATTCCCGCTGGGCTTCACTTTGATGCCCGAGCGCTTCGCCCTTCTCCTTCGCCAGATCGGTGACGGCGGGACGGCTGGGAGGAAACGGCTCGAGGCCCGGATCGTGGATGCCGGAATGATCGAAAGGCGGCAGATTGCCCGTGCCGACGCCTTCGAAGCGAACCAGGCGCGCGACGGCCTGGCTGGGCGTCAGTTTGGCCAGCGCATCAATTTCCTCCGGGGTGCCGCCGAAACCCGGCGCGTTCCAGCAGATGGGCCGCGAAATCGTAATTCCAGTCGGAGGCGGCGATGGGCGTGAGATCGTTCTGCCATTTGGCGGGCGCGGCCGCCTGCACAGTCGCCACGGCGAAAACGCACCAGAAAGCCAGTTTTGGAATCATGTCTTGACTCATAGAAATCTTACAGGAAAACGCCGTTGTAGATTTTCCGCGAACAAATCCGCACCCCATGCGTATGGGTTGGTTTAAGGAGGCTGCATTGGTCCGATTCCTGGCCGTCGCGTTGGCGTGCGCCGCGTCTGTGTACGGCGCCGAAACGGAAGAAAGCGTGCGCCGGTCTGTCGCGATCGGTCCGGCCACCCGTCTCCGGCTCAGTGCGGATTTCGGCTCCGTCAGCATAAGGCCTTCCGCCGGTCGCAGCGTCGATGTCGAGGCGCAATTCCGCGGCGATCCGCCTTCCCGCCGTGAGTTCGACCGGATGCTGCACGACTTCTCGCTTAAACTGACGCAGCAGGGCTCCGAAGTTTCGGTCGAGGCCGTGTTCCTCCACGGCTGGGAGCCGCTGCTTTCGTTCTTCATCGACGGCGGCTTCTTCTCCGGCGCCCACTCCATGTGCCACGACTGGCGCTGCCTGACTTATTCGCGATGGCTCGATGAGGTGGAGATCCGCGTCGCCGTCCCGGGCCGGTTTGACACCAATCTGACAACCTCGGGCGGCGGCATCGCGGTCACTCAGATGAAAGGCGAAGTGACGGCGCATACCTCGGGTGGCTGGCTCCGGTTCGATCGCGTCGAGGGCCGGATTAACGCCACGACGTCCGGCGGAGGTATTGATCTCGTCGGCGTCAGAGGCAAATCGAGCGTGCATACTTCGGGCGGCTGGATTCGCATCAGTGACACGTCCGGCGATGTCGACGCTTCAACCAGCGGCGGATGGATTTCGATCGACACCGCGTCGGGCCGCATCAAGGCGCATACCTCAGGCGGCTGGATTAATGCGCGTGCCATATCCGGTCCGATCGACGCTTCGACTTCGGGCGGCGGCGTGACTGCCGCGCTCATTGCGCAGCCCCGCGAGGAATGCCGGCTCTCTACTTCCGGAGGCTGGATTAACCTAAGCCTGCCCGCCGACGCGCATGTGGACCTCGATGCGTCAACCAGCGGTGGCGGCGTCACGACAGACTTCCCTGTGCCGCGGACAGGCGACCACGATTACCACACGCTGCGCGCGTCTCTCAACGGCGGAGGTCCGCTGGTCTACCTGCATACGTCGGGCGGATGGATTCACGTCAAGCGCGCCGGCGGAATTTAGCTCCGGCCACCCGGTTTAATCCAACCGCCCTTTTTAGTCGTCAGCTTTGAGCGGCCCGTTCCACGCCAGTTCTTTCACGAAACAAGGCCGTCAGCAGGGTATCCTGGTTGCGAATGCCGGAATCGCCTGCATCCGAACGCCCCGAAGCGCTGCCCGAACCATGGATGCGAGGCATCGTCCCCGGCATCGATCCCGTCAGTGGACATCTGCTCCGCGCCAGCCAACATATCCGCGAAGATTTAGAAGGTGCGATTGCGCCGCTCAGCGTTGAACAGATCTGGGCCACTCCGCAGGGAATGACGTCGGTGGGTTTTCACGCGAAGCATCTGGCGGGAAGCACAGACCGGCTCTCGACCTACCTCGAAGGTCGTCAACTCAGCTCAGAGCAGCTCGCGGCCCTGAAGGCGGAGAGCATTGGGCACGAAACGGCCGAGCAGCTCATCGCAGCGGTCCGCGCGGCGCTCGCCCGGTACGAGGATCTGGTGCGCGCACTTACGCCTGAGCATTTCGGCGACGTCCGCGAGATCGGACGCAAACGGTTGCAGACCACCGCTGTCAGCCTTGCCATCCACATCGCCGAGCACGGCCAGCGGCATGTCGGGCAGGCGATCAGCGCCGCGAAGCTTGTCATGCATGAAAGCCGCCGATAAGATTCTGCGCGAGATGCGCGGGCTCGCCAGTCCCGCCAACGTGGAAGGCATGGCCAGATTCGGCATCGTCAGCCCGAAGGCATTCGGCATCCCCACACCCGCCATCCGGACAATGGCGCGTCGTTTCGGTCGCGATCAGGCTCTCGCCGAACAGCTCTGGGCGACCGGTATTTACGACGCGCGCGTTCTGGCCAGCCTTATAGCCGATCCTGCGGCCATCTCGCGATCGACGATGGACAAATGGGCGCGCGACTTCGACAACTGGGCGGTCTGCGATTCCTGCTGCTGCAATTTGTTCGACCGCACACCATACGTATGGCGGAAGATTCCGAAGTGGGCCGCCGACAAGCGCGAATTCGTGCGGCGAGCCGCGTTTGCCACTCTCGCCGCAGCTGCTGTTCACCTCAAGACAGCTGACGACGAACACTTCCTCGACGGCCTTGCGCTGATCGAAAAGTACGCGTTCGACGACCGCAACTTCGTGCGCAAAGCCGTCAACTGGGCGCTCCGAAACATCGGCAAGCGCAGCATGACTCTGCTGCCCGCGGCGATCGCCTGCGCGGAACGCGTGCGGGGGCAGGGAACTCGTTCGGCCCGCTGGATCGCCGCCGATGCACTGCGCGAATTCAGGCGCCACGAATTCAGTCTGAGGGAAGCACCCTGACGCGATAGAATCTGCGGGGACAAGGGGGATGCGTCGCATGGGTCGTTTAGCCGCTCTGTTTGCTCTCTGGATAGCCGTCAGTGCCGCGCAGCAGCAACTGGCGTCGTGCGGCGTTCATGGCGATATCGAAGTCATCTGCGGGGCGCGTCAGCCCGAGGACCTGGAGCGTACGCCGGACGGCAAATTCCTGATTGCCACGCAGTTCATCAATCAGGGTCGCGGCGGCGCGGCGGGCGCGGGCATGGCCCTGTTCGACCTGACCAAGAAGACGTTCACGCGGCTCAGGGAAACGGCTCAGCCGGATAAGGCGTGGGGCGATGCGGGGTGTCCCGGGCCCATCGCAGACGCCCTCATTTCCCATGGTGAGTCATTGGCGAAGAGGCCGGACGGCAGGTGGGCTCTGTATGTTGTCAACCACGGTGGGCGGGAGTCGATCGAGATGTACGAGCTGAAGCCGGCCGCAGGCAGTTGGGCGCTGGTATGGCACGGCTGCGAGGTTGCGATTCACGACTATAATGACGTCGCGCTCCTGCCGGACGGCGGGTTCGTCGGCACGTACCCGAATGGAATCGCCGGTGGAAACAACGGCCGCGGGGGCGGCGGGGCCACTGGTTACGTCGCGCGCTGGGAGCCCGGCAAAGGTGAATCGGAAGTTGCGGGAACGCGGATGCGGGGTCCGAACGGCGTGGTAGTCAGTGCGGACGGCCGCTACATGTACGTCAACGAATTCAGCGCTAAGGTGGTCCACCGCTTCGATCTGGAGAAGGGCGGCGAAAGCGGCTCGGTGACGGTCGATTTTTTGCCTGACAATCTGACGTGGACGGAGCAGGGGCGGCTGCTCGCGGCGGGAGTGAAGGGTGCGCGCGGCGATTGTCCCGAGGGGAGCGGCAGGCGCTGCCTCGATGGCTTCGGGGTGGCCGAGATCGACCCGTCGACGATGCAGGCGCGAACGATTTTCGATTCGGCAAGTACCGAACCGCTGATATCGGGAGTGTCGTCGGCGCTGCGGGTCGGGGACTGGGTTTACCTTGGAGCTTTTCTGGGAGACCGCATTGTGCGGATTCCGTACAAACCGTCCGGCGCTCGCTGAGTGCGTAAGTGAAAGTCGTTTGAAAAATATAGATGCGCGAAGACTAAACCTCCTCTGCTGGAAATCGTCTACACAGGCGTCATTACCCCGCTCTCAGGGCGGGGACTTGCAGCCAAGGAGATTCTGAACGCATGAAGATGTGGCAAGTAATCGTTTGCGGGGCTTTGTCAATGGGGATCGCGCTTGCGCAAAGCAGCTCGGGCGGCTCCACTACAGCACCCACGCCCCCAACACCGGCCCAACAGGCAGCGCAGCTGGTGACGCAGCTCACCACCCTGCTGGATCTGACCACCGCCCAGCAGGCAACCGCGACAACTCTGTTTACCACGGAGTTCACGACCCTCGCGAGCCTTCGGACCAGCCAGCAGGCGGCACAAACCGCTCTGCAGACGGCGATCACCAGTGACACCATCAGTGGCATAACGTCAGCTGGAACCACAATTGGAAATCTGACCCAGCAGCAGGTTGTGGCGCGGGCCACCGCGGACGCTGACTTTTACGCACAACTCACCTCCGGCCAGCAAACCAAGTACACGACGCTGAAGCTCGGTGGACTTGGCGGCCCGGGACGCGGTCCGGGAGGTGGTCCCGGTGGGCCCCCGCCGGGCGGCCCGCCGCTGAGCGGAACGGGTTCGGCGGCGCTGGCAGGCCGGTGATCGCGAGAGGTCTGTTTTGCGGGCTTTGTGGCGCAGTCAGGTGAAGCTCCTTGTGTGAACGGAACGGTCCGGCTTCGTGTATCCCGCAAAATGCGTACGGGGGTGACGGAGCTGGACCCGGACCGGGTCGCCGCGGAAGGCGGAGATTTCGACGCCATGGTTCGCCTGTGGCGGCCAAAGGTTTTCCGCTTTGCGCTGGCGTGGCTGAATGACAGCGATGCGGCGGAAACGGTGACGCAGGATTGTTTCCTCAAAGCATTCCGAAGCCTCGACGGATTCCGGCGGGAATGCAGTCTGGAAACATGGCTGATGCAGATCGCGGTCAATCTGCTGAGGGATCACAGGCGAAACCGGCGGTTTCAGTTCTGGAAGCGGTCGCGGGAAAGCTCAGAGCCGTTCGAGGAGGCGCATGACCGGATTGCGGGTACGGGCAAAAGTCCCGAGGCCCAGGCGCTGCTCGACGAAAGAGTGCGGGCGGTGTGGCGGGCGGCTGGAAATCTTCCGGACCGGCAACGAGCCGTCTTCCTGCTGCGCTTTGTCGAGGATATGGATTTGATCGAGATTGCGGCAGCCACGGGGCTGAAAGAGGGCACCGTCAAGGCGCACCTGTTCAGCGCGGTGCGGAATGTCCGTCGGCAGATGGAGGCAGGCGCATGACGCGGCACTTCGACGAGAACGATATATGCCGCTGGCTGGCAGGGGAGCGCGATGCCGAGAGCGAAGCGCACCTGGGCGGTTGCGCCGGCTGCCGTGCCGAGGTGGAACAGGCGGGCCAGACCGTGTCGCAGTTCGGCGATTTTGTGCGCGCGCGTTCCGCCAGCCTGATGAAGGCGAGTGACAGCGAATGGTCGCAGCGCCTGAAAGGGCTGGCAGCGGCAGAGACCGCGAAGCCGGAGAAACGCGGCCGCATCTGGGTCATTGCCCCCGCGGCGGCAAGCGTGGCCGTCTGCCTTTCTCTCGGCTGGTGCAGTCTGAACCATGTGAAGCCAGCCAGCGTAGCCGGGGCAGTGGCAGAGTCATCAGATGCCGAACTGCTGCAGCGCGTGGACGCGGAAGTATCGCGGACAATTCCCGGTCCGATGGAGCCGCTGACGAAGCTGGTTGACTCGCAGTCAGGGGGGCAATGAAAAAAGTTTTTTGGTTGCTGATTGTGCTTGCGGCCGGGTCGATGGCGCAGCCGCCGGCGGGCCCGCCGGATGGCGGACCACCTCCGGGACCCCGCCGCGGCGGACCAGGTGGGCCTCCGCCCCTGCACGAGCGGGGACCGAACGGCCTATGGTGGACGGATCCGAAGCAGGTGGAACAGCTGGGACTGAGCGCCGACCAGCAAAAAAGGATCGACGCGCTGTTTCAGCAGAGCCGTGTGAAACTGATCGACCTGACGGCGGAAGTGGAAAAAGAAGAGGCGGTTCTGGAACCGCTGCTGGCCGCGGATCAGCCGGATGAGCAGAAGGTTCTCGCGCAGATCGACAAGGTGGCGCACGCCCGGGCGGAACTGGAAAAGGCGAACGCCGCGATGCTCCTCGGATTTCGGCGGACGCTGAGCGTGGAGCAGTGGAAGAAACTGCAGTCCGAAGGAAGCCGGGGACCGGGATCACGGAATGGCGGGCAGCGCGGCGGGCCGCCGCCGCGTTAGACGCCCGGCAAATCGGAACGGGATATATGAGTAACGGGCATCCTCACGCACTCAGCCGCAGGGCTTTTCTGGTATCCGGCGCCGCCGCTGTTTCCGCGATGCGGGCGATCCCCGCGGAGCCCACTTGCACGCTGGTGAGCGAGCAGGAAGAAGGCCCCTATTACGTGGAAGCGGCAAAGCTGCGCCAGGTGATCACAGAGGATAAGCCCGGAGTCCCGCTCCGGCTGCAGGTGCGGGTGGTTAACGCGAAGACCTGCGCGCCGCTGCCGAATGCCGCATTCGATATCTGGCAATGCGACGCCGAAGGGGTTTATTCGGGATTTACCGCGATGGGGTCGGGCTTCGCGCCCGGTGGGCCGGGCAGGCCGGGCGGTCCGCCTCCCGAAGGGTTTGGACCTCCGCCGAATGGATTCGGTCCGCCGCCCGGCCCTCCGCCGGATGGTTTTGGTGGACCGGGACGGGGGCGTGGTCCGGGCGCGCGCAGCATCGATAAAACGCGATTCCTGCGCGGGCTTCAGATTACGAACAAAGAGGGGACCGTTGAGTTTCGGACCCTGTATCCCGGATGGTACGAGGGGCGCACGATTCATCTTCATATGAAGGTCCACCTGGCGGGAACCGCCGGCGAGACGTATCAGGGCGGTCACGTTTGCCATACGGGACAGATTTTCCTGCCGGAAGAAGTGACTGAGCGGATCGCGAAGATGTCGCCTTACGCGGGGAATTCCAAAGTGCATCGCACCACGCAAGCCGAGGACCACGTGTTTCAGCAGCAGCATGGTGCGGGAATGATCGCCGGTCTGGAGCGGATCGTCAGCAACGGAAAAGATTCCGATGGCTTCGCAGCATCCCTCACGCTGGCAGTGGATCCGGATGCCATCCCGGCGCTGGTGGGACCGGGAGGTTTAGGAAGGGGCTGAGCGTACGATAATCGGCTGATCGGTGGTTCCACATGGCGCTTTTCTATACGGGCGACGGCGTTTTCTTTACTTATTCAGATTTGGGCGCGGCGAAGCGGTTCTGGATCGACACGTTCGGGTGCAAAGAGACCAAAGTACCTGCGAATTGGGACTGCATTTTGCCGTCGGATGTCGCGCTGCGGCTGCCCGGTGAAGACGAGCCCGGCATTGGTCTCTCTGACCGGGCGGAAGTCGAGAGCGCGGGATACGAACGCACGAACGCGCGGGCGATTATCTATTGCCGCAATATCCGGAAAGCACACGAACATCTGGCGGCGTGGGGCGCGAAGCCCGCGACCATCGGAGAGTTGGGCGGGATGCAGTTTTTCGAGATTAAGGATTGCGAAGGCAATACGATCGAGATCTGTCTGGAAGCCTGATAGTCCGGAAGCAGGGAGTCCGAGGCCCGCGCCCCGCATTGCTATCCTGCCCGTATGCTGACTTCCCGGCTGCCTTTTTTTGCTCTCATCGCTTCGGTTTGCGCTGTCGCCGCGCCGGTGCCCCGCGCCGCCGACGGCAAGCCTGACTTTTCAGGAATCTGGCAGGCGTCCGGCAGCGCGGCCGCGGATTTAGAGGACCACTCCGCGAAGTGGAATATGCCGGCCGGCCGTTCGGTCGTGGCAGGCGGCGGCGAGATCCCTTATCAGCCGTGGGCCGCCGCGAAGAAGGCCGAGAACTTCGCCAATCGCGCCAAGCTCGATCCGCTCGGGCAATGCTACATCCCGGGCGTGCCGCGCGTCATGTATCTCGATTTCCCCTTCCAGGTTTTTCAGACACGCAGCCTGATCCTCATGGCGTTTGAATGGTCGCTCGACTATCGCAACATTTATCTGGACGGCACGACGCATCCCGATGACGGGATCGATCACTGGATGGGCGATTCGCGCGGTCACTGGGACGGCGACACGCTGGTAGTCGATGTGGCGAAAAACAACGACAAGACCTGGTTCGACATGGCGGGCGATTTTCACAGCGATGCATTGCACGTCGTCGAGCGCTATCGCATGACGGACGGCGACACGATTCAGTACGAAGCCACCATCGAAGATTCGAAAGTCTTCACGAAGCCGTGGACGATCGCGATCGCGCTGCATCGGCGCACGGATCGCAATCGGCTCTATGAATATGCGTGCGAAGCCGAACGCGAAGAAGCCAACGGCGATTTCGAGCGCGAAAAGAAAACCTGGTATCCAGGCGATGGGCCGATCCCGACGATGGCGGCCGACGTGCCCCCGCGCACCACTCCGGTGGCGGCGAGGCCTGTTCCAGGGCTGCGGCGCACGCCGGAAGGCAAGCCCGATCTGCAGGGCTTCTACCAGGCCAACGCAGGCGGCGCGAACTATGGACTGGAGAAACATCCCGGCGGTCTGGCGCCTGCGGGCCGCGGTGTAATCATCGATCCGGTGGACGGCAAGCTGCCCATGCGTCCGTGGGCCGTGACGGAGCTGGCGGAACGCAACACGGACGCGCGCGCGGCGGACGATCCCACCGCGCATTGTTTTCCGGCGGGCGTGCCGCGATCGCTCTACGTTCCGGTAGGGATCACGTTCATTCAGACGAAAGATTACCTGGTCATGCAGTTTGAGCGCACCGCGTGGCGCATCATACCGCTCGACGGCCGCGCGCATCTGCCCGAGACCATTCGTCTCTGGCAGGGAGATTCGGTGGGCCACTGGGAAGGCGACACGCTGGTGATTGATACGGCGAATCTGAACGGCAAGGAGTGGCTCAACGAAGCGGGCGAAATCATCAGCTACGCGGCGCACGTGGTGGAGCGGATTACGCCGACGGGTCCCAACTCGATCAGCTATGAGGCGACGATCACCGATCCGGTGGTGTACACGCGGCCGTGGACGATTACTTTCCCCATGAACCGGGAGAAGTTCGAACTGCAGGAAGCGGCGTGTCATGAAGAGGATCATGATCTGCCGCACCTGAAGGCGATTGAGGCAAAGGCGCGCGCGGCGCAGAAACAGTAACGAAACAGACTACAGACTGCAACGGTCTGTTCTGAAATCTCTGGGACAATGAACGGGATGTCTTTAGCCGACCTCCTGTTCGGGCGCCGCCTGGCCACGTCAGAAGACCGCGCCGAGAAGATAAGCCCCGTTGCCGGTATTCCCATATTCGGTCTGGATGCGCTGAGTTCAGCGGCGTACGGTCCGGAAGCGGCACTCACGCTGCTCATCCCACTCGGCGTGGCGGGGCTCACCTACATCCTGCCGATCACGTTCAGCATCATTGCGCTGCTCACGATCCTCTATTTTTCGTACCGGCAGACGATCAACGCCTACCCGAACGGGGGCGGATCGTACACGGTGGCGCGGGAAAACATCGGTGAAGGAGCGGGGCTGCTGGCGGCCGCCGCGCTGATGATCGATTACGTGCTCACGGCCGCGGTCGGAATCTCGGCGGGAGTCGGCGCTCTGGTTTCGGCGGTGCCCAGCTTCCAGACGCACACGCTCTTAATCTGTCTCGGGATCCTGGTTGTTGTCACCTTTGTCAATCTGCGCGGCGTGCGCGAGGCCGGCGTCGTATTCATGATCCCGACGTGGCTTTTTATCGGGTGCCTCGTCACGATGATTGCCGTCGGCGCGGTGAAGACAGTCCTTGCGGGCGGACATCCGATGCCGGTGGAAGCTGTGCCGCATCTCCCTGCTGCCACCACTGCTGTCAGCTTTTTCCTGCTGCTCAAAGTTTTCGCCAGCGGCTGCACAGCGATGACCGGCGTGGAAGCCGTCTCAAACGGTGTGCGCGCTTTTCGCGAGCCCACCGCGCCCAATGCGCAGAAGAGCCTCACAGTCATCATCGTGATTCTGATGATCCTGCTTTCGGGTATCGCGTGGCTCTCGCATTCCTATGGGATCGGCGCTACGGACCCGGTCAAGAATTACGAAAGCGTTCTTTCGATGCTGCTGCGCGCCACGGTGGGAAGAGGCATCTTCTATTACGTCTCGATCGGCGCGATTCTACTGGTGCTCTCGCTGTCAGCCAACACGGCTTTTGCCGATTTCCCGCGCCTCTGCCGCATTATCGCGAACGACAGCTTTCTGCCGCATTCGTTCGCCTCGACCGGGCGGCGGCTGGTTTATTCGAACGGAATTTATGTGCTCATGGTGCTGACGGGAGCCCTGCTGATTCTGTTTGGCGGCGTGACGGACCGGCTGATCCCCCTGTACGCCGTGGGCGCATTCATGGCGTTTACGCTTTCGCAGGCGGGAATGGTGCGGCATTGGGTGCGGGAGAAAGGGGCGTGGCACAACATCCTGGTCAATGGACTCGGCGCGTTCGCGACCGGCGTGACAACCGTGGTGGTGCTCATTGCCAAGTTCCTCGAAGGCGCCTGGGTGACCGTCCTGCTGATACCGATGATTCTCGCGGTGATGATCTGGGTGCGCCGCCACTACAAAGCCGTCACGGCCGAACTGGCGCATCCCGAACCGGCGAATTACCAGAATCTGCAGAGTCCGATCGTGGTGATTCCCATTTCCGGCTGGAACAAGATGACGCAGAAGGCGCTGTGCTTCGCGCTGACGCTTTCGCATGAAGTGCGGGCGCTGCACGTTTCCACCGGGGATGGATCGGACGAATCGTTCTGCCAGGACTGGATGCGCCTCGCCGACCAGCCGGCGCGCGCCGCCGGACTTCAGCCGCCGGAACTGGTGGTTATCGAATCGCCGTATCGCATGCTGCTGACGCCGATCCTCGATTACGTGCTGAAGACGGAGGCGGAGAATCCCGGGCGGCAGATTGCTGTGTTGATGCCGGAGATGGTGGAGAACCACTGGACGCATTACTTTCTGCACAACCAGCGCGCGGAGGTCCTCAAAACCTGGCTGTTGGTGAAGGGCAACCAGCGCATCGTGCTGGTCAGCGTGCCGTGGTATCTGGAGGCTTAGAATCAAATCGCCGGTTTCCGGTATCTATCCGCGTCCGAAGTCGCTGAGTGGAGGGCGGAATGGCGGACTGCGTAGTACATGAAAATGTCCTCATCGGCAAAGCAGATTACGGTTTACGCCGCTGGGACCATAATCATGGGGACGGACGGGCTGGCTGGGGGCTCAAGTCCCATATCCTCATAATGACCCGATGTTAATTGAGACGACGTGTTTCTTTGTCGCCTCGATTTTCGTTGCCTTCCCGTTAATTCGGCTGTTGAGATTGCAACAAAACAATTTTGGCGCGGCGAGGCCGGGCTTCGTGTTGATTGCCGCTCCCGGAACAAATCGCCGGCTTCCGGTGTCTATCCTGCGAGAAAATGCTTCCGCTGGCTTTGCTCTCGATGGCCGGTGTCGCCTTCGGCCAGAACACGCCCGATCCGCTCGAAGCCATTCGCCGGATTCGCGAAAACGCCCGACAGTATGTGCAGCAGCTGGCTGTGCTGACGTGCACCGAGAATACGAGGCAGACGGTCACAACCGGCGGGGAGACACTGACCGAAACCAGGGAAGACGGCTGCGATACCAGCCACTATAAGCTTTTCGCCGCGCAGGCGCTGGCGGTGTCGGGAACTCCTGCGCATGACCCGCCGCCGCGCGGTGCGGAATCCGGTCCGGATTGGCCGGAGCGGCTGACAGACGCATCGCTCGCAGCCAGCGCCGCGCTCGTTGGCGCCGTGGCAGACGCGCGGATATCCAGCGACATGCGACGACTGCGAACGGAGTCTCGCCTTGGGCGTACGGTCGACGTGTTTTCGTGGCAGGCGGCGGCGCCGGATGGGTATCCGCTGACCGACCGGAGCGGCACGCGGCGCGTGCCATATCGCGGTCTGCTCTATGCCGATGCGACAAGCGGAGCGTTCGTCCGGCTGTCGGTCGAATGCAATAATATTCCGCGCGACTCCGAATACACCGGCGCCAGCCTCACGCTCGATTTCCGCTCTTCCGAAGTGGACGGCCGTGGGATCGCACTGCCTTGGCGCAGCGTAGTGCGGTTTCAGATGGACCGGGGCTCCACCGTCAATGAGGCGGAGTACAGTGCTTTTCGGTTCGCGAACTTCGGGACTCAAACGGAAATCCGGTTCGGCGATGCCGTTGCGGACGAAGAAAAACGATAGCCCGAATTCAGGAGCGTGCCGCGCCCGTTGTCGCCGTACGTCTCAACCACTCGAGGCGTCTGGGCGCAAATCCCAGTTCGCGTTTCGCCTTCGCATTCGACGCCCCGCGCAGCCGGGTCGCATAGTAAACAGCGTCCGGCCCTGCAGCCTGGAGTGCTTCCTGCTCGCTGATGTGCGGCGGTTCCGGCGCACCCAGCCCGGCGGCGAACGAAGTCAGCCAGAGGGAAAGCGTCGCCGGATCGTCATCCACAATGTTGTAGACGCCGGGCGCGCATTCCAGCGCGGCCACCGTTATAGCGGCCGCGTCCTCTATATGCACCCACGACCAGACACCCTGTCCCGCCCCGGTAATCGGGTATTGCCGCAGCCTCACCTGCCCGGCGATATCGCCGTCAGCGTGGAACCAGGTGCCGGGCCCATAGAAAAACCCGTAGCGCAGAGCCACACCTTCCAGCCCCCCTGCGATGCCACTGACGCCGAGCACGCGTTCTTCGATCTGCATGTATGTTCGAACGCTGCCGGCGACATTTGGTGAGGCGTTGACCGCCAGAGGCTCCGATTCCACGGCGAGTCCTTCGCCGGGCGCATAGAAGAAACCCGTCGACTGCACGATGTATCGGCGTGCGCCGCCAGCCTGCGCGGCATTCTGAAGGTTTCGCCCGCCTTCGAGCCGGAGGCGGCGATCGCGCTCCGCGGCAGCGCGCATTTCTTCCTGTGTGTAGCGCTTCGGCAGCGAAGTAAGCTCGTCGATGACCGCTTCCGGCTTCACGTGTCTGACGGCTGCGTCCACCGCCTGGGAGTCGAGGGCATTTGCAATCAGGCCCTCCACTCCGGCCTGGTTGAGAGCCGCGAGACCCGACTCGGAGCTGGTGAGTCCCACTGCCTCGTGGCCTGCGGCCCGTAACGCGTGAATCAGAGGTTTCCCGATTGCCCCGGTTGCCCCGGCTACCAATACCTTCATTCGCACTCCTTCCTCACGTTTGGATGTTCGGCTATGGCAGCGGTTGCGCCGGGTGGTGCGAAATCGCACGCGGACGAGAAACAGCCACTCAGCGCGATATCATCTTAGGCGCGCATGACCTTCTGGAACCGAGTGACGCGGCGTCCGCAGAGCCTGTGGCTGCGCAAAGCGCTGTTCCAGATTCATCTCTGGACCGGTATCGGCGTGGGGCTCTACGTAGTCGCGATCAGCCTCAGCGGCAGCGCCATCGTGTTCCGCAACGAGATCTATCAGAACGCATCGCCGGGGCCGAAGCTGGTGCCGATATCCGGCCCGCGTCTGTCGAAAGACGAGCTGAAGAAAGCGGTGCATGCGGCGCATCCCGGTTATTCGATCAGCTACATCTGGGATTCGAAGCGGCCCAACGAAGCCACCGAGGTCTGGATCGAAAAAGACGGGGTGAAAAAACCGCACACCGTCGGCAGGCTGGTGGATCCGTTTACAGGGAAGGATCTCGGTCCGTCGCGCCCGTGGATCATCGGGGCGGTGGCCTGGATGAGCGATCTGCATACCAATCTGCTGGCGGGCGACCCCGGGCGCAAGGTCAATGGCGCGCTCGCGATTTTCGTGACAGTGCTGAGCGTCACCGGCCTTCTGATCTGGTGGCCGGGCGCGGGACGCGTCAGGCGCAGCCTGAAGATCGATTTCCGCTCCAACTGGAAGCGGCTCAACTGGGATCTGCACAGCGTGGTGGGTTTCTGGATGTTCGCCATCGTATTCGTATGGGGCGTCACCGGAATCTATCTGGTGTTCCCGAAACCATTCCAGATTGTGGTGAATCATTTTTCGCCGCTCAAGGTGTACACGCTGGTTTCGTCGGCGGCGCAGCCTGCAGTGAATGTGCCGAGCACCAGTGTACGGATTATTCGTGTGGCCGATGGTGATCAGCCCCAGCCGCCGCGGCGTCGTCGCCGGCCGCCCAGAGGAAGCAACGGCGACGTGTTCCTGCGCTGGTTCTACTACCTTCACTTCGGCAACTTCGGCGGCTGGGGCGTGAAAGCGCTGTGGGTGGCGCTGGGCCTCGCGCCGCCGTTCCTGTTCGTGACCGGCGCGATCATGTGGTGGAACCGCGTGCTCAGCCGTGAAGCGCGGGCGTCGCGGCAGGTGCGCACAGCGGCGGAATTACGCGCCGTGGCATCATAGTCAGTTTGTCCACTGAAACCAATACTCAAACCAGTTCTCAACGAGGTGTGCTGCCGTCGCAGGCGATCGCGAAGGCGGTCGCGGCGGGACACATCCGCGCGCGGACGCCGGTGCTCGAGGACCAAATCCAGCCGTCTTCGATCGACCTGCGCCTCGGCACGGAAGCGTTTCGCGTGCGCGCCAGTTTTCTGGCGAACGGTGACGCCACCATCACCAGCAAGCTGGAACAGTATCGGCTGCATACGATCGATCTGAAGAACAGCGCGGTACTGGAGAAGGGATGCGTCTACATTGTTCCGCTGCAGGAAGAGCTCGCTCTGCCGGATTCCATTTCCGGCAAGGCGAATCCGAAGAGCTCCACCGGGCGGCTCGACATCTTCACGCGGCTCATCACCGATGAAGGCCGGCAGTTTGAAATCGTGCCGCCGGGGTACCACGGGCGTCTCTATGCGGAGGTGGTGCCGCGCACCTTCAGCGTGGTGGTGAGACAGGGAGAGCGCCTCTCGCAGCTCCGCCTGTTTCAGGGCAATTATGCGCCAACGGACGAACTGCTGCGCCAGCTCGAAAGCGAAGAGCCGCTGGTTTATCTGCCGGATGAGACGCGCGGTGCGGCGCAGATTCGCAACGGGCTGCGGCTCTCAGTGGATCTGGCCGGGGACCATGCGCACGAGATCATTGGCTATCGCGCGAAAAAGCACGCGCCGCTGATCGATCTGGCGAAAGTACAGCACTACGATCCAGAAGAATTCTGGGATCCGATCCGGCGCAACGAAAGCCACACGCTGATTCTCGATCCGGAGGATTTCTACATCCTCGCGTCGCGTGAGCGGGTGCGCATTCCGGCCCAGTACGCGGCTGAGATGGTGCCTTTCGATGCCACCATCGGTGAATTCCGCATTCACTACGCGGGCTTCTTCGATCCCGGTTTCGGCTATGGCGCCGGCGATATCAACGGCACGCGAGCGGTGCTCGAAGTGCGGTCGCACGAGGTGCCGTTCATCATGGAAGACGGGCAGATTGTGGCCAGTCTGGTGTTCGAACGGCTGCTGGAGAAGCCGAAACTGCTGTACGGCGAAGGGATCGGGTCATCGTATCAGCGCCAGGGGCTGAAGCTGAGCAAACACTTCCGGTAGTGTTGTGTCTCTGAAGTCTCTTGCCTGATATGAGGCGGGATGCAACCCTCACCGGCCTGCATCCGGAGATGGTGAAGGAACTTCGGAAACACAACACCAGCGGATTTCGTGGGGCCAGGCATTCATGCCTGCCGCCGGGTTTCTACCCGGCGCGGAGCCTTACGAGGTCCGCCGTGTTTTTTCGTGTGAACTGGCCGGGAAGGCTATAAAGACCCCGCGTGTGCTCGCGCGGCATCAAGCAGCAGGCCGTCGCCGGAATCACCCTGACAGGCTGCTGAAAAAGCTCTTTTGGTTCAGTAACCCTGCGGAATCAGCACCTGCTTTTCCGAACCGCGACCGTAAGGGAGTGGCAAGAAGCGTTTTTCAGCAACCTGCTAAAGTTCTGTTTCCCAACCGCCGATCTAATGCCTGATGCAGTCCATGGGCGGAAAGACCGTGGTCGTGGTGGACGACGACGCGTCGATGTGCGAATACCTGAGCGAGACGCTGACCTCGGGAGGATACGAATGCCAGACCTTTCCAAACGGCGCCGCGGCGCTTCGATGGCTGGCGTCCGCGGATAAGCGGCCCGATCTTCTCCTCTCCGATGTGAGCATGCCCGGCATGAATGGCCTGGATCTCCTGCGCACGATCAAAGCCGTGGCGCCGGACCTTCCCTTCATTCTCGTGTCCGGCGCATGCGATCTGCCCGTTGCGCAGGGCGCCCTGCGGGCTGGCGCGACCGATTATCTGCTGAAACCGGTCCGGCCGGCGGATCTGATCGGGCTGGTGTCGAAGCACCTCAGCGGTCTTCAGGCGGAGAGACTCAGTGCTGTGAAGGAAGCAGTACAGCGGACGCTCGGGGGAGAAGATGCGGGTGACTCGAACCGCGCCGGGCAGCTTATGCCGATATTTGACGCGATGGGCATCAAACGGTTCGAAACGCTGCAGCATTCGCGCCGCGTTTCGGCGTTTACCCTTATAATGGCGCGGGACCTGCAGATGTCCGTCGATGCGCGGCGAGCGCTCGAGGTTGGCGCCCTGCTGCATGACATCGGGAAAGCGGGAATCCCGCATAACGTGCTGATGAAGCCGGGTAAGCTGAACGAAGTCGAATGGGCGATCATGAAGCTGCATCCGCAACTCGGGCTCGGGGTGCTGACGGGCCTGCCGGGTCTCGAACGGGAATCCGAGATCGTTTATTGTCACCACGAGCGCTTCGACGGCGCGGGGTATCCAAGGGGACTGGCCGGCGATGCTATTCCTCTCAGCGCGCGGATTTTTTCGATTGCCGATATTCTCGACGCCCTGACCAGCGACCGTTGCTACCGGAACGGTTCAACACTGCCTGCCGCGCGGATCGAAATTCATCGTTTGGCGGGCACCCAGTTCGACCCCGCCGTGCTCACTTTGTTCGAACGCGTGACGGATCGCGAATTCGAAGAAGTGCGGCAGCGCTTCCCCGACCTGTAGTGTTGTGTCTCTGAAGTCTCTTGCCTGATGTGGGGCGGGATGGCATCCCGCAGCGGGGTTGTTAACCCCGCTTGGCCGCTTGCAACGCTCACCGGCCTGCATCCGGAGATGGTGAAGGCACTCCGGAAACACAACACCAGCAGGCTGCTGAAAAAGCTCTTTTCGTTGCCGCTTGCTGACGACCGTTAGGGAGTGGCAAGAAGCCTTTTTCAGCAGCCTGTAGGGGATTACCTCCTTCGTCGATAAAGGGCAACCACCGGCGATGGTTGGCGGCCAGTATCTCCTCCCGGTCCGCCATCTGTCGGCGTTTCGGAACTCCCGAGCAGGTGCTTGCCATTTCAACCCTAAAGCTTTCGGACAAAACAGCGGATAGACAAATGTGAGGTATCGCGTGAAAACAGCGTCACTGGCTCTATTGGTTGCGACGGCGCCATTGGCGTTTGGGCAGGCTGTCCTCCCGGATTTCAGCCAACTCAGTCTGGATGAACTGGCAAATATCAAAATCACCTCATTTGCCAATAAAGAGCAGAAGCTTTCTCAGGTGGCGGGCGCTGTCTACGTCATTACGCGCGACCAGATCGCGCGCAGCGGATTGACAAGCGTCCCCGAATTGCTGCGCCTGGCGCCGGGTGTGGACGTCGCGCAGGTGAATGGAAATCAATGGTCGGTGAGCGTCAGGGGCACCGTGGGGGTCTACACCGATAAGCTGCTGGTGCTGATCGACGGCCGGTCCATTTACTCGCCGGTATTTTCCGGGGTCTACTGGGACCTCGGCATGCCGGTGCTCGAGGATATCGACCGCATCGAGGTGATTCGCGGCCCGGGGGCCACCATCTGGGGCGCTAACGCCGTGCTCGGGGTCATCAATATCATCACCAAAAAGACCAGCGAAACTCACGGCACGACGGTCACGGCCGGCGGGGGGACAACGGAGCGCGCATTCGGTAGTGCCAGCACGGGTGGAGCGATTGGTTACATGAACTACCGCGTGTTCTTCGGTGGTTCCGACAACGCGTCTCTGAGTCAGGCGTCCGGCGTACCCGGCGGCGATCAGTGGAGCAGCATTCAGGGGGGATTCAGGCTGGATGGCTCACACGCGCGCGATACGTGGATGATCGAGGGAGGGCTGTTCCGGGCGGCGGAAAACTCAGTTGGGATTACGATTTCCGTCCCGGCCCAGCAGCTTCTGGAGACACCGTTTCAGCTGACGGACGTAACCGGCAATCTCACCGGCGAGTGGCGCCGCCGAATTGGGGAAAAGGGCGAACTGCGCGTATCCGCCTGGTACGACTATATGGACAAGCCGGAGCCAACGGCCTCCGAGGTTGAGACCCGCACCTCCGACATCGAAGCCAAATACGATTTCACGGCTGGCGCGCAGAATCTTTCCTTCGGCGGAGGCGAGAGAACGATCGCCTCGGATATCGTCTCTCAGGGGAGTATCGTCTTCACTCCGGAACGGCTGACATACGTCAACCTCAACGGGTTCGCCCAGGACGAAATGCATTTCCATCACGACACCCTGCTGCTGACACTGGGCGCGAAACTGGAGCACAATCATTTCGGTGGCTGGGGGCCTGAGCCGAGTGCGAATCTTCTCTGGATGCCGCGCAAAAACCAATCTTTCTGGATATCGGCGGCGCAGTCGCAGCGCACGCCCTCGCTCGAAGAAAGGGACGTATTCGCCCCCTCCAACGTCTTGCCTGGCTCCCCCCTCACCGGCGGACTGCCGATCGTCGCAGCATTTGTCGGCTCGCCCGCCTTCGGGGCTGAAAAAGTGACCGATTTCGAGTCGGGATATAGGGCGCAGCTTTCGAAACGATTCTCCGCCGATCTCGCTTTGTTCTACGACCGATTCTCGAACATGCGTTCATTCGCCGGCGGCGCCCCTGTGTTCGTCCCCGGCGCGGTGCCTTATCTCGAAGTGGTCGAGATTCAGGGAAACTCGGCCGCTGCCACCGGAAAAGGCGCCGAGGTTTCGTTCGCCTGGCAGGCATTGCAGGACTGGAAGCTGGAGGGCAGCTACAGCTATGCCATTGTGGACTCCTGGGTCGTGGGATCGGCAGTCCCCGGCACCTTCACCGGGGATTTCCGTCAGGGGCCGCGGAACAAGTGGCGCCTGCAGTCTTACGTGAACCTCGGCAGGGCCTGGAAGCTCGATACTCTTCTGTACTGGACCGGGGAGTCGAGCCCGACTTATCTCTACGGCCCCAGTCTTCCCATACCGGCTTATACGAGGCTGGACGTCCGGCTGGGCTACAGGGTTGGCTCTACCTGGCAGCTCAGCCTGGCGGGCCAGAATCTGCTGCAGGCGAGGCACCTCGAGGGCATGCCGGATCTGATCACAGGGTTCAGCTACGTGAATCGCGGAGTGTATTTGAAGAGCACCTGGCGATTCTGAGTAATAGCGATGAGATTCTGGCGCAAATCCGCGAACGCCCGGCGAGGGCCCCTTATCGTTTTGCTCGCCGCCCTGACAGCGGTTTCGCTCGCGTCGGCGGCCGCCGCTGCCGACAGTTCCGACGTGGAGGCACACGTCAAAGCCGCGTATATTTACAACTTCGCCAGGTTTGTCGAATGGCCGGCGGCGGCTGCGGGACCGGTTCGAATCGGCGTTCTGGGACACGGTGATCTGACCTCCCCGCTCGAGGAGATCGTGCGCGGCAAATCGGTGGGCGGGCGCGCCATCAAGGTTACTCCGATCGGCACGGCTGCCGAAGCAGAGTGCTGTGAAATCCTGCTGATCGAACGCTCGGAATCTAAACACGCGAAAGAGATCGCGCAGGCGCTTGCCGGCAAGTCCGTTCTGACGGTCAGCGACGACGAAAACGGGCCCAGCGAAGGAATCATGATCGCGTTTCAACTGGTGGACGAGTCCGTTCGTTTCCAGATCAACCAGGAAGCGGCGCTGCGCGCCGGGCTGAAAATCAGCTCGCAGCTGCTCAAAGTTGCCATTCCGCCCGATCGCACAGGCCGAAAGTCCGTTGTGCGCGAACAGCAGGAAGGGAGGCGTCCGTGATTCCGCACAGCTGGTTCCGCAATTGCAACATCCGGCGGAAGTTGATGGTTACCGGCGTATTGACCACCTCTCTGGCGCTTTGGATGGCAGGTCTGGCGATCGCCGCTTATCAATTGATCCAGTACCGAAGCGATGTAGCTGCTGAACTGAAATCGGTCGGGGACATGATTGCTGTGAATAGTTCAGCTCCCCTGATCTTCGGCGACCGCGCTTCGGCCGCCCGCACTCTGGCCCCCCTCACCGCTGAATCACGCGTGGCCGAAGCGGCCATCTACCAGCCCGACGGAAAGAAATTCGCCACCTACGTCAGGCCAGGTGTCCGGAACACTTTTCCGTCGCTCGCCGCCGCCAGGGGCTTCGAAATGTTCGGTCTTCAGATCTCGCGACCAGTGATAGTGGACGGGGAAACGCTGGGTGTCGTCTATCTTCGTTCCGACCTGCCGGATGTGCGCGCACGCCTTTATCACAACGGCTCCATCGTGGCCGTGGTTATGTTCGCCGCGGCGCTGCTGGCGTTGTTCGTCAATACAGTTCTGCAGCGGCTCATCTCGCGTCCTATTCAGCACCTTGCCGATATCGCAAAGGAGGTTTCCTCCGGCAACAACTACAAGGTCCGTGCCGTGAAGGAAGCGTCGGACGAACTGGGCGTTCTTACCGATGCCTTCAACTCAATGCTGGAACAGATCGAGTCGCGCGACCAGTACCTCGAGACGCAGGTGGATCTGCGCACTGCCGAGTTGACACAGACCAATCGGGAACTGATCGCCGCGCGCGACAGAGCCGAGGAAACCGGGCGGCTTAAGAGCGAGTTTCTGGCCAACATGAGCCATGAGATCCGCACCCCCATGAACATCATCATCGGCATGACGCAGTTGACGCTCGATACCCCGCTCAACGAAAAACAGAAGCGTCATCTCTCCATGGTGCGGGCATCGGCCGATGCGCTGCTGACCATCATCAACGACATTCTGGACTTCTCCAAGATCGAAGCCGGCAAACTCGATCTCAATCCGGTGCAGTTCAGTCTCGCGGAATCGATCCGCGAACATACTGCGATCCTGGCCGTACGGGCACAGGAAAAAGGACTGGATCTGCGCGCCATAATCGATCCCCGGGTTCCCGAGCTGATAGTCGGCGATCCCGTGCGGCTGGGGCAGGTTCTGGTCAATCTGGTGGGGAATGCGATCAAGTTCTCCGCGGCGGGAAAAATCGAGGTCAGGATCTCCTGTGACGGGCCTCCGGCGGCGGACGGGGTCACGCTGCGGATCGCGGTCAGCGATGAGGGCATCGGAATTCCGGAGGACAAGCTGGCCAGTGTCTTTGATGCATTTTCACAGGCGGATGGCTCCACAACCCGCCGTTACGGAGGCACGGGTCTGGGTCTGACGATCTCGCGACGTCTGGTCGAGATGATGGGCGGCCGCATCTGGGTGGAAAGCGCCCCGGGGCGGGGAAGCACGTTCACGTTCACCGGGCGGATGGGCCTGATCAGGCCTTCCCGCCCTCAGACTCCCGCACGCGCTGACGATCTGCCCCGCGGGATTATCGTGATGGGGGCGCCCGAGCGCCGCAACCTGCTGGCGGATTTGCTTTCGCAGTGGCACTTCGACGTAGCTTCGATTGATAGCCCGGCCGCTGCGCTGGAGGTGATGAGATGGTCCCGCAAAGTGGCTAGACCGTTCTCGTTTGCCCTTATCGACGCGACGGCCGCTGCGGAGAATGATTACCATCTTCTGAAGGAGCTGGAAAAAGACCCCGGTATTCCCGTCATTCTGATTGGTTCAGGAGAAGCCGACATCAGCGGTGCGACGGCGTGCGGCCGCCCGCACGTGTACGGGAGTGTGGACTGGCCGGTCTCGCCGTCGGGTCTGCTCGACCTGATCGGCAAATGCCACCCCGGGCGAAAAGACCATTTGGAATCCTCTCCGGCCGTCTCCTGCAAGCCGAGTTCGTTTTCCCCGGACAGCTGTCAGGAATTATGGGATGGCCTGACGCGAATTCTGGTCGCGGAAGACAATGCTGCTAATCAGGAACTGATACAGGCGCTGCTCGAGAGTCGAGTTCCTTCCGGTGCTGTTCAGTTCGTCTGGGACGGTGAGGAGGCTCTCCGAGCCGCGACGGAGGGATCTTTTGACCTGATTCTGATGGATGTTCAGATGCCCAAGATGGGCGGGCTGGAGTCTGCCACCGCCCTGCGCCGCATAGAGGCCGGGCGAGGGCGTCATACGCCGATTGTCGCCGTCACTGCCCATGCCATGAAAAGCGATCGGGAATCCTGTCTGGCAGCTGGCATGGACGGCTATGTTTCGAAGCCCATCGACCGCCGCGCCCTGTACGCCGAGATCGAGCGTGTGGTGCGGCTCCCGTCCCCGGCCTGACGTTTCTACTTCGCGGCCGCCGGCACCGGACGCGGTACGTGCAGCGACATCAGCACCAGCGTGCCGTTGATCGTGCTGAACCAGTGCGGTGTGTTCTCCGGAACGACGATGAAGTCGCCCTTCGCGACGTTCTGCGTAGCGCCACCGTCGATTCCGGTGCCGGTCAGGTTGTCTCCGTTGCGCTTCCCCTCTTTGAGCGTGCCGCCGGTGACCAGAGTGCCCGAACCATCGATGACATAGAAGAATTCCGCTTCCTTTTCGTGAACGGCGGCGGGTCCGACGGAGGCGCGATATTCGAGGCTGGCCTGATAGGGCGCAACGCGCAGGATGTTCTCCGTAACGGTGGGCTGATTATTGGTGCGCTCACTCCTGGCTTTGGCGATGAGTGCCGTGATGTCCGAGGCCGAGGTGTAGGTGTGGTCAGGCTGCGGGCCCCGCTGGGCAAATGACGCGGTGGCGAGAAGGCTCAGGGTGATGCCGATTCCGGTTGTGCGCATACGATCTCCGGGAGAAATGCTAACACAGACTGCCTGCGTCAGTTGTCGAAGCGTACCAGCTGCTTTCCGCACGTACCGGCGTGCCGTCCAGGTTGGAAGCTTGGCCGCGCACGCATTACCCGGGCAAAGACTGCAGGCGGATTTCGCTGCCGGAAAGATCTTCGCCGCCGCGCACGACGATGAATTCGGTGTCCACGCGAGTTTCGCGCTTCGGGATTCGGGGCACCTGTTTAACTTCCCCCTTCAGAGTCACCACCACGAGCCCGGGGGAATCTGGCTGAATGAAAACTGGCCTTGGTCGTCGGTAGTTTCGTCCAACGCTTCTGCCAGGCCGTTGAAAAACGCTTCTTGCCACTCCCATTCCGAAGGGGTTACTGAACCGCGCGCGTCAGCAAGCGGCAACGAAAAGAGCTATTTCAGCAGCCTGCTGGAGCGACCTTGGCGTTTACACTGGTTTTCCTTCCGGATCGAGCACGCGTCCTCGAACTCTCGCACAGGTCGAGAGCGAAACGGTAGCCGCTCTTCTCAAAGTGGCAGCCGTAATCGCCGTTTACTCTCCCGGCGATCCGGAACGGGCCGGAGGGGTCGGTCACCGTTTCGCAATTGGGGGCCCTTGTCAGTCCCGAAGCAGACGGAAACACCCGACGCCGATATCCTCTACGCCTCCGGGAGTCTCCTGAATAAGCGCGCCTCAAAGAAAAAGGGCGGGCCGCAACGAAAACTTCGCTGCTGCCCGCCCCACCTTCAGGAACCTTTCTTCTTACTGAACGACGCCGCTCCATCCGAATCCATCGGACGGGCGCTTGATGCTGCGCATGCGGATTCGATGATCTTCCGGATTGCGGCCCGGGTTGCCCGGTGATGATGACATGGTCGCCCGGCTTCAGGGTGTCGCGCGAAACGCCTTCACGGCTCAACTGGCCGCCGCCGCCCCATTCCACCGCCCAAGTTTCCATCTTGCCCTTATCGTCCGGGGCTTCGATGTGGACGAACGAGTGCGGATTGCGGAACATGAACTGCACCAGCGTGCCTTCCACCGTGATCGTCTTGTCTTCGAAATAAGTAGCGGCAAACGAGTGGTGGGCGTACGCAGGGATGCCAGCCATAAACGCTCCGGCAAAAAGCAGAGCAAACGAGCACGCTTCATAGATATAATTCTTCTCCTCGCTGGGAAAGCAGCGTTCCGATCTTCGGCTGCAAGCTTTCCCGTATCGAAGATTATCACGCCTTGAGCCCCCTGTCGGACCGGGAGGTAATGTGACAGTGCGTGACGCCCATGTTACACAGGCTAACTGCTTGATTCCACTATCTACAGAGCCGCGACCAGTGGGAGCGTTTATTTCTCAGGTGCCACCGGAGGCCGCGTGACCGTCAACTCCCGATGGAACATATAAGTGATTTCCGTCGGCACGCCGTCCATCGATCTGACCCTCAGCACAACCTGAAAATAACGTGGGATCGGTCCCGTCGGCTCTGCGGAGCTTCGATACCAGCATTTTCGCCACCGAGGGGTCCGTCAGGGCCTGCGCCCCCGCCATCACGCTCGAAATCTGATTACCGGACAGGCTTAAAATCTCGCCCTTGCCACGCAACCCCGGCACCCGGCTGATCAAAGAATAGGTATCGAGGCTGTCCTCGCCCCCTTCCTCCCGGCCGGCGCACCGGTGGCTTCAGGTACGAAAGCGGGTTCGCCCGGACGCGGGTGCAGGTTGCGAATCCCGTCCGGCTCCAACAGGATCTCCTGGTCCACCCGCAGCGCCCGGATCTCGCGGTCACCGGTGAGGGGCCCGAGGAAAACCACGTTTTCCTCCATCAGCTCCGGCAGCGAAAGCAGGTTGGCGCGGGTCACGACCAGGCTCTTCTGCCGCGCGCCCAGAAACTGGCCGAGCAACAGGGCGGCGCTGGCCGTACCCACTCCCGTGTAGCCGAATGTGGGCTGAACCGTTGCTGCGTGCAGCGCTTCCTTCAAGCGCGGCGATGCCCTTCGATTTCGGAACGTCTTCCCAATCGTTGACACCGAAACTCGCGCACGAATCCATAGCCCGGGATCAGCACCGACAATGGAGTGGCGATGCACACCACCAGCGGCCGGTTCGAAGACAGGATCGGCTCCCAGAGCTGCTGGATTTCCGGCGTCCACGGGACGGCCGGTTCACCCGCCACTGTTTGGATGGTCTCACGCTCAAAATGGCTCGCGAAGAATGCTGTTACCACGAGCGCAGCAACCGCCACGGCCAGGCAGACGGCGAGCATGATCTCACGCCTGTCCATCCTCCGGCGCGCACCGGTCTTCGGCTGCCGGCTCGGCTATCGCGCCTGTCGAACCGGTGACGCGGCTCGAAAACCACGCGGAATCCGCCTTTGGGAAGATCGACCACTATCGGGTCGTCGACGCCTTCCGTCCGGTAGTATTCGGCGAGCCTCTGCCGCAGCCGCCCGACCTGCATGCGGACCGCCGACTCCTGGCGAGGGTCGTAGGAGGAAGGCTTACCCAGCGCGTCGACCGCGACAGTATATTCCTTCAGCTCGTCGGCCGTACCGGCAAGCGAAGCATCGACCAGATAAGAGAGGAGGTGGCGCAGAACGTCGGAACTTCGGAACGTCTTGCTCTGGAAGATGCGCTCCACCTGGGCGCGGGCGGCTTCGGCTTCCAGCACCATATTTTCAGTCCAATTGTAATACCGGCTTATCTCTTGCGGTGGTAACTCTTCAGTTGCTCCAGCTGGCCGCGGATAGCGCCGCTTCCGCCCTTCTCTTCAATCCCTTGCTCAGGAACTCAACGCCCTGGGCCCGCCCGAAGTGCTGGCTGCGGACTTTGACTCCGGCCAGCCGCGCCGGTGGATCGTCAGGTTGGGCCGTTACAGTCGTTCGAAAATCTCGGTCTTCGGGTTATTCCCCACGTGAACGTTGGTCATTGTTTTTCCATCCCCTGAAATGTTCGAGGTGAATTCGTCAATCTGTTTGCCGTCCCTCTTGACGACAATCTTCCTCGTTTTGGCACCAACGAACTCACAGATTTCAGAGCGTCCTTTGGGAAATCCCGATCCCTCTGAGACGTGCTCCTTACCGTCGTAAAGGCGTATGATTTCGCCGTTCTGTGTCTCACCTGACTGCAGAACAACAACCTGAATAGTTTTGTACGTGTTCGGTCCCGCCTGCTGTAGCGTCAACGTTTGGCTTGCCACGTTTGAATTTGCAGGTAAGTTCGATTTTGCGATGTTCACCTTCCACGTGCCGACAAAATCGGCGGCGGTGGCACTGGCAACAAACAGCAGCGCTGAAAACAGGATTGATGCAACACGCATATCGGTAACCTCGATCAAAAGAGAAGACCTAAGAAAATGCCGGTCTGCAATCCTGCTACCTGCCCACGCCGTCTCCACTTCCACCCCAGCTTCCACGCGCGGTCACCGGTTCCTGCGCCGCCCTGGCCCTGTGCACTCGATCCCCGTCCCTGCGTTAAGCGTCGTGGACCCTGAGGTAAGCGAGTCCTACGGAATCAACCGATGCGCCACATCTAGCAACGGTGCGACGGCGGCCACGAAGCTGTTGTATAGATCGCGTGCAGCACTCGGTGCAAAAGTCGCCCCTACCATCATGTTGAACAGGAGGCCGCACGCATAGTTCACCCAATCCTTGATGCCGAACCGCTTCATTTCAGCCTTGATGTCTTCAAAGCCTTCATGCATCGCTTCTTTCTGGGCAACTGTAAGGTCGTGAAGGTCGGTGACCCGTTTCTCGATTCGTTTGAACTCGCCAGACAACAACCTGACCTGTTCTTCAGTGAACCGTGCAGTCGGTGGCGTCAGCGCGCTGTGAGTGGCCAGCGCCTTGCCGTCGAATAACTGACCCCACAGGTCCGGGGCATCCAGTTCTTCTTTGAGCCTTGCCAGCCACGACTTGACAACGGGGAGGCGACAGTCCCAGCGACCCTCCACGCCATTTTCGTAAATGTCGTGCCGCTCGATTCGCTCGTGTACACCGGGCGAACATGAATCGTGGTAATTACCAAACGTGTAAAAATACTCTGATTCAGGATGAAGCAGGACGGAGGCCATGGCATAGGTCATGCCAGACCACTGAACAGGTTCTTCGTGTTTGCGTTCTTCCCACGTGAAAACCGCTGGATTAAGTCCGCTTTTCTCGACCATGACGAAAACGGCGTTCTTTTCCGTCCTTCTCAGCCGTGCATCTTCGGGCATTTGCGAAGTTCATTGTAGCGGACTCCCTTCGGAGAACCCCGGCTATTCCCCGTTCGGCTCATTCTTGCGGCCCGGTGAACGGCCCCGCCGTTTTCCCGCAGCGCTCATCCGTTCGAAAGCGGCGATGGCTTCCCGGCCATCAATTTTCTCACGGGATGACTGTCATCTTGACAGAGACGGTGACAGGCTGGCAGGGATCACCGGCACCGCATTATAGCTGGATATTATCTTGGTACGTACCGAGTATCATATTGGTGGCGTTGAGGGCGATCACGAAAGAGCCCGGGGATTTGGCGGTGTGGTTTGCCGGAATCACTAGCCAAGACCCGCCGCCGACAACGTTCAAGTGTACTGTGGAGTTAGGCCCTGTCAGTGTGATCGTCTTTTTGATAGAAGTACCTATCGGCACCGGTTGGTTGACTAAGTTCGGTGTGGCGACCAGCATAAGAGGAGCTGGCATTACGGTAGTTTCTGCGTCAGGTTCAGTCATGAAAAGCACCCTATCACAGTCGAGGGCGGGCTACCTCAATAATTCTTGTTGCTGTCACGAAAGAAACGAAACACCACCCGTTTTTCGTCGAATGCGCTCGAATCCAAACGCTAAAAATCGATCTATAGAGGCTCGGAAGGGGCGAACCGGTTCGGTTCTAGAGACCAGCTTTCGCCTTGCGCCACTTCCTCACGCTGGCCTGACTCGCTTACCAAAGATCCCGGCCGGACTCAACGTGAATCGGTGAACTCGATGCCCGCCACCACAGCCGGTTCCAGTCGTGAATGACCGTATGGGCGGCATCGAACAGGCTGGTGGCGTCAACTTCTTTCGTGTGCGTCTGGCCGTTCTTCCCGACGACAAGCGCCGTAGGCCGACTGTCCGTACGTGTCACAGATTCCCATATCAAAAGATGATCTGGTATCGGGGCTGCGTGGGGCGCACAATCGCACTGCGGCCTCAATACCGGGGGGTGAGCGCCGTCCGGCAGGCGAACCGAACGCGCTCCCCGGTGCGGTCCGGTTTCGCCTGCCAATTCGATCTTGCTGACAACCCCGTCCCACCCTGCGGCTAGTATGGTGGCCGGGAGAACTCGGGTGGTAGGGCGGTGCGGTACGAACTTTGTACGAACCCCGGTTTCCAACTGCGCAGACTGCGCAATATGATCCAATATTATCTGTAAGTTACAGATTCAATTTGGCTTGTTTATTTTTCAGTCCAAATGTAATACCACCGGATTTAGTGGGGCCAGGCATTCGTGCCTGCCGCCGGGTTTCCACCCGGCGCGGAGCCTTCCGAATTCCGCGGGGCAAGCGGTTTTCTCCCGGAAGGCCATTCACAATGCGGCTCCCCCGCGGTTATCGGCTGCGGCTTATCTCTTGCGGTGGTAACTCTTCAGCTGCTCCAGCTGGCCGCGGATAGCGCCGTTCTCCGGCTCGATCTCGAGCGCCTTTTCCAGCGTGGCGATGGCGGATTCATCGTCGAGGTCGCGGGTGTAAGCGAAGGCGATCTGCGCGTAGTTGCGCACGGCCTTCGGATAGAACTCGATGTTGAGGCGCAGCAGCGGAATCGACGCGGCCGGCTTGACGCGCACCACCTTTTTCAGCAGCGGCGAAGAGCGTGTCTTCGCTGAAATCGTAGCTCTGGCGGCCGTAATATTGAGCGCGCAGATCCCTGTACTGCGCGACAGCGGCGTCCGGGCCTTTTTCAATCGCGGTCCGCGCGAGATGTCCGAAAGCTGGCCGGGGATGGCGACGCCGCGATGGCAGGTGATGCACGTGACGCGCGTCGTTTCGTTCGCAGGCTTGCCGGTGGCCGCGACAACCTGCGCGTTGAGATCGCGCGTCATGGCGATCATGGCCGCGGCAATTTCGAGGTGACGGCGCGGCGAAGGCTCGCGGGGCGGCGCGGCGTTGCCCTGGGCCTGGGTCTGCGCCTCGGTCTGTGCCAGGGGCTGCGCCATCCGCGCGTGGCAGTAGTCGCATTTCACCCCAAGGGCCTGCGCAACCTCCTGCATATTCACCGTTTGCGCGAATGCCCGGGACGCAGAGAAAGCCACGCCGAGCGTCGCCATTAGGATGCCGAGGTGGAGTCCCATGGGCGCGAGTATACACCCTAATAAATTTCTGACTTTCTGCCGATAGCACATCGAGGCGAAACATGAGGTCAGTAATACCTCTGGCTGCGGTGCTGGGCATACTGCTCCTGGGGGCAGTTGGCACGGCGCGAGCGGAGGACAGGATACGGGGTCCGGTCGGGGATGCGAGTCTGGTCGTTCTGGCAAAGACTGTGAATCCGGCGGTTAGCCGGGCAAACGATCGCCGCAGGATGGAGCCGAACGCGCGGGTCAGCGACATCACCGTCACGCTGGCGCCGTCCGTCGCGCAGCGCGCGGAACTCGAAACGCTTCTCGAAGCGCAGCGCGATCCAGCGTCGCCTGAATACCAGCAATGGCTGACCCCGGAGGAGTTTGGCGACCGGTTCGGGCTCAGTGACAACGATATTGCGGCGGTGAGATCCTGGCTTGAGGCTGGCGGATTAGTCATCGAACAGGTAGCGCGTGCGCGAAACTGGATCGTCTTCAGCGGCACGGCAGCCGACCTCGAACGGGCGTTTCATGTCGAGCTGCACCGGCTCGATGTGGACGGTGCCGCGCACTTCGCCAACATCAGCGATATTGAGATCCCCGCGACTCTCGCCGGTGTTGTGGCGGACGTGCGCGGACTGGACGATTTCCGGCCCCGACCCCTGCACACGGGTATCGTGCCGAGGCCGGAAATGGATGCTCCGGGGGGCGTGCACTACCTGGCGCCGGGCGACTTCGCAACCATTTATGACATTCAGAACCTGTATGCCGCGGGGTACGACGGTACCGGGCAGAAACTCGCGATCGCGGGCCAAACCGATGTCAATCTGAGTGACCTGAGAGCCTTTCGCGCCCAGTTTAATCTGCCGCCGAAGGATCCCCAGTTGGTGCTTACAGGTTCCGATCCCGGATCGAATCCCGGCGATCAGACGGAGGCCACTCTCGATCTGGAATGGTCCGGGGCCATCGCGCGGAACGCGACCATCGTCTATGTCTATTCGCAGAACGTTTTTGAGTCACTGCAGTATGCCATCGATCAGAATCTTGCGCCCGTGATCAGTCTGAGCTACGGCGGCTGTGAACTGCAGGCGTCGGGAACCTACCGAACCCTGGCGCAGCAGGCCAACGCCCAGGGCATCACCTGGATGACGGCTTCGGGAGACTCCGGCCCCGCGGGCTGCGACCCGAGCGGTGAGGCACAGGCGAAGAACGGCGTATCCGCGTCTTTTCCGGCGGACATTCCGGAAGTCACGGCTGTCGGCGGCACGGAGTTCAATGAGGGAACCGGCTTCTACTGGCAGGCGCAGAATAACTCGAGTCTGGCGTCGGCGGTTTCCTGGATTCCGGAAAAAGCGTGGAACGACACGGCGCTCGAAAATGGTCTTGCAGCGGGCGGCGGCGCACCCAGCCAGGTTTACTTGAAACCCTGGTGGCAGGCCGGCGCGGGTGTTCCCAACGACCATGCGCGCGATGTCCCCGACGTTTCTCTGGCGGCGTCCGGCGCGCATGATGCTTACGCGCTTTATGTTCGCGGCCAGCTTGTCGGCGTCGGAGGCACGTCGGCGGCATCACCGTCGTTTGCCGGAATCGTCGCCATCCTGAATCAGTATCTGGTTGCGAAAGGCTCCATCCCGAAGCCCGGCCTCGGCAACATAAATCCGGCGCTCTACAATCTGGCGCAGAACACGACGGGACTGTTGCACGACATCGTCAGCGGCAATAACGACGTCCCGTGTGCGGCGGGGAGCCAGGGATGCGTCAGCGCCGCCGAGGGTTTTTCGGCTGGAGTTGGCTATGATCTGGCGACCGGACTCGGGTCGGTAGACGCCAATAACCTCGTGACGAAATGGACCAGCGTCCCTCCTGCTGCCGGCACGACGATCACGCTCACTGCCACGCCGCCATCGATCGCAGCTACAGCCAGTGCGCAGCTCACTGCCACTGTAACTTCGCTGAGCGGCGGTAACGCGCCTGCGGGCACCGTGAATTTTGCCAACGGAAATGCTGTGCTGGGCTCGGCGACTCTTGTCGGCTCCGGTTCAACCGCAACCGCGTCTGTTACCGTCAGGGGCAGCAGCCTGTCGACAGGGGTGAACAGCCTCACCGCGACGTACCAGGGAAGCGCGACTCTCATGAGTCCGTCGGCCACTGCGACTGTGGCCGTCAACGCCGCCATGACAGCGCCACCCATTGTGACGACTACTATCCTGACAGCAGCCCCGGCGACAATTGCGCAGAGCGGATCGACTGTGGTTACGGCAACGGTCCGGCCGGCGACCGGTGCCGGCCTGCCTGCCGGAACAGTAGCTTTCATTTCGGGAAACACATCTCTTGGCACGGCGAGTCTTGCGGCCGCGGGGGGCGGCGCTGTCGCAACTCTGATGGTGAAAGGTTCCAGCCTCGCGGCCGGGAGCAACACCGTCACGGCCAATTACAATGCCACCGGGAATTTCAGCAATTCAAGCGGTACGGCGGCCATTACCGTTGCAGCCCCGGCCGCGGCGACCCTGACCACAGTAACGGCGACTCCGGCCACCATCGCGGCCTCAGCGGCATCGCAGATCACAGTTACAGTGAAACCATCCGCAGGTACAGCAGTTCCGACCGGCACGGTGAGCCTTTTGCTTGGAAACAGTACGCTCGGATCTCTCGCGCTGATCAATGGTACGGCCTCCGGCCTTCTGCCCGGCGCTGCGTTGTCACCCGGCGTTAACAGTATCGTCGCTGCCTACAATGGAAGCGCTGGCTTCACCGCCTCCACGTCCGCACCGTTCGCGATCACTGTGACCGCGCCGGCTCTGACGACAACCACACTCGCCGCCAATCCGGCTTCGATCCAGCCGACTGCCTCCACGATCTTGACCGCGACCGTGAACGCCGCGCGGGGGAGTTCCACGCCTCCTGTCGGAACCGTGCGGTTCACTGCCGGAAATGGTCTCCTGGGGAGCGTCTCTCTCGTCGCTTCCGGGGTGAACGCAACGGCAACGCTTAACCTGAAAGCGAGTGCCCTGCTCACGGGCCCGAACGTAATAACGGCAAATTACATTCCGACCGGCAACTTCGGTCCTTCGGTCGCATCGCTGACCGTAAATGTCCTAGCCCCGGTAATCGCGACAACCCTGACCGTTACGGCCGCCCCTGGCAAGCAGGCTTCCACCACGGTGCTGACCGTCACCTTGAAAGATGGCGTCGCAACAGCGACGCCCACCGGCACAGTCTCGTTCGGACTCGGCACTGCGGCGCTCGGTACGGCTACGCTTTCCGGCTCCCTGGGCGTCGCCACAGCTTCGTTAACACTGAACGACAACGTGCTCGTGGCCGGCAACAACGTCATCACCGCTTTCTTCGCCGGCAGCCCCGGATTCAGCGGTTCTTCCGGTTCCGTAACGGTGATGCGGTAGCTACTGCGGAGCTGGTCCGCGCCGTCCGGCGCCCCGCGCTCCACCCGGACCCCGGCCGCCTCCGGCCTGGATCGTATACCCCGCCGGAACCACGAACAGCGCGGCACTCGGCTCCGCCTGGGTGATATTGGTGAGTTCCATGTCGGTGGTTCCGAAGCGCGGATCAGTGGTCTTGATCTGCACCGGAATCTTCAGCTCTGTCGACACCCACGTCGTCCGCACCACCTGGATCGGCTGCGCGTTACCAATCGCCCCTGCCGGAATAGTTTCCGTGATCTGCGTGCCTGTGGCGGAAACACCGTTGACAACCGCCGTGCCAAGGTTGGTTTGAGTCACATTTGGGCGCGCCGGTCGGGAATCAGGGCGCGGACCGGGCCTGTCATTGACCGGCGGCAGTCCAGATTGATGCGCGATCATGGTTGAAGAATCGAGGGTATACCGGCTCCCGGCCACCGGGTCGAAGATCGCCACCATCGTACGCGTCGTCTCACCCGACGCAGACGGCCGTGTCATAGATTCTTCCGTCCGCATACGCCCTTGGCTGTCTCGATAGACACTCGACTGCGTCTTCGTCGAAATCGAATTTCCGTTGGGCAGCGTCTGCTGCCGTTGAATGACCTCGACCGCCGAATACGGCGCTCCGGTCACAACGGACCGCGCTCCCGGCCCCGCGCCCAGCAACCGCGCTTCGGGGCCTCCAAAGCCTCCTCCGCCCCCAAATCCATGTCGCGCATCCGGCGGTGGCGGCCCCTGCGCCAACAGTCCGCCGGCCAGCGCCGGAACAAGCATCAGTGTCATCTTTGTCATTCGGAAACTCCTCAAAAAGAATTGCTGTTCTCCGTTATCCGCACCGCGCGCGGCAACCCGTCTTCCCCCACCACGACATCTGCCGGCAGCCTGTCGGCGTAGGCCGGATCCACCTGGACACCCATGCTGGCCAGCGCATCCGGATACAACTCCGCATGCACCACCCGAACTATCTCGCCCTGCGCCAGCGGCGGTGTATAGGGCACCGCGACGAAATCATCTCCCGACAATGCGCTTGCGTCGTTACTCAACAGATCGCCACTCAGCACATCGCCGCCGGATTCATAGAAGGAAGGCTGCTGCCGCGCCTGATGCACAGGCTTCCGGTGCGCCTCTCCCGCCATATGTCCCAGAACCACTGCGAGCACCAGGGCAGCCGCGGCGCCCAGTGCCATCCCCCAGCTGCGAATCATCCTGACTTTGTGCATGCGCGCAAAATCCCGCATCAGCACGGCACCCCGGTGCTCGTGCGAACGGAAGGCCTCCGTCCGGTTGCGGATCGCGCTGAGATGCGAAGTCAGCAGGATCTCCGCGTCCCACCGCTCGCTGCACCGCTCACACGCGGCCAGATGCGCCCGCAGTTCCCGGCCAGGCTGGCGTTCGCGTCCCGCGCGCCGCGCGCACTCCACCAGTTCCGCTGTCCACTCCTTGCATGTCAGTTCATCAGAAATCATCACGCCCCCACCTCCTGCGGGGCATTCAGCCTTTTCAGCTTGGCCCCGAGCAGCGCCCGTGCCCGGTGCAGCCGCGACCGCACCGTTCCCACCGGCCGCCCAATCAGCTTCGCCACCTCTTCATAACTCCGCTCCTCCAGATCGCACAGAATCACCACGTCCCGGTAGCGCTCCGGCATATCCCGCAGCGTCCGGTGCAGCATCGCGGTAGTTTCGTTACCGATCAGGTCGCCCAGAATGTCGTGATGGATCGGCCGGTCCACCGGCTCCGCCACCGGACCCAGCCGCCGCACTACTCTCACCAGATTTCGCGCAATTCCGTACAGGAAACTTTCGAGCGAACCCTTGGTTTCATCGAAGCGCGTGGACGGCCCCATCAGCTGCACGAACACTTCATGCGACACTTCCTCGGCCACTGTCGGGCTCCCCGACATGTGCAGCGCGAAGCGGTAGAGCGCCGGTTCCCGTCGCTCGTAAAGCCGGGCGAACGCGTCCTGGTTCCCTTTCTTCATCAGACGGTAGAGTTCCTCGTCGCTTGGCTGCATTCAGCGATCACTCTCCATTGACTTCTGGACGCGGGAAAGTTCCCCCGGTATCTTAACTTACCGGGGGCATCCTTATCTTACTTTAGTAGTTTTAGGCGGAAGCCGGGACGACGGCGACCACAGGGATGCCCGCGCGCTGCAGCACCATCTCGACGTCGACCGTGCGCACCCGCGTGGCGTCGAACTCGACCATCAGTTCTTCCCGCGACGGCGCAATCACGATCCGCTCGATGCCGTAGATCGAATTTGCGTCGGCAATCTGCTGCATCAGCGATTCGTCGAGCGGGCGCTGCAGCCGGAAATGCTTCTGAACTTTAGTCATGGCGGGGAAACCGAGATTATAGCGAATCCGCCCAGTGGTTGACCGGACCGCATCCGGCGCCGAGGCCGGGGTTGGTCCGGATGGCTTCGTCAATGAAGCGCTTCGCACGTGCGACAGCCTCCACCATCCCGAAGCCGCGCGCAAGGAATGCCGTGATGGCCGCCGCGTAAGTGCAGCCTGTCCCATGCGTGTGCCGAGTGTCGAGACGGGGCGAGCGGAATTCCGTGAACGCGCCCTCGTGATAAAGGATGTCGACCGCGTCACCGTCGAGATGCCCGCCTTTTATCAGCACGGATCGCGAACCCAGTTGCGCGATTCGGATGGCGGCCTCCCGCATCTGGTCAACGTTGCTGACGGCAATGCCTGCGAGCTCGGCTGCTTCGTCGAGATTGGGGGTCACGAGGGCGGCCTTCGGGAGGAGTCTGTCCCGAAGCGCCGCGCGGGCATCGACATTGACCAGGGATGCGCCGTGTTTGCTGATCATCACCGGATCGACCACGAGCGGACACGGCATCGCACATGACGCAACCGCCTCGACCACCGCGGCATTCCCGAGCGCCCCGGTCTTCGCCGCGTGCGGTGGAAGGTCTTCGAGCACAGCCGCGATCTGCGCCGACACCAACCCCGGATCCAGCGTGTCAATCCGCGACACTCTTGTCGTGTTCTGCACGGTAATCAACGTAATCACCGCCATGCCGTAGACCTTCAGCTGATGGAATGTCTTAAGGTCAGCCTGAATTCCCGCCCCGCCGCTGGGATCGGAACCGGCGATGGTCAGGGCGACGGGAATCATTCGCCATCAGGTTATCGCGCCGTCATAATCAGGGTGTGTTCGGGCGCGTCGTCGCACTTCTGGTCTTAGCTGCTGCCGCGCATGCGCAGATGTCGATTTCCGGCAGAGTGGTAGATCCGTTGGGCACTGGTGTGCCCATGGTTGAGGTGACGATTCATCCCGAAGGAGCGCAGGACACCGCCTACATCGCGCGCACGAATAATTCAGGCGAATTCGAGGCCAACGGTATCTCGCCTGGTTCTTACCAGGTCCGCATCATCTCTCCTGGATTCAGGCTGGTTTCGGTTACCGCACGCGTGTCTTCTGAACATCCACGAGAGGATCTCAAGTCCATCGTTCTACAAGTCGCTCCGATGGGTGATGTGTACGGGGACTCGTTCGAAGTTCTGCCGGAAACCGCCGGATGGAGTTTACCCCGCGGGTGCTTGTTCCAATTAAATACGCAGCAGGTAAATTGCCAACTCGAAATCGGCCACATCGAACCCGTCGAGCCCCTGGAGCCGGCCGGTCCATTGCTGCTCTTCAAGTCCTCCGGCGATAAAGCGAGCCTGATCCCTCGCAACGGAGCACAGATCGCGCTCGATCAGCCGTGTCGGAATGCTGTCTATTCAGACCGGCCCGCCGTTGTCGATCGCCCGGGACTCACGACCACTGTGTGCCTCCGAAGCTCGGCCGGGAATTTTCGGGGTATGGCGTCACCAACTCTCCTGATGCTGTTGCCCTGAACTGTTTCTTCACCGGTTCACGTCCGAAGCAGGTTTATCTTCTTTATCGAATCAACGATCGGAGTCCCTGCAGCGGTTCGTCCCGGAAAACGCATGTCAAGCTGAAGGCGTAATGGGTACCGTTCTTATTCGCGTTGATTCGTGGCTCCTGAGGTCCTTGGTTTTATCGGTGTTTATCGGCGTGGCTAAGTTTGTTTTGCTTTTTTGCCAAACGAACCCAGGAATTACGTTAACTCCTGTAGATTCAACGCCGAGCCCGCCGGCAAGCGCTGCAAGTTCGCCCTAATGGGTCATCGAGTAAACGATGTAGTTGATGCCGATCCGCATCGCCAGAGAAGAAGCTTTTTCGGGATAGTGCGGATCGTCAGCATACTCCCAGGCGTCGCCCAGATCGGAGTTGTACGACGCCGCAATCATGACGCGGCCTTTGTCGTCATAGATACCGCGCCAGTGGGCCCCGCGTCCCCCTTCCTCGCAGTTCTTGCATCCCTGATAGAGGTGAGCTTCACCCGGGACCTGAAAGCGATCTTTCAGGTCATAGACTACATGGAAAATTTGGTCGCTGTCGGGGATTTCCACGATGGGGCGCTCAGGGAAGACCAGCTTCATAGCATCTTCGAAGACCTGAAATTCCGTATAGCCATGAAGATCGTCCGCCATGAAAAACCCGCCGCGCAGCAGGTATTCGCGCATTTCTTTGCCCTGTTTCGGCGTGAGTCCCCACTCGCCAACCTGTACGGCGTAGACCCAAGGCAGGTCGAATTCTTCGTCTTCGTCAAGATTTACGGGCTGCTCAACCGAGCGTGTGTGAATGCGCGTCAGGCGCCGGACGGCCTGAGAAAAGTGGCGATCCGCCCGCGGATAATCCTGCGTCCAAAGCGAAAGCCCGAGCCGGTAATCGCCATCGAAGCGACCCCGATAACCGTCGTTCCACCCGCCGGGAAACATCAGCCGCGCAAACTGGAATTCGGTTTTTTCCTCATAATCTGGCGGGGTCTCGAAGCTGTAGTATTCGACGCCGTGATATTGCCGAAAGGGCTTCTGGAAAGCATAAACCGTGCCGAGACATACAAGGACCCACGCTGCCATCCAACACGCGCTTCGCAGTTTCTTCCGCACGGCCTGCCCTGAGGATATCATCGCCTTCGGATGTTACCCTCGCTGTCCCGTTTTCTGCAGCCGATGCAGAATCTGCTCGGATTCGGCGCAGTCGATTTCCTCGTGCTGGCGCTCGCGGTGCTGGCAGTGGCTGTCATGGCGGGGCGCGGGACCCTGGTGCGGCTGGCGCAAAAGCTGGCCGGACGAACCATTCTCTCGATGACGATTCTCGGCGCACTGCCGATCGCGCTGCGAGTGGCGCTGCTCGCGCACCATCCGGTACCCACACCTCGCGTAGCGGATGACTTCAGCTATCTCTTGCTCGGCGATACGCTGGCCCATTTTCGGCTGGCAAATGCGATGCATCCGATGCATCGTTTTTTCGAAGGCGTGTTCATTCTTCAGGACCCGAGCTACAGTTCGATCTATCCCCTCGGACAGGGCCTGGTACTTGCGTTCGGACAGCTTGTATTCGGGCTGCCGTGGGCGGGCGTGGTACTTTCGGCGGGCCTGCTGGGCGCACTCTCCTACTGGATGCTGCACGGATGGACGAGCCCGGAATGGGCCCTCCTCGGAGGCGTGCTCGCAGCGGCGGCGTTCGGCCCGCTCAGTCCGTGGATGAATACCTACTGGGGCGGTGCTGTGTCCGGCATTGCGGGGTGCCTCGTGTTTGGCGCCCTGCCTCGTCTGAAGAGTGCAGTCAGAACCCGCGACGCCATACTGCTGGGTGCAGGCCTGGGATTGCAGCTGCTGACGCGTCCGCTCGAATTCGCGCTGCTGGTCGTGGTTGTGATTCTCTTCAACGCAGCTCTCTCCTTCGCAGGGGCGCGCAGCCTGTGGATCGCAGGTCTGGTTCTGTTGCCCGCCGTGGGCCTCACCCTCCTGCAAAATAAACAAGTCACCGGCAGTTGGGGTACGCTGCCCTATCAGCTGAGCCGTTACCAGTACGGCATTCCGACGACATTCACGTTTCAATCGAATCCCGTACCGCATCGTCCCCTGAGTGTCGAACAGCAGATTGATTACGACGCGCAGACGGATGCCCATCAACTGGCGTCCGGAAGCTACCTTTCGCAGCTTGGGGGCCGCGTGCGGTTCTATCGGTTTTTCGTTCTCGCGCCGCTTTATCTGGCGCTGCCGGCGTTTCTGTTCGCTCTTAGGCAATATCGCTTCGTGTGGATCTCTGTCGCGCTTGCGATCTTCTGGATCGGCGACGCATTCTATCCGTTTTTCTATCCGCACTACATAGCTGCGGAGGCGTGCGTGCTCCTGCTGGTCGTCGTGGTCAGCCTGGAACAAATCAGCCGCTGGAGCCAGGAAGCGGTGGTATTCATTCTCGCGGTCTGCCTGGCGCATTTTGTCTTCTGGTACGGCGTACAGTTCAGCGACAACCGGAATCTGCTGACAGCGCTGAGCTCCGAAGGATACTGGGACACCATCGATTGCTCCGATGCACACACCGACATCAACGATCGGCTGGCGAAGGAGCCGGGCAAGCAGCTTGTTTTAGTTCGCTACGGCCCCCGGCACCCGCCCGGTGAATGGATTCAGAATCGCGCCGACATCGATCGCGCGCGGGTTGTGTGGGCCCTCGATCTCGGGCCCGACGAAGACGCGGCGCTCGAACGTTATTATCCGGACCGTCGTATCTGGCTGTTGGCGCCTGATACACGCCCGCCCACGCTGACGCCGTTGAAATAAGCGCCCGACCATACAAGTGTCCCTGAATTGCACCACAGGGTGCGAGAGGATTCTTAAGCGTGAAAGACATCTTTAAAGGCATGACTTCACTTTTTAAAAGCGGCGCCCTTGTGCTTAGTGCGCCCTTCTTTGTTTTCTCGGGCGGTCTGGTGCTGGCTCAGAGCGGAAGAGAAGGTTTCTCCGACCCGCGGCTCGCGAGCGCCGCGGCCAGCAGCGGGATGCTGGCGATTCTCCTGGGACAACTGGCTGTTCAGAAGTCATCGAACAAAAGCATGAAGCGGTTCGCCAGGCGCATGATGGCTGACCAAATGAGAGCCGGTGCCGGGCTGAAAAAGATTGCTTCCGGACAGATGACCCTTCCGTCCGGGCTTACCCCTCAGGACCGGGTGATCTACGACAGTTTTTCCCGGCTCGAGGGCGCGGACTTCGACCGGGCATATATGGAGCATCTTCAGGCACCGCGCGCCACCACTGAAGCGGTCGGCGTGTGAATCTTCACGGCATCGTCGTCACAAAAGTCCGTGACGTGCAGGATACGAGGGCGGGTCTTCATGGCCCGGAGATGAAAGGACTCCATTTTATGAACGATATTTATCAGCGCGCCGTATTCATGACCGGTGCCGCACTATTGGTTATGTCAGGCGGCCTTGCGTTGGCGCAGAACAGCGGCGACACGCGTTTCGCGAAGGAGGCAGCAGCGGGCGGGATGGCCGAGGTGCAGATGGGCCAACTGGCCGTCCAAAAGGCTTCGAACGAACGCGTGAAGCAGTTCGGACAGCGCATGATCGACGACCACACCAAAGCCGGCAATGAACTTAAGAACGTCGCCTCGAAAGACAACATCAGTCTGCCGTCAGAACTGAATCCGCACGACAAGCTGATCTATGACAATCTTTCCAAGCTGGAAGGTGCGGCGTTCGATCATGCCTACATGCAGGACATGGTGAAGGACCATCAGGCTGACGTGAACGAGTTTCAGAGGGAAGCCAGCAACGGCGCGAACCCTGATCTGAAGTCGTTTGCCACCACGACTCTGCCGACCCTGCAGGAGCACCTCCGCCTCGCGCGCGAGACCGAAAATTCATTGAGCACCCGAAGCAGCCGCTAAAGCTTCTCCTTCAGTTCCTGACAGCAGCCTGCGGCCGGACCGCAAATCCGGCCGCATGTTTTTTTGAGCGTGATAGCATTGGAAATTCTCCCCTGCTGCATGGCAGCGGGGCTCCCGAATGATTCGCGCCGTCAAAGGAACCAGGGATTTACTGCCTCCCGACACGGCCGTGTGGAACCGCGTGGAGCGGATCGCGCACGAGGTTTTCGCGGTCTACAACTACCACGAAATCCGCACGCCGATCCTCGAGGAGACGCAGCTTTTCGCGCGCGGCGTCGGGCAGGAAACCGATATCGTCTCGAAGGAAATGTACACGTTCGAGGACCGCGACGGCACCTCCGTCACGCTGCGGCCGGAGAACACCGCGTCGGTGATTCGCGCCTACATCGAGCACCGGCTCGACCAGCGCCCGGGCGTGCAGAAGCTTTATTACATCGGGCCGATGTTCCGGCGCGAGCGTCCGCAGAAGGGCCGCTACCGGCAGTTTTTCCAGATCGGCGCGGAAGCCATCGGATCGGAATCGCCGTTCGTTGACGCGGAAGTGATCGAGATGGTGGTCGAGATTCTGACGCGCGCGGGGCTGACCGGATTCGCGCTGCTGATTAACTCCGTCGGCGATGCGAACTGCCGTCCGCGCTTACGTCGAGAAGCTGCGCGAATCGCTGCGGCCCGTTGCATCGCAGCTTGTGCGGGGATTGCCAGCGGCGCGTGGAGACCAATCCGCTGCGCGTGCTCGACTGCAAAGTTCCGGAAGATCAGCCCATCATCGACAAACTGCCCTCCATCCTTGACAACCTGTGCGATGTATGTGCACCGCACTTCGCGGCGGTACGCAGTTATCTCGATGATCGCGGGATTCCGTACGAAGTCCGGCCGCGGCTGGTGCGCGGTCTCGATTACTACATGCGCACGACGTTCGAAGTGGTACACGGCAATCTGGGCGCGCAGAATTCGGTGCTGGGCGGCGGGCGCTACGACGGTCTGGCGGAGTCGCTCGGGTCGAACGTGCATTCGCCGGGAATCGGATTTTCCATCGGCGAAGACCGGCTGGTCATGACCGTCGATCAGAGGGCCGGCGATGCGCTCGACGTTTTCATGGCGCCGCTGGGCGACGCGGCGCTGCGGCATGCCGGATCTCTGGCGCGCGATCTGCGGCGCTCCGGAGCGTCGGTGGAAGTGGCCGCCAATGCGAAGCTCAAACGCGCGATGGAACTGGCGAACAAATCGGGCGCGCGCTATGCGCTGATTCTGGGCGACGACGAAATTGCGGCGGGAGCGTATTCGCTGAAGAACATGCAGTCGGGCGAACAACTGCGCGTCTCGCGTGACGAACTATTCGGGAAGATTGGGAAAAATCACACCTGTGCACACCTATAGAACACACACGTGCGGCGAACTGCGCGCGGAACACGTCGGCCTGACAGTTCGCCTCTCCGGCTGGCTGCGCAACCGGCGCGATCACGGCGGCGTTTACTTCATCGATCTGGCCGATCATTACGGCGTCACGCAACTGGTCGTCGCGCCCGGCAGTGAGATGTACGACCGCGTAACGCGTCTGCCGAAAGAAACCGTGATTCGCGCGGACGGCAAAGTGGTTCATCGCGAAGAGGGCAAGGCTAACCCCGACATGGCGACAGGCGAAATGGAAGTGCGCGTCACCGACGTGGAGGTGCTCGGACCGACCGAGCCTGTGCCGTTCAGCGTGTTTCCCGAAGTCGCGGCGCCCGAAGATCTGCGCCTGACGTACCGCTTCCTCGATCTGCGGCAGACGAAGATGCACGCCAACATCCTGCTGCGGTCGAAGGTCATTTCAGCATCCGCCGGCGCATGGTTGAGCTCGGATTCGTCGAGTACCAGACACCGACGCTGACGGCATCGAGTCCGGAAGGCGCGCGCGATTTTCTGGTGCCCGCGCGTCGTCATCCGGGCAAGTTTTATGCGCTGCCGCAGGCGCCGCAGATGTTCAAGCAGATCATCATGGTGTCGGGCTTCGATCGCTATTTCCAGATTGCGCCGTGTTATCGCGATGAAGATTCGCGCGCCGACCGCTCGCCGGGCGAGTTCTATCAGCTCGATCTCGAGATGAGCTTCGTCACGCAGGACGATGTCTTCGAGGCGCTGGAGAAGCTGTTTACCGGGCTGTTCGCCGAGTTCCGGCCGGATCGCGCGATGACGGCCGCGCCGTTTCCGCGCTTCGCCTACGAAGACGCGATGCGGCGCTACGGCACCGACAAGCCCGACCTGCGCAATCCGCTCGAAATCATAGACCTCACCGGGCTGTTCGCAACATCGGGATTCAAAGCCTTCGCCGGGAAAACCGTGCGGGCGCTGCGCATTCCGGAGGGCGCAAAGCAGACGCGGTCGTTCTTCGACAAGCTGGAAGAGCGCGCGAAAGGCGAGGGCGCGGCGGGCTTGGCGTGGGTGCTCGTGGAGCCGGGCAATTCGCTCAAAGGACCGATCAACAAGTTCCTTTCGGCCGATGAAGTCGCGGCCGATCGTTTCGCAGACCGGTTCGAAGGTGGAAGACGCGATCATCTTCCTGTCGGATACGGATGTCGCGAAGATCTGCCGGATACTCGGCGGCACTGCGCGACACATCTGGGGCAGGCGCTGGGCCTGATCGAAGAGAACGTGTACAAGTTCTGCTGGATCGTCGATTTCCCGATGTACGAATTCGACGCCGAGCACGGCAAAGTCGACTTCAGCCATAATCCGTTTTCGATGCCGCAGGGCGGGCTCGAAGCGCTGAACACGCAAGACCCGCTGACGATCAAGGCGTTTCAGTACGACATCGTCTGCAACGGCATATGAGCTCTCCTCGGGCGCGATCCGGAACCATCAGCCGGAGATTATGTACCGGGCGTTTGAGATCGCCGGATATGAACGATCGGAAGTGGACACGCGTTTCCGCGCGCTGATCAATGCGCTGAAATATCGGCGCGCCGCCGCACGGGGGGATCGCGCCCGGCATCGACCGCATCGTGATGCTGTTGGCCGATGAGCCGAATATCCGCGAGGTGATCATGTTCCCGATGAATCAGAACGCGGAGGACCTGATGATGAACGCGCCGAATACGGTGCGGCCGGAGCAGCTGCGCGACCTGCATATCCGCATTGTGGAGCCAAAGAAGCCGGGATAAGTAATCGCATTTGGAGGCCACGAATAAGAAGGGTATTCAACTCCTCTTCCTGCTTCGAACTGCGCAACCCAGCACGCGGGCACCGGGCCTTCGTGCGGAACCTCTCAGCGGAAATCCGGCACTGTGCTGATTGGCGCATGAATTGCACCACTGCCTGCAGGAGGCAGTAAATGCTGCACTGGACGTTAGTTTTTCTGATCATCGCGCTGATCGCGGGGGCGCTGGGGTTTTTTGGTGTTGCGGGGGCGGCGGCATCGATCGCTAAAGTGCTTTTTCTCGTTTTTCTGGTAGTGTGGGTGATCAGCCTCATTTCGCGCCGCGGCGCGATATAGCGATTCGCGTCGGCGGACCACGCGATAATGTAAGTCACGCATGGTCGCCGCGGTTTGTCCGGATTGCAATGGCACGGGATGGAAGATTGTTGAACGCGAGGAAGTATCGGGCGCGGTACGGTGCAATTGTGTGGCGGCCGAACGCGCCGAGCGCCTCGAATCTGGGGCGAACATTCCTCTGCTCTACGCGAATGCGTCTTTGGACAATTTCATTCTGCCGCGCGACAATCCGATCGGCTATCGCGAACTGACGGAGGTTTATCTCGCCGTGCGCGGCTACGCGCGCGATTTTCCCAACGGCAAGAAGCCCGGGCTGCTGCTGATGGGCGATCCCGGGACGGGGAAGACGCACTTGGCCGTGGCCGCGCTGCGCGCCATCATGGCGAAAGGCTTCGAGGGGCTGTTCTTCGACTATCAGAATCTGCTCGGCCGTATCCGTTCCGGCTACGATCCGGCTTCCAATTCGAGTGACAAAGAAGCTTACAACGTGGCCATGGATACCGAGGTCGTTCTGATCGACGACCTGGGCGCGCATCGTGTAACCGACTGGGTGGAAGACACCGTCACATCGATTATTACGAGCCGCTGCAATCAGCGCAAAGCCCTTATCGCGACCACCAACCTGATCGATCCGGACGCCGGGGGTGTGCGCTACGAACGAGCGCCCGGGGAGAAGATCGATTACCGGACGACCTTGACTGACCGTATCGGTCCGCGCGCGCGCTCACGTCTCTTTGAGATGTGCCGGGTCATTAAAATGCCGCTTGTCGAGGATTTCCGTCTGCGCAACAAGCCGGGAGAAAAGTGACGCGGTCAGTCCTTCTCCTGTTGTGTGGTGCGCTTGTGTCACCCGCCTGGGTTTATGGATGGGTTGAATCCGTCGAGTTTCCGTGGAACGCTTATCCGAAGCAGCTTTGGGAGCGTGAACTCGTCTGGCTGAAGAACATCGGCATCAGACACGTGAGCCTCCCCCCTGCGCAGAACGTCGACGAACTGGCCGGGGTGATTCAGATCATCCGGCGTCTCGACATGGAGGCCGATCTGGAAGGGCCGGTACCGGATTCACTGGCTCCTCTGACGCGCGCGCACGGAGGGCCCGCTTACAGAGCCGCTGTCCGGTTCGGCTGCGAGAGTTTCCATTCTTGCGCCCAACGCGGTGACCCATAGCCGCGAGATCCTGGTTGGCGGCGGCACAACAGTTCTCTGGACCGATGTGGAAGAGACTCTGGGTGCGTCGGGTTACCGGCCTGGCGCGACCAGCTTTACCGGCGAGGAGAAGCCCGCGACTGCGACTCTGCGGCGCGCCGCGCAACTGGCTGCCTACTGGAATAACACCTTCTCGTCGCTGCATGCGGTCCCGGGCGCCGGGATTGTGGTCTCCGCCACGCCGCCTTCGAAGACAGCCACACCAGGGCCTGCGGTTCGACAGTTTGCCGGAGACAGCGCGATTTCGGTCGTTTCCGTGGTGAATAAAGCCACGCGCGCGTGGACCGGGGAACTGAGGGTTCACGATCCGGCGTCGAAACATATGATCGAAATCCCGTCTGTCTCGATCCCGGCGCGCGATGCGCTGTGGCTGCCGGTAAATGTGCCACTGACAGCCGGCCCGCTCTGCAAAGACTGCACGGCGTTTGCCAATGGCGAACATCTTGTCTATGCCACAGCGGAGCTCACCGATCTGGAGTACGAGAACGGCATCCTGGCCATGGAGTTTTCGGCGCCGACCGCAGGCGAAGTCGTGTTGCAGCTCTCGCACGAACCGTCCGGGCCGCTGGTTGCCGGGGGCCGGCCCGCTCCCTTTGAATGGGACGAGCATACGCAGCGCGCGAGGCTGAAGATCCCCGCCGGCGCCGGTCCGGGTAATCACGTCCGCATCGGTATCGCGATTCAGCCACCCGACGCGACGGCGTTTTTCGACAGCGCGCGTGTGCTCGTGATCGGCGAGACGAATCCGCTGGTTGCGCAGTTTTCTTCTGATGCGATCGCGCAGCGTTCGCGGCTGCGCACCGCCCCGGCGCTCGCGTTCGATCAGCAGCCGGGCAGAGAGCCCCTGACTCTCACTTATTTGCTCAAAGTGCCGCCGACGTTCATCCACGGCGATCACGCCGATCTTGCTATCGAAGCAGACGGCATGCAGATGAGTCATGCGCGACCGCAGCTGATGCTGCCGGTCGAGCTGCGGTTCCCCGATGCCAGCGATGTACACCTCGCGGCTGGCGCGGCGCTTCCGTTGTTTCCGGCAACCATCTCCGTGAACCAGCGAATGGGCCGCGATCTGATTGTCACGATCCGAAACAACGCGCCCGAGATCCGCAACTTCGTTCTCGAACCCAAATTGGACGGGCTCGATTTCTCGCCGGCGAAGCTGGAAACCACGGTAGGCGTGTCGACTTCCCGCGATGTTTCCTTCCGCATCTTCGCCACGCGGGCATCGCCCGGACTGCATACGGGTGCGATTTCGGTTTCCGGAGCAGCTTCGGCAACCGAGCCGGTGCAGTTCGTCGTGGTCCCGCAGAGTGGCGCCGTGGCCTACGCGACCTCGGGCTTTTCGTTCATCGAGAGCGCAAAGACCCGCGCCTCGCTGATGCCCGGCCGCTGGCTCGAGTTTGTGAATAAGGACAACAATCAGAATCAGCTGCCGTCAACGGGCCTGGCGTTCGCCGCCGGACCCGATCGAAACGCGCGGCGACGCGCTCGCTTTCGAGGACCAGCGAACCCTGCGACTGGAAGACCTGGAGCAGATTGTTCCGAAGCCGAAGAAGTAGGCAGGTGCCGCTCCCTCACGGTCACGGTTCGGTAACGCGTTCCGAACCGGCGCGTAAGCAAGCGGCACCGGGAATTCCGCAACTGGCTACTACAGAACCTCTTCCGACCAGTTCTCCAGCACCGCTTTCACCTTGCCGGTGAACTGATCGCCCAGCGCGCCGTCGATCAAGCCGATGATCGAATGTCAGCGCGAGATAGCACTGCGAGCGGATCGCGATCGCATCGTCGATCACCACCGGCACTTTCTCCACCGTGCCGACGCCAAGAATCGCCACCTGCGGCTGATTGATGATCGGCGTCGCGAACACGCTGCCGAAGCTGCCGAAGTTGGTGATGGAGAACGTGCCGCCCTGGATTTCATCCGGCTTCAACTGTCTGGCGCGCGCGCGCGAGGCAAGATCCACGATCGACCGCTGCAGGCCGAGGACGTTCTTCTCATCGGCATTGCGGATCACCGGAACGATCAGCCCGTTATCCAGCGCCACCGCGATACCGAGGTTGATTTCGTTGTGATAGATGATGTTCGTGCCGTCGATCGAAGCGTTGACGATCGGGAAGGTGCGCAGCGCTTCCACGGCCGCGCGGGCCACGAACGGCAGGAACGTGAGCGACATGCCGTAGCGCGCAGCGAAATCGTCCTTGTGTTTCGCGCGCATCTTTGCCACGCGAGTCATATCGACGCGATGCACGGTGGTGACGTGCGCTGAGATGCGCTTGCTCATCACCATGTGCTCGGCGATCTTCATGACGCATGTTGCTCATCGGCTCGATGCGCGTCTTTGCCGACCGGCTGCGCCTTGCCGACAGGAGCAGCGGGCGCCGCCGTGGGAGGCGCTTCGACGGCAGCCGGCAGCAGAAGGCGCGGGGGCTTTCGACTGGTTGATGATTGCTTCGACATCGTCCTTCGTGATGCGTCCGCCTGCGCCGGTCCCTGTGACGTTCGAGAGATCGATATTGTTCTCACGCGCCATCCTGCGCACCAGCGGCGACAGAGGACCCGCGGGTTCTTCCCTGAGCTTGCCGGCGGGCGGTTCGGAAGCCGGTGGCGGAGCCGGAGCGGCTTTCGCTTCCACAACAGGAGCGGCCGTCGCCGGAGGAGGAGGTGGCGGGGGCGCAGCTTCGCCTGGCTATTGCAGGAGGCGCGGGTGCTGCGGAGGAGGCGGTGGTGGTGCCGCAGCAGCGCCATTCTCACTGATGCGCGCCACGACGGCGTTCACCTGCACGGTCTGGCCTTCCTGCACCAGCACTTCGCCCAGCACGCCAGCGGCCGGCGACGGAATTTCCGTGTCCACCTTATCGGTCGAAATCTCGAACAGCGGCTCGTCGCGTTCCACTTTGTCGCCCGGCTTCTTCAGCCATTTGGTCAGCGTTCCTTCGACGATGCTTTCGCCCATCTGGGGCATCACGACGTCTGTCATCTTCTAATATCGCTCCATGAGTGCCGGCCATGAGTGCCGGTTCAAACTGCATTTCAAAATCGAAAACTCGTCCGAAGTGCCGGCCGAGGGAATTCTTCACATCCGCCGGCATCGGCAGCAACGCCCAGCGCGGCCATCGAAGTCACCGGCTTCGTAAGCCCGCACGGCACGATGTACTGAAAATAACGGAGATCGGTCGTGACATTCAGCGCCCAGCCGTGCGTCGAAACCCAGCGGCTCAGGTGAACGCCGATCGCCGCAATTTTCGGCCTCAGGCTCGACCAGCCCACACGCCGGTCAGCTCCGCGATACGCCGCGCTTCGAATGCCGAACTCCGCCAGCGTATCGATCAGAACCTGTTCGATGCCGCGAACGAACGCACCGACATCGCGCTTCCATTCGCGCAAATCCATGATCGGATAGCCAACGATCTGCCCTGGTCCGTGATAGGTCACATCGCCGCCGCGATCGGTTTCGTAAAGCTCAATGCCCGGCGCGCCGCAGCGTTTCTTCGGGCGCCAGCAGATTCTCCGCGTGACCGTTGCGGCCGATCGTCACCACAGTGCGGTGCTCGACGAACAACAGATGGTCGGCGCCCAGTCCCTGCTTGCGCTCCGCAGCGATCCGCGACTGAATCTCAAGCGCCTCGCCGTACGGCATGCGCCCGAGATCCTCGACTACGCACTCACGCATTGATCGCCAGGCCGTATACGTTATTGAACGCTTCGCCGACGGCTTCGTAGATCGTCGGATGCGCGTGGATGGTGTGCATCATCGTTTCCACCGTGGCTTCGGCTTCCATGGCGGTGACAGCTTCCGAGATCAATTCGTAAGCCTGCGGTCCGATGATGTGCACGCCCAGAATCTCGCCGTATTTTTCGTCGGCGACGACTTTCACGAATCCGTCGTGCGAACCGAGAATCGTCGCCTTGCTGTTTGCCACGAACGGAAACTTTCCGATCTTGACTTTGTAGCCCGCGGCCTTTGCCTGCGCTTCAGTCAGGCCGACGCTGCCGATGCCAGGTTCGGTGTAGGTCGCGCCGGGAATGCGGTTGCGATTAATCGGCGTGGCCGGTTTGCCTGCGATCTTCGCCACGGCGACCATCCCCTGCATCGTCGCCACATGCGCCAGTTGCGGCGTCCCCGCCACCACATCGCCGATCGCGTAGATGCCCGGCTCGCCGGTCTGCTGGTACTGGTCAACCTTGATGAAGCCGCGATCCACCTCGACCTTCGTGTTTTCAAGGCCGATGCCGGATGTGTTGGGCGCGCGGCCGACGGCGACCAGCAGTTTCTCGGCTTCGACGTCCTCCACCTTGCCGTTGACAGCGTGACTCGCATCTTCACGCCGTGGCCGGTCTTCTGGACGTTGTCGCACTTGGCGCCGGTCTCGACGCGAATGCCGCTCTTCTTGAAGACGCGCTCCAGTTCTTTCGAGACTTCCTCGTCTTCCACCGGAACGATGCGCGGCAGCATTTCGAACAGGCTCACCTCCGAGCCGAAGCGCCGGAACATCGAAGCAAATTCCACGCCCACCGCGCCCGCGCCGATAATCATCAGCGATTTCGGCACCGGCAGTCAGATTCAGGATTTCGATGTTGGTGAGAATGAATTCCGCATCGGGCTTCAGGCCCGGCAGCATGCGCGCTTCCGATCCGGTGGCGATCAGGATGTTCTTCGTTTCGAGCGTCTGCGTCCCTTTGTCGGTTTTCACTTCGACCTTTTTCACCGGGCCCTTTGCACTCGTGATCGTGGCGAAGCCCGGGAATCCACTCGACCTTGTTCTTCTTCATCAGAAACTCGACGCCTTTGGCGTGTTTCTGGACGATGCCGTTCTTGCGCTCGATGACCTTGGGAAAATTCAGCGTCGGCTTTTCGATGGTGATGCCTTCGTCGGCCGAATGGTTGGCGAAGCTCCAGAGTTCGGCCGTGTGCAGCAGGGCCTTGGTCGGAATGCAGCCGACGTGAAGGCAGGTGCCGCCCAGCTTGGCGTCTTTTTCGATGATGGCGGTCTTGAGGCCGTATTGGCCCGCGCGCACCGCTGCGGAGTAGCCGCCGGGGCCGCTACCAATCACAATCAAATCGTATGTCACGTAACTCCATTCTACATGCCGCGTCTGTATAACATAGTGTTAGGGATGACGCGCATCTGCTTGGTTTTGTTGCTGTTTGCGGGATTGTCGGCGGGCCGCGGGCTAGCTCAGACGGCGCCTGTTCCACAGGCCGCGCGCGACTTCCCTCTGGATTCGATAACGATCGAGGGCAATCGGATTCTTTCGGCTGCGGCGATCACCGCCGCGTCGGGTCTGAAACCCGGCCAGACTGCGAACAGCAGCGTCTTCGATGCCGCGCGCGACCGGCTCATCGCCAGCGGCTACTTCGATATGGTGGCGTATCGTTACAAGCCGGCGAAGGACGGCGCGGGCTACGCGGTCACCTTCGAGGTGCAGGAAATTGAGACGCTTTATCCGATCCGCATCGACGGTCTGCCGGCTACGGTCGCCGAGATTGTGGCGTATCTAAAATCGATAGACCCGCTGTTCATGGGAAAGATGCCCGGCACCCCGCAGGTTATTCGTCGCACGGCGGATGAGATCCGGCAATATCTCGAATCGAAGGGGCAAAAGGCGGATATCACGGGCAAAGTGGTTTCGCCCGCACCCGAAACCTTCATCGTCGACTTCATGCCGCAGCGCGGTTTGCCCGTGGTGGCTTCGGTCGCGTTCGAAGGCAGCAAGCTGATACCGGCGGTCGATCTGCACAACAAGATCGCGGAGGTAGCGTTCGGCCAGCCCTTTACGGAAGATGGATTCCGCGGCTTTCTCGAGAGCCAGATTGTGCCGCTTTACGAAGCCAAAGGCCATATGCACGTGACCTTCCCGAAGATGACGACGAAGCCCGCGGCGGACGTGACCGGCATTGATGTCACGGTGACGATAGACGAAGGCACGCAGTACAAACTCACACGCGTGGCTGTCCGCGGAACGAATCCCGAGGAAGGCGCACGCATGCTGAAGAACGCGAAGCTTCCGCAACTGACTATCGCCAATTTCGACGAGGTGATTCAAGCCGCGAAGCGCGTAGAGGGGTCGCTGCGGAAGCAGGGATTTCTCGATGCTCGCGTGACGACCGACAAGAGCGTGGATGAGGCAGCAAAGAGCGTGGCATTTTTTATCGTGGTGGATGCGGGGCCCGCTTACACGTTCGGCAAGCTGACGGTGAACGGACTTGGTCTTGACGGTGAAGCGGCGATACGAAAAATGTGGGGAATAAAGCCGGGCGACAAATTCCCGGAGGGCTACGGCGATTACTTCCTGGACAAGGTGAAGGAAGAAGGCATTTTCGACAACCTCGGCGACACGAAGGCCAATCAGAGCATCAACGCCGAGCTGCACATTGTCGACGTGACGCTCGATTTCAAGGGCGGACCGCCGAAGCAGAAACCGCGCGACCAGGGACCGTTTGGTCCACGCCCGTGACGTCGTGGACAGCCAGCGAGATTATTGAACGCATCACTGACGGTTCCGTCTCAGCTTATGAGGTTGCTGAAGCACACATCCTACGCATTGAAGAAGTAAACCCCGGACTCAACGCCATGGTCGTGCCGCTGTTCGATCGGGCGCGGCGCGACGCTGCTGCTGTCGACGCAGCACGCGCGCGGGGAGAGAAGCCCGGTCCGCTTGCCGGATTGCCGTTCACGGTCAAGGAATCATTCGATGTCGAAGGCACTCCGACAACGATGGGGCTCACGTCGCTGACTAAACACAGTGCCCCGGCGGACGCGCAGTGCGTCGCCCGTTTGCGGCAGGCCGGCGCGGTGCTGCTGGGAAAAACCAACATTTCTCAACTCCTCATGGGGAACGAAAGCGATAACCCGCTCTACGGGCGCTGCAGGAATCCGTGGAATCCGGACCGCGCGCCCGGCGGATCGAGCGGCGGCGAGGCGGCCTTGATCGCGGCCGGTGGTTCGCCTCTCGGACTTGGCAGCGATATCGGCGGCAGCGTTCGCCTGCCCGCACACGCGTGCGGCATTCATGCGATCAAGCCGACATCTGGACGCCTGAGTATGGCGGGTCATGCGCTGATCTATCCCGGTCAGGAGGCGATTCGGGCGCAGCCCGGGCTGATGGCCCGATCGGTGGACGATCTGGCGCTTGCGCTGCAGTTCCTCAGCCCGACCGAACACAAGCCGGAGGCATTGCGAATCGGAGTCTTTACGCATAACGGCGTCATAGCCGTCGCGCCGGCATTGCGGCGGGCAGTGGGCGAGGCTGCGGTGGCACTTGCGAATTCCGGCGCACATGTGGAGGAGTGGACGCCTCCCGACATGACCGAGGCATGGGTGATTTACCTCGGTATCCTGATGGCCGATGGATCAGCGGCCGCGAGACGAGCCGCGCGCGGCAGCAGGTTGACGCCGACGGTGCGGAAATTGTTTCTTTGCGGGAGGGTTCCGCGGGGAGTGCTCGCCGGAGCTGCTGCGCCTCTCCTGCACGCGCTGGGTCAGCATCACATAGCGGAAGCGACGCGCGGCATGGGCTATGTTTCGGCGGACGAGTACTGGCAGTTACTGGAACAGCGCGCCGCGTTCTGTGAGCACTTCGCGAATGAGATCGATCGCCATCGGTTCGATGCCATCATCTGCCCGCCCGATGCTGTGCCCGCCCTTCGCCATCACACGCGCTGGTACCTTGCATTCAGCTACGCGGCGATCTGGAATCTGCTTGGTATGCCTGCTGGTGTGGTGGCGGCGACGCGCGTTCGTCCCGACGAAGAATCAGACCGCGTGCCTGGTATGGACGTCGCGGAACGCGAGGCGCAGCGCTGCGAACAAGAAAGCGCAGGCCTGCCCGTGGGCGTTCAGATGGTCGGGCGGCACTGGCGGGAGGACGTCGTCCTGCGCGTTATGCGCATCCTCGAAGGCCACTTCTGCAAATCGCCGGACTACCCGCGCTTCGTCGATTAATTCTCTGTCGGTGTTTCATTCACGCGATCAATTACCAGCACCTCAGTCGTCACGTTGCGCGACTGCAGCTTCAGGCCGAGCTGCTTTGTCAGCGATTCGAAAATCGAAATCGCGCCATTGGGCTCAGACGCCGTGACGTTTCCATCCCCGCTGGGCGCCGCGCCGCTTTGCAGGACATTTGGCGGACTGAAGTTGATAGTCATGTCGTAACGCCCGTTGATTCCGGTGGCGTTGACGACCGGAAGCGCACCGTACATGACTTCGCTCAGTTCTGCGGCAAACTGCTTCAGCGTCATGTTGCGGCACGTGATCAGCCGCGACGCCATGGGATTCGCGATACGCGTTTCTTTTCCGTCCGCCCCAGGACCTTCTTTGCATCCCGGCCGATTCGCCGGATCCGCTTTGCGCAGCTTCGGTCTTGCTGCGACCAGCGCGTAGCCCGGAACCGCTCGTTCGTCGTCGTGTGCTTCAAGCCCGAATCGATCGAACAGGAAAGAACGCAGCATCATGCGCATCGTATCGATGTCAACACCATTCCACACCGGCCCGACCCATCCCGATACGGCCTCCCGGTCGGCGGTTGTTTTCGCGGCAATTGCCCAGCATTGGCCGTCCGACTTCGGGCCGCCCACGATGCGATGCCGATTCATATCACCCCAGGCTTCCGCGATCAGGCCCTTCAGGGTCATGTGGATGTCGATCTCACCGCCGCGCCGGATAGCTATGTTTGAGCACTCTGCAGACTCGCGATCGGGCTTGATTTTGGCCACTTCGAACTCAGGCCGCAAAGACGGCTCCTGCGCGGTTCCCGGCGGATTCGGTGTGGGTGTTTCATTCACGTTGTCCACTACAATGACGGGCATCGGAACCTTCACCGCGGTCAGATGCAGTCCGAGCTGCTTCTCGAACGCATCGAAGAGAGTAATCGGCTCACCGGCGGCGGGCGTCGGCAGATAGATATTGCGGGGGGAAAACTTCAGGCTGAAGTCCCATGCGCCGCTCAGGTTCGTTTGGTCCAGCACGGGATAGTTCAGCACGTAACCCGATGCTTCGCGAATGCCAGGCAGTGCTTTGGCGAGCGCTGTCATTGTCATGTTGTGACAATCGAAGATCACCGGATCGGCTGGCGAGCCGTCCCGCGGCGTCGGTCTCTGGCCAGGTCGCGGATTGCACACCGCGTTCCCGGTTGCATCGGACGGCTGCAGCTCAGGCTTCTTTCCCACTGTGATCGCCAGGGCTGGTTCAGCCTGCTGACCGTTGTGAACTGTCAGCCGGAAACGGTTTCTGAGCAGAGCCCGCAGCATCATGAGGAGTGTTTCGGGCGGCGCACCGGCCGGTGCCGTCGCAATCACGTCGAAGCGACGCGTATCGAGGAAGTCAGGACCGCCGGTGACGTTGTCGGCTGTAACGTTCCACGCCGTACGGATCAGGTCGACGAGGGTCGCGTTGCGCAGCTCATACCGCCCGTGTGAAAACCTCGCGCGCATCGCGGCCATTGTGTTCGGTGCGCTGGGATGGATGTCGGCGAGAGTGAACTTCGGCGCGGTATCGCTCGATTGCGCAAAGACCACACTTGCAAGGGCAATCAGCAACGCCGCGCGCACGATGCGTAGCCTATCACGAGGGACGAAGTCAGCTATTTCGCGGTCCGCTGTCTTTCGTACTCTGTCAGCTGTTCCTGCTGCGCGGAAATCGCCGGAACCCCCAGTTGCTGCCGTAGAGAGTCGGAAATCAGGCCACGGTCATACGGCTCCTGGGTCATCGCCTTGTCCTGGTCGCCATGAAACTGCGTCCCGTAGATCTGAGGCTGGTTGACGGAGTTAAGATAGCGATCGAGCGTTGCGCTGGCGATCCAGAGGGCGTCTTCGCGGCCCTTCCTGACCGCGATCATGGCGAGAGTGTGCGCAAGCAGGTAATCGCCGGACGTTCCGCCGTGTTGAAAAACGAAAGCCGCCCACGTGAAATCCTCGCCGGAATGGAGCGCCCCTTCGTCCAGTAGTTTGCGCGTCGCCTCGCGCCGCGCCGCGTCCGACTTATTCACCACCGCCCAGTCGGTCTTCAGTCCAGCCTGACGATCCTTCTGGTCGTCCTCGAAAATCCGTTTCATAGTGGGGTTGGAAGACCGTCCGTCATCGGGTGAGTAAGTTCTTGCGGGGTCCCAATCGTCTGCGACGGCTGCTTTCCCGTCGGCCAGCGCAAGCTGGAATGCGGGAATCGCAACGGGAATGTTCAGCCGAAGCTCCGCATGTGTGGCATCTCTCAGGCCGAAGAAAAACGTGTCTTCATCCGAAGCGTCGCCGGGATTGCGGATCGTGATGGAAAGCGTATTGCCCTTCCATGCGGACGCAACGATCGGGCTCGTTTTCGATGGGCCCTGAACCTGCGAGAACGAGCGGCCGTCGGCAGTATTGAGGTGCGCCGGCATGGTCAGTGAACCGGAAACAACTTGGCCAGGCGTCGCCGCGGGTGTAAGCGAAAGGATCAGCAGCGTCCGCGACCCGGCATTGACGACCCACTGCCCGGCGGCGGGAAAGGTGACCGTCTGCGCGGCCAGGCAGGCCGCGAGGGCGAGCGAGAGGAAAATGAGTTTGTTCCCCATGGCCCGATTAGAGGAGGAATTCCCGTCAGGGCTTCAGAGAATACTCTGTCTGGAAAGGTCCGAGCTCCGGAAAGTAAAGCTGGGCGCGCACGAGTTCGGCCATCTGCCGGATGTGCCCCAGATCGTGCAGCGCCCATTCATTCAGCATGTTTTCCAGCGTGAACTCGCCGAGAACGGTATGCCGGGCCGTGCGCTTCAATTGCGGCGGATCGAGGCCGCGGAGGAACTCCAGATTGGTCTCGCGCTGCTCTTCCCAGTGCGCCAGCGACTCCTCGGCATCGCGATTCGAATACGTGCCCTGCGCGTACCAGGCATTCTGGTCGTACGGTTCGACTTCGGGGTTGTCGTTCGCCAGCGCCTCGTCGAACCGGATACGGAAACAATACGCCTCGACGTGCGACAGATGTTCGAGCAGTTCGGCGATCGAATAGCGGTCGGGCTTCGGCTTCCAGTACGCCTGGTCGTCGCTGATGCCTGTCAGCAGAGCGCGCATGATGTCGGGCGTCGCAGCGAGGTGATCGATCGCGGGATGCTCGAGCGATTTTTGAGCCATGCCCCGATGCTAACGTATGCGGCTAGCGTACGCGGGTCAGGCTGATTTCGCGGCTGTCATCCGGCAGTGCGCGCAGGCGGATTTCCGTACGCTCGCGCGGCAGCAGGGCGGGGAAGCGCTCTGCCCATTCCAGCAGCACAAGATTCCCGCCGGCGAACAGGTCGTCGAGGCCCAGGCCCTCCACCTGGCGCGGCTCATCCAGCCGATAAAGATCGACGTGAAACACAGGCTGGCTGTCTTCCGCGCCGTATTGATGGATCAACGTGAACGTGGGGCTGGAGACCTCTTCCGGCGCAGCGCCGATTCGCCCCTGCACGATGCCTTTGGCGAGCGTTGTCTTGCCTGCACCCAGATTGCCGATCAGCAGTACAACGTCGTCGGCAAGTTCGCCGGCGAGCTCGCGCCCAAGAGCGATGGTCTCTTCTTCAGAGTGTGTGTGGAACGTTCGTGATTCCACGAATTCCCTCGGCAAGATAATGCAGCAGGTCGGTCGCGATCACGGTTTGTTCGGCCTGATGCCGCGCGGCGATTTCGCCTGCGAGCGAATGCAGATAAACCGCGGCGGCAACCGCACGGTCGGGATCGTCGGGGAACTGCCCGAGCAGCCCGCTAACCATGCCGGTAAGAATATCGCCGGTGCCGCCTTTCGCCATGGCAGGCGAGCCGGTGGGGTTGATCCAGACGCGCCCGTCCGGAAAGCCGATCAGCGTACGCTCGCCTTTCAGAACCACGACAATCTTGTGGGTGGTGGCGAACGATCGCGCGGCGGAGATGCGATCTGCCTGTATTTCGGTAATTTCGGTTCGGGACAGCCGGCTCATTTCGCCGGGATGCGGCGTGAGAACGCGCAGCGCCGGTGCGTTCGCCCCAGGCCGATTCCGGCCAGGCAGTTGAGCGCATCGGCGTCGATCACCATCGGCTGCGCCGCCTGCGCGAACAGCCGCGCTACCACGTCGCGGGTCTCTCGATCGGTGCCGATGCCCGGCCCGATCGCAACCAGCGTGCGTTGTCGCCGCGAGCTCCGTGATGCGATCCAGCGCGCTTCGCGCAATCTCCCCGGATGGTGTTTCCGGCAGCGGTTCCATCATGATCTCGGGGGAGTGCGCGGCGATCGAACCGATCGCCGATTCGGGACAGGCCACCGTAACCAGGCCGGCGCCCGCCCGCAGTGCGGCGAGTCCCGCCATGGCCGCCGCGCCGGCTTTGCCGCGCGATCCCGCGACCACCAGCACGTGGCCGAATTTGCCTTTGTTCGAATCCCGCGCGCGCGGCGCGAAACAGGGGCGCGATGCTTTCCGGTGTTACCAGCGCGAGCTCTGATCCGCGCGTCGTCTTCGAACAGTGAGGGCGGCGAACCGATCGGCGCGATCCGCAGCTCGCCCATCAGATCGCACGCCGGCGGCATTGCGTGGCAGACCTTCGGAGCGGTGAAGGTGACAGTCGCGTCGGCGCGCACGATATTCGCCCGGGCGGCGCGCCGCTGTCGCCGGAAAGCCCCGACGGAATATCCACCGCGATCACTTCCGCGGAGGCGCACAGCGAATTGATCTCGCGGATGGCATCGAGCGCGGCACCCTTCGCGGGACCATTCAATCCGGTGCCGAGCACCGCATCGATCACCAGCGTTGCCTGGCGCATTTCGGGGCCGAAATCGCTGTATTCCTGAAGTCCGCAGGCGCGCAGCATCGCCAGATTTGCCGCGGCGTCGCCGGTCAGCTCGTCGGGATCGAGCCGTCAGAACCACCCAACAGATTACGCGGACTGAAACGGATGTGCAGCTGCCGCGCGATGGCCAGACCGTCGCCGCCGTTGTTTCCCTTGCCGCAGACGACCAGATGCGCTGCTCGCTCACAGGGAGAATATTTTTCGGCAATGTACTCCACCACGCGCGCGGCCGCATTCTCCATCAGGATGATGCCCGGAATGCCGGCTTCGATGGTGGCGCGATCCACCTCGCCCATCTGCTGGGTGGTCAGGACTTTCCTCGGGTGGCATCATGGCCAGCCCCCGTGCGATCACCAGCGTCATATCGTCCGGCAGTTCCGGGGCCGTGCTCCAGTGCGTCACTGCTTCCATGATTTTCGCCACCATCTCCTTCGGTTCGCTGTTCTGATAGCGGAGCGCCGTTTCGGCCAGACGCTCGACGCCGAACTCCTCGCCCGTAGGCGTTCTCGGGTTCCGTGATGCCGTCCGTGTAGGCGATCAGCAGGTCGCCCGCGGCGATTTCGCACGGTTTGTTCCTCATAGCGAATCGACGGGAAAAGCCCCACCACCGTGCCTGTCACGTCGAGCAGTTTCGACGCGCCTCCGTGGAGCAGCAGGGGCTGCAGATGGCCCGCGTTGGTATAGGTCAGCATGCGCGAATGTTCATCGTACACGCCGAAAAAGAACGTCGCGTATTTCTCCGGCGCCGTGCTCGCGTAGAGCTGGCGGTTCAGTTGCGCGACCATGCCCGACGTCGGGAACCGCGCGTTGTCTGACCACTGCCGGCCGGTCTACTCCCCGTGCGGCCACTTCCGGCGACCGCCGAACGCGCCAGACCGGCAGCCAGCTGAGTCCGCATGATCGACTGGATCGACGCCATCAGCAGCGCGGCCGAAATACCTTTGCCCGCCACGTCTCCGATAGCCAGCGCGAGGTTTCCGTCCGGCAGGCCAGATAGTCGTAGTAGTCGCCGGATACCATGCGGGCGGCATGGCACACGCCGACCAGTTCGATTGTTCGCATGGCGGCGCGGAGCGGGGAAAAAGCTGGTTCTGCACTTCGCCCGCAATCTCGACTTCCGACTGCAGACGCTCCTTTTCTTTCGCGATCACCACCAGGTTTTCGATCTGCGCGGTCATGTTGTTGAAACGAGTGGCCCAGTTCGGCGAGCTGGTCGTTGCCCTTCACGGGAATGCGCCAGGAAAAATCGCCCTTCGCGATGCGCGCGGTGCCTTCATAGAGGCCTGGACCGCGCGTGTGACGGTGCGCGTCAGCGACACGCCGATCACCCAGGAAATGAGCTGCACCAGCGAGCAGCGTGATCAGCAGCAGAACGAAAATCAACGTGACCGTCTGGGCGAAATCGAGTCCGTTGCCGAAGACTGTCCTGAGCACCGCCGAAGGCCTGCGTACTGACGACAGAGACTTTCGCTTTTGCGTTTTCCCGGATTGTCCCAGCAGGCCACCGGGATTGCGTCAATGCTGAGCCATGGCGTCTCGAAAGTCCAGTCTGCCCCAGCCTTCCGCAGCTTGCCGGAACGACTCCGGCGAAGGGTCCCTCGAGGCCGATGCGCGAGGCGCCGATGCCCGGCACGATATTGCCCAGAAATTCCGGCGTGATCGGCGCGAGCGCTGCCACTGTCGTGCCGTTCGTGGTCATGATAGCTGCCGAGTAATAGCGGCCATCTTTCGCAGCAGACATCCGGTGTACTCCTTCCAGCCCGCGGCGGGTGGTTCCAGTTGCTCTCCGGCGGATAATGCAGCGTCTGCGTCGCCGCTGACCACAACCTGAACCCCGGGCATGCGTTCGGCCGAGTAGACGGCCCATCTGCTCCGTGACCAAGGCCCGATCGGCAGCGCTCGCCTGGCTGACAATGCGCGCGGGAGTGGCAAGAGCCGCGGCGCGCCGTTCCAGCTCCGAATTCACCAGATAGCGCGGCAACCTGTCCGGCGCACGATCCACGTGCCGCTGGCCGCCAGCGCGAGGATCAGCAGAATCGGCACCACGCCGATGAACAACCAGGTGACGTAGAGCCGGTTTCGCAGACGCCAGATGGACTGCGTGCCAGCACGCCATGGCGAGGATCGTGCCGGCCGACCGTAAGAACGACGAAAATCAGATCCGCCCAGCCGTCGGCATGGAGAGCGAATTCCAGGACGACGTAGAGCGCCAGCAGTGCGCCGAAAGACGCGCGGCAGCGTGACTCCTCGAAGCGCATTCATTGAACACCTTCAGGATAGGTGCAGCGCGGCTATTCCTTGGCCACGGGCTCGTCGGGCTTCACGCTGTGCGAAATCGCCGGGATTTCGGCTTCGGGCGCGGCGGCCTGCTCGGTCAGCGCGTGCCTGCAGAATCTGCATGGCGGCCTCCGGCGTATCGGCGAAATGGAAAAGTTCCAGATCGGCCGGCGGAAATGGTGCCGTATTTCACCAGCGCATCGAAGTTGACGATCTCTTTCCAGAAAGCTCGTGCCGTAAAGAATGATCGTGATCTTCTTGGCCAGCTTCTTGCGTCTGCACCAGCGTGAGAATTTCGAACAGCTCGTCCATGGTGCCGAAGCCGCCGGGGAAGACCACCAGCGCCTTCGACAGATAGGCGAACCAGAACTTGCGCATGAAGAAGTAGTGGAACTCGAAGTTGAGTTCGTCGGTGATGTAGGGGTTGGGGAACTGCTCGAAAGGCAGACCGATGTTCAGTCCGATGGTTTTGCCTTTGCGCATCCGCGGCGCCGCGGTTGGCCGCTTCCATGATGCCCGGGCCGCCGCCGGAGCAGACCACAAAACGATAGGTGCGCTCGCGGAAGGTCTTGGCCCACGCGGTCAGCATCGCCGCCAGCGTGCGCGCATCGCGATAATACTCGGCCGAGCGGCCCGTCTTCGCGGATGCGCGCCGAGCCGAAGAACACGATCGTGTCGCGGATGCGCTGCCGGCGGAAATGCGACAGCGGCTCCAGATATTCGCGAGAGAATGCGCAGCGGCCGCGCATCGGGGCCTTTCAGAAACTCTTCGTTCTTATATGCCAGCGGCGGGCGCGGCGCGGGAGTTCGTCGTCGCTCATGATTTGGTCGGTTCAGTCTTCGAGGCGTTTTTTCAGTTCGCGGACTGTGCGCAGAATCTCCGGCAGTTTCTGGAATGCGGTGATGGCGCGCAGCCATTCGCGACGCGTCGAACGCGGGCGAGCCGGACACGCGCGCGTTCGGCGCCACGTCGCCGCCGATGCCGCTCTGCGCGTAAACGATGGCGCCCTCGTGAATCGTGAGATGGCCGGAAATGCCCACCTGTCCGGCCAGCAGCACGTTCTTCTCCAGGATCGAACTGCCCGCGAGGCCGGTCTGCGCGCAGATGATATTGTCTTCGCCGACCACGCAGGCGTGCCCGATCTGCACCAGGCTGTCGATCTTGGCGCCGCGCCGCACGCGCGTTTCGCCGAAGGTGGCGCGATCGACCGAAGTCAGGCTCTGAATCTCCACATCGTCCTCGATGACGGTGACGCCGGACTGCACGATCTTGTGGTGCGTGCCGTCGGCGCGCTTGGCGAAGCCGAAGCCGTCGCCGCCGACCACCACGCCGTTCTGCAGAATCACGCGATTGCCGATGCGGCAAAACTCGCGCACCACGGCGTGCGAATGCGCCGTGAAGTCGTCGCCGATGCGCGCGCCTTCGTAAATCACGACGTGCGGATGCAGCACGGCATTGCGGCCGATCATCGACGTTCTCGCCGATGGCCACGAACGGGCCGATCGAAGCGCCTTCGCCGATTCGCGCCGTCGCGGCAATCGCGGCCAGACGGATGAATGCCCGGCTTCGGGCCGCGGCGGCTGATAGAACAATTCCAGCGCGCGCGCGAAATCGTGATAGGGATTGGCGCGAGATCAGCGTCGGGATGCCGTCGACCGGCTGCGCCGCGATGACCGCGCTGGCCTGCGTGGTCTTGAGTTTCGGCGCGTATCTTCGGATTCGACAGGAAGGTGATCTGCCCCGGGTCCGGCATCGTCGATCCCCTGGACGCCGGTGATCTCCACTTCCGCGCCGCCGGTTGTTTCGCAGCGATTGTTGGCAACCCAGCGCCGCCGCCAGTTCCCTAAGCTTCATAGCCAAACAACAGAGTAGCGGATTCCGGCAGCCCGTCTTCGCGGGGCCTTTTCTGAAGACGAACTATTTTTCGAAAACGAAGTGGAGTATCTGCGAGCCTTCGACCGGCTTTGCCCTTCTGGCGCGCCGGTTCGAAGCGCCACTGCTTTAGCTGCCTGGACGGCGCGCGACAGCGAGGTATTCGTCGATTCCTGAATGCTGCCTTCGTAACGGGCGTTGCGGCCGATTACGCGCCCGCGCGTGTCGATCTGCACGCGCACATCGATCGGGACGACGCCTTTGATGCGCGAACGGATGCCTGCGGCCACTACTGCCGGCGCTTTGTAAGTCGCCCTGGGCTGCACCATTCGCGCTGCGTTCGGGGCGGGCTCCGGTTTCGGGGCGGGAGCAGGAGCGGTGGCCTCCGCCTTGACGATCCGGAACGACTCCGCGGATACGCGTCCCGACTGCTCAGTCACTTCGAGCCGAAATGTCACATCGCTGCCGAGCGGATGGTATTGATAACTGCCCGCCGCGAGATCGCGCGCTGAGAGATCGATAGGGTTCTGATCGGCGCCTGGGAGATCGTCGGAGCTTTGCTCGCTTCGCTCACGCACAAACAGCCGCACGTTGCGCGCGTTGTGCAGCGCCGTCGCATTCGGATTCCACGAGACCCGCCACATCTTGCCCGCCTGGGTATCCACGTACAGACCGATCGGCCGTATGATTTCGGTCGTAGCCACAGTGGGGGGACCAGCCGGACTGTGCGAGTTCTGCTGGGTGAAGAACCACAGAACTCCGCCCACAACACCCAGGGCAGCCAGAAGCGGTAACCATTTTTTCAGCAGGCTCGGAACCACCTGTTCCGTGGTGGCATCGCCGGGCCGCTCGCGCGGTGGCGCAGAGAGCCCGAAAACCGAAGGGGAGGACTGCACGGGACCGGGCACGAAGTCCGGCACCAGGCGGCGGGGACGCTCCGCCGGAGTTTCAACCGAAGCAGGTGGTGTAGCGGCCGGTTTGTGAAGCGTGACTTCGCCGCCAGAGGCCCGGGCCCCGTCGTGCTCATCCCACACGAAAAACTGGCCCGCGACCTTTCCGTCTGCCGCGCCTCTTACCAGCAAAATCAGATCGGAAGGGTCCCCGAAATAACGGCGGACAAGCTGGAAATCGGAATCACGCAGACTGAATTGCGCGCCTGTGTGGCTGCGGTACAAACCGACAACCGCGTACTGGCCGGCGGACAGAATGCTGCCCGCGGCTGCCTCGAGGGCCGCCGTTTCGGGGCCGTCGAGAACGAACTCCGCACCGGACGTGTGGGCACACGAGATGCGCTGGTATTGCTCGATCCAGACGGCGGGACGCGCACCGGGCTCCACGCGCCCGAGCAGCAGACCGCCGACTTCCCTGTCTGAGTTCTCCGCAGCGTCGTTCGAAATGCCTTCGGCGACTGCCGAACTCATGCGAATGGAAACGGGCGAGCCCTCGGGTTCCCATTCGAGATGCGAAAGTTCCACGGGATCCAGAGTCCCCGTACCGCTATGATTCTCTCCGCCTGGCATTGCTGTTGTCTCAGACGCGCGGTTAAATCGTCCGGTTCTCCCTGAGCTTAATTCTGAAGGGGATTTAATCGCAAATCAAGTTCCCGGAGTGCATCAGCTCGTCAGCATTCTCCAGCCGAGCGAGACGCAGTCTGCCGCGAAATCGGTCTTACGCGCCGCACCGATATGCATGGCCAGCAGCCCGCGCAACAGCTTCGGATGGGCTGCGAGGGCGGGGAGGGCGCGGCGACGAAGCCACGGTGCATGGTCCATCGCCAGCATGAAATCGGCCATGAACAGAGGTCGCCGGGCGAGTCGCCGATGGGCGGATTCGTACAAACTCAGATTCTGTTGTTCCATGGCGTCAGCCAGCGCGACGGCCTGGCGGAATCCGAGGCAGAGTCCTTCACCAGAGATGGCATCGACCGATCCGGAGGCATCTCCGATCAGCGCGATATTGCCGCGCGTCACCCTTTGCAGGCAGCGTGACGCAGTGAGTGCGCCCCGCTCACGCGAAGTCTCCTCGGCCCCGGCGAGCCGCGCGGCTATTTCCGGGAACGTTCGAAGCGCATCCCGGACGCGCTGCTTCGGATCACGGCAAAGTAACGCCACGCCAACCTCTTCCGCGGCCACCGGTGTGATGTACAACTGGCAGCCTTCGGCCAGGTGACCCTCAACGTAATCGGTCCATGGTCGTGCCCGGAAATGTACCCTGAACCCGAAGCGTCGCGAATCGCGCCTGAACTTGTCGACTCCGCCCACCGGCGCACTCGTGAGCCCATGCCATCCGCGCCGATGATCCACTTTGCATCAATCCGGTCCAGCGCGCCTACCGGGCAACCCCAGCGCAGTTCCACGCCGCAACGCGCCGCTTCGTTGACCAGAGCGCTGTGCAGGGCGGTGCGCCGGACGCCGAGGCCTGGCCCGGTCGGAAAATCGCCCGCGACGGAAACACCTTCGCCGTGGAACCGGATGCCCCGAATTCGGTGCGACGCCACGCTCGTCAAATCGACCCCCAGCGCAGCCGCGGCCGCCACACCGTCCGGCAGTAATCCCTCGCCGCAGGCCTTATCGATCGGTGGTTCGAGCGCATCGGCGAGCACAACGCGAAAGCCTTTTCGACGCGCCGCTATGGCCGCTGCGAGACCAACCGGTCCCCCGCCGATCACGAATACATCGACCCGCGTCGTCATTTGTCCCGAATGCCCTGCGATCATTATCCCGAATGGCGATTAAAACAGTCATCTTCGATCTCGGCCGCGTCATCGTCTCTTTCGATTTCCGCCGGGGCTACCAGCGCATCGCGCCGCTTTGCGGCCTGCAACCCGAAGAGATAGAGAAACGAATCATGTCCTCGGGTCTCGTCAGCCTCTTCGAAACCGGTGGCATTGCATCGTATGATTTTGCCGGCGAATTCTCGAAGCTCTTCGCTCTCGATATCCCTTACGACATCTTCTGCGAATGCTGGAATTCTGTTTTTCTGCCGGAGACCTTGATCCCGGAATCTATGGTGGCGGGCATCGCGCGGCACTACCGCACTGTGCTGCTTTCCAACACGAATCCGATCCACTATGCGATGCTGCGCGAGAATTACCCCCTGCTGCGCCACTTTCACGCGTACGTGCTTTCCTACGAAGTGGGCGCGATGAAACCGCTTCCGGCTATCTATCAGAAAGCCATCGAGGCAGCGCAGTGTCTTCCGGAGGAATGCTTCTTCACCGACGACATGCCGGCGTTTGTCGAGGCCGCCCGCACACACGGCATCGACGCGGTGCGGTTTGAATCCGCCGCGCAGATTGAAGCCGAACTGCGCAGACGCGGTGTCACGTGGACGCCGTGACATACTCGGGGTTCCGGTGCCCCACATCGTTTCGATCCTCTTCGGCGCATCGTTCACTGTGGCGGTGATGTGGGCGTTCGGGCGACTGCTGTTTGGCCGGCTTCACATTCGTCTCCACGCATGGGAACACGACCTGCTGGCGTTCGTGACAGGCGGCGCCCTGTTGAGCTTTCTGGTCTTCTTGCTCTGCGCGGCGAACCTGGCCCGAACGTGGGTTTTCGTGTTCATCGGAATAGCAGGTTTGGTGCTGAACCAGCGCTTTGGGGCGCGCGCGGATGGCTCTTTGCCGAAGCTCTCGGCTTTCTGGAGATGGCTGTTCGTTGTCCCGTTCGTTTTGTTTGCGCTGCTTTATCTTTCAAACAGCCTCGCGCCGGAAATCAGTCCGGATGGTCAGGCATATCATCTGGGCCTTGTCTATCGATTCTTTCGCGAACACGGCTTTCACCGGCTTACGACCAACATGTACAGCAATTTTCCGCTGGGCGCAGAGATGCTGTTTCTGTTCGCGTTTTCTCTCGGGCGCCATTCCGCAGCCGCCACGGTGCATTGCGGGTTTCTCCTCGCTCTGCCCCTGCTCATGCTGAGTTACGCGCGGCGAATCGAGAAGCCGGCGGTTGGAGTGTGCGCCGCCATGCTGGTGTTTCTGGCGCCTGTGGCGGGCATCGACGGAATCAGTGCATATAACGACGTGGCCCTTGCAACGTCCGCATTCGCGCTGTTCTGCCTGCTCGAAATCTGGCGTGAGAAGAAGGAAACAGACGATCGCCTGCTGATCCCCGCCGGCCTTCTCGCCGGACTCTGCGTCGCGATCAAACTGACGGGCTTCGTTGCGCCGCTTTACGCCGGCACCGTGATTCTGCTGCGAAGGAAACCGAAGGTCCTGCTGCCGGTCGCATCCGCTGCTCTTATGATCTTCCTGCCGTGGGTCATCAAAGACTGGCTGTGGCTGGGCAATCCGGTATCGCCATTCTTCAACCGTGTTTTTCCGAATCCCTACATCCACGTCGCATTCGAGGACGATTACCGCGCATACTTCCGTCATTACGATCTCGACAGCTTTCTTCCGTTGTTCCGGATGGTCACGGTTTCCGGAGGTCCCGGGGGCGGTCAGGTTGGCCCGTTGTTTGTGCTGGCTCCGCTCGCTCTGTTTGCGCTGCGATCGCGCATCGGGCGGACCTCTCTGTTGGCGGCCCTGTTCTTCCTCGTACCTTATCCGCTTAACATCGCGGCGCGCTTTCTGCTTCCGGCACTTCCATTCGTCGCGCTCGCCATGGCGATGGCCCTCGAATTCTCGCCCGCGGTACTTGCCCTGGTTACGCTTCTTGCGGTGATCCTCGGATGGCCGCCGGTGGTCGACAGGTATGCAAAGAAAGGCGACTGGCGTATCGAACGATTCGAATGGGCGGAAGCGTTGCGCATCGTTCCACAGGATGAGTTTCTGCGCACCAATTCTCCCGGCTGGGTCGCCGCACAGACGCTCGATTACTTTGTGCCGAAAGGAAAGCGCGTCTGGAGTTCAACACCCATCGCAGAGTCTTATTGCAATACCGACGTGATGGTCGGTTATCAGTCTGCCGAAGGCGAGCTGATTCAGGACATTCTCACCACTGCTGTCGTCAACAATCAGGCTCCGGCGGAGATTCACCGGTTCACTTTTCCGCGACGCCACATGCAGCACCTTCGCCTAGCCCGGACCGGCTCGGGCGCTGATATCTGGAGCGTTGCCGAGGTGCATTTGTTTGACGGAGACAGCGAAATTCCGCGCGCGCCCGCGTGGCGCGTCAGCGCCGCGCCGTTCCCATGGGATGCCGGGCTCGCCTTCGACCGCAATCCTGTCACAAGATGGAAGGCGTGGGAACCTTCCCACCCCGGCATGCACCTGGACATCGATTTCGGCACCCCGACGGAAATTGACCGTGTCGAGCTGCACAGCTCGCCTGACCAGACGAACGTTCAGATTCAGACCCAGGCGTGCGACGCCGCCAACTGCGGAGCGTTCACGGCGAAGGCCGAGAGTATCGAAGCCCCGCCGCCCGGCGATCTGCGCCGGCCGGCAGCGAGTACCGTAAAAGGACGCGGCATCGACTATCTGCTGATTGACGATCCTTACCGTATCGCCGCCGATGTGCGCAGCGATCCCGCCCGCTGGGGCATGGAACTCGTCGCCGCCCGCGGTGCTTACCGGGTCTACCGAATTCAATGAGCGAATACTTTCTCGGAGTCGACGGCGGACAATCGGGCACGACTGCCGTGATCGGCGATCGCGCTGGCAGGGTTGTGGGATGGGCGAACGCCGGGCCATGCAATCATGTCGCAGCCACCGAAGCGCGCGCGAAATTTCTGCGCGTGATGCGCGAATGCATCACCGATGCCGCAGATCGCGCCGGCATCCCCGACAATCGTTTTCAATCCGCCTGCTTCGGGATGAGCGGCGGCCCGGCTGACAAGGAAGCGCTCCTGCGCGAACTCATCGACGCCGAACACTGGATGGTTACGCACGATGCAGCGATCGCGCTGGCAGGCGCGACGTCGGGCGAGCCCGGCATCGTCGCAATTGCCGGGACCGGCTCTATGGTGTTTGGTCAGAACTCCCGGGGCGAGATCGCACGCGTGGGCGGCTGGGGCTATCTGTTCGGCGACGAAGGCAGCGGGTTCGACATCGCAAGACAGGCTCTGCGCGCCGTGATGCGGGAGCACGAAGGCTGGGGTGGACGAACGGTCCTGACGCCGGCACTGGTGGAAGCCGGAGGTGTGCCCGGCCCCAACGAACTGCTGCATCTTCTATACACACCCGAATGGCCGAGACAGCGCATCGCCGGTCTCGCGCCGATCGTGGATCGCGTCGCGGAAGAAGGGGACCCGACCGCGACGGGTATTCTCCAGAACGCCGCGCGCGAACTCGCATTGCAGGTGGGTTCGGTGCGCCGTCAGCTATGGGCCGACGAAGACCTTACCCGCGTCTCCTGGGCCGGCGGTGCATTCCGCAGCCGGATTCTACTCGAGCGATTCCGCCTGCTGGTCAGCATCGAAGCAAACAATACATGCGAACCGCCGAAGCACGGTCCGGCGATCGGTGCATTGCTGCTCGCCTGGCGCGCCGCGGGTATTCGGGCCGAGCCGCTAAGCCCGCAGGAACTGCGGTAATTCTGCGAGAGTTTCTTTCGGCGCGCTTTCCTGCAGGGAGTGATTTCCCGGCAGACCCTTGCCTGTAATCTTCGCGCCTTCATCCACGCCTTCGTTCTTCCAGATAACGAGAACGTTGTAGAGCTTATCCATCGTGCCCGTGGCTGCCCACAGAACGCGCACGGGGCACTGAATTCTCTTACCTGCTCTTAGGTCGGCCTCGTCGATTTTCAGATCGAGGGACGCGGACGCACGATAGTCCTCGCACATCGCGTGCAGCATCGCGGGATCGGAATTCAGCCTCCGGTATTCCAGCTGCGCTTCATCCGTGGTGCGCCTCACCGGCGGCGCGGTGTTCTGCTTCAGACGCTCATCCTCCGGACCCGGCGCCGGGCGCAGATAGTTGAGCCATTGAAAATATGCCTGCACGAGCTTTGTGACGACGTCCGGATGGTCGATCGCCATGCGCCTGCCCACGCGCCCGCCGCGATCGTGACCCACCATGGCGAACTGGTTGTACCCGAGATGCTTCATGACCCCGACGCCATCGAGCGCCATGGGCCGCTTTGAGTAAGTCGAGTGATCCTTCTCGCCCGCCCGCTTGCTGGAATCGCTGTAGCCGCGCAGATCGCACATAACGAGCGTGTAGTCGCGCGCCAGATCGGGCGCGATCAGACGCCACGTGATCAAGGCAACGGCTACGGCGCGCCGTGAAACATCAGCACCGGGGCCCAGAGCCGCCGATGACGCCGTTGATTTCGGCGCCGGACGTCTTGATTCGCTCATTGCGAAATCCGGCGGGGAAAAAACGTTTCCACGCCGGGTCCGGAGAAGTCGTGGGCGCGCTCTGGGCCTGAATAAATGCCGCGGCGCCGGTGACCAGGGCGGCCTGCTGAAGTATCTGACGGCGAGTTGACATCGTGTGTGCTCCTCTTAGTTGACCGCGCCCGTATCCCAGCCACCGTTTCCCAGGCCCACGGGCATAATTTTCATGAACGCCTCGATGCCGTGAATCTGGCCGCCGTAGACTTTGAACGCTTCCCAGCACATCAGCGCATTGCCTTCGCCGTAGGAACTCGTCTGACCGAAATTCATGCGCAGCAGAACGACGCCGGTCTCTTCATCCACCGCGACCACGCGCGTGGTGATCCCCGGGTGTTCCATGATCTTCTGCGCTTTGATGTCCTCACAACCCGCGCGCGTGCATCCTTTCCCCGCCATGCGCGCGCCGTTTTCCAGACGATAAGCGTCGGAAGCGAACGGCGCATCCACCTTGATGAAGCTGCCGATCTTCAGTCCTGCCGGATAGAACAGAGCCGTTTTGATGAGATCCGCGCGCGACGAGCGCTGCGCTTTCTCAAGCGGGATCGACATGGGACCCGGAGTCTGCAGCGTATCGAGCACGAACAGCGCGCCTTCCTTTTGTGTTCGTGTGACCTGCGTTTCGACTTCAGTGATCTTTACGTCTGCCACCTTCAGCCGCATCGCCAGCAGTACCGGCGTCCCGGCTTCCTCGACGACGACACGCGACGCTGCCACACCCTGCGGCACGTCAAGCACGTCCTCGCGATAAGAACGGATTTTCGATGCCTTCTTCCACAGGCCCTCGCCGAGCTTCATGTCGACGCCGTCCTCGGTAAAACGCACGTTCGCTCCCAGCGGCAGAATACCAGGAGCGTGCGCCACCATCGCATCGAGATATTGAGTTATAAATGCGGCGAGGCAGGCGCGATCACAGTCCGCGGCCTGCAGGGCGGCGCCCGCAGCCAGAAGTGTCAAAGGCAAAGTGCACAGGGACAATCGCATAACGATCTCGATTCTCCCACAAAGAAACCCTACTTCGGCGCGGGAAGAATTCCCTTTGCTTCATCCACGACGATGGCCTGATTGGGCTGCACGTTGGCAAAGCTTCTGCTTCGTGCCGCTCGGCCATTCGACTTTCAGCGACGAAATCACCGGGTCCTGCGCAATGCCGAAGGTCAGCGCCAGATCGCTCTGCGACGCGTAGCTCGAACCGCTGTGAACCGTTCCCCACTGCTTTCCGGACGCACTTTCAATCCGCACGACTGCGCCAATCCCGTCGCGATTGGATTTCGTGCCCCGGGTGCGCACCGAGATCCAGTGGTTCTTATTGCCGCCGTCGTTCCGGAACAGGTGCGCCGGTCCGTTGTTGGAGGTGATCAGATACGTCGAGATCGCCATCGCGATCGTAGTCCCCGTAAATCGCGCCGCGCGCGACCAGCGGTTTAAGGAAATCGCTGCCGACTTTGTTCGAGACGTTCTCAAATTTCTTCGCACCCAGATTGCGGAACAGGAGCGGCGATTCCGCATAGTGAATCTTCGGCTGCACACGGCCGATCTGCTCTTCGATGTGGCCGTTGCGCGGTGAGAATATCCGGGTAGCCGTCGAGATCGTAATCGAAGAAGAAAACTCCGAAGCTCAGCGACAAAAGGCTGTCGCGGCCCAGACTCGACGTCGGGGCTTCATCCACGAAAAGCCCGTTGCCTTCGTTGTGATAAAGCCCGATCATCTGGTTGGAAAAATTCCCCACCAGCAGGTGCGCCCTGCCGGACCGGTCGTAGTCGGCGAAATCCGTGCCCATCGCACCGCGCGCCACGCCGTCCTCGCCGTATGCCACGCCCGCCGTCATGCCGCTTTCGGAAAACGTGCCGTTGCGATTGTTGCGATAGAGCTTGTTCGGCTGCGTGTCGTTGCAGACGAAGATGTCCGGCCACCCGTCGTTATCGATATCGACGATGGCGACGCCCAGCGACTTGCTGTTCGGATCGCCCAGCCCTGCCTTCACCGTCACGTCTTCGAATTTCCCGTTTCCGAGATTGTGATAGAGCCGGCTCGACGTTCCCTTGTAAGATTCCGGCGTGCAGTACGATTTGGTCGAGCCATCCAGCGAACACCAGATATCGCCCTTCTGCGTCCACTGCACGTAGTTGGCCACGAACAGATCGAGCTTGCCGTCGTGATCGTAATCGAGCCATGCGGCGCTGGTGCCGAAGTTGGCATTGTTGATGCCCGAAGCTCGCGTGACATCGGTGAATTTGCCGTTGCCTTCGTTGTGGAACAGGTGATCGCCTTCGAGCGCCGTGATGTAGACGTCGTCACGGCCATCGTTGTCATAGTCGCCGACCGCAATTCCCATACCGTAGATTTCGACATCCAGTCCGCTGCCGCGCGTGATGTCCGTGAAAGTGCCGTTGCGATTGTTGCGATACACCGCTGCCGTTGAACGACGCCCGCGGGGTGTCCAGTCCTTGCTGTTGACAAGAATAATGTCGATCCAGCCGTCTCCATCGACATCGATGAAAGCGCCGCCCGATCCCAGCGTTTCGGGCAGATACTTCTTCCCGGCCTTGCCGGCATTGTGCACGAACCTGATACCCGCCTGCGCCGTCGCATCCGTGAAAGTCACCGGAATCGCGGGAGGCGCGTTGAATGCGGGAAGAGCAGCCACGATCGCCGCGGCCGCGATTAATCCCAAAACGAACTTCAATCAGTTTCCCCCTGGTCCTCAAACTGCGATTCTCGGTGCCGCTTGCTGACGGACCCAGAGGGTGCCCCGGTTCAGAAAGGGTTTCCGAACCGTGACTGTGAGGGAGCGGCACGCTGACGGGCATGCTCTCGTGATCGTGGATCGCCTGTCTCTCGTTATTGTCTTCCGGGCTGAAGAGCCGCCGCTTCGCCGTAATCGACTGCGACGATTCCTCCGCCTTGAAGCGCTGGAACAGCTTTTGTTCGCGCGCGGCGTTCTCCGCATCGCCAAGCCCGCGGTACGCCAGCATCGCCGTGTAGTGCATCTGCAGATCTTCCGGATCGATTGCCGCAACCTTCTTCAGGGCTTCGATCGACTCTTTGTACTGCCGCTTCAGAAACAACAGCCGACCCACCTGATTCCAGACAACGCGATCCCGCGGATACTTGTCCGTCACGACCTGCAGCGATTCGAGCGCACCGTCATAGTCGCCGTCCGCCTTCTCGATCAACGCTTTGAAGTACCAGATGCGCCCCAGCGACGAATCAGTCGCGAGCGCTTTCGCAATATACGGCTTGGCGCGCTCGGTCTCGCCTTCCTGAATCAGTGCCCGCGCCACGTTCAGCCACCCGTCCGCATAACCGGGCTCAGCTTCGGTAACCTTAGTGAACGCGTATTCCGCGCCCTTCACGTCGCCCTGCAGCAGCAGCCCGATACCCCAGTCGTTCCATCGTTCGCGCGTGGACTTCGCAGCCACCGGCGTCCACGCGGTTTTCCCGCCGGCGCCTTTCGTCAGATCGACAGTCGTCTTTGCTGAGGCGAGCACGGTAATCGGCGCCATCGGAATTTCGTCCTTGATTGCGCCGGAAACGTTCGCCGGAATATTCGATTTGTCGAAACTGTATTCGAGGCCGTTGTAATTCACGTTGTTCAGAGTCGGATCCTGTCCCGGCTTCGGTTTCCCGGCGTAGGCGAAATGCGTGTAATACCAGCTGAACTTGCGATGGTTCAGTTTCGCGGTGATCGTGATGGGTCCCTGCGCGTCCTTCGGAATGCGCATCAGATAGTGCACCGTATCGGCCGCGCCGGGCGGAATCGCATGCACGTAGAGCACGCTGCGCGCCTGATACGCATTGCGCTTGTTGATCTCGTTGCCGTCCCCGTCGAGTTGGAACGCTTTGTACATGTGGGCGCCGGGATCGACAGGTCCCTTGCCGCCATCTGCCACCGCGCCATTCCAGTAGATAATTCTGCCCGTCGCATCGGTGGCCTGCAGTTCGAGCCAGATGTCGAAGGCATCGAGCGTGCCGGCGGGGAAGAAATGTCCGATTTTGCGTGTGCGAACGACGACATCGACGCGGGCGGTGGATCCGGGCACGAGCTTTGGCCTCGAAACATCGAGCGGCGCGGCAATCTGACCCACTTCGCGGATAAAGGTGTCGCCCGACTGCTCGGCCTCTTCGCCCGAGGCGATCCCCGAACTCAGCGTCGGCCCCGTCGAAGTACGCCGTATCATACTCGTCTGCTTTCCGTTGTCCGCCACCGGCGATGCCGCGAAGATGTCCACAGTGATGAAGCCCGAGGTCAGGAATTTCTGCTCCGCGGCGGTCTGTTCCGCATCGAGATTGGCGTGCGACAGCGAAGTGTTGGCCGCCGCGAAGCGATGTGAGTGTCCGTTGCCATCCACCGAACCCAGTTCGCGCGAAGACTCGGCTGGCATGTGGCAATCCGTGCAGGTCCTGCTTTTCGGCGGATAGTAAAACGAACGCGCGCCCTCGCCGAAACCGCTCGCCTGCCAGTTATCGTAATCGTTGAAGCCGCGGAACCAGCGGTAGTTGTTCACCGGCACGTCGAGGTGCACTTTGTGGCATGCCGAGCAGAACTCGGAAGACTGCATGGTCATGAACGGCTTCATGAATGTCTTCCGGTGAGGCTCCGGATTGAGATACGTCATGAAGTCGACCGAGGCTTTAACAACGGGATTCTTGCTGGTCATCAGATGATGCAGGGCGGGGTATTCGACGGTGAAACCTCCGTTACCCATCGTGCTGTCGACATGCACGATGGCGTGGCACGAGGTGCAGGCGAGCCCCGCCTGGGCTTCCGGAGTGTCGATCTGGTCTTTGATCGGCCTGTCGAACCGGCCATTGAAGAAGACGGCGTGGTCATGACAGCCGGCGCACCACTTGCTGCCCCGCGTCGTTCCCTGCGTATCCTGCATGTTCTCGATGGCCTTGCGGTAGAACTGGTTGTTGAAGGATCCGAAATGATGCGCCGAGCTGTTCCACTCGTCGTAGATCTTCTTATGGCATTCGCCGCAGGTCTTCGAATCCATGAAGAAGTTCGAGGGAATGATGCCGCCAACGTTGGTTTTCGCCGATGAAGGAAAGAACGGTGACCGCGGTCCGCCTCCTTCGCCATCCATCGAAACCGGCGCGGTGAGCGGGTTCGAGATGCGATCGTGCGCATCGGGAAACGCCTTCCGGTATCCGATCGCAGCAGCCGGCAGGCCAAAGAGCAGGACGGCTGCAACCGCGAAGCCTTTGCGAAATTCGGCGCTCGCCTGTTTCGCGACGAACGGGACCAGAGCCAGCACGCCGAGCCCGGCGGCCCCGATATGCGACCACAACAGCCAGCGGTTCGCATACACATTGCCCTTCCATGCCAGCGCCAGACCGCAGACGAGCGCTGCCGCGAAACAACACATGGCGACCGGCGCGCCCGCGAGGAAGTCCCGGCAGTTCCGGATGGTGATCATTACCGCGAGTGCCAGGACTGCGCCCAGGATCAGGTGCAGAAGCACATTCGCCATGTAGAAGACCGTTGCGGAGGAAAACGCGGCAACGTATGCGGTATTTACCAGCAGCAGCAGGAAGAGAGCGCCAACCCACTTCTGCAGACGGATTTCTTTCACGCCATGAAAGCCTTATTACGGAGGTTTTCAGTTTATGACCGGTGCGGGGCGTGGACCATAGTAAGAAAGCATTACATCCGTATACTGAAGCTTGCCGCGCAGAACGAAACGCGAACCGGCAGAAGCCGGGATTTCGCGTCCCTCCATGCTTTCGGTTGGCGTGGTTTTCATAACGCTTCTTATAGAGGCATCGTTTCAGGTGCTGATTCCGCTGAGTGCCGGCTATTTGGTCGATCATGCCATCGCGCGGCGCACGGCCGAATCACTTTCCGCGCCCGCAATGGTGCTGCTCACGGCACTTGCGCTCGCGATTCTGGCCGGCCTCGGACGGGATGCCCTGGCCGTACGACTGCAGGGCAGCATACTGCGCGGCATGAGGCTGCGCTTCTTCGAGCAGATTCAGCGCTTGCCGTTCCGATCGCATGCACAGGATATCGACGGGCCGGCCCGGACGCGCGATCTCATCGAAGAGCTCTCGGACGATTTTGCCGCCATCGCAAACGCGGTCGAGCTGGCGATTCCCTGGGGCGTGCTGCCTTTCCTCGAGGCGCTGCTGAGCACAGCTCTCCTGTTCCGGCTGGACTGGCGCGCCGGAACGATGAGCGTCCTGTTGTGGCCCTGGATTCTGCTCGCTCCGCGTACCGTCGCCCAGCGTGTTTCCGGTGCCGGTGCAGCCCGCGATGAAGAAGACCAGGGTGTACGCGGTGCATTCGAGGAGAATTTTTCCGCGCAGGCGGTGATCCGCCTGTTCTCACTCGAACAGATCGGTCTGACCGCCTTCCGGAAGCGCAGCGATGTCTGGCTGCGCACCACCGTACGCGCCGGGTTTCTGTCAGCTTTTATGGAGCGTTTCACAGGCTCCGGCGTCCTCGCCATCCGGACTCTTCTTCTCCTGCTGAGTGCCTGGCTGGCCTTCGCGGGGCGGATGAGCGTCGGAACGATGGTTTCGGTGCAGATGCTTGCCGTTATCGTGAGCCAGTCGCTGCTCTACCCTGTTGAATATCTGCCGGCAGTTGAGGAAGCGAGAGCCGCCGCGCGACGCATCGAACACGCCCTGGCTCCCCGAGGCGTCAGTGATCGCCCCGGCGCTCGCGTCCTGCCTCCTCTTCAGACAGAGATTGTTCTTTCTCACGTGGACTTTCATTACCGGGCGCCGGGCGAGCCGGAAACGAAAGCTCTGTCCGATATCAAGGCCCGCATTCCGCGGGGCGCCTATGTCGCCTTTGTGGGTGCTACCGGCGCGGGCAAGAGTACGCTGATCCATCTGCTGATGCGGCTTTACGATCCGACCGGTGGTTTCATTGCGATCGACGGCCATGATCTGAAGTCGGTCACGCAGGCTTCTCTTCGCGCGCGGATGGGAGTGGTTCTGCAGGAGAATGCCGTTCTCAACGCCTCGGTGCGCGAGAACATCCGACTGGCCAGGCCGGACGCATCGGAGGAGTCCGTCGTCGGGGCGGCCAGCGCCGTCGGGCTGGATGAACTGGTCCGCGCGCTTCCGGCGGGTTACGACACGCTGCTTGGCAGGCAGGGTCTGCGCCTGTCGAACGCGGCGCTGCAGCGCCTGGCGATCGCCCGCGCCATGGTGCGCAATCCGGATATTCTGCTGCTGGACGAAGTGACCTCGGCTCTCGATCCTGCCGATGAACTCGCCGTACATGCCGTGCTGCGTGAAGTCGCCAAAGGCCGAACGGTGATTTCAGCGTCACACCGCCTTTCCACGGTGGCGGACGCGGACCACATCTTCGTCTTCGACCGCGGCGAGATTGTGGAGCAGGGAAGTCACTTCGAGCTTATGGCGGCCGACGGTGCGTACGCCAATCTCTGGCGCAAGCAGGCAGGCTTCACTTTTTCGGCCGACGGCCGGCATGTCGACGTCGATGCGCAGCGCCTTAAGGCGTTCCCGATCCTCGAGACGCTGGATGAAGAGAAGCTGGGCGAACTGGCGCCGTTCTTCGCTACCGAGACCTTCCCGGTCGATCGCGAAATCGTCCGCCAGAACGATCCGGGTGACAAGTTCTACATCATTGCGCGCGGCGTGGTTGAGGTCTGGCGCACCGAGGAAAAATCCGGCAACACGAAACGCGTCGCCGTGCTCCAGGACGGCGATTTTTTCGGTGAGATCACGCTGATCACGGGCTTTCCGCGCACCGCGACCGTTCGCGCGCTAACGGTTTGCACCTGCATTTCTCTGGAACGCGGGCAGTTCAACCGCTTGATGGACGGCTTCCCCGAACTGCGCCAGCAGCTATCGGAGATCGCCGTCGAGCGCCTGCGGGAATCGAGCAAAGCAGTGTCGGGGAGCTTGCTGGTCTGACCTGTATGGCCATTGTGATCAACAGGAATGCCCTGACAGCGAATCCAGGGCGCACCGCGCACCGATGCTGACATCCGCTTCAGAGAATAAAGGTGCAGTCGGAATGATGAAATACCAGGGCAATGACGTTGCCTTCCGGGGTCCGCAAGCGGCCAAGGTGGAAAATCGGGAGCCGTGGCGGATCGAGGCGCGTCGGGAGCGAAAGAAAGCGATCAGCAGGTCGAAGGTGGGATGACGGTCCGCATCACAGAAGCCGAACTCGCGCGTGACGTGCGCGCGGTTATGGAAAACGTCGAGCAGGGCAGCGAGGTGATCGTCGAGCAGGAGGATCACCGGCCCGTGGCTGTGATCCACGCGCTCCATCGCAACGGTCGCCCTATCACTTAAATTCTGACCTAAGCCAGGAAGAGAAACTCGATTGCGACGCTGGATGAGGATTTCGGCGCGGACCTGGAAGCGATCACTGCCAGCCACCAGCAGCCATGGCAGCCGTCGTCATGGGATTAGTGCTGGATTCCAGTATGGTCATCGCCGCCGGGCGAAGCAAACAGCCGGTCGCGGAGTTCATCGAAAGCATTCTCTGCGCGCACGGGCCTCTCGACCTATCCGTTTCTCCTGTTACAGTCGCCGAACTGGCACACGGAATTTTCCGTACCCGGACGCCCGCAGCCGCCCGTTCGCGTCGCCTTTTTGTTGAGGAGTTGGTCGGCCTGGTTCCGGTGCACCCGTTCACGAAACAAACCGGGTGGCTTGCTGGCCAGATTGAAGGGCAGGAACCGGGCAAGGGCAACGTGCTCCTATTCGATGAGCTGATGAACGCCGCCACGGCCCTCGAACTGGGGTATGCGGTACTGACCAGGAACCTGAGGCACTTTCAAAAAATCCCAACCTGACCGTCGTACTGTTCTGAGTGGCAGCGCCCTCGGGGTCAGCACCTTGGCGCATCCGCCCCGCTGCACGGACGGATCCGGTCGTCCGCAGCCGAGAAGAAGGTGCAGTCCGGGTGATGAAAGACCAAGGCGCTGACGCTGGCTTCAGGGTTCATCGTCATGTTCTCCGTTAGGGACACGCCGATTTCTTCCACGCCTTTGTCGCGGACATCCCGCGCGGTGGTGAGCATCTGGTGCGCGCTCTTAACCAGCAGCCCGGAGAGGCCAATGGCGTCGGGCTGGTGCTCCTGCCAGGCCTGGATTTAAATCCTCCGGCGAAACCTTGGTGCCGAGGTTGATCACTTCGAATCCGTTATTCGCCAGGATGATCTCGACGAGGTTCCTGCCGATGTCGTGCACGTCGCCCTTGACTGTGGCAAGCAGAATCGTAGCCCGGCTGGCGGCATCCGCTTTGGTCATGTGCGGGTCGAGATGAGTGACGGCGGCTTTCATGGCTTCGGCGGATTGCAGGACTTCGGCCACAATCCGTTCGTTGTTGCTGAACAGCCGGCCCACTTCGTTCGTGCCGGCCATTAATGGTCCGTTGATGATCTCGACCGGGTGGGCTCATTCGGCGAGCTTCCGGTCCAGATCGGCGGGCGGGCCGTCTTTGGAGCCTTCGACGATACAGCGCGTGAGGCGCTCATCGAGTGGAAGATCGATAAGCTGCTTTTTCTCCTTGCGGCCGGCCTTGCGAAAGTATTCCGTAACGGCGGTGATCTGCTGCTTATTGATCGCCACGCGGTGCGCGGGCTCCTGCAGACGCCAGTCTACGGGGGCATCCATGCCTTCCGGAGGGCGGTTGAAGAGCAGGTTCTCGGCCAGGCGGCGCTCTTCGGCAGGAATGGAAGCGAAGCGCTCCCGCTTTTCCGAATTCACGGTGGCAAGGTCGAGCCCCGCTTTAGTCGCGTAGTAGAGAAACACCGAGTTGACGACTTCGCGCGCGGCGGCGGGCAGACCGAACGATACGTTCGAAATCCCGAGTATGGTGCGGACGTGGGGAATCTGCTGTTTGACCGGCGCGATGGCCTCGATGGTCTCAACTGCCGAGCCGATATAGTTTTCGTCGCCAGTGGCGCAGGGGAACACTGGGGGATCGATCACAATATCCTCCCGTGCCATGCCGTGTTCGCGCGTCAGAATTTCGACCGACCGCAGGGCCACCGCCAGCTTGCGTTCGCGCGTGGACGCCTGCGCGCGATCCCTGTCCTCGTCGATCGTGCCCACTACCAGAGCCGCGCCGTAAGTGCGAGCGATGGGACAGACCAGAGCGAAACGCACGCCGCCGTCTTCCAGATTGACGGAGTTCACGATGCTCCGGCCCTGGCACCATTGAAGAGCCCGCTCGACCGCTTGGGGATCGGTGGAGTCCACCATGACCGGCGCCTTGATCTTCGGCATCAGGGCGGCGTAGAAAGCATCGACATCCTGCAGCTCATTGCGATCGGACGATTGCAGGCAGACGTCGATAATGTGGGCGCCGTTGCGCACTGGCGGCGGGCGATTTCAGAGGCCTCGTCCCACTTTCCCCGGCAATCAGGTCTTTGAACAGCCTGGAGCCGATCACGTTCGTGCGTTCACCGCCGATCAGGGGGCGGCTGCTCTCATCGGCTTCCACGAGATCAACGCCGGAGAACCAGGCTCGGTGGGAAGGCTCATTCACAGCATGCGGCGCATGTCCTTCCGCGATCTGTGCGATGGCGCGAATATGGGCGGCCTTGGTCCCGCAGCAGCCGCCGGGGATGTTGACCTAACCCTGCGTCACGAACTTCTCCAGCTGCGCCGCGAGCGAATCGGGGGTTTCAGGATAGTGGTCATGCTCATCCGGCATCCCCGCGTTCGGGTAGCAGGAGATGCGCGTGGAAGCCATGGAAGCCAGCGTGCAGATGTGGTCCGTCATCAGATCCGGACCGGTAGCGCAGTTCAGGCCGATCGACAGCAGTTTCGCGTGTCCGAGCGAGGCGTAAAAGGCATCGGCGGGCTGCCCGGCCAGCATGGCGCCCCAGCGTTCGATGGTTCCCGAAACCATCTTCGGGATCTCGAGGCCGAGTTCGCGTTGGAGCCGTGCGATCGCGACAAGACCCGCTTTGATGTTGCGCGTATCGAAGCCGGTTTCGAGAAGCAGGATGTCGACGCCGCCTTCGACCAAGGCTTGCGCCTGCGTATAGTAGCCGTCGCTCAGCTGCTGAAACGTGATGTCGCCGCGCAGCGTGAGGGGTTTGGTGGTTGGCCGAGGGCGCCGGCGACGAAGCGCGGCCTGGCGATGGTGGAGAATCGATCGGCTGCTTGGCGCGCGAGTTGCACCGCGGCCATATTGATCGCGCGCGCCTCTTTCCCGAGGCCGAATTCGGCGAGCACGACGGGTGATCCCTAAAGGCTGTTGGTCGCGACGATATCGGCGCGCGCTGCGAGGTAAGCATGATGGATATCACGTATCCAATCTGGACGCGTGGGCAGAGATTCTCATTGCAGTTTTCGAACGCCTCCCCGCCGAGATCGGCCGCCGCGGGACGGCGCTCCTGCATCATGGTGCCCATCGCGCTGTCCATGATGAGGATGCGGGAGGCTATTGCGTCTTCCAGTTCCTGTGTGCGGACGGGGCTCATCGCGGGCCCCCTGCTTCGGCAATATCGACGGCCAACTGGTAGCGGCCGAACGGGGCGCTGATGGCGACTCCGGCCACTATTTGGCGTACCTCGGAAACCATCTCGCGCGCGGTGGCCAAGCCTTCGGCCTGCCCGGCGGCAGCGTTCTCCGCGGCGCATCCGTTCCATGTAAGGCTCGGGCCCCGGCACGAGCAGTTCGTTCACCATGAACTCGGCGTTGCGGTAGCTGGTGAGCGGCCAGATGCCCGCCACCACGGGAATCTGAAAATGCCCGATGCGCGCGAGGAATTTTGTCAGCATTTCGGGATCGAAGATGGGCTGGGTCACAATGTATTCGGCCCCGGCCTCCTCCTTCCAGTCGAGGCGCCGCAATTCTTAGTCGAGGTTCACTGCGTCCGGAGTCGCGCCCACCCCGATGAGCAGTGCGGTTTGCGAACCCATCGGACTGCCCCCGAGGTCGAGCCGGCGATTCAGGTTGTTGACGATGTGGGTGAGGCCGATGGAATTGACGTCGAACACGGCTGTGGCGTCGGGATAAGAGCCCATGCGCGGCGGATCGCCGGTGATGCACAACAGATTACGCACGCCGGCCGCATGCGCGCCGAGCAGTTCGCTCTGCATGCTGAGCGTGTTGCGGTCGCGGCAGCAGAAGTGAAGCACGGCTTCGATCGCGGCCTGCTGCTGTATAAGCTGGCAGGTGATCTGGGCGCTCAGCCGGGCGCTGGCACGCGGACCGTCGGGAACGTTGATGCAATCGAATCCGGCGGCCTGGCAGAGCCTTGCACCGGCGATTTCTTTGGATGCGTCCGGGCCGCGCGGCGGCAGAATTTCGGCGAAGACGACGAACTCGCCGGCCGCCAGCTTCGCGCCGAGACGGCTTTCGGCGGCGACCGGAACCCGTTCCATAGCGCCGGCGTGGCTGAACGGTGTGACGACTGTGGCCGCGGCTTTCCGTACCGGGCGGAGGTGCTGCAGGCTGCGGACCTCCTGGCGGATTTCGCGAACATGCGCGGGCGTGGTCCCGCAGCAGCCGCCCACCAGACGCGCACCGGCCTGAGGAAAACGGCGCGCATACTGCGCCATATATTCGGGCGCGCAGAGATAGAGATTGCGTTCTTCGACCGCCGTGGGCAGTCCGGCGTTGGGCATGACGCTCAGGGGCTTGTCCTTCCAGGTGAGCATCTTCTCGATGGTTTCGAGCATGATGCGCGGACCTGAGGAACAGTTGAGACCGAAGGCATCGCCCGGCCATGCGTGGAGGAGTTCGGTGAACAGCTCGGTCAAGTGCCGTCGCGCAGAGCGCCGTCGTCTTCGATGCTGACGTGCGCAATCACCGGGAAGCCGCTGCCGGCCGCTTCGCGCACAGCGAAGTCGGCTTCCCGGAGTTCGTTATTTCGGTGAAGGTTTCGAGCATGTGCAGGTCGACGCCGGCTTCGAGGAAGAAATCGATCTGTTGGCGGAAGATGGGGCGGGCTTCTGCAAAGCTGGTGGAGCCCAGCGGCTCCAGCGGGCAGCCCAGAGGGCCAACGGCGCCGGCGACAAATGCATCGGTCCCCGCGGCTTCGCGGGCCAGACGGACGGCGGCCTCGTTGATGACACGCATCTTTTCGCCCAGGCCAAGGGCAGAGAGGCGTTTTGCATTGGCGCCGAAAGTGTTAGTCTCGATAATTTCCCCGGCTGACTTTATGTAATTCTGATGAATTTCACGAATTATTGACGGCGCGGAAAGATTCAGTTCGTCAAAGCAACGGTTAATAATGATGCCTCTGGCATACAGTTCGGTGCCCATGGCGCCGTCTGAGACCAGGTCATGTTTCGCGAAGGTCTCGAGGAACTCCGCTGACCGCGCCAGCAGTCTGCATGATTAACAGTATCGGACAGGCTGGCGCTTCCACAAATCCGCTACGGGGCCGCGGCCGTGATTCCAATCAACTCGGAATTCATATAGCTCTGTGTGGCTTGAGCTCATTGCCCAGTGGCTTGTAGACTGTTGGAAGCTGCACGGGCATTCGCTGCAGAGCACTTCGGACCTCGAGGATGCCAGATCGAATTCTATACGGCGTGTCCCTTGACTACGCCACGCAGCTGCGACGAAGGTATCGGTTTACGCTGTGTGAAACGGTAAGCGCCGAAAGACGGTCAGGCTACCTTCGCAATAGCCGGAGCGCTCCCGGCCAGAGGTGCGCCGTGAATAAGAGTGACGGTCGCGAGCGGGCGGACCCACTCCCGATCGATCTCAACCGAAACGGATCGCTGGAGGAGTGGCACAGAGACAAACAAGTGATATTTCTTCTTGACGTCCAAGGCGACTCCCTCCAAACCCTTGAGCGGACCCTTTTCGATCAGCACCCGCGAACCAACAGCCAGTTGTGGCCACGGCGCCAGATGGAGACCAGAGTGAACCACTGTCCTGACCGCTTCAATTTCTTCATCCAGAACAGGGACGGGGATCCTGCCGATACCTACAACGGAAACCACACCCGGAGTTGTCAGGATCGGGAGCCGAAACTGCACATCGAAGCGACAGAAGACATATCCCGGAAAAAGTGGTACGTCTATCTCCTTTAATCGGTCGGACCACGTACGCCGTGCGCGGTACAAAGGCAGATATTCCTGATAGCCCTTGCCCGACAGGGCCAGAGATACCATTCGTTCGCACCGTGACTTGGTGCGAACGGCATACCACGAATGCACGTCTTTTTCGGGTTTCATGTGATCGTTACTCGCTTGAAAATTGTGATTCAATCCAATCAACTCTTAGACAGAACTATAGCGCAATGTACTGGTCATTCACGCATCGCGGACGTGGAAAGGTAATGGTACGGATGTTTGCCCCTTGCCGGATGACAGCGAACCTGGCTCTGGAGTGCCTACCGTGCTTAGCCGCCGGACGGGTATCCGGCACGCGTGCGCACTTCGATGTCATGCGGATCAACCAGCAGTACCGTAATGGTACTCGGTAACGCATTACTTGTGGATTTCCATACGCCCACGGGGTAAACTACCGTAGCGCCGAACGTCGGTCTGCATGGGAGAATCGTGAAGTCAATCGCTCTGGTCTGTTTCGCAATCGCAATGATAGCCCCGGCGAATGCCGATACACTTCTTTTTGACAATACCGGGGAGCAAACAAGCGGCTTTGCAGACGGAATCGACTTGAACAGTGGTGCGGGTCCCCTGTACGATTCGTTCACAACAGACGCGGCGGTCGGGGAAATCAGCGGCCTCCAGTTGTATCTGCAGCTCGGCGGTCCGGCTACTGGTTCATTCGAAGTAGAACTCTATGCGGACAGCTCCAACAATCCGGGGGCGTTCCTCGCTAATCTAGGAGCCGTAAGTGACAGTTTGCTCTCCGGGTCGCTGGCGCTCACCCCTGTCCTGTTGAATGAAAGTCTTCCGGCGCTTAGCGCCAATACTATATATTGGATCGGGCTTTGCGACGGTTCAGCCGCCTCGTGTGTGGATTCCAACGGCGTGCAGGACAGCACGATGAGTAACGCTCAATGGAGCTTTGCCGCAGCAGCGGGCGGAGACGGATACGACTTTTCCAGCAGCTTTCCGGAATATGTCTCGAACCAGGCTGGAATATTTCCTGATTCTGACTCGGATACGCCTTATCAGGTGTCGCTGACCGAGGCCGCGATCACAACGCCCGAACCGGGGAGTTCCTGCATGACTTTGTCCGCTGTAGTTGCTTTGATGGCGCTGCGCAGGTATCTGCAAAACCGGTCGGCGATGTCCGGAGTTTAATTCATCAGCTCAGCCAATATGCCGATACAGCGTTTTTCCGAGAGCGCACGACAGGACCGTCGGCATTCGCCGGAATAACTCGAGCCGTAAAGCTTCCATCCAGTTCCGGTCTGAAGGTTCATAGGTACCCTCAGGAGCCAAAGCGGACGTAAATCGCGAATAAGACAGGACTGAAAATGCACTGCCCCATCGCGACTTGAACCTGATGAGGCCTTCGCTGGCCGGATGAGACCGGCCCAGGTCAAGGGTGTGCATTCCATCCCTCTTAGCTTCCTCGATCGTTTTCCACAACAACATGTGCATGGCGCCCGATTTGTGGTACGCCGTGTCGGAGCACCCGTACTTGTAGACAACTGTTTCTTTATGGGTGAGCGTGAGAATCGCCGCGATTGGCTTCCTGCCACTATAGGCAACGCGGATTTTAGCTGCTTCACCGAGGCACAGCAGGATATTCCTGAACCACTGTTTCGGTTGAGGCGGTAAGCCATGGCGACGTCGTGTCAGAACCTGCAATCCAAAAAACGCATCCAGAAGCCCCGCTGAACTCCCTTCCTCGTACCCTAACGCCTCCCGCTCCGCACGGCGGATCTTTCGCTGCGTCGAGTTTTTGTGACAACCGCGAAAAATGGTATTCAGCTCCGGAGCGAGACTCAGGCGATGCAGGCAGTAGGTGATGCCCGACCGAAGAAGGGACTTCGGCGGAGTTCCGCCATTGAGTTCGACATCCTGCACGAGCCTTGTTTCGAGATACTTAAGCTTCTCCCGCTCCAACAGCCTGGGCAGCAAGGACAGAAACTCCCGCCCGTCGCCATCCTGAGTAGTGAGGGGCTGGCAATGGTCGGAGAAGGGCAGGGATACCCATCGGCGGCCTGTAATCCAGCTGTCGATGGCACAGAAAACCAGTGCATTCTCGAGCGGCCCATCCAGGGAAGATGACAAGGCTACCGGACGATAGCCGTATGTCCGATGCAGCGCTTCAAGCCATCCGGTAGTGTGAAAGATGGAAGATTGCGGATGGAGTTCGATGAGACGGTTCCAACGTGAATCCTGGAGGGGATCAAGAATATCAACCACATCATCCTGTGAGATTGGACAGTTTTCCACGTTCACGGCAGACCCCGGCAGTTGGGTGCTGGACGATCCCCGATTAGTAGTCAGCATCGCGTCATTGGTTGCCCTTGGATATTTCAAGAGGGTGTCACTGTGCTCAATCAGCATAGACAAGGATAGCGGAGGGGCTGCTTCATAAAAGGCCAATATCCTCCATAAGGCTCCAGTACGACTATAGGTCAGATTCAGCCGCGGCGACCTCGATTCGCATGAAGCCCCGTCGCGGGGAAATTCTTGCCGCGACTCCTACCATGAGCGCGGTGGAGCAGCTTCAAGAGGTCGGTTTGGGAAGCGCCGCGACTGGAGAGGCGGAGTCAGCTCGGCGCGAGTGTGTAGAGGACTCGCGATCCGCGTCCGATTGGCGTAGTGCGGCAAAAACGTGCTCGTGCTCCGTAAGCTTGGAAACCGGCCTCAACGCCCTGTGAGAAGCAAGGTGTTTCTGAAGTGCCTGGCAAAGCTCCAAGATGTTAGGATGCTGAAATATAGATGCGTGGTCGCCGCGCGAATCGATCGTTTCCAGCCCCTCAGTGAATAGCCCGTCCCAGGCCATAGTGCCAAAATGTGAATACCGATTCGCGCCCAACGCGCGAATTAAGATCCCCCTGCTCCGAAGGGGACGGTACCGATACCCTTTTGTCGCGGTCAAGTATACTTGATGAAGGGCCTCCCACGCAATGTCCCGAGCTGAATAAATAGCTTCCTCGTTCAATTCGGCAAGCTTCCGCTGCGACGGAAGCATCGACCCGGCAAGCCTCGTCCCGTTCCTGGCCCACGGTGTGTATTTCCTGATCCGCCAGCCAAGAGACCACCGAAATCGTGACCAGTTCTGTCTTTTCGCACGAAACCACCAGGATCTAGTCGCGACAGAATCCACCAAAATGACCATATCAACTTTCCTGCCTCGTCGCACGAGTTGATGTGCTACCTCAAACGCCAACGTACCTCCAAATGAATACCCAACGAGTATGCACACTTCACCGGGGGCTTTAAGAATCAGCGCGGCGTGACGTGCAGCCAGTTCTTCCAGACATGGCAGCTCAGCAGATCTGTCCGCCAATGCAGCTTCAAGCACGCCGGACGCGAGGGGGATATTCGTGGCGAACGAATTGAGTCCCGCGTCCAACCCCTCCGCCAGCTTGAATAGTCCAACGTATGCATCCAGAAAGAAAACAGAGCCCGCAGAATAACCAGATCGAACAGGCACGAGCCGGTGTTCCAGCTTCAGAAGCCCGTCGCGAATGACTTCGGATAACGCTTTAATGGTTGGCCTTGAGAAAATAACAGGCAATGACAGATCGATCCCAAAAGTTCGGTTGATCGTGTTTATTAACTGAACTCCAAGCAAAGAGTGACCGCCCAATTCAAAAAAGCTATCGTTACGGCCGATACGTTCCAGCTTTAGGGCGTCAGCCCAGATTCGCGATAACGCCCTCTCCAGATCGCCGGTCGGGGCTTGATCGCCATCCACCGGATACGCATCAGTTCTCGGCTCGGGGAGTGCGCCGCGATCCACCTTTCCGCTCGGCGTTAAGGGTAATGATTCTAACCGCAAGTAGGTCGTGGGAACCATGTAACCCGGCAGGGTCGATGTCAGGTGAGAGCGCAACTGCGCCGGTTCAATCACATCGTGTGCCTGGGCGGTGTAGTATGCCACCAGGCGCTTATCGTCCGGCGTGTCTTCGCGGGCCAACACAACTGCCTCGTTTACCCCGACACATTCCATCAGCCGGGCTTCGATCTCTCCGAGTTCGATGCGGAAGCCGCGCAACTTGACCTGAAAGTCGTTGCGGCCCAGGAATTCGATGTTTCCATCGGGCAGATAGCGAGCAAGGTCTCCGGTGCGGTACATCCGCGCTCCCGCTTCGTAACAGAACGGATCGTCAACAAATTTCTCAGCCGTCAGTTCCGGACGGTTCAGGTATCCTCGCGCCACGCCTGCCCCGCCGATATACAGCTCTCCGGCGATTCCCACCGGAACAGGCTCGCCCCGGCCATCCAGGATGTACGCACGGGTGTTTGCGATCGGTCGGCCGATGGTAACCTGCTTCAGTCCACACTCCAGCCGCTTGCTGAGAGACCAGATCGTGGTCTCCGTCGGCCCGTACATATTCCACGCCTCGCTGCTTCTCGCCACCAGCCTTTCAGCCAGGTCCAGGCTGAGCGCCTCTCCGCCGCACAGAAGCTGAAGCGGCGCCTCGCCCTGCCATCCGGCGGCCAGCAGCAGGCGCCACGTCGCAGGCGTGGCCTGCATCATCGTGACACCGCGGCGCAGCTGTTCAAGCAGTCGCGATCCGTCGGCAGCGGCCTCTCGGCTCAGAACCCTGACGCAGGCTCCCTTCGTCAGCGGGAGGTAGATCTCCAATCCGGCGATATCGAAGGTAATCGTCGTGACCGCGAGCAGCGTTGCCTGACTGTCGATCTTCGACTGCTCCTGCATCGAACAGACAAAATTGGTCAGATTTCCGTGCTCCACCATCACCCCTTTGGGCTGTCCCGTCGAGCCTGAGGTGTAGATGACGTAGGCCAGGTTCTTCGCCGTGAGCCCGACGGCCGCCGGTTCGGGGTTCGCCGGGGACTGATCCTTCCAAAGCCCGGCAGCATCGAGATCGACAACTCTGAACGCATCGATAAGACCGGCGAACATCTCACGCGGATGGATCCGGGTGAGCACCGCCACGGGCCCGGAGTCTTCCAGCATGAAGCGCAGCCGCTCGGCCGGATAGGCAGGGTCCAGAGGCACATAGGCGCCCCCGGCCTTAAGCACCGCGAGCAGCGCCACCACCAGCTCCAGGCCGCGCTCTGCACAAATGGCCACCCGGTCGTCGGGACGGACGCCCAGCTGTCTGAGGTAATGCGCCAGCCGGTTGGCACGCCGGTTCAGTTCGGCATAGCCCAGCGCATCGTCTTCGAAGACTACCGCCACGGCATCGGGACTCTTCTCTGCCTGCTCTTCGAACAACTGATGGACGCACTTGTCGGCAGGATACTCCACCGCCGTCTGGTTCCACCCAAAGAGCAACTTGTCCCGATCCACCGAGGTCAGAAGCGGTATTTGATCGATTCTCGAACTCGTATCGGCGGCTACAGCTTGCAGGACTGTCTGATAGTTATCCAGCATCCGCGAAATGCGCTCGAGGCTGAAGAGTTCATCGTTGTATTCGAGCTCGATCCAGATCTCATCGCCGGTATCTGTCGCAAACAGGAGCAGGTCGAACTTCGAAGTGTTTGCGTGCGCCATCAGCGAGTCGATACGAAGCCCGTCGAGGCCGATGAAAGGAAGCGACTGTTCGCGGTCTCGCCAATTGAGCATCACCTGAAACAGCGGCGAAAAGCTCAGATTCCGTTCCGGCCGCAGCTTCCTGAGGAGGAGGTCGAATGGAACGGAGCGATGCACGTATAGATCCAGCACTCCCTTTTGCGTCCGTGCGAGCAACTCCCGGAACGTCATCTCGCCCGAAATGCGCGTACGCAAAACGTTCACGTGCATCAGGAATCCGACGATCGGCTGCAGCTCCGCCTGATCCCGATCGGCCAGCGGAACACCCAACAGAACATCCTCGCTGCCGGTGTAACGGTAGAGAAGTGTATCGAGGGCAGCGGCAAAGATGGTAAACAGGCTGGCTCTTTCCTGTCGGCTGGTATTGCGCAGAGCATCTGTCAGTTCCGCGCTCAATTTCCGGCGCAACCGCCCTCCGCTATGGGATTGTTTCGGGCTGCGCTCCCGGTCCGCAGGCAACTCCAGCAGGGCCGGAGCCCCGCTCAGTTCCCTCTCCCAAAACGCCAGATCCTCCTCGATAATCGTCGAATCCAGCTGCTGTTGCCGCCAGGCAGCATAGTCTCTGTGGTTTATCGGCAATGGTGGCAAATCGACCGGATCCCCGGAGAGGAAGGATGCATAAAGTGCCGATAATTCGCGCCAGATTACGCCTTCGGACGACCAGTCGCAGATGATGTGATGCATCATCAGGATCAGCGCATGTTCCTCCGGGCCGAGCTTGATCAAGCTCACACGGATTCCGGGTTCGAGTTCCAGACGGTACGGAGCCCGCGGTTCCTCCACCAGCAAACGGTCGAGTGCAGAGCGGCGCGCGACCTGCGGAATTGCGCTCAGGTCGATGTGCTTGACGCGCAGGGGCCATCTCTGGTGAACCACAGCGTACGGCACACCATCGACCGTTTCGATTGTCGATCGCAGTAGATCGTGGCGATCGACAATCACATTCAGCGCCTTCTCCAGCGCTTCCGCGTTAAGCTTGCCAGTCAACAACACCGCTTCAGCCTCGTTGTAAACCGGGACGTCCGGGTTCAACAACTCCATGAACCATAAGCGTTGCTGTGCCGGACTGAGCGGGTACGGGAGTGTGGAATCGATGTGCGGAATTGCATCTTCGGCAGCGGGCACATACTGCCGCAGCACAGACCCTTCCCGGTTGGTTGTCTCATGGGCGCCCGGCAGCCCCAATGCGGCGCTGGCCGCCCGCATCCGCTGCCGCACCAGTGTGGCCTGTCCATTCACCGTACCCACTTGGAAGAAATCGGGGAGCGAAAGACTGATCGGAAGTTTCTCGCGAAGTTTCGACAGGCATTGAATCGCCAGCAGCGAGTGGCCTCCGGCCGCAAAGAAGTTTGCATCCCGATCGACTTCAGCCAAGCCCAGTACCTTCGCCCATGCTGCTGCGATGATCTCCTCAATGGGCAGTCCGTCCGGAATGGGCAGTCCGTCCGGCGCGTGGAACGCTTCGCCAGGATGAATGGTGTCCTTCCTGTTGTCGGCTCCGGCATTCCCTTGCGTGGCAGCCGCGGCCACGGCAAGCGTATCCGGATCCAACAGCCGCAGCCGCTGCACCTTGCCCGACGGCCCCTTGGGAAGCTCCTGAAGAAGTGGATCCGCGACGGAGTCTTAAAATGCCCAAGCCGCGTCTCGCAGAACGACAGCAGTTCTCTTTCGTCGGCGCCAGTCCCCTGCCGCAGGACCACAAAGGCGACCACTTCCTCGCCGAAATATCGATCGGGTACACCTACAGCCGCCGCTTCCAGCACCGCCGGATGCGATTCCAGAACCTCGTCGATCTGGCGCGGGGCAATGTTGACGCCGCCCTTGATGATCAGTTCCTTGGAGCGGCCCACGACAAAGAAGTATCCATCTTCGTCCTGGTAGGCCAGGTCTCCGGTGTGCAGCCATCCCTCGGCGTCCAGTACCGCGGAAGTCCCCTCCGCTCCTTGTAATAGCCGTGCATCAGCCCTGGGCCGCGCAGCATGACCTCGCCCGACTCCCCGCGCGGCACATCGGCGCCCTCCCGGTCCACGATGCGGGCCTCAAAGCCCCAGGGCAATCCCGGGCGACCCGATCTTGTTCTCTGCCTGGCGGAAGCGGGATTGGAAAAGATGTTTCCCGCCTTCGGTCGACCCCATCGCCTGAATGAGCGGCAGTTGGAATTTGTCGAGAAACTGCTCGATGCAAGGTCGGCGCGAGCGGGGCCGACGAGGAGCGGAAAAAGCGGATGCGTGCAATGCCTCCGTGCGGCGATCGCTCGCGGGTCGTCCCAATCCACCAGCTCCGAGATGATCGTGGGAACCATCGCCGACCAGGTGCACGCGATATTCGTCCGATCCAGTCCCAGAACTGGCTCACTGCAAACCGCTGCAGCGACCACAACCGAGCCGCCGCTCAGCAGCGTCGGAATCAGCGTCACGCATTCCGCGTTGATGTGGTAGAGAGGCAGCACCAACAGCGATCGTCCTTCGCGGTCAGTTGGTGAGACTCAACGGAATTGCGTCCATGCGCAAGGATCGACCTGTGAGTATGGATCGCCGCCTTGGGTTTCCCCGTGCTTCCCGAGCTGTACATCAACAGCGCCACGTCTTCGCCCGCCGGGCCCAGGTGAAGCAGATCTTCGGCGCCAGAATCGACGGCCGGCAAGGCGGCGTCATCGTTCGCCTCGATCACCCGAATCTGGCGTTGCACCTCGCCAAGGACCTCTTGAAGCAGTTCGGAGTATTGCGGCGCGACGAATACGACTTTTGCGTCGCAGTGATCCAGCATGTACGTCAATTGGACCGCGCCCGCACGAACATTGAGCGGAACTGCGACGCAGCCGCTATACATTGTTCCAAGAAAAATCTGCGCGGAGTGGAGTCCGTTGTCCATCAGGAACGCGGCCTTGTCTCCGGCCTCCAGTCCCATTGACCGCAGTGCGCCGGCGAGCGAGATGGATCGCGACCTGAGTTCCTGAAATGAAATGGAATCGCCGGTCTCCGCGCTGATCAGGAACTTTGCTTCCTTGTGCGCCTCGGCCATTGCATCGATTGCTTCACGAATATTCTTCATTTCCAGGTCAAACACAATCTGCCTCCTCTTCGGACAAACCACAGGGAACGGAGATTCAAAATCCTGAAGGACCGCACCCCGGCCGTATTCGTGTGGAGAGATAGAACAGGGATGGAACGACGATTGATCGGCGCTCTTTTATCCCGAGGGCGGGCTCAGCCTCGCGATGCCGTCCGGCTCGGCTCCGCTGGCTAGTCGTTATAGTCATCCGGCATATTGTCGGCAGCATGACCCGTTGCGCCGGGGCGTCATCGAGGTGCAGGCTACCGCACTGCCGGTCCCATCGGAACGGTTGTTTAGCCGCACGTACGGGTTACTTCACTGGCAGGTTGGTTGCCAGACAATTCACTGTTCTTTCTCTTTATCTTCAAGGTAACGAGTGAGGCTCTTTGCTGATCCGGATGAAAAATCTGAGCAAGTATTCCGGAACCTTCGGACGGATCGAGATTTGAGTCGATTCCTCAATTCCGTGAACACGAGAATGCGGCGAATTGAAGAGTGGCTTACCCGCAAAGATGAAAGAGTATCTTCTTTGTTCTGGTGGATTTCTCTGGCGAACGGTGACGTGTCGACCCCTTATGCGCAGCTACGCGCGTGACCGGATTCTATGCCACCAGAAAACCGGGAATTCACTATTGCCCCAATAGCGAAGCCGTCGCGGGCTCTTAAGCCGACATGCGTAGTGGGGCACCAGAAACTTGACCTTACAGCCTTTGCGGCACACGGGTGAGTGCAAAGAGCCTTTCAGAGTGTTTCGCACCTCCGCCCCAATACGGTACTGGCCCCCATCCTCTTAGGACCCATAGTACAGGACATATCCCGATTTTATTGGACTCGATGCAAGAGTGGGGTATCCTGAAACCACTAAGAGGAAATTAAGTCCGCTGCAAATTATACGGAACACGGAGTAAATCTTTGAAACTGCTCGATCACATCGGGGAATTCTGATGTCCAGGCACGAGAAAACGGTTTTGATTGGTGGGGGAGAGCCTGAAACACAGGATCGTCTGGGCGAGGCGATAAAGTTACTGGGTCACCGTGTTCAGTTCGCCAAGGACCAAGATATGCTTGGTTGCCTGCGAAGTTCTGAATTTGAGATTTCCGTTCTCGTGCTGAGCGATTCATTGCCGAACGAAGACAGCATGGAGATCCTTCGGCAAGTCCGGCGGACGAGGAGCAACCTGCCGGTGATCATGATCGCCGACCTGTGGTCGACACGGGAAGTTCTCACCGCACTCCGAAGTGGCGCTACCGATATACTTTGCAAACCTCTCATTCAAGAAGAAGTGGTCGGACTTTTGACCAGCGTACTCGAGAATGTTGCGGGCAAGTGCAAAACGGCTAATCGGCGCGACGTGTCACAACCGGGCTTCCAGAGCACCAACCGACAGATCAGGGAAATTGAGTCGCTGGTCGAAAAGGTTGGTTGGTCCGGAGCACCTGTTCTCATTCACGGCGAGACAGGCAGCGGAAAAGAAGTGTTGGCGAGAAAGCTGCATGCCAATTCTTCCCGGGCCAATAAGCAGTTCCTGAAGCTGAACTGTGCCGCTCTTCCCCCGGAGTTAGTGGAAAGCGAGCTGTTTGGCTATGAGAAAGGCGCCTTTACGGGAGCTTTTGAAAAGAAGGGCGGCATCTTCGAACTGGCGGATGGGGGGACCATTCTGCTGGACGAGATTGGTGACATGGATATTCGGCTTCAGGCAAAGTTGCTTCAGGTACTTCAGGATCAGGAATTCCGAAGAATCGGCGGCAAGGAAACCGTAAAAGTGAATGTCCGGATAATGGCCGCTACTCATCGCGACCTGGAACATGCGATTCACGATCGGACCTTCAGGGAAGACCTTTACTATCGATTAAGCGTAGTGGTTCTTCAGGTCCCGCCGCTTCGCGAACGTACCGAAGATATTATCCCTCTGGGGGAATTTTTTCTGCGAAAGTATTCGGATTCGGACAGTCCGGCGCCAGTGATCAACCCAAGCCTCAGACATGTTCTGTTGACATATAACTGGCCGGGTAACGTCCGCGAACTTGAGAATCATATGCGAAAGCTCGTGATTTTTCGAGATCCCGATGCGCTGGCACAAGAGATTCTGACGCGGATGGGCCGCAAAGCGCCGGCTTCGCGCGCTGGAGGTCACTCGCTGAGGTTAGAGAAACGGATTGAAATCCCTGTGCTGGAGCAAGTGACGAAGGATAAGCGGCAGGCTGAAACTGACGCTATTCTGGCGGCACTCGACTCTACGCGCTGGAACCGCAAGCAGGCTGCCGCAATTCTGAAGACGGAGTACAAGTCACTCCTATACAAGATGAAGAAGCTCGGCATCGACGACGCCCCGATTTCCTCGCCGGAAGCGGGTCTGCCAATGAGAGCTGCCAGCGGAGACTGATGAGAGGTTATAATCGGCCGGGAAGGTGCAATCGCCGTTCTGCTTCAGTTCGAGACCGTCGGCTTTTTGCCGGGTAAGCGCTTCCGTTCGTTGTATACGATGTCTCAGGCGCTCAATTTCCTGCAGATGCTGCTCGAGCCGGCGGCTTAATTCAGCGATGCCTTTTTTCCCTGGCTGGCGTCCAGGACCTGGAAAAGCACCGTCCCGTTGCTTATCGTAGTCATGGCGCCAGCGTCTAAGGACGTTGGGGTCGATCCCATAAGCACGGGCTATCTCTGCAACGGGCTCACCAGCTTCTAACCTCCGGACGACACCTATTTTGAAAGTGCGCTGAAACGTTCTTCGCATCGCTGTCCTTGTGTGAAAGATTCAAATTGCGGAACACACACCTCCGGTATGAGTTTTGTTCGCCGCCTGTGAATCGCTCAGTAAGCCCCGTTCCCGCCCAGCACCGCGCCGGGCGTTCGCAGCAGGATCCTTATGTCGTGCCACAGTGACCAGGTTCTTGCATACTCGAGATCCATTCGCACCATTTCATCGAACTTGACCCGGCTGCGTCCCTCCACCTGCCAAAAGCCGGTAATTCCTGGCTTCACGGCGAGTAATCGGCGACGGTGCCAGACTTCGTAGGCGGCGAACTCGTACTGCAGCGGAGGGCGCGGCCCGACGAGCGACATGTGACCTGTCAGCACGCTGAAAAACTGAGGGATTTCATCGAGACTCGTGCGTCTGAGGAACCGCCCGACCCGAGTCACCCGTGGGTCCCCCTGCAGCTTGAAAACCTTCGTGTCCTTGACGCCCGCTTTGGCATTCTCATTCGAGTCGGCACGATCTGAAATAAAGCTCTTGATGTAAGCTTCGTGAATCGCGTGATCTGATTTCGCGAACATAGACCGGAACTTGAGAAACGTAAACTCCTGTCCGTACTGACCCAGTCTTTTCTGCTTGAACAGGACCGGCCCCGGTGAGGTCATCTTCACTGCTGCAGCAATCAAAGCGATAACTGGCGCGAGGAAGACTAGCGCGGCAAGGCTTCCGGATATATCCAGGCAGCGCTTCAGAAACAAAGCCACGCGCTTCGTTTCCATTTCACGAGCCAGATCCGGATAGATTATTGAAAAGGCGTCCCAATCAAGGGTCCGGCGGTGCTTATCCTGGCCCGGCAGGTCATCTGGAAAAAGATGAAACGATACCTCGAGCGCGCTGAACTGCTCCACGCCCACGGCCGCAACCAGCGCCTCACGAACTTTGCGCGATAGTATGTCGACGATTGATGTTTCGGCCAGAGAGATCTCGGTGAAAATGACCCCGAAGACAGTCCCCTCTCGATACCATCCTTTAACGTCGGTTTCCCGGGTCGCGCGGGCGAGCGTAGAATGTATTGCCTGTACCGAGTCAGCCTGGAAATTCCCGGACTCGATCAACATCAGGACCATCCGTCTGCTGGACCGCTCAGCTCTATTTCGTTCAAGACAAAGCAGTTTCACGAACAGCCATTGCGGAATCAAGTCATCGATCGCGGGTGCAACCGGCGTGGGGATACGCTGGCCTGCCCACTTATGCCGTTTTTCGAAGCGCTGTGTATTAGGCATGGTCGATACTGTTGTGTGACCGCTCATTTAGCAGTTTCACGGCCACAAATATTGCCCTTGGTTAACAGTTTGTTATTCAACAGGATAGAGTAGTCGGACGAGAGATCGAGAACCCTCGGATAGTCCACTCCAGGAAGACCTTTTGGATTGGCGACCAACTTGTGGGGATGCTGATGCGGCTGTCAACCGGTATACTCGTACGAGGCCATCGGCGATGGGCCAGGTGCAGACCAGTATTAAGCGGTTCCGATCTGCGGCACTCTTAACGTGTTTCGGCGTGATGCTGGTTCCCGGGAGCCGGATTTACGCCGGTCAGGACGCGGCGTTGTGGAACCCCCAAACGGCTGCCGATTATCTCGATCGCCGGGAAAGCTGGTGGATGAATTGGGCACCCGCTGTTCGCGATCACGGCACGTTCTGTATCTCGTGCCACACAGCCTTGCCGTACGCGCTGGCGCGCCCGGCATTGCGCTCAGCTCTGGGGGAGAGCGCTCCGACCGAGGTTGAGCGCAAACTGATGGAGAGCGTTTCCGGGCGCGTGCGCCTTTGGACAGAGACTTCGCCCTATTACAACGAATCCAGCGGGCCCGGTAAAATCCGTCAATCGCGCGGGACCGAATCTGTCCTCAATGCGCTGATTCTCATGACCGCCGACCCTGGACACGGGAGCCTGAATGACCTGACCCGCGAAGCGCTCCGTCACATGTGGCCTTTACAGGAAAAAACCGGGGAACAGAAGGGGGCGTGGCCATGGCTGGATTTTGGAAATGAGCCATTTGAGGCACGCGACTCGACGTTCTACGGAGCCGCTCTCGCCGCAGTCGCCGTCAGCGAGACCCCGCCGGCTTACAGAGCAAACCCCGAGAGACAGGACAATCTGAGGCTTCTGGCGGATTACATTCGTCGTGAGTTTTCCCGTTCACCCGTCGTTCATCAGGCTGTCGCCTTGTGGGCTTACACAAGGTGGCGGGACCTTCTGTCGCCCATACAGGTGCAGTCAATCGTCGACAAGATCCTTCGGGAAGAAAACCCGGATGGCGGATGGGGCCTGGCTTCCACGGGTTGGACATGGAAAAGCACTACGCTGCGTTCGGCACTTGACCTCTGGATTCGATCAAACGACACACCTTTGGCGGGCAAGAGCGACGGTTACGCAACAGGTCTGATTGTTTTCACCCTCCAGCAGCTGGGTAACGACCATGCCTACGCCGCCTCAAAGCGGGGGAGGACCTGGCTGTTGGCCAACCAGAATCGGGCCGAGGGATTCTGGCCCGGTTACTCTATGGTCAATCGGCGGGACCCGTCTAACGGCACCGGCCGCTTCATGAACGACGCGGCAACAGCCTACGCGGTGCTCGCGCTCACCCCTCCGTGAGTATGTTGATTCTCTGAAGCTATTTGTGCACCGGGAGAATGGCGGCACTGCTGAAGCCGCTGCCCTGGGTAAGAATCAGCTGCAGATCGCCGTTCGGCGCGTCCGGCGGCACCTGAAAGTTGACCTGGTAGACACCCACCAGAGTTGGGGTGAGGCCGTCAAAGAGAACGTTCGTCACTAGTTCGCCATTGAGACGGAGAGCCGGGTTGTCAAGCGGGACGGCAAGGTTAGTCGAGGGTGACGCGGTGCCCGAAGGAACGGTCGGGTTTGTGAGGCCCATGCCTGCTGCGTAGAATACAAGATATTCGCTCGGTGTTGCGGGCGACGTCTCCTGCACCAGACTTCCGTCGAGATGCTGTGCGATGATCCGGCCCCAGGGAAATTGAGCGATTCCCGGTGAATCGGCCAGCAACTGGATTGAAGCGGGTGTGCTCATTGCGCCGCCGGAGTCGACCATTACCTGATACGTCTGGCCGGGCTGCAATTCGAAAGGCACCTGGGCATTGATCTGTCCGGGGCTGACATAGTACAGGGGCGCCAGCTGACCGCCGATCAGAACTGAGGTCTGGTTGAGGGTGGTCGGCAGGGGTATTGTTGGTGCGGTCATTACCGACGGCGCCAGACTGGAACCGTAAATCTGAACTATGGCTCCCGGCGCGATCGGAGCATCTGTTTCCGGCGCAAATATATTTAACACGCCGTTGAGATTCACGTGCGGGCCGGCGCCGGGCACTACCTGTCCGACTGTGCGTATGGTGGCAACCTCGAAACCCGGAGCGGAAGCGTGAACGGCAACCGTGACCTGACCAGAGGCGGTGCGAGGGGTCCAAGCGCCCGAATACAACCCGGAGGTGGCGTCAAGGGCCGTGAGTATCAAAGCGGGATCGCCGTTGGAAAACGTGGCAACGACCTGTCCGCCGGATATCGGCCGGCCACAATCGTCTGTCACCGATACCGATAAGGGCGCTGGCCCGGCAACCGGCTGCACAAAATCGCTCAGGAGACCTGTCTGTGTGGGTACCAGCTGCGTGGGGACGCACGTCGCCGCTTGGGTTTCGACGACCAGAGTCACAGTAACGCTGTTCACTCGCAAACTGGTCGCTTCGGAGCCGGAATTGGTGAGCTGGTAGCTTATGTTGCCGCGATAAACGCCGGGGGAAAGACCGCCTGCATTTACCGAAACGGTCGAGGAGCCCGGAGACGCCGATGATACGGAACCGGTTCCTCGCGCAGCTCCTGGCGCAACTCCTGGCGCAACCAGCAACCATGAACTGTCCGACGATGCCTGGTAGCCGACTGGCGCTGCGGAATCGGCCAGGACCTGGACGGTTTGAGGTGGTACGGTCGAAGCGCCGGTCGCGGTAAAGGCAAGTCCCGCGGGCGCCACATTGAGTTGCACCGGGCTTCCTGAAGCACCGACGTGCAACAGGACGACAAAGTCTTGCGGTGAATCGACGACATCGCCCGAACTGACCTGAATAATTGCGTAATTGGTCTGGGGGAGCGGGGGAGCGGCAGCCGGGTTAACCGAAAAACTCACCGAGCCCGGATTGGAAAATGTCGAGGTTCCGTTGGAGGTACTCAGCTGCAGCCAGCTGGCCGCCGGCAGCACTGTGGCCGTCCATGTCACCGGGCTTGTACTGGAGGCGTGCACCAGAAACGCGCCGCTGGAACTGCCCGGTGCTGACACAGCGCCATTTTCAATCCGGGATTCGAACTCAATTCCCGCCGGCGCCAGACTCATGGTCCCGTTTTGAGAAACGAGCAGCGCGACGCCAATCGGCGCCGCACCAGCAGAGCTATTCAAAACGATCGTGCTTTCGTAGTATCCGGCTGAGAGACCAGTTGGGTTCACAGTGACGGTCAGGTAGGTGGAACTACCTGCCGGTATCGTCAAGGGAACCCCTGTCACGCTGATGAAGTGAGCCGCCACCGAAAGCGAATCTATGGTGATGCTCCTACCGCCCTGGTTTTGGAGATTCAATAGTTGCGACACCGGCTGCGGACTGCCGGTTGGAGCGAAGAACGTAAGCAGCCCCGGCAGGACAGCAACCTGCGGAGGCGCTGAAATGACGTTAAGCGTGACGTTTATCGTCTGACTGTTCCCGGCGCACGGACTGGGTGCGCTGGCGCCCGCGGGAGTGATGCATGTCAAAACAACAGAGGTCGTATAGCTGCCTTGGCCAAGCTGCGGCGTATTGCTCGCATCGAGAGCAATACTGACCACGCCGGGTGTCGTGCCAATGCTGTTGACGTCAAGCCACGGGGACGCGGGCGTGACACTGAGCAACCAGGAGAGTGGAGGCCCGTTTGACGCGACAGAAACATTCGCGATGGCGCCGGGAGGTACGCTCGATGCGCCCACGACAGCCGAGAACAATACCGACGACCGGGAGAGAATCAAATCGGTATGCGCAGGCTCGACCACGATCTGAAATGAAGCCGCGGTAGTCTGCGCCATGGATTGCGAGTCAGTTGCAGTCACGTTGAACGAGAAAACACCCGTCGTATCAGGGAAGCCGCTGATCAACCCCACCGGGGACAGTGTGAGGCCGCCCGGCAACGCACCGGTGGCTCTAAACGTGTAAGGCCCGATTCCACCGGCAGCGCTGACTACCTGGACGGGATAACCTGAACCGACGATGCCGTTGGGCAGTGACGATCCGGTCGTGATCGCCAAAGGGGGAGGTGAAATCGGGATGGCGAATGGTGATGCAACCGAAGCTCCCGAGCTATCCGACACCTGCGCAGTGAAAGCGAAGGCTCCCGGGAGGTTTGGCGTACCCGAGAGCGTGCCGGAGCTATCGATCGAAACACCGGTTGGCAAAGCGCCTCCGACAACTGACCAGGAATACGGAGGTTGCCCGTTGGTCGCGTCCAGAGTTTGGTAATAGGGCAGCGCAACGCGGCCGCCACCCAGCGTAATCGGGGTGTTGCCAGTACCGCCGGGTATCTCAAGTGGCTGGATCTGGGTCCCGATCGTAAACGCTATATTCGCAGGAAATGTGACTCCACCGCTGGTTACACTGACAGGAATAGAAAACGGCCCGCTGGCGGTCGGAATACCTGTCAGCATCCCCGATTGCGATAGCGAGAGGCCATCTGCCGGCGCACCCGACCAAATATACGGAGGGAGGCCGCCAGTTGCTGCCAGACTTTGCGAATAGGCGACATTCACCGTTCCGTTCGGCAGCGAGGTCGTCGCGATGCCGAGAACAAACAAGCTGACATTAAGACTGGTGCTAATGCTGGTGGACTCCGCGTCAGCGACCTCAATCGGGAACGTGTAGTTGCCCGGTAAGGCGACTGATCCCGTCAGCGCTCCGGTCGAAGGATTGAGACCAAGGCCGGCTGGCAAACCCTGCGGGGCCGACCACTTGTAGGGTGGCTTCCCACCCGTCGCCGGATAATCAGCGGAAATTGGCACGGCGGGCAAGAATCCACCGAGGCTCGCGGGACCGTTCAGAGTAAGCGGGGCCGGCGGCGGTCCAATCGTCAGGGAAATTGTGACCGACGCTATGGCACCGCCAGAATCAACGACTGTCAACACAACCGCAAACGTGCCACTCGCGGCGGGAGTACCTGTCAAGACTCCCGTGTTGCTCAGGGTTAATCCGTTGGGCAGACCCGTTGCGAACCAGGTGATCGGGCCATTCCCACCAGTCGCGGACGTCACCACCGGACCGTAGGGCTGGTTAACCTGTCCTTTTGGCAGGGCGGTGGTTTGGATCGCAAGCCCGGCTAAAGCCGCCGCTGGCACCTGGTCGCCGATCGAATCGACTCCCACCGGACCCGACAGGCTAATGGTTGGCCTGATTATCTCGGCGGCCGGGGCCAGCTGAATGTTTGCAACGACTCCGGCTCCGATCGAATTCTGGTTGAGGCCGTTCAGTACGCAGCGCAGAGAGCCGGGCGCTGAAGCGCATGAGAGAGTTTTCCCTGAGGTCGTAGCCGCTGTGCCTGCCGTGGCACTAATTGCAGTGAGCTGATTCGATGGGAATACGATCGACCATTGGAGCCCGGCCAGAGCTGTTCCGTTTGTTCCAAAGGAGAGACTGATCGTAGCGGAGGTCGTCGGACTGCCAGTCCCCGGCGTCAGAGTGAGGTAAACCTGGGCAACAGCGTGCTTGCCTGAAAAGAGCAGTCCAAGCACGAGCGCGAACAATGCCTCCAAACCTCGAATGCGAAAGCGAAGAGCGTTTCGGACAAGTCGGTTGCCTGCTGATTCTTCCGGCATCGACCAGGGAAGGGGCACACTTTCAATCCTAAACGTAACAAACGTGACGTGGCGCGGACGGAGTACCAGCGGCGGGTACTCCCCTGGCGTGTTATTGGTGTTCAACGATACAACTCAGACCCGGGCTGCAGCCTAGATCCAAATCGCTGGCGATTCGATGAGGCCACGCAAACACAGATTGGCTACGAATGCGGCCATACCGAAGTGCTAACTAAACATAAGCTTGCAGCCGCTGCCTTGGCGCGCTAATCTGCTGTTTCCAGGCTATAATGCGGTTTGTGCATGTTTTCATATCCGTTCTGCAACGCGCGCTGAAGCGGTTGCTGCCCAGCAAAGGAATTGTCGCTGCGATTGCGACCTGTTCCCTCAGCATCTCTCCGGGTCTTTGGGCGCAAAGCGCTGGCCTTTGCGATCTCAACGGGGACGGAGTAGTCAACTCCGCGGACGTGACAGTCGCCATCAACATGGCCCTCGGCACCACACCTTGTACAGCGAACGTCGAGGGACCTGACGTCTGCACGGTAGTTACGGTTCAGCGCGTCACAGACGCGGCGCTGGGCCAGCCCTGCGTCGTGTACAACGCTCACAAAGTGGTCCTCACATGGACTGCAAGTACTACTCCAAGTGTGACTTACAACGTGTACAGAGCTGCCTCTTCGGCAGGTCCTTTTACTACTCCGCTGAACTCTTCGCCGATCACCGGGACAACCTACGCGGACACCACAGTTCAGGCGGGCCAAATATACTACTATGTGGCGACTGCGGTGGCCATCAGCGGCGGTTCTCAGAGTGCCGATTCGGGTCCTCCCGTGCCCGCGACGATACCCTCCCCGTGACGTGCCCCAGTCGCGAGGCGCACGGGCGATTGCCGCTCTTCTTTTTGGGAACTTTGACAGGGTTTGTCTCGGGATGCGGCACGGCAAGTAAGCCACTGCGCCTGCACAGACCTCGTAAACCGTGATCGGCAGCACCTGATTCATCCACTGCACCACCCTTCGGGCCCCACGCGCCCTTTTCATTTGCGTGCGCGGTGAGGGCTGTGCGCCCGTCCGGCAACGGGCGACATCCTGCTGTTTGCCCCCCGGATTGTCATAAGCGAGCTGGAAATCGATCGTTGATCAGCGCAGTTCGTGAGTCTGCAAGAACAGTGACTGGAGTCTGAAGTCCGCCGGCGGTCGCGGCCCGGTACTTGGGAGAGCTCCGTGGTACTGGGACCTCTTGATTGCCGGAGCTGGGGTCTCCCCTTGCCCTTTGCGTTATATTAGTGTGCAGTCGTGGCAGAACGGAACAGCGCGTCGCGGGAGATTTGATTGCGGTTTCAACCTGATGTTGTGCAAGATTTTACCGCAATGATCAGAATCGTGCCGTGTTTTGCGTGTCGGATGAAATCAGAAGCGGGTCCATGTAATCTTCCAGCCGTCCGTGGCTTCCTCGAGGGGTTCGGTAAATGCCGGAAATAGAGAGTTCGCCTGCCGACACCATAAAACGCGTCACCGGCCTCATCAGGCGACAGCGATGGTGGATACTGTTTATAACCACGGTGGTTACGATTGGAACGGTCGGCGCCTTGTATCAGATCCCCAATAAATACAGGTCTGAAGCAACGCTGATTATCGTTCCGCAGCAGGTGCCTGCAAGATATGTAACGCCCACATCTGAAACGAATATCGTGGACGCGCTGGAGGCGATGACACAGGACGTTTTATCCAGCGGACGCCTGCTGGGGTTGATGGACGAGTTCGGGCTCTATCGCAAGGAGCGGAGGCGTCTTGCGCCGGAAGAAGTCATCGCTCTTATGAGGAAGTACATCGATATCCAGCCGGTCGACCCGCTTCCCACGCGTAAGGAGATTAACTCATTCAAGATATCCTTCGTAGCAGAGAGGGCCGATATCGCCCAGCAGGTGACCAGCAGGTTGACTTCATTTTTCATTGAGGCCAACCTGAAAGCGCGGGAAGACCAGGCCGCCAATACGACCAATTTTCTTCGCGAGCGGCTGGACGCTGCGCAGGATAACCTTGCAGTGCAGGAAAAACGACTGACTGATTTCAAGACTACCTACCTGGGAGAATTGCCCGAGCAACAGCAAGGCAATCTCGCGATACTCAATGGTGCGCAGTCGCAACTCCAGAACATCTCCGCCAGTCTTGATCGGGCGCAACAGGAGCGTGCTTATCTGCAGTCCCTGCTGAACGCTTACGAGCGGTTGGCGGAACGTGGCACGCCGGTTCAGGGTCTAGTGCCGGGTGCAGATACCGCGCGCCCGTCTGGCCCCCTTCAGGCTGCGGAAGCCAACCTGACCAGACTGGAGAGCGAGCGAGCGCAACTGCTGGGCAGCCTGAAACCGAGTCATCCTGACGTTGTCGCTATCGAACACGTGATTGCCGGCGAGCAGGCGATTATCGCAAAGCTACGAAACCCCGCTCCTTCGGAAAGCGGTAAAACCACCCAGGTTGTAAACGGCAGTTCGTCTTCCACGCAGGTCGCAAGTCAGTTTGACGCATCGACTGCGCAAGTGCGAAGCCAACTGGAGTCTAACCACCTGGAGATTGAGAATCTTACTAAAGAACAAGCCCGTGAGAAGGCCACGGTAGAAGAATACGAACGGCGCCTTAACAACACGCCTGTTCGTGAACAGCAGTTGGCAGAAATTCTTCGCGACCACGACCTCTCAAAGAAGAATTACGAAGATCTGCTGAGCAAGGAACAGCAATCTCAGCTCGCGATGAGCCTGGAAAAGCAGCAGGGCGGGCAGCAGTTTCGTCTTGTTGAACCAGCGAATTTGCCGGCTTTACCCTCCAGTCCGAACCGGATCAAATTGGGGCTTGGTGGTTTCTTCGCAGGCCTGGCGCTGGGTCTGGTGCTTGCCGTCGTAGTGGAATTAGTACGTCCGACGTTCCACGACACAAGGGAGATCACCCTGAAATTCGGAGCGCCTTTAGTAATCGGTCTGCCGCTTGTGCTCACTCCCAGAGAGAAGAGGCTCCGAAAGTGGAAAAAGACAGTCGAGATGGTTGGCGGATCGGTTGCGGTATCGCTTGTCTGCCTCGCTGAACTATACGTCCTTCGACATCCGTGATGATCAGCGCCGGCCATCAGTTCGCCCGTACATGTGCACTGACCGGCAGGAGTGTGGAAGGGTGACCCCAATAAGAAAACCGGACTACCAGATCGGACCGGTGGAATCAGCCGACTCGCGAAGGTTGCTTAGCCTGGATATCGAGCAAGTGCCAACCGTGACTATCGAAGTCAGAGCGGAACATCGTATTTTTGTCCATACCGACCCACGCGGTCCGGGAGCCGATCGGCTTCGGTTTCTGGGAATGCGTCTCAACCAGGTTCGGGATCCGGAGAAACTTAAGAAGCTTCTGATTACGAGTCCGTTGCCGCATGAGGGGAAATCCACGATTTCGCTCAACCTTGCGGTCACTCTTGCTGAACGAGGGAAGCGACCTGTCCTGTTGATTGATGGAGATCTTCAGCGTCCGGCTAATAGCCGGGAACTCGGTTTGGACAACTTTCCCGGCGTCGCGGAATGTCTGGAAAGTCGCGCGGATGCCTTTTCCTGCATTCGGCGAATCGAACCAATCGGCTGTTATTTCCTGCCCGCTGGAACGGCTCGAGGCAATCCCAGTGAACTACTGCAACGTGAAACACTGCCGAAACTGATGGAGTCGGTATCGCGACATTTCGAATGGGTTCTGGTCGATTCCCCGCCGGTCGTACCGTTGACCGATACTCTTTCCTGGAAGGAACAAACTGATGCCACGCTGCTGCTGGCCAAGGCTGGCAGCACCCCGGTGCACGCTGTCGATGCGGCTTTAAATCTTCTGGGGCGGAAACATGTGCTGGCGATTCTCCTGAACACGGTTGAAGGGATTGACAATCTTTATAAGAAGTACTATAAGGCCTACGACCTTCCTCGCTGAGCCGTAATCGTTTCTGAACAAATGGCGTCGCGAGCTCCTGACTTTGGACATCGCGACAGGCGAGGGCGACCGGCTGCTTATGCAGTTTTCACCCGACTGTGCCAAACCGGAGACGCAATGCGACCTTAGTCCCATTAATGGGGAGCAAGTCCCAATCGGGAGGTTTTGTCGGCGAGCCTTTCCCCCCGCTATCGAACTGATAAAAAGCCATTTGCGTATCTGCCAGGAACTCTGGTAGCCAACCTGCTAGCCAAAACAGTTCACTGCGGTAGTCAAAGTCGGGCTGACCCAGTCAAAAACGGGACCCAAACGGCGGTAGCTTACACTTCGCTTCCGGTCGAAGTTAATACCTCGCTGGAGGTTCGATCCTTCCGAGAAACGAGGATAGGATCAATTTGAGTGCCGGCAACTTGCCCGATCATCGCTCGCGGTTGGCGGCACGTTTTTGCGATTTGGAAAAGGATCCGGTAACCAGCAAAGAAATATGTTCATATGGGGCTAGTTGGAACAGCAACAGGAGGCTACGCGAGTGAGTCAGCCTTGCGTGGGGTCACGCGTGTCAGGATCCTGATCGCCGATGAGGTGCCGGTTTCTTGCGAAAACCTGCGGAAAGTGCTCCAGTCTCAACGTCGTTTGGAGATTGTTGGGGAGGCGCATGACGTGGACAGCGCCCTGAAGCTAATGAGGTTAACGTCCCCGCATATTCTATTGGTGGACTACGCTCTCTGCCGGAAACTGGGGGAGCGAAAGGTCTTCGAAAGGGCGGAGGCGGAAATGCCTCGACCGGTTGTCACCCTTGCGACGGCGGAAAAAGGGGACATTGTAGACTCCTTTCGCCTTGGAGCGAAAGGGATAGTGCTGAAGAATTCGCCGCCCCGGATATGGTGGCGAGGCATCGCGGCCGTCCTAGCGGGCCAATACTGGCTGGGAAACGAGTCATTGGCAGTTCTGGTTCAGGCGATACGCGAATCCCCGGCTGATACAACAGGGCGAACATTGGCGCGACATTTCGGGCTCACACCTCGCGAAATCGAGATTGTTCAGAAAATAGCGGATGGAAGATCTAATAAGGAGGTCGGAAAAGACTGTTCAATTCGTGAACGGACGGTTAAACATCACCTCACCAATATTTTCGACAAAATCGGCGTCTCCAGTCGTCTGGAATTGGCTTTATTTGCACGCGATCAGCAGATTTTTTCATCAAACCACCACGGAAACTCTGCGGAGGATGATGAGCAAGAGAGAGGTCGGAAGAGGACGGAGACGCTTCAGGGCGAAACCCTCCTGAACAGATTTACAAGCAGCGATGGCACAGGGCAACAATGAGAGTGATCCTGTGCATTACGCTTCATCATAATCTGTGGTCTGGCTTTATGGCTGATCAGTGCTTACTCACTACAGTGGATTTCCTTTCGCGCGGGCGAAGCAGCGACCGCAGCCCCGTCAGCTACAAGTGGCATTTTGCAGAAACCCGGAATTGCCGGAACTCGGGGGTACGGTGACAGTAAGCAGGATACGTGTAAGACTGCGGCTGCTGATGCGGACAACAAACGACAGTGTACAGGGAGGCATCCATTGAAACCGACTGAGAAACCCGTCGCTGTCCCCCGCCATGTGATCGCGATCGGAGCGAAGGGTGCCGGATCGCGGGTGCCGGATGTCGAGGCAGCGATCATCGGGGCTGGTCCTTATGGGCTGTCCGCAGCAGCACACCTTCACGCCAAAGGACTTAAGGTGCACGGCTTCGGCACGGCCATGGATTTTTGGGCCGATCAGATGCCAGCAGGGATGTTGCTGCGTTCTCCGCGGCCGGCTTCGAACATTGCGGACCCAGACTCAGCACTCACACTTGGCCACTATGAGGCGGCTTTCGCTTTGCAGTCTGAGCGTCGCATTTCACTCAACAGGTTCGTAGATTACGGTCGCTGGTTCCAGCGCCAGATCGACGCCCCTTTTGAAACAACTTCGGTAAGTCAGATCAGCCGTGAGAACGATTTGTTTCGATTGGCGCTGCGGGACGGCCGGTCACTGACCAGTCGACGCGTCGTTGTGGCGGCTGGAATCAGTGATTTTGCTCAAAAGCCGAACGTCTTTGGAGAACTGCCTGCCGCCCTTGTTTCCCATTGTTACGAAGGCAGAAGCTTTCATGACCTGACCGGAAAGCGAGTAGCAGTTATTGGCGCCGGCCAAAGCGCCCTGGAGTCAGCAGCCTTACTCGAGGAGGCCGGTGCACACGCCGAAGTAATTGCCAGAATCCCGCGGCTACGGTGGATCGGGCAGCACCCATGGCTCCATCGACTCGGACCATTAACACGCATGCTCTATTCGGAGTATGATGTAGGTCCCGCGGGGATAAGCCGTCTGGTATCGTGGCCGGGCCTTGTTACGCTTCTGCCCAGTGAAATAAGAGATCGCATTCGCCGCCGGGCCGTACGATCCGCCGGAGCCCCATGGCTCCAGCCACGTTTGCAGGGCACGGCTATCACGTTGGGGCGGACGGTCGTATCGGCAACCCAGGACGGACATCAGGTGAGACTAAAGCTCGACGATGGTACCGAGCGTCTGGTCGATCAGGTGCTCCTGGGTACCGGGTACCGCGTCGTTGTTTCGCGGTATCGCTTTCTTGCTCCGTCACTTCTGGCTCAAATGCGCCTGATAGATGGCTACCCTGTTCTGGACAACGGCCTTTGCAGCTCAGTTCCGGGGTTGCATTTCGTCGGCGCAACAGCCGCGAAAACCTTTGGGCCGCTGCTCTGTTTCGTCGCGGGCACCAAGTTTGCGTCGAGCCGCCTGTCCGCTTATGTTGGGCGGAATCGGGTCACATCTGCGTAGCGTCAAATCCGTTACGGGCGCACTTGTTGTCGGAGGCGACCATCCAGGTTTGGCCGTAGCGCGAAGTCTCGGCCGCCGGGGAATTCCGGTTTATGTCATCGATGATGCCTACTGTATTTCTTCGTGCTCCCGACATGTACAGCGCGTCGTTCGAACAAAGAACCTGCGTGGGGAACGCGAGACAATCGATGCGCTGCTCGGTGCGGGGCATCGTTTCGGTCTGCGGGACTGGGTATTATTTCCAACCAGAGATGAGACAGTCGCCGCACTGTCCAGGAACCGTGCTGAACTTCAGGAGTTCTTCAGGGTTCCGGTGCCCGAGTGGGAAACGATCAAGTGGGCCTGGAACAAGAAGAACACCTATGAAATAGCAGAACGTCTGGGCATACCCTGTCCAGCGACATTCAACGTCGCGAACGCAGAAGAACTGAGGGCACTTTATCCTCGGTTACCACTCGCCGTTAAACCTGCAATTAAAGAGAATTTCTTCTATGAGACGGGCGCCAAGGCATGGCGTGCGAATACGATTGACGAACTACATCAATTGTTCGAGCGCGCGCGCCAGAAAATCAAGGCGGAGGAAGTTCTCATACAGGAAATTATTCCAGGAAACGGCGAGACGCAGTTTTCCTTCTGTGCGTTTTTTAAGGACGGTCAAGCGCAGGGCACGCTCGTCGCGCGACGCGAGCGCCAGCATCCAGCTGAGTTTGGTCGCGCTGCGACCTACGTAGAGAGCACAGAAGAGCCAATTGTAGAAGAATTGTCACACCGATTCCTGAAATCCATCAATTATTACGGCATCGTGGAGGTCGAATTCAAGCGGGATGCCCGTGACGGCAAATTCAAGTTGCTCGATGTCAATGCCCGGGTGTGGGGTTTCCACGGTCTGGGCGGAGCTGCCGGAGTTGATTTCCCCTATCTTTTGTTCAAGGATCAGGTCGGCGAACCAACCACAGTCTGCCGTGGACGGATTGGGGTCGGGTGGCTGCGATTTATCACGGACATTCCCACGTCCATGGCGGGAATTCTCCGCGGACGGCTCGGTGCGAAAACGTGGCTGTCAACCCTTCGCCGGACCAAAGTTGAATCGGTCTTCGCTCTGGATGACCCGTTACCGTCGGTCGCGGAAATCCTGATGCTTCCTTACCTTGTGGCGCATAAATATCTGTTTTAATGGATTTTACCGGCTTCCAGCCGGTAGTTATCAATTTCACAGCAGCACGTCAATCCGGATGACCTTTGACTGCTCCACGTAAAATGAGACCACCCCAGCCGAGAGGGGTGAAGTGAGCGTGGAGAGAAGCACACTCAAGCACTCAAGCGCAGATCGTTGCGATTCTGAAGCAAGCCGATAATGGACTGAAGACGCGAAGACGGCTGGAGTGTGTCGCCAACAGGGCACCAGCGAACAGGCGCTGTACCGCTGGAAAACAGAATATGGCGGCATGGAAGGCACCGACAGCCGTAATCTGCGCGAGGTTCTTGATGAGAACCGGACGCTCAAACGCATGGTGGCGGAGGCGTCCCTGGAGAATCGTGCGTTGAAGGATGTGCGGTAGAGCCAGCGAGCCTGAGGGAGACTGCGAAATACGTGGAGCAGACTTATCAGATGAGTCAACGCCACGCCTGCTCGCTGATCTGCGTGTCGCGCGGCACGGGCTGCTATTGTGCGCAACTGCGCAAGCGAGTCTGCGTAATGAAGTGTTGCGCAGGCGGCTTCACAAGCCGGCGGGGCAGAGGCTACGTTTCGGCTGTCCGCCCTGCACGCTCTCCTCCGACGCGAGGGACTGGCGGTCAATCACAAGCGGATCTATCCTCAGGAAGGGCTGATGCTGAAGCGGCTCCGCCGTCGCTGGCTGGTCCGGATCGGCCAAGGATGCACCGACGCATATGAATGAGCGGTGGTCATCGGACTTCGTCAGTGGCGACGCGGCCAATGGACAGACGATCCGAGTGCTCACCGTAGTGGACGACACCACGCGTGAATGTCTGGCGACGGAGTGTATCTGACGCCCCGCGGGTAAGCGGAGAAAGCGGCAGCTTAAGCGAGGTTATCGGGATGACTCCCCGACGCCTTCCTTGCAGACGGTGAGCCACC
>CAVPVO010000007.1:0-816174 GCA_963709215.1 Terriglobia bacterium | reverse complement strand
CCTTTCGTTGCTGGTTCCGGCCTTTTTAGGCCTTGGCGGACATGCCGTCCTTAATGCGCAGCAAAAGACTCCGCCGGCCGGCGCCAGGCGCTGGTCCGATCCAGCCACCTGGCCCGATAAGAAGGTGCCCGGCAAAGACGCCGCTGTCACCATTGATAAGGACATGAATGTCGTCCTCGACGTCTCTCCGCCACCGCTGCGCAGTTTGACGATCAACGGCAAACTGAGCTTTGCGGACAATAAAGATCTGGAACTGTCCACCGAATGGGTCATGGTGCACGGGGAACTGGAAATCGGCACGGAAGCCAAACCCCATACGCGCAAGGCCACAATTACCCTCACCGACAACGTCAAAGACGAAGATATGAGTGGAATCGGTGGAACGAATGACCGCAGCGACCGCGGGATCATGATGATGGGCGGAACCCTGAACCTGCACGGTAACCGGACGAACTCCTGGACGAAACTGTCGAGGACCGCCGAAGCAGGCAGCAACTCGATTGAAGTCCTGAACGCCGCTGGCTGGCGGGCCGGCGACATGATCGTCCTCGCGTCCACGGATTTCGATCCCCATCAGGCAGAGCGGCGCACCATTTCCGCCATCCGCGGCAATATCATCACGCTCGATAAGAAACTGGACTACATGCACTTCGGCAAGATCACCTTCGACGTGGATGAACGCGGCGAAGTCGGCATGCTGTCGCGCAATATCGTCATCCAGGCTTCGCCTGACGCAGACCAGACGCTCTTTGGCGGCCACATCATGGCGATGGTCGGGAGCAAGATGTTTGTCGATGGCGTCGAACTGAATCGCATGGGTCAGAATATGCATCTGGCGCGGTATCCGATCCACTGGCATCTGATCGGCGATGCGCAGGGGCAGTACATCAAAAACTCGGCGATTCACGACACCTACAGCCGCTGCGTAACCGTGCATGGCACAAATTACCTGGACGTTGAAAACAACGTGACCTACAACAACATTGGTCACTGCTTCTTCCTCGAAGACGCCGTGGAGCACGACAACCAGTTCGTGCACAACCTGGGGATCCTGACCAAGTGTCATCCGGACGCGCCGTGCGTCGGGACGAACCTCGGCCCGTTCGGAGCGCAGGGCGGCAAGAACTTCGATGCGGCCGGCCAGAACGCCAGGGATATTCTGCTTCCCTCCGACAACACGGCGTCGACTTTCTGGATCACCAATCCGGACAATATTTATCGCGACAACGTGGCCGCGGGTTCCGACGCTACAGGTTTCTGGTACGCCCTGCCGGAGCATCCGACGGGTAAGTTCGAAGGCACGGAGATCAGCAAGGCAACCTGGCCGCGTCGAATGCGGGTGCGGGAGTTCAAGGGCAACACCGCCCATTCGAACTTTGACAGTTTCATGTTGGACCGCGGCCCGAGGCCCGATGGCCATTTCGCCGTCGGCGGTCACATGTCCTATTCCAATCCCGCTGACCCGAACAGTCCTCTGGTGGAGTCGGTCATCGAGGATTTCACCAGCTACAAAAACCGCAATAGCGGCATCTGGAGCCGCGGTGAGATGCACGTATTCAGAAACCTGAAGATGGCCGACAACGCAATTGGCTACACGCATGCCTCCGGCAACTTCGGTCAGTCCGCCTTTACGTCACGGGTGGTGGACTCGCGGTTCGTGGGCGAAAGCGAGAACATCGGCAATCCCAAAACGCCGGCGGAAATGGCTTACGGCCGCAGCCTGCCGGAGCCCGAACTCCCGGATTTCCCGATCCGCGCATACGAGTTCTACGACTACCATCATGAACTGGACAATGACACCTTCGTGAATTACGAGGACAACGCCACCCGCAAGACGGGAGCGATCTCTTACCTGCTGTATACCAGCTTCGGAATGAGCTCCAACAACACCATACAGCACGCGAAATTCATCAACGCCAAGCCAGTGTATTTCCCACCGATGGAGTTTAAGTGGAGCAATGATGATTACGGCAATGGGAGCTACCAGACTTCGGTGTTCCACGACCTGGACGGCTCGGTCGACGGTGTCCCCAATTCCTACGTTCTCATCAACGACGCAAACGACGCCATCGCAATTGACGACGCCTGCGAGATCAAGCCCGCCTGGAACGCTGCCGTGTGCAAGGGCGACGTCGGGCGCATGACTGTTGCCGCCCCCGCCGCCGGTGGTGGTCGTGGCGGTCGTGGCGGAGGGGCCGGTCCCGGCGGTGGCAGAAGCGGCGCTCCGGCAGTTTCCGGCGCCGGAGGTAGAGGCGGGGCTGCGGTAGCTGGTGGCGCTGGCAGGGGTGGCGGCGGTGTTCTCGTTGGGCCCAGAAACGGGACCCTGGGCGCCCCTCCACCTGCGGGCCCGCCAATCGTTCTCAGCCGCAACGGCAAGGATTTGCGCGTCGCCGGAGAAACCAACGTACGCGCGGGTACCGAGATCAAGGTGACCACCGAAAGGCCGTCCCTCGCCCTCAGCGTGAAGGAACTGGACAGCGGCTCGTGGGTGATGTTCGAACTGCCGGGATTCACCAGTGCCGCGTCGGGTACTGAGCAGAGCAGCCTGGATGCACTTCGCAAGGCCAGTGCCACCTCGTACTACAAAGGCGACGGTGCGCTTTGGGTCAAGCTTGTCTCCAGCGGTGACATTCTTGGCACCGGCCCTGGCAAGGGCCCTGGTGGCGGAGCCAGCCTCCAGGTCAACCGGTAAGCTGAACCCTGCTGCATGAGCGAGCCCTCGGCGCAGGCCGGGGGCTTTTTGTTTCGTACCGCAATGCTGTGCAATCGATTCCCGGAATCGCCTCCGGCGTCCGGCCTGCTTCTCGTGGATCACCCATTAGCTTCGGGTTCACTGGCCCCGACAACGATCTGTTGACCAAAAGCTTCCAGAGCCGCCGGGCGAGATTCTTCACGCGCGACTCACCTCCGCCGCCGTATCCTCGACTGGCCCGTTCAGAAGCGCGCGCTCCAGATCGATCATATGTACGCCGTCCGGTTCAGTGGAGCAATGCTCCGCGCATGGCCGACAACGGTCTGTTCGCCCCGGAACTGGCGTCCAGGACCGCGCAATGTTCGCGCTGTGGCCCGGATGCGGACTGCGCCGATCAGAGTTGGCGGCACTCACGATTAGGCACGTCCGGCAACGCGACGGCCGATGGTGCATCGTGGATCTGGTCGGCAAGCACGGACGAGTGCGGACGGTTCCGATGCCAGCGTGGACGAAGAGCGCGATCGATGCATGGACCACCGGTCAGGCAGCGACTGAGTCGCATCTGTTCCGGCCCGTGAATCGGGGCGATTCTGAAGACCATTGTCGCCGGGGCCGGCCTGCCGGACATCGCGCCGCATGACTTGCGCCGCGCGACCGCGAAGCCGTGCTGCGCCGCCGACGGGTAACTGGAGCAAATTCAAATGCTGCCCGGGACTCTTCAGTTCAGACAACAGAACGCTGGCTCACGCGCCGAACGACGGAATAAAGCTGAAGCTGGCGGTGTAAGATCGTCATTTCGCCAGTCTGGCAGCCGAGAGTCCTAAATTCGCCGGCACTACACGTCCAAATCAAGAGGGTCCGCGGTCATGGTCGTTTGCCCGACTTCAATGAGGTAGCCATCCGGATCGCGCATGTAGCGCCGCATCTCGGTTGCATGGACTTTAGGTTCGGTTATGAATTTCGCACCGCGCGAAGACCAAAGCTCGTAGCAGCGTTTGATATCACTCACTCGAAGGTTCAGAAAGTTGCTGAGAACATCGGGATCGCGCGGCGGCGCAGCGATGACTTCAGGCTTATCATCGGTCCCGCCGCCTCCCCCGTTGATGATCAGCCAGATGTTGCCGAGCCGAAGAAACGTGGGCTCGCCCTCGCGCAGCACCGTGGCGCCGAGCACGTCGCGATAGAAAGTGGCCGAGCGCTGTATATCGCGGACGACCAGTGTATTTGTAACAACGAACCTCAGCTCCGCATTCTGATCAGATCCCGTCGACATGTCAGCCTCCTTCCTGATGCTGGCAACTTACATATTAAAGCCGACAGCCGCTTCGAGATCACTGGCGGGTTCGCAGCAGCCGAATGGCAGAGCGGGCTGAACCTCTGTGACTTGTGAGCAATGCCTGGAGACGGTGAGCCACCGTGCAGAATATCGCGCCTCACACGCACTGGTGTTGGGTGAAGCCCAATAATCCCGGCGTACCGCGGCCGTCTGCGTCTTTGCGTCAGACACGCACTGAATCGTTCCTGTATGCAATAAAGAAGCCGGCCGGAACCAAAACTATCGTCAGCAAAACCGAAACCGAAAGACCGCCGATGAGCGCCCGGGCCAGCGGTGCATAAGACTCACTGCCCTCGCCGAGCTTCAACGCCATTGGCATCAAACCAATGATCGTAGCCAAAGATGTCATCAGAATTGGCCGCAAACGAACCCGGCACGACTCGACAACAGCTTCGGCCACGCTTCTGCCCTGACTTCTCAAATGATGCGCAAATTCAACAATCAGAATGCTGTTGGACATCGCGATTCCCGCGAGCATGACAACACCCATCAAAGACATTACGTTAAGAGTCGTGCCCGTAAGAACGAGGATGAGCAGCACCCCTGAGATTCCGGGGGGCAGCGCCAGCAGGATGATGAAAGGATCGATAAAGGAACGGAACTGCGCCACCAGAATCAGGTACAGCAACACTACCGACAGCGTAAGGCCGACAGCAAAACTCCTGAATGAGTCACTCATCGCCCCGGCACTCCCGCGGACAGCTATGTTGATGTTCCCCGGAATCTTCGTGTGCGCGATGACGTTACGAACGTAGTCCGCCGCGGCACCGAGATTTTCGCTGGCGGGGCGCGCATAGATATCGAGAGTCCTCCTGATCTCATAGTGGTCCACTTCGGTGGGCGCATTGATGCGATTGATGCTGGCCACCATGTCGAGACGGGTCGGCTCGGTAAGACCATCCGCGTGAAGAGGAATCGCTTTCAGATCCTGAATCGAACGGATCTGATTCTCCGGGTACTGCACCGTCATGAAGTAGTTATTCCCGTTTCGCGGGTCGATCCACAGATTGGGAGCGATCATCTGGTTGGAGTTCACCGAAGTGATCACGTTAGACAGCACTTCTCGTTCCGAAAGGCCGAGCTTCGCCGCATGCAGACGGTCGACATCAATGCGGAGAGCGGGATAGTCGAGGTCCTGTGGCATATAAACATCCGCGATATCGGGCGACAATCGCAGTTTGGCGGCAATGTCCTGCGCGAGGCTGTTATCTGAACTTAAATCCGAACCTGCGATCTGCACGTCGATCGGAGCGGGCGCACCCATGCTGACGACGGCGTCCACCAGACTTCCCGTCGAAAAATAAGCCGTGATTTCCGGCATATCCCGCGCCATACGCGCTTTGATTTGCCGGATGTACTCATAACTGCCGACGGTGTGGCCGGGTTTGAGTCCTATTTGGATGAAACCCGTGTGCATGGCCGCATTCGACGTGTAGATTGCCGAGAAGCCATTGTCGACACCAATATTGTCAACGATAATGTCGAGATCCTGCGGCCGGACAATGGTTCGAATAAGGCTCTGTATCTTCGCCGCCTCGTTTTCCGTTACCGTAAGTCTGGTCCCGGAAGGCGCCTTGAAGTTAATGACGAACTGGCCGGCGTCAGTCTGCGGGAAGTAGGAGAAGCCAAGATTGAAGTACAGCAGCAGGCTCACCGCGAATGCAACGAAGAACACCGCCAGCACCGTGACAGGGACATGCAGCACCTTATGGACGAGCATCTCGTACGACGAAAGCATACGGTTAAAGAATGAGTTAAAAGCTGTATTGAAGCGCGCACCCCAACCGGGGGAGTTACCTTTCAGCGTACGCGCTTCGGCTGGGTCGGTTTCGCCAAGGTGTTCGGGATGGCTGATCTTCAGAAATCGCGCGCAGAACAGAGGGACCACAGTCATCGCTACGAAAAACGAGGCAAATAGTGAAACGACTACCGCCAGCGCCATAGCCGAGAAAAGAAACTTACTGACGCCGGCAAGCAGCGTTACCGGGAAGAAGACGACCGCCGTGGTGAGCGTCGACGCGAGCACGGGAAGAGCTACTTCCTTCCCGCCGTTCTCCGCGGCTACCCGCTGAGGCTCTCCCATCTCGAGATGGCGATAGATGTTCTCCAGCACGACAACCGAATTGTCGATGAGGCGAGACAACGCCAGAGCAAGGCCTCCGAGCACCATGCTGTTCACGGACGATCCCCCGAGACGCAGCACAAAGAATGTTGCGCAAATCGACAGTGGGATGGAGAAAAAAACGGCTACGGTAGCGCGCAGACTGCCGAGAAAGATCAGGATCATTACACAGGTCAGGAAGAGGCCGATGCCGCCCTCGTGCAACAGCGTCTCAATCGCCGTCCGCACAAACCGGGACTGGTCGAAGACCACGTTGCTCTTCATCGCCGCAGGGACATCCACCAGGTGCGCGACGGTATTGCGGACACCATCGACAACGGAGATGGTGTTCGAATCGCCGCCCTGCTTCATCACCGGGAGGTAAACGGAACGCTGTCCGTTCACATGAACCACGTTGTACTGAATTGCGTAGCCGTCCTTGAGCTGTCCGACATCCGACATCAGAACGGGATTCTCGCCGTGCATCTTCAGCGGATACTGGCTCGCATGAGTAAGATCGAGCTGGGCATTGGAGTAAATGCTGTAATCGAGATTGCCGATTTGAACGTCGCCGGCCGGGAGAATGACGTTGCTCAGCCCCAGTGACCGCACCGCGTCCATCGGGCTTATCTGCCGGGCCTCTAACTCAGCGGGATTGACATAGAACTGAATCTGTCGCCATGGCCCTCCAAATGGTTGGGGCACAGCCGAGCCCGGCACGCTTGCGAGTTGGTTCCGAACGAAATTCTGCGCGATATCCTTCAGCCGTCCATCGCTCATCCCGTCCCCGTTCATGGTTACGAGGCACACAGGGAGACTGGAGGCGTCGGACTTGAGCACTACTGGGGGAAAAGTGCCCGGCGGTAAATCCTTCATGTCCGAAACCGCGAGGTTTGCGATCGTCGCGGCGTCGATGTCGGCGTTCGTGTTCGGCTGAAAATAGACACGGATGATGCTCACGCCGTCCAGAGAGCGCGACTCGATGTGATCGATGCCGCTGGCCAGCCTGAAAAACCTCTCGAGGTGGTAAGTGATGTCACCCTCGATCTGTTGCGGAGGCATGCCTGAATAGAACGTGGCCACGATAACAACCGGGATGTTCATGGAGGGAAACATGTCCACCGGCATCTGCGCAACTCCCACAACGCCGAGGATCGCGAGCACCAGGCAGATAACAACGACCAGATATGGTGTGTTAATAGCAAATCGCGACATAAGACTTATTTCGTGTCCGGGCCGGCGCCCATATCGACCACTTTTGGCGTGACTTTGTCGCCCTCTTTCAGAGAAGCCCGCGATCCGGTGATCACGTCATCGCCTTCGCTCAGGTCTGCCGACTCGACTTCCATCAGCCGCGCGCCCGTCAGGCCCGTACGAACCGGAACGACGCGGATTGCGCCGGAAGCCTGAACCATGAACACGCGGGCCGAATCGCCGGAACCATCTACGGCTTCTACTGGAACCGACAAAACATGAGCATGGCTCGCCGTGGTCAGATCCACGTCGGCATACATACCGGGTATCAAAAGGTAGTTTGGATTCGCAACATCCACCTCGGTGTCCATGGTTCGGGTGGCAGTTGAGATTTTTGTCTCGAACCGGGTAACCCGCCCCGGGAACGTTCTATGAAGGCTATTCACCGTCACACCTACCGGCGCACCGATATGAATGCCGGGTACGGCGGACTCCGGCACTGGCAGGATCAACCGCAGCAGGTCGTTCTGCGAAAGACGCACCACCGGCATCGCCTGCGTCGAAGATGAAATTCCCTGCTGGATCATGGCCCCTGTGTTGGCATAGCGCTTGGTGATCACCCCAGTGAAAGGAGCAGAAATCACGGTGTATTTCTGGAGTGTCAACCAGCGGGACTGATCCGCTTTGCTTATTGCCACCTTGCGCTGCGCGGCATCGAGAGTGGATTTGGCGGCAGACAACTGCGCTGCAGCGCCAAGCTCCTTCGAGTGAGCCTCATCGACCTCCTGCTGCGGCACAAGTCCGGTCTCGCGTTTGGAGACCTCCAGAATCCGGGTGTAGGACAGGTGCGCGATGTCATACGCGGCCTTAGCGATGTCAAGTTGGTTGCGGGCAATCGTGACATCGGCGTCGGCCGCCTCGACCGAGGCCCCGGCGCGCACAATGCTGTCCTGCATTTCGGGTATTTCGAGTTCGGCCAGCTTCTGGCCAGCCTGAACGCGGTCGCCTATGTCCACGCTGATGGATTTGATGTAGCCGGCCTCCTTGGCCATCACATCGATTTCCTGGTAAGGGATGAACTCCGCGGTCAGCACGAGGTTCGTCGAAAGTGTGCCGCGGGTGACTCTGGCCACAGATACGACGGGTGCCGCAGCACCGGCAGCCCGGACCTCCGCAGGCTCACTATGGTTCCGGGAACAGGACATCAGGCCCGCCGCCACGGAGAGAACTGAGATGATTCTGGAACGCTTCGGTCTTCGATCAAAATGGCCCATATCAGGTCTCCTGAATTAACGAAACGTTCCGATCGAATAATCCAACGCGGTTCTGCGGTTGAGATAGTCATACTTAGCGCTTGCCGCGTCGATCTGAGCCTGGATCAGACTAAGTTGCGCCTGGTTTACTTCGACGATGCCGCCCAGCCCGGCGTCGTACCTTGCCTGGGCCAGACGCACGGACTCCGTGGCCTCGTCAACGAGTTGGGCCGTTACGTCGAGACGCCGAAAAGCAGTGATCGCCTCATACCACGCTGTCTGCACTTCGCGGGTCACCTGCAGCGAATAATTCTGGACATCCTTATCAGCGGCATTTGCGCGGGCAAGAGCTTCCTCATGACGGGCAGAGAAGAGCCCGCCATTAAAGATCGGGATGCTCAGATTGACGCCCGCTGCTTCGTAGTTGTCATGGGTCAGCGTGTGGTCGCGGTCCGGAACTCCGCCGGCGGCCGCGGCAATAGTGACCGTCGGATACGCCAGTTTCTTTTCCGCCTGAGCGAACTGATAAGAGGCATCACGGTCCCGTTGGCGGGCCACAAGATCGGGACGCTGCGCCAGAGCCTCTGTAATGAACGGCTGGAGTTCCGGGCCGAGAGCCGAAGGCACTTCCTGTTCCACGAGGTTAAAGTGCTGCGACTGGGGAAGGCCCATAGAGGATGCCAGTTCGGCGCGGGTGTTATCGCCGTTGTTCTCGGCCTCGTAAACCGCCAGTTGCGCCTGCGAGACGAGTACCCGGGCGAAGCTGACATCCAGCGTGGATCGCAGTGCGCTCTGGCTCAGCGCGGTGATTTGCCGAAGCAGCAGTTGCCGGCTGGAAAGTGCCGCCTGCGCGACCTGCAGTACAGAGTCGGCAGCCAGCACAGCGTAATATGCGGACCGAACCGCCAGAATAGTTTGCGCCCGGACGCTGATGACGTTCTGATTCTGCGCATCAACCCGAAGGCGGGCCGCGCGGGTAAGGCTGTTGGTGCGGCCGAAATCGCTCACCAGTTGCACGATTGTGATGCCCGACGCAAACCTGTTGGACAAACTGGACGTGGTGAGCGCCCCCGCGGCCAGGACGGTTCCTGTATTGGCAATCGCTCCGGTCGTGTTGGAAACTATGGTCGGAAAGTATTGCGATTTGGTTTCCGAAACTACCTGACCGGCGGCCTGCGCAATGTACGTGGCCGATCCGATTCGAGGATGATTCTTCAGCGCGATCTGCTCAGCCTCCTCCAGCGTCAGCGGCGATGAAACGGCGGTGGCGGATGGCGGTGAAGCCGGAACGCTGACTTGACTTCGACCGAAAACCGGCAGCGTGCAGCCCAGCGCAATCACGAACAGAATACCTGGGAAATGAGCGCGCAACTTAGTAAGGGGGCTCCTGTCTGGCAGCCTTCAAAACCACCGTGTCATGCATTTCGATCATGCCGTCCACTACCAGATCGAAGAGGGCTGGAAGCAGCGCATCGACCACCTGCGGCTCCTCTATAAACTGGATCTGGACCGGCAGGTGGCGGCGCTCTGTGCCATATCCCTGGTGCCCGTGCTTGTGGTGGTGATCGCCGAAACCGGCCTCCGGCCGCAGCACCGTCGCGCCTGCTATCCCGCGCGCGAAGAGGAGAGAAAACACCTGCTCGTGAATGAAATCGCTTCCCGTGCTGGTATCTTCGTTGAGGTGAACCGTCACTTTTTTCGCCGCGCCTGGTTTCAACATTGGTATCGCGTTGCGCAGAACCGGTGAGAGTTCGCCAGTCAGCACTTCCAGTCTCTGACGAAATCATCTTGCGCATCGCTTAAGTTCTCCTGACACTTTTCTGACAGTCGGGTAAGCGCTGGGTGGCTGGAGAATTCCAACCCAATGCATAACTCCCGTTCAGAGACAATTCAGGAAGTCTTCAGTGGTGCAATCCGCATTGCAAACCCAGAATGGGATTGTGAAACCCGCAATCGCTTTTTTCCTGACCCTCACCGCCGCTTTAACGGCGTACGGCAAAGATAAGCACGCCAAAAAAGACGATACCTCTCAGGATCAGATCACTGTGGTGGCTCTCATTCCGGTGAGCGGCGGGCCAATCACCCGCTTCATCCCGACGCAGCACTACGGCCACTCTTACATCTATGCCGAGCACGAATCGGGAAAGACTCTCACCGTGATCGACCTCAGCAAACCAGCCAAACCCAGCGTCCTCTCCGACGTGACGTACCCTGACGCCGCCGCGGCGGGCAATGTGCTCAGCGCGACCGGCACCGCCGCCCTGGTCAGCGATAAGCCCGACTCCGGCACCCGGCCCCTGCCTTCCGAAACCATTCGCATCATGAATTTCTCCGACCCGCTTCACCCAACGGTCGCAAAGGAGTTTAAAGGTGTCACCGCAACTTCGCGCGATGCGCAACCCGGCCTGATCTTACTGGCAAATTCAGACGGCATCTGGATTCTGCAGCAGCATTACGGGCTGGATCCCGCAGAAGAGGCGTGCTACGCGCACTATGTGATCTACGGTTCGAGCCAGTTCTGCCCGCCGCACCCCTGACCGGGAGCGCTCAAAGGCAACACGCCTGATTCTGCGCCTCGTCAGCAGGTTGATCACGACGGCCATCGGCCGGGATCAGTCGCGCGACCGCCGCCGTGCTGTTCATCAGCCCACCGAAGACGGCGCTGTAGTAAAGGCCGCGCGTGCTGTACAGGTGCAGCAGCACGTGATTCAGAAAACCGATTGCTGAAATCGGAATTACCGTCAACCATGCCTCACGTGGATCAGAATCATCCGCGGATCGACGAAAGGGTTGGGCAGAGTCGGGTAGGTGACAAACCCTGTCAGGCCCGGCACGGCTGCGCTTCTGATTTCTTCCTGTATGAGTCCGCCGGCAAAGCGAGCCAGTTGCGGCTTGATCGGGCTGCCGAGATTCACGAGCACGATCATCTTCACGCCCGCAGCGGCAATCTCATCCACTGGAAACTGAGGCGTCGAAAGCTGCACTCTTTACCCGAGCCACTTGCGGGGCGCGCGATCACGCGGCAATTCGTTCACCAATTACAATATGGCCCGGACCCGACTGGCTCAGTTAGAATTCTGCTCTTTTAGAATGAACCCGACGCCGCGAACCGTGTGTACGAGACGGGTTGCGCAGTCCTCATCGACCTTGTGCCGGAGGCGGGCGATATGGACATCGATGACATTGTCCAGAGGAACCTGCCGGCTGACACCCTTCCAGATCTCGCGTGCCAGCATCTCCCTTGACACTACCCGCCCCTGGTTGCGCAGCAGATATTCGAGAATCTCGAACTCCCGCGCTGTCAGGTCCACCGGCTTACCTGCGCGCCATGCAGAGCGTGTTGCGACATCCATTTCAAGGTCGCCAATCTGCATTCTGGCCGCGACTTCCTGTTTACCCCGCCGCAGCAGAGTGCGCACGCGCGCCAGAAGCTCCGGAAAGGCGAATGGCTTGACCAGATAGTCGTCGGCGCCGGCATCCAGACCGCGCACACGATCGGAGATCTCGTCGCGAGCGGTCAGCAGCAGTACAGGGATCGTTTCGCCCTTCTGCCGAAGGGCTTCGAGAACTTCGAGGCCGCTGCGCCCGGGAAGCATGAGGTCCAGAATCGCCAGATCGAACGCGTCGTTGCGCAGCCGATAGAAACCATCTTCGCCCGTATGAACCACTTGGACCGCATAACCGTCAGCTTCAAGTCCTTCCCGCAGGGCTTCGGCCAGCTTTACCTCGTCTTCAACCACCAGGATCTGCACGCCTGCTTTTCATACTGAACAACCAGGCGGCTGCGTACAACTGAAGACTTCCTGACCTTTTGCTGAACCGCGCAGCATTAACATTTCCTGACTTTTCTCTGAAGACGAAGTCAGAAAGAAAAGCTCTACAGTGGAGTTGTGCGGATACTTGCGGTCGAGGATGAGCCGAAGCTGGCGCTCGCCGTTCGTCAAAGTCTCGAAGCGGAACAGCACGTCGTCACTGTGGCAGCGACAGGCGAAGACGGATTCTTTCTCGCGCAGACGCAGCAGTTCGATCTGCTGATTTTCGACATCATGCTTCCCGGACGAGATGGCATAGAAGTCATGAGCAATCTTCGGCGCCTGGGCGACCGCACGCCCGTCTTGCTGATCACCTCTAAAGATGCTGTCGAAGACCGGGTCCATGGCCTCAACTCCGGGGCCGACGACTATCTGACCAAACCATTCGCTGTGTCCGAACTGCAGGCGCGCGTTCGGGCCCTCGGCCGCCGGCACGCTTCCGAAAGCGAGATCACGCTTCGGGTCGACGATCTGGAGCTCAATCGTATTGAGCACATCGCCAGCCGTGGCGGAAGAACGCTCGAGCTGACCGCGCGGGAATTCGAGCTGCTGGAATATCTCATGCGCCATAGCGACCGCGTCGTTTCCCGCGACATGCTTTGCCGCGATGTATGGAAGGAGTCGGCGCGGCACACACCTCTTGATAACGTGATCGACGTACATATCGCGCGCCTGCGCCGGAAAATGGACGAGCCATTTCCCAATCGGCTCCTGCGCACGGTAAGGGGCGTCGGGTTCATGCTGAAGGCGGAAGAATCGGCATGAAACTGAGGCTGCCCGCGCGCCTCGGAACGCGTCTCGCGCTGTCGTACGTCTTGCTGATCGTCTGCGCCATGGTTCTGTTCACCTCCGGTACTGCGGCGGTTCTGTTTTTTCAGATGCGCGGCCAGCTTGCGAGCTATGCCGTGCAGGATATCGAGACGGTGGAGGGTCTGTTTTCGTTCACTCCTGACGGCCAGCTACACGTTCGGGAGGACTATCATAACCACCCCGAGTCAAAGCAGTTGCTCGAACACTTCTTCGAGGTGAGGGCGATGGACGGCACTTTGCTCTACCGAAACGATCGATTGGGCACGCTGACTTTGGGCGGCGCGCCGCTGCCGGGCGAAGGTATCGGGGGATATTCCGAGCGATCCGCCACGCTTGGCGACGGCACTCGCGTGATCACCGTCAGCCGTCGTCACACAGTGGACGGCCACACGGTCCTGATTCGGTTAGCCCACAGTGAAGAGCCGGTGTGGCACGCTCTTCGGCAGTTGCTCATTGCCTCAGCGCTCGTTTTTCCGCTTATGATCGGCGCGGCTGTATATGCCGGGTACCGGGTGTCCCGGCGTATCCTGGCGCCGGTCGAAAACATCGCCAGCCAGGCGGAACGGATCACATCGAGCCGTCTGCACGAGCGCATCCCGGTTCATGGAACTGGCGACGAACTCGACCATCTGGCCGAAGTGTTTAACCAGACCCTGACGCGACTGGATGAATCGTTCCGGCAGCTGCGCCAGTTCACATCAGATACTTCTCACGAACTGCGCACCCCGCTTGCCGCCATTCGCGCCATCGGCGAAGTCGGACTCGAAAGGGGTGCGACTGAGCAGGAGTATCGTGAGCTGGTCGGCAGCATGCTTGAAGAGGTTAATAGGCTGACCCGGCTTGTGGACGACCTTCTGATGATCTCCCGCGGAGATGCGGGCGCCATCCGTCTCAGCCGTTCGCGCGTTGGCCTGCTCGATCTGGCGCGCGATACGGCCGCGCTGCTTGAACCTCTTGCCGAGGAAAAGCAACAGACGCTGAAAGTCGCCGGGGATCGGGATGCCGTAGTGGATGCCGATCCTGTGTTCCTGCGCCAGGCGCTTGTGAACGTCGTGCACAATGCGATCAAGTACTCCCCGGCTCACACAGCCACTTCGCTCCGGGTGCAGCGGGACGGTGACCATCAGGTTTCGATTTCCATCACCGATGCCGGTCCCGGCATCGCACCCGAGCACGCGGAACGCATTTTCGACCGTTTCTACCGCATCGACACCGGAAGATCGCGCGACGCCGGCGGCTTCGGTCTCGGCCTCGCGATTGCGCAATGGGCAATTCAGTCGCACAACGGAACTATACGGGTGTCGAGCGCTCCCGGCCAGGGAAGCACGTTCCGCATCACGCTTCCTTCGGCGAACTGAACTACCATTGCAGTTTCAGACCGAACTGGATCTGCCGCGAGGTGGTGGACGTGGAAGTGATCACCCCGGCGGTCGAGGCCGGTGTAGTCGATGCCGAGGAAAACACCACCGCGTTGGGTGATCCGAAATTCGCGTGGTTCAGGATGTTAAAGAATTCCGCGCGGAACTGCATTTTGAGCCGCTCCGTCAGCGATGTTGTTTTCAGCACCGAAAAATCGAGATCTGCGAGACCGGGTCCATACAGAACGTCGCGCCCCACGTTCCCGTAGGTGCCGGAAGCTGGTGGCAGAAAGGCGGCAGGATTGAAGTATTCGTTCGGGCTGCCCAGAATGACCGGTCCGCTGAAGCTCGGATTCCAGTTGGGTCGGATCGGGTTGCGGCTGTCGCCGTTGTTCGTCGGGTTGTAGCCGAGCTGCGGAGTAAACGGCAGGCCGCTTTGCACTGTGGCAATGGCGCTGAGGGACCATCCGCCGACGAATTTCTGCTCGAGACCGTCCGCACCCCCGAGAAGTCTCTTCCCGTGTCCTACGGGCAGTTCATAGGTTCCGTTGATGACCGCCAGATTGCGAACGTCGTAGGTGGACGGACCGTAGTCCAGCTTCGGGTCGGCCGGGTACATCACAAAGCCCGGCGCGTTCGTGCCCACGCTGCTGTTGACGGCGGTGCCGTCGTCGAGGCTCTTTGACCACGTATACACACCGCGCAGCTGCAGTCCGTGGCTGAAGCGTTTGGTCAAGTCGACCTCAAGGGCGTTGTAGGAACTCACGCCCTCGGTGAACCAACTGGTCGAATTCGCGAGGGCCGGATTCGCGAGCGGCGCGTTCGAAGGATAGTAAATCGTCCCGGCGGCAAGGCTTGCCGGGCAGGGTGAAGCGGGGCAGACCGTGGGAATGGGTTCGTTCGCGTCGAGCGAAAGCAGTTCATGATAGCCATGCGAGCCAACGTACCCCAGCGAAAGAGTGGTGGCGGGCGCTATCTGCTGCTCGATCTTGAACGTCCATGTCGCAAGGCCGGGCGTCTGCGCGTTCGGCTGAATTCCGCTGGGAGATATCTTGCTTCCAGACGGCGGCGCCTCGCCCGGTACAAACGCGATGCTGGAAAGCGGCACGTTCTTCTCGACCACGGTCGTGTTGAACGGTGGATTCTGATCCAGCCGGTAATCGAGATCGTCGAGCAGGGAATAGTAGAGTCCGAAACCGGCGTGAATCACGGTCTTGCCTTTTCCGAACGGATCCCACGCGAGGCCGACCCGGGGTTCGGGCAGAAACTTCGCATTATTAACGGTGAGCGCGGAGCCGCCGATGGTGGGATTGGTTTCAATCACGCCGCCCGAGAACAGATAGTTCGATGCGCGGCCGTTCACTTCATTCCATCCGTTGGTGGACTCAAACCGGAATCCCACGCGCAGTTCCAGATTCGGCCGCAGCTTGATCGAATCCTGCACAAACCCGGCGCCCTCCAGCGAGCGCCAGCCGAGGAGCGTTGACGATGGCACGACTGTGAACGTGGAAACTGTGCCCTGCAGGAAGGACGTAAGGCTGCCGAATGATGCCTGGCCGTACTGATCCTGCGCCAGGTTGTCGTTTGCCTGAATGCGCTGCACCCATGCGCCGGCCGTCACCTGGTTAATCCCGTGACTCCAGGCGATGTGGTCGTCGAACGTGAACAGATTGCGGTGCACCGGAAGGTCGCTTCCGGCGTTCGTGCCCGCGCCGCTGATCTGCGATGCCCCGTTCAGCGCCGTACCACCACCCACCACGACAGCCCCGATCGGGTCTCCAGCGACAAAGCCCGGCAGATCTACCGGCGTGGTTCCCGTGAAGTAGTAACCTCCCCGCGAAAAACCGGCGCGAAATGTATTCAGAAATGACGGCGAGAAAATGTGCTGCTCCTGCAGGCTCACGACCTGCTCCCGCAGCGTTTCCACCACGTAGCTCAGCGGATTAGTCGAAGGTGTGTTCGCGTCACTGTCGTCGATCGTGTAGACGCCGAACAGCGCGTCCTTGTCCGACAAGTTGTAATCGAGACGCGTCGTGCCGAAGTCTTCACGGATCGTTTGCAGAGGATGGCTGAAAGCCTCGCCAATGCCGCCGCCCAGATCGGGACCATTCTGCACTGGCCACAGCGCGAGCAGAGGTGCGACCGACGGGGCCACTCCAACATAAGTCGTGCCGATATAACCCTGCCGCGCCGCATTGTCCGGCACCAGCGTCACGTCGCTGACTCCCAGATGCTGCCGATAGCCTTCATAGTTGCCGAACAGGAACAGTTTGTTTTTCTTCAGCGGACCACCCAGCGCACCCCCGAAAACGTTGCGCTGAAACTGTGGAATGTGGCCCTGATCGAAGAAATTCCGGGCATCGAGATCGCTGTTGCGCAGGAATTCGTAGACGGAGCCGTGCAGCAGGTTCGTGCCGCTGTCCGTGATGATGCTGACCTGCGCGCCGCCCCGCTTGCCGTATTCGGCGCCATAGGTATCGGTAACGACATTGAACTCACGAACCGCATCCACCCCGAGGAGTTGTCCGCTGGTGCCGCCCGGCGTCAGATTAATCTCGGAAGCGCCCGTGTATTCGATTCCGTTGAGCAGAAAGAGATTTTCCTGCGGGCGCCGTCCGGAGACAGCAAACATGTTGCCGACCGCCGAGTTCGAAGTGCCTACGCCACCAGAGCGTTCGGCGGAGTAATTCACGATAGCCGGATTCAGCAGCACCAGTTGGTCGTAGCTGCGTCCGTTTAACGGGAGTTCTTTGACCTGCGTTTCGCCGACCAGCCCGGAGGTCTGTTCGGTGGATGTATTCACCGCCGTTGCCTGTTCTTCCACTGTGACGGCCTGTTGCAGCTCGCCTACCTGCAACTGCAGATCGACCTCAGCCTTTTCGGCCACGACCAGGGTGATGCCGGTTTTGGTCGAGGGAGCAAAGCCTTGCTTTGAGGCCGTCACCTCAAATCGGCCGACACTCAAAGACGGCGCGGCGTAATGGCCGGTGCTGTCGCTGGCGATCTTTCTTTCCGCGCCTGTCTCGAGGCTCTTGACGATTACCGTGGCTTCAGGCAGAGGCGCTCCGGAGGAATCCGTAACCAAACCAGAGATCGTCCCACCGACGACCTGGGCGGACAAGCCGGATGCAAGACTCATGAGCAACAACATTGAACGAATCAATCTGTGAGACGGTTTCATTTGTTTTCCTCTAAGTCGATGGAATATAGGGTGATTGGAGGCGCAGGAATTTTCAAGAGTATGCATGTTCGGCCTACGCGGACAGGACGGCTTCTCGCTCCGAGGCCATGGGCGCCTGCGACGTGAGCAGATTGGCGCCGTCCATGATGTTCGAAACCGCCTTCTCCACTTCGCGTAGCAGCAATGCCGTCAGGCACGCGGATGAATCGGGACAGTCGCGGCATGGAGACATCGCCCCCTGGCCGAGGCATGGTGAAGCGACCAAAGGTCCGTCAATCAGGCGCACAATCGAACCCACAGTGAGGAGTTCAGGCGGTTTCAAAAGATAGTAGCCACCTTGTGCGCCACGCCGGCTCCCGAGAATATCCGCTTTCTTCAATTCGATCAGAATCATTTGCAGAAAGTCGGCTGGTGCATTTGCGCGGGACGCGATGTGATGCATCAGGATCGGACCTTTTCCGTATTCGACTGCCAGGACGTGAAGCGCCCGCAGTGCGTAGTGGCATTTACGCGTCAGACCCGTCATCGTTTACCTGCAATCCCACGATTCATGCTTCTCAAGCTATTTTGAGTAAGCCGATAGGTTTTGTCGACTAATCGGACCTTAAGTTTTCCTGAATTGCCGTTAAGACACGATTCAGACTTCGCCCTCAAAAAAACTCTTCGAACTGGTCATGAGAACGTAAGCAACTATTAAGGCTCAGAGGCACTACTCCGGTGCTACAAACAAAACGACGGAAGGAGATGCTTTGAAAATGAAGCTCGTATACAGGCGCAGAAAGACGTCAAATGAAGGCGCATTATGGCTGAGGAAGGCGCTGCTGGCGGTTCCGTTCGCGGTGTCGCTGGCGTCAATGTCAGGCCGCCCCGCAGTTCATTCGAACGCGATAAGAATCGACTCGGTTCGACCCCGATACGCTCTTCAGGATTATTCATTCGAAGTCAGTCCGCGCACGGGAAATGCGGCAATTCGCCTGCAGTACGTGTATCCGCCCATGCGCATGGGCGGCGACGACGGCGACCGCGGACCGGATGACCGCATCATTCTGCTGCCTGGCCTGCGATATGAACCAAACGACCGCGCGATTGTCTACAGCAACGAAAACAGCACCACACGTTGCGCGATCGAGACGGATCGCACCGTTCTTTTCCGGAAGGTCAAGCGAATGAAGCCAACCGGCGCTTGTATGGTGTCTGCTCGTCTGACGCCGCACGAACGTAACGATGGATGGGAAATCGACAGCTACAAAACGCTTGACGCTTACTTTCAGTTGGTAAACAAGTAACTCTCGAACGCGAGGATTTTGTATTGCGGTCTTAGCAGGCTGCTGAAAAACGCTTCTTGCCACTCCCTTACGGTCGCAGTTCGGAAAAGCAGGTTCTGATTCCGCAGCGGTAACTGAACCGCGCGCGTCAGCAAGCGGCAACGAAAAGAGCTTTTCAGCAGCCTGTTAGTACGAGAAACGTCAGAGTATTCTTGATAGCACCCGCCGAGTCACTCGTCATTGTCGGACGTTCAGTTAGACGACGCGGCGCCGACGAGCCACCAGGCATCGAAAACCAATAAAATTGGTCGATTTGGCAGCTCCGACGGACCCACACCGCAGCCGGGCGGGTTGATTGCCTCTCATGGCACCCCGGCTATCAAACCACACTCGCGTTCTAAACAACTTCCGGTATTTAGCCACAGCGGATTCAGCAGCCCATTCCCGTGGAACGCGCGCCAACCCCCCGCACGAACGGTATCTGCCTCGAAACTGAAACAATGGCTGCGCACGTGCCTCCGGATTCCAGTCGCGGTTTCGGCAACCTTCAGGAGACGTTCGCCGAGCCACTGTCGCAATGGCATCACGGTACCCGAGAAGGCGGGCTGACCCCCTCCGTTAAGATAATCCTGAACATTCATGAATCTGTTACCGAAGGACGAGAAGTTTCTTTTTCTGTTCGAGCGCCATGGGCAGATTCTGTGCCGCGCCTCGCGACTCCTGGTCAGCGCCCTGAGAGACGGATACGACGGGGTTTGCCGAATCAAGGACGACATGAGCACGATCGAGGAAGAAGGGGACCGCGTGGTTCACGATATCTTCGGACATCTGCGAACTACCTTTATCACGCCGTTCGATTCAGAGGACATTCAGGCTCTGGCCACCTCGCTTGACGATGTCCTGGACGGCATCGAGGATGTGACATTCCGGATAGTGGCTTTCCGGCTAAAGCCGATTCCGCCTGCCGTGATTCTTCTCGCCGAGATTGTCGCGAAATGCTGCACGCAGCTTGCCGAGGCTTTCGAAGCTCTGCACAGGAAAAAGGCCGTCCTGCATTTCTGCATAGAAATCAACCGGCTTGAAAATGAGGCAGATAAGCTGGAACGAAACCTGATCGCCGAATTGTTCGCCCACGAGAGAGACGCGATAGAACTGATTCGGAAAAAGGAGATCTACGAACTGCTGGAGGCAACCACCGATCGCTGTGAAGATGTGGCCGATGTGATTCAGAACGTTGCCGTGAAGAACAACTGACACGCGATGTCCTTCGTTCTGGTATCGTTCATCATTGCCGTTGCGCTGATTTTCGATTACATCAACGGCTTCCATGACGCGGCGAACTCGATTGCCACCGTGGTCTGCACCAAGGTGCTGACGCCGCGCGTGGCGGTCATATGGGCTGCGATCTTTAACTTTCTTGCGGCGTACCTGCTTGGCACCGGCGTGGCTGCGACGATCGGCACCGGCTTTGTGGACGTGCATCTGGTCACACCGTGGGTCCTGCTCGCGGGCCTGATCGGTGCGATACTGTGGGACATTTTTACCTGGCTGAGGGCGCTGCCGACGAGTTCGTCTCATGCGCTGATCGGCGGGTATGCGGGTGCGGCGTTTGCCAAAGCGGGAGCCGCCGGACTCGTCGCGGGAAAGTGGAGCATCACGCTGGCGTTCATCGTGCTTTCGCCGGTGATCGGCCTCGTCGCTGCCTATTTGCTTATGGTGGGCGTCTACTGGATCTTCCGGCGATTCACTCCAACGCAGATGGACCGTCATTTCCGTCGGTATCAGTTGGTCTCCGCGGCCTTCTTCAGTTGCGCACACGGAACCAACGATGCGCAGAAGACGATGGGAATCATTACTGCAGTCCTGGTCGCAGGCGGTATCCAGAGGAACTTTCACGTTCCTTCATGGGTAATTGGCGCTTCGAGCGCAGCTATCGGGCTGGGGACTATGAGCGGCGGCTGGCGAATCGTTCGCACCATGGGGACCCGTTTGACACGGCTGCAGCCGCGGAGCGGTTTCTGCGCTGAGACCGGCGCAGCGATCTCAATTCTCTTCGCGACCTGGCTGGGCCTGCCGGTGTCCAGTACGCACGCGATCGCCGGGGCGATCGCAGGTGTTGGCTCGATACAGCGTACGCGTGCCGTCAGGTGGCATCTGGCGCGCGGCATTGTTGCCGCATGGATTCTGACGATTCCTGCCTCGGCGGCGGCCGCAGCATTCGTCTACTGGGCGATTCATACTATCTTTCGGGTCAGATGACTGCCGGGTGGTCCGAATCCACGCCGGCAGTTCAGATCTTCCTGCCCCGCAGCAGGCACGAGCCCGGCGTGTTTACACCGACGCCGGGCGCATTGAGCCGCCTATTGGAAATAAGGTCTCTTTTCTTGCTGCATGCGATGCTTAATGTTCCGGTCCGCGCGGCAGGATTCAGCGACCATGGGACGACTCGGCCATTTCGCGCAGCCGTTCCCGGCTCGTCTGAGAATCGAATTCCCTCCATGCCGCGCTGTGGTAATCGCCGGGCGACAGCCCGGCAAACTCGAAGCCGCCGTCCGGGTTGCACGAATGCGATCTGCCGAGATCGCCGGCCGCAATAGCTGAAGCGTTCGGAAGCAACCTCTTTAACGGCGTTCATTGACGCGCGGAATTTTTCTTCTCCTCGGCCCGCGCGCCCGAGAGCACACCGGCCAACCCGTAATTACCCTCGTGACATGCGTACTCGTACATCGTGTCCTGGCTGGCGCGGAACGGATACTCGCCTGTCCACTGCCGCGTGAACACCGTGGGATCGTCAATCGTAAATGTGTACAGCAGCGTGTCCGGCCCCGTTCGCCGAAAGCGCTCAATAAGGTGAAGATTTTCATCCGCTCCGCGAAACTTCGTCTTGTCTGTGAAGTTGGTGGAATCGACGACCAGCGTGTCGCCCTCCCAGTGGCCCCTGGGATCACCAAACCACTGGTGTACCGTCGGTGGAAGATGCGGCCTGCCGTCGAGCGGAATAATCCGCCGCTCGTGATTGTGGTCGGTGAAGATCTCGACGAAGTCACGGGTCTGAACGATCCGATAATTCGTTTCCAGCGGACCATAAGGCGTTCCATTGAAAAAGCTCGGCAGCATCGGTGGACCCATGGTTGGAAAAACCAGACACCGTTCGATCAGCGGGCGGTCTTCCGGTCCGTCGGCGGGATGGAGCCGCGACCACGCGTTATCCCGCTCCGCAATCTGCGCCGCGGCGGATGTCAGAGGCGGAACGCGGCCATCCGGTGGATCGATGATGATTGCGGTGTTCAGGTTATGCGTAAGCTTCTGGTCCGCGTCCCACCAGAAGCCGTTGTAGGTTCCGACGCCTGTCTGGTTGGGCCTGTCGCGATCGGATCGCTGGAAAACTTTCTTCTCGTACTCGGCGAATTCCGCTTCCGTAAACCTGCGCTTGTCGCCGAGATCTTTCGGACGTTCGAGGGGAATGATGGTGGCGTTGCTCCACACTCCGCTCAGGTCGGGGTGAGGTCTGTCCTGCCCTGGGGACGGCATCGTTAAAGCGGCGACAGCGAGAAACGTACTCATAAGGGCGCGCGTCATGAATCCTCCATCAACAGATAGCTTATGCCGAAGGCATAGCGATCGGGCAGGCGCCGCCAGCTCAAACCAGGAACCAGTCGATTCCGCTGCGGGTTGGTGCCACCGTTCAATGAATTCGGTTGCACTCATACCTTTCAGCCAGTCCGTCGACACCCATTTGTGCGGCGCCGAGGATGCCGACTGGCGCACCTCGCCAGCACAATGTGGCCATGCGCCTCTCTGTAAGTGCAAGTCAACCGCTACTCGTATCTGATCTTGCTCGCGACCGATTCGTTGGGGCTCACGGTTCTATCTCGCCGAAGTCACCCTGCATGCCGATGAGTTTCTGCTGGGGTTCGATGAGCTTGTCTGTCATGGGGAAGTTCTTGCTCTCGTTGGACGGCATCAAACTTCAGCTTGGCAGTCGGCCCGACGTAACCGCCGAAATTCGGTCGCTCACTGGTGTCGAAAAATTGGCGATTCACATCGTCGACAAGACGAAAGCATCCGGTATCTGATTCTATCTGCTTAAGAACAATCTGGAATCCATATGGCTACCCAACTGCACTGTCGGAACGCTGAAGCCATGAAGGCCGAACAGAATCGAGGTTTACAACTCGCGCGTGGAATCCTGCGGATCGCTCTCGGGCTTGGGATCCTTTCGGGCATCCTGATCACGCCTCTTCCGGCTCAGGTCGCCATCGGGCGCTCCGGCTTCACCAACGTTCCGCCTGCCAGAAAGCGGACGACCGCCGCGGCCGGTCCCGCGGGCACATCAGACGCTGACAAACGGCTGGCCGACGCAATACAAAAGCTGACCCCGAAAGACCGCAGGAAATTAGACAAAGCCATGAAGCGCCTGAGCCCCGACCAGCGCGTACAGGCGATCGCTGCAATGAAGCGCCAGGTCGCCTCCTCGTCGCACCCAACGCGAATAACGCGAGGAAAGTAGAACCTATCGTCTGGATGGCCCCGGCGGGGCCGGCTGATTGAACTTCGCGGTGTCAATCGCCACATTCGTTTCCGCCGAAGTCAGCAGTACGTCTGATCGCCCGTCCGTCCATGTCGTAATGACGTGAAACGGCAGCTTGACTCCCGCGCCGGCGACATCACGGTAATCGCTGTAGTCCACCTGTATCGGTACCCGCCCGATGATCGTATCGGCGTAACGCACCTGGCGCACCATCAGGCCAGACTGCTTATCGAAGTACAGTTTTATCGAAGAGCGCCCGCCGCTGGCGGTCCCCTGCACGACCACGACCTCCTTGTCGTCAATGCTGCTCAAACCCACCAGCGGTTTCGTTATGGCCTGCCTAATTCCCGCCGGAAAGGAGAGCACTGCATCGAGCCGGAGGGCATCCAGGTCGCCATTGGTATACCGGATCACAGGAAATGGCTTATCCGCGGGCGGCGCCGCCATCCATCCGCTGCTGCCATCAAAGGTCGTGGTCCGGTCTCCGCCGTCCGTATGCACGATCATGGTGCGCTGATTTGGAGCCTTGACATAAATGTCCACAGGCGCCTTCGGTTCCGCATATCCCTGATAAGTGCCCTTGAAGACGATGCTGGTGATGGCGGCTGCCTTCTGCGCTCCTCCCACTGCCTCGAGATACTTGTCAAAGGTCTGCTCGGCGGAAGGCGCCCCATGCGCCTGCCGGGTAATCTCGATCTTCATTGGGATCGGGCGTGGGCGGCTCGCCATACTGCTCCGTCAGGCTCGGCGTGATCTTAGGCGCACCCTGGACATTGCGATGGCAGGTGTAGCAGGTCACTACGCGCGCTCCCCCGAAATTGGTCTTATTGATGGACTCGCACCATCAGAATCATGCGGCGTGCTGTCGCCTTGCGGGGAGTCTCCTCGGCGTAGACACTCCAATCGCCCTCTATTTTCGGTTCGACGTGGCAGTCCATGCAGTTATAGTTAGTGGACGCAGCAATGAATCCCATCGTGTCCATGAATTCATCCACAGGGATTCCCTTGAGCACGGTAACGTTTTTGAACGCCTGCTCCGACATCAGCTGCTTTGCCGGCGCAGTCTGGGCCGCCGCCGATGCGATATTCAGCACCCAGACAGCAATTGCCGCAATGGCCCCAGGCGTCCGTTTACTTCTTGGCGTCCCCAACGTCCCCACCTATGCCCCCCAGGGGACGTCCTTCCCAGAAACGGCGCTCAATAGAATAGACACAATATTCTTCCCGCATATCCCCGTATGCCGTCCCATCCGGCCTTTTGCCCCAAAGACCCTTCTGGACTTGCTGTGAGCTGTTTATCAGTTTCAACTTCAGCGGCTTGCCACCCCAGGCCCCTATGTATGCCTTCGGATCCGTAAGCGTCAGGCTGAACTCCAGATTGTCATGGTCCAGGCGCCTGTAACGCTCCTCCAGATGCATCTGGTCGCTGTGGATCGAGCCGTAGGGATCCACCCAGGTCCGGTCATCGTAACCACTGGACTCAACCACCAGGGTGTCTCCATCCCAATGCGAAGTCGCATATCCGTACCACCGCGGCTTTACGTCAGGCCCAGGGAGCTTACGCCCGTCCGTCCACAGGTCGCGCCATACGTGGTCCCGTTCGAAGAACTCGACGAACTCATTCGGCAGCTTAACGAATCGATAGTTACTGTAGTCGAGGTTGCGGGGGTAACCGGAAGGGTCGCACTGGAACAGCGGATCATTCCAGTCCTTTTGATCCTTATAGAAGCCAAAAGCGAGCGGCGTATTTCTGGCGGACGCCCTCGTCTTACTCCACTTTTCCTTCCCCCAGTCCGTCATGGGAGGGCGATTGTTGCCTAACGCAACATCGAATCCTCCGGGGTTCTTCCAAATCCCCGATATGTCATGCGGATCAAAGGGTTGAGCGCTGGATGCCGGAGCTTTCTGCGCCTGCGTTTGCGGACTTCCCTGCGCAAAGAGAAACTGTGTCAAAGCCAATATAACGCTAAGAGCAAAGAACGCCGCCGGAAAACGATACTTCATTGGGGACACGCTACTTCTCCTGCTCGGACTCAGGCCTCTCGCGGGTGTCTTTCGGCATCTGAACTTCAACTGCCGTATAGCCTGGCTTTACCGGCAGCGTGTTCATGTCGACGGCCTCTTTTCCCATGCCGCATCTGCCGGTACCGCCCAGCCGATGGCCATCGGCCACAAACACGAATTGAGGACAAGTCCCGAAAGTCCTGTTGCCCTTGGCCGGCACGAAGCTCACCAGGAGTTCGTCCCCGGGCTTGAATGACTTCTTTGTCCAGCCATTCGCAAGCGCGTTTCCCGGACTCACTGTTTCGACGCCCCAGGTCTCCTCTTCGCCCTTATCGTTCTTGAGCTTGAAATAAATCTGGACATGGGGATTGGCCCATATGTATTCCGTCACTGTTGCCTTTGTTGTGATGCGATGAGTAAAGTCATACACACCCGCCGTTCCATGATGCGCGAACATCGGGGTACCAATCGCCAGAAAGCCCAGGATCGACTGAAAAAAAGGGAACTACAAGCTTACGCGTCATGTGACGTCTCCTTAATCCAAAATGCTAGGGGTGCATCTGTTGCCAGGCCTTGCCGTGGAGCTTCACTTCAGAATATGCGCAGATGTCCTCGGGAAGATCGTTGTATTCCGAGCGGGCCGGCTTTTCCACTAACTGAAAGATCTTCTTATCGCCTTTCCAGGTTCCGATATAAGTCTTCGGGTCCGTGATATTCAGGATCATTTCCAGATGGTCGTGGTCCACGCGATGGTAGCGCTCTTCCACGCTCATCTCGTCGCTGTGCGGGGAGCCATATTGGTCGAGCCAGGTAGCCTCATCGAAGTTATTCGAGTTGACGACAAACGTGTCTCCCTCCCAATGGCCGACTGCGTATCCGAACCAGCGTGAGTCCGCGTCGTCACCCGGAAGTTTTCGCCCGTCCGTCCATATGTCGCGCCAGGTGCGGCCATCCTCGAAGAACTGGATCACTTCGTCGCCGGTCTGGGCAAACCTCATGCCGGGCTGCCGGGGATGCCACATGATACGCGGGAAACCCGTCGGATCACAGAGCAGGACAGGATCATTCCAGTCTTTTTCGGGATAAACTCCGTTTCCTAACGCCTTGCCATCGTATCCCGTCTTTGCCTTGTGAAACTTTTCCAGGCCCCACGGCGTCATCGGCGGCCGATTGTTGCTCGTTTCGTTCAGGGCGCCCGGCGGTCGTCCGACATTGGTGATGTCCCAGAATCCGGATAGATCGTGCGGGTCAAAAGCCTTCTTCGAGGCCGCCGGAGCCTTGGCTCCCTGCTTAACGTCCTGCGCGAAAGCAACTGACAACGACGCGAACACTACTGTGATGGCGAGCATCGCACTCATCAGGCGATCCAGCATTTACAACCCCTTTTCGCACGCTCGCTTATCGAGCGATCCTGCCCCGGGGGAACTATATTGGAAAGTCGCCCGGGCTGTCAAGTCTCTTTCGACCGCCGGCGAACCTAACGCCTCGCCGCTGTTGTCTTCGCAGACGCTGATTCCAGGAGCGCGCGAACTTCGGCCAAAGCAGCCTCACTGGGACCACCGGGGCCCCTGCCTCTGCCTCCGCCTCTCCCGTTCGCCGAAGCTGCCGCTGCGGCGCGGCCCTTGCCGATGACATCCACCGGCTTCAGCCCGTCCCCGTCCAACACGTTGGGATCGGCGCCGAGATCGAGCAAATGCTTCACCAGGTCCGGTTGCCCGCTCCGGGCGGCCTCATGCAGAGCCGTCGTGCCCTCCTTGCTGTTCACTCCGTCGTTCTGATTGCCGTAGCCGGTGTGGAAGGAAAAGCTCAGGGTGCCGCTGATCCTCGCGTTCACGTTGGCGCCATGCTTCGCCAGCAGATCCATGATCAACGGATTCACGGTTTGGCCGGCGCCGCGCCCGTTCGGACCGTTTCCGGCAACCAGGCCAAACGGGGTGTAACCCATGGTGTTGATGTTTGGATCCGCGCCCTTGTCGAGCAGAGCCTGAACCACATCGACATCGTTCAGCTGCACGGCGCGAAACAGAGGGGTGGTACGGGTGCTTACCTGGTTATCCGCAAATCTTCCACGGTTGGGCGCATTGGGCCGATGGAAATTCATCTCCGGATTCACATCGACACCCGCGGCCAGCAGCCGATTGATGACCGCCATGCTCGAAACCGGCGGGGGCGCATTCGGATCGCGCTCTGTCGGGGCCCCACCGCGCCCGCGGCCTGGCCCGCCCCTGCCCGCTCCACCACCCCTGCCACCTCCAAATCCCCCTCCGAATCCTCCGCCGACCGGTCCGCCGGGAGGAGTCTTGCGATCTACCGCAATCCACAGCGGCGTACGTCCCCACCAGTCCCACACGTCGAGATAAGCGCCCTTGTCCATCAGGAACATGGCGATTTCGTTGTGCTCATTATCCAGCGCGAGCATAAGAGGAGTGATGCCCTCCGGCGTCGGGAAATTAACATCGGCGCCGGCCCCGACCAGTTGTTCCACGCAGGAGTAGCAACCGCCGCGGATGGCATACATCAAGGCATTCAACCCGCCAACCGAGCGATATTGCGTGCGTGGCTCGCTGGTCACCTGACTGGGCCAATCGGTGTAGAGCGCACGCGGCCTGACGTCAGCGTCTTTGGAAAGCAGCAGTTTCACGATAGACGAATGGCCGCCGGCCGCGGCATAGATCAGCGGCGTCTGATTGTGGAACTTCTCAATCCGGTTGACGCTCGCGCCCGCCTTCACCAGCGTCTCCGCCATCGGCAGATTACCGTTCTTGATCGCAAGCATCAGCGCACTCTCATCGTCCGGGTTCGCGGAATCCACCTTCGCCCCGGCGTCGAGCAGCATCTTCACCAGCCGGTCGTCATTCAGCCGGGCGGCTTCGGTTAGCGGCATCGCGCCGAATTCGTTGACCGCATTCGGATTCGCTTTCTTCGCCAGAAGCGCCTGCGCGACCTCATAGTCCTTGTTATTGACAGCCCATAACAGCGGAGTGGATCCCTCTCCCTGCGCCTGGTTGACGTCCGCCCCGCTCCGGATCATTTCCAGAGCCTGCTTGCTCGCACCCGCCTGAACGGCGGTCGGCAGGTCTTTAGGGGCCGGAGCTTGCGCCAGAGCCGCCTGCGCCAGAATTGCCGCTGCAAAAGCCAGACGTTTCACGCGATGCCTCCTGAGAGCTTGTTGAAATTCACGCGCGAGGAAGGCGGCGTTGCCGCTTGCTGACGCGCGTGGTTCGGCAGGGTTTACAGAACCGTGACCGTTAGGGAGCTTTTAAACCACATTGGGACCCAACTTATCGTGGTAACCCCAGCCGCCCTTGGCTGCCGCATACAGAAACTTCATCGGATCTTTCCACTTGCGCGGAAGACCGTCCAGAGCGCCTCCCTCCAGCATGTCTTTCGGGCCTTCGCCCGCGCGCACCCGGTCGAAGATCCGCTGCCGGACCTCCTCCATCATGTCGCGCTCCGCCTTGAACTCCGCCCGGCTCATGACGGGACCATATGCAGGGATGAACCGGGTCTGCTCGTTACTGATCGAAAGCACGAGATCCATGGAATCCACGCGGCCGCCCACCCAACCGCCCGTGAACCAGTCGAGCTCGGGGTCCCGCACCGGTGACGCGACATCTCCCACCGCGATCACGTTCGCGCTCTTGAAATGAACGTAGGCATCGCCCGACGTATGCGCCATGAGCAGGTAACCGTAGTCGATGGCGTCTCCACCCGCGCCGCCGGTCTTGAGCGTGCCCTTTTCGACGAATGTTTCGGCAGGCCAGGCAGCTTTGGGCCGCGCCTTCACGTACTGCTCGACGGTGGGATTCCAGTAATCGTGAGACAGCCACTCCCCGGTGCGCTTCTGGGCAATGATCTTCGCTCCCTGCGCCGCCAACGCCGCATTATTCGCAGTCTGATCCAGATGATAGTGGGTATTGAAAAGCGTGGTGACCTTCGCGCCGGGAGCCAGGCCCTTGAGCGCAGCCATCACCGCATCGCCCGTATCCGGCGCCCCGCTGTCGACCACGACCAGACCTTCGCCAGTCACGAAGGCGGTCACGTTCGCTCCACCCGCATCGATCACCGCCAGCTTGCCCGTGAGCCTGGTAACTCCCTGTTGCGCACGAACCAGGCGCGGCGCCCACATCGCGAGCGCTCCCGCCGCGGCGCCCTTTAGTAAATCCCGTCTCTTCACACGGACCCCTCTAGATCTCTGTAATCACACCCGTGCTGTCGCCGAAATGATCCCGCTCCAGCCCGACCTTCTGCATCAGGGTCAGGTGCAGGTTGGCGATAGGCGTGCGCTCCGGCAGCACCAGGTGCTGACCGCCGAGTTTCAACCTGCCGTTGCCGCCGCCGACGATCACATTCGGAATCGGGTAGTTGCTGTGCTGGTTCGAGTTGCTCATGTTCGATCCATACATGAAGATCGCGTGGTCCAGCAGCGAACCCTGTCCGTCCGGAGTCCCCTGCATCTTCGTAAGGAAGTCGGCGAACATCTGCATGTGCCACTTCTGAATCTTGATCAGCTTCTCGATGCGCTCCGGAAGATCGCCGTGGTGCGAAACCGGGTGGAAGCCGTCAGCCACCTCGAGAAACGGATACGTCCGGTTAGTGCCTTCGGCCACGGTAACGTATGTCGCGACGCGCGTGAGATCCGCTTGATATGCCAGGGCGAGAAGATCGTACATGAGCTTCACCTGCTCGGCGAAATTCTCCAGCTCCCCGATCGGCGCGTTGGGAATCCTGATCGCCGAAAGGTTGGAGTTCGATGCCATCTTCGCGCGGCGCTCCACTTCGCGCACGTCGGTCAGATAGGCATCCAGAACGGCGCGGTCTTCGCTGCCCAGATCGCTCTCCAGTTTCTTTGTGCGATCCAGGATCACGTCCAGCATGCTGTTGGTCTGGCGCGCCATCGCCATGCGGTCGCGGGGCGTTTCCCCCTCTCCGAAGAGCTGCAGAAAAACCTTGCGGGGGTTGTACTCCATTGGCAGCGGCGTATGTTCGTCGCGGAACGAAAGCGTCGTAAACGGCCCGCCGTTACCCGCAGCCACCTGAACCGTGGTCTCCGAAGCCAGCTCCAGCGTCGGGAACCGGGTGTCCCTGCTGATGAACTTCGCCATCTCCTGATCCAGCGTCGTGGCCATGTTGTTCCCGGTCGGCAGCGTCGCGCTCAGCCACGTCGCCGGGTTACGCACATGCACGGACCCCGCGGCCGCCGCGTTCTCCAGGTTGCCGAAGGAGGTGGTGTACTTCTTGAACGGTTCAAGCGGCGAGTTGATCTCGTTGAGCGTGAAGCCGGCGCCCGAGCCCTTCGGCGTCCAGCGATCCTGGGCCTGGCCGAACTTGGTGTTGAACATGATGGCGCCGTGCGGGATGTAGAAGAAGCCCGCGCGCAGCTTCGGATTCGCGGCGGTTTGCGCCAGCGCCGTCGAGGCGGGGACCATGGCGCTCAGGAACGGCAACGCCAGATTGACACCGGCACCCTTCAGCACCGTTCGGCGGGAGATGTGCTTCTTTGTGTTAAACATGTTCGTGTCCTGACTTAGTTTGACGCACTTCGCGGCGCCACGGCTGACTTGGCGGATAGTGCCGGAGCGCTCTTTACAGGCAAGCCCTGTTTGCGAAACGCATCCGTATTCACAATCCCCAGCACCAGCGACGCGAACGTATAGTTGTCCTTTTTCGCATCGCGCTCGATCTTGCGAATCTGCGGCATGTCAAAGTACTCGAGTCGCCGGTTGACCGCGTACATCAACAGCTTCTCGGTAAGGGACTCGACGAAGGCTTCCGGGCGGCTCGCCAGTTCCTCGCGGAGTTCCACCGGGCCGTTAATTTTAGTTCCATTCGCCATCACCGTACTGGCGTCGATAGGAGCATTGTTTGCCTGCGCATCGGTCTGGCGGAAGCGCCCGATGGCATCGAAATTCTCGAGCGCGAGCCCCGTAGGGTCGATCACACCGTGGCACATTTTGCATGTCGGGTTATCGCGGTGCTGCTCAAGACGCGCGCGCACCGTTTTCGGAGCTTCCCCCGGCTTCTGGTCCAGGTTCGCCACCACCGTCGGCGGAGGAGGCGAAGGCGGCGTGCCGGTCAGTTTGTCCAGCACGAACGCCCCGCGGAGCACCGGCGACGTACGGTCGCCATACGAGGTGCGCATCAGCACGGCGGCCTTGCCGAGCAGGCCAAAACGGTTCGGATCGGTCAACGTGACCGGCTTGAACGCCGATGTGCCCGGCCCGTTCTCTATGCCGTAGTGACGGGCCAGCCGGTTGTTCATGAACGTCTGATCGGAAGTCAGCAGATCCAGCACGCTCTTATCGCCCAGCAGAATGCTGCTCAAAAACAGCTCCGCTTCCTTCAGGAAATCGCCACGGAGTGTGGCGTTGAAGCCCTGGAAGATTTTCGCATCCGGCCGTACCGAGTCGAGGCTGTTGAGATTGAGCCACTTCATGGCGAATCCGGACACGAGACTCGAGGCCTTCGGATCCGCCAGCATGCGCTTCACCTGCGCGTTGATGACGCCGGGTTTCGTCAGGCCGTTCGATTCGGCCAGCTTCAGCAACTCGGCATCGGGAGGCGTGTTCCACAGGAAGAAGGAGAGGCGCCGGGCCAGTTCCAGATCCGTAAGCGCAAATTCGCTGGTCTTGACGGCGGTCTTCCCAGGTGCAGAGCCGGCCCCGCGGCTGACCGGACCCCGAATCGCTCGGTACAGGAAATCCGGGCTCGACAGAACCCCGGCCACGATCTCCTCGACGCCACTGTCGAAGGGCTGGTTGTCCAGACGCCCTTCGTTGTAGAAGCGCATCAGGTACGCCATGTCGGCCTCGGTCACCGGGACGGCTATAGGCGCGATGGGCCAGATTCTGCGCGATCTGCCGGGCGCACGGAAGCTCACCGATTGCCTTTGGATCGCAGACGAAGATCATCGGCCGTGTCCGGCTGTTCGTGATGCCGGTTGGATTGTAGGGACCTTTGATTTCGAGGATGTCGATGCCGCGGCGGAAACCGGCCATGGGGACGGCGCCGCCAACACCGCCACCCGCGCCGACGTTATCGTCAGACTCAACGTGTGACCGCTGAATGAATCCGGCCATGATTTCGTGCTCGCCCGCCAGCAATTTCACGGGAATGTGCTGGAAGCGGTCGAGAATCTGCTGCCAGCCGTCGGTGCCCTTTACGTTGGCCAGCCAAAGATCATGCTCGCCGCCCAGATCGCCTTTGAACACCGGCTTTCCGTCGATCAACAGCACCAGCGTGGTTCGGTTCTGCATCTGGCGGTTGTACAGGCCGATGTCAAGGTCGAAGAAACTGAAGCGATATTCGCCGTCGGCAGGGACACTGTGCGTGAATTTGACCCCGCCACGCATTCCCGCGGGGAACGGCAGGGCCGGGTCCTGGTTGCCTTCCGTCTGAAACGTCACGCTGGAGATGGGCGGGGCCATATTCCCGACACCTGCTTTCGCCAGGTGGCGCGCTGCTGTCAGGTATTGATCGAGGAAAGCCGGCGAGGTTCGCAGCGCTTCGGCGATATTGTCGAACCCTTCGACCTGAACGTCCTGCGGCAGGATCTCCTTCTCATCCACGTCCACGCCGATAAGCGCCTTCACGGAGGCTGCGTACTCAGTGCGATTCAGGCGTTGAATCGCCACATATCCGGCCTTCGGACCCTTAACCTGCGTGCCTTGCTTATCTAACGCATTCTCTATCGAGGCCGTGAAGGAATCGATGTCCTTCTGGGGCGGCTGCGGAAGACCTGGCGGCGGCATCAATCGCCCACGCAATTTCTTCAGCACTTTCTCCCAAACGGCTGCGTCGCCTGCGACCTGCTGCGTGCTCAGGCCCTCCAGCACCAGCCCGCCCGTCTTCAGGCGTGCGTTGTGGCAACCCACGCAGTACGTATTCAACATCGCCCGATTTGGGTCGGACGCAGCCGCCGCCGGAGTTTGACCTGCAGCCCGGTCTCGCAGCAGGACGAGACAAGCGATCAGGGTCACGAGTGCACGCAGACGAAAGAAACGTCTCATGCCCGGGAACCAGATGCCCGATCAATAGTTTGCAGGCGGCGATCCAGCATGTTCCCTACACTTTTATCACAAGAATGACGTGCCGTATCGGCAGCACGGCGCCATAGTGCGGCGGCGCGACGTCTTTCCAGCTGCCAAAGCCTGTTGGCTTGGCACTTAACCTGCTCATGCCTGACCTGGGAAGCGTATGAAATATCTTGTCGGTGCAGGTCTTATCTTCTGCGCTGTTGTCTCAGCCGACCCCGTCGCAGTACGTCACACCCAAGGCTACATCCACGGATTTCTCGTTCTGAAGGATACGAACGACAAGGTACTGGCGTCGGGCGATCTGGTTCAGATCCCTTCCGGGAATCGCGTTACCGATACTTTTTCCCTGCACTTCGCGGATGGATCGCTCTACGAAGAAACTTCCGTGTTTTCACAGAGCCGTAACTACCGGCTGCTCACCTACAAACAGGTGATGAAGGGCGCAGCGTTCAAGACCCAGGAAACCCTCTCGCTGAATGTGTCCACCGGCGCGGTTAATATCCAGTACACCGACAAGGACGGCAAGGAAAAGACGACCGCCGATAAGCTTTCCCTGCCGCCGGATCTCGCGAACGGAATACTTATGACGCTTCTGACAGAGGCGGCTCCCAAGGCTGAAATGACCTTGTCGATGCTGGTTTCCACCCCGAAGCCGCGCATCGTCAAGTTGAAAATCTTCCCTTCGGGGCAGGAATCTTTCTCGGTCGGCGGCGTTGGCGCAAAGGCAACGCATTACATCATGAAGATTGACATTGGCGGCATTGAAGGCGTCGCCGCAAAGGTCGTGGGCAAGCAGCCTCCGCCGGAGGATTTCTGGATCGCTGCGGGAAGCGCTCCGGTTTTTCTGAAGTCAGAGGGGCCGCTCTATGAAGACGGGCCGATCTGGCGGATAGAACTGGCAAGCCCCGTCTGGCCCAGGGCACCGCGTACGCAATAACAGGACCAGCGCAGATCGACGTCCTGTCGGGTTGCTGACTATGAGGCCAATGCACAAGCATCCTCAGGCGCCCCGCACCGCCACGATAATCCCGAGATCCTCCGACTGCGTCGCTTGTGCCTTGTATCGTTGTTGAATCCTGGCCGTTTCGCCGGTCTCGATCTCGTCCCTCAACCTTTCGAGCCCGCGCCTCCGCTCTGATGGATCCATCACCTGAAACGCCGGAATCCCGTCGCGCATTGTCTGTTCCGGATACGGGAAATTTCTCAGCGCTCAGATTCTCCAGATGGCTGAGGTATGCGGCGGCGTTGCGGAACTTGGGGACGAGCACAATCCCCGGTTTGTCCTCCGGACGGTAATGCGCACCTCCGTAATGAACGTCGCCCGAAGTTCATAGAAGGGGTTAATTTGAGATGACAACTCCGTGTCGCGCAGGGTTGACCTATTCCATAATTGACGTGCGTCCTCGTGCGCGTCCGCGAGCGGGAAGGGTAAGGCCGGCGGTGGAGCGAAAGATTTTCTGGCTCACGTTCATGGTGCTGGGATTGGCTGCGGACCTGTTTCTTCCCCTCTGGTGGGGAATCGCCGCCACTGTCCCCGTTTTGCTTATCAGCTGGTGGATCGCTTATCGCAGCAACTGGTTCTGACGCCGTTGGGCTATTCGCTGACCTTTGAGATTCGGTTCAGGTGATCGCGCATCGATCGCTTCTCGAGTTTCTGGCGGTGATTAAATACGGCGCGCCCAACCGCGAGCAACACGATCAGGCTCAATGCGGCGGCGGCCACGAAAATTGCCACGCCTTAGTTTATCCGCCCGGGCCATCTGTTGACGACCGGTTACTCGATCTGCTGTTTGACGAACTTGCCCTCCTCGCCATCGCCGTGGCGGAGGGTTCCGTTGTGCGCGTAAAGTCCGAGGTGTTACGCTGACATTTCTATGCAGCTTTCAGGCCTGTTTCTGCAGCTCGGCGAAGAGCGCCTGCCGCAGTTACTGCGCGCGGTTTCCATCGGCAAACTCAAGACCTACCAGATCTACGAGCGCTTCAAGACCCGTACGCATCTGGCCAAGGTCAACACGGAGAGCCTGCGCAAAGCCGCGCCCCGCTTCTGGTCGCGTCTCAATGAGAAGGACGAGGAGTTCGCCACAGATCTCTCGCAGGCCATTCTCATTTCGCACATGGACATGATCGCGGCCGTGCTCAACTTCCTCGGCGTGCCCAACGAGGAAGGCTTCTTCGTCAAGGACATCGACGCGAAACAATACCTCACCGAAGGCTGGCAGACGCGCGCCTGGGAGAAGTTCAGGAACGATTACCCCGAGCCTCTGCTGCTCTTCTACATCAACCACCTCGCCTGGGAACTGGAATCGGCGCAGGAAGCGTATCTGCCCGCCGCCTGAATCTGGCCCGATGCAGGATCTCATCGACAGCGCCCTCGTGCGCATCCGCTCCGCCGCCGCTGCCGAAGAACTCGAAGCCGTACGCGTTGAATTCCTCGGCCGCAAAGGCAAACTGGCCGATCTCAGCCGGGACATGGGCAAGCTAACTCCCGAAGAGCGTGCCGAACGCGGCAAGTTCATCAATGCCGCGAAGAAGTCGATCGAAGAAGCTTACGAAAAGCGCAAACAGAGCTTCGACGCGGCGGCCCTTGCGAAGCGCCTCGACGCCGAATGGCTCGATCTGACCGTTCCCGCACCGGGCGTCAGACCCGGCGCTCTCCACCCCATCACGCAGATCCAGTGGGAAATCGAAGACCTCTTCCGCTCCCTGGGCTTCACCGTTCTCGACGGCCCTGAAGTCGAAACCGAATATCACAACTTCGACGCGCTCAACATCCCGCCCGACCACCCCGCGCGTGACATGCAGGACACCTTCTGGCTTGACGGCGGTTATCTCCTGCGCACTCATACCTCGCCCGTCCAGGTGCGCGGCATGGAGAAGCTTGGTCCACCGCTGCGCATGATCGCCCCGGGCCGCGTTTTCCGCAACGAAAGCGTCGACGCCTCGCACGAGCACACGTTCTATCAGCTCGAAGGCATGATGATCGACCGCGAAGTATCAGTAGGCCATCTCGTCTACTTCATGAAGACGCTGCTGGCCGCGATCTTTCAGCGCGACGTCACCGTTCGTCTTCGCCCAGGCTTCTTCCCCTTCGTCGAGCCCGGCTTTGAACTCGACATCCGCTGCCTCATCTGCGGCGGCAGCGGCTGCCCCGTCTGCAAGCAGAGCGGATGGGTGGAGCTGCTGCCGTGCGGCCTGGTGAACCCCCACGTCCTGCAGATGGGCGGCATCGACACGAAAGAGTGGAACGGCTTCGCCTTCGGTCTCGGCCTCACGCGCCTCGTGATGATGCGCTACGCCATCGACGATATCCGCTGGCTGCAGAGCGGCGACCTCCGCTTCCTGAATCAGTTCCGATGACCTGCTCTGCGCACACCCGGTCCGCAACTTGTGGGGCAGGGCTTCGGCCCTGCCGCAGGGCTTTCGCCCGGCGCGGAGCCTCCGGAATCCGACCGCAACGGTGCCATCGATGAAGTTTTCCTACAGCTGGATTCGCTCTCTGGTCGCCGGTCTCGACGTTCCCGCCGAAGCCCTGGAACGCCTCATCACCATGAAGACCGCCGAGTGCGAAGGCGTCGAAACCGTCGGCACTCTGCTCGCCGAAGCCAGCGCCGCGACTGTCGAAACTGTCGAGCCGATCCCTGGCGGTCACAACGTCAAGGCCGTCGTCGAAACCGAACGCTACGGCCGCCGCACCGTCGTCTGCGGCGCGCCCAACTGTCGCCCCGGCGTGCGCACGGTCTACGTTCCGCTCGGCAAAAAGCTCGTCTCCGGCGTCGAAAGCGACGGCATGCTTGCCAGCGCTTCCGAGCTCGAAATCAATCGCGACCACGCCGGCATCCTCGAGCTACGCGGCGATGACCAGATCCCCTTCCCCGATCACGCCATCGAAATCGACAACAAAAGCATCACGCACCGCCCCGATCTCTGGGGCCATCACGGCATGGCGCGCGAAGTCGCGGCCATCACCGGCAAGACGCTTCTCGATCCCGTCTTCCTCGGCGCAATTCCCGGTCTGCTGCTCGGCTCGCCCAAACCCGACCCCAGTCCGATCCACATCGAGATTGAAGACTTCCATCTCTGCCCGCGCTTCAGCGCGCTCGTATTCGAGAACGTCACCGTCCAGCCTTCGCCGCTCTGGATGCAGGCGCGCCTCACCGCCATCGGGCTGAACCCGATTAACAACATCGTCGACCTCACGAACTACCTGATGGCGGAGCTCGCACAGCCCACCCACGCCTACGATCGCGCGAAGCTCACCGGCGACACGGTTTACGCCCGCCCCGCCCGCGCGGGTGAACGCATTCTCGCGCTGAACGACGAAGAGTACGATCTTTCGCCCTCGAACCTGGTCATCGCCGACGCCATGGGCCCCATCGGTATCGGCGGGGTCATCGGCGGCGGCCCCAGCGCCATCTCCGATTCGACCGCCTCCATCGTTCTCGAAGCCGCGAATTTCAATGCCGCTAGCGTGCGCAAAACCTCCGCCGCGCTAAAGCTCCGCACCGACGCTTCCATGCGCTTCGAGAAGTCGCAGGACCCGCACAACACGGTCCGCGCCCTTGCCCGCGCGCTCGATCTGCTGCCGCTGCTCTCACCCGGCATCCGGCTCGTCGGCGGACTTGCCGACCGCGTAGCCAAACTGCACAAGCCCGACCGCATTCCGCTCGACCTCGCCTGGCTCGCCATGAAACTCGGCCGCACGCTCGATCCCGCGGAAGTCGAGCGCATTCTCGAAAGCCTGCAGTTCGGCGTCACCGAGAATGGCTACGGCAAGTTCTGGGTCACAGTGCCCTCGTGGCGCGCCACGAAAGACATCGCCCTGCCCGAAGATCTCGTCGAGGAAGTCGGCCGCATGATCGGTTACGATTCCATTGAACCGAAGCCGCCGCTCGTCCCCTGCGCGCCTTCCTTCGATCCGCCCGAACGCGAATTTCTGCGCGGCGTCAAACGCCTGCTGGCTGCGCGCGGCTACACCGAAGTCTCGAACTACTCCTTCATCAGTGAGGACGACGCCCGCCGCTTCGGCCTCGACGTCGCCGCGCACGTGCGCGTGATCAATCCGATCGCCGCCGGCCAGGAACTGATGCGTACATCGCTGCTCCCCGGCATCCATCGCAACATCGTCGAGAACGCGAAGCACTTCGATGAATTCCGCCTCTTCGAAGTCGGCCACGAAATCCACGCGACCGGCGGAAAACCGGACGAACGGCAGCACCTCATGGCCGCCTTTTTCGGCGACAACGGACCGCTTGAACTCAAGCGCATCGCCGAATGCTTGGCGCCCGGCCTGCAGGTGCACGAAGCATCACCGCACTCCTGGGAGCATCCCGCCCGCTGCGCGGCGATTCAATGGGAGGGTCGCGAAATCGGACGTCTCAGCGAACTTCACCCGTCGCTCATCGAAACCGGCCGCGCCGCCGTGCTTGACCTCGATCTCGACCTGCTCCGCGAACTCACGCCCGCGCGTGCTTCGTACACGCCGGTGCGCCGGTTTCCGACCAGCGCGTTCGATCTTTCGATCGTCGCGAATGTGCGCGAACCCGCGGGCAACCTCGAACGCGAAATCCGCCGTCTGGCAGGCGACCTCGCCGAGAGCGTCGACTACGTTCGCGAATACCAGGGCGAGCGTCTGCCCGAAGGAAAGAAGAGCGTGTCGTTCCGCGTCGTCCTCGGCGCACCCGACCGGACGTTGACGGCCGATGAAATCTCGCAGCTGCGCCAAACGATCATCGACGGCCTGACCGCCCTCGGCTACGAACTGCGCGTCTGATCGTCACTCATACAGACCCGGATGCGCCAGCCGCATCTTCCCCGCCACCGCGCGCGCCACCTCGATCTGCACCAGCGGTCCCTTACCGATTCCCGGGCAATGTTTACCGGCCTTCTTCCACTCCCGTTTGCTCCCCACCAGCTCCGGCCACAGAGGAAACGCCGCGCACTGCAGCGGTTTCGCCGGGTGCACCGAACACCCGCCTTCCTTCAGAAACTCGCACTGCGCATACCGCGGCACACGCAGCCGCCGCAGATTCCGCGTGCGGTAGACGTAGCGCTTCTCGAATGCCGCTGCCGTCAGTCCGAGGAACTCCGCGAGGTTCACAATGTCCTCTTCGGTCAGATACACAAACCCCTGCTGTTCGCAGCAATTGGTGCATCCGGCTTGACATTGAAAACGCATAATACGGCACTGGAGGCGCCGACGGCTCTCGGTTGTGACCCAAGTATACTCGGACAATGGCCGACGACCAGACCACTCCAGCCGAACGCGCGATGGGCTTTGCCACGCGCGCTCTCCATGCCGGGCAGAAGCCGGATTCCGCCACGGGAGCCCGCGCCGTTCCCATCTACCAGACCACTTCGTACGTCTTCGAAAATTCCGACCACGCCGCCGCGCTGTTCGGTCTGCAGCAGTTCGGCAACATCTACACGCGCATCATGAACCCGACCACCGCCGTCTTCGAGGAGCGCGTCGCCTCCCTCGAAGGCGGGGTCGCCGGGCTCGCCACCTCCAGCGGCCAGGCGGCGCAGTTCCTGGCTCTCACCAGCCTCATGGAAGCGGGCGACCATATGGTCACCTCTGCCACCCTCTACGGCGGCACTTACACGCAGTTTGCGGTTTCCTTCAAACGCCTCGGCATCGAGACCACTTTCGTGGAACCCGACGACCCGGAGAACTTCGCCAAAGCCATCCGCCCGAACACGCGTGTCATCTACGGTGAAACTATCGCCAATCCGCGCATGAACATTCTCGATATCGAGAAGGTCGCCATGATCGCGCACCAGCACCGCATCCCGCTGATGATCGACAACACCTTCGCGTCGCCTTATCTTTGCCGGCCGATCGAGCACGGCGCCGACATCGTGGTTCACTCGGCAACGAAGTTCCTTGGCGGCCATGGCACGTCAATTGGCGGCATCATCGTCGACAGCGGCAAGTTCGACTGGAAGAAGGGCCACTTTCCGCAGATCAACGAACCCAGCCCCGGCTATCACGGCATGAAGTTCAGCGAAGTATTCGGCCCCATTGCGTTCATCATAAAAACACGTGTCGACGGCCTGCGCGATTACGGTCCCTGCCTCAGCCCCTTCAACGCGTTTCTGTTTATTCAGGGCATCGAGACGCTCGGAATGCGCATGAAGCAGCACAGCGACAACGCCCTGGCTGTAGCCAAGTGGCTGGAAAAGGACAAGCGCGTGACTTGGGTCAAGTATCCCGACCTCGAATCCAGCCCCTACAAGGCGCTGGCGGACAAATATCTGCCGAAGGGTGCGGGCGCAATCCTGACGTTCGGCCTGCGCGGCGGCCGCGAAGGCGGCAAGAGCTTTGTGGATAAGCTGAAGCTCTTCTCACACCTGGCCAACGTCGGCGACGCCAAGAGCCTGGTGATCCACCCGGCCTCGACCACCCACCAGCAGCTCTCCGACGACGAACAGGTCGCAGCGGGAATCACCCCCGACCTCGTCCGGCTCTCGGTCGGCCTCGAAGACCTCGACGACATCCTCTGGGATCTGGATCAGGCGATGGGCTGACCCCCTCGCGGATTCTTGTGGGGCAGGGCTTCTGCCCTGCCGCCGGCCTTCACCCGGCGCGGAGCGTTACGAATTCCGCTGGCGTGCCATCTCTTCCCTGCCGAGCATCGGACTGCCTGCCACTTCCACAATCGCTGCAATCCGTATCAATAGTGCGGAAAGGCGTAGCGCCGCTCTGGGATAATCGCGTTTAATGGCAAACACGGTCAAGGATAACGGTGGCATTAGCCTCCGAGTTCGCGCTGCGATACTTCTTGCCGCACATTGCCGCTGCCAGATGTGCGGAAAGACAATCGCCGAGGACTGCATCAAGTTGTTAGTCGAGGACAGAAGGCCAGGGGCCTCTGAGGGAAGTGACCCCGATCTGTGGGCCATCTGTGCTTTCTGCACTTCGCGAGGAAGACTTGTTGGCACATCATGTTCGGGTCGTCGTGCTTGTCGGGCCCGACGCGAACGAATACAGGGTGCGCTCGATCCGGTCCATTAAGACTCGAATTTCGCGGTCCGCAAACTCCTGACAGTCGGAATAGAGCTTGGTTAAGAGCTCCGGCGACATGACGCCCATCGCGGGTAGAATCTGACTCAACTCCGGAAATGTGGCGCGGAAGGCCCGGATCCTTAGTAGATTCGCGTCGAGGCTCGACATCCTTTCGGCCTCGTCTGGCCAGATATTTCTCCAGTACTGGCAAGTGGGGCATTTTATAGCGCATCGCGTGCCATTATGTGACAGAAACGACTCCCATCCGAAGTCCCCCAGGGAGAGAACTTTCAAGGAGTCGTCTCTCCGTTTTTCGCTATTACACGCTTTGCAAGCTACAAGCACGTTCCCAGGCACGTGAAGGCCGGCCCGGTATCTGTTCATCCCGTCGAGATGCTCGATTATGGGTTGGGCATTCGCGAGGTCCCGAAGGCAGTATGGGCAACGGTTCTCGAACCACTGCCTAACGAGGCCCTGGTACTTTTCTCCGTCGACCTTGATTCCCCAGTCCTTCGATATCCTCCGACTGAGTTCGTGGAGGAACATGCTGACGAGTTTGTTCGCCACGTCTGATTTGGCCCGCCTGGTCGCAGAGCGTAGCTGAGACGCCGGGTCCTTCACCTCTTGTCTCCGAACAACCAGTCGACTTCGACGCCTAAGGCGGCCGCGAGGCCTCTCAGCTCATAGTCGAGGACGTGACGCTGATCATTTTCGATTTTGGCAATCGCAGCTCGATCAAGTTGAATTCCGAGCCGTGCCAGTTTTCCCGAAAGAGCGTCTTGGGTAATCGGCGGCCGAGGGAGGTTTCGCGCCTCGGCGATTCGCCTGCCAACGATGTTTTTCCCCTTTGCGCCTTTGGGCACATGCAGAGAGTACCGTCTGCTCAACCACGGCAGTGTTCTAATCTAGAACATCGACTGTGTGCTTCGGCTTGGGAACAGGTCGCTGCCGAAATCAGCCCGACCTCGTCGTGCTCTCGGTTGCCCCGATATCGTCTGGGATCGCGACCACCCGAAGGCCCGACCGCCATCCCTGTCTATTCCCCCGCGAGCACTTCCTCAACCCGCTTACCGAGATCTTCGATCGTAAACGGCTTCTGAATGAAATGAACACCTTTCTTCAGCACCCCGTGGTTCAGGATCACGCTCGGCGTGTACCCTGACATGAACAACACCCGGATCGCCGGATTGACCTCGAGAATACGGTCGCGCAGTTCCATTCCATTCATGTCGGGCATCACCACGTCCGTCAGGACCATCCGGATGTCTTTCCCGCGCTCTCCGGCACAGTACTCAATCGCGTGCCTTGCGCTGTCTGCAATCAGCGCAGAGTACCCCATCGCCTCGAGCGACGCCCTTGTGATCTCCCGGACGGGTTCATCATCCTCCACCAGCAGTACGGTTCCGTGCCCCATATGCGTCGCTGGCGCCTCCAGTGCCGCATCTGACGGCAACTCGTCGCCGGTCATCTTCGGGAAGTAGATCCGGACTACCGTGCCGATCTGCAGTTCGCTTTCCACCGCGATGAATCCGCCGTTCTGCTGCACGATGCCGTAGACCGTGGCGAGACCCAGCCCGCTGCCTTTTTCCTTGTCCTTCGTCGTGTAGAACGGCTCGAAGATATGCGACATGGTTTCGTGGTCCATCCCCACTCCCGTATCGCGCACGGTGAGCAGCACGTACCGGCCCCGCCTGGCCTCCGGATTCCGCCTGCAGAACTCCTCCGACAAATCCACATTGGCGACCTCGATCCTGAGCTTTCCGCCGTGTGGCATGGCATCCCGCGCATTCAGCACAAGGTTCAGCAGAACCTGGTTGATCTGCGTCGCGTCCACCACCACCTTCCACAGGCCCGCCCGCGGATTGAATATAAGCTGGATATCCTCACCGATCAGCCGCGAGAGAGGCTCTTTGAAATCCGCAATGATCTCGTTCAGATTCGACGGCACCGGCGCGATGATCTGCTGCCGCGAAAAGCCCAGCAGCTTCTCCGTGATTTCCTTCGACCGCGTAGCCGCTTTGACGATCTCACCCATATGGCTTTCCAGCTTTGGATAGCTCGCCAGAGCCCTGCGGCACAGCGTTGCATAGCCCAGGATTACGGTGAGCATGTTGTTGAAGTCGTGCGCAATGCCGCCGGCAAGGCGTCCGATCGACTCCATCTTCTGCGCCTGCGCCAATTGCACCTGCAGGTCCGCCCGCTCCTGCTCCGCGCGTTTTCGCTCGGTGATGTCCTGGACGGTGCCGCCCATCTGCGTTTTCCCGTCCGGTCCGGCGCTCACGCTGCCCTGTACCAGCACGTATTTGATTCGTCCGTCGGGCATCTGCAGGCGATATTCCGCCTCGAAGCCGCCGGTTCCCTGCAGCAATGCTTCGCGCGCCTCCCTCACCCTGGCGCGGTCCTCGGGATGAGTTCTCGACATCACCAGGTCGACTTCCGGGGTGTCAGTCGCGGGATCGGCCTCGTAGATACGGTAGAGCTCGGGTGACCATTCCATCACCCCGCCCAGCGCGTCGGAAGAATACCAGCTGCCCAGATGCGCCATGGTCTGGGCCTCTTCCAGGCGGCTTTGGTGCTCGCGCAGCTTTTCCTCCATGCGCGCGCGCTCCGCCAGGCTTTTCGCGCGCTCGAACTCCACCGCGATGCGCTGCCCGAACAGGCGAAGAATCTGCTGATCCTCGGCGGAGAATTCGCGCGGCTTGTCTTCCATCAGCGCGGTCACAGCCACCACATTGCCTTCGCTGTCGAGCGAAGGGACGCCGCACCAGGTGTGCGCATTCAGCCCCGCCAGGTAAGTGGCGCGCGGAAACTTTTCCTGTACGCCTTCATAAATCCGGATGTCCCGCGCCTCGGCAGCCGTCGCGCACGGCGTAATCTCAAGCGGGCAGCGTGTGGACCCGGGCTCGACTCTGCCTCTGTCGTAGACGGCGCGGACGACAGCTTCGTTCTCCGCGATCTCCGACAGGCTCACCACCTTTGTCTCGAACAGCTCTCCGATCATCCGCACAATCCGCTGCAGCACCGTGGCCGGATCACCCGCCAGCATCAGGCTCAGCTCGGAGAGCTTCTGCAGCCGGCCCAGACGTTTCGCCTCCCGCGCCGCTGCCTCTTTCTCCTCCGTTACGTCATGAATCGTGGCCACAAGACGTACCGGGTTTCCGGCGGCGTCCAGCTGAATGCGCGAGCGGGAGCGCACGAAACGGACGGTTCCGTCCGGCCGCACAATACGGTGTTCGATGTCGTGCGGCGCCCTCGCCTCGAAAGCCGACCAGACTTGTTTTTCCACCGCCGCACGGTCGTCGGGGTGCACCATTTTCAGGAATTCCGGGAATTGCGGCGGCGGCAAGGAATGCGGCTCGTATCCGAGAATCCGATAGACTTCGTCGGACCAGACCAGCCGCTTGCCTTCCGCGATTTCCCACCTCCAGCTGCCGATGTGCCCGATGCTTTGCGCCTCTTCGAGCTCCCTCTCGCGGCGCTGCAGTTCTTCGCCGGCGTGGGCGCGCTCCGTCATCATGTGCGCCGTCCACAACAGGTGTGTGCAAACGCCGTCGCGATTCAGAATCGGTGAGATCATGACGTCGGCGATTTCCTCGCGCTGACCGTGCGCCATCCTCACCCTCAGTTCGCTGCGGACCGGAGACTTTCCTGTCGCCACCGTTCGCCAGCCCGCGATCGACCGTTCCACTACAATTTCCCCGACGCCGAGCGCCCGCAGGAACTCGTCTCTTTCGCGCTCCAGCCAGGCGGTCGGATCGGGCACCAACTCCTTCACGAAGTCGATCATCGCCTGGTTAAATGCCTCGTTGATAAACCGCCCGTCGGGCTCCACGCGAATCAGGCACTGCGGGTCCTGATGCGAGTTGAACACCAGGCGGAGCCGCTCCTCGCGCTCCCGCAGTTCCGCCTCGGCGCGTACCCTGTCGGTCACCACCCGCGCGTTCCACAGCAGGTGCGTGCATTCCCCGCTTTCACTGAGAACCGCGGAAAGCTTGATCTCCAGATCTTCGCTGTGCGGACCCGACGCAGCCGTATAGTGCACGGCGGTCTTCTCACGCGCCACCTTCCGGCACATAGCCCGCCGGAAATCTTCTTCTTCGGCGGAGAAGCGCACGGGCGCCAGAAAATCCCGTAGTTCTCTCCCCTTGAACTGAGCCGGATCCTGACCTGTCCGCTCGGCGAATGTCAGAATCATGGCCCTGTTGACCATTTCCACCACGAACCGGTCACCGGGCTCGACGCGATACAGCACCTGCAGTTCTGAGGTGCTGTCAAAAATCACCTGCAGCCGGGCTGCGCGTTCGCGTCGCTCCGCCTCGGCTTTGTTTCGGTCCGTGATGTCGCGGATGATTGCGCAGACCAGTACCCGCCCTTCCGCCTGTATCGGGCTGATGCTGATTTCAGCGGGAAATTCAGAGCCGTCTTTGCGCCGTCCGAACAGCTCCACCCCGAACAGCTCTTTTGTCCTGCCCATGGGACGGGCATGCGGATCAGCGAAGAACGTCCTGCGGTGTTCCGCATGTCCCGTTCGCAGGCGTTCCGGTACCAGGATCTCTATCGGCTGGTGAAGGAGTTCATCGCTTCGATAGCCGAATAAATCCAGCGCTTTCCAGTTGAGGGTCTTAACACGGCCTTCCGGATCGGCAATCAGGGCGGCATCGGGCAGCAGGTCGAGCCATTGTTGGGTCGGCAAAGCAAGGTCAATGGCCACTACGCGTTTCCCCTGATATGCTCAAAGTGTAACGTAAAGAACACTTATCGTGCACCGTTGTGGATTTGTTCGTGCCGTGGCGGATTTGCGCCTATTTCTTCACCGTTACAGCGTTCGCGCCGTCGACGAACCCCGTATACTCTCCGCCTGCAAACGCGGCCACTTCCCGCGTTCGCTTCCCGCCGTTGTTCACCGGACGTCGGGAGTTCGGGCGCGCCGCTTCCGTCGCCCGCAGATTCACCATCTGACCATCCACCGCTTCCACACTCTCCAGTCGAAATGTTATCCTGCCGGCGAGACCGAAGATGTGTCTCTTCGCGCCATCCGCAATGGTCCCCGCGGCGCGCGCACCCTTCCGGATGACTGTCGTTTCATCCACCAGTACATCGTGGCCGACTCTGAACTTCACCGGATCGCCCGCCACCGCGTCAGCCGGCACATCCTCGTCCAGCACCAGACGCACAGGCAATGCGTCCCCCAGCACCACCCTGATCGCCACCGGCGCGGGCACGATTAAAGGCGCGACGGGTTCCGTATTCCTCGCCACCGGCGCAGGCTGTTTGATAGTGGTCGTAGTCGGGGCCGAGGGCGCGGCTGCGGTCTGCTGCTGCGCGACCGGCTCCGGCGCCTTACGGTTCATCAGCCAGTAAGCGCTGCCGCCCGCCGCGAGGAGCAGCGCCGCCGCGGCGGCACTCATCACCGCAATGTTTGGCCGCTTCGCCGCAGCGGGCGGACGCGGCACCGCTCCCAACGGCACTACGCCGCGCATCGTCGGAATATCCAGCGCGCCCGAATCCGACAGTCGCCTGAGGGGCTGAAGGGCGGCCTGCACCTCCTGCATATTCTGATAACGCTGCGCCGGATCCTTCCGCAGGCACATGTCGACGATACGCACCAGCTCCGGCGGAGTCTCCGGCTTCACCTCGGTGATCGGCTTGATGTCATCCCGCAGCACCGCCGTCAGGGTCGCTATCGTGTTGACCCCGCGGAACGCCGTGCGGCCCGTGAGCATTTCATACAGCACGGCGCCGAACGAAAAGATGTCCGAGCGCGTGTCGATCTTTCTGCCCTCGGCCTGCTCGGGCGACATGTAATTGACCGTGCCCATCACCGTGCCTTCCACGGTCAGCGGCGCCATCGTAATGCTGGCCGTCTCGCCATTGAGATCGTCGGTGCTTCCTTCCAGCACCTTGGCGAGCCCGAAATCCAGAAGTTTCACCAGACCGCTGCCGGTTACCATCACGTTTGCCGGTTTGAGATCACGGTGAATAATCCCTGCCGCGTGCGCCGCCGCCAGCGCATCCGCCATCTGGGCCGCGTACTGAATCGCCTGCGGGATCCGCAGCCCTTCTTTCGGAATCAGCTCCAGCAGCGTCTTGCCCACCACGAACTCGACCACCATGAACTGGGTGCCGCCGTCGGTGACGATGTCGTAAATCGTGATGATGTTCGGATGATTGAGCGCCGAGGCTGCCTGCGCTTCATGAATGAACCGCCGCTGCCGCTCGGAATCGCCGGTCATGCCCGGCGGCAATACCTTGAGAGCGACAAAGCGGTTGAGGCGCGTGTCGCGGGCCTTGTATACCTCGCCCATGCCACCGGCGCCGAGCTTTTCGAGAATCTGATAGTGCAGAACGGCGCGGCCGACCATTCGACTCAGGATCGCACGCGATCATACCACTTCTCAGCGCAGACGGCGATTCCGGTATTCCCCGCGATGTAGAATCTGTAAGGCAGAGGGCGCATTGGTCGATCAAGTGCACCGAACCCCTCTTCGCCGGAACCCGGCCCTTTTATGTTCGATCTTCAGCCTCGCCTTGCCGGCGACCTTATCGAGTTGCGCCCCCTCGCACCCGAAGACTGGCCGGCGCTTTCCCGCGTCGCGTCCGATCCGCTGATCTGGGAAGTGCACCCTGTTTCCGACCGCTGGAAAGAGGACGTCTTCCGCGAATTCTTCCGCCAGGGGCTCGCCTGTGGTGGCGCTTTCGTTGTTATCGACCGCGCCACCGGCGAGACTATCGGCTCTTCCCGCTACTCGAACTACAAGCCCGCCGAGAGCGAAATAGAAATCGGATCGACGTTCCTCGCGCGCTCGCACTGGGGCGGCAAATATAACGGCGAAATGAAGCGGCTGATGCTCGGTCACGCCTTCCGCTTCGTCGATACCGTCGTCTTCCGGATCGGCACAACGAACCTGCGCTCGCGCAGAGCTGTCGAAAAGATCGGCGCCGTACTCACCGACCGCCGCGAGATCGTAAGTCTCCACGGCCGAGTCATCGAGCATGTGGTGTATGCCATGCACGCAGCCCCAAAGTAGCGTTCTTTGCTACAGGAAAAGCGCTGCAGGAAAAGCGCTACAGGAAAAGCGCCACAGGAAAAGCGCCACAGGAAAAGCTAACGACGGCGGCCTCGAGAGTTCGATGCCGCCGCCAGGACGTCTGTGTCTTAGTTAGCTCTTACCTGTGGTGACCGCCGCCACCGCCGCTGTGGCCACCGCCGCCGAACGAACGGCCCCCGCCTCCGCCGCCGGACTGGTGACCGCCGCCAGGGTTCCCTCCACCGGAGCTCTGGCGGGGGGCCGCGAAGCTGCGCGCCCCGCCGTTCGAAGCCGGAGCAGAGTTTCCACGGAAGCTCTGCGCACCTGCATTCGGGGCCTGGAATCCGCGCGCCGCCGGAGCCGGGCTGCCGAAGTGCTGCCAGCCGCCGGTTGCAGCGCCGCCGCGGTTCTCCAGACCGAATCCGCGCGGACTGCCGGAGCCTGTGCTGCCGAAGTGCTGCCAGCCGCCTCCCGCACTCGCGCCCCCGCGGGCTTCATTGAAACCGCCGCTGCGCGCCTGGTTGAAGCTGCCCGACCGCGCCGCGCTGAAAGCATTGCCGCCAGCCACGCGTCCTGCCGAAAACCGCTGCGTACTGCTGAACCTCGAGGCCACGCTGCGATTCGCATACGGCACGCCGCCGCGGTGGAACGGATCATGCTCCCATCCCACCCGGCCGCTGGCAAAACCGCCGCCAAAATGCGAACCGAAGTAAGGATGAAATCCCCAGTGGCTGAAGAAACCGGCATTCAGGAACAGCCCGCCGCCGAACCATCCGAAGCCCCAGCCCCAGCCTAAACCCCAGCCGCCGAAACCGATGCCAAAGCCCGGGAAGAATCCGCCCAGGAAGATGCCCGGTCCGAACCCAAAGCCGTAGGCCACCGGCGGATAGTACAGCGGGGGGTAGTATCCATACGCGGGCGGACCCCAGATGTAATCGGGATTGTAGGAAGGCACATAAACGTACTGCGGATTCGCCGGTTCAATCACTACCGCGTTCTGTCCGTTCTGCGCCTCGGTCGTTACTGTCTGCTGCGGATTGGATTGCAGCCTGCCGTTTGCCTGGGCGCGCACACGCATGCGCTGCACGGCATTCATTACGTCCTGCTGCTGGGCGAGAAAAGCGTTGCCGAGATCAGTCGTCCAGCGCACATCGCGATTGAGCATCGCCAGAACATCGGGAAATGCCACCAGCGCCTGTACGCTCGGGTCCCAGTTCTGCTGCCGCGCCGCATTGATCAGATCCTGCCCGTGCAGGTTTCCGTTCTGCTGCATCCACTGCCCCGCTTCGACGACTTCCAGAGGATAGGTCGACGCGGCCAGCACCTGGCCCAGGAGCGGATCGGGATACAGCGCGACCGGCGCGACCAGGTTGTCCAGCTGCTCAGGCGGCATCAGCGGCTGCTGCGGCCCCGCCTGCTGCTGCGGGTCGGGGGCCGGCGCCGGCGCCGCCGCCGGGTACTGAGCTGGATATTGGGCCGGATTTTGGGCCGGGTACTGATTTGGATACTGCTGCGGATACTGCTGGGCGTACTGCCCGAAAGCCGGCGCACCCAGAGCGATGGCAAGCAGACCCGTGCAGAAAATGCTCACTGCCCGCCTGCTGACCGATTGATCAAGATTGGTTTGTTTCATATCCATGCGCCTCGCCAATGGGAAGGCATGTTCCGGACCAAAAGCCATGTAATTGATTCCAAAAGGAAATCCAAGTGTACCGCTGTCGACAGGCCAGGCTGAAAACCACCACATCCGCCTGTGCACGGCCAGCCGGTCGCCGCTCAGGTCAGGGGCGCAATCAGTTTCTGTGCGATGAAATCCAGCACTCGCGGCCGGGGTCCCGGCGCCATCCACCGGCAGACGCAGCACTCCCGCCGGCGTGAACTGCGCGCCGCGGCGTGCCGCTCACCAGCGCCATCAGCTTCTCGCCATCCACGCGCGTCTCTTCGTGGAACTTCACGTTGAGCACGGAGCCGCGCCGGTCGATGGCTTCGATGCCGATCTTCTCCGCCGCGGTCTTGATCGCCGAATAGCGTCAGCAGATTGCGCACGTCGTCCGGCACCGGACCGTAGCGGTCGGCGAGTTCCTGCTCCACCTTCTCGCGTTCCGCGGCATCGACCGCCTGCGCGATTCGCTTGTAGGCGCGCAGCCGCTGGTTCTCGTCCGTGATGTAAGTCGACGGAATGCGCAGATCGAGCCCCAGATTGAGCGACGAATGAATCTCCGGCGCCACCTCCTCGCCGCGCAGCTCGCGCACGGTTTCTTCCAGCATCCGGACGTACATGTCGAATCCGATCGCGTTGATGTGGCCGTGCTGCTCGCCGCCCAGCAGATTGCCCGCGCCGCGCAGTTCCAGATCGAGCGCCGCGATCTTGAAGCCCGCGCCCAGATCGCTGAACTCCTTGAGCGCGGCCAGCCGCTTGCGCGCGATCTCGGTCAGTTCCGTATCCGGCTCGACGAACAGATAGCAGTAAGCGCGCCGATTCGACCGCCCCACGCGCCCGCGCAGCTGATACAGCTCCGAAAGCCCGTAGCGCTCGGCGTTCTCGATGATCATGGTGTTGGCCAGCGGAATATCGAGGCCGTTCTCGACGATGGTGGTCGAGACGAAGACGTCGAACTCGTGCCGCATGAACTGCAGCATCACCTTCTCCAGTTCCGCCTCCGCCATCTGGCCGTGGCCCACGCCGATGCGCACGCCGGGGAACATCTCCTGGATCATGGCCGCGCGATGCCAGATGGAATCGATGCGGTTGTGCACGAAATAAACCTGGCCGCCGCGCGCCAGTTCCAGTTCGATGGCCGACTTGATCAGATCCGGCGTGAACGGCGCCACCACCGTGTGGATCGCCAGCCGGTCCTTGGGCGGCGTTTCGATCACCGACATATCGCGCAGCCCGAGCAGCGACATGTGCAGCGTGCGCGGAATCGGCGTCGCGCTCATGGCGATCACGTCGATGCCTTGCGCAGATCTCCTTCAGCCGCTCTTTGTGCTTCACGCCGAAGCGCTGCTCCTCGTCGATGATGACCAGGCCGAGGTCCTTCCACGTCGACATCTTTCGAAAACAGCGCGGTGCGTGCCGACCACCAGATCCACTTTGCCCTCGGCGAGATCCGTCCAGCACGGCCTTGATTTCCTTCGCGGTGCGGAAGCGGCTCAGCATTTCGATGCGCACCGGGAACGGCTGAAAGCGCTTTCTTGAACGTCTCGAAATGCTGGAAGCAGAGCACCGTGGTGGGCGCCAGCACGGCGACCTGTTTGCCGTCGCCCATGGCCTTGAACGCCGCGCGCATCACCACTTCGGTCTTGCCGTAGCCGACGTCGCCGCAGAGCAGGCGGTCCATCGGCTGCGGGCTTTCCATGTCGCGCTTGATATCGGCGATGGCCGTTTTCTGATCGCGCGTTTCGGTGAATTCGAAGGCGTCTTCGAATTCGCGCTGCCAGTTGCTGTCGGCGGAAAACGCGAAGCCCGGCGCCAGTTTGCGCGCGGCGTAGAGCTTCAGCAGCTCCTCCGCCATGTCGCGCATCTTGGTTTTGATGCGCGTCTTGGTGCGGGTCCAGGTGGCGCCGCCCATCCTGTCGAGCATGGGCTTCGCTTCGCCCTCGCCGCGAAAGCGCTGCACCAGATCCATGCGCGCCAGCGGCACGTAGAGCTTGTTGCCGCCCGCATATTCGAGCAGCATGTAATCGCCTTTGGTGTCGCCCTGCGCGATCTCGCGGACGCCGAGGAACTGCCCGACGCCGTGTTCCACGTGCACCACGTAATCGCCGGGCTTCAGATCGAACTGATCGGCGGAGAAAGCGCCCGTGCTGCGACTTGCCCGGGCTTGGCCACGGTTTCCGGAGATTCGAACAGATCTTCCGCGCCGAAGATGGCGAGGCGCGCTTCCTGAAACACCGTGCCGCGCGCCACGTCGCCGCGGATCAGCGCGATGCCGGCGCTCAGCGACTGCGCGCGCTGCTGCAGATACTCGGGCACGCGCTCGCCGCCGAGATCGATCTGATACGGCATCGCATACTCGCTGAACACATCGGCGAGGCGCTCCACTTCGCCCGCGGTCGGCGCAAAAAACGCCAGGCTGCATGCCCGCTTCGAGCAGCGTCTTCGCTTCCCGGATGGCCACCTGCAGATTGCCGTGGAACGCCATCGAAGGCCGCGTCGAAATGTAGAAGCTGTCTTCCGCCGGCTCGCCCATATCGAGCTGGCGCACTTCGAGAACGTCGTGCTTTGGCGGCGATGGCGCTGAATTCGTCCCAGTCGAGCATCGCCGCTTCGGTCGATCCGGCTCGAGCGCGGCATCTCGAGCCGCGTCCAGAAGCGTTCGGCCGCGGCTCTTCGTCAGCTCCGGTTCGTCGATCACGAATCAGCGGCTGTTCGAAGAAATCGAGCGAGCGACGAATGCGCGGGCGCACGGCGCGACCAGCAGCTCCCAGCCGGCGAACGGCTCGCCAGTTCCGGCAGTCCGCCCGGCCCGTGCGCAAATGTTCGCCAGCGGCAGCAGCGGCTGATTTCTGGAACTCGCGTGAGCGGCTGCAGCACGCACTCGTTCAGCTTGTGAATCGAGCGCTGCGATTCCGGATCGAACCGGCGGATCGATTCGATCTCGTCGCCGAAGAACTCGATGCGCACCGGCTGCTCCTGCTCCGGCGAAAAAACATCGAGAATGCCGCCGCGGATCGAGTACTCGCCCACCATCTCGACCGGGATCGCGCCGCTCATACCCGACGCTTTCGAGATGCGCGGCGAGGTCGTCCAGCGGCACTTCGTCCTGCACCCGCAGGTGCTGCGTGAGCTGCCGGTAGTATGCCGGCGCCTCGGTGCGCGCCGAGCGCGGCCGCCACCGGCGCCAGCGTGATGCCGCTGAACCCGTTCGCCAGCCTGCCCAGCGCCGTGGCGCGCGTGGCCAGAATTTCGGCGTGCGGCGACATGCGCTGTCCCGGGCAGCACGTCGAGCGCGGGCAGAAAAACCGGCGGGCTGCCCGGTTCGATCAGATCGGCGAAGGTCTGCAGCAGCGGCAAAAGCGTTTCGGCCTGTTTGTTGCCGTCCACCACGATCAGCTGCGGACGGCCCGTGGCGCGATGCAGCAGGACCGCGTAGAGCGCTTTTGCCGTAAGCGTCAGACCGGACAGGCGGACCACCCCTGGCGCCGCGCTGGTGGACGCCACGCGCGACACGAGTCCCTGAAACGCCGCCGTGCGCGTCAGGTCCGAAAGCAGATTGTCGATCTGAAGGTTACGCAAAAGTGTGTCTGGTCAGGCCGCGTATTTATCGCGGCACTCGGGTGAACAGAAATGCACCACCCTGCCGTTCACGACACGCTTCAGCGAAGTCTCCACCGCGACATAAGTGCCGCAGACCGGATCCTGCTGCAGCATCGTCGCCTCCTGTTGTGTGGTTCGCGCGGCACGCACGGGCGGCTGCGTCCGTCCACCACCTTTGAACGCGCGCTGGACCATCGTGACCACCGAGCGCACCACCGAAATGGCGATCGCGAACAGGATCACGTCGTGCGAGAAAGGAGAGCATGAATAAAAGCGCACAGGCCGAAGGTCCGTTGTGCGCGAATCGAGCGAGAGACCAGCGGTCTCTCTGTCGGCTTTTACTTCTTCTTCGTGTTCGGCTTGGCGCTTGGGTTGCTGAACGTCGTGCTCACCTTGCCGCCGAGCGAAGCGATCAGTTCCTTCGCCGAGGGCGCGAAGTTGCCGTCCGGTTTCAGATCGAGATATTTCTGCAGATTCTCGATGGTGCCGGGCGCGGCAACGATATTGCCGCTTGGTATCCGCCGTGGCCTTCGATGTCAGGTAGAGGCCGTACTGATAATAGGCGTCCGCATAGGTCGGATCGGCCGCGATCGACTTCCTGAACTCGTCGCCGGCGGCTTCGTTCTGCTCGCTGTTGACCAGCAGCGCGCCCATGTTGTAAAAGTACTTGCCGGCACCCGTGGGATCGAGCTGCGCCGCCTTGTCGAGGTTCGTCTTCGCGTCGTCGATTTTCTTGTCCTTGGCCAGCGCGAGCGCGAAGTTGTTGTAATAGGCCGCCTGCTCGGTGGGAGCCAGAGTGGAGGAAAGGTCGATGGCCTTCTTGAAAGCCTCGAAACCCTTTGTCGTACAGCGCCGCAGCGTCCGACGCCGTTTTCGTGCCTGCCGATCCGACGTACGCATCCGCCAGTCCGCTCCAGATGGCTATCTGCCCGTCGTCGATCGTCGAAGCTTTGGTGAAGCCCTCGATGGCCGCGTCCTACATCTTCGCGTCCAGCGCGGTGCGCCCCGCCGTGTAAGCGTCGTTCAGGTCCTTGTTTTTCGCGAGCTGCGCTTCGCGCGCTTTGGCGGCTTTCTCGAATGCCTTCTTCTGCGCCGGCGTCATGCTGCGTTCCTGTTCCGCGGGGGTCTGACCTGCAGCCGCCGCCGCGGCGGCGGCTTCTGGCTCTTCAGACTGAAATCCTGCGTGATCGGCGCACCGGTAGTCCGCACACCCTTGATGCCGTCGCGGACCTGGCCGTCCACGAGCACGGTGATATCGAAGGTGCCGGCGATCGGCAGGCCGTAATGACCGTAATGGCCCTTTTTGTCCGTCTTCACCGTGTAGTGGGCCTTAATGTCTGTCCGGTCGATGTTGACCACGGCCCCCTGCAGGGGCTTACCGTCCGGGTCTTTGATGACTCCCTCGATGGTCGATGTCTGCGCAAAAGCGGGCAGCACGAGAGCAAACACAGCCAAGCCGGACAGGGCGAGCGATTTCAGCGGAAAAGACATGCAGGCGTACCTCAAAGAATACTTACGTCGAAAAATTTACATGACCAGCATACTACAGGGTGCCGCTGCCTAAAGGGCGCGCCGCCGTTTCCCGAAGCGGGTAGAATAAGGAGGGTCGTTCCCCATGCGCCGCCGAATACCATTAGTTGCCGCCCTTTCCTTCGTGCTGATCGCCGCTGCGGTCGCAGTCTATACCTCTGCCGCGAAAGCTCAGGCGCCCATCCGGGTCTCGGTCAACGAAGTCATTGTGCCGGTGACGGTCACCGACGAAAAGGGCCGCTTCGTTTCCAACCTCACCAAAGACGATTTCAAAGTCTACGACGAGAACAAAGAGCAGAAGATCGATTTCTTCAGCCACGAACAGTCGCAGCCCATCGTCATCGGCTTCCTGATCGACACCAGCAACGGCATGATGATCCACTGGGCGAAATACCAGGAGGCGGCCACGGAGCTGATGCTGAATCTGCTGCCGGGCGACAAACGCTACAGCGGGTTATCTGATCAGCTACGGCAACGACGCCGAACTGATCGCCGACACCAGCAGCGATTCGGAGAAGATGGTGGAGAAGATGAGCAAGATCAAACCCGGCGGCGGCTCGGCGCTTTTCGATGCGATCTACATGGCCTGCACCAGCCGCAAGACCATTAACGGGCGAGCCCTTCGAGCCGCGGCGCGTGCTGGTCGTCATCGGCGACGGCCACGATACTGCGAGCAAAAAGTCGCTCAAAGAAGTCATCGAGATCGCGCAGCGCAATCTGGTCACGATCTATGCCATGAGCACGCCAGGCCTTCGGGTATCACACCGAGGCCGAGGACAAGCTGACGGAGCTCACCGCGGAGACCGGCGGAAAAGTGGAGACGCCGCTCAATAACCCTTACAAAGATGTCGCCGGTTATCTCTCGCAGCCTTCCGATGCGGGCAACTACGCGCTGACGGTCGGAACGGGCCAGTATACGGCGGAGATTTCGAGCGCCATTTTCCGCTCTATGGCCGCGCTTTCGGGCGAGATCACGACCCAGTACGTGATTCGATACACGCCTGACATCGCGCCGGGCAGCGACAGGAAGCAATTCCGGAAGATCAGGGTCGCGGTGAATCTGCCGGGCGTGGAGTTGCGTTACCGGAACGGGTACTATCCGTTCGAACCGTAGAAACCGGGTGTTAACTACCTCTTCTCCGCCCGCAGTGATAAACCCAGTCCCGCCTCGCGGCTGTAGACTGAATCCAGACATGGGCGCTGTAGTCTCCATCGGTTCGAAGCGGCGCGGGCACTGGTCGCTGCTCGAGATCGCCCGGCCCGGACATGCGCCGGTTCCGTACGGCATCCTGCTGGCGGGCGCGGATTCAGCCGACTGGGCCATGCGTCTGCGCGATCCCGGCTGTTTCGGCGATCTCGATGAAACCGAATACGACGTTCTGACCGAACTGGCGGGCGATCTGGAAGGTAAAGCCCGCCAGATCGGCCCCTCCCGGCTGCTCGATTCCCTCGAAGACAGTCTGTCGAACTATATCCGCGTCAGCGACCGCGCATCCATCGCGTACGGCCATGCGGCCGCGGCGGTAGACAGCCTTTTCGACGAATATGTCGAGACCGAAATCCGCCGTTACATCACCCACGTTCCGCTCTACGATCTGCGCGCCGCGGCCACTAAATTCGGCGAAGGCATGGACGTGCGCGAAGAGCGCTGGGTGCGCGCGCCGGAACGGCTGCGGCTCTCGAACAGCATGTTCGCCGCGCACGTCGTCGGGCGTTCCATGGAGCCGTTGATCCCTGACGGCAGCGTGTGCATCTTCCGTTCGCCGGTGACCGGTTCGCGCCGCGGCCGGAATCTTTTGATCGAGAAGTTCGACGAAACCGATTTCGCTTCCCGCTATACCGTGAAGCGCTACGCAAGAAAAGGCGCGCTCCCCGTGTCGAATGCCGGGGAATCGGGAGAACGCGAAGCGCCGATCCGCCTCGAACCTCTGAACCCGGATTTCGAGGCCTTCGATCTGACGAGCGATCAGTTCCGTGTTGTGGCAGAATTCGTTCAGGTCCTCTACTCCTGAGTTTTTCCCTCTCCGCGTTCCGTCGCACATTACTTCGCTGGTATGACCGCGCACACCGCGACCTTCCCTGGCGCGCGGCATCTTCTGATTCCGGTCGGCCCGATTTCTATCGCGTTTGGCTTTCCGAGATCATGCTGCAGCAGACCCGCGTGGAAGCCGTGATTCCCTACTACCATCGGTTCCTCGCGCGCTTCCCGACGATTACCGCCCTGGCCGCGGCTCCGGAAAGCGATGTTCTCGCGCTCTGGAGCGGTCTCGGTTATTACAGCCGGGCGCGCAGCCTGCATCGCGCCGCGAAGCAGATCGCCGCCGGCCGCATGCCGGCCGATTACGCAGACATCCGCGATCTTCCCGGTGTGGGCCCTTACACGGCTGCCGCTGTCGCCAGCATCGCGCTCGGCCTGGCGCACGCCGCCGTTGACGGTAATGTTATGCGGGTGCTGAGCCGGCTGTATAACGACGCCTCTGAAATCACATCGCCCGCGGCGCGCCGGCGCTTCAGCGATCTCGCTACTGATCTCCTCGACACACGTCGTCCCGGCGATTTCAATCAGGCCATGATGGAACTGGGCGCCACGGTCTGCCTGCCCCGTACGCCTGCCTGCACGTCCTGCCCCGTCGCGCGGTTCTGCGCTGCCCATGCCGCCGGAACTGAGCGCGAGCTTCCCGTGAAACTGAAGAAACAGCAGACCCGCGACGTGGCGCTCGACCTCGCGATTCTCGAACACAACAGCTGCGTGTTTCTGCTGCAGCGCGATTCCGCCGAGCGCCGTCTGGCAGATTTCTGGGAGCTGCCGCCCCGGCAGCTGTTTCCGCAGCTGCGCCCCCAACTGAAAAAGACCTCCGAATTCCGCCATCAGATTGTCAACGACCGTTTCCGGGTTACGGTCTGGCATGGGATCATCGGCGGCTTCGACACCGCAGAACCGCCCCGGAGCAGATGGCTGCCGATCGCAGATCTCGGGCGCATTCCGCTGACGACCGTGGCGCGAAAAGCTCTGGCGGTTCTCGGGTCAAACCGATTATCCTGAGAAAACGTGGCCGCCGCTTTCTGTTTTTACCTCCGTTCCGTCGCGCTCATTCCCGCTCTGGTCCTGCCGTCATTTGCGGCTCTCTCTTACACCTGCGCTCCGAATATCGACGCCACGCACGCCGGCACGTGCGCTTATCTCAACGGAACGATCGCGCCGCTTTACAACACCACGTTCACCAACGTCACCGCCAGCATTTATATTCAGTACGGCAAGACGGGACTCGGTGAGAGTACCGTGGGGTTCGATAACCAGGTGACATACAGCGCGTACCTTGCCGCGCTCACCACGGCAGCTGCAAACAGCGGTAATCCGGTACAACAGGCCGCGTTGAACGCGCTCAAAAACTTCAGCACAAGCCTCTACGGAAACGGCATGGTCGACACCCCGAGCGCTCTGCTGATGTCCCTCGGGCTTAACGAAAGTCAGGTTGTATTTGGCACCAGCGCGGACGGAACCAAATTCTGCATGACGCCCGGAACCGGGGACTGCTACAACGGCATTATTACCATTACGAACGATCCCGGTACCCCGCTCTACTACCGGACTGCCGGCGCCACGGAAGCTTTCGACGCCTACGATTTCTACTCTGTCGTCGAACATGAGACCGACGAGGTACTGGGAACTTCTTCCTGTATCTCGACCACCGACCCCCCCACTCTTAGTGACAGCTGTCCGGGGACGAACACCCCTGCGGCCGTCGATCTGTTCCGTTATCAGAGCAACGGCAATCTGGTCCTGATCAGCCCCACGCCCGGCGCTTATTTCTCTTATAACGGAGGGCAAACCAACGGGGCGGGAAAGTATCAGAAGGTATATAACACTCTCGACAACGGCGACGACTACGCCGATTTCCTCTCCAGCATTCCGCTGTGTCAAACGCAGGAGAGCATTCAGGACGCCGCAGGCTGTCCCGGTTTCGACGCCGGCCTCGACATCACCAATGACGGCGGCGCGGAGATCAACATCCTCAACGCCATCGGCTACAAGCTGGCTTCGACGGCCCCGGCAATCACAAACATCCAGAATGCGGCCACATTCCAGACCGCGCAGGCGCTCGCCCCGAGCACGTACCTGGCAGTCTTCGGCTCTAATCTATCCACCGACGCGACAGGGCGGCCCTGGGGCGCCGCCGACTTCATTCAGAACTCCGGCGGAACCTATAACATCCCCACTTCGCTCGACGGCACTTCAGTCACCGTGGGCGGCATTCCCGGCTACGTCTACTACGTCAGTGCGACCCAGCTGAACATCGTGACCCCGCCGACCATTGCCCCGGGCAACAACATCCCGGTGGTCGTCACAGTAAAAGGCCAGCCCGGCGCCGCGTTCAACATCAACCTGACAAGCATCGCGCCGTCCTTCTTCGCCTGGTATCCCGGAACCGCCGACAACGGCAAATACCTCATCGCGCAGCATCTCAACTACACCAACGTGGGCAAGGTGGGACTCTTCCCCACGGCGGCCGCCAATTTCACCACGCCCGCCAAACCCGGTGAGACCATCCAGCTCTACGGGACCGGTTTCGGTCCCACCAGCCCGCCCATTGCAGCCGGCATCGAGACCGACAAAGTCTACAACCTGACCCCCACGCCCACCGCGACTGTGAACGGAATGAGCGCCGCCGTCGTGTTCGCCGGACTGATTCCCCCGGAAACCCAGATCTACCAGGTGGATGTAACCATTCCGTCAAACGCTCCCAACGGCGATTTGCCGCTTGTCGTTACCGTCAACGGCGTGAAATCCGTCTCCGGCCTGATTACCATCCAGGGACCATAGGATATTCCCGCGCGCTCGCTGACGCGCGCGGTTCAGTAACCCCTGCGGAATCAGAACCTGCTTTTCCGAAACGCGACCGTAAGGGAGTGGCAAGAAGTGCTTTTCAGCAGCCCGCGACGAAATACTTAGAACCTTCCGGAAGTCTGCCGATAAGACCGGCGTCCGGAGAAATTATGAGCTGGCGCGGCGGCGACATTTCGCGTCACCATATCTGGCGGCTGACCGCCATGTGCGCCCTTGCGTTTGCGGGGGACCTGACGCACGCCGGGACGCCTGCATCGGCAACCGCTCCTGCCTACACGGCGTTGGGCATCGTAAACGCCGCCACCGGGCTTACCGGCGCTCTTTCACCCAACGCGATCGCCTCGCTCTACGGAACCAACCTTGCGTGGACGACGCAGGCCGTGACCACCGGCAATCTGGTGGGCGGAGCGCTGCCGACTGCGCTCGCCGGCGTCACCGTGTATGTCGACAACATCGTGAGCGGGCTGTTCTTTGTCTCGCCGGGCCAGATTAATTTTCTGATCCCCTATGAAGTCGAGGCCACCAGCGTCACGGTGTTCGTCGAGAGGCAGGGCATCACAGGTCCGGTAGTAACCATACCGCTGGCTCCGGTTTCTCCCGGATTCTTTCAGTGGAATGGCAACTTCGCCGTAGCGCAGCACGCCGATGGCAGCCTGATCTCTCCCGCCGCGCCCGCCCAGGGTGGCGAAATCGTCGTCCTTTACGCCGCCGGCCTCGGGCATACCATTCCGGATGTTCCCCCGGGGTACATCGTTTCGACAGCCACCTGGATTCTGGCCGCCGCCCAGCTTCAGATCCTGATCGACGGGGAACAGTGCGCCGCAGGCAGCATCCTCTATGCCGGGCTGACGCCGGGTTTTGCCGGTCTGTATCAGATCAACCTTCGGCTGCCGGCCGATTTGCCGCCCGACGCCACGATTCAGATATCAATAGGCGCGGAAAGCAGCCCCGCCACCATTCAGCTCTATACCCAATAGAAACGGATTCTCCTTCCGCGCGTACAATGGAAACAGTATGAATGCGCTGAAAGCCTTTTCGCCCGCGCTGCTTCTCTCGGGACTGCTCGTTGCCGGACTCAGCGTTTTCGCTCAGACGGCAGCCGCTCCTGCGGCGTCTTACACGGTTCAGGCGGGCACGCGCATTCCGCTCGGCCTCATCAACAGCGTCAGCACAAAACACTCCTCCGCGGGCGATCCGATCTACCTCGAAACGGTGTTTCCGATTGTGATCGACGGCCATATCGTCATCCCACCAGGCAGTTGGGTCACAGGCACCGTGACCGAAGTGAAGCGTCCCGGCCGCGTGAAAGGCCGCGGCGAACTGTACGTCCGCTTCGACACCATCACGCTGCCAAACGGCGTCACACGCGATTTTCGTTCCCGGCTGGGCTCGGTCGATGCCCGCGGCGACGAACATCTGGAGAAGAAAGAAGGCGTCATTCAGGGCGACTCCAATAAAGGCGGAGACGCCAAGCTTATAGGCGAAGGGGCGGCCACCGGCGCGGGCCTGGGTGCGATCGTCGGTTCGAGCCAGGGACACGCGGGTCTCGGCTCCGGCGTCGGCGCCGCCGCCGGAGCCGCCGCAGGACTGGCCGGCGTGCTTCTGACCCGAGGTCCGGATGCGATTCTGGCCAAGGGCAGCACGGTCGACATGCTGCTCGACCGCCCGCTGACTTTCACGGCTGCCGAGGTGCCCTTCACCACGACTGCCGGCGCCGGGAGCTTTTCCGGAGGCGAAGGCCCGCTCTCCAGCAAAAACAACAACGGCGTAGCCACGGGGCGCCGGCTGCCGTTCTGATTAAGCGAAGTCGGCGATTTCGCGCCCCGTCGCGTTCCGTGTCTGACAACTACTCAGTCGGCACTTGCTCGTGGTTCGGCTGTTCCGCTGCCAGCTGATTCGCGCGATCAGCCTTATACAGAAACGCCTGCCCATAGCGGTCACCCGGCCAGAAGATCGCGCGCAGGGCCTTCGGCCGGCCCGCCGGGGTTTCCCAGAACATCGTTTGCACCTTGCCCCTGGGCTGGACCTTGAAAGCCGCCGTCGCAAATATCTGCGCGTAGGTCTTGTTTTCCCGTTCGTTCTGCACCAGCACGATATGCCGATCGTTTTGCGAATCCTGCAGCTTGAACACGTAGGTACCGGGTTCGAGTGTCACACCCCCCGGCACCTCGACCTGTTCGGAAAACGTCAGGACCATTTTCTTGTCGTACGGATCCGCCGCCGCGGAAGGCGCTATAGCGGCCACACCCAGAACCAGAGCCATTAAAGAAGTTGAGATTTTAAGAATGTTCATAACCAGCCTCACTTCCCGGTTCTTGCAGGCCGCATACCATAAGCTGCCTGCTCCGGGGCGGTGACATACGAATCGCCAGGCCGGCGCGTCGATCGCGGACCAGCACTGTTTCGTTTCTAACCTGTCGCGGTCCGGTTGCACGCTCTTTCTTACCAGCCCGCTGCACAGGCAACGAAGCATCGGGCTACGATATCCATAGATGACCACCCCCACGGCGACCAGGATACTGGTCGTGGACGATGAGCCGCGCCAGCGCGAAGCGCTGGCTGAGATTTTGACCTCTTTCGGCTGTACAGCTGTCACTGCGGCGGATGGCCGCGAGGCCCTGGCGGCGCACGCGGAGCAACCCGCCGATCTCATCCTCACCGACCTCATCATGCCAGGTATGGACGGTTTCGAGCTGTTGCGCACCCTCGAACAGGCGGGCGACCGCACGCCGACCGTCGTCCTCACTGGTTTCGGCAGCATCGACAAAGCTATCTCGGTGGTCCATGACCTGAACGCTTTCTGGTTCCTCGAGAAGCCGGTCAAACCGGGCATTTTGCGCGCGCTGATTGAACGCGCGGCGGTGCAGAAGGGGCTGGTCGAAGAAGCTCAGGTCCTCAGCCGCCAGCTCAGTTTTCACGGCGTACTCGGCGAACTGGTGGGCAGTTCCGCCGCCATGCGCAGGGTGTTCTCTGAGATTGAACAGGTGGCCCCGACCTCGGCTTCGGTTCTGATCACCGGGGAGAGCGGTACCGGAAAGGAGCTTGTGGCGCGGTCGCTGCATCGTCTGAGCCCTCGCGCCGCCGGGCCGTTCGTGCCCGTCAACTGCGCCGCTCTGACGGAGACTCTGATCGAGAGCGAACTGTTCGGGCATGAGAAAGGATCCTTCACCGGTGCTCTGGAACGTCACATCGGCTGTTTCGAGCAGGCCAACAACGGCACGGTCTTTCTCGATGAGATCGGCGACATGCCGATCAACACGCAGGCAAAACTGCTGCGCGTTCTCGAAGAACGCAGAGTGCGGCGTTTGGGCGGCAGGACTGATCTGCCCGTGGATGTGCGGGTGCTCGCAGCCACTAACAAGATCCCCGAAGAAGCCATCAGAGACAAACTGCTTCGTGAGGACCTGTATTACCGGCTGAACGTTTTTCATATGATGCTGCCGCCGCTGCGCGACCGCAAAGACGACATCCCGGCGATCTCTGACGCCATTCTGGTAAGCGTTAACAGGAAGCACGGCTGCCGCATTACGGGCCTGCACGCGGACGCGCTGGCGAGCCTGCAGAGCTACAACTGGCCCGGCAATGTTCGCGAGCTGCGCAATGTCCTGGAGCGCTCCGCCATCATGGCGAGTGAAGGTCTTATCCTTCGCAGACACCTGTCGATTAATCAGGCTGACGCGATTGACGAACCTCAGCTGAGACTGCCCGAGGCAGCCGCCGCCCCGGCCGCCGAAGCACTCGAATCGATTCACTTCCGTCCCGGCGCAACGCTGGAGGAAGTCGAGGACACCTACATCGGCGTGATTCTCAAACGGACAAACAACAATAAGACCAAAGCCGCCGACATACTCGGCATCAGCGTGCGGACGCTGCACAACCGGCTCAGCCAGCTGAACGGCAAGGCCACCATCGCGACAGTTTCGGGCTCTTAGCGCGCCCGTACCGCCGGCGGTCCTGCCGCCGGCGCTTTTACTATGCTAACCCTCGGGCAGCGTGAAAACGCAAGCCGTTCCACGCTCCGGCAAAGGCTCCATCCGGATGGTCCCGTCGTGTGCTTCGACGATCGCTTTGGCCGTTGTCAGACCCAGCCCGACTCCGCCGTACTTCCTTCCCTCGACGCGCATGAACGGATTGAAAACAGCATCGCAGTCTTCCTTTGCTATCCCGATGCCGTTATCTTCCACGCGAATCGTCCAGACGCCCGGCACCTCCATCCCTGCGGTTACCCGAATCACCGGCGCGGCCTCCGATCGGAAGCGCAGCGAGTTGCCGATCACATTCCGCAGCAGTTGCATCAGCCGCTCGAGGCTCGGGCTCACCCGCGGCAGCTTCCCGCCGGTCACCGTCGCATGACAGTCGCGGATTTCCTCATCGAGCTCGCCGAGCACAATCGTGAATGCCGACTGGAGTGACGCCGGACCGTGTTCGGTCGGCTCCCGCAGCGCCAGCGCATAGCCCGACAACCCCTCCAGCAGCTTGCCGATTTTCGCCGCGCCCGCCGGAATCTCTTTCAGCGCCCGATCGCCTTCTCCACCCAGCCGTGCCCCTGCGATCTCCCCCAGCAGTTCCGCGAACACGCTGATGGAGCGCAGCGGCTCGCGCATATCGTGTATAAGACGGTCCAGAAAATCGGCCAGCCCGGCAGTATCGTTTCGTACGTCCATATTCACTGAAGAGACATAAGAAAACAGAGCATATTAAACTGTGATGTAGTGGAGCGGCTTCTGAACGGGAGAATCGACCGGCTCTGGAGATTCCTCGCTCTCATTATTGTCCTCTTCATCGGCACGCTGTTTTATTACGACTGGCGCGAATTTCGGGTCGCATCCACGCAGGTCGATCAGACGCGTCAGCTGGAGCGGCAGACCGACCTCCTGCTTTCCACCATTACCGAGGCGGAATCCGGTCAACGCGGCTATCTTCTCACGGGTGACCGAAAATATCTCGATCCGTATCGCGCGGCCCTGGCCGAACTCCCGGATCAGATGAAGAGCTTGTCCGCCATGGCGGCTGCCGCCCCTAGCGAGATCTCGGTGGTCAATTCCATTGAGGGGCTGATTCACGACAAAGTCGAGGAACTGAAGCTTACCATCGCGGTCCATGATGAAGCAGGTCCCGATGCCGCTCAGGCCCAGATGCGCACCGGTGCAGGCCGACTCACGATGAATGACATCCGGTCGTACTGCAGAATCCTTCTCAGCTCCGAGTACCTGAATTTCTATGACCGCAACAGGCGCTCCCAGGCCCGGGCGTCCCGGATTCTTCTTGTTGTCCTGGCGGGTTGCTTTGGTCTTATCGTGCTGCTCTGGTATCTGGGCAACGCAGTCGATTCGGTCGTGAAAGAGCGCGAGGAGTCGGCGCGCAGCATCGAGGAATCGCGGCAGCAGCTGCATACCACCCTCGCCAGCATCGGCGACGCCGTCATTGTCACGGACGGCGCCGGCGCTGTCCGCTTTATGAATCCCGTGGCCGCGACGCTGACCGGCTGGACGGCCGCCGCCGCCGGGAAAAAGCCCCTGCCCGATGTCTTTCGGATCGTCGATGAAAAGACCGGACCCAATGGCGACAGTGTGGCAGGACACCGCGTCCTGATCTCGCGCGACAACACGGAAATTCCTATCGAGGACACCAGTTCGCCGATCCGCACCGCCTCCGGGAAGATTCTCGGGCAGGTCCTCGTGTTTCGCGATATCACGGCGCGACGCATTGCCGAGCGCGAGCTGGAGCGCTGGAAGCAGATTTTCTCCGCTGCCGGATTCGGCATGTTCGTGGCAGATGCGCGCGACAGCCTGCTGGTCGACATGAATCCCACCTTCGCCGCCATGCATGGCTATTCGGTCAGCGAATTGCTTGGCAAGTCACTGCAGGTGCTCGTACCCGCCAATTCGGCCGCCGAACTCGCTTCGTCGCTCCGGTTCGCGGTAGAGAAAGGCCGGCACATGTTCGAAGGTCAACACATCCGGCACGATGGCACGGACTTCCCGAGTCTGGTCGACGTAACCACCTTTCACGATGGCCGCACCGAGCTTCTGGCGGGCTATTGTTCCGACATCACCGAGCGCCGGCGTTTTGAAGATGCCCTGCGGGAGAGCGAAGAACGATTCCGTACTCTGGCCAGCGCGCTCCCCCAGCCCGTGTGGTCCACCGCTGCCGACGGCAGCATCGAGTACGTAAATCAGGAATGGATTTCCTATGCCGGATGGCAGTCCGGCAACGATGCCGGGAAATATCTTCCGCTTTACCCGTGGAAAGATCTGTTGCACCCCGAAGACCGGGACGATTATCATGCGCGCTGGCGGAATTCTCTCCTGACCGGAGCCACGTTTGAATCCCAGGCTCGGCTGCGCCGTTCAAGCGATGGTGCCTGGCGCTGGTTCCTCTGCCGCGCCGTTCCTGTACGCGATCGTACAGGAATGATAGTTCGCTGGCTGGGCGGCTGTACCGACATTCAGCAGCAGATGGAAGCCGCCCGCCAGCTGCAGCTCGCCAATCAGGCGCTCCAGCAGTCCAACGCCGATCTGGAACAGTTCGCGTACGCGGCCAGCCACGACCTTCAGGAGCCGCTGCGCATGGTGTCGATTTACAGCGAGCTGCTTAAAGACGAATACGCCGACTCGCTCGACCGGAATGCCCGTTCCTACATCGATTTCGCCGTGAACGGTGCGCGGCGTATGTCGCAGCTTCTGAAGGACCTGCTGACGTACTCGCGCGTCTCGAATGGCTCGGCCGGGAAATCACCCGTGGCGGATGCGTACGCCGCCGTGGGTTCCGCGCTGCTGAACCTTGCCACCGTGATCGACAGCTCACACGCGGACGTCGAGATCGGAACGCTGCCAACCGTGGACATACCACAAATCCATCTGGTCCAGCTTTTTCAGAATCTGATCAGCAACGCGCTCAAATACTCAAACGAGGGCGAGAGGCCTTTCATCCGGATCGGCGCCAGACCGGATGCAGGCGGTGGCTGGATATTCTCCGTGCGTGACAACGGCATCGGTATTGAACCCGAGTACCTCCAGCAGATCTTCGGCATCTTCCGGCGTCTGCACGGATCGGCTTATGAAGGTACGGGGATTGGTCTGGCATTGTGCCAGAAAATAGTAGAGCGCGCGGGCGGCCGCATATGGGCCGAGTCGGAGCCCGGGAAAGGATCCACCTTCTTCTTCACGCTGCAGGGCGCGGAAGGCACCAACAATGAGCTTGCCTGTCAGAATACTGCTGGCCGAGGATAATCCCGGCGACGTTTACCTGGTGCGCCGTGCTCTGGAAAAGCACGGTTTTCGCGACGTCGAGCTTACTGTGGTCGACGACGGCCAGGCCGCTTTTCGCTACATGGAGCGCGTTGACGCCGACGATTCTCTGCAGGTGCCTCACCTCGCGCTGCTCGATCTGAATCTGCCCCGCGCCACCGGAAATCGTATTCTGATGCGCATCCGCGGCAGCCGCCGCTGTGCGGCGATTCCGATCATCATCGTGACGTCGTCGGATTCGCCGGTGGATCGCGCGGCAGCCGCTGAGTTGGGCGCGACCAGTTACTTTCAGAAGCCCGGCGATCTCGCGGGCTTCATGCAGCTGGGCCGCATTGTGCGCGATGCATTGCTTGTGACCGCCGCCGCCGGCTCGGCGTCTTAGAGCATTTGTACCGCTGGCGGTCTTGCCGCCGGTGGTTTAATTATTTCTACGCCGAAACTTCCTTCTTCGCACAAAAGCGCTCGAACGCGTCCGTGAGCAGCTTCGATATCTGAAAAGCATCACGCGGTTCGATATCGTGGCGATGCATCACATACACCGGCTTGCCGTTCTGAAACAGCGCGATCGAGGGTGACGACGGCGGATACTCCGCCAGGATGCCCCGCAGGTGCGCTGTTGCGGCATCGTCGCCGCCCGCAAACACGGTCGCCGCCACGTCCGGCCGCACCGCATGCTGCAGTGCCATCCCGATACCCGGACGCGCTTTCCCCGCCGCGCATCCGCAAACCGAGTTCACCACCATCAGCACGGTTCCGTTCTCCGCCAGCACGCGATCCACATCGGCCGGTGTGCGCGTCTCGAGGACGCCGTAGCGCGTGAGGTCCTCACGCATCGGAATGAGAAGTTGTTGAGGATATGCCATAAGCTCTATTCTCGCAGCCCTGCTCTTATTTCAACCAGACCGCCCGCGCCACAAGCCACCCCGCGCCGATCGACCAACCCAGCAGCGCCTGATACTCACGGTTCTTTCTGTAGAGCGCCGCCGAAAACCGTTCCGGCCCGAACCCCGTCGGCCAGCGCGGAATGAGCAACGGCACGCGCGCCGCAAAGGCCGCGTAGCCCGGAAGAATCTCCGCCAGATGCTGCTCCTCCAGTTCAATCGCCGGCAGATAGACCAGCCCGAAGAGCGTCGCGAACAGCAGCGCCAGACCAAAGCTTCGCCCGGCCGCCGCCAGTCCGAGTGCGGTAATCAGCGTTCCCAGGTAAAGCGGATTTCGAGTGAACGCGTACGGACCCGACGTCGCGAGTCGCTGATTCTTCGCCAGATGGCCGGCAGCCCACGCCCGCAGCGCCAGTCCGCCCGCCGAAAACGGCAATCCCGCCGCCAGCGACAAAGCGTCAGGATGCGAGAACCACGCAAACGCCGCCACCATCACGAATCCCGCGGGCACGCGTAACCGCGCCACCGCGTCGGCGTACGGCTTGGGAAACCAGTGCCGCCGCATCAAGTCAGGCGTGAGTGCTCACACGCGCGGCCAGCGCGTCGAAGACCTGCTCCGGCCGGATGGCGCGCATCGAACCCGCGATCGTCGCCCCGCGCCGATGCGTAGTCTCGGTGCCCGGAATGCGGAACACTACGAAATCGCCGCCGTAGGGTCCATTGCGAACCGGATCCGTCGGCCCGTAGATCGCCACGCCGGATTTGCCCAGCGCCGCCGCCAGATGCAGTGGTCCGCTGTCCACGCCGACCACCACCGCCGCGCGCCGTGTGGCGTCGATCAGTCCCGCGATGCCGCTTTCGTGTACCAGCGTGCCTCTCACCGCCGGCACCGTGCCCGGCGCGCCATTCAGCACCAGCGGCATGCCGAACTTTTCGCGCAGCATGGTGCCCAGCTGCTCGTAGTATTCGAGCGGCCACTGTTTCGATGCCCACCCCGCCTGCGGGCTCGCCAGCGCGAACGGCGCGTCCGGCAGCCGGCTTTCGGCCCTGCCCGCGGGCAGCGGAAACGCCCGCACCAGATTCGTCGCGCCCGCGCCCGCCGCCAGATCGAGCGCCTGATCCACCACATGCACAGCCTTGCTCGCTACGCGCGTCGAGTAGAACAACCCCGCCGGCCGTTCGCGCACCACGCCCGATCCGAATCCGACGATCTTCTCCGGCCGCGCCAGATGCGCGATCAGCGCCGACTTGGTCAGCCCCTGAAAATCCACCGCCAGATCGTAGCGTTCCTCGCGCAACTCGGCTTTCGTCCGCCCCCACGAGCCGGGCCGTTCCCGGCGGAAAACCACCAGCCGGTCAACAAACCCGTTTCCCTCCAGCAGCGGAACCCACTGCGGCTCCACCACCCACGTTACGCGCGCATCGGGAAAACTGTGTCTGAGGGATGCCGCTCCGGGCAGCGAGTGAATGATGTCGCCCATCGACCCGAGCCGGATGATCAGAATCTTCAACACGTTAGTCTAGCAGGCTGCTGAAAAAGCACTTTTCGTTGCCGCCTGCTCACGCGCGCGGTTCAGTAACCCTGCGGAATCAGCACCTGCTTTTCCGAACCGCGACCGTAAGGAGATTGGCAAAAAGCGTTTTTCAGCAGCCGGCTGGCAATGGAGCGCACAGGCGTCAGTCCGTTGTGCGCTGTTTTTCTGAGAGCAGGGCGTTGACTTCTTCCACCACCCGCCCCGCCGTCACCCGCGTCATGCAGCGATGGTCGATCGGACACTCGCGCAGCCCGCACGGTGCGCAGTCCACGGGTTCGCGCACCACGATCGCCGATGCACCCAGTGGCCCCGTCGCCTTCTCATTCGTCGGGCCGAACACAGTCGCCGTCGGAACCGCCAGCGCCGAGGCAATATGCATCGCGCCCGAATCGTTTGTCAGGAACATCCGGCAGGCCGCTGTCATCAGGATGAACTCGCCGAGCGTTGTAGCCCCCGCGAAACTGCGGCCCGCGGCAGCCCGCGCCACATCCGCGCACAAGGCTTTCTCTGACGCCGCACCGAACACCGCCACCGAACCACCGCACTTCTCCGCCAGCCGCGCTGCCACTTCCGCGAACCTCTCCGGCAGCCATCGCTTAGCCGAACCGAACGCCGCCCCCGGACTCACTCCGATCACCGGCATCTTCACCCCCAGCTCTCCGAAGCGCTGTTCACCTTTCGCCCGCAGCTCTTCGATGCCATCGAGCCGAATCACCGGCACGTCGGGAATTGCGTCGATCAAACCCGCCCGCCGCAGCAGCTCCAGATAGTAGAACCGTTCGTGCTCCGGGATCTCGCCCGGTTTCGGCAGCGCCACAGCATCCGTCAGCAGCAATCCGCGTCCGTCACGCGCATACCCGGCAATCCGCTTCACGCCCGCCAGCCGCACCACCGCCGCGCTTTCAAACGAATTCGGAAACAGAATCGCAAGGTCGAAGGCTTCGCGCCGCAGCCGGCGAACCAAACCGGCCTTCGCCTTCCAGTCCCGCGCCCCGGGCTCGCCCTCGAGCGGAATCACGCGGTCAATCGAGCGCTCGCGTTCATACAACGCCGACACCCACGGCTTCGCCAGCACGGCGATTTCCGCTTCCGGATAGCGCGTCCGGATCGCGCGCAGAGCGGGCAGCGACAGAATCGCGTCGCCGATCCAGTTCGTCGCGCGAACAAGAATCTTCACTCCTGAGGCTGCGTCTCCGCGTGCGCGACGGCCACAGATTCTGCAGATTCCGGAGCTTTCTCCGGTTCCACGGGTTCCTGCGGCACAGGCTGCTCCAGGAAAATCTTCAGCTTCGCTTCCGATCCGTCGAAGTGGTATTCGAGGAACTGGCGCAGCGCCATGCGTCGCAGCTTGTCGCGCGCCACGGTCGGCTGATAGCGGAAGCCGCGCCCTTCCTTGCGCCGGGATACTGCGCCCCGGCGAGCCAGGCGGTCGAGCAGTGTCAGCACGGTTGTATAAGCCAGCGGACGGCTCTGCGACACCACCCGCCGCACGTCTTCCACGTTACCCTCCTGAATTTCCCAGAGCGCATTCAGACACATCATTTCGAGCGGCGGAGGAAGTTCTCGTTCTCGGCCCAAGGCTATTTCCTTTCATCTTCAAGCGCCTGCTGAAGTTTCGCACCGAATAGGGAGTGAGCGACAGGCGCTGGTTTGGAGTTCGGTGACGCCGCGGGGGCGCCTCCACGATGAATGTGATCGACTGCTGTGTTGTTGTTTCTTTCCGCTTCCGAATGATTGTTACGGTTATGAACTTCGTCCTCCGGAGCTGATCCCGATGCCGATCCGGCAGGATCCCGCTCCAGATATCTCTTCTTGCGCAGCGCCACGCGGGTCAGCGCCGTACTGTAAGCCGTGAAGTAACCCTCCGCCTGCGGATCGCGGTCGATCAGCGCGCGCATATTCTCCATCTTCGAATCCATGTCGTCGATGTAATGCAGCAGCAGCGCCTCGGGGAACATCGGCACCTTGGGCGACCCGAACTCGAGCTGTCCGTGGTGGCTCAGCACCATGTGCTCGATGCAGGTTCCGCAGTTCCAACGGAAAATCCGGAAACGCGCGCAGCTTCTCCCCGATCATGCGCACGCCGATGGCGATATGGCCCAGCAGCTGGCCTTCGGCGGAATAGCCGAAGCCGCGATCGTAGCTCAGCTCGTGGATCTTTCCGATGTCATGCAGCACGATCCCCGCATAGAGCAGATCCACATCCACCGCGCCCGGCTCGATTGCACAGTAATGACCCGCGATCGCCGTCCCCAGCTTCATCAGCGAGAGCACATGTTCCAGCAGACCGCCGCGAAACGCGTGATGAATGTTCTTGGCCGCCGGCGCCACCTGATAACGCGACGCCACTTCCGGATCGTCCAGAAACGCATTGAGCAGCCCGCGGATGTGGTCGTTGCGCACCGCCCCCACCATCTCCCGCAGCTCCTTCCACATCGTCTCCGCGTCCTGCCTCGATGCCGGGAAGAAGTCACGGAAGTCGACCTCGGATCCTCCACCCGGCGCAGCTTGTGAATCGTGAACTGCGGCCGGTTGTTGTAGAGCTGCATCAGCCCTTTGACTTTGATGAAGTCGTCGCGGTCGAACGTCTCGACAATCTCGCCGACGTTGTCCCACATCTTCGAGTCGATTTCGCCTGTGCGGTCCGCCAGCACCAGAGACAGATAAGGCTCTCCCGTGCGCTTCTGCCTCACTTCCTTCGTGCTTACGAGGAATACAGCAGTGGAAATCTCGTCGGGCTTCAGCTCCCGTACGAAAGGCGATTTCATTTCGTATCGGAAGGCGCGGGCGGAACCGCAACCGGCGTCGCCGGCACCGGCGTCACAGCGGGCGGCGGCGCCGGGCTTTCGTCCGTCGGCTGCTTCACATGACCGTATGGAATCACGTGCAGGAACTTCTTGTGGGCATGCGCCGCCACCGCTTCCTTCGTGGTCGTCTCAGGTTTGAGCTGCAGCGTATCCTGCCACGTCGTATCCTTGCCCGGCGCGGCGGCGCTGTCGATGTAGCCGGCCTTTATCTCGAGGAATGCGTTCTGCCGCAGCTGGGTCAGATACTCGCGCACTTTCGGCCCGGCTTTCGGTTCCACCAGTCTCGCTGTTGATCTCGCTCTCCACCTCGTCCTCGCTCGCCTGCCCCGCTGCGTAATGTTCATCCACGCGGTAAATTTCAAAGCCAGCCGGCCGGCGGATCGGGTCGGTTACGTATCCCTTATTACTGGCGTTCTTGAACACCACTTCGTCGATCTCTTTCGCCAGCTCGCCCTTTTTGAACGCGCCCAGTTCGCCGTCAGCCGTCGCGGTCGGCGCGTCCGAGTACTGCCGCGCCAGGTCGGTGAACTTCGCGTCTCCCTTGCGTGCCCGTTCCACCAGCCCTTTGGCTTTCTTCTCGGCCGCGGCCACCGCCTCGGCGCTGCCGTTGCCGGTTGAAACCAGAATCTCGCGCAGCGACACCATCTCCTGGCGCACGAAGTCCGCTTTGTGCTCGTTGTAATACTTGTCGAGCTCCGCCTTCGGCACGTTGATGTTGCGGTAGACCTCTTCGCTGATCACGCGCTGCGTCAGCATCTGATCCGTCATCAGCTTCCTGAAGTCTTCGAACGACTCGCCCGTCTGCTGCTCCACGAATGCGTGGAACTTGTCGGGATCGGAAATCTTCTGCTCCGACTGAATCTGCGCCATGCGCCGCGTGATGTCGGCATCCACGTTGATGCCGAGTTCTTTGCCCTTCTGCACCAGCAGCAGCTGATCGATCTGATCGCGCAGACCGTCCGCCATGCGCCGGCTCGTGGCGTCCTCGAGTGCCTTGCCGATCATGCCCTGCTGCCGGAACTCCGCTTCGAACGCGAGCTTCTGTTTCTCGAGTTCGCCACGGGTAATAATCTGACCGTTGACTTTGGCGATGATCTCTTCGACCACCAGCGTAACGGGCCTGTCCGCTGCCACAAGAGCGGAACCGAAAACGAGCGCAACTGCTGTCAAAGCAAGCGCCTGCGCGAATTTCGTGGAGGACATATGTAGTTAGTATCGCAGAATTTAGTCAGGATTACAGGGGCCAAAACAGCAGTTTTCCTTCATTGAAAATTAATGACAAATGCAGTAGGATTCATGGTCGCCACTCGATAACATCTGAGGTGGAAAGGGTACTGTAACACTCATATGAAGGTCGCGCGCGCTGCATTCCTGCGGGCAACGCTGTGGGCAACGCTGTCGGCATCGCTGTGGACTTTCGCCCCGCTGGCGATCGCGGGCGGGCAGGGCTTTCGCACCGAAGATCTCCTCAAGGACCACTATGCAAAATACGGTCACGCCTTCGGACCTATCACGCGCGATCAGTATCTGCGCCTCGCTCAGCATCTGCGTGACAGCCACGTGGGCAAATACATCCTCGAATCGAAGCGCCCGGACGGCCTGATTCGCTTCGACACCAGGCACGGCTATTTCGGTGCGTACGATCCCGACGGCACCATCCGGACTTTCTTCATTCCGCCCGACGGCATCCGCTACTTTGAGCGCGAAGTACGATAGGCACTGCGCGCCGTCCGTGTTACAGTGACAGGGTCATATGGCCTCGCGCAGTGTCAACAAAGTTATCCTGATCGGGCACCTCGGCCGGGACGCCGAGACCAAATTCACCCCCGGCGGAGCGGCTGTCACCCGCTTCTCGGTAGCTACCAATCGCCGCTGGAAAGACAAAGATTCCGGCGAATGGAAGGAAGAGACCGACTGGTCCAACGTAGTCCTCTGGCGCAGCGAGAATCTGGCCAATTACCTCACCAAGGGCAAGCAGGTTTACGTCGAAGGACGCCTGCAGACCCGCAGCTACGAAGACAAGGACGGCAAGAAAGTCTACGCGACCGAAGTGGTGGCTGAAGACGTGATCCTGCTCGGCGGCCAAGGTGGTGGTGGCGGCGGGCGCGGTCCCGAGGACGAATTCTCGCAGCAGCCCGTCTCCCGTCCCCGCAGCGCCGCGTCCCGCCCGCCCGCTCCCGCCCAGGAAGATTCCTTCGGCGGCCAAGGCATCACCGACGACGACGTCCCGTTTTAGTTTATTGTGGGGCAGGATGGCTTCCTGCAGCGGGGTTGATAACCCCGCTCTCCGCCTGCAACGTGACCGCCCTTAGTCCGGAAACGGCGCCCCCGCTAGTTGTCGGATGCCGTCCCTGCACTCTCAACAACCACAATCTGTGCCGGAGCCCGTTTCGATTCGAGCCGCAACCCAAGCTTCTCCCGCAATTCCGTGAAGATCGACCCAAGATCGCGATCCGGCAGATCCGCGGCCGCCCCCAGCACCGACGCACCCTCGCCCGGCTCGGGCTTCCACTCCAGGTAGACGTCATACGCCCCTGTGACACCGGTCTGGTTCAGCACGGGCTTTTCCAGCAGAGTCTCCAGAACCCGGCCGAGCAAGTCCATGTTGACGCTCCTCCCGTTGATGAATCCCCGGCCGAAACCCACCGTTCGGGACGGCTCTTGCGAAGGTTTCAGCCTGGGGCCGCCGGGCGCAGCCGTCAGGATGTAGACGGGCATTTCCCTGGTCTCCGCATGACTGCGCAGTTTGAAGCGGTCCGAAAGAAGGCTCAGGACAGGCTTCCGCAGCTCCTCGTTTGTCAACTGCCCTGAATAATCCTCTGCCTTCGCATCGATCGACCAGCGTTGTGACCCAATCCAGCCGGGCCCGGCGGTCACCTGAAAAGGCTGGACCCCATAAGCGATCGAAATCAGTTCCCTGAGCGTTACGCCTCGTGCGGTGAATCGCCCCCCGGGTGCGGGGCTCCAATAGGAACCCGCTTCGGATGCGGGCGTGGGCTTAATCGCCGCCGTATCAAAAGTCGCGGGACCCGCAAGCTGCGCTTCGCAACCCGCGCACGACGCCATGAGCAGGCAGGCCGCACGTGCCCGGAGTCGCATACCGCAATTTTACGCGCATCGGAAAAGCGATTCGTGGCAGGACTGAGCCAGGGTCTTTCGCGCTGACCGTTCACAATCCTTTCAAATAGATTTCCCGGTCCCGGAACCCGCTCCCCCGCTTCTCCTTACAGCGGCCTGCCGTGTTCCCGCTGCCGTTTGCCGGGCCATGTTCCCTGCCCCGCCGTGGTATGGCTGAATTCGCAAGGAGACCCTTACCCATGGCAACTGCCGGACAAACCGACGCGCAGTCCGTCAAACCCGCCCCTCCGCCCCGACGGCCAAAGCCGCTGCCACAGCAGTCCATCCGCCTGAATCCACAGGCTGCGGACCCGAAATGGCTTCGTTTTTTCGGATCGCATCGCAGGCCCCGTCGTCACCCGCCAGACACAACACGCCGTTGACATATCGGCCGACGCCATGGCTCGAAATGATAAACTGACCTCGGCGTAAACTTATCGTTGGTTTCACGCGCGCACAGGCCGAAGGTATCGCCACCCAGCTTAAGGCCGCGATTTTAAGGAAAGAGAATAACCAGGAATGAACATGAAGTCAGTTGCCATGCCGGCCTTGGCCGCCACCGCCGCAGCCGCCCTGTTCCTCGCGGGCGCCGCATTGACCAGCCATGCGTCTGCTCAGACGCCGGCTCCCGCGCCGAAAAAAGCGGCGCCCAAAGCCTCTGCCAGGACAACCAATGAGAAGAACGCCGGAGAGACTTTCAAGAACGTCACCACCCCGACCCTCAAGGTCCTGACTGTCGCCGACTTCATGGGCGCGATGGGCGTCATCTCCGCCGACCTCGGTCTCGACTGCGCCGACTGCCATCCCGGCGCCGGTTCCGACAAAGCTGACTTCGTCATCGATACGCCGCAGAAAGTCACTGCCCGCAGAATGATCAACATGGTGGCCGCCATCAACAAGGAGAACTTCGGCGGCACCCAGAACGTCACCTGCTGGACCTGCCACCACGGCAAGGAAAAGCCCGCCACCACCATCACCCTCGACAAGCTCTATGGTTCGCCCAATGACGAAAAAGACGATCTCATCACCCAGGGCGAAGGCGAACCCACCGGCGCACAGGTTCTCGACAAATACATCGCGGCTCTCGGCGGTGCGCAAAAGCTGGCCAATCTCAAGAGCTGGGTCGCCACCGGCGCCAGTGTCGGCTACGAAGGCCTCGGCGGCGGCGGCACCTTCACCGTTTATGCCAAGGCCCCCGACCAGCGCGCCCAGGTCATCATCTTCAAGGATCACCCCGAGCGCGGCGACACCTATCGCGTTTACAACGGCAAGACCGGCTGGAACAAAACGCCGCGCAACGCGGTTCCCGAATATGAGCTGAGCGGCAGCGAGCTGGACGGGCATGCGCTTCGACGCCCTGATCGCCTTTCCCGGCAACATCAAGACCGCGCTGCAGGGTCCGCTGCAAGACGACGACCACCGAACTCGGCGAGCGCGACGTCGAACTCGTGCAGGGATTCGGACCGGACGGCACTTGTGGTGAGTCTCTACTTCGACAAAAAGACCAACCTGCTCATCCGCATGGTTCGCTACAGCCGCACCCCCGTCGGTCGTGTTCCCACGCAGATCGACTACGACGATTACCGCGAAGTGGACGGCATCAAGTTCCCGTTCTCGTACACCTTCTCCTGGCTCGACGGCCGCGACGCCTTCAAGATCAACGACGTCCAGGTGAACGTGCCGATCGACGCCGCGAAGTTCGCCAAACCGTAATTCTATGAAGCGCGCGGCACCGTTCGTACTTCTGGCCTTGACCTCGCTCGGTATTCTGGGCGCGCAGGAAGTCCTCGCGCCTGAAGCCCCCCGCTCTAAACCCGGCCTTGAGCCGAAGGACAAAGCGAAGCCCGCGTCGCGCCTCGCCGACGGCAAAGTGGATCTCGGAGGCAAAGGCGTCTGGGCGCCCATCTGGGTGCTCGACTGGTCCGACACAAAGTATGTCGACAAAGCCATCGACGTGCCGTTCACACCGCAGGCCCTCAAGCTCTTCCAGGTGCGCCAGTCGAATCTCTCGAAGGACGATCCCGAAGGCTACTGCCTTCCGCCCGGCGTGCCCCGCTACACTGGCACGCCGTATCCGTTCCAGATCCTCCAGCTTCCTGACAAAGTCGTCATCCTCTACGAAGGCGCCAGCCACATGTACCGCACTATTTACATGGACGGCCGCAAACACACCGACCCGGACAAGCTGAATCCCACCTGGCTCGGCGAATCGATCGGCCACTATGAGGGCAACGACACCCTGGTTGTCGACACCGTCGGTTTCAACGGGCGCACGTGGCTTGACTACGTCGGCCATCCGACGAGCGAATCGCTGCACGTGGTCGAGCGCTTCAGCCGTCCCGATTCACTCACGCTTCAGTACGAAGCCACGATCGACGACAAAGAAATGTACACGAAGCCGTGGACCACGAAGTTCTTCGTGAAGTTCCGCCCCGGCTGGGATCTCTACGAGTACGTCTGCCTCGAAAACAACAAGGACCTGATGCACATCGGCACCTCAGTGCCCAAGTGAAGCGACAGCCCGGTTAGCCCAGGCCCACGCGGTCTCGACGATAGTCTCGAGGTCCGAATACTCCGGCCGCCAACCCAGTTCGGTCTGCAGCCTCGTCGAATCGGCCACCAGCACCGGCGGATCGCCATCTCTACGCGGCCCCATGGTGAACGGCACTTTCTTCGCCCGTCACCTTCTCCACCGCCTGCAGCACTTCCTTCACCGAGTAGCCGCGCCCGGTCCCGACGTTGTACTTGTTAGACTCCCCACCCGCGCACAGCATCTCGACCGCTGCGATGTGCGCCTGCGCGAGATCTGTCACGTGGATGTAATCGCGAATGCACGTGCCGTCCGGCGTCGCGTAATCGTCCCCGAACAAAGTGACCGGCTTTCCCGTCTGAATCGCGCGGAACAGCAGCGGTATCAGATGCGTCTCCGGCTCATGATCCTCACCCGCGCGTCCTTTCGGATCGGCGCCCGACGCATTGAAATACCGCAGGCACACGCTGCGTATCCCGTGGATCCTGTCGTACCACCCGAGCAGCTTCTCCACCATCACCTTCGATTCGCCATACGCATTCACGGGCGCGTACGGCTCACTCTCCGGTATCGGCACGTGCTCCGGCATTCCATACACCGCCGCTGTCGACGAGAACACTATCTTCCCTACCCCCGCCCGCTCCATCGCCGTCAGCAGCGAAAGCGAACCCGCCGTATTGTTCCTGAAATACATGCCTGGCGTCTTCATCGACTCGCCCACTGCGATGAAAGCCGCAAAGTGAATCACCGCATCGCACGGCTCTTCTTTCATCACGCGAACCAGCGCTTCCGTATCGAGAATGTCGACTTCGCGCAGCCGCTTCGGGTCCACCACATCCCGATGCCCGCGCGAGAGATTATCCACCACCACCACGTCATAGCCCGCATCCAGCAGGCACAGCATCGTGTTCGAGCCGATGTAACCGGCTCCTCCGGTCACCAGAACGCGTCTTTTCACTGTTCGATTCTAGCCCGCCGCGCGTAAATTACCGATCCTGCTGTGTGGCCCACCTCACGATACCCGCCGAGCCACGCGCGCAGCTCTGGATAATGATCCATCGCAAGCGCCGGATTGTACGAACTCAGCCCGTCGATCAGAATGTCAGGCATCGAGTGCGCCAATTCTTCGCGCGCTTCGTGCGTCCCCTTCGTCAGCACGATCTCTGTGCTGCCCAGATGCCTGTCCGCCGGCACACCGGTCATCGCCTGGCATTCGAGGTATTTCGTGGCCGGCCGCAGCCCGGTGTACAGGTACATCTCCGGCCGATAACCCCACACGTAAAGCGAACCGCCTTTCGGCGCGTACTGCCGCGCGATTCCTGACGCCGCGCGGCTGTCGCGATCCATCGCCAGATCGCTCCATCCCGCGAGGTTAACGTAACGTGGTCCGAACCGCGCGAGCGGCACGATCATCGTCGCGATAGCCATCGCGATCACCGCACGGTTTCGCATCGTGGCCAAACCACGCGCCGCCGGAATCGCCAGCGCCGGCAGGAGCAGAAAGTAGTATCGCGGAAAGAACCTCCACCCCAACATCACGCCCACCAGCGCCAAGCCGATCCATGCCGCGAATTTCCAGTTCTTCTCCCTGATCCACCACGCCACCGCCCCGATCACCAGCACCACATGAAACCCCAGCCAGTTCGTCGTGCGCACGAACCCCTCGCGCACCGGATCCGCAACCACGGGACTCGCGGCATACTCCGCGCCCCAGCGCCACACCTGATCGATATACGGCCCCAGCGATCCTGTTCCCGCCAGATATCCGAGCCCGGCAATGTTCGGCAACACGAAACCCGCCAGCAGAGGCACAACGGCCGGCCACGCGAACAAGGCGCACGCGGCCAGCACGAACACGCTTTTCGTGTTGATCAGAAATCCAACCCCAGCCGCCACCCCGCTCCAGAAGAACTGCCTCCGCGCCGTCAACAGCACCGCGGCCAGATGCGGCGCCAGCAGCAGCAAATCCGCTGCCAGCGGCAGCACTGCCGAATGTGTGTCGAAGGTCAGAAAGAACCCGACCAGCCCGGCCGCCCAGTAGCCCTCGCGCCGCGACCACCACGTCGCCGCCAGCCCAAATGCCAGCACGCAGCACAGAAACGCATACGCCGCCCCCGCCACCCGCAGCGCCACACCGATCCGCGCGCCCCACAGCAGGTACACCGTCGGCAACAGCGGAGGCTTGTCGAACCAGATGTCGCGATAGAGCACGCCGCCATGCAGCATCTGCCGCGCGGCTGCCAGCGGCAGGCCCTCCTCGGTCCAGAGCACGCTCGCCTGAAACAGGTGCGCCGCCAGTACCAGCCCGAACAATCCACAGAAAAACAGAACGCGTCGCAAGAATGTTTTAGTATGGAACAAAGGCACGGCGAAGAAACGACGAAAGTCAATTTACACGGATGACCATCACCGAACAACTCGAGCGCCTCCGTCAGACGGTTGCCACCATCGATCGCAGATATGCGCATCTCCCGCCCCCGCCAGCCCGCAAATCTGAACCTTCCATCGCCGGTTTCGTCGAAGAGCTACTCACCGGCGAGGTTGTTGAAACGCCCCTCGGAAAACACTTTGAAACCGAAAAGCTCTACGCGCGCCACCAGCGCCACGGCAGCTACGACATCTCCGATCTCATCGATCTGCCGCCCGACTTCCTCGACTCCCTCTCTGCGGGCGCCATTCCGAACGCCGCACCCACCACCTGGGCGTTTCTCGACACCGAAACCACGGGCCTCGCCGGCGGCTCCGGCACCTGTGCCTTCCTGATCGGCGTCGGCAGCATCGACTGTGAAGGATTCCGCGTGCGCCAGTTTTTCATGCGCGACTACGGCGAAGAAGCCTCCGTGCTCTACTCGCTCGCGGCGCACCTCGCGCGTTTCGACGTCCTGATCACGTACAACGGCCGAAGCTTCGACCAGCCGCTCCTCGAAACGCGATATACGATGTGCCGGTCACGGCATCCGTTCGCTTCCATGGAGCACCTCGACCTGCTCTATGGCGCGCGCCGTCTCTACAAACTCCGTCTCGAAAGCTGCCGTCTCGTCAATCTCGAATACCAGATCCTTGGCCTCGAACGCGAAGCCGATGTGCCGGGCGAACTCATCCCTTACTTCTACTTCGAATACCTGCGCACGCGCCAGGCGTTCCGTCTGATCCCGGTATTTCACCACAACGTTCTCGACATCGTTACGCTTGCCTGTCTCACCGGCCTGATCCCCGCCGCTTTCCGCGATCCCGCCGGTATTCAGGCACGCCACGGGGCCGATCTGCTCGGCCTCGCACGTTGGCTGCAGGTCACCGGACGTCTCGAAGAAGCGCACAGCCTGATGCGTCGCGCGGTCGATATGGGCCTTCCCGATCGTCACCTCTTTGCCGCGCTCTTCGAGGCCGGCACGATCGAAAAGAAGCTAGGCCTCGCAGACGCCGCGCTCGCCACCTTCTCCGATCTTTCTCTTTCACCCAATCCTTTCCAGGTCCGCGCTTACGAAGAACTTTCAAAGCACTACGAACACCGCGCGCGCAACCATCGCATGGCTCTGGAATGCACACGTGCCGCCCGGGCCATCGCCGACTCCGAAGCCTTGGCCAGCCGCCAGCACCGTCTGGAAGCGAAGTGCGCCAAGGTCTCGCGGCCAAAGGCGAAGTGCGCCTTCAATGGATAAACTGAAGTTTCCAGTGAATGCCGTTGAGTTCGATTGCGTCTCGAAAAACTACTCCCTCTACGACACGCCCTCTCGACCGTCTTCTTGAGCTTCGTCACCGGCGGCCGCCGTTCCTTTCACCGCGATTTTCACGCTGTCCGCGATCTGAGCTTTCGCCATTCCCGCGCGGCGAAGTCTTCTGCATCGTCGGCGAAAACGGATCCGGCAAGAGCACCACTCTGCAGCTCATGGCCGGCATCATGCAGCCCTCTTCCGGTTCGATCGCCGTCAACGGACGCGTCTCCGCTCTGCTCGAACTGGGCGCGGGCTTCAATCCCGAGTTCACCGGCCGCGACAACGTCTATCTCAACGCCTCGGTCCTCGGCCTTTCGAAGCGCGAAATCGACAGCCGCTATCCCGATTATCGAAGAGTTTGCCGATATCGGCGACTTCATCGATCATCCGGTGAAAACGTATTCGAGCGGCATGGTCGTGCGGCTGGCCTTTGCCGTCGCGATCAATGTCGACCCCGAGATTCTTCTGGTCGACGAAGCTCTCGCGGTGGGCGACGCCTCCTTCCGTCACCGCTGCATGCGCAGAGTCCACGAGCTGCGCGACGCGCGGCGTCACCATCGTTTTCGTTTCCCATGCCATCGCCGATGTCGAAGCTCATCGGCGACCGTGTCCTGTGGCTTGAGCATGGCCGTGCCGCCGCTCTCGGCGACCCCGAAGAAGTCGCTGCCGCTCTATCTCGCCGCCATGGGCGGCCGGGCTCTGGCCGCGCCCGCGGCACCCGCGCCCGTTTTGATTGCCGAATCCATTCCCAACGTCGACCATCGTCATGGCAACGGACGTGCCGAGATCCTCGGCATCGCGGTCGTCAACGAATATGGTGAGTCCGTGCACCTGATCATGCCGCAGAGCCGCATCATGGTTCGCATCACCTTCCACGCGCATGACGATCTCGCGCGCCCCATAGCCGGCTTCATGCTGCGCAATCACCTCGGGCTCGATTTCACCGAAACCGACACCGAACGCGAGGGCCACAGCCTGCCGCCCATGCGGCGCAGCGAAACAACCACCGTTGATTTCGCGGTCGACATCCCCGAGTTCTATCCCGGTACGTTCTCTTTCTCGCCCTGGGTCGCCGATGCTTCGACTGTCTGCGACTGGGTCGACAACGCGGTCACCGTGCCGATGGCGCACGGCGAAGGACCCGTATACGGATACATCCAGCTCCCCTGCAAAGTGGAACTCACCCCGCGGGAGCACGGCTTTGTCTGACCTCGAGTTCACAGGCGAGCGTGTCGTCCCCGGACTCGTCGACGAAAATCTCTTCAACGAGCATCTCGCCCGCTATCGCTTCGCCGCGCGCTTTGCGGATCGTGCCATCGTCCTCGACGCCGGCTGCGGCACCGGTTACGGCGCCCGTGAGCTCACCAACGCCGCATCGGTCGCCGGCATCGATATTTCAGCCGAAGCTGTGATGCACGCCCGCCGCGAGTTTGGCGGCCCGCGTGTCCGGTTCCTCCGAGCCGCATGTGAAGCCCTACCGTTCCGCGATGCGTCGTTTGATCTCGTCCTCGCCTTCGAAGTCATCGAACATCTCGCACACTGGCAGCAGCTGTTGACCGAAGCGAAGCGCGTGCTGCGGCCCGCGCGGCGTTCTTCTCGTCTCCACGCCGAACCAAGCCTGGTACGCCGAGTCGCGCGCCAAAGCCGGACCCAATCCGTATCACGTGCACGAATTTGATTACGCCGAATTCGGCGCCGCCCTGCGCAGACGTTTTCCCGCACGTTCATCTGTGGACCCAGAACCACTCCGAATCGATCGCGTTCGTCCCCGCGTGTCCTCCACCGGGCGTTCTCGACGCTCCCGCCGACTCCGCTCCCGAAACCGCCCACTTCTTCCTCGCCGCCTGCAGCCAGTCCCCGATCGCCGAAACGCGTGCCTTCGCCTGGCTGCCTTCGTCCGGCAACGTCCTTCGCGAGCGTCTGCAGCCACATCAAACTCCTGACCTCAGAGCTCGATAAAAGAACGATGGCTCGCGGATGCGCCGACGTCGCGCGCGGCCAGAGATCGAACGAAACTGCGCACGAGCTAGAAAGTAACGCCTGGGCCGCCAGTTCAACGCCGAACTGGATGTTGCGCGCTGCCATCATCGCGCGCCTTGAATCGGAAGCCGCCGTGCGTCTCGACTGGGTGCGCGATCTCGAGGGCCAGTTCGCGAGCGGCCGCGACCGAGATCGACGCGGCTCAGGAAAACCGCGTCTGGAGCAAATTATCGACGAGCGCACGCGTTGGGCGCGGTCGCTCGATCGCGGAAGTGCAACTGCAGCAGGCGCGCCTTGAACTGCAGAAGCTCAGCAAACGAACTCGCCGTCCGCCTCGGACACGCAGCTTCGGCTTCTCCCGAAACCGGAAAGCCTCGCTGCCCTGCGCTTTCTTCGTGCCGCTGCCTGCTCCTGATCCTTGCCCCGCTGCTGCTCGCAATCAGCCGCCGTCGCGCTTGCGGCCGCCGACCTCGCGTGGATCGATCTTAGGCCGTCGCCGCAGGCCCGCCGACACCCGACCCGAAACCGCGCCGCTTCGCTCGTCATTCCCAACTGGAACGGCAAAGATCTGCTCGAGCGCTTTCTCCCCTCCTGGGTCGCCGCCATCGCCGATCATCCCGGCAGCGAAATCATCGTCGTCGATAACGGATCGACCGACGGCAGCGCCGCCTGGATTGACGACGCAAAATTACCCGCAACGTCCGCGTCCTCGCGCTTCCCGAAAAACCTCGGCTTCGGCGGCGGCTCGAACGCCGGATTCCGCGCCGCGAAGAACGACATCGTCGTCCTTCTGAACAGCGACATGCGCGTCGAGCCCGACTTCCTCGCGCCGCTTCTCGCCGGCTTTACCGACGACACACGTCTTCGCCGTCTCCTGCCAGATTTTCCTCGGCGACCCCACCAAACGCCGCGAAGAAACCGGCCTCACCCAAGGCTGGTGGCAGGATGGCGGGCTGCGCGTCAGCCATCGCGAAGACCCCGCCGTCGACTCGCCTCTTCCCCTGCTTCTACGGCGGCGGCGGATCCTGCGCCTTCGACCGCCGCAAATTCCTCGAACTCGGCGGCTTCGATGCGCTCCTCGCGCCCGTTCTATCTCGAAGACACCGATCTCGGCTTCCTCGCCTGGAAGCGCGGCTGGAAAGTGCTCTATCAACCTGCCAGCGTCGTGCATCACGAGCACCGCGGCACCATCGGCAAACGCTTCACCGCCGCGCTACATCCAGTCGGTGCTGCAGAAAAACTTCCTGCTCTTCTGCTGGAAGAACATTCACGGATGGCGCCGCCTGCCCGGCCACTTCTTTTTCTCCTTCGCCGGCGCCGTCGTCACGGCCTGGTCCGGATATCGCACCGACGCGCACCAGCGCCGCCGGCATTCTGCGCGCCTTCCTCCAGCTTCCCCGGGCGCCTGCGCTCCCGCTGGACCGCGCGCAGCCTCGCCGCGATCGACGATGCCGAAGCCTTCCGCCGCTCCCAGCCCGGCTTACTTCCACGATCGCTTCTCCCCGCTCTCGACCCAGCCCCGCTCGCCCGCGCGTGCTCTTCGTTTCGCCCTATCCCATCTGCCCGCCCACGCACGGCGGCGGCCTGTTCATGTATTGCACGCTGCGCGAACTCGCCCGCACCTGCGAAGTCCACGCCATCGTGATGCTCGACTACGCCTCCCAGCGCGCCGCCAACGAGGAACTGCTGCGCTACTGCGAAACCGTCGAATTCTACGTGCGCACGCGCCGATCGCGACCCGCACCTCGCCTCCATCGCGCCGCACGCCGTCCACGAATTTCACAAACCGGAGATTCGAATGGCTCATCCAGCGCCAGACTCTGCTGCAGCGCGATCGACGTCATCCAGCTGGAATACACCGCGCTGGGCCAGTACGCGCGGCCGTTTCAGCGTCTCGTCTGCGCGCTGTTCGAGCACGACGTTTATTTCCAGTCGATCGCCCGCGCGCTGCCGTTCATCCGCGGCGCGGTCGCGCGTCTCAAAGCCCGCTTCGAATATCTGCGCGCGCATCCGCTTTGAGCTCAAGCTGCTTCCCGCGCTGCGACCACATCCAGGTCTGCACCGAAGAAAATCAAGCGCTATCTCGACAGCTTTCTGTCCCGCCCTGGCGCCGCGTATCGACGCCGGGATGCGGGCCGGAATCGACACCAGCGCTTATTCGTTCCCCGGCGGACCGCGCGAACCCCACACCATGCTGTTCCTCGGCAGTTTCCGCCACACGCCGAATCAGGTCGCGCTCGAATGGTTCGCCGCTCCATGTCCTGCCGCTGATCGTGGAAAAGCTCCCGCAGGCCCGCCTGCTCGTGGCCGGCTCGCGATCCGCCGCCCCGCCACACGTTCTCCGATCCCGCCGAATGCCATCGAGTGGCTCGGATTCGTGGACGATATCCAGCCGCTGTTTTCGTCCTGCGCGGTGTTCGTATGCCCCATCCGCAGCGGCTCCGGGAGTGCGCGTCAAGCTGCTCGAAGCCTTCGCCGCGCGGCATTCCGGTCGTTTCGACCACCTCGGCGCCGAAGGCCTTGCGCGCGTCGACGGCGAATTCTGCGCCCTCGCCGATGATCCCGCCGGCTTCGCGGCGAAAACCGTCGAACTGCTTGAAAATTGTCAGCGCGCCCGCGAAATGGCCGCGCGCGCCAGCAGAGAAGTAACCCGCAACTGGGATATGGCGAGTCGTCACCGACCGCCTTGTCGCGAAATATCGCGACCTGATCGAACTAAAAGAGGACAGCACCTCACTTGGACATATCCATACTAGGACAAACTTATGATCAAGCTTCTGCAATGGGTCGTTCGCATCGCCGGGCTCGTCGCCATTGCTGCTCGGCATGAGCTTCTGGATCCGGACCCGGCATCGCCCCTGTAGCGTCCACATGACTCTCGGAGGCCTCGTGGCGCTGGCGCTCGCGATCCTGGCTGATCACAGCGTTGATCGATCGTGTGCGCCCGCCTGCTGCCGTCGTGGCTCTGCTCTGGGCGATCGCTACCGTGGTCTACGTGGGAACGGTGCAGGACTGGTGGGTCGGCGCCGGCAGCCACGTCCTCATCGAAATCGTCCACCCTCTGCTGGGCGTCGGCGCCATCGGTCTCGCGGAGATGCTGGCCGCAGCCCTGAACCGCAACGCGCATCACTTGCTGGCTGGGCCTGAAATCTTCTTTGCGATCTCCTCGGCCGCGCGATTCAGATCGCGGTCCGAATTCGAGCGCGGCGGTTTCTGATAGTCGGACCACAGCACCTGGCGCGATTTCGCGTCCACCAGAAAAATCGTCCCCCGCGCTCTCGAACTGCGAAAGATGTGCGGAGTCGTGTCAGAGGTCTTCTTGTCGTCCTTGTCCGCGTCCGGACGAATCTGCTTCATCTTCTGCTCGAACGCCTCGCCAAGCCGGTCGGTCATGACCACGTCGGCCGCTTTCGGATCCGCCACCACCTGCATCACGTGATCTCTTGTGAGCCTCGGCCACATACTGATCGAGCCCCCCCGCCATCGGCAGAATGTAAACCGTCTTTGGCCCTGTATAAGGCGTGGCCGCCACCGCCGCGAAAAGCGCACCCATCACCACAACATTCATTACAATCACAGTTTAACGGAGCGCGCAGGCCCGACCCGGGCGAAGCTGTATAGTCAACCTTATCCAGGATAAGGCGACCCACACGGCTGCGCCTGTGGTCAGGTCCGTTGCGCGCGGTCTCTAACTTTGTTCTCAGCGATTATCCCCGTTCACAACCGCGCGGATCTTCTCGCGTCGCTGCTCGATACCATGCGCCCGCCAGACCATGCCGTTCGCCGAAGACCATCGTGGTCGATAACGCCTCCACCGACGGCGCCGCCGATCTCGCCCGCGCCCGCGGCTGCCGCGTGATCGCGATGGGCGAAAACGCCGGCTTCGCCCGCGCCGTCAACCGCGGCTGGAAAGCGGCGCATCCACCGAATGGGTCGCCATCCTCAACAGTGATGTGGAGCTCGATCAGCCGCTGGCTCGAGCGTCTGAGCTGCATGGCGGGCAGTGCCAGCTTCGCCACGGGCACGATCCTCGATGCCGACCAACCGCGGGACAGTCGACGGCACCTACGACCTCCTCAGCCGCGCCGCCTGCGCCTGGCGGGCGGGACACGGCGAACCGGCGTGCAGGCGAAGCCAGGCCAAACCCATCGCCATCGCTCCCGGCACGGCCTGCCTCTTCCGCCGCGACAGTTCTCGAACAGCTTGACGGCTTCGACGAGAGCTTCGGTTCTTATCTCGAAGACGTCGATCTCGGACTGCGCTGCCTGCGCGCAGGGCTTCACCGGCATCTACGTCCCGGACGCCATCGCCTGGCATCACGGCAGCGCAACTCTCGGCCGCTGGAATCCGCGCGTCGTCCGCCTGATCTCGCGCAATCAGCTTCTTCTTGTCGCGCGCCACTTACGACCGCGCCCTGTTCCGCTCCTGCCTCTGGCCGATCTCGCCGGACAACTCCTCTGGGGTCTGGTCGCGCTCCGGCATGGTCGCCCATTGGCGTGGCTGGCAGGGAAGATCGACGGCCTGCGCGGCTTCCGCCTCGAAGGCCGCGCCCTGTCCCCGGCTTCGCGATTTTCTGGCAGCCTCCGAACGGAGATCCGGCGCCGCGCCAACGATCCCTACTGGCGCTGGTATTTCCGGCTCACTCGTCACCCCAGAACCGCGGCGCATTGACACATGCCACGTGTCGCAATCGTCATCGTCACCCACAATTCGGCCGCGGAAATCGGCGCGTGTCTCGACGCCCTTGCCGCGCATGCTCCGACCCGAAATCGAAGTGGTCGTAGTCGACAATGCCTCCGGCGATGCCACCCGTGCCGAAGTCGTGCGATCGCGGAATCTGCACTGATTGCCAATCCGGCAAATGCCGGTTTCGCCGCGGCGGTGAATCAGGGTGTTCGCGCCACCACCGCGCCGCTGGTTCTTTTGCTCAATCCCGACGCGCATCTGGTGGGCGGGCTCGATGCGCATGGCGGACTGTTTCGACGGATCCCGGCAGAACGGGCGCCGTCGGGCGGCATGCTGATCGGCGACGACGGCGCCCCGCAGCGCGGGTTCATGGCGCGAAATCTGCCCACGCCCGCGGCTCTGATCTTCGAAGTGCTCGGGATCAATCGGCTCTGGCCGCGCAACCCCGTGAATTGGCATTACCGTTGCTTAGGACTCGACCACGATGCGTCTGTCACTGGTCGACCAGCCTGCCGGCGCGTTTCTGATGTTTTCCCGCGCCGCATGGGAGACGGTCGGCGGATTCGACGAGCGCTTCCGGCCGATCTGGTTTGAAGATGTCGATTTCTGCGCCCGTCTTCAAGCGGCCGGGTTTCGTGCGTATTACCACCCGGCCGCCGTCGCCAGACATACCGGATCGCACTCAATTGATCCGCTCGCACTGGAGAATCGCGAGAGATATTGGTATGGTAGTCTTCTTGAATATGCGGCAGAAACACTATCGTTCGGTTGCTTTCCGGACGATTTGTGTAGCAGTAGCAGTCGGTGCGGTTTTTCGCGCGGTTTGGGGATTTCCGCGCCACGGTTTGAAAGCTTTTGACAGTTTACGGCGGGTATAGCTGGCCTTGCCCTGCGTCGGGCTTTTCAAGGTCCCGGCGCAAGACCGTCATAGTTGTTTTCGAAGCATGTGTTGTCTGAGTACGTGTTGTCTGGGTACGTGTTGTCAGTAAGAGCAGCGTTAAATCTGAAGAGTGGAGCCGGCACCGCGCGTACATGTCCCGCAGCGACTTCGTTTCGGTAACGATCGTCACCTACAACAGCGGGCGCTTCATCAAGCGGTGCCTCGAATCGGTCCTCGATCAGAACTATCCGTTCAAGGAAATTATCGTCATCGATAACAACTCCACGGACGGCACCATCGACATTCTCGAGCCTTTCGAAGACCGCTGCCGCATCATCTACAACGAGGAAAACATCGGTTTCGCCGCCGCCCAGAATCAGGCCATCGCGACTTTCGAACGCCGAGTGGGTTCTGACGCTGAATCCGGACGTTCTGCTGCTCCAGGGCTTCATCGAAGCGCTGGTCACCGCCGGCAATCTCGATCCGCGCGTGGGCACGGTCTGCGGCAAGCTGCTCACCATGACGGCTCGACTTTCGACTTCCCCGAAGAGCCGCTGGTCGATTCCACCGGCATCTACTTCACCCCCAACCTGCGCCATCTGGACCGCGGCAGCCTCGAGGTGGATAACGGCCACTTCCGCAACTACGAATATGTGTTCGGCGCTACCGCCGCGGCCGCGCTTTACCGGCGCGAAATGATCGACGACATCTCCATCGGCGGCGAATTTTTCGATTCCGATTTCTTCGTTTACCGCGAAGATGCCGATGTCGCCTGGCGCGCCCAGCTGATGGGCTGGAAGTGCCTCTATGCGCCCTACGCCAAGGGCTATCACGTGCGCAAAGCGCTGCCCGGCAACCGCCGCGCGCTGCCCGCCGAGATCAACATGCACTCGGTGAAGAACCGCTTCCTGCTGCGCATGAAGAACATCACGTGGGATCTTTACCGGCGCAACTTCTTCTCCATCACGCGCGCGCGATATCGTGGTGGTCGGCTGCTGCCTGCTCTGGGAGCATACTTCGCTCCAGGCCTTTCCGTTCCTGTTCCGGAACTGGAAGAGCGTGATGGCGAAGCGGCGCGAAATCATGCAGCGCCAGCGCGTGGACGACGACTACATGGCCAGCTGGTTCTCCTTCAAGCCGGTCAGCAAGCCCGCGCCGAAGAAGTTCGCCGCGGCGATGACCCGCTCGAAAGCCGCCCGCCGCTAGGCGACTGCAAATCAGCCGTGCGCATCGCGATTCTGGGAACGCGCGGCATCCCCGCCAACTACGGCGGATTCGAAACCTTCGCCGAAGAACTTTCCGTGCGGCTCGTCGCGCGCGGCCACAAAGTCACCGTCTACTGCCGGGAGCGCCACGAGTTCCGCCGAGTATCGCGGCGTGCGTCTCGTCTACCTGCCGACCATCCGCCACAAATACCTCGATACCCTCGCCCACACCTTCCTCTCCACGCTGCATCTGCTGTTCGCACCGCGTCGACGTCGGCGCTCTACTGCAACGCAGCCAACGCGCTGTTCACCATCCTGCCGCGCATGTCCGGCATCCCGGTCGCGCTCAATGTGGACGGCATCGAACGGAAGCGCCGGAAATGGAACGTGCTCGCGCGAGCCTGGTATCGGATGTCGGAATATCTTGCGACCATTCTGCCGAACCGGTTCGTCACCGATGCCGAAGCCATCCGCGCTTACTACCAGGAGCATTACGGAAGGACTCCGTGTTCATCCCGTACGGCGCCGATACCACGCGCGTAGAGACGCTGGCGGTGCTCGAATCGCTCGGGCTCGAGCCCAACCGATATTTCCTCTACGTGAGCCGCATGGAGCCGGAAAACCGCGCTCTGGAAGTCCGCCAGGCTTTCGAACAGACTTCCGACCGAGATGAAGCTGGCGCTGATCGGCGACGCGCCTTACGCGCGCGATTACATCGAGCAGGTGCGCGACACGAAGGATCCCGCGCATCGTGACGCCCGGCGCGATCTACGGGACCGGCTATCGCGAACTCGGTTCGTGGTGCTTCGCCTACATCCACGCCACCGAAGTCGGCGGCACGCACCCGGCGCTGATCGAAGCCATGGGGCGGGGCGCCCTGGTTCTCTATCTCGATACACCCGAGAACACGCGAAGTGTGCGGCGATGCCGGCCTGCCTTATCAGGATGAAGCCGGCCTCAGCGGCGCGCATTGAACAGGTCGCTGAAGATGACCGAAACCGAGCGCGACCGGCTGCGGGCCGCCGCGGCGCAGCGCGTGCGCGAACGGTACAACTGGGATGCCGTGACCGGCGCAGTACGAGAAGCTGCTGACTGATCTGGCGGCGGGTTGATCCGGGAAATTGATCTGGGACGATAGGATCGTGTCGCAGAACGCCCGCTGCTACGTCGAAATTTCCCGCTCCCGCATCGCCGCCAACTACCGCGCCGTCCGCGACGCGATAGGCCCGGAGACGCACATCATCGGCGTGGTCAAAGCCAACGCCTACGGGCACGGCGCGGTGGAAGTGGCGCGCGTCCTCGCGGCCGAAGGCGCGAGATGGCTGGCCGTCAGTTCGGTCGACGAAGGCATCGCGCTGCGCCGCGCCGGGATCAACTGCCGCATGCTGGTCATGGCCGGCGTGATGCGCTGGGAGCACGAGGCGCTGCGCGAATTCCGCCTGACGCCCGTCGCGCACTCGCTCGACGACCTGCGCCGTTACGACGAAGGCACACCGCTTGAAGTTCATCTCAAGATCGACACCGGTATGAATCGGCTCGGCATCCGCCGGACGGCCCGGGAGATCGCGGATGCCGTACTGGCGCTGCGTAACGCACGCGTGGAAGGGCTGCTCTCGCACTTCGCTTCGGCGGCCGATTTCACGTCGCACCAGACCGAAGAGCAGATCGAGGAATTCCACACCGTCTGGCACGATCTGGCTGCACTCGGCGTACGCCCGGCCGCTGATGCACTTCGCCAGCACCAACGCCATCGCCTATCCGCGCCGCGGCGCCTGGCTTTCGCTGGTCCGGCCGGGGCACGCCATTTACGGATACGTGTCGCCTGCCCGCGGCCCCGCGCCGCCCGCGGTTCTCGCGGTGAAGCCGGCGCTCGCCTGGCGCGCGCGGATCGTCAGCGTGAAGGACATCCCGGCGGGTTCGAAGGTCGGCTACGGCGGCTCGTTCGTTGCGCTCGGGCCGATGCGCCTCGCCGTGCTGGCCGCCGGATACGCGGATGGCGTTCCGCACCGCCTCTCGAATAAAGGCAAAGTAATCGCCGGAGGGCGATTCGCACCGATCGTCGGCACGGTTTCGATGGATCTCACGACCATCGATATCACGCATTCGCCCGCGCTCCAGCCAGGCGATGAGGTAACGCTTCTCGGCAGCGAAGGCGACGTCTCGCTCGACGCGCAGCAGATCGCCCGCACAGCGGGAACGATCTCCTATAACGTGCTGTGCGGAATCAGCGCGAGAGTCCGGCGCTTTTACATCGACTAGCAGGCTGCGGAAAAACGCTTCTTGCCACTCCCTTACTGTCGCGGTTCGGAAAAGCAGGTTCTGATTCCGCAGGAGTTACTGAACCGCGCGCGTCAGCAAGCGGCAACGAAAAGAGCTTTTCAGCAGCCTGCTAGTGCCGCCGGCGGTCTTGCCGCCGGTTCATTGCCGAAACCTCGCTGCGTGTCAAAGCAGCGCGTCCGCGATTCGCGGGCTCGCTTTCCCGTCTCCGTACGGATTGTGGCGGCGCGCCATCGCCTCCCGGGCCCCGGCGTCGTCGAGCAGCGTCGAGGCCTCGCGCAGAATCAGATCCTCGTCGGTGCCAACCAGCTTCACCGTCCCGGCCAGTACCGCTTCCGGCCGTTCTGTTTTTTCGCGGAGAACCAGAACCGGCTTGCCGAGCGACGGTCCTTCTTCCTGAATCCCGCCCGAATCGGTGATCAGTATGTACGCCCGGCGCATCAGATCCACGAATGAAACGTAATCCAGCGGATCGATCAGCAGCACGTTGTCGCGACCGCGCAGATGCCGGTCGACCGCGCTCACCACGTTCGGGTTGGGATGCACCGGGTAAACGATCTCGACATCCCCCCGGGCCGCCAGTCTCGCCAAAGCGCGGCAGATCCGGTCGAATCCAGGTCCGAAGCTCTCGCGGCGATGCGCGGTCACCACGACCAGCTTCTTCGAGGGATCCAAAACCAGGCTCTTCTCCGGCTTTAGCGCCCTGCGCTCCAGTTCGTCGCGCACGTACAGGACCGCATCGATCCCGGTATTTCCGGTCACGTGGATGGCCTGGCCGGGAATGCCTTCTTTACGCAGATTTTCCGCCGCCATCGGCGTAGGCGCAAAGTGGAGCGCCGCAATCCGCGATGCCATTACCCTGTTCATCTCCTCGGGGAACGGCTGCCGCATGTCCCCGCTGCGCAGGCCGGCCTCGACGTGGCCAACCGGCACGTTCTTATAGAAAGCCGCCAGCGCGCCGCATAGCACGGTCGTCGTATCGCCCTGCACGATCGCCACATCGGGCTCCACAGCCTCGAAGACGGGTTCCAGACTGGCTAGAATACGCGACGTAGACTGAAACAGCGTCTGGCCCGGCAGCATCAGGTCCAGATCGTAATCCGGCCGGATGCGGAAAATCTCCAGCACCTGATCGAGCATTCCCCGGTGCTGCGCCGTGACGCAGACCACCGTGCGAAACTGCTCCGGCCGCGACCGCAGGTGCAGGGTCAGGGGTGCGAGCTTAATCGCCTCGGGCCGTGTCCCCAGAATCAGCAGCACCGTACGCATGAAGTCTCAGCGTACGTCATGCGGCTTGTTCAGGCCATCAGATCACATGGCCCGGCGATACTCCGGCCAGAACCTTTTCCGCGGTTTGCTTCCTTTCCCGCGGGAAGCGTCGCCGGTCAGGCGCCCTGAACTTGTGCAGGCAGTCCGGGCACCGGAAGAGCCTCAGTCCGGTCCAGAAGACCATGAGACGCTCCCATCCGGTTTTCTGTCTGATCATCAGCAGATGCGAACTGCATTTGGGGCATTCCATGCCTTTATATCGGCTGTGGCCGCGCGAAACTTTAGAACCCGCCCGGTAATAAACGGTCACGTGCAGTCGCGCTCACTAACCGCACGATAAAATCCAGAAGAGGACTCGCATCGATGACCACGCTTCTGTTGGCAGCCCTGATGCTTCTGCAGTACCCCTACCCCGGAAGGGTCCCGATCCGCCAGCCGAGCCCCGTTACAAATCCCGCCGACACCGACGCCGTCGCCACTTTCACCGGCACTTTTAAATCGGCTGACAAGAAATACCTCTTCCTCGACCTCGAAGACGGCAATACGATGCGCATGTACATCACGGGTGCGACGAAATTCTTCCGCGACGACAAGGCCGTCAAAGCGGCCGACTTCCACACCGGCGATCCGGTGTCGGTCGACGTCTCGCGCGATAACCGCCTCAACCTGCTCGCGGTGCGCGTCACCGCCGTGCCGCCGAAGACTGAGACGAAAACCGATAAGAAAGCTCCGGCATCGGAGCAATGAACGTCGAGCGGCTTTCAGTCCTTATCCCTGTCTACAACGAGGAAGAGTTCATCCAGGAGCTGCTCGCCCGCGTTCTGGCGGCGCCGCTTCCCGCTGGCCTCGCGCGCGAACTGATCGTCGTTGACGACTGCTCCACAGACGATTCCGGCGCCGCCGTCGAAGAATTCATCGCGGCGCATCCCGAAGTTCCGATCCGCCTGCTCCGCCAGCCGAGGAACATGGGAAAGGGCGCGGCAATCCGCACCGCCATTCAGGCCGCCACGGGCCACTACAGCATCATTCAGGACGCCGATCTGGAATACGATCCGCGCGAATACGGGAAGCTCCTCGGTCCTCTGCTGAGCGGGGAAGCAGACGTCGTGTACGGATCGCGCTTCATGGCGGCCGGCGAGCGCCGCGTCCTCTACTTCTGGCACTCGCTCGCCAACCGCCTTCTGACCACCGTCTGCAACATCGTCGCCGACCTGAATCTCACGGACATGGAGACTTGCTACAAGGCCTTCCGCACGGCCTTCGCGAAAACTATCCCGATCGAGAACGACCGCTTTGGCATCGAGCCCGAACTGACGGTCAAGTTCGCTCGGCGCAAGGCCCGCATCTTCGAAACGCCGATCAGTTATCACGGGCGCACGTATGAAGAAGGCAAGAAGATCGGTCCGTGGGACGCCATCGAAGCATTGTGGGTGATTCTGCGCGCGCGCTTCAGCGGCAGGCTTTACGTTGACGCCGGACATTCGACGCTCGACTCGCTTTCGTTTGCGGGGAAGTTCAACCGATGGATGGCGGACACGATTCGGCCTTATGTCGGCAGCCGTGTGCTCGAGATCGGCGCGGGTATGGGCAATATGACGCGCCAGCTGTGCCCGCGGCGCAAGGTCTATGTGGCGACGGACCTGAGCCCGGAGTACGTCGAGCACCTGCGCAACGTGTTCCGGCACCGGCCGTCGCTTTGCGTCGACCTTCTCGACGCCACGAAGCCCGCAGACTTCGTGCGCTTCGAGCGGCAGATGGATACCGTTGTCTGTCTGAACGTTCTGGAACACATCGAGGATGACGCGTCGGCGCTGCGCTCCATCCGGACGCTGCTTGCGCCCGGGGGCAGGCTGATTCTGCTCGTGCCGAATGATCCACGCGCATATGGCACAGTCGACAGGGAAATCGGACATTTTCGGCGCTACACCCCGCAGACGCTGCGAAAAGTGACCACCGAGGCGGGTTACGAAGTGGAAGACATCCTGCGGTTTAACCGCGCATCCATGCCGGGCTGGCGGGTGACGGGACAGATATTGAAGGCGCAGTCACTGTCGCGAGTGTCCCTGCGCGTATTTGACAGATTCGTGTGGCTGTGGCGGCGCATCGACGGCGCGTTGCCGTGGGAGCCGGCATCGATCATTGCGATCGCCAGACGGCCGGACTGATCGGTCTTCCCGGGGCTGACCCGCTAATCGCGTTTCCCCGGCATCTCTGCTCGGGGGGCGTGGCCGCTCCCGTTATCTCCGATCCGGAATTTTCAGCTGCTCACGACCTCCCGATGAGTCACAAACCCGCGTGCCAGAGGTTCGCCGAGTGAGACCACGCGTGCCAGATGCTCGGGACTGAATGCGTCGCGTCCCACGCTGTAAAGCGAAAGCACACCGGCCACTTGTCCCTGCGACTCCAGCGGCACAGCCAGTGCGGAAAGCAGAACGCTGAACCTGGTCGGATCGTTCAGGAAACCGGGCTCGACAGCCGGGTTACCGTTGATAATTGGTTTTCGAGTCTCCGCTACCCATCCGGATAATCCCGTCCCGATCGGAATCTCGAGCGACCCGAAAAGCCGAAAGCCCTCGCCATCCACACACTCTGGAATCAGACGGTCGCCGCGGCAGCGATATAAAACCATCGCGTCATAAGGCACCAGGTTGCCCAGTGACTTGCGCAGAACCGCGAAGATTTCCTCGCTCTCCACGCAATCCGCTATGCTCCGCTTCAGGTCGGCCATTGCTCGCGCCGGATGCTCCTTCGGGGAGATCGAATTATGGAGGTTCACTAAATCGGGAGTCGCTGAGAGGGAGGGTGCGGTTGTCTCGAAACCGGACGCCGGAGACTCGCCGCGGACGATTTTCAGGTTCGTCGATAATCGTGTCTTGTCGATCGCACAGCTGCTCCGCGCCAGACTCTCGAGTTCAAGGTAACGGCGCCCCAGAATTTCCGCTACTGCTGGATCAAAGCTCTTTCCCGCTTCCGCCTGGATAAACTTGATCGCTTCGTTGAGCGGAAGCGCACGTCGGTATTGCCGGTCGCTTGCGAGTGCGTCGAGACAGTCCACCGCGGCCAGAATACGTGCGCCGATCGGAATGCGCTCGCCCGACAACCCGTCCGGATAGCCCTGGCCGTCCCACTTTTCGTGATGCGCGCGCACAATGGGCGACACCGGGTATGGGAACCCGATCTGCTCCACGAGTTCGGCTCCCAACACCGTGTGCGTCTTCATTTTCTCGAACTCCTGCCGCGTCAAACGGCCCGGCTTGGAAATGATGTACTCGGGTACCGCAAGCTTGCCAACGTCGTGCAGGAGCGCGGCCGCCCCCAGCGCCTCCAATTGAAGTTCGTCCAGCCCCATCTCTTTCGCGACCTCGATCGCGTAGACCTCGACGCGCCGCAGATGATCGGCCGTAGTCTCATCCTTGGCTTCGATCGCAAGCGCCAGGGTCTCGATTGCGCGGCGATTCAAGCGCGCAACTTCTTCCGCATGTGCGCGTTGCCTTTCCGACAGGTCCTTCTCGTGTTCAATATCTGCGAGCCGGAGCAGTTGTTTATTGGCGTTTTTCAGGTCCGCAGTACGGTCGTCGACCAATCGCATCAGGCTGCGCTCCCGGCGGCGCATTGCGATTCCACGCAATCGGGAAAAAAGGGCCACCAGCGCCAGCGGGACAGTGAGCAGAAAAGGCAGAATCCACCGTGCTCGCCACCACGGTGCCCGGACCTCAAACGCGAAAGCCGCCGGTTTCGCGCTCCATCGTCCCCATCCATCGCGAGCCATAAGCTCCAGCCGATATTTGCCGGGGGCCAGACCGTCGAATTGGAGTTCGTGCTGCTGTGTTTCGTGCCACGTGTCGAAGAGAGGCGGCATACGGTAGCGGAACAGAACCGAACTCTCGCGAGCGAACGTGAGGGCAGAGAACCTCATGTTCAAAGTGTTTGACGCGTGATCTGCCGAGGGCTGGGTTGCAGCGTCAACTTCTTTGTTTCCCAGAACGATCCTTGTATAGATCACCTCCGGAGTGAAGACTCGAGCCGCGACCTTCGGCGGCGTGAATCGTGCCAGTCGGAGGTGTGAGCGAATCCGTGTAAACGGCTCGCGGCGTGATTTGCTTTCGGGTTCCGGTCGTAGAGAATCGTTTCTTAGCTCATCCCGCCGGAGCCGCCCGTCGCGAAACCATCCTGACAGAACGGAGCGGAGGGCGCAAGGGCGCGCCGCTTCGGCGCGGCGGAGCGAACCCTTGCGCGCGAGCACCGTTCTGTTATCGACCGGTATGCGGACGGGCGGTTCCGGCGGGAGGAGCGCCCATCCTGCTGGTGGGCTTTGAGCGTTTTGCTTTTAGCGCAGGCCGCCCGTTTCCTGGATGCGATCGCCGCACATTGTGTCCAGGTAGTTCAGCATCTGCTTCCAGTGCTGCACGGTTTCCCATTTCGCCACCACCCGCACCAAGGCCAGGTACAGCAGCTTAAAGGCAGCTTCTTCGGTGGGAAACGACCCGCGCGTCTTGATGATTTTGCGCAGGCTCATGTGCAGCGACTCCACGGCGTTGGTGGTATAGACGATTTTCCGCACCTCTTCGGGGAACGCGAAGAACGGTATTATCCGCTCCCAGTGGTCACGCCAAAGCCGGCTGATCGCCGGATACCGGGACTTCCATTCTTCCTCGAATTGCGTCAGTTGACGCTCGGCTTCATCGGCGGTCACCGCTTTGTAGATCGGTTTCAGATCCGCCACCACCTGCTTGCGATCTTTCCAGGTGACGTAGTTCAGGCTGGCTCTGATCATATGCACAATGCAGAGTTGCACCTGGGTGTGGGGAAAGACCGATTCAATCGCCTGCGGAAATCCTTTCAGTCCGTCCACGCAGGCCAGATAAATATCTTTGACGCCGCGATTCCGCAATTCGGTCAGCACACCGAGCCAGAACTTTGCCCCTTCCGAGGCGCCGGTCCATAACCCCAGTACGTCTTTCCGGCCCTCCAGATTGATGCCGATCGCCACGTAGACCGCCCGATTTTCCACCCGGCCTTCGTGCCGCATTTTCACGTACAGCGCGTCCAGAAACACAATCGCGTAAAAAGAGTCCAGCGGCCGGTTCTGCCAGGCTCGCGCCTGCTCCATTACGCCGTCGGTCACATCGCTGATCAGGCTGGGGCTGACTTCCACCCCATACATCTCTTCCAGGTGTCCCTGGATGTCGCGTGTGCTCATGCCGCGCGAATACATGGAAAGGATTTTGTCGTCGAACCCGGCCCAGCGCGTCTGGTTCTTTTTGACTATCCGCGGCTCGAACTCGCCGTTCCGGTCGCGCGGCGTCTCCACTTCCACTTCGCCGAAATCCCCTTTGAGGGTTTTGGAGGTCACCCCGTTCCGGCTGTTGCCGCTGTTGTTGCCCTCCGGATCGTGCTTCTCGTAGCCCAGGTGCTCGGCCATCTCTCCCTGCATGGCGCGCTCGACCACCCGCTTGGTGAACTGCTTCAAAAGCTCGTTTACGTCTTCCGGCTTTCGCCCCTGCTTAAGCCACTCGTCTATCAGTTCGTCACTTACCGGCGAGGGCCGCTTCGTCTTCTTCATTCCGTTCTCCCAGTGTCGCCGGAGAACGTTTACACAGTTTTCAGCTCACCCTCTGCCAGTCCGCCGCTGGTACCTATCCAGACGGAACCGTCGGGCTCTGCTGCGAATCCGTTTAAATCGCAATCGTCCCACACCAGGCCATCCCGGCGGTCGTAGCGGCTCCAGACGCTGCCATCCCAAACGTCCAGACCCTGATCGGTGCCCGCCCAAAGCCGGTCCTTCGCGTCAAACCCGAGGAAATATACGGTGGAATTACCTCCAGGATTTTTTGCCGGGCGGCTGATCGCCGGAGCGCCGTCCTTCATTTGAATTAGGTCGACGCCCCCGCCATACCGGTACCCCACCCATACATCGCCATTCTTCGCTCCGGCGAGACTCAGGACAACCTCGTGGCTCAGACCGTCAGACTCGGTGATATGGCTCCAGACGCTTCCGGACAGACGAAACAATCCCCTGGTAGAGCCAACCCAGATATCTCCGTTCGCGGCTTCGATGACGGCCCAGGTCTGGATCTCTGGTACCTGCTCCACCCGTCGAAAGCGTAACGCGCCGAGATCGGCTACAAAGAGTCCGCGTTCGGTTACAGCCCAGATTCTGTTTCGACTGTCCAGAGTGAGCGTATACGGATTCTTCCCGTTCAGCCCCTGCTTATCGGTGAACCATTCAACCTGATCCGTGACAGGATTAAAGCGGGCCGCGCCTTTCGATTCCGTGCCAAGCCACAGCCTCCCGGCTTTGTCCGGCCGGATGGAATGGATCGAAATTGTACCCAGTTGCGGCTGCCTCCGCCAGGTCCAGACATCGTGCGCCTTCGCACCGTGAAACAGTCCTCCCTCCGTCACAGCCCAAACCGTACCGTCCGGAAGCGGCAGCGTTTCGTATACGATGTCGCTCCCAAGACCGCTGTCGGACGTGAAAGCCTCCCACTCCTGATAGCCGACCCATCGCACGAGCCCCCGTCCCAACAGCCCAACCCATAAAGACCCTTCCCGATCCTGGAGAGAAGTGTATACAGAGCCCCGCAAACCGGAATCGCGGCCGACACTCTGCCAGGCATCGCCCTCCCGGATAACCAGGCCATCGTTCGTCCCGATGACCACACTGCCGGCGGAATCCACACTGAGAAGGCCCGTTGCACGTCGGGCGCGGAATGGCGCCTCCACCACCTCGAAACGTGTACTGCCGCGACGCAACCGAGCTATTTCCGTTCTGCCCTTCGCCCAGAGATCGCCGTTCCCCGCTCTCTGGATGGATTTCCATTGCGATTCCGGCAGGCCTGCTGTCACCCCGAAGACCAGGTTCTGCCTGCCGTCGAAGCGGCACAACTCCGTGTCGCAGCCGTACCAAACGGTGTCTCCCTCCACCAGAAGGCCATACGCGTTCGGCTTATCCACACCGCTCGGTTTTGGTATGAGACGAAATACAAAGCCGGCAGTACCAGGATCGCGGGTCATGCGCATCAATCCGGCCTCCGTGGCGATCCAGGTAGACCCCTTGCCGTCTGACTGGATACCCGAAAACCAGGTCACACTCTTTGCGCCCGGCATCGCGATCGCTTTGAATCGTTCCCCGGCCTTTTGAAACAGGCCTGGCTGACCTCCCGCCAGCAAACTGCCATCCGGTGCTTCCCCGAACGCCAACCCGCTCGAAGGCGGAATCCCGTCCTTCGCCCCAAAGGACTGAAATCGCTCGCCGTCGTATCGAAAAACGCCGCCTTCCGTGCTGACCCAGAGAAAACCCTGCTTGTCCTGGTGAAGACCCTTCACTCCCAGGTTGGTGAGTCCCTGGTCGTTACCGTAGACGCGGAAGCTATACTGCTGCGCTCCGGCCGTCGCCGCGAATACAAGAGCGACCACCAGGATTCGTAAACGACAGAATCGTTCCCGACCTGTCGGCGGCTTTTCGTCCAGGACAGTTTGACACCTGAGGCGCATTCGCTTCAAATGACATATCGGCGGTTCCGTGGCTGGACTGTAGAAAACCTGATGAAATCGATCGACTTCCTGATGTTATCCGAATGTCACAACGGGTGTCGGGCCGCCTGTCATGCCCGAACGCTTTTATTATCAGCGTATTGCTGACGTGATGCTCAGATGAACGCGACGGTCTTGACGCCGGAGATATCGAACCGCTTCCGGCAGCGCGGATTCTTGCACATGGCCTGGGTGTCCAGCAGCAGCATGTAGCTCTGCGCCTTGGCGAATTTCGCGCGGTCGCGCTCATCGGCGCCGCCGGGAAGGCGGTCCTTCTTCGTGCGCACGATCTAGTTCAGTTCGTAGTTATCCTGCGTCCGGCAGAACGGGCAGTTCAGGTTGGCCGGCTTCTTCGTCTGCGACTCCGTATAATAAGCGCGTTCGTCCACTTGCAGCTAGCGCTCGCTCATCGGAATCCACTGCATGCCGTCCGGATTGCCCTTGTATTCGGCGCGCGGCCGGATCAGGCGGTTGTTGTGATACTGCTCCAGCATGTGCGCGGTCCAGCCCGACATGCGGCTGACCGCGAAAATCGGCGTGAACAGATCGATCGGAATGCCCAGCGAATAATAGGTCGAAGCCGAATAGAAATCCACGTTCGGATTGAGCTTCTTCTCGCCCTTCACCGTCTCTTCCACCCGCTTCGACATCAGGTACAGATCCTCGTGCCCGGTGCTCTTGCCGAGCTCTTCCGACATCACGCGCAGATGCGTGGCGCGCGGATCTTCCGTGCGATAGACGCGATGCCCGAAGCCCGGAATCTTGACCTTCTTGGCGAACATCTCGTGCACGCGCTCGACGGCCTTATCCGCCGTGCCCACTTCGCAGCAGCATCTTGATCACTTCCTCGTTCGCGCCGCCGTGCAGCGGCCCTTTGAGCGCGCCGATCGCCGAAGTCACCGAGGAATAGATATCGGAAAGCGTCGCCGCCGTCACGCGCGCGGCGAACGTGGAAGCGTTCAGCTCATGATCGGCATGCAGCGATCAGCGCCACGTCGAAAGTGTGCTCCATGATTTTGTCCGGCTTCTTGCCGGTCAGGCAATAGAGAAAGTTGCCCGCGAAGCTCAGCGCCTGGTCCGGCGCCACCACGGGCTGCCCGGTGCGCAGGCGGCCGAATGTGCTCACGATCGTCGAAGTCTGCGCCATCAGCTTCGTCGCCTTCAGCTGATTCGCCTCGGGCGACATGTCCTTCGCCAGCGGATCGTACAGGCTGAGCATCGAAACGGCGGTGCGCAGCACGTCCATCGGCGCGCGCCTTCAGATTGGCCTTCAGAAAATCGGCCACCTGCGCCGGAATCGCGTATTGCGCGAAGAGATCCGCCTTCAGCTGGTCGAGTTCGCTCTGCTTCGGCAGCGTCCCTTTCCAGAGAAGCCAGATCACCTCTTCGAAGGTGGCGTGCTCCGCCAGGGTGTGGATGTTATAGCCGCGGTAGCTCAGAATGCCCGCGTATCCGTCTATGTAACAAATCTCGGATTCGCCGGCGACGACGCCTTCAAGACCTGCGCCCGTAGTGGTGGTTGTGCTCATGTGTTCGTTCTCATTTCAGTCTAGACCAGAGGTATTTTCGGCAACCGTGCTAAAGCAGTGGTTTTCGCAGCTTGCCGATTGTGCGGTGCAGCATGATCGCGAACGGGCTCTTGTGCGGGCAGATGGGGTAGGGCGCGAAGCTGATGGCGTCGCTCGCTCTTCTCCACCCATAGTTTCTCCTGCGCGCGGAATTCACGGCGACGGTCAGCAGCACGCCGGTATTGCAGGATTCGCTGTCGGTGATGCCGAGGATGGCCGGGTCGGGCGCGCCGTCCTTCGCCGCGCTTCCCCAGTCCTGCATGGAATTTGTCGAACTCGTACCCGGAACAAGGCTTTGCGCGGTGCAGCCCCAGTCGCGGTAAGCGCCCGCTAGATCGCCGCGCTTCACGTCGCCAAGGAACGCCTTGACGACGCTTTCCTGATGATGGTTTTTGAACAGATACCAGCCGAGTAGAACTACGATCACCAGTACGACAACCGAAACCACCGAGCGGATGATGATCCGGTTCCGCTGTTCCTCGCCCGCGCCGTATGTATCGAGGTAGCCCGGCATCGTTTCATTTTACCGGCTGCGCCGCCTTCAGAACCTATTTTGCCGGATAGGCTTTGTTGTAAGCAGCCAGCGCCTCGGTCGTGATTTCCAGCGCGGGCTTGAAATAGAGCGCCTGCGAAACATCGACCACCAGGTCGTAGCCGCCCTTTTCCTCGGCCAGCTTCTTGATCACTTCCTGCATCTTCTGCGCCGCCTTGCCGAGGATGTCCTGGCGGTCGCGGTCGAACTCCTGCTGCAGATCGTCGGACAGCCGCTGGCGTCGCGCTGCTTCCGCTGCCCCTGCACCTGCAGATCCGCCTGCGCCTGCGGCGTCAGCTTGCCGCTCTGCAGTTGCTGCTGGATCGACTGCAGATCGTTCTGCAGTTTGTTCAGCTCGTCCTGTCGCGGCTTGTACTTCGCCTCCATTTCCGCCGAGATCTTCTTCAGCTCGTCGGACTCGAGCATCGCCTTCTGCACATTGACCACTGCCAACTTTCAACTGGGCCGACGCCAAAGTGGCCAATGGCGCAAGGGCCAGGCACAGCAAACCCGCGCGAATGGCCAGAGAACGAAACATAGTTAAGGGACTCCTCAGGTTGGAAACACACAGGTTAACATATGAGAGGCCTACCGAACCGCGACTGTCAAGGAGCGGCAACACAAAGCCTCCAACCAAACCTTCATCCTCGATACAGACTCGCTCTGGCTAAGATAAAGTTTCATGCGGATTGCGCTTGGGCAGATCAATCCGACCGTCGGCGACCTGCCGGGCAACCTCGCGCTGATGCTTCGGTTCGCGCAGGATGCCGCCGCGCGCCATGCCGAACTGATCGTTTTCCCCGAACTCTCCATCACCGGCTACCCGCCGCGCGATCTGGTCGAAAAACCCAGCTTCATCGAGCGCTCCGAACGCGCCGTCGAGCAGCTTGCCGGGACGACGAAGGATCTCCCCATCGCCATCATCGCGGGCTACGTCGGCCGCTCGCACGAACCGACGGGCAAGCAGGCCACCAACTCCGCGGCCGTGATCCGCGGCGGCAAAGTCCTGATGCGGCAGACGAAAATCCTGCTGCCCACTTACGACGTCTTCGACGAAGCGCGCAACTTCGTGGCCGCGGATCACAGTCGTCAATCGGACCAGTGCATGGCGAAGCCGTCGGCGCGATCGAAGCATCGCCATCGCGCTCGCCATCTGCGAAGACGCCTGGAACGATAAACAATTCTGGCCGCATCAGCTCTACGGGCGCGATCCGGTGGATGAGCTGATCCAGCAGGGCGGCCGCATGATCGTCAGCATCAACGGCTCGCCCTTCCATCATCGGCAAGCGCGAACTGCGCGAGGAGATGTTCCGCGCCATGGTGCGCCGCCACAATGTTCCGGCCATCGTGGTCAATCAGGTCGGCGGCAACGATCAGATCGTCTTCGACGGCACCAGCTTCGCCATGGACGCCGAGGGCAACGTCATCGCGTCCGCCGCGTCGTTCGCGCGAAGATCTGGTGATCGTCGACACCGACACCGGCGAGGGCGATCACCATGCGAATCTCCCCGACGAATGCGAAGCGGTCTACGAAGCGCTCGTGCTGGGTACGCGCGATTACATCCGCAAGTGCGGCTTCAAACAGGTTCTGATCGGCCTGAGCGGCGGCATCGATTCCTCGCTCACCGCGGTGATTGCGGTGGATGCGGTGGGCCGCGAGAATGTGCGCGGCGTCGCCATGCCCGGGCCGTTTTCTTCCGACCACAGCATTGCCGACGCGCGCGCTCTGGCCGAGCGGCTCGACATCGCCTTCGACATCGATTCCGATCACGCCGGCATACGACGAGATGCTGCGCACGCTGGCGCCGGTCTTCGACGGCCTCAAGCCCGATGTGACGGAAGAGAATATCCAGGCGCGTCTGCGCGGCCTGACCCTGATGTCGCTCTCGAATAAATTCGGCGCCATGGTGCTCACCACGGGGAACAAGAGCGAGATGGCGGTCGGCTACTGCACGCTTTACGGCGACATGTGCGGCGGTCTGGCCGTCATCAGCGACGTTCCGAAGACGATGGTCTATTCGCTTTCGCGCATCGCCAACTGCCGGCACAATTACGCCATCCCGGAATCGGTTTTCGAGAAGGCCCCGTCCGCCGAGCTGCGGCCCGATCAGAAAGACAGCGATTCGCTGCCGCCCTACGATATTCTCGACAGCATTCTGCGGCTCTACATCGAGGAGAACCATGCGCGTCGGCGAGATTGCCGCCGAGCTTGCCGCTGCCGTTGAACTGGTGCGCGATGTGGTGCGCAAAGTGGACCGCAACGAATACAAACGCCAGCAGGCCGCCCCGGGCCTGAAGGTCACGTCGAAAGCGTTCGGCATGGGCCGGCGCTTTCCCGTCGCGCAGCGCTACTAGGAGTACGAATGAAGCCTAATGAGCACTACTGGCAGCTTCGAGGGCACTCTGCCGCCGGGCTTCCGCCCGGCGCGCTTTGTCATTTCCGGCTCGTCCTGATGCTTGGCGCAGCGCTGCTCATTTCCCAGCCCGCCCCGCGCGAACAGGTCGGGCCGATGCCCGACGGCGGTTTTCTGCTCAGCAGCGGCTGGCGTATCAAAGCCGCCGGCACGCAGATTCCGGTCGACACGTTCCCGATGGCCACCGCCATTACGCCGGACAAGAAATTCCTGCTCGTGCTGAACGGCGGCTACAATCCGCCCAGCATCAGCGTGATCGATATCGCCGCCGCGAAAGAAGTCAGCCGCAGCCCGGTGCCCGACGGCTGGCTCGGCCTCGACGATCACCAAAGCGGGCGACAAAGTTTATGTGGGCGGCGGATCGCCAAAGCCGCCATCTACGAATTCTCGCTCGCGAACGGGGTTCTGAAGCCTTCGCGCATGTTCCCGATCGTTGCCGAGAAGGACCGCAAGCCGGAGGACTTCATCGGCGACGTGCAGTTTTCGCCCGATGGCCATCTGCTCTACGCGGCGAATCTCTATCGCGATTCCGTGGTGGTGGTGAATCCGCAGTCCGGCACTGGTTCTCTCGCGCATCAAAACGCGCCGCCGGCCGTATCGGATCCTGTTCCATCCTTCGGGCAAGAGCTTCTATGTTTCCAGCTGGGCCGATGGCTCGATCGGCCAGTACGACGACCGAGCAGCGGCGAACTTCTGGCGACCACCCCGGTAGGCCCGCACACCACCGACATGGTCTGGCGCGAGGGCGGCGTGGAAGATCATCCCAACGTCAACGCGCGCCTGTTCGTTTCCGCCAGCAACACGAACAGCGTGTATGTGCTCGGCGTCGACGGAATCGGGCGACCTCTCGCGGCTCGAAACCATCAATCTGGCGCTCACGCCGCAATCAGCCGCTCGGCACCACGCCCAGCGGTCTCGGCCTGAGCGCCGACGGCACGCAAGCTTTTCGTGGCCTGCGCCGATGCCAACGCCGCCGCCGTCGTCGATATCTCGCAGGCGCGCAGCCGCGTGCTGGGCTTCGTGCCCACCGGCTGGTATCCGACCGCTGCTTTCGGTCTGCCCGACGGCCGCATCGGCGTGCTGAACGGCAAAGGCCTGGGCTCGTTCGCGAATCCCAAAGGGCCCAACCCGCTCGTCGAGCCGGTACGCGATCGGGAAGGCATTCGCAACGATCAGTACGTCGCGCACATGCAGCGCGGCACGGTGCAACTCGTCGATTTCCCCGACGAACAGAAGCTCGATGAGTAGACGCAGGAAGTGGTCGCCAACTCGCCGTACCGCGACGAAAAGCTGGACGACCCCGGCATCCCCGCGAACAACCCGGTGCGCCCGAACGGGCCGATCAAACACGTGATCTACATGATCAAGGAAAACCGCACCTACGATCAGGTGCTGGGCGACATGAAGCAGGGCAACGGCGACGCGTCGCTCACGCTCTTCGGCGAGGCGGTCACACCGAATCTGCATAAGATCGCGAGCGAATTTGTGCTGCTCGACAACTTCTACGAAAACGCCGATGTCAGCGCCGACGGCCACAACTGGGCGACCGCGGCCATCGCGCCCGACTACACGCAGCGCATGTGGCCCAGCCAGTACGCCGCGCCGCCGCAAGATCTACGACTACGAGGGCACCGAGCCGGCCAACACCGCCGCCCGCCGGATATCTCTGGACCAACGCTGCGCAGGCCGGTATTTCCGTGCGCAACTACGGCGAGTGGACCGAACGAGAAGAAGCTCGCCCGGCGGCGATTCGGACGTGCTAGCGTGCACGACTCCGGTGCTGGACAAACTCACCGACAAAGACTACCCGCCGTACGACCTCGACTACCCCGATGTCGAGCGCGCCGAAGGAGTTCGTCGAAGAATTGAAGAGCTTTCGACAACGCCGGCACGCATGCCGCAGCTGCTGATCGTGCGGATGGGCAACGACCACACGTCCGGCACCACGCCGGGCAAGATCGCGCCGCTTTCGGCTGTGGCGGACAACGATCAGGGCGTCGGCATGCTGGTGGAGGCGGTGTCGAAATCCGCTTCTGGAATGAGACTGCGATCTTCATCATTGAAGACGATGCGCAGAATGGTCCTGATCACGTCGATTCGCATCGCGCGCCGGCATTCGTGATCTCGCCGTGGGTGAAGAAGCGGAACCGTGAACAGCACGATGTACAACCAGGCTTCGGTGCTGCGCACGATGGAGATCATCCTCGGTATGCGCCCGATGACGACGTACGATGCGGGCGCGCGCCCGATGTTCAGCGTGTTCAACACAGCGCTGACGCCCGGCGCGTATGCGCTCGAGAAACCGCAAACGCCGCTCGACACGCGCAATCTCGCGAAATCACCGCACAGCCGCGCGCTCGCTGCGCATGAACTTCAAAGACGCGGACGACATTGACGAAGACGAGCTGAACGCGATCCTCTGGGCCGCGATCAAAGGACCGAACGCGCCCATGCCCGTCCCGGTCCGCAGCCGCTTCAGCAGGTAACTCCAGCTTGACCAGACAGAGAATGCAAGCATGCAACACAGGTCAGAAACGGGCGTGCATCTGTTTAAGGTCGCGATCCATGTTTCCGATTCCGATTTCGAGTTCGAAACGCTCTGGGCCGAGCCGGCCGGGGAGGGACTGTACCGTCTGCGAAACGTTCCCTTCCTCGCATACGGATATAGCGAACTGGATGTCGTGAGAGCAAAGGAAGTCGATGGTCAACTCCAGGTCACGGGAATCGCTGAACGGAGTGGCCATTCGACCTATCGGATATTCTTCCCGCGGAATACTGGCGAGGAAGAGTTTCGCCTCCTCTGGGAACCGCTCGCGCGCCTTGGCTGCACATACGAGCGGGCAAACCGGAAATTGATCGGCATCGATGTCCCGCCGGGCGCCGATGTCTACGCTGTCTATGAGGTACTCGAAAAAGGCGAGGCGTCGACGCTCTGGGAGTTTGAAGAAGGCCATTGCGGCCATCCGCTTCGCCGTTAGTGGGACCAGGCATTCCTGCCAGGCTTTCAGCCTGCCGCCGGGCTTCCGCCCGGCGCCGCTTCCGAGTCCCTCACTGGTTCTTATCCCCCTCAAACTTAATCGTCGTGTCGGCGCCGAACTTGCGATAGTTCGTGTACTCAGCGTCGTAGAACACCATACCGTTTCTCATCTGATAATGCAGCGAATAGTGCGCCGGAAGAATGAACTCGTGGCCGGCCACCCGCTCGGGTTTGTAGTCCAGCGTCAGGCTCGCGTTGAGGTATTCGGAGTTTTTAGGAATGTCGAGGGGGGTGATCTTCATTTCGATGCGAACCACAGCCAGCGTATCGGGATCGGCATAGACGAATCCCTGGTAAGGCACCTGTATTCTTTGTTTGGATTCGGTAAGCGTGTAGCCTTTCGCTTGAGGAACCCGGTATGAAAGAACATAAAGCGGGCGGCGATCCAGCGTCGTGGGACGGTTCCACTTAAGGTTGGCAGCTGTTTGCGGGTCGAATATCACCTCGAGCAGGTTTCCGAATTCGCCGCGGGAGGGAGTGCCGCGCTGCTGATCGGGGCCGTCCGCAGCCACGGGATGATCGTCAATGGTCAGTACCCTGCGAGTCTCCCGGTTATCCAGGAAGCTGACTTGTTCTTCGATGACATTCCGGCCGCCCCGCAACTGGCCGAGAACGTCACGTATGATGTTCTGCGAAGTCCGTTGCGTACAGATGTAATTGGGCAGCTGCTTCGTGTAGCTTAAGGCCTGGTCGCGGACCTTTTCGATGACGGCCGATTGCTCGGCGGCGGTCAAGGCGCGCTTTGGATTCCCGGCCTGGCCGAAAGCTGTGCCGGCCCAGTAAATCAACGCGATCGAAATCGTAATTCGCTTCATGCCCTACTTCCTGCTCAGCGGAACAGTGACAGACCCCGCTGCTCCGCTCGTTCGGTCCTGCACGACAACGCGAACAGCTCCGGCGCTTCCGGTTGCTTCCACGGTCTGATTTGTGTCGATACCCTTTTCGAGGAACGCGGCGAACTGCTCGTCGGGAATGGCGATCTTCAGGGTCTTCGTAATCACCTTCCCGGCTCCCTCGACGTGGAATGACACATCGATGCCGCCCGCGTACTTCGCATCCTCATGTGTCAACTGCAGGTCGCGAACGTTTACGTTCACTTTTACCTCCCATGAGCCTGGGTTGGCCTCAGTATGATTCGACTCATTCGGAGACGCCGCGGCGGCGACTTCCAGTTGCATGCTGTCCGCAGCATCCGTGAGCAACTGCTGCAATGCGGGGCGATCGCTCGCGGTGGCCGCGGCCGAAGCCAGGTAGTTTTGCCGGTAACGAAGCGCAATACCCGGCCTCGACACCGAGACTTTCAGGCTATGCCGGGCTCCCTCGCGATCTTCCGGCGCCGGATAGAAGCCCAGCGTGTAGGTAAACTCGCCGTCGTCCGCCGCGGCCTGAATCAGCTTCTCAATACCGTTGTCGTTTACAAACATCAGGCCTCCCGTCAGGCTTGACAATAAGCCCATCGTGTCGAAGCCGAGGGGCGGAGGGAAACGTCCCTCGCCGATCATCCGAGCCGCGATCTGCTCCTGGGTATGCACACCGCCGAACTCGGCATTGGCTATGCCGGTCTGCCCCGCGAGGGCGCCGGCCACACCGCGCGGATCGACGGCATATAGTGCCACGCCGGCGTCGTTGAGCTTACGCGCCGTCTCCAGCACGTTCGGAGTGAAGTCCATGTCGTTCCAGCGAAGGGGAAACGCGGCACTGATCCAGATCAGACTCTTGCGCCCCGGCACGTTTGCCAGGTGGCGGGCCGCCTGTTGCAGTCCCTGCGTGCCATCGATTTGCCGCGTCCTCAGCAGAAGCGCGGTAAACTCCTCCGCCGCATGACCGCCGTTATTTTCCAGTCCGCTTACGTCCGGGGAGCGGTAGTCCGGGTCCTGGGTTTTGAGACTGCCGGCGGCGCGGCCCAGCAGTTCGCTGTTGCTGGTGATCTCCTGGACGACCTTGAGCGATCCGTCTCTGCCCACGGTGTAGATGCCAGTCCTGTCCTGTGGACGCCGCGCGGCGATAAACTTTGCGATGCGCTGAATCGCGAATGCCTGTTCGGGCTGCGGCGTGTTTCTCTGATCCAGTAACAGGACGGTGGGATTTCCCGCCGCATGGCCCCCAGGTTCCGAGCGGTTCGATACGACCCCTGCCGGAAGCGGCGCAACGCCGACAGCGGGCGGCGCGGGAACACTGCCCGATTGCACGTAAAAAAACGCGATCTTCGCCGGTTTCCCATTGTCGAACAAAGTGAAATCACCTTTGGTCAGGCCGGTCGCGGGCGCACCTTTGCTTCGGGCGACCACGTCCACCTCGACAAGTTTGGTTCCGGAGCGGAACGTCGGCGTGGGCGTATCCTGCTGAGCGGCGACTGTCGCCGCCAAAATCGGAAGGGCGGCTGTCAGCAGGGACACCTTCATCGACGAATAGACACCAGGGCGGCGGGTAAAGTTCCGGATCAGGCGGACGCGGCCGTCAACGGGACATCGGCGGCCCGCATAGCTGATCCAGGCCTTCTTCGGTCACCACCCGGCAAAATAAATCCCGCCCGCGCCAACCCCTTGCAACCCCGTCTTCTTCGCGCCCTTCCAGGCATCCGTACCCCTCGCCCATCCCGGTTTTTCCCGCTCCTCGTGCTATGTCTGATGCCGGAAAGGAAAGCTGCATTCATGCCCACAGACAAACAGATCGAAGCAAATCGCCGCAGGATCCGTTGTGCGTAAGATAACGAAGAAGGCAAGCGCGCCTCCCGTGTCAACGCATACCAGCACGGCCTCACCGGCCATCTGGAAGTGATGACCGGCGAACAAAAAGCAGGCCCGCATCGCCGCCATCGAAAACAACACCTTCGCCTCTGACCCCGACAATGCCGCGCACAATCAGGCAGCCGAGCCGGGAACAGATCCCGGCTTCGAGGCCGATCTGAAACAACTCCGCCAACTCCAGGCCGCCATCGACCCCGCCGGCGTCCTCAAACACCGAAATGGGTTCGTTTTTTCCAACGCCGCCTGATTCCGGGCAACCCGCCGTTGCCCTTTATCCGTGTGCATCTGTGTCCATCTGTGGCTTGATTCCCAAGCCCACCCATATTGGACAATGGGACGTGCCGAAAATCTACCTGTGCTTTCTCTGGCACATGCACCAGCCCTTCTATAAGGACCTGGTGTCCGGCGAATACCGGCTGCCCTGGACGCGCATGCACGCGCTCAAGGACTACTACGGCATGGTGCAGATTCTGGAAGAATTCCCGCGCGATCCGGCAGACCTTCAACCTGGTGCCCGTCCATGATTGTGCAGGTGGAAGAGTACGCCCGCGGCGAAGCCCGCGATCCCTTCCTCGACTGCGCGCTCAAGCCCGCCGAAAACCTGACCGACGGACGAACAGGCTTTCATCCTGCGCAATTTCTTCATGGCGAATCCCGCGCGCATGATCTACCGCTATCCGCGCTACGCGGAGCTCTACGCCGCGCATGAACGCGCAGAAGCGCCAGTCGCGACGGGCAGTGGCGTCTTCGGCCCGCAGGAATTTCGCGATCTGCAGGTGCTTTCGCAGCTCGCCTGGTTCGACGAGGAATTTCAGGAGCACGATCCGGAAGTGCGCGCGCTGGTCGCAAAAGGGCGCAATTTCACCTCGAAGATCAGGCGCTCGATGGGCCGCAAGCAGCGCGAAATCTGCGCCCGCGTGATTCCCGAATACAGGAAGCTGGCGGAATCCGGGCCAGATCGAGATCTCCACCACGCCGTTCTACCATCCGATTCTGCCGCTGCTCTGCGACAGCGATATCGCCTCGGTCTCGCATCCGCATGTTCCGCTGCCGCCGCGCTTCTGCTATCCCGAAGACGCGCGCATGCAGCTCGCAGATGGCGCGCGATTACGTGAAGAAGACCTTCGGCGTGGCGCCGGTCGGGCTGTGGCCTTCCGAGGGCTCGGTTTCCGATCATGTGCTCGAGATCGCCGCCGCCGTCGGCTTCGAATGGGCCGCCACCGACAACGGCGTTCTCGACCGGACGCTGCGCCGCGCCGCCACGCCCGACGTGACCTACCGGCCCTACCTGTGGTCGCAGCGCGACCGGCAGATGCAGCATGATCTTCCGCGATCACGTGCTGAGCGACCTGATCGGCTTCGTCTATTCCGGCATGGGCGCGGCCGACGCCGCGCAGGATTTTCTGCAATCGCATCCACGAAAACTGCCGGGGCATTCTCGGCAGCGGCCGCGACGCGCTGGTGCCGATCATTCTGGATGGCGAAAACGCGTGGGAATACTACGACCACAACGGCCGGCCGTTCTTCCGCGAGCTCTACGGCCGCATTCAGGACGACCCGGGCATGGAAGCCATCACCGTGCAGCGAAGCCTTCGAGCGCATCGCCGCCCGAACCGCTCGACGCACATCTTCCCCGGCTCCTGGATCAACGCCAACTTCGACGTCTGGATCGGCGCCGAGGAAGACAACAAATCCTGGCGGCTGCTGCTCGATGCGCGCAAGGCTCTCGACGAAGCCGCGCAAAACGTCAGCCCGATGACCGCCAGAAGCCGCGCGCCGCGAAGAGATCTTCATCGCCGAAGGCAGCGACTGGAACTGGTGGTACGGGCCGGAGCACGAAACCGCCAACGCCATCGAGTTCGATCAGATCTACCGCGAGCACCTGGCCAACGTTTACCGCGCGCTCGGCATTCCGACGCCGCCCGAACTCTCGCATGCCGATTCTGAAGATCTGGCGCGAAGAGCCGCATGACGCCTCCGCTCGGCCCCATTATCGCCGAAGATCAACGGCGTGGTCGATTCCTATTTCGAATGGCTGGGCGCGGGCGTTTATCGTGTGGATCAGCGCTCCGGCTCCATGCACGGCAAGCGGGCTCTGGTGAGGGAGGTTCGCTACGGCGGCGAACGGACACAATCTTTTCCTGCGCATCGACTTCGCCGAAGACGCCGCCAGCATCGAAGGACTGGAGGTTCTCGCCGATGTCCCGGATTCCAACGGCACGCCGGAGCGGAAGATTACCGTGCAGATCAAACAGCGTCGCGTGGCGAAGGATCCGGAGCCGGGCTTGCCGACGGTCAGGGGACGCCGCCTTTAAAGATGTGATGGAGATTTCGTTCCCGTCAGCCGGAGGACTCTGCCCGCGTGCGGCTTGTCCTTCTGGCAGGATGGCCTTCCGATCGAAGCCATCCCGCCGCAGGACTATCTGCAGATTACCGCGCCCACTGGTTGGAACGCCTGAGATGTACCGCTGGCGATCTTGCCGCCGGCACTTTTACACAGCAAAGCCCAGCCGCAGGCTGTCTGCATTTATTTCTACTGCTCTACTTACTCTATACGCCGATTCTCGATTCAGCGCTCGCTCCAGCTTGGCCGCGGAGGCGGGTGCCGCTACTGCGCTCGTGGTCAGAATTTCCCGGTTCGTGACGTCGCGGCCGTAGAGTTCTTTGTCGGCTTCTTTGTCGGGACGCAGCGTGGCGCCGTCCAGCGCGATCCCCGCGAAAATGCCGCGCGAACGGGAATAGGAGAGCATCTCTGCATGCAGCTCGGCATCGGTCTCCGCGCACTGGCATCCCGGCCCACCGGCCCCGCCGCCACCGAGGCGTCTGCCGCCCAGCGTGAATTTATCGCTCGAGCAGATGCTTCATCCGGATTCGCTCATTCACCAGCACCACCGCATCGGATTCCGATCCGCCGATCTGCAGCCCGAAGCTGCCGCCTTCAATCCGCATAGCGGCGGGCGCTGTCCAGCCCGTTCCGCCCTCGCGGCGGCACACCGCAAAACCGCGGCCGTACTTCGCGCCGAAGATGAAACCGGCCTTCTTCATGTTCGGAATCACCACGACGCACTGCGCCCGGTTCATCAGATCCTGCGGGATGCCTTTGTCGGAAGCATGCATCATGTCCGTTAAGCACGTCCGCCGACGCGTCCAGCCGGTCCGTGGCGCTGCTTTCTTTGTCGGCGGCAAGTGCCAGCGGGCTCATCACGACGCCCGATAGCCAAAATCGTCAGGAGTGTAGTTCGCATTCCAACTTCTCCTTTACGGTCAAAGCCTTTGCGCGCTGCCAGCCAAAGTGAGAATTCGTACGGGCGCGCGCTGTTTGTTTACCTGGCGCCAGGCAATGTTGAATTCTGCGCGAAATTCAGAACGGCCCCAGGCAGAACCCCGAGAACAATAGTGCCGATCGCGGGAAGAATGAGCGCCGCGCGCAGACCCGGCGTCAGCGGTTCGATATTGTTTAGCGACTTCGCCCGGCTCGTACATATACATCACGACCAGCAGGCGCAGGTAGTAGTAAGCAGCCACGGCGCTGTTGAGCAGGCCGAGCACGGTCAGCCAGACCAGATTGGACTCGAGGGCGGCGCGGAAGATGTAAAACTTGCCGAAGAAGCCGCCGGTCAGAGGGACGCCGATCAAGCGACAGCAGGAATATCGTCAGCATCGCGGCGGTCACCGGCTGGCGCTGGCCGAGACCGGCGAGGTCGTCGATCTTCAGGTGGCGTTCGCCTTTGCCCGCGATGTGAATCACGACCGCGAAGGCGCCGATGTTCATCAGCGCATAGGCGGCGAGATAGAACATCGCGGCCGCCGTGCCGATTTCCGAACGCGCGGCCAGCGCCACCAGAACATAGCCGGCATGCGCGATCGAACTGTAGGCCAGCATGCGCTTGACATTGGTCTGCGTGAGCGCGGCGAAGTTGCCGATGGTCATCGAAAGCAGCGCGGAGATCCAGATGCAGCGGCTCCCAGCCGGCGGCGATCTGCTGGAAGGCGGTCAGGAAGATGCGCAGGAAAATGGCGAAGGCCGCGGCTTTGGGTGCCGGTGGCCATGAAACGCGCTGACGGGCGCGGGCGCGCCCTGATAAACGTCCGGCGCCCAGATCTGGAAAGGCGCGCCGGAAACCTTGAAGGCGAGCCCGACGAACATCAGCGCGGCCGCGATGCTGACCATGCCGAACGCGGCGACGCTGCCGGGCGTGCTCAGCACGGCGCGGATCTCATCCGAGTTTGGTGGTGCCGGTGATGCCGTAGATCAGCGCGACGCCGTAAAGCAGGAAACGCGGTGGCGAACGAGCCCAGCAGGAAATACTTGAGCGCGGCTTCGTTGTTGCGCTTGTCGTCGCGCAGATAGCCGGCCAGGATGTAAGTGGCGATCGAGGAAATCTCGAGGCCGATGAAGATCATGATCAGATCGTTGGCCGCGACCATCAGGCACTGGCCCACGATCGAGAACAGAAGCAGCGCGTGGTATTCGCCGGTTTCGGCTTTCTCGCGGTCCAGATACCGGTAGGACGAAAGCACGGCCAGGATGCCGATCGCCAGATACCAGCACGCGGAAAAAGGTGGCGAAGCCGTCGACCACCAGCAGGTTCGAGAACGCGGGGCCCGGGCACGGAATACGCGGCCGACGGCGCCGACGATAGCGGCGAGAAGCGCGAGCGATGGAGAGATGCCCGAACAGCTTGGGAAACCGCTTCGCGAAAAGCGGATCGAGCACCATCAGCAGCGTGCCGGCGATGGTGAGGATGATCTCCGGCGCGAAGCGCAGCAGATCGTCGCCGCTCGGCGGGATGAAGTTAACGGGCATGATTACGACCTCAGCGAGCATGCGCATGTGCCTCCCGCCGCGGGCAGCAGCCACCCGCAGCGGAACGTTCGCTCTGCTTTGATCGAGAATCTTCAAGTTGGCTTCCGATACCGGCGGGCAGGAAGGTCTGGGTGTAGATGCCCATCCAGACCATCATGACGACCAGCGGAATCACGCAGGCCCATTCGCGCAGGTTGAAATCCGGCATGTGGTGTTTCACCTCGTCGCTCAGCTCTCCGAAGAACACCCGCTGGTACATCCACAGCATGTAGCAGGCGGAGAGAATCGACGCCCAGCGCGGCGAAGACAGTCCAGGTGAAATTCGCCTGCGCGGTGCCCTGCAGCACCAGAAACTCGCCGACGAAATTATTCAGCATGGGCAGGCCGATGCTGGCCAGCAGTGGTGATCAGGAAGACGGTCGACAGCCACGGGCGCCGCCGTCGCCACGCCGCCGTAATCCGACGATCGCCAGCGAATGCCGGCGCTCATACAGGAAGCCGACCAGCATGAAGAGCGCGCCGGTCGAGATGCCGTGGTTCAGCATCTGATAGACGGCGCCGTCCAGACCCATCTGCGTGAACGAGAAGATGCCGAGCACCACGAAGCCCAGGTGGCTGACCGACGAATACGCCACCAGCTTCTTCATGTTCGGCTGCACCATCGCGACCAGCGCGCCGTAGACGATGCCGATGATGGCGAGGATCGACGATCCACGGCGCGTTCTCGCGCGCGGCCGTCGGGAACATCGGCAGGCAGAAGCGGACCAGCCCGTAAGTGCCCATCTTCAGCATCACGGAGGCCAGCATCAGCGACCCGGCGCGTGGGCGCTTCCACGTGCGCGTCGGGCAGCCAGGTGTGCAGCGGGAACAGCGGAACCTTGATCGCGAACGCGATGAAGAACGCGAGGAACAAGCAGGGTTTCTTCGCCGATGCGAGAGCGTGATCTTGCCGCTGCCCGATGCCGCTCAGAATCTGCGCGTAATCGAATGTGCCGGCGCGGTTGTAGACGAAGATGATGCGCGGCCAGCATCAGCACCGAGCCGGCGATGGTGTACAGGAAGAACTTCACCGCGGCGTAAATGCGGCGGTCGTGGCCCCAGATGCCGATCAGGAAGTACATGGGCACCAGCACGACTTCCCAGAACACGTAGAAGAGGAACAGATCCCATGCGGCGAACACGCCGACCAGCCCGAACTCCAGCAGCAGCAGGAAGGCGAAAAACTCTTTGACCGCGGTCCTTGATGTAGCGCCAGGAAATCAGAATGGCGATCGGCGTCAGGAAGGTCGAGAGGATAATCAGCCAGAGGCTGAGGCCGTCGATGCCGACGTGCCAGTGAATCTCCGGATTGGCGATCCAGACGACGTCGGTGACGAACTGCTGGCCGGTCTGCCCGCTCTGATAGCCGGTGGCGAGCCCGAGCGAGAGCACGAAGGTCGAGCAGCGAAACGGCCAGCGTGAACATGCGGATCGCCTGTTCCTGCGTGCGCGGAATCAGCAGCGTCAGCAGGAAGCCGATCGCCGGGAATCGCGATGAGAAGATCGAGCAGGTTCATCGGACCCACTCCGCGAAGCCCATAGCCGTCACGCCCATCACGATCAGCAGCAGCCACCGAGCCGAGCACCACCCAGGTCGCGTAGCTGCGGATATTGCCGGATTGCAGCAGCCTCAGCATGCCGCCGATGCCTCTCGACTTGCGTGCCGACGCCGTTGACGATGCCGTCGATCACGCCCTGATCCACGCCGTGCCAGAGCACCGTGCGGGAGCCGTCGATCAGCGGATTGACGACGGTCGCGTCGTAGATTTCATCGACGAAGTACTTGTTGTAGACCAGCGTGTAGAGGCCGCCGAGCGAGGCGGCGATGCGTTCCGGCACTGCCGTGTTCACGACGTACATGTAATAAGACAGCGCGATGCCGCCCAGCCCGAAGCTACCGAGATGCACGGTCAGCGTCATGTCCTCCGCGCCTTCGGCGAGCGGGAACATGTCCTTCGAGAATCTTCGGCACGTTGAACAGGAATCCGCCGGCGAGGGAGAGAACGCCAGCACGACCAGCGGCCCCAGCATCGACCACGGCGATTCGTGCGGATGGCCGTGGCCTTTATATTCACCCATGAACGTCATCCAGAAGGCGCGCCACACGTAGAACGCCGTCATGCCGGCCGTGATCACGCCGACCCAGTACATCCACGGCGCATGCGCGTAGGCGGCGCCCAGAATCGCGTCCTTACTGAAGATAGCCCGACGTGAACGGGAAACCCGGAAATCGCCAGCGATGCGCAGGCCAGCGTCCAGCATGGTTCACGGGCGCATACTTTCTCAGCCCGCCCATGTGCCGCATGTCCTGCTCGCCGTGGCAGGCGTGAATCACGCTGCCGGCGCCGAGGAAGAGCAGCGCTTTGAAGAACGCGTGCGTCACCAGATGCCAGATGCCGGCGGAAAATGCTCCCACGCCGACGCCGAGGAACATGTATCCGAGCTGCGAAACCGTCGAGTAGGCGAAAACCTTCTTGATGTCGTTCTGCGTCAGGCCGATGGTCGCGGCGAACACGGCCGTTGCGAGGCCGATGATCGCGACGGTTTCCATGGCGAGCGGGCGCGTGCGTGAAAATCGCGGCCGAGCGCGTGCACATGTAGACGCCGGCCGTGACCATGGTCGCCGCGTGGATCAGGGCGGAGACCGGCGTGGGGCCTTCCATGGCATCCGGCAGCCAGACGTAAAGCGGAATCTGCGCCGACTTGCCGCGGCGCCCACCAGCAGCAGCAGCGCGATCGCGGTCAGCGTTTCGACGGGCTTGCCCGGCGCGGCGGAGAATACCTGCGTGAAATCCAGCGTGCCGAAGTTCACCACGATCAGGAACATCGCCAGCGAAAAGCCGAAATCGCCGATGCGGTTCACGATGAATGCCTTGTTGCCGGCGGTGGTGGCGCTCTTCTTCACGAAGTAGAACCCGATCAGCAGATAGCTGCACAGGCCCACGCCTTCCCAGCCGACGAACAGCATCAGGTAATTCGCGCGCCAGCACCAGGTTCAGCATGAAGAACATGAACAGGTTCAGGTACGCGAAGAAGCGGTAGTAGCCTTCTTCGTGCGCCATGTAGCCGGTGGCGTAGATGTGAATCAGCGAGCCGATGCCGGTGACGATCATCAGCATGATCATCGTCAGCTTGTCGACCGCGAAATCCCAGCCGACGTTGAACTCGCCGCTCTTGATCCAGGTGAAGTAGTGCTCGTGACCGGGGTTCGCGCCGAGATCGCCGGCCGTCATGAAGACCTTCAGCACCCAGGCGAACGAAAGCACGACGCTCAGCACCGCGATCAGCGTTGATCACGGCCTTCGGCAACTTGCGGCCGAAGATGCCGTTGATCAGAAAGCCGATGAACGGGAGCGCGGGGATGAGCCAGAGATTCTGCATCAGTTCTTCAGCGAATCGATTTCGTCGATGTTCAGAGTCGTCGCGGTTCTTGAACACCGTCAGGATGATGGCGAGGCCCACCGCGGCTTCAGCGGCCGCCACCACCATCACGAAAAACGTGAAGATGTGGCCGCTGACCTGCTTGTGCTGGTTCGAGAAAGCGACGAAGCTGAGATTCACCGCGTTCAGCATCAGCTCGATGCACATGAACACGGTGATGATGTTGCGGCGGAGCAGAAAGCCGGCCACGCCGAGCGCGAACAGCACCGCGCTCAGGATCAGATACCAGGAGATCGGAACGCCGCTGTTCGAGCGCCTGCAGGGCTTCGGGCATTTAGTCCATTTCCTTTCGGGCCAGAACGATCGCGCCGACGATGGCGATCAGAATCAGCACCGAAGTCACTTCGAACGGCAGCAGGTAATCGGTGAACAGCGCGTAGCCGACGTCCTGCGCGGTGCCGCCGGTGAAATTGCCGAACTTGACCACGCCCGCATCGGCGAATCCGCGCTGGAAGAAATAGCACGACGAATCCGAGCGAACGCGAGCAGCGCGGGAATGCCCAGCAGCTGGGCTGTCCAGGAGCGGCCGCGGCGCGCTTCCGCGCCCGCGTTCAGCAGCATGATGACGAAGATAAACAGCACCATCACCGCGCCCGCATAGACGATGATCTGCGCCATGGCGATGAACTCGCGCGCCCAGCTGCAGATAGAGAACCGCGAGCGACCCATCACGCCGACCAGCGAGAGCGCGCTCGCAATCGGATGCGGCTGCAGCACCACGTTGATGGCGCAGACCACCGCGATAGCCGCGAAGACGAAAAAGAAGAAGAGATCCATAGCATTGACTCAGGACGTCAGGGCCACCAGGAAGCCGGTGATCAGCAGATTCAGCAGCGCCACCGGAAACAGGAACTTTCCACGCGAAAGCCCATCAGCTGGTCGTAGCGGAAACGCGGCAGCGTGGCGCGAATCCAGATGAAAACAAAAAGCAGGAAGCCGGTCTTGGCGAGGAACCAGAAAAGCGGCATCAGGACCGGAACCAGCGGACGGGAACAGCATCAGGCCGGCCAGGCCGAAGAAAACGACGCCGAACACCGGCAGCGTGTAGCGGTCGAGCGGCCGCGCCGGATTCAGTCCGTGATAGATGCAGATCGCGCCGGCGATGAACAAGAATCAGCGGCGCGACGAAATTCGAGCCGTACGCCACCGGCCACAGCGGATGCCAGCCGCCGAGGAACAGCAGCGTCGCGATGCGAGCAGACCGTCACCATGTTGGCGTATTCGGCCATGAAGAACGCCGCGAACGTCATGCTGCTGTATTCGACGTGGAAGCCGGCGACCAGTTCGTTCTCCGCTTCGGGCAGATCGAACGGGATGCGGTTGGTTTCGGCGAACGCCGCGATCATGAAAATGATGAAGCTGAAGATCTGCGGAAAGGGCACCGGCGAAAATGGCCCACTTCGGAATGAAGCCCGAGATTGTAGCCGGCCTGCGAATTCACGATTTCGCGCAGGCTCAGCGTGCCGGCAATCAGCAGCGGCGAGGCGATCGCGAGGCTCATCGGCAGTTCGTAGCTGATCATCTGCGCCGAACTGCGCAGGCCGCCGAGCAGCGCGTACTTGTTGTTCGAAGACCAGCCGGCCAGCGCGATTCCGTAAACGCCCATCGAACTGACCGCCAGAATGAACAGGATGCCGACGTTCAGGTCCGTCAGCTGCATCATGGTCGTGTAGCCCGAACAGCGTGATGCTGGGTGCCGAACGGAATCACGGAGATGGAAATCAGCGCCATGAACACGGCGAGGAAGGGCGCGAGCAGGTAGAAGAACTTGTTGACGTGCGGCGGCATCACGCCTTCCTTGGTGATCAGCTTGATCACGTCGGCCAGCGGCTGCAGCAGGCCGTGCGGACCCACGCGCGACGGGCCCATGCGCACCTGCACGTGCGCGATCACCTTGCGCTCCACCCACTGCAGATAGGCGAGCGCCGTCAGCAGCACGAACAGCAATGAGCGCAGTCTTGATGAGCGTGATGACGATGAATGCCATTACTGGCGCATGTACTCTTGTCTTCGGAATGGGCCTGCGCCGAACGTCTTCTCGATAACTGAATTCAGTATTTTAGAATACCGTCCCAGCGTTCCCGACGTGAAAAGATTGTCGTGCGCGGACCAGATCAGGTCGGGCCGGCTCTCCACGCCCACTCGGCCGTTCACCGGCGTGGTCTGCTGCGCGCCCACCGTCAACCAGCGCGAGCGGAATATCGTAGCCCTTCACGGTGCTGCGGATTTCGTTGTAAACCGTTCCGGCAGCCACGGCCCCATCTGCGGCGCGAAGCCCATTTCCTTCGCGATCAGGCCGATGATTTCGAGATCCGGTCTTGGCGCCGATGGTGGAGATCGCGCGCTTCAGGCGCTGCACTTCGCCGCAGACGTTGGTCACGGTGCCGTTCTTTTCGTAGGCGCTGGCGGCGGGCAGCACGACGTCGGCGCGCTGCGCGGTTTCGGTCAGGAACATGTCCTGCACGACGACGAAGGCCTTCTTCGACGCCAGCGGGCCTTCCTTCAGCGGATTCGCGCCGACCACCCAGAGCGCGTCCAGATCGTCCGCGGCGCAGCATTTCGTCGCACCGTCAGACCGGCGGTGCCGGAAGCCTGATAGCCCGGCAGCAACTCGGGCACGAGACCCATATCGATGGCGCCGCGCGAATTGGAATAATCCACCAGCGGGCAATATTTCACCGGAATTGCCCAGCGACTGGCCGAACTGCGACCAGCTGGCGGATGCCGTCGCCCTTGACCGAATCGTTGAACAGGATCACCAGTTCCGGCTCCGCCGCGAGCGCGTCGCGCAGTTCGTTCGAGCGCTTCGAGTTCCGTGCCCGTCGGCTTTGCGGATCGACTTCGCCGCGTGACTCGTCTTCGCGCACCGGCCCGGCGTGACGACGTAAACGTGCGCGCCGTGATGCCGCTGGTTGGCGCGAATCTGGAAGGAGAGGAACGGCTGCTCGAGCGCCAGATCCGCGCCGATGATCAGGAACGCCTTGCGCTCGTAGAGATCCTGCGTGGTGGCCAGCGACGCCGCCGGTGCCGCTAAGCGCATCGATCAGCGTCACCACATCGCCGGTGCGGTGGTGATCGATGTTGTTCGTGCCCAGGCCCTGCCGCGCGAACTTCTGCAGGTAGAAATTCTCTTCGTTGGTCGTGTGGTTCGAGCCGACGACGCCGAACTTCCCGCCGCGCGCTTTGATCTGCGCTGAATTTCTCCGCAATGGTCGCCAGCGCCTTCGACCACGACGCCGGCTCCAGCTTGCCGTTCACGCGGATCATGGGCGATTGCAGGCGCTCCTGGATGATCGTAGAAATCGAATGCGTAGCGGCCCTTGATGCAGAGGAACTCGCCGTTGATGCCGGAGCGGTCGCGGTTGTTGCCGCGGATGATCTGATCGTTGCGCACGCCGAGCGTGGTCTTGCAGCCGTTCGAGCAGTGCGTGCAGATGGTGCCGACGTGCTCCATCTCCCAGGGCCGCGTCTGATAACGATAAGCGCCGCTGGTGAGCGCGCCGACCGGGCAGATATCGATGCACTGGCCGCATTCGTCGCAGTTCGAGGTGATCGCCTTCGTTGGGCGCGATCAGCGAAACCGCGCCGCGATTGACCACGCCGAGCGCGCCCACGCCCATGCCTTCGTCGCAGGCGCGCACGCAGCGGAAGCAGAGAATGCAGCGCGGCCCGTCGTAGAAGACCACCGGCGACCACTGCTGCTCGTCCACGTGAATCTTGGTTTCGGTGAAGCGGCTTTCGCCCGCGCCGTAGCGGAACACCATGTCCTGCAGTTCGCACTCGCCGCCCTTGTCGCAGACCGGGCAATCGAGCGGATGATTGGTGAGCAGAAATTCGAGCGTGGATTTGCGCGGCCTTGCGCACCTGCGCGGAATCGGTGTGGACCACCATGCCGTTGCGCCACCGGCAGCGTGCAAGCCACCTGCATCTTCGGCATCTTCTCCACTTCCACCAGGCACATGCGGCAGGCGGCCTGCAGCGAGTAGCCTTCGTAATAGCAGAACGACGGAATCTCGATGCCGGCGCGTTTGGCCGCTTCGATGACCAGCGTGCCGGCAGGCGCTTCGAGCTCGCGTCCGTCGATTGTGAATTTCACCAGATCAGCCATGGATTCTTCGGGACAACTACGCTGCCACCAGCCGCGACGACTTCTCATACGGACACGGCTCGCCGTTCAGATGCGCCTCAAACTCTTCTTCAAACTTCTCGACGATCGAAATCGTCGGCAGCGCGGCCGCGTCGCCCAGCGGACAGAACGTGCGGCCCAGCATATTTTTCGCCAGATCGCCGATCAGCACGATGTCGCTCCGCTGTCCCATGCCTTCGTGGAAGCGCGTCAGCAGCTTGCGCAGCCAGGTCGTGCCTTCGCGGCACGGGATGCACCAGCCGCAGCTTTCATGCGCATAGAACCGCATGATGCGCAGGCACGCTTTCACCATGCAGGTGTCTTCGTCCATCACCACCACGCCGCCCGAGCCGAGCATCGATTTCGCCGCGGCCAGCGTATCGAAATCCATCGCCAGATCGCATTCGTCGGCCTTCAGCACCGGGCACGACGAGCCGCCCGGAATCACGGCCTTCAGCTTCTTTCCGCCGCGCATGCCGCCGCCGACTTCGTTGATCATGCGCATCAGATTGAAGCCCATCGGCAGTTCGTAAACGCCCGGCTTGTTGATATGCCCGGAGAGGCAGAACAGGCGCGTGCCGCCGTTCTTCGGCGTTCCGAGACCCGCGAAGTAAGCGCCGCCATGCAGAATGATCGGCGGCACCGAGCAGAATGTTTCGACGTTATTCAGAATCGTCGGCGACTGATAGGCGCCCGCCACGGCCGGAAACGGCGGGCGGATACGCGGCATTGCCGCGCTTGCCTTCGAACGATTCCAGCAGCGCCGATTCCTCGCCGCACTCGTAAGCGCCCGCGCCCGAATGCGTCGCCAGATGGAACTTAATGCCGCGGCCCAGGATGTTGTCGCCCAGGTAGCCGCGCGCGTAAGCTTCGTCGATGGCGCGGTCCATGATGTCGATCAGATAACGGTATTCGCCGCGAATGTAAATGTAGCCCTGCTGCGCGCCCACCGCCAGCGCCGCGATCAGAATGCCCTCGATCATCTGGTGCGGATCGTATTCGATCAGCAGCCGGTCCTTGCAGGTGCCCGGCTCGCTCTCGTCGGCGTTGACCATGATGTACTTCGGCTTGGGCGACTGCCGCGGCACGAAGCTCCACTTCATGCCGGTCGGGAAACCCGCGCCGCCGCGCCCGCGCAGACCCGAGGCCTTCACTTCGTTGATGATTTCGTCCTGCGACATGCCCGAGCGCCTTTTCGAGCGCCTTGTAGCCGTCGGTCGCGAGATAGGTTTCGATGGTATGCGAATTCGGCATGCCGAACCGCTTCGACAGGATGCGTACTTCGAGCGGATTGGGTTGGTTATAAAGCATGCTGTTTATACATCGGGATTCACCTTCTGCACTTCCGTGATCTCTTCCGGCTTCTTGCCCGCCGCTAGGCCGTCGATCAGCTTTTCCAGCTGCGCCATCGTCACGTCGTGATAGAAGTCGTAATTCACCTGCACGGCCGGCGCCCACGAGCAGGCCCCGATGCATTCCACTTCTTCGAGCGAAATCGCGCCCGTCGGCCGTGACCTGCTTGTGGCCGATGCCCGAGCTTCTGGCATGGCCCGGTTCCACAGTTCCTCGCCGCCCACCAGCAGGCAGGAAATGTTGGTGCAGATCTGCACGTGATACTTGCCCATCGGCTTGCGATGGAGCATCGAGTAATACGTCAGAACTTCGTTGACCTGCAGCGGCGTCACGCCCGACGCGTTTGGCGACTTCGGCGATCAGCTCATCCGTCATCGAGCCGACCTCATCCTGCGCGTAGATGAGCATCGGGATCATCGCCGAGCGTTTCCGGTCGGCCGGATACTTGGCGAGAAATTTTTCGAAGCGCGCTTCCAGTTCGGGAGAAAGAGTCATGCGTTGGGCCGCCCCTCAATGACGCCGATCCTCTTATCGTGCAGAGTCACAGCTTGAACCAGTTCACCTGAAATCTTCATCAGACCTTCAATGCTCTCGTGCTGATGTTCCGAGAGCATCCGCAACTCCTGAACGCTTCCGCGCAATTCCTGGATGCTTTCGTGTTGACGTTCCGATACCATCCGCAATTCCTGAATGCTCGCACGCACTTCCTGCATGCCTGCCCGCTGAGCTTCGATATCGTGAATCGCAAGCTCCAGAGTCGTTCGCATCGCGTCGATCTTTTCTTCGAAATTCATCATGGCCCGTTCCGATAAATCCTACCGGTCCGTGTCTCCCAGCACGAAATCCATACTGCCCAGCGCCGCGATCACGTCCGCGATCAGCGTGCCTTCGATCATCTTCGGAATGGCCTGCAGATTTCCGAAGCTCGGTCCGCGCCAGTGCACGCGATACGGCTTCTGCGTCCCGTCGCTCACCATGTAGCAGCCCACTTCGCCGCGCGGCGATTCCATCGCCTGATAAACCTCGCCTTCGGGCACGCGGAAGCCTTCGGTCACGATCTTGAAATGATAGATGAGCGCTTCCATCTGCGTCTTCATCTTTTCGCGGTCCGGCAGCACGATGCCCGGCGCATCGGCCTGATGCGGTCCCGACGGCATTCCTTCCAGCGCCTGGCGGATGATCTTCGCTCGACTGCCGCATCTCTTCGATGCGCACCAGATAGCGCGCGAACACGTCGTTCTCCGTGCGCGTCGGCACTTCGAAATCGAATTTCTCGTAGCTCGAATAGGGCGCGTCCTTGCGCGACGTCGATCTTCAGACCCGGCCGCGCGCAGCATCGGGCCCGTAACGCCCAGATCGAGCATGTCTTCGAGCGAGATGTAAGCCGACGCCCTTGGTGCGGCCCGTCCAGATCCGGTTGCTGGTCAGCAGTTCTTCGTATTCATCGACGCGCGACGGGAAGATGTCGACGAAATCCTTCACGCGCTTCTGCCAGCCGCGCGGAGGCGCCAGCGCCAGGCCGCCGATGCGGAAATAGCTGGTCATCATGCGCTGGCCCGGAGAACATTTCGAAGATGCGCAGAATTTCTTCGCGCTCGCGGAAGCAGTAGAGGAACACGCTCATCGCGCCGATATCGATGGCGTGCGTGCCCAGCCACACCAGATGGCTGTTCAGGCGCGTGAACTCCGTCGAGCATCACGCGCATCCACTGCGCCAGCGGCGGAATCTCCAGGCCCAGCAGCTTCTCGGCCGCCAGGCAGTACACCAGATTGTTCGAAAGCGGCGCGAGGTAATCGATGCGGTCGGTCAGCGTGACGCCCTGCTGATAAGTCTTGGCCTCGAATTCCTTTTCGATGCCGGTATGCAGATAGCCGATATCGGGCGCGGCCTTCAGAATGGTTTCGCCGTCGAGTTCCAGCAGCAGCCGCAGCACGCCGTGAGTCGACGGATGCTGCGGCCCCATGTTGAGGACCATGCTGTCGCGTGCCGCTCTTGCCGTGTGCTCGTGCCGCTCGTAATCCTGTTCGACTTCGAGTGTCGCTCGTGATTCCGCCATCGCTCAGTACTGCGGAATCGTTTGCGTCGCTCATGGTCGCTCCTCAGTACCGCGTCCCGTCACCGGGTAGTCCTTGCGCAGCGGATGCCCCTCCCAATCCTCGCGGCATCATGATGCGCGTCAGGTCGGGATGATTGCAGGAACGCGCACGCCGAAGAGATCGAACATCTCCCGCTCATACCAGTTGGCCGAGCGGTAAACCGCGCAGGCCGATTCGATCTCGGGATTTTCGCCCGGACAACCGCGCTTTCAGCCGCAGCCGCTGCTTTTCGCGCCACCGACTGCAGATGGTAAACGACTTCGAACCGCGGCTCGGCCGGATAGCGGTCCACGCCTGTTACAGTGCTCAGCCGCTCGAACTTCAGTTCCTGCTTCAGGCGCCGCAGCGCTTCCACGATATTCTCAGGCGCAATCTCGATCGTCAGCTCGTCGAAGTCGAACTTGGCCGTCGTCGCCAGATCGTCGAGCGCCGCCGCCACAGGGTTGTCGCGCAGACTTTCCGGAATCATTTCGTGACCAGCTCCCGTGCCTGCGGACGTTCCGCCGGCGTCAGATCCAGTATCGTCCGCACCGGTCTTTGCGCCGGCTCGTCATCCGGCTGCGCCCAGTCCAGCACGCCTTTCTTCCAGATGAAGAAGAAGCCCGCCAGAATCAGGACCACGAACGTCAGCATTTCGATGAAGCGCGAACATCTTCAGCTGCTTGTAAACCACCGCCCAGGGATACAGGAAGATGGCTTCGATATCGAACAGGATGAAAATCATCGCCACCAGATAAAACTTCACGCTGAAGCGGTGCTGGGCGTCGCCGGTGGGCGCGATCCCGCACTCGTACGGCATGTCCTTGACCTTGTTCTTCAGCCTTTTCGCCGATCACGAAGGAAAGCGTGACGAGCGCCGCCGCGATCACGCTCGCAAGGATCGCCTGCAGCAGAACCGGGAACCAGGTCTGAGCTAGTGTAGTGGGCATTTTGGCTTGATCTCTTCAACAGGGGCCGTAGCCCTTCGACTATAATAATCCACGATTGAGCTCGTGATAAACGAAAATAAGGTTACACTCAAACGGCGAGCCAAGCAGTTTCCCGCCGCGAACGACTTTGCTCGACGTCGTTCGCGCCCTGAACCTCGAACCGGAACGCGTGGCGATCGAACTGAACCGCGCGATCGTTAAGCGGGAATTGTGGTCCGGCGCCATCGTCGCGGACGGCGCCGAGATCGAAATCGTGCAGTTTGTCGGCGGCGGCTGAACCCGGCAACGGCGCGCGTTTCAGAAAGGGTTTCCGAACCGTGACCGTGAGGGAGCGGCACACCCGAATTTTCGCAATCAGGCACTACGCGAAGCTTCGCATGGCGTGCGCTTCGTCTTCGTGGACGTCGAACACGGTGTAGAGCTTCGTGATCTGCAGCAGATCCTTCACCCGTCTTGGTCAGGCCGAGCAGTTTCAGCGTGCCGCCCTGGTTCGCCACCGTGGTGAAGCCCGAAACCAGCTCGCCGATCCCCGAGCTGTCGATATAAGAAACGTCGCCCAGATTCAGCAGGATCTTCTTGTTGCCCTTGGCCACCAGTTCGCGCAGGGCGTCGCGCAGGGCGCTCGACCCTTCGCCGAGCGTAATCCGGCCGGAAACATCAATACCGTCACGTCACCCACCTGGCGGGTGTTCAACTTTAACACTCACTTGCCGCTTACCTCCTCGAATTTGAACCCTTCAAACCTGCATCGCTCCCGCGGCCCGATCAGCTTGACCAGCGTCACTTCCGTGCCCCCGGCCGGCGCTTTCCGCACCTTCAGGTCATCCATGAACGCGCCCATCAGGAACAGCCCGCGGCCCGAATGCCGCAGCAGATTCGTTTCGTGCAGCGGGTCGGGCACCTCCTGTCATCTCAAACCCTTCACCCTGATCCGTGATCCGGATCGTGAACCGCGCCGCCTGCTCCACCCGCACCTTTACGTGGACCCGCTTATTGCGGTTGTAGCGGTTGCCGTGGACCACGGCGTTGACCATGCATTCGCGCACTGCCATGCCGATCTCATGCCGCGTCGTCTTCATCGAATCCGGCCTGCCCGGCCGCGGCGAGAATCTCGCTTTCCGCGTGATCGACACTCTCCAGGGTAGACGGGTAATGGTGGTCCAGCACTTCTTTCGACCCTGTGTCCGTTTCCATATCTGCAAGGCAGCGCGTAATTACGAAACGCTACCACACTACACCCTGCCACCGAAAGTCTTTGCATGCGAATCGCTGCCAAAACCCCTGACAGTCACTCGCTCTGCCTTATACTAACCGAGGGTCTATGGTTCGGACTCTTTGCCTGAGCCTGTTCGCTGCCTTTGTGTGTCTGGCGCAGACTCCGGACCGGGTCCGCGGCGTCCGGCCGCCGCAGAACCAGCGCCCCGACACCGGCCGCCGCATGGCGTTGGTCATCGGCAACAGCAAATATCCGGACTCCCCTCTTCAGAACCCCGCCAACGATGCCCGTGACCTCGGCGCCGTGCTCACCCAGCTCGGCTTTACCGCAGTGGTCAAATACGATCTCAACGAGGACAGCCTCGATCGCGCCGTCGCCGACTTTGCCGCCCAGGTCCGGCCCGGCGACGTGGCTCTCTTCTACTACGCCGGCCACGGCATGCAGATTGATGGCGAAAACCTCCTTCTTCCCGTCGACTTTAAGCTGAAGCAGGACGCCATCTCCGCCAAACGGCACTCCTTTCACGTGAACGACGCCGTCGACCGGCTGCGAACCAGCCGCGCGCGCACGATCATTCTCATCCTGGATGCCTGCCGCGATAATCCCTACCAGACCAGCCGGTCCTTCGGCGGCTCGCGCGGCCTTGCCGGGATGAACGGCGAGGGAGTCTACTTCGCTTTTGCCGCGGCGGAAGGCAAAACCGCCGAAGACAACCCGCAGGACAGGAACGGGCTGTTCACCAAACATCTGCTGGCCGGGCTCCGCGAACCCGGCCTCGGCATCGACGAGGTCTTCACCCGCGTGCGCAGCGGTGTCTATCAGGATTCCCACCAGCGTCAGCTTCCGTTTTCCAACTCCGGCCTGACCCAGCCGTTCGTGTTTCGCGAAGCGGTACGCACCGCAGCTGCGACGGTCGATCTCGATCTGGAGCGCTACAATGCTGTGCGCGATTCGCGCGATCCGGCCCAGCTGGAAGCGATGGCGGCGAAGCTGAAGCGCGACGATCTCGCCGATCTCTTGCGCGAGCGGGCGCGAGCTCTTCGCAGTGTCACGAAGACCGCCTCGGCCGCGCCTCCTGCAAAATCCGACAGCAGCGAGCCGCTTAGGCGTGCCGAAGCTGCCTATGGCCGCGGCGACTTTGACACCGCGCGGTCGCTGTATCGGCCTCTGGCCGAGGCCGGAAATCTGCAGGCCATGCGCCGTCTGGGGTTCATTTATGAGAAGGGCCTCGCCACCCCGCAGGATCACTCTCAGGCCGCCTTCTGGTATGGCAAGGCCGCAGACGCCGGTGATCGCTACGGGTTGTATCATGTGGCCTCGATGTACGAGTCCGGCGACGGCGTGGCGCAGGACTACGGCAAGGCCGCGCTGTTTTACCGCCGCGCGGCCGACGCAGGCGAATCTGACGCCATGTACAGACTCGGGTCGATGTACGAAAACGGCCGAGGTCAAAAGAAGGACCGCGACACGGCCATCTCCTGGTACCGCAAGGCCGCGCAGGCTGGAAATGAAGACGCGAAGACCCACCTGAATCGCCTGGGCGTGAACCCTTAGCGGCCAGGGCTGTGCAGCGTTTGTAGGGCCAGGCTTTTAGCCTGCCGCAGGGCTTCCGCCCGGCGCTGAACTTTACGGACCAGGCGCCAGTTACGCTACCATGTAGACCGATGACACCCTCTCAGCCCCGGATCACCCTCGAAAGGTCTGCAGATTACCGCGAAAATTACGCCAACAGTGTGCAGGTACGGGTGAATCTCTGGGACTTCCTGCTGTCCTTCGGAATCGTGAGCCAGGCGTCGCCGGACAGTGTGCAGATCCAGAGCTTCCAGGGTGTCTACGTCAGCCCGCAGCAGGCCAAGGCGCTCTACAACATCCTGCAGCAGAACATCACGCAGTACGAAGCGGCCTTCGGCGAAATCCGCCTCGAAGCCCGCCCCGGTGCGGCCGGATTCGTTCAGTAAAACCTGTTGAGGATCCGGCTCAGTCCCAGGCCCGCGGTCCGTTTTCAAACCTACGTATTTGCGTTCTCGGTCATCACCGTTTTTCTGATCCTCTCGCACAGCCTGCTCCTTGAACTCCCGTTCTACTGGGACGAGGTCGGACAGTTCGTTCCCGCCGCTCTCGACATTTTCCGCGCGGGCGCGTGGATTCCCGTTTCCACTACCCCGAACGTTCATCCGCCTGGCCTGATGGGGTACCTTGCGCTGGTTTGGTCGGTATTCGGCTACTCGATCGTCGCCACCCGCGTGGCGATGCTTCTCGTCGCCGCCTGCGGCGCGCTCGTGACATTCCTGCTGGCCATCGAACTCGGCCGGGGCGCGCCCGGCACTCCCGCGTTCACGGCACTCGCGCTGCTGTGTCTCTCGCCGCTGTTCTTCGCGCAATCGATGCTGGCGCAGCTCGACATGCCCGCCATGGGCTGCGCGATACTCGCGCTGCTGCTGTTCCTGCAGAACCGCTGGCGTGACTCCGCCGTGGCCTGCGCGGTTCTGGTGCTGGTGAAGGAAACGGGCGCAGTTGTCCCCGCGCTGTTCGGGTGCTGGCTGCTGTTCGAACGCCGTTATCGAAATTCGGCATGGTTTCTGCTGCCGGCTCCCGGCCTTGCCGCGTGGTTGATCGCACTCCACCACACCACCGGACACTGGTTCGGCAATGCTGCATTTGCCGCCTACAACATTAACGATGCGCTGCATCCGGCGCACGTGCTGGGCGCGCTCATGCGCCGCGTCTACTACCTCTTCATTGGCTCCGGCCACATCATCGGCTCCGCTGCCCTCGGGTGGGCGCTCGGCCGCATGCCGCTGCTTCGCGATCGTGCGTGGCGCATCGCCTGGAGTTTTGTCCTCGCCCAGGTCTTCACGGTAAGCCTGCTCGGCGGCGCCACCCTCGAACGTTACCTCTTGCCGGTGCTTCCTGTCGTCTTTATCGCATTTGCGATAGCGATGCGCGCCCTCCACAAACGCACGCGCCAGATCGCGCTCGGAGCGCTTGTCGCCTGCCTGATTGCGGCGAACTTCGTCAACCCACCCTACCCGTTCCCTCTCGAAAACAATCTCGCGTTCACCGATTTCGCGCGACTGGAACAAAGCGCCATCACGCAGATTGAGCACGACGGGCACGCATACCCCGGCGGAGGTCTTGTGGCCGCCTCGTTCCCTGTGTCAAACGCGCTGCGCAATCCGGATTTTGGTTACGTGGGTTCCCCCCGCCATGTTCTCGAGGTCACCGCCTTCACGCGCGCCGAAGTGGGCAGAATCGCGGCGCAGGCTCCCGACATGGTCGTGGTCCCCCCGCGTCCCTGGGACCCGCTCCATCTGCTCGACCACCCCGCCATTGTGCGATTCCTGGCGCGGGCCTGGGGCTACGAGCCGGAACTCAGCGCCGACCAGATCGCCGAGGCGTTTTCGATGCGGGTCACCCGCCGATTCACGCGGCGCGGACTCACCATGCAGCTCCTAGAACGAACACCGCGGGATTGATAACCTAAACACGGCTTCAACATGCATTCCCATCTTGATCTGGAAAACCAGCCGGGCTACGCATACCCGTCCTATCACTCCACCGCCAAACGCGCGCCGTCGCGGCCGCTCGTCCTGATGCCGCACACTCTCACCGAGCGCACCGGGCCTGTTTTCGGCAACACTCCGATCTCTCCGACAGACGCCGACCTGACGCATCAGCGCGCCGGCGAGCCACTTGGCCAGCGCATGATTGTCGAAGGCCACGTGCGCGACGACGACGGCAATCCGCTCGCCAACACTCTGATCGAAATCTGGCAGACCAACGCCGCCGGCCGCTACACGCACAAGCTCGACGATTTCCGCGCTCCGCTCGACCCCAACTTCACCGGCCACGGCCGCATCCTGACCGACAAGGACGGCAAGTATCGTTTCCTGACCATCAAGCCCGGCGCCTATCCCTGGAACAACCACCGCAATGCGTGGAGACCGGCGCACATTCACTTCTCGCTTTTCGGGCCGTCGTTCGTTTCGCGCTTCATGACGCAGATGTATTTCTCAGGCGACCCCATGCTGGAACTTGACCCGGTGTTTCAGTCCATTCCCGACAAGGCCAAACACCGCGCGCTGGCGAGCTTCGACATTGGCCTGACGGAAGAAAAATTCGCCCTCGGCTTCCGTTTCGACATGGTCCTGCGCGGCCCCGACGCCACGCCTGAGGAAATTCACGCATGAAGCTCGTACCCACCGCCATCCAGCCTATCGGGCCTTTCTTCCACTTCGCGCTCACGCCGGGATGGGAATCGGGCGATCGTTCCGCTGGCGTGATGGCCGGCCCGGACACGCTCGGCGAACGCATCACGCTGCGCATCCGCCTGCTCGACCGCGATGCCGCGCCGGTTACGAATGGCATGCTCGAGCTGTGGCAGGCGGACGCCAACGGCAAGTACAACCACTCTGCCGACAAGCAGCCGAAGGCCGCCGACCCGAACTTCCACGGCTTCGGCCGCCTCGCGACGGATGATGAAGGGCTCTGCATCTTCGAAACCGTGAAGCCCGGACAGGCGGGGGGACAGGCTCCGCACGTCAACGTGACGATCTTCGCGCCCGGTCTGCTGCGGCCTGTCTACACGCGTCTCTATTTCGAGGGCGAAGCGGCGAACGCGTCCGACCAGGTGTTCAACCTCGCTCCGGCGGACCGCCGTCCGACGCTGCTGGCCCGCCCCGCCGCCGACCCCGGCGCATGGCACTTCGACATCTATCTGCAGGGGCCCTGCGAAACCGTCTTCTTCGACGTATAACGCCCGGCATCCAGTCAGGCACGTGCGTTTTCCGGTTACACTGTGGTTACGCAGGACTGCCACTGACCTTGGTCCGGACTCGCCCTCCGCCAAAAGTGGATTTTGCCAAACGAACCCAGGAAATTTATAACCCCTTCGTTTCAACGCCGCATCCTGCACCTTGACCGCAGTGGCGATTTCTCTTACACTGTTGGACAAATGTCCCGCCCCGACTCTCTTGGCCAGTTCGAGCAGCTCCTGCTCACCGCCATCCTCTCCCTGCGCGAGGATGCCTACGGCGTCTCGATCCACGCCAAAGCAGCCGAGCTTGCACGTCCCAAAGAGGTCTCGCTCGGGGCCGTCTACGTAACGCTCGACCGCCTCGAAGACAAGGGTTTTGTCACCTCGCGCCTCTCCGATCCCACCCCCGAACGCGGCGGCCGCGCCAAACGCTGCTATCAGCTGGAAGCTCTCGGCGAGCGCGCGCTGCAGGAATCCGCCGCGACCGCGAAACGCATATGGGACGTCACTGCCGAAATCTGGGGCAAGGAATGGGCGAAAGAGTGGGCCAAAGCGCCGGGCAAGCGATGGGGAAAAGAGACCGCCTGATGCCACCCGGTCCGCCAAAGACTCTGGAGTTGTTTTTCGGCATCTGCATCCCGCCCGCATGCCGCGAAGAAGTGCTCGGCGACCTCTGCGAAAAGTATTCGAGCCTTCTTGAATACATCTTCCTCGCCATCCGCACGATTCCCTGTGTCCTCTTCAGTCGCGCCCGCCGCGTCACGGAAGCGCCGGTGCTCTTCATGCAGGCCCTGCTCCTCTACGGCTGTTATGTCGCGGCGGCGTTCTATCGCGACAGCGCGTTCCTCTACGGCCCCGGAGGTCTGCTGCGCGCCGCTCTCCCGCTGGCGCCGTTTCTGCTGGTCACAGTTCTGATTGACGTCTACCGCGCACCCGCAAGATCGGCGTTCCAACTGGCCGGGCGTGTGGCCTTCGCCGCACTAATCGCGTTTCTGACGATGGCTCGCTTCGCCTTGCCCTACTGGATGAATCTCCTCGGCGCCTCCGCGTCGCTGGTACTTGTTACGGGGCTCAGATTCCTGTTTCGACCCCACCCCAACCTCGGGCAGGCGGCTGGACCGGCGCACTGGCTGAAACAAACGCCGGCGGCGGTCGCGGTCCCCGTGAAGACCCTCACCATTGCAGTCGCAGCCAGCGGGCTTCTCATCAAGATGGCCGGTATCCCGGACCTGCCGGGCACATTCATCGTTGCTTTCGTCGTTGTTGTTGTGCTGTCCGGACCGTGGGGCCGAAAGGATTAACCTTATGAACCAACGTTTCAAAATGACTGTTTTCTGGATAGTGCTGCTCACCGTTGCAGCATTGCTGTTCGCGGTGGTCAGAACCAGGCCCACGCCCGTGAAAGCCACCTACTCGCAGTTCCTCTCACAGGTTCAATCGGGCGAAGTCCTCAAAGCCACCATCGAAAATGTTCATCCCGGCGCGAATCCCGTCGAATACAGCCTGAAGGACGGCACTCATCTCGAAAGCGTGCTGCCTGCCAACTATCGCGACGCGCTCGATGCCATGCAGCAGAAGTTGGTCAACGTCGAGATCGAAGATGGCCCACGATGGCCCCGCTTCCTCGCCAATGCCGGGCCGTTTCTCATCCTTCTCGGCTTTTGGTTCTTCGCGCTGAACCAACTCAGGCATCGCGACGCAGGATAAGACTACCCGCGCGATCCTGCCTGATCGACCACCCGAGCGGCACAAGAGTCGTCGAACCGTAATCCACGATCAGAGCCGGGCCGCGCGTCGACGGCTCAACTTTTCGCCATTTTCCGCCGATCCACAAACGCCGCGCTTCGCCGAACTTTGACCGTCGCGCAGCTATAGACAGCTTCGGCTTCTCGACCCGCACTGTCGCTCGCACCCGCAGTGTCACGATCTGCGTCGCGCGCTTCGCATCCGAATATCCGTATACGCGTTGATGGGCTTTATGAAAGTCGGCGCCCCACGGGATCGTCAGCTCATAGCTCTGTCCGGCGTAACGCACATCGGCGAATCGTTCGATCACGGCCCCCCGCACATCCTTCGCCGCCTGCTTCTCCAGCTTTCGAAAGCGCGCCTCGTAGTTGGACGCGCCCAGCGCTCCGGCGGAATAGTCGCGCGTCCGATCCGCCAGCAGCATGCCGAGGGCCGACAGCGCCCCCGCCAGCCGCGGCACGATCACGGTCCTGATCCCCAGCTCTTCCGCCATCTCGCACGCATGCAGCCCGCCGCATCCGCCGAACGCGACCAATGGAAACTCACGTGGATCTTCGCCGCGCTCCACCGACACGGCGCGAATGGCACGCTCCATATTCGAGTTCGCCACGCGCAGAATCGCGGCTGCCGCGCTCACCGTGTCGAGCCCCAGACCCGCCGCAACTCTCGCCACCGCCTTCTCCGCCGCGGCGACATCGATCCGCATCTCGCCTCCGACCAGCTGGTCCGCTGCGATCCTCCCCAGCACGACGTGCGCATCGGTGACCGTAGCCTGATCGCCCACGCCGTAACACGCCGGCCCCGGCGAAGCGCCCGCGCTCTCCGGACCCACGCGCAGGCTTCCACCCGCATCGATGGTCGCGATCGATCCGCCGCCCGCGCCCACGGTATGAATGTCGAGCATCGGAACGCGCACCGGAAAATCGTCGATGCGAGATTCGGTCGTCAGCCGCGCCTCCCGTCCCGCCAGCGCCACATCGGTCGACGTGCCCCCCATATCGAACGTCAGCGCCCTTTCAAACCCGCTCAGCCGCGCAATTTCGACCGCGCCCACGATCCCGCCCGCCGGGCCCGAAAGTATCGTCCGCACCGCATGCTGCCGCGCTTCAGACGCCGTCAGCAGACCGCCGTTCGACTGCATGATCGACACCTTATGCGGGCTCTCGCGCTCCAGTTCGCCCAGATACCGGTCCATCAGCGGCCCGACGTATGCGTTGATGATCGTCGTGGAGGCGCGCTCGAATTCGCGGAATTCCGGCGAAATCTCGCACGAAGCGCAGACAAACCCGCTGAGGCTTACGGCCAGCAATCGCTCATGCGCATCGTTCTGATAGGAATGCAGCAGGCAAATCGCCACCGACTCCGCGCCCGACTCGGCGATCTTCTGCGCGAGCGCATCGATCTCGCGTTCGTGCAGCGCATGCTCGATCGTGCCGTCGAACAGCACGCGCTCGTGCACCCCGAAACACAGTTCGCGCGGGACCAGCGGCACCGGCAGCGCGGGAGTCAGATTGTAAAGCTCCGGCCGGTTCTGGCGTCCGATGGCAATCAGATCTTCGAACCCGTGCGTGGTGACGAACGCCGTCTTAGCGCCCTTGCGTTCGAGCAGTGCATTCGTCGCCACAGTCGACCCATGCACCACATCCGCCCGCATCGCCGCGATTTTGCGCAACCCTTCCAGCACCACTCGCGCCGGAGCCGCCGCATTCGACCGCAGCTTGAACGACTCGAGTTTCCCCTTGTCATCGAGCACCACGAAATCGGTAAACGTGCCGCCCGAATCGATTCCGATGCGCATGGGAAATATAATTACATTTCGCATTCCCCCGACATCTCCATGAAGCTCAACAGCTATACACTCACGCAGGGACGCAACCGCGCGGCCGCGCGCAGCTACCTCAAAGCCACTGGACTGAACGACGACGATCTGAAGAAACCCATCATCGGCATCGCCAACACCTGGACCGAGACGATGAACTGCAATTACAAACTTCGCGATCTCGCGGTTCACGTTAAAGAAGGCATCCGCGCCGCCGGCGGCACGCCGATGGAATTCAACACCATCGCCATCAGCGACGGCATCACCATGGGTACCGAAGGCATGAAGACGTCGCTCGTGAGCCGCGAAGTCATCGCCGATTCCATCGAGCTCATGGCGCGCGGACACATGTTCGACGGCATTGTGGCGCTGGTGGCGTGCGATAAAACCATCCCCGGCGCCGGTATGGCGTTGCTTCGCCTCAACGTGCCGGGCGTGATTCTCTACGGCGGATCGATTCTCCCGGGCCGCTGGCGCAACAAAGACATCACCATCCTTGATGTCTTCGAAGCCATGGGCGCGAACGCCGCCGGAAAGATGTCCGACGACGAGCTGCTCGAAATCGAAAACCACGCCTGCCCAGGCGCGGGCGCCTGCGGTGGCCAGTTCACCGCCAACACGATGGCGACGGTTATGGAACTCATCGGTCTCTCGCCCATGGGCACCGCCGCCGTTCCGCAGGTAGACATTCGCAAGGAAGATGTCGCGCGCCGCTGCGGTGAGGTCATTCTGAACTGCGTGCGCAAAAATATCCGTCCCCGCGCCATCGCCACCCGCAAGGCCTTTTCGAATGCGATCGCCGGAGTGGCGGCCTCGGGCGGTTCCACCAACGCCGTACTGCATCTGCTCGCCATGGCGCGCGAAGCCGAAGTCGAGCTCGACATCGTCCGACTTCCAGACCATCAGCGAGCGCACGCCCCTCTTCGTCGACCTCAAGCCCGGCGGCAAATACAATGCCGTCGATGTGGATCGCGCCGGCGGCATCGGCGTGATCGCCAAACGCCTCGCCGAGGGCAACTTCGTCGATCCTTCCGCGCTCACCTGCACCGGCCACACGTTCGGAGAAGAAGCCGCCAAGGCCGTGGAGACCCCCGGCCAGCAGGTGATCCTGCCGCTCGACAGACCGCTGAAGCCGACCGGTGGTCTCGCCATCCTGCGCGGCACGCTCGCGCCGGATTCCTGCGTCATCAAACTCTCCGGCCACAACAAGCGCAAACACGTCGGTCCCGGCGCGCGTTTTCGATCGCGAAGAAGACGCCATCGTCGCGGTCAATGGCGGGCAGATCAAGCCGAACGACGTCATCGTGATTCGTTACGAAGGTCCGCGCGGCGGTCCGGGCATGCGCGAAATGCTGCTGGTCACCTCGGCGGTGGTCGGCGCGGGTCTTGGCGATTCCGTGGCACTTCTCACCGACGGCCGTTTCAGCGGCGCGACGCACGGATTCATGGCCGCACACATCACCCCGGAGGCTTACGTCGGCGGCCCGATTGCCGCGCTGCGCGAAGGCGAGACCATTGACATCGACGTCGATGCGGGCACGATCAACTTCGACGTTCCGTCCGATGAAATCAAGCGTCGCCTGGCGGAGTGGAATGCGCCCGCGCCGCGCTACAAAACCGGCGTGTTCGCGAAATACGTTGCCCTGGTCGGCTCCGCGTCGGAAGGCGCGGTGACGTCCAGATAATGAAGCTGCTGTTTATCGGCGACATCTTCGGCCACGCCGGCCGCGGCATTGTCGCCGACCATGTGGCCGACATCCGCAAGACCGAAGGCATCGACGTTGTGATCGCCAACGGCGAGAACGCCGCGGCGGGCTTCGGCATCACGCCCGCAGTCGCCGACGAACTCTTCCGCTACGGCATCGACGTGATGACTTCGGGCAATCACATCTGGGACAAGCGCGACATCTACGAATACTTCGCGCGCAATCCGCGCCTGCTGCGGCCGGCGAATTATCCGCCAGGTGTGCCCGGCGCGGGCGTCTGGATACACGAAGCCGCATCCGGCGCGCGCTGTGCCGTAATCAATCTGCAGGGGCAGGTCTACATGCCGAATACGGACTGCCCGTTCCGCAAAGCAGATGAAATCCTCGCCGCGCTGCCGCCTGACGTGAAGGTGCGATTTGTCGATTTCCACGCCGAAGTCACCAGCGAGAAGATGGCGATGGGCTGGTATCTCGACGGACGCGTGTCGGCCATCGTCGGCACGCACACGCACATCCCGACCGCCGACACGCGCATCCTCCCCGGCGGCACGGCCTATCAGACCGACTGCGGCATGACAGGTCCATACGATTCGATCATCGGCGTCGAAAAGGCGCCCGTGCTGCAGAAATTCCTCACCGCCATGCCGGTTCGCATGGAACCCGCCAAAGGCTCGGTCGAACTGCACTCGGTCATCGTGGAGGTCGACGACCAATCGGGCAAAGCGCTGAGGGTTCGCCGCCACACGGTTCGCGGCGACTAATGCCAAATTGCATGTTCGCTCGTGCCGCTTCTGAACCGCGCGCGTCAGCAAGCGGCACCGAGAGTAGGGGGCACGCCAGCCCACCTGTACTGTCACGACTTGTTCTTGACGTAAATCAGCACGGGCCGATTCAGCCCGGCACCGCCGCTCGGAACATTGTTCAGGATCACGATGACCTGGGTCGGGAAGCCAGGCGTCGTGATCACGCTGTCGGGTATCATCACGTTCAGCTGCCAGACGCCCACCAGCGTCGGCGCCAGTCCGAAATACTGGATACTTGTGCTCGGAATCTCGCCTGCTCCCATGATGACGGTCGGTAAGGTGGGAGCCTTCAGCGCGCCGCTCGAGGCAGTCCCGTCAGGGGGCGCCCCGGGAATCAGGCCCTGCCCCGTGCCGAAGATCTGAATCACCGTTTCCTGCGCCGCCGGGTTATTAACGGTGTTCAACGTGCCGTCCTGATTGAGCGCGGCGGCGTCGCCGAAGCCGTTCCCCTGAACCGTGAATATTCCCGGCAAAGCCGATGTCATCCCCACGATCGTGTCGCCCAGGATGCGCCCGGTCGAGGGCTGGATCACCTGCACGTCGGCTGTCCCGCTGGTGGGCGCGCCCCCAGGCACCTCGAAATTGATCTGGCCCGGACCCACATAGAACAGCGGAACAGGCGCGCCGTTGAACAGCACCTGGACTCCGTTCAGTGTCAATGGCAGCGGCACACTCGGCGCGGATGCCGCCTGGCTGCCAAACTGATTCGCGTTGCCCTGCGTGAACATCGCGGCGATCATCCCGGGAGCCAGCTCATTGGGGTACAGAAAGCTCGCGGCATTCAGAGGGCTCAGTCCGGGATAGAAGATGGCCACGCGTTGCGCCTCGTCAGCAACGAACAGATCGCCCCATGCATCTTCCAGCACCGCGAGAGGTCCAGCGTCGGCCAATTCCGCGTCGGGTGATGCGTTGGTGGGGGTCAGATTAAGGAATGACGGAAAACGGAACGCGGCGCCGGCACTCGGATCGGCCACCCAGACTTCGCCGGTGAGCGAGCTGACGTAAACGCCTGTTGGATTCTGCAGATGCGAGGTCAGCACCAGCGCAGCCGGCTGATCCAACTGGGCCGTCGGAACATTGTTGTAAATATCGATCCGGCCGTTGCCGGTGTCGGCGACGTATAACCGGTCGTCCGTATCGGTCGCGATGCCGCGCGGGGCGGACATCTGCCCGAGTCCGTTGCCGGAGCTGAACGAGTTGAAATCCGGTTCGCCAAATACCATGTCTGCCGCCATTCCGGAGGTGAAATCGGCTGGCTGCCCGCGGAAATAGAGCACGCGGTTGAGGGCCGTGTCCGACACCAGAAGCCCGCCCGCCAGGGTGAACGCAAGACCGTATGGAGCCGCCATCGTGCGATTGGTGGGATCTGTGATTTTGGCGCCTGAGAAACCGCTTTGCCCCAGCACCAGGTCTGCCTGTTCCGGCGTTCCGGGCGTGTAGTTGGCAAACGGATGCGGGAACCGCAATACCCGCGCGTTGCCGGTGTCGGCCACCCAGAGGTTTCCCTGCGAATCCACTGCGATGCCGGTTGGGGTCGAGAGCCCGGCGGCGTTCGGCTGGCTCGCACTGTTGGACGGATAGTTAGTCAGCACCTGCTGAAAGTCGGGCTGGCCAATCACCAGGTCGGCCTTTGCGCCCGGCTGCACGGAACGCAGATCGTTGAAGCCCAGGATGCGGTTATTGGACGTATCGGCAACGTAGAGATGAGGCGTCGCCGCAGCGAGATCGACAGCGATGCCGGCGTCGTATCCGGTCGCACTGGTGCCGAAATCGAACTCCCGGCCTTCCACCAGATTCGGCGCATTCAGATTCAGCAGGTCCTGACCGAGCACCATCGTGGCCGGACCGAACGCGGCGCCGTTCTGCGGCATAACGACCACACGGTTATTTAAGGAGTCCGCCACATAGAGCAAGCCACCCGAAAACACCGCGGCGCCCGGCAGGGAGAATCCGTCCGGCCCCGCGGTTGAATTCCCCGCGTTGGCACTACCGCTCGAAAAATCGGGCTGCCCCGCTACCTCGGTGGCAGCCTGATAAGTGGTTCCCGGGGTCCATTGTTCGACCGGGGGAAATACCAGAATCCGGTTGTTGAACGTGTCCGTCACGGCAATGCTGTTCCCCACTGCGAACAGGTTGCCCGGGCCCACATTCAGCTGGAACTCGCTCACCGCGGGAGGCGGCGGGTTGCTGGTATCCACTCCGAGGATGCGCGCCGCCGGCTCTCCGATGTAAAACGGCGACGTCCACATCAGAATGCGCCCCGGCCGCGACGCAATCGATTCATCGACGAACAGGCGGCCCGCCGTATCGAACGCTACGCCGGTGGGAGTGTTGATCGCCGTCAGCGAGAGCAGCGGACTGGAAACCGTCGAGGGGGTGTAAGTGCCGGTCACGAAGTCCGGCTGTCCGAGCACCAGATCCGCGGCCGGCCCAAGTACCGGAGTCTGCGCCCCGAGAGAAGCCGCGTTGAAGCGGAGAATCCGGTTGTTGCCCGCATCGGCCACCCAGAGATTTCCCGATGCGTCGAAAGCCGGGTACGAGTCGAGCGGTCCGGAGGCTGTCGTCAGGTTCACAGTCGACGCCGATATTCCTCCCTGGTTGGCGCCGTTCGCCGTAAACGATGTCTGGCCGATTACAAGATCGGCGGTCTGCGCACCGGTCTGCGCGAATGGCCGGGGAAACCGGACGATTCGGTTGTTTCCTGAGTCGACGACGTATACATTGCCCTTGGCGTCGACAACGATGCCGGTCGGTTCGGACAGCGCCGCGCCGGTGAGTTTGCCCGACGCCACGGGTAACGTGGTGGCGAAATCAGGCTGACCGAGGACCACATCGGCCGTCTTTCCGTTCGCGAAACTTACGGCATTTTTGAACCCGAGGACGCGGTTGTTGACGGTGTCAGTCACGTAGAGCGCCGGGGGGTTAGTGGAAGTGTCGAGAGCCAGGCCTTCCGGGAGATCGAATTCGCGACCTTCCACCAGGTTCGGGTTGCCATTCTTGATCGTGGTTGAATCCTGGCCGATCACCCGCGACGGAAGCGGGTTTAGTGTGATCTGGCTGAATAATGAGCCTGCTGTACCAAGCAGGATAAACACACGACTGAGGAGAGAGCTGGACGCCACCTTTGTTCCATCATCGCATTGGCAGCCTGAAAAGAGGCGTCCGCTAAACTTAGGTTATTGATTGTTTCGGCCGTTAGTTATCTGAATACCTGGCCGCTGGTGTGGGGTTTCGTACATGGTCCCCAGCGCGGTCTGTTCGATTTCCGGTTTGATCTGCCCGTTCACTGCGCGGCGGCGCTGCGCGACGGGAATGCCGACATCGGGCTGCTCCCTTGCGCCGAACTCGACCGCCTCGGCCTCGATTTTCTGCCGGATCTCGGCATCGCCTGCGACGGTCCCGTGCGCAGCATCCTGCTGATTTCGCGCCGGCCCTTCGATGCCATCCAAACGCTGGCCGTGGATTCCAGCTCGCGCACGTCGGTGGCGCTGGCGCGGATCATTCTTGCCGAGCGTTATGGATGCCATCCGGTGGTGACGCCGCATGCGCCGACGCTCGAAGAAATGCTGGCCGCGAGCGATGCCGCGCTGATTATCGGCGATCCGGCTTTGCGCGTAGATATAGCGGCGCTGCCATACCGGACTCTGGATCTGGGCGCCGAATGGGTGGCATGGAGCGGTTTGCCGATGGTATTCGCGGCCTGGGCCGGCCGCAGAGAAGTCCTGACACCGGAAGCGCGCGAAGCCTTTCTCGGCAGCTGGCGCTGGGGCGTGGACCATCTGGATGAAATGGTGGAACACGCGTTCACGGAGCGCGGCTTTCCGCGGGAACTCGCGCAGGCGTATTTCACGCGCCACATCATATATCCCCTGACGGCGCGTCATCTGGAAGGCCTGGCTTTGTTCCGGAAGCTGGTGATGGCGCTCGATACTCTGCCGGTACCGGTTTAATTGACGAAAACTATGCAATAATTGGGTTGATTTCGGGGGTGAAATGCGTTTGACTCTCCCGTTGGCAGCGCTGGGAGCTTTCTTCGCGTTGACGGTGACGGGACAGAAGCGGGCCCCCGTCGCGCCTTCTTCCGGCAGCGGTTCCACGCCGGGCGTGAACCTGCCCATCCAGCCGTCTCAAAGCGCGCCCACCCAGTCGCCCGACGGGCAGACTCCGATTCTGCTTTCCGGCACCGTAGTGATCGAAGGCGACGGCGGGCCCGCTGCAAACGTAGCGGTCAAGCGGGTCTGCGGCAACATCCCGCGCACGGTGGCCTGGACAAATCCCAAAGGCCAGTTCAGCTTTCAGTGGAATTCTCTCGGTGTGGTTGTGCCGGAGGCTTCTGACTCGGGTCCATACCGCCCTCCTTCGTACAACACAGGTTCGAACAATTCGGGTTCAAACAGCGCGGCCTCCGGCACTGTGACAGGCAGCCGCGCAAATGACCTGCCCGGCGTGGACATGATGGGTTGTGAGCTGGAGGTGGACGCTCCGGGGTTTCGCTCTGATCGTATCGAGCTTACAGGGCATCGCGCGCTGGACAACCCGGATCTCGGTATGATCCTTCTGCACCGCATTGGCAAGAGCGAAGGAACTTCAGTGAGCGCGACAACCCTGATCGCCCCGCGCGAAGCCAGAAAAGCTTGGGAAAAAGGGGTGCAGTTGCTTCGCTCGGCCCAGCCATCGGACCCAGGGGCGGCAGAAAAGGAATTCGAACGGGCCGTCAGAATCTATCCACGGTACGCCGAAGCGTGGCTGGATCTCGGGCGCGCGCTGCAGAGCCAGCAGAAGGAGGACCGGGCGCGCGACGCTTTTCTGAAATCTGTTGATGCGGACGCCAAGCGGGTTGAACCCTGGATTGAGTTGGGGCTGATTGCTTCGCGACGGCAACAGTGGCCGGAGGCGGCGCGTTATCTCGATCGTGCTCTGCAGCTGGATCCGGTCGACTATCCGCATCTCTGGTATGACGATGCCGAAGCGGATTACCAGGTGCGCAATCTGGACCGAGCGGAGAGGAATGTTCGCGAGGCGCTGAAGCTTGCTCCGCCGAACGGGGAGATGAGGGCCCAGCGGTTGCTTGGTCTGGTGCTGATTGGCAAACAGGATTATATCGGCGCCGAGGCGGCGCTGTGGGCGTATCTGCGGGAATTTCCTGACGTCGAGGATTGGGACGAACTCCACGCAAAGCTGGAAGAGATCCGCCGCCACCTTCAGGGCCAACCCTGATGATGGCCCGACGCGGGCGATGGTGTAATATCAAGAAATCCGTCCTTCACATTGCTCCTCAGTAGCTCAACGGTAGAGCATTCGGCTGTTAACCGAAGGGTTGTAGGTTCGAATCCTACCTGAGGAGCCAAAACAACCCCGTATTTTCAACGCATACCTTTGACACGTCGCCGTTTGCGCGTCCGCGCCAAGAGTCCGACCATTTTCGCGAATTACCCGTCCTTACTCAAATTTCCCCATTCATCACCCTAGCCCTACCCCTAGAACACCCCCAGTCGCGCCCCCAAGCTGGGGGTTCCGCCTTTCGTGTCGCATCGACGAACGGCGCATGAGCGCTAAAGGCGCGGTATGCGCGGAAAGGGTGGGGTCCGCTTCAGGCCCACGGACAAACCATTGCGGAACTTCTGGCTCGATTCCGGTCAATACGTGCAGGAGTCAGAACTACACACCAATTATGAATGTCAGATTACTCATCATTCCTGCGCTTATCACCACCGGTTTGTTTGCTCAGGGCTTTGGCGGACCATATGGCCGCCGCGCCGGGACTTCGAACGCATCGAGCACCCATACCCCGCCCACGCCGGCACAACTCGCTGCCGCGGAACTGACCAGGATCGCGCGGTTTCTGAAACTGGATTCGGCCGATACATCCAAGCTCACCGGAAACGCCACACTGGCGGGATACATCGAGGCAGAGGAAACCACGCTCCAGGGAAACGCGACGACATTGAAGACTGCGTACACCGCACTGGCTACAGACGTTGCGACCGGCAATACTAATGACGCGACGACGCAGGAAGGCAAGATCCAGACTGCCGTTAACGGCGATTTCCAGGCACGCGTGACAGCGGCCAGCCAGGTTGTGGCAGCTCTCCCCGGCGCTGGCCTTTCGGTCACGCTGACTTCCGCCCAATTAACAAGCGTTGCGCAGTTGCTGATCGGTGGCGGCGGGTTCGGGCGCCGATTCTAACAGCGAGCCCCGTCGCGCCCCATAGGTGGGTGCCCATTGTTGCGTGGACCGAGCGCCTCGCGCGCGAAAAGCGCGGTAAGCACGAAAGGCTTTAGCGACGACGAGCGTGGAGGTTCGAAACGTGATAAGTCTTCGGGGCTGGTTGGGAATGTATCCGGCCCGCAACCTTCCGCCACAAACGAAGCAGCCAATTCAACATTGCTGACTCCTTTGAGGAAACGCTATCACAAAATCGTTACATGCTCTAACGCGCCCTATCGGATTGTCTGAAATCGACGGAAGGCGTAAAATAATTTCAGATCAGTTCGACAGACCAGCGCAAAGCGCACTCTCCGAAAGATCCCCAAACAGCCTAATTCGTGTTGCCGAGTATGAAGTCCGTACTCGCAGGGAGATCAGATGGCGCGTGCGCCGAGAGCTGCTAAAGCGAATACCCCCGCCCGCTCAACCGCGGTACCGAACATCGCTATCCATATTGAGCTATGGCCGATCGAACGCCTCATTCCGAGGGCCAATAACCCTCGCACGCACAGCCGGGAACAGGTCGCCGCCATTGCAGCTTCAATACAGGAATTCGGCTGGACGAATCCGGTTCTGGTTGGCGCCGACGATGACATCATCGCAGGACACGCCAGAGTTCTTGCGGCTCGCAAACTCGGCATGAAGGAAGTCCCGGTCATTTTGCTAAAGCATTTGTCGGAAGCGCAGCGACGCGCTTTGGTTATCGCAGACAACCAGTTGTCGGTCGCGGGCGCAGGCTGGGATGCTGAAATGCTCCATATCGAACTGGCCCTGTTGCAGGACGCGGATTACGATCTGAGTCTCGTCGGCTTCGACGATGTGGAACTCGCCCGACTGCTTGAAGCACAGGATGCCGCGGAAGGTCTGACCGACGAAGACGCGGTCCCCGACATCCCCGAGACACCGGCCACGGGTCCCGGCGACCTCTGGCTCCTCGGCGACCACCGCGTGCTCTGCGGCGATGCCACCGTACCCGCCGACGTGGACCGGCTCATGGGGAACGTCGCGGCGGATCTGGTGTTCACGGACCCGCCGTATAACCTGGACTACGAAGGCTACACCGAGGACCGGCTGAAGATCAAAGGCGATCGGATGACGCCCGAGCAGTTCCAGCAGTTCCTGCTCGCGACGTTCTCCGGCTACCGCCGCATCGTCAAATCCGGCGCTTCGATGTACGTTTGCCATTCGTCGTCGTGGCAGCGCGAATTTCAGGATGCGCTCGAGGCGGCCGGATTCGAGGCCCGCTGTCAGATTATTTGGGCCAAGAACACATTCGCTTGGGGATTCGGCCGTTACAAATTCCAGCACGAGCCCATTTTCTATTGCCATGTCGCGGGCCAGAAGGACGCCCGGTACGGCGACAAATCCCAATCCACGCTGTGGGAAGAAAAGAAACCCGCGGCAAATCGAATCCACCCGACCGCGAAGCCTGTCGAGCTAATCGAGCGCGCGCTGGTGAACAGCAGCAAGGCCGGCGACATCGTTGCGGACCTGTTCGGCGGCTCAGGCTCGACACTGATCGGGTGCGAACGCCGCGGACGAAAGGCGCGACTAACGGAACTTGACCCGAAGTACGCCGACTGCATCGTTCGTCGCTGGCAGGAGTACACCGGAAAGCAAGCCACGCTCGACGGCGACGGGCGTACCTTCGACGAAATCGCCGAGGAGCGAATTGGAGCCGCGGCATGACCCAGAAGCTCTCCCGGCGGCTGGAGGAACTGGAGAAGATCAGCGCCGCGGCAGCTGCCCGGCGGTCACGGTCACTGAAGAACTCAGACCACGAGCGGACGATCGCCGACATCATGGAGCACGTGCACGCCTGGCACGCTGACCCGGTAAGTCAGAAATGGCTCGCAGAACAGCCACCCGACTTCCTTCATCGTCGTGTCCAGGCATTTCGGGCGCAGTTGGCGGAGAGGGTATCCCGTCATTCACGATCAGTTCCAACGGGAGGGCTTTGATGGATGGAGTTCTGTCGGCGCGAGATCGCCGCCATCGAGGAGCTTTTGCGCGCGGGGCACCCCGACTTTCACGGGCTCTGCATGGCACTGGCGGACTGGTCTGCGGAGTTGCGGATTATCGAACGCGAGCAGAGACAAGAAAAGCCGCCGGGGATGAATCCGGCGGCTGGAAAGGATCGGCTTCGTTCTGGTCAGCCCTTGATGTAGTAGCGCCGCGTCTCGCCGACCTTCTCGCTGATTACGACCAGCCCGTGCTTCTTCGTCAGGGAGCCCCCGGCGCTCAGCATGGCCCTGGTTGTGTGTTTCAACCAGCCCATCGAGGTCATGATCTCCTCAAGCGTTGTGCCGCCTGGGCGCTTCAACATCGCGATAACCTGGCTGGTTTTGCTCCCCGCGCGCGGCGCGCCGGTATCTTCCCCGCGCGCGGCTACGAGGGCCTTCTTCGTGCGGGTGGCCTTCTTCTTCGCGGCGGGCTCCACCGACGCCACGTCCGGCGCCTGTGCCGCAACTGTGGTAGAAACGGCGGCCTCCGTGGACGCGGCATTGACTGTTTCCGGCTGGGCCGGCTCGCTGGCTTCCTGGTCGGCCATCGGGGTCGTCTCAGGAACCTCGGAGACCGGAGCTACCTCGGGAACCGGTTCCTCGGCCGCGGCTTGGGGAGTCTGGCCCAGCGTCTGAATCGCCTTCCAGATCCGGCCTGCCGCGGTAGCTCGATCCTTGAACTTGGCGACAGGATTTACGCCTGGCAGGCCATTCCAAGTTTCGACCAGCCGGGACATCGGCCAGTCGGCTGCCATCTTCGCCAGCTGGGCTTCGTTGCGGAACCGCTCGGCGTTTGCTACCGCTTCGGCTTCCTGCGCGGAGGCGTGCAGCGTGATGTTGTTTGTTTCGTTGTCAATCGTGAAATGCTTCATTGTCAATCTCCTGGCGCGGTGATCACCGCGGTCAGCACATGGATCACTCGGTTCGCGAACACAAGCAAGTTGTTTTTCGCGAAAAGATCAGTGCTGGCGAAGGTGTGGCGATGAGGCTGGAACAGCCCAGATGAGCAAAGGTGAGCGCAGATGAAGGGTCACGGCAGCAAACTCAATCGCAAAATGGACGCGGCGATCATCGCTCTGCTGACGCAGCGCAATTTGGAAAACGCAGCCCGCGTGGCTGGCATCAGTCTGGCGACGCTGCGCCGTTGGCAGGATCTGCCGGAGTTCGACAAGGCCTTCCGACGCGCCCAGCGTAAGGCATTCGGGCAGCAGATTGCCCGGCTGCAACAGGCGTCGTCCGCCGCAGTTATCACGCTGCAGAAACTGGTAGTCGACACCAATTCGCCCCCGGCGGTGAGGGCTCGCGCGGCGTACTACATCATCGTGCTCGGCAATAAAGCCATCGAAATTGACGATATCGAGCGGCGGCTGACGGAACTCGAACGCGCTGCAGAGGAGACCAGGCACGCGCGATGAACGCACTCGCCCGCAGAGTGGCGAGGCTCGAAAAGCGGGACTCCGCCAAACAGAGCGATGGCTGCACGTGGGAAGAGTTCTGCAGGCGTCTCTGGCGAGACGATCCGCAGCGTTACCGCGAGGAGTCGCGGGCCCCACAGAACTGGATGCAACGACACTGGATTTCTCAGTTCGAAGCTGAGGATGTGGCAAGGTGCAGCAGATGAAGGACCGCGGAGTTGTCGAAGCAGGGCCGATGACAACAACCAAACTGCGTCGGCGACTCGAAGCGCTCGAGAGGGGCCTCAGCTCCTGCGAACTCATCGTGCTGCTGATGCCGGACGGCCACACGGAAACACTCCCCGGCCACGACGCGGTTGGTCTGCTGGGACGAGCCCTCTACGGCGACCGCACGCCCGAGATGGAACTGATCGCCCGAAGCGCCAGCTCGACAGAGCCAGACGACGCCCACATGATCGACCTCGCGCGGGCGCTGCTGAACAGCCCGACCGAAGCCCCGGCAGGGTCGCGATGAACCGAACCGTCTCTCGCCGTCTTGATCGGCTCGAAGAGCGCGCCGCAGTCGCGTCCAGGAAATGGTCGCATTCGGCGCGAATCCTATTGGTTGACCCGCAGCAGGGGTGTACTGGCGTGCTCGTAATGGAGACCGGCAAGCCCAACAGAAAAGAGCCTCCCACCCCGGAGGAAGTAGAGCGGGTTCGTGCCGACCTCGAACGGCACCGCGCGGGCCGGAAAACAGCTTCCGATATTCGTTGATATCTTTCCGGCCTCGAGAGTATAGTTGGCAGCCGGTTAGAACAAGATTGCGGCGGAGAGCTGACGCGGCCTATGCTTGTTGCAATGAAAGACGACCACCAGATCATAACCGTGCAGCAACACATCATGGACCAGCAGCAAATCCATTCGCCGGAATCGGACGGCAAGTTGTCATGGGTGCTGTCGGGCATGACCCTCGCAACGAAGATGATCGAGTCGCGAGTACGACGCGCGGGGCTGCTCGACATTCTCGGCGCCGCTGGCCTGACCAACATTCAGGGCGAACAGCAGCAAAAGCTCGATGTTTATGCAAATCAGGCGCTCATCCACTGCCTTGGCACGCGACACGCCGTGGCAGTACTGGTTTCTGAAGAAAATGAAGAGCCGGTGATTTTCGATCGCGACGCTGATACGGGAAGGTATATCGTCATCTTCGATCCGCTCGACGGATCGTCGAATATCGATGTCAATGTCAGCGTCGGGACGATCTTTTCTGTCCTCCGCCGTCTGCCGGAACCAGAGCGTGACGTAAAAGCATCGATGTTGCAGGCGGGATACAAGCAGGTGGCCGCCGGATACGTGGTTTACGGGTCCTCCACCATGTTCGTGTACACCGCAGGTCATGGCGTTTTCGGGTTTACCCTTGACCCTGCGGTCGGCGCCTACCTTCTGAGCCACGAAGACATGAGGATGCCTGCGCAGGGTAACTATTATTCGGTGAACGAAGCGTACGTTCAGACTTTCCCTGAGAAGTATCAGCTCTACCTGCACAAACTACGCGACGGCAGTTTGGGGCGGCGATACAGTTCGCGATATATAGGCTCCCTCGTTGCCGACTTCCATAGAACGCTGCTGAAGGGTGGTATATTTCTTTACCCTCCGACATGCAGCCATCCAGACGGGAAGCTGCGGTTATTGTATGAAGCCAACCCCATCGCTCTAATCGCAGAGCAGGCTGGCGGAGTCGCGACAAACGGAGCGGGGCGGATACTCGAAATCGAACCTCAGGACATCCACCAAAGAACGCCGCTTGTTCTGGGAAGCAAGGTGGAAATGGAAATCTTCCAGGAAGTTTGCAGCAGTCCGGCATAGCTTCCGACATGTCGCCTTAACGCCCGTCAGACTGCGGCAGGCAAAATTCAATGCCTCGGCCTACAAGACAAACCAAATGTCAATAGCTGACGAACAGCCGACCGCTCGTCCCCTATCCGCCTCAAACTGGACGTCCATTGCTCATAGGTCTTCCGAGTGCGGGCCGTATCGCCCGTCAGTTTCGCGGCTCGAGGCCGGCCCGCGCAGTTGGCTACTTTGGTCCCCAGTTGGCGAGCTTGCGGTTGACCATCAGAGAAAAATAGTGGCTCGCACTGGTGGTCCGCAAGCAGTGCCAGCCCCGCGGAGATAGGCCCGCGCTCCCGAGGCGTCCGCTTCGTTGGTGGAACGCTGCTGCTCGGCGAATGTTTTCGCAGCCATTGCGGCGCACAGCGCCAAGGTCGGATTCCGTGGAATAACCGGACGATCATCGGCCCGTTAACCACTGATGTTGTTATCGGTTCGTCGCGCTCCGGGAGTCAAGCCTGGGGGCCGTGGCCACCGGGTCCAGTCAGAGTTTCAAGAACTCTTGCCGCCAATGAGACTGCGGTAAACGGTTTCAGCAGAAACCCCGCGGCGTCGCCACTGACACCACGCTGCAAAATGACTTCTGCAGTGTGGCCGGACATGAACAGAATCTTCATCTCAGGGCGATGAATCCTTAATCGGTCGACCAGTTCACGGCCGTTCATTCCCGGCATGACTACATCCGTGATGACAATGTCAATCACACCGGTGTGCCTCTCGCTCAGTGCCATCGCTTCGCCAGCATTGGCGGCTTCGATCACTTGATACCCGTTGAGAGCGAGAGCTGATTTAGCAAATCCGCGAACGTCGTCGTGATCTTCTACCAGAAGAATCGTTTCCGGTCGCTGCTCATTGAGCGCCAGGAAATCTGGGTCCGCCTCAACGTTACAGTCCTCATCCCGGCGCGGCATATAGATTCTGAAAACTGTGCCAAGCCCCAGCTTGCTCTCTACTTCAATCCAACCGTTGAGTTTGTGGACGATTCCATAAACCGCTGACAGCCCAAGTCCTGTACCTTTGCCGCGTTCCTTAGTTGTGAAGAACGGTTCGAAGATGTTTCGCATCGTCGATTCGTCCATTCCGAATCCGGTATCCTGGACAATCAGGACAACAAAATGCCCCTCTCTGGCTTCCGGATGAGAGCGAAGAGTTCCGGGATCGACGATTAGTTCTCTGGTTTCGATAATCAACCGGCCGCCCTGTGGCATTGCGTCTCGTGCATTAGCGACAAGATTCATTAACACCTGATGAATCTGATCAGGGTCTGCAAGCACCCGACACTGGTGATTCGGAAGGTTGCTGACGAGGGTAGTATCCTCCCCGATCAGCCGTTCGAGCATACTCTTTGCTTCTCTGATGACACTATTCAAATCGACTATCCTCGGCTGGATAACCTGACATCGACTGAATGCGAGCAACTGCTGCGTCAATCGGGCAGCCAGCCTGCCTGCGTCGTTGATTGATGTCACGCACTTCAGAAGCGGGTCAGCCTGGCTCATGGTGCGCCTCAGAAGATCGCTGTAACCGTTGATCACAGTGAGCAGATTATTGAAGTCGTGTGCCACTCCCCCGGCCAGTCGCCCGATGCTCTCCATCTTTTGAGCCTGGAACAGTTGCTCTTCGAGTTTTGCCCGCTCCAGCATCGACCGATTCCGCTCTGTGAGATCGCGGACTGTGCCAACGACGTTCGTGCATCTGGATTCTCCGTCAAAAATCGGAGTAACGCTGACTTCGCCGCATTTGGTCCCGGCTGGATATTCCGATACTTCTTCCCAACGCACATTGGACCGGCAATCAATTGCCCGCCGGTAATATTCGAGTACGGCCGCCAGCGCAGGAGGCGGAATAACCTCATGAAGATACTTGCCACGCACCTGGTCCTCGGAAAGTCCGGTCAGCCGGAGAAACGCTCGATTTACCGTAAGGAACCGATAACTGTCAAGACCCTCGACGGCGAGCAGGAAGAGAGCATCTGAAACGCTCTCGTAGACCGTGGAAAGCTGTCGCTCTTTGTCTTCCAGACGTGCCTGTGCCTGCCTGCGCTCAGTAATATCTCTCCCAGTAGCAAACACAATGGATTCGTCGATGACAGGCTCAGCCCTCCAATCGATTAACTTGTGCACACCATGCTTGTCACGGCAGCGATTGACAAAACCTCTTGCCGCGCCGGGAGCTCCTGAGGCGAGCTCCTTGATGGTTAACGTGAGATCGTCTGGATGGACCACGTCTGGAAACGACATGCCCCGCAGTTCATCCCTGGTGTAGCCAAGAGTTTCGGTCCAGGCAGGATTCACTGCCCTAAAAGACCCATCCGGAGTGGCTATTACAGCCAACTCGGGGATTAGAGCAAGAAACCGCTCGAAGAACTCCAGCTGAATGTTGGCGCCACCCAGATTCGATTCACTTACCATTCGGGGTTCCTGAGACAGTGTCCGATGCGGTGTTCCGATGCCATCAGCCTGGAGAGCATTCTACAGCAGCCCATTTGCGCGGTGAAATGTTCCAGAGCGGACCGACAGAAAAAGACATCTCAACCCGCACGGTTGGGTCGTCCAACGTAAAGTTGACCCGATCAACCCGCTGAAGTGGTCGCGTGTTTGTCCATTTGGCCGGATGTGGGAAGCATCGCGCTCGCCACGATAGCGACTCTGGTACGCGCGTCCAGAAGTGGTCCGATGTTGCTTTGTTGCCGGCGCACGTAACCGAATGGGCGCACTCGTTGGCTACCGATATTTCGAGATATCACGCCTGTCGGCCGACGCTCCCTCGAAAGCCGTTTATGAACGAGAACGTCCATTTCGCGCGGTTTTTCCCACATACGGCTAAACGATGCTCTTTCGTGGTGTGACGTGCGGGCCGTGGGGCGATCTACACGGCGGTTGCCAATGAGATTCTCATCACGACTCTGCCTATTGAACGGCAAACGCCACAGCATTGGAGACGAATCCGTCGACGTTCAAAACCAAGCTATACATCGTCCCCGGCGGAGCTCCTGGTGTCGGCGGAGGCGTCGGCAGGTTCGTGATTTCAAGATTGACCTGATCCAGTCCATCGAATTGGAGTTGCGGTCCGGCGTACGAAGCCGCCAGGTTTATGGGCGATGGGCCCCCAAGCCCCGACGCACCATAGCTTAGCGTTGCCACCACAGGCGTGAGATGGTTGCGGATTCCCGTAGCGAACAGCTCAAGGAAAACCCGGCTGCCTGCGGGCCGTGGAATAGGCGTCACATTGCAGTTCGGCACTGGGACGGTCTCGCACGACGCGACGAGAATCGAAGGTTGTGCCTGCCCGGCGGCGTCGTACGTAATAGCGTAAGCAGCCGGATAACGTCCGCCTTGGAATGCAACGTCTACTTCCGTGAAAATCGCGGGCACGACATTCCTCACCAGCGCGGACCCGGTCAGAGGGGCGCCGCCGCCCTCGATTGTCAGCGCGGCCAACCCCGTAGCCGTGCCCGGGGGGATCTCCAGGTTGATTTGCGTAGGCCCGACGTAGTCGAGCGGCGCCGGACGCGTTATACCGGCGCTGTCCAGCACATTCACCGTAACTCCTCCGAGTTGTGTGGGAAGCGCTCCTCCTCCCGACTGAGCGAGGCTGAACGGAAAACTGCCGTAGATTGTCGCGAGGGACGCTGGAGCCACACTGGTCATGAGGTCGGCCGCGGACTCGGGAACGAAGGTCAGCGGAGGGCTAGCGCCGGCGTCCAGGAATATCGAGATTCTGTTGCCCGCTGAGGCTACCACGAGATCCGGAAGACCGTCGCCGTTCAAATCGGCGGACGCATACGCGGACACGCTGCCGGCAAAATAGTCGACCGCGGCCTTTCCTGCCGATTGAAACGTCCCGTCGCCGTTTCCCTCCACGATTCCTATTCCGGCTGGCGTCGCGTCGTCGGCAATGCCGAGACCTTGATTGCCGCTGCCGGTCCAGTCCCCCACTACGATCCATCCCGGATTCACGTGCCCCAGGTTTACGCTCGGTGCGGATCGAACACTTCCGTCGCCGTTGCCCAGGAAGATGAGTGTGGTTCCGGCGTCAACAGCGAGGTCCGGAATGTCGTCATGGTTAAAGTCCGCTGCTGCGATGAAGTTGGGAGTCTGGGCCAAATTGGCGACCGATAGAGGCGCCGCGAACGAACTGTCTCCTTTGCCGAGCGCAATATAGACATGACCTGCTACAGGAGGCGGTGGCCCGAATCCCGCCAGGGCTTCGCCGATAACCGCGATATCCGGCGCTCCATCCCGATTGAAATCCGCGACCGTCACTCCCACAGCGTACTCACTCGCAGGGAGATTAAACACAAGTTGGGAACGGAACGCGCCATTGCCGTTGTTCAAGAAAACTGTGACGCTCGCGATGAGCGGAGCGCTGTTGTTTTCAGTCAACAGCACCATGTCGGGGCGGCCGTCATGATTGAAGTCTGCCACGTCGAGCAGTTTCAGATTCGGAACGGGAGGCAGGAAGCCGCCTTGGAATGTGACCTGGTAACCGGACCGGAAGGTGCCGTCACCATTGCCGAGCAGAATCACGACGCCCGCGCTCGATCCCAAACCTCCTGCGTAAAGAGCTAAGTCAATGTTCCCGTCGCCGTCGAAATCCGCCGCACTCGACGCTAGTATCGACGAGCCGTTCACTCCCCCGCCCGTAGGGACGAAAGTCGCAAAAGATCGAAACGTCCCGTCACCGTTACCCAAGGCGACGGCGATACCCGAGCCGCCGCCCATCACCACATCCAACTTGCCGTCGTTGTTCAGATCGGCGATGACAACCGCCGGTTGTTCCCCGAGTACGGAATAGTTGAGCGGGTAGTCGGTCCTATAAAACAGAGCGCCAGGCTGCGCGAGCACAGGGCCTGCGAGGGCCGCCAAGAGCATCGTGAATATCACGAGGGATGAGAAATACCGCGGTCCGGCGGCGATGCGCCGAGGTGCCTTCTGAAACGTGAACATCCGGAGACTCCTTCCGCGGCTCTCGGCAAGCGGCGCTATTTTTCGAGAGCCCGATAAATCAGCGTGCTTCCCGGAAATTGCGCGCCAGTTTCCTCAACCGTTCGATATCCGTAACAGTCAGCGCTATGTGGTGAACGGCGGTGTTTTCCATACTGGCAATCGACAATCTACCATCGCGTTGCCGGTCGCGCCAGCAGCCACGAGTCGCGCCCGAGACGTTGGACACGCCGGCTCTAACGATATCCGGGCATATCGCGCCACCCGAACGATAGTTTCCCGATGTCCCGTCATCCAGAAGCAGATGGCTCTCTGATCGAAACCGGGAAGTGGCCGTCTGACTAACTTGCCGACCTTCAGTTGCGACGTACATCGCGCTGGCGAACGGTCGGCGCGGGTTCCCTCGCCGGCCACGACCACAAGCAAGATTGCTTTGTTAGTCTCATCCGTCTTGCCGCTATCTTGAGACGCGCGGCCCTTCCAGGCTGCTCAGCAAATGTGTGAGGTTGTATTTTCCAACCGGTACTTTCCGCCGCAACTCGTCGAAGAAGTTCACGAGCAGCACGACCTCATGCTCAGGCTGAAGAGCGGGCACCAGAACCGCCAGACGGCCATCCGGAGCGACATCCCAATCCGTCCCGCCAAGCTTCCCAATCAACGTCCGAGGCCTGGCAGACACGAACGAACCGGGCTTTGCCGTATAACTGACGGCCATGATCTGATCGCCCGATTGGTACATCAGTTCGTGCTCGCCCCGCGACCAGCGCACCACCTTCAGCAGTGTGCTGGTACCGCCATTATTCGAGATCTCCCATTTTGCGCCTTGTCCGGATGATGGCGGTGGGAACGCGCGAACGTACACTTCATGGTTTCCGGATTCGTCCGATTCATATGCGAGCCATCGTCCGTCGGGAGAGAAAGAAGGGCTTGTTTCGTTGAACGCACTGTCGAGAAATTTCGCCGGTTTGGCAGCCTTCAACTGGTCTCCCTGACGTTCGATCGGCACCGTCCAGATTTGCAAGTTCTGTCCCCCTAACTGGACGTAGGCGAGCTGCCGGCCGTCGGAAGTGAAAGAACCGGGAATTTGGGCACCAGCATTCTTCGTATTCTGCACCAGAACCCGCGCCTGGCCAGCGCCGTCCGCCCGGGCTTGAAATATACCTCCGGTGGCAAGGTGCTGGAAAACGACGTGCTGGCCATCGGGGCTCCAGAGTGGAAATCGATAATTCGTTCCTCCGAACGTCAACCGCGTCATGGTGTCGCGCTGCGTGTCGTAGACCCAAATGTCCGTGCTGCCTGTCTTGGTGACTTCCATTGCCACCTGCTTTCCGTCTGGGGAAATGCTCGGCGAACCGTAATCATCGGCTTTGTCTCGCACCGACTTCTTCTTACCGTTCGGATCAACCCATTGCAGCGTTGTCATCGTGGCGGACGCGCCGCCACCGGCCTTTCGATAAACCAAGGTGCCATTACGGGAGACGTCAAATTGACCGATCCCGCTTGTGCTTTGGTAGGCTACGTCATCGAGAATGGGGACTGCGTACCCGAGCAGTTCCAGCTTATTGGGATTAAACGGAACCGCGAACAGCGCTGCCCTCTTGACGTAGAGCAAATACCCTGTATCGCTGGACAAGGGAAGGTAATGGGGCGATGTGGCGCCACGCACCAGGACGTTCCGGCGGCGGTCTGCCAGGGTAAGCACTTCGACGGTTTCATTATCGATTCCCAGCGTAAATCCCGTAAACAGGATCGCTTTGTCGCTCAGCATCCGCGGGCCTGTGAATAGAGGTTCTCCTTTGCCCAACGACGCCAATGTCTCCAGGCGCCCTCCACGCGCGGGGATTCGCAGCAGGCCCTTGAGGCTGTCGCCCAGGATGATGTTATCGCCCTCAACCCAGCTCCCGCCGACGTAAAGACTGGGAATGTCTCCCACATGGACAACGGGTCCACCTTCCACCGAAATCCTGTTCAGTTTTCCTGCGGAAGAAAAACCTACCCACTTTCCGTCGGGAGAGAAGAACGGAGCACTGGCGCCTTCCGTTCCCGGGAGTTCGGTGGTCTTCGGTTGGTCCAGACGACGGGTAAAAAGCTTAACGGGCGTGCCTGAGGCGAAGACGAGCCTCATCCCGTCTGGAGATATGACCACAGAGCTTCCCACATCGCGCGGAGCAGGCAATGAAACCTCTGCCCCCAAATCGAGATCCAGGCGGAGGAGAGGCAGGGCCGTCGGCTTCTGCTGCAACCACCCCCAAATTCCGGCGGTGAGTGTCACTGCCAGCGCGACGGCTGCGATCCAACCCACCTTACTAAACCGTGGCGGTGGTGGAGCAGCGCTCATAGCCTCACTGTCAAGCAGCAGTACTGCGCCGCTGACATCACGCAGCCTCTGGTTGGGGTCCTTTTGGAAGCAAAGCTGCAACACACGCTGCAACCTGGCCGGCACGCGCGTCAGATCCGGATCTTCGCTGATAACGGCAGCAAGCGTGTCCGAAACGGTCGCACGTTCGAACGGTTTTTGCCCACTCACCATCTCATAGAGCACCACTGCGAAAGCCCAGATGTCCGCTCTCTTGTCCACCTTCTGGCCGCGCGCCTGTTCTGGCGACATATAACCGGCGGTGCCTATGATGACGCCGGGGACTGAAAGCACGGTGGGCGAGTCCGCCGTGACCGCCGCGTCCTGGCCCACGGCTTTCGCCAGTCCGAAGTCGAGCACCTTCACCGATCCGTCCGGCCGGATCTTGATATTCGCCGGTTTGAGGTCGCGATGAATGATGCCGTTTTCGTGTGCTGCTTCGAGTGCGCCGGCAACCTGTTTGGAAATCCGAAGCGCCTCTGCCAACGGTATCGGGCCGCGTTTGATGCGCTCCGATAAAGTCTCACCCTCGACGAGTTCCATCACCAGGTAATTCGGGCCGACATCGTAGAGCGTGTAGATATTGGGGTGATTCAGCGATGAAATGACACGCGCCTCGCGCTCGAAAAACTCGCCGAACCGACGGTTGGAAATCTTGATGGCGACCGTGCGGCCGAGGCGAGTGTCGCGGGCTTTATATACCTTGCCCATGCCGCCAGCACCGAGAATCCCTTCTATTTTGTACGGCCCCAGCGAAACGCCTACCGAAACTCGATCGGACAGATCTTCCGCGAGCAGGCTGAGTGCCGGCCGCCGAAGGACCTCGACTTCGGAACCAGAATTCGCGAGTAGGGATTCTACTTCACAGCGCAGTTCCACATCGCCATTGCAAGCCTGGTTGAGAAACGCCTCCCGCTCCTCTGGCGTGCGCTCCAGGACGTCATGATAGAGATCCTGAATCTGCTGCAGGCGCGCCGGCGTCATACGGTGTTCAATGAATTTCTACGATAATACCTTCTTTACCACGATTCCCACCACTGAAAATGCAACTACTACTGCAAAGTGACCGTCCGAGTCTGGCGCCCTTCCAGATTTCTGTGAATGATTCTTGCATCCAGAGGGGAGAACGCCAGCGGATGGAATGCCATTTCCTCACAGTCAGCCGGTGTCCAGTGGGCCTTCATGATTCCGGTGTCGGAATGCCTCCGGACTCCCTGCAAGATGTGACCGATTTCGTGCGCCATGGTGTGTCCCAGCATCTCAGGAAAATGCTTCGGCCCGTTTTGTCGCAGAAGCCGATCGTAGAACACGACAATGTGGGTTCCTTCGTAAGGCAGAGCATATGCCATAGCCTCCGGAATGAAGTCCCAGGCAGTCTGGTAGGAGTAGTCGATCCGGATGGCGTCCGTCGGACACGCACTCGGCCTGTGCCAGTCGATCCGTACATCGATATTACGGAAAATGGTACCCGCGATTAACTGGGCACGCGCGATAGCGAAACCGTTACCCAGTTCGCTGCAGACCGCGACTCGGTATGGCGCCGCCGACGCGCTGGCAGCCGTGGCTAACACGATTGTTATGGCACCGGGAATTCTCATCGCCTTCTCGTCTCCGGCCAGGCAGACGGAAGTTGGCGGGAAAACCTGCCATGCGTGGTAAATTCCTACTCACAAAAATGCGATGCCGTCGCAACCTAATGAAATAACAGTCCTTTTACGGGCGTGGGCGAATGGTGATCAGGTCGCTTTCGATCGGCTTTGGTCAGTCGTGTATGCGGACCTCCTGCGGATGGCGCGCCGACACATGCGGAGTCAGAGGGCCGGGAACACTCTTCAGACCACTGCCTTGGTTCATGAGGCCTGGCTCCATATGACAGGTGTGAGGAATGCGGGATGGCGCGACCGCGCTCAGTTTTTTGCTTTATCGGCGCAGGTGATGCGGCGCATCCTCGTGGACGCAGCCCGCGCCCGTCGCGCCCGCAAGCGCGGGTCGGGCAAGATCAGGGTGAACATCGACGAGGCATCGTTAGTGTCAGCGGAATCTGACGATTCCGTGCTGTTGCTTCACGAGGCTCTGGAGGCTTTAGCGAAGTTAGCGCCGCGTCAGGCAAAAGTCGTAGAACTCCGTTATTTCGGAGGAATGAACACCGAGGAAATCGTTGAAGTGATGAAGATATCCGCGCGAACCGTAGAACGCGACTGGGAGTTCAGCCGGGTCTGGCTCAAACGGGAAATGGGCAAGTAAAGGCCGCACAGACTCTGCCCATGGTTTCGCTGGACCACCGGCAGAGAAGACGGCGGCTTCGAAGCAAGTCCCATTCTCGACCGACTGACCGCAGGAATGCCTTCCGATATTAGCGGATAACGCGGCGGAAGAGCGTAGCCAGATCCCGAGAGCGCTGTATCTGCACCGCGTGCCTGATTTCCGTTCCGGTCGGCTCGCTTTGTACGAGTCACGTACCAACCGCCAACAGTGCAAAGAATTCTTTCCCAATGAGCTTGATGTGGAGTTGGTCGGATTCGGGATGATCCTTTGCTGGATCTCGATTCTGATGCCGTTTCTCGTCCCCGTTCACCGCGGTGCCGGGCGGCTCATCCCTGCCTTCTCGATCGCGGGAGTTACCTTTTCCGACGCGAGAAAAGCAATGAGCCGCCTGGACGCGTCGGGTTCCATCGTGCCTTTTACCACGGCGGCGGCGAACGTCTGGACGAACTGGATCTCGGCAGGAACTGTGCCGACCAAATCGGCGCCGGAAATAGGAATGATTTCACTTACGGGCGCAAGGACCATCTCCACTTTTCCGCTGGCGACACTGGCCGGTCCCGCGTTCGAGAGCTTTCCGGCCATCGCGCCGGCGATGCCGAGTTGCGGAAATAATCTGGTCGTCAGGTATATCGTCGTGCTGCTTTGACTACCAACGGATTTCGCGCGAAGGAGAGCCTCTTTGAAGGCAGCAACCGTGCTGATGGCCGGCAGGTGTGTTCCCACACGCACGGCGACGCCCAACGGGACCCGGGCGAGATCGACGTCTGAACCGATGGCAATTCTGCCGTCCGCCATCAGTTCGTCGAGGCCGCCCCTGGACATGATCACCACGTCGGCGGGTACCCCTCTGCGAAGCTGAGCGCCGATGGTGCCGGGCCCATCTCCTTGCGATGCGCCCCCTGCCGTGGCGATAGTGAGGCCGGTGGTGTTCTGGAACTGAGGCACCAGTTCCCGATAAGCGGCTGAGAAGCCGCCAGATATGAGGACCCTGACCTGGGCCGGAGATGCGGCCGGCAAGGCAAGCATCGTCATCGCGAAGATCAGTATTTGCTGCGGCTGGCGTGACCTGTTCATGGATCTTCCTATTGGCCGAGGCAGAGACGCTTGTGACCACCTCGTACCCGAGCCGCGTATTGCGGCCCTGCGGTAGTCAATCTAGCTTACTCGATCAGAAGCGGATGCGGCTGAGTGACGCGCCACTCGCACAAAGCTCGCGATATTAACCGATATCAGCCGCGAGCGCGCTGGCGGACCTGAATCGTTCGCTAAGACTTAGTGCTGTATCGGGGACGCTCCGGCGGGAAAGTTTCGGGTACGCAGGAATCATGCATGCCGGAGCGTTTTCGATACAGCGTCTTGAAGGAAGCCGTTTTGGAACGGTCGTGCTATGGGTTTTGAATGGTTGTGAGGAGATAGAAGCGTGGGGAATAAGAGAATCGACCGGTCGCAAACGTGGCAAGCGGTGTTGGCTGGAGAGACCTCCGGAGCCTGACAGCCTTGCGATAGGTGCCGCGGCACACGTGTCGTGTTGGTGACGAGAGTAGCGCTGGAATCGTGATGAGAAAGATCATGTCACGGTTAATGGGTGATCGGAGCTGGTGGGGATCGCAGTCGGAGCTGGATGTTGCTGAGTCGTTCGATGAGCACCATTGGCCCACCGCAATGAGGACAAGCCCAAAGAGGCCGTGGAGACGAACCGGTTTCTCGTTCGGTTCCGGGTTCGGTAGGAACCCTGCCCGATTCGGCAAGCAGTTGCAGGCAGAGCGGAAGCGAAGCGCGGCGACGGCGATGCGCCAAAAACCCGAAGTGGCGAATGCGGACGAATCCCGGCGGCAGCACGTGCAGCAGGAATCGGCGCAGGAACTCGCCAGCCGGCAGAGTCATCAGACGTTTTTTGTTCTTGTGAGCGGAATCGCGCCAGCGGAAAGTGACGATGCCATCCGCGAGTGAGACGAGTCGATGGTTTGAAATCGCCACTCGATGGGTGTACTGGCCGAGGTAGCGAAGCGCATGCTGCGCACCGCCGAAGGGGCGTTTTGAATACACCACCCATTTGGAACGGAACAGAGGACGAAGCCACGCTGCGAAGGCATTGGGATTCTGAAGTGCGGCGAGTGTTCCGTGGAAACAGAGTTTGTGCTCCGCGTGCAGGTGCCTGAGGCCATCCACGAACTTGCCGCGAAACACTTCCCGGAGAACACCGACCGGCAGGAAGAACTTCTGTCGGGAATCGATCCACCGGGAGTGATCTGGTCAAAGTCCTCCGGCGGGCACGACACAGTGGGTATGGGGATGGTGCTGGAGTTTCTGATTCCAGGTGTGGAGAACGCTGAAGAACCCGATCTCAGCGCGGAACAGCAGGGCATAGATCTCGCGTTTGTTCTGCAGCGCGAGTGGTGAAAGTTGCCTCGGCAATGTGAACACTATATGGACGTAGCGGGTGGGCAGCAGATCTTTGCCCCGCGCTTCGAGCCAGCGGCGGCGTGCGTTAGCCTGGCATTTTGGGCAATGGCGGTTTCGGCACGAGTTGAATGAGACGGCCTCATGTCCACACTTTGAACACGCATCCGCATGTCCGCCGAGCGCGGCGGTCCGGCAGCGCAGAATCGCGTTGACCACCTTGAGATGGAGCCAGGTGAGCCATTTTCGGCTGTCTTCGAAAAAGCTCTCTCCGGCAGCGCGGATGATGTCGGCCACCTCGACAGGCGGCCGCGGCATCTTACGAGGGGCCGGTGCGCGAGGCGAACATCGGCAGGGCATCCAGCGGGCTCGCGGTAGCGCTCAGATGCCGTTGCGACACATGGATATAAATGGCGGTCTGCTTCAGATCGCTGTGGCCGAGGAGAATCTGGATAGTCCGCAGGTCGGCGCCGGACTCCAGCAGATGGGTAGCGAAGCAGTGCCGAAGGGTGTGAGGGTGAAGCGCTTTGTGAATGCCAGCGCGTTTGGACGCTTCGCGGCAGGCGTTCCAGCAGACCCTTGGCGCTGACCGGATAATCCGCGGTATGGCGTTGGCCGCCGGGAAACAACCATGTGGCCGGTTTGGGGGCCAGCCGGCGATAATGCTGTCGCAGTTCGGTGAGCAAATGGGGGCTGAGCACCACGTCGCGGTCCTTGCGGCCTTTGCCGTTACGAATATGGAGGACCATGCGCTCGGTATCGATATCGGTGAGCTTCAGACGTGCCAGTTCGGCTCGCCGCACACCGGTGGCATAGAGCGTCATCAGAATGGTGCGGTGAAAAGGATTCGATGCGGACTCGATTAAGCGCGCAACCTCCTCGCGGCTCAAAATCACGGGCAGGCGCGTCCTCCTCTTCGGGTAGGGCGTTTCCTCCACACGCCAGGGCCGCTTCCGCATCTTCACGAAGAAGAATCGCAGAGCTCCGACAGTTTGATGGACCGAGCTGTCGGAGAGCTTCCTGTCGCGGAACAGGTGAGCAGTGTATTCGCGGATGTGTGCCGGGCCGAGCTGGTCGGGCGGACGGTTAAAATGGCGCGCGAAGTCCTCAATGATTCGGAAGTAGGCGCGCCGGGTGGAATCGGTGAAGTTACGACGCTGGAGTTCGTCGAGCATCATCTTTCGAAGATGGGTCACAAGAACCTCCTTGAGACCCGACCATACCGCCCTCAACGCGCGAATGGCTCAGTTGTTGCACGCGAAGCGTCTGCCGCTTCGGCTTCGTTCAAGGGGTATTATCGGAAGCCGTGTTATAGAGAACCCGCCTTGCGTGGGGACGAATCGACCAACCCTGCTATCCTGAAGTCGTCAACGTTCAGGTTCCCCTTTGCCGGGTGGATCTTTGCCAGTCGGAAAATTACTCGCGCGAACGTTGCAATACCGGTGCCTGAGACGCCGAACTTGCTGGTGAGCGTATTTTCGAACTGCTGAACAACTGCTGCCAAGGATTCCTGCCGGGCGGCAATCGCTTCACTTGCGCTTTCCCCCTGCGCAGCCTTCTGTCTCCGTGCCCCCGATGCGAGATACCTCGCAGGAAGAACCAAAATAGACACGATCAATGAACCTTTTCACGGAACTCAATCTCTGCCCCGCGTTGCGGAATAACCTCGCCAAGAACGAATTCGTCACTCCAACGCCCGTCCAGGCCCAAGCGATTCCGCCGCTGCTGGAAGGCCGCGACGTGGTCGCCACCGCGCAGACTGGCACCGGCAAAACCCTCGCGTTTGCCATCCCCATCATTGAGGCTCTCGCCGCGATTCCCCGAAGCAAAGCCATCAAAGTCCTCGTACTCAGCCCCACGCGAGAACTCGCCATCCAGATCGACGCAGTATTCAAGCAACTCGCCGAAGGCATGCACATCCGCACCGCCGTTGTGGTGGGCGGCTTGAGCGAAGCCAAACAGTTGCGAGATGTCGAAGCCGGAGCCGAAGTCGTGATCGCCACCCCCGGCCGCCTCTGCGACTATCTGGAGCGCAGTTTGATCGATTTTTCCAGCACCAACACAGTCGTTCTCGACGAGGCCGACCGCATGCTGGACATGGGCTTCTTGCCCTCCCTGCGAGCTATCCTGCAGGAGCTGCCGGCCAAACGCCAGACGATGTTGTTCTCGGCAACCATTGAGAGTTCCGTCGCCCACCTCGTCCATGACTACGTTCACGAACCGGTGCGTATCGCGGTTGGAAGTGCCACCAAACCGGCCGCCCAGGTTGATCTCTTCTGCTACGAAATCGAGGAACGCTCCAAATTCGATCTCCTGGTTTATCTCCTCAAACAGGAGACAGGATCGTTCCTCGTCTTCACACGCACTAAAGAAGGAGCTGACAGGCTGGCTAAATTTCTGCAGCGGGGGAAAATCAAAGTTGCCTGCATCCACGGCGACCGCTCACAGCGCGAACGCAACGAGGCCCTTCAGGGTTTCAAGGACGGCGCCTACCGCGTACTTGTCGCCACCGACGTGGCCGCCCGCGGCATCCACGTCGACGACATCGCGCACGTCGTGAATTACGATTTGCCGCAGGAGCCGGAAGGCTTCATCCACCGCGTCGGCCGCACAGGCCGGGCCGGTGCCCGCGGCGCCTCATGGACCTTCGCCGTTCCGCTGGAACGCTCCGATGTGCGCAATATTGAGCGCGTGCTCGATGTTAAGGTGCAATTCCGCGAACTGCCGCCGTTGCCGCGACCCATCGGCCTGATCACCGACGTTGCGGACTTCCTTGCTTCAATCAACTCCGGTCAGCCGGCCGCCAGCACGCCGGCGCCCACTTTTACCAAGAGCTACTCCCCCGGTCGCCGGCGCTCTGGCCGGCGCTGAAGCGACCGTTGCGCGCTGCGTCTTTGAACCAACAACGGACGGGCCGAGTGCGTGAGCACGAGAACGGAAAAGGACAGCTTCCTAATCACGCCGACTCCGCGTGCCGCTCCTGACGACCCTCGCCCGCACGCACGATAAGCGTCAATTTTCAGCGGGCTGTCAGCCCACACTATTAAGCCACCCTTCATAGAACGCTGCTTGTTCCCTTCATTTTGTGATTGAGGCGGCATCGTGTCCGCGCGGAGGCTCCGGCGACAGCTGTGACGCCAAGCGGCACGCGCTACTTGAAAATTTCTCCCGATACGAACGGTGGTAAGTTATCTCGTGGGACCAGCCCTATCGCGGCCAAAGGCCGAAAAACACGAGGAGATGAGACTACACATGAACATGAGAAAACGGGATTTCCTGAAGGCGGTTGGCGGTCTGGCGGCGCGGAACAGTGTTGGGGCAGGAAGGGCCACGAGCAGGCGCCACGCAACCAGCCGCTGCGGGTGCGCGGTCCCGCGGCAAGTCGCGGCGGTCCTGCCCCTGTCTTCAGCGGTGTGCAACCTTCCAGCGTTGACTATAATTACAAGCCGCGCCGTCTCAACAAAGTGATCGAGTTGTGGGAAGATAATCAGCCGATTTACTACACCGGCGCGGGGCTTGGTCCTGGAGTCGATCCCTATGCGCAGGGCGTGCGAATGGCTCGCACCTACGCCGATGCCGTCACGGTGGATTTCGAGCACGGAGCCATGGATTTCACGCAGCTGCGCGAATTCATGCGCGGCATCAGGGATGGCGGGCCAACACGCAGCGGCCATTCCACGCCATGCGTCTTTGTCACCTCGGGCATTATTGGCTTGGACGAGGCCTACGCCCGCGCCAATACCTGGGTCATGACTCAGTTCCTCGATGCTGGGCGTCCATGGCGTCCATATCTGCCATGCCCGTGATCCCAAGGCGATCGAGGTACTGGCACAGGAAGGCTGCCGGTATCCGTTCCTCGACTATCCCACGCCAAAGGTGGCGCGGCGCGGCCTGCGCGGCTCAAGCGCTGGGTTCGCCGCCCAGATCTGGGGGATGGGCGGGGCCGAATACTGCGCCAAGGCCGATCTCTGGCCGCTGAATCCGAACGGCGAGCTGATCTTCGGCGTCAAGATCGAGGATACTTTTGCCGATCCCAACTGTGACGCGACGATAAGTGTGCCGGGCGTCGCCTTCGCCGAATATGGCCCGGGCGACCACTCCTACTGGCTTTATGGCTTGGCGGGTATGCAGCCTGGGGCGCGCCCAGCGCCGTCTTCGCCCGAAGTGGCAGAACCCCGTCCGGAAATGGCGAAGGTGCGTCAGGCTGTACTCGACTCGTGCAGGAAGCATAACGTCAAATTCCTGCAGGGCTCGAACGCGACCAACGTCGTCGCGATGATCCAGCAAGGTGCGATGGTGCTTGAAGCACCGGAGTCCGCCGCTATCGTCGGACGCGAATTCACGAAACGCAAAATGCCAGTCTAGACAGACGAATGAGCTGAGATGCCCGGAGTGTGTCGAAGCAAAAGCTGTTTGGCGATATCGGTAAATATCGGAAGCTTTTCGCTTCGGCTACGTTGCTAACAAAGCCTTGAACGAAGCCGAAGCGGCAGACGCTTCGCGTGCAACAACTGAGCCATTCGCGCGTTGAGGGCGGTATGGTCGGGTCTCAAGGAGGTTCTTGTGACCCATCTTCGAAAGATGATGCTCGACGAACTCGAGCGTCGTAACTTCACCGATTCCACCCGGCGCGCCTACTTCCGAATCATTGAGGACTTCGCGCGCCATTTTAACCGTCCGCCCGACCAGCTCGGCCCGGCACACATCCGCGAATACACTGCTCACCTGTTCCGCGACAGGAAGCTCTCCGACAGCTCGGTCCATCAAACTGTCGGAGCTCTGCGATTCTTCTTCGTGAAGATGCTGAAGCGGCCCTGGCGTGTGGAGGAAACGCCCTACCCGAAGAGGAGGACGCGCCTGCCCGTGATTTTGAGCCGCGAGGAGGTTGCGCGCTTAATCGAGTCCGCATCGAATCCTTTTCACCGCACCATTCTGATGACGCTCTATGCCACCGGTGTGCGGCGAGCCGAACTGGCACGTCTGAAGCTCACCGATATCGATACCGAGCGCATGGTCCTCCATATTCGTAACGGCAAAGGCCGCAAGGACCGCGACGTGGTGCTCAGCCCCCATTTGCTCACCGAACTGCGACAGCATTATCGCCGGCTGGCGAGTTCCTGCGCCGATTCCTGCTGCACGTGCTGCCGCCGGGATTCGTCCGCATTCGCCACTTCGGGTTTTTGGCGCATCGCCGTCGCCGCGCTTCGCTTCCGCTCTGCCTGCAACTGCTTGCCGAATCGGGCAGGGTTCCTACCGAACCCGGAACCGAACGAGAAACCGGTTCGTCTCCACGGCCTCTTTGGGCTTGTCCTCATTGCGGTGGGCCAATGGTGCTCATCGAACGACTCAGCAACATCCAGCTCCGACTGCGATCCCCACCAGCTCCGATCACCCATTAACCGTGACATGATCTTTCTCATCACGATTCCAGCGCTACTCTCGTCACCAACACGACACGTGTGCCGCGGCACCTATCGCAAGGCTGTCAGGCTCCGGAGGTCTCTCCAGCCAACACCGCTTGCCACGTTTGCGACCGGTCGATTCTCTTATTCCCCACGCTTCTATCTCCTCACAACCATTCAAAACCCATAGCACGACCGTTCCAAAACGGCTTCCTTCAAGACGCTGTATCGAAAACGCTCCGGCATGCATGATTCCTGCGTACCCGAAACTTTCCCGCCGGAGCGTCCCCGATACAGCACTAAGTCATAACGCGCCAGTGCAGTCGATTCACACTCAGTCACCAAAACGCTGCGCGGCGCGGGTTTTGGCTTTTGCGGCCTCGACTTCTCGGTTTCGCCGAGGCGCGGTCGTTTCGAGTGAAAGCAAAAGGCGCGTGGAGATCCCCGCTACCTGATCCACCGCATCCTGGAACAGTTGGTCGTTTGTCTTCGACGGCTTGTTGAATCCCGTGATCTTCGGGACGAATTGGAGTGACGCCGCGCGAATCTCTTCTTCCGTAACGGGCGGGTCAAAGTTGAAAAGTGTCTTGATGTTCCTGCACATTGTTGCTTCGGACCCTGGACCGGGAGGCGGGCAGACTACTTGGACGTGGAGGCCTGCTTGGCGATGATCATACCTTTGATCTTGTCGTAAGTCGCCTGGGGAATGATTTTCTTGCTCACGAGTTGATCCTTCTTGGCGTAAGGTCGTCCGGACATGATCTTCGCCGAATACGCGTCGCCGATACCCGGCAGGGCTTTAAGTTCTGCCGCAGACGCGGTGTTGATATCCAGGAGCGACCCCGCTTTTGCTGCCGCAGTCGTGTCCGTCTTCTTTGTCGGGGTCTGTGCAGCCGCAGTCACCGCGAGCAACGCGCAAACAATCATTGAGCCGAGGATGCGACGGAAGGTGAAAAACATGGCGCCGAGTATATCAACTTCCCTCGAACTTGAAGTGTGGCAGCCGGAGAGCTAATGTCGTCATGGCTTCCGATATTGCCAAATCAAAGGCGCGAAAGGACTTAGCTCATGAACGAACTGGTAGTCGCCGACCGGGCCTCAGAATGGCGCCGACTCAAGGCACTGGTGCTCGACAGCGTGTCCTCCCCGATAACACGCCGCGTATACAACCTCGGGCTGGACGAGTTCATCGCGTGGTACACCGCGGGGCCGCGGCCCGCCGGATTCACGAAGGCGACGGTAATAGCGTGGCGCGTGGCGCTCGAGACCCGCGGGCTCGGACCCGTCTCTATTAATGTCCGGATCACGGCTTCCTTCGTGTTCCAGGTCGCCTCGTTGAACGCATCCCAGGCGGGGTGCCCGTCCGGGAAAAATTTCCACTGCCAGTTCTCTGCCCTTCTGGTTGACCCACCGGTGTGCACCGGCGCGAAAATGGCCAATAGTCACGGCAAGAGCTTCTCTCAGCAGGGTGCGCACCGCTGGCTGACGCGCCCAGAGCGGTACGCCCGAGCCCTTTCGAGGCGACCCTCTCAGCCTCTCAGTCGAGCTGTGCGCGTTTGGTTAACTGCCGCACCGCAGAAGGATGGGGTGCGAGGGCCGCGGCGATCGCCTCGGCGATGTCACAAAGCCACCGCCGGTCTCTATTGTTCGAGGACGGGTGATTCAGTCGGGAAACCCTATCCTTATACCGTGGTCGCGGACGGAACCAAGTCAGTCGGAGGCAGTGCCGCGACGCCGGCAACTCCAATTGAAGCGCCGAATCCGTTGGCCGGGCGTCCCGACGTTCTTCTGCGCGACAGTTACGCGGACGCTCTCGCAAAAGGCGGCGTATCGGTCCCGGCAGGAATGTCGCTATAAACAGGTTGGCGTGACGTGCACCAGCAGGACGCCTGCCTGTCAAAAAATTCTGGACGCGGTTAACGTGAATGCCGCCTCAGCCGTGCGAGCCTACACCACTGGCAGCGGACTCTTCCCCGTTGTTCCCCCCGGGAAGCTACTACCTGATGATTGCCGCCAGATATAACAACCAGACGCTGGTCTGGGGGATACTGGCGTCCGCCTTCCGAATTCGTCAAAATCGGGACGTTCCATCGGTGTGCCTGATTTTCCACCCAATCGCGGTAACGGTCGCCGCCCGATTCCAATCACATGCGCGACAAGGTATACAGTACCCGATTGTGGCCGAAAGCGGGGAACCCCAATCGGGCAGCTCCCCGTCAGCGCCCCCCAGAATCATCGGTTAAAGCATCGCCAAGTTTTAGAGATTTACGTACACATAGACATAGTGTCGATGCCAACGTCCGTCACGCCCCCTATAGCGCACCAGGCGCCGTACACGATGACGCCGGTAAGCCACGGTCGTAACAGAAGCCGTGTCGTTATTCGATGCCGTGTCCGCGTTGCAAGCGAAGGCTGACGCGCTACCGAACGTGAATGCCGCCATGAGGATCAGGCCTAAAATCCGTATCTCTTTCATATTTAGACACCCGCTAATAATTGAGCAATCCAGATGCTTAGCAGGCTGCTGAAAAAGCTCTTTTCGTTGCCGCTTGCTGACGCGCGCGGTTCAGTAACCACTGCGGAATCAGCACCTGTCTTTCCGAACCGCGACCGTGAGGGAGTGGCAAGAAGCGCTTTTCAGCAGCCTGCTAGACGGGCGCCCGCGATTTGTCGGGCGAGCAAGCCCTAGCTAGATCTGTCACTTACGGTTCATCAGTTCCAGGAACTCTGGCGCAGTACCCGACGATAACGATCCGGCGAATCGAGGGATGGTAATCAACCATTTCTGGGAGGTCGCTGCGCTATGGCGCTGGACTATTTACCGGAAGAACATTCTGGGTAGGCTGGGTCTGCACGAGCATCTGTGCGTAATTTATGACACCCAGGATGCGCAGTTTGCGGCGGCGTGACCCTATTTGAGGACCGGTCTTTAGCGCGGCGAGACATACCTCTATATCGTGGATAAGACACTGGCGCTTCCGTCCTGGATGCTCTGGGTAAAGCCGGAACCGGACGTCGATCCCTACCTTCGCAGCGGCGCACTGATGATAGCCCACAAGGAAGAGGCTCCGCTGCCTCTGCCGGCAGGCACGCCGGTAGGCAGGCAACCCTGTGCCTTGGCCTCGTGCCTTGCGCACCGCGTACGATATCACTCCTTGGCGTCCTGCTTGCCATGACTCTGGTGCACGCACCAAAAACTTCATCTTGAGGATCATGAATGGCTAAAACAGTGGCGGATCTTCTGGTAGAGCGTCTTATCGCATGGGGCGTGGAAGTAATTTTTGGATTCCCAGGAGATGGCGTCAACGGCATTTTCGGCTCTCTTCGCACGCAGAAAGACAAAATAAAGTTCGTTCAGGTCCGCCACGAAGAGGCTGCAGCCTTCGCCGCGTGTGGGTATGCAAAATTCACCGGAAAGCTCGGAGTCTGCATTGCGACTTCGGGGCCTGGTGGCATCCATCTCCTGAATGGGCTCTACGACGCGAAGTGCGACGGTCAGCCGGTTCTGGCCATCACGGGCCATACGTTTCACGATTTGATCGGCACTCACTACCAGCAGGATGTGGACCTCGACAAGGTATTCATGGATGTCGCCGCTTTCAATCAGAGGGTGATGGGACCGGCGCATGTGGTGAACATGGTCGATGAGGCGATCAAGACCTCTCTTTCACGCCGAACCGTTTCGCACATTCTGATTCCGAAGGACATTCAGGACTGGCCGGAATCGAAGACCACCCGATCATCGGCAAACATCCCGGATCACAGCGGGGACCTGTTTGCGTACTCCCGGCCCGTCCAGTCCACGGTCGCGCTGCAGCAGGCGGCGGACATGATCAACCAGGGCGCCAAAGTTGCCATGCTGGTTGGACGAGGCTGCCTGGGCGCCCGCGCGGAGGTGCTGGAACTGGCGGAACGCGCCGGCGCGCCTGTTGTCAAAGCACTGCTGGGCAAGGCCGTTATTCCGGATGCCAGTCCATATTCAATGGGCGGAATTGGATTATTGGGCACGGCGCCGTCTCAGGACGCCCTGCAGGAATGCGACACATTCATCATGGCGGGAACCAGTTTTCCCTATATGGAATTCCTGCCGAAACCGGGCAAGGCGAAATCGATTCAGATCGATATCGATCCGGCGCGTATCGGTCTGCGGCACCCGGCCGACGTAGGTCTCGCGGGGGATTGCCGCAGCGTGCTGCGTGCCCTGATTCCGCTGATTCAGCGCAAGGCGGACCGCAGCTTTCTGGAAAAATCGCAGAAGCGCATGGAAGTATGGAATCAGTTGATGGCGGCGCGCGGGACGCGTGCCGACATGCCGATGAAACCTCAGGTGGTGACTTACCACCTGAATAGGCTTCTTGATGACGATGCCATCGTTTCTTCGGACAGCGGCACCATTGCCACATGGACGGCCCGCTATATCGAGATGCGTGGCGACATGAAGTTTTCTCTCTCGGGCATGCTCGCCACTATGGCGAATGGCCTGCCATACAGCGTCGGAGCCGCCATCGCCTATCCCGGCCGGCAAGTGGTCTGTATCGTGGGCGACGGCGGATTGACGATGCTCATGGGCGAGATCGCCACACTCGTGAAATACAAGCTTCCGGTCAAGGTTATTGTCATCAAGAACAACGTCCTGGGCGAAATCAAGTGGGAACAGATCGTGATGGAAGCGGAGCCTGAATATGGAGTCGAGTTGCAGCCGATCGATTTTGCCGCCTTTGCCCGATCCTGCGGCGCCGCGGGATTTACCATCGAGCGCCCCGAAGACGCCGAAAGCGTTCTGCGTCAGGCGCTGGCCCATCCGGGCCCCGTGGTGGTCGAGGCCGTAGTGGATCCCAACGAACCACCGCTGCCGGGAAATATCACGGCCGAGCAGACTATGCATTTCGCCGAAGCGCTGGCGAAGGGCGAGAAGGATCGGTGGAAAATCATCAAAACGGTTCTGGAAGACAAGATCAGGGAAGTCGTTTGATGGTGAATGCCGAGCGCAGAGACGCGGTCGAGCGGGCGCTGCGCAAAAACAAACTGGATGTGATTATCTGCGCCCTTCCGGCCAATGCGCTGATGCTTTCCGGATACTCGCCGGTGGTGGGTTCCGGCGTAGCCGTTGCCACCTGCGAGGGCCGCATTAGCTTACTGATCCCGGAAGACGAGGCCGAGCTGGCGCAGACGGGCTGGGCTGACGACGTACGCACTTTCAATCCCGGTTCGCTGGAGAATATCCGGACGCCATCGGAAGCCATCCGCGCGCCGCTCAAAGCATTGGTCAACGCTTCAGCCGCGCGTATAGGATTCGAGAGCGGTGAGGTTTCACAGCCGGTTTCGTATGCGGCGCTGCATCTCTACGGCGCCGGAATGGCCGAGATGCTGGCAGAGTGCTTTCCTGAAGCGCAGTCGGTCGCGGCAGACGATGTGTTCGCCTCGTTACGCGCGCGTAAGACTCCCATCGAGATCGACCGTATTCGCCGAGCCTGCAGGATCGCCGCCGGCGCATTCACCGAAGGCGCTTCCGCCATCCGCACCGGCGTCGCTGAAGTCGAGGTGGCCGATGCTTTTCGGCGTCACCTGAACGTCGCCGCGGCTGATTCTCCGGAAGTGCAACGCGCGGATGGTTTCGTCTGGTGCATGTCCGGCGCAAATGCCGCTTTGGCGGCCAGCGCATACGCACGATCCCGCACAAAGAAAATCCACCAGGGAGATCTGGTGCTGATTCATTGCAATTCCTACGCGGACGGCTACTGGACCGATATCACGCGCACCTTCTGCGCGGGAGAGCCGGACGATCGCCAGCGCAGTCTCTTTGAGGCCGTAACCCATGCCCGAAACTCCGCATTGGCTGCCATCCGGCCCGGCGCTTCCGCCGCAAGCGTGGATTCTGCCGCGCGGAAAGTTCTGCGCGACAGGGGCCTTGGGGACGCGTTCAAACATTCAACCGGGCACGGCGCAGGATTCGAAGCCATCAGTCCGACTGCGCTGCCGCGGCTCCATCCTCTCTCTCCCGATGTGCTCGAACCGGGAATGGTTTTCAATGTGGAGCCCGCCGTTTACTTCAATGGCTACGGCGGTATTCGGCATTGCGACATGGTCGCCATGACTACGGACGGCTACGAACTCCTGACGCCTTTTCAGGGCGCAAAAACGGAAAGGGCACGCGGAGCCTGACTTGCCACAATTTCGAGGAACGAAGAGTGCTTTCGGCGCGCCGGGTGTCGAACCCCGCTGGGCTTCGGCCGCCAAACAGGGAATCGGCACGGCCGCTTCTCTGGCGAGCCGGATCTGGTTCACCGTGGCGGACGGGATACTGACAGAGATCTTTTATCCAAACGTCGATCAGCCCCAGGTGCGGGATGTTCAGTTTCTTTTCGCAGACGGAGATCGCCTCTTTCTCGATGAAAAACACGATTTCGATCACGATATCGAACGCATGGAACCGTCGCAGGGCTATCGAATCGTCTCCCGCGATCGCAAGGGCCGTTTCTCCTTTGTCAAGGAAGTCATAGCCGATCCCAGGCGAGCCTCGATTCTGATTCGGGCTGAGTTGAAAGGCGACGAAGGACTCCTTCGCGCGCTTCGGGTCTATCTGCTCTGCGCTCCGCATCTGGAAATGGGAGGTGAAGCCAACAACGCGTTTGTCGTCGAAGTGAGCGGGCGTGAATTCCTGGCTGCCGAGAAGAAAAACCGCTGGCTGATAGCCGGGGCATCCTGCGCCTTCCGCAGGCTTTCCTGCGGTTTCGTCGGGCACAGCGACGGATACACCGATCTCCAGGCCAACCGGCGGATGACCTTCGAGTTTGACAAAGCCACTGGCGGAAACGTAGCCCTCACCGCCGAGCTCAATCTCGGGGAACTCCGCGAGTTCACGGTGGCGCTCTCGCTGGGAGAGAACTTACCTGGCGCCACATCCGCACTGTTGCAAAGCCTCGGCAGCGAGTTCGGCGTTCAGCGCGGCATTTTCCTCGCGGGCTGGCGCGAAAAGGCTCAGGGAAGGCTTCCTCTCGAACAGGCAAGCTGCGATGGAGGATTCCTCTGTCGTTCCAGTTATAACGTCATAACGTCCCACGAAGACAAGATGCTTCAGGGCGCCTTCGTCGCCTCGCTCTCCACACCGTGGGGTGAAGCGCGGAACGACAGCGACGGCAAAGGCGGCTATCACCTGGTGTGGACTCGCGACATGGTTCAGAGTGCACTGGGATTGCTTGCGGCCGGAAACACGGAGGCGCCCGTGCGCGTCCTGATCTACCTGGCTGCGCGGCAGCAGGAGGACGGCGGGTTCACTCAGAATTTCTGGGTGGACGGCGAAGCCTTCCGGCATGGCATGCAGCTCGACGAAATCGCCTTTCCGGTCATCCTGGCGTGGAGACTGAAGCAGGAAGGGCTGCTGAAAAATTTCGACGCCGGGACGATGGTGCGGCGCGCTATCCGCTTTCTGGTGCTGAGCGGCCCGGTAACGGGCGAAGAAAGATGGGAGGAGACGGGCGGTTATTCTCCATCCACGCTGGCCGCGATTATCGCCGCGACCATCTGCGCGGCTGGCTTCGAACGTGAGGGCGGCCGGCCGGACACAGCCTCTTTCCTCGAGTCTTATGCGGACTTTCTCCGGGCGAACCTGAAAACGTGGACGGCGACTTCTGAGGGCTGGTTCGTTCGCCTGAATCCGGCCGAACCGGGCGATGTCGCGTCCGCAGGGGCTCTCGAAAAAGCCAGCATCACTCTGGCGAGCCAGCCTCCCGGTGAGTCTGGTCAATTTCCCGCCCGCGAGATCCTGGACGCCGGATTCCTTCAGCTGGTCAGGTACGGGATACTGGCAGCCGACGATCCTGTGGTCGAAAGAAGTCTGCAGGAAGTTGACCGCAAACTGAAAACCAGCACGCCGTTCGGATCGTGCTGGCACCGGTACAACCATGACGGATACGGCCAGCGCCCCGACGGCGCCCCGTACAAAAAATGGGGAACGGGCAGGTCCTGGCCGCTGCTCACGGGTGAGCGGGCCCACTATGAGATTGCCGCCGGACACGAGTGCGCCAGCCTCGTCCAGACCATGGAGCGGTTTGGCGGCGCCACCGGCCTCCTGCCCGAGCAAATATGGGACGCCCCGGATCTTCCGCAGGCGAATCTGCGTTGTGGAGGGCCCACAGGATCCGCGGTCCCGCTGGTCTGGGCGCATTCCGAATATCTGCGCCTGCTGCGATCCCGGCGGGACGGCAAAGTCTTCGATCTGATTCCCGAGGTTGCGCTGCGGTACGCAAAGCAGCCCCCCGAAAGCATGCTCGAGTTCTGGCTGCCGAAACATCCGATCACGCAGGCGCGAGCTGACTGCCGCCTGCGAGTTTGCGCGCCCGAAGCGTTCCGCCTGCGCTGGACTCAGAACAATTGGGCTGGCTGGCAGGACAGCGAATCCGTCGGAAGCGGCATTGGCGCGGAGTTTCTGGATCTGGACGAGAGCGCCGTCAAAGCCGGTGTGGAGTTCACGTTTTTCTGGAAAAACCGCAGTCAATGGGAAGGCCGGAATTACCGGGTCAACGTTCAAAGGCCGGAAGAGGAGATGAAATGAACGGGTCTAATGAACCGCGAGTAGTGGTTGTTACGGGAGCCTCGGCCGGCGTGGGGCGCGCCGTGGTGCGGGAGTTCGCACAGGAAGGCGCGCGCATCGGGTTGATTGCGCGCGGCAAGGAACGTCTGGAAGCGGCAGCGCGGGAGGTGGAGCAGGCGGGTGGCAAGGCCATCGTGTTGCCGGCGGATGTGGCCGATGCCGATGCGGTGCAACATGCGGCGGAACGGGTGGAGCAGGAATTCGGTCCGATTGACGTTTGGGTCAATAACGCCATGACAACCATCTTCGCGCCGTTTGTGGAAATCACCCCGTCCGAGTTCAGGCGCGCTACCGAAGTCACCTACCTCGGATGTGTCCACGGAACGCTGGCGGCGCTCAGGCGAATGCGGCTGCGAAACCGGGGTTCGATTGTGCAGGTCGGTTCCGCGCTCGCCTACCGATCGATTCCACTCCAGTCCGCGTACTGCGGGGCGAAGCACGCGATCGTGGGCTTCACGGATTCCATACGCTCCGAACTCATCCATGAGAAAAGCCGCATCCATATCACGACGGTGCATCTGCCGGCCATGAATACGCCGCAGTTCACCTGGTGCCGAACGCGCCTGCCGCGCCAGCCGCAGCCGGTGCCGCCGATCTTTCAGCCGGAAGTAGCGGCGCGCGCGATTGTCTGGGCGTCGAGCCACGCCCGTCGCGAGATCTATGTCGCATGGCCGACGGCAAAGGCTATTTATGGCGAGATGATCGTCCCCGGTTACGCCGACAGGTACCTGGCGAAATTTGCTTACGGCGGTCAGGAAACGCGTCAGCCGGTTCCGGCAAATCGTCCGGACAATTTATTCGAGCCCGTGCCTGGCGATTATGCCGCGCACGGTATTTTTGACAATCGGGCCAGCGATTCGAGCCCGCTGCTTTGGACGGATCTCCATCGCGGTATAGCAGCGGCGGGCGCGGCGGCGCTGGCTATCGCGGGAGCATTGGTGTTCAGCTCTCGACGCAAAGGTGGCACGTTCTGGGCATGGCGCTGATTCCGCAATCATGGCGGCGGGCGGATGCTGCGGTTCGCGAGGGCAGATTTCAACGATGGCTCTCGCTCGTTGCGGGACTATCGAGCGCGCTCAGCGGACTTGAAGTAGCCTATGAGCACTATAAGGGCAGTTACAGCCGGCGCATCATGTATACGCCGGTTATCCTCAGCGCTGCGCTGACCGGTGCCGGAGCAGCCGGCTTTTTCAGCAGCAAGGCGGCGGTTACGGTTTTGCGCGGCACCTCTATAGTGACGCTGGCAGACAGTGTGCTCGGATCTTACTTCCATATCAGGGGTGTGGGACGCAAGCCAGGCGGATGGCGGCTGCCGATTACGAACATGGTGATGGGTCCGCCCGTCTTTGCGCCGCTGCTGTTCGGGATTTCCGCTTACCTGGGGCTGCTGGCCTCATTCCTCAGGCGTGCAGAAGAGGGCGAGGATCTGCTGTTTCCCAAACCCGCCGAGGACGGCCATTGGCTGGCGCGCGCCGGTCATGCTCACGAACCTATCACGTGGGAACAGGATTTGCGCGAAGGCCGTTTCCAGAGGCAACTCGCGGTGGCGACCGCCGCTTCGGCTTTCTTCAGCGGCTTTGAAGCCTGGTATTCGCACTATAAGAACAATTTCCGTTACAAGGCGCAGTGGACGCCGGTCATCCTTGCGCCAATGTTGATGGCGGCGGCGATCGGCGCGGCGAAGGATAGGCGAGTCGCTCATACGGCGCTGCCGGCCATCTCCGCGCTCGCACTGGCCGACGGCGGCGTGGGGTTTTTTTATCATGTGCGCGGTGTTCTGCGGCGTCCGGGAGGACTCCGGACACCGATCTATAACATCATTTACGGGCCGCCCGTCTTTGCTCCGTTGCTTTTCGCGGCTTGCGGTTTTCTCGGTGTGTTAGCCAGTCTGCTGCGCAGGGAAAAGAAGCGATGAGCCCCCGTCAGCCGGGCTATTACCCGGATTTTCACACGCTGGACCAGCAGAAATTCTGGGATGCGCCCACGCGCGAAGTGATCCTCGATCGCGTCCGCCACGTTCCTCCGATCAGGCACTTCAATGCTGACGAAACGAAGCTGATGGAAGCAATCTGCCGCCATCTGATACCGCAGGACGATCGTACTCCGAAGATGCGAATCCCGATTGTGCCCTGGATCGATAAGCGCCTGCATGACGACACTCACGATGGCTACCGGTTTGACAGCATGCCGCCGGACAGGGAAGCCTATCGCCTGGGCCTGCAGGCTGTCGAAGAGGCATCGCGAACGCTTCATGGCGTTGGTTTCACCGAAACAGGCGAGAGACAACAGGACGAGTTACTCGCCCTGTTTCATGACGGCGATACAAAGGCTGTCGAAGCCTTGCACGGCGCCATGCCGGTGGAGCGCTTCTGGATGCTGCTGCTGCAGGACTGCATAGAAGCTTATTACTCGCATCCGTATGCATGGGACGAAATCGGTTTTGGAGGTCCGGCTTATCCGCGTGCTTACATACGGCTCGAAAGAGGCGAGGCTGAACCCTGGGAAACCGACGAGCAGCGTTATGACTGGAAAGCTCCCGAGACATCGGTCTCAGACCAGTTCACTCCCGTGGGCGGGAAAGATGAACATCGAGGCAGCCCGCAGGGAGGTACGCATTGAAGACACCCCTCTTCGGGGAATTTTCCCGGCCGGAGGGAAGTCGGCATCGCCTCGGCGCCATGCAGACGCTGGACGTCCCGATGCGGCGCTACGATCCCGACGAAGAAGTGGATTACGCCATAGTAGGGGTAGGCGCCGGCGGAGGCGTGTTATTGCAGCGTCTGGCGCGTGCGGGATTTCAGGTGGTCGGTTTCGACGCCGGCCCGTTCTGGGATACCGAACGCGACTGGGTGAGTGATGAAAAGGGCTCCCATAACCTTTATTGGAATGACAAGCGGATTACCGGCGGCGAAGATCCGCTGGCGCTCGGCGCCAATAACAGCGGCAAAGGCGTGGGCGGAAGCACGGTGCACTGGGCATCTTTTACGCCGCGATTTCATCCCTCCGATTTCAGGACTTACTCCGAAGATGGAGTCGGCGCGGACTGGCCTATCTTTTACAGGGATCTTAAGCCTTACTACGAACTGATAGAGCGCGAACTTCCCGTAGCCGGTCCGGCTTACTATCCGTGGGGAGACCCGCATGGCTATCCTTATGGACCACATCCTATGGGCGGCGTGGGAGACGCCCTGATCCGAGGTTGCACGAAGCTGGGAATCGGCGTTTGTGCGGGAGGACCCGTGGCCATTCTAAGCGCCTCGCGCGCGAACCGGCCGCACTGCATCTATCGGGGATTTTGCATACAGGGTTGTAAGGTCGGGGCCAAGGCCAGCACGCTGATTACGCACGTTCCGGATGCCTTGGCGAACGGGGCGGAGATCCGCGCCCACAGCATGGTTTCGCGCATTCATCTTGGACAACACCGCAGAGTTACGGGTATCTCTTACTTCGATCGGGAAGGTCGCGAACATTTTCAGAAAGCGAAGGCCGTGGTTGTGGCCGGCTATGCCATCGAAACGCCGCGCCTGCTGCTGAACTCCGCCTGCCCCGGTTTCGAGAAAGGTCTTGCCAATTCCAGCGATTGCGTCGGGCGTTATCTGATGGCGCAGGCCGGCAACGTGGTGCTCGGCCGCTTCGATGAACTGGTGCGGATGTATAAGGCTCCGCCCGCCCATGCGCTGACCGAAGAGTTTTACGAAACCGATCCGCAGCGCGACTTTGCGCGCGGTTTCGCGATTCAGACCGTGGGGCCGCTGCCGATGGCGTTTGCCAGGCAGATGATGGTGGCGAAAGGGGCGTGGGGCTGGGGTCTGCGCCGAGTCATGATGGACTATAACCATTGGGCTGGCTTCGGGCTGCTGGGCGAAATTCTTCCGCATAAAGATAATCGCGTCGAATTGGCCGACGAAAAAGACCAGTGGGGTTTGCCGGTTGCGAAAGTCACCTTCAACCTTTATGACAACGATAAGAAGCTCATCGAATTCGCGAAACGGAAAACGATGGATGTCATGTGGGCGGCCGGGGCGACTGAGGTCGTGCAGGAGGCGCGTTACGCCCATCTGGTAGGGGCGGCGCGCATGGGCAGCAATCCGGAGACATCGGTAATTGATGGCTTCGGTCGTACGCATGACATCGCGAATCTTTTTGTCTGCGATGGCAGTGTGATGCCGACGCAGGGTTCCGCCAACCCCGGGCTGACCATCATGGCCATCGCTGCGCGCACGGCCGACTACCTGATATCCCAGGGCAATGCGATTTTTTCAAGCCACCGGCGAGACATGCAGCCGCCAAAGATGCGCCGCGATCTTTCGCCGCCCGACACCTGGGGACACGGGATGCCGCGGCTTACCTGAAAAATGTTATGCGCGAGAAAATTGAGCACATCAGCGTCGGCGCGTTTACAGTGCCTACGAAGTCACCGGAATCGGACGGCACGCTGGAATGGAACGCGACCACCATTGTGGTTGTGAACGTCCGTGCGGGCGGCCGCGAGGGCCTCGGGTACTCTTATGCCCACGTGGCGGCCGCGCAGCTGGTCGAACATCTTCTCGCGCCCCGAATCATCGGCACCGATGCGTTTGCGCTCGGCTCGGCGTGGCAAATCATGTGCCGCGCGATTCGTAACCTGGGGCGGCCGGGCATTTGTTCCATGGCCATAGCGGCGGTGGACAACGCTCTCTGGGATTTGAAGGCCAAATTGCTGGGCGTCTCCGTCGCAGCACTGCTGCCCATGGTGCGAACTGAGGTGATGGCATATGGCAGCGGCGGTTTCACATCCTATTCCGATCGGGAACTACTGAACCAGATGACCGGCTGGGCCGACAGCGGACTGCGGGCCGTCAAGATGAAGATCGGTCGCGATCCCGCGGCGGACATCAGGCGGGTAGCCATGGTGCGCAAGGCGATCACGCCGGCGGTCGATTTGTTCGTCGATGCCAACGGTGCGTATACCCGCAAGCAGGCGCTTTACCAGGCGCACAAGTTCACCGAATCCGGCGCCACATGGTTCGAGGAGCCGGTGAGTTCAGACGATCTCGAAGGTCTTCGACTGATCCGCGATTCGGCGCCGCCCGGCATGGCTGTTGCGGCCGGGGAATACGGTTACGACACCTGGTATTTCAAGTGCATGCTCGATGCCGGCGCCGTCGATGTTCTGCAGGCCGATGCCACGCGCTGCGCTGGAATCTCGGGCTTCCTCGAAGCGGATGGACTCTGCCAGGGCCATTTGATACCGCTCTCCGCGCATACCGCGCCTTCTATACACGTACATGTCTGCTGCGCAGCTCAGCGCGTGATGCATGTGGAATATTTTTTCGACCATGTACGGCTGGAAAAGATGGCCTTCGATGGAGCCATTGAAGCAAAGGACGGAATGCTGCGCCCGGATCTTTCGCTGCCGGGCCTGGGGCTGACGTGGAAGACGCCCGATATGCTGTCCTGGCAGGTTTACCATTCGAAGCCGGTCTCTATTTGAACTGAGTGGATAAATAATTCAGAATTATTTTCCCGATCCTGCGGCTGAATCGGTGCGCTCCAGCCGGTCATCTTGTCGATCTCGCGATCCCCGTACGATATATACCGGGCGTGATGGACCGAGGCAAGGAATCACCAGTTTTTTCTAGGTGCGCAGCGGATCGGACGGTCCAACGCCGCCAACCCTACGAGACGACCGAAAAACCGAGTTTCAATTGCAATCTGCCGGGACCGAAATTAACTGAAAAAAACAGGTGAACATGCCGAAAGCAGCGGCCAGCCGAGGGGGTGGGCGCGAATGCTCTTTCTGCTCAGGCCACAGGCCATTTTCGCAGACCCCACGCATTTTGCGGACAGTCCGGGCCATGCCGCGAAGTGGGCTGGTCTGTGCCCGGGCAACCGCGAAAGTGCCGGCAAGCGCCTAAACAACCGAACCGCGAAGGGCAAGCACGGCATCCGGAAAGCGATTGTCGCCACCGCTCATCACATCCTGATCACCGCCTTCTGCATACTGCGTGACCACACCGAGTACCGCGGACGCGGCGGCAACTATTTCGACCTGCTTGCGCCCGGAACGCACGCGCAACCGGCCGGTGCGCAGACTCGAGCGGCTCGGACTCGAGCTCTCCCTTCGTCCCGCGGCCCCGATTCCTAACCCGACTGCCACTTCACCCCGGCGCAAACGAGGACGACCCTGCAAATGCGCCGAACGCGCAATCCCCTGTAAACACCGTGACTATAAATAGGAGTTTTCGAAGGACAAAGCAGTACCGCCCTGGTACCTTCGAGCCCTTGGGGACGAGTTTTCCAGCCAGCGCAGCCTTAGCCTATTGGAATGAAACACGCGCGCGAAGACTCGGTGGTATCAGCATTCTGGGAGCGGGTTCAGCGCTGGTGGGCGCACCGAGCAATGCGCCGCAGGGCGCTGCGGCAATTCCGGCTCGAACAGAGATCCCTCCGCAGGCTCCGTTGACCGTCAAACCGCGTAAATGGCGTTGGGGCAGTGGAGAAAACCAGGAGTGGCGGTTCGATCTCGCGGCGGCGGTAGGGGCGGTTGTTTGCGATGCCGTTCTGATCTGCCCCCAAGCGACAAAGTAAGATTCCCCTAGGAGAAACTCGATGCAGAGATGGAAGTTCCTTGCCGCGCTCGCATGCGGTGCGGCGATAGGCGCCTGGGTAACAGTGTGGGTCCAGCAAAAAGCGATGGTGGTCTCGGCGGCCTCGGCGCCTTCGCTCGCGGCGGTCGATTACGAGCAGATCACGCAACTCACCAATCGCTACGCCTACGGGATCGATACCTGCTCTAACAACGGCTACGACTATGCGGATCTGTTCACGTCCGACGGTGTTTTCATCGACAAAAATACCGACGAGGGTTTCAAGCAGGGCGGCCGTGTGCTGGCGAAGGGCCGCGATGCCCTGGCAACTCTGGTGGGCGGCGGATCGCGGGGCTGCAAGACTAAGCTGATCTGGACGGACTGGAGCCACATAATGGCGAACCAGGTGATCACTCCGTCGCCCGAAGGCGCGACCGGCAGGATTTATCTGCTCCAGATGGGAATCAAAGGACCGGGCAGCATCGAGCGTCATGGCGGCTACGAAGACGTTTACGTGAAAACGGCGAACGGTTGGCGCATTAAAGCGCGCACTCATGTGCGTGACAAAGCGTGGCACAATCCGCTCCTGCAGACGCCGGACCTGAACTAGTTTTTGCTATCAGAACTCATCGAAGGAAACAAAAGCGGGCAGCCGGCAAAATGTGAGCCGGTCTACGCTCACTACTTTTCTACATCGGCAGTCTTCAGGCCGACCGTGACGGAGGGGACACCGATAGTGGGCGTCAGGCGCCACCATGCCGATTTTTTTCTGGAGTTGGTGGGTGGCCTACCGCAGCGACTCGTTCTAATCAATTACGAATTGGCAAGCAGCCGGTGTTGCCCGACTGCGTAGGCGTCGGTCATACCCGCCACCTGGTCGCACACGAGCCTCAACTGCAAGTAAAGCCGCTTTGCCGCCGGATCGATAGTGAAGAAAGTCCTGTCGAGGTCCTGCTCGTAGGCATTGCGGTAGTTATCGGAGATGATCGAATACAGCTTGTTGCTGAAGCCTGTCTCTTCCCGCACGTCCGGCGCCACGCCTTCCCAGTAAAGATCCAGCAGATCGTCAATGACTTTGCGGCCCATGATCTCAAGGCGAAGAACGTCCGGCGAACAGAAGATGTGTCGTTTGATGACCTCCTTGCACGCCACGTATAGGCCGCCGAGACGAGATCGCTTCACGAGTTCATGGCCGTATTCACCGGTCATGATGGCATCGTAAGAGTGTTGGAATTCGTCAAGTGCCGCCGGAATCAGGCGCGACATCAGATTCGTTCGGAACGCCTGCGCAAATACGTCGCCTGCGCCATAGCCCGACTGACCTCGCTTCCCTATCAACGACTGCGCGGCGTCTTTCAGCGCGATGGCCTCCCCTTCCGCGCCGTACCGTTCAAGTTCTTCGATCATTTCCTGCCAGCGGAACACCCTCTTTCGCACCCCGTCTTCGAGATCGATGCAGACGTTCACAATGTCATCGGCCGCCTCTACCAGATATGTGATCGGGTTTCGCGATTCGCCGGTTCCGGTCGCGCACTGCACGCGGTGGATCAGATCCCGCTCCGTCTCAAAGAACCCTGGCTTGGAGCGCTCGTGAACATCGGGCCGCGTGTCGCGCGCGGATACTACGTATTTACACGCGGCCGACAGGGTGCCAAACGTGAGGTTCAGACCGTGCGACTCGCTCAGCACCTGCAGGCGGGTCGCGAGACGTACCATTTGTGCGTTGCCGTCGAACTGAATGAAATCCTGCGCAAGGGGCAGGAAAGCCGCTGGCGGCGAAGAACCGGTTGCATCAACAAAAGCCGTGGCGAAATCGCGATTTTCCATGAACTTCTGCCTGAACCAATTCTGAATCGCCTTTTCCCCGGCATGGCCAAATGGTGGATTGCCCACATCATGAAGGAGCGCACAGGCGGCCGCTATTGTCGAAACCGCATGAGCATACTCCGCGGGAATGCGGTCCGCGAGCCGGCGGCAAGCAGCCTGCGACAAGTCTCTCGCGACATTGCTGACCTCGAGCGAATGTGTAAGCCGCGTGCGTACCGAGTCGTGCGGCTCAAGCGGAAATACGTGGGTCTTATCCTGCAATCGCCGCACGGGCGCGCTGAACACGACGCGCCCCAGATCGTCTTCGAATTCGGTACGGTCGCCAGTGGGATGGTCCGAGGATCCGGCGCGAGTGCCGTTGATCAGCCGCGACCAGTCCATTCTCTCCAAGGAGTCAGCCTAACACCGATTGAACGGAACTTCCTCCGCAGGTGTCCCCCACCCAGACCGGTTGTTGCTGGGCGATTGCGAAGTGGCGCGCAGGAACAAGTCAAGTCCGGTGAGGGCGCTCTGCGGGGATGCCGCAGCGGTGCGGCTCGCCGTTGAACAAGCCGTGAAGAAAACGCCCCTCGAATCGGACGCCACGGATTTACTCTACCTGCGCGGCCTGGCCGCGCTGCAGGCAGGCAAAGGCGCGGAAGCGGAAGCCGAGTTCCGAAAAATCCTCGAACACAAGGGCCGAAACTGGGGACCGCTCTTTTCACTTGCCTATTTGGGGCTGGCTTGCGCGGAGGCGCTTGCGGGCGACCGGGCCAAAGCTAAGAAGGCCTACCAGGATTTCCTTGCGCTGTGGAAGGACGCCGATCCCGATATGCCCACGTTGATCGCGGCCCGCAAAGAGTATGCGGCCCTGAAATGAATGCTCTTACCTGGCCAACACGAATGTGAGCACGGAAACGAGGATGCAGATTATCGGCACAAGAGGAAATTGCGGCTTGGTACCTTGCTGCTGCATGCGCCTCGGTCTATCATCACCAACACCCATTGCGGCTGGGCGGACTTAAGGCGCAAGACACCTTCCGATATGTCTTAACGCCGGGGTCCATGTTTTTTTCTGCTGGGAAATGCCCCGTCTATCGCACACAAAGTCAGCGACAGCGATCACGACCGAACTGGTGTTTGAGGCACTCACGACATGGCTTTTCTGCGGACGCTTTCTCCGCATGTCAGCGGTGATCGCAGAATGTTACTGTCTACGGGCGCTTGCGGAGTTCGGCGGGGACGCGCTCGGTTTCCAATGCGCCGATTCTGAAGGTCCACTCAAGAGGAATATCCTTCGGGTTGAAACACTCCTTGTCATCGCAGGCCTGGTAGCGAAACGTGCCCGAGACCTTAAGTGTTCGATCGGCGGCCAGCGCGGAGGCAATTTCTTTCTCCTGCCCGATAATGATGTCCCGTTTGATGCGAATGTGGCTGTCGAAGACCGGCACGGTTTCGTTAATCGCCGGAAGATGCACTTTGTGCGAAGCCGGATATTCTGCCGCGAGGGCCGCCCAGGCGGGCGAATTTGTCATCCTCCAGCTAATAGGGATATAGCCACCTTCCACACCGGGCGCGTAGACGTGCAGGCGTGGTTTGAAGTCGAGGTCGATGGTCAGGGTGATGCGATGGCCGGGGGCGAAGGTGGTATCGCTGGCGGAGTATGACAAGCGGATCTGCGGGTTATCAATGACGGTCTTTGGCTGGCCATTTTCGCCGAACTCGCGGGTAAGTATGCTGCCGGCGGAGAAACGCTCGGTGTAATCGTCGTGGAAGTACTTCGATTTTACGGTGCCGGCCGCGTCCACAATATATGTTCCGGGGAACGGAATGCCGTACACCGGCGAGTTGGCTTCCACGTTCGTGTTGAGAATGCCAAAGGTCTTGATGACTGCCGAATCGGGGTCGGACAGCATGGGGATGGCGATGGACTTGCGAGCCGAGAAATCTTTCAGGATCGCCACACTGTCATAGGAGATGGTCACGACGTTCAGACCTTTTTTGTGGAACTCTTCGGCTTTAGCGTTGAGGTCGACCACCTCAGTCTTGCACCAGGGTCACCAATCGGCGGAACGGATGAACGCGAGCACGAGGCCCCCCGGGCCCCGCAGCGAGGCGAGGGTTTGGTGTTTGCCGTTTTGGTCGACGAGATCGAATGCAGGGATTCGGTGGCCGACTTCTGGCCCCGTCTTTAAATTAGCGTTCTGGGCTGCCAGGGGATGAAGGCGAGCGCGGTCGTCGCCGGGTTGCTGGGCAAGACAGAGGGCCGCTGCCAGAAAGAGGGGCACAAGCGCTGCACGAGCCATGGAAGAAGTATGCCATGCTCAAATATTGGGAGCCTGGATGGTCTGGGTGTGCGTTCGGCGACCCGAAATCGCGCAAGCCCGAACGACCGGCCTTCCGGAACCTATCTGGAAACGACCCCGTTCCGGCGAGCCGTGCGCACACTCCCGATATCTGGTCATAACGGGTACGCGAGTGGTCGGAGGCGTCGAAGCGGTGGCCTGCGGGCAGGTGAGCCCTGACCGGACGGCAGACGCAATTTTGCATCTCGCGATTGTCTTAAACTGGCTGCAGATAAATGATGTCACCGAGAATCTTCTTCGGTTTGCTCGCATTGTTTTTGGCGATCCCGGCTTGCGGTCAGATTCTGCTTGACGGCGAATGGTCGCCCCTCTATCACGAAGACGAGCCCGAACGCATACCCGGTCCAGATCTCGTGGATTATCTTGGACTGCCGATCAACGATGCCACACGCCTGCGAGCTGAAAGCTGGGACGCTTCGCGCTTGACGCTGCCCGAGGAACAATGCCGCGTTCACGTTTCACCGTATATCTATCGCGGCCCGCTCGACCTGCGTATTTGGCAGGAGAAGGACTTAGAAACGCAGCAGGTCGTCGCGATCAGAAACTACATCAGCACCTGGTCGCAGTTCCGCACCATCTGGATGGACGGGCGTCCGCACCCACCCAACTATGCTCCGCATACATGGATGGGATTCTCGACCGGAAAATGGGAAGGCGACGTTTTGACTGTCCATACGACCCACATCAAAACCGGATGGGTGCGGCGCAATGGGGTGGTGATGAGCGATCAAGCCACCATGACGGAACACTTCATTCGGCACGGGGATTTCCTGACGCACGTGATGATTTTGAATGATCCGGTTTATCTCACGGAACCGCTCATCAAGACCGAGGACTTCCAGATGAATCTGCACGCCAGCGACGCATCGTGGGTCTATCATTGCCGGCCCGCGGAAGAAATCAGCGGACGCTCCAGCACCGACATTCCGGCATATCTTCCTGACGAGAATCCATTCCTGCGCGAATTCGCGGACACCTACAAGCTTCCGCAAAACGCGGCGCTTGGTGGACCCGAGACCATGTATCCCGAATACCGCCGCGATACGAAGCTCTCATCCCATCCCGTTTCAAAGAATCGCGTGCTGCCGATTCCTGCGCCGCCTGCCGAGATCGAGACGGTGAAGATTCAGGGGAATATTTATCTACTCGCGGGCGACGGCGCCAACCTTCTGGTCCAGACTGGCGAGCAGGGCGTTCTGCTGGTCGATACCGGACGCGCAGATCTGTCGGTGAAGATGATCGAAGCCGTCGAAAAGCTGTCTAAGCAGCCCATCCGCTGGATTCTGAATACCGGCCCTGGTGCGGAGCATGTGGGCGGCAATCTCGCCGTGGCGAACATCAATGGTTCGTCACGCCATATCGAACTGGTGAATACACCGTTCGCACAGGCAGTTCAGAATGTGGAGATCGTCGCCAGCCAGGCGGTCCTCAACCGCATGGGCGCGCCAGAAGGCAAACGCCCCGCATTCCCCTCGGAGGCATGGCCCACGGAAACGTTCCTTGGCCCGAAAGACGAAGTGTTCTTCAACGGCGAGGCGGCGGCTATGTTTCATGCACCGGCGGCGCGCACAGATGGCGACAGCATAGTGTTTTTTCGCCGCTCGGATGTTATTGCTGCCGGAGATCTCTTCGATACGGACCGCTATCCGATCATCGATCTCGCGCAGGGCGGAAGCCTCCAGGGAATCATCGACGGACTGAATCACGTCATCGATCTCGCAATTCCGGCATATTCGGAAGAAGGCGGCACGATGATAGTGCCGTCGCACGGCCGAGTCTGCGACGAGATCGATGTGGTGGAATATCGCGACATGTTGACCATCATTCGAGATCGTCTGCGCGCCATGATCAAAAAAGGCCTGAGGCTTGATCAGATCAAAGCTGCGCGGCCAACAATGGACTACGATCCACTGTTCGGTGCGACAAGTGGTTCCTGGACGACGGATATGTTTGTCGAGGCAGCCTACCGCAGCCTGACTAAGTAGTCAAAGCGGTCTCCCCCGGAACCGCTTCCGATGTTTCTTAGGACCGTATCGGAGGCACCACGGCTACCGGATTCTGCGGCCGTGTTTCGATGCTGCTTTGGCCGTGGTGCTTTCGATATGTCGAAATGAAGGAAGCCTGTCCGGGGATGGCACGAAACCGCTATGGGTTTTGAAAGTTCCGGTGTCGCGTTTGGCGCTCGCAATCGGCATTTCCCGTTACCGGCTACCGTCGTGATCACCCCGTTGGATATCTTGCGAACCCGATTGTTGTTGGCGTCGACGATGTAAAGATTGCCAACCGAATCAACGGCCACCCCGCCGAAAAACGGAAGGCCCGGGCTGTTGAGCGATGCACTTGTGGCCGCCCCGCCGTCACCGGAGAATCCGCCGATTCCATTCCCCGCGATCACGTCGAGAGTGCCAGCTGCCGAGACCTGCACCACTAAATTGTTGCTTGCATCGGCAATAAAGACGTTACCTGCTGAGTCAACGGCCACGCCATTTACATCCCCCAATGGGCGTTGACCGCAGCGAGGCTGCCGGTTGGGAAAGACCACCCGTTACCCGCCACCGTCGTAATGATCTGCGCAGCCGCCGCGTGGCAGACCAACAAGACTCCCGGAATTCGCGTTCCAACCGGGTTCATGCTTCAAGCCGCAGCAATCACGGAAAAGGTGATTTTTAAAACGCCAGCACAGTTTTCGATTTCTCAGTTGCCGTCGAACGGAACGGCCTCTGTCCAGCGGGATACAGCGAGCGTTAACCGCTAATATCGGCAGCAGCGACAATCGGCAGCAGCGACCGCGCACTCAATCGACTTAACTTGATACTCTATGCAGTCTATGGCTTTGGCTGAAGCTCTTGATGCAGCTTCCCAGCGCGATCCCACATCCATCGCAATCATATGTGGGGACGCCGCCATGACCAGAGGGGAACTCCATCACGCGAGCTCTTCACTCGCGGTTTGGCCTCTCGACAGCGGTCTGAAGCCCTGCTGCCGGGTCGCCATACACAGATGCAATTCCATTGAAATCGTCACACTGTACCTGGCCTGTTTCAAGGCCGGGTTGATTGCGGTACCCATCAACATTCGTTTGAAAGCGCCCGAGGTCGCCTGGATACTTCGGCACTCGGAACCCTCGCTGCCGGCTTTGGGTGATGGCCTTTCCCATCTTCCGCCGCGTGATGCCAATGAGGCTTGCGCCATCTTCTACACGTCCGGCACTACGGCGCGCCCGAAAGGCGTAACGCACTCTCACGCCAGCCTCGCCGGAACCGCACAACTAGTGGACACGATGCTTCCAGCAGCGGGCGCGACGACGCTGAGCCTCACTCAGGTCAGCCATATGTCGGCGATGGCCCTGCTCTTGCCCTCGTTGATTAGCTCCCATACTTCTGTCCTGCTCCCGATGTTCGACGCGGGCGCCGTCCTCAATCTGATCGAGCGTCACAGAGTTCATTTCGCCCTCGGGATGCCTGCGCTGTTGGCGATGATGGCCGACGAGCAAACGCGTCGGCCGCGGGACGTCTCCAGCCTGCGCAGCTGTTTGGTCGGCGGCGACGCTGCCCCGCTCGCGCTGCACCAGACGTACCGTGACTTTTCGCCGTACCGCTCTTCGAGGCCATCGGGATGAGCGAATCCGTACTGGAATGTCGAAGGCGACATCGCTCCCGGCTCGTGCGGGAAACCCCGACTCGGTGTGGAGGTCCGAATAGTCCCTCTTGAGGGTGCTCCACCCGGCGTGGGAGAACTTACCGCCCGCAGCCCGGCCACATTTGTTCACTACTGGCGCGACCCGGAAGCCACCGCCGCGACCCTGAGCGACGGCTGGATACACACGGGAGATCTGGTCCGCGAAGACGCCGACGGCTATATTTGGTTTGCGGGTCGGCTTAAAATTCATCGTTCGCGGCGGCTCCAACATCGCCCCACAGGAGGTGGAAGAGGCGATTTACCAGCATCCGGCAGTCCTCGAAACCGGTGTGATTGGTGTGCCCTATCCTTTATGGGGTCAGGCGGTCACCGCCTGCGTCGTTCTTCGCGAGGGCCACAGCGTATCAGAAGAGAACCTGCGTGAGTTTGTTCGTGTCCGCCTTGCAGACTACAAGATACCGGAATGCATCTCGTTCCTTCCTTCGCTCCCCAAGGGCCCAACCGGCAAGGTAGATCGTCGGGCGCTGTATGAGATGCGGCTGGATTTAGGGTTAAGCATCCTATGAACACCACTATTGTCGTGTCTCTTAAGTCTCTTGCGTGATGTGGGGCGGGATGGCATCCTGCAGCGGGGTTGTTAACCCGGGCGGCCGCTTGCAACGCTCACCGGCCTGCATCCGGAGATGGTGAAGGAACTTCGGAAACACAACACTGGCCCGCGGGGAGTTGACGGGCGCGCAGTGGTGGCATGCGCAGCCAAACCCCCTTTATCAGAGATCGCCAGGCCGGGGCCTTGAAGATTCTCCTCGGCCATGCCCGCTTATGCCGACTACCCTCACCCTGAACGCTGAATCGTCGTCGAATTGGCACCACCTCCCCCACATCTCCCCAAAGTGAGAGGCCTTTTGAAGCGCCTATCCGTGTCACGATATGCTGTATGGCTGGATCGTGGTCATTTTTCAGGTATCGGAGGTTCATGTCATGAGGAAGAAGAATCGCTCGTTCCTTCTGATGTCGTTGATTTCAGCATCGTTGCTCGTCAGCATGTTCACTATCGTGCAGGCCCAAGATTCTGGAGCTACGGCAGCGAAGGCGACGAAGTGGTCTGACCCGGCGACCTGGCCCAACCGCAAGGTGCCCGTGGCAGGCGACAAGGTCACCATCGACGCCGGCAAAGAAGTGGTGCTCGACGTCAACACCCCGCCGCTGAACGGTCTGACGATCAACGGCAAGCTGAGCTTCGCTAACAATAAAGACGTTGAACTCACCACCGAGTGGATCATGTTGCACGGCGAGTTGGAGATCGGCACGGAAAAAGCCCCTCACACCCGCAAGGCCACCATCACCTTCACCGACAACGTCAAAGGCGAAGACATCAGTGGAGTGGGTGGAACGACGGACCGCGTGGACCGCGGGATCCTGCTCATGGGCGGAACCCTCAATCTTCACGGTGACCGGACCAATTCCTGGACGAAGCTGTCCAGCACCGCGAGCGCCGGCGCCACCTCGATCCAGGTCCTGAACGCTGCCGGCTGGCGCGTCGGCGACGAGATCGTTCTCGCATCCACGGATTTCGATCCCCGGCAGGCAGAGCGGCGCAACATTGCGGCCATCCATGCCAACACGAACGGGGGAAACACGATCACGCTCGACAAGAAGCTCGACTACATGCACTTCGGCAAGATCACCTTCGACGTGGATGAACGCGGCGAAGTCGGCTTGCTGACTCGCAACATCAAACTCCAGGCATCGGCCGACGCGGAACAGTCCTACTACGGCGGGCACGTCATGGCGATGGTCGGAAGCAAGATGTTTGTCGATGGCGTCGAATTCAATCGAATGGGCCAGAACATGACTCTCGCCCGATATCCGATCCACTGGCATCTGGTCGGCGATGCACAGGGGCAGTACATCAGGAACGCGTCGCTCCATGACACCTACAACCGCTGCGTGACCGTGCATGGCACGAATTTCCTGCGCGTCGAAAACAACGTGACCTACAACACCGTGGGTCACTGCTTCTTCCTCGAAGACGGGATCGAGCACGGCAATGAATTCATCAGGAACCTGGCAATCCAGACCAAATGTCATCCGACATTGGACTGCGTGCCCACGAATCTCGCCGCCAACGGAGAGAGAGACGCCAACTATGCGAATCGTCAGGCCTACAGGGAAATGAGCTTCCACAGCAAGAACGTTCTGCTGCCTTCGGACAACACGGTGGCGTCCTTCTGGATCACCAACCCGGACAATAGCTTCATAGACAATGTGGCGGCCGGTTCCGACGAGAACGGTTTCTGGCTGTCTCTGCCGGAACACCCGCAAGGGAAGTTCAAGGATTCGGAAGTCAGCAAGACCATCTGGCCGAAGAGGACGCCGCTGCGCGCATTCAGAGGCAATGTGGCCCATTCCAACTTCGACGGGTTCATGTTCGACCGGAACATCTACGAAGACAACACCTTCGGTCTGGCCACCATCCCGTTCCTGCCGTTGGCAAATCCTGCTGACCTGGATAGCGAAGTGGTGGAGTCGCACTTCGAGAGCCTGACCAGCTACAAGAACCGCAATGGTGGTCTCTGGGGCCGGGGCGACATGTTCGTATACAGCAACTTGAAACTCGCCGACAATGCCATTGGCATGACGCAGGCCGCCGGCGACATAGGCAGCGAACCGTTTCAAGCACGGCTGGTTGATTCGCTGGTCGTGGGCGAGACCGACAATAGCGGCAATCCCGTAACGCCGGAAGAAAAGGCCTATGGCCGCAGCCTCCCGAAGCGGAAAATTCCGGATTTCCCGATCCGCGGTTTCGAATACTATGATTACCGCGGCGATGTGGTGAACACGACATTCGTGAATTTCCAGGACAACGATCGGAGAAAAACGGGAGCGCTGTCCTTTCTGATGTTCACGAGCGCGGGGGTCAGTACCGGAAGCACCATCAGCGGTGCGAAATTCGTCAATGCCAAGCCGGTGTATTTTCCGAAAATCGATTCCAGATTCGATAACGACAACCGGGGTGGCGTGGGCTACCGGACCCTGTCCATCCACGACCTGGACGGTTCGGTGACAGGCATCCCCGATTCCCACATCATGCTCAACGACGGCGAGAACGACAGCGTCGTCACTGACGACAGCTGTGTGATTCATCCCACCTGGAACGCCTCTGTGTGCACGGGTGATGTCGGTCGCCTGAATCTCTCGGACAGCAGAGGGGAACTTCCAGCCACAGTCAATATCGAAACTCGGACCGCTCGGTTCGCTTTGCTCTCTTCGATCGGTGGAAATCGTCCGGCCGCCGGTGCCGCTCCAACCGCTCCGGCCGCTCGTCCTGCTCTGGCCCGTCGTCCTGCTCCGCAGGCGCCCATCGCGCTTGTTCGAAATGGCAAGGAATTTCACATCACCGGCAACCAGAGCACTGTGCGTGCCGGCACCGAGATACTGGTGAAGACCGAAAGACAGGAAGTCTCTCTCAGTCTGGCCGAAATGGACCTGGGATCATGGGTCATATTTGAGCTGCCGGGTTTCACCAAAGCAGCTTCCGGAACGGAACAGCCCAGCATGGACGCATTGCGCAAGGCGAACGCGACGTCTTATTTCAGGGGCGGGGATGCGCTTTGGGTCAAACTGGTCGTGACGAAGCCTCCGTTGCCGATTGTTCGTCCAACGGATCTGCAAGCCAGTATAGCGGTCAGCAGATAGGATCTGTTTCGCGAACTGAACGAAGCCCTCGGTGCAAGCCGGGGGCTTTTTTGCGGATAGTGCGGCCGAGAGCGACGCCTTAGCGTCGCGCTCGGCTTTGGCCAATTGACTAGATAAAGAGCATGGAAAAGCATTTTTGATGTTCCATGTTGTAATCCTGTCTCGTTTCTGTTATCTAGTTATATAACTAGATATCACCGAAAGGATCTTCCACTATGGGTTTCCCCACCAAAGTCCAGCTCATCAACCGCAAGGCCAGCGAACAGTGGTACATCAACTTCCCCTCCGCCATCGCGCAGGCAATGGAGTTTTCCAAGGGTGAGACCGTCGAATGGGTCATCGAAGACAAAGCCCTTCTGGCGTTGCGTCGCCTCGAAGCGCCGGCTCCGGTTCTAAAAAAAACTCCGCCGGAATCCTCCCTCAGTTCGAGCAGCTCTGGAAGCGGTGCATCCCCGCCTTCGACCAGCAACGTGTCTCCGACCGTGCGCAAACGCTCGCGATGAGTTCGCTGCTCTGTCTCGGACGCCACACCGTGACCGGTCTGCTCACCACCTCCGGTTCCCAGTTTCAGGACTGGAGCGCCACCTACCGCCTCTTCTCTCAGGACCGTGTCCCCGTGCCCGAAATCTTCTCTGTCGTCCGCCGCGCCATCGCCGGCCAACTGCCCGCAGGCGCGCCGTTCCGTGCCGTCCTCGACGATTCATTGTTACGCCGCTCCGGCACCCACACGCCGGGCGTTGGCTGGCGGCGCGATCCGCTCGGGCCGCGCTTTCAGACCAACTTTGTGCGCGCCCAGCGCTTCCTCCAGATCTCCGGTGCCATGCCCGGAACAGAGGGCGCATTCCGTTTGGCTCCTATTGCCTTTCTGCACACGCCCACGCCGCAGAAACCGGATGGCAAGGCTCCCGCCGACCAGGTGGCGCAATACCGTCTGGACGCCAGTTCGTCTCGCCTCAGTCTGCGCGCCGCCCAGCAGATGATCCAACTCCGCCAGTCTCTCGATCAGGACCCCGGCGGCCGGGAGCGTACTTTGATACTCGCCTTTGACGGCGGCTACACCAACTCCACCGTGCTCAAACAGATTCCGCCCCGCACCATCTGTATCGGGCGGATTCGCAAGGATGCCAAACTCTGCTTCACCCCGGATTCGGACCTTATGAAAGCGCGTGGTCGGCGTCTTCGCTACGGCGCGCCAGCCCCTACTCCCGAGCAGTTCCGCACCGACGACGCGGAACCCTGGGAGACCATGACTTTCGCGCATTCCGGCGTCTCTCACCCGCTGCGCTTCAAACGCCGCCAGAACATCATGTGGCGCACCACCGGAGCCGGACAGATTCTGCAACTGATCGTCATCGCGCCCCTTGCCTACCGCCTGCGCAAAGGCTCGAAGCTTCTCTATCGGCATCCCGCCTTCCTCATTTGCACCGACTCCGGACTGGACCCCCGCCAGATTATCGAAGCCTACTTCCAGCGCTGGGACATCGAGGTGAACTTCCGGGATGAAAAGACGCTCCTCGGCGTGGGACAGGCGCAAGTGCGAAACAGCGTATCGGTGGAATCGGCTCCGGCGTTCGCCGTCGCCGCTTATGGCATGTTGCTGGTTTCCGGCCAACTCGCCTTCGGCAACTCCAGCCACGGACTCCTGCCGCAACCCAAATGGGCTGCCAGTTCCAAAGGTCCTCGGACCTCAACACAACAATTAATTCATCAACTCCGCGCTGAAGTCTGGGGCCGCGGTCTCGGTATCGAACGTTTCTCCCACTTCGCGTCTAACCTGCCCACCACGCCGAAGCCTGAGAAATGCTCTTTCCCGGTCGCTTCTGCCATCTGCTATGCCAATGGATGAAATCCAAAAGGCCAAAGCCGAGAGCGACGCCTTAGCGTCGCGGTGCGCCGAAGGTGCCCGACGTTCCTTGTGGTTCGCGATATCGTGGCGCCGCTCGGATCACGCACCACTCGGAGAAAGTGCAGTGCGCAGGTGGGCAGCAACGATTGGGAACGATTAACGCCGCAGTAGCGATCTGGTTTGACCGCGCACTTCTCAGATCGCCACTTGCCGACTTTCCTGGGTTTGAGCCGGCTGAACGCGGCCGTCGGTGTTCGAGCGACGGACGACTGGCCCATGAATGAATTCGATGTCCAGGTAAATTCTGTTGCTTCCTGAATCGGCTCATGCGGGGCATTACAATCAGTCCGCATGAGCAAAGTCGGAGTTTACATCGACGGATATAACTTTTATGCCGGTATAAACCACCCTGGCTGGCTCGAATTGGGCTGGTGCAATTTTCTCAGGCTGGCGCATCGGTTTGCTTCACGGCCGCAAGATCCCTCAGTCGTGGATGTCTTTGTGAAATACTTCACCGCCAAGGTGAACCTCGGCGCCGAGGAGAAATCGCCGCGCGAATCGCAGAGGCAGGCAATGTGGCTGGAGGCACTCACTTTGGAAACTGGCGGTGTAGAGGTACCCGCGCACTGGGTATACCAAGCCACGCCGGCTGCGCTCGGCATTATCTTCGGGCGGCATGTGCTACGCGCCGGAAATGAAAGAAAAGAGAAGCAAACCGACGTTAATCTGGCCGTTCATCTTGTTCTGGACGCTGCGTACAATCTTTACGATCGTGCGATCGTGGTTAGCGCCGATACGGATTTCACGTCGGCTATCGAGTCGGTCAGAAGCATGGGGAAGCCCATCTCGGTCCGTATTCCTCCGAATCAGAACAACAGGTTCAGGACCGCTGGCTTCGCCGGAACTCCGGAAGAAATAACTCGCGCAGACCTCGCTGCTTGTCGACTTGCGGAGTCGATACCTCGCAAGCGTGGCTTGCCACTGAGGTGGTCAGACTACAAGGCTCTTTCATAGCGACTGCTGGCGAGCGTCGTTTTCCAGAGTCATAGTCTGTGTTGACCTCGCGAGGTCCTTACGCGTCAGTTCGCGATCTCTTTGCCATGCGCTGGTAACGTAACGTTGATATATGCCAAGTAGAAGAATGACGGCCGGTGAATTACAGATCGCGAGAGACATTCTCGATCAAGCCCGCCAACGGATCGCGGAAGCAGCGAAGGGCGATCCGGTATTAACCTTCGCGATGAGAAGGTACGTTTATAAATATCTCGGCTACGATGAACGCGGAACGCCTGCTCAGCGAACGAAGCTGAAGCTGCAGAAGCTTTTGGAGCAGGATGGGAAGTGCGCCTACCCAGATTGCCCGTTTCGAGACCGCAAGATGACGAAAGCTGACGAGCCCGAGTTAGATCGTATCGACCCCGTGAAAGGCTACACGCCGGAGAATACTGTACTCGTACACCACGACTGCCATCGCCTCAGTCAAGACGCCAAAGGATACGCATAGCCTGACCTGCTTGAGAATCATGTTGTCCTGCTCCTCAGTCTGGGCTTGACAAGAGCTCTCAAGCATTGGCACCACCGTCCCACATCTCCATCTCCACATCTCCCCAAAGTGAGAGGCCTTTGAAGCGCCGATGCGTTTCACGATATCCTGTAACGGCCGGATCGTGGTCATTTTTCATGTATCGGAGGTTCATGTCATGAGGAAGAAGAATCGCTCGTTCCTTCTGATGTCGTTGCTTTCAGCATCGTTGCTCGTCAGCATGTTCACTATCGTGCAGGCCCAGAATTCCGGAGCGCCGGCAGCCAAGCCGACGAAGTGGTCCGATCCGGCGACCTGGCCCAACCGCAAGGTGCCCGTGGCAGGCGACAAGGTCACCATCGACGAAGGACAAGAAGTAGTCCTCGACGTCAGCCCGATGCCGCTGCATGGTTTGACGATCGAAGGCAAGTTGAGCTTCGCCGATGACAAAGATCTCGAACTGACCACCGAGTGGATCATGGTGCACGGGGAACTCGAAATCGGCACCGAGGCCAAACCCCACACGAAGAAGGCGACCATCACCCTGACCGACAACGTCAAAGACGAAGACATCAGTGGAGTGGGTGGAACGACGGACCGCGTGGACCGCGGGATCCTGCTCATGGGCGGAACCCTGAATCTTCACGGTTACCGGACAAATCACCTGGACGAAGCTGGCCAGGCACAGCCGAACGCCGGCGCACCTCGATCCAGGTCCTGAACGCTGCCGGACTGGCAGCGTCGGCGACGAGATCGTTCTCGCATCGACGGATTTCGATCCCCGGCAGGCAGAACGGCGCAACATTGCGCGCCATCCAGCGGAAACACGATCACGCTCGACAAGAAGCTCGACTACATGCACTTCGGCAAGATCACCTTCGACGTGGATGAACGCGGCGAAGTCGGCATGCTGACGCGCAATATCAAACTCCAGGCTTCGGCCGACGCGGAACAGTCGCTTCTACGGCGGGCACGTCATGGCGATGGCTCGGAAGCAAGATGTTTGTCGATGGCGTCGAATTCAATCGCATGGGCCAGAACATGACTCTCGCCCGGTATCCGATCCACTGGCATCTGGTCGGCGACGCGACAGGGGCAGTACATCAAGAACTCCGTCGATCCACGACACCTACAACCGCTGCGTGACCGTGCATGGCACGAACTTCCTGCACGTGGAGAACAACGTGACCTACAACACCGTCGGTCACTGCTTCTTCCTCGAAGACGGCGCCGAGCACGGTAACCAGTTCGTGCACAACCTGGCGATCCAGGTCAAGTGCCATACTTCAAAGGCCTGCATGCCGACCAATCTCGCCGCAAACGGAGAGAACATGGGAAGTAATTCGCTGAATCGCGCGACCTACAGGGCGGACAGCATGTCCGGCAAGGACACCCTGCTGCCTTCGGACAACACGGTGACGGCTTACTGGATCACCAATCCGGACAATGTCTTCATCGACAACGTCGCAGCGGGTTCCGATGAGAATGGCTTCTGGTGGTCGTTGCCGGAACACCCGCAAGGGAAGTTCGAAGGTACGGAGATCAGCAAAATCACCTGGCCGCGTCGAACCAGGATGGCGGAATTCAGGGGCAACGTTGCCCACTCCAACTACGACGGATTCATGCTGGACCGGAACATCAATCGGGAAGGCGTCTTCGGGTTGGCCGGCCCCTCGCACATTGCCAAGGAAAATCCCGCTGACGAAAACAGCAAGAGCGTGGAATCGCTCCTCGCAGGATCTCACCGCTTACAAGAACCGCAATGGCGGCTCCTGGAGCCGCGGCGAGCTGCACGTCTACAAGAACTTCAAGGCGGCGGACAATGCCATTGGGTTCACGAGTTCAACGGGTTCCTTCGGCGCTGACACATTTACCTCACTGGTGGTTGATTCGCTGTTCGTGGGCGAAACCGACAACATCGGCAACCCCGTAACGCCCGAAGAAAAGGCCTACGGCCGCAGCCTGCCGAAACGCTCGATTCCGGATTTCCCGATCCGCGCCTACGAGTACTACGACTATCGCCATGACATCGTCAACACGACATTCGTGAATTTCCAGGACAACAAACAGCGCGGATCAGGCGCGCTTTCCTGGCTGTTGTATACGGGCGCCGGGGTTACCACCGAAAACACAGTCAAGAGTGCGAAATACATCAATGCCAAGCCCGTGTATTTCCCGAAGATCGACTCCAGGTTCGACAGTGACAACCGGAGTGGTTCGGCCTACCGGACCGCGGCGATCCACGATCTGGACGGATCGACGACCGGCATCCCTGATTCCTATGTTCTGCTCAACGACGGCGAGAACGACAGCGTCGCCACGGACGACACCTGCAAGATCCAGCCAACCTGGAACGCCTCGGTGTGCACGGGGGATATCGGACGCATTCAGTTCGCATCAGGAGGGCCGGAGCCACAAGCGGTGTTGGTCTTGCGCTGAAAGATGTTGCTTTGCGGTCAGCTGGTCCTGGGCGGGCGGCTGGTCCTGGGCGAGCCGCTGGTCCTGGGCGCGCGGCGGCTCCTCAAGAACCAATTACCCTGAGCCGCAATGGCAAGGACTTCAGGATCACGGCCAATCAGAGCACTGTGCGCGCCGGTACCGAAATCCTTGTGAAGACCGAAAGACCGGAAGTTTCTATCAGCCTGAGCGAAATGGCCAAAGACTCATGGGTCGTGTTCGAGCTGCCGGGTTTCGCCAACGCGACCTCCGGGAAGCAGCAGGACAGCATCGACGCCCTGCGCAAGGCGACCGAGACTTCGTATTTCAAGGCTCCGGATGCCGTCTGGGTGAAACTGGTAATCCCGACCGCCCCCAAGGGCATTGGCATGGATCAGTTTGGCCCGTCGGATACGCAAACCAGCATTACGGTAAGGCGATAAGCACCTTATTCGCGAACTGAACAAAGCCCCCGGCGCGAGCCGGGGGCTTTTTTGTGCGGCGGATAGTCCGTTCAAAGTCGATCTTTCGCGACGTTGAGAAGGAATGAGGCTGGAGGGGCTGCATCGCCGAAACGCGGCTTGAAACGCCTGGCCGCGTCCGTTTCACGCTATCCTGTACGGCTGGCGTTGTGTCTCTGAAGTCTCTTGCGTGATGTGGGGCGGGATGGCATCCTGCAGCGGGGTTGTTAACCCCGCTGGCCGCTTGCAACGCTCACCGGCCTGCATCCAAGTAAGCATGCAACTTCTCTAAGACCGGCCTTGCCCCTTGCTCGCGCAACAGACGCAGATCTTCTCCACTGAGCCCCCGTTGCCGCGCCAGTTTCTGCACTCCATACAGCTCCGCGATCATCAGCAACAGCGTCCGCATGCGTGAGGGATCGTGATCCAGAGCCTGATACATATGCCGGCGCGCGTGTGGCCAACAGCCCACTTCCACCCTCCCGCGTTCGGGTTTCAGAAAAAACGAATCGTAAGCCACGTACGCATCGGCCTGCAACTATCCGCGATAGCTCTGAAGAAACGCCTCCTGTCCACCTCGCTCCCGAGTGGCCGTATAGTCATAAATCACCGCCGGATGCTCGCGATCCCCCACATAGGGCCGGATGCGCCCTTTCCGGGCGTGTGGGAGTCTTCGATCCAACACTTTCACCGCTGTGTCGTCCGTGCCCACGACTTCGGGGGCCAGCACGTTCCGCTTCAGCCGCTCATATAAAGGATGGAGGCGCTCAGCGCACTGCGCCATCCAGCCGCACATGGTTTGCTCGGCGATCTCATGCCGTGCCGCCGAAACATCCTGGCCTGCCGGTGCAGGAGGCAAGTGATCGGCCAGCTTGGTCACGATCACCCGCGCCAGAAGCGATGCACCCGCGGTGCTCTTCTCGATGGGCTGCGGAGGCTTGCTGACCGTCCTCACGGTGCACGCGCAGGCGTAGGTAAGCAGGTATCCTCAATCACCTTCATCTGCGCCGGAAGATATTCGTAGCGCTCGCTGACCTCTTCGCCGATCTTGCGGCAGATCCTCCGAAGGCGCGGCGCCCGCAGGAGGATCCTGGTCGTGATCGTCGGCTGAGTCTTCCGTCTCGGGTAATGTTATGCCCAGCTCGGTTGCAAACAACGCCAACTGTTCGCGCGAGAGCTGCTCACTCCTGCGTCCAGTCTTAGCTGCAACAACTGCGATAGCCGAGATTCGCGGGCCGCCCGTTTCCCTTCCCCGCTCGGCAAACGGGACACGCCCGTTTCGAGCATCCGGCTTAGGCCGGGAGGTTTCTGGAACACCGCGTCGGCACGGATGATCAGCACCGAAAACGCGATACCCTTAATGAATTAATGCTGCTTGCAGGCTGATTCCTTGCCGGCGAAGAGCGAATATGACGGATACATTCACGGCGACCGCCACCGTCCTGCTTCTGGATTCCGATCCGCTTATGCGGACGGTACTTCACGAAACGCTGGAACGTGCCGGATACCTGGTTGTGAACGCGGGTAACCTGGGCGCAGCCGTCGACCGTGTGAAGAGGATGAGGCCGGATTTGCTGATCGTTCGCCCCTACATTAACTCCATGCCGGGGGAAACGGCCGCCCAATATCTGCGCGCGGAGTGCCCGGGCCTGGCTGTTCTGATCGTGGACGGATTCATAGACGACGAGCGGATACACGTCCAGAATGCCGTCCACAATTTTCATATGTTCCCGAAGCCGTTTGCTCCGGCTGAACTGCTTGCCAAAGTCAGGGACATCGTTTGCATCGTCCGCGGAGAAACGCGCTAGCAGGCTGCTGAAAGGCTTTTTTCGTTGCCGCTTGCTGACGCGCGCGGTTCAGTAACCCCTGCGGATCAGCACCTGCTTTTCCGAACCGCGACCGTAAGGGAGTGGCAAGAACCGTTTTTCAGCAGCCTGCTAGATTCGAAAATCCTCATCGCACATTGTTCCTCTGGCAGTTTTGAGCGCCATTTCGACGGGCGTTAATGTTGAATATCAGCTGTTTTCGGCCCGCTCGATGCCGTTCGAGGTCTGCGGTGCCGGGGCAGGCGCTCGTGGTAGCCTCTGGATTCAAAGAGCGGAGACAGTATGAATCGTCCCATTCCAGCAGGACTGCTGTTCTTGCTTGCACTTCCCGCACAGCCCCAAAGCCCGCGCGCATCTTTGCAGGGACTTGTCTCATATCCAGACGGCTCGCCCGTTCCGAATGCGCCGATTCAGCTAAAGCACCAACCAGACGGGACCGTCGCCCGAACGCGGTCTGATGCGAACGGCCACTACAAGTTCAGCGCGCTCGCCTATGGTAAGTGGGTTTCACCATCCAGATGCCATGCTGCGCGTATCGCGATCTTGCGGGCGAAGTGGTCGTGGCGGGTGACAACACGCAGCAGTTCGATGTGAGCCTTGTGGAGACGCTCAATGGCAGCACTCTCGGCGACGACCCCGCCCGAAACGCGGAGGCGATGCGAAGGCGCCAACGCGTTCCTTCGAGACCGATGCCTCGTACAGCCGCTGGTGTGCCAGACCTGAGTGGTGTTTGGCTGCTGACCGACGATCCATATCCTGAAGAGCCTCAACTTCTCCCGGCGACGGAGGCGCGCAGAAAGGCGCTGGCGAAGGACCCTCGGAATGCACCGCACAACCGCTGCCTGCCAGGACCTCCTCCCCTCCCTGGGGCTTCTTCGCCGTTTATCGCCAAATTTGTGCAGAGTTCATCCGTGGTGGTCGCTCTCTTTGAAGACTATCCCGGCTTCCGTCAGATTTTTCTCGATGGTCGCAAACATCCCGCAGAGCTAAACCCCTCATGGATGGGCCACTCGATCGGAGGATGGCAGAAAGATACGTTGGTTGTCGACACTGTCGGATTTAACGATCTAAGTCTGCTCGGGGGCATCGGCGGCGGTCCGTTTCCGCACACAGAGGCGCTGCATATGACCGAGCGCTATCGGCGCACCGACTACGGTCACATGGAGCTCAGGGTGACGTTCGAAGACCAACAGGCGTTTGCAAGGCCCTACCAGGAGAATCTAACGTTGACACTCGCTCCCCAGGAGGACTTGATCGAATTCGTCTGTAAGAACAACAAGCCGGAACACCTGATGACGAATCCTTAGCGGGCGGCGACTTCTCCAGAGAGCGCGGTTTGACAGGCGTTATAGCGACATCCCATTAGCTGTTTTCCGGCCCGCTCGGTGCCGTTCGGCGGCGGATGCACCTCGCGTAGACCGTGGCGCGAGGAGACCTGTCCGGAAGGGGGCGTCGGGATAATTGAAGGGTAGCCGGTCGCTCGGGCGCAATCGGGCAGACCGAATCAACGGTCGCGATTCTCGCACCCTATTCCCAGGTTCGGAGATTCGGCTCAGATGATCGCGCGTGAGCGGCTCCTCCCGCCTCCTGCAACGTTGAAGTACAACTCGCCCCGCCAAGATTGAAAGGTTAACGCCAGCGCCGTCGCAACCACCAAGAGCCACACGCCCAACCGGTTTATTAGTTGGGGCGGCGCCTTCTCGATGACGATTCATACCCGGCAGCGGCGGACCGGATAGACTTGTCGGTTGACCCCATCGAGCTTCCGTATCGGTCTCATAGGCGCCGGGATTCGGGCTTCGAAAACACCGGCAATGCACGAGAGGGAGGCCGCCGAACAGGGGCTCCGTTATTCTTACCAACTGATCGATCTGGACAAGTTGAAACTCCCCGCCGACGCCGCTTTGGCAGAACTTCTGATTAATGGCGAGGACATGGGATTTCATGGGTTTAATATCACGCATCCGTGCAAGCAATCCGTGATTACCCATTTGACCGAACTCTCTGATGAGGCGCGGGCCATTGGTGCTGTCAACACCGTGCTGCTCCGTCGCGGCCAACGAATCGGCCACAATACGGACGCTTCCGGATTCGCGAGGAGCTTCGATCGGGGTTTGTCCGGAGCCGCGTTGCATCGTGTCGTTCTCCTGGGGGCGGGCGGGGCCGGGGCCGCCGTGGCGCACGCAATCCTCTCTCTGGGCGCAGGACGCCTCACTGTTTTCGACACGGCGAATCAGCGCGCCGAGCGCCTGGCCATCGGCTTGTGCGCCCGGTTCGGCCGTGAAAAGGCCGTAGTGGGAACCGATTTAGAAGCGGATATGGCAGACGCGGACGGACTCATCCATGCGACTCCGACCGGCATGGCCTCGCATCCCGGAATGCCTCTGCCGGAGCATCTGCTCCGCAGCGAGCACTGGCTCGCGGAAATCGTCTACTTCCCGCTCCAAACGGATCTTCTGCGAGTCGCTGGAGAGCGCGGCTGCCGCATTCTGGACGGAAGTGGCATGGCTGTTTTTCAGGCCGTTGACGCGTTCCGCCTGTTTACTGGCATACAGCCTGACGCCGACCGCATGCTTCGCCATTTTATGTCCATGGGAGAAGACTGACCGATCTGATGGCTGGCAGCTTCCAGGAGTCCGGAATCGAGTTGCGCGAAGGCGGCGTTCGCCGTCCCCTCTCCAACCGCCGATGGTTGGTCCTGACATTACTTGCGACGGGTACCATGATCAATTATCTGGATCGCACGGCGATGGGAATCGCGGCACCCAACTTGTCCAGGGAGTTTGGTTTGTCGCCCGGCGCCATGGGCCTTCTGCTCTCGGTCTTTTCGTGGTCATATGCCGCTGCCCAGATTCCTGGCGGCCTGCTGCTGGACAGGCTTGGCGCAAGGCTGACATATTTTTTCGCGGTGACGTTCTGGTCCCTGTTTACCTTACTCCAGGGCCTGGCGACAAATCTGTACGGTCTGCTGGGGGCGCGTTTGGGACTCGGGGTGAGCGAGGCCCCGTGCTTTCCGGCCAACAACGGCGTCGTAACAGCGTGGTTCCCGCAGCACGAACGGGCGCGGGCTACCGCAGTCTATACAGTCGGTGAGTATGTCGGATTGGCCTGCTTTGGCCCCGCGCTTTTCTGGATCACAGGCCACGCCGGTTGGAGGTCGATGTTTTTCTCTGTGGGCACGGTTGGCCTCCTCTTTGGAGTCGTCTGGTGGCGTATGTATCGACATCCGTCAGCCGAAGAGTCGCCGGAGCCGGCGGCCCCTGTTTTGCCGTTCTCATGGCAGCAGCTGAGCGAACTTCTCCAAGCCCGTCAAGTCTGCGGCGTTTGTCTGGGGCAATTTGGAGGTAACTCGACTCTGGTCTTCTTTCTTACCTGGTTCCCCACATACCTTGCGACGGAACGCCACATGACATCGATTCGAGCGGGAGGTTTGTCGGTTCTGCCGTTTCTGGCGGGCGGGGCGGGTGTCATATTTGGCGGCTTGTCATCGGATTTTCTGTTGCGGCGAACCGGTTCACTCAATCTGGCGAGAAAACTTCCGGTCATTACCGGTCTGCTGGGCGCTTCCACGATCGTGGGTGCCGGCTTTACCGTAAACGACACCGCGATGATTGTAATTCTCTCGGGGGCTTTTTTTGCCCAAGGCATGACTGGGCTCGGCTGGGCGGTCATTTCGGACATTGCTCCTGAAGGCCTTTTGGGCCTGACAGGGGGAATTTTTAGTCTCGCGGCCAACCTGGCGGGAATCGTCACGCCTGTGGTAATTGGCTTAATCGTGGGCGGGACCGGATCTTTTCACTTCGCACTCGCTTATGTTGGTGCCGTCGCCCTGGTTGGGGCGGCTGGGTATATCTTCGTTCTCGGCGATGTGCGCCCCGTGAAGACCAGCAGAGAGATCGGGCACACGTGAGTCCATGAACCTTCTGCTCCCGATCCTTCTATCCGATATCCTCCCGATTTTTGCCATCGCCGGGGTTGGTTTCCTGCTCGCCCGCTACGCGGCCGTGGATGTAAAGACTGTCTCCCGCGTCGTCTTCTACGGGCTGTTGCCGTGCCTCGCATTCCGGATGCTCATCACTTCCACGGCGTCCGGTCCGACGGTTGGACGATTGATGATTTTGGCGGTGTCGATCATGGCCGCCATGGCGGTGGCTGGTTACCTCGCAGGGAGGGGACTTGGCTTGGATAGCAGACACCTGCGGGCGTTCCTGATGGTTGTCATGTTTTCGAACAGCGGCAATTACGGTCTGCCAGTGGTCCGTTTCGCGTTCGGTCCCGAAGCGCTCACGTACGCGACGATTTTCTTTCTCACCGGTTCGGTGACAACCTATGTGGCGAGTTCGTTTTTCGCCGGCAGTCGGCACGGGAGAATCGTCGGCGCGCTGGACAGGATCTGGAGAATGCCGGCGCTGTACGGCCTGACGGCCGCGCTCGTGATTCCGGCCTTTGGCTGGACCGTGCCGGAGGCCGTCATGAGGCCGGTAGCGATGCTGAGCGACGCGGCGATCCCGGTCATGATCCTGGTCCTGGGAATGCAACTGGAGCGGGCAGTGTGGCCCTCGCGTCCGGGGGTTGTGATCCTGGCTGTGGGAATTTCTCTTGTGGCTACGCCCTGCGTCGCTCTGGGTCTCGCGTCAATTCTGACAATCTCCGGACCAGCTCGTCAGGCCGCGGTGATTCTTTCCTCTATGCCAGTCGCCGTGATCACCACGATTCTTGCATTAGAGTTCGAACTCGCGCCGGAGTTCGTCACCAGCGCTGTGTTCATCTCCACGCTCGCAAGTCCGCTCACGCTGACGCCCCTGATTGCATATCTGAGCTGATTCAGAACGTCCCAAACGGCCCGAAGTGCGTTCGTGCTCCGGTTTGGCGCTTCTCTGATCTGGATAAGTTCCAGGATGCCGGTTACTCAGGCACAATCCGTCCGTAACGCCAAATTCACTTCGCGCGCGTCCGAAATTCAAGGGCTCGAGGCCACGGAGACGCCCTGTACGAAGGCTGGGATTTTCAACACCTCTCAGCATTTTTGCGTCAGGGCAAGGATCGCATTGTGACCCCTGCCCACTGGTACCGCATGGCTGCCCGATTACGGCACGGTTACGCTGGTCGTGGCAGCCGGAACATTCGGCAGATCGCTGGCGCTGATCACTGTTGACCCCGCCGCCACTGCCGCGTCAGCGGAAGTCAGGTTCACCGTCAAACCGCCGGGGGCCAGGCGCGGGCACGGACAAATTCAGTTGCAGCCTGTCCTGCGTTCCGGCCGGCGCCGTTGAACTGGCAAGGGCAAAGCTGAGGGTGGCAGTCACCTGTACCGTAACCGTCTGGCTGGTAGTCGTCACGCCCGGCGCGGCGCTGACCGGCGCCGTTCCGAAACTAACTCCGCAGACCTGCGGTATTTCTCCCCTTGTCGGTGATGTCTGTCTCAGATCGACTGGAACGCCAATTCGATCCGGCTCCAAAAAAAGCAGACCAAGACCAAGCAGAGCCGCGTCGCGCCATTGTACGGGGAGTTGCGGTCGTGGCTGGAGGCTGCGTATATGGCACGGGATGAGAGCTGCGAAAACGCTGGTCGCATACGTGCCACGGCGGAAAAAGGATCCCGCCACGGGCCGGTCGGTTGAGTAAACCAAGACGGCCTGGGCTTCAGCCAGGATTCGCGCCGGAGTACCGGACGCGCTCATTCACGACCTGAGGCGGGCGGCCGTCACCAACATGCTCGCCGATGGCCTCAGCGAGAAACAGGCCATGTTGATCTCCGGCCACAAGACGAGGTCGATGATTGACAGATACCAAATTGTAGACGCCCGCGACATTGAACTTGCTGGGCAAAAGATGGCCGCTCATGAGATTGCGCAGAAGAAACTCCGTGCAGAAGCCCTGGAGCGGGAAAAACTTCGTACAGAACTTCGTACAGTCCACGCTCAGCCAGAAGCAACTAACGCGTACAAAGTTTAGTTTTTCTATCGAGTTAGATGGTGCGCCCGGCATGACTCGAACATGCGACCTTCTGGTTCGTAGCCAGACGCTCTATCCAACTGAGCTACGGGCGCAACAAAGTTTAGTATAGCCTGCCACTTCGCGAAGACACCTGGTAAAGTTCAATACAGACCCCGGCGTCGCAGGCTCCTATATTGTAGCCATGATAGTCAAAACGAAAGGCGTTGAACCGGCCCTGAATCCGGTTCTGGCGCGCATCGAAAGCAAGACGGGCCCCAATAACTTTCTCCGCATAATGGCGCACCGCCCGGAAGCCATGGAGAGCTTCACCCGTTTCTACGAATCCCTGATGGACTCCCGATCCGCCCTCGACCCCAGATTGAAGGAAATGGTGTATCTGGCCGTCTCCTTCGTGAACGAGTGCAGCTACTGCGGGAAACACCACACCATCGCCGCCCACCAGATCGGGCTCAGCGAAGACGAAATCAGCCAGATCGAGCTGGAAAACAACCAGCACTTCTCCCCGAAGGAGCAAGCTGCTCTGCACTACACCCGTGAACTGACGCGCACCGCCTCTGTTGACGACGACACGCGGTACCGCGTGCAGGAGCTCTTCTCGGACGCCGAGTTCGTCGAACTCACGATGATCGTCGCACTCGCCAACTTCACCAACCGGTTCAACAACGGTCTCGCCGTGTCAGACATCACCCGCGGCATGGGATGATTTTCGTTTGGCCGTTCTCATCGGTATCCATCCAGTCACCGAAGCCCTGCGCGCCGGACGTCCTCTCGAACGCATCCTCATCGCCCGCGGCGCCGGCGGCCATCGGCTGCAGGAAGTGATCGATCTCGCACGTAAGTCCGGTATTAATCTCCGCTTCGAAGACCGCGACGCCCTCGACCGTCTTGCCGGCGCCAAATCCCATCAGGGCATCGTCGCGCTGGGCGCCGAAAAGAAATACGCCACGCTGGACGACATCCCGTCCACGGCCGACCTCCTCGTCGTGCTCGACGGCGTCGAGGATCCCCACAACCTCGGCGCCGTCATCCGCACCGCTCATGCCGCGGGCGCCCAGGCGGTCGTCGTCCCGGAACGCCGCGCCGCCGGCCTTACCGAAACGGTCGCCAAGTCGGCCGCCGGTGCTCTCGAGCACCTTCCGGTGGTGCAGGTGGTGAATATCAACCAGACCCTGCGCGCGCTTAAGGATCGCGGCTGGTTCATCTACGGCCTCGACGAAAAAGGATCTTTGTCGTACGATGCCGTCGACTGGCCTGCACGCACAGTTGTCGTAATGGGAGCCGAGGGAAAAGGCCTGCACGATCTCGTTAAGAAAAACTGTGACGCGCTCGTACGCATACCGATGGCGGGGAAAATAGCGTCTTTAAACGTCTCAGTCGCGACGGGGATCGTGCTCTTCGCCTGGCGATCCCGCCGCGACCGAAGCAGCGCACAGGCCGAACGGTCCGTTGTGCGCGATTGATAAATGACTATAGCCTGATTACTTTGTTTTACTTCGATTCAATCTTCAGGTCGTTATCCACGTGAAATGCGCCGAAGACCCCGTTGGCACGGATGAAAGCGGTGTTGCGGTCCATCTCATTCGCCACCACGCCTTCGAGGCGTACATTGCCGTTTTTCACGATGATATGAATCGACGGCAGCGCCTGAAATCCGTAGCGCGTCGACAGCGACGGGTCGCCGTAAATGGCCTTGTATACATCACGCCGGATACGGTCGTCGGTGCCTGAAAGCGGCAGCACCTGGATGTTGTTCACCACGGAAGTCACGCCTTCGATCTTCTTCACCACCGCCGCCGCATCGTCCTTCAACACCGGCCGCACCACATCTCCTACCAGTGTCACTGTCCCGCCGTTGACGGTAAAGCCGAGGTCGTCGAACACCGAGTAATAGGGCAGCATCACCAGCTGGTGGCGCACTTCCCGCACCATCTTCGCCTCGTCGGCGGGACCGCTCACGTAAGGATCCATGTGGTTCTTGTCGTCCTTATCTTTGGCAGCCGACAGGCCGGAAGCCAACACCACTGCAAACAGGGCAAGCGCGATTCTCTTCATACATCCTCCACGTCCGAGTGTAAGCAAATTCGCTGCCAACCGCCTTTGCGGGCCCGGCCGTCAGTCCGCAGCCTGTTGCGTCGCGAAAAGCCGTGTGAGAGATTAGGGAGCGCGATGAAAAGTACTGTTCCGATCGTGGTTTGTGCCTTAGTCATATTCGCCGCTGGAAGCGTCGCCTGGCTGGAAGCTCAGGCGCCGCCGCCGCCCAATAACGCCGCCGCCCGCCCCATCGGCATGGAGAACGGCCTCACCTTTTTCCAGACCAAATGTATGACCTGCCACCGTGAGAACGACTCCACGAAGGCCCCCAGCGCGCGCCGTATCCGCCAGCTCACGCCCGAGCAGATCTACGCCGTCGTCTCAAAGCCCGGCCGTCCCGAGCACGATCAGGGCCTCACCGATCCGCAGAAACGCCGCCTCGCCGAGTTCATGGGCGGCTATCGCCAGCTTGGCAGCGTGGCAGCCGGCAATCCCAAAAATTTCCCCAACCAGTGCGCATCCAATCCCCCGATGACCGATCCCGCCGCCGGGCCCTCCTGGAGCGGCTGGGGCGCCGATATCGAAAACACGCGCTATCAGAAGGCTGAAGTCGCCGGCATGACGAAAGCCGACGTCCCGAAGCTCAAACTCAAATGGGCGTTCGGATTCCCCCTCGGCATCAGCGCCTATGCGCCTCCCGCCATCGCTTCCGGCCGCGTGTTCGTCGGCACCGACATCGGCTGGGTCTATTCGCTCGACGCGAAAACCGGCTGCGTCTACTGGGGCTACGAAACCGGCATCACGGTTCGCCCCGCTATCAGCATCGGCCCCGTCACTGGCCAGGGAACCACAAAGTACGGCGTCTTTTTCGGCGATGCCAAAGCCAACGTTTACGGGCTCGACGCGCAGAACGGCAAGCTCCTCTGGAAGCGCAAGGTCGATGAATTCTTCCTCGCCCGCATCACCGCCGCCCCGAAGCTCTACAACGGCCGCCTCTACGTGCCGGTGTCTTCTTCCGAAGAATGGCAGAGCGGAAATCCGGATTACGAATGCTGCACCTCGCGCGGCAGCGTAGTCGCATTGAATGCCTCCAGCGGCGAGCAGCTCTGGAAGACGTACACGATGGATGATCCGAAGCCCACGCAGAAGAACCCCAATGGCGTGCAGCTCTACGCGCCCGCCGGCGGCTCGGTGTGGAACTCGCCGACTGTCGACCCTGTTCGGCACGCGATTTACTTCGGCACCGGCGACACCCAGACCGAGCCCGCCCAGCCGCTCGGCGACGCAATAGCCGCCGTCGACATGGATTCCGGCAAGCTTCTCTGGTCCTATCAGGCGACGCCTGATGATGCCTTCATGGGCGGCTGCGCCGGCCCGAACAAGAGCAAAGCCTGCCCTGAAAAGATGGGCCCCGACGCCGACATCGGCAACTCCCCGATCCTCGCCACCCTGCATGACGGCCGACGCGTTCTCATCGCCGGCACCAAAGGCGGCGAAGTATTCGCGCTCGACCCCGACAACAAAGGCAAGCTCCTCTGGCGCGTTTCCGCCAACCCGGGCGGCGGCGGACGCGGCGGCATCGTCTGGGGCGGCTCCGCCGATTCCGAGAATGTTTACTACGGCCTTGGCACCGGCGGCATGGCTGCGCTCCGCATGGATAACGGCCAGCGCGTCTGGTTCTCGCCCGTGAACGCGCCCGGCGCGCGCATCGGCACCAACGCCGCGACCACGATGATCCCCGGCGCCGTCTTTGTCGGCGGCAACGACGGCAAGCTGCACGCGCTCTCCACCACCGACGGCAGCACGCTCTGGGAGTTCGACACCAACAAGCCCTTCGACACCGTCAACAAGGTGAAGGACGCGCACGGCGGCGCGATTTCGTCCGTAGGCCCCGTCATCGTCGGCGGCATGATGTATATCGGCTCCGGCTACGGCGTCGGCGCCGGCCCGTTCGGCAACGTCCTGCTGGCCTTCGGTCCGGAATAACCCGTTGGCAGCATTAATGCACCACTCCCAGCGGAGGTGCAGAAAATGCGTGGACTCATACTTACTTTGTCAGCAGCAGTGATTGGAATCGGTCTTACTGCGGTCGCGCCGAATGCGAACGCTCAGGTCAGTGTCGGCGTGAACATAGGACCGGCTCCTGCGTGCCCTTACGGTTACTACGACGTTGCGCCGTACAACTGTGCTCCTTACGGTTACTACGGTCCGGAGTGGTTCAATGACGGTGTGTTCATCGGTGCAGGTCCGTGGTTTCACGGTCCCGAGCATTTCTATGGTCATGTCGACAATCACTTCCATCCTGACCATGGATACAAAGGCGAGTTTCCGAAGGCTGGCGAGCGCGCCGAAAGGCATATCGACGCGTCGCATTTCCACGGGAATGAAATGCGCGATGGCCGCGGCCACAAGCGATAATCGCTATTTCTGCTGCTTCGCCGATTCCACAATGGCGCTGAGTGTCGGAATATCTTTCAGCGGCGGCGCATTGCTCTTGAACGTGCGGATGTAGGCGTAGATATCCTTCGCCTGCTTATCCGTCAGGCTGGCTTCGGCGAAATTCGGCATCGAAGTAGATGGCGTCACCGGTGCGACATTCGCGCGCCCGCGCAGGAACGTGATGAACGCCTCCTCTGTACTGAGGTGTCCCCAGTTGCCCACGAACGCGCGCGCGCCGGTCTCGCCGTTGTAGCCGTGGCAAGCGTAGCAGGCGTACGCATAGTAGAAACCCTTACCCGCCGCCGCGTTACCCGTGACGGGACTGGTGGGCGGCGGCATCTTGCCGAGGGGCGCAGCCCCGCGACCCTGCCCGTAAACCGTCGCCGCTGCAATGAGTACCAAAATCACTGACTTGATCATGATGTCCCTTTAGACTTCTTGGTGGGGCAGGCATTCCTGCCTGCCGCCGGGCTTCCGCCCGGCGCGGAGCCTTACGCATCTCTCCTACCGCGGCTGCGTGATCACATCGATCATGTACGGCTCGCCGCGTTTCACCGCCGCCACGCCCCGTTTCAGCGCCGCCTGCAGCTTCGTCGGATCGCTGATCGGTCCTTCGCCCGCCATCCCGTAACCCGCCGCCATCTTCGTGTAATCGATAAACGGATCGCGCAGCGTATTCCCGATATGCGCGCGGTCTTCGCCGCGTCCGCGCACGCCCGCCATGTATTCCACGAACATGTACTCCTGATGCCAGGCCCGGTTATTATGCATCACGCTCAGCATCGGCAGTTTGTGATGCACCGCGGTCCACAGCACGCCCGGCGCGTAGTTCAGGTCTCCGTCCGTCTGGATATTGATCACGATACGATCGCGTCCCCGCGCCGCCAGCGCCGCACCCACCGATGCCGGCGCGCCATAGCCCATGCCGCCCGCGCCCTGCCCGCCCAGATAGCTGTACGGCTTGTTATGCACCCAGAGCTGCGTGTTATGGCCGCCGGAGAAATTGCTCGGCGACGACAGACACCAGTCTTCGTTCATGATCATCGGCCACAGCTCCGCGTAAATCCGCGCCGTGCAGATCGGGCTGCCGTTCCACCCCGCGCGCTTCGCCTCCACCGCCTTCTCCAGCGCATCCACCCGCGCCTCGTGATTGGCCCGCGCAATCTTCCCCGATCGATCCTGAATGCGCGACTTCTGGTCCGACGTCATCTGTCGCTTCACTTCTTCGATGATCAGCGGCAAGGTGGCTTCGGCGTCGGCTTCAATCGCGGGCGCCGCGTTCGCATTCCCGCGTCCGCCGCCTCTGCCATTTCGCCCCGGGTTCGTGGTGGAAATCCCGCCGAAATCGATGTGGTCCTTATCCCGCATCGCAGCCACGCCCGCCAGCGTCGGGCCCGTGATCGACGCCTGTGCGCCGGCCGTTTCCAGTCCCAGTGCGTAGTCGTAATTCGTGTCCGCGCCCGGCCCGCAAAGCGGATGCCCCTGCGGGAAACTCATCGGCCCGTTCGTGGCCGCTGTGCTCGTCGATGCCCCAACCAGCTCAGCCAGTTCCACCGCGCGCTTCACACCTTCAGGCGTACGCAGACGTCCCACATTGATGCGCGGATTCTGCGCATCCAGCAGCCCTTTCGCGATCTCTCGCGCGCGCGTCGCATCCACCGTCACGAAAGTGGGCGCCTTATACACCGGAATCTTCAGATTCGGCACATCCTCCTTCTGCACTTCAGACGAGAGCACCACCAGCGTCGGCGCCATCGGCGGCGTGATCGCTTCGTTGTAAGCGCGCTGAATCGCCACCAGCGCTTCTTCCACGGTCTTCGGTTCGGCGTCCCACTTGGTAAAGCTGCGCACCATGCCCGCCATGTCATGCGCCGTGTGCGCCGGAATGAAATCGGCGTCGTTCCCCGCCAGCATCACCATCGGCACTTTGTCGTAATACGCCTGATAGATCGACATCGCCGCGTGCTGAATGCCGATCGTGCCGTGCAGCAGTGCCACCATCGGCTTGCCCTGCGCCTTGGCGTAACCGTGCGCCATCGTGACCGCCGACTCTTCGTGCAGCGCCGTGATGAACTCCGGATTCGTGTTCGGCGGATTGCCGTAGTTAATGAACGATTCCTGAATCCCCTCGAAGCTCGACCCTGGATTCGCCGCCACAAACTCCATCCCGAGATCCTTCAGCACCTGCACCATAAGGTCGGAGCCCGGCCGCGTAATCAGCCGCGCCGCCAACGGGGGACGGACGTTTCCGGCATCGCGATCGATCTGCGACTGCGTCGGTGCAGGTGCAGACCCGGTACCGCGCGCCTGATTGTCCGCGCGCTGCTGCGCTTCTGCCAGGGGGCTGGTTGTGGCCAGCGCCGCAGCGCTGGCGGCTGCGCCTTTCAGGAACCCGCGGCGTCCTACGGAAGTTTTCTGCGATTTGGCCATGCTGTTCTCCTCTGCTTCGACCGCATCAATTCTATCGAAAAGCTCGTCCCTGTACCGCTGGCGGTCTTGCCGCCGGCGTTTTTGATGGTTTATTTCCCCACCAGATGTCTCCCGTCGACGTTGTTTTCCTGGCAGATGTATTCCATCAGCTCGCCGTCGAGCAGCATCGGGCGAATGGTAAATTTCCACGCTCTGGAATAAGCGCCCGGATCGTCGATCGTGTGTTCGATTTCCAGATACCCGCGGCTCACCCGCCGGAAGCGCTCGATCACGTGCAGCGATTCCGTCGTCGGCAGCCCCGCGGCATCGATCCACGACTTGCCGTTGAACCCGACCGTGTCGACCACCAGCGTGTCGCCCTCCCAGTGCCCGATGGAATCGCCCAGCCACGTCGGGTTAGGATCTTTCGGATGCGGACGCCCATCCACGAAAATCTGCCGCCAGATGTGCGCCCCGCCTTCGTAGATAATCACGATCAGCCCCGGCGTCTGCAGAATGCGAAACGGAAACGGCGTCGTATTCATGCGCGGCACGCCGGGCGGCAGACAGAAGCCCTCCGGATCGTCCTTGCCAACACCCGCGCGCCGCTGCTTCAGCGTCTCTGCCGCCCATGGCAGCAGGGGAATGTCCCTGATCTCGGAGTCGGTGTTGTTGTTGATCTTCAGCGCATTTGGCGCCCAGGGCCCGGAAAGATCGGGCTTACCGTCAGCCAGTTGCGGCGCGGGCCCCGCCGGAGGCCAACCCGGCTTCGGGATGAAACCCAGCACCGGCTGTGCGAATATATCGTCCTGCGCTGCGGCAGGCAGCGCCGCGGCAAATAACAAAACGAGGCCGACGGCTTTCACCGTCGGCGATTATATACCCGATTTCACCTATTTCACCTGATGCCGCGCCAGAAATTCCCCCGCTGCCGTCGTAAGATCCGCCGACCATTCGTGCCCCGCATTGAGCATCACGGCATGAGCCGCCACACCCGCTTCGCGCAGGCGCTGCTGATCTTTTGCGAACATCGCCTCCCTGTAGAGTTCGTCTGTCGCCCCGCGCGCAATCAGCACCGACGAGAGCTTCCCCAGAGCCGCGCCATCCAGCTCCGGCGGCACATCGCTTCCCACCGCAATCACACTGGCCCGTCCCGGCGCATGCACGGCGGCGCGAAACGCCATCGCCACACCCTGCGAGAAGCCCGCAAACACGATGCCGGCCGGCGCGGCGCATTCGGCCTCGATGCACGCCTGCACGTAGGCAACGTTATCGGCGAGCGCCCACTCGCGATCCTGCCGCGTCATCCAGCTCGCTACCACCTGGTTCGACCTTCGCTGATAAAAACGATGCAGCCCGAGGATCGAGATCAGATGCCAGCGTTCGCTTCCCGGAATCGCGCGCAGCCTTGCCAGCTGCGTTTCCGCATCTTCGGCATAGCCGTGAAAACCGACCAGCAGCTGCGCCGGACCCGGCACCGACGGACCGATGGCCAGATAGCGTCCGTGGGTCGTCGCTGCGATGGTTCGCTCGCGGATCACGCGGTTTTCGACTCGAGAACGGGAATCCGGACAAATGACGCCCGCAGGCTGCAGAACAGGTTGTACTTTACGATGTACCAGAATGCCGCCACGCCGTCCGAGGCCTGAATCTTTTTGCCCTGTTCGTACGTGCGTCCGTAGTAGCTGATAGGCACCTCATAGATGGCACATCCCAGCTTCGCCACCTTCGCCGTGACTTCGATTTCGAAGCCGAAGCCGCTCGACGTGATCACCATGTTACGCATGATTTCAGACCGGAATGCCTTGTACCCCGTCTCCACATCGGTGAGATTGATGTTCGTAAACAGATTGGACGTGAACGTCAGCAGCTTGTTCGCCAGGTAGTGATAAAAGTACAGCACGCGCGACGCTTTCCGCACCAGAAACCGCGAGCCGTAAACCACGTCTGCCTGGCCCTCCAGTATCGGCTGAATGACCTCAGGTATCTCGCCGGGGTCGTACTCGAGATCGGCATCCTGCACAATCACGATTTCGCCCTGTATCTCCGCGAACCCGGTCTTGAGAGCTTCGGTCTTTCCGCCGTTAACCTTATGTTCAATCAGGCGAACGCGCGCATCATGCGCTGCAAGTTCACGCACGATCTCCGCGGTTCGATCCCTCGAACAGTCGTTCACCACAATGATTTCGGCCAGCGCTTCGAGGCGCAGCACGTTCTCGATGACACGCGCGATCGTCGCCTCCTCGTTGTAGGCGGGAATTACCACCGAAAGGCATTGCCGCTGTCCACGCATGAATCACTACATCTTATAACTGTAATGATTCAGCGGGGTTATTCCGGCATCGACTACCGCAGCATCGACTGCAGACTGCGGAGTTCCGCAGCCGAAACGTCCGACACCGCCCAGTACGTCATCGGGCCGGCGCTCCAGCGAAGAAGATTATAGCCGTTGCGTGACAGGCCGGCATCGGATTCCCCCGCGCCGGGCCAGATGAAGACCGTAATCACGTGCTGGCGGCGATGGTAAACCAGCGCGGCGACGCGGCGCCCGCCGATGTAATCCACCCGCGCGCCCGCCAGCGGGAAACCCCGTTCCGCAAGATCCCTCACATCGGGTGAGAAGTCGAGTTTTCCGGCGAACCACGGCTTCACCGTGTGCTGGTCGGAGGAAACCACGTCGAGCAGATGACTGCCGACGAGCGAGCTGAGGTGGTCGTCGAGGATCACCTGTGGCGTCACTTGTGCGATGCCCTGTCCCGCGCTCCGCGACCGCAGCTGGACGATATTCCAGCCAACCGAGGAGATCAGAAGCAGCGACGCCGCAATCGCCAACGGCCGCCAGAACGTCCCGCCTGCCGGTTTTATCTCGCGGCGCAGCGCGGCCCGCACCGACTGGCGGAGTTCCGCGGGTGCGCTGTAATAAGGCGCGGCGGCCCGGATCTCCGCGCGTTGTTCCGCCAGCCCGGCGTAGAGCGCTGCGCATTGGGAGCATTCCGCGATATGCTGTCGCACCTCGGCCTGCTGCGCGGCATCGAGTTCGCCGTCGAAGAGGAGTTCAATCCGTTCCGTTGAGCAGTTCATCGGACGGCCTTTCCCGCCGCGCATTCGGCGAGACTGCGCCGCGCCCGCGACAACCTCGACATCACCGTCCCCATCGCCAGACCCGTCAGTTCCGCGATCTCGCGATACGACATCTCCTCCAACTCGCGCAGAATGAGAACTTCGCGGAACTCGGCCGGCAGCTTTTCGATGCAGGTTTTCAGGATGCGCATATCATCGCGACCCGCCATGCGTTCCTCCACACTCCGCTCCTGGGAAGGCGCCGCGGCGTGGATCGTTTCATCGAAAGGAACCGCATCGCCCTGACGGCTCCGCCGCTCATGAAAATCCCGGCTCGTATTGCGCACGATCGCGAGAAGCCAGGCTTTCCCGTCGCCGCCCTGCCACGTCTCAAAGAACCGGAACGCCCGCAGATACGACTCCTGCACCACATCCTGCGCGTCCGCATCGCTGCGCGTCAGCCACCGCGCCAGATTGTGCGCGGCATTCATGTGCGGCAGGAACGTTTCTTCGAAAGCGCGCAGCCACGCATCGCCCGGACGCGTCTCTGACGCCGACGCCGCGCGTTTGCGCCAGAGTGTCAAGTCCGATGATAACGATGCCGCATGCACCCGTTTACCTGCGCGAATTCTGCTCCAGAAACGCGATAATGTCGCGCCGTTCGGCGGAGTTCTCCAGATAGAAACCCATATCCACGCCCGGCACAAACTCCTCCGGACCCCTGAGCCATTTCTCCAGCGTCGCGGCGTTCCACACGATCTTCGACTTCCGCAGCGCGTCCGAGTATTCGAACGTCGCCACCGAACCCGCGCGCCGTCCAAACACGCCCCCGAGCCGCGGACCTTCCTTGTCCCGGTCGAGCGCATGGCATCCGCCGCAGCGGTGTTCGAACAGCGTCTTACCTGTCGCCGCCGGCGCCTGGAATGAGAGCAAGGCTATCAGGAAAGCAAGCATGCGCGGCCCCTATGCAAGCGTGCTGTCGACGACCGCGAGGCTGTGCCCGTTCATGACCGATTTCACGTCGGTGATGCCGAGCACGCTCTTCAGTTGTTCGTCCGGCACTTTCAGCGGACCGGGGCTCTTCGCCGCGCCCGGCGCGGGCTGCGGGAACGCCGTCGACATCGCGGTGTGGAACGTCACCCCGCCTTCCACCTTCTGCATCACCTGATGGATGTGTCCGTTCAGCACCGTCACCGACCCGAAGCGCTTCAGCAAACCGAGCGCGCGTTCGCTGTCCCCGGTCCCCCAGCCCCACTCCGGATAAACCGACCACAGCGGAATGTGCGCGAACACCACCACCGGGCGGCTCGCCGGCAGACCTTTCAGATCCGCTTCCAGCCACGCCAGCTGTTCATCGCCCAGGTGACCCATCCCTTCGAGCACGGACGTGTTGTTGAGGCCGACGAAATGCACGTCCTTGTGAGTAAAGCTGTACCAGCCCGCGCCTTTCGCGCGGAGCGCGCGGCCGTAGCGTTCCAGATAGAGCTTGCCATCGTCGATCGAAGTATCGTGTTCGCCCGGCACGAAGTAGACCTGCTGCGTCTTCGCGCTCCTGAGCACCTGATCGAGCGTGTCGAACTGGGCGGGTTTGGAGTCGTGCGTCAGATCGCCCGTGTGAATGATGAACTCGGGCTGCACCGCCAGCGCGTTGATCTTGTCGACCGCCGCCTGCAGCGTAGCGGTGACGTCGGGGTTCGCCGGCTTGTTAAAACCCATGTGGCTGTCGCTGATCTGCACGAAGTGCAGTTCGCCCCCGGCGGGCTTCGCCTGCCCGAACGCGCGCGAATTGAGGATGCCGCTGCTGACGGTCCAGATCACGCCGGTGCCCGCCCAAGCCATGCATTCGAGAAATCCGCGCCGGTCGATGCCGTCGCGGTTGTGCTTGTTGTCGTGGATGATTCGTTTTGGCAAAATCGCTCTCCTGGTGTGCAGGACCGGAGGAGCAGCGATTTTATTCCCGGTCCGAGTCAGGAAATGTTCGTATCGGCCGGAACGTTGGGCGCGAAGTTGCAGACGCCGACCAGGGAGGGTTGATATGTCATTCGGCATCTACCTGCTGGGCTTCGTCATTCTGATCGTCGGACTCGCATTGGCTGCGAACATGATGCACGTTCCGCCGCGCTGGATCGGCGTGGGGACGATTTGCATGATCGGCATTGGCATATTAGCGGGCGTAGCCAACACCCGCCGCCGGGATCCGTAGTAGCGCCGGCGGTCTTGCCGCCGGTGATTTTGCTCAGCTGATTCGCCAGCGGCAATCGTGAGGAAGCTCTCCTCCCGGGGTCCATCAGGCCAGCACTGGCATGGGCTGGAACACCAGCTCGTTCTTGTCCCGGTCGTAGTCGACAACTACCTCTTCGCCGTCGTGCACCTTCCCCGCGATCATCAGGCGGCCCAGGCGGGTCTCGACCTGCTTCTGGATGGCGCGCTTTAATGGCCTTGCGCCGTAGACCGGGTCGTAGCCCGTCTTGACCAGATGCCCGATGGCTTCATCGGTGAGCGTCAGGTGGATGTGGCGATCGGCGAGGCGAGCGCGCAGGCCTTCGAGCTGGATCTGAACGATCTGCTTCAGATGCTCCTGGTCGAGCGCGTGGAAAACGATGATTTCGTCGATACGATTCAGGAATTCAGGGCGGAAGCCGGCGCGCAGCTCGTTCGTCACGGCCTCCTTCATCTTCTCGTAGCCATGTCCGGCGAAACCGCCTTTGTATTCGAGAATGCGATGGCTCCCGACGTTCGAAGTCATGATCAGCAGCGTGTTCTTGAAATTCACCGTGCGTCCCTGGCCGTCGGTGAGGCGCCCATCGTCGAGAATCTGCAGCATCACGTTGAAGACGTCGGGGTGCGCCTTTTCGATCTCGTCGAAGAGGATCACCGAATAGGGCTTGCGGCGGATGGCTTCTGTCAGCTGGCCGCCTTCTTCGAAGCCCACGTATCCCGGAGGCGCGCCCAGCAGACGCGCCACCGTGTGCTTCTCCTGATACTCGGACATGTCGATGCGTACCATGTTGTGCTCGTCGTCGAATAAGTACTCGGCGAGCGCGCGGGCGAGTTCGGTCTTGCCGACGCCGGTGGGGCCGAGGAAGATGAAGCTGCCGATGGGCCGCTTCGGGTCCTTGAGTCCTGCGCGGGCGCGGATGACGGCTTCGGAAACCGCCGTGACGGCTTCGTCCTGACCGATCACGCGCTTGTGGAGCTCTTCTTCAAGATGGATGAGCTTCTGCATCTCGCCTTCGAGGAGGCGCGCAACGGGAACGCCGGTCCAGCGGCTCACGACTGCGGCGATGTCTTCTTCGCCGACTTCCTCTTTCAGCAGCTTGTCGGGGCTGGCCGCGACCTTTTCGGCGGCGGCGAGCTTCGCCGTCAGCTCACGCAGTTTGCCGTATTTCAGTTCGGCGGCGCGATTCAGATCATACGCCCGCTCGGCCTGCTCGATTTCGGTCTTCACCTGATCGATCTGTTCGCGCAAAGTGCGGAGACCCTGCACGGATTCCTTCTCCAGCTGCCAGCGGGCCTTCAGAGCATCGCCGTCGGCGCGCAGGTTGGCAACTTCGGCTTCAATCTTCGAGAGGCGCTCGCGCGAAGCGTCGTCCTTTTCCTTCTTCAGGGCCTGGCGCTCGATTTCGAGCTGCATCGTGCGGCGCAGGATTTCGTCCAGCTCAGCCGGCATGGAGTCGATTTCCGTGCGCAGCTTGGCTGCGGCTTCGTCGACCAGATCGATGGCCTTGTCGGGCAGGAAACGGTCGGAGATGTAGCGATCCGAAAGAATCGCCGCACTGACCAGCGCGGCATCTTTGATGCGCACGCCGTGATGCAGTTCATAACGGTCCTTGAGACCGCGCAGGATCGAGATGGTGTCTTCCACCGTGGGCTGATCCACCATTACGGGCTGGAAGCGGCGTTCCAGCGCGGCGTCCTTTTCGATGTACTTACGGTATTCGTCGAGCGTAGTAGCGCCAATGCAGTGCAGTTCCCCGCGCGCCAGCATGGGCTTGAGCAGGTTGCCGGCATCCATCGAACCCTCCGCCTTGCCGGCGCCGACCACGGTGTGCAGCTCGTCGATGAAGAGGATGATCCGGCCCTCGGATTCGGTAACCTCTTTCAGCACCGCCTTCAGGCGCTCTTCGAACTCGCCGCGGAATTTTGCGCCCGCGATCAGCGCGCCCATGTCGAGCGCGACGATGCGCTTCTCTTTGAGGCCCTCGGTGACGTCACCGCGCACGATGCGCTGCGCGAGTCCTTCGACGATGGCGGTCTTGCCGACGCCGGGTTCTCCGATCAGCACCGGGTTATTCTTGGTGCGGCGCGAGAGAACCTGAATGACCCGGCGGATTTCTTCGTCGCGGCCAATGACGGGGTCGAGCTTGCCGGCTTCGGCGCTCTTCGTCAGATCCCGGCCGTATTTCTCCAGCGCCTCGTAGGTAGCCTCGGGGTTCTTGCTCGCGACCCGCTGGTTGCCGCGCACTTCGCGCAGCGCCTGCATCAGACGGTCGCGCGAAACGCCGAGCTCTTTGAACGCCTTCGAGTCATCGATCGCGGCGAGCAGAAAGTGTTCCACCGAGATGAAGTCATCCTTCAGCCGCTTCGCTTCGTCCTCGGCTTTGGTGAAAAGCCTGTTGAGCCGCGCGGTGACGTAGATCTGGTCGCTCGCCGTTGACCCGGAGACCTTCGGCAGCTTGTCGAGATCGGCGTCGAGCCGCGCGTTCAGCGCTTCAATGTTCACCCCCGCGCGCTTCAGGATCGACGCGGCCAGCCCGCCTTCCTGGGTCAGCAGAGCCAGCAGCAGATGTTCCACGTCAATCTGCTGCTGCCCCCGGCGGACGGCCTCCGACTGCGCGCTGTGCAGCGCTTCCTGGGTTTTTTCGGTGAGACGGTTCATATCCATATGGCTTTATGCCGCTAACTGCAGGCGGCCTCCTTCAGTGATTCCCGGTATGGCTGCTCTCAGAACTTCATGCACGTGTTCAGCCAGGATGAACTCCATTTCTTTGCGGGCGTCCTCGGGAACGTCGCGGAGATCCTTCTCGTTCTGCTTCGGAAGGATCACTCGCCTGATTCCGAGCCGCCGGGCGGCCAGAACCTTCTCCTTCACGCCCCCGATCGGCAGCACGAGGCCGGACAGCGAAACTTCGCCGGTCATTGCGGTGTCGGTACGGACCGGCAGCCCGGTGTAGAGCGAGGTCAGCGCGGTCGTCATCGTGACACCGGCCGACGGACCATCTTTGGGGATGCCGCCCGCCGGAACGTGCACGTGCACGCCGTAGTGGCGGAAGAGCGACTGGTCGATTTGGAATTCACTCGCGTGCGACCAGATGTAGCTCTCGGCGATACGCGCGGATTCCTGCATCACCTCGCCGAGCTGACCGGTGAGCGAAAGACCTTTCCCGCCCTTGAGCAGCGCGGCCTCAATGTAGAGAACGTCGCCGCCGGCTTCGGTCCATGCGAGGCCGGTCGCCACCCCGGGAGGCACATTTTTCCGCGCCTGTTCGGGCGAGATGCGCTCGGGGCCGAGGAGGTCGGCCAGCTGTTCGGGTTTAATCTCAACCGACGCAGCTGACTCGCCTTCCGCAACTTTCAGCGCAATTTTGCGCATCACTCTGCCGATGGCGCGTTCCAGTTGCCGCACGCCGGCTTCGCGGGTATAGCGCGTAATGACGATTCGCAGCGCGTCGTCACTCAAGGCGCAGGTGTCGGCGGAGAGGCCGGCTTCCTTCAGCTGTTTCGGAATCTGGTAGCGTTTGGCGATCTCGAGTTTCTCCTCGTCGCTGTATCCGGCGAGGCGCACCACTTCCATACGATCCAGCAGCGGTTGCGGGATGGTTTCGAGCGTGTTCGAAGTCATCACGAAGAAGACTTTCGAGATATCGAACGGCAGGTCGAGATAGTTGTCGCGGAACGTCCTGTTCTGCTCAGGATCAAGGATTTCAAGCAGCGCGGCGGCGGGGTCGCCCCTGAAGTCGCGGCCGAGCTTGTCCACCTCGTCAAGCATCAGCACGGGGTTGTTCACATCCGCGCGGCGGATGGCCTGGATAATGCGGCCCGCCATGGCGCCGATGTAAGTTCGGCGGTGACCGCGCAGTTCCGCTTCATCGTGCATGCCGCCGAGGCTGAGGCGCTCAAATTTGCGGCCGAGTGCCCGTGCGATGGACTGGCCGAGCGACGTCTTGCCCACGCCGGGAGGTCCCACGAAGCAGAGAATCGGGGCTTTCGCGCCAGGGTTCAGCTTGAGCACGCCCAGGTGTTCGAGGATGCGCTCCTTCACGTCTTTCAGACCGTAGTGGTCGTCGGCGAGGATGCGGCGCGCGGCCGGAATGTCGATAGCGGATTCGCTGGCCTTCTTCCACGGCAGTTCGAGAATCAGTTCCAGCCAGGTACGGCCGACGTTGTAGTCGGGAGCCTGGGCGGAGAGACGATCAAGGCGCGAGAGCTCGCGTTCGGCTTCTTTGCGGACGTCGTCGGGCAGATCGGCGGCCTTGAGGCGCTCCCGCAGCAGCTCGAGTTCGGACTCGCCTTCCTTGCCCCCGCCAAGTTCCTGCTGGATAGCGCGGAGCTGCTGGCGCAGATAATACTCGCGCTGCTCTTTGCCCATTTCCGTCTGCGCCCTGGACGCGATCTTGCCGCGGATTTCGAGCACGTGCAGTTCGTGGGTCAGGTGGCCATGAATGAGGCGCAGGGCTTCGAGGCTCGACGTGACTCCGAGCAGGGATTCTTCCAGCGCGACATCGAGGCTGAGCACGCTCGCCAATATCCAGGAGACCTGCAGGGGGTCCGTCTGCGCCGCGATGGCACGGCCGAATTCGGCAGGCAGCTCGATGCCGGAGTATTTCAGAACGCTGCTGGCGAGGTCGATCACTTCGCGGTGCAGGGCTTCGGCTTCCTCCGGTTTGGCTTCGCCGCTGGCTTCCGGCAGAGGGAATGGGGTGAAACTCGCCGTCAGATAGTCGGCGGCGTTGTCCGTGTCTTCGGAGCCCGTGATTTGGCTGAGCGTGACGCGCTCAACGCCCTGCACCAGGATCTCGAACTTGTCGCCCGTCCGATTGGCGCGCTTAATAACCGCTTTGGTGGCAATAGGATAGAGGTCGTCTGGGGCGGGGGTTTCAACGGCGGAATCACGCTGCGTGACCACCAGAACCTCTTTGGACTCGTTGGCGAGTGCCGCTTGGATCGCCGCGACGGACCGCGTACGCCCAACAGACAATGGCATCAACAAGTTAGGGAAAAGAACCGTATTCTTGATCGGAATCAGAGGCAGGGTGTTCGAATCGGGCATATGCGTTTCCTCTTGTTAGAGAAGATGAGTGCAATATGCTAAAGGTTTCAAAGGCTGGAATCAGGCACAGGGGGGAGATAGCCGGACCGGACGCAGGGCGGGGATGCATCGACCGGCTTCGCAGGCTTCCAGATTCTGCCGGTAATAGACGGCCTCGTAACCTGCCAACACCCGGAAATCCGCAAAGTCCTCCGTGTAATAGCCATCATGCCTGACCTCGATCAGATAGCGCTTTCCAGCGGGGACATCCGAGATCGAATACCGGCCCGCGGCATCGGTGACGGCAGAGCCGATTACGTCGGCGTTCGAAATATAGACCCGTACGCGCGCATCCGCCACGGGACTGCCGTGATCATCCACGATTGTCCCTCCCAGTGAGCCTTTACCGGCATCGGCCTGATCGAGCGGATGCAGAAAGTCATACCTGCGACCGCACTCGAAAATCCCCGACACTGTTTCGACCGGCGGCAGTACCCGGATTTCGCCCGCCTTGAGACGCACGGACCGAATGGTCGTCGGAACCAGAAAACTCCCGGTTATCGTCAGGTCGTATACACCGGCCGGCAGACCCGAAATCCGATACCCTGACGCGCTGGCCTGGACCACGCGGCGAATCCCTTCACCTCGCAGTTCAATCGTGGGAGTGTGCAGAGGCACCGCGTTCAGTTCATCCACTACCATCCCGCGGATTTCGCCCGTCGGCTGCTGCGAGGACACAACTACTGACCACAAAAAGAACAGTCCGACCGTTCTCAGGCTCACTTCGGCTCTCAGTATACGGGACCGAACTGCGCGCTTCCACGCAGCTTTTCGCGCGTTCCGACCGTGTTTCCACAGATGTAAAGCACTTACCGTTGGCCTCGAAGATGCTTTTCGTCAGGACAAATGCGTACAGTTTGTGGTGAGGGGGTTGCGAAGGCTTCTCCGCCGGAGGTGGCAACCGGCGTCCCCCTCGTCGTCGATCTCGACGGCACCCTCCTGCGCACCGATCTGCTCATTGAGTCCGCCCTCTGCCTGATCCGCCAGAACCCCTGGGTCTTCTTTGTCCTGCCCCTCTGGCTCATGCACGGCATCGCCGCGCTGAAGCACCGCATAGCCAGCCGCGTGTCGCTCGACGTCGCCGCCCTGCCTTGGCGGACCGATTTCGTCGAAGACCTCCGGCGTCAGCGCGCCGAGGGGCGTTCGCTCATACTGGCCACCGGCGCGGATGAACGGCTCGCGCGCGCCCTCGCCGCACACTTTAAGATCTTCGATCTCGTGCTGGCGAGCGACGGTATCGTCAACCTTTGCGGCGAAGCCAAGCGCCGTTGTCTCGTCGAGCGCTTCGGCGAGCAAGGTTTCGACTACGCTGCGAGCGGCGAGCGCGGCGATGGTGCCGTGTGGCGCTCTGCCCGCCAGGCCATCCGCATCAAACCGGAGCCCCGCACGTGGACGGCCCGCCGCGACGCTCTCCGCCTCGGGCAGTGGATGAAGAATCTGCTCGTCTTCGTGCCGGTCATCGCGGCGCATCGTTTCAACGAGCCCGCGCTCATGTGGAAGTCCGTTCTCGCATTCGTTGCGTTCGGCCTCTGCGCCTCGGGCGGCTATCTGCTGAACGACCTGATCGATCTCGACGCCGACCGGCATCACCCGCAGAAGCGCTTCCGTCCCCTGGCGGCGGGACGCGCGCCGCTCGCATGGGCTCTCCTGATGATTCCGGCTCTCGTGGTGGCTGGCTGCGCGATCGGCACGACGGTGTCGCCGCTGCTTCTGCTTATCCTGCTAAGCTACTTCGCCTGCAGCGCGGCCTACACGCTGCACATCAAGAAGGTCGCCGTGCTCGACGTCCTGTTTCTGGCTGGCCTTTACACCCTCCGGATCATGGCCGGTTCCGCGGCCACGGGGATCTGGTCGTCCCACTGGCTCCTCGCCTTTTCGAGCTTCCTCTTCTTCTCGCTCGCCCTCGTCAAACGCTATGCCGAGCTCGTGATCATGCGCCGCGTGCAGGGCGACCGGGCCAAAGCGCGCGGCTATGAAATCGATGACGAAGAGCTCCTCGCCGCCATGGGCATCGCGAGCGGCTATCTGGCCGTCCTGGTGCTCGCGCTCTACATGACGAGCAACAAAGCCGAGTCACTCTACGCGCATCCAGGCCTGCTGTGGACTCTCTGCCCGCTGCTGCTTTATTGGATCAGCCACATCTGGTTCACCGCGCATCGCGGGAAGATGGAGCACGACCCCATCGTCTTCGCCACGCGGGATCGCACCAGCCGGATTCTCCTCCTTCTGATGGCTGCGGCTGCGGTGGTGGCGCTCGCGGTATGAGACCGGTCGCTCTGCTCCTCGTCGCTGCGTTCATGACGGGGCCGAACATCATTGATCTCCAGCCTTTCCGGCGCGTCAGCTCCGCACGTGGCGCGACTCTCATCAACCTGAATCCCGCCATTAACGCCTGGTTCCTGCTGGCGGTCGGCAACTCGACCTGGCACCTCGAAAATCCGCAGCCGCGCGAGCAACAGCTCCTGCTCGACGATAAATCCGGCTTCGTGATTGCCCAGGGAAAGGACCGCTATCCGTGCGATCTGTCGAGCGGGGCGCTCGACGCTGGCCGCCAGTCAACGCAGATCTACTATCCGCTCTGCGGCGGGCGCCTCTGGCTGCGCAATCCCGCGAAGGGGCAGCGCACGGCCCTCGAATCGGCGACGGAGTTCCTGCGCAACCAGGTGTGGGGCGGCGAGAAGGTAATCGTCCTGTTTCACCACCTCTTGTCCGACCGTTATCGCGAGACCGGCGACCTGACCGCGGGAAGAAGCGCGCCGCCCGCAACGGGTCCCGCGCCGGCACTGATCGACCCCTCAGATCGAGACCGCCTGTTGAAACCCGTGAATCTCGGGATCACCCTCGAGTCGGCCGAAGTCGAGAAAAACGGGATGACACCCGGCGCCTGGTATCCGGCGGCCGGAAATCCCGGCGTCTATGTGAGCGTGCTGCAGCCGAACCTCATCGCGCCGCCGGTCATGGAAAGCCACCGCGATCTCGTGAGCCATCTGGACAACGTCGAAGGCGCGTCGCTGGTTTATCTGATCGCGTTCGATCTCGACCGCTACGATCTCGGCTTCGCCATGGGCACGACCTTTCCCGGCGTTGGCTGGTCGACCCACATGCTCCCCCAGATGAAGGACGCAAGCCTGCCGGGACCCGACGGCATCGGCAGCATCGCACCGCTGGTTTCCACCGGCCTCATCTCTCCCGAAAACGGCCGCCGCACCGTCGCCGCGTTCACCGGCGGATTCAAACGCGAACACGGGGCCTTCAAGTTCGGCGATCTGGCCCTCGAGAACCATGGCAGCCACTACGGCTTTCTCGAAAACGGCGTCGTCTTCAGCAAACTCCAGCCGGGCCTCGCCACCGTGTTCGTGCTGAACGATGGCTCCGTCGACATGAAGACCTGGACCGAAGCGGACAACGCTCTTCTCGACCGCATTCGTTACGCGCGCCAGAACGGCGTCCCGATTATCGAAAGCGGCGCGCCCGGGAAAAATGCCGCACCTGGAAAGCTTGTCGCGCGCTGGGGTCCGGGCAACTGGTCGGGTTCGGAGGATGAGAAACTGCGCACCATCCGCGCGGGCCTCGCAGTTGCAACGCACAACACAAAGCACTGGCTGATCTACGCGGTGTTTTCCGATGCCACGCCTTCCGCCATGGCGCGCGTATTTCAGGCGTATCAGACGAACTACGCCATGCTCACCGACATGAACGCGCTGGAGCACACCTATCTCGCGCTCTATCGGCGGGCGGGCAGCGAGATGGCGGTCGATCATCTGATCTCCGGCATGAGTGTCCTCGACAAAGGCGAGCCGGGCGCCGTGGTCCCGCGCTTTCTCGGCGCTCCGGACAACCGCGACTTCTTCTACGTGATGCGAAAGGATACAAAGCCATGAAAGTGCTCGTCGGCCTGCTGTTTCTGCCGGTAGTGATCAGCCTCGGCGCCTCAAACTCTGCGCTTCGCGATAACAACGAGATACTCTTTCGTCAGCTGAAGCAGATTCGCGGACTGCCCGACGACCAGATCGCCGCCATCCGCGCCATCTTCGAAAAGTCCGGCTACATCGGCCAGGGCAATCCCGCGGTGACGAAGCATCCGGTCACGCCCGAAGAGTGTCAGGCGAAGCTGGCGCACGAGAACGTGCATTACGAGAACGCCCGCTTCGAAAAGATCTGCGGCGGAAAATATCTCGCGCCGCTCTACGATCCGGCCACCCAGAAGCCGGAGGACGCGAAAGTCTGCATCGATCAGTTCGAGTTCCCCGACATCCCCTGCGCTTATCCAGTCGTGTGGGTCAAAGCGCGCGAAGCCGCGGAGATCTGCTGGGCGGAAGGCGAACGCCTCGCCGACGCGCATGAGTGGGAAGGCGCGTGCCAGGGCGATCTCGAGCCTCCCGACTACCAGTTCGACGCGGTGAAAGGCCTGAGCCCGAACGCCGCCGTCGAGCGCATGCGCTACCTGCACAACAAAGCCGACGAACCGACGAAGCGCTGGAGCTACGGCCCGGAATACAAACGCGGCATCTGCGCCACATCCAGCACAAAGACTCCGGACTGCAACGGCGGCAGCTGGACCGGCTGCGGCTCCAACACTTTTCCGGCGGGCGACTTCCCGCAATGCCACAGTCCGCTCGAGGTTTACGACATCAACGGCAACGCCGCCGAGCACATGAATCTGCCGCTCAGCCAGAGCCAGATGTCGAGCCGCGGCAGCCGCGAACTAGGCTACACGGAGATGAAAGGCAGCTGGTTCGTCTTTGACGCGTATCCGCGCCCATGAGGACTGGTGCCGGTGGCGCGCACCCTTCTGGCATGGCTCGCGCGTGATGGACGAACACAGCCACGCCAACTACCACCTGGGATTCCGCTGCGTAAAAGACCTGAAAAAAGGTTAGTGGGGCCAGGCTTTCCAGCCTGCCGCCGGGTTTCTACCCGGCGTTCCCGGTCTCAATGCCGGTCGCACGGCGTGTCGCCATACGTCCCCGACATCTGCTCGCGCACATGCGGCATCGGGCCTTCGTCGTTGAGCACATGCGATTCGACCGGGTCCCGCAGCACGTCATAAACGCTGCGCCGTTCGCCGTCGATCAGCACGGTCTCGCTCACCAGACGAATGCCGTGGCTGTAATCCGCATAGCATGCCCCATGCACCGTGCTGAGCGGCTGAATCGGCACACCGGTGAGCCTGTGCCAGCCGAAGATCGCGATACGCCCCGGATTCGAATCCAGCAGGTTCGTCAGCACGACGTCCTTCTTGTGCCCGGAAACCAGCTCGCCCCGCGTCACACCCAGCAGCTTCACCTGTGCCTCGATCTTTTCGTTGTGAATCCGGTAATACTCGGTCGATCGCATCTCAGGACCGGCCGCCATCGGTTCCGGCGACAGATGTACCGCCGCCTGGCGGTAAATCGCATCCACGATCTTCTTCGTCGGCAGAATGTAGCCGAGGTGGCTGGCCACCGTCGCCGCCGTGTACAGATTCATCGGGATGCGCAGAAAGTCATTCTCCGAGCCAATGGCGAGATACTCCGGCATCACGAACACCGTGGCGCTGATCGCTTTCCCGCGCGCCGGTTGCCAGTCAAGCTTCACCGGCACCAGGTTCTTCAGAAAGCCCGGCAGATTGCCCGCCAGCAGCGCCTCCTGAATGGCGTGTTCACGCTGCCGCGCGTCCATATGCGCGACCAACGCCGCAAACTGCGAACCAGTAAGCGGCTGCCCCGCCGACAGCACCGTCGCGGCCAAAAGCGACGAACCGAGCAGCGCAAATCCCGGTCTCGGATTAAGGAAGCTCAATGTTTCAATGGTACGACAGAGGCATTAGCTTTCTCTTAGTAATTAGTAAAAAGATGCCCCCAATCGGTGGCCAGCGCCTGCCGGACCCTGCGCCGCCCCACGCAGTTGTACCAGTAGACATCGTGATATAGCCTGGATGCGATATACGACCACGGCGTAATAAACGTCCGCAGCAGCAGGTGTTCCAGCGGCTTGAGCGGCCCCCAGTAAATCAGCTTCTGCCCGCGGCTGGCCAGCGTGTCCTCATGTGCGTGGAAATGAAAATTAACGTCCGAAATGTCTTCCCCGGCGATCTCGATCTCCCGCAAGTCGCCGCAGCCGAGTCCGCGCTCATGCGCGAGGCGAATGAATTTGATCGACAGCGGATCGAAGCCCATCATCTTCGCCGCCACCGCGTCGATCGCCACCATATCGCCGCTCGCGAGAATGTAATTCTTCACCATCGGCACCATGCAGCGCGGCCCCGGCCCGTCGCCCGCGAACGTCCCGTCCATGACCGCGAATATGCCCGGGTGAATCTCCTTCTGAATGGCCAGCAGATCGACCAGCGTTTCGTGGATGACGCTGTGCGTCCAGTGCCGTTTCTCGAACAGCAGCCCGCCGAACGCGTTCTTCATCGCGCCGGTCATCTGCGTGAACACGTGCGTTTTCATGGTCGGCAGATGAATGATGTTCGAGCCCACCAGCCGCTTTGGAATACGCATCCCTTCCGGATAGATGTGGTCGAGCACCAGCATGGGCGCTTTCGGCTCATAGTGAATCCATTCTTCATCCGGATCATAGAGGTGAATGTTGCGCAGCCCGTATTTCCCAACCACCACCTGTTTCTGTTTATTGGCGACTTCGCCCTCGCGCGCGTCGACAACCACGGTCCGGTTGTGACAGCCGTAGATTTTCTCCTTCGGGTAGCCGTCTTCAAGCAGGGTCGAGATGACGCCGTCGAGCTGCCAGGGCGTGGTCGAGCAGGCCGGATAGAAATGCTGCCAGCTAACGTTGATTTTGAGCGCGATCTCGCGGTCGCGTGGCAGGAAACGCTGATAGCACGCGAGGCGCATCAGCCGTCCGTAATCGGCTATAACGGTAGCCGGAGCGGTCTTCAGAACCGCAACTCGGGAGCGGGCCATGCGCGGGACCACTCTCGGAAAGAGCAGTTGGAATGCCACTCGCTTCGGCTGTCACGATATACTTCCACCGATGCGTACACTGACTTCCCTGGTGCTCCTTTTCGCGGTTGCCGCCGGAATCGGATCACTGCTGGCGCAGAAGCTGCCGGAGAAGCTCGTATTCCAGTCAAAGATGGGCAACGTCACGTTTGATCACGCCGCGCACGTCAAGCGCGCTAAAGGCGAGTGCGCGACCTGCCACGACAAGCTCTTTACCCAGTCGAACGCGCCGCTGAATTTCAAGGCGAACATGCACAAGACTGCCGAAGAGGCGAAGACATCGTGCGGCGCCTGTCACGTAGCCGGCGGCGCGTCCTTCGAGACGAAGGGCAACTGCGCGAAGTGCCACGTGAAGGCTTAACCTGGTCTGATCAGGCCGCAGACCTCAGTAGACGCTGCACCTCAGCCCGCAGCGCAGCCAGCGGAATCGGCTTACTGACATAGCTGCTGAACCCCGCCGCCAGCGCGCGTTCGCGATCGCCCTGCATGGCGCTGGCCGTCAGGGCCATGATCGGCGTCTTCTCGAAATCTTTGTCGCCCCGCAGCTTGGCCAGCACCCCGTAGCCGTCGAGCCCCGGCATATGCAGATCGAGCACGATCAGATCGGGCCGCACTGCGAGCGCGTACCTCACGGCTTCGAGCCCGTCGGCCGCTTCGGTGATCTCATAGCCAAGCGGTTCGAGCACGGTGCGAATGAGTTCGCGGCTCGTCGCCTTATCGTCGGCTACCAGAATTTTCTTCATTGCACCGAAAAGTCAGGATAGTACAGTCATCGGCTTGCTTCCTCGCGGAACCGGAGGAAGAATCTTTGACTCACCTGATTCGGATTCGGGTGGGGCCGACTATTGCGAGGCGTCCTGCGAGATCCAGCGACGAAATCCTCGGCGAGATAACTACGAACGAAGCTCAGTACCTCTTTCCGCCCGGGAGAATCAGGCCGGAACAGAACTATTCCGGAAAGTTCCTCGAAACGATACTTGCGAATGTTCGCAATACCCTTGTCCAGCGTGAGCAGGACGCGGCCTTCGGCGTTTGCGGCAGCGACCACGGTCAGGTCTTCAGCACCGCTCAGGTCTTCCTCGATGACGGTGGCAGCATCATGCCCGAGCTGCCTGAGATCCCCGGCCGTTTCGACAGGAAGATTCTCGTCGAGCTTAAACTTCACCTGCCGCGAATCGGGATCAACTGCTGCTCATGCGCCAGTTCTGCGGCGTATGCAAGAACTGCGGAAATGTGCTCCGGCTTAAGGGATGGATAGCTCTGCAGGATTTCCTCTCTTGAGGACCCGTCGGCGAGACTGTCCAGAACGACGGTAACGGGAATACGCGTCCCGGTGAGGCACAGCTCCCCGCCGCAGATATTCGGGTTGCTGGAAATGTATTGCTCCCAGGCGATCACAAGTTCATGATAACGCCTGAGGCGGATGGGGGATGGTTCAGTGGTGTCCTGATTTAGATTCTGGCTTTAGCAGGCTGCTGAAAAAGCTCTTTTCGTTGCCCCTTGCTGACGCGCGCAGTTCAGTAACCCCTGCGGAATCAGCACCTGCTTTTCCGAACCGCGACCGTAAGGAAGTGGCAAGAAGCGTTTTTCGGCAGCCTGTTAGGTTCGGTAAGTCAACTCGGGTGGTCCATGAAGCACCCAGCCGAGGCCTGAAATAAAGCGCTGGCACACAGCCCTCCGACGGTCCCGTCCGAACACGTCCTCGTATTTGACAATTGCAACGAACCTCAGGAAGACGGCGTCTCCGCCGCTAGCAATTTCCGCTCTGGCGACAGGCAACCCTCCAGCAATTCTCTCCACGATGGGTTTGCTGTCTTTCCCCGGCGGCAAAATGCTGCCCGTTTCCCATCGGAGACGATTGAGGGCGCATTCAGAGAGATCCGAGATCGGCGTTCCAGCCTTCTGAAAAGCGCATTCGATCTCCTTTATCCATGCGGGGGTGCTCCCCATGTTGGCAATGTGGAAATTGACAAATGAGAAGTCCGCCGGGCCGTCCTCCATGATGATCTAGAACCATGCCCTTTCAACTCCGATCAGCGCCTCTGTATTCCGCAGCGTTCCAGTGGCGGCTCGGCGCGTTTCGTAGGATTGCCAACCGATTACAACGAATGTGATGCATCCGACGATAACCAAGACCCAGTCGGGGAATTCATACCAACGTGGAGACTGGCCCTGACCGGGCTGTGTCTGGGCGTCTATCCGCTGATTCCTTATCTGGTCCGGAACAGGGACAGGCACTTGGGATTTTTTGTTCTTTTCTGTGGCATCGGCTGTTCCGTGAGTGGAGCGGTCTTGGCCTTCGCACCATGGGGAAAACCAAATTCGCCAGCCGCTCAGCACTACCGATTCGGTTCCAGCTGGCCAGATGTCTGCGATAGCTCTTAGCTACCGTCCCGGCCCCCGGCCAGCCCCGCGTCCGCCCCCCGGCTGCGGAATCGGCGTTCCCGCCTTCCCGCCTTTCGCGATCAGCAAATCCGCCGTATCTTTGTGCACGTCCTTCCGCTGACCACCGCGGCTGTTGCCCTGCGCAATCCCCATCGCATAATCCACCGCCGTGTACCCGCGCGCATCGGCCAGATTAATATCCGCGCCCTTGCTCAGCAGATACTCCACCACCTTGTTCCAGCCCCAGAACGCCGCCCCATCGAGCGGCGTCGACTGAAACCGCCCCGCCTTCTCATTCACGTTCCCGCCGTGCCCGAGCAGCAGATCGAGCGACGCAATCGACCGCTCCTCCACATCCGAAGTCGTGAAATACCCGCGCGTATCCGCATCCACCGACCCCATGCCTGCTGCCGCCACCGTCGGCGTCCACCCCTGCTGGTTCGGCAGATCGATCAGCGCTCCATGCGCCAGCAGCAGCTTGATCGCGGGCGCATCCAGCCCCTTCGCCGCGCGAATCAGCGGCGTCGTGCCGACTGAAATCATCGAGTCGAGTCCGCGATCGTTCCCCGTCGCGCGATACGGCGGAAACAGTTTCAGCCGCGCATTGGGATTCGCCCCGCGGTCGAGCAGCATGCGGATAGTGTCGATCGGCAGCGTGTCGTCGAGCGCCGGCTGATCCGGACGTCCGCCGTGCGGCAGCGTATTGTAATCGACCGCGAGATAGAGCGGCGTGCGCCCCCACCAGTCCCACTTGTCGACGTTCGCGCCTTTCTCGATCAGATACTTCGCCACATCGAATCGCGTATTGAAGACCGCTGTGATCAGCGGCGTCACGCCTTCGGGATCGCCCAGATCGAGCTTCGCGCCGTGCTCCGCCAGCGCCTTCACGCACTCCATGCAGCCTTCGCGCGTGGCAAACAACATCGCAGTCTCGCCGCCCGGCGGACGCGGCTGCGCGCGCGGTTCGCCGCTCACAAGCGGCGTCATCAGATCGGTATCCGACGCCGCATCCACCTCGGCGCCGTGCTCCAGCAACTCCCGCACCATCGCGCCCTGGCTATTGGCCGCCGCCCACATCAGAGCAGTCTGGCCCCGCTGCGTCTCACGCACGTTCGGATTCGCGCCTTTCGCCAGCAGCAGCTTCGCCGCGTCCACATTGGTCGAGCGCGCGATCACCATCAGCGGCGTCTGCCCGTCCGCTCCCGCCGTATTCGGATCGGCGCCCGCATTCAGCAGCGCCTTGATCGTCCCGGTGTTCGCATTCAGCGCGGCTTCACCCAGCGGCGTCGAGCCGAGCGCATTCTTCACATTCGGCTTCGCCCCGGCCTGAAGCAGCCGCGCCACCAGATCCGCATCGTTCAGGTTCGCCGCCCAAAGCAGCGCCGTCGAACCATCCGCCTCCGCCGCATTCACATCCGCCGACTTCTTCGCGATCATATCGAGCGCCGCCGCCCGCTGACCCGACTTAATCGCCTCGGCAAGCTTCGCATGCGGCGCCTGAACTTCGGCGGCCAGCGCCACAATCGCAATTACCGCGGTAAGCAGAATGGATTTCATGATTTACCCCGGATCGTCTCTTATACCAGGCTGATGCTGCCCGTGCTGTCGCCGAGCTTGTCCTGCGTGATGCCGGCGCGCTCCAGGAATCCAAGCAGCACGTTTGCCAGCGGCGTATGGTCCGGAGGCGTAATCAACTGCCCCGCTTTCGAGCTCTTCCATCCGCCCACTATCGAAGTCGGCAGCGGATAGTGGTTATGCGCATTGCTGTTGCTCATATTGCTGCCATAGAGGAACAGCGAATGGTCGAGCATAGTGCCGTCGCCGTCCGGCATCTTCGCCAGCTTGTCGAGGAACTTCGCGAACACCTGCGTGTGATACGCCTGCACCTTCGCCAGCCGCTCCATCTTCGCCTGTTCGTTGTTGTGATGCGACAGCGGATGGAACGCATCCGGCACGCCGATAAAGTTGTAAGTCTGCCCGCTGACCTCGGCCGCCACCATGAACGAGAAGATGCGCGTCATGTTGGCCTGGTACGCCAGCGCCACCAGATCGAACATCAGCTCGATATGCTTGTCGAACGGCTGCGCCGTAGCCGAAGGCGCATCGGGAATCGTGACATGCGACAGGTCGCGCGCTTCCATCTTCTGGATACGCCGCTCGATCTCGCGCACGCTTTCGAGATAGTCCGACAGCATGGCGCGATCCGACGACCCCACCACCTTCTGCAGATCCTTCGCCTCTTCGCCCACCATGTCGAGCAGCGATTTGTACTGGCCCCCCAGGCGCGCGCGTTCTGCCGCATTGTCGCCCTGGCCGAACAGGCGCACGAACAGCTTGCGCGCATCGGTCTCGACCGGCAGCGGCGTCGTCGGCGTGCGGAACGAAATCGTCCCCGCGTACGAGCAGCCGTAATCGCGGTCGCAGAATCCGCCGCCGCCGTGATTGTCCGTCGCCACTTCGAGCGATGGGAGCGGCGTGTCCTGCCCGATATGCTGCGCGGCGATTTGGTCGACCGTAGTTCCCGCGTGCGCATCCTGGCTGATCGCCGGATGCACGCACGAAAGCCACGTCCCCGGCGCCAGCGCATGCACCGGACCCACCGCGGCCTGGTTATCCAGATTGCTGAAGACCGTCGTCATCGACTTGTACTTGTCGAGCGGCTTCAGAATATCCGGGAACTCAGCGATCGGTCCCGCCACGCCTTTGTTCGGAATCCACTTGTCCCACACCGCGCCGTGCGGAAAGTAAATGAAGCCGAGGTGCGGAGTCGGATTCGCCGCCGTTTCCGCCAGAGCGGTGCGCGCCGGGATCATCGCGTCGAGAAGCGGAAGCGCCAGCGCCACGCCGGCTCCCCGCAGAACGCTGCGCCGCGAGATGTGCTTTTTCGTTACCAACATTCTTCTGACTCCTTACTTCCCGACTTCTTACTTCGACGCTACTTGATCCCCGGCCTTTTCCACCTTGCCGGACTCAGGCTTCGCCGACTCCACCACACTCGACTGGAACTCGGGCGACGAAATGATACCCATCACGATCGACGAAAACCTGTAGTTCTCCCGCTTCGCGTCTTTGACGATCCGGCGGATCTGCGGCAGATCGTAATACTCGATGCCGCGCCCCAGCGCGTATGTCATCAGCTTCTCTGTCAGCGTCTGCGCGAACTGTTCCGGATGCTGCAGGAGTGCCGCGCGCAGGTCGCTCGGTCCTTTCACCACCGTGCCGTTCGCGAGTTCGCCGCCGGAATCGATCTTCGTGCGCGTGAAACGGTCCATCGTGCGATAGGCGCCGATAGTGTCGAAATTCTCCAGCGCAAAGCCGAGCGGGTCCATCACGCCGTGGCAGGCCTTGCACGTCGGATTCGCCCGATGCTGCTCCATGATTTCGCGAATCGTATGCGCCTGTTCGCCGTCTTTGTTTTCCTTGAACGCGGGCACGTTCGGCGGCGGCGGCGAAGGCGGCGTGCCAGTAATGTTTTCCAGAATGTACGAACCGCGCAGCACCGGCGACGTGCGATTCGGGTACGCCGTCACCATCAGCACCGCGCCCTTGCCCAGCAGCCCGAAGCGATTCGGATCGGTCAGTGTGACGCGCCGGAACTGATCGCCGCGACATGTCCGGAATCCCGTAGTGCTCCGCCAGCCGCTCGTTGACGAACGTGTAGTTTGCCGCGAGCAGATCCACCACGCTGCGGTCTTCGCGAAACACGCTGTCGACGAACATCTCCATTTCGCGTGCGAAACGCCGCGCGCAGCGGTGCATTGAACGACGGATACACGTAAGGATCGGGCTCGAGCGCGTCCATGTCGCGCACCTTCAGCCACTCGAACGCGAAATTTGTGGTCAGCGATTTCGCCCGCGCATCGGCCAGCATCCGGTGCACCTGATGATCGAGCACTTTCGGATCGCTCAGCTTGCCCTGCTCAGCCAGCGTGCGCAGTTCGTCGTCGGGTATGGTGCCCCACAGAAAGAACGAAAGCCGCGAGGCGAGTTCAACATTATTCAGCCTGAAAATGCTGCCTGGCTTGCCGTCAGCGGGCGGCGGCTCGGTGCGATACAGGAACTTCGCGCTCGCCAGCATCGCCACCAGGGCGTTTTCAATACCGCTTTCAAACGAACCCACCTGGCGGCCATCGCTATAGAACTTCACGAGCGTCGCCAGTTCCGCCTGGGTCACCGGACGCCGGTAAGCCTTCGTCGCCAGATTCGACAGAATGCGCGATGCGCACGACGGCTCTTCCTTCGGATCGGTCGCACGGCACACAAAAATCCGCGTGCGGCTGGCAGTATCGACCGGCGTACCCGTCGGATTAAACGGGCCATCGACAGTGACGCCCGCTCCGCCGCCACGGCCGCCGCGCCCACCGCCCGCGCTGCCATTGGCGATGATGCCGCCCACCACCAGTCCGGTGCTCGAATAACCAGTGCCCGCCGCGCCGGGAACATAGCCGAACAGTTCGCCTTCACTCTCCGCGAAGCTGTGCCCGGCATTCGCCGCCACAAGCGTATGCATCCCCGCAGTCAGGTGCGTGCGGCCGTTCTTATCCACCGCGACACCATCCACCGTAAATACCGGCGGATCGCCCGCCGCGCGAATTTCGTAATCGCCCTCATACTGTGCGAGGTACTGCGCGGTGATCCCTCCGCGCGCGCCCGGCGGCAGCGGAACGGACGGATCGACGCCGCGCAGCGTGGTCTTCACGTCCTTGCCTGTGAGCGGCGTGCCCACCGCCTGTTTCGCCACCGCGCGCGCCGCCATGATGTACTGATCCAGAAACGACGGCGACACCTTCAGCACCTGCGCGATGTTGTCGAACCCGCCGCTGATATCGTCGCTCGGCAGCAGGGCGTTGGCATCCACCTTGATGCCGAACAGGTCCTGCATGGCGTTCGCATACTCAGTCCGGTTCAGTCGATGAATCCGCACACTGCCGGGATTGAAATTCGCCGCGCTGGCTTTATCCAGCGAGTCCTCAAGATAGGTAGCGAAAGCATTGACCTGTTCAAACGGCGGCTTCGGCGCGCCGGGCGGAGGCATCATGCCGCCGCGCAGTTTTCGGATCGCGCGCTCCCAGGTCAGCGCGTCCTTTTCAGGATGGTTGAGGTCGGTGAGGTCGAAGGCAAGGCTGGCGGTCTTCAGCCGCGCATTGTGGCAGGTGACGCAGTACTTGTTGACGAGCGCGCGGTTTGGATTGGCGGCGTCATTCGGTTTTTCGGTGGTTTGCGGCGCGGCGGACAGGGCTCCTGCCGCGAGGAGGGCGAGGACTAAGTTACGCATTTTCAATCGAGCCGATCATATTATATGTCTCTGGAGCCCTCTCGGTGGCCTCTGCGTTAGTAAGGTTCAATGATTATTGGGCGACTGCGGGGGGCAAACCGGTTACGGCCGTTTAGAGATTAGTGGGGCCAGGCATTCGTGCCTGCCGCCGGGCTTCCGCCCGGCGCGGAACCTTTACGTCTTCCACAAGTGTGCACGCCGCACCTACACAATCCCGCCCAGTTCCCGGGCATGCGCCCACAGCCCCCGGTACGCCATATAGATGAACGATGTCCGGGATCGCCCGCCAGCTGTCCTTCGAAATCCTTCATCGCCTTCCCCGCGATCATGTCCTTCGGCCCGAACCCCTTCTTCAGCAGCCCCACCAGCTGTTCGCGCATTTTGGTGACTGTATCCAGGTTCGCCTGAAGATCCGCCTTCGTCATCACCGGCCCCGCACCCGGGATAATCTTTGTCGAATCGTCGGCAATTTTCAGCAGCGTGCGATGCGCGTCCTGCATCCCGCCGATCCACCCGTCGCAGCGCCAGTCGAGAATCGGCAACCGCCCCGGCTGCACCGCATCCCCCGCCACCAGCACGTTCGACTGCGTGAAGTGCACGTAAATGTCGCCGTCCGTATGCGCCATCGGCATCAGCCCGTATTCAATCGTCTCCCCGGCGAACGTGGTCTTGCCCGTCGTGTAAAACGACTCCGTCGGCCGGGCCTCCTTCGCGCGCGGCGGATACGTCCTCTTCTCCCAGTCGTGGACGATCTCCTGCGTCATCCACAGCTCCGTGCTGACGCTCGACACGATCTTCGCCCCCGCCTTCGCCATAGCATCATTTCCGCCCGTCGATTCCAGATGCCAGTGCGTATTGACCACCGTTTTCACCGGACCGGCGAGCCTGAGGACGTCCGCCGCATGCGCCGCATCCCCGCAATCCACAAGCAGATTGCCGCCATCGCCAGCCAGCGCGACGACGTTATTGCCGGCGCCCGTGATCAGCGTGATCTTGTCGGTGAGTTTCGAGGCGCTCGGCCCATCTGCGGCGCGGGCGGCACGCGCCAAAGTCAGTCCAGCCGCGCTGCTGGCAAGCGTCTGGAGAAAAGTGCGTCGGGGGAGCATTTCGCCCATATTGTATCGCCGCCCCGGTTGTGCGCGGTTAACATCGAGGAGACCAAATGAACACCATCCGCACCGCCTGGCTTTCCCTCGCCGCCTTCATCGCCCTCGCGGCGGGCTTCACCTCCATGCAGGCGCAGACGCCGAAGCCGAAGCACATCAACCGCGCGATCGAGCTGCTCGAGCAGGGTCAGCCCGTTTACTACACCGGTTCGGATTCGGGCGCCACCGGCACTTTCGAACAGGGCAAAATGGACGCCCAGACCTGGGCCGACTACATCAGTTACGACATGGAGCACGCCCCCTTTGACGTCGCCGGTCTCGCCGAATACCTGAAAGGTCTGGTGGCCGGAGGCCCCACGAAGAGCGGCCATCGCACACCTGCCGTCATCGTCAACGTGCCAGTCAACGGATCAGACGAAGCCGCGGTCCGCGCCAACGCCTGGATGTTCGCCCAGGTGCTCGCCACCGGCGTACACGGCATCATGCTGACCCATGCCGACACCCCCGGCGCCATCCGCGCGTTCATCGAAGCGGTACGCCTGCCGATTCACAAGCAGGGTCTCGACTACGGCATTAACGAAGGCCGCCGCAGCGCGCACGGCACGGCCACCGCTTCGCAGATCTGGGGCGTGTCGCAGGAAGAGTATCTGGATACAGCCGACGCCAGGCCGCTCAACCCGAACGGCGAACTCCTGCTGGGCGTGAAGCTCGAAGACAAGTACTGTCCCTCGGCGTCCGTGGCCCCGGGCCCGAGCGCGATCCCCGCATGGTGGCGGCACGGGCGAAGGTCTTCGCGGCCTGCAAGGCCAATCACATCTTCTTCCTGAATTCGATGAACCCCAACAACGTCATCGACGTGATCAAGGAAGGCGTGATGGTTGGTCCCGCCAGCGAGCAGGCCGCCGAAATCGGCCGCAAATACACCAAACGCCAGATGCCCTGGTGATGTACCACCGGCGATCTTGTCGCCGGTGCCTTTAATTAAGTTTTGATAGGATGCCCCTGATGAAACTCCTCCTCATTCCCGCTCTGCTCCTGACAAGTCTGGCTTTTGCCGCCGACCCCGACGGCTTCGCCATGTACACCGCCGCCGAAATCAAGTCGCGCGCCGCCGCCGCCAAACTCGACGCCAACAAAGCCGGCGCCGACCGCGTCGCCACCTGGGGCAACCACGGCCTTCTGCTCGTCCGCCGCGAAGGCGACGGCGCCGCCGAAACGCACAATACGCAGGTCGATGTTGTCACCGTCATCTCCGGCGAAGGTACGCTGGTTGTCGGCGGCACGATGGTGGGCGCTAAGACCACCGCTCCGAACGAAATCCGCGGCACGTCCATCACCAGTGGCTCGCGGCACCCCATGGCAGTTGGCGACGTGTTCCACATTCCCGCCGGCGTGCCGCACCAGATGCTCGTGCCGAAGAGCCTCCTCATCCAGGTTGTTAAAGTGGATGTGAAGTAACTCAATGGCGGCAACTCCATCCACAATGCTCGAGCTGGGCACTCCGGCTCCGTCTTTTACCCTGCCCGATGTGGTCTCACAACGCGCCGTATCTCTCAGCGACTTCGCCGCACGCAAAGCCCTGCTCGTGATGTTCATCTGTCATCACTGCCCTTTCGTGAAGCACATCAGGACGGAACTGGCGCAGATCGGCCGCGACTACGCCGACCGCGATCTCGGCATCGTCGCCATCAGCTCGAACGACCCCGCTGTTTCCGCCGACGATTCCCCCGAAGGCCTTGCGCGCATGGTTGCCGACTGGGGCCTCACCTACCCCGTGCTCTACGACGAGAACCAGGACGTGGCAAAACACTTCGAAGCCGCCTGCACGCCTGACTTCTTTCTATTCGACCGCCTAATCGACGGTGCCCGTCACCTCGTTTATCGCGGACAGCTCGATGACAGCCGGCCCGGCAACGGCAAACCCGTAACCGGCGCCGACCTGCGCGCGGCCATTGAAGCCACCCTCGCCGGACGCGAAGCCACTGGGCAGCAGAAGCCGAGCGTCGGCTGCAACATCAAGTGGCGGCCGGGGAACGCTCCGGCATATTTTGGCTAAGCGTCACCGCAATCAACACCAGCACATAACCGCTGATCGCCATCTGTCCGATCATTACCGGCCATATTGACCCGTTCGCAAGGGTAAGCACGTATGCCATGGGCGTCGCCAGCACGGCCGCACACTTTCGCAGCAGTTCAGGTGCCGGCATCAGAAACGGCAGAATCAGCGCCGGAAGCAGAAGCAGTGCATCGTAAATATATGCGTGGTGGCTCAGCAGCAGCCCTCCGGCGAGCGCAATGGTGCCACTTACGGGCAGCCGCCGTTTCCGGCTGATGAACCAAACCGCCACGACGACGGTCAGCCCCACGGCTATCTCCACGGCAATGCCGCCGCCGAAGAACCACAACAGGCCCCGCAGGTTCGGCATCCGCTCGGGAGCTTCGGCGGGCGGAAAGTTCGCCGCCTGGATTCCGCTGACCAGTGGATGCCCGTCAATCCGCGATGTCAGCGTCAGCAGCCGCCGCGGCCAGTCGTTCCCTTCGCCTGAAAGGAAACACGCTCCGATACTAGCCATCACTCCCGCGGCGCCGCTGACAATCGCCTTCCAGCGCATTTGCGCAATCAGCAGAACCGGCACCAGAAGCGCGAGATGCGGCTTGACGATGCAGAGGGAAAAAGCGAATCCGGCCCACCAGTCGCGCCCATCCACCAGCAATCTCAGTCCCAGCGCGAAGAAAAACAGGAACAGCACCGAATCCTGGCCCGTGGCGAGGCAGAACGCGACAGGCATCGACCACAACACCACCACGCACGCCCACCCCCGCTTAATCCCCGGCCACAGCCACACGAAACCAGCCAGCGCCGCGATCCCGAACCCGAACCAGATCGCTCGTGCCGCCGTCCACGGCAGCCACGTCAGCGGCCTGAACGCCAGCGCGAATGCAGGGATGCGCGTGAATGTGACGGTGCGCGCCGCGTGCTCCAGCTCCAGCGCGCGGAGGGAATTCCAGTCGTACAGGCGGCCTGTCCCGACCAGTTTTCCGGCAGCATAATATTGGTTGAAATCGGCGTTCCACGACCCGCGGTTCAGCAGCGCCAGCGTGCCATTGACGACAAGCCCCGCGAGCGCGAGGCCGATCAGCGTAAGTTTCCCAAGCGAGCCGCCTGTGGCGCGCTGCTCAATCCCCATCTACCCAACTATAGAGAACCGCGCTGACGATGGAACGCACCTTCATTGAAGCCCATGGCCGCCGCTGCTGGCTACCATAGGAAAGGAAAAGTAACAAATCGAAGCCGATACCACGACACGCCTTAACGACCCTGGCTTTACCGCAGGCTATGACTCAGCGCTCCCCGCAAAGCATCTTTACCAAACAAAGGATCGTTAACCATCGGTAGAGCAAGAGCGTGGATTTGATTGGCAAACTGGTCGACATCTTGTATTGCCATGGTGATCTTTTCCTTGGGCGTAAACATCGACCTTAACGTGAATTCAGGATAGGGAGCGTCAGTTCCCTCGCGATGAAGAAGGACACCACTCCGTTTTTCAGCTTTCCCGTGAGCGATTAAATCGCGTAGTTGCTTCAATTCGAAAATCGTCTTCTGCGGACGACTATCAGGCGTTAGAGAAAGTCCGACCAGTTCCAGAATTTTTGAAAGTTTTCCGCCCCATCCCCGATACGGTTCTTGGCGGAAAAAGTTCCGCTCATCTTTCCATATCTCGGGGGCAAGCCGTTCGCCTACAAAATTGAAGTAGGCTTCAATAGTGTGAAATGCGAACACCATCGCTACGAGACCGGGTTGTGACCATTCCCGTTCCCGCTCTCTTGCAAGCGTCGCCTGCTCTTCTGCTATCGACCACGTAAGGCGATGAGGAAAATCCTCGCCGTCAAAAGGTGTCGCAAACATTCTTTGAATGCCGGTCCTTTGCACCTTCCGCACCCTGATGTCTTCGCTGTGCGTGCACCCTGAGCCCCGGTTGGCGATCACAACCCGAAAAACAATTTTCGCGGTGAGGAGACACCGCTTATCTCCCTCCGCCGCCTCGATCCCCTTTTCGCGGGTGGATAATGAGGCCGGAGACCGACCACCATGACTGACGCAACAACCCGGGCCTTCGGGCAAAATCAAATTTTGCCAAACGAACCCAAGAACGCCACTAAGTTATTTAAAATCAACCACGTGCGTACTTATTGAACCAGTCGATGGTCCGCGACCATGCCAAGTCCGCCGCCGCTTTGTTGTACCGCTCCGGCGTGGCATCGCAGTTGAACCCATGCACCGCGCCCGGATAGATGTACCCTTCGTGCTGCACGCCGGCTTCCCTCAGCGCTGCATCATACGCCGGCCACGCCCCGGCCAACGCCTTGTCCAGCTCGCCGTGATGCACCAGCACTCCGGCCTTGATCTTCGCGATGTCTTCCTTCGCCGTCGGCATCTGGCCGTAGAATGGAGCCACTGCGGCGATATCCGCCCCCAGCCGCACCGACAGCGTATTCGCAATGCCGCCGCCGTAGCAGAACCCCGTCGCGGCGATCTTGCCCGTGCAGTCCGGCCGCGCCTTGAGCCACATCGCCGAGGCCACCATGTCCTCGGTCATCTTGTTGCGGTCGACTTTGTTGAACATCTGACCGCCGCGGTAATCATCGCCCGGAAAGCCGCCGAGCGAAGTCAGCCCGTCCGGCGCAAACGCCATGAAGTTAGCCAGCGCAAACCGCCGCGCGATGTCCTCGATATGCGGATTGAGCCCGCGATTCTCATGCACCACGATGACGCCGGGCAGCTTCGTCGGCATCGCATTGCGCGTGTCGGCGCTCACCGGGCGCACCAGATACCCCTTGATGCTGCCGTTGCCCTGCGGTGAGGGGACGGTTTCGTAGCTCGTCTTGATGCGGTCGTCGTTCTTCGCGACCTGCTGGCCCAGGGCGTAGTTCGGCAACAGAGCTTCGGCGATCGCCGCCGCCGCCAAACCGCCCACGGCGAATTTCTCGAGGCCCTGCATGAAGGCGCGGCGGCTCATTCCGCCGTGGATGAAAACGTTGTACAGCTGCACGGCTTCGGCCGGAAGTTTGGGACGGGGATTATCACTCATTTTGGAGGCGCTCCTTTCGGGAGAGAATAGCACGTATGAGCCATCGTCGTTTTTCCGCGTTTCTGATCGCCGCAGCTTGTTGTATGCCCGCGCTCATGCTGGCCCAGACGGCAAAGAAATGGGCCCTCCCGCACACGCCGGACGGCCAGCCCGATCTTCAGGGCGTCTGGACGAATCCGACGATCACCCCCTTCGAGCGCCCCGCCGACCTCGCAACCAAAGCCGTGCTCAGCAAGGACGAGATCGCCGCCGCCGAAAAGAAGGCAGCCCAGACCAACGTCGACAAACCACCCGCTCCCGGTGATCCGGGCACGTACAACGAGGTATGGTTCGATCGCGGCACGAAGGTGGTTTCCACTCACCAGTCATCGCTCGTAGTCGAACCCGCCAACGGGCGCGTGCCTATCAAGCCCGAAGCCGAGGCCGTGCGCGATTACAACACCGCACACAACGCCGACTCTTACGAAAACATGAGCGTCTGGGACCGCTGCATCACGCGCGGCGTGCCCGGCGGCATGTTTCCGGCGGCTTATAACAACGCCTACCAGATCATCCAGACGCCGGGCTACGTCACGATCCTTTACGAGATGATCCACGAAACCCGCATCATTCCCGTCGACAACAGCCCGCATCTGCCCGCCAGCGTGCGCGAGTGGAACGGCGACTCGCGCGGCCACTGGGAAGGCAACACGCTCGTGGTCGACATTACGAACTACAACGGCAAAGGCTGGATGGGTACCGCGGGATCCGCCGGACGCCTCAAAGGCATTCTGCAGAGCGAAGATCTGCACGTTGTGGAACGCTTCACCCGCACCGACGAAAACACGATCCTCTACGAAGTGCGTGTCGACGATCCGAACGAATACACCGCGCCCTGGAAGGTCTCCATCCCGCTGGTGCGCGATCCGGAGTACAAGCTTTACGAATACGCCTGTCACGAAGGCAACGAAGCCGTGGCCAACGTTCTGCGCGGCGGCCGCCTCGCCGACAAGGGCAAGTAGCCTACTTCCCGCACCCCTTCGCGGCCTGATCGAACAGATCGAACAGACGCGCGGCGCCCGGCCCGGCCAGCGTTTCGATGCGATGGGGCTGGCCTTTCTCAACCGTGTAATGCGCGTTCATTCCCCTGGCGCGCATTTCATCGGTCTGCAGCTTCATCAGGTCCTGCCACCCCATGGGATCGTTCTCGCCGACGAACATGTTGATGCACATCTTCGAAATGGCCTGCATGTGAGCGGCATTGTTCTCCCAGAGATAGCCGGGGAACGCGGTGATCGACAGGAAGTACTGCGGGTTGAGCGAAGCCACGTGGAACGACGCGATGCCGCCGTTTGATACTCCCGCGATATGGAACTTGTTGTCGCGGATCTTATAGTCAGCCAGTATCTGCTTCAGAAACTCGGGGAAGATCTTCTCGCCGCCTTCAAAGAAAAGCTGCCCGTCGGGCGCAGCGGGCACCACCACGATGTAGCCGCGCTTCTCCGCTTCATCGCGGAAATTCCGGCTGATGACGCTGTCGACCGTGTTCATGGTCTGCGGTCCGCCGCCGAAGCCGAGGATCGCCGGATATGTCTTCGCCGCGTCGTAGCCGCTGGGCAGCACGACTTTGTAGTGCACCGTCGTGCCCGCAATGTTTTTAGTCTTCTCGATGACTTCGCCAGACGCCAGAGTCGCCAAAACGAGCGCGCCGGCCAGCAAACGTGAATTCATCGCAGTAGTGTATCAATCATCGCGACCAGCGATGCGCCGAGTCCTTCCACCTCCCCGATCCGCACGCTGTTGCGGTAATAGCGATCCACGTCGTGCTTCACGCCGATCGCCGCCAGCTCGATTCCGCCTGAGCCTTCGATCTCCGCAATCACCTGGCGCAGATGCCGGTCCAAAATTCCGCGGTCGGCATTGTTTTCGAGCGTGGCCTGATCCACCGGCGCGCCATCGGAAATCACGATAAGCACCCGGCGTTGCTCGGGCCGGGCCAGCAACCGCCGCGCCGCCCACAGCAGCGCTTCGCCGTCGATGTTCTCCTTCAGCAGATCCGGCTGCAGCATGGCGCCGAGGTTGACGTGCGACCGCCGTACCGGTTCGTCAGCGGACTTATAGATGATGTGCAGCAGGTCGTTCAGCCGGCCGGGATTTGCCGGCCGTCCGGCGCGCACCCAGTCTTTGAACGATTTCCCGCCCTTCCAGGCGGATGTGGTGAAGCCGAGAATCTCGCACGTCACGTGGCAGCGCTCGAGCGCGGACGAGATGAGTTCCGAAGCGACGCAGGCGATCTCAATCGGCTTGCCGCGCATGGAGCCGGAGTTGTCGATAAGGATCGTGACCGCGCTGTCGCGAAACTCGGACTGGTGCTCTTGTTTATACGCCGCCGCGAAGCCCGGATTCACGATGACCCGGTCGAGGCGCGCCGCATCGATCAGGCCTTCTTCCAGATCGAAGGTCCAGTCGCGAACCTGCCGGGCGAGAAGACGCCGCTGCAGCCGCATCACCAGGCGGGCAAGATCGCGGGGCCGGGATTGAGCCGCACGTGTTGTACGGGGCAGATCTGCCGCCCGCACGATCCGATCGTGGGCAGTGGTGAACACCGTGTACGGCGTGAACGGAGCAACCTCCGCCGCGGCCAACGATGCCTCGTGTACCAGATCGCCGCCAGGTTCGAACAGGTCGCCCGACGGGTCTTCGCGCCGACGCTCCGCCGACACCTCACTCCCGCCTGGATCGGTCGGCGTGAACCGGCGCGCCTGTCCCTCTTTAGGCAGGTCGCGAATCAGCTCCAGCGACAGCGCTGCGAATCGAGCCTGGTCGTATACGGCGCGCCTCAGCGATTCCAGCAGATCGCCAAACCGCGATCGTATCCACTGGTCCCACATGCGAAACCCAGCTGACGGGATCGACGGCTCCGCTCTTTCGATCAAGGCATCGCGCAGCACCATTCGCAGCGCTTCCGGCAGCGGAACGAGCGAGGCAAGATGTACGCCGAGGTCCACTCGTTCCAGCTGCTGTGCTTCCAGGTTTTCGGCCACGCCCGGGTACAGCAGCGCGCCCGCCGCTTCGCACCGCACCTGCTCGCACAGATCGAACAACCGCCGTTCGGCCGGATCGGCAGGCGGTATGTGCAATGCGGACGAATGGAATCGCCGCACCAGCGCGCGCGAGTCCACTTCTCCACGATGGGCCGCCGGCGGGATCTGCAACTGCAGCATCGGATCGCCCGAAATCGACCGCGCCGCCGCCGCCAGACAACGCTCCGTTTCGCGCGCCGCCCGCTTCTCCGCATCGCTCCGAAGGCTTTCCGGATCGGACCAGATCGTGAGCCACTCGGCGCCATGCCGGACGACGCCTTTGGCGTCCCGTTTCTGAATCGTACTGCGGACCTTCTCGCCCATCTCCAGGAAGTTTGATAGAGTGCATTGAGTATGGCACGCTATGTTACGGATTTCGGTTCCATCGATCACTACTCAAAAGGCGGGGTGACGGTCATCGATGAGGACGCGAAGCGCTACGCATTTTCCAACATTTTCGAAGTCGCCGCGAAGTCGAAACCTTACGAGCGTGTCGCGCGTCGGCAAGAACTTTGAATATGTGGTCGAGATCGCGCGCGCCGAGGGAACCTCGCCCTGGTACACCGCCGCCCACGATGAATTCGTGCTGCTGATGGACGGCGAAGTCGAGGTGCACCTGGTGAAGCTGGCAAACCCCGACGCCGTCGTGGATCCGGAGAGCGAAGGCGCCCACAAGCTTCGGAGCGATCCCGACGGCCGCAAGATGGGCCGCATCGTGCTTCGCCAGGGTCACATGGCGATGCTGCCGGTGGGCGCCGCTTATCGCTTCAGCGCCGAGCGCGCCTGCACCCTGATGATCCAGACCATCGACGGCCCGGAGACGGTTCATCAGCTGGGCGGAAATCTGCCAGCACTGAGATTAAGGAATCAAATTTATGGCAATGGCATTGAGTGAAAAACCGCGCTGAAACGAAGATAGCCAACCCTCGCGGCCTGCCGATCAGCACGAATTACCGCGTTGATCCCGCCGACAACGTGACCGGCTATAAGAGCTTCACAGCGGGCTCGTTCACGTTCAACGGAGCGAGTACTTCGTCGACATCAGCTGCCCGATGGGCTCCCACACCGCGCCCGCCGATGCATTTCTGCGCGCCCTGATGCGCGACGTCGCGTGGGGCTTCTTCTATGGAACGGTGAATTTCGACCCCGTGTTCGGCACGACAAATTACTACGGCGAAGTCGACATGTTCCTCGGCGCCACCAATGAGGCCTATGTCGCCGCCGGCCGCGATTTCGTGGAGCGCTTCAAATCCAACGAACTGATGAACATCTTCAAACAGATGATCTCGGACTGGACCAACGAAGGCTACGATCCGTTCGCGGCGCCGATGGAAACCGGCACCCCGTGGGGCGTGAAGCACGGCGACAACGATAAGGCTGTCCAGCGGCAGCGCGTGACCGCAAGGCGCATGGTCGGGCTGCGCGGCGATACGCCGGTTCGCACCGACGCGAACGGTTATCCCGTCAACCGCATGTTCGACGACGTGAAGCAGGATCAGCCGGAAGTCTATCCCGAGCCTGGCTTCGAGGACGAAGTCTCCGCGTTCAACCTCTTCGGATATCTTTCGCGTTCCGACGTGACGTGGAATCCCTCGGTCTGTTCAGTGGTGAAAGACAGCCTGTTCTGCCCGACGTCGGAAGAGTACATCCTGCCGGTCGAGCATGGCAACGACCGCTGCGAGTGGTTCATCACGCTGTCGGATGAAATCGTCTGGAACATCAAAGACGGCGCGACCGGCCGCCCGAAAGCTGTCGTGCGCCAGAAAGCGGGCGACGTGGCCTGCATGCCGGCCGATATCCGCCATCAGGGATTTTCGGCCAAGCGTTCCATGCTGCTGGTCTGGGAGAACGGCTCGCCCAAGGTGCCGGATCTGATCCGTGAGGGCAAAGCACCGAGCCAGGCCGTAACGTTCTAGTTGCCGCTTGCTCACGCGCGCGGTTCAGAAGGGGTTTCCGAACCGTGACCGTGAGGGAGCGGCGCACGAACTTCCAAAATCAGGCACAAGGTGGAATTCGTCTACGAAGCCAGCCCGGCTCGGGTAATCTTCGGTCGCGGCGCGCGCACGAAGGTTGCCGAGGAACTCGACCGCCTCGGAATCACGCGGGCCATCGTGCTGTCAACGCCGCCCCAGGCCGCGCTGGCGGGGGAGTTCGCGCGCGCGATCGGTCACCGCGCGGCCATCGTGTATCCCGGCGCGGCCATGCACACTCCGGTTGAAGTAACCGAAGCTGCCATGGAAGCCGTGCGCTCCGTAAACGCGGACGGCATTCTGTCCGCAGGCGGCGGGTCGACCACGGGACTGGGAAAGGCGATTGCCTATCGCACCGATCTGCCGCAGCTCGCCGTACCCACAACCTTCGCCGGATCAGAGATGACGCCGATCCTCGGTCAGACCGAAGGCGGCGTGAAAACAACTCTGCGTTCGATGAAGGTGCTGCCTGAGACCGTGGTGTACGATCCAGATCTCGTGATGTCGATGCCGATCGCGCTGGCCGGAACCTCGGGAATGAACGCGATCGCCCATTCGGTGGAGGCCCTGTACGCAAAGGACGCCAATCCAGTCATATCGCTTATGGCGCAGGAATCCATCCGGGCGCTGAACAGCGCCCTTCCGCAGCTTCCTTCGATGGAGGCGTGGACCGAGGCTCTTTACGGCGCGTGGCTGGCGGGGATTTGTCTAGGGTCGGTGGGGATGGCGCTGCATCACAAACTCTGTCACACGCTGGGCGGAACGTTCAACCTGGATCATGCAGGCATTCACGCGGTGATGCTTCCTTATACCGCGGCCTACAACCGCGCACCGGTGGGTGGTCTCTACGATCTGATGCTGAAAGTCGCGACACAGAAGAGCCTCCGGGAATTTGGACTTTCGGAAAGCGATCTGGAACACGCGGCCGATCTCGCCGTGAAGAACCCTTACTACAATCCACGCCCCGTGACGCGCGACGGGGTGCTGGAATTACTGCGCGCAGCGTACGATGGCAGACGCCCTCAGTAAGCCGGATCCCACGCTGTGGCGCACCAGACCGCGCGCACCCATGCCAGGAACGCCGCTCGCACCGCTTGACGAAATCGCCGATGGCGACGCGAAGGAGTTCGTCTTCGGCCGCGGCACGACGGTCTTCTCCATGTTCGTCGTGCGCCGCGCTCACCAGGTCTTCGGCTATCTCAACATCTGCCCGCACTATTCCTCGCCGCTGAACTGCCGGGCCGGCGAATTCCTGAGCGAAGACCGCACGCACATCCGCTGCACCATGCACTTCGCGGAGTACCGGATCGAGGACGGTTTCGGCGTGGCAGGCGCGGGCGAAGGCTGCTGGCTCGATCCGGTCCCGGTGCATGTCGAAGATGGCATGATCGTGATAAGCCAGTGAAAGACAACATCGATATCGACGACCTGCCGGCGCTGCCGGATGCCGAAGTCCCGGTTCGCCACGTCTTCGGCATCGACACCGACGCTGTGGCGCGGGCATTCTCGCACCGCACCGCGCACGTGCCCGCAATCGACCCCTGCTATCGTTTCGATCCCGGCACCACCATGGCGATCCTCACCGGCTTCGCAGAGAACAGAAAGGTGATTATCCAGGGCCGGCACGGCACCGGGAAGTCCACTCACATCGAACAGGTCGCCGCCCGCCTGAACTGGCCGTGCGTGCGCATCAATCTCGACAGCCATATCAGCCGCATCGATCTGATCGGCAAGGACGCGATCGTGCTGCGCGAAGGTAAGCAGGTCACCGAATACCGCGAAGGCATTCTGCCGTGGGCCTATCAGCGCCCGATCGCGCTGGTCTTCGACGAATACGACGCCGGGCGGGCGGACGTGATGTTCGTCATCCAGCGGGTGCTCGAAGCCGACGGGCGGCTGACAATCCTCGATCAGAACCGTGTGCTCTCTCCGCATCCCTCGTTCCGCCTGTTTGCGACGGCCAACACGATCGGGCTGGGCGATGCTACCGGCCTCTACCACGGCACACAGCAGCTCAACCAGGCGCAGCTCGACCGCTGGAATATCGTGGCGCGCCTCGACTATCTGCCCGAGGCGGAGGAAGCCGCTGTGGTGCACGCGCGGGCGCCATGGATGAACGATGAAGAGGGTCGGAAGCTGGTCCTGCAGATGGTGCGGACCGCCGAGCAAACGCGGATCGGATTTCAGGCGGGCGACATTTCGACGCTGATGTCGCCGCGTACCGTGATCTGCTGGGCAGAGAACTACCGGTCGTTCGGCGATCTGGAGTACGCTTTTGCGACAGCGTTTCTGAACCGCTGCGATGAGAACGACCGGCCGACCATCGCGGAATACTATCAGCGCGCGACAGGCAGAGCGTTCCAGACCGGCGGCGCGGGCCCGTGGCGACGCCGGTCCTGAATGCAGAAAGGCCTGTGAGGCTGCTCGGATTCAGAAGGTGAAACGTGCCACCAGCTGCCCGGATCGGGGGTTGACGCCCGCTCCGTTGTTCGTGTTCGAGAAACCGAACCCGGTGGTCAGAGCGCCGGGGATTCCGGCCGCCCCGTTGGCCGCGCAGGTATTCGTCGACAGGGGCGACGGGTACCCCGGCAGCGCACTGGTGCAGGTTGGCGCCGTGGTCGAGGTGCCAACGCCGGGCTGCGCGATGAACGTCCGGTTGAACACGTTGAAGAACTGCGCCTCGATCAGGAGCTGATACTTCTCCCTCACGCGGAAGATGCGGCCCAGGTTCAGCGATTCCGACGGCTGACGCTGCCACCGGCAATTCGTGTAATACGGAGCGGCCGTACCGAATGTCGGCGTCGTCTGATTCACCCAGTGATTCGGGTTCAGTGCGATGGTGGTTTGCGGATTGAAGTGGCCGTTCGGGTCCACCGCCAGGCACGAGGTACCGGAGACGATATTTTCCAGCGGAGCCCCGCTGTTCACGTTCCCGAAGCCGCTGAAGTTGGTGACGCCGTTGACGTAGCCGAAGTTCGTCCAGAGGGCGTTGTTCGACGTTGCCGACGAGATCAGCGCTCCGCTCTGGTAACGCATGACGCCGCTGAGCGTCCAGTCGCGGGCGATGTAGCGGATGGCTTTCCCGCCGATGTTGTCCCCGCCGAAGCTGTTGATCTTCGGCGTGGTGTAGCTGAACGAAATCGTCATCGCCTGCGGCCGGTCGAAGCCGGAGAGCTGCTTCTGGTGCACCCCCTGATACGGATCGTTCAGGATCGGATCCGAGGGTGTCAGATATGATGTGTTGGCGTTGACGGCGTTGTCGAGCGACTTCGACCAGGTATAGTTACCCTGAGCCGAGAGACCGCGCGAGAAGCGCTTGGTTACCTTCACCTGGAGCGAGTCGTACCAGGTGTCGCCCATGGGCGGTCCAAGGAAGTTCGGAACGCCGGTCCACTGTGGATGCGGACGGAGAGCCTGCGTAAGGCTTTGCGTCACGGGGAAGCCCGGATAGACGTTGTTAGGATTCGCCAGCCCCGGGAATATGGTGAGCACGCACGGATCGTTGATCTTCTTGCTGAGGATGGTATATGCGGTAGTGCTGGCGCATTGCGTTCCCGCGGCGCCGAGTGGGGCGGGGTTCAATACGTTGAGGTTCTCAATGGCGCCATACTTGGGCGTGCCATTGGGGCCTTCAGTCAACAGATTGTCAAGCGAGCCGTAATTCAGGCCGTTGATCCCGTTCGGATCGAGCAGGGGCGCGCTGAACCAGGCGCCGCGGTTGCCTACGTAGGCGGCTTCGACGAGCAGGTTACGAATGAGTTCATGCTGCAGGCCGATGCTCCATTGGAAGATGCGGGGCAGCCGCCCGGCGTTCTTCGCGAGCGTGACGAACGGCTCCGTGGGATTGACGCACGGCGTGGTCCCGGCCGGGCCGCATCCCGTGGACGCGGTCTGGAACGGGTATTGACTGTAGATCGGATAGGTCCGGTCATACGCTGTCAGCGTGTCACCGCTTGAAAGCTGACTCGCGGGAAGGAACAGCCCCGGCGAGCCAACCGTGTAGAAGTTGGCCACGCTGGGCGACAGGAACGCATTGTCGGGAGCGGACGAATAAGCGATCGATCCACCGGCCCGGAACACGGTCTTGGGATCGATCTGGTACGCAACGCCGAGGTGCGGACCGTACGAGTATTTGTAATTGTTGAAGAGAGGTCCGCCATTGGTGGCGCCGTAAACGATCGATCCAGGGATGCCCAGCGTCGGGTTGGTGCACTGGAAGCACGCATCGGACAGGCGGCCATGCTCTTCGGTCAGCAGCGTGGCGTAGTCCCAGCGCAGGCCGAGTTCGAGAGTCAGCTTCCGATTGACTTTCCAGCTGTCCTGAATGAACCAGGCCATGGTGTGGTTACCGAGGCGGGTATCGTTGATTGCCGACGTCGTCTCGCTCGAGGTCAGCCCCAGAAGGTAGCTCGCATAGTTGAATCCCGAGCCGAAGGTGATCCCGGGCTGGTTGAATTCGATCGGGTTTTCCGTCTGCGCGTTGCTGAAGCCGAGCAGACCGAAAGCGCGCAGGCTGCTTTGCTGCGGAAAGCCTTCCAGCACCAGGCTGTAACCGGCCTTGTAAGTGTGATTGCCCCGCACCCAGGTCAGGCTGGTGTTGCCGGTCGGCTTCACGTCATTATCCGTATAGGCTGATCCAAGAGAGCTGGATCCGGGTGAAATGGAAACGCCGCCGTTAAACGAGGCGAGGAGTCCGGCAAAGTTCGGAATAATATTGCCGGCCGCGAAAGGCGTGTAAGTTTTCCCGCCCGGCGCACCGTCGAAGCCGTTAGCCGCCGCGTTCTCGGCCGCCTGCGTGAAATTGCTGATCGACGGAGCCAGCGGATGGTGGTAGTAAAGCAACCCGAGACCCACATGGAACAGCAGCGTGGGCGTAATCGTGTCGTCGAAGTTAATTCGATAGGTGTACGATCTGTCGGCCGTCGGCACTACCGGCGCGATTGTCTGCGGCAGGCCATTGTTATTCGGGCTGTTGACCGATGTGTACGAGAAGTATCCCGAAAGCTTCATCTTCGAGTTCAGCGACTGATCGATCTTGATCGACGGAATCGTCGTATGCCGGAAGTTCGAATAGGGCGGAATGTTGTAGTTGTTGGTCAGCGCATTGGTCACGTTGGGCGCCGGGAAAAAGCTCTGGAGATAACGTGCCACGGGGTCCTGGCGGCTGAGCGGAACAGTGTTACCAGGAAACGGCGTTTCCACGATCTGGCCATTCGCGTTGGTCATACGCGTTGCCGGATCGTACACCTGGTTGGGGATACAGGGGTTGGAGGCGTTGCACACCGGCGACGTGCCGTTGAAAATACTGCTGAAGCTGGCAGGTTCAAGGGCCGAGGAGAAGTTGCCGCTTTCGTAAGCCGAGCTAGGGAACGTCGCCACGCCGTTGGTGGTGACCGTGCTCTGACGGAACTGCTCGAAATTGAAGAAGAAGAAAGTCTTGTCTTTTCCGTTATAAATTTTCGGAATTCTCACCGGCCCGCCCAGTGTGAAGCCGTAGTCGTTGCGGCGAACGGGATTCTTGATGTGCCCCGAGTTGGGATCGGTGGCGCAGATGTTGCCCTGCGGCGCTACGTTGCACTTCGCCGAGAAGGGGAGGCCAGAGTCCAGGACTTCATTCACCAGGTAGTCGTAGCCAGTGCCATGGTATTGATTGGTGCCCGATTTCATCGTGAAGTTCAGATAACCTCCGCCGGCGCCGCCGTATTCGGCCGCGAAGTTACTGGTCTGAACGGAGACTTCCTGAATCGCGTCGGTGCCCTGCTGGACAGCCTGGTTGAGCTGCTTCCAGAGTCCGTTGGTGGCGTCCATGCCCTCGACCATGATGGTCTGGCTGCTGGAGGGGAGGCCGTTGATGCGCAGCACCGAATCGCTGGTCTGCTGGGCGCCGGGCAGCAGGTTCAGAACTGCCAGCGGGTCGCGGATGTTGCCGGTTCCGGTTGCGCCGCCAGTGCCGTTCGTGGTGAACAGGGGCAATTCGTCGGCCTGCGCGTAGTCGACCTGATGGCTGACTTCACCGCTTTCTGTCTTCAGCAGCGGAGCCTCGGCTGTGACCGTTACGGTATCCGAAGTGGCGCCCACATCCAGTGTGACGTCAACGCGGAAGGTTTCACCAACCTGCACCACGATGCCCGGCCGCACGAACTTCTTGAAGCCCATGGCGGTGACGGACAAGTCATAAGTGCCGATCGCGACATTGGCGAACGTATAATTACCAGTCGAGCTCGCACCGACCTCGCTCTTGAACTGCCGTTCCTCGTTTGTGATTTGGATCGTGGCGTTGGGAACAACTGCGCCAGTCCGGTCAGTAATGGTTCCTGTGATGGTGCCGCGGTCGCCTTGCGCGAACACGACGGCAGTGAAGACGAGAAAACCCGCGCCGAATTTCAACCGCATGAATCCCCCTCTAATATTTAAGATCCCGATCGCCCGCAACAACAGACGGAAATTGGGAGGATCATATCACCAGTCATGACGGTTCGCTACGGAAAATTCACACATTTTTCATGCTGGCGAGCATTTTAATGTTGCGCGCAAACGCAAAAAGGGCCTCGACCGGTTTCCCGGCGAGGCCCGTGGTTTCTTTGATGCTGGCCGTTCTTAGAACGTGAAGCGTGCCACAAGCTGACCGGATCGCGGCGTGGTGCCCGCCCCGTTCAGAGTGTTGACGAAGCCGTAGCCGCCGTTCAGAGCGCCCGTCCCGGCGTAACCCGGGAAAGGATTGGCGGTGGTAGCAGCTGTGGTGGAGGTTTCAACGGTCGGATTCGGGTAGAACACGCGGTTGAACACGTTAAAGAACTGCGCCTGAATCAGCAGCTGATATTTCTCTTTCACGCGGAAGACACGGCCCAGGCTCATAGATTCGGCCGGTTGACGCTGCCAACGGCAGTTCTGATAGTAAGGCGCGGCCGTGCCGATGGTTTCCGTGGTCTGGTTGGAATACGCGTTCGGATTCAGAGCCAGTGTGGTCGTCGGGTCGAAGTGGCTGTTCGGGTTGACCGCCAGGCACGACTGGCCGGCAACAACATTCTCCAGCGGTTCGGATCCGCCGAAGTTCGTCACGCCGTTCAGCGGAGTGCCGCCGACACCCTCCGTGTTCCAAAGCGTGATATTGGAAGCCGGGCTGGCGAGCATCTGACCGCTCTGATACCGCAGCACACCGGAGAGCGTCCAGTCGCGAGCGATGAAGCGGACGGCCTGCCCGGCGAAGTTATTACCGCCAAAGTTGTTGATCTTGGGCGTGGTGTAGCTGAACGAGATCGTCATAGCCTGCGGCCGGTTGAATCCGGAAAGCTGCTTGTAGTCGTTCGGATTGAAGATGTCGTTGAGCACCGGATCGAACGGAACCAGGTAAGACGAGTTGGAGCTGGCGCCGTTATTCTCCGCCTTTGACCAAACGTAGTTACCCTGGGCACTGAGGCCATGGGAGAAGCGCTTTGTCACCTTGATCTGGAGCGAGTCATACCAAGTGTCGCCGTCCGGCGGTCCAAGGAACGACGGAACGCCGTACCACTGCGGGTAGGGCCGCAGGGCCTGCGCCAGAGTGCTCGTCGACGGGAAGCCCGGGTACACGTTGTTGGGGTTAGACAGACCCGGAAACGCGGCGGTGACCGCCGGGTTGTTGATCTGATCATTCAGCAAAGCGTAATTCGACGGATTGGTGAAGCTCAGATTCTCCGTGGCGCCATACAAGGGCGTTCCACCGGGACCCGCAGTTGTGAGGCTGCCAAGCCTCGACGGACTCAGACCATTAAATGTCTGATTGGCCGCGTAGCAGACCGGGCAGGTGAACCATGCGCCGCGGTTGCCCACGTAGGCCGCTTCAACCAGCAGGTTCGGCAGGACTTCGTGCTGTATCCCGATGCTCCACTGGAACACGCGGGGCAGTCTGGTGGTTCTGGGGATGGTGATGAACGGCTCCTGGGGCGGAGTGAAGGCGGCGGCACCGGAGGGAGCAATATTGAATGGATATTGAGCGTAGTACGGGAAGGTCTCCAACTTGCTTCCAGCGAGTGTGTCGCCGTTCCTCAGGATAGACGCCGGGAGATATTGGCCGGGCGACGCGATGGTGAAGAAGTCCGCCACGCTGTAGGACAGGAACGCGTTGTCCGCCGGCGAGGAATAGGCGATTGATCCGCCAGCCCGAAACACGGTTTTGGGTCCGATCTGGTAAGCGACGCCGATGTGGGGTCCGAAGGATAACTTATACGGATGTGTCAGGGGACCTTTGTTGGTTGCGCCATACTGGATCGCACCCGGAATACCGTTGGGGTATGCCGGAGTGGTCAGATTCGGGTTTACGCAGGTGAAGCAGGCATCGGACATCGCGCCATGCTCTTCCTCGAGCAGAGACGCATAGTCCCAGCGCACACCGAGCTCAAGGGTCAGTTTGCGGTTCACTTTCCAGCTGTCCTGAACAAAGGCACCCACGTTGTGGTTACCCAGGCGCGTGTCGTTGATCCCGGAGGTTTCCACCGAACTCGTCTGACCGAGCAGGAAGCTGGCATATGCGAAACCCGAGGGGAAGATGATACCGCTGGCGCCGTACTCAGCCGGATTCGCCGTCTGGTTCGCGCTGAAGCCGTATTCCCCATATGCACGAATGCTGCTGATCTGCGGGAATCCTTCCAGAACCGTCGAGACGCCGGCCTTGTAAGTGTGATTGCCGCGAACCCAGGTAAGACTGCTGTTTCCGGTCGGCTTGACGTCGTGCAAGTCGGATTCGTCGAAGCCGGCGGGGCCAGGGGACGGGGCGAAGAAGCCGGATCCGAGGGCGAGACCACCGCCGATGGCCCCGTCTTCGAGGCCCGCGAAAGAAGGCATGTACGTGTTTGCCGGGAACGCCTTAAAGGTGCCGCCGGTGGCGGTCGCCTCAGCCGCGTCGAAGTTCGAGGTCGGCGTGTACACGGGGTGATTGTAGTAAAGCAGACCGATGCCGGCGTGGAAAAGGAGCGTCGGAGTGATCGTGTCGTCGAAGTTGATACGGTAGGTATAGGAGCGGTCCGCATTCGGCGCCACCGGGGCCAGCAGCTCCGAAAAGCCGTTGTTGTTCGGGCTGTTCTCTTCCGTCAACGAGAAGTAGCCCGACAACTTCATCTTCGAGCTGAGCGACTGATCGATCTTGATCGACGGGATCGTGGTGTGCGAGAAACTCCCATACGCAGGTATAGCGTAATTGTTCAGCGTACCGGCACCTGTGAGGTTCGGGGCCGGGAAGAAGCTTTGCAGATACAATGCAGCCGGATCCAGCCGGCTCGGCGGGATGACGTTACCGGGGAACACACTCTCCGTGATGGCACCGGTGGTCGGATTTGTCATACGGGTGGCCGGATCGTAAATCGAGTTCGGCACGGAAATCGGGTTAAAGAACCCTTGTCCAAAAACCGGGGATAAGGCTGCGGCGAAGTTACCGGTCGTGTAAGCGGAGATCGGCATCGTCGCGATGCCGTTGTTGGTAAAGGTGGACTGGCGGAACTGCTCAAAGTTAAAGAAGAAGAACGTCCGGTCTTTGCCGTTGTAGACGTGCGGAATGCGAACCGGGCCACCGAGCGTGAAGCCATAATCGTTTCGGCGTACGTCGTTCTTGATGTGGCCCGAGTTGATGCTCGTGGCGCAGGTATTGTTTTCCTCGCACTTGGCACTGAAGGGCAGGCCCGCGTTCAGAAATTCATTAACGAAGTAATCGTACGCCGTACCGTGATACTGGTTGGTGCCCGACTTCATGGTGAAGTTCAGATAACCGCCGCCCGCACCGCCATACTCAGCGGCGAAGTTACTGGTTTGCACCGAAACTTCCTGAATGGCGTCGACGCCCTGCTGGGTCGACTGATTCTGCTCGCGCCACATTCCGTTCGTGGCGTCCATGCCCTCGACCATGATTGTCTGAGAGGCGTTGGGCAGCCCGTTAATAACCAGAACTGAGTCGGTCGACTGGCTTGCGCCGGGCAGGAGGTTCAGGACGCTCAGAGGGTCGCGAATATTGCCGGTGCCGCTAGAGCCGCCGGTACCGTTGGTGGTGAACAGAGGCAGTTGGTCAGCCTCCGTATAGTCGACCTGGTGGCTCACTTCGCCGCTTTCCGTTTTGAGCAAAGGGGCCTCGGCGGTGATGGTTACGGTATCCGACGTGGCGCCAACCTCAAGGGTCGCGTCAACGCGGATAGTTTCGCCAACCTGAACGATAATGCCGGGGCGGACGTATTTCTTGAAGCCCATAGCCGAGACGGCAAATTCGTAGGTACCTACGGGCACGTTGGCCAGAGTGTAGTTACCGGTGCTGCTGGTTCCTACATCGCTTTTAGCCTGCGTCTGCTGGTTAGTCAGTTCGATGGAAGCGTTCGGGACGACGGCGCCGGTCCGGTCCGTGATGGTTCCCGTTATGGTGCCGCGATCGCCCTGAGCAAATGCCCCCGCGGCGCAGAGTAACATGATGGCCGCAAATCTCAACCGCATTGTAACCTCCCCAATATCCAAAATTCTGAATCCCCTTGCTGTAACATGACCGCTGAAGTTCGCACTGAAGCTTGGGCATCATATAACAGGGGGCTGGCCTTGTCGATGGAGCGGAAAGGTTTTTTCTATCGGGCGTTCAGGCCATGAAACTTAATTGAAATCTACTAGATCGGTGCTCTTTCGAACCTTGAGAGCGACAATTTGTGGGTGAAAATTTGACGCTCTTTTGATCCTCTGCAGAAATTTCGTGATACCGCAGCGTGGAATTGCGGTTTTCGGTTGCCCCTGGAACGTCCGAGAGGACCGATCTGTGAAAAGCCATAACTCGGCCATACGGATAGTGGTAGCCGAGCGGAAGGCAGCGATTCCGGCGTTGAATAAACGAAGCCATTTGGGGAGCGGGCCTCTCTCGATTCAGGCGGTTGCGATGCGGCTGCTGCGTTTGGACTGCTGTGGCCAGCGTTGAAGGCTCTCCTCGTCGAAACCGAGTATTAACATGGAGCGGCGAAAACGGACGGGTCGACCAGGGATTCGCGATGGCCAACAGGCGGTGTAAGGCTATGGACTTAAGGGAGTTGGAGCACCACAACGCTTGTGTTGCGAATTTGTGATCAAAGTAAGCGCGTCCGGCTTCGCAGGATGGACCCGCTGGAAAGCGAGTCCGCAGCCTGGAAAGGCTGCCCCACTGAGGATCAGCCGGCGCCGAGGGTTCGCAGATTGCTCTCGATCTGCGGCAGCAGACGGGATGGGCCGTTGCGCACCACATACTCATGAGCCTGCTCGAGGTACTTTCGCGCGCTGGCCCGATCACCCAGATTGACGTAAGCCTGCACGAGGAACATCATGGCGATCGGCGTGTTGTCGTCCTGCACCTGCAGCGCCGGCAAGAGCACGGGTACAGCTTCCCGGCTGCGGCCGGAATTCAGCAGATCTTTCGCGAGCTCCAGCCGCGCTACGCGAAAATCGGGCTGTTGCTGAATGGCGATGCGATACTGCTCGACCGCGTCAGCGAGACGATTCTGCTTCTCCCGCACGTTCCCCAGCCAGGCGTGCGCTTCGGCGCTGTTTGGCCGGAGCTGAATGGCCTTTTCGAGTTCGGCCACCGCCTGATCATACCTGCCCTGGGCGGAGAGGGCCGTGCCGTGGTACATGTGCAGCTCGGGCAGTTGCGGGTTCAGGGCGTGCGCCTTCGCGTAGAGATCCTCCACCTCCTGCGGTGTCGACTGGTTCGGATACTGCGCGATAAAAATAAGGTTCACCAGCGCATCAAGGTTGTCCGGATGCTGTTTCAGCACCTCCCGGTAGAGCTGCGACGCCCGATCGAACTGGCGGTGGTTCATCAGCCTCTTCGCTTCGATGAGACGGTTTTCGATGCCGGTCGCGAGTTTCATCATGCGCGCATAGAGCTCGTCCGGCAGCGGCGGATTGTGATCCTTGTAAGCCTCGGCGAGCTGATAATTCTTTTCGCTCTCCCCGGTACGCCCCAGTCTCTTGCTGGTTTCGGCAAGCCCAAACCAGGCCGATCCAAACTGCGGGTCAGCCTCCGTGGCGCGGCGATACAGATCGTCAGCACCCGCGAAATCGTGCCGGGCGAATTTCACGCGGCCGAGAAAATACAGACCCTGCGGGGAGTTCGGATTCTGGTCGACGAAAGGACTCAATACAGCAGCGCTTTCCGTGAATCGCCCCTGTTTCAGAAGCAGTTCGGCTTTTTTGAGGATTGCCGGCGGGTAGTCCGGCCGCAGCCGAAGTCCCGCGTCGATTGATGCCAGCGCCTGATCGAGCTGCCCGGTTTTCTCGAGACAAAGCGCGAGATAGTAGTGCCAGGCGAAGTCCTTCGGATCGAGACCCGCCGCGCGCTGATAGGCCGGCACGGCCGGCCGATAAAGCGTATGCGCCTCCAGCACCATGCCGAGAGTTCCCGAAGCCTCCGCACTTTTCGGCTGAGCCAGGGCCTGGTCGCGGGCTTTCACGATAGCGCTTTTGACATCCGCGTCGAGACCATCGAGCGTGACCGAAGGAACCGGCGGGATGGAACTGGTGCACGAGAAATGCGGCAGTGCGGCCAGCAATACAACGGCAATCGCCACGCCATGCTTCATAACAGTCGGTTCATAAAACAGTCGAAACATTATCGAACGCACAAGTTCGCGTTGCCGCTCCCTGACGGTCACGGTTCGGAAGCGGGTAGCCTCCGGGCTGTGCGCTTTTTTGACACGATATCATCCTTAAATATTAAATCGGGCTTTTTTCGCGCTGCTCCTGCCGGCTTTTCTGTGCGCCTGCAGGGCATCCAACCCCGCCGGGAAGGCTCTCCCTTTCGACGACGCCGCCACCCGGACGGGACTTGAGTTCTGGCAGTTTTCCGGCGCCACAGGTGACTTCCTGTTGCCGGAGCTGATGGGATCGGGCGCGGCGCTGATCGACTACGACAACGACGGCGACATGGACGTGTTTCTGATTCAGGGTTCGCCCACTCTGCCCCAGGGCACTCCGCTGGTGCCGATTCCAGCCGGGTGGAAACCGGGCAATCGCCTTTTCCGGAACAATCTGAAAGAAACGGGAAAGCTTTCGTTCACCGATGTCACGGAATCATCCGGCCTCGGACTCGCCGACAAAGGCATGGGCGTGGCGGCGGGCGATTACGACAACGACGGCTTCGCCGATCTGTACGTGACCAATTACGCGGACAGAACGGGGGCCGAAACGTTCTGTATCACAACAACGGCAACGGCACGTTCACAGACGTGACGGCCAGCGCGGGCGTGGCGTCCTCGGGATGGTCATCGAGCGCCGCGTTCATCGACTACGACAAAGACGGCCTGCTCGATCTGGTCGTGGTTCACTATCTGGATTTCTATCGCCGCCCCTGCTACACGCAGCAGGGATCGCCCAACTATTGCGGACCGCAGCCCTTCAAAGGGACGATCACGGAGGTGTACCACAACCTCGGCCATGGCCATTTCAGGAACGTGACAGATGAAGTCGGGCTGAGCGCGAAAGCGGGGCCCGGCCTTGGCATTCTGACCGGGACCTTTGGTAACAGCGGCTATCCGGATTTTCTGGTCGCCGACGATGGCGCCGCGAACCATCTGTGGGTTAATGCGCGGCGCAGCCCTCAGTCGCCTGAAAACGATCGCGTCTTTCATGAGGAAGGTCTCAGCCGCGGGCTGGCTTACGCGGCGGATGGCAAGCCGCGGGCGGGCATGGGCATTGCTTCCGGAGACATCTATGGCAACGGCGGCGAATACCTTGTCGTCACCAATATCCCGACTGAATCGTTTACTCTATTCGAGCGACAGGCCAACGGTGACTTCATCGATGCCACGGAGCAGTCCGGGCTGGCGCAGATTACGCTGCCGTATACCGGATTCGGCGTTGGTCTCATCGATATGGAGAACAGCGGGCGGATGGATTTGTTCACCGCCAATGGCGCCGTGAATGTGACGATGGCTCCGCCCGGCGACAAGTTTCCTTATAAGGAGAAGAAGCTCCTGCTGAAGAATACGGGCAGGGGCTTCACGGATATCACGGCGTCGGCCGGACCGGTTTTTCAGATTCCCGAAGTCAGCCGGGCCGCGGTATTCGGGGACATCAACAACGACGGCGGAATGGATATCCTCGTCACCAATAACAACGGTCCCGCGCGGCTGCTGTTGAATACGGTTCCGGATCGCGGACACTGGCTGATGGTTCATCTGGAAGGCACGAAGACCAATCGTTCCGCATACGGCAGCGTGGTGGAGGTGTTTCGGCGCGATGGTACGTCGATGCGGCGCTGGGTGCGGGGCGACGGCAGCTATCTGGCGGCCAACGACCCGCGGGTTCACTTCGGGCTGGGGAAAGAAGGCGACGTGGACCGGGTGCAGGTGCGCTGGCTAGCGGGCGGGTGCGAGGCGTGGAGACCAGTCCGCGTGGATACGATCCTCAACCTTAAAGAAGGTGACGGACAGGCCTGCCGCTGAAACTTTCTTACACGAATTTACATTTTTCCGGGATTAATCCTGAATTTGTAATATGCTGTACCCACGGTGATACGGGGTGTAGTAGTAGTGGCATTGTCCTGGGCGCTTTGCGCCTGCAGCTCGGGGCCGGGTCGAAGAGCGTTTCCTTTTGAGGACGTCTCGAAAGGAGTTGGCATCGACTTCTGGCAATACTCGGGCGCAACCGGCGAGATGCTGCTTCCGGAAATGGTCGGATCGGGTGTCGCACTGATCGACTATGACAACGACGGCGACATGGACGTTTATCTGGTACAGGGCTATCCGAAGCTTCCCGAGGGCAAGCCTCTCGTGCCTGTGCCGCCCGACTGGAAACCGGGCAATCGCCTCTTCCGGAACAACCTCAAAGAAACGGGAAAGCTCTCGTTCACCGACGTGACCGAATCGGCGGGTGTCGGTTATGCAGATAAAGGTATGGGGGTCGCGGCCGGAGATTACGACAACGACGGCTTCACCGATCTCTACGTCACCAATTACGGCCACAACGTGCTGTACCACAACAACGGCAACGGCACGTTTACCGACGTCACTGCTTCCGCCGGAGTCGCTTCGTCCGGCTGGTCGACCAGCGCCGCGTTCATCGATTACGACAAAGATGGCCTGCTCGACATCGCGGTGGTTCACTACGTCGATTTCTATCGCCGCCCCTGCTACATGCTCGAAGGCAAGCTGGACTACTGCGGTCCGTCGCCTTTCAAAGGAACGGCGACCGAGCTTTATCACAACCTGGGCAAGGGCAAATTCAAAAACGTCACGGATGAAGTCGGCCTCAACGTGAAACCGGGGCCGGGCCTTGGCATCCTCACCGGCGACTTCGGTCCGGATGGCTATCCGGGCTTTATGGTGGCTAACGACGGGGCCGCGAATCATCTGTGGATCAACGAACGCCGCAGCCCGCAATCGGCGCCAACCGATCGAGTGTTCAAGGAAGCGGGTCTTTCGCACGGGCTGGCTTATGCGTCCGATGGAAAGCCCCGCGCGGGGATGGGGATCGCGGCGGGCGACGTTTTCGGCGATGGCGCCGAATCGATTATCGTGACCAATCTTCCGACCGAGGCGTTCACGGTTTACCAGCGCCAGTCGAACGGCGAATTCGTGGACGCCACCGAGCAGTCGGGGCTCTCGCACATTTCGCTGCCGTACACGGGATTCGGCGTCGGTCTTTTCGACATGGAAAACCGCGGGCTTCTCGATATGTTCAGCGCTGACGGCGGCGTGCGCTCGATGCCTGGCGAACAGAATGCCAGTCTGAAAAGCGATCCATTCCCCTACCGCGAAAAGAAACTGCTGCTGCGCAATCTGGGCAAAGGGAAGGGCTTCGAGGACATCACCGCGAAAGCCGGACCGGCGCTTGCGGACCTGGAAGTCAGCCGCGCGGCCGCTTTCGGCGACGTGAACAACGATGGCGGCGTGGACATTCTGGTCACAAATAACAATGGGCCGGCGCGGCTGCTGCTGAACACGGTGCCGGATCGCGGACATTGGCTGCTGGTGCGTCTTGAAGGAACGAAGACGAACCGGTCGGCATACGGAAGCACGGTTGAGGTGGTGCGGAAGGACGGCACTTCAGTGAAACACTGGGTGCGGGGCGACGGAAGTTATCTGACGGCGAACGATCCGCGCGCGCATTTCGGACTGGGCAAGGCGACCGAAGTGGACCGGATTCAGGTCTACTGGTTGTCCGGCGGATGCGAATCGTGGAAACAGGCATCGGTGGATACGATCGTGAATCTGAAAGAAGGCACGGGACAGCCGTGCGCGGGGATCTGACCGTTTCTATTTGACTTTGGCGCGGGCGGCATCGAACTTTGCGGGGTCGCCGCCGCACTGCGTGAAGCCAACCCGGAAAGCGACGAGCCGGAAGTTGCGATCGGGATTCCCTGGCGGCGGATACTTTGTGACCCCGGTGAGCGCTTCCGCCAGACCGGTGGGCGTGAGTTCAGACTTCGCCAGCGTGCAGCCTGCCCAGGCGTCGGCACGCAGTTCGGGTGTGCCGCCCTTGCCGAATCTGCCGGGATTCAGCTCATCGAGAGCATGGCCGAATTCATGCGCGATAACGGCAATGACGGCGCCATCGCCGTAGTTGTCGTAGAGGCTCTGGAAAAATTTCGGCGCATAGACGAACTTCGCCTGATCGTTGGTCGCAATCAGCATAGCGTTCGCCGCGGTGGGATTGCGCAGAATAACGATCTGCGGACAGCGCGGTGAACAGACCGGCTGCAGCGCGGTGTTGAGCCGGCGGGCTTCGTACATGCCGTCGCCGGTGGGCCGATCGTCGGCCGAAGGTTTGTAGGCGGCCACGTCGGGTCCGAGCGCACAGATGACCTCCGCCGTAGCGATGACCGGGAGCAAAAGTAAGAAAGCTGGTACAAGGCAGCGGAATTTTGCGTCCCTCCGATTTTCGGCGCCGCTTGCTGACGCGCGCGGTTCAGAACCGCGACCGTGAGGGAGGGGCACACGCGAACTCCTGCATTCGGGCAGTGACTTCCACATGGGATCAGAATATGCGGCGCGGCCGGCCCATCTGTTCACGCAGGTCGTCTATAGTTTCGCCGTGACCGGAAAACAGATCTTCAGGGAACGTGCGGTACGAGAGAATCCCGGTGTAGATTCGCGGCGCCGCGATGGAGTTCACGCCCAGCCCTGCGACGTACTGGAGTCGCATATTGAGATCGGTGTTGACGGGGGCGCCGGAGATGTACTGACCCAGATCCCGGGCCCGGCCGGCGTAGGTTGCCGCCAGTTCGGCAACGGAATGAATGCCGATTTCAGCAAGCGAACCGGATACGGGCGCGAATGAACGATCTTCGAGCAGGCGCTCGAGGTCGTCCACAAAGATATGGGGCGGGTCCGCGCTGCCCAGCAGAACAAGATCGTAACCTTCGCCGTCGAGAAAGTTGCTCCAGACCGTGGCGTCGGGGAAGACGCTGAAGAAGGTGGCGAGTTCGGTGCGGATGGTGGCTTCGTCGCTCTCATAGAGCGGGAGCCATTGCGCGGCGATACCGCCGGGATTGAGATGATCGCGGACCAGCTGGAAATACTCCTTCGAAAAAAGCGTCGAGCTGCCTTTTACCCACGGATGAATGGGGTCGGTCGTGATGATGTCGAACTTGTCGGGGCTGGTCAGAATATAGTGCCGCGCGTCGTCGTAAACGATGTGCGTGCGGGGATTGGTGAGGACGCTGTTATTTTCTTTGCTGAAGTATTCGCCCGAGGCGCGCGGGATCAGCGGCTCGAGTTCGCAGATGTTGATCCGACTGATATCCGGGTAAGGCACGAACGACCCCGCGGTAACACCGGCGCCGAAACCGACCACGAGCACCGAACGCGCGGCGGGATCCTGCGTATGTACGAGCGCCGGGAGATGACCCATCATGCGCTGCAGACGCATATCGATGAGCGTGGAGGAAGCTTCCGACTTGCCGCTGACGTAGAAAGCGCGCGTGCCGGCGCGTTCGGTGATCACAACGGATGAGTTCACGCCTTCGCCGACGAAAAGCGGCTTGGTTTCAGCATCGCCGTTCACAATGACATTGCGAAGAATGGGCGCGATGCGCCGGCCATAGGCGATGGCCTGCCAGGGCAGCGGGGAAACGGTGGCGCCGAGGGCCACGGCAAGGGTGACGGTGACAGCAAGCGCGGCCGCCAGGCGGGGCGTGACTCTGTGCACTGCATGAAACACGGTGGCCAGTGCCGCGATGGCACCGGCGGCAGCGAGCCAGATCAACAGCCTTTCGGATCCCTCGGTGCCGATCGCCGGAATCAGAAAAAGACTAAAGGCAAGCGCGCCGACGATCGACCCCGCCGTGTTCGCTGCGTAGACCTCGCCAGAGAGTCTCGCGGGGTCCTCATACGCAGCAGAAGCGGCAGCCAGAGCGAGCGGGAAGCTTGCCCCCCAGAGCAGCGTGGCCGGAAGAATGGCGCGAAGGCATCGCTCTATATCGAGATCGAAGTTGAACCATGGGCTGACCGAGAGCCACGGGTCGACCGGCCAATACGGCAGGACTCGCGCGATGGTGAAGGCGGTCCAGGCGATGGCGACCGCCAGAAGGATCTGACAAACGGCCAGCGCCATCCGCGAATCGCGTATGCGGCGCGCGATGAAGGAACCGGCGCTGCTGCCCGCGAAGAGTCCGACGAGAAATACGGCTAGGATGATCGAGAACGTGTAGACCGTGGGACCGAGCAGAAGCGAAAGGAGGCGAGTCCAGACGACTTCGGCGCCCAGTGCGGTGAGGCCGGAGAGGCCGATGGCAACGTAGATCAGCATCGCGCCGGGAGCTCGGACTGCAGCCGCCGTCTCGGGCATAAGGGCATCGGGCGCTTTGGTACGGGAGACGAACGAATAAGCAACCAGGGCTACGGCGACGTTGATCGCCACTGCGGCATACGTGGCGACCGCCATGTCGAAAACGCGCAGCAGATAGAATCCGGCGAGCCCGCAGCCAATGACTGCACCGGCTATGTTGGCGCTGTAGAGGAAGCCGAGCTGGGTGGACCGTCGGGAGGCGTGCGCCCCGATGTGTACCCAGCGGGCGAGGGCGGGGTAACCGGCGCCCATCAGCAGAGTCGGCGGCAGGAGACACGCCGCAGCGATCACGCCGCGCCAGACCATGCCGAAGAGCCCGGAGAATGCGGTCGCGACGTAGAGGTGTCCGACCAGCGGCACACCGAAGAGCGCGATGAGGCCGAAGAGTCCGATGCCGGCTTCGATCGCGGCATATATCAACAAGGGATGTATTCGAGCGGGAACCAGGCGCGCGAAGGCGACGCTGCCGAGGCAGAGGCCGCCCATGTAGGCTGCGAGAAGCAGTCCGAGCGAAACAGCCGAGGAGCCGATGACCAGCTGCAGCAGCTGGAACCAGACGATCTCGTAGATGAGAGCGGCGCAGCCACTGGCGGCGAACAGCAGCAGCAGCCAGGGAAACAGGCGGCCCGATTCCGGCGACACGGCGGCTGGAATCTCCGGCGCTTCCACCACATCCCGCCGCATGACGCCGGATGGCTTTGACGCTGACGCGACAGGGGGGCGTTTAGGCACTCCACAATTAGACTACAGCCGGATTACCACTGTGCGCATCGGCGACGAAGCCTTCGAGTTCCAGATCGCCCAGCACGTCCTTCTTCGTGAACATGCGGATTTCTGAGAGCCGGCCGTCCCGCAGCTTATTCACCCAGTGCGCATCGCCGATGAGGCCGCGGCCAACCGAGATCAGATCGAACTCGTGGTTGTTGAAGCGGCGCAGGAGCTCGCGCAGGCCCGCCTCGCCGGTCGACTTCGCTTCCTTGCCGAAGAAGTTGTCCATCACATCTGTATCGAGGCCGACGCTGCCCACCGCAATAACGGGAACGTCGGTCAGGGATTTGGTCCAGCCGGCGATTCCCAGATCCGAGTCCGGCCATTCGGGGATCCAGAAATAACGGGCGGAGGCGTGGAAGACGTCGACGCCGGCAGTGCGCAGGGAGTTGAGCATGGTGGCGAGATCCTGCGGCGTGGGGACGATGCGGGCGTTGTAGTTCACTTCCTTCCACTGCGAAAAGCGGAATGAGATGGGGAAGCGGTCGCCGACGGCGTCGCGGATGGCGCGGACAATCTCGGCCGGGAAGCGAACGCGATCGCGAATGTCATCGCCGCCGAAGCCGTCTTCGCGGCGGTTGGTTTCGGCCCACAGGAACTGATCGAGGAGATAGCCGTGGCAGGCGTGAACTTCAACGCCGGCGGCGCCGATTTCCCGCGCCACCAGAGCACCGCGCACGAAGGCGTCGCGAATGGCTTCGAGATCGGCGAGGGTGGCGGCCTGACCGTTGGGCTTACCCGCATGAACCAGGCCGGACGGGCTCAGGATGAGGCCGGCGGCGCCGTCTTTGCGGACGGCGCCTTCATGCCAGAGCTGCATGAACATGCGTCCCCCGGCGCGGTTGACGGCATCGAAGCAGCGCTCCCAGGGCTTCATGGTGGCGTCGTTGATGCGGCAGAAGAAGGGGACTTCGGTGGAGGAAGGATGATCGACCGCGCAGGACTCGGTGATGATAAGGCCGACTCCGCCTTCGACGCGCTCGCGATAGTAGTCGGCGAGGCGCGGCTGCGGGACACCGTTGTCGCACCACTGGCGCTGCATGCCGGGCATCACGAAGCGGTTGGGCAGGGTGAGGCTGTTGATGGTGAATGGAGTGAACAGGGGACCGACCGGCAAGGGGCTCATTGTATGTTTTCAACTACATCCTTGGGTTCGTTTGGCAAAAATAGCATTTTGCGCGGACGTCAGAGGCTGAAACGCTCATTTTGGTCTCCGGCCACATTATCACTCGACGAAAGACGTCGCCAGGCGCAGCAAGGACCTAACTAACAGGCTGTTGAAAAAGCTCTTTTCGTTGCCGCTTGCTGACGCGCGCGGTTCAGTAACTCCTGCGGAATCAGCACCTGCTTTTCCGAACCGCGACCGTAAGGGAGTGGCAAGAAGCGTTTTTCAGCAGCCTGCTAAATGGCGGGCTGCCAATGCGGAATTATTTTCTCGCGCTGTCACTCATACGCAATCATGTCCGCGGTCAAGTTCAAAATTGACGAATGAGCGCACGCCAGGGTCGATTCCGGTCTGACGAAAGGCTAACTTCTCAAGCACGCGAATCGAAGCAGCATGACCCACTTCGGTGCTGGCGATGATGCGGTCCAGGCCCAATTGATTGAGCCCGTGATCGATGAAGGCTCGGCCGGCTTCGGTCGCCAGACCCCGACCCCAATAAGGTTTTGCAATGTAGAAGGCGAGTACTGCTTCGCCCTTGCCACCCCAGCCCTGATGAAGACCGCAGTAGCCGATGTACCGCGTTTCCGGCTTGAAGACCGTTGCCATCAGGCAGATCTCGCGATTCGCAACTCGCACGAGGATTTGGCGGAATTTATGCTCAGCGTCTGCGCGGCTCAACGTTCCGCCTCCGACGTACCGCCGGACGTCCGGATCTGCTGCGATTTCGCAATATTCGTTGAGGTCAGACGGTTGGTGAGGTCTGAACAAAAGTCTTTCGGTTTCGAGCGTCACGATTCGTAGTCGACGTGCTTCTTTCTTGAGCATTATGACCTAAACAGCCGTAGGAGTATAAAGCTCGCGCCGAAGCCAAGGTGACCGCCGCTGAACGCCTGACTGTGCCAGCTGAAAGCCGGTTGCCCCGCAATTGCCGCAAGTGCGACTTGTGTCTCCTGAAAGGGTTTTTACCGCCCTATATAAAAAGAGGGGGCGCGGTATTTTGTACTTGCCTGCGCCTTTCTGCAGGTTGACGCCGGCCAGTTCTTTGGGATCAGCTTAAGCACTTATTCCCAGCAAGATAGGCCGGTAAACGCGGCTCACGCCCGATGCATCGAAGGCTTCCAGCCAGGCCGTGCGAAACCGGAACGAAAGGAGTCCTTCGGGGGCAGCAAGGGAAACCTTAGGGGAGGCTAAATACAAGTAAGTCGACTCGCAAGTCGCTTGTACGATCCTTGTGGCGTCAACCGATGAGGTGCCCAGCATCGGAGGAACACTTCTCTAGAGGCTCTAAGCCAAGGCCCAGAGGCCCAGTTCGTGGCTCTACTCGCCGGCTGTCACAAGAGGCGCGGGGACAGGAGGAGTGGCTTCGCAGTGTATACTACAGTCAGCTAGCCAAATTCACGGGATCCGATCCGGGATCCGTCAGCCTCCACAAGAATGGCCGCGTGCCATTCGAAACACCAACGTTCGGTTCCAAGGTTTCAAGCAGTCTCACGCTGTAAGTCTCTTTCCCTGGTGTCTTTTGATGCCTGGGAGAGTGAAAGAAGTTTGCAATGAAGACAGAGCTTTGGCCACTTAGCCGGCTCACGCCTTACTGCCGCAATCTCCGCAAGAATGATCATGCGGTCGAAAAGATGGTGGCATCCATCAACGAATATGGTTTCAAAATACCGGTTCTCGCGCTCAGCACGGGCGAGATCGTCGACGGGCACCTCCGCCTCAAGGCAGCACAGAAAGCCGGCATCGAGGAAGTCCCCGTAATCCTCTGCGACGAGTGGAGCGCAGAGAAAGTTAAAGCATTTCGCCTCCTCGTGAATCGCTCGGCCACCTGGGCGGATTTTGACGCTGAACAGGTCGCGCTGGAACTCGAAGATCTCAAGGCGCTTGATTTCGACCTGAATCTTACCGGCTTTGACTCGCACGAGATAGACGAGTACCTCCTGGCCGGCCATGGAGGAAAACAAAGAAGAGGAAGTTCCAGCCGTAATGGAGCATGCCGTTGCGCGTGCGGGGGACCTCTGGATCCTGGGCAATCATCGTGTAATGTGCGGTGACGCCCTGTCGGCTGCCTGCGTCGACCGTCTGTTCGGATCGGCTTCGCCGGTCATCATGGTGACGGATCCGCCATACGGCGTGAAATACGATCCGCGCTGGCGGAACCGCGCCGGCTTGGGGAAGGCGCGGCAGTCAGGCGCCGTGGCCAACGACGACAAAGTCGACTGGACCGCGGCATACCAGCTGTTTCCGGGCGACGTGGCTTATGTCTGGCACGCCGGGGTGCATGCAGGGGAGGTGGCGGCCGGCCTCGAATCGGTCGGCTTCCGCATTCGCGCACAGATCATCTGGGGCAAGCAGCATTTCGCGTTAAGCCGCGGCGACTATCACTGGCAGCACGAACCCTGCTGGTATGCGGTTCGTGACGGCAAATCTTCGGGGTGGTCAGGTGACAGGAAGCAATCGACTTTATGGATGGTTGCGAACCTGAACCCGTTCGGGGGTCTGGCCGAGACGGCGACGGGGCACGGCACCCAAAAACCGGTGGAACTGATGCGCCGGCCCATGCTCAATAACTCGGCTCGAGGGGCTGTCGTCTACGACCCGTTCCTCGGATCGGGCACGACGCTCATCGCTGCCGAAACGGTCGACCGCTGCTGCTATGGGATCGAAATCAGCCCAAACTACGTGGATGTCGCTATTCTCCGGTGGCAGGAGTTCACGGGAAAGTCGGCTGTGCTCGAATCGGACGGCCGGACATTCGATGAGGTGGCCCGGAATTGGGAACCCGTCCGGGAGGAGGTCGCCTGATGCCACGGCCTAAACTTCAGCCTACCGACGAAAACAGGAAGATGGTGCGAATGATGGCGGCGTTCGGCGTCGATCAGGACCAGATCGCTGCGAGGATCGGGATCCGGTCACCGAAGACGCTGCGGAAGTATTTCCGCGAAGAACTGGATTACGGCGCGGTCGACGCCAACCTGCGTGTGGCCCAGACGCTTTTTAAAATGGCCGTATCCGGCGAGCATCCCGCGGCAACTATCTACTGTCTCAATTCACGCGGCGGCTGGAAAGATCATCCGAGATTTCAGTCTGCAGCTGCGCCGCCACCGTTCATTGTCGCCTCCGACAAAGGGGGGACACCAGAATGAGCATGATCAGGCTCAAACCTCCGCAATGGACTGTATTTAACGACGACGCGCGCTTCCGGGTTCTCGTGGCGGGACGACGATTCGGCAAAACGTATCTGGCTCTAGTTGAGCTCTGCAGGGCGGCCTGGTCTCCAGGCCGCCTGGCCTGGTACGTGGCTCCGACGTTTAAACAGGCCAAGCGCATTGCGTGGAGTCCGCTCAAAGAAATGACGCGTCCGTACTGGAGATCGCGGCCCAACGAAACGGATTTGAGGATTGACCTTGTGTCGGGCGGATCGATCTGCCTGCGCGGGGCCGATAATTACGACTCGCTGCGCGGTGCGGGCCTCGATTTCATGATCCTCGATGAGTTTGCATCGTTCGCGCGCTCGGTGTGGCCCGAAGTTCTGCGTCCCATGCTGGCCGACCGGCAGGGGCGTGCGCTTTTCATCGGGACACCACGCGGCCACGACCATTTCTACGATCTGCACGAAACCGCGCGAAATCGAAAGAACTGGTCGGTTTTTCAGTACACGACCGCGGAGGGCGGGAACGTGGCAGCCGGGGAACTGGAGAGCGCGGGGCGTGAAATGGACGAGCGCACTTTCCGCCAGGAGTTCCAGGCGAGCTTCGAGAATCAGGCCGAAGGCCTTGTCTACTACGCATTTGACCGCTCCGCGAATATCCGTCCGGCGGAGTTCAACCCCCGGTTACCGGTGTTCTGGGCGATCGACTTCAACGTCAACCCGATGTGTTCGGTCATCGGTCAGCGCGACGGAGACAGGATCCGGGTGCTCGATGAGATCGTTCTCGCCGATTCGAATACCCCGGCAGCCTGCGATGAGTTTCTCCGGAGGACGGCCGGCTGGAAGTCACAATACGGCGGAGCTGTTCCGCTGGATATTTATGGCGATGCCACGGGAAACGGCCGCGCCTCATCGGCATCGAGGACGGACTGGCAAATCGTGAAAGAAGTCCTCGCCAGCAGAGGCAATGGATTTGTGCGGTCGTTTCACGTGCCTAAGGTGAATCCGCCGGTGCGAGACCGGGTTAACTGTGTGAACGCGGTCCTGCGTAATACGGCCGGCGACAACCGGCTGAAAGCGGACCCGCGGTGTCAGCAGCTGATTCTCGACTTCGAGCGCGTCCGCTGGAAAACCGATGCCAGCGGCAACTCGCTCGGCGACCTCGACAAATCCGATCCCGCCCGCACGCACGTCAGCGATGCGCTGGGATATATGATTTCGACCGAGTTTGGTATGCGATCGAAAGGAGGGTACATGCCCGGAGTAATGCGGTAGTCTGTTTCAAACGGTGGCAGGGCTGTGTGTGGGCTGGCGGCGGAAGCGGAACAGCTCCGCATTGGCCAGCCCTTGATGTATTTGGCGATTTCACCAACCATCGCGATCGTGCCGGCGAGAGCCTGCAGCAGTGTTCGGGCACTGCGGCATCCACTGTATTGAGGGTGATGACCAATCCGCACGATCTGCGGCGCTTCAGCTGCGGGCTGCCCCCTGCCGCGGTTCGGATGGTGAGTTCATCGAGAGATAGCAACGCGCGCACTCTGAGGCCGGGCGCCTCATTATGTCTCCGCAGAGTAGCTTCGCCGGTCGCGGACCTTCTCGCTCTTAATGACAAGTCCGTATTTCTTTGTCAGCGAGCCGCCCGCGCTCAGGAGTGCACGCGCGGTGTGTTTCTGCCAGCCTGTAACAGCCATGACCTCCTCAAGAGTGGTGCCGTCTTTGCGCCTGAGCATCGCGATAACTTTACTCGTCTTGCTTCCCTCCCGCGGCATCCCGGCGTTTGTGGCAGCATGAGAGGTTTTCTCCGCACTCTCCTTCGTTGAAGACTTCACTGTCTCGACGTGGGCCGCTTGCGGCGAAGCAGCCTTGGCTGCACTACCCAGAGTCTGGATTGCCTTCCAGATCCGCGAAACAGCAGTCGCACGATCCCTGAACCGGCTGACCGGTGTCACGCCGGGAAGACCATTCCAGACATCGATCAGACGCGAGGTGGGCCAGTCTGCAGCAAGCCTGGAAAGTGCGGCCTCGGTGCGGAATCGCATCGCATTCGCCACTGTGCTTGCCTCACGGAAGGTCGCGTGAATGGCGATGTTGCTGTTCTCGTTTTCGATCGTGAATATTCTCATTCGCTTCTCCCTGCGCGACGTTGGCCGGCATCAGACATTCATGGCTCGTCGCGCGGGAATTAGCAAGCAGATTCGCTTTGGGAACTCAGGAATTTTTTGCGTTAGAGCAGGAAAACTGCCGAGGGCCTTGCACTGTCCTGCCGAATCGAGGCATGAATGTCACGGGATGCGACCCGAGACTTGACTATTCAATTGGCCGTTGTTGGAAGCGCCCGCGTTTTCTGCAGAGTGCGCTCGCGTTGGCATATGAAATTTCGATTAGTTTGGTTCGGATCCGACGACGACTCTGACGCACATCAGGAAGTGGACGAGCATGCCGCGGCAATTCTCCGCCAAAACTCCGGAGCTGCAGGTTACGAGGTCCGGGGAACCGAGATGGTGCGCCGCGGGCAGTATGCCACTGGCCGCCCTAAATTCGCTCCGGTGGCAAACTTCGTTGCCCGGATCGTTTGCGACATGGTGTTCGATGATGACGCCGAATCAAGGCGGGAGTTTGTGGTCGAAATCGAGTTGGCAGGACGCCGCCTCACCCTTCAGATGCCCTCCGTTGAATTCGGAAGAATGGTGTGGGTGATGAACCGGCTCGGACCGCACGCGATCCTGTACCCGGGCCAGCAGCAGCATGCGCGGGCTGCGATCCAGTCGTTATCCGGGGCGATCCGGCACGAGCACATCTTTACGCACATGGGATGGCGCAGGCATGCGTCCGAATGGGTGTATCTGCAGGGTGGAGGCGCGCTGGGCGCACAGGGACTGCGCGATGATGTGCGGGTGCAACTACCCTCGGGTCTGGAGCGGTACGGGGTAGAGCCGGTCGCGGACGCCGAGGGACGGATCAGCGCCATCCGTGCCAGCTTGGGATTTCTGTCGGTGGCGCCGGACCGAATCAGTTTGCCGCTGCTGGCCGCCGTGTATCGCGCCCCGCTGGGAAATGTCGATTTCAGTTTATTCCTCACAGGTCCCAGCGGTGCCTTCAAAACCACTTTGGCGGCGCTGTGTCAGCAGCACTTCGGCGCGGAGATGGATGCCGGAAGACTGCCCGGTCATTTCGGGTCAACCGGCAATGCCCTTGAAGAACTGGCGTTCAGGGCCAAGGACGCCCTCCTCGTGGTAGATGATTTTGTACCGACCGAAGGACTGAGCGATGGCCAGTTGCGTCAGACGGCGGAACGGCTGTTCCGTGCCGCGGGAAACCGTCAGGGCCGCGGCCGACTGGAAGGGCACGGGCGGCTACGGGCTCCCCGGCCGCCTCGTGCATTGTTGCTGGCGACCGGGGAGGAAGTACCGCGGGGCCGGAGTTTACGCGCCCGCCTGCTGATTGTGGACCTGCGGCCGGGGGAGGTAGATCGATCGGAGTTGAGTCGACTGCAGACGGCGGGGTGTCGGGGGGAACTTGCCGGAGCGATGGCGGGATTCCTGAGTTGGATAGCGGAGCGATATGAAGACCTGCAGCAGCACCTGGTGACCGGGGTGCAGGCGCTGCGCGGGCGGGCTTTGGCTTCTGCGTCGCATGCGCGGCTCCCCACCACACTGGCGGAACTGCAAACGGGGTGGGAGATCTGGCTGCGGTTCGCGCGCGAATCCGGCGCAATCAGCGAGGAGGAACAGATCGAGCTCGCGCGTCGGGGCAGCGAAGCGTTGGCAGAGATCGTTGGGCTGCAGGCGCCCTATCACCTTGCGGGCGGTACCGCGCAGGGCGTTAGACCCGCTTCCAGCGAACCTTCCAGCGGGAGCATGGCCACGGCGGAGGGGACGAAGAAAGCAAAAGTAATCGCAATGCTGGACGGTGCTGGTGGGGCAACTTTGGCTGAACTAATGGCGGCGACCGGATGGCAGAAGCACACCGTACGTGGATTCCTCAGCGGAACCGTTTTCACGCAAATGGGCCTGAGTGTGTCCTCTTCTAAACGCGATGGCGAACGCGTCTATCGCATCGACAGATAGGCGGATCAGCGGAGACCTTCACGGGTTTTTTGCTCTCGATCTGGGAGCGAATTAGCGACGCATTCACTCTTTGCGAATCGCAAAACTAAGCGTGAGTTCGAACGATCTGGAAGCGGGCCTTGTTCGTCCACCGCGTTTCTCTGAAATCCACGCGCAGGAACCGCTTGCAATCCACCACGGCTGGAGTGATCCATGTGGTGACCGCAAGAGCGGCCAAAAAACAAGGAGAACTACCAGATGACGACATCAATTTCGACTGCAATAAAGAACGATGGACTGGACGGGCCGGATGACCCTGACTATACGAAAGGAGGGGAGAAAGACACCGCGGAGGGGTTGATCGCCGAGCAGGAATCCGGCGTCGAGATTAACAGAATGCCGGTGCGCAGAGAGAAGGGAAAACGACTCGTAACGCGAAATAACGTGTCAAAGCGGGAAAGCGAGTTCATGCCGGCCATGAGCATGGATGTGGCTCTGGCTCGCCGCGCTGCCATGGTTGAGTTCACACGCAGGATCATGGTTCGCAATCAGGACTTCGGCGACATCCCCGGCACCGGCAAGCCCGCCTTACTGAAGCCTGGAGCCGAGAAGCTTTGCAGCTTCTTCGGTCTCGAGCCCGAATTCACACCCGTGGTCGAGGAGATCGACTGGACGGGGGCACAGCACTGTGGAGAGACCTTCTGCTATGTGCGGTACCGATGTCGCCTGCTTCGCGAGCGCCGTATTCTCGGCGTCGGCGAGGGTTCGTGTAATTCATGGGAATCCCGATACCGATACCACTGGGTGAGCACGGAACACATCCGAGAAGACATCGACCGTACCCCGTTGTTGAAGCGAGGCGGACACCGGACCCATTGCGAATTTGAATTCGCGATCGAACGCGCGGAAACGACGGGCGCATACGGCAAGCCGGAGGAATACTGGAAAACTTTTACTGAAGCAATTCGTTCCAACACAGCGCGCCGGGTGGAGCGGGATTCACGGCAGGGCAAATTACCGGCGTGGGAAATCGACGTCGACACCACGCTTTACCGCATTTTGAACCAGGAAGTAGCCGACCTTATAAACACGATTCAGAAGATGGCCCAGAAACGCGCGCTTGTAGCAGCCACGCTCATTGCGACCAGCGCTTCAGAATTCTTTACCCAGGATGTCGAAGACAATCAGACAGACCCGAACACATTCGTAACGACAGCCGAGCCTGTAGGAAACTCACATTCCGGCCGCGTGACGGGTGACAACGCCGGCAACAAGCTGCACGTGCCTGAAGGAGTGCCGGCAGCAGCCGGCAACGGCGTGATTCAGAAGCCCTGGAAAAACTTCGGGCAGATGCGTCAGTTTTTCGAGCACATACGGGAACGGGTTGGGGAAACCCGGTACTTCGAGGAATTGGGCGTGGCCGGCGTGGCCAATCCTGGCGAGTTTAGGTCTGCCCAAAAAGCGCTTCAATGTTATTCCCGGCTGGTCCGGATCGCGGCAGAACCGGAGGTGGCTTAGCATGGACAGCCTCTCTTGTTCCGTCACGTCCCAGGTCGCGAAGCCACTGTACGCGATTGAGGAGTATTTAGCAGCGCTCGTTGAAACGCTTGAACTCGTACCAGTGTTTCAGGAGCAGGAGTTTCGTGAGGAGGTGCAGCACGCCCTTACCACGGCCGTCGACAAGCGAGATCGCGTTGGCCAGTTTATGGCTCATTTGGAACACCAGATAGCGTTTGCTGCCTCCGAAATCGAGCGACTCAGAAAGCGAAAAGCCATGTATGAACGGGCTTTCAGGCGCATCGAGGATTACGTCTCGTACACGATCGAAATGCTGGGCCGAGACGCCAAAGGGAAATACCGCAGGCTCGAGGGTAAGACGGTGACTTTCAGCCTGGCCGGCTGCCCGCCGTCGGTCGACGTGACGGATGAATCAGCCATACCGGCTGAGTTCAAAACCGTGACTCTTAAGCTACCTGCTGTCGCCTGGGAGCAGATCCTGGGCCGGCTCGAAACCGCTCACCGGGAGGCCCTGCTTCGCCAGGTAAAGTGCCCGGAGATTTCGATCGACAAACGCTCCATCCATGTCGCAATCAGCGCCGGCAGGACCGTAAAAGGCGCCGACCTCGCGATCGGCAATACCTCACTTCGGAGGACCTGAGGATGAAGCCCTGTCGCGATTCGAGGTACCTGCAGTGGGTCCGCACGCTTCCGTGCTCGGTGTGTCACGCGCCGCGCAATATCGAGGCCGCACACACCGGCCCACATGGATTGGGACAGAAGTCCCCGGACTCGACCGCCATTCCCCTGTGCGCAAGGCATCACCGAACAGGAGACGACTCTTATCACAAACTCGGGCCACGCCGATTCGCACAGGTCCATAACCTCGACATTCAGCGGATCGTTGCCGGCCTGAATGCGAAACCGCGTATCCGCATAATCTCAGGAAAATTCATCGGCAGTTTTCAACACGAGTTGTACGTGCTCGGATCGACACGGGCCGAACTTGCACAGGTCGTTCAGAATATGATCAGGCTCCGCCGGATGATTCAAAATGAGTCGGCTCTAAACATGGAATGAATCAGATAGCATTTCCAACGAGCGGCATTTTTCAGAACCCTGTAATGGCACTCTGAAAACGGCTGACTCACTCTCGCCAGCGGGTGCACGGCCTCCGACCACGCCTTGAGCGCAGCTAGTGAAACATAACCGTCCGGAGCACCCTCTGCCCCTTATCGCTGATCCTAATCAGGCACGGAAGTCCGTTCTTCGCCACAATGCCGATCAGCATAATCAGCCGAAAAAATGACAGCCGGGAGGTGGCGCCACCCGGAGGTGATGCCGCGGCTCGTTGAGCCGAAGCCATGTCAGGAGGCAATGAAAAATGATGACGGCAAAGGTGGATCGACGCGTCTGTGATTGTCGAATATTTGGCCGCTAACTGACTGGCTGAAGGAGCAGAACCGAGGCGAAATCCGGCTAGGCCGTGGCGGCCCGATACGTGGCAGGCGGAACAAGCCATCGGCGATCGGCCAACAGGTTAGCAAGCTGCCGAACCAGGCGTGAGTCACTTGTTCTCTGCGTAGACTCACTTCACGATTCGCGACCGGACCCATCGCGGCCCAGTCGGGATATTCGTTTTCATCTCGGCGGTCACGATCTTGCTGGCGTCGTCCAGCTTCGCGCCTGAGCTCGAGTGACCGCTTCTGCACGTCGACGAAGAACGCGCGCTCCTTCGCGATCAGCGAACCATCCCCGATCGCCCCGTGATCCCGGCTCGCCTCATCGTTCGGCATGTTCGGAATGATCTTGTCCTGCACGATGTCACCAGCGATCAGCACGCGGTCTTCTTTGACAAAATCAGCTCATTCCCGCGCGTATGCGCCGGTCCCAGCCAGAACAGCCGCGCCGTCACCCCGCCGAGGTCATGCGTGGTCTCTTTGTCGAATGTCATATCGGGCGGACGCACCTTGACACAGTCAACGAATATAAACTTCGTACTCGCTGTTCCGATAGATGAGGCGGTAGGCGCTCAGCAGCTTCTCTATAAGTTGGTAAGTATCCGGGTCTGCTACCGGAAGGCGCTGGTGAAGGCTGCGGTAAAGATCGTCCATCACAAACAAATCCGGCGTACGTCCGCTGAGACCGCCCAGGTTGTAATCGTTGATCATGTAGCGATCGCGCTCCAGACCAAACCAAAACTCACCCGGAGCCATGATCAGGGAACGCGGCGTCGTGTGCTCCCTGATTTGTTCAACCACAGGGAGATAGGATCGCTGGTAGGGATTCTGACGGATCCGATACAACTCGCCGAATAACTGCAGGCCGACCAGGGCGAGCAGTAGAGTTATGCTCCACCGCTCTCCGACGATCGTCCCAAGATAAAAAAGAGCGCCCCCAAGACAGGCGGCCATGAACATGCAGACGTGGGGGAGGTAATAGTAATATTTCGAGGGCGACGCGACCGCCAGATAGGTGGCCGAAATCATTGTCAGTACGGCCAGGCACACCAGACCCCGGTGACGGCGTGGTATTCCCACCACCAGACTCCCGAAGATAGCAGCGATGTATGCGGCGAGGATAATCGCCTTTAGTCGCTGAGCGGTGTGCACGCCCGCTCCCAGCCCGAAAGGCGCGACATAGCGATATCTGAGCTCCAGTTGCACCGACCGTATCAGGGGTATGGAGGAAAGGCCGGGCCCGCCGAAGCTGCTCCTGACATTTTCAACAATTCCCCGCATCTGATCGAAAAAGGCAGGGGAATCCTGCAGAATGAACGCTCCCCAGAGTGCAGCGCCCAGGGCCGGACCCACCGCACCCGACGCCAGGACCCGCATCGACAGAGACCGCCTGTCGAAGACGGCAAACAGAAAAACCACACCCAGCCAGTAAAGCACGCCGACCGGATGAGTGAGAATAGCAAGGGTGGCAAATATGTGGCTCAAAAAGAGGCTCCACGCCAAAGAACGTTCTCTCTGTAAGAGGTAGCTCGCAAGCGAGGCTGCTCCGAAGCCGGCGCACATGAGATCCATTCGTCCAAAGGCAGAGCCCTGCACGAAGAACAGGTCCACCGAAACCAGTGCCATCGCAATCAGCCCGGCAGCGGGGGAACGAAACAGGTATTTGACGATTCCGTACCACGAAATCAGCGCCAATATTCCAAATATTTCGGAAAGTAACCTGACCTGCAAAAGGCCAAACCCCACAAGGCGGAACCAGCCAGCCGAAATCAGAAAGTAAACCGGAGGTTGCCAGTACGTCCGCCGGGCCATGGAGAGCGGCATAAATCCTCGCAGTTCGTACAGGGTGGTGCCCATGTGGCCGTTCCATGCAAGGTTGTAGCCGGGATTTGCGTATACCGCCTCGTCGGGCTGCGGTGCAAGTGTGAACGCCGTCGCGGCGCACAGGATGGAGAAAAAGGTAATCACCGCGAGGACGCGCCAGAGTGGATTCAAGCTAGCCATTCTTACACACTCTGTCGCGGTTTTGCCTCTCACGATTGCCGGCCATCACGGTGCGATATAGTTGAATACGGTAAACGATCTTAAGCGCATGACTCCTGGCGGCCAATCGTCCATGCTGCGCGTCGCTGTCCTCATGCCCGTTCGCGACGACTGGACCTCGGCCGCGGAACTAATCCGCCAGCTTAACAAAACCCTCAGTGCGTACCCTTGCATCCTTGACATCGTCCTCATGGATGACGGCTCGGTGCAGCTGTGGCGGGATGAGGACTTTGCTTTCGAATCTGCGGTGGTCGGGAATATACAGATCGTGCGCCTCCGCCGTAATCTCGGCCATCAGCGCGCCATCGCAATCGGCTTGGTCCACATCGAAAAGTCCATTTCCTGCGACGCCGTGCTGGTCATGGACGCCGACGGTGAGGACACCGCCGAAGGCGCGCTGCAGCTGGTCCGCGCCTTTGCGAATCAGACGGGCAGAAAGACAGCGATTTTCGGCGCGCGCGCCCGGCGTACCGAGGGGCGGGTGTTCCGCTGGTCCTACCGCGCATACAAAGCCGTTCACTACATTCTAACCGGATACAGCGTACAGGTGGGCAATTTCAGCATTCTGCCTGCGGAAGATCTCGGCACGCTTGTCGTGATGTCGGAGCTTTGGAACCAGTATTCCGCCTCATTCTTCCGCTCCGGACTGCCATATGTGTTGATCCCGATCCCGCGCGGATACCGTATTGCAGGCGAATCGCGTATGAACTATGTGACGCTCGCCGCGCACGGGCTCAGCGCGATTTCCGTATTCGGCGATCTCGTCGCCGTCAGAGTGCTGATCGGATCCATTATGGCGGTGGTTACCACTTCGCTCGGAATTGCGGGGGTGCTGGTGCTGCGCTTCACCACCAACCGCGTGGTCCCCATCTGGGCCACCTACTCGATCGGTGCTCTGGCAATAGTGCTTATTCAGATCGTTGCTCTGGCGCTGACCTTTACATTCACGATGCTGGGCAGCCGGATCAACCTCAGTTTTGTCCCACTGCGCGATTATGCGCTGTTTATTGCCGGGGTTCGCGATCTCGATCTGGCCGAGGCGAAACGCGTCTAACCAGCAGCAGAACGATTGGATTAGGCTGAATTTCACTAATTGTGAATTCCCTGTCGAACCGTCCGTAAACCCACTGCGTCAGACGCGAAGCGGCCGGAATCAGCACCACAAACCGAGTTGAATCGGCTGCGGATTCAAACACGGAATGAACGTATTGTGAGTTGAGCGAATTCATTTCAATCGGCAGCAATGTCACTGGCCCCTCAACGGGATATGGTTTCAGCGGCGCGAGCAAAAAATCCTGCACGTCGGCCGGGACGGGCATTGGAATTCGGCCAGACTCGGTAAATGAGCTGCCCATGAGAACCGGCGTAGAGACGTCATCTTTTCGCAATCGGTTGATCGCTGCGGAGGCGCCCCGCCAATCCTCAGTGTCGTGCCGGGTCCAAAGCGTCCTGCCGCCGCCCGCAATGCAGATCACAAACAGAATCACGGCAATGGTGATACGCAGTTCGGCCGTCCGCAATCTGGTCAGCATGTACGCGCCGAGCAGGACAATCCCTGGCGTCTGTGAAAGCAGGTAGCGTGGAAGCATCACCGGAACACCGGATAACAGCGAGTATGCGAAGAGAACGACAGCCGGCGCCACCATCCAGATGACAGGCATTGCTGTGATGCGCGTGTCTACTGTTGCAGGCGCGGGCATCTTACGCTGCGAGAGGATCCACGTTACGCCTACCCCCAGGACCGCCGCCACGATCCATCTCGGCGGAACCAGCGCCACTCCCAGATCTGTCCATGACGGCTGGACCGCGACGACGTGAATCTGCTGATCTCTGGCGATCCCCAACAGCAGTGGGATCGCAGGCACAATGGTGATTAACGACAGCAGCGGGGAGATCAGCACGACAGGCCGCATCTGAATCCAGCGGCGTCGATGCGCGAGGACTATGAAGATGATGTTGGCGGCTATCGGGATAGCAAACAAATAGTGACTGTTCATCGCCAGACCCAAAGCGACGCCTTGAAAGGCAAGGTGCACGGACCGGCCCGTCTGAGCCCACTGCACGCTTTCGAAAAAAGCCCACGCGAGGCAGAAAATCGCCAGCGAATACGGCCTCGCATCCGCCGCAGCGAAGCTGACGTGGCTCAACGAAGCCAGCACCAGAAGTATGTACGCCGCCGTCAGGCGGTCAGTCAATCGGCGGGCGGCTCGCCGTATCAACACAACAGCCATGCTCATTTCGATGACCGAAGGCACGCGCAACGCCGCCTCGCTCACTCCCGCGACTCGGCTCCAGGCCCATGTCAGGATGGTAAACAGCGGCATCTCCGGAAAATCCGCTCGCCAACGCGCTATGACTTCTTTAATTCCGCCCGTTATCGCCCAGACAGTCCCGGTTTCGTCAATCCAGAAACCCGATGGCAGCGGACTGATCCACAACCGCGCGGCGAGGATGATTCCGAGCGCAACTGCGATGCTGACTTCGTTGCGACTCAGCCATCCGGCGAGTCTGCCCGGCGCTTCTGAACGAATCCTGTAGCCGCTCTCGGATGGCGCCATCACGAAGTACCTTAGCACGATGCGTTTGCGAATCCCTCGCTATGCTCGAACCTGCGTCCGTTCGAAACGCTCGAAATCATCAAACGAGCTGCGTACCGGACCCTTATTATTTTTCGCACGGTTTAACGCTATGCACGCGGCACTTTTTTGCACGCACATGTTCAGAAGCCGTTGCCAGCGCGTCAGGTCAAAATGCACACCAGTCTTTACCGCGATCTGATCGGGAACATCCGGAGAGCGATGCCCTTTTCTTCGTCGCAGGCATGGGCCGATCGGGACCATCCCTGGAACTGATCCCGGCGATCCGTCCGGACGACCTGCCGGTGCGGCTTAAGATGGTACGCCACGGCATGCTCACTGTTCTCAAAAGAAGAGGCGGTCCGGGGTGGGTGCCAGCCGCTTTTTTCGAAGTCGGTTGAAACGGCAGAGATCGAATTCTGGCGGAAGCGGCTGCTGGAGGATTGACAGTCTCCGACGTTGGTTCGTTCGAAGGGTTGCTTGCTTTGTAGTTTGCGAGCCGCGCGAGGCAAATGACCTGCTATGAGCCCGACTCGCGGAATCACAGGCGCCTTCTGGATAATATCGCGCTCAACGGCTTCACGAACGTAATCGTCAGGAGATTCTTGTTCGGCTCTCCGGAGTATCCTATCGGTAGCAGTGATGCCTCAGCCCACCGCAAATTCCACCGACAAGGCAGACCAACATTTTCAGCACTATACTCTTAAGCACCATGTCGTCTCCTGGGTAAGCCGCAACCTGTTCGACAGGTACACGTACACTGTTCGCCACGGCTTGTTGAGCGGCCTGAAGCGAAGGGGAGGGCTGGGTTGGGTACCACAGGTTTTCGCGCGGTCCATTGAAACGGCGGAAGTCGATTTCTGGCGAAAGCTGTCCCTGGCGGGCCTCACGGTCTACGACGTAGGGGCATTTGAAGGGTTACTCGCGTTATTTTTTGCCAGCCGGGCGGAAAGGGTGATCTGTTACGAGCCGAACAGCCGGAGTCACAAGCGCCTGCTGGACAATATCCGCCTGAACGGATTCACCAATGTGGTGGTGCGGAAGACCGGCATCGGAGAAGCTCCGGAGAGGATACAACTGACTTGGAATCCAGCCATGCCCGGTGGTGCTTCGGCGGAGACCGCTACAGCCGCGCATTTGCAGGAAACCGTGCCCGGCGCTCAGGTGGAAACCATTCCGATCACTACTCTGGACAACGACTTCGAGGAGAACCAGCTGCCGCCTCCCGATCTCATTAAGATCGATATAGAAGGCTGGGAACTCCCGGCTCTCAAAGGGGCTCGGGGGCTTTTGCATCGGTTCGGACCGGCCCTCTACCTTGAAATGCACGGCGAGACGATGGCCGAAAAGAAGAGAAAAGTCGAGGACATCGTGCGATTTCTGGAAGAGACGGGATATTCGGTGATTGAGCATATCGAGACCAGACAACGAGTGACGGTGGCCAACTGCCACATCGCAGTCGAAGGTCATCTTTATAGCCCGCGCATATCCCGGCCCAGGGTTTAGAGGCCGCTTGCATATTTGTTTTGCGTGTTCTGAATATCCTCCCGCACCTCATGGAGGCATCGGCAGTTTCGTGCAAACCCTCGGGCGTGAGCTGGTAAAACGAGGCCACCAGGTTTCCGCGGTGGGTATGTATGGCTACGGTCCGCATCTGGAAGGTGAAGAGAACGACCTGGGGGTTCGGGTAATCCGGGTTCCCAGCCGCGGTCTGCCTCTGTTGCGGGTGCTGCCCAATCGCCACCGGCAGCGGCAGGCCTACTTTGATTTGGATCGCCGGATGCCGATCGACATCATCGAGGGCAGTGAAGCGGCATTCGCCCGGACGGGTGCGGGGCTCCCCGGGTTGAAATTACTCCGTATGCATGGAGGGCCCGCATTCTTCAGTGTTCCCGATGCGCGCCAGCTGCGCGCGGAACGCTGGTCATTCCGAATTGCCGAGGAGATCTGCGCAGTCAGCCAGTGCGTGGCGGAGGGGACTCGGCGCCTGCTTGGTCTGGGTAACCGTCACATTGAGGTGATTCCGAATCCCGTCAATGTGGAAGAGTTCGCGCCGCCGCCGGACGGTTCCGAGGAGAAAGGCCTCATTGTTTTCACCGGTACCGTTACTGAGCGAAAAGGCATCCGGCAACTCGTTGAAGCGATGCCCGCGATTCTGGCCGCTGTACCCTGCGCCCGACTCGAGGTTTACGGCGGAGAAGCGATTCCGGAGCCGGCTGTCCCGATGGCCAGGGTGCTCAGCGATTCGATGGCGCCGAGCATCGCTTCCCGCGTAACGTGGAAAGGGCGAGTAGCTCGGAGCACCCTGCCTGATGCCTTGCGGCGCGCGAGCGTATGCGTCTATCCCTCGCATATTGAGGCGATGCCGATAGGCTGGCTGGAAGGCCTTGCCACCGGGAAAGCGGTGGTCGCGTCGAAGACCGGCCCCGGACCGGAGATTATCGCGGATGGCGTCACCGGTCTGCTCTGTGATCCGGCAGACCCGGCTTCTATCGCCGAGAAGGTAATCCGGCTGCTTAGGGACGGCGCGGAACGGCGCCGGCTCGGGGTGGCCGCCAGGAAACTGTGCGTGGAGCGATATTCGCTGCCGGCTCTGGTAGAGCGGAACATTGGTTATTACGAAAGCCTTCTCGCCAGACACTGATGCATTGGCGGAAGAAGAAAGCGTCGAGGCCATCAACTTCCGACCGCGGGCCTGCGCAGCAATCCGATGATATTGGTTCGCAATTCCGCCCGCCCTGGAGCGGTGACCCAAGTGATCCGCAACAACTCAGCACTGCCAGCGGCTCCAGCACTATACTCAGAGCCAAAATGCTGACCTGGTTCAGTTGCACGATTCTTCAGGCCTCGTGAGGTTTACCCGGCATCTTACGCCCAGCCGCGGGCATTATAGTAAGCGAGTTTCACCGTTTCCTGAAGAAGCATGCAGAAGATGCCCCAGCGTTGAGTCCAGTCGCTCAGGCGTTTGCGCACGTCCGGAATCGGCAGAGGCTTCGCCTCGATTCCCGCTTTCCGGAATGCACCCAACGCCCTTCTCATATGGATATCGCTGGTGAGCAATATTTTCGGCTGCGCATTTCCACCGAGGAGCCTGGCGACATAGAGTGCATTTTCGCGCGTGGAGGTAGCCGAATTCTCAACCTGCACGGACTGCGCAGGTACACCCTCACCCACCATAAGGTCTTTCATAAGGGGCGCTATGTCTTTCCCCGTAACAACGATCCTGCTGTAACGGCCAGTGCGCCACTCGCGAACGGCGTACATGCTTCGCCACCACGAAGTCATGCCGATCATGTCCGGCGCCACGATGTCGCCGCCGAGCACGATCAAAGTGCCGCTGTTGTCGGTGCGCCACGGCATGGAAAGCGCCGCCGTCCAGTAGTACAAGGGGAAACCGAGGGTCGCTGCGATTAACATAAGGCCGCACAAGCAGACCAAGCCCCGCAACTGCTTATACAGCCGCATAAGGGGAATGCTCATTGGCGCCGCCTTATAAAACAGCGACGCCGAATTAAGTGGTGCGAGCGTCCGGGCAAACCTCAATTCTATCCGGCGGCCTGAACGGGGTTCGGTTACCTGCGTGATACCCTGAGGCGGATGAATTCTCTTGTTCGACGAGTGGCTCACTCGGTTGAGAATTTCGCCACCTCCCGTCCGACCCAGCCTTGGAGGCGGCACCGCCACTTTGAAGAACCGTATGTGGGCCGGCTGCTCGCCGAGCTCAAAGTCGACTGCGTTCTGGATGTGGGCGCCAATACCGGCGGTTACGCGCTGATGTTGCGCAAATACAGTGACTACCACGGCCTGATCATTTCCTTCGGACCCACGCCCGACGTAATGGAAGGCCTGCTCAGAAACAGCGAAAAAGATAAGTTGTGGCACGTCGAGCCCATTGCGCTCGCCAATTCAAGCGGCCGGGCTGAGTTTGGGGCCATGCCTGCTGCCTCGTCGGAAGGTAACAGCTTTCTGCCTTTGAAGCAGGAAGATCAACCTGAGATTCGTGAAATCGAGGTGGAAGTCCGCCGGTTAGCGGATATTCTTATTGACCTTCGCAGGAAATTTGGTTTTTCGCGTCCATTCCTGAAAATGGACACGCAGGGTTTCGATCTCGAGGTATTCGCGGGAGCGCGCGAAGTCTTGCCCGGGATTACAGGACTCCAGAGCGAGCTCTCGGGCGATCCATTTTATGCAGGGGCACCCGGCTGGATCGAGGCGTTGGGGGTTTATCAGCAAGCTGGTTTCACGCTGAGCACCCTGGTCGCGAACAATCTGGATTGGTTCCCGCGCACCCGGGAACTCGATTGCATCATGTACCGACCCGAAGCCTGGGAGGCCGCGAAAAGGCCTGAGGCGGTGAGTCCGAGGCAATGAATTCATCGGAAGACATAACTCTCAACCCGCACGCCCGGACTCATCGCAGCATCATGGCTGAGTGTTTGCTGTGGCTTCTTGCCTTTCTGGTTACGGCAGGATATTGTGCGTGGAAGTTTGGACCCTCATATACCAACGACAGCTATCAGTATCTGAGTGAAGCCGGCAACTTAGTTCACGGCGAGGGCCTGCAGACGTCGATCATTTTTTATGACGTGGAGCGCCGGCACGCCCGGGTTCCCGCGCCATTGACGACCTTTCCGCCCGCATACGCCCTCGTGATCTCTCTGTTCGGGAAACTCGGCATAAGCCTCGTGGCTGCGTCGGTAGCCGTGTCGCTCCTGTCCTGCGCGGCGGGCTTTCTGATCGTGATGGCGCTGGGGGCGGAACTGAAGATGGACTGGATTGCCATCCGGGTAGCGCTGGCGATGGTCTTATTTAACTCAGTTTTCTTACAGTATTCGGTTGCCGTGATGTCGGAAGGGCTGTTCACGGCAGCCCTGTGTGGGGCAATATTCTTCTATGTGCGCAGCATCCTGCGGGATCAGCCAAAATCGGCCGGCTGGTGGATTGGCGGGATGTTTCTCGCGACCCTGGTGTGGATCCGCTACGCCGGCATGTTCATTCTTTTTGGAGTGGCCCTGTACGTGATGATGGCTTATGGGTCTCGTCTGCGCGGCTTCTGGCCCGTGCTCCTTTCTCTCGCCTTGCCTTTGTTCTCGACGGCGGGCTTGCTGATCCATAACGTGCAGGCCGCGGGCGACTGGCGGGGTGGCAGCGGCGCCGCCGCCAAAGTCACACCCCATCCGCTGATCGACTTTCTGAAAAACTTCGACCCGTTGATTTACCATTCGTTGTTCGGCAATAACATCGCCGTTCATCTCGGAGTGGTTGAAATCGGCTTCGGGCTGGCGGCCGCCCTGCTTGCGGCATTGGCCCTCACGGTGGTGCTCCGGGGCGACTCCCCTCGGTTCGGCAATAAGGGGCGGGCGTTGGTGTTTTTGGCTACCGTCCTGATTATTTACACGGCTTTGCTGGTATACAACGTGTTGACCACGGCGATCTTTTATTCATCGCGCTACTACATGCCGCTGCTGCCATTATTTGCCGTGGCCATCGGCATCGTGATCGATTGGTTGTGGCGTGCGACGGAGCGCGCGCCCAGTCTGCGTCGAGCCGCTGTTGCAGCTGTCATCGTGCTGGGTTTGGGCTATGCCGACCTAAACCTGAAAGATCTGAATGCATTTAAACCGAACTATACTCACGACGGCATTGCCAGGATCATGAACGAGCCAACCCGGGAGGGGGATTCGCTCCAGCGGTGGATCGACCTGCATGTCGCACCGGATGCCGTGGTACTGGCATCATCGGGCCAGGCGACAGGGTATGAGTGGGGCCGTAAGACAGTGAGCCTCGCCGAAGCCCCTTTCAGCAGTCAGCCCTGGACCGAGCAAAACGTGTATAGCCTGATGCTTGAGTACCATGCTTCTTATCTGGTTGTGTATCGGGACATCTCAGCATCCCTTCTGGACGCCGAAGAGTTATTGCAGTCGCCGTTCCTCGGCAATCTGTCGGCGGATCGGAACCCGGCCTGGCTGGAGGAAGCAGCAGCCTCGCCGCATGCGCTTGTGTTTCATTTGAAGAATCCCTGACGAACTTCAGGTCCGGTACTTCAGGTGAATCCTGATTACATCCACGAAGGCGCGCACGAAATCTTTGGAACGAAGCTTGGAGCCCTCCACATCGCGCCAGGCGTGAAGGGGAAATTCGTAAATGGATTTGCGGACGGAGTCGATGTCCCCGCCGCGAGCCCGAATAAAACGAGCCAGTATTTCAACGTCGAAGACCCATCGGGAATTGAAGGGTTCCGCGAACAGCCGTTCCATTTCCGGACCGCACCGGAATAGCTTGGCGCCGCACTGCGTGTCATAGACGGGCAGGCGCAGCAGGCCGGAAACCACCGTCGCAAAGACGCGCCCGAGATAGTGGCGGCTGGGCTTGCGCTCAATGTCGCGCCCCATCAGTTTGACGCGGGACCCGAATACCATCTGAACCTCCGGATTCGCCTCCATCACGCGGGCCAGATCGGCGACAGCGTCGAGCGGGGTAGCCAGATCGGCGTCCCAGAATCCGACCGCTCCGGAGGATTGCTGTAAGGCCCGCAGAATGCCGGTGCGGACCGCTTCGCCCTTACCGCCGTTGGTCTCGCGGTCGAAAACTTCGATCCAATCGGGGAATTCGGCGCGCAGTTCCTGCAACATCGGCAGAGTCCCGTCTTTGCTGCCGTCGTTAACGAAGATGAAACGAACGTTGGAAGGATGGGCGAGATAGTCCCGGAAGGCCCGCATCTGGAACCGCGAGGCCTCGTTATAGCAGGGGACGATGACCGTTGTTCTCAATAATTACCGCGTGGCACCGGCGGGAACTGGTTCCAGCATCGCATCGATTTCGCGATTTGCCAGCATAGGAAACACACCCAGATCAAAACGGAATATGCCGATGAAATGCAGCACCGACATATCGCTCGTGATGCCCTGCTTCTGGAAGGTGGCATACTCAGGCTCAAAGGTCGCGTACTTAGGATAAGGCAAAGGCAGAGAGTTGGGCGAATTTGCCACCGCGAAATTGGAAGCGATCTGCTCCGTTCCCCACTCTGTCCAGCGCGAACCATGTACCTTCAGGCCGCCGGCGTGAAACTCTTCGAGGACGGCCCGCGTGACGCCGCCTTTGGCAAAACCGGCGAAACCGGACGATCCGCGCACATAGCGCCATTTATCCACGTTGGGGAATTCCGCCGCCTTAATCTCAAAGGCGGTAACAATGTGGTCCGATTTCCGACCGACGCCGTCCTGCACCCAGTCGGCAAGGGGTTTAACAGGCATATTTTCCGCAATTGTAAACGCCCGGTTCTGCTCCACGCAATCGAGCACTTCTTCGATGGGGCCAAAACACAAAACGTCGGCGTCAATCTGGATTACAAAATCGGTGGCCGAGCGGTCAACACAGAAAAGCACGCGTTCCCAGGTGCCGCCTCTCTGACAGCTGCCCGTGTCGATGCTGTCCAGCAGGACAAACTCCACCGGACCCAGATGCTCGCGAATAAGATCCCGCGATGCCTGAGGCAAATCCGCGTCGATAATGGACACTATCTTTCCGCGTCCCAGACGGCGATAAAGCGCCTTAACCGCCAGAATGTACATTTGCACATCCTTGTTCTCCACCATGCTGACAATGCTGATCGGAGCTTCTTTGTAGTTGATCGGCGGCGTCCTGAGCAGGCGCTGGGTCTGACGGTTGAAACGACCGTTCGCAATAGATTTGCGCAATCGATAAAACATGCGTTTCCAGTATCATGGTATCACTGGAGCTGGAATCGCTCCTCCGGCTCCGGCAAATCCGGGCTCGGACTGGTAATCTTATGTATGAAGGCCATGACGAGCAAATCCGTAACCCCTCGATTTCCGCTAATGCTTGGCCGTGCTCCGTTCGCGCCGGCGGGTGCCGCAATCAGATCTCGTAATGGGAACGGCAAGCCGGCCGCAGTGGCAGCGGCGCCCGCCCGTGCCGGAGTTCCCCGGCAAGCACCCGCTGCGGGAGGATCTTCCGTCCTGATGGGCTTTGCCGCTCTGATGCTCATCATCCTCATGGCGCGTCCATTTGACGTGATTCTGGTGGGTCTACATATCCCTTTGGTGGTCTGCGGCGCGGCTATCCTGGCCGTTGCATTCACCGGCGGACTTCGCGGCCTCAACACCAGGACAGGACGGTTGATCTCCGTGTATGTAGTCTGGATGGTTTTGGTTTCTCCCTTCGGCATGTGGAAGGGCGGGAGCATTCAGTATGTCAAGTCCTACGCGCTGCTTTTAGTAGTTTTGTTTCTTGCTGTTGCCGAGGCTCCGAAAGACCTCAAAGCAATCAAGAAACTGATGCAGGTACTCGGCTACAGCGTTACCCTTGCTGTAATCATTTTTGCTGCCATGGGAAAAGGCAAGACTGAGGCCCACACAGCGGCCGCCTACCGTGCGGGCGGCGTGGGAATGTTCGGCAATGAGGGCGAGTTCGCGCTTCTGATCGGTTTTGTGCTGCCGTTCTGGGTATTCACGGCATCGACGATCAAGAACAAGGTTCTGCGCCTGACACTGATGGGCGGCGGTTCCATTTATCTGTTGTGGTTGCTCATCAATACAGGAACGAGGTCCGCGTTTGTGGCGCTAATACCCGTCTGTATCCTGCTCCTGGTGCGCCTGCCTATGGTGCAGCGTCTGATGTTGATCGGGGTGGGCGTTTTATTCTGCGTCGCGATCATAGGGGCCGCGCCGCGGAAAGTTCTGGACCGGCTCGCCACCTTTTCGACACCTGAGGCCGACGGCAACGATTTGGGGGGAGGCGCCCCTGCCAGTGAGGCGGCGGCTTCGGCCGCGGAGCGAAAGCAGCTCTTCCGGGATGCGCTGGTGACGATAGCCCGCAACCCCGTTGTTGGCGTAGGGCCTGGCAACTTTGCCGACTACCGGTACAGCGTGCTTGGCAAGGAAGGAGTCAGGAAGAGCTGGTTTCCCGCGCACGACACGTATCTGCAAATCGGCGCCGAATCCGGAGTTCCCGGCGCCCTGCTTTACATTGCTATGGTGTTGAGCGTTTTTGTCGCGCTTCACATCGTAAGGAAGCGGATCAGGCCCAGCGACCCGCAATCGGAATTGCTGAACCGCATGACGTTGTGCCTTCAATCGGTTCTGTGGTTCTATGCCGTTATGTGTGCCTTCCAGAATTGCGACAGATATGCTCATCTTTTTGTCATTGCCGGATTGGCCACTGCCTTGGAGCGACTGACGAAAACCGCTGCGCCGGCGAGCGGACCGGCCGAATTGCCCGCCCGGACTGCCGCCGGATTCGGCCTTGTTCGTCGCTCGCCCGCCGAGGTGCACGGAGGCATTTCGAGATATCGGAACCCCGCTTGACAGCCGCGCGGGTGCCACGCCCCTCCTCCGCCGATCCGCCAAAAGCCGGGATTCATGGGATTTGATCCTGCCACGATTCAATTCCTGACAGCGTCGCGACAGCTGGCCGTTTCGCTCGACCGCGTTCTGACGTTGGGACGCCAATGGATGTACATCAAGCCTGACCGTCTGCAGGCGCTCCTCGCCAGTAACGGCGTCAATCTGAGCCCCGCCGCAGCGGCAGCGCTGTTCGCCGACGACGGCTACTGCGAAGGTTTCCTGAAGTCTATTGGCGCGGGCCATGTCGATTCAATGGACGTGTCGGCGTACGAGAAAGCGACCATCATTCATGACTTGAACCAGCCCTGGCCGGATTCCCTGCGAGAGCGGTTCAGCCTGATAATCGACGCGGGAACGCTGGAGCATGTCTTTAACTTCCCTGTGGCTATCAAAAGCATTATGGAAGCGATTGCTCCCGGTGGCCACTTTCTTTGCATTACTCCCGCCAACAATCTGATGGGTCACGGATTCTATCAGTTCAGTCCCGAGCTGTATTTCCGGGTGTTCACGGCGGAGAACGGTTTTGCCATCGACAAAGTAATTGTTTATGAGCAGCCGTGGAAAGACACTTGGTATGAGGTGGCCAATCCGAGCGAGATCCGCTCGCGCGTGGAACTGGTGAATTCGCGGCCGGTTTACATGATCGTTTGTGCGAAGAAAATCGCCTCGGTGGATGTTCTGGCGCAGGCACCTGTGCAGAGCGATTATCCTCTCATGTACTGGCAGGCTGCCCCGGGAGCCGAGGCGGCCGGCGTCAAACGCAGGCCGAGCGCCTCCGCCCTGAAGAATCTTGCGCCCGAGTGTGTCGCCTCCTGGTACCGCAGGGTGCGACCTTTTCGACCGCGATACTTCAAAAAGGTTCGCAGTTAAGCATTCCGGACGAATCGGCCGGCGTTGAGGTAGGAGAGTAATTTCATCTCGCGGCGGCCTTTCGTCACCGTATCCAGTATCAGTCCGCAGGCAAACATAATCAGCGCATAGAGTGCGAGGCCCGTTGCCAGAATTGCCGTCGGAAACCGGGGAACGAGGCCGGTCTCGAGGAACGTGATGACAAGCGGATAGGCCAGCAACACGGCCAGGGCGAGGCAAATCACTCCCAGCAGCGCGAAGAAGATCAGGGGCTTTTCGTTCTTGAAGAGCTTGAAGATCATCCAGAGAATCCGGATCCCGTCCCTGTAGGTATTCAGTTTGCTGGCCGAACCGACAGGCCGCTCCTTATAACTGGTCGCGATCTCGCAGATCGGCAGGCCCAGCGTGAGAGCATGCACGGTCAGCTCAGTTTCAATTTCAAACCCGCCCGAAAAAACCGGGAACGATTTGACGAATGGCCGGGAAAAAACCCGGTATCCCGAAAGAATGTCCGTGAACCGGCTCCCGAACAGCGCTGCCACCGAGCCCGTGAACAGTTTGTTGCCGAGAACGTGTCCCGGCCGGTAGGCGTCGGCCGATTCGTGGATGCGGCGCCCCACCACCATGGCAAGGCTTTCATCCCGCAGCGCGTCCACCATGCGCGGCGCTATGGATGCGTCATATGTGTCGTCACCGTCCACCAGCACGTAATAGTCGGCCTCGATGTCGGCAAACATTCTGCGCACTACCCAACCCTTACCCTGAGTCGTTTCCTGCCGCACAATCGCCCCCGCCCGCTGCGCTTCCTCCCGCGTGGCATCGGCCGAATTGTTGTCGTAAACGTAAATCGACGCGTCCGGGAGGGCCTGGCCAAACGCATTCACGACCGCCGCGATTGTCTTCTCCTCGTTGTAACAGGGGATGAGCACGGCTACTTCGCGGGTCATCTGAGCACTGCCGGAAACGGCCATTTGCTCTATTCTATTTGCCATCCTCCGCGGCGGCTGCCAGCGGAGTCAGCAGAGCAAGATTAGCGTCGTTGTGAGCGATCCGCCGGAATCCGTCGGGCCCGCCGGACTCTGCGTCAGTGCTCAGCGTGGCAAAGAATTGAGGTAATTCTCTCCACGAAATGCGGGGATCGTCGCCTTCCGCCCAGTTCCACGAGGGGGCGGGGCGGGCACTCCACACCCGTTTCGAGACCCACACGTCTCCTCCGTCACGCCATATTTTCAGGCTCCGCGCGGCAAACAGCCCGCGCCACTGCTGAATGCGAACGTTCCCCGGCTCGACAATGTCGTAAATCAGTAAGGGGGTGGGACGGTTGATCTTATCGAAGGCCAGCCGGTTCAGGGTCGGCTCGAGGTCGTCCTGATTGGTGGTTACCATCGCCATGCCGGCCGCGTTGAGCCGGCCCCGGAGATCGGCCACTCTCGACAGCTGGGCGCTGTTTTCCGCGTCGACGCGAGGCGCCGCGAACGAGTACCCGTTAGTCAAAATCACGCCAACCAGAAATGCCGCGATGAAAAGCTGCGTGATGCTCCGCCGGACAGCGACATCGCGCAATACCCATGCCAGCGCCAAAACGATAAAAGGGAATGCGGGCAGGAAGCGTTCCGGCGAACTCGGCTCAAAAATGACTACCGCAAAAAAGATAATCGGAGCGACGCCCGCGCAGAAAACGAGCAGCATCCATCCGGAACGCGGCCTCCGCAGCAACTCAATCAGAAGGCATATTACAAAGAGGTAAAAGGCGGCTAGTTTCCAGAGGCTCGCACCAATAATGTTTCTAAGGGTGACGGGCGCGTAAGGATCGTGCCGCAGATATCTTTTGTAGAGAATTCCGTCTTTTCCCAGATAGAGCAAAGACCGCGGCAGTCCGGTGGCAGCGCGCACGATTTTCATTCCGGGAGAGAATCCATGACCCGACGCGCGGTACCAGTCCCTGGCTTCCGCTAGGGAAGAGATCTGACGTGCCCACGCCGCCGCTCCGTATACGGCAACGACTATGACAGCGGACAGCACGACGAATTGGAACGCCCCTCTCCCGTTGGCGTTTGCGAAGCTCATTGGCTTCGGTTGGCTCTCGCCCCGGAACGGCCAGGCAGCCAGGATCAGGAGTCCCGCCCCCGCGAATATATAGGGCAGCCAGGCGAGCACAGCCAGAGCGTAAAAACACGCAGCGCTTTTCGTCCTCTGCATGAGAAGAAGGTACAGACTGGCGGTAAGAAGGGTAAGACCTGGAACATAGGCGCATCCGGAATGCGCGTAAAGAAGAAAACCATGGCTGCAGGCCATGGCGACGGCGACCAGAAAGGCTATCCCTCTGGATCCGCCTGCGCGAAGCACTATGGCATGCCACATCACAATCGAAGCAAGCGCGCACACAGTTGAAACAACGATGAGGAGGAATTCCGCCTGCATCACCGGCGTCCATGTGGTCAGGCTGGATAACAACGGCGAAGCGAGCGTCAGAAGCAGCCAGCCGAGAGGTCGCCAGAGTAAGTGGCCGAATTCCCAAAGGGTATTGCCGTGGCCAAAGGGCGAATTTCCAAGATGTTCCACCATGTCGCTCGCGTAGGCGGGAGTATCTCCCAACTCGATGGCGCGGGTCATCAACAGGATGAGCACGAGCACCGCCGCCAGCCAGAGGCTTCTCCACACAGAACTCGAACGGGGCGGATCGGGAGATGGTCCCCTTGTTCCGGCCGGAGGTATCGCAGAGATGGACATGGTCGGAACGAGTACGTGTCTTCTGAGTATATCGGGCAGGCGGGGAATTGACCTTCCGGCCCACGGAAAATCTGATTCTCAGGAGATTTTCCGCGTGCGGCCGCACGACATCAGTGCCACTCAAACGTTGGAAATGAAACGAGCGCCCCCTGCGCGTTCGGATGGGAATATTGCGTGCCAGGTCGAGGCGGTGCCCTACAGGTCGCAGATGCCGCCGTTCGAACCAACGGCCGAACCAGTGTTGCCTGGCTGCACGTTCCGACAGCGCCCCTCAGCGCGCCGCCGGCCGCCGCGCCGCTTTCCGGACAGCGCCTCCCCGCGCTCGATGGGCTGCGCGCGCTGGCGATTCTGCCTGTCATCTTCAGTCACTGCAGCCCTCGTGAAGGCTGGTGGCGGTGGGTATCGCTTCTGGGTGATACCGGCTGGATGGGCGTCGACTTATTCTTCGTTCTGAGCGGCTATCTGATTTCCGGCATCCTGCTCGACAGCGCCGCCAGCAGATATTATTACCGGAACTTCGTGGTTCGGCGGCTGCTCCGGATTTTTCCTCTCTATTATCTGTGCCTGTTGGTCTTCAGCGTCGCCACCAGGTTGAATTACTCGCAATGGGAAGCGATACAGGCCTGGGGCGGAGTGGGCTGGCTGGCAGCAAGCCTGGGGAATGTCCGTTTGCATGGATCAACACCATGCCGCCTGTTTTTTCCTTCGCACCGCTCTGGTCGCTGCAGGTCGAGGAACAGTTCTATTTGCTTTTCCCGGTGGCGGTGCTCTTCCTGTCCCGGGCCCACCTGCGGCGCCTGCTGATTATCTGTGTGGTGGCGGCGCGGCACTGGCATCCGGGATCATCGCATTGCTTCTCAGCCTGATCTCACCCGGCTCGTTTCGCCTCTTATGTCTTCGGTGGGCTATACGATAGTCGATATCGCAAACGCTTTGCTTTGACCATCGTCGTACTTTGGCCATCAATAAGCTCGGCAGATGGCTCGGCTGGCGTCCACTGGTCCGCATTGGCAAGGTCGCCTTCGGTCTGTATCTGCTTCACGGACCAGCGGCGTGGGCAGGGCGGCCCTTCATCGGGCGGCTCACGGGCCTGCACATCGGGGGACATTCACCTTTTCAGTTCCCATCACCTTCGCATCCGCCTTCATTCCCGGGGGCCTTTCTTGGCACTTTTTCGAATCGCCCATTCTGTCTTTGAAGGACCGCTCCACGGGCCGGGGCTGAAACCAGCGTCTCGGAGGGCGCTGAACCGAGGCCGCGGGCCGCGCGGAATGTTATAATCGACCAAGCAAGCGTTCTTACAGGCGGAGCCCGGCGAGCCTAGTAAGCAGGAGGTGTCTCCAACCGCCATCAGCTGGTAGCTTCCCGCGGAACGATTGGCCATCGGAAAACCGGAGGATTTCGAATGCGAGAGGGCGTTCGTACAACAACGGAATACACCATCGCCGACCAGGAGCGCATGCAGGCTGCACAGCGGTATTTTCAGTGGCAGGCCGGGCTCGCTAAGGCTGAACTCGGCAAGCGCGTTCTGGAGGTAGGCTGCGGAATGGGGAACTTCTCTGAGCACCTCCGCAACCACGAACTGGTAGTCGGCATTGATGTGGATGAGAACTGCGTGGCGCGCTGGAAAGAGCGCTTCTCTGGCCGGTCACACTACGCTGGCTACCTGCTCAACGCGGAGTCTGCGGATTTACGAGACCTCAAAAGCCATAGAATCGATTCCATTGCCTGCCTCAATGTGCTGGAACATATCGAGAAACAGGAAGATGTGCTGCGCAATATGTGGCAGATTCTCCCTGCGGGCGGTCGAGTGGTACTGATGGTGCCTGCCTTTGAGTTTCTTTACGGTGAAATAGATGCGCGGCTCGGTCATTATCGGCGCTACACCCGGCGATCGCTGTCGGCGGTGGCGGAATCCGCCGGGTTCATCCTGCGCCATCTGAAGTATATGAACGTTGTCGGGTTCTTTGGATGGTGGGCAAATGCGAAGATATTTCGCAGATCCGAGCAGTCGGAACATCAGATCGCTTTCTTCGATTCGTGGATCGTGCCCGTTCAGTCCCGCGTCGAAAGCTGGATATCTCCGCCGTTCGGCCAATCAATCATTGCAACTCTGGAGAAGAGGTGAAGGGCGGCATCGAAGCTGGCACCCGCGGCGCCGCGACGTGGAGCGGGGCGCGTGCCGCGCGTCCGATGAAGAAGCTGCCGCTGGTGATCTGGTTTGCCGGAAATTCGTACTGAGCCGACTGATCGAAGTAACACATCAGGCGGTATTCATAAGTGGTTTCCTGCACTAAATTACCGACTGTCAGCGAGCGATTGACCGCGCCGCCCGCGTCCTGAGCCCTCGTCCAGTTAACGCCGTCGGGGCTGACGTCCGCATAACAGGCCCGGGTGTCGGGAGCGGTGTAGGCGAAATGAACTGATGTGGATGCAGGGGTCACCAAGATGTTCGTTACGATTCCTGTGGCCGAAGTAATCGTATCCACATCCGCCCCTATATTGCCCGGGTTCCAGGCCGAGGGAACAATCTGGTACGTCACCGGGTTCCAGTTGACCGCGGCTTCCCGGCCCGCCATGGTGGCTCCGGCCGGAAAAATATTGCCGGGAGGAAACGCGGCGGCAATCTGATTCAGCGCGGCCTGAGTGATGTCGGTCCACGCAGGCAGCCCGTAGTTCGTCTGGGCGCCGATGAACACGTTATTGGTGAAATTCCATGACGGCGTGATAGTGCTTCCCTGATGCATGTAGGACGTATTGAACATCTGGGTGATGGTCGTTCCCGTGGAACCGCCCGAGCACAACGTGGCCGGGTTGGCAGGATGCGACGCGACAACCTGCCCGCAGACTGTATAGAGGACAGGGGTATAGCCTATCGAAAGATGTATTTCGTTATTAGTGTAGTTGAGACCTTCGCCCATTGTGCTTTCACCGCCCATGAGGAACGGGGCCGGTCCGGTGCCGCGCGTCAGGCCAACCGTATTGTTGTGGATGCTAAGATCTTCGCAGCCGGGATAACTGCTGAAAGGCCCGCTGAATAATCCGCCGCCGCCATCGTTATAAAGGTCGCGATCCAGATCGAGCCAAAGATTGTTGGCGACCTCGATGCGCGCCGCCACTGGGCTGTCGGGAGGCCCCGCCGCTCCGGCGCCGGCACACTGAAAACCGGCCGAAATGTGTTTGAAGATGTTGTTGCGGATTCCGATATCCTGGCTCCCGGTGCTGTACGGAGCTACCCAGGAGCCGGCCACGTACACAACGTTGCCGGGATTCTGATAGGCGGCTGCGCCGTCAAAGATGTTGCCTGCGAGATTCCAGCGCAGCGCCTGTTTGGTCTCGAACACATTTCGATATGAGTACCCGTATCCGTCCCACTGGCCGGAATTCGTCATTTTGGAGCGCGGAAAATAGAAGTAGTTGTGGGTCCAGGTCTCGTCCGTCTGCGCGCCGGAGGTGTCGTTATAAACCGTCTGTCCGATGGCCGAAATGAAATTGTTGTCCACGTAGGCAAATTGGCCGGGAAGGTCATACACCCCCATCGGCCTGAAGGATGTGAGCACGCTGGGGGTCACATTATTCAGCGCGCTGTCGTCGAGGATGGCTGCGCCGTTGCTGAAATGGCCATTGAAAAAATACATCGCGGCGGGGGGCATGCTTTGGCGTGTGAGGCTGGCTTCCGACTTCGCCGTACAGCCCGTGCAGAGCATGCTGACACCGGCTCCGGGCTGGTAATCGATGGTCAGTCCTGTCTGGTCGATCCATGCGAGAAAGCCTCCGTTATAGCTGCGCGGTACCGTAAAGGTCGCGGTAGCCGCGGCGGTCATCCCGATCGGATGGTTGTCAAAGGCATTTTGCTGATAGAAGCTTCGCGGTATTTTCAAGACCGCGCCTGTTATCACGGGGTTCACCTGCGGATACACGCCCTGAATCCACATATTGGCCTGGCCCCAAGAGCTGACAAGGGCCCAGTGGTCGCCGCCGGGGCAAAATACCGCCATCTCGCGCGCGGGCCACGGCTGACCGTGCGCATAAATGCGGTCGATCACGTTGTAATCGGGGGTAGTGCCCGGGGTGGGGGGGAGGGTGGGCATCAGCCGGATATAGTTAACAAAAGCGGGCGGATCGACCACACCGGCGGGATAGACCGTGTTATCGGCCAGATGGGTCCATTCCATGTTTTCAAACCAGAAGTGGTGGCACTGCTGCATATAGCAGTCGAACAGCTGCCCATTAAAGTTCTGCACTCCAAGTCCTGGCGCGCTGCCGTCGGTGGGCATGCCGGGATTCTGGGCTACAAGTTTGGCCAGTTTAGGCGCCCATTGGGGTCCTGTGCGTACGCCGAAGGGAGGAAAATCGGCCGGATTCGCCTGGTGGGTGCGAAAGACGATCCAGCGGTGGTTGGGAGAATCGATATCGCCCCCGGCGTCGGGATCGATTGGCAGAGCCGGAAGGACATAGCCGCTGTGAAAGCTTGACTCGGTCTGAAAAACCTTGCAGGTTACTCCCTGAGGAAACTCTATGACTGTCCCAAAGAAGATTTTCCCGAGGATGGTCGTGATATTGTCTTCAGGCAGAACCCTTCCGTTCCACCGCGGCTGCTGAGCCACGCTGGCGGCCGCCACGCACTCGCCGGTGGAACTGCTCACCTTCATCGGGATCACTGTGTAGGAGCTGGTGTCGGGCTGTGTGGGAACCCAGGCGATCGGCGGCGCGGGCAGCTCCGGATGTACCGCCGGCAGCGGCTGTGTGGTGAACACCTGTTCCACGGCGCCGCAGGATGGGGCAGCGCAGATGTTCGCATCGTCGTCCTCATCCGGCCGGGCTGTCGGAAGCACGTAATACGTCGTGCCCGGCGCCAGCCCTCCGAGGGAAATTGAAGCATCGACATTGTTGCCGTCCAGGTAATTGGCGTATGCCATGTAGCTGGCGGAAGTATAGATATACTTCCCGCTGTTCAAGCCATATTTCAACTGCACAACGGTCGGCTGGTTGCTTCTGAACTGGATATTGACACTGGCGTGGCTTACCGCATTTACTGTGATGTTGCGGATCGTCGGCATTGCCGACTGAGCATACGCCCCGGGCGAGACCCAGCACAGCAACGCTGAAAGCGCAGCCCAGGCTTTTACGGCTCTGGCGTGGGCGGCGCCGCTGAGGCACCCGCTATTGCGGATTCGACGACCGAAACCTCTAGCCTGCATCCTGGTTGAGAACACATGAGCTTCCCTGGGCCCCGGGGAACCGCTCTGGGATTTTCTATCCGACGCACTGTGCCGCAGGGTCAAACGCCCGATTATGATATTAGTGAGCACGCCATATATAGTGTGGGGAAAACGAGTGAATCTCACGTGAATCTTATCGGCTGGAAGATACCGGTTCACCGGGCAGGTGAGCCGCGCGGGTCCCGGCGATCGGGGAGCTTTTCGGCGCCTGGAACTCGACGATTGACTTGCCCGCGCCCACCCCTGGTCCCCCGTCAGGTGGTCTTCGAGCCCCCGGTCGCGTCGTGACCTGCCCCGCGAAACTCAGCCAGAAGAGTTAAGAAACTCTGGCCTTGCAGTCGTCCGCAGGCCCGGCTGGCGTGCCTTGCACGCACCTGCAATAGCGCTTAAGAAGTTTCGAGGCAAGGACTGATTATTGGCGCAGGGATCGCCGATCGCATTCCCGCCGGAGCCGCACGTCGCGAACACAGTCTCCTCGCGGAACGGCGCGGAGGGCTCAAGGGCGCGCCGCGTCGGCGCGGCGAAGCGAACCCTTGCACACGAGCACCGTTCTGCTATCGGCACCGAGTCGACGGGCGGTTCCGGTGGGTTATGCGATCATTCCCGCTGGTGAGCTCTGAGCAGGTTTGGTCTTTTCCCACAGCGCACTGAATGACTGGACGCCCAACGAGTTCCGCGCACTCTGGGAGGCCGCGTTGCGTTGAAGTCATCGCGCCACCGGTGTAGCTTGTCCCGCGCATCGTTCAGCGAGAGGAAGATGGTGACGTTCATCAACGCGTCGCGAAGCCGGCCGTTGAACGATTAGATAAAGCCATTTTCAACCGGCTTGCCGGGGCGGATGAAGTTCAGGCTTATATCGCGGGCGTGAGCCCATCGGTCCATCAAGGAGCTTGCGAACTCGCTGCCGTTATCGACTGTGATCGATTCCGCAGGGCCACGCTCCGCTATCGCGCAGTCGAGCGCCGTCGCCACCTTCGCGGCCGTGAGCGACTGATCCGCCAGCAGCAGAATGCATCCCGCGTGAACTGATCGACCACCATCAGGACGCGGAAACAGCGCTGATCGACCAACCGGTCATCGATGAAATCCATTGACGACCTCTGGTTCGGCCGTATTGCCGCTGGCAGCGGCTCGCGTGCTGCCGCCGCTTTCTTCCTCTTCTGTGTCCGCACCATCAGACCCTCCCCGGTAGATCCGATAAACCCGCTTGGCATTCACCGGCCATCCTTCGCGCGTCAGCAGGATCGTCAGCCGCCGGTATCCGAAGCGCACGCGGACGGCGGCCAGCTCGCGCAGGCGCCTCCTGCGGATCCTTCCAGCTCACGTATCGCAAAGTGTCGCGACACAGAGGAACCATCCGGGCGGCATGCCGCTCGCTGATCCGGTACGCCTGCTGCAGCAGTTCGCGCCGTCTACGCGGCGCTACAACTTTTTTGAGATCAGTTCCTGCACCATAGGGCGGTCGTGCGAGAGGTCCGCCACCAGCCGCTTCAGTTTCGAGTTCTCATCGCGCAACTGGCGCAATTCACGCAGTTCGTTCAGCCCCAGCCCGGAGTACTTCTTCCGCCACAGGTAAAGCGTTGCCGTGCTGATACCCAGCTTCCGGCAGACGTCCGCAATCTCGGCGCCGGTTTCCACCTGATGCAGCGCCGCCAGAGTCTCTTCTTCCGTATGTCCTTTTTTCGGCATCTTCAGTCCATCTTCTCTCGTTTCGAGCGGACTGCCCTCAGCCGATAATGTCTTCTGGATGAGTTTTTGGGGTTTTGGTCAGTCGGATGAGCGATCTGGAGTTGCCTGGGCAGACCCGTTATCCGGCTCATGCCGATGATACGGCTCGCCGATTTCACTTGGCCAGTAAGACGTCCGGCGCGGTCTTCGCCCCCGTCGCTGCCGGGCCTCTCCCAATCAACCAGTCTCTCAGCGCCAGCCCGGGCTTCTCCACGAGCCAATATGAAGCGGCAGCCAGAAGAAAGGTACAGGCAAGAGCCGCAATTGGATTCTTCACTACTCTCACGAACACGAATGGCTGCTGCCACAGATAGATGGAATAGCTGAGTATCCCAATGGCGGCGATTGGCCTCCAGTTTAAAATCCTGGAAGCTGCCCCACGGTCGTTGATGGCCCATTGAATGAACAGTGCAATCATGACATTCTCGATCGACTGGCCAATCAGAAAATTGACCTTCGTCGACGGTATAAAATGCGCCGCGAGCGCGATGAGCAGGCCCCACCTTGCGAACAACCTGCCGGGCAGCGATCTCGGGCTGACGGCCAGCAGGCATCCGGCCCCGAGAGCGTCGGCGTAGATGACAAACCCGGAAGCCGCTCCGATATAGGGAGAAGCGAGCCTAAGAAACGGGGTCGCAATCATTACCCCGATCAGGACGTTTTTGGCTCTCGCGGCACCCGCCCATAACAGGACGGCGGGCCAAAGAAGATAGAACTGCTCCTCAACTGCCAAAGACCACAGGTGCCCCAGCATGTCGGACCGCCCGAAAGCATAATTCATCGTGTAGGTGAGGGCCCACGCGATATCACGCGGGTGCAGAAGATTCGGCCATGCGATGGCGACAGCTCCAACAAATACATAGGCGGCAGGGAAAAGGCGCATCGCCCGTCGCGCGTAGAACAGCCGGAGTGAAATAGTCCGGGATCGGGAAAGCTCTTTAAGCAGCAGCGAGGTGATCAGATAGCCGGAGATTACGAAAAATACTCTAACACCAAAGACTGCGATATCCGTGAAGAACCTGAGATGCAGGGCGCTATATCCTAAGTGCCCGCCTACCACCAGCGCGATTGAGAGTGCCCGCAACCCGTCCAGGCTTGGGATGCCCCGCTGCCGGTATATGAGCAGAGATTTCCAATTTTGGATTCCCGCCACGATTCAGTATACAGCCGGTTCACGATGCTTGCCTGTTCCAGGTTCCAGGTTCCAGGGCAGAAGTTGAGTAATGATCCACGCTTTGTGAACTTCACTTCACTGTCAGTCGCGGCGACGACTACAATTTACCCCACGTCGGGCGCGAGTGCTGCCGAAAGATTTTGCGGACACTGGAAATTTCGCGTACGAGGGTGAAGATGCACAGAAAACAATAAGGAAAGAAGAGCTACTGAACCGAAGTACTTGTCACCAATTTAGCGCCCACCACGGCACCCGAGTTCGTTTCGAACGTCAGAGTGCGGGTCCACGTGCCGACGTCGAGATTCACCGAACAGGGTGAACTCAGGCAAGTCTGGGTGACGTGGGAGCCGCCCTCCGCCGCGAAGTCAAAGACTGCCTTGCCGGCGCCCGCGGGTAGTTTGAAATTCTGAAACACTACCCGTGGAGTGCCGGTTGAAGTAGTGATCGTACCCGACGTGACCTCCGAGGGAAGAAACTCATAGGCCGCTGACTGCTCGAAGTAGCACATGATTCGATATTGGTAAGGCGTGCCGGGGGTCAACCCGGTGAAGGTCAGCGACCGGGAAAACGAGCCGCCGCTGTCGGTCATCCGGCTCCATGTCGTCCCGTCCGGACTGATGTCGACTGAACAGGTTCGCGTGTCGGGTGGGATGTAACTGAACTGCAGAAACCCCGGGCCCTTGTTCAGCGAAATTCCCTGCACCACACCAGCGGCCTGATTCACAAGCGTCACATTGGCACCGAGATTGCCGGGATTGTAAATACTAGGCAGAATCGTGTACTGTTTGGGATTGCCGGACGTCAAATCCATCGTTGGACTCCAGCCCACGGCAGCCAGCCGGCCAGCCAGCGTCGTCCCACCGGCGCAGTGGGTGTCGGAACCCGAACAAGGAAACACAGTTGTGACGTCGGATGACGGCCACATCGCCTGAATCGAAGCGCTGATCTGTGCCGGCGTGAGATCGACCCAAGTCCCCGAAGGCAACCCGCGGTTATTTTTGGCCCCAATGATCACGTTGTGTCCGATCGACCAGCTCGGGGAAATGGGGTTGCCGACGTGAATGAAACCGCTGTTCAGCGCGGTTGCCCATGTGCCGGGCGGCGATGGCGGATTTACGGCCGCTGCAACGGTCGGGTTCGAGGGAAAGTTCGAGTAGCTGGGATTCTGACCACCTTCAATACTCATTATGACGTCCAGGCCGCCCAGGCTGGTCAGAACAACGTTGTTGGAATACAACAGGCCTTCCCCCATAACCGACGTCGCACCGAACTCGAGGAGAGCCGGACCACTTCCCAGAGTAAGTCCAACCGTGTTGTTGGAGAAATTCACATCCGGCGCCATCGGGTAGAGACTGAACGAGCCGCTCGCCAGCCCGAAGCCAACGTTGTTATAGAGATCGCGGTTAAGGTCGAGAAACAGATTGTTGGTAATCGCGACACGGGTTGCGGCGGGAGGATCGGTCGGTGAAGTTCCCCCGCCCGCCATCTGGAACCCAGTGCTGATGTGCTTGAAGATGTTGCTGGTGATGTTGATGTCCTGGGTCCCGGTAGACCAAGGCCCTGTCCACGATCCCGCGATATAAATGGCGTTACCCGGATTCTGAAAAGCAGCGGACCCGTCGAGGATATTGCCCTGGTAGAGACCTCGCTGCTGCTGCTTGGTCTCGATCACATTGCGAAAAGTGTATCCATACCCATCCCACTGGCCCGAGTACCGCATTTTCGACCGGGGAAAATAGAGATAGTTGTGTGTCCAGGCAATGTCCTGCGCAGGTCCAGACGTATCGTTATAGATCGTCTGGCCAGTGGCTACCATATAGTTGTTATCGTATAATCCGTATTGACCGGGCGACCAGTAAACGCCCAGCGGTCGAAACTGAGTGAACAGGCTGGGATTTGCATTTGCTCCCAGCGAGCCATCCAGCACGAAACTACCCGAACCATTGAAGTGGCCGCCGAAGAAGAAGAGAGCTGTGGCCGGGATATCCGTGCGCGCCGGCGTGGCAACGGCGACGGTATTACAGGTATTGCCGCCGGCCGTGTTGCAGGCCACGCTTACACCCGCAGCCTGCTGGTATTCGATCGTGAGACCAGAGCTGCTCAGCCATGCATAAATTTTGCCCGCATAACCCGATACTCCAGAAAAGGTCGCGGTGGCCGGTGTTACTATATTCCACATAGGATTGGTCGCTCCTACGTCGTTGGATCCCGTAAAGCTGGCCACCATTTGTCCGGTGGAAGCGTTGTAGCTCGAGACCGTGCCGATCATAAAAGCATAAAAAGCCGACGCGGTGACCGCTTCGACGAGGTCGCCAGGCTTGTATGCCAGCCCTTTTTGCGTGGTAAATGTATAGATCCCTGTTCCCACCGCATTTGGCGTCATGTTGGAGGTGGTTCCGGAGTAGCCGGGCGCCGTCACAATCCCCAGAGGCGTGTTGTCGTACGCATTCAGTTGATAGAAGGCATTCGGAATATCGATGACAGCATCGTTTAAGGACGAGCTGACGGGACTCACCGCCGGCCAGATGCCGGGAACCCAGAAGTTGGTTGTACAGTAGGTGTTTATTATGGCCCAGTTATTTCCACCCGGCGAAAAACAGCCCATTTCACGACTCGGCCAGGGCTGCCCGTATGCATATACGCGATCAATGACTGTGTAACAGGGCGTTGTGGTGGACGGGCAGGTATCGACCGAAGTTCTGCCAACCGGGGACTGAAACCGCACATAGTTCACGAATGCCGGTGGATCCGTCACGCCTGGCGGATAAAGCGCGGCATTAAACGCGTGAGTCATGGCGATGTTTACTATCCAGAAGTGGTTGCAGCCATTCATATAGCAATCGAATATCTGACCGTTGAAGTTCTGCCCTCCGTTCCCGGGAGTAAGCGGCATCCCGGGGGTCTGCGCCACCAGGGTTGCGAGCTTTGCGGCGAACTGCGGTCCGGTGCGCATTCCGGGAGGTGGAAAATCCGAGGCGGCATTGGCGTGGGTTCGAATAATGACCCAGTCGTTCGGACCGCCGGCAGGCGAATACGCTGGCAGAGTGACACCCGTGTGAAAGTTGCCCGACGCCGGAATATTGCAGGCGAGCGTTTCCGGAAATTCAATAATCGTATCGAACCATATCTCGTTTATGACCTGTTGAAACGAGTCGCCCGCAGTGACAGCTGAAGTCCATTTCGCCTGCTTTGCGACATTAGCCGCTGCTTCACAATTTCCCGTGACAGGATTCGCCTGCATGGTCACGATCGTATAGCCGGAAGTGTCAGGAAAGGTTGGCGTCCAGACTGTGGGCGGATTCGGCGGCGCCGGATGAGGATTTGGCAGCGGCAGGGTGGTAAATGACTGTTCTAGGGAGCCGCAGGAGCCGCCCACGTAACAGATCCCTGCTGAACTGTTCGCACCGGGCCGCGCAGTAGGCATTACGTAATAAGTGGTCGATGGGGTAAGCCCACCGAGACTCATCGTGCAGCTGTGCGGCGCAACTACATCGGACCCCTGTGAACCGCTGCTGTACTGGTAGACGCCGCTGCTGGTCCCATATTGGAGCTGGCAGTATCCGGACGTGTTAACAGACCAGGACACGTTCACGCTGGCATGCTCTACGGCAGACACGACGATGTTGCTGATGGTAATCGCAGGCACACCATACACCGCCAGCGTGGCCGTCGCCGTCCCTCCGTTCCGGCTCTCGACAGAGGTGACCTTGCCGGTGGTATTTACCCGTGTGCCAACCGTGGCGCCCGTGACATTCACCGACAAGGTACAGGAGCTCGCGGCTGGCAATGCTGCGCCCGACAACGAAATAGTACTGCTTCCCGTCATGGCCTCCACCCTCCCCCCTGGACAGGATCCACCAGGCGAGGCGGGATTCGCGACAACCATACCGGTGGGCAGCGTGTCTGAAAAAGTAATGCCGGAAAGGGAGGCGGCCGCATTTGGGTTGGTGACAGTAAATGAAATCGTGGCGGTGCTCCCGGCATAGATGTATGCCGCACCCTGAATGCTTCCGGCAACGTTTGAGAAGGTCTCTGTAACCACGGGCGGAGAAGTCGTATTGGAAGACTTGAACGTACCGGCCACAATTCCAAACTGATCTCCACCGGCGGCGTTGAAACCAGCCGTAATTCCCGTCGCTGTCTGAAACAGATTGCTGTCCTCGATCAGCAAGGTCCCGCCCGCGGGAACCGGGCTGAGAGCCGCGCTCATAACAGTCGGTGGATTCGTGCTCAGCGTGCCGGGTGAAAGCACCGCACTGGTGTCGGCGGCACAGGCCACCACGATCTCCGGACCCTGGGTGGTGGAAAATGTCCCCGTCGAGAGCGGTGTCCCGCCGTTGGTGTCCCCAGTGTTACCCGAATCGTAGGCGGCAGTCGCCGTCCCTGAATACTGGACCGCCGCCGCCCCCACATAGGCAGATGGAGATGAGAAATGAATCGTCAGCACGTCGGCCGCAACAGCCCGGGTGTTTTCAGCCTTGAACATAGCTACCCAGGTGTTTCCTCCCACGGCGGCGTAATTTGTCACGGCAAACTTATTAGCCGCGCCCGTATCCGACACAGTGATGGTCCGGTTTGCGCCGGCAAATCGGGCGCAGCCCACGATCGTTCCCCCTGCCGCGACGTTCCAAGTGCCTGTGCCGGGAATTTTAAAGACAGAATATCCGGTTCCTGAATAATCGTAATTACTCACCCCGGTTCCCCTGGTCTGCGCCAGAAGCGAAAAGGGGAGAGTGGACAGCAGTAATGCCGCTTTAAATGTCATCATCCTAAATTCCATTTGACTTTCGCCGGGTACCTCTAGTTAGTTAGCGGTCGTTTCGTAAGTCAGCGTTATCTCGCATACTCCGGCAGTCAGGGCCGCGCCGGAAGTCGTAAGGGTGAGTCCACCGGCTGTTGTAACATGCACCCAGCTCGACGCTGAGCTGGTCACGACGCTCTGAATCTGCCCCGTGAGAGAGGTTGCTGCCGTTGACGCCAGGACGCAGCACTTTCGCCGTCCCCGGCCAAACCAATGCTTCTCGACGCACCACTCCTTTTCGCCGCTGTAGTCCACCGGACAAATGCCGATTTCACAGTGCTGTTCGGCGCCATTATACAATTCGTCAGCGGCGTAACGGTCCCGGCGCGCCCCCGCCATCGTTGATGAAACTGTATTGCGGATGGCAGGTGCCGGGGACGGGCGTTCCAAACGAAATGGGACCTGGATCGGCCGTCAGATTGTTCAGCGCTGCGGTCATCGCCGCAGCCATGAATCAGTTAGGGGCGTCTCCGTCCGACTTGGCATTCAGGTCAAAGGGATTGTCAAAGGACCCCTCCAGTTTTGCTCTTCCGGCTTCGTTGATTTCGGTTCGGGTTTCGGTGTCGATATACTCTCGACAGCCCGTCTCAATGCGGCATGTCCGACGTGACCGTACCGCTTCGCCATTCTGACCGTGGTCGCCGTACTCCACCCCATGATCCTCGCGATCAGCGGGAAGGGTGAGCCCGCCTCCAGCATGCGCGTGCATCCGGTGTGCCGAAGGCTATGGAACCTGCACTCGAATCTTCGCGCGTTTGTTTTTGCCGCTCCCCTTCACTCGCTCGCAACGCCTCGGCTGTAATTTCATTGCTGTTGTGTCGTTGTTGGCGCGGAGAGCAGTCTGGGAAACTTTCCTTTCTGCATCGAGGTGAGCCTTCCGTTACAGAACCTTGAAGTCCCAGGCCACGATAGGCTGCTTTGTCTGACCGCCTTCACTGGATGCGGGTTCCAAAACAATGGCGTATTCGCCCGGCGCGAGCGGCTGAGAAGGAGTTACCGTTACCTCGTCGTCCTCTCCGTCGACCGAAAAGGGAACCGTCACCATTTCGACTCCGAGCACCGTCCCCGCGGCACCGCAATCCGCTTCGGCGTGCTCACAGCGGAAGTGAGACGCTTTTACGATGCGCTGAGGATCGGCTGCCGAGTTATCGAGACGGAGAAGAACCGGCGTGGCGTCGTCGCTCCCGTCCCGTTCGATCCGGAAGGAAGCCACACCGGAAACCACAACCGAAGCTGAGCGCGCAGGCAGCACTTCGACAACGTATCCGCTCGAAGCTGCTATGTTCTTCTTCCGCACGCCCTCGGCGGCGAGCGCGCCCTGTGCGGGCAGGCCGCTGAAACCGAACATGGAAGCGACCTTGAGTACCATGATCGCGTTGCGGCTTGCCGACGGCCGTGCGACGGACCGAGACTGTTCGGGATCCAGAGCCTGCTTCACGGTGTTCTCGTGGCTGAAGATCGTTCTAGTCTCGACGGTGTGACCCGCCAGCGTAGTCTCGGCTTCAGCCGTAAGGGCCGTAATGGTAATCCGCGCGGCATCCGGAGCGGTCTCCGTGACGTTCGCCGTTGTGCTGCCCCCAACGAGCTCTTTTCCGGACTCTGCGCTGACACTGGTGCCGCTCATGTCGTCCGTGCAGGCTCCGGCCCGAAGCACAGAGGCGCCCGAAGGCGTGACCTTGACGATCGACACCGGGCCGCCGACAACGTCAGGCCGGCTTTCGTATTCAAGATGAATCAGTCTTCCCACCACCTGCTCGTCCGCATGGGTGAGTATCGAGGGGTTTTGTCTGACCGCGGATTCGGTCGCCTCGTGCGCGCCGAGGAAATATCCGGCATTGGCAGTGGGGCAATCGCCGGGGCAGCTCACGGCCTTACCGGTCACAGAAATCGTGGCGCGGTTCTGCGTGACGCTGAACTCGTCGACAATCACCTTAGTAACTCCATGGTCGCTGCCGACGATGGTCAGATTAAGCGCGCTGTCGCTGAGATGGGCACTTAACACGTCGGGGGCTGTGTCGTACAGCTGCTGCAGCATCGGGCCGAGGGAGCGCGGAACTGACTGCAGCACCGCATTCGCCAGAGTCGTCAAATCGTCGCCCGCCTTGTAGTCGTGGGCAACTTCTTCCAGAGCGTCAAAGCCGTTCGAGGTGCGCGCGAGGCCCGCGACGATTGAGTAGTAAGGGCCGACCCGCTTCACCTTGCACTCCGCCGCGCTGTACGTGGTGCGCACCCCGTCAAGGGATGTTTCCATGGTGAGCTTGCTGTCAACCGCCGCGTAGATGGCTTTCGGCGAACGAAGAACGACGACGGCAGTCCCGTGACCGGTTCCGGCGGTCTGCGCCGGTGCGGAGGTCGTACAGAAAACCATTAACATTGCGGACGCCAGCTCTTGTGCGGCTCGTGCACCGGTTCGGTGTGCTTTCTTGTTCGTCATGGATTCTTGCTTTATGCTTGAGCGTTTTCAGTTCTCGGACTCGTTGAGGCCAGGACTCGAAACTGCATTTCAGTTGACGACGTGGCCAGCAGGAGTCCTTTCCTAAAAGCTGCCCGTTTCACATTTGAATGATCGGCAGAATCCCTCGCCGCCATTAGATGTTGGGTAGCCTCTGCGGTGGGGTGCCGCCGCAAATCCGCTGGCTAGTTTTACAAGGCTGGCACGCCCAAGCCGTCGACCATTGTACTTGCGGATCTTGCACTCGCCGGGCTTGTGTGGCGGAGGCTCCGCAGTGCGGCTTATTAGGCACTCGGTTTCGTTGGCTAGCCGCGGTCTGCTCGGCTCGGCACTCCACAGGCCATCTTTGCATCCGCGCGTCATTAAGTCAGCCGATTTCCCGGCTCTAGCGAAGTAAAGCCGGGTGGAGGCTTGGGATGTATCTTGTATCTTTGAAAACGCTTCGAACAGACGGCCAACGCCGCCGCTGCGATTCCACCGGCAACCACTAGGTTGAAGGTGTTCGGCTCCGGAGTAATCAAAGATGGTTTGCGAACTGGAGAGAAATTGGGAGGGAACGGGGGGAAAGGGTCCAACGTGGCAGGTCCCGCCCACGGTCCATCATCATCTCCGACCGAGGTTGGTATGCGCGGAGCATCCGGTCTGGATTTGAACGGTTCAACAGGAGGAAAGGGCGGAAACGAAAACGAGACGAGGTCATTGAGTGGAGTCTTCGGCAACTGGGGCGTTTCCGCAAAGGAGACCTCCTGCGTTTCGATGGCCAGTTCCGGCGGCAGAACAAACTCCACAGGGTTGTGCGGTGCCTCACTCAGCCGGTTTCCGCACCGCCCGCGGATCATATTGCCGCTTCGATCCGCAAATACCTCCTCACCCGCTCGGACGCGCACCTGAGAACCCGTCCAGAAGATCGCGCCGCCCCGGCGATATGACGCATAGAACCACTGATCTCGAAGCAGCCAGGCGGGGCGCAGAAATCCGACGTCGGCGTAGTGCTTCGCGAGAACCGGATCTGACGCGCGGGCCGTCTCGAGGGTGTCGTCCGATTGCAATCCGCCGGGAATAAGTGACAACGGATATATGGTCACGATCCTTGGAGAGAATGGATCGCCGACAGGCGCAGCCGCTTCCAGTTGGGGCGCTCTGGCGGGAATCAGTTTCCAACAGCTGAACGCAAGGCCCGCGAACAGCACGAGCGGCAGAACATCAAATGTAAGAGGGATGCGCCGGCGGCGGCGAGGGAGTACGTGCGCCCGCCCGTCGCGAGGAGGTTTGTCGGCGACACTTCGCCGCTCGCTCCCTCTCAAACTCCATCTCGTTTCACATACGGGTGATCGGCAGAATCGCACCCTTCGATTAGGGGAGTATGGAGCGTGCGGCCATCCGCAGATCACGCGGTTTGAGGGCGCGAGCGCTTGAATCCAGCAGCCGTGACCCCTCCGCCCGTTTTTCGACTCGTTTTGACCGCGACGCGTTTCCTGATGTCAATCTCGGCAAGGCGGGCGTCGCTGAGTTGACGCCGAGAGAGCGAGCGAATGGCGGTCGAGGCGACGAAATCGTTACTGTGGCTAAGAAGAGCTCAGATCACCGCATTGCGGGCATCCCCTGCGGCACCCTAATGAGCGCTTCGCCTCGCTCGCGGGGGAATCGGCGACGATCAGGAGCACGAAAGCGATGAGTGCAGTGCAAACAGATATATTTTCGTTTCGCGGTGAGGTAGATCATGATCCGCTCCCACCCGGTGCGGCGGCGAATCAGAAATTTTTTGCTACCGCACTTAGGGCAGTCCATTGGTTGTCTCTGCTTTCTAGTCCCGTCGGTACGGAATTTTCTCGGCTTTCTATTGGATCGTGTCGCATCGACCTGCTGCAATGCTCCCTTCGCGGGGAATGTCGGTTGGAGCAAATCGCATGCACTGCCCAACTGAGCCGACGCGCGATACCCAGGTGTGTGGATTGAAGAAGCACTCGCGCATGACGGAATTGGAGGACATGGTCACACCGGTTGATTGATTCAGCAATAGTCCTGAAACTCGATCCCGGCGTCCGCGACACATTCTCGCAGCCGGAACATCGCCAGCCGCTTTGCTCTGGCTACCTGCCCAGTGGAAATACCCGCGCGCCGCGCTATCTCCTTTCCGGTCAGTTGTTCGTGAAGATCCAAGTTAACGACAGTTCTTTCCAGTTTGGGAAGACGCTCGATGAGCATTGCAACCAGGTCTCTCAGTTCTTTGCTCTGCATCCTCATCTCTGGCGTTAGTTCCGGCGATGCAGGTTGCGCGATGACTGACCTTCCGCCTTCGGGCGCGTAATCCAGTCCCACCAACCTGATCTTGGTGTTCCTTTGTCGATACTCGTCGACAGTCACATTCAATTCACGAGCGATCTCGGCTTCTTCCGGAGTACGGCCCAGCTCCTGTTCAAGGCGCGTCCTGGCGGCATCGAATTTCAGCATTTGCCTCCGTTTGCGCCGGGGTGCCCAATCCGTTTCGCTGCGGCTGTCGAGAATCGAGCCGCGGATCCGGAAATCGGCGAACGTAGCCAACTTGGTTTTCCGCTTGGGATTGAATCTGTCGATGGCCTCTATAAGGCCGACCACTCCGGCTGACGCCAGATCGTCCGGACAGATGAAAGTCGGCAACCGCTTACCCAAGTTGCGCGCTATCTGGCGCGCCCGAGGAAGATATTCCAGAATGAGCTTCTCGCGCGCCGCATAGGCGTCGGCGTCATCAGTGGCGTGGCCCGTATTTCTCTTCTTGACATTGGTCGTCCGCGGACTTTCCGAAAAGTGGACGTCGATCATCTTAGCGGGGGGCCTGCCCATCTCACTCGCCAGCCTGCACGTCTTCGAAGCGGATAGCGCTATCGGAACCGTAGCGCCGGTATTCCGAGAAATGCGTGACATTGCGGTCGATCCTGTTCCCGCCGCTTCGGTAAGTCACCTGGTACCGGGCTTCGGTCGGCAGCGTCATGACCAGCGAAGAGATATCGACTGATTTGAAATCGACCGTCCACGTAACCTCGGATACACCGATGTCCGCGGGAAGACTCGCGGCACGCCAGGTAACGCGAAGGATTTCTCCCGTTTCGGGCGATTCCCACACGCGGCCTTCGAACGGCATCCAATGCAGCTGTGATTTCACCTTCAAGTACCAGCGCTGTGAATAGGCCGGATACGTAAAAGTCATGATGACCGTCTTGCCGAGGTCCGCTGTCTCGTCATCCGCGAACTGAACTTGCCCTGCATCTATCGCGTCGCGCGTGACCTGCAGCAGAGTCACCATTTCGCCGACGGACCAGGTACCCGGAACGTGATGCATGTCGGGAAACTTTTTCTGATTCATCCGGATCGCCGAATACTTCTCGCTGCCGTTCAGTACTTCTACGTTGGTTTCGAGAATGCCGGTCTCTCTAGTGGCGCTGCCCCTCACTTCATAGCGCTCCGTTTCCTCGTGGCAAGTCACATTGGAGAGCGCCCATATTCGCTCGTCGATTGCTTGCTCTATTTGTTCCGCCCGAGTGAGCCCTGGACTGAAAGTGAAGGATTTGGGATCTTTCTCGTGTCCGCGCACCACGCCGTGCCCAAATGCGATCACTCCCGCCAGCACCGCAGCTTTGTACAAGTTCTTCACCATACCCTTTAATCGGCGGAATGCGCGCGCTCCATTACGGTGTCGGGGAGACTATTCGGCGAGCGCATTCTTGCGAAATGCTCCGCTGGAGTCGGTTTGCGATCAGGCGCGGTCGCGGCGCTCTGCGAAGATGTGCACCGATTTCGTGTGCGGTGCTACGTATACTTCCTGATTTCGTTAAGACGACGATCTGTGTAAGGATCACATCACGACGGCGTGCCAAAAGTGTGCCCAGCCTTGCCGTTTGGCATTGGCGACTGGCAACTGGCGCGCCCGCACGAAGCCACACTAGGTGCCTTCAAGGCAGAAGCTCGGCCTCAGTAAAGGCGAACTTCGAGCGTTTAGTTGAAGCACTCCCTCTTCGCGCAGCAGCGTTCAGAGAAGGAAGACGCGTAGCCGTTTTCTCGAAACCGATACTTCGCCAGAACAAGCCCCGCGCAATGGCGAGGAGCTACGCGAGCGCAGTCTCGCGTCGTCTTCCGGGCAGACCCCACTTTACGGAGACTAAAATGAGCGGATTCTTATCGTTTGATTTGCCAGTTCCTTTTGGATTTGTCAGCGACGGTCCCGTTATCATCATAGGCGGCTAACCGCATGAGGCGGACGTCTCGTGTTGAGAAATTGCCCGTCCGCCTGCACTATCGTCTTACTGCGTCCCGCGCGCGGCTATGTTCACCGCTACTCGCGACAACAAACGGGATTATCGAGACGTAATTATCGCGCGTGGGGCGATGTGGTTCAGGAAGTTTCTGTCACTAAAGCACTGATCAGCCCAAGCAGCTGAGACTTGGCCGATGGCAACGAAAGGTGTTTTGGCTGATGTTCATCGTTCTGGTCAAGGTCGCTAATCTCGTTCTGCCGATGTGGTGGGCATTGGGCGCCGCCATCCCGATTTTTTTTGCAGGCTGACGGGTCGTCTATCGCAGCGACTGGTTCTAAATTCTCGGCAACGTGTGTTGCGGCCGAGTCGGTCCGCGAAAGCGTGTTAACCGCGTAAATGGCGTTAGGCATTATCCAGCCGAGCGTGTAAGGCCCGGCGTGCCCTCGCAGCTGAGAACCGGATCACGTTGAGAATTTCTCCGTGCGCATGCACTACTTTGGCGCCGTTCCGTAGCGGCATAAGCAGGACGGGGCTGGGCGGCGCCTCGCACACGCTACCCAGCCCCTCTTGCCCAATCAACCATGAAAACACTCAAACGATTTTGGCGCAAATTCGAGCTATTCTGTCTTATTGACTACGTCCGGGCCCGGCGCGCCGTCAAGACGGTCGTGCGACGGCGGAGAATTGCCGCCCGCGCGGAAACCGAGGCGGGCTGCCAGCGAGCCGCGGAGCGCGAAGCGTGGATGCATCCTCTGAACGATTGACCGGTAGCGCCAGTCTGAGATGTTTTATGGCGCTATTTCGCCTTATGTTCTCTCCTGTTCCCGATCGACCCTACCGATAAAGAACTTGTGGAACGATATGACTCGACTACCCGGGTCGGCTTGACAGAGACCGGCTGGATTTATCAAATCGGACGGACTTTGAAGCTAATCAGGCGCTCGTCCGAGCCGAGCCGAACCGACCTGTTGAACCGAGACGCCAAGGTGATGCTCGCGGCTCTTGCCCTCGCCGGGCGGAAAAAAACGAGAACCAAAAGGCGGTGACCGCGGGCGGCCCCAACGATGAGGTCACGTCCTCGCTCATTTTAGAAACTGCTGTAGAGTCCTCACCGAGTTCCGCCTACAGTTCAGCCACAAAACCGGTCCAGTTGCGGGCGTTTTTCATCAGCGATGACATTGACTTTGGGCAGCCGACCGCATCCGAGGAACTCAAGGTGCTCACGTAACCGGTCGGGAAGATGGTATCGTTTGGTCTGTGACGCGGAGAAGTCAGGAGCGGGTCGCGCTTGCGAAGCGAGTGATTCAGCTCGCTAAAGGAATGCCTGTACCGATGACGTTCGTGGAGCTTGACCGTCTTCGGGAAATGGGGAAAACTCCTGAAGAGCGATCGCTCCCCTTGGAAGAGCTCGCAGCTCTCGTGATCCAACGAGAGGACGTCAAGAAGCGGACACCCAATTAGCGGCGGAACATTCGTTGCGCTGTCGGTTCGCCCGGGGAAAGCGGCGTCCGGGATACAAGCCAGACCGTGTTAAGAGCTCGGCTGCGTGCAGGAGCCCGCAACGTTTTCCTCAAACAAACGGCCGATCGCCAGAGCCCAGTTCGACGATACTTTCAGAGGACGTGGATCTCCGATTCGCACGTAGCCGGACAAAGAGTCTAGAAGCGAATTGAACAGCCGCGTTGCCCCTTCTTCGGCCGCGCGCAGCATGGTTGCTTCTGCTAATCCTTCGAGAACCTCCAGCGCCTCCTCGTCGGCAAACTCCGCCAGATCGTCCCGAAGTCTAAGGTATAGGCGGTCCTGTTTGGAGTCGAGCAGGATTATGCCGATTGGCAAGGTTCCCATGCCTCGAAGCCGCTCGATGGTAAGGACGGAGTATCGCGCCTCTGTCCCGGGCTCTACGGGTCGACTGCCGGCCCTTTTAGTCCCTGGCATTTGTTCCGCCAAGTATGCCGAACACCGTGATCATTTACAAATGCACCTCGATCCCCACGCTATCACGAGTCGCAGACGACGCCGTACCACCCTGCCTCTCGAGGGATAACCCTTTGGTGCCGCAGCTGCGCCGAGGCGCCACACCGAAGAAAAATGTAATTGCGTCGAAGGAAATCAACGGTCGCACTACTCAAGCCTGTGATTACCATCGAGGGTTGCCGCGCACGACGCGTTCTTCGATGTTCAAATGGCCATACGCCAGTCGGCGTTAGACGCAGCACTTAACATGAACAAAAAATCGGTCTCGGTCGCAATGACACGTTGTTGTATTGTTCAGGAACAGCCCCGTGGTCGCCAGAATACTGGTTGTCCGGGGCGACCCGAACACCATGGACATGATGCCGCGCGGCAATCGGGGCTTATCCTGTAGACGGCTAATATGCTCTCAGGCGCGATAGGACCGTCATCCGTTGTAACCCACCATAGCCTGAACACTCCATCATTGTCGACGGCTGTGGCTATGCCGTTCGGCCCTTCTGTCAAAGCCATGAGGCCGTCGGCACGGATGACGTGCATTACCTTTTGTCCAAGGCTAAAGCAAAACATCCCCTTCAAGTGCACCTGGTAATTGATGCTGTCGCCGACTTGGATATCCTCGAGCGGAATCTTGCGGCACAGCGGTTGTTGGTCCATGTTTTCTGTTCGGGAAGCATCGTGCCGAAGCGGCCAAGGTCTGCGACGAGTCTTCGACAGCGAGTCGTCGGCACGCTGTTCAGATTGGTTGAGTTCAAGCTCTTTGGGGTAAGGTGACCCTGATGCTAGGTGAGCAGAATCGCAGCGATCCGCGCGTCGATGATTTGATTTTCTGATCATCACGAAATTCTTATCGGCAAACAGCGAGTTGGTTTGAGTGGTAATCACCTGAAGAGAGCGCGGGGTTGCGCCCGCAGAGCCGGCGCGCGGAGCATGCTCGAGATCCTCTGTGAACTCCGCGCTGGTCCGAAAGTCGCCGTTTTCAGAGAATCGGTTGCCGCCCTCGAATGGCTGGATGCTTTGGACTGAGTCGACTCCCGCCGATTTAAGCAACGTGCTGCAACTCTCGATGCCGGCTGGTGGTTTCGCCGTCTGCGCTGCGGAGTTCGCTGAAGACCGCCGTTGACAGGATCGTTACAGCGCCGAGTACGAAGAAAGCGCGATGTATGCCGTGGACCATTTCGGCAGCCGAAGAGTGAAAGCGGTCGGGAACGAAAACTGCGATGGCGAGGCCGGCGATAGCCACGCCGAAGCTGATAGACATCTGCTGTGCCGTGCCGGCGACGGAGCTCGCGCCGCTGGCCCGTTCCTCCGTCACATCCGCGTAGACGAGCGTATTCATCGCCGTGTACTGCAGCGAACTGAAGAAACCGAAACAGAAGGCCTGCAGGACGATCAGCCAGATCGGTGTCCCCGTGCCGATGGTGGCGAAGAACAGAATGAGCGCACCCAGAATGAGAGTATTCGACACCAGCACGCCGCGATAGCCGAAGCGGGCTATGATGCGCGGCATCATTACTTTGAGGCTCATCGACGCAATCGCCTGTGGCATCATCATCAGCCCGGACTCTACCGGACTGAATCCGAGCCCAACCTGATAGAGCAGCGGAAGAATAAACGGAATACCGCCGATGCCGAGTCTCGTAAAGAAGCTGCCACTGACGGCGGCACGGAATGTGCGCAGCCGGAAGAGATCGAGCGCAAGCAGGGGAAACTCAATCCGCGGCGCATGAAACCCGTAGCCCGTGAGCAGCAGGGCGGAGAGCGCTGTGAGCCCCGCGATTTCTGTCGCGCTCAGAGTGTGTTCGCCAAAAACTTCGAGAACATATGACAGCAGCGCGATACCCGAGCCGAAAAGAACCAGGCCCACGAAATCGAGCGGATTGGATTTCTCGCGATAGTCGGGAAGATGCCGGTAAACCATATAGAGTCCGGCGAGGCCGACAGGCAAATTGAGAAAGAAGATGAGGCGCCAGTGCGCATAACCGACGATCAGCCCTCCGGCAATCGGTCCGAGCATGGGCCCGACAAGTCCGGGAATGGCGACAAAGCTCATGGCGCGGATCAGTTCCGATTTTGCAAACGTGCGTACGATAGTGAGCCGTCCGACCGGGACCATCATGGCTCCCCCGCAGCCCTGCAGTACCCGGCAGGCCACCAGAACGTGGATGTTGCCGGATAGTCCGCAAAGCAACGACCCCAGCGTGAACAGGCCGATGGCGGAGGCGAATACGCGGCGCGTGCCGAAGCGATCCGCCATCCAGCCGCTGATCGGGATGAAGACGGCAAGGCTCAGCGTGTAACTCGACAGCACCGCCTTCATGCTGAGCGGCGGCACATCGAGCGCCGCCGCGATCGTCGGCACGGCTGTATTCAGAATGGTGGTGTCGAGCGACTCCATGAAGAAGGCGACTGCCACCAGCCACGGAAGAAGTCGCCTCGCCGCATCGCTGACTGGCGTGCGATCAGACACCTGATCCGTCAGATTTTCCTCCCGGCAACCTGGGCTTTCATTCCCATTCCGACTCCTCGGATCGCCTGCAATTTGAAAACCGGAGTTACGCATTGAGACCCGGTTTAATGCATTCTGCCCCGGCCAGGTTCTCCCCAGGCTCTGCAAACTGTCCTGGGGATTCGGGAGCCGCGCTGCGAGCAGGAAGCGTTATCTCAAACTCTGCCAATGAGTTGAGGACACAAACTCGATGGCGGCCAAGGTTGATGTTGTAAACAAGAGCGCTGCGTTGTAACAAAAGCGCAGCCCCCTCCACTTAGTCGGCGAGGAAGGAGAAATCCAATGCGTCAATTACGGAGGGCGGCACATCACCTGGGACAGATCTTTACCGAGATCGTCAGCGCGCGTCTGCCGATGTCCGTCTGGCTGGATTTCACCGCGCTCCATCTGTATAAAACGCGCGCGTGACAGTCCAAAAAGGGGGCAAAATTGATCCGCACGACTCGAATTTCGGAAGTGGAATATCGCGGATGTTACACTGCATTTAATGTCCGATTCAGTTTTGTATCTCTTATCCATCCTCTCGGTAGTTTGGGGCGATCTTTACTAGACATCACATGTACTGGAGCGGTGGCTGTCACAGCCGCTGGCGGGTAGCTGCCGATCATGCTGGAGCTATCTGCCAGGCGACGGCTTATTCCACTTTCCGCTTCGGATTGGAGCGGACAGTCCCCCGCATCCCCACGTCGGTCAACCACAGATGAATTGGTCCGGAGTGGCTCCCCGCAACCGGCACCAACTCTGTTCCCCCCCTCGCTTCCGGTATCCGGTAGCCCTCTTCTGTCGAAGACCGGGCCTGCCCCATGGCCAACATCCTTCGGGACCGAAGGTCGATGGCGGTTTTCGGCCGCGGTCCGCCACTTCGCGCAAACGCAGTCAAGGCAATGCCCGCAGCGTGCGCAGGCAGGAACCGACAGCCGCAATCGAATATGAAGGCAAGAAATGACGGACCGACTTTAAAGAATGGTCTGTGTCGTACATCCGGAGGGACCCTTGACGTCGCACAAAGCTCACACTGAAAAAGCCACTCTGATTCGGGCTTCTGTCGAAAGATCACCGGACGGAAATCTCTGGGTGACCGTGCGGGACGCAGATACGGGCGCCATCCTTCGGCCCGCCTCGGGCCCGTACACCGATGAACGGCACTTTCTGGACGTCTGCAGGCTTATCCGCCTCACGCGGAACGAGGCGGAAGAACTGTATGCTGTTGCCAAGCGAACCGGCCAGGCTGTATTCAACCAACTCCGAAAAGTCGGCGACTAATACTGAGCAGACCTGGACACCCAGATGGAGTCCGTTCGGTCCCGATGGCGGTTCCAGGGACAGGAACGGAAATCGTCTGAAATATGACATACTTGTGAATTCGTTTTCTGGGGCGGATGCCGCTGGATCCACAATCGACGGGCCAGTTCGGGATTGTTCCGGAGTTGCGCCGGATTCAGGACAAATACGGATATCTGCACCGGGATGAATTAAAGCGGTTCTCGAGGAATTCAGGCATTCCCCGGTATCGCCTGCAGGCGGTCGCCAGTTTCTTCCCTCACTTCCGACTCACCCCGGCGATGGGTGTGACCGTCAAGGTCTGCCGGGACACGGCTTGCCATCTCGCCGGAGCCGCGGCAACGCTCGAACAACTGGGTTCCCTGGAATATAAAGAGATCTGCGTCGAGGGCGTTTCCTGTCTGGGCCGGTGTGACCGTGCGCCGGCCGTATCCGTCACTGTCCATCAGGCGCCGCAGCACGAATTCCACTACCTGGGCCGCACCGCGGAAGAACTGAAGCGAATCGTTTCCGCGTGCGCAAACGGCACAGCTTCGGCGGCGGAAGCCGACTCAGGACGGCCTGGCTACCCCTCAAGCGGATGGATGATCGATCCGTACGCTGCCGGGAGCCGGGAATACGAGGCGGTGATGAAATTCGCAGCCGCCCGGAATGACGCACCCGGATGGAGCGACGCGATACTCACCGAGTTGGACGATGCCGGCCTGCGCGGCATGGCGGGCGCGGGCCAGTCGGCAAAAGAGAAGTGGCGGGATGTGCGCGATGCCGTCGCCGAGGCCCGGCGGCGGCGCACCGACCAGCGGGCGTTCGTCATCGTCAATGGGGATGAGAGCGAGCCAGGCACTTTCAAAGACCGCGAGCTGCTTCTGCACTTCCCGCATTTGATCGTTGAGGGCCTGATCCTGGCGGGGCTGGTTACGGGCGCGACTGAGGGTTACATATACATTCGCCATGAGTATCAGGAACAGATCGCAGCCTGCGAGGCGGAGATCCGCCGGGCGGAATCGAAGGGCCTGTGCGGCGCCATTGCTCCCGTCCTGGGGCGGCCGTTTCCCGTGTCCGTGTTCGTCAGCCCCGGCGGATACATCTGCGGCGAACAGAGTGCGTTGATCGAAGCCATGAGCGGCCGCCGCGGCGAGCCGCGAAACCTCCCGCCAAAGCTCGAAACGAACGGCCTGGACGACCGGCCGACGCTGGTCAGCAACGTCGAGACCTTCGCCTGGGTACCGTACATCCTGATCAACAGCGGGAAGAAATATGCGAGCCTCGGCGTCAACGGCTGGAAAGGCCGCCGCTTCTTCTCGGTCTCGGGAGACGTAGTGCGGCCGGGTGTCTATGAGGTCCCCATAGGGCTCACGCTTCGGGAACTGATTTACGAAGATGAATACTGCCAAGGTGTTGCCGGGGGCCTCAGACTCAAAGCCATTGCCCCCAGCGGCCCCTCCGGGGGCTTCCTCCCGGCACGGCTCCCGAACCCCGGCGGCAGCCCGCGTGACAGCGGAACCGAAAGGGCATGGCAGGAGCTGGCCCGCCGGCGGGGATTCGACCCGGGGACACGGGATCTGGATATTCTCGACCTCGAACTGGAACTGGATCTCTTCCGCGCATTGAGTCCGACCCAGATGCTGGGAGCGGGTCTGGTCGTTTACGCAGAGGGCCGGGACCTGGCGGAGCAGGCGGTCAACTCCCTCGAGTTCTTTCGCAACGAGTCGTGCGGCAAATGCGTTCCCTGCCGCGTGGGATCGCAGAAGCTGGCGAACCTGGGCACGAACCTGCTTGCCGGCAGAATCGACGAAGCCAGGTGGTGCGGTGAACTGCTGCCGCTTGTCCAGGAGCTCGGTGAGGTGGCGGGGCTGACATCGATCTGTGGCCTGGGGCGCTCGCTGCCGATGCCGCTGGGGACGGTGGTCGATTACTTCCCCGAGGATGTCGGACGTCACCTTACGAAACCGGAGACAGTGGGATGAGTTTCATTCCTCTGGCTCCCCGCGATGACGACGCAGGCCTGTTCAGCCGCGATCTGTCCGGCCACCTCGTTCGGCTGGACGCCCCGACCGAAGGGGACTACCGCAAGGTAGTAACGCTCCAGGTGGACGGGCGGTCCGTCCAACTTCCGATCGCCGAGCCTCTGAAAGACGCGCAGGGCCACGTTGTGCTGGACATCCATGACCGCACCACGCCGCGCTCCACGACCATTCTCGACGCCGTCATTCAGATTAATGCTGAGCGCCGGGAGAACGAAAAGGGGGTGTTCATCCCAACCCTTTGCCATCAGGCGCACATGACTCCCGTGGCCGTCTGCAGGCTGTGCGTGGTGCAGGTCTACGGCGTCAGAAACGGTAAGCGTACCCCGGAGCGCAGGCTGCTTCCGGCTTGTCAGCACCAGGTGAAAGACGGGATGGAGGTTTTCACCATGCACGCGCCCGGACGCGACGGCGATCGGGTACGGCGGGCTGTCCGCATGGTGACCGAGTTGTTGATGGCCGACCACCTGAAACCGGCACCGGCCCCCGCGCCCGCGGACGAGTTAGCCCCGTTCAATGAGCTTCAGCAGATGGCTGACCTGTGTGATCTGAGAAGTTCTCGCTTCGGGATGAGCGAGCTGGCAGCGGGGGCTCGACCTCTGCCCGTAGTCAAACCGCCGGCCGGCCGCCGGGGGCTGGATTCTTCCTCGCCCGTTTTCCTGGTCGATCATAGTGCCTGTATCCTGTGCGAGCGCTGCAGCCGCGCCTGCAACGACGTCAAGAACAATCACGTCATCGGCCGCACCGGTAAGGGGCAGACGGCCGGTATCGGATTCGATCTGAACGAAAAGATGTTTGAATCGAGCTGCGTCCAGTGCGGAGAGTGCATGGTCTCCTGCCCGACGTCCGCCATCACGTTCAAGCCGGCGGGTGAGGTGAGGAACCAGGCTGGCCCTGCCGCCGAGGTCGTGCCCCTGGCGGAGTTGAAAAGAGACCCTCTTTTCGACGGCGTTCCGGCAAAATTTCTGCTTTGGCAGAAGGGGCTGGTCCTGCGGCGGAGTTTGAAGCCCAACGACTACCTCTGCCGCTACGGCGATCCAGGCCATTCCGCATATATCATCAAGCGCGGCGAACTGCAGATCCAGCCGCCGGGCCGCGATCCGATCCCGAGCACAGCAGAGGCAGTTATCGTCGGCGAGATGGCATGTCTCAGCGGCAGCCCCCGCACGGCCGACATCTACACCCTGGTTGACTCCGAGGTCTGGGAGGTGCGCCGTAACGTGCTGGACCGTATGATGCGTTCCCCGGCCCAGCAAGGCGTATTCGAAAAGCTCTATCGCAACCGGTCCCTGGCCACGGCGCTGCAGGCATCGGAGCTGTTTCATGGCCTGCCGCCCGAGGAGTCCGCAGGCAGCACCGAGTTCCTTCGGTCGCGGCTCGAATTCGTCCGTGTCAACCCCGGCCAGACGATCTTCAGACAGGGTGACCTGGCGGACCACCTGTACCTCATCCGGCTCGGCCACGTTCGCGTCGGAATCACGCGGTACGGGAAAGACGCGTCAGTCTTTTATCTGGGACCCGGGAAAGTGATTGGCGAGATGGGATTGCTGGCTATCTCCGAGAAGGATGCAGGCAAATCAGAGGTCGATGTGTACATCGAGCTGCTGGCGGCCCTGGCCAATGCGGGCGGCAATGGCTTGCATCCGGGCCAGCGCACGGCAACTTGTTCAGCCCTCGACCGTGTGGAACTTGCCAGAGTCAGGCGGGACGTCTTTCTCGAGCTGATCCTCCGATTCCCCACGCTCCTGCACATTTTGGTGAGGTTGGCCCTCAATCGGCTAAGAGGTCCCGAAACGCCGCAGACGCGCCAGTTCGTCGAACAAGGACTCTATCAGGCCCAGAGCCTGCTGGCGCTCGATCTGACAAAATGTACGCGATGCGATGAATGCACCAAAGCCTGCGTCCGGCAACACGGGACGGAGTCCCACGGTCAACCGATCAACCGGCTGGTGCGGGAGGGCCTGCGTTTCGGGGACTTCCTTGTGGCGAGCGCCTGCCGCTCGTGCCGGGACGCCTACTGTATGGTCGGCTGCCCGGTGGACGCGATCCATCGCGGCAAGCACCACCAGATCGTCATCGAAGACCACTGCATCGGTTGCGGCCTTTGCGCGCGGAACTGCCCCTACGACAACATATCGATGGAAATCGATACGCGCGAACGGCTGGAAGCGGACGACCCGGACCGCCCCGGGTACTCACACCAGGTGGCCCGGCCCAAGGCCGCGACGTGCGATTTGTGCGATGCCGCAGGCCGCCAGGACCACCCCACACCGCAGTGCGTCTATGCTTGTCCGCACGATGCGGCGCACCGCATGACGGGCGAAGAGCTGCTGGCACGAGTCAGGGGCTCTTCGTAGCAGATTTTTGTGGGGCCGGCTGACCAGGCGGCGGTGCTCTTCAGTCCCGACCATCGGGCGTTTTGTCACGCACAGGCGCCCGGCCCAACCTATCGCAGCGTGAACGTGTACAACGCATTCCCGCACTGAATGCTCACGTACTGCTTTCCGTTCACCATGTAAGTCATCGGGCCGGCCGAAACCGATGGCCCGAGGTTCGTCTCCCACAGCAACTTGCCATCGGCCGCATTCAATGCCACGAACTGTCCGTCGCGTCCGCCCGCGAATAACATGTTGGATGCCGTTGTCAGAACGCCGCCCTCTGTGGATGGGGCTGACAGCCGGAATGTCCACTTGCGGTCGCCCGTTTTCGGATCCATCGCGATGATCGAGCTGAAGACGTCATCGCCGGCGACGACGCCGCGGCCCGGACCGCCTCCCGTGAAGCTCTTGCCCTCCTCGAATTCGGGCGGCGCCTCGTTCTTCCGGTACATACTGGAGCTGTTTTCCCATGCCGGAATATAGAACAAGCCGGTGACCGGACTAAACGACGGGTTGTACCAGTTGGTTCCGCCCTGGTTGCCAGGATAAACCAGGGTACCTTCCAGCGTCGGTACCACGCCCGGGGCGCGCATCGGCCTGCCTTTCTCGTCGAAACCGGTCAACCAGTTTGTTTTGGTAAAAGATTTACCGGACAGGAACTGACCGTTGGTCCGGTCGAGCACGTAGAATACCCCGTTCCGGTTCGCCCACATCATCGTTTTGCGCGGGCGCCCCTGCAAAGTGATGTCAACCAGCACCGGAACCTGGGTGGCGTCCCAATCGAATTCGTCATGGGGCGAAAACTGGTAGTGCCACTTCAGCTTCCCTGTATCGGCATCCAAAGCAATTACTGAAGAGCTGTAGAGATTGTCGCCCAGCCGGTTATCGCCGTTATAATCCGGACCGGCATTCCCGGTACCCCACATGGTGAGGTTTGTCTCCGGATCATAGGACCCCGTCACCCAGATGGGGGCACCGCCGTGCAAATAAGAATCGCTGGGCTTGCCGTCCTTGCCGAGCCAGGTTTCGTAGCCCGCCTCTCCGGGGCCAGGCACCGTATTGAAGCGCCAGACTTCTTTGCCGGTGTTCACGTCGTAAGCCGCCAGAAAACCACGCACGCCATGCTCGCCGCCCGCCACGCCGGCGATCACCTTATCCTTAACCACGATCGGCGCCACCGTCATCGCATATTGCTGCTTATAGTCCGCGATCTGGGTATTCCACAGTTCCTTGCCTGTCCTCGCGTCCAGCGCGATCATTTTGGCATCGAGCGCCGCCAGAAACAGCTTGTCGCCGAGAATCGCCACGCCGCGCGTCAGGTTCCCGCAGCAGGGATTTCGCGTGCCTTCCGCCGGCTTGTGTGAATATTGCCAGATCATCTTGCCGGTGGCAGCATCGAGCGCGATCACATCGTTCGGGCTCTGCACGGTATACATGACTCCGTCCACCACCAGAGGCGTCACCTCGTGTTTGTCGAGCGAGCGGGACTGGTAGACCCATTTCAGCGTGAGATCCCGGGCATTGGCCGGGCTGATCTGCGTGAGTTGGCTGTGCCGCTGACTGTTGAGATTCCCCGAATAGGTCAACCAGTTCTGCGGTTCCTGATTTGCGCGCAGGATCCGATCGAAGGGGACGGGCGTTACGGGCGCTTCCCGGTTCACAGGGCCGCCGCGTCCTCCCTGAGCAAACAGGGGCGCGGTGATGGTAGCGAACAGGAGCAGGCGGGTCGTCATGGAGGTCCTCCGGCTGAGTATGGGCGGTATCTTACCACCTGAGAACCGGTGCGCAGCGAAACGCGCCCTGCTCACGTGGAGATTGCAGGCTAAAATGACGGATTGGCAGAGACCGACCGGATCGCGTACTTAGTCAGCCGGTATCCTGCCACAAACCATACCTTCATCCTGCGCGAAATAGTCTCGCTGCGCTCGCTTGGTTTCGACATTCACGTGATTGCCATCCGGGGAGCGGACCGGCCCGACGATCAAATGACGGAGGTCGAAAGGAGCGAGCGGCGCCGTACCTTCTTAGTGCTTCCGGTCGGCGTTCACTTTCTCAGGGCGCATGCCGGCGCCATCGTCGCGAATCCGGGCGGCTACCTGTCAGGCCTGCTGCTCGCGATTCGGATGAGCAGATATAACCTGCGATCCCTTTTCTTCCATTTCATCTATTTCCTCGAAGCAGTGGTGGCGGGTTATGCCGCGAAAAAGGCCGGCTGCCGTCGAATTCATTCTCATTTCTCATCTACGGTGGCGCTGCTCGCCGCGCGTATCTTCGGACTCGACCTGTCGATCACCATTCACGGCCCGGACGAGTTTCGCGACACGACAGGATTCGCCATGCGGGAAAAGGTCGCGAGCTCACGGTTTATCAGCACGATCAGTCAATACGCGAGGAGTCAGATCATGCTGGCATCCGATCCCGCGGACTGGCCGAAGATCGAGATCTGCCGGCTTGGCGTGGATTCGTCGACCTTCACGCCTCGCCACGAGCGTGCAGCGGATGGAGCCTTCCGCGTAATCTGTGTGGGCAGGCTGGCGCCCGTTAAGGCACAGCAGATTCTGATTTCGGCTTGCGCCCGTCTGGTTTCGGCAGGCTGGAAGGTCAATCTGCACCTGGTCGGAAGCGGGCCGGATCTGAAGCGCCTGCAGCAATTCGCCCGGACCTCGGGCATGGAAAACAATGTGATTTTCGAGGGACCGCGCAACCAGGATGAGGTAATCGCCCTCTACCGGCAAAGCGATGTGTTCGCGCTGGCCAGTTTTGGCGAGGGCGTACCTGTGGTGCTGATGGAAGCCATGGCAATGGAGTTACCCTGTGTCGCCACATGGGTAAACGGTATCCCGGAGCTGATTCGTAATGACCAGGAAGGTCTGCTGGTGGCGCCTTCGGATGTTGAAGGATTGGCTCAGGCGATCGAGCAGCTTCTGGAAAGCCCCGCGTTAAGGCAGCGCCTGGGGGCGGCTGGCCGCCGGCAAGTGCTCGAACGATATGAACTGCAGACGAATATCCGAACCCTCGCAGAAATATTCCGGAAATATTCAGCCATTTAAGACCGCTTCCTCGCTGCGTTGCTCACGGTCCATGCGCGCGGCAGTGCGGCGGTAGAAGAGGGCGCTCGAAGCGGCTGAGAAGAAATCGCTGAGGACTGTGCTCAGTGCCACCGCCCGTGCGGGCGGCATGAACCTTACCAGAATAAAAATCAGGATGAAATTCAACACCACCATGCGGGTGATGATTTTCGACCACTCCTTCTGATAACCGAAGGCGAGCATAAAATAAGTCCCGAAGCACATCCCGACCGCGTGCAGGACGGGCGTCAGGGACATGATGCGAAGAAGCACGGCAGTCTCGGCGTATTTACGCCCATACAGGATCGAAACCGCGAGGGGAGAAAACAAAAGCATTCCCAGCGTAATCAGAAGGAATGGGGCTGAGGTCCACAAGAGCTGCCTGCGCAGAAAGCCGAGGGCGTCGCGGTGCGATTTGGCGGCCATTTTGCTGATATGTGGATAGACAGCCGTCGTAATGGGATTAGTCAGCGAACGCACCGCGATGATCAGACGCTGGGCCGCACTGAGATATCCCACCTCCGCGGCTGAGGCCAGCGCGCCCACGATCACGGTGTTCGTGGAGGACATAGCAGTCATGCTGGCCATCGACAGAAACACCGGCCACCCGGAAACCATCTCGGTCCGCATGTCGGCGAAGCGCGGCCGGACGAGGCGAAGGCGCAGTCCGAAGAATACGATCGACAACCCTATCAGGGCCGAGATCAGGAATCCGCCCGACTGCAGTGCCGCCACCAGCATATAGTCGGAGCTCCGGCGCACCAGAGCGAAAATCAGAATCACCGACAGGATCTTTGCGCCATAGTCCGAGTAGGCGATGTAGCGCATCTTCTGCACGCCCTGCAGAAGCCAGTTAGGCGACAGGCAAAACCCGATAACCTGCAGATAGCTCACGGCGTAGAGAGGCCAGTAAGCCCGGAGTTTGGGTATCCCCGCCACCAGCCCGGCCATGACCGCAAAACACAGGCCGAGCAAAACCAGCTTGCACGCCATTATGGTGCTGTAAACTCTGGATACCCGGTCGGTCTCATCCTGAACAATGGCGACCTGCCGGGTTCCTGTAACGGCAAAACCCCATTCGACCACCACCGCGAAGTAAAGAACCAGAGCCGTTCCGAGGGCCGTCAGTCCAAAATTGGCCGGGCCCAGGACGCGGGTCAGGAAGGGTAGGGTGATCAGTGGCAGGACATACCCGCTGATCTGCACGCCGAATAGGATCAGCGTGTCTTTGGCCAGTCGATGGCCGAGGATTTTTCTCAGCATGTTCCGGATTCGGGCACATATTCAGCTTAACGTGCTGAATATCGAATAAGAACCGCACCGCGGATATCGTGGCCGGAAAGTGCTGGGCTATATTGATTCTGATGGATCATAGCGAGTTTCTGCGGGCCCTGGAAGAAATTGTGGAAGCTCCAGCCGGCTCGATTACCGGCTCGGAAACACTGGAAAGCCTGAAGAACTGGGATTCCGTGGCGATGATGTCGCTTATGGGCGTCGTCGCCGAGAGGTCCGAAGCGCGCCTCTCACCCCGCCGCATGGCGAGCTGCAACACGATCGACGATGTTTTCCACCTGATTCAGGCGCCATGAACGCAAGGATCCGGGCGATCCGGTACGCGCTGCCGGAAAAAGTGCTCTCGACCGAAGAACTGGCCGCGGAATTTCCGAACTGGTCGGTGGCGAAGATCGACGAAAAGACAGGCATCCGGGAGCGCCACGTGGCGGCGCCGGATGAGTGCGCCTCAGACCTTGGGGTGGCGGCCGCCTCCGCTCTTTTCAAATCAGGCGTGTGCACCCCCCAATCAATCGACTATCTTCTCTTTTGCACGCAAAGCCCCGATTACTTCCTTCCCACCACTGCCTGTCTCCTTCAGGATCGTCTGGGGCTTCCGACAAGCGCGGGCGCGCTCGATTTCAACCTCGGCTGTTCAGGGTATGTTTACGGGCTCGGCCTCGCCCAGGGATTGCTGGCCACGGGACAGGCAAGCAGCCTGCTTCTGATCACCGCGGATACCTACAGCAAGTTCATTCATCCGCGCGACCGCAGTGTCCGGACGATCTTCGGCGACGCCGCGGCAGCCACATGGCTGACGGCAGCTCCCGATGAAGAGCCGTCCCTCGGGCCGTTCGTTTATGGCACGGACGGCAGAGGAGGGCCTAATCTGATTGTGCCCACAGGTGGGCTGAGGAAGCCGCGAACAGCCGAGACCTCGCTCGAGACCGTGGATCAAAGCGGGAACGTCCGCTCCGCCGACAACATATTCATGAACGGTCCGGAAGTTTTCGAGTTTACGATGGATGCGGTGCCGGGCATGATCCGGGAACTGTTGAAAAAGGCTTCGCTGAGTTGGGAGGATATCGATCTGGTGATCTTTCATCAGGCGAATCTGTACATGTTGAAGAGCCTGCGCCAGTCACTGCGTATCCCGGAAGAAAAATTCTATATCTCGTTATCGCGATGCGGGAACACGGTATCGTCCACCATCCCGATTGCCCTGTATGAAGCCATAGGCGAAGGACGTGTCCGCGAGGGTTCCCGCATTTTGATCGCCGGTTTCGGCGTGGGCTATTCCTGCGGCGCGACGATCGTGCGCTGGCGAGCCTGATCGCACGGCGCCAGGCGATTTCACACCGCCGTATAACCGCCATCCACAATCAGGCTGGTACCGGTAATCCAGCGGCCGGTATCCGCCAGGAGGAAAGCAATCGCGGAAGCCACATCCCCGGCGGTTCCGATGCCCAGGGGATGCCTTCCGGCGATAGCCTGGAACTGCTCCGGCAGGAGCTGTTCTTCAAACCGGTCCGTCAACTCCGACTTCACCATGCCCGGCGTCACGCAATTGATACGTATCCGGTCGCGGGCCAACTCGGCCGCAAGCGATTTGGTCATACCGAGCAAGGCCGCCTTGCTGGCGGCGTAAAGCGAAAGCGCCGGGGCGCCGGCGAGCGCGGCAACGGATGAGAGGAACACGATGCTGCCTTCGTCACCTCGGCATCCTTTCTGGCAGAATCCACGAACCAAAAGCATTGCACTGTAGAGGTTGGTCCGCATGACAGTCTCGATCCGCTGCACGCTGGCGGCGCGGACGGCCAGAACGCCGTGGAGCCCGGCCGAATGGACGATCCCATAAAGCGAGCCCACTGAGGCGGCCACTGTTTTGACGTAGTCGACGATTTTCTCCGAGTCGGCGAGATCGAAAGGAAACGACTGGTGCCCGGTTCCTTCCAGCAGACCCAGCGTCTCGGCGAGTCTTGCCTCGTTACGGGCTGATAAGGCCACCCGGGCGCCCAGCCGGCTGAGCAGAATCGCTGTCTCCCTGCCAATGCCGGAAGAGGCACCGGTCACAAGCACGACGCGCCCGGATAAATCCATCGGGTTGTACGGTATCAGGTTCGACTCCCCCTTACTTTGGGTCACACTTATAATCTAGGAGAAACCGGAACCAATATTGGGATTAGCCGACAAGTTTATTCTGAAGATCCAGCGCGCCGAAACGCCCGGCTATCGCTTTTTGAAGCGTCTTATCAAAACCGTGTTCAACCCTCCGGGCGTTTCCGTGCCGCCATTTCTCAGGCCCGCGGGAAGACTGCTTTACGAATTCCACTTCTTCGTGATCACGTTTTTTCGCGGGCTGACCGGGTTTTTTTACCGGCAGCCTTTGTTTCAGTCGCGTTGCGCGAGCGTGGGGAAGAATCTCCGGATCGAAGGACTGCCTTACGTGAATGGCCCCCTACGCATAAATCTCGGTGACAACGTGTCGTTAGGGGGCAACATCACGATACTCTCCGGGCGCTTCTTCGATCAACCCACCCTGACGATCGGGGATCGCAGCGCCGTAGGCTGGAACACCACCCTCGCGGTGAACCTGGAAGTGACCATCGAAGAAGACGCCATTATTTCTTACGATTGTCGGATTTCCGATACCGACGGGCACCCGCGGGATGCGCTGAAGCGCGCCCAGCATCTTCCCCAGGACATCTCGGATATCAAGCCAGTCCGCATCTGCCGCTACGCATGGATTGGAAACGGCACGCATATCATGAAAGGCGTGACCATAGGCGAAGGGGCCATAATCGGTGCTAACAGCGTTGTGATCAATGACGTACCCGCCTACGCCATTGCGATGGGCAACCCCGCCGAAGTGTTCTTTCGGAATATCAATAAGAGCCGGACTCAGGCCTGAAAGGCCTCTTTTTATAACTTCTTGATTCCATAGGGGGATTACGTCGTTCGACTGCGAAAGTCAGGCTAGGTTGTTTAGGCGATTGCACGGCTTGACCAACTGGTACTAATTTTCACAATGGGGGCGTAATCCCATATGTGTCTAAGCAACGTTTTTTTGACGGCGATCTTTACCTCGGTGGCCGCGTTCGCGCAGGGTGCGGCTGACGCACCATTTCAGGTGAGATACGCAGCCAACCTCAATATCGACGAATCGTACATTAACATCACCAACACAGGCGCCAACGGGGCTTCGTTATATGGCCCCGGCTACGTGACCACGAATCCCGGCAACATCTGTGTGAATGTGTATGCGTTTGAGTTTGAGGACCTGGTCGCATGCTGCTCCTGCCTGGTCACGCCGGACCAGACCGTTAACCTCGGCGTCAACCGGGATCTTACGTCGAACACTCTCACGCCTGCGTTTTCGTATTCCGTGACGGTTAAACTGCTCTCCACGCTGGCGGGGGGCGACGGTAACGGCACCAGTTGCACCAATACTGCTGCACTTGTGACCAGCGCCAGGCTCGCGGCCGGTATGGCCGCCTGGGGCACGACACCCCATGCGACAACCGCGCCAGGCGGCTACGCGACTACGGAAACACCCTTCACTCCGGCTACTCTGAGTCCCACTGAAGCCGCCAGCATCAGTGGCCGGTGCGCCTTCATCCTCGGCAACGGCAGTGGTTTCGGCATTTGCAAATCGTGCCGGACAGGCGCGCTGGGAGCGAAGCCCCTGGCCCAATAGCGGGGCTTTAGCTTTTCCCCGGCATACCGCGCGTGAGAGCTCTGGCGGCCACGAAAAATCGCTGCCGATATCTAACCGTTAGTGCCTCGTCGGCCCTCCGTTGTTCGCTCCGCAGGTGCGCGAACTTCTCTAAGTCGTCGTGTTTTCGCCCGGCGCGGACCATTCCGCCTGGCAACGCCCGTGCATAGACGAAAAGTAAATTCCCGCGCATTGATGAAAAATTACAAAATACGGCATAAGACGAACAGCCCGGTTCGCACCTCCGATCCCTCCCGGCTTTTTCAGGCAGTCTTCGCGGACGCTGCGCGGCATCATCAGATCGGTCGCATTCATGACGCCGTGACACGATACGAGCGCACGCTTTTACTGAATCCCGACTTTGCCGATGCGCACAATAATCTGGGCGTCGCCCTCGTACAGTTGGGCAGAATGGCTGACGCGCATGCGCATTTCGGACGCGCCGTCGCTCTGAACCCCGGCTATGCGGATGCTCACAACAATCTGGGAAACTCGTTGGCCGCGCAGGGCAGGCTCGAAGATGCCGTAGCCCATTTCGAACTTGCCTGCGCCCTCGAACCCGCCCTCGTCAACGCCCGCAATAATCTGGGTGTCGCGCTCGTGCAACTGGGCAGACTCGACGATGCCGAGGCGCACTACCGGCGCGTGTTGGCCCTCAATCCCGATGATCCCGAGGCGCATAACAGTCTGGCCAACATCTGCAAGATGCAGGGTAAGTTCGAGACGGCTCTGGCGCACTACGAACGCGCCATTCGCAACCGCCCCGCTTATGCCGAGGCTCACTTCTGCCGGGCGGAAATCAAGACCTTTCGTCCTGGCGATACGGAACTCGCGGCACTCCAGGCCCTGGCCCGCACGGAAAACCTGCCTGCGGATAAGGCGCCCTTCGTCCATTTCGGGCTGGCCAAAGCTCTCGAAGACTGCGGAGATTATACTCGAGCCTTTGAACACCTGCGTAAAGGCAACGAATTGAAACGCCGGCAAATCCACTATGATGAGTCGGCCGTCGGCAGATTCTTCGGGCGTATTGCGAGCGCATTCGATCCCGGCGTGTTCGATCGCCTCCGCGGGGAAGGCAATCCTTCATCGGCGCCGATCTTCGTGCTTGGCATGCCGCGCTCCGGCAGTACTCTTATCGAGCAGATACTGGCCAGCCATCCGCAGGTTCACGGCGCCGGCGAACTGCCGGATTTCGATATCGCCCTCAATGGCGTATTGGCTGCCGGCGATCGGTCGGTTCCGTATCCGGAGTGCGTTCCCGCTCTCGATGGCGCCGCGCTTCGGAGCATCGCCGAGGCTTACATCGCCCGCCTCCCCGCTCGCGCAAATGGCAAGATCCGGATCGTCGACAAATCGCTGAGTAATTTCGTCAACATTGGCCTGCTCCGCCTCATCCTGCCCAATGCCAAAATCATCCACACGATGCGCGACCCGATCGATACCTGTGTTTCCTGCTATTCCAAACTCTTCGCCTCGGGTCAGACTTTCAGCTACGATCTGGCGGAGTTGGGACGGCACTACCGCCGCTACGCGGAACTGATGGCTCACTGGCGAACCGTGCTTCCGTCAGGCGCGATGCTCGAGGTGTCGTACGAAGATGTGGTCGATGACCTCCCAGGTCAGGCCCGCCGGCTGATCGATTACTGCGGCCTGCCCTGGGACGATCGCTGTCTCAGCTTTTACAAACAAAGCCGTCCTGTCAATACCGCCAGTGCCGTGCAGGTCCGCCAGCCCCTGTTCCGCAGTTCCCTGCAGCGCTGGCGCAGGTATGAATCCGCCATAGGGCCGTTGCTGCATGCGTTAGGCGACTTAATACCCGGCCCCGGCAACGACGGAAGAGCCGCGGAAGCGAAAGCCGCAGCCACCGCCTGAAGACAAATCCCTGAAAATTCTCCGACGAAACTCTCCGTTTGTGCCGATCACGTCCCGTCGAACCGCTCCTGGCGGACTGAAAACCGGCCGTCTCACACGAAATCTCCAGTAAAGTCCAGAGAACATTGGTTAGGTACGTCCGATATGCGTCTAGCGACCAAAAACCAGGCCGCCTCCCGGCGATGTCGTGGAGAAAATTCCCCAAGGAAAAGGAAGGTCCTCCATGGACTTATCGAGATTCAGAAAACGAAGCGCTCTGGCGTTCGGCGGTTTGTTGGCGATGACCGTCTGCGCCGGAACCATGCAAGCGTCCAACTCGCTTATCACCGTCGGCGCCATTACCGGTGGGGTCACCTGCAATACGGCCACCGGGCAGGTCGGCGCGTCGCCAACCTTCACTGTAACTAAAGCCGGTACCGCTCTGACGTCCTCCCAGACTGTTGTCGTGACCCCGGTGCTCCCGGCCGGGCTCTCAATCGCGCCGACGAGCGGTACTCTGAGCAGCAGCACAACGACTTTGACATTTACCGTCAGCTCCGTTGCCGCCCCCTGTACCGGTTTCACCACCGGCACACCGAACATCACTTTTACCGACTCCGAGACCGGCACGGTCGTCGCGAGCGGTACCGACACCGCCACAAGGTCGGTCGCCATGACGCTGGTGCAGGGGTCGAATCTTAGTTCCTCGGGCGCCACCGTCACGTGCCAGTTGAATGCCGGACCCACGTACGTTCCAGGCGGGGTTCAGACCGTCACGGTCACAGGGCCCTCGGCAGGTCAAACGTTCAGTATTTCAGGCGCTCCCAGCTACCTGACGGTTGGCGCGCCAAGCGGTGCGGCGAACACCTCGGGGGCTACTTTTACGGTGGTTTTTGCTGCCGGATGCGGAGGTCTTTCGGCCGGAACCACAAACGCGACCCTCACCCTTACGAACACAGGCACAAATACCGGGGATCAGCCCCTTTCGGTGACGATCACGCTGACGGTGGGCAATCAGCCCGCGTCGAATCTCACGGCTGTTCCCGCCGGCAGTTCCACACTCAGCTTCACCTGCCTGATCACTCCCGGCAGCCCCACCACCTATACCGGGGCACCGTCGGGCGCGCAGACCATCAACGTCAGTACCGCTTCGGGGACGCAGGCTTTCAGCGTTTCGGCTCCGAGCTGGCTGACCGCCGGGTCGCCCAGTGGTTCCGCAACCACCACGGCTGCTACTTTTACTCTTACTCTCAGCGGTAGTGGCAATAACACCTGCGGAGGCATTACAACAGCGGGAACCACTACGGGGTCCGTAACAATAACCAACACAGGCAACAATACAAACTATGCGCCCCAGGTGTTGACGGTCACCCTGGTGGTCGCCACTGCCAGTCCCTTGTCCGCGCTGAACCCGGTGAGCCTGACCTATGTCAAGGGTTCGGGTTCTCCCGGAACTGCGATCATATCCGTCAAGTCGACCGCTACGCCCTCGCCGTTCTTTACGCTGGATACGACGACATTGCCGACATGGCTCACGGCGACCCCAACCACTGGAACTGCCACAACCGCCGGCGCGAACCTGACACTGACCACTACCTCGGTGTGCGACAGCCTGGCGCCTGGCAGCTACACTGCGACCGTGCACTTTAAAGTTTCCGGTTCGTTCGACAAGACCCTCTCGGTCAGCCTGTTCCTGAACACCGGAGCACCGACGCTGACAGTCAGCGGTTCCCTGCTTCGAACTGCCAACTGGACCCTCGGAACAGCCTTGCCCACCTTCGTGATTACCGCGGTGTCGAGTGATTCTCCCATCTCCTACAAAACTTCCACGAGCGGCCCACTCCAACCCATCGTCGCCTCCAACGAGCAGGAAGGACTGGCCTACAGTTTCGGTACTCCGATTAACGTTTCGTTCCCTGCGGCGGTCTTTGCTGCCGCCCAGCCCGGCCAGGTGCTGACGGGAACAGTGACGATCACATGGGGCAGCTCAGGTTCGACCATCGTGGTCAGCTTCAGCGTTACGGTCGAGGCTCCAGGCGCGACGGTCACGTCCCTCAGCCCCGGCACCCTGCCGGCCTCTCCCACGGGCACAACCTTCACCGTAACCATCCTGGGAACGGGTTTTGTGACCAGCACGAGTGCCAGCCAGAAGACCAGGGTCGGGTTCGTCGCCACCAACGCCGGCGGCAATCTCATCTCCGACGCCGCGATCACGAATGTGAATGTGGTGAGCGCTTCGGAGATCATCGTGACTATCGTGGCGCCTACCGCGGGAACTGACAATTACCTGCAGTTCAACACCACCACGAACGCAACATCGTACCTCGCCGTCTGCAATCCGGCCGTGGCCACCCCCTGTCCCGCCGCTTCCGGCTGGGCGCAACTGACCATCAGCGCCGGTCCACTGATACAGGCAGTCACCAGTTCTTCCGGATTCGTGCAGGTAACGCCGCCCGCGCTGCCCACCGTAGCGCCGTACGACATGATCAGTCTTTTCGGAGCTGGTTTCTGCCCGCTCTGCTCCTCTGGCCAGATTTTACAGGGAGCTCCGGCCGGCGCTACGCTTACTTATGCCTCTGCGCCGACTCTTACGCCGAACCCGAACGCGGCCAATCCGAGTTACCTGACTGTCGCGTTCGTGAACCACAGCACAGGCGCGGCAATCACAAACGGCGCCGCTCCTCTGCTTTTCGCGACGAATAATCAGATCAACCTGCTGGTTCCCGCGGCAGTTGCGGGCCAGTCCACGGTCGATATCGTAGTGAGCTTCGGTTATGGCACCGTCATGGCGGGAACTCTGTCGCAGAGCGCCAGATTCCCGGTGAATGTCGCCGCAACCGACCCCGGCATCTTTACCGTAGGCGCCGACGGCCAGGGAAGCGCCGCTGTTCTGGACGTGAACTACGACCTGATTTCAGCGACCAACCCCGCCGGCATGCGTACGGGCGCCGTTGTAGCCAGCGACTCCGACACGATCCAGCTCTATGTAACCGGGCTCGGATTGCCGGACACCGGTGCCAGCTGGAGCAGCACGAATTGCATCACTGTTCCGAACTACCTCTCGGCCCTCGCCACCGCGACCGGCACTACGTTACCCACCCTCGACGGCACCGTGGTACAAAGTTCGCTGCTGAACGGCGACTTTGCTCCCTGCCTGGCTTCGAGCAACACCAATCTTCCCATCGTAACCATCGGCGGAATCCCTGCTACCGTGACCTTCGCCGGGTTCGTTGCGGACACCATCGCCGGTCTTTACCAGATCGATGCGCAGCTGCCTTCTTCCGTTCAGACTGGCAGCAACTACTTTGTTCCTCTTTCGGGCTCGGCCAACGAGGTTCAGGCCATCACCGCCCCGATACAGCTCCCGGTAGTGATCCAGACTGGAAGCAGCGGGCCGACGAGTCAGCAGGGCGTCACGCTGTGGGTTGCACCGCGGCTTTACGTCTCCGCTCCCACGTTCAGCAGCTGTACTCCGTCCACTTGCGCGGTTGGCGTGGCATGGCCTGCCAACGTCACTCCCAGCAACCCCGCCAATCCCCTTGTCAACACCACGGCTGTGGCCGCAGCGGAAGGAACCGGCGCCTATCATTACGCGATCACCAAAGGCGTTCTTCCGACCGGTTTGACGCTCACCACCAGCGGGTCGCCGGCCATCGCAACCATCGTTGGCACGCCCGCTGCAGGCACGGCGGGGACTTACCCCATCACGATCACAGCTTCCGACTCGGCGAACGTGCCGGTCACCGGAAGCATCGCATTCACCATCACGGTTTACGGAGGCCTGGTCGTGACCAGTTCGTCAGGCACGGGCACCGGTACCTTCGGGACAGCTAATACGACAATGCTTCCGACGATCACGCCGACCGGCGGAACGTTTCCGTACACCTTCGCAATCAGCAGCAGCCCCGCGCCGCTCGGCATGACGGTTGTGCCCTCCGGCTGCACCAACGGCGCCAATCCCTGCACCAACGGCGCAACGGCGAAGCTCGAGACGGCGGCATCGACACCCGCCGGAACCTACGTCGTCAACGTAACGGCCACCGACTCGGCGACAACGCCGGTAACGGGCTCGGTCAGCGGCATCACGATAACCGTGGCGCCGAAGCTGACCGTCAGTACGCCCACCCCGCAACCTGCTACCACGGCCGGCGTGCTCGTAACGGTGACGGCACAGACCGGAAACACTAACGGCACGGTCGTCTACAGTCTGAACGAATACACCAGTAACACAGATGGCACGCCATTGGGCTCGCCGTCGGGTCTTTCGCTCGATACGGCCACCGGAAACCTGACCCCGGGCACCGCGGTAGCCGGCACTTATTACCTCACGGTTACGGCCACCGACTCGGCTGGCAGCGGCGGCTCAATGCCTCCGGGCGCCTCGGCCTACGGTACTGCAACCACGACCAACATAACCGTGGTCGTGCAATAGGCCCCCTGGGTTAATCGGCAACCTCAATCACCATCGGCGGCGGGAGATAAAACTCCCGCCGCCGTTTTTGTTTTTTAGCCCGGCATTGGAGTGTACCGCCGGCGGTCTTGCCGCCGGTGGTTTTATTCAGCCTCATTCAGCTAAGACCAGCGGCGGGCTGTTACCAAACTCGATTCCGGTGCGAATCTGCGCCGGTTTTGGCCCGCCGGCTCTAAACTTCCCCGCCCATTCCGCCGATAAGTCTTGCATATGAGGACGATTGCCCACCGGACGACTGACGAACGCCCGAAGCTGAGCACGCACGAGAAGGCCCTCCGGATTAACCTGGACCCGGTCCGCTATGGGACCTTCGCCGAAATTGGCGCCGGCCAGGAAGTGGCACGGTGGTTCTTTCAGGTTGGCGCGGCTGCCGGTACCATCTCCAAGTCCATGTCCGCATATGACATGGCGGTGAGTGACGCCATCTATGGTCGCTGCAAACGCTATGTTTCCCGCGAACGATTGCAGCGGATGCTCGAGTACGAGCACAACCTCAACCTGGAGCGCCTGGGCACGTCGCGGGGCGACACCACTTCGTTCTTCACGTTTGCCGATACGGTCGCGGCCCGGAATTACCACGGCACCAATGAGTGCCACGGCTGGATGGGAGTCAAGTTTCAGTCTTATCCGCGCGACGAGGACAACCAGATCGTGATTCATGTCCGCATGCTTGACCACGAAAACGGACTACAGCAGGAGGCGCTCGGCATCGTCGGGGTTAACCTGCTCTACGCCGCTTTCTTCCTGCACCACACCCCGCCTCAGATGTTGGAATCGCTTCTGGACAACCTCACCACTGCGCGCATCGAAATCGACATGATCGAATGTACCGGGATCGAGTTTCGGCGCGTTGACAACCGCGTCATGAGCCTCAGACTGGTCCAACTCGGCCTGAGCGGGGCCGCCATGTTCGGGCCGGGCGGTGAAGTACTGCAACCTTCAGAGGTCCTGCGCAAGCGGCCGGCGCTGGTGGAGCGGGGCAGCTTCCGGCCTGTCACCAGAGTCAACATCGACATGATTAACAGCGCCCGCGCCCGATTTGCCACAGAACCCGAGGTTGCCGGCGATCAGATCGTGGAACTGATGGAGATCACGATGCGAAACCTGCTGGCCGCCGGAGACATCGACCTGCAGGACTTTCTGGCACGCGCCGACCTGCTGGCCACCACGGGCAAGACTGTGCTGATCTCGGACTACTCGGAATACTACCGGCTGGCCGCCTACCTGGCGCGTTATACGAATGAGCCGATCGCCGTAACCATGGGCGCCGCAAGTCTCCAGGACTTGTTTAAAGAGCAATACTACAAAGAACTCGAAGGCGGAATTCTCGAGGCTTTCGGGAAGCTTTTCACCAAAAACCTCCGCATCTACGTTTATCCGCTGCTGGACAGCGCAACCGGCCAACTCACCACGACCCACAACGTCCCCATACCGGACGGCCTGCACAGTCTTTACCGTCATCTGGTCGAGCAGGGCAGGATCAAGCAAATCGACGCTTTCGATCGGGACGTGCTGCACATCTTCTCGCGGGACGTTCTGCGCCGCATCAAGGATCATGACGTTTCATGGGAAAACATGGTGCCCAGGGAGATCGCCGATCTGATCAAACGCCGCCATTTTTTCGGTTATAACGACAACTTTCCTGGCGGAAACGGCACCGGCGCGGTTCCCGAAGCGCTGCAAGTACATTAGGCAGACTGCTCCGATGGAAGCAGGTTCGGCGAGATATCATCGCTGTCAAAATCCTGACAGCACTGGCGCAATCAAATCAAGCACTTGCGTTGGCAACAGCATTGCTTCTGCCTGTGAAATGGCCGGGAGAACCTTCAGCGCGGTGAAAAGCGCGTCGGTGTTGATGCTGCCGGGTTTGCGGTCAGTGGCGCTCGGAGCATTAGCGGCTTCGTCCGGATTTTCGAGTCAATCGATTTCGTTCGTGTTATTGGTGTTGGGTCACAGATTGCACGAAGCCCTGAATCGCGCTCAGTTACCGGGGCGGCGATGACGATTGACAACACTGAAGCTCATCAAAACACCGGACAAGGGGGATCCGAAGTCACCCGCAAAATAATAGCGGCGCTTGAGCAACTGCCTCCGTACGAGCGCGCTGCCTTGTTCCTTCGCGACACGGAACGCCTTCCTCTTAGCGCGGTGGCTGCTCGGCTCGGCTGCTCGACACCAGCGGCTCGGCTTCACATTGCGAAAGGCCGGGTCAAGCTCCTCCAATACCTGGCGGGCTGCTGAAAAAGTTCTTTTCGTTGCCGCCTGCTGACGCGCGGTTCACAAAGCCGAACCGCGACCGTAAGGGAGCGGCAAGAAGCGTTTTTCCGCAGCTTGCCAGCCTTCAGGACCCGAACGCCAGGACCCGAACCCCGATGTTACGCGCGCTGCGCAAGGCACTTGCCGCGCCGGTTCAGCCTGGCCATCGCCACAAACAGTCCGACCCCAAGAAGCACCACTGTGCCGGGCTCAGGCGCAGCCGCGGCGTCCAGTGCCGCGATCGTGTCGGGGCTTCCCGGTATCGACGGATCGCCAAACAATGTCGTAGTGTTCACATAATCCGGAGATAAATACTGAAGGATCGCATACGGCCCATCAACGGGCGCGAAGTCGGAGGTAAAGCTGAACCCTGATGCACCGTAATAGCCCACCCCTGGCGCCGATTGATCCGGGCCTGCTTCCAGCTCCGGCGTCGCTGACACCTGAAAATCAATTACTCCCGCGCCCGCCAGATCGAAAAGATCGTTGTCGGCCTCAATAGTATCCGTCCATGTGATGGTGCTGGTTGTAGTCGTCGTGTCTGGTGGTGGCACCACAATATTCGCGATACCGGCGTCGGCGAAATAGGGAATGTAAAAATCGGTCAGAAACGGCTGGTTGAAAGCGCAGCCATTCAGTACGCTGAAATCGTACGTCCACGTTGCCACCCCGGTTTGGGTTGCGGTACCGAATACGGCGGTGTCCGCGGCGCAGGTGCCATAAGCGGGTACGGCTGCGAATATTGCGGTCAGCGCCGTCGCCAAAACCGTCCCTCCGCTGAGTTTCATCGATCCCTCCTCATCCTCGGTCTATGCGAGATTGCCTATTGTAGCCCGCAAAGAGACTCCGGGGAGAGATTGGCAGTACTATAACCGCTTAACGCTACTTGATGTCGACGAGGCCTTCCGTCATTTCGATATTCGTTCCCCAGGGATCTTTGATGAACGCGATCGCGATACCAAGCTGCGGCACCTTGGTGTAGGGGCGATCCAGTTTTATTCCCTGGGCTTCGAGCTTCTTCGTGAACGCCTCGAGGTCTTTGATCTCGAAGCCGATATGATCGATCGCTCGGCCGGTCGTGCCGACGGTCGGCGTCGGAGACGGCGTGAAGCTCAGGGATACACCGGGCAGTTGATCCTGCACGAACGCGGCCCCCGGATTGGCTGGAAGCATCTTCGCTCCGAACGTCTTTGCGTACCACGCCTGCATCTCGGTGTTGTTCTGCCCGAAGAAATGGATGTGACTGAGCTGAATCGGGGCCTTCTGCGATCTGACTTCGACGAGCTCTACTTTGACATCCTCCGGACCGAGCACAAACGCGAGGTTCGTCGTCGGACTGGCAGCCGCAATGTCGTCGGTCACCTTCACGTTCGCCGCGACCGAATCGGCAGTAATCATTTTGAAGCCGTTCGCCTTGATCTTCGCCACCACCGGCTTGAGATCGGGAACAGAAAAGCCGATGTGGTTAACCGTCGTGCCGATCGAGCCGCCCGTCGGCGCCTGCATCGGACGGAAAAAGATCAGTACATTCGGGAATTTGATGATCTCCTGCTGCCGGTCGCCGGAACCGATCCGCACCACGCTGCCGCCGAGCGTGTCTGCATAGAACTTCTTCTGTGCGTCCATGTTCGTCGTGTTCAGATGGTGGTGCCCGTACACGACCGGACCTTCTCCGGCAACCAGAATCTGCGCCGAAGCCACGGCCGGCGCCAGCAGCAGGATAGTTAATCCGATTCCGCTCAATAAACGTCTCATGCACGCCAAGTCTACACGATATCGCCCTGGCGCTTCATGCGTGAATCGAGGCACCGGGATTAAGGGACGATCCTCCAGCGCACGGTGCATTGATTCTGCGGCCTGGAACTTCTGTTTATGAGTATCAGATCCTGCGTCTGCCCTTTGCCCGGCGCCACTCGCGCGTCCCAGGGTTTTCCACCGATGTCAATCTGCAGATTTCCCGGAGGCATGCCAGGGAAGACGTATACCGCATTCGGGGCTACAGGATCACCGCTGCATTTCAGCGTGCCGGAGCTTGGTACGTTATTTGGCACGTTGTTTGGCATGTTATTTGGCGCGTCGCCCGACCGGAATGCTGTGGACGGCTGATCCACGATATGGGGCCGTCCCATGAACGTGCCGCCTGATATCTGATCGCCGGAACCCGCCACCGCGGAGGCGCGCGGTATCAACCTGCGACGCTGGTCGTCCGCCTCGCTCGTCACACCCGGCACATTCCATCTGAGTTCGCTCATCCAGCGTTGCGCCCGATAGCTCTTTTCCTGGTCGTTCCCGCGCAAGTCCCCAACCAGAAGATTTTGGGCTGCCAGGCGGTAATGAGGAAGGACCCGCAGCGCTGTCTTCTTCCAGTCCCCGATATCCGGCGGCATATCCAGCAGAATTCTGCAGACCGCAGCCGCCTCTGACGGCGACAGATCAGGCATCTGCCCCCTGCCATCCGCAGGCCCGGCGAGATCGTGGATAAACGGATCGGCGCTGTTCGGATACCGCACCATCAGATCGCCCAGCATTGGCGCATACGTGAGATTGAATGTCGCCGCTCGCTGTTGACGCCAGGAGGACTCGACTACCGCCGATGCTACCCGGGAATCCGCCAGGAGCGGCATCAACGCCGGCAGACTCGCCTTTTGGTCTCCTTTCCAGGCCGCGATCAGTTCATCGTCGACGATATCTCTGTACCAGACGAGCAGGCCAGAGAGCGTCTCAGCCGTTTGCTGCCGATTGCCGCTTTCGCCGGTCTCAATCAACTGCCGGATCTTTTGGCGGGCAACGGCCGGGGAATAGGGTGCGGGCGGGGTCTCTTTGAACTGCGCACTGACCGTCATACTCAGAGCGAGGAACAGAAAGGCGGCTGGAATGCCGCGCCAGGCGATGCGAATCATCCGGTTGGGTAAATGGCAATTGAAGCTCCAGAACGCAAGTGATTAAGAGCGCTCGGTTTTTGTCGCCGCTGCCCGTGAAAGCGCCGCCCGATTGGTGGCTGATATGAGCCACATGAGCCACCATCACCCCACTCAGGAACGGTTAGACTTGAGACTGGCATTCAGTCTTCATCACCCGGCACCGTATCCGGCCAGCGCGCCGCCGGTCCCGGCGAGCGTCAGTTGAAATCAGGAAGGAGGCCATGTTAATGGCGTCAACACCTCAGCGCATGCCCGAGCCAGAGTCGCGGAATGGCACGACCATCGGGAATGCGGTAAAAATCGTCGGCCGGATCTTCACGAACGAGGACCTCTGTGTTGATGGCGACATCGAGGGCACCATTGAATCTCAGGAAAGCAGTATCACCATCGGTCCGCAGGGCCGCATACAGGCCAGTATCCACGCCCGGGAAGTCGTCATTCTCGGACAGGTGCAGGGCGACGTCGAGGCCAGCATCAAAGTCGATCTGCGAAAAAATGCGAAGCTGGTCGGCGATATCACCGCGTCCCGCGTCAGCATCGAGGAAGGCGCTTTTTTCAAGGGGAAAATCGACACCGTCGACACCGCGAAGCCGGCGCCAAAGACCCTTGCCGGAAGACCGGCCTGACCCCTGTAGCCATCATGTACCGCTGGCGGTCTTGCCGCCGGCGTTTTTATGCCGCGGCCGGTTTCAATGTTAGCGATTCGAGTCTGACAGGCTGCTTACGGTCGCAGTTCGGAAAAGCAGGTGCTGATTCCGCAGGGTTACTGAACCGCGCGCGTCAGCAAGCGGCAACGAAAAGAGCTTATTCAGCAGCCTGCTGAATAATTATTCAGTCGCGGGCGTGATCCGGAGCACACATTGTGATCTAACATTCACATCCCGACTGCCACAGAATTTTACAGGCTTTTGGTCATCGGGATCGTCTCCGGGCGCGTCAGTCTGGTGTGAACATTCTTAGCAGGCCATCCTTCACTCATATTCATTCGCACACTTGCCCCGCCGGACAGCCCGTGATTACGTGCGGCGAGAAACCGGAAGGGATCCTCATCGCGCGGCTCGTTGCCGATCTGATTGGCTGGATCGATAGTGCATGGATCATCGGCCTCGTCCGGTCCCATGATTCCCTCGATGTCGTCGGCGTCTTTGGTGAACTCAGTGACCCCGCTCTGTGGGCTGGCTACGTCGAGTCCGTTTCAATCTGCTCCCGCGGCTTGACACCTGCCTCTCTCGATTCACAGTTAAGACGCCGCAACCTTGTCAGTGTTTTCTTTCCTGTTGAGGCAAACGAAGAGATTACCGCTGCCCTCGCCATCGGACCCAGGAACCAGAACCTGCGATACTCAGCCTCTGACCTCTCTCTGATGCACGACCTCGGCGCGAAAATCGGAACCCTGTTGCGGTCGCGGACTGACACCGGTCTCCCGACCGACGCTCTTCAGACCGCGCGCCGCATACAGGACCGCCTTCTTCCCTCCCGTCTGCCGCACATATCCGGCATCGAGTGTTCCGCTCAGTGTGAGCGCGCCGACGGACTGGGCGGTGACTTTTTCAACTTTTCCGATTCCGGCGCCGTGCGTCTGACTGCGTCCATCGGTAACGTGGCCGCAGCCGGTTACCCCGGGTCCATTCTGATGACGGGAGTGCAGGCGTGTATCCAGTCGCTCGGCCGTCAGGGCGTCGAGTTGCCCGAACTGTTCGGCGAAGTGAACCGGATGTTCTGGGAGATCGCTCCGGAGAATACGTGTGCAACTCTTTTTTCGGCCCGTGTGTGTCCAGCCAGGGAGCAGTTGCTTTACATCAATGCAGGTCATCAGATCTCCCTCATTGTCAGGCGCAATGGACGGGTTGACCGATTGGAACCGAATGCGCCGGTGCTTGGCCTGAGCCGGCGAAGCGCGTACCGTCAGCAGACTGCTTCGTTCGAACCCGGAGACACCCTTGTCGCGGTGGGCGATGCCATCACACAGCCCGCCATCGGGGCGGACATCGCAGCTTGCGAGGCGGCACTGATCCAGGTAGTTCAGCAAGCTCGCGGCTTAAGAGTACGGGAGCTGCCGGCGCGCATGATCGGCTTGATCGAGTCGTTTTGCGGGGCCCCGCGTCTCGATCGAACTGTCCTTGTTGTTCACTTTCGGAGCCCGCCGGACAGCGGCTCGAATAAGCAGCTTCATGCGCCGATCGAGGAGTTTGCCGCGGCTGCCGCGTGAGAAATCGAGAAGGAGAAACTGGTGGGCCCGGCAGTTTCGAACTGCTGTTTCGACCAGAATCCTCGAACCCGTTCCTCCTGATCGATCTCTTCCCTCGTGCGGCCTTGTTCGTGTTTGAACTGACGCAGCCACCCTGCCATTTCGGGTATAACTCGACATCGGTGCCGTAGCCCGGAGGCAGCCCGATCCCATTCCACGCATCACTGGCCGCCCGAACCCGTGCCACTGCACGGAATTCGACTCCAATGCTGACTCAACGGACCGCCTTTCGCCGCATGAGACGACGAGCGATGACAAAGGCTCCGCAGCATAACTGCCTTCTCGACCTGTGCCTTGCAAGGTTTTGGCAAGTCGAAGCTCGCATGGCACTGAGTGTGCGTTTAACCGTGGCATGAGATACGCTCTCTCTGACTTTACAAAGGCCGCTGCACTTATCGTGGTTATCGGCTGCGTATCGGTCCCGGGCCACGCACAGGAGTTCAATGAATCGGATGCCGAGTCGTGGGTGAACAGCCCTTATATGCTTGGCGACTGGGGCGGAACGCGAAACACAGCTGGCCAATCTCGGTCTTACATTCAATTTCATCTCGGTCAACGACTTCCTGGTAAATCAAAGAGGCGGCGACGCCAACTGGAGCCGCGTGCGCGGCACTGCCGACTTCGACTTCGGCAAAGCCGAGCTCGTGCCGGGGCTGACGTTTCATATCACCGGCTTGTGGCAGGCCGGCGGCAACATGGGCGCCTATATCGGCAGCAGCGCCAATCCCAGCAGTCTGGTAAGCGCCAATACCACGCGGCTCGACTCCTGGTGGTTTGAAAAGGCGCTGCTGAATAACAAGCTCTATGTGCGGCTTGGGCAGTTCGCGGGTCTCGACTTCTATGGAGATCAGGCCGATGGAGCTTCCTACATCCTTGAGCCTCTCGGATACGCCATCGGAAATCTGTTCCCTGCGGACTACGAATCATTCGATCCGGCAGCGACTCCCGCGGCGGAGATCCGTATCGTCCCCTCGCGCCACTTCTACTGGAAGGGAGCAATCTTCTCCGGCAATCCGAACCCATATCGAGGACGACACAAACGGATTTCACTTCCGGTTCAAAGATTCGCCCGTGGTAGCCACGGAAATCGGATATAACTTCGATCCGACATCCTCGTCCGGGGTTAAATCGTGGCCCGGGACTTATAAGCTGGGCGCCACCATCAATCCCGGCGAATTCTCCGAACATCGTGACCGGTGTTCAGAGTAGGACTAACTACCTCGTGTATGTCATGGCGAACCAGCGAATCTACCGGCCGGATGCCGATAGCGATCGCGGGCTCGACGTGAATTTCGCCTTCGACTGGACACCGGGCGAATACACGCGAAACTATTCGCAGGTGACAGGTGGCTTTCGATATCACGGACTGATTCCGCATCGGGAGCAGGATACCGTATCTGTCGGCGTCGTTTACACCAGGATCAGCCCCACGCTGAATCAGGCGTATGCCGACGCTCGGGCTTCCCCTCTTTGGCAGCGAAAAGGCGGTGGAAGTGAACTATGCGTTGAAAGTCACGCGATGGTTCACGTTCCAGCCGGTGCGTGCAGTACTACTTCGATACCGGCGCTAACCCGCCTGGCCATAACTCCGTGGTAGCGGGTTTCCGCACCAGCTTCACGCTCTGAGGATAAAGCGCCATGAAAACTCGTCAACAGGCTCTCGATCAGATCAAAGACGGAACCGTTCGATGTGTGCGTGATTGGAGGAGGCGCCTCGGGGGCGAGCTGCGCGCTCGACGCGCAGCTGCGAGGGCTTAAAACCGTACTCGTGGAAGCCGGCGACTTCGCTTCCGGCAGTTCCACCGCCTCCACCAAGATGGCGCACGGCGGCGTCCGCTATCTGCAGGAGGCGGTTAACGACCTCGATATCGGCCAGTATCGCCTCGTCGAGAGCGCCCTGCGCGAGCGCGCACTGATGCTGCGCAACGCTCCTTATCTCACGCGAACGCGTGGAGTTCCTCGTTCCGTGCTTCAGCCATTTCGATCAGTTCTACTACGGCCTCGGGATGAAAATGTACGACTGGATTTCCGGCAAAGCCAGCCTGCTGCCCAGCCGGATGCTGACGCGCGAGGAAGTCGCTCTACCGCATGCCGGCGATGCAGTCGGAAAAACCTGACAGGCGCGGTCGCATATGCGGATGGGCAGTTCGACGATGCCCGATATGCCGTTGCCTTGCTCGACACGTTCGACGGGCTGGGCGGCGCCGCGTTGAACTACGCGCGCGTGACGGCATTCGAAAAGCAGGCGGATGGCACTATCGCGGCTGCGATCGTCACAGATCAGATTTCGCAGCAGACGCTTTCGCATCCCGGCTCGCTCATTTGTCAATGCGACCGGCCCGTTTTCCGATGTCATGCGGCAGCTGGCCTCGGCGAAGGCCGCGCCGCGCATGCGTCCCAGCAAAGGCGTGCACATCCTGTTTCCCCTCGATGGCTTTTCGGAAAACGACGCGCTCCTGGTTCCCAGAACCGAGGACGGCCGCGTTATCTTCGCCGTTCCGTGGAATGGACGTCTCCTGGTCGGCACCACCGATACCGGTTACACGCCCGGCGAAGAGATGGTGGTGACGCGGGAGGAAATCGAGTATCTGCTGCGCCAGCTCAACCCATACCTGAGTTCGCCCCTTCGCGCCGACCAGGTGGTCAGCGGATTCGCGGGTGTTCGTCCGCTGGTCGGCGGCCCAGGGAGTCAACGACACGAAGAAGCTCATCCGCGACGACGAGGTCGAGTTCGATGCGGAAAGCGGCATGATCAGCATTCTCGGCGGGAAGTGGACGACGCACCGGCTGATGGGCGAGGAAACCATCGACAAGGTCCAGGAGTATCTCGGAGGGCCAGCTACTCCGGCGCAAACGCACGGAGCATCCGCTGAGCGGCTCCGCAGACTACCGCCGGGACTACTGGGAGACGCTGTCGAGAGAGTTCCATTTGCCGGCTGCGACGGCGCAGCACCTGGCGCATAAGTACGGAACGGCAGCGCCGGACGTCCTGAGGCTGGCTGGAGTCCGATCCCTCGCTCGCGCTCCCGTTGGTGCAGGGCGAAGCGCCGATACGCGCTCAGGTGGTGTATGCCGCGCGGAACGAGATGGCGCGTGACCATCGAAGACGTTCTCGCCCGCCGCATCGGTCTGCAGTTAATCGGCTGGCGCCTGGCCATTCGCGCAGCTCCTGTGGTTGGCGAGCTGCTTCGTCGGGAGCTCGGGTGGAGCGCGGCGAAAGAAGTCGCGGCCGTCGATCAGTACGTTGGCAAAGTCAACCACATGCTGGAGGCTGCCGGTCAGGAGCCTGAGCCCTCGCCGTCGCAAACCGGCGAACCCGTTTTGGAGAGGAGCTAACTAGCAGTGTCTACATACATCGGAGCAATCGATCAGGGGACAACCAGCACGCGGTTCATCGTGTTTGACCGCGCAGGGCGGATTGTCTCTGTGGCGCAGAAAGAACACGAGCAGATTTTTCCGCAGCCCGGATGGGTGGAGCACGACGCCAGCGAGATCTGGCGGCGGACAGAAGAAGTGATCGAAGCGGCCATGAAGCAGAAAGGCCTGCGCCCCGCGGACCTCGCGGCAATCGGCATCACCAACCAGCGTGAGACGACGGTGCTCTGGGACCGGACGACCGGGCAGCCGGTTTACAATGCGCTGGTCTGGCAGGACACCCGGGTTGGCTCATACGTTGCCGATCTGGAGCGCGACGGCGGACCCGACCGGCTTCGGGCGAAGACCGGCCTGCCGCTCGCCACCTATTTCAGCGGCTTGAAGATTCGCTGGGTGCTGGATCACGTTCCAGGCGTGCGCAAGCGCGCCGAAGCGGGTGAAATCCTCTTCGGCAACATCGACGCGTACCTCCTCTGGAAGCTCACCGGCGGACCGCGCGGAGGCATTCACCTCACAGACTGCACCAACGCCAGCCGCACGCAACTGATGAATCTCGAAACTCTGGATTGGGACGACGAACTGCTCGAGGTGATCGGCGTGCCCCGCCAGATCCTGCCGAAAATCGCAGCCAGCAGCGAGGTGTACGGCAACGCCACTCTCGATTCCCTGAAGGGCGTGCCGGTTGCCGGGATCCTGGGCGATCAGCAGGCAGCTCTTGTGGGGCAGACGTGCTTTCGATCCGGCGAAGCGAAGAACACTTACGGCACGGGCTGTTTTCTGCTGATGAATACCGGCGAGAAGCCGGTCGCAATCCAAATTCGGCCTTCTCACCACAGTGGCGTACCGGCTCGGCAAAGAACCGGCCGCCTACGCGCTCGAAGGCAGCATCGCCATCACCGGAGCGCTGGTGCAGTGGATTCGCGATAACTTCGGGCTGATCGAAAAGAGTGGCGACATCGAGAGCCTGGCCCGCACCGTGAAGGACAACGGCGGCGTCTACTTCGTCCCGGCTTTCTCCGGGCTGTACGCGCCCTATTGGAAGTCGAACGCCCGGGGAGTTATCGCGGGCCTTACGCGCTACACCAACAAGGGACATCTTGCGCGCGCCGTGCTGGAAGCTACGGCGTTCCAGACCCGGGAAGTCGTGGAGGCCATGGAAAAGGATTCCGGAATTGCGCTCGACACACTGCGCACGGACGGCGGCATGGTGGAAGACGAGCTGCTGATGCAGTTCCAGTCCGACATTCTCGACCGTCCGGTGGTGAGACCGGTGGTGCGCGAGACGACCGCGCTGGGCGCCGCCTACGCCGCCGGACTCGCTGTTGGCTACTACAAGAACCTCGAAGACCTCCGCTCGCAATGGGCCGTTGACCACACGTGGCAGCCCCATATGGAACAGCGGCAGCGGGAAGCCATGTATGGCTCGTGGAAGAAGGCGGTCACTCGTTCGTTCGACTGGATCGATTCGGCCGCGTAAAGAGCTCTTGCATCGGCATTCAGGAAAGGAAAATTCGAAATGTGGGCAAAATGTTTCGGTGAATTCGTGGGGACTGCGGTCCTCATCCTGTTGGGCGATGGCGTGGTGGCTAACGTGCTGCTTAAGAAGTCCAAGGCCGCAGGGCGCCGGCTGGCTGGCGATCGCCGCTGGCTGGGCGTTTGCGGTTGTGTTCGGCGTATTTACGGCCATCGCATGCGGCAGTCCGGACGCCGCCCTCAACCCCGCGGTCAGCTTCGGACTTGCAATCGAGACCGGCGATTTTTCGAAATTTATTCCGTTCTTCGTCGCGCAGATGCTGGGCGCCATGCTGGGTGCGTTGCTGGTGTGGCTGCACTTCCTGCCCCACTGGCGCGAAACGGAAGATCCCGGCACTGAAGTTAGCCTGCTTCTCAACCATGCCCGCGATTCGAAACTTCGGGGCGAACCTGCTCAGCGAAATTATCGGCACGTTTGTGCTCCTGCTGGGTGTCGCCGTGATCTTCTCGAAGAAGGTCGCGATCGGCGGGCCCGGTCGCCGGCCTCGGGCCTTATCTGGTGGGAGTCCTTGTGTGGGCCATCGGCTTGTCTCTGGGTGGCACCACCGGTTATGCGATCAATCCGGCGCGCGACCTCGGCCCCCGCATCGTCCATTCGCTTCTCCCGCTCGGCAAGAAGGCTGGCTCCGGTTGGAGCTACGCCGCCGTGCCGGTGGTTGGTCCTCTGACAGGCGCGGGACTCGCGGGGTTGTTCGTTCGACTTGCGCATCTTTAGCACCGGACCGTGGCCATAACCAGAAGAGCACTCGACGCATGATTCCAGGCGAGACCGTTGTATAGCTTTAGCAGGCTGCTGAAAAACGCTTCTTGCCACTCCCTGACGGTCGCGGTTCGGAAAAGCAGGTGCGGATTCCGCAGCAGTTACTGAACCGCGCGCGTCAGCAAGCGGCAACGAAAAGAGCTTTTGTTAGTGCCGAGCAGCGGATAGCAGTCTCCGTCGGGCGCGTTTGCGCGATACGCGCCACTGGCTGTTTCGAACTCGCAGCGCAACTCTTCGAAGTGGCAGAAGTGCTTTCGCCGAGGCCCAGCCGATACCCGGAAGCCGTCTGGATTCACAGCCGGTTCAGCCTGTGCTTTGAGCTTCCTCCCCGGGTCGGCAGACTCGTCGAACTGCCGACACAAATAGCGGACACGCAGGTATGAACCAGCGCACGGAAGTGCGGGTTTTCAGCGCTTTGGCGATGGCCTCTTCCTTGCTCCTCTCATAGCGCAGGCAGCTCTGCCTGAATGAAAAGGGGTCGCGGAAAAGAATGCAGATGAAACGCAAAACGATGATCGTGACGGGTGCGGCGAAGGGAATAGGCGCTGGCGTTACCAGCGCCTTCATCGAGCGCGGCTATAACGTAGTCGCCAACTCACTCAACATCCAGGCGTCCACCTTCGCCGCGAATGACAGGCTGGCTGTGGTGCGGGGCGACATCGGCAACCCTTCGACAGCGCACGAGGTCGCTTCGACGGCATTAAAGACTTTTGGCTCGATAGATGGTGTCGTCAATAACGCCGGCATCTTCTTCACGAAGCCATTCACTGAGTACACGGCAGAGGATTTCGAAAGGCTCTCCGCAACGAACCTGCGGGGCTACATCAATATCACGCAGCTTGCCGTCAAACAAATGTTGGCGCAAAAGAGTGGTGGAAGCGTAACTTGTGTGACCACTTCCATGGTGGGGCATCCCATCGCGGGCGTTAACGCTTCGCTGGTAATGGTCACCAAAGGCGGGCTCGAGGCGATCACCCGAAGCCTCGCCATGGAGTACGCAAAGGAAAGCATACGGTTCAACGCGGTCGCTCCGGGGATCGTCGACACACCGATGCACGCAAACGATTCCAAAGAGTTTCTGAAGAGCCTTTCTCCGATGGGCGAGATATCCGATGTTGCCGATATTGTCGACGCGATCGTCTATCTGACGGAAGCTCGACATGTCACGGGAGAGGTGCTGCACGTCGACGGCGGCGCTCACAACGGCAAATGGTAAGCGGCTCGGAGCACAAACCGAAGAGATTTATGAGCACACCCACAAAAAACCACCCTTCAACCGCTGAGCAGAAGCTGAGGGAACTCGGTATCCAGCTGCCCAGCGCCGCCCGAGCCGTTCGGCGTCTACGCGGAAGCGGTGCAAACGGGCAATCTGCTGTTCCTGACCGGCATGCTTCCGACAGAGGGCCGCAGCGCGAGATTCGTAGGGCGCCTCGGCGCGGAACTGAATGTGGAGGAGGCGCGCGAGCGCCGCTCGCCTCGCGGCAATCAATGCCCTCGCCGTCGCTCGCCAGCACCTTGGGTCGCTCGACAAGGTGACGCGCATTGTGCGACTTGGCGTCTCGATAGCGACTTCGGGAGATGTTCGCGACCAGCCAAAGGTCGCTGACGGCGCGTCGGAATTGCTGCAGGACGTTTTCGGAAAAGAGAAGAACCCGAGCCGCCTTGTGTACGGTGTTGCCAGCCTCCCGCTCGGGCTCTCCGGTTGAACTGGAAATCATTTTCGAAGTGGCGGGAAAGTGAAGGCTTCGTTACATCGACGAGGGGGTGCGCTCCCATCCGGACGCAGGATGAATTGTCTGCGCAGAAGCCCGCCGGGCAGGTCCTTTGGATCATCCCGAATTTCGCGACGCTGGACCGGGGCCGATTGCGCTCGCCGCGGTGTTTGCAGCTCAGAGTCAATTCTCCAGATCAGATCCGTCATTCGGCGGGGGAGCCCTGACCTGCGCGCACTATTGGATAACGGCGTCGAGTGACATCGCGATTGGCCGGATTTTCTTCACTTATACTGATTCGGGCGGCCGTCAGTTCAACTACTCCGAGTTCGCGGGCAACTCCGCCGCGGTGGCGGTCTCCATGGCGCACTATCCAGAAAGCCGTAATGCGTCCAACGCCGCGGGACAGTTCGGCACTCAGGTCGCACTCGGCATGGCGGTCAACATCGTTAAGGAATTCTGGCCCGGCCGGGAGCGCGAGGCCTCTGGCAGAAGAGACTAATGTTGTGTCTCTGAAGTCTCTTGCCTGATGTGGGGCAGGATGGCATCCTGCAGCGGGGTTGTTAACCCCGCTCTCGGCTTTGGCCTTTTGGATTTCATCCATTGGCATAGCAGATGGCAGAAGCGACCGGGAAAGAGCATTTCTCAGGCTTCGGCGTGGTGGGCAGGTTAGACGCGAAGTGGGAGAAACGTTCGATACCGAGACCGCGGCCCCAGACTTCAGCGCGGAGTTGATGAATTAATTGTTGTGTTGAGGTCCGAGGACCTTTGGAACTGGCAGCCCATTTGGGTTGCGGCAGGAGTCCGTGGCTGGAGTTGCCGAAGGCGAGTTGGCCGGAAACCAGCAACATGCCATAAGCGGCGACGGCGAACGCCGGAGCCGATTCCACCGATACGCTGTTTCGCACTTGCGCCTGTCCCACGCCGAGGAGCGTCTTTTCATCCCGGAAGTTCACCTCGATGTCCCAGCGCTGGAAGTAGGCTTCGATAATCTGGCGGGGGTCCAGTCCGGAGTCGGTGCAAATGAGGAAGGCGGGATGCCGATAGAGAAGCTTCGAGCCTTTGCGCAGGCGGTAGGCAAGGGGCGCGATGACGATCAGTTGCAGAATCTGTCCGGCTCCGGTGGTGCGCCACATGATGTTCTGGCGGCGTTTGAAGCGCAGCGGGTGAGAGACGCCGGAATGCGCGAAAGTCATGGTCTCCCAGGGTTCCGCGTCGTCGGTGCGGAACTGCTCGGGAGTAGGGGCTGGCGCGCCGTAGCGAAGACGCCGACCACGCGCTTTCATAAGGTCCGAATCCGGGGTGAAGCAGAGTTTGGCATCCTTGCGAATCCGCCCGATACAGATGGTGCGGGGCGGAATCTGTTTGAGCACGGTGGAGTTGGTGTAGCCGCCGTCAAAGGCGAGTATCAAAGTACGCTCCCGGCCGCCGGGGTCCTGATCGAGAGACTGGCGGAGTTGGATCATCTGCTGGGCGGCGCGCAGACTGAGGCGAGACGAACTGGCGTCCAGACGGTATTGCGCCACCTGGTCGGCGGGAGCCTTGCCATCCGGTTTCTGCGGCGTGGGCGTGTGCAGAAAGGCAATAGGAGCCAAACGGAATGCGCCCTCTGTTCCGGGCATGGCACCGGAGATCTGGAGGAAGCGCTGGGCGCGCACAAAGTTGGTCTGAAAGCGCGGCCCGAGCGGATCGCGCCGCCAGCCAACGCCCGGCGTGTGGGTGCCGGAGCGGCGTAACAATGAATCGTCGAGGACGGCACGGAACGGCGCGCCTGCGGGCAGTTGGCCGGCGATGGCGCGGCGGACGACAGAGAAGATTTCGGGCACGGGGACACGGTCCTGAGAGAAGAGGCGGTAGGTGGCGCTCCAGTCCTGAAACTGGGAACCGGAGGTGGTGAGCAGACCGGTCACGGTGTGGCGTCCGAGACAGAGCAGCGAACTCATCGCGAGCGTTTGCGCACGGTCGGAGACACGTTGCTGGTCGAAGGCGGGGATGCACCGCTTCCAGAGCTGCTCGAACTGAGGGAGGATTCCGGCGGAGTTTTTTTTAGAACCGGAGCCGGCGCTTCGAGGCGACGCAACGCCAGAAGGGCTTTGTCTTCGATGACCCATTCGACGGTCTCACCCTTGGAAAACTCCATTGCCTGCGCGATGGCGGAGGGGAAGTTGATGTACCACTGTTCGCTGGCCTTGCGGTTGATGAGCTGGACTTTGGTGGGGAAACCCATAGTGGAAGATCCTTTCGGTGATATCTAGTTATATAACTAGATAACAGAAACGAGACAGGATTACAACATGGAACATCAAAAATGCTTTTCCATGCTCTTTATCTAGTCAATTGGCCAAAGCCGAGAGCGGGGTTGTTAACCCCGCTGGCCGCTTGCAACGCTCACCGGCCTGCATCCGGAGATGGTGAAGGAACCCGGAGGCGGCTCGTCAGCATCGCCTCTGAATGTCAGAACGAGCGAGTTGCTACCGAAAACTACGCGTTACACATTCCAAACAAGGTTTCTGGTGGGCCCGAGCAGATTCGAACTGCTGACCTGTCGCTTAGGAGGCGGCCGCTCTATCCAACTGAGCTACGGGCCCAATCACGCCCCATTGTAGCGTTTCAAGCCCTTTTTGCCGATGTCTTTTCGATAGTGCGCGCCGTCGAAATGAATCTTCTCCACGGCCGCGTAAGCCGCATGGATGCTCGACTTCAGATCCGCGCCTGACGCCGTCACGCCCAGCACACGCCCGCCCGCCGTCACCAGATCGCCGCCATTTCTCTTCACGCCCGCCTGGAAGACAACCGCATCGCGAACTTCTTCAATCCCGCTGATATTCTTTCCGCTTTCGAACGCGCCCGGATACCCGCCCGATGCCATCACCACGCAGGTCGCCGGATTCCGCGACCACTGCAGTCGATCCATCTCCAGCGCTCCGCGCGCCGCCGCCATCAGCACTTCGCCCCAGTCGCTCTCGAGCCGCATCATCAGCGGCTGCGTCTCCGGGTCGCCCATTCGCACGTTGAATTCGAGCACGCTCGGCCCGTCCGCAGTCATCATCAGTCCCGCGTACAGAAAGCCTGTGAATCCGGTCGCCTTCACCACCGGTTCAATGATCGTGTCCATGATCCGGCCACGCTCGGCATCGCGCAGGATTTTCGAATCGGAATATGCGCCCATACCGCCGGTATTCGGACCCTCGTCGTTATCGAAGACGCGCTTATGATCCTGTGACGGTTCGAGCGGCACAGCGCGCTTTCCGTCGCACAGCACGATGAAGCTGACCTCTTCGCCAATCAGAAACTCCTCGATCACCATCGGAAACGGCAGCGCCGCCAGTGCCTCATCCACCTCGGCGCGATTCTGCGCGATCACGACGCCTTTTCCAGCGGCCAGGCCATCAGTCTTCAGCACCACGGGATAACGGAAGTCGCGCGCGATATTTGCTTGCGAAACCTCGCCGGCGCTCGCGACCGTCTGAAACCGCGCCGTCGGAATACCGAGCCGCTCCATAAAACGCTTCGAGTGGATCTTGCTGCCTTCGAGCGCGGCGTTTTCGGCGGTTGGACCGACAATCGCCATCCCGCGTGCCCGAAACTGATCGACCACCCCGGCCACCAGGGGTACTTCCGGTCCAACCACGGTCAGATCGACCCCCAGCCCATCCACTAATTTGACATAATCTGATTCAGGATGACATTGGCCAATCTCTGCGATCCCAGGATTTCCGGGTGCCGCATGCACCTCTGTGACTGAAGGCGACTTCGCCAGCCTCCACGCCAGCGCGTGCTCACGCCCTCCTCCGCCAATGACCAGTGTTTTCATATGTACCGCCGGCGGTCTTGCCGCCGGTGTTTTTATTCGGCTAAAGCCGGCCGCAGGCCATCCAAATCCCACCCCTGCGCGCGGCGTCTACAATAGTACCTGAATGGTCTACGAAGTGGTGGTCATCGGTGGCGGACATGCCGGCTGCGAGGCTGCCCGCGCCTGCGCCCGGCTCGGTCTGCGCACCGCCATGGTCACCATGAATGCCGACCTGATCGCCCAGATGTCCTGCAACCCGGCCATCGGCGGCATCGCAAAGGGCCACCTCGTTCGCGAAATCGACGCCCTCGGCGGCGTCATGGCGGAAGTCACCGACGCCGTGGGCATCCAGTTTCGCCTTCTTAACACCAGCCGCGGACCCGCCGTCTGGTCCCCCCGTGCCCAATGCGATAAGAAACAATACCGCGTCGAGATGAAGAGAGTTCTCGAGCGCGAACCGAACCTCCACATAAAGCAGGCCGAAGTCGCCGCACTGATTATCGAAAATGATCGAGTACGCGGCGTCCACCTCATGGATGGCCGTTCCGTTCGCTCGGAAGCCGTGATTATCACAACCGGCACTTTCCTGAACGGTCTCGCCCACATCGGCGAACAGCGCTTCACTTGCGGGCGCAATGGCGAGCCACCCTCCCAGGTGCTGGCCGAGCAGGTCCGCAGCCTCGGTCTCGGCTGGACCCGCCTCAAGACCGGTACCCCGCCCCGTCTCGACGCCCGCTCCATCGACTGGTCCCGCTTCGAACCCCAGCACGGCGATGCTGAGCCGACGCCATTCTCCTTCCTTACCGCGAAGATCGACCGGCCGCAGATTCAGTGCTACCTGGCGCGCACCACCGCCGAAACCCGGCGGATCATCCAGGAGAGCATCTCCCGGTCTCCCTTGTACAGCGGTCAGATCGAAGGTGTCGGCCCCCGCTACTGTCCTTCTATAGAGGATAAGTTCGTCAAGTTCCCCGACAAGGAATCCCACCAGCTCTTCCTCGAGCCTGAGGGACTCGACACCAACGAAATCTACGTCAACGGGATGTCCACCAGCATGCCGATCGACGTCCAAGGCGCCGTTATCGCCTCCATCCCCGGCCTCGAAAACGCCGAGATGATCCGGCCCGGCTATGCCATCGAATACGACGCCGTCGACGCCCGCGAGCTGGATCACCGCCTCGAAGTCAGGAAGCTCCCCGGCCTGTTTCTCGCCGGACAGATCAACGGTACCTCCGGTTACGAGGAAGCGGCCGGTCAGGGGCTCATCGCCGGAATCAACGCCGCCCAGACCATCCTCGGCCGCGCGCCGGTCATCATCCCCCGCACGCAGGGCTACATCGGAATCATGATCGACGACCTGATTACAAAAGGTACCGACGAGCCTTATCGCATGTTCACCTCGCGCGCCGAGTACCGTCTGCAGCTCCGAATAGACAACGCCGACGAGCGCCTGACCCCTGTCGCCGAGCGCATCGGCCTTGCCTCCGCCGACCGTCGCGATCACTTTGCCCGCAAAATGGCGCAAAAGGTGCGATTGATGTCGGCCCTCGAAGCCAGCCCGAAGGGGGTGTGGCTGCGACGCCCCGAAGCCAAAATTGACGAGCTCCTTCCGTGGATCGCCGAAGTTCTCGCCGCTCCCCCCGAGCGAGGCCTTCTCATGACGGTCGAAACGGAAGTCAAGTACGCCGGGTACATCGATCAGCAGCGCCGTCAGATTGAACGCATGGCCGGTTCTGACACGCGCCCCATTCCAGAATCCATGGACTTCGACCGCATTCCCGGCATATCGCGCGAGGTGGGCGAACGCCTCACCCGGGTCCGCCCAGCAACTTTGGGGCAAGCCGCCCGCATCCCCGGCGTCACCCCTGCCGCAGTTGCCATCCTTGACGTCTACCTCACTGTTTCACGTGAAACATCCGAGCCCGCGTTCAACGTTTCACGTGAAACATGCTAGATTGAGTTGGTCTCCCCCACTAAGCTCCCGGTCGCACATCCTTGTCCAGAATCATCGCCATCACAAATCAGAAGGGCGGAGTCGGTAAAACCACTACCGCCATCAACCTCGCCGCTGCCCTTGCCGCCAGCGAAGTCAAAGTCCTCGTCGTCGATTGCGACCCCCAAGGCAACACCACCAGCGGCCTCGGCGTCCAGAAGACCGAGGGCATGCACACCCTTTACGACGTCCTGCTCGATGGCAAAGAGATCTCCCAAGCCATCGTCAAAACCGAAATGGACGGCCTCGACCTCCTCCCCGCCGACAAGAACCTCATTGGCATCAACCTCGAACTCGTCAGTTCCGATGACCGCGAGGCCGTTCTCCGACACCATCTCCACCGCATTCGCGACCAATATCAATACATCCTGATCGACTGCCCGCCCGCTCTCGACCTCCTGACGCTAAACGCCCTCTTGGCGGCCGACGCCGTTCTGATCCCGATTCAGTGCGAATTCTTTGCCCTCGAAGGCATTTCCGGTCTCATGGATACCATCGACCGCGTGCGCGAATCCTTCGGCCATCCCCTCAAAATCGAGGGAATTCTCCTGACGATGTACGACGAACGCACCAACCTGACGAAACAGGTAGCCGCCGACCTCCGCGAATTCTTCAAGGACGAGGTCCTGCAAACTGTCATTCCGCGAAGCATTCGCCTCGCCGAAGCCCCCAGCCACGGTAAGCCCATCCTTCTCTATGACCCGGGGTCGAAGGGCTCCGAGGCTTACATCCAGCTCGCCAAAGAGATTCTCACCAATGACCACAAAAGATCCGCGCGAAGCGCCCGCTAATCAAAGGAAAGCACTGGGTAAGGGCTTGCACTCCCTTCTGCCGGGCCGCAAGGCGGAACCATCCGTACCGTCCGCCCCCATCCCAGGGAAATTGCCAAACGAACCTGAGACAACCGGCGACATACGCCGGCTTCTCATCGACCACGTAGCCCCGAACCCAAACCAACCCCGTCGCGACTTCGACCAGGCCGCTCTCCTCGAACTCACCCAGTCGATCGAACGCGAAGGCATCATTCAACCCATCATCGTTCGCAATATGGGCTTGAATGAATACCAGATCATCGCTGGCGAGCGCCGCTGGCGCGCCGCCAAACTCGCCCATCTCACGGAAGTCCCCGTCATCGTTCGCACTGCCGACGATCAGCAGGTCCTCGAACTGGCCATTGTCGAAAACATCCAGCGCGAAGACCTCAACCCCATCGAACTCGCCCACGCCTTCCATCGCATGGCCACCGAACTGGGCCTCAGCCACGATCAAATCGGCCACAAAACCGGCAAGGAGCGTACTACTGTCACCAACGCCGTCCGCCTTCTGCAACTCCCCATGGAGGTTCGCGACCTGGTCGCCTCAAAGAAGCTGTCCGCCGGACACGCCCGCGCTCTCCTGAAGTTCGACGACCCCGAGATCCAGCGCGACGTCGCTCACCGCTGCATCGCCGAAGGCTGGTCCGTCCGTCAGATAGAAGAATTCACCCGCCCCACTGGCCTCCCGACCCGCGTCAAGCCGGCAAAGCCAGAACCCCAGCTCGACCCCAACGTCAAATTCGCCATGTCGGAACTCGAGCGTACGCTGGGCACAAAGGTCCGGATTATCGAGGGCCGCGGCGGCAAAGGCCGCATCGAAATCGAATACTATTCCGCCGATGACCTCAGTCGCCTCTACGACCTGATCGTTCAACAGGCGGCCGAATGACTACGATAGTAGTTTTAAGATGGCCGCCAACTCCTGCCGAATCTCCGGCAGCGGATCAGGTGGCGGAAACAACTCTTCCTGCTTCACCGGGGGCGCCTCGGTTCGGACCGGTTCTTTCAGCGCTTTCCGCGCGCCCTCGATCGTGAACTTCTTATCGTAGAGCAGCTGCTTGATGTTGAGCAGCAGCTCAACATCCTTGCGCCGGAACATGCGCTGCCCCGTATTCGACTTCTTCGGCGAGAGCCCCGGAAACTCCGACTCCCAGTACCGCAGCACGTAAGGCTCCACGCCGACCAGCTGGCTCACCTCGCCGATCCGGAAAAACAGCTTATCCGGGATCGTCGGAGACGTTTCGTCAATCATCCGTCACCTCATCGTATCTCGGTGCCCACGAACTTGTGACCTATAGTGGTAGCGGAGCGTCCAATAGTCAGCGCATCGTAGCGCACAGGCCGAAGGGTCCGTTGTGCGCGTTAAAGGATCTTATGGAACTGAAGACTTCGAATCCGGCTTTCGCGGGGAAAACATTCACCGGCAGTGGTGTCGCCGTGGGCTACGGGCCCACGATGACCATATCCGGCACGGTCAACAAAGCCGGCATCCTGATGCTGTGCGTCGTTGCAACCGCCCTTTACACTTGGAACCAGGCAGCCGTGAACGGACCCGCCTCCATCGGCGGCTACGTCATGGTTGGCGCGTTCGGCGGATTCATCGCCGCCATGGTCACTGTTTTCAAGAAGGAATGGTCGCCCATCACCGCGCCGATCTACGCGCTGCTCGAAGGCCTCTTCCTCGGCGCTCTGTCGTCTGTCCTTGAGATGCGCTATCCCGGCATCGCGATTGAAGCCGTAGCCGCGACATTCGGCACCTGCTTCTGCATGCTGCTCGCCTACCGCTCGGGTCTGATCCGCCCCACCCAGAAGTTCACCATCGGTGTGATAGCCGCGACCGGCGGCATCGCCGTCGTGTACTTTCTCAGCATGATCCTCAGCCTGTTCCACGTGACCGTACCGGGCATCTTTGGCAGCGGACCGATCGGGATTCTCTTCAGCCTCGCGGTCGTAATTATCGCCTCACTGAATCTGATCCTCGATTTCGGCATGATCGAGGAAGGCGCCTCTCGCGGCGCGCCAAAGTACATGGAGTGGTACGGCGCCTTTGGCCTGATGGTCACGCTGGTGTGGCTCTACCTCGAGATCATCCGCCTGCTCTCGAAACTCCGCGACCGCCGTTGACGACCTTTACGGATTCGCCTCGATACTTTTCTCCAGCCGATCCAGCACCTGCATCGCGCTGAACACCTGCTGTACGCTTGAGTTGGGTTCCCGGTTCTCCCTGATCGCCGCGAAGAACTCCCGATCCTGCAGTTCGATGCCGTTGTTCGACACCGCGACACCCGTCAGATCCACCGGATTGTTGTCGCCGTCGAGCAGTTCATCGTAGCGTGCGATGTACGTGCCGTTGTCGCAGATGTAGCGGAAGAACGTACCCAGCGGACCCTTGTTGTTGAACGACAGCGCCAGCGTGCATATAGCGCCGCCCGGCACCTTCAGCTGAATGCTCATATCCATCGCGATCTTCAGATCCGGATGAATCGGCCCCTGCAGAGCATTCGCGCGATGCGCCGTCTCCCCGGTCTGGTACTGAAACAGATCCACCGTGTGACAGGCATGGTGCCAAAGCAGATGATCCGTCCAGCTGCGCGGCTTGCCCGCGGCATTCATGTTGGTGCGCCGAAAGAAGAACGTCTGCACATCCATCGACTGAATCTTCAGCTCACCCGCCAGAATCCGCTTCCGAATCCACTGATGGCTCGGATTGAACCGGCGCGTATGGCCGCCCATGGCGATCAGGCCGGTTTCCTTCTGCACGTTCAACAGCCTCTCGGAATCCTTCAGATTGTCGGCGATCGGAATCTCGATCATCACATGCTTGCCCGCGCGCATGCACTGTTCGCCCTGCGCCGCGTGCATCTGGGTGGGCGTCGTCAGGATGGCGGCCTCCACTCCCGGCTGCTTCAGGCTCTCCGCCAGATCGCCGGTCCAGTGCGGAATCTTAAATCGCTTTGCAACCTCTTCCGTCCCCGCCGGATTGCCGCCCGCCAGCGACACCACTTCAATGTCAGGGATATTCTGAATCGCTTCCAGATGCTTGATGCCGAACGCACCTTGTCCGGCCACGACGATCTTCATCTATTTCGAGCTCCAGCTACCGAGTATACTTTCCGCCCGATAAAGCTCCAGCCGATGATCACCGACGTGATGGAGAGCGCCGCGCCGCCGATCATCAGCGTGATCACCACGATGTCCCACGCCGGCCGGTGATTGTAGAGCCACGGAAAATTGATCGAATGCAGTCCGTGATAGAGCCATCGCTCCGCCCACTGATCCGAGCTGTAGCTGCCAACGATCTGCATGGTCGAGCCATCGACATAGAACCGGCTGTGGACTGAGTCGTTGAGTTCGACCAGCCAAACCGGCAGTGGCAATTTCCTCGTGCGGTCGAGATAGTACGCATCGTACCGATCGATCCTGCGCGCGTTGTATCCCGTCGCCACCGATCCACCCGCCAGTACCGGAATCACTTGCTTCGGGCCGGCATCCCCCATCGCCGCATAGGCGGCTCGCCCTCCCACCGAGATCAGGTCCAGCTCCTTCACGGCCATCCCGCGCATCGCATCGCCCGGCGATTTCGCAGCGAAATCCTTCATCGATATCGGAGCGCCCGCGATCAACGCCTGAAACTGTGAATCGAGGCGGCTCTCTGCCGGAAACGGATCCATCGACAGCATCCCGCTGAACGCCCATGTGCACGCGATGAATCCGAAGAACAACCCGAGAATCATATGCAGCCGCTTTGTCCCCGTGAACGGAATCTTCTTCGACGCCGCATACAGACTCAGCCCCGCGAACAAGCCCAGCAGCGCCACCACCGTCGCCGCGCCCGACAGCCAGATCACCACGCGGCTCCACAACCGCCCGTTCTTCCGCAGCGGAGTGAAGTAAAGCCAGTGCGCCACCGGCCCGAGATACGCCAGAACTCTCGACGATTGCGTCGTCGACTGCACCACCTCGCCCGTCGCCGCCGCAACGTACACCTGCTGCCCGTCCGCCCAGGAGTATTTGATCAGCGGCGCACGCTCCCTGTAGATGCCCCCCACAGTCCACTGATCCACCTCGGCCATTCGTTCCATCCGTGCATTCGACGCTGGCTGGCCGCTCCACGCCGCCGCTGCCCGCAGATCCTGCCCCGCGGAAAACGTCCTCTGTGTCTCCCCGCTGTCCGCATAAACCACGGCCCGCCTGCTTCCGAGGCGGAACGAATACGCGGGCCGCGCGTCATACATCAGAAGCCGCGCATCGTCGGGCTCGCCCGGGATGTTGAGCTTCGCCCAGGCGTCGGCCGGCGTCAGATTCACACGGGATGCATCAATCGCTTGCGCGCGGGCGAGGCGATCGGACTCTTTGATCTCGGGGAAGTCCACGTACATCATGAAAATCCCCGAAATGAACCACCATGCGAAAAGAACGCAGAAAGCCGTGCCCGTCCAGCGATGGCAAACAATCGCGAACTTCCTCAGAGGCACGTGTCGAGTGTAACCCCTGGACTTTTGCCTGCGTAAAAATTAACATTATCTGACGGAACCAATCATGAGGCTTCTTCCCGCCCTGCTCGCCATTGGAATCCCGCCACTTTCCGCGCACGCCCAGACAGCGCCCGCGAAGCTGCCCGAATTCGACGTCGCTTCCGTCAAACCCAACAAGTCGAACGACCAGCCCTTCGGCAACATCCCTCTCGGCCCGGGCGCCGTCTACACTCCCAATGGCGGCTACTTCAACGCGAAGAATCTTCCCCTCGTCACATACATCGCATTCGCCTGGAAAATGGGTGGCGCCGATTTCCAGACTTTCCTGCCGCAGTTGCCGCAGTGGGTCATGACCGACCGCTTCGACATCCAGGCGCGAGCCGAACGCAATCCCGACAAGGACACCATGCGCCTCATGGTGCGCTCACTCCTCGCCGATCGGTTCAAACTCGTTATGCGCAGTGAGAAGCGCGAAATCCCCGTTTCGGCTTTCGTTCTCTCGACGCCCGGAAAAACCGGCCCGCAGCTCTGGCTTCACACCACCGATACGGAATGCCCGCGCAACTACGATCCCACCGCGCCGCCGCCCACATCCGTGGCCAGCATAGCCGGAGGATACCCTTTGATGTGCGGCGGCATCTTCCCCATGCCCCCGGAGAAACTCGCCGATCAGCGCATCGCCGCCCGCGATATCACGATGGACTTCCTCGCGCGCTCTCTGCCCTCCAATGAAACCAATCGCCCGTTCGTCGATCACACAGGACTGAAAGGTACGATCGACTTCATACTGGAATGGCTCCCCGCGCGTACCGGCCCCGCACCGGCCCAGGCTGAGCCCGATCCTGATCCATCCGGCCCCTCGTTCCAGGAGGCGCTGGCGAAACAGCTCGGCATCAAACTCGAATCCACCAAAGCGCCTCTCGACGTCCTCGTCCTCGACCACATCGAACACCTCATCGAAAACTAAACGTTACCCAAACTGAGCGCACAGGCCGAAGGTCCGTTGTGCGCGTTAACAAATGCCTGCGTGAGAAAATACCTCATGCCCCCTGTCCCGGCCACGCACGCTTCCACTCTCCTTCGCGAAACTATTGACCGTGAACTTCCGCATCTGAAGAACATCACAGAAGCAGCCGCCTCAGAGAACGACGGCCGGGCCGGCAGTTGGACTCGTAAACAGGAACTCGGACATCTCATCGACTCCGCAACCAACAATCACATGCGCATCGCCCTCGCCACCATCACCGGCGAGTTTCGCGGCGAAGGCTACGCGCAGGATAAATGGGTCGAAGCCCACGGGTATCGCGAACTGCCCTGGCAGTTGCTTGTCGATCTCTGGTACCGATACAACGAACTGCTGGCCGAGCTCATGGCGCGCGTGCCCGACTCACACCTGAATAATCGCTGTCTCATCGGATGGACGGTCGTCACACTGCGTTTCGTTATGGAAGATTACGTCCTCCACATGCAGCATCATCTCGATCACATGCTATCGAAAGATAACATCACCACATATCCAGGTGCCGCTGCGGGAGTTTAAGTATTAGTCGTCGCAACAACTCGGCGAGCCTTTGTTTCAGAGCCAAAAGAGTTGTATTTCATCTGGATTTCTCGAACCGTTTCTGTGTTAGACTTTTTCCTGTTCCAGGGCTGCGTTGATCGGAGATTCGCGCCCTGCATTTTCAAATCCCGGGACAGTCTGGCCGGCGTCGCAGGTCTCGTAAAACCGGAGCTGTATGCTCCCGGAGGGGAAGTGTTGTCGTTGTGATTGAGGATCATCGAAGTCCATGGGACTTAATCAAAGAGCAGCTGCAGAGGACACTCAGTGTCGAGAGTTATGAGAACTGGATCGCACGCACGTCTTTCGCCGGCATCGAAGGCAAGACTATGCTTGCCACTGCTCCCGACCGGCAGACCGCGCAGTTCCTCGTAGAGGAATACGGTCACCAGATCAACCGGCTCGCCGCCGCGCTGGGTCTTGGTCTGGAAAGAGTGGAATTTGCAGCCTCATCGAATGGCCACCCCGCCGCCGCTGCTGCAGTGCTTCGGAACGGCGAAAGCCAGGGCGAACTGGAATCGCCTGTCACGTTAAATCCGAAGTTCACCTTCGAGTCTTTTGTTGTCGGGTCATGCAATCAGTTTGCTCACGCAGCCGCACAGTCGGTGGCGATGAATCCGTCGCGTTCATACAATCCGCTGTTCATCTACGGCGGAGTCGGCATGGGCAAGACGCATCTGATGCACGCCATAGGCCGCGCCCTGCTCACCCGCGGACGTATGCGTATCATCTACACCACCAGCGAACGTTTTACCAATGAAGTCGTCACCGGCATCAAGCACGAGCGTATGCCGCAGCTGCGCGCGCGCTATCGGTCTGCCGATGTGCTGCTGATTGACGACATCCAGTCGCTCGGATCAAAAGAACGCACCCAGGAAGAGTTCTTTCACACATTCAACGAACTCCACGATGCGCAGAAACAGATCGTCATATCGAGTGACTGCCCGCCGCGCGAAATCGCCGGTCTGTTCGATCGCGTCCGGTCACGCTTCGAATGGGGTCTGCTCGCGGATATTCAGCCCCCGGATCTTGAGACCAAGATGGCGATCCTCGACAAGAAAGCCGAAGCTGTCGGCATTCAGCTGCCGTCCGACGTCTGCACGTTCATCGCGAAACAGACGAAGTCGAACGTTCGTGAGCTCGAAGGCGCCTTGATTAAGCTCACGGCCTATTCATCGCTCACCGAAACTCCGGTCACCATCAGCATGGCGCAGCGCGTTCTCAAAGACCTTCTGCTGAAGCAGGACCGCCGCATCACCATCGACGCCATTCAGAAAGCCGTCGCCGAAAAGTTCGGTATCAAGGCCGCACTCCTCAAGGAGAAAAGTAACCGGCGCGAAATCGTCCAGCCCCGTCAGGTTGCCATGTTTCTGGCCAAAGAGCTTACCCAGGCCTCGCTACCCGAGATCGGCCGCGCCTTCGGTGGGAAACACCACACCACGGTGATTCACTCCATCAGGAAAATTGACGCTCAGCGAGCCGATGATCTGGACCTTAACAAAATGATCAACAGCCTGATCGACTCATTCCAATGAGGTTAACGGGTTGTTCACAGAGCGCACCACAACGAGGCTGTGGGTTTCTGTGTAAAAAGCGTGACAGGCCCCTTTTTTCCTCTTTCCTGCACCTGTTCTGAACAGCTTCGAATAGCCAAAAGTTCTAAATTTTTGTATAATTTAGAGAGTCTTCCACTTTTCGACAGGACCCCATGAATACGGTTATCAAATTGTATTCATCTATACCGTCATAAGAGAAGGAACGGAAATCACAAAATGGAGTTCACAGTCAGTAAGGCGGATCTGGTCCGCGAACTGAGCTTGTCTCAGGGTGTCGTCGAAAAAAAGACGACCATCCCGATCCTCTCGAACGTGCTTCTCGAAGCTCGTGGCGACCGCCTGTACCTGACCGCGACTGACCTCGAACTCGGTCTGCGCACATCCTGTCCGGCAAAGGTGAAGAAGGAAGGTTCCGGCACCATCCCGGCGCGCAAGCTCCTCGACTACGTTCGGCTGCTTCCCGATGCCGATATCACGGTGAAGTTCGGCGAGAACAACTGGGCGAATTTCACATGTGGTCGTTCACGGACCCGCATAGCCGGCATGAGCCGCGAGAGTTTTCCGGAACTGCCCGCCATGCCCGAAGCGATCAAGGAGATTCCGGCGAAGCAGCTGTCCGCCATGATCGCGCGAACCATGTTCGCCATCTCGATGGAAGAGAGCCGCTTCACGCTGAATGGCGCTCTGCTTCTCCTGGGCGACAAAACCCTCACCATGGTCGCCACTGACGGGCACCGCCTGGCCTACGTGCAGCGCCCTTCGGATGCATCTAACGGGCACAACGTTTCCTACAAGGCTCTGGTACCGCGCAAGGCCATGGCGGAGATCACAAAGCTGGCAGACGATGCCGGCGCCGATGCCAGACTGCGCTTTGCCGGCGATGACAATCACCTGTTCTTCGAATTCGGTCCGCGTCTTCTCATCACGCGCAAACTCACCGGTAATTTCCCGGATTACGAACGCGTCCTTCCGCAGGACAACACGAACATTGCGACGCTGCAGAAGGAAGAGATAAAAGGCGCCATCGAGCGCGTTGCGCAGTTCGCGGACGAACGCTCGCGCGCCATTCGCGTGCAGTTCACACCTGGTGAAGTGAAAGTGTTTTCTTCCGCCCTTGAGACCGGCGAGTCGGAAGAGAGCGTTCCCGGCCAGTATTCCGGCCCCGATCTCGAAATTGGTTTCAACGCGCAATACCTGCTCGATTTCCTCCGCGCCATCCCCCAGGATCAGGTTTCCTTCGGCCTCAAGGATCAGAAGAGCGCTGGCGAACTCCAGCCCGCGGGTGGTGGCGACAAAGACGGTGGCGATAAAGACGCTGACGAACAGTACCGCTACGTCGTGATGCCCATGCGCATCTGAGCGCAGTCAACGAAATAAAGTTCCCTATGGCAAATGATGTGTACGATTCCTCATCCATTAAGGTTCTTGAGGGACTCGAAGCAGTACGGCTCCGGCCGGCAATGTACATCGGTTCGACCGGTGAAGTCGGTTTGCATCACCTCGTGTATGAAGTTGTCGACAACGCGGTCGACGAAGCTCTGGCAGGCTACTGTACCGAGGTCAACGTAACGATTCACATCGACGACTCTGTTACGGTCGTCGACAACGGCCGCGGCATCCCGGTCGATATGCACGAGGAAGGCGTCTCGGCGGCCGAGGTTGTTATGACCAAACTGCACGCGGGCGGCAAGTTCGATTCCAACAGCTACAAGGTTTCGGGCGGTCTGCATGGCGTCGGCGTGAGCTGCGTGAATGCGCTTTCCGAAAAGCTGCATCTGGAGATCTGGCGCCCTTCCAAAGAATCGGCGCCCAACTCGCTCACGTGGGAACAAGACTACGAACGCGGCATTCCCAAAGGCCGTCTCACCTCGACCGGCAAAGCAGGCCGCAAGCACGGCACGAAGGTCACTTTCAAACCCGACGCCACCATCATGACGGTGACGAAGTTTAACTTCGACACTCTTGCCCAACGTCTCCGCGAACTCGCTTTCCTCAACAAAGGCCTCAAGATCACACTCGTTGATGAGCGCGAAGATCCCTATAAGACAGCCGATTTTCTTTACAACGGCGGCATCGCGGAATTTATCAAACATCTCAACCGCGGCAAGGCTGTCCTCCATGACACGCCGATCTACATGGAGGGCGAGAAACCCGGCCCGGCCGGCAACGGCACCATTAACATCGAAATCGCCCTGCAGTACAACGACGGCTACGCGGAGACGCTCTTCAGCTTTGCCAACAACATCAACACCGTCGACGGCGGCACGCATCTAAGCGGCTTCCGCACCGCATTGACCCGCACCATCAACTTCTTCGGCCGCCAGTCGGGCCTCTTCAAAGACGCGAAGGAAGAAAACCTCACGGGCGACGACGTCCGCGAAGGCCTCACCGCCGTCATCAGCGTTAAGGTGCCGCAGCCGCAGTTCGAAGGTCAGACCAAGGGCCGCCTGAACAGCGACATCGCAGGCCAGGTCCAGCAGTTGATGAACGACAAGCTCGGCGAGTTCTTCGAGAAGAACCCCGCCGTGATGAAGCGCATCGTTTCAAAAGCCATCGACGCAGCGCGCGCCCGGGAAGCCGCCCGCAAAGCTCGCGATCTCACGCGCCGCAAAGGTGTTCTCGATTCCGGCGGCCTTCCGGGCAAGCTTGCCGATTGCCAGGAACGCGATCCGGCGCGCTGCGAACTGTTTCTCGTCGAAGGCGAATCAGCCGGCGGCACCGCCAAGCAGGGTCGCGACCGGCGGTTCCAGGCCATTCTCCCGCTCAAGGGCAAAATCCTCAACGTGGAGAAAGCGCGCTACGACCGCATGCTCGGTCACGAGGAAATCCGCTGCCTCATCACCGCTCATCGGCACCGGCATCGGCAAGGACGATTTCGATCCGGCCCGCCTGCGCTACCACAAGATCATCATCATGACCGACGCGGATGTCGACGGTTCGCACATCCGCACGCTGCTGCTGACGTTCTTCTTCCGCCACATGAAGGAGCTGATCGAACGTCAGCACGTCTATATCGCCCAGCCGCCGCTCTACCGCATCAAACGCGGCAAGAGCGAGAAGTACATCAAGAACGAAGCCGAGTTCACCCGCGAGATCATGCGCCGCGCCACCGACAGCCTCACCGTCGAATACGGCGTGAAGAACGGCACTGGCGGACCGCATCGTCTCGATGGCGGCGAGCTGCGCAGTTTTCTGATGAAGCTCGACGAGTTCCAGCAGATGTCGCAGAAGCTGGAGCGGCGCGTCCGCGATGCGCGCGTTGTGGAAGTTCTCAGCAACGCGGATCTGAAGGTCGACACCAAAGCCGATTTCAGCGATCGCGCGAACCTTGACACCCTGGCGAGCGAACTGACAAACCGCCGGAGTTATCGCCGACGTGCAGGCCGATGAGGAACACTCCGCGTTTTACGCCATGTTCCACGATTCCACCAACGCCGAACGCCGCATCGGCGTTGACCTGTCGCATCAGCCCGAATACCGCCGTTATCGCTCTCTCGCCCGCGACATTGCAAAGTTCAATAAGCCGCCATTCACGGTGATGCGCAACGAGAATCGCGACGTACAGAACAACTGGCGTGATCTGCTCGAGCACGTAAAGGCCGAAGGCAAGCGGGATGCGTCCGTGCAGCGCTACAAGGGTCTCGGCGAAATGAATGCCGAGCAGTTGGCGGAAACCACGATGAACCCGGAGAAGCGCACGCTGCTCGTTGTGCGTCTGGAAGACGTCGTCGCTACCGACGCAGATCTTCACCACGCTGATGGGTGAAGACGTCGAAAGCCGCCGCAGCTTCATCGAAGAGAACGCGCTGGACGTAAAAAACCTGGACGTGTAACGCCGGCGATCTTGTGGCCGGTGCCTTTACTTCCGGTCGTCCTTACCGACGATGTGCCCCACGTCCTGGTTGTTCTCGTTGCAGACGTATTCCATAATTTCGCCGCTCGTATCGAGCGCTGAGTGCCCGTGCATCACGAAGGGCTTCGTGTATGCGCCGGGATCATCAATCGTCACATCGTAATCCAAATGCGCCGAATCCGGCCGGCGGAACCGCTCAATCACGTGCAGCTTCTCCGTATGCGGATGCGCTGCGAAATCGAACCAGAACTTATCGTTGAAACCGACGCTGTCGACCACCAGCGTGTTGCCCTCCCACTTCCCAATCGAGTCTCCGTACCACGTCGGATTGGGGTCTTTCTCATGCCCGCGCCCATCCAGAAAAATCTGCCGGTACGTATGAATGTTGCCCTCATACAGAAAAACAATCACCGTCGGAGTCTGCACGATCTTCCACGGATACGGCGCCTGCCGCGGCACGCCCGCCGGCAGACAGTTCGCCTCGGGATCCGCCTTCGACATCCGCTTCTTCGTGACCTCAGCGGCCCACGCCTGCATGGGCAATTGTTCACCCGGCGCGAGCGACGTCGAAATGTCGTAGATGAACGTGCGATCCGGCGTCCAGATTCCTGTAAGGTCGGGCTTGCCGTCCGCAGCCTTAGGCGTTGGGCCGGCCTTCTGCGCTTTCAGTTTCCCCATCTGCGCCAGCGCCGTACCGCCGCCGGCCGGATCGGTGGCCACGTCCTGCGCAACCACCATCGCCACAGCCACCCATACGATCGCCAGCATGATCTGAATTCTATATCGCCGAATCGCCCCGTGCCGCCTGCTCCAGCAGCCGCGCCGCCCGCGCCGGATTGAATACGCCGCACGAACAGAACCTCGTCAGATAAGTCGCCGCCTGCTCCGGCGTACGGCGCCCTTCCTTGACCCAGTCGATCATCTTCTTCGCCAGATTGTGGCTCACCATGCCGTGCCCGCACATGGTCGAAAGCAGCATCACATTCGCATCCGGCAGCTTCGTCGTCTGTCCCTCGAATCCCAGCGAATAGCCGACGCTGTGCCGCGGAATACCCGCCGCGAAGCAGCACTGCTCCGCGCCGTCGATCGAAGTCGAGATGTTTATGCTCAGCCCGAGATCGGCCTGTTTGATTGCCTTAACGAAGTCCTCCGCCGCCGGACGATTATCGAATACCGCAGCCACGGTTGTCGGCGCATCGAGCCCCTGGATCACCGCATCGAAATCGGGCCTGACATCGCGGTTCCAGTGCGACCCCGGAGTCATGTGTGTCGACGGCCGCAGCGCGCCGCCGTGAATGGCATCGCCCAGATTCACCGGTTTGAACTGCACCGCGATCTCGAGAAACCGCCGGAGCTTCCCGAGCGCGTCCTCATCGTTGCGTCCCTTGCTCGCGATCGCAAAAACAATGTAGTCGTCGCGAAAACTTTCCGCCGGTCCAAACCGATGCAGCGTATTCGTCATATCTTACTCACGCGCCCCAGCCCGATATTCGTCTTCGCCCGTTCCAGCCGATAGCCGAGCCTCTCCAGAATCGGCGCCACCACGTCATCCTCACCGCGCTCATCGCACCGCGCGCCCACGCCCAGCGCCACCACCGTATCGACCTGCTTCTCGACGTCCCACACCAGCCGAATCACTTCCTCAGTCCGCGCCACCGGCACTTTGATCTCGACAATCGCCGAGAGCACCTTCTCGTCCAGAATGTCTTCGCGAATCGTCCCGCTTGCCACATCGCTCATCAGCGAAGTCACCGGATTCTTCTTCTCGAAAGCCACGCCCGCCCGCGCCAGCGCCCAGCACATCTTCTGAATGTCGCGGAACCACACGCCCACGCCCGGGCGCCCGAACTCAATGGTGAATCCGACTTCGCCCGGTCCCACGCGCCCCGAGACATCGTTCGTCTTCACCTCTTCAGTGCCGCGCCCATGCACGCCGGTCGATTCATGCGGCACTCGCGGATCGGAAAACGCCCGCCGCACCACGCGCGGCCACTCGAGCTTATCCGGCTCGAACGCCGCCGTTGGACAAACATCCGGCTCGGGATCGAACCGCACCCGCGCCATCTTGAAAACCTTCCGCACGGACCGCACGAACGTCGGGTTCAGATGTTCCTGGCTCAACCCGTTGAAGCACGCATAACATTCCACGCATTCCGCGCGATTGATCGTCGCCCGCTCGATCGCCGGATCGATATAGATCGCTCCCATCGGACACACGTAAGTGCAGTTTCCGCACGCCACGCATTTATCCGCATTGATCCTCATGCGATCCGCTTGCCGGCGTCAATCTTCAGCCAAAGCACCGCCGCGATAATGCACAGCGCGCTGGTCAGAAGGAACGGCGCATGCCAGTCGATATGCGATACCAGATTCGTCACCGCCAATGCCGAAAGCGCGCCGCCGATGTTCCCCAGCATGTTCATCACTGCCGACACCGAACCCGCGAAGTCGCCGCCGATATCCAGCGGCACTGCCCATGAAATTCCCACCGTCCATTCCAGACTGAAGAACGCCACACTGTAGAACGCCACTGAAACCTCCGGACTATGCGCGAAGATCGCCGGAATCGTCGCCGCCGCCGACACGATGAAGCCCGCGATCGCCACCCATCGCCGCGCCAGGTTCAGATTGCCGGTGCCCTTCAGCACGCGATCGCTGAACCATCCGCCCGCCAGATCGCCCAGCGTTCCCGCCAGCAGCGGCAGACTCGCATAGATACCCATCTTCGCCAGCGTCATGCCGCGCGAATCGTGCAGGTAGGTCGGAAACCAGTCGTTATAGACGTTGAGATTGAAGTTGTAGCAGAAGTACATCGCCGCCAGCACCCACAGATTCCCGTGCGCCAGAATCTTCCCCCACGGAATGTGCTCGGACCTCTTCCGCCCCGCGCCGATCAGTTCGCGCTCCGCGTCATTCACGCTGTGGTGCTCTTCAGGTGTGTCGCGGTAGTAGCTGAACCACGTCACCGCCCAAAGCACCCCGAGAACGCCGAATGCGCCAAACGCCGCGCGCCAGCCGAACCTCGCGATAATGAACACCACAATCGGCGGTGTCAACGCCGCGCCCAGCCGCGATCCCGCATGCGTCACGCCCTGTGCGAAGCCGCGTTCCGTAGGCCGCATCCATCGCGCCAATGAACGCGTCGCGATCGGAAACGCGCCCGCTTCGCCGACCCCAAAGAACGTCTGAATGGTCAGCATCGAAACCGCGTTCCACGCCATCCCGGTCAGCGCCGTAAAAGCGCTCCACCATACGACCACCGCCGTCAGCGCTTTGCGCGCACCGAACCGGTCGCCCAGCCATCCGCCCGGAATCTGAAACAGCGCATATGCCATGCGGAACGCGAACGTGATGTTGCCCATCATCACGAGCGAAATCCCCAGCTCTTTGCTGATCACCGGCCGCGACACTGCCAGAATCTGCCGGTCCATGTAGGTGATCATGTAAGCCGCCACAGTCAGCCCAAGAACCACGTGGCGAACATGTGTGGGGCGGGACGTTTTTACGGGAACCGGATGCATTCGGGAGCCACCAGAAATGATATCGTCGTCCATAGCCCAATTCAGGCATAAGGAACATCGATTATGGCAACGCTCGCCTCTTCCCCGACTGAACAACGCGTCGCTTTGCCGGCGACGAAACTTCTCATCAATGGCCAATGGGTCGAAGCCATCTCCGGAAAACGGTTCGACACCATCAATCCCGCCACCGGCGGCAAAATCTGCGATATCGCCGAAGCCGATGCGGCGGATGTCAATCTCGCCGTCAAAGCCGCCCGCCACGCTTTTAATTCCAAGTCTGCCTGGCGCCGCATGTCGGCTGCCGACCGTGGCAAGCTGCTCAACAGACTCGCTGACCTCCTCGAGAAACATGCCGACGAACTGGCCCGCCTCGAATCGCTCGACAACGGCAAGCCCTACGCCATCGCGAAAGCCGCTGACATTCCACTCTCTATCGCCTGCTATCGCTACTACGCGGGCTGGGCAGATAAAGTCCAGGGCAAGACAATCCCGATAGCCGGTGATTATTTCTGTTACACGAAGCTCGAGCCCGTGGGCGTGGTTGGTCAGATCATTCCGTGGAATTTCCCGCTCCTGATGCAGGCGTGGAAGCTCGCGCCCGCCCTGGCCTGCGGCAACACCGTTGTGATGAAGCCCGCCGAGCAGACTCCGCTTACCGCGCTGCGCGTTGCCGAGCTGATCTGCGAAGCCGGATTCCCCGACGGCGTCGTCAACATGCTGCCCGGCTACGGTCCCACCGCCGGCGCCGCCATCGCCAATCACATGGACGTCGATAAAGTCGCTTTCACCGGTTCCACCGAAGTCGGCCATCTCATCATGGAGGCCGCGGCAAGAACCAACCTCAAGCGCGTCACCCTCGAACTCGGCGGCAAGAGCCCGAATATCGTCTTCGCCGACGCCGACATGGATCAGGCCATCGAAGGCTCCCACTTCGCGCTCTTCTTCAATCAGGGCCAGTGCTGCTGTGCGGGCTCACGTGTTTTTGTTGAAGAGAAGGCCTACGACGAATTCGTCGATCGCAGCGCCGCGCGCGCCAAAAAGCGCACTGTCGGCGACCCGTTCGATCCCACCACCGAGCAGGGTCCGCAGGTCGATGACGTTCAGTTCGAAAAGGTCATGTCGTTCATCGAATCCGGCCGGGAGCAGGGTGCCAAGCTGGTCGCCGGCGGCAATCGTGTGGGTAACAAGGGTTACTTCATCGAACCCACCGTGTTCTGCGACGTCAAAGACGACATGAAGATCGCCGAGGAAGAAATCTTCGGCCCCGTGCAAAGCATCATGAAGTTCAAGGATATCGACGATCTCGTCGAGCGCGCCAATAAGACGATGTACGGCCTGGCCGCCGGCGTCTGGACCCGCGACATCGGCAAGGCGCACGCCATCGCCAATTCAGTCCGTGCAGGCACGGTCTGGGTCAACTGCTATGACGTGTTCGATGCGGCCGCGCCGTTCGGCGGCTTCAAGCAATCGGGAATCGGCCGCGAACTCGGCGAATACGGCCTGCAGCAGTACACCGAAGTCAAAACCGTCACGGTAAAGCTGTAAGGGGCTATCAGTTCTCAGTCGCCGGTTATCAGTCAGAACCAGACGAACGGTTCCCCGGCGCTGAAAACCGGCAACTGAAAACTGATTACTTTACGAAGTATCCCCATACCGCCATCGCGACGCCGGCTGCGGCGCTGATTATCCCCAGGGTCGGGAACAGCTTCGACCGCGCAATGAAGTAGAGCGACGTCAGCACCAGCCCGATTTCCAGAAGACCTTCGCCGAAATCGAAACGCAGCGCCTGTTCTTCCACATGTGCGGCCTTCTCGTCGGTGTGCCGCGCGTCTTCCTGCGCTTCGTCGGATTCGCGCGTGTAGCGCTTTTTCTCTTTCTCGTAGCGCGCCAGCGTGGCTTCCGCCTGGGGGCTGCGCGCAGCCATGGCGTTCAGCAGATCCACACCCAGCTCGAGACTGTGGAACTTGATCTTCTTCGCCTGGTAAAACGACCACTTGTCGTTCGCTTCCGATTTGAACAGCACGGCGTCGGTATGCGCACGATGCGACACGATGGTCACGATCGCCAGCAGCACCGCCACAATCGACGCCAGAACGCCGATCTTTTTGCCTAAGGGGTCGCCGCCCTCCTCGTGTTCGTGATGAATTTCCAGTTCCGCCATACCGATCAGTTTATTCTGTCTGTTTGCAGCCGGAGCATCAGAGGGAGCATGAGAAATGGATGCGGCGCGCGCTCGCGCTGGCCCGAGAGGCCGCGGAATCGGGCGAGGTTCCGGTTGGATGCGTCGTCGTTATAGACGGCGAAATCGTCGGGCAGGGTCGAAATTCCCCGATCACCCTGCTCGATCCGACCGCCCACGCCGAAATGCTCGCACTCCGTCAGGCCGCCATCGCCGTCGCCAACTACCGCCTGACCGAAGCGACTCTCTACTGCACGCTCGAACCGTGCGCGATGTGCGCCGGGGCGCTGGTCGCCGCCCGTGTCCGCACTCTGGTGTTCGGTGCGCGCGATCTGCGTTTCGGCGGCGTGCGCAGCAAATTCCAGATCGCCGATTCCCCGCTCCTCAACCATCAGGTGGAAATCATCGAAGGCGTGCTTGGCGCCGAAGCCACTGCCATGCTGCAGCAGTTCTTCAGCGTCAGGCGCTGACGAACCGCCGATTACGAAAGAATCTTCTGCCAGATCGCCTTGCCGACGAAGAACGGCCCCATCTCCTGCATGTGCTGCGACGTCTGCTGCGTTTTCCGCATCGCCTGCACGCACGCCGAGAGCGGAAAAAGCTCCTTGCCGATCAGCCCGATCACGAAATCGTTATCGTACTGATCGATGCCGAAGCAAGCGAGGCGAATATCGTGCGCCAGACCCGCGTCGCCGAAGCCATGCCCGATCTTGCCGTGTTCGCGCAGGATCGCCATCTGCTCCTCCGGCGGCAGGGAATTGAACTCGCCCTTGCGCCGCAGCGGATACCAGACGTGCCACTTCCATTCGGCGTCCGTCACCACCTTGCGCGGACGGTCGCAGCAGCCAGTCTTCCAGATTCGGTTCGTGACCCGAGCGCATAGGTGCGGCCCATCATCGTGTAGTCCGGCTTGAAAGCCAGACCGTGAAATGCGCTGTGCCGCAGAAACGGCCGCAGCGAGTCGACGAAGAAATCCGGGCACTCGTTCCACGTCAGCAGCCCGACACCCCGCGGATCGTTGGCGTCTTCATAGAGGACGCCCTCCATCCCTGAGTCTTCCAGCGCGCCGGCGAGATTCTGCGTATCGTCCGCGTTTCCCCAGGCCAGAAGCTGCATGAACAGACGGCGGTCGGACGTCTGCTGTACGCCGCCGCGCACGCCGCCTTTTTCTCTCAGATCGAGTGGTTCCATCTTTGTTTTACCGCTCACAAGGGGTGCCCGAGTGGCACACTGTGCGCTTCATGTACAGCGTATCTCACTGCAGTGAATTGAATCAGAGCCCGGAGCGAGTTGAGTCAGAGCCGGGTGATAACGAACGGTGTCGTGGTTGGCTGCTCCGAGCCGCCCGCCGGCTCCACCGTCACAGCCACTGCCGATGCGTTCACCACCGGACCCGGCCGCACAAATACCGCGGTTGCATCCGGCTGGCTTTGAAAGATTCCGGCTGGAACCGGCTTGCCGTTGACAGGCATGACCCAAAGCTCGAAGATCTTTCCCGCATCGAGATGCGGCAGGTTCGCGCCGATAAACACCACGCCCCTGTCCATGCTGACGAATACCCGGCCCGTCACCGACCGTTCGCCTTCTCCGAAACTCATCGCCTTTGTGCCGGATCGTTCAGTATCGGCAGCGCCGACCGCAGCATGCCCGCATCGCGGCCGTTTTCGCGCCGCCCCGAGATGCCGATCGCGATCAACGCCGCGCTCAGCGCCACCGTCACCAGCCACGGCGCATACACCGCCATCCAGGAACGCTTCGGTTCCTTTTCGATTGCGGCCACCACGCGCCGCCGCAGATTCTTCGGCGGATTGACAATCTTCACAGCGCCCGACATCGCCGTCACAGTCGCCATAGCGCTCGCCATTCCCGCCGTACAGTTCGGACAGCTGCGCCCGAGGTGCTCGAGAATCTCCTCCCGTTCCGGATCGTCCGCCACGCCCAGCGCAAACGAAGTGTAGTCCGGCTGCAGCTCTTCGCAGGTCATGCCGTCACCACCTGTCCGAGTTCCTCGCGCAGATGTTTCAGCGCCGTGCGCACCCAGGTTTTCACCGTCCCCAGCGGTTCGCCCATCCTTTCGGCCATCTCCGTCTGCGAGAGACCTTCGTAATACGCCAGCTCGATCACCTTCTGCTGATTCGGGTTCAGTTTCGCGATCGCCTTGCGGATCACGCGGGCATGGTCCGTGTTCAGCACCTCGCGTTCCATATCGACGAACAGCGAGGGATGCTCGCGCACATCCAGTTCCCATGCATTCTTATCCATGCGAGCGCTGAGCGAACGCAGATGGTCGATGGCCCGGTTGCGCGCGATGGCGAGCAGCCACGGACCCAGCGCGCCGCGCCGGGCTCGAACGCATGCACGCGGTTCCACACGCGCAGAAAAGTTTCCTGCACCAGGTCTTCGGCCACCGCGGAATCGCGCACGATGGCCACGATCACCGAATACGCCATTCGGCCGAAGCGGTCGTAGAGATCGCGCATGGCTTCGGGATCGCGGCGCTGCAGGCGAAGCGCGAGTTCTTCATCGTGCTGTCCGCTCATCTGCAGTGCGAGAATCAGTCCGGGTAGTCATGCGAAGGCTTCTCTGAGCATAGCGCCACTCATTGGGATACGAATCAACGGTCGCTCCGGATGCTCACGCGCACTCGCGTTCGCGCCTCCGAAGTCAAGCCCAACTTCATTTTTTTCTTGACATTCGCATCGAGTGACTCTATATATGAATCACGCTGCGATTTTTTTTAAATCGCAAATTCGAATTGGGAGAATCAATCGATGAAGAACGCAACCAAGAAAGCCGCCGCAAAGAAGAAAGCCGCTCCGAAGAAAAAGAAGTAGCTCAGGCAGCCAGTCAACATCAAACGACAGAGGCCCCGGCAACGGGGCCTTTTTTATTTCCCGCGCATCATTTCTTAACGAACTTCTGCACCGCGCTGTTCACCGTGTCCGCCACGTAGATCTCGCCCTTCGGACTCACCGCCACATAGTGCGCTTCGCCGAACTCGCCCAGGCCCTTACCTGACTTCCCCACCGCCGCCAGAACGTTGCCGTCGAGATCCAGCCGCAGCAGCTGCCCCGCGAATCCGTTCACCATATAGATGTACTGTTTGCCGATGTCCATGCCGCAAGGTAAACCCGCGTACTTCATCTCGCGGATGAACTTGCCGTCCTCGTCGAACACCTGAATCCGTTCGTTCTCGCGGTCGGCTACCCACAGCAGACCCTTCGCATCGAACGCGATGCCATGCGCCACGTTGAATTTCCCCTGCTCCGTCCCCACGCCGCCCCAGGACTTTATGAACTTGCCCCGTGCGGTCGAACTTCAGCACGCGCGGATCGCCCTTGCCCGGCGTGTGGCCCTGCGCGACGAAGATGTCGCCGTTGCGCCCGATGGCCACATCGTTTGGCTCATTCAGTTTGTGCGACCCCGTGGCTTCATCCCACGCTCCCGCCTCGCCCCTCGTACCGATGGTGAGCAGCACCTCGCCCTGCGGTGTTCATCTTCACCACGATGTGCGCGCCCACATCGGTCAGCCAGATGTTGCCGTCGCGATCGAACTTCAGTCCGTGCGTGCGCCGGAACCCTTCGCCGATTGCGCGCACGATACTTCCCGTCGCCATCGAACTCCATCAGAGCCTGTGCGCCGCGCGTCAGAACCCAGAGATGGCCCTTTGAATCGAACGCCACGCTGGCGGAAGCGCCCATCTTGATATCCGCGGGAACCGTCAACGGATCGGCGACGGCCACGTAATCCATCTCCGGCGCCTTCTGCGGCTCCATCAGCTTCGGGTCGCTCGGCCTTTGCGCCAGCAGGCAAGCGCTGCCGAGGCAAATCGTGAAAAACAGTTTCCTCGACATTACTGTTGCTCCGCCGGCGCCTGACCACCACGTCCGCCGCGCCCACCCCGGCCCTGACCGGGTACCGGCAGCGCCAGCGCCACCAACTCCGCCCCACCGCCCTGCTGCCCGCCGACCACCGCGACCAGGAACTGCCGGCCGTTGACGCTGTAAGTCATCGTGCCGCCGGTCAGGTTCCCGCCCAGCGGCATCTCATTGATTACCGCGCCGGTCTTCTTGTCGATCGCGCGCAGCGTGTCGCTGCCCTTCGAACAGCATCGTCTTCGTGACCAGGATCGGCGAGCGCTGTCCGCCGCCCCAGTTGCTCGCGTCGATTCCCGCGGCTTTCAGCGCCGGATTGTTCACAAGGTTGTCGGCCGGCTTGCCGTTCGGAATCATCCAGGCGTGATCGCCGGTGTTCAGGTTGATCGCCGTGATGCGGCCGTACGGACCTTTGATCAGCGGAAGCCCCATCACGTTCGGGTTGCCCCCGCCGCCGCCCGCCGCGATGTACGGCATCTCCGAGCGTCGCCCGCCCGGCTGCAGCGCCGATATATAAGGGCAGTGGTCGAGGGCACGTAGATCATCCCGGTCTCCGGATCCACCGACGCCGCCCATCCAGTTCGCGCCGCCGCCCGCGCCCGGCAGTTGAATCGTGCCCAGCTTGCCGCCCGCGTCCTTGACGATCGGCGGCGTATAGATCGGGCCCAGCACATATTGCGACGCCACCTTCAACGCCGCGGCCTTGATCTCGGGAGTGTAGTCGGCCAGATCGGCTTCCGTGACGCCCTGGCGATCGAACGCCGCGGGCTTCGTCGGAAACGGCTGCGTCGGCGAATACCACTCGCCGGGCACGTTGCCCTGCGGCACGGGCTTCTCCTCGATCGGCCACACCGGCTTGCCGTTGGTGCGGTCGAAGACGAAAAGTGAACGCCGACTTGTTCACCTGCGCCAGCGCCTTGATCTTCTTCCCGTTCACCGTGATGTCGAGCAGAATCGGCGCGGCGGGAATATCGTAATCCCACATCTCGTGGTGGATCAGCTGGTAGTACCAGATGCGCTTGCCGGTCTTCGCATCGAGGCAGACGATGCTGTCGGAAAACAGATTCGCGCCGGGACGCTGCCCGCCGTAGAGTATCGCCGCTGGGCGCTTCGACCGGAATGTAGACGTAGCCGAGTTCTTCATCGCCGGTCAGCGGTCCCCAGGCGCCGGTGTTGCCCGTGAATTTCCAGGAGTCCACGCCGGTCTGGGGATCTTTCAGCCAGGTCTCGGTGCCCGGCTCGCCCGCCTGCGGGACGGTGTGGAATGTCCACAGCAGTTTGCCGGTGCGCACATCGTAGCCGCGAATATAGCCGGGCGTATTCAGCTTGGTCGGAAGCGCCACGCCGACCTTCAGCGCCGCGCCGACCACCGCCACGTCGCGCACGATGATCGGCGGCGAAGTGGCGCCGATCGACTCCTTCTTTACCTCGGCCCGGTCCAGTCCCTTCCAGAGATCGACATGCGAATCGACGCCGAAGTTCGCGATCGGGCTGCCGGTCTTCGCGTTCAGAGCGCACGAGCTGATAGCCCGGTGTGACGAAGAGGATGCGGTCGTCGCCTTTGCCGTCGCACCAATAGCTGACGCCCGCGATTGTTCGGGCGCACCGCGCCGCGCTCCGCTGTGTCGTCGCCGCGATAGAGCCACAGTGTTTCGCCCGTCAGCGCATCGGCGGCAGACCACTGTGCGCCCGGTGCCGGCCGTGAAGTACAGCTTCCCGCCCACCATCAGCGGCGTGACTTCCCACGCGGCCTGCGGGGCCGGACCCATGTTCTGCGCCTTCCATCGCCAGACCACCTGCAGGTTTTTCACGTTCGACGCGTTGATCTGATCGAGCGGCGAATACCGCGTGCTGCCGGCGTCGCCTCCGTTAACGCGCCATTCGCCCGACGCCGGCGTTCCGTATTGCGCGTAAGCGGCCGCGGCGGAAAATACTGCAATAGCTGGAATGAAAATACGATTCATAACTTACAGAGTCTATACCGAACCGCGCCTGTGAGGAAGTGGCGCCGCAATCGCGCTTGACAGGCGGCCCGGTTGTGGCAAACGATAGTACCCATGAAACGAATCGCCCTCGTTGGTCTGATCTCCGTCCTCGCTGCCGCTGCCGCATTCGGCCAGGCTGCCCCCGTCGTCGCTTCCGACGATCCCGCGGCGCTGTTCACCGATAAGGACCCGGTGCTCAACAAAAACAAGCAGGCGGCGATGCACATCGTGATCGACCTTCTCGAGTGCGGACGCTGGGCCGAGGCCGACAAGTGGCTCACCGAACGCTACATTCAGCACAACCCCGCCTTCGCCTCAGGACGCGAGATCGTGATGAAAGCCTTCGGCGCGCGCGGACCCGGGCGTCCCGTTCCTGCCAACCCGAAGGACTGGCGGACGAAAGTGGTTGCCGTTCTCGCCGAGGGCGATCTGGTTGCAGTGGTGACGCGCGTCGAACTAAAGGACCCGCGGAATGAGGGCCAGATGTACACGACGACGCACTACGATATGTGGCGCTTCGTTGACGGCAAGGCCGACGAGCACTGGGACGAAGGCCGCATCAATCCACCGGCCGCTCCGCGACCGGCCGCGCAGTAGGCCAGCTTCAGCGAGTCGCGGACACCGCCTCCATCGCCCCCGGCAGCCAGGCTGCAGACGGACTTCTGCTGCGATGCCGTGCATGCCGGGGATGTAACGGCTGCCGAACTACTCATGGCGATCGCGTCGCAGGTTGGCTTTCGCACGTCCGTGGCTTCCATTCTGCAGCTCTATTGACTGACGGATCGGATGCAACGACAGCCTGGTTCCGAGGAGTTTGTAAAGTGTCAGATCCAGCTGAAGCCCTGACCCCGCGCCTCAGCCTGCACACATTTCCGCAGGATGATGCCATGGTGGTCCAGTGCAGGTCAATTGGTCGCGGGGCTGACCAGCACTCTCGCTGCGGAGGTCAAGCCGCTGATCCCGCAAACCGAAACGGATCATTCTGGATCTGTCGGATCTGACCAGTATGGACAGCCTGGGACTCGGGACGATCATCAGCCTGTATGTCTCAGCTAAAGCCGCGGGCTGCGACCTGAAGTTGATCAACTTGGGTAAACGGATCTACGAACTTTTCAGGATGACCCTCGTTCCGTCCAGTACACCGAGCCGAAGGGCAGGTGCGATCTCCATACCCTGGCCGGAGGTCGCCGTCCCGTAAAGGACTCGCTGCCCGCCCGCTGAAATGCCACTTCCAGCCCGGTCGGTTAGCCTCGGCCACATTTGCCGCCGGAAACGTAATGGCTCTCCGGGTCGCTCGTGTTGTGTCTCTGAAGTCTCTTGCCTGATGTGGGGCAGGATGGCATCCTGCAGCGGGGTTGTTAACCCCGCTGGCCGCTTGCAACGCTCACCGGCCTGCATCCGGAGATGGTGAAGGACCTTCGGAAACACAACACCAGGCGAGGGCTTCGTCTCCCGCACACGCAAGGGGAGTCTGGATGGCTGCGGTGTTCACCAGTCAGGTTCTGCGGGCCGAATCGCAGTTTTACCTCTCAAAACGGGTGTAGAATCCCGTGATATGGATACGCCCAGGCGAACCAAGCCCCCCTTGGACCGGCGAGCTTTTCTGAAACGGACCAGCGCCGGAGCTGCGGCCCTCGTCGCCGGCTCCGGTTCGGTCGAAGCTCAGCAACAACAGGCGTCGCCACCAGCCCGTCCGGTGACGCCCGTGATGACCAAAGAATCCGAAAATGCTCCGCCCACCGCGCCTCAGGTCCTCGAAAACCAGCGCCCGGGCTCGGACTTCATGGTCGACGTCATCAAATCCCTCGGCTTCGAATATGTCTGCGCAAATCCCGGCTCCAGCTTTCGCTCGCTGCACGAATCGCTGCTCAACTACGGCGGCAACAGCGCGCCTGAGTTCATCACCTGCTGTCACGAGGAATCCTCCGTCGCTATGGCGCATGGCTATTACAAGATCGAAGGCAAGCCGCTGCTGGTCCTCGCACACGGTACAGTCGGTCTGCAGCATGCCTCTATGGCTATCTACAACGCCTGGTGCGATCGCGTCCCGGTCTTCATCATCCTCGGCAACACTCTCGATCTCACCCTGCGCCGCCCGGGAGCCGAGTGGGCTCACAGCGTGCAGGATGCCGCTGCCATGGTCCGCGACTATGTGAAATGGGACGACAGCCCCACCTCGCTGCAGCACTTCGCCGAATCCGCCGTGCGCGCTTACAAGACGGCCATGGCCGTACCGCGCGAGCCCGTGCTGCTTGTCGCGGACCTCGGCCTGCAGGAGTCCGGCATTTCAGATGAAAAGGCCCTGCACATTCCCAAAACGATCCTGCCAACGTACCCCGCGGGCGATTCCGGCGCCGTTGCCGAGACCGCGCGCCTGCTCGTCAACGCCGAATTCCCCGTGATAGCGGCCGACCGCTGCGCTCGCACGCCCAACGGCGTGAAACTCCTGACCGAACTCGCTGAGCTCCTTCAGGCCGCCGTCATCGATCCGGGCATCCGCATGAACTTCCCCTCGCGCCATCCGCTCAATCAGACCGAGCGCAGCGCGGCAACGCTGCGGAACGCCGACGTCGTACTGGGCCTCGAAGTCGGCGATTTCTGGGGCACCGTCAACGATTACAGGGACGTCCTCGTACGTACCTCAACACCCCTCACGAAACCGGGCACCAGGCTTATCAGCATCACCGCCGGCGACCTGTTCATTCATGCAAATTACCAGGACTTCCAGCGTCTTCCTGAAGTCGACATCGCCATCGCGGCCGACGCGGAGGAGACGCTCCCGGCGCTTATCGAAGCCTGCCGCAGGCTGATCACTCCGGACCGCGCAAGTGCCTACGAAGCTCGTGGTGCCAAGCTCGCCAATGCCCGCAAAGCCGCCATGGCGAAAGCTCTCGACGATGCCACTTATGCCTGGGATGCGAGCCCTGTCAGCACGGCGCGCCTGTCCGCCGAAATCTGGCACGCCGTCAAAGGCGAGGACTGGTCGCTTCTCTCCGACACCGCGCATGTCAGCCGCTGGCCGAATCGTCTCTGGGATTTCACGAAGCACCACCAGTTCATCGGCGGACAGGGCGGCGCGGGTATTGGCTATGGCGCGCCCGCCGCCGCCGGAGCCGCGCTGGCGAACAGGAAATACGGACGCCTCAGCGTCACCATTCAGGACGATGGCGATCTGATGTATGCGCCCGGCATTCTCTGGACCACCGCGCACCACAATATTCCGCTGCTGAGCGTGATGCACAATAATCGCGCTTATCATCAGGAGTTGATGCATGTGCAGCGCGTCGCAAGCCACCATCAGCGTGGCGTTGCCGGCATCAAAGCTGGTCTTACCATCGATAATCCCGCGATCGATTACGCCACAGTCGCGAAAGGACTCGGAGTTTTCAGCCGTGGGCCGATCACGAATCCCAACGATCTTGGGCCGGCGCTGCGTGCCGCAATCGATGTCGTGAAACGCGGCGAGCCGGCCCTCATAGACGTCTCGACGCAGCCGCGCTGAATCCGCCGAAGCCCCGACAGTCGCAATAGCGCGGACCCAACATGGTCAGCTGGCCGAATGCGGATCGGACTCGTCCACCAAAGGCGCAAACCGGGAATGCCCTGCATCACGCAGCCGTTCTAAATCGACGCGTGGATTCGTCCGCTGTTCCATCCCAAATGGGTGGTCTGTTCAAAACGCCCCTTCGGTGGTGCGCAACATGCGCGTCGCTGCTTGGGCCAGTACACCCATCGAGTGGGGATGACTCTGCCGGCTGACGAGTTCCTGCGCCGATTCCTGCTGCACGTGCTGCCGCCGGGATTCCTCCGCATTCGCCACTTCGGTCTTTTGGCGCATCGCCATCACCGCGCTTCGCTCCCGGCCTGCCTGCAACTGCTTGCCTAATCGGGCAGGGTTCCTGTTAACGCGCGTCAAGCTGCGGCAGGCGAACTCGACGGCTTCCAACGCCAGTGTTTCGGGAAATGCGTACCCTGAGCACGGGTCACGGCCCTCAGCGTCAGGGCCCGGAAGATGGTTGGCGTGTTGAGATCTATTCTTTGCCACAGTAAATTTGGGGGACACCAAACTCATGCAGATCAAGCAGAAGTCAAAAACTCCGGAACTGAAGATGGAAACCCTTGCGGTGCATGCCGGGCGGCAGACCGATTCCACAACGGGGGCAGTGACGCCGCCGATTCACCTTTCAACAACCTTCGAACGTGCCTCTGACGGCCAGTATCCCCGAGGATTCAGCTATGCGCGTGAGGGCAATCCGACGCGGCAATCCCTGGAACAATGCCTGGCGGCGCTCGAGGGCGGAACGGAAGCCCTGGCCTTTTCGTCGGGGCTGGCCGTTGCCACAGCCTTGCTGCAGGGTCTGGAGCCCGGGGACCATATCATCGTCCCCTCCGATGTCTACTATGGTCTCCGCCAGGTGATCGGCGGCGTGTTCGCCAAGTGGCCTCTCGAAACAACGTATGTCGATATGACGGACCTCGCCGCGGTGGAAGCGGCGGTGCGTCCGAATACGCGACTGGTGCTGATAGAGACGCCCTCGAACCCGCTGCTGCAGATCACGGATCTCGCGGCTGTGGCGCGCATCGGCCGAGCCGCCAACGCCATCACCGTCTGCGATGGCACTTTCACAACACCTGTACTGCAGCGCCCGCTCGATTGCGGCGTCGACATGATCTGGCACTCCACAACGAAATACATCGGCGGCCACAGCGACATGACGGGCGGCGCGCTCATCACGCGGTACGATAACTATCTTTTTGAGCGAGCGCGCAAATCTCTGCTGTTCGGCGGGGCGGCGCCATCGCCTTTCGACTGCTGGCTGGCGCTGCGCGGCGTGAGCACCCTTCCCTGGCGCATGCGGGCACATTGTCAAAACGCCCAGGCCATCGCGGAATTTCTACAGAAGCACCCCGTCGTGGAACGCGTGTTTTATCCGGGGTTGCCAGACCATCCCGGACACGACATCGGAAAACGGCAGATGTCTGGCTGGGGCGGTATGTTGTCATTCCAGGTCAGCGGCGGCCGCGAAGCCGCGATGGCAGTCGCTGCGCGGGTACGCCTCTTTACGCGCGCCACCAGCCTGGGTGGCCCGCATAGTCTCATCGAACATCGCGCCTCCATTGAAGGTCCCGCCACGAAGACGCCGCAAAATCTCCTGCGGGTCTCAATTGGACTGGAGAATTCCGACGATCTGATCGCTGATCTGCGTCAGGCGCTCGCGAGTGTCTCCCGGCCAAATCACGGATAGCCCCCGAACAATCGGCATGCGGAAACTATCTGGAACCCCCGTCGAGCCCCGCGCCCGCTTCGATATTAAACCTTAACGTACTGGCTTGCATCTTTAGCCGGCCATCGTCGGATGCACAGTAATCCGCGCACTTGCAGGCTTGACGAACTCTTTTGAATTCGGGGCCGGCTGATGTCGTTTAATTGAAGCAAGGATATGCATGCACCGGAAGCAGTTGAAGCCTTGGCGATGCCGACGCAAGAGCCCTTGTTCGCGCCTGACATGGGCTGGACCAGGAGTCTGCCGCGAAGGAAGTTGTTGGATTGTGTCAGTGTAGCCCAGGAGGTATTCACGCAGGCTGATCGAAAACTTGTCGATGTGGAAAAAATGGGTCGGGAACGAAAGAAAATCTGCGTGGCTGCCTTCATTCCGCGCCGCCCGGATGCCGAAGTCGATCGGGGGTGCCGGCGCTACTCCAGTTACATGGGCAAAAAGTTCCGGGAGCATGGCCTCGACTTCCGGGTAGAGGAGGTGCATAGCGCCCAACTCCTCGAATTAGCGCTGATGGGTGCGCAGGTCAACGACAAGATCCATGGAACGTTTATTTTCTTCCCCACTCCATTTGGAAAGACAGAGGACTATTTTCTGCGCCGCGTGCGGCCCGAAAAAGACATCGAGGGACTAACGGTTGAGAACACGGGGCGTATGGCACTCAACATCAAGACAGTGGATGAGGAAGAGCAATACGAAGGCGTCGTGCCCTGCACTGCGCGCGCCATCCTGACACTGTTGCATCGGCACGATTCAATCAAAAACATGTTTCCGCAGGACGCGCGGCAACTGGGACCGACCGCGGTTATCTTAAACAGCTCCAGCCGTATCGGGATTCCTCTCCAGAGTATGCTCATGCGGATTGGGGTGACTGCCGTAATTGTGCATCCACAGACGCGGCCTGAAGACAAACGCCACTTCCTCGAAGCTGCGGATATTGTTGTCACCGCATTTCCGGCTCGCTGCGAGCAGGACTTGATCCGCGACATCAAACCGGGAGCAGTGGTAATTGACTGTTCAACCGAGGGCAATCTACATCCGGACGCGGGCGAGAAGGCCGCCTACCTCTCGACGCACGACAATCACCTGGGGCAAATCACCACCGCTTTGGCGCTGTACAACACGGCCCTGTGCGCTCTGTGGCAACTCGGCATGAACAGATAGTGCTTCGGCGCCGACGCTAAACACCATCTCATAGCTGGCATCGCCGATGGTGTAGTTCCAGACTCCAATTGTTGGTCCCAACTCATCTACATGGCGATTCCGTAGCGAGTCGAGGCGATAAAGGCTCCGCTGGCTGGCTCAGCAGAAGTCTGCCACCAGCAGGCCGTACACCGGTAGCGATGCTCCGCCAGGGCTCGCCCCGTGAGATTCGGATCTCCAATGGTAGATCCGGCATGTGAGACTTACCGCGATCGGATTCAAAGAAGCGCGGCTTCACCCGTGAGCCCACGCCCCGCACGGCGAAAAGCCACTACATTCGATCTATGATCGCGTTCAATGTGGCGCTCGGCCGCATCGCTGCGACACACTTTTCCTCGTCCGGGAAATAGTACCCGCCGATGTCCACTGGTTTGCCCTGCGCCGCCAGCAACTCCTGCGTGATACTGCCCCCGGCCGCCGTCAGCGCGGCGGCTACCGGAGTAAAGCGTCGCTTTAAATCCCCGTCCTCGTTCTGTGCGGCGAGCGCCTTTGCCCACGCCAACGCGAGATAGTACGTCGAACCACGGTTGTCGATTTCGTTCACCTTCTGCGACGGGTAGCGGGCGTCTTCGAGGTACTGGCCGACGGCCTCGTCCAGCGTTTTCGAAAGGACGCCCGCCCGCTGGTTGCCGGTCTTCGTCGCGATCAACTCCAGCGAAGGCGCCAGCGCACAGTATTCACCAAGCGAATCCCAGCGCAGATGCCCTTCTTTCACGAACTGCTGCACGTGCTTGGGGGCCGAACCACCGGCGCCGGTCTCGAGCATTGCGCCGCCCTGGAGCAGGGGCACGATCGAGAGCATACGGGCGCTTGTCCCCAACTCCAGAATCGGGAACAGGTCCGTGAGATAGTCGCGAAGCACGTTACCCGTCACAGAGATGGTGTCCTCGCCGCGACGAATTCGCTCGAGCGAAAACTTCATCGCGTCCACGGGCCTGAGGATCCTGATGTCCAGGCCGGAGAGGTCGTGGCCGGCCAGATAGGTTTTCACCTTCTGAATGATTTGCGCATCGTGGGCGCGATCCGGGTCGAGCCAGAACACCGCGGGCGTGCCGGTTGCCCGCGCCCGTGTCACGCCCAGCTTCACCCAGTCGCGGACGGGCTCGTCTTTCGTCTGGCAGGCGCGGAAGATGTCGCCGCGCTCGACGCTCTGTTCGAGCAGGGTCTTGCCGCCGTCTTCCACGATGCGAATCGTTCCGTCGCCGGGTGCGACAAACGTCTTGTCGTGCGAACCGTATTCTTCGGCCTTCTGCGCCATGAGCCCAACATTGGACACGCTGCCCATGGTCGCCGGATCGAACTGTCCGTTCTGCTTGCAGTCCTCGATCACGACTTGATACATGGTTGCGTAGCAGCGGTCCGGGATCACGGCAACGGTGTCCTGGAGCGCATCCTCTTTGTTCCACATCCTGCCGCCATCACGGATCACCACTGGCATCGATGCGTCGACGATCACGTCGCTGGGAACGTGCAGGTTGGTCCTGCCCGCGCGCGAATCCACCATTGCCAGATCAGGACGCTCTTTGTAACAAGCTGCGATATCGGCTTCGATCTCAGCCTTTCTCCCGGCTGGAAGATGGGCGAGTTTGCTGAGCACGTCGGCCAGTCCGTTGTTTACGTTGGCGCCGATCTCTGCGAGGACGCCGGCATGTTTCTGCAGGGCAGGGGCGAAATACTCTGCCACACAGTGCCCGAACATGACCGGGTCGGAGACCTTCATCATGGTGCACTTCAGATGCAGAGAGAACAGCGCCTTGTCATCTTTAGCGGCAGCGATCTGCTCCGCATAGAATCTCCGCAGTGCCGTCACGTTCATGACCGCGCAGTCGACAACTTCGCCCTCGGTCAGTGGGATTCTTTGCTTCAGGACTCTTACCGCGCCGGCGGGGTCCGCGAATTCAATACGCGCGTCTTTGATATGCGAGCCGGCGGCGGAGCTCACGGTTACGGATTTCTCGCTGGCATAGAAATCCTTGTCGCTCATATGGGCGACACGCGTCACCGAGCCGGACTTCGGCCAGGGCTTCATCCTGGATGGATGCTTCCGCGCGAACGCTTTTACGGACCCGGGAGCGCGCCTGTCGGAATTGCCCTCGCGCAATACGGGATTCACGGCCGAGCCCAGGACCCCGGCAAAACGGGTCTGCACCGCACGCTCCTCCTCAGTAGAGGGGGCGTCTGGATAGTCAGGAATGTTGTAACCCTTCTCCTGAAGTTCCGCGATCGCGTCCCGGAGCTGCGGAATCGAAGCGCTGATGTTGGGCAGCTTAACGATGTTGGCCTCCGGTGTCCTGGCCAGTTCCCCCAAACGCGTTAATTCGTCGGGAATTTTCTGGTCTTGCCTCAGACGCTCAGGGAAGGTGGCGATAATACGGCCGGCGAGCGAGATGTCGGCCGTCTCGATTTCCACCCCCGTTCCATTGAGGTACGCTCGCAGGATGGGCAGCAGTGCGTACGACGCGAGCGCGGGTGCCTCGTCGGTCTTGGTCCACGTGAGCTTCATATATCTGAGTGGGTGCGCAGAAAACGCGCGCGTAAAACGGTCTGAAACTGAACGCGTAGGATAGCATGTCTAACCCGCTGAATCATGTGGCAAAGCATTGATGCTCTTTCTCCTCCGTCGCCACTGGCGATTTGGTTGCGAGCACTCGAAGCTCACGCTGACGGATCGCACTGCGGCATGGTGGCCAGCACCTACACTATCAACACGATCGGGCCGATTCGGCACACATTAATATGTTTCGCCTGCCGGAATCGCTCAGCCCGCGAAACGATGGACCCGCTCCATGAATAGGATAAACGTCTTTTTATCGACTTGTTAATATGCAATAATTCGAATATACTTATCGACATGGACGATGCGCTTCGGCAGTTCAAGAGTGAGATCTTTCAGGGACTGGCGAACCCAACCCGAATCGCAATCGTCGAGCTGTTGAAGGACGGTGAACTCTCCGCCGGCAAGCTGATCGAAATGCTCGGTATCGAGCAGGCCAACGCCTCACAACACCTGGCTGTGCTGCGGGCAAAACAGATCGTTGTTAACCGGAAGGTGGGCAATCAGGTCTTCTACTCGATCCGCGATCATGCGTTGATCGAGGTTCTCGATATCCTGCGCCGCTATTTCTATTCCCAGCTCAGCAGCACGGTGAGCATGATGAAGAAAGTTGCCAGGCAGGAGCCCAAAGCTCGCAGCAGCACGAATCGATGAAGGACCAGGATCATTCCGCGCTGTCCCGGCGGGCCAGGCTGCATCACGCAGTCACGCACATTGGCCACCTGCTTCCCGCGCAGGGCCCGATCGGCGTCTTCATTCACCACAACACCTTACACGCTTTCGAGCACCTGCCTTTTGAACGCGCGGTTATCGAAGCCTCCCATCTGTTCGGCGCGGAACCTTATATGTCGGAAGCCGCCTATCGAGCGGAGCTGCTACGCGGCCGCATCCGCATTGACGACATCAACGCGGTGCTCGGGAGCGAACCCGATGCGGTCGTCTTCCCCGGGCTGACACGGCGATCGCTCCGGCGCGCAATGATAACGCCGGGTGTACGCGAATTTGACGCCGCCACAATTCTGTGGCGTACCGAACAAGGCGATCTCGCCGCGGACTTTCGTCATCCCGCTCTGCGTACCCTGTTCGAGGCCTGCTTCAATCGCACAGTCGTACATGAAGAAGAGCCCCCTCAGCCCCGCCCCATAGATGAGATCATCCATCCCTGGCTGATTCGCCTCTGCTCGGTTTTCCTCGACCAGGGCACAGCGTACTGGCCGATGCCGCACCGCGCAACCGGTTTTTATGAATCTGTGCGGACACTGCTCGGACAGCGGGGCGGCATTTTCCCGAGATATCTGGGCGGCCTCGACAAAGAGTTCCGGAGGCAGCAGGATCGTTCATTCTCTGCAGGCGATGCCGTGCTCGACTATCTCGACGGGGAGAATTTCCCTGAATCGCAGTGGGAGGAGATTCTCCGGTCGGAGTTGCTCGCATTGCCCGGTTGGGCGGGCCTGATGCGCAAACTGGAAGAAAGTCCGGGTCTGGCTCCGCATGAATCGGTCCCCTGTTCGCTGATGGACTTTCTGGCCGTGCGTTTGACGATGTCCCGCGTCGCTGCCCGCCTGGGCGCGGCGGAAAATATGCCGCACGAAAACCCGCTCAAGACAATCGAGAGACGGCGGCTGAGTCGGACCGCGCGAATATATGACGCGGCGCGCGTGGTGTCGTTTTCCGCCGCCGAAGTAAATCTGTTGTCGGATTCGGACTGGACCGCGTTCGTCGATGAAGTCAAAGCGTGTAACGGACTTGAGCGCCGCCGCATTCTCCATCTGGCCTATGAGCGCTGGCATGAACACGCGATTCTGCATGGTCTCGCGAGCCATCGCAGATACCGCGGGCTGTCTTGCCGGAAAGGCACACCGCGGGCGCAGGTTTTCTTTTGCCTGGACGAGCGAGAGGAATCGATCCGGCGCGCGCTTGAGGAACTTGACCCGGAGGTCGACACTTTCAGCACCGCGGGGTACTTCGGCGTCGCAGTGGACTACCAGGGAATCGACGACCCGCAGGGAGCGGCATTCTGCCCCGTTGTGGTCAAGCCCCGGCACGAGGTACTGGAGCAGGCAAAAGCTGAAGACACTGCGTTGCGCGAGAGCCGCCGATGGCGCAGACATCTGCTCGGACTGCTGATGCGCAACTCCTTCGTGTCTTCGCGGTCTTTGGTGCGCGGGTGGTTGTCGACGACGGTGCTCGGTTTGCTTTCGGCCGTGCCACTGGTGGGCAACCTGCTGGCCCCGCGTCGTTTCGCGCTGCTGCGCGACTGGCTCAACAAGGCCTTTCTTCCCGAGCCCCGCACGGAGCTCCGGTTCATGCGCAACGAGGCGAATTCGCAGGAAACGGTGGAAGGTTTGCTGACGGGCTTTGCCGCCGGTGAGAAAGCCGAATGCGTGGCAAGCGTACTCGGTCCCGCCGGCCTGAAACGCGGCTTCGCCCGCGTCGTCGTGATTCTGGGCCACGGCTCGACAAGCCTGAATAATCCGCATGAATCGGCTCACGACTGCGGGGCCTGCGGCGGGCGGCGCGGCGGCCCCAACGCCCGGCTCTTTGCCGCGATGGCAAACCGGCCCGAAGTGCGTTTCCGTCTGCAGGACCTGGGCATCGACATTCCCGACGGACACCTGGTTCATCGGTGGTTATCACGACACCTGCAGCGATGACGTGGAGCTCTTCGATCTGGACCTGCTTCCGGCCACCCATCAGGCCGATCTGCTGCGCATTCGCGAGTCGCTCGACGGAGCGCGGATGCGTAATGCCCACGAGCGCGCCCGGCGGTTTGAGTCGTGCCCGCCCGATGCTTCTCCCGCAGCCGCTCTGCGCCACGTGGAAGAACGCAGCGAACACCTCGCGCAGCCGCGTCCCGAGTACGGCCATTGCACCAACGCCGTCTGCATCGTGGGACGGCGCAGCCTGACGCGCGGACTGTTTCTCGACCGCCGTGCGTTCCTGGTTTCCTACGACCCGGACCAGGATCCCGACGATCGCAGTCTTTCATCCCTGTTGGCCGCCGTGGTCCCGGTGTGCGCCGGCATCAGCCTCGAATATTACTTTTCGTCTGTCGATAACGACCGCTACGGTTGCGGCACGAAACTGCCACACAATGTGACCGGTCTGGTCGGCGTCATGGACGGCCACGCCAGTGACTTGCGAACCGGATTGCCCTGGCAAATGGTCTCAATCCATGAACCGGTGCGCATCCTGTTCGTAGTCGAGACCACGCCCGAACGGCTGAACGGGGTCATCCGCGCGAGTTCGTCGCTCGATCAGATGGTCGCGAACCGCTGGATTCGCATTGCCACAATCGACCCGGCCTCGGGGCGTATTTACGTCTGGCGGGATTCCGGATTCGAAGAATTCGATGGTCCGCTGGAGCGGCTGCCGGTGGCGCTCTCTTCGTCCGAATGGTACTCAGGCAAAATCGACCATCTCCCGATGGCCTGGATTCCGACCGCGGCGGGAGGCCGCGCGGCGTGAGTTCTTCGCAGGCCGCACTGGTCTTTGTCGTCACGGCGCCGGGAGCGGTTTTCTGTTTGCTTGCCCTGGGGTGGCTGCTGGGCTGGGTTCCGTCTGAACGCGTTTTGTCCAGGATCACCGGGCTGACTTTTGCCGCCTGCCTGCTCGCTCTGTCGCCCTTGCTGTGGACTCTCGCCTCTACTGGCGATTCCGCCATTGTGGTGACATTCGGGAACTGGTTCGCCGTGCATGAGTACCGCTTCCCCCTTGTACTCATGGCCGACCGTCTCTCCCTGCCTTTCCTCGCTTTGACCGTCGTGCTTTCAGGGCTGATCGGACAGTTCTCGGCAACGTATCTTCATCGCGAAAGCGGCTTTTTCCGGTTCTTTGTTTTGCTGCATCTTTTCGCGTTCGGGTCCCTCCTCGCTTTTGCCGCGGGTTCGTTCGACCTGCTTATCGGGGGGTGGGAACTGGTGGGCATCACGTCGGTGCTGCTCATCGCTTTCTTCGATCAGCGTCCGGCCCCTGTAGAAAACAGTGTTCGTGTATTCGCTGTCTATCGAGCGTGCGACATTGGGTTGCTCGTTGCCGTATTCGCCATGCACAACTGGGCCGGAAATGCGTCATTCGCTGCCGGAATGCCAAAGCTCGGGGGAGCGCAGGCGACCGTCGTGTGTCTCTTGCTTCTGCTCGCAGCTGCCGGGAAAGCGGCGCAGATCCCGTTCTCGGGATGGCTCCCGCGCGCCATGGAGGGCCCCACGCCGTCGAGCGCCATTTTCTACGGCGCCATCTCGATTCACGCCGGGGCGTACCTTCTCCTTCGTGTTCAACCGCTGCTCGCCGAAACCCGGATCGCCTCAATCTGCGTGATTGCGATCGGCCTAGCGACGGCCATTTACGGCACGATTGCCGGCCGCGCCAGCGCGGACGCCAAGACCTCGCTCGCGTTCGCGTCGCTCACTCAGGTCGGCGTGGTCTTCGTCGAGATTGGCTTCGGACTGAGATTTATCGCGGTAGCCCATATTCTCGGGCACGCCGTGGTTCGCACCCTTCAGTTCCTGCGTGCGCCATCGATGCTGCACGACTATCACCGCATGCATTCCGCAATCGGCGGCGAGATGTCACCGACGGGCAGACATCTGGAGGATCTGCTTCCGGAACGCACGCGCCTCTGGCTCTACCGGTGGGCGCTCGACCGCGGACACCTCGACACGATTCTCGATCGCTGTTTCATTTATCCTCTCCTGCAGATCTCAAGGCTGTTTGCCGCGCTCGATAGTGTTGGACGCCCGGGAGGAACTGAACGCCAGGCTAAGCCGGCGATTTCAATACGCCGCCCCGCCGAACAGGGAGTTGAATAATGCCGGGAATCGCATGGAATCCGGGCGCGCCGGTCCTCGACGGCATAGCGATCGGCGCTCCCTGGCTGGCCGCGGCTGTGCTGATGGTCTGGCGTGGTCAGGCGCGCATGGTTGGCTTCATGGCGTCGCTGGTTTCGGTCGCGGCAAGTGCGCTTCTTCTGCTGGCGGCCCCGCAGGGCGAATCGTTGTACGAGGCGCTGATGGTGCTGTTTTCGTGCCTGACGGCGGCGGCGACGCTCGTACTGCCGAAGCGCGATTGCGACTCCCGTGCGATCGGTGGAATCCTGTTTCTTCTCGGCGCCACGCTGCTTGCCTACTCGAGCGGGAACCTGATCGTTTTCCTGACGGGATGGGTTCTTTCCACGATTCCCTTTCTTCCGGTGTCGTGGTTTCGTGCGCGCTCGTGGCGGCCGGCCACTTCCCTGCTGCTCTCGAGCCTGGCGCTCGCTGTCGGAATCGGAGTTATTTATTACAGCGCTCATGCTCTCTCACTCGACACCCTGAAGGGCCGGAGCCCTGGCGGGATCGCGGCCTTCGGCCTCCTGGTCGTCGCGGTGATCTTTCGCAAGGGAATCTGGCCGGCGCACGTGTGGGTCGCCGATGCAGCGGAAAGCGGTCCTCCGATTCCCACTGCTCTGCTGCTGAACGGCCATCTGGGCGCTCTGCTGGTTGCCAAACTGATCCTGCCGCTGTTTCCGCGCACCACCGGCAATCTCTTCCCCGTGCTCTCGTGGTTGGCCATGGCGACAGCCATTTATGTAGCGATACGTGCGCTCACGGAAAACTCGCCGCGCCGGCTTCTCGCCTTTCTTGCGCTCAGCCAGTCGGCGTGTATCCTGGCTGGACTCGAAAGCCGGACGTCTGAAGGCATCACCGGTGCGCTGGTCCATTGGTTTGTGGTGACGATCTCGACTACGGGCCTTTTCGGCATTCTGCGGCTGCTTGAGGTCCGCTTTGGCGAAAACCTCACCGCGAGCGATTATCTCGGCCTGGCCGGACATGCGCCCCGTCTCGCCATTTTCTTCGCCGTATTTGGCCTGGCTCTGGTGGGCTTGCCCGGTACTCTGAGCTTTTGCTCGCAGGACCTTTTGATACACGGCACGCTGATTTCGCATCCCGTTACCGGCATCGTGCTTCCAATCGCAACCGCGATGAATGCGGTCAGCATTCTCCGGCTGTTCGCGCGGTTGTTTCTGGGCAGGCGGCGCACCGGTTTCACGCACATGGCGGATGCTCTCCCGCGAGAGCGATGGACTCTGACGGTCGGCGTCCTCTTCGTGGTCCTCGGGGGACTTTTCCCTAATCTGATTGTGGCCCAGCGATCTGCCGAGGCGGATAGGGTTGCGAGAGCGTCCACCGCATCGACCGTCCCGGTTCGATTTGATTTCCGGCTCCGGCCCTGACGGTTCCTTCTGACACCCTGCCGGTCCGCTCGACAGTGCCCGGGCAAGGTCGATCATATGCGCGCCGTCTGGCTCTGTGGAACTTACGCTGGGGCCGATCCGTTCCAGCTCAGTTGTCCGGTCGCCATCGAACGCCCGCCTCGGCAGGCCGACCACGTCGTGGCCGGGGGTTTTTCGGAGCGGCAGTCAGGCATCAGGCGGTCAGCTTCCAACGGCATAGGACACGTGGGTACTTCTGTGCGACAGCGGGTCCCGAGTAAGAGCGGCATGGATCGGATATACCGCGCTCGCGATTCGACGAGATCGAGATGGCTGCCAGGCTTCACCCGTGTTTCCGGCGCGTGGGCTTTCATCAATGCGTGAAATCGCGGGCTTGCCCCGCAAGGTGACTTCAGTAGTGTTTGAGGCGATTCGATTCGGCGCCTGGAGAAATGTCGACGACCCACCGCGCCGGTCGTGGTCGATCGGGTGGAGGAACCCTGAGAAAGCGGAGGGCCGGCTGAATCCGCGCGATATACTTCGACCTGGCGGCGCTTCCGCCGGATAACAGCAAATATGTGGATTGTCCGGCTGGCCCTGGGCCGGCCCTACACATTCGTAGTGATGGCTGTGCTCATCGCGATACTGGGCGGCGTCTCGATCGTGACCATGCCGGTCGACATCTTCCCGTACATTGATATTCCGGTCGTCAGCGTACTGTGGTTCTATCCTGGGCTGGGGCCGGAGGAGATGGAGAAGCGCGTCTCGACCAATTTCGAGCGCACACTTACGGCGAACGTTTCGGACATCGAACACATTGAATCGCAGTCGTACAACGGATACGCGGTGATCCGCGTTTACTTCCACCCGAATGTGAAGATCGACATGGCCGTGGCGCAGACGACAGCGACGGCGCAGACGCAGCTGCGCAACATGCCGCCGGGAATGTTTCCGCCGAATATTCTGAAATACGACGCCGCGAGCGTGCCGGTGCTGCAGCTGGGACTTTCGAGCAAGACCCTGAGCGAACAGGAGATTTTCGACATCGGCAACAATTTCATCCGCACGCCGCTGGGCACGGTGCAGGGCGCGACGGTTTCGTATCCGTTCGGCGGTAAGAACCGGCAGGTGATGGTGGACCTGAATCCGGATGAGCTCTACGCGAAGCAGCTTTCACCGATCGATATTTCGAATGCACTGAGCATTCAGAATCTGATTCTGCCGGCGGGAACGGCGAAGATTGCGAAGACCGAATATCAGGTGCGCGTAAACAGCAGCCCCACGCTGCTGGACGATCTGAATAATCTGCCGATCAAGACCGTAAATGGCGCGACGGTGTACATGAGAGACGTGGCGCAGATTCACGACGGCTATGCCGTGCAGACGAACATCGTGCGCACAAACAGCGCGCGCGGCGTGCTGATGACGGTGACGCGCAACGGCAAGGCGTCGACGCTGGCGATCGTGAATGCGGTCAAGAAGGCGCTGCCGAACATTCTCCAGACCGTGAACCCCGAGCTGAAGGTCACGGCACTGGCCGATCAGTCGATCTTCGTCAGGGCATCGATTCAGGGAGTGCTGCGCGAGGCGGCGATTGCGGCGGGGCTGACTGCACTGATGATTCTGCTGTTTCTCGGCAGCTGGCGAAGCACGCTGATTGTGTGTCTTTCGATTCCGCTGTCGGTGCTGACCTCGCTTTCGATTCTGAGCCTGCTGGGCGAAACCATCAATGTCATGACGCTGGGAGGGCTGGCGCTGGCGGTCGGCATACTGGTCGACGACGCGACGGTGGAGATCGAAAATACGCATCGGAACATCGCGATGCGGAAGCCGCTGGTGCGTGCGGTGCTGGACGGGGCATCGCAGATTGCCGTGCCGACGTTCGTCGCGACGCTGTCGATCTGCATCGTGTTTGTCCCGGTGCTGATGCTGACAGGGACGGCGAAGTTTCTGTTCACGCCGCTGGCAATGGCGGTGGTCTTCGCGATGATGGCTTCTTATCTGCTGTCGCGCACGCTCGTGCCGACGATGATGGCATATTTGCTCGACAAAGAGCTGGATATTTACCGAGATCCGGAACACGCGGGCAGAGGCGTTCTGTGGCGCATTCATCACATCTTCAATGCGCTGTTCGAGAAGCTGCGTTACAGGTATATGGGGCTGCTGAACTGGTCGCTCGAACATCGCGGAGTGGTGCTCACCGCGTTTATGGCGTTCTCGGCGGCTTCGCTGAGTCTTGGGCTGCTGGTGGGCCGGGATTTCTTCCCGCAGGTGGATGCGGGGCAGATGCGCCTGCACGCGCGCGGGCCGGCGGGAACCCGCATCGAAGAGACTGAGCTGCGCTTCGCGGCGCTGGAGCGCGAAATCCGCAACGTGATCCCGCCGCATGAGCTGGACATGATGATCGATAACATCGGTATCCCGAACAGCTGGCCGGCCATTGCGCAGGGCGATATTCCGACCATTTCGTCGGCGGACGGCGAGATTCTGATCTCTCTGAATAAGGAGGAACACAGACCGGTCCGGAGCTACGAAACCCTGCTGCGTAAACATCTGCGCGAGAAGTTTGCGGACATGGATTTCTTCTTTCAGCCGGCCGACATTACGAGCCAGATCGTGAACTTTGGGCTGCCTGCGCCAATCGATCTGCAGGTGGTGGGGAACAACGCGAAGGCAAACTACAAAATTGCGCAGGAGCTGGCACAGAAGCTGTCGTACATACCGGGTGCGGCGGATGTGCATGTGCACCAGGTGGTGGAACAGCCGGAGATTCAGGTGAACGTGGATCGGACGAAAGCTTCCGAGATGGGGCTGACGCAGCGCGACGTGACGAGCAGCATGCTGATATCGCTCAGCGGCAATGGCAGCGTGGCGCCGAACTTCTGGATGAACTGGAATAACGGCGTGCAGTACAACGTGGGCGTGCAGACGCCGCAGTATCGCCTCGATTCGTTCGACGCGCTGATGCGCACGCCGATATCCGCGGCGACGCAGGTTGAAACGGGAAACACGCCGGGCGCGATGACTGGCCCGGCCTACGGAACGTCGTCATTTATGGGGCAATCGCCGAGCGGGGCGTCGATGGCGTACGGAAATCCGGGCGCGATGGCGTCAAGTACGCAGCTTTTGTCGAATCTGGCGACGGTGCGTCGCGATCATGTGCCGGTAATTGTGAACCACTACAACGTGCTCAATGTGTTTGACGTTTATGCCAACATCAGCCGGCGCGATCTGGGCGGCGTAGGCGCGGAAGTGCGGAAGATCATGGCCGATGAGACGAAGCGTCTGCCGCGCGGCACGACACTGGCGCTGCGCGGACAGGTGGCCACGATGGAGTCGTCGTTCACGCGACTCGCGCTGGGGATGATCTTCGCGGTGGTGCTGGTATACCTGCTGATGACGGTGAACTTTCAGTCGTGGCTGGATCCGTTCATCATTCTGACGGCGCTGCCTGGCGCGATGGCCGGCATTCTCTGGATGCTGTTCCTGACGCATACCAGTCTCAGCGTGCCGTCGCTGATGGGTTCGATCATGTGCATCGGCGTGGCGACAGCGAACAGCATCCTGATTGTCACGTTCGCGAACGATGAAAGAGAAATGGCGGATGCGAAGGAAGCCATCCTGGCCGCGGGTTATGCGCGTATGCGTCCGGTGCTGATGACGGCGACCGCGATGATTCTTGGTATGCTGCCGATGGCGCTGGGGCTGGGCGAAGGCGGCGAACAGAACGCGCCGCTGGGACGCGCGGTGATCGGCGGGCTGATGTTTGCGACCGTTACGACGCTGTTCGTGGTGCCGATCATTTACAGCTATATGCGGCATAAAGCGCCGGTGGATCATCAGAGGTTGCTGATTGAGCGGGAGCACGAGGCTCTCTGATGCGATACACAAAACCCGAACCAGAACAGGCAATCGACGAAGATCTCCGCCGCGAAAACCAGCGGCTGCGCGAACAGATCGCGAAGCTGCAGGGCGGGCAGCATGGCGAAGGGCGCCCGCGAGCTATTTGGAAGCCGTCAGGCATAACGATCGGAGGGATTTTTCTGGGCCTGACAGTGCTGGCGGTGGTCGCGTTCTTCGCGGGATACCTGCCGATGCGCGCCAATCAAGAGGTGATTTCCGCCGAAGCGCGCGCGCAGCAGGAGGCGGCGCCGCGCCTGAACGTGATCCGGGTGACGCGGTCCACGCGGGAGAGCGGCATCATCCTGCCAGGCAATATCCAGCCAATTACCGAAGCGCCGCTGCTGGCGCGCGCGGATGGTTACGTGGAACGGCGGCTGGTGGACATCGGCGATCGCGTGAAGGCCGGACAGACGCTGGCGGAGATCGATGCCCCCGAACTGACCGAGCAGGTGGTGCAGGCGCGCGCCGCCGAGCAGCAGGCGGAAGCGGCCCTGGAGCAGGCGCTGGCAAATCAGAGACAGGGCCAGACGGACATGGAACTGGCGCGGCTGATGGCGCAGCGGTCGACTGTGCTGGTGGGCAGAGGCGCGGTGGCGCGGCAGGACGACGATCAGACGCAGGCGACGTATCAGACAAAGGTCGCGGGGCTGCAGGCGCTCGAAAAAGCGGTGGAAGTGCAGAAGGCGAATATCGCGGCCGCGAAGTCGAATCTGGCGCGCCTCGAGAGGATGGACGAATTCCGCAAGGTGACTGCCCCGTTCGATGGTGTAATCACGCTGCGGAATGTGGACACAGGGGCGCTGGTGTCAGTGGGAAACACGATGCTGTTTCGCATGGCGCAGATGGACACGCTGCGCACTTATGTGACGGTGCCGCAGGCGTATGCCGGTTCGATCCGGGAGGGGCAGCCAGCGGTGCTGACGGTGGCGAACCTGCCGGGGCGGCAGTTTGCGGGCAAGGTGGCGCGAAGCGCGAATGCGCTCGATCCTTCGAGTCGCACGCTGCTGGTTGAGGTGCACGTACCGAACGCGGACCACACGCTGCTTCCGGGGATGTATGCGCAGGTGGAACTGACCAGTGCGCGCGCCGATCCGCCGCTGCTGGTGCCGAGCGACGCGATGATTATGCGCGATAACGGCGCGCAGGTGGCCGTGGTGGGGCCGGGGAACGTGTTGCACCTCGAGAAGATTTCCGTGGGGCGCGATTACGGCGACAAGCTGGAAGTGGTGGCGGGGCTGCATGAGGGCGACATGGTGGTGGCGAATCCAGGGGATGTGGCGAGGGACGGGCTGAAGATTGAGGCGGTGCAGGGGGCGCCGTAGGCCTGCCGATGTCACAAGCCACCAGACGAGAGTCTCGATTCAAATGCTTGGGGTAGCAAGCTCTGTCCCTTATCGCGAGGGTATTCTGTAGAGCGTGGTCAGGTCCACGAGCACGACAGGCCCGGGGGGCCATAACCATTCTATGTTCGGCCAGGCCGTTCAGGCTGTAGCGTCAACTTGATCCCATCGTTCGCGGCGTGTGCCAGATCCTGCTTTCTGCAAAGATAGGGCTCGGTCGTCTGAACTGACGAATGCCCGAGGAGCAATCGACTCTGTTCCGGTTCCCCGCCTGCCGCCCGGCAGAGCTTCGCTGTCGTTCGCCGAAGATCGTGTGACGCGATGTCCGGCAGGCCGGCGCCCGCTACATACGTTTTCAGCATCTGCCGGACGAGCTCTCAATGCACCAGCGGTTGTCCCGCTCCTGAACATGCTTCGTCGTCAGATTCGCCAGTTCGGATCTGCGCAGCACGCAGCCGAGTAGCGTTGCGAACATCGCGCGGTCGCGCAGTCCCTTCTTCGTCCACACGTCGGGGCGTTCAGCAGCGCCTGCGTCGGCGGAGTGAGAGCCAGTTGCCCACGCGGACCCCGTGCGACGGGACGTCCTTGATCCGCGCGATGAGGGATGCCAATTCCGGCGCGAGCAGCCTGTTGTCCGCTGCCTCGACCGCCCGCTTCCGCACCGCCGTTAGTCTGCAACTGCCTGCAGCAACTGGAAAAGCAATTCCGTTCCCGGCAAGCACGCAATGGGAACTGGTGAAGCGCGGCGCAGGTTTGCTCTGGCCCGTGCTGCAAGGAGTTGATCCGTCATGCGGCGGAGGGCAGCGTGATGCACAACGACGACACCGGCATGCGGATTCTGAAGCTGGTGCGCGACCTGAAAGACGGTCGCACGAGAACGTTTACCAGCGGCATCGAATCTATCTGGCGCGCGGCAGAACTGGAGGTGCCCATTCAAATGTGTGACGCCCTCTCGCGGAACACGCCAAAACCAACGGGCATGGAGCTCCTGCTGGCTAACTGTCTGGCGCATGGAAGAGGCAGGTTGTGGACGTGGCCGCGAACTTCCCGGAAGAATGCCGGTATGTCCTGGAGACTCTGGGCAAGGTCTACCTGATCGACGGTGAGACAAGGCAGCGGCAACTATCGCCGGAAAGCCGGTTACTGTTCATCAGGAGCACAGCGCGCCGTTGATGGATAAACTGCGCGGGTGGATGGAAGCGCGGTTTGCGGAACATAAGACAGAACCCAACTCCGGGCTGGGTAAAGCGATCTCATATCTGCACCGGCACTGGACGGAGCTGACGCTGTTCCTGCGAAAGCCAGGCGCACCACTGGACAACAACATCGCGGAAAGAATGCTGAAGAAGGCGATTCCTCATCGCAAAAACACACTTTTCTATAAGTTTGGCGCGAGGCGCAGGGCGTTGCGCCCGCGATCAGCGCGTTCAACGGGAAACTAGAACCACCCGGTCCGATAGGCCAACCACCAGCTCAGAATCGCGATTGGAACGGTTGCGACCAGTGCCCACCACATCGGCAGAAAACAATCTGTTCCGAAAGTCAGAACGATGAATGTCAGCCAAAATATCTTTCGTTGCACTGGCCACAAGTCTATAGCCGCGTTTTTCAGCTATTGGTGTCCCCTCCGTCACGGCCGGCCTGAAGATCGCCGATGTAGAAAAGTAGTAAGTGTGGACCGGCTTACATTTTGTCGGCTGCCCGCTCTTGTTTCCTTCCACGAGTTTGGCAGCAAAAGCTGGTTCAGTCTGGCGTCTGCAGGAGCGGATCGTGCCACGCTTTGTCACGCAAATAAGTTCGCGATTTAATGCGCTAACCGTCCGCCGTTTTCACGTAAACATCTTCGTAACCGCCATGACGCTCGATGCTGCCCGGGCGTTTGATTCCTATCTGGAGCAGATCAATCCTGCCGGTCGCACCTTCGGGCGACGGAGTAACCACGTGGTTCACGATTATGCGGCTCCAGTCCCTCCAGATCAGCTTGCTGTTAACGCCCTCAACATAGGCCAGGAAACGAGTTGGGAATCAACCAGAACGCGTCGGATGTGACACCTCGGAAATGCGGACCGCTGATGAGGAACTCCCGTTCACCCTGATAATTGTGAAACATGATGGGCTTCGGCCGCCTCTGCGGCACCAGCTTGAGACTGTCTCCGGGATCTGGACTCCCGCGACCACACCCCATGGCAAGCGGGACCTGCAGGGCCTGTGGACCAACGTCACCTGCGGTTTGGACGCGCGCATCTCGTGATCAATCGTCGTTATCTGTCCGCGTGCTCAGCTTCCCAAAGGCAAACGCGCTGGATCGTCCTCTGTGGAGGAAGATCCAGCCCCGGAGAAATCACCACTTCAAAACCCGTCAAACCGGGAACTGTATCCCGGAGTTGACAGGTCGCTCCATATCAGAACTTGAACTTCAGCACGAGCTGAATGGTTCGCGCATTGCTGTTAAGAACGGCTTCCGGATTATTGAAAGCCGGATTGCCGGTAATCAGCATCGTCCGGTAGGAAGGGGCGTTGTAAACGAAGTTGTATACGTTGTTAATGGCGTCCGGCACGAACTGAGGGTGATTGAAGAAGTTGAAGAACTGCGCCAGGAACTCTACTCTGTATCGCTCGTGGAACGTTACGCGCTTGGCCACTGTCATATCGATGTTATCGATCGGGCGCCCCGGCAGAGTATTGCGCCCCACATTCGGATAAGCGCCGACCCCGGCCTGAATGTACTGGGCGTTCGGATTGTTGGCAAGATAAGCAACTGTATTCCCGGCGGAGTTCGTTAACGCCGTAACCGCTGAGCTCGTTCCCGGAATGCCCTTCACATTGTCAATGGCCCGATCCACGTTTGCGCCGTCGCCATTCAGTAGACCGGCGGTGTCGCTCTGCACTGTGTAGTACTCGGGGCTCTGATAGGTATATACGGGCGCAACCTCCCAGTTCCCGACGACGTTCTTCAGGAAGTAATTCTGGCTGTGCGAGAAGTAAGGGAGGTCATAGAGCATGGTCAGAGTCAATCGTTGACGGCGATCAAGGGCCGAAGAGGCCTTTTCCGGGGTGAGGTTCTGGGAGTTTTCAGCGCGGCGAGGAGTAAATACGGTGGTATTGAACTCAGCCGTGCTGTTGTCGATGTTATGGCTCCAGGTGTAAGCGCCGCGGAACAACAAGCCGTGGGAGAATCGCCGGTCGAGCTGCACATCGAGAGCGTTGTAAAGCGACCAGCCCCAGGGCTGGTAAGAGGTGATCTTGCTCTGGAACCCGGCATTGTAATACTGCGGCAGCATGCCGCCCCCATCACTCGGCGTGCCCGTAGCGGAGTATTCGGACTCGAGCGTGTTCAATGTCAGGGGCAATGCGTTCAGAGCCGCCTGGCCTGGATTCGAGGTGTAGGTCGGAAGGAAGTTGGTGGAAGTAACAATGGGTGCCTGGTTGAGCTGAATCTGTGTGGGCAAATGTACACCGCGTGTACCTACGTAACGCACTTCGAGAACGTAGTCTTTGGCGAACGAATGCTGCACGCCGCCCGTCCAGTTGATGGAGTACGGAAGCGTCTGATTCGGGACGTACGCGGACGTCTTTGCCCGTGCCGCGGCCGCGGTCAACGTTCCGGCGCTGGCGCCTGGAGGAATTCCGCCATTCGCCAGGAAACCGCCGGGGCACTGCCAATCGTTCGCTGCCCCGCAGGTCACATCCACTGTTTGCGAAAACTGCGGAGGGAGCGTGGTGATTCCAATGTTGTCGAAAAGAACGTCGTAAGCCGTCCCAAATCCCGCCCGAATGGAAGTGTTGCCGCTGTGTCCGGGAGACCAGGCAACCCCGATACGCGGGGCGAAGTTTTTATACTGCGGCTGCGGAGTGCTGAAGTTGATCAAACCTGGAACACTGGCCAGCGCGTTTACGCTTTGCAGACGCTCACTGTACGGCACGCTGGTGAACTCGTAGCGGACGCCCAGGTCAACCGTGAGGTCCGGCCGCACTTTCCAGTTGTCGCTGGCGTAAGCATAGGTCGAAATCTGGTCGCCATAGTAAACAGGGTTGCCGGTGGAACGTTCCGCCAGATCCGCGGGGGTAAGGTCGTACAAAAAGTCGGTGATCTGCGTGTACTCGTAGTCGCCGCGTGCGCGTTGCGTGAAGGTCGCCGGAGAGATGTACTTTCGCCCGTCAAAGCCAAACTTGAAAGTGTGTCTGCCTTTTACCCAGCTCAGGTTGTCGGTGAACTGGTAGGTATTCTGAATGGTGAACTGCGGGGAAGCCGAGTTAACCCCGAGCTGGATTCCCAGTTCGTCGAAAGTGATGTTCGGGAACTCGTCGAGACCGGGGAACTTAAAATTCCCCGCTGGCAGGCTCTGGTTGAACCGGCTGTATCCAAAGCGAAATTCGTTGGTGACAGCCGGGGTAAAATTGTGAAACTCGGTGAATGTCCCGAGATAGTTGGTAACGGGAACGGCGAGCAAAAAAGCAGGAAGCTCCGGTTCGTCAGTAGGAGGGAAACCCGACGTGTCGTTGTAAAGAAAACGGCCGCGCAGCTGATCCTTATCGGAGAGGCTGTAATCGATCGCAGTCACCAGATAGTACTGATTCTCAAAGTTCGGTGCTACGATGTTCGGGGTTCCGATGGGGATGTTGATCATTCCGCCATTGGGCAGTGTATAGGGTTGAGTCCCCAGGTCGTTCTGAGGCGCCACCGGGCTGTACTGCTGCACGATCTTCAGGTTGGTCTGGCTGATCCCGGGGAGTGCCGCCAGAGTTGCGTAACCAGCCGCAGTGGGAGCTGCCAGACCGGAAGCCGTGGAAGATGTCTGGCCGATGGGGTTGTACTCGTAGTCGGCAAAGAAGAACAGCTTGTTCTTAATAATGGGGCCGCCGAAATTACCGCCCAGACGGTTCTGGTCATAACGCGGATTCTTCTTGAAACCCTGGTTCTGCAGGCTTTGGTCGATGGCGTTCAGGTTCCGGTTTTGCAGGTAGTCGAACACGGCGCCATGATACTCGTTGGTTCCCGACTTGACTATGGTGTTGAACTGCCCGCCTGAGGAGTGGCCAAATTCAGCCTGGAAAAGGTTTTGCAGGACTGTAAACTCCTCGACCGCGTCATTCGGGACGTAGATCAGTGCGCCCGTGGTGGACTTCTCGTTATTGTCGATACCTTCGACGGTGAAGTTGTTATTGCGGGGACGCTGCCCTCCGATGGAGGGACCCTCGCCAATGCCGATACCTCCGGCTGACGCTACGCCAGCGGACAGGAGCGAAAGGTTGATGACTCCCTGGCCCGTGGCGGCGCTCGGAAGATCGGCCACCAGCCTCGTCTCGTAGTTGTTGGTGATCTGAGCCGTGGTCGAATCGACTGTTCCGGCGGATTCAGTCACCTCGACCGAGGTGGCCGTCTGGCCCACCTGCAGCGTTATGTTCTGAGTTCCAATTCTGTTCAGCGCGATCGGGATGCCGTTTGCCGACGTTGCGGCAAAACCCTTTGCCGAAACAGTCAGATCATACATGCCGATCGCGAGATTATAGAAATGGTACTCCCCGGCCGCGTCCGATGTTTGTTCGGCCTTCACCCCGGTGGCCTCATTGGTCAACTCCACTGTTGCTCCCGGGACTGCGGCGCCGGATGGATCAGTGATCAGGCCAGTAAGATCGCCGCTCGTAAGCTGGGCAGATCCTGGCTGGCCGGCGAACATAAGCGCCAACACGAAAAGTGTGGCGGTAACCCCCACGTTACGCAGGAATGTCTTGGTCATATTCCGTTTTGGCGTGCAAGTATCCGGCCATCTATCAAAAAATGTATACTACTGAAACACAATGCTTTACACAAATCCTTTGCAGACCGGATTCCATTTATGGAATCCCGCTGCGCGAGAAATCATGACCTTGCGGAGATATTCCTTTGCGAGCCCTTTCTCATAGACCGTGGACACTTCGCCGTATCTGGCATCTTTTGGGGCGATGAGCTTAGGCAATGTAACGCCCGGACCTGTTGACAATCCTCTTGTCCCCATCGTGTATAGAATCGGCCGCTCAAAATGCTGTCTTGCGGCGGCTCAAAACACAAATGCATAACGCCGCGTTGCCGTCACGTCCAGACCCGGCGATCCGCACACCGTGAGGGAGAACGGATGACTTGGGGGACTGACCCGCGCAGCGGCTCGCACGGCACACGGGGGCGCGAACGTACGAGAAAGTACATTATTACTGTCTCAGGCCGGGCAGGCGGGCGCTCCAAGAGCTTCAAACCAGGACGGTTTCATGTGATAATCGAGTTCTTAAAAATCCGAGGAGGTGGCCGAATTGCAGATTAAGTGGCTCTTCCGGGCAGCTTCAGTCACCGCGTTGGCGGCGAGCGTGGCTCTTGCAGGTCCAATCACGTACACCATGAACGCCACTGCGACAGGCACTTTCGCGGGAACGGCTTTTACCGACGCGGCGATCACCGTTACATCCGATGCGGACACCAGCAATGTGTTCGTAGCCAGCGGCACTCCCCCCGACCTTAATTACGAGGTCATTGCCTTCAGTTCCTCCATTAGCATTGCTGGCTTCGCAACCGCAACCTTCTCGGATCCAACGTATTGGTACGATCCGAACGGCGCCGGAGACATTATTTTCGGCGATGTCAACCGCGGCGTTGGATTGGATGGGATTCTTGGGTTTACGGAGCTTTTCGTGGGCCTCGAGTCTTACAATCTGGAATCCTCATTTGGGCCTGTGTCTTCCCCATTTGATTTCGAAACCTCGGTTTTTAACGACTTCCAGAATATTCCTACCAGTGGTGGCAGCCTTAGCCTCGTCGCAAACAATGACACATTCACTGCCGTTGGTGCGGCGCCGGAGCCCGGAACCCTTCTCGTCGCAGGTCTCGGACTCTTGGGAGTGCTCGCCTGTCGGCGCGCGAGCGGCAAAACCTAACGACATTAGCGGATATCAGGCCTGCGGAGCGCTGGCTCCGCGCGGACCGAATTCCTGAACCGTTCAGTTTTCGGCGGGCTTCTCCCGGCACGTCTCGCGAATAGCGCACCAAATGATCGAAATTGCAGGGAACTGAAGCTGCTCATCCGCTGACAACGATATTCGAAGTCGAACGTGTGTCCCGGATGCAACTCAACGCGGATAGACTGTGAGAATATGCATCCCCACAATAACGTTTCGAGGCGAGCTGCGCTGGGGCTGTCGGGGGCGGGCCTTGTCAATCTGCTTTCGACACCGAAACTGAGCGCCGCTGACTGGACACCCGATGAGCGCGCCAATGTTCAGGTGATTAATGAATTCTGCGCTGCATGGCCGAGTCACGATCTCGCGAAGGTAATTTCATTCTTCGCTGACGATTCTGCCTACCGCATGTCAGAGCGTCAGGAGCCCGCGAAAGGGCGGCGAGCCGTCAGCGATAAGATCGATAGCTTTTTACGCAATGTGATCCGGTTCGAGGTGCTCGATACATTCGCCCGCGGGCCGATGGTGTTCAACGAGCGCATCGATCGTTTCCAGAATCTCCTCCTCAGGTCCTGGCACGGGGTCGGCGTGTTCTTGCTGCGCGACGGCAAGATCGCCGAGTGGTAAGACTACACGATCACGGCGGAGCGAGCCTGATCCCACGCGAACAGCCCACGATAACGAAGGCTGGTCGCGAACCGATGGCGACTACAATGATTCAACATTTCAGAAACGAGGGAGATGGCCCCGAGTACGACATGAAGACCTGGAAAAACTGAAGAAGCTCGATGCCAACGCCCCGGAGGCGATGAAAGCCTTTTGCGAACGGCTTGGGAAGACACCTGGCAGCCCGGAACTTGAACCCCCCGAAAGGCGCCAGCAGTATCTTGAACAAAGCGCCGTCTACAGACGAGGAACTCCAGCGGATCATCTAGGCGTGCGATCGAATGCTGCCCGTCCGGTGGACGAATTCGATTTGTTCGGGCATCTCGACTGTTGATGACCTCAAAGATTTCATCTGGACGATGATCTACACGGGTCTGCGCATCAGCGATGTTGCCCTGTTCGACATGAAACGCTTCGAGGGCGCGAGGTCTTCCTCCGGGCCAGGAAAAACGGGGGCGATAACTACACGGCAATTCCCGACTGGCTGAAAAATAGGCTTGATGATCGGGCGAAGACCCGCGGGAAACGCCCCTTTCATCACCGGCACCTCCGACCGGCTTGAAACGGTCACCGATATGTGGCGTCGGCAGATCAACCGCGTATTCGAGCTTGCCGGAAAACTCGACGAGACGCCGACGCCACACCGCTTCCGGCACACTTTCGCCCGGATATTGCTGGAAAAGGGCGTTCCTGTATCCGAAGTTGCCGATCTGCTGCGAGACGACGAGAAGACCGTACGCGAACATTACGCGCGCTGGGTTCCTGAACGCGAGGCTCGCCTCAGTCGGATTCTGGACGAGGTTTTCACGGGCAAGCCGAGGCCGAAAATCGTCACAATGCCGAAGCTCGGCTAAAGCCGAGGTCCTCGCGGAATCCGCGACCAGGCTGCCTAACCCTGCGGGTTGACCTCTTTCTGCGCTGGCCTACGAAAACCAGGAGAGGGTGCCGTCGACGCTCAACAGGAACTCACGAACAAGTTGGCGCGTTTGCAGGGCATAGGGTTGTGCGGCGTCCGACATCTTCCCTTAGGGCGTTCATCTCATATCGAAGAAGCGCCTCAATGATCGACTCAAACTTCACTGAGTTGACCGTCAGGCATTCGAAGAGCGAAGTTATCACAATCGAATCGTCGCGAGAAGATAACCGCACCCGCGCTTCCGTCTACAATTCTGCGCACGGCGATGCGGGGGAACTATGGACTTCGTGATAGAAGGGGACACGGCCGGTTGTCGCCTGAGACTGAAGCGTTTATTCGCTACCGATAATTCTTAGGACCCTATCGGAGCACCACGGGTACCGGATTCTGCGGCCGTAGATGGATGCGCGTGGTTATCGGGGACGGGTTCCGGCGCTGGAATCCTTCCGGCATTGCCTCGCCTAGTTGCGGCACGGGGAATTCTCCTCGTGACCAACCATAGTTCGGTCAGCGTCTCGCAGGTGCCACCACGAAACCGACCCGCCGTTTATACGTACGCGAAGCGTCTGCCGCTGGCGGCTTCGTTCATTTCGCCATATCGTCCGGCCTGACGGTTCCGCGTCCGTCGCTGCCTCCCCACCGGAAGTATCATGTATCCAGTAAAATTCCCGATTCAAAAAGGAGTGCAGCATGGCCATTTCCCTTAAGCCCGCAGTGCTCTCGGTCGTTGTGTTCTTCGTAGGCCTGCCGGCGTTTGCGCAATCGGCCGCCGCCATTGCCTACCTGCCCAACGGCAAACCGGATTTAAGCGGCGTTTGGGACCACCCGCGTACTATGGACCTCACCCGCGCGACGAATGAATGCGGCAGTATTACCAAGGGCTGCAAGCATGTGCCGCCAGCGTCGCTTTCCTTTACCCCACTCGGTCTGGCCAGGTGGAACGACAAGGAAAGCCACGTCGACTGGACCGCGCGCTGCCTGCCGTGGGGCTTAACGCGCTCGTGGGGTACCGAGTATCCCGTCGAAATCGTGCAGACTCCCCAGCGGCTCGCCATCATGTTCGAGTCGAACAACGTGTACAAGATCGTGCCGACGGACGGCACGCCCATGCCGAAGTCGATTGAACCATCGTGGTGGGGAGTTTCGCGCGGCCACTGGGAAGGCGACACGATGGTGGTCGTAACCAGGGGATTCAACGCGATGACGTACCTGGATACGGCAGAGCACCCGCATGGGGAACAACTGCAGGTTGCCGAGCGTTTCCGGATGATCGACAAAGATCACATGACGCGCGAAGTGACGATCACCGATCCGGAGTATTACGAGAAGCCGTTCGCCTATACCGGAACGCTGGCGCGAATGAAACCGGGTACTGAACTGATGGAGTTCGTGTGCATGGAAAACAACAAGTGGATCGAAAGGCATCACGGGGCGGCCGGCCGGTAGGAGCCCGGAGGCGCCGGAAAACGCAGCTGGCAGGCGCCGCTGCGGTGACAAGGAGGTAAACGGTGAGAACGCGAAGGTGGATGCTGCGGAGTGTGCTGGTTTCACTGCTTGGACTGCCGGGTGCCGGAAACGCGCAGGTGGACGACGCACCGAGCCTCGCGGGCGTGATTGACATTCACGCGCACGTCGCGCCGGAGACGTCGATGCTGAATTTCAAACGCGCATTCGACGCCATCGAAGCGGCCCAGATCGCCCGCATTTACGGCATGCGTGGCATCGTGCTGAAGGAGCACAATACGGAAACTGGTTCGTGGGCCTACCTGGTGTCGCAGGTGGTGCCGGGCGTTGAGGTATTCGGGGGCATCGTGCTGAACAAGGCGGTGGGGGGCATCAATCCGGTGGCGGTGGAGTCGATGGCCCTGACGCGCGGCGGGCGCGGCCGCGTAGTGTACATGCCTACGGTTGACGCGGCGGCGCGCAATCCTCCAGGCACGCCCAGGGCGGTCGCGGTGTCGCGCAACGGACAATTGCTGCCGGAAGTGCTGGAGGTTCTCGAGCTCGTCGCTAAGTACGATCTCGCCCTGTCCACGGGACACGTCAGTGCGGAGGAGGCACTGATGGTGATTCGGGCAGCGAAAGAGGCCGGGGTGAAGAGGATGTATGTGCAGCATCCGAACCACGGTGGGATCGTGATGTCCATGGCGCAGATGAGAGAAGCGGTCGCTATGGGCGCACTGATCGAAATTGTGCTGAGCGGCGAGGGCTTTACGGGTGGAGCGCCCAGGGCCATCAACCGAGAGAATCCGGTGATGGACTACGGACCGCAGAAACTGGCGGACATTCGGGAACTGGGCCCGGCAAACATCGTCATCAGCACCGATCTCGGACAACCCGGCAGGGTGAACTACGCGCAGGCGTTTCAAATGGGGATGGCGGTACTCGCAAAATCGGGGTTCAGCCAGACCGAGATCGACATGATGACGAAGCAGAATCCTGCCCGCCTGCTCGGCCTGAAGTGAATTCGGCGCATCGTAACTGGTTGTTCGATTATGTTACGGCCAGTGATGCAGTGCGGTGACGCGCACGCTTACGAGTGGGAGAACGGCAAGCAAGGTTGTGGACGCATTTTGATCCGCCGCGAAATCGAGCAGAATTCGGGCCGATGGTGTAGCGACAGGCGCCGAAACAAGCTTCCGATATTTCGCCTTGAACGAAGCCGAAGCGGCAGACGCTTGTGCGTGAAAATCCAGCCGGATTGATCGCCGTGAGCCGCATTTGATCAATCGCGATACGTTGCGTTCACAAGGAGTTCTCTGTGACCGGTCTACGAAAGCTGATGCTTGAGATTTTGAGCCGGGATGAGGTCGCTCGCGTAATCGAACCCGTTTGACCCCACTTTCCTGATGACGCTCTACGTTACCGGAGTGCGGCGGGCCGCGACGCGGTGCTCAGCCCCCATCTGCTCACCGCATGCGACAGAATTATCGAGCCGTCGGCTGGCCTCTGGTAACGTTCTGGGCTTCCTTGCGGTTGGACGTGAACAAGACGCGCGCACCACCAGGCGACCAGATCGGGAACACGTCGCTGGCCGGATCGAACATGAACCGGCTGGAGTGTGCGCGCCTTCCGGCAGCCAGAGGAGCGAAGCGCCAAAACGAAACGCAGCGAGGAATCTGGCTTATGCGGCGGCCTTGTCGACAGTAAACAAACCGGAAAGTTGCACGCCGTCGATCAGTTGCATCGCGAATGCAGTTAGGGACCTGTTCGAGGTCGACGAGGGCATCCGTTACGGGTATACGCTGGATTACGGCTTTGCAGATCGTTCCGCAACGTTCGGCCGGGTTGATTGACAGAAGCCGATGCACTCCCTGGCTTGTTCGATGCCTTCTACGAATCCGATACCTGCGACGCGCGACCATGGAATGCACAACCGGAGCGCTGGCATTGGGCCCGAATAGTACAGCTTGGTTACGACAAGGCCGATGGGATTCGCTACATCGACCACGTGGACAGCAAGGAGAGGCGCGGCAGGATCGTCGCCGGTGAAGTGCACTACGTCTTCCCCAATCAGCGCCTGTAATCCGTACCGGAGCCAGGCTGCGTCTACTGCGACGAGAGCGGGTCCTGGCTCCATGCGAGGGATTCTATCAGGTTGAAATGTCGTGGCAGGCAACCAACGACCGACACAACCAACGACCGGCAGTCCGGAAGTAAACCGCCCACTGGAAACCTGCCGATATTCAACAATAACGCCCGTCAACCGCGTATTTGTCCGTCCATCTTGTGCGGGCGAGGGCGATGGAAAGGCGCTCCGACTGCCCTGTGCTTCACGCGCTTCCAATGCGCAAAAAAATATTCGAAAGCTGCTCGGGCGCGGAGAAAAAGGGCGAATGATCCGTGTCGATGGAAAACGTCTGTCGGCATGGCGAATGCTTCTCCATCTCGCGCTGCAGCCCAAGCGTTATCGCGCGGTCGCGCTCGCACTCAATGTAATAGCGCGGGATCCGACCCCAGCGCTGTGCCGTTGTTTCGACTGGCGTACCCGAAGGCGCGGTGGGCTCGGCGACAAGCCGTGACTGGGCGAACGCCGCATCTTCGTCCGAACAATTGCCGTAAAACGCTTCGCGCGTATGTTCCGGCTTGAAGCCGATGGTTCCATCCGACCGCGGATCTACCGTCGAAGCGTTGACCCTGGTATCCCGATCCTGTGATGCCCACGTTATCAGCGAGTCGCCGTTACGCGGCAGGAAAGCGCACACATACACGAGCGCAGCGATGTTTTGCGGGCAATTCTCGGCGGCCTGCGTAATGGCGGCGCCACCCATGCTGTGGCCAGCCAGAATTACCCGCTCGTTTTGCGCGCCGGCGATCTCGCAAATGCGGTCGGTATAGCTGCGAAGCGTAACGTCCCCCAAAGGGGTTTTGTCGTCTCCATGTCCTGGTAAGTCCGGGGTGAAGACTCGGTGCCCCCCGGCTTCGAGCAGCGGCACTACTTTACGCCAGCACCAGGCGCCGTGCCAGGCACCGTGCACAAGCAAATAGGTGGACATGATTCAGTGCAATGGTAGCTGAAGGTGGCGCACAAAATAGCTCAGGCGCCATTCAAAGCTGTCTTCCCAAAACCAAGTACCTCGTGCACTCTCTCAGACAGAATCAGGGGAGTAAAGGGTTTCGCCAGATATGGAACACCCGGCTCCGTCACGCCGCGCGTGGTGAGGACGTCTCCGCTGTATCCGGAGGTATAGAGCACCTTCATATTTGGCCTCATCAGCATCAATTGGTCCGCCACCTGTTTTCCGTTCATTCCCGGCATGATCAGGTCGGTGATCAGCAGCTGAATAGTTTCTGGATACCCGCGCGACAACGACAGGGCATCATCGCCGCCAACCGCTTGCAGGACCTTGAAACCTTCGGATTCAAGCACGGCTACGATCAGTACCCGGACTTCATCCTGATCCTCAACAACCAGCACCGTACCGGATGCCTGGCCCTTTTGTGCCGTGGTCAAACGCTCCGGGACTCGCTCAGCGACTGATGGACCTTCGATCGCCGGGAGATAGATGCTGAAAGTAGTACCTATGCCCCGCTCGCTTTGAACGTCAATCCAACCCTCGCTCTGCCGCACTATGCCGTAGACTGTTGCCAAACCCAGACCGGTGCCTCGTCCGATCTCTTTGGTCGTAAAAAACGGCTCAAACAAATGCTGACTGATTTCTTCCGGGATACCCTGGCCTGTATCAGTCACCGCCAGGAGAACGCTCTCCGGTCGCTCCTCCGGGCTGGCCTTGGCCTGATCGCCTGCATGAGCGGTGGACCTGGCAGTGCGGATGGTCAAGCGGCCACCCTGGGGCATCGCATCGCGTGCATTAGCTGCCAGGTTCATGAGGATCTGCGTGATCTGGCCGGGATCGGCCGAAACCAGGACCCGATCGCGCGTCTGCCTGATCTCGACAAGGATGTCCTCCCCCACCAGACGCTGAATCATATCCCTCACCTCCTCGATGAGGTCATTAAGGTCAAGAACGACCGGGTGGAAAATCTGTTTCCGGCTGAAGACGAGAAGTTGCCTGGTGAGGCTTGCCGCTCGCTCGCCGGCCCCTCGGATGGCTTCCACGTAAGCGCGGAGTGGATCACTGGGCGACATTTCCGCATAGAGCAACCCACCGTAGCCAGTGATCACCGTAAGAATGTTGTTGAAATCGTGCGCCACGCCGCCCGCGAGCCGTCCAACGCTTTCCATTTTTTGGGCCTGGCGCAGCTCCGATTCGAGCCGCAGCCGCTGAGTGATGTCGTGCCAGGCCGAAACGAAACCAGTTACCACGCCGCTCTCATCGTGCATTGGCGCAATGGTTCCTTCCGTTTCGTATAACGAACCATCTTTCCTGCGGTTTGTGAAGCGCCCGGACCAGACCCGCCCTTCGAGAATCGCGGTCCAGATGTTCCGGTAATATTCCCTTTCGTGCTGTCCAGACTTCAAAAGACGCGGATTGTTGCCGATAACTTCGCTTCGGGAATAACCCGTAGTGCGTTCGAAGGAGCGATTGCAGTAACGAATGTTTCCCGCAGAATCCGTTATGAGGATCGCCTCAGCCGCCTCCTCGATCGCCGCAACCAGTGTTGCGCGTTCCGCTTCCGCGCGCTTCATTTCCTCGGAGTTGCGGAGTTTCTCGCGTTCTGCCGCCACACTGACGCTCCAGAATGCCAGCCAATTGCTTCGGGTTTGCGCTACAAGGAAGCCGAAGTAGATACTCGTCATGATGGCGAACGCTGTATACCCCGAATCGCGGAGGAAAAGTGAAGTAACGATTGTCGGTCCCATCAGCAGAGCCAGGTAGCGCAAGGCAAGACCGAAGCTCGGCGCCAGAGAGGTGGAGGCGCCGGCAGCCAGCGCAGCGGTGTTTAGCAGAACGAACATGGCGGTCCAATCGCGCTGGTATAGATGAACGGTCGCTGCGCAAAACCCGCCCCATAGGATTGCCGTTGCATAAATGGAGCCAAAGAATAAATGGCGAATACTATTCGTAACTGCCGGCATTTCGGCCAATAATCGGCGACCGGCGGCAATCCGAATAACACCGGCGATCAGGACGGAGAAGCCACTAATGGAAAGGATCAGCCTGTGGTCCGAATAATAGCGGGTGGAGAGCGCCACTACGACAGTCACCAGAAAATAGACCATCGCTCCAGCCATGGAACGCCTGGCCAGTGCGCGCTCGACCTGGTTTTCCAGAGACGCGCGCACTTCCGGCTCGAGCAGAGGCCACCCTGGAAACTCGCGCGGGATATTTTCATCCGCCACCTGATTATTTTCTCTTTTTTATTTGTCAAATAGAATACAAAAATCTGGGGACCTGAACGTAAGAAATCGCACACAAGCCACGCTCAGGCGAGGGATCCTCCATTGAGGACGACCGCTGGTCAACGCACGAATGGTTTGACTGTTCGCGGTTTTCATTCCGCACGACGGCTGGCCCCCAAACCGTCCAGGACCCGTTTCGCGACGGGTTGGTGTCCTACCGCGGACTCGAGTTTCCGTTGCGGACGGCCATCACTTTGTCCTCATCCGCATCGGGAGGCACCACAACACCAACCCAGGCGAAGATCATCTCATCCCAGGTCTGGTCTCCCCATCGCACGGTAGCCTTCGGGTCCGGGTTGTATTTGTTGTTCGGCGAGTTATCCCAGTGCGCGTCCAGCATGATCTTCGTCCCTTTGGGCAGGTTGAGCGGTTTGTCTTCGTAGTAAATCAGCTGCCAGCCGAAGTCGAAGTGAGGCACGCTGACCAGCATTTCGGATTCGCCGGTCGGATACTCCAGCCGGATATTCATGTCCTTGCCGCGCAGATGCATGTGCGGTTGAGAGTAGACCAGCTGCACCGGTTGATCGAACACCGCTTCCGCCTTGCCCTCGTGGTTCGGCTCGCCGGGCGGAATGACGAAATTCAGATTCGCCACCGGCAGCGTCAGGAGCCGCTGTTTCGGAGGCGTTTTCGCCAGCACGAAACCAACCTTACTGCGGTCCTCCACCGCTTCCTTGCCATTCGGGGTGTAGTGCATCTCGAAGACGAGGTCAGACCCGGCGGGAATCAGCTTCGCCGCCTGGTGATCTATGTCGAAGTATTCGCCATGCACCCCGGGAACATAGCCGAGCAGCCATTCGTTTCGCACATCGACGCTCGGATTCGGCGCACCGGAAGCCGGCGGCGGCACGAACGGCTCGCCGGGCTTTGCGTCCTTCAGCCATTGCGATCCCGGAGGCCGCACGTGAACGCTGGCGTGATGCACCACCGACCGATTGCCCGGGCGCACTTCGCCATCTACCACCCAGGTGTCCTTCGTGAAGCCGCTGGAAACGACAAAATAGGTGTATTCCACGGTGCCGCTCTTCGGAACCGTGTAAGCCTTCGGCATCTCGAAAACGATGTCCGGTTTGACGGTCCAGCCGTCGGGCCACTGAACCGCCTCGGGCTTGTCTTTAGGGTCGCCTTCGGGAGCCCCGGCATCCACCCATGCCACGATTTTGGCGATATCGGCGTCGCTGAGAGTCTTCTCGTTGGCAAAGTGACCGTATTTCGGATCCGCAAACCACGGTGGCATCTTTTTGGAAAGAACAGCCGCACGGATCGATTTCGCCCACGGCCGCGTGGAGTCGAAGGTCAGGAATGACATAGGTCCGATCTCGCCCGGACGGTGGCACGTCTGGCAATTCTTCTGCAGCACGGGCAACACGTCTTTATTGAAAGTAGGCGTGGCGGCAATGCCGGCAGCGCCAGCCGCGGTTACAGTGAGTATTCCGGCAATCAGACAGCATGACATTGGCTGGAACATTTGGCGAAATCATACCAGTTTAGGGCGCAGAGAGCGAACCATCAGCCACGCCCGGCACTCACAGGAACGATGCAAACGGCTGGCCTCGGCCGGGGCGGACCACCGCCGGGCGTCGCGCCGCACGTTGCAGATTCTGTGCGATTCTAAGAAAGTAATTCTTCAGGAGGCACCCCTTGTCATCAAGAGACTCCGTGATTTTCTGCACCAAATGTGGTTCAGCCCTTCAGGAAGCGCATCAATACTGCTGGAAGTGCGGCGCGAGAGCCGAAGTCCCACCCCCACTCCAGACCATCCTCACTCCCCGATCGCCCGGTTTCGCCATCAAGCCTCAAGCATCGCGGTCGCCGTCGCCATTCGTCCGCCTGTTCGGACTCGACCCGCGCATTGCCATTCTCACGCTGATTGTCGACATGATGCTCAACGCCGGAGACCTCGTCACTTTGGGGCTGCTCCTGCCCGTCTCGATCGCGGCCGGCCTCGTTCTCGGATACATCACTTATAAGGCACAGATCAACTGGTACGGAGACGACAAGGAGTCGGCCCGCATCAAGGCCTTCGCGATCGGCCTGTTGACCGCAATTCCCACGCCGCTGCCGGAATTGCTGTACATCCCGGCCGGTTTGATCGGTCTGTTCCACGGCTGGAAGCGGCATCGATCGGGCGATTCCAGTGCCCGCGTGCTGAGCTGAACAAGCACCATCAACAAGAAAAATGAGGCGCCCGATCCAGCGCCGCCGAGACTCTTAACCCGTGATCGGCGAAGATAGGTCACGATATCGCGCGATCAGGAGGAGTGCTCTCACGCCCGCCATGAATCCCGGTCAGGGCAGCTACCGCTTGCTCGACCAATCGCGAACGGACAGAGTGGGGCTGCGCAATGGCAGTGCAGCCAGCCCCTCTAAGAGTTCCGTACACTGCAATTTCGCACATCGCGGGGGGGCCAGTCTCTCGCAGCCACCTCGGTCTGTCGCCGCGCTCTCGGCGAGGGCGTCTTCCACGGATAAGTGCCGGGTCTTCGAGAATATCGCCTTGAGAGGGCACCCTTTGCGATCAGGGGACGTGTCGTCCGGGCCGCACACGCTGCCTGCATTACCCCATCAAGGCGCGCCACGCGCCGAAGGCACACTTCCCGAGCACCAGCTGGAGCTGCGGCTGAGGGCCGTCCAGTGTCTGGCTCTCGCATGATATAGTCTCCGGCTAATGAATCGAACGCTTGCTCTGCGCCTGGCCGCGCTCGCCGCATTTATTTGGATCTGCATTGCCTGGACGCAAAACCCACAGGCGGCGGCTACGTTGGCGAATCGAAAGCTGGCAGAAGACCTCTATGTGATCGCTCCGGCGAAAGGTGTTGGTGGCGGCAATATCGGTGCTTATCTTACGGACCAGGGCGTCATTCTGGTGGACGATATGTTCGACCGCGATTACGCATCTGTCATTGAGCAGGTGCGTTCGCTGACTGATAAACCGATTCGATACGTCCTTAACACGCATCAGCATGACGATCACGCCGGTGGCAACGCAAAGATGCTCGCGTCCTCAGCTGAGGTCATCGCCAACGAGAATGTCCGCGCCAACATGCTTCGTCTAAGCCAGCCGGGCCTGCCTCGGATCACCTTTTCCAAAGAGATGGACGTGAATCTTGGCGGCAAGGAAGCTGTCGCGCTGCACTTCGGGCGCGGACACACCGGCGGCGACTCCGTCATCTGGTTTCCCGCGCGCAGGGTGATTCACACCGGAGACCTTTTTCTGACGAATCCGCCGCAGCCCTTCATCGATTATGCAAACGGTGGAAGTGCGCTTGAATGGACGAGCACACTCGACGAAATTCTGAAGCTTGACTTTGATACCGTGATTCCAGGACACGGCCCTGTTTCAGACCGCGCCGGGCTGCTGAAATTCAAAGCGGACTTCGAAACCATGCGAAGCCGCATCCGCGGTATGGTTCAGGGCGGCAAGAGCAAAGAAGAGATCTCGAAAACCCTCGTAACCGAGTTTCACTGGGCGGACGGCGGCTTGGCGGTCCAGCAAGTGGATGCCTTCATCGCCGAAATGAAAAAATAGGCGTTGCCCGCAGCGATCGGGCGCGGAGCCTCCGTCCGTCACCGGTGTGCATCGAGTCCGATACCCGATAATGCGCCAGTGCCACGTGGACTATGATCAGCGCGCCGGCAGCTTGAACACCCACAACGTCGTACCGCCTGCGGGGTTATCGATCTCCGGCGTCAAACTCGACGAGGCGGAGCTGAGCGGGCCGCCGCCACCCGCTACGACCGCGACATATTGCTCGCCCTGGACACTATACGTCACGGGCGACGAGTTAGGGGCCGCGTTGAGCTGAGTTTGCCAAAGGAGCTTGCCGGTCGCCGCATTATAAGCACTGAAGAAACGGTCCAGCGCGCCTGCGAAAACCAGGTTGCCTCCAGTCGCCAGCAACGAACTGACTAAGGGCGCGCGCTGTCGGTGAATCCATAACACCTTGCCGCTCGCCAGATTGATCGCTTCGATGCGGCCGAGTTTACCGTCGTTGTCTGGGCGTGGCCGCTGGCCAAAATGGATATCGTCGCCCCCCGCCGCTATTTGCCCTGGGCTACGCGGCGTCCAGCTATAGTCGGCGCAAGTCTCTACCAGCGGCACATACAAGATGTAGGTCGCGGGGTTGAAAGCCGTGGTCGGCCAGTTTCGCGCGCCGTTGGCATTGGGACACAGCAGCTTGGTCTTGCCAGGTTCGGGCTCGAGCGCCGGATTGGTGGTCTCCTCTCCGGTCGCTGGATCTATCCCGGTCACGATGTTCTGCAGGCCGAGGTCGCGAGAGAATACATATTTACCAGTCCCCCGGTCCATGGCGTCGAAGATCGCTGTCTTGCCGCCCGTAACCACCAGCTCGGTCGGTTTGCCGTTCACCGGCAAGGTAACGAGCGACTGCTCGAACACCCAGTCCAGATCCCATACGTCGCGCTTCATATGCTGACGATGCCAGATGAGCTTCCCCGTATCAGGATCCAGCGCCAGCGTTGAGTCTGTGTAGAGAGCGTCTCTCGATTCGCCGACGCGTGGCTGGGGCAGCATCAACGTTCCGATGTCATAGGTGTTGCCGGTGCCGAAATATACCAGGTTCCGCGCGGGATCGTAGCTGCCCGAGGTCCAGACGCCACCTCCGAAGCGCTGTTCAAAAGGCGCGCCGTTCCAGCTATCGCCGCCAGGCTCGCCGGGCTTCGCGATGGTGTTGAAACGCCAGGCCTCATTCCCGGTTGCCGCGTCCAGCCCGACGATGTAGTTGCCGCCGCCGGTGTTGATGCCCAGGCTGGTGCCGATGATCACCTTGCCTTTGGCTACCACCGGGCCGCCCGTCATACTGAAAGGAGCTCTGCCCGCCTCACCCTCATTCATGACCGCATGATCCCAGATCAACTTACCGGTCCTGGTCTCCAACGCAATCACATGTCCGTCCGCCGTGGGCGCATAGAGCGCGTCGCCATAAATGGCGAGGTTCTTCATTCGCGATTGCTGGCCATTGCGCAGCGATTCAGGCAGTGACCGGTTATATTGCCAAAGCACTTCGCCTGTCGCACCGTTAAGCGCCTGGATGCTGGCGCCGCTTTCCACAAACAGGATTCCGTCATGTATCAATGGCGTTATTTCATTGGCGCTGACCGGCAAGGCCAGAGTCCACGCGATACCGAGATCGCGGACGTTGGTCGTGGCAATTTTCTTGAGAGGGCTGAAAGCCAGATTTTGATAGCTTCCCCGCCACACCAGCCACTCGCCATCGGCGGGATGCTGCAGCATCTCTTCGGTTACAGGCGTAATACCAGCGAGTAGCTTCTTACGGGCGGCCATCGCAGACTGATAGGTCGCGTCCTGATTAACAGTGCGCACGGTGATATCGGACTGCGACCGCGTCGGCGCTAACTCCTTGTCGCCTGCGGCAACACCGTTGGCCCTGAGAATATAAGCCTCCACATCGCTGTAGGCGCGGTTACCAAGGCCTCCCGGCGCGGCCGGCGGCATCCTGGTGGCGATGTGAGTGAAGAGTGCATTCGCGGACTGGTTCTCCCAGTGCATCTTGAAAGCGGATCCGCGAAGCGGCGGCCCGAACTGTCCGTTATCGAGAGTGGTGCCATGACAGTTGGCGCAATTTTCGTCGTAGATCGCCTTGCCGCGGCTCGCCTGCTCTGCGGTGAGTCCCACCGTCGGACCGGCGGCAAAAAAACTTTGCTCCTGCGCCAGTACGAAAAACCCAGCCAACCACAAAACTGTGCTGCCCAAGAGCACAAACCGGTGCAGTGGACTACGCCAACTCATCATCGTCCTCCAGCCTTGCCTGCCGCCACCGATATATCCGGCCTCGATTGCATCGGTGTCTCGGGTGTTAATTCGATAGACCTCGATGCCGACTTGGCGTCCGCGCCAATGCAACCCTGGCCGAGCGTCCGACGATCACATAAGATCCGAGCGTGGTAAACCGATCACGCTACTGTCAGCCGATTTTATACCAACGGATCGGGCCACGGGCAGCGTGTCGTCGCCGATCACCCGCCGGGTTTCAACCTGTGCCTCGACGAATTCATCGCCTGGTACACCGCGGAACCGCGGTCGTGACATCATGGACGGTCCATGGCAGATGCAATCAAATCGGTTCGCCTGCTGGCCTGCGTAACCGGGGTGATTCACCAGGACAAAGTTGTCGCTCTCGTCCGTCTGGGTATCTCCAATCCTCGCGTCTCCCTTCTTGCGATCCTTCAGCCTCGGATGGCCGCAAAGCCGCAGAGGGCGAGAATCCGCAGAACCAGGTGCTCTCGCGGCGATACGTGGGAGATTGTGCCTACGCCCGTGGTATCCCTCGGATCGCGGCGCTGCGGGCGGCGTTGTTAATTATTCCCCGCCGCCGTTGTCCGAATGTATGTATCGAATATTTGAAGCCAGGCAGGCCGCGCACGTCGCCAATCCTTCTTCGGTGGTAGCGACCTCGGCTTTTCAGGCACGGAATTCCATGTCGCCATGCTGGCGCTTTTTGACGAAAACATGATGTGCGCGATATTGAATCCAAAATCGCAAAAGACAAGCCGATCGACGGGGCGCATGCATTCAAGTCATATAAAAAGCTCGTTTCCGATATAACATGAGGCTCAGATGCGACATTCCGGCTGTCGCGCAGTCCTGTTGAGCCGCGGACTATCAAGTGTATTGATTTAAATTATCAACCCGCAGGCTGGCGGGTGCCCGCCCACACTGATATGTTAGCGTCAAGCAAGTTTCACGGGGCATTTACCCTTTTTCTACTGTTCAATCCTTGGAGGTTTTTGTGAAGTGTTTCAGTAAGTTCTGCGCATTTTCGTTGTGCGCCCTAACGTTAGCTTTTTCGCCGGTCATCGAACGCGTCTACGGTCAGGCCGGGACTGCCTCCGTTTCGGGACGGGTAACTGATACGTCAGGTGCTGCCATTCCATCCGCATCGGTGGTGGTGAAAAACACCGGTACTTCTGCTACAGAATCCACGACGAGCGATGCAGAGGGACGATATGCCGTCCCCGAGCTCGGCATCGGCTCTTACGAGATTCAGGTCTCCAAAACCGGCTTTCAAACCTCTGTGCGCACCGGCATCACCCTGAGTGTCGGTGCCGCTCCGGTCATCGACGTTCAGCTGATGGTCGGTCAGGCGTCTCAGACAGTAACTGTATCCGCGGAAACGGCTCAGGTGGAAACCTCGAACGCGTCGGTTTCTTCGCTGGTGAACTCAACCCAGATGCGCGAACTTCCACTGAACGGCCGCAATTTCGAACAGCTGATTCTGCTCGCGCCCGGCGTATCGACCTATCCCGCCGGTGGCAGCTCGGCGCTGACATCGGTCGCCAACGCTTATTCGATCGCGGGCGCCCGTCCCGAAGGTTATGCCAATACGCTCGACGGCGAAGACATGCTGAACTGGTGGCAGCGCAACGCCGGCGGCAACGTGACCGGCACCTCTCTCGGCATCGACAGCATCGCCGAATTTCAGACCATAACCGGCACGTTCGGTGCCCAGTACGGCGGCAACGGAGCAGCGATAGTTGCGGTGACCAAATCCGGCACGAATGAATTCCACGGCTCGCTCTATGAGTTCCTCCGCAACAGCGACCTCGACACTCGCGGCTTCTTCGACGCCGGATCTCCGCCGCCTTTCCGCAGAAACCAGTTCGGCGGCACGTTCGGCGGACCGATCAAGAAGAACAAGATCTTCTTCTTCGCCAATTACGAAGGCATCCGCCAGGTACTGGACACGACCTACGTCAACTTCGTACCCAGCGCCACGCTGCGTCAGGGAATGTACAACGGCCAGCAATACACCGTTAACGCTGCCTCGCAGGCGATGCTGAATCTTTACCCGACGGCGAATGCCGGCGCGTTGAACGCCAACGTCGGATACTACGACTTCGTCGGCCCGCAGATTACACCCGAGAACTTCGGCGTCGCGCGCGTCGACTACAACCTTTCGGAGAAAGACTCTCTGTTCGCACGTTATCAGGCGGATTTCGGCACCCGCACGACTTACGGAGGCCTGGGTCTCTGGCCAACCTACGATTTGACTCACAACCAGTTCCTTACCGTCGGCGAGCATCACATCTTTTCGCCCACTCTGATCAATGCGTTCGAAATCTCCTACTCGCGGCCGGTCACCAACGAAATTCAGCCGACCGAGCATTCGGCCCTGCAGATCTTCACGCCGGCCAGAGAAGACGCCTACATCAGCCTCCCGCTCGGCCTGACGCCCCTCGGCGCTTCGTTCATCAACCCCTTCCAGTACATTCAGAATAAGTTCACTGCAAAAAACGATGTGACGTGGATCCGCGGCGCGCACACCATCAGCATGGGGCTCTCTTTCCGCCGTGAGCAGCTCAACCCGTACGCTTACACGTATTGGAACGGCTTCTACGCGTTTACCAGCATGCCGAACTTCTTCGCCGGATCACCCGCCTCATTTACAGGCGCCCCGAACGGCGGAACCGACACAAATCGCGCCGAGCGTGACATCCGGCTGACTCCCTATATACAGGACGACTGGAAGGTAACTTCGCGCATCACATTGAACTTCGGCCTGCGCTACGACTGGGAATCCAATCCGGTCGAAATCCACAACAACTTCTACAACGCGGTCCTCACCGGAGGCCCTGTCCTGAGCGGTGGTACGTTCGGCACAAATTTCGTGAACGTGCCGCACGCCTTTGGCAGCAATCCGTCCAACAAGAATTTCGATCCCCGGATCGGACTGGCGTGGGACGTTTTCGGCGACCACAAGACTTCGCTTCGTGCCGGGTTCGGAATCTTCCATGACACGCTCCAGACTTACACATTCTCTTCGGCGTACCTGACCAACCCTCCCTACCTCACGGAGAATCAGGTCTTCACCAACGGCGACCCCAACTGGCCCACGCCTTTCGTTGGCGGTGGCACCCCGCTCCTCAGCAACACCAACGGCACCTTCTATGGGATCCACACGACTCCTTACAGCCTGCAGTACAGCCTCAGCGTGCAGCGTCAGCTTCCCTTCAATACTCTGCTGACGGTCGGCTATCAGGGCACCCGAGGCGTTCACCTGCTCGCTTTCCATGATTTCAACGCGCCCGTGCCCACCGTGATCAACGGCGTGGACTACTTCGCTACCAACAACGGAGCCCCCTGCGTGGTCGGAACCGTCACCTGCAAGGCCAATGCGGCCCCTGACCCGAATTTTGGTTCGCTTGACATGCTGGACACAAGCAGCAGCTCCTACTACCACTCCATGCAGGTCGGCGTGCAGCACAGGATGTCTTCCAACCTCGTGTTCCAGTTCTCTTACACGTGGTCGCATTGCATCGACTACTCGTACGCATACGCTGGCTTGGGCGCGAACAACGTGACCTCGGCCAATACCAATCCCTACGACTGGAACGCGGACAAAGGTAACTGCAGCTTCGACCTTCGCCAGGTGGTCGCCGCCAATCTGGTCTACGTGCTTCCCTTCAAGGGCAACCGTTTCAAGGAAGGTTGGCAATTTTCATTGGTCCAGAGCTACCATACTGGTGTTCCGTTCTCGCTGGGAGAAGGCACTCAGCCTTACCTCAACAACAACTTCGACACCCCTCGTCCGAACGTTGTGGCCGGGTGCAATGTCTATGCCAACCAGAGCATTCACCAGTGGTATAACCCGGCGTGCTTTACTGCGTCGACCTATGGCACGCTGGGCGACCTGGGCCGCAACGCCCTCGTGGGCCCGGGACTCGTGGAATCCGACCTGGGAGTGATGAAGGAGACGAAAATCACCGAGCGCATTAATCTGCAGTTCCGCGCCGAGCTCTTCAATATCTTTAATCACCCCAATTTCAGCACCCCGGCTACGGGGGTCTTCAGCGCGGGTTCGGCTGCAACTGCATATGCAGCCCCGGCGGTCTCGACCGCGGGTCAGATCACTGCTCTTGTGGGCAGCGGCGGCCTCAGCAACGTCGCACGCCAGACGCAGTTCAGCCTGAAGCTGTTGTTCTGATATGGAGCAACCCATCAATCCCTCACGGAATTGATGGGTTGTTTTTCTTTCTGTGCCGCGCTTTCCCGCAGGGGGGAGCGCGGCGTTTGTTTTTTGGGAAGGCAGAGCAGGTGGCAGCAAAACAATAGTGTTCGTGCGGTGAGAATCGCCCGGCGCCGGGACCGAACGTGAAAGCTGCGCTACGGTCCACTGTCACATTCACCCTGTCTTCACGGTTATTCGATTGAAACAAGACTGATCCGAGACTATAATCCTTGGCGGATAGTACTGTCTGTCACGCCCCTTCGGCGCTGTTGAGCGCGCCTGATGCGGACCGTTTCCTTCTGACTTATCCGTAAATTTGCGCCGCTTGCGGTCCAGATACGGCTAGCGATCGACTGGTCTGCCGACGTAACTGCCGGGAACAAATCTTGAATCTTTTCCGACTAAGTCTCACACCGTGGAACGGTATTATTGTCGGCGGAAGCGACCGCGTGGAGACGCCAGGCCGTGTGCGCGATTCGCTTCTTAGGCGTCTTCCCCAATGCGCCCGGGGTGACTGTGCAAGCTGGCCAGGCTGAGACGAGTTATCGTTCTTCGGAGCACCAGGGCGGCCAGGCGACTGGTGGGTAAGCGCTGCGAGTTCGTCGCGATTTGCCTTGCCAATTTCCCAGAACCGCCCAGGAGTTTAGACTTGCCGACCCTCAGGTTGGCATAGGTCTCGTGTCTTTGGACGCTCCTTCGCGTCAGGGCGGCCAATTCGACCGCCGCGATTGGGACTAACTAGGCGCAAAATGTATCAAATCTCACATTGCTGAGCAGCCAGCGAGGCGGATGCCACGAAATTAGAGCGGAAACAAAGCATAATCGCTGGAGACTTCCTGTGATTCTGCGAGGTCGAATCGCAGACAGACGGAAGCCCGAAGAGCGATAGAACCTGAGGAGAGAGCATGAGAGCAAAGTTGTACGTGAAGAAAGCTGCCACGATCGCAGTGGCGGTGACATGTTCAGTGGTCGGGATGAACGCGCAGACGACGTCGTTGGGCGGCTTTGCCTCGAACGGCTGTGAAGGCCTCCCAGGCTATAACGCGCTGAAGGCGGCTCTGGATTCAGCCACCGCCACTGAAACGAGCGGCCTGAACAATCAGATGTGGGCGACGATTGTCGATCGCGATGGTATCGTCTGCGCTGTGGCCTTCTCCGGCGTAAACCGCGGCGCCCAGTGGCCCGGCAGCCGGGTTATATCAGCGCAGAAAGCGAACACGGCCAATTCCTTCAGCCTGGACGCTTCTTCGAACAGCGGTGGCTCCGGTCAGCCGAAAGGATTGGCGCTGTCCACCGCGAATCTTTATTCAGCCGTTCAGCCCGGGGGCAGTCTGTTCGGTTTGCAGGAGAGTAATCCGGTTGATACGGCTGTCGCGTATCAGGGACCGTCGTCGAACTACGGCACTCCATCCGATCCAATGGTGGGACAGAAGATCGGCGGCGTCAATGTGTTTGGGGGCGGCCTGGCACTTTACCTCGCGGCCACGCCCGCGTCAATCGCGGCACCGACAGCGGTCGCGACCGAACAGATCGTTGGGGGCGTCGGGGTAAGTGGGGATACCTCATGCGCAGACCATAACATCAGCTGGCGTGTACGTCACAACCTGGGGCTCGACCACTTGGCGAATATAGCTGGCGTTTCCGGTGACCCAACGCGCCCGGACAACATCGTCTTCGACATTATCCCGAACCCCATCGGCGGTACCGGGATCAGCGCCGGTGGGTACGGTCATCCGACTTGCAGCAACACCACGACCAATTACCAGACTCTTCCAGTGGTTATTCCATAATCGGTTAAATTGGCGGGCGGGTGGCGGAGGCGCGTGCCGGGCGAAGCTTGAACGGCTCGGTCCAGATGGAGTATCTGGCAACAGTGCGGATGAAGAGTTCATCGCGGAGTTTGCGGTAATCCTTCAAAGGGCCCTATTCGACAAACGGTAAGGTGCCGGACGGCACCAGTGGGCGATACTAGTTCGCTCGATGTGCGTTTTTAGCTTTGCCCGGCTTGCAAATCCGTATGTCCGCACTATTTGGAACTGCCTGCGCTGCTCGGCCTCCGAGCAGCGCGGCGGCCTTCTTCCATACCGGATAAATCTGCGGCCGCGAAGCTGCCCGCTTTGCCGCTGGTATGGTTTCGATCGCAGCCATCTTGTCAGCCAGGACCGTCACGAAAGGATTCCGTCCTGGTGAGGGATCGGCAAATCCCTGCATCTGCTTTATGGTCGCCTGCAGGATGAACTTCGGCGGAATGATCTTCTTCGAATGAAGGCGCTGCGCCTCACCGATTACCTCTTCCATGCGCGCGTACTTCGCCAGGAGCCGCAACATAGTTCTTAGCGCCATTCATCTGTTCCAGTGGAAACGCATAGTCCAGGAAGAGCTCTTCACGAACGACCTCTTTCAGCTGCCATTCCATCAACTCCGCTGAGATGCGTTGGTTCTCGGTGAAAGACGCTCGATTGAATTCATGGAGTTCGGCGATCCCCTGGCGAGTTTGCCGGATGCGGGCGCGATTCCATTCGCGCGTCGCAGGCGTTATCCGACGCTCGAGGCGGTCCTGCTCTTCGCCGGTAAGTATCGGGTACTTGTCGCGAGGCTTGGGCTGCGACGCACCCGGTCGGCTGTAAAGGCGCGAAAGAAATCGTCGATCGTGCGCGCAACCGCTGTATCAGTCGTCAGCCCGACTCCAGTTGAAAGTCCGGCGGCGCGGAAGTTTCGTCGGGAAAGATCGGCCATGTCCCGGTATAGAGAGTTCTGGAGGGCTCGACTTCGGCCAGACACGCTTTCGAACTACTGTAAGTCCTTCTTTCAATCGATGACCGAAGCTGCACTTGGCGACAAGCCCGTTAACGCCCGTCGGAACCGGTTTTGTGCAGGCGCTCGGTTACTGTACTGTCGGGTTGGCTGCGTTCCAGCGGCTCTAAGCCACGCCCTCGTTGTGGACGGTCTTCCCGTCCACAATCGTCAGTACGGAACGAATCTTCCGGATGTCAGTTTCGGGAACGCTGTAGTAATCGCGATCGAGCACGGTCAGATCGGCGAGTTTGCCCGTCTCGATCGATCCAATCCGGTCTTCCATCCTCAGAAACCAGCTGTTGTTGCGCGTAAACAGGCGAATTGCCTCTTCGCGGGTCAAATGCTGCCCTGGGTTCACCTGGTCGCCATACGAATTCAAACCCGTTACCGCGTAATAGATGTGCAGCCATGGTGAGAGCGGCGCAATGTGGACTCCGTCACCATGAATGCCCACCTGAATACCATGATCCAAAATAGTGCGGAATGGCGGACCTGCCACGACCTTTGGGTCCGTTGATGTCACCCAGCGAAAAGCGCCCATTTCCACGCCGCAGCCCATCGCTTTGAGGCGGTTCAGAAGATCTGGATTTACTTCCGGAACGTGATGGACAGCCCAGCGCAGTTGCGTGATATCGAATTCCTTGTTCACGGCTTCCCAGGATTCGACTACCTGACGCAGGCCCGCGAGGTTCTGCACAGCGTTCTCATTGCGCCAGCGCGCCTGCCCCACGAGTCGCTGGGCTTCACTCCACGCCGCGCCTGATCCGAGCGGAGCCGCCCATTCGCCAATGGCGCCAGTGCGCATCATGTCGTCGCCGAAGAACTGAAACTGATTTCGCAGCCTCTCCTTCAATTCCGGCAATGCAGGATCAGACTGATTCTGCAGGAAGTTGGTCTGGAGCCGGACGATGGTGCGTCGCTCGCGATGCAGATCGAGCCATGCGTCGTACATCCGGTACTGATCGAGATTGGAGAGAATCTGGTTCGGATGGAGCGGCCCCGGAGTAGGGAACAGAACTTGATCGAGATGAGAAGTCAGGCCCACGCTCACCGAATAACGCATCGCATCCATCGTGCTCCGCTTCTTGTCTTCGAACGTCTGAATGCTGCGAAGCAGGAAAAGCGCCGATGCCGATGGCCCGCCCCCCGTGAAGCCTGCGGCCGCAATGGCGCCAGTCGGAGAAACGTTGATCTTCCTGATATCGGGGTGAAGCGGCGCGCCTGCGTCGGCGGCATCGAAGAATTTCTTGCCCAGACTGTTCGTAACCGCCGGTCCGGTGAATCGCTCATAGAGCAGGACGGGGCGATCCGGGACGGCAGCGTCGAGTTCCGCCAGAGTTGGCTGGCGCCTTTCCTTCCACTGATTCGGTATCCAGCCGCCCATCGACGTAATCCATGCGCCTTCGGGAACGTCCTTACGCCGCGCCGCGAGTGCCGACTGGACTTCACTGATGGAGTTCGTGTTCTCCAGAATCGTGTGATAACCAGGTCGATTGCCCAGACTCACAATGTGAATGTGCGGTTCGATCAGCCCCGGCAGGACGGTGCGCCCCTGAAGATTAATGACGCGTGTTCCGGCCGACGACTTTGGCGCCGGACCTCCTACCGAGACGATCCGGTTGTGACGAATGATCAAATGGCTGACGACCGAATTCGCCCCGTCCATTGTGTGTATTTTGCCGTTGACCAGCGCAAGCGCGGTTTCATCCACTGGAGGTACGACAGCAGGTTGGGCGTCAAGAATCTCGGCTGCCGGAAAGGCCCCGAGCCCCGCGGCCGAAGCAGTGGTTAAGGCGAGAAAACTGCGGCGCGATTGCTTTGGATCGGAAAACTTCTTCGACATGCAATATCCCTCAATGACCCTTCGCTTTCAGGTCTCTGCGATTGTACGCCAGGTACACGATCCGTGGCTGCGCCCGATATCGAAGGAACGAACTCTAAAATCGCTTCCGTCAATTACCCCTTATCAGGGAGCCGTTGCGTGCCGGATGCATACTTCCGAGATCGTTGTTTTTGTTTCTGCACCTTGTTGATTCAAAGCCTGCAATAATAACGGTCGCGGACCAACAGAGGACAAGATTGCTTCTGGCTCAAAAAGGAACCTTTATCTTCCTGGCGGCGGCCGTGATCGTTGTCGCGTTACTCCAGGCGGGAGCGGCAGGACAGCAGCAGACCGATGCGGAAATGGTTGGCTTCATACGTGGCGAAGAACAAAGCCACTCCAACGCTTCCGAGCTGTTTTATACACTCACGGATTCAATTGGGCCAAGGCTTTCCGGCTCTCCCGCTTATGACAAAGCCGCACGCTGGGCAGTCGCGCGCTTCCGCCAGTGGGGGGTGGCAAACCCGCACCTGGAGCCCTTTAAATTCGGCCGCGCCTGGACGCTGGCGAAGCTCACGACGGAAATGACGGCGCCACGCTACATGCCCCTGCTGGCATATGCGGATGCCTGGTCGCCGTCCACCCCGGGAGTGGTGACGGGAACCCCCGTTTACATAGGAGACAGCTCCGCCGAAGAGATCGATGCGCTTGGCAGCCGTCTCCGGAACGCCATCGTTCTCACAGCGCGACCCCAAACGGAGTACCTCAGCAAGGATCGCCAGCAACCTTCGCAGGGCGAGGGTGCCGTCCGAACAGGAAATCCTCCTTTTCCGAGCCCGTCCAGCCGAATGCCACAGCGCGAGTTGCTGGCACGTTTACAGAAGTACGGTGCAGGAGTTGCGCTTGCTCCATCGGCGACACTGCACGGGACGGTCCGCGTGCAGGGCGACCGCACGACCGCTAAAGACGCCGTCCCCACGTTAACGGTTGCCGCAGAACAGTACAACATGCTGGTCCGTTTGGTGAAGGCCGGAGTGCCTGTGCAACTGCGCATCGAGGTCCTCAGCCACTCCAGCCAGGATGGTTTGGACAGCGACAATGTTTTCGCCGAGATCACGGGTACAGATCCTTCGCTCAGGGATGAAGTCGTTTTGGTGGGCGCACACCTGGACTCGTGGCACACAGCCACTGGCGCGACCGACAACGCCGACGCAGTTTCCGCGGTGATGGAGGCGATACGTATTTTGACCGCAGTTCATGCCCGGCCGCGAAGGACCATCCGGGTGGTGCTCTGGGGAGGCGAGGAGCAGGGCATGGTTGGATCCCGGGCGTGGGTGACAGCGCACCTTAAAGATAAAGCCGCGCGTGACAGAATTTCGGTTTATCTGAACGACGATCCGGGGACAGGGCCAACATACGGTTTCTACATGGAGAACAACTTGGCGGCGAAAAGGATCTTCGATGCCTGGCTTGCACTCCTTGCTGATTTGGGCATGCGACGGAATGTGATCGAAGGGATCGGAAGTACAGATCATGTGCCGTTCGTCGAAGCAGGGGTTCCTGCTTTCACAACAATCAAGGACTTCAGCAATTACGATGTACGCACCAGGCACACGAACGCCGATTTCGCTGACGCCGTGAAGATCGAGGATGTGCAGCAGTCCGCCGTGGTGCTCGCGGTATTCGCCTGGCACGCGGCGATGCTGGACCAGCGAATTCCGCGTTGACCCAACGGCGGTGGACTGCATTCGAAATGACTTGCTGTTCTCATGCACGAGAGCGTCCTGAATGGCTTCCGATATGGCCAAACTGGGTATGCACTTGACTCAGGTAACCCTACAGGTTGTTATTTGGAGAGCATTTTGGAGGGCGTGGCGACGTCGGCGTAGGTTATTGGGCTAGTGTCCACAGCCTTTTGCACGAGACGAAAAAACAGCTTGCTCCGGCTCCTGGATTTGCGTCGGTTACAGCGAAACGTAAACTCGTCGAGGTAGTACGGCAGATGCTCGTGTGACACCGCTCCCTGGTGCGTACCGCCCAGCCACCGCTTCAGAAGCGATCCGACCAGGTGTACCCGAGGCAGGAGGGTGGAAACTTCTTTGGGTCGTCGGCTCTGGACCGACGTCACCTCGTGATCGTAGCCCTTCTTCCCTCAGTGAACACCCAAAACCGGCCAGGCGTGATCACCTGAAAACCGGCCAGCCTTAGACAGACTCAGGGCGTTGCGGACGGGCAGTTATGCTCCGTCCCCGTGAGCAACGTTTTGAGCGATGAAAAGAAACAACAGGCAATAGCACTCGGGCGGCTGGGCTGGTCGCTGCGGCGGATTCAGAAAGAGACTGGTATTCACCGTGAGACCGTCTCAGCCTATTTGAGATCTGCGGATATCGCGATCCGGCCGCCTCGCGGCCAGTACATAAGGCCAAAACCGGCCAGCCGCGATGATGCGGTGATCACCGACTCGCCCGCAAAACCGGCCAGCCAGAACCGCGAGGTGATTACCGACTCTGGCGCAGATTTAGCGGCGGTATCCACACCAGCACCGCCCGCCCGCAGCCCCGCTGCGAGCGCAAGTGGACCTCATCGCGAAGCCATCGAACTGGGACTCTCGCGAGGCCGCAACGCGATGGCCATCTGGCAGGATCTCGTGGATAGCACCGGTTTCAGTGCCGGCTATCAGAGCGTCAGGCGCTATATCGCGAAGCTTCGTGGAGTCCAGTCACCGGAGGCGTGCGCAGTCATCGAGACGCTCCCCGGGGAAGAGTGCCAGGTCGATTACGGCGACGGCCCGATGGTCCGCGATCCAGACAGCGGTAAATATCGGCGCACGCGATTATTTGTCCTGACTCTGGGCTACAGCCGAAAGTCTGTTCGCCTGCTGGTATTTCGATCCAGCACACAAACGTGGGCCGAACTGCACGAAAAGGCGTTCCGCAGACTTGGTGCGTCACTCGGGTGGTGGTGCTCGACAACCTGCGCGAGGGCGTTCTCGCGGCGGACATATAAGATCCCACGCTGAACCCGCTGTACCGCGATGTCCTCCACCATTACGGCGCAGTGGCCCTACCGATGCAGGGTTGGCGATCCGGATCGAAAGGCTCAGGCTTCATACTGCACTCCATTGTCAGGATCGAGGGTGATTGATCTGGCAGCAAGCCAGGATTGTTTTCTTTTGAACTTGCCTGGCAGATCATCCGGCGGCGGTTCATAGAGGCATTGGCCTTTATCGTTGTACCGATGTGCCACGAGCAGCCCCCTGTTTCGCCAGCCTTTGACCATATAGGGAACCACTCCCAGTCGTTTGGCGATCTCATCCATGGTGAGCAGACCACGATCACGCAGCCGCTGGAAATGTGTACGGAACCCGCAGCGGGCGCGGAGCTTGAGAATCGTCATGGCCGTGAATGCCAGTCCCGTCGAGGACCGTAGACCTCTTTCATTAAGCATGGTAGCGACGATCGATTCAGGGTGCTTGTCGAGGAGCCGGTCGATTTCGAGAACGATGGCTTCTGGTGTCTTCCGCAAAACAGGCGCGCGAACCGGCAGCGGAAGCGAAAAACTCTTCGTGGCGCCGCCCTTGAATCGGACATGCACGCTGATCTGATCGCGTTTCACCAGAGTGACGTCCTCAAGCAGAAGGCGAACCATGCGCTTCTTCTCGCAATCCGGCGTTTGCGGATCTTTCCAAAGCCGCGGAAAGTCGCTCGCCAGCGAAGCGACGCGCGCTTTGTGCGCTTCATCCAGCGCTTTGCGGTCGGCCCGGCGCAAACGCTCATATTCCTCCTGCGCTTCGTTCAGCGCACGCAGTTTGCTGTTCCATTCCGCCTCCAGCGTGTCGGCCACCAGACGGTTGGCAGGATCCACATGCATATACCGGCGTTGCGCCAGATCGGCTTCGTAACGGGCGCGTTCAACCTGTTTGCAGCGCATCCGGTCCGCTTCGTCGAGACGGACCTGAATCTCCTGTTGCACTGTCAGGGCAAGATCGAGCGCCATGGGCGTCATTGTCTGAATCAGCAGATCGCCGATGGACCTGTCGATCTGCTCTCCGTTGACGGTCTGACAGAGAGGCTTTCCATGCTCGATGCCATCTCTCTGGCAGACATAGTCCGGAACCGGGCGTGTGCCGCGGCAGTGATAGCGGACTGTCATCCGGCCGCCGCAAATGCCACAAAGAACCAGCCCCTGTAACAATGCCGGGCCTTCGCGCGGCGGACTCTTCCGGCGATCATGGCCGTGCGCCTGTGCGTTCTCACGAAGCCGGCGCTGGTTCTCCTCGTATTGCGCCCACGAGATGTATCCGGCGTGCATATCGGGCAGCAGTATCCACTGATCTCTCGGCTGCTTCCGGAAGGCATCGCCGCCGTGCGGTTTCCTGCGCGTTTGGGTCCGTCCGAAGACGAAGGCTCCGGCGTACCGTGGGTTGTGCAGTATCTGCAGTGCGCGGCTGTGGGTCAGATCCGCCCACAGCAGATCGCCTTTGTGCGGCCCTTTCTTCAGGCGGCGGGGAAACAGAAGACCCTGCTGACGGAATGTCTTGATCGTCGCCATCGCCGATCCGGCGCGGCTGAAGGTCTCAAAGAAAAACCGCAGAGTCTGCTGAACCTGCTTGTCGGGGTCCAGCACCGGCTGGTGCGTTGGGCTGTAGAGAAAACCGACCGGCAGAGGGGACTGCAACTCGCCCCGTCTGGCTTTGTTAAGGATGCCGCCTTGCAGTCGGGCCTTGATGATGTGCAGTTCGGCTTCGCTCATCGTTGCCACAGGCGATGCTGATCGACACCACGCCGCTCAACGACGCGCTCGCCGACATCCGCCCGGTCTCGCTGCAGCAGGTCAGAAAAACGGCCGAGGATGACTATGTGCCGATACCGGGTACGGTCGACCCGGCGGAGAAGGATGATCCCTTCGTCACAATGCATTTTGACGTAGCCACTGCGGGCCGGCCTTTTACCAAAGCCGGCATCGTGGCGGTCGCGGAGCTTCTGCTCGGCAACCTATGGAATCTCGCGTTTTCCCCATGGAAGATCTCCGCCGGCGTTCTGCCATTCAGCGTGGCTCATCAAATCATGGTGCCTGTGTACAGGATCTGGGATACAACCAGCGAGCCCAAAGCTGAGAGCGGAATCCCTCCTGATCAGGGGTTGAAGCCTCCTGGCTCGCAAACCATCCATTGAGCCCTCGTCCGGCAGGGCATCACGCACGCTTGCCGAAAACTCACAATCACAGCGACTCCTGAAGCACACTGTCGAATCGCAACGGCGGCATGCAGTGGTCGTGGTGCGGACGTAATGCTGCCGGCAAATTAAGGAGTGATTTACATGTAGTAGCTGTAGCGTGGCTCGATGCTGCGTGCCTCGCTACAATAACGTAAGACACTGCTGCATTGTCGTGACGCCCGCAGCGTAACCGGGACGCTAGCGTCAAACTGTGTGTTGTTCCAGTTCATTTTAGTGAGCGCGAGGATTTCGCGTGCCAGGTACTGTGGCGTTTGCTCCGTGTGCTCCGCTCGAATCCGCAGTGGCCGGGGGATGTACTTACCGGGATAAGTCTCAAAGAAAGGGACGCTCCCACGCGTGCAGAGGACCAGTTCTCGGTCGTCGAGGACGAGCAACGATCCACGCAACGGCGGATATTGGCCAGCCCGAAATAGCCTCGTCTCGGAGTCGGTTATAGACAGGAAATCGTGCGTCGCAATATGCCGTTCGTCGAGGGCACCGATAAACCCGTGGCGCTCATCGTCGTCAAAGCGTGAACTCTTGTGAATGACAACCCGTGCGGGGTAGGTTTTGTGCACGTCGTAGTATCGATCGAGTGCGCTCTTCAGTAGGTCGTATGCCCGGTTGCTGGGGAGGTGCGGTTGACGGTCATCCTTGGAAATGGTTGCCTGGCCGCCGCGCACGACTACACCTTCGCCCCGTTCGTTGAATACTTGCGCGACGCTTGTCAAGAGCGCCTCTTGATCGAGACTGCGGTAAAAGCTAACTCCGACATAGCAGACGGTAAGATCGGTGCTCGGGCGGGGAAGCCGCCACGGTACGCCCCCTGCTTTGTAGTAGAGGGCGGTATGGATGTTCCAGGCAATGGTAGCTGGGTCCTGAAGCTCTCGGGCGTGCCGAAGTCGCGTCTGTTGACGTTGCTTTGAGGTGTCGTAGGTCGACGGAAGGATGATTTGGATGACCTTTCTGTACTGTTGCATGGCACTCGCCTTGAGCATGTCGTGGAAGTCGAGCTGTACTGTAGAGGGATCGTCGGCTTCTTCTTCGGGCTCCTCCGGGGATTCCTCTGGACCGATAGCCTGGAGTATCGCAAGTGGAACGGCGCAGATGATGACATCAGCCGCTGTGTTTTGCGCCAAATACCCGATCTCATCCATGAAGATTGCTAGGGCGCGGGCGATGCGTGCATTCCGCTGACGTGGGGCCGTAATGCTCGTAATGCTGGCGTTGGCCAGTGTTCGGCACAAGTCGTCGGGTATGGTGAGCGTGCTGCGGAACGCGGTATCTTGCCGAAATCCGGGGAATGCAGCAAAAAGGTTGGGCTGGCGGTGTGGCTTCGTCGGGTCATCCCTGTTCAGTTTTGCAGGTATCTCGTTACGGCAGAGTTCTAGCCAATCTCGCACGCCGTGGACGGATTCCGCGGTGCCGATGACGCCAACCTTAATCTGTATCGGCGCGACAAGGGTGGTGCAGTCAAGGGGACCGTACGTCATGATGCCAAAACGCATATCGACATGACGCCCAGCCCCGAACTCAAGTTCTGGTTCTTCGATAAAGGTGAGCTTCATAGAAGCAACATTTGTTGTCGTTCGTCCACTTCACGCCTGCGGAGGGTCGCGATCTCGTCAATGTCTTCATGCTTGAGCCATGCGGAGTCATCTAATCCCGCATTCAATTCAAACTGTTCCGGGGCGTTGAACTCCAGAAAGCTTGTGCCAGTGTCGAACAGACTGCGCCCCGTGAGAACGTGCGCCCACATCACGACCTGCCCATGTACGGCTTGATTGTTTTCCAGACGCTTGATGCCGGAGAGAAGATCCGGAGCGTAACGCGATAGCCGTTCCCCGTCACGCGTGAAATGATAGGTTGGCATAACTTGGAGGAACCATGCGCCGCCGTACCTGACAAACCGGCCTTCAAACGCCGAGTGCCGGTAATAGGACATCTGGCTCGGATCGGATTTCTTCGGGTACCCCTTGAAGACCGCCCTCGTCGCACGGTGCTCACGGCTCGCATAGGCATATTCGATGTCGCTGAGATCTTGTGAAGCGCGGAAATAGTAGTACCCGGTTTCGCGCGAGAATCGTACTCCCCTGCGGTACAAATCCTCTTTTAGGCAGGCGTTGAGCAGCTGCACAAATTGTCTTTGCCGTGCGGGGTCATCCGTTCGTGACCATTCGTCTGTATCGTGGGTTTCAACGGTTCCGGGATCGATCACATCGACCCACGGCCGGCGGCTCAGGTCGTGAAAGGAGGTGAGCGTTTTGCCCTGGAGAACCCACTCGCCGTGGACGGGCCCGGTCAATTCACGCAAGCGCGCAAAAAGCGCGCCGGGCATCCGGTATTCTGTTGTGGCAACGAAATAGTTTGTCGGCACTGCGGCCACACGCAAAAGGTTGGAATAGATCGTTTCCGGCTTGTCACGCGGTGCAAGAGACGGTCGCGCGCTCGTGGCTGCGGCGAGCCGCTCGAGTGCCGGTCTCGCTGTGACGTCGAAGCGGTCGGTCGTCTTGTTGAAAACGACCTTGGCGCTCTTTCGCCGTACGGGGTCGCTGAAGTACTCTTTGAGCGGCACCCAGTATGCTTCGTTGGTATTTAGCCGCGAGCGCACCAGAATGACAGGAGCGTTTCCGCCGAGCCAATAGTCCAGGTCGCGCTGGTCGCAGTGGTATTCCAGCGTCTGTGGTGTCTCGGCGTCAAACGCTTGGGTCGTGGCTTTGCTTTGGACCTGGATGATGCAGTTGGTCACGTCCCCGTTAGGTGCACGCAACTCGATATAGCCGTCGATGCCGGCGTCCAGGTTCGTCGGGTGCCAGACGAATCCCATCTCGAGGCAGCGCTGCTCAATCAGGTTAATACCCTGTTGGCCGACAAGTTGCCGCTGCGTAATCTGCTTTGGCGCGGGTTCGCCTTGAGCTGCGCCGCTGCCCTCTATGAAGCTTGCAGTGGTTCGCGGTTCGACGGCCAAGTAGTAACAGCGTCCGGGTATCAGGATGCGGGATTCACCCGGCGCCGAGCGTGCATACTCGTCGAGCAGCTTGCGCAGGCGCGCGACGGCGGTGCGGACCGTGGCGCCCGCATCGCCCTCGTCACGCATCTTGAACACGTCGGCTGCGATACCTTCTTGCGTCAGCTGTGTGGCGCGGTCAGCCATGGTTTCTCGTGCGAGGTACTCCAGCAATCCGAGAAGTTTTTGCCGACGCCGAAAGAGCTCGCTTCTTCCAATAAGCGATAGCAGGCGACGGTCTGACGGTGTGTCGCGGAGGGGGCGGGGTTCACTCATTTTCTGACAATCCTCCCCTAACGCGCGACATGCGCCCCGTGCGTCCCGGGGATTATCGCAACGCGACGCGCACTCTCTCGGGCCTTCCGGATGTCCTCTACGGCGCGGCGAATGCTAGTTGCCACATCGAGGAGTGCGTCGTCGCGCCGGGCCCATTTCGTGACAGGCTTGCCATCTCTCGGCGTGGCGAGAAGCCGCCCGATAGGCGTCTCCTGCCAGTCGACAGGGCGCAGGATGACGGGAATGATTCGCGCTTGTCCACGTCTGTGGCGTTGAAGAGCGGCCCGCATCTCTCGCTGGTAACAATAATCGGAATTAATGAAGTCCGGGCTGATGAGCAGCAGAACGAGGTCCGCTGTTGCGAGATGGGCGTCGATCGCCATGTGCAGCACCGAGCCGGGCGTGATGCGCCGGTCATACCAATTCTCGATCAGTGCGCTTCGTTTGAGTGAGGAGAGATGCTTCTCCAGTTCATCGCGCAGCCGCTCGTCCTGATGCGCGTAGGACATAAAAACGCTGAGCACTGCTGGGCCGGAACTGCGTCGCCGGATCGGCAGAGAGAGTCATCTCCTTTGTGTAGTGGTCGAGGCCCCGATCTGCTATATTTTGAAACGAAATGTGACAAAAAATACGAAATGCAACTTTTCGATACATGATATTGGCCGCGTAACTAATAGCACAATCGGGAAGTGGGGCACCGGGCGAAAGCGGGAGTGGCTAAGCTCAAAGGTTTCATCTACCTGGGGAGCCGGCGCCCGTGGTCGTGGCGGATTCCGCAAGACTGTGGGCGTTACCCGATCTTCGGCATTGTGACGATCTTCGGCCTTGGCTTGTCCGTGAAGACCTCGTCAAGAATTCGACTGAGTCGAGCTTGGCGCTCAGGGACCCAGCGGGCATAATGTTCCCGGACGGTCTTTTCATCGTCTCCCAGCAGATCGGCGACGTCGGACACGGGCACACCCTTTTCGAGCAAAATCCTCGCGAAAGTGTGGCGGAAGCGGTGCGGCGTTGGTGTCTCGTCGAATTTACCGGCAAGCTCGAACACGCGGTTGATCTGCCGGCGCCACATGTCGGTGACCGTTTCAAGGCGGTCGGATGTGCCAGTGATGAAGAGACGTTTCCCGCGGTTCTTCGCCCGATCATCAAGCCTGTTCTTCAGCCAGTCGGGAATTACGGTGTAGATGTCGCCGCCATTTTTCTTGGCCCGGAGGAAGACCTCGCGTCCTCTGAGGCGTTTCATGTCGAAGAGGGCAACGTCGCTGATGCGCAAGCCTGTGTAGATCATCGTCCAGATGAAATCTTTGAGGTCATTTCCGGTCCAAGTACCGGAAGAAATCGAATTCGTCCATCGGACCGGCAGCATTCGATCGCACGCCTCGATGATTCGGGTCAACTCATCATCCGTGAACGGCGCTTTGTTCACGACGCTGCTCGAGCCCTTTGGGGGCTTCAAGTCTGGACTGACAGGCGTCTTCTCAAGCCACTCTCGATTGACCGCGAATTGGAAGAATGACCGGAGTGTGCCGAGCCGTTTCGCTTTGGCTCGGACGCCAAGCTTCATACCGGCGTAAAAGAGGTCGATGTCGGCTCGCATGAATTGATCGAGCACGACGTATCCGCGGTTCTCGGCGTGGGCCGTCAATTGTTTAGCGAAAGTTCGGTACTTCCGGAGGGTGGCGTCAGCGATATTGGCTCCCTCGCGGTTGGTGAGAAAAACCTTGACGGCTTCATCGATCCTGATGCGCGGGGGCGCTTCCGGTTGCGCGCTGACGGGTTAAGGCTGAGGTGGCGGAGCCGCGGCCCAGTTTTCAGACTTCTCCCAGTCGGCGGCTACAGTCTTTGCCGCTTCCCATTGCCACTGGTTGGTACTTTGGCGCCTGCGGCGCTTGTTGATGCTGGCCGTGGCGAAGATCGGGCAGTCGCACCGTTTGAAAGTCTCGCGACGCTCCTCGAACTCGCCGGAAGTGCTGTCTTCCGGGTGCCCGGTCTTACAGTCCCTGCGATGCCTCCGGTAGAGTTGCATGAACCATTATGACCCGATTTGCCCCGATGGATCAATGGTTCGACTGTAAATGACTGATTCTAAACTGGCGGTGAGGGTGGGATTCGAACACGTGGGGCGGTTGAAGAATCTGTAACTTGCAGATTCTTCGTTGCAGCGCACGCAACTTTTGCAATCGCTGCCGTTGCGCATTGCCCACCATTGCCCACGGAAATCCTTGCTGTCGTCTGCGAATGATAGCCATACTGCTTTAGGAAAAAGTGGTGCCGCGGGCGGGCCTCGGCTCTGCCGCCATGCATAACCTGGTTGACTCTTCGCGATCGAGAATTGAATCAACCCACCCGATACCAAGGTTTCATTCTCGAGCTGTTCGTTCTTTGGCCGCGAGACCCATGGCCTTCAGTTGCTTTTCGACTTCATTGAGAGCGCGTTGTTCCGGCACGCCGACCGATCGACCGGTTCCCGGTCGATGCGAAATTCGGAGACGATGCAATGATTCCACTCTGCCGTCCCGGCCATCGATAATAGCCACCGCCGGGAACGGAATCACCTCCAGGGAGCAGGAATGGTCAATGTATTCCGAAACTGAGTTCGCGATCTTTTGTAACTCCTCCCATCCCAGCCCGTACTCCTCAGCCGGAAGAGGTACCGGCTCATCGTCGGCGGTTCTTACACCGTATATGTCGACATTAAACCCAGCCTGGACTCGTTCAGCCCCCGCAGTGCGGCCGGGGCTCCCATGTTCGGCCAGGGCATAGAATGGCAACACCTCGTAGAAAGCGTGGTGCTCCTCGATCAACGAACGAATCTTGTCAGACAAGGAATCCTCCTCCAGCGCAATTCGACCAAGAGCTTCTTCGTACGCAAATTTACGCAAACACCCAATAAGAAGAACCGAGGCGGTTACGATAGGTGTGCCTCGCCCGCAATGCAACGCACAGTGTCCCGCGCGATCAGCAGTTCCTCGTTCGTGGGAATGACCCAGGCGTGAAATGCCGACGCCTCGGTGCTGATGCGGCCCTCCCGGCCCACGGTCTGCCGGTTTTGATCCGCATCGATTGTTAATCCGGTCCACCCGAGGTTCGACATATCCGCGCCCGGATGTCCGGTGAATGTTCGCCAATTCCCCCGGTAAATACCACTGTTTCCGCCCCGCCCATGGCTGCCAGAAAAGCGCCGATGTACTTCCGCGCCCTATAACAGAACGCGTCGACGGCCAGGCGGACCCGGCGGTCATCGTTCTCTCGCAGCTCCTCGAGCAGCGCCCTCATATCATTAGTCGGTCCGGAAATCCCAAGTAGACCGGACTGGGTGTTCAGAAGGGTGTCAACCTCGTGTGCGGAGAGTCCTTCCTTGTTGGCGATGAAATTGACAACTGCCGGGTCCAGATCGCCCGATCGCGTGCCCATCATCAGGCCCTCGAGCGGCGTCATACCCATTGATGTGTCTACTGCGCGCCCGCCGCGGATCGCAGCAGCGGAGCAGCCGTTGCCAAGGTGCAGCGTGATGATGTTCGTTTGTTCCGGGCTGCATCCATGGATAGCTGCATACCGAGCCGCTACATACCGGTTTGACGTACCGTGAAATCCATACCGGCGGATGCGGTGACGCCGATACAGATGATAAGGAACGGCGTAGAGAAAAGCATGCTCCGGAATTGAGCTGTGGAAAGCGGTGTCGAACACTGCGACCTGCGGTGTGGCTTGGCCTAAGATCTGTGCCAGCGCCCGAATTCCTCTCAGGTTGTTCGGATTGTGGAGAGGGGCCAGATCGACGCACTCTTCAATTCCTTTGAGGACCTCGTCACTGATAAGGACCGATTCCCTGAACAGCTCGCCACCATGCACCACACGGTGTCCAGCGGCGCGAATATCTCCGAGATTTCGCGAATCTCGCCGACTCCGGAGCCGTCCGATCCCAGCCAGCGGACCACATAATCCAGCGCGGCGGAGATATCGCGGATCGGCGCTGTCAACTTCTGACGCAGACCGGTGTGGCTCTGGACAGTAATGATCGCTTCGCCGCCAATCCGGTCCACCTCCCCACGGCACAGAAGTTCATCCTTGTCATTTCTGACCTGGTCGAGGTCCGTGGCAATTACCTGGAATTTCAGGCTGGAGCTCCCGGCATTGATGACTAAGACGTTCATTCACGTTCTCAACGAACACACGTGTCAACGACCGCAGGCGGCTCTTAGGTCATAAGCTTGGGGGCATCATGATTGATGATGGGATTGACCCAGCCGCCCGGTGGAACCAGCCGTGCTACGTGCTGAGGCCCCCATTCCCCTGGCTCATATTCATAAACAGGAGTTTCTTCTCTCAGCAGCGGATTGACGATTCTCCACGCCTCCTCTACGTAGTCTTCCCGAGCAAACAGGGTCGCGTCACCAGCCATGGCATCTCTTAGTACTCGCTCGTAGGCATCCATTTCTTCCATTACGGGCTGGCGGCTTGCCACCATCTCGACGGGCTCTCCCTGCAGGCTGTCGCCCGGCGACATCACCGTCATTCCCATGGCAATGGCAACATCCGGGCTGATGCGGAACCGCATGTAATTCGAACCAAAGCCATCACCAGGCAGAATCCCGGGCGGTTTCCGCAGACGGCAGACAATCTCGGTACAGCTTACGGGCAGACACTTGCCCGCGCGAATATAGAACGGCACTCCATGCCAGCGCCAGGACTCGACTTCCAGGCGAACCGCCGCGAAGGTCTCCGTCCTCGAATCAGACGCTACTCCCTGCTGTTCCCTATACCCGCGGAACTGCCCGCGAACCACGTTATCGCCATTCAGCTCGGGAATGGCCTTGAGTACCTTCACCTTCTCGTCGCGCACCGACTCGCTGTCGACTCGGACCGGAGGTTCCATCGTGAGATGGCAGAGCACCTGAAACAGATGGTTTTGAATGACGTCGCGAATGGTTCCTGTCTGGTCGTAGAATCCGCCACGCCCCTGCACTCCGAAGTCTTCCGCCATGGTGATTTGCACGCTCTCGACGTAGTTGCGGTTCCAGAAAGGCTCCATAAAGGAGTTGGCAAAGCGAAACACCACTAGGTTGTTCACGGGCCGCTTGCCGAGGTAGTGGTCAATGCGGAAGATTGCGGTCTCATCGAAATGGCGGACAAGAATGCGGTTCAGGCGCCGTGCGGATTCCAGATCGTGACCGAACGGCTTCTCGACGATAACTCGGGGCTCCGCTAAACAGTTCCAGTTCACGAGTCCCTTCAGCACCGTTTCGAAAGCGGCTGGCGGAATCGCCAGATAGTGCGCCTGCCGCTGTGTTCCTTTCAGTTCTCCGGCCAGCGCTTGAAACGTCGCGGGATCGCCGTAGTCTCCGTCTACATACCGGAGCAGACTCGATAGCTTTGCGAAAGCCGCGGTATCCACGCCCCCGTGTTTTTCCAGGCTGTCCCATGCGCGGGCTTTGAACTGCTCAAGCGTCCAGCCTGCCTTAGCCACTCCGATCACCGGGACATCGAGATGGCCGTGTTTGATCATCGCCTGCAGCGCAGGAACGATCTTCTTGTAAGCCAGGTCGCCGGTAGCGCCAAAGAAAACGAATGCGTCTGAATGAGGTTGACTCTGTGTCATGACGTTAATGCCACTTCCCGTGCTTCTGTGAATCCTTCCGGTTGTCTGTGGAACTGCGAAATCTCTCCGCTAGCTGGAACTTCCCTGACGAGGCGTTTGGAATCAGCAGTCAAGTGGCGCAACCAGGTGAACCGGTCGTCCGCGAGCATTGCCTGCGTGCATCTCCAGCGCCAGTTTCCTTCCCCGACGCCCGGGACGTTCATGCGCGCTTCCCGCCCGAGATTCAAAAGGTCCTGCAATGGCGCAATGGTCAGTGCCGCGCGCGAATGCCATGCCAGGTGCATCAGGCCGAGACCGGGCTCGACAGCATCGGCTGCAGCGGGATCGAGATATGTGCTCAACAGGAACTGCCGCCGGGTACCGGCAAGCTCTTCAAACCACTCCCGGCTGGTCGGATTGTCGTGTGTGCCGGTGTAGGCCACCGTGTTATGGACGAAGTTCCGCGGGAGGTAAGGATTATCTTCGTTGCCATCAAACGCAAACTGCAGCACCCGCGTGCCCGATATCCGGAACTGATCGCGAAGTTTCTCCACATCCGCGGTGATCAGGCCAAGATCCTCTGCGATGAACGGCAGCCTGCCCAGCTCGGCTTCGACTTTTTGGAAAAAATCGGCGCCCGGACCCGGCTCCCAGGATCCTCCCTCAGCGGTCGATGCTCCCGCCGGAACGTGCCATGCCGCGGCAAATGCCCGAAAGTGATCCAGACGAATCACGTCCACATGCGACAAGAGTGCGCGGAGGCGGTCGATACACCACCGATATCCAGTTGCGCGAAGGGCCGCCCAGTTGTAAACGGGATTTCCCCACAATTGCCCCTGCGCGCTGAAATAATCGGGGGGCACTCCGGCCACAAACTTCGGCCGGCGACGCTCATCCAGAACGAAGAACTCCGGGTTGGCCCACAAGTCGCTGGAATCCGGTGAAACGAAGAACGGTAAATCGCCTATCAGGCTCACTCCTTTGGAATGCGCGTAGCGTTTCAATCGCTCGCCTTGGCTGAACAGCACAAACTGTGCAAAGCGGACGACGTCCATTTCCCGTGCGAGTTCTCGCCTCGCTTCGGCTAACGCGTGCGGCTGACGCTCGACTAAATCGGCCGGCCAATCAAGATAAGACCCACCGCGATACTTAAGTTTCAATGCCCGGAAGAGCGCATAGTCTTCCAGCCAGGAAGACTGCCGAAAGCAGAATTCTTCAAACTCCGGCCGCAGCTTGTCTCCCGTTCGAGTCTGGAATCGGCCGAACGCTGTTTCGATCATTTTTTCCTTGAACGCGATTACTGATTCGTAGTCAACAGCGTTGGCGGCAAGTTCGGGGAGTTCCGCTCGTTCGTCCAGCAGCCCGTCTTCCTGAAGCTGCCGCGGGCTGATTACCAGTGCGTTGCCGGCAAACGACGATAGTGCCTGATAGGGGGAATTTCCATATCCGGTGGGACCCAGGGGAAGCGCCTGCCACCATCTTTGACCGGCTTCGTGCAGCCGGTCGATCCACGCGAACGCGGCTTGCCCCAAATCGCCAATGCCGTACGCAGAAGGCAAAGACGTGACGTGGAGCAGCAATCCGGACGCCCTGTAATTGGGAGGGAACGGGGGAATGCAGCAGGGGCCTTTCTCTTCAGTGCTCATTATCGCTCAAGGGACTGAACTGAAATAATCGATGCAGCTTCACCGCGCCGGGCCAAGTAAACACTCGCAAGGCCACGCGCGCCGAGCCCCGCCTTTTCAACGATCCTGAATTCCGCCTGGGTTAGCATCGGTCAGTTCAACATCACTGAAGCAATCGGTGAACCATCTATAAGAGTTCGCATTCTCTAAGGTTTTCCGGCAGGATTTCGGCGGCGGTCGCCGAAGGACTCGGCATTTGCCGGCGTATTATCCAACGCGGCCGAGCCAGGACACGAACAGCATCTTCAACGCGGCTGTCCAGACAAGCTTTGCCCCTCCCGCCGCCAGAAACGTCAGAGCCCCCAGAAACAGGATGATCAGCGTCGCTGTCCGGAGCCCTCTGCCAGAGCTGTGCTTAATGAGAACGCAGCGCCTCACCTGGTCTCCTCTTCATTCGCTCTGCAGTGCGAATGACTTCATCGATCCCCCCTCCGTAAGCTCAGCCGCCGTACTGGTGACACGAAACTAATCCGCGCATCGGGCGGGGTGAAACACATCAAGCTCCGCCTCCAGAAGTGCAAGCTCCGCATTCAGGAGGCGGCGTCCCGAAGGGGTCATGTTGTGAGCAGCCTCCTTCGCCCAGCGGAAAAGGAATTCAGAGCGCGTGTAACTCGCCGCAGACGTGCCAGACGGGGTACAAGACATCCTTGCACTCGCAAGATACGAGCGCGCAAGACGAACCGCGTGTTCCCCTTGAACAGCGGCAAGATCGCGCGGATCCTGCGGAGGCGCCTCATAAGAGTTCCCGTCAGGTGCCCTGTCCCGTTCGATCGGGAATACCCGGGGCATGTCATTGCCAACTACCCGGTCGGTCCTGATCGGAAGCCCGTTTGCCATATAGCGCTGTCTCCTTCTGTTCGACCCGAAAGCCTCATCAGCCGACTCGGGCTCAATTCCTTTCCATTGGTGGATTCCAGCCGGTCAAAACGCCGGCAGCGTAACTCCGACGCGCTCCGCAACTACTTCGGGTGTATCCGAGGATTCAGAGATGGGCAGACCCCTCTCGCGCCAGGCGTTCAGTCCGCCCTCGAGCACCCAAACATTGTTGACACCGATACGTTTCAGCGCCATGGCGGCGCGCGCGCTGGCCGCATCGCCTCCCGAGGAAGAATAAAGAATGATGTCGACATTCGCAGGAACAGCAATATGTGGAGATCTGCGCAGGCGTGCGGGATCCACCCTGAATGACCCCGGAATAGACCCGGCATTGTTGCCGCTTTCTTCCTCGAACTCCAGCAAGTCAAGCACTGCCACTTTGGCGTTGGATTTCAGTTTGCGCAGGAGCATTTGCGGCGTGATGTGACGCAGCCGCAGTCGACGAATCATCTGTACGAGAGCCAGCCCCCGCCAGCCAACATAAAGGATGAGGGGAACGGCGACAGCTGTACCGACCACAATTCCGAACTGCTTCACCCACACAATTGCAGGCTCCAGCTGGTTTGACAGGAAGTAACCCATTCCTGCATAGAACGCGGACCAGAGCAAGCCGCCCAGCAGATCGAGGGCGAGGAAACGTGGCAGCGAGACGCCTTCCGCGCCGGCAAGGGGCGGCATAAGGCCGTCCAGTCCGGGGAAAAATTTGGCCACGCACAAAACAAACAGGCCATAACGATGAAAGTTCTTACGCGCATTGGTGGCGCATTCTCTGGGGTCGGGACTTAACCGGCAAAGCAAGTGCACGGCCTGAGAGCCCCAACGGCGGCCAAACCAAAACCATAGCCAATCCGCCACCAGACAACCTAAGATCCCCAGGGAAACAATGATGCTCACGCGCATTTCCCCTCGCGCCGAAAGAGCGCCGGCGGCCATTAGAAAAATGACTGACGGGACGGGCAGGCAGAGTTGATTTGCAAAAACCGCGAGCAGCACTCCGATATAGGTCAACTCGCCAAAAGCTTTCACGATGACTTCACCTCGTCGGGGCCGCCCTGTCGAACTCAGATACAGAATCAGTTCCCGCTGCGGAGCTCAGGCGTCTCCTATCGCCGGTGATGAGCACGACCACGGATCGTGGGCCAGCCCGGTATATCGTTCCCGCTATCGGCTGCCCCGCATTCCATTCGGCTATGTCATCCGGCGGATCGAGGGCAGTATCGATCCACCGCCTCCAGTGCGCCGCACCGTCATTCAGTATCGGGAGCTCGAAATCCAAAGGCTCCCAGTAAGCATTCATAATGATGTGAGCGAAGACGCCTTCGCGCTCTGATTCCGCGCCGAGGACGATAGTGTGCGAGAAAGACGACCAGTCGGGCTGATTGAGTTTCACTCCGTGCCAGGTTTGTCTTATCTCGGCGAGAGCCTGGTCCAGAGTCAGCCGGTGGCGTTCATGTTCGGTATCCCTGAGGACGCGGCGGGCAATCAACAGCTTCACGAAGCGGAGGACATCTGAGTGTGTTGACAGCAGGCTCCAGTCGAACCAACTCGTATCGTTGTCCTGGCAGTAAGCATTATTGTTGCCCCGCTGACTCCGCCGCACTTCATCGCCCATGACAAACATAGGCACGCCGCCGGATAACATGACGGCCGTCAGAAAGTTTTTCACCTGCCGGTTGCGCAGGGCTTCGATTTCAGGATCGTGCGCCGGGCCTTCCGCTCCGCAGTTCCAGCTTCGGTTGTCCGCGCACCCGTCGCGATTGCCCTCGCCATTCTCTTCGTTTTGCTTGTCGTTATAGGAGACCAGGTCGTTGAGCGTAAAGCCGTCATGGCACGTGACGAAATTGATACTCTCTTCGAGCTCGCGGTTCCTAGGACCATAGATGACGGGGCTGCCCAGCAGCCGATCGGCTGCGCGGCATACAGAATTATCGGCACCGCGAAAGAAGTCGCGGATATCGTCGCGAAACCGGTCGTTCCACTCCCTCCAGCTGTCACCAGTGAAGGTGCCGACTTGATAAAGCCCCGCCGCGTCCCATGCCTCCGCGATCATCTTTGTCCCCGCCAGCACCGGGTCGGACTCGATGTCCCAAAGTACCGGAGGATTCGGCATTACGGCGCCGGACGCGTCGCGCGAGAGGATGGATGCGAGGTCGAACCGAAAGCCATCCACATGCATCTCGTTCACCCAGTAGCGAAGGCTGTCAATGATCATGCGGCGTACCACAGGATGGTTCGCGTTGAGTGTGTTCCCTGTCCCGGTAAAGTTCGGGTAGCGGGATCGGTCCTCCTGGCACAGCAGATAGTACGTGGCGTTATCCAGGCCCCGGTAGCACTGGGTGGGGCCGTCATGTCCTCCCTCAGCCGTGTGATTGAAAACCACGTCGAGGATGACTTCGATGCCGGCGCGGTGCAGCGCCTTAACCATGTCCCGAAATTCGTCCAGAACAGCCAGCGGTTTCCTGCCCGAGCTATATGCCAGGTGGGGCGCAAAAAATGACACCGGCGAGTAGCCCCAGTAGTTTTCCCGGCCGGAAGGTGCATCCTGAGAATCGAACTGAAATACAGGAAGCAGCTCTACCGCGGTTATGCCTAATTGCCGGAGATACGGAATCTTTTCGATCACGCCTGCGTAAGTGCCGCGTTTCGATGCCGCGATGCCGGAGGTGGGATGTGCGGTAAACCCTCGCACGTGCATTTCGTAGATGATGGTGCGTGACCAGGGGTGCCTTAGAGGTGCGTCGCCCTGCCAGTCGTAATCCTGCTGTCCCGCGACCACACTCTTCATGGCGGTCCCGATGTTGCCGCCTTCACCCGCTGCTGCCTCACGGCTATAGGCCTTTGGAACCGCAATGGCTCGTCCATAAGGGTCGAGCAGCAGCTTGTCCGGATCGAATCTGAGACCGCGATCAGGCGCAAACGGCCCGTAAGCCCGGAATCCGTAAATCTGACCGGCTTCAACACATGGCACGAATGCGTGCCAATAGTGGTAGATCAGATTCGTTACGGGATCGATCGGAACGATCCGTAAAGGCCGATCATCATCGACCCGGTCAAAGAGCAAAAGCTCTATCCGGGAAGCGCTTCTGGAGAATATAGAAAAGTTTGCGCCTCCCGGTGTCAGGGTAGCGCCCAGGGGATAGCTGCGGCCGACAGCTGGTACTGAGACCGGAGTTGGCTCGAATGTGACGGCCCTGTTCTTTCCGGATGTTGAGACCGCCAGCATATGCCTCACTCGAAAGCATTCGTAATGCCGCATTCTGTTGCGTCCCGTGTGGCGGAATGGAAAGGCTAAGCTTCCGGGGTAACTGTTATAGCGGCGGGGCTTATAAGACCGACAACAAGGCCCGGACCTGTAACGAATACCGTCATGTTCTTTCGGGTGTGCCGAGGTTCGGCATCGGACATCGGCATCTGCTGAGGCTTTCCGTCAGCGAACTGCGCGAATGCAGCGCCTCACTGAATATCCTGGCGAAAAGCTGGCCGGGGAGAAATTCGCCGGCAGCAGCGTCAACGACTCCATGATCCCCTGAATCTGCCGCCTGCCGAGAGGTTCAACGAGGAAATCGGTTGCCCCCGTTTCAATGGCCTTCAACCATTCAGACGGGTCAGGCCTTTTGGTGACTATCACGCAGGGCAAGGTGGGCAGCTCCCGCCTCACACTTCGGAGCAGCGGCAAGTATTGCCACGGACCGCCTCCCACAAAAACAAGGGCGCAGCTGGCCAGATCGGGAAGTTTAAGCTGGTAGGATCTTTCAAGTACTTTGTAGCGTTCAATCGAGACTACCCGCCCGATTTGATCGGCGATTCGTCTTTCCAGACCTATAAGGATTACGTTTGCCATCTTCGGCCCCCAGTCCTGAGCAGGTTTAACTGACGCCACACCTTCGTATAGCGATGTACGAATCGAAAGCATTCGTGATGCCTGAGGCAGTCGGCTGATCTGGGGCATCCGTGCGCAGCGAAGTGGTGGAGTGATGGGCTTTTTCAGTCGGACGCCAGAAGCTTGTAAGGAGCAAAAGCGCGATTGCGCTGGTTTCTATGCCGAGCCTCGGCAATAGCCGTTCGGCATCTGCTGAGGCTCTCGACTCAGTGATACTGGCGCGCGATGTGGTACTTTCGCATGCGCGATTGCAATGTAGTTCGCTTCAACCCCAGTCGGGCGGCCGCGCCGTCAGGGCCGCCAACCTGTCCTTTTGCTTCTTCCAGCGCTTTTACAATCCGGTCTCTTTCAGCAGTCAGCGTGGCGTTCAGGTTTCGACCTTGCCGGGAAGTTGGAGCCGTCTTTTCCATGAACTCGGACATTGCGATATGCAGCGTGTTTCCGCTGGTCAGGATGACGGACCGCTCCAGTACGTTCTGCAATTCCCGGATATTGCCAGGCCAGTCATAGCGCGTCAGTGCCGCTAATGCGGACGCGGGAATCGTATCGATGTTCCGGCCCATGCGCTGCGCATGTTTCTGGACAAAGTAGCGGGTGAGCAGAGGGATGTCTTCCCGGCGATCCCGAAGAGGCGGCACGAATAACGGGAAAACATGCAGCCGGTAATACAGATCGGCGCGGAACTCATTACCATCTACCATCGCCTTCAGGTCGCGGTTGGTCGCGGCCACGAACCGGACGTTGGTCCGGATGGTGCGAGTACCGCCGACACGCTCGAATTCCTGATCCTGAATGGCCCGCAACAGCTTCGGCTGCAGTTCGAGCGGCAGTTCGCCGATTTCATCGAGGAAGAGTGTGCCCTGATGGGCCAGCTCGAATCGTCCCACTTTTTGGGCGAAGGCTCCGGTAAAAGAGCCCTTCTCGTGGCCAAAGAGCTCGCTTTCGAGCAGGCTTGCAGGAATGGCGGCGCAGTTCACCTTGACGAAGCTGCCCTTCTTGCGGCCACTCAACTCGTGAATCGCCCGGGCGACAAGTTCCTTGCCCGTGCCGGTCTCACCCAGGATGAGCACTGTTGAATCGGTCGGCGCGACGATCTGAATGCCCTTCGCGACAGATTGAAATGCCGGCGCCGCACCCACCATGTTGCCGATGTTGTGGTCGAGTCGGATCTCGTCTTCGAGGTAGAGTTTTTCCGTTGCCAGCCTGTCTTTAAGCTCCGTCAGCGCCCGATAGGAAAGTGAATTGTCGACCGCGATTGCAATCTGGTTCGCAACCTGCGCCAAAAACTCGACGTCCTCCGAATTAAACACGTCGTCATCCTGCATTCGCGAAAGAGCCAGTGTTCCGATGGTCTGATCGCGGATGATCAGCGGAAGCGAGCAAATGGATTTCATTCCCAGGCTCACAAACCCGCGGAAATTCGGATTCGGGTAGCGGTCGGCGTCGATGTCGCGGGCCACCACAGGTTTTCCGGTCGCGAGCACTTCGGCGGCCGGCATGCCCTCCGGATTAAAGGGTCCCCTGGCAGCATCCATGAGTTGCGGGTCGGCGGAATGCAGCGCATAAACGTCGAGAAGACCGCTCACCTCATTGCGCAATGTCAGCACCGCGTGATCGTGGCGGACGACCTTCGAAAGCTGGCCGGATATTTCGGGGAATAATTCGTCCGGCGAAAGCTTCGATACCAGCGCATTCGTGATGTCGAACAGGGTTCGGAGCCGATCACGCTCACGGATCGCGGTCTGTCTGGCCAAGAAGGACTCGACAGCCACGGCAAACTCGCAGGCGACTCGCTCCAGAAATGCCACTTCCGCGGGACTGGGTTGAAATGCCGCCACGGAACTGAAGCCGAACGCCCCCAGCCGGTTATCGCCGGCCGTGAGAGGGACGAGCGTGAGCGTGCTGACCCCGAATTCGCGAGAGCGCCTAACGAATTCCGGCCAGCGCGTTTCAGAGTGAAGCGCCGAGATGATGAGCGGCTGCTGATTAAGCCACACCCATCCCGCCGGATCTTCATCAATCGGAAGTTCCAGGCTTTCGATGACGGGATTGCCGGGTGCATTGAGGATGTAGCCCTGCATCGAACTCTTGCGGGCATCGTGCAGAACCAGCGCCACATGATCAAACTTGACAATCCGCCAGATGGATTCAGCTACGCCCGCCAGCAGACTTCTCAGATCCGTGCGGCCCGAGATCGAACGGGATAGTGCGATAACCGCTTCGTAGATTTCGGTCGCGGGGACGGCTGCGGCATCGGCCATCACGCGGCCTCCGCATTCCCGCCGAGCTGTGATGGGTTCGATTCTGTCATGTCGATGGGCCTGTCAGAGCAACGCGACGACCATATGGCGATGTTCCAATCAAAGAATTTAACGCATTCGCCGACAGATGTTTCGGCAGATGCCGAAACAGTGCCGAAAAAAGATAGGCGTTCACTGCCGTTGCTGGGTCAGGCGTTGCCGTATCCCCTCGACGATGTAAGAGCTGTACACGCCAGCGGCGCTCAACCGTACACCTTCCGCCGCCAGATTGGCGAGAAGCGTTCGGCCCTGCTCGTCAATATGCGAAACGTTCCGCAAAAAGAGATGGACCGGCTTCTTTTGTCCGATCGCTTCGTGGGTAGACGCTTTAACCGCCTCGACATATTCACCCACAAGCTGCCCATCGATAGTAAGCGTTACAGAATTCGGCTCGTTGGCGGCAAAAACCCGGATCATAGTGCACCTTCCACCCGCAAAGATGCAAGCTCCGCTCCAATGCCCGGCGTTGACTGGATTAGAGTTCGGGTTTTTTCTTGTGCCGAAACCAGGCAGACGCCATGAGCAGAGCCTGGCACGGACCGGTTCACGATCTATTGGTACAGGCGCTCGATGCCAAGTCTTTTCATCCGCGATTGCAGGGTGGTACGCCTCAATCCGAGCCTGGCGGCAGCCCCCTCCGGACCCGCCACCTTGCCCCCGGCCAGGTGTAAGGCTTCCAGGATCGTTTCGCGTTCCGGATCTTCGCTGCCGGATCCGCAGGCACAATCCCGCGGGGCATCAGGAATCGAAATCCGCAGAACCGGGCCTGAACTCAGGATGACCGAGCGTTCCACCAGGTTCTGCAACTCGCGTATGTTGCCGGGCCATTCGTATCTGGTGAGAGCGTCGAGGGATGCCAGAGGGATTTCCTCGATCAGGCGGTTCAGCTTTCTTGCATACTTCTGTGTGAAGAACCGAAGCAGAAGCGGAATGTCGTCCCGTCTTTGGCGCAGCGCGGGGACCGCCAACGGGAAAACGTTCAGACGATAATACAGATCGCTGCGGAACGACCCTTCGCGGACCATTTGCCGGAGATTGCGATTGGTCGCGGCGACAATCCGGACGTTGACGCGAACCGTTCGGTTGCCGCCGAGACGCTCAAACTCCTGTTCCTGAAGCGCGCGCAACAACTTTGGCTGGAGCTCCAGCGGAATCTCACCGATTTCGTCGAGAAACAAGGTCCCTTGATGCGCCAGTTCAAATCGCCCGAGGTTTTGAGTGACCGCGCCCGTATAAGCGCCCTTCTCATGGCCAAACAGCTCGCTTTCAAGTAGTGTGGCCGGAATCGCCGCGCAGTTCACTTTGACGAACGGCTTCCTGCTCCGGCCGCTCAGGTCATGAATAGCGCGCGCGACCAGTTCCTTGCCCGTTCCCGTTTCGCCGTGAATGAGGACGGCTGCGTCCGTGGGCGCCACGACCTGGATGTCGGAAAGCACGCGCTGGAATTCCGGACTCTCCCCGATCATGCTGCCAATGTTCTGACCGGTCGGGACGTCGTCGGCGACAAAGCAGGTGAGACAGTGCTGGATAGTATCCAGCAACTCTTCATCGTTAACAGGCTTGGTCAAAACGGTGGCTGCACCCGCTTTCACAGCGCGCACCGTCATCGGGATATCGCCGACGCCTGTAAGGAAGATGATGGGCATGCGAACGCCGATTTCCGCAAGCTGCTCCTGCAGTTCGAGTCCGCTCAGACCGGGAAGATTGACATCGAGCAGCAGGCAACTCGGCATTTTAGGCCGGGGAGCGGCCAGGAACTGTTCGCTTGACGCGAATGTCCTGGTCATCACCCCGGAAGAGCGGATCAGACGTGCAACTCCTTCACGCGCGGACTCATCGTCATCCACCACGTAAACCAAAGGCTCTGTGTCACTCATTGGGGTCTCCTCAGCCAAAGCTGTTTTAGGGTCCTTGTTCGCCGCCCGGGTTCCATTTCAAGGCGGCATCGACGGCATCAAGCAATTCATCGCCACTGAATGGCTTGATCAGGTAGGCTACGGTCCAGTCGGAGGCAGCGGCTGACCTGGCAGCGTCATCCGATCCATGGGCGGTAATGAAGAGAGCCGGCACACAATACTGCCGGGCCAGGAGGTGACGGTGAAGTTCGGGGCCACTCATCCCTGGCAGTTGCACGTCAAGTATCAGACAGTCCGGCTTGTGCTGTTCGGCCGATTCGAGAAATTCTTCCGCCGAGGCGAACACTCTGACGTCCAGGCGGGCCGATCTCATCAGTCGCTCCAGCGACTGACGAACCGACGGGTCATCGTCCACAACTGAAATAAGCAGCGCCATTCGGGTCTTTGTATTTAGATATCAGGCGCGAGGGACGGAATCTACTACACCTTGGTGGTGGGAACTTCCTGCAGTGGGGCGGACCCTCTGGTCCGCGGGCGACCCCCCGGTCGCGCAACCCGCGCTCGACCATTGATAGTCACTGGCTTCAGTCACTAATCCGGCCCGCACAGGATTCTGCTCAATGTAGTTCGGGATCTTCTCGAATTCGGGCATGTGCCGCACAAGGTGGTCGTAGCTCTCTTCCTGCCAGAAACGATCTCCCGTCAGAGCCAGCATCGCGTTGGCGCGCCTGGCTGTGATGCCTTTCAGGGATTTCATGAGCCTGGGCAATGGCACGCTGGGAGTAACCAGCAGATGAACATGATTTGGCATCACCACGAACGCATGCAGAAGATAGTGCTTGAGGAGATCGGCATTGTAGTAGATGGCTTCGACGACCATGTTCGCGACGGCCGGCTGGCAGAGGTAGACCGCTCCGCTGCGGGCTTCGTCCAGCAACCGGTCCATGGCCGTAAATGCCTGTCCCGAGCTGAGCGTGTCCGCCGGAAAAGCGCGGTTGGGTGGCAGGCTGTCATGAAGGCGCCATGTGAGAAAGACCGGCTGATCGATTTCATAGAAGTGCGGAAGGCGCCTCCGGTAAAACGCCATATCTGAGTAGTTGCAAGGGGCTGCGGAATTCTCAAAGAATGAGCCGACCCGGGGGTCGGCAGCGGACCGAGGGGTCCGCCCCACGAAGAAACGTCAGATGGGCCGCTGCGAACGGATGCCCAGGCTTTCGGCCATCCTGACCAGATCGGCCAGGGAATCGGCGCGCATTTTGCGCATGATGTGCCCGCGATGAAACTTGACCGTGTCTTCGGTGATATTCAGATCCGCCGCAACCTGCTTATTCAGAAGTCCGGAGATCACCTGGTGCATCACCTCCTGCTCGCGTGCGGTCAGGGAGCGGTATCGATCCCGCAGATCACGCGTCTCCGCCTGCTGCTCCCGGGTGCGTTGGTACCGCTCTATGGCCTCCTGAATTGCATTCAGCAGATCCTTTTCCTCTACCGGCTTGGTCAGAAATTCAACAGCCCCCGCTTTCATCGCCTTTACGGAAGCCGGAATGTCGCCATGCCCGGTAAGGAAAACGATCGGAGTTCCGCCGCCGGCCTCAGTAATTCGCTTCTGCAGTTCGAGCCCGCTCAAACCCGGCAACTGCAAATCCAAAACGAGACAACTCAGCGTCTCCATCCGGGCGCGATCGAGGAACTCCTGTGCGGAGGCAAAGGTCTCAGCCTGCCAGCCCAGCGACCGGATCAACCGCTCGAGGCCCTTTCGAACCGACGGATCATCGTCCACAATCGCGATGATGGCATCACTTTGTCGCGGCTCCGGCATTGTGTTGTGCTCCCTGGTATTTCGGAAGTACGAAGTGAAAGCTTGTCCCCGGGCCATCATTATTCACAGCCCACAGACGCCCGCCATGATTCTGCAGAATGGAGCGGCTGATGGAAAGCCCCATGCCCATCCCCCCGGATTTCGTAGTGTAGAACGGCTCAAATACTTTCTGGATCAGGTTCGGATCGAGCCCGGTTCCCGCGTCTTCCACGGTTACCTGCACCTGTTCCGGCTCGACGTTCCGGGTGGAAATCGTCAATTGTCTCGCCCGATCGTCCACACCGCTCATGGCGTCCATGGCATTCATGATCAGGTTCAGCACCACTTGTTGCAATTGCACCCGATCGCCGGTAACAGACGAGAGGTCATCCGCAAAGTGCGTTCGAATGACCACGCTTTTTCTCTTCGCCTCGTCTCCGACGATGGCCAGGACTTCCCGGATGGTTTCATTCAAATCCAGCTGCTCCCTTGGAAGCGCAGCCCTTTTCGTCAGCGAGCGGATGCGCGCGATGACGTCACCGGCCCGTTTTCCGTCGCGCGCGATATCCCGAACCGCTTCCCGAACTTCTTCTATCTCGGGTTTATCTCCGGCCAGCCAGCGCAGGCAGGCGCCCGCGTTACTCACGATCCCGGACAAGGGCTGGTTGACTTCGTGCGCAATCGATGTGGCCAGCTCGCCCATCATATTCACCCGGTTCATGTGCCCGATATCCGCTTCGAGCTGGAGCAACCTTTCGCGCTCGGCCTCGGCGCGCTTTCGATCCTCAATGTCCGTACTTTTGCCGTACCACTTGACGATTTTGCCGGATCGGTCACGGAGAGGCTCAGTGCGAAACAGATGCCACCGATACTGGCCATCTGCGCCGCGGATACGAGCTTCCACATCGACGGGCCGGCCCGATGCAGTAATACCGTGCCAGGTTTCGACGAAGCCGGCCCTGTCTTCGGGATGGATTATATCGGTCCACCCCCAGCCCAGCACCTGATCCGCGGGCAAGCCGGTGAACCGGAGCAAACGCTGGTTGACGAAATCCACGGATCCATCCGGTTCCGCAGTCCACACATATGCTGGTATCGTTTCAATCACGTCGCGCAGTTGTCTGGACTCCTGCTGAATCTGCCAGACACGGAATCGATATGCGGCCCCCAGCAGTAATATGAAGACGGCCGCACAGAGCGCGCGGAACGACCAGGTGCCCCACCAGGGAGGAAGGATCTTCAGCTGCAGGGCAACCCCTTGCTCATTCCACACTCCGCGATTGTTTGAGCCCTGCACGCGCAGCGTATAGTTGCCGGCGGGCAGCGTCGTGAAGGTTGCCACCCGGTGATCGGAGTCCACCCGGTTCCAGGAATGGTGCAGTCCCTCCAGCATGTACCGATACTGGTTCCGCGCCGGATCCCGGTAGCTCAAAGCGGCAAACTCGAACGAGAACACGTTCTGATCATGAGTCAGTGTCAGCGACCGCGCAGACGAAATGGAGCTTGCGAGCGGCGAACCCGGGCCGGGCCCTGCCGGCTGGTTCAGCAACGAGAATTCAGTCAGGACCACCGGCGGGGCATAGGGCTTTTCGACGATCTGGTCCGGCCAAAATGACGTAAGCCCGCGCTTGTTGCCGAAGAACATCTCACCGCGCCGGGACAGAAAGGCAACCGCTAAGCCTTCGAAAACTTCTGACGTCAGGCCGTCGGCCTCATAGTAATTGGTGAACGTCCTGGCGCGCGGATCGAACCGGGACAAACCGCCGGCGGTGCTCACCCAGAGATTGCCGTTGTGATCTTCGAGCATGGCATTGACCGCGCTGGATGGGAGCCCATCGCGCTCATCGTAATTGGTAAACCGCTCGCGCCCGGGATCAAAGCGCAGCAGCCCGTTGGCCGTAGCCGCCCAAATCATCCCCGAATGATCGACCATCAGATAGTCGTTGACCGTCTTCGTTCCCGAGCGAACCAGGTTGGTGGAAGTCTCGCGGTCTACTCTTCCCGTTCCGGGATTGAGCCTGTAAGCGGTGAAGCGTTCCGCTGCCGGATCGAAGCGCTGCAGCGTCCCGCTGGCCAGCCACAGCACTCCATGCGAATCCTCGGCCAGGCCCGGGACTTGCTGCGGCGATGCGCCGGTCTTCCATGAGCGAAAGCGGCCGGTCGTGGGATCCTCGCAGAGGTCGAAGCCGTCTTCGGTTCCCGCCCAGAGTTTGCCCTGATGGTCCAGCATCAGGGTGTAGACGATGTCGTGACTCAGACTGTTCGGATCGGCGGGGTTATGCCGGAAAACCGCGAACTTCCGCGTGCGCGGATCGTAGCGATTCAATCCGCCGCCATAGGTTCCCAACCACAGATAGCCGGAGCGATCCTCGACGATCGAGGTCACAAAAACATTCGAGAGATTCTCCGGAGGAGGCCCCGAGCGCCGGAAAAGGCTGTATGCTCCGGTCTTGCCATCGATCCGTGTCAACCCGATCGGGCTGCCTACCCAGATGTTGTCCTGACTGTCCACATACACGCTGGTATCGATGGTCATGTAAGGTTCTATGAAACTGCCGGGCTCAACCACGTAGCGCTTGAAAGGCAGCGGCTTTCTCTGGAACTTGTCTACCCCGGTGCCCGGCACGCCTACCCACATGGTTCCTTCGCGATCCTCGAACAACGCGGTGAGCGAATCGAGATCGATACTGTATGGGCGCCGCGTGGCGCGATACTGGACCGCGCTCCGCCGGCTTGGATCGATCTTCACCAGACCGCTGCCATATGTCGTCAGCCAGAGGTTGCCATCGGCGTCCTCGTAAATCCTCTCCGCGCCGCTGAGTTCAGTGGCCGGAAGCTCGCGATCTTTAAAGGAATAGAGCGTGAGCCGGCGCGTATGGCGATCCCAGGAGGCCAACCCGTTTCCGGACGTGTAGATGATCCAGAGCACGCCCACATGGTCCTCGAGCACCTTGACTGAGCGTGTTTCGGACACGTTCAAGGGAATGTGCTCCGTCACTTTCTCTGTGCGCCGATCGAAGACGTCCAGACCCGCCAGCGTGGAGACCCAAAGCGTCCCCTCCCGATCCTCATAGGTTGCTGTTACCGCCGAACTGCTCAGACTCGCCGGATCAGACGGATTGTGAGGGTAGTGTCGGAAGTTCCCGTTCGCATCTACTCGGTGCAAGCCGGTCTGCGTGGCCAGCCAAACCGCTCCGGCCCGGTCCTGGTTGATTTGCATGACCGGCCCGAGCACACTGTGCGGCCCGTCGCGGTCGATCGGGAAGCGGACTGAGGTCTCGGTGACGGGATCGAAACGCGTGAGCGCTTCGCTGGAGCTGACCCAGAGATAACCGGCCCGATCCTTGAAAAGGGTATAGAGAGCGCCGCCAGCCGGATAGTTCGGATGGGCCGCATCCCGCGTGTAGGATTTGAAGTGGTATCCGTCGTATCGGTTCAGGAAACCCGAAGTCCTGAACCACAAAAATCCCTGGTTGTCCTGCACAATGTCCCCGATCTGGCCCGGGGACAAGCCGTCCTTAGTGGTCAGATGGGAAAAGCGGAGATCGTTGCCGTTGATCACGGCGAGTTTCAGCAATGCGGGTTCCGCTGCGCTGAGAGCGGAGGCGAGCGGAAGAAGGCACAGCGCTGCCACACACCATCGGACCCGGTATTTCGTGCGGGCTGGTAGCGACGTGCATCCTCTCCAATTCACGTCAGAAGGCGCCCGGCCCGGCACTTTGAACTTCTCCCTGATGCTTCGGAAGTATAAAGTGGAAACTCGTGCCGGGACCTTCGTTCGCCGTCGCCCATAAGCGGCCGCCATGGTTCTGAATGATGGAACGGCTGATCGAAAGTCCCATGCCCATGCCGCTGGATTTTGTGGTGTAGAAGGGCTCAAAAATTCTCGCCATTGTGTTCGGGTCCAGACCTGTCCCGGAATCTTCCACAGTTACCTGGATCATGTCCTGGTCGGCATTTCGGGTGGTGATCACGAGTTGCCGCGTTCTCCCGGAGACCTCGCTCATCGCTTCCATGGCATTCATAATCAGGTTGAGCAGCACCTGCTGCAACTGCACCCGATCGCCGAGAACAAGCCAAAGGTCGCCGGCAAAGTGCGTTTGCATGACCACCCTCGTTCTCTTCGCCTCGTCAGCCACAATGGCGAGAACTTCCCGGATGGTTTCATTCAGGTCCAGTTTTTCTTTCGGCAGCGCACTCCTTTTGGTCAGCGCGCGAATGCGGGCGATCACGTCACCGGCGCGTTTGCCGTCGCGCACGATGTCGCGAACCGCTTCGCGGGCTTCGCCCAGATCCGGCGCATCGCCGGCAAGAAACCGCAGGCAAGCGGTGCCGTTGCTGACAATACCCGTCAGCGGCTGGTTAACCTCATGCGCGACCGACGTGGCAAGTTCTCCCATCATGCTCACGCGGTTGATATGCGCAAGCTCAGCCTCGAGCTGACGCAGCCTGTCGCGCTGTTCCTCGGCGCGTTTGAGATCCTCTATATCCGTACTCGTCCCGTACCACTTGACGATCTTTCCATGTTCATCTCGGGACGGCACATTGCGGATCAGGAGCCAGCGATATTGACCATCGGTCCTGCGCACCCGCGCTTCCGACTCCATTGGCTTGCCCGATGCCACGGCGGCACGCCATGCCGTCAGAAAACGGTCACGGTCGTCGGGGTGAACGGCGGTTTCCCAACCCCAGCCCACCGCCTTCTCCTCGGAAAAACCGCTGAATTCAAGCCATCGCTCATTGATGAAATCGATCGCGCCGTCCTGCCCGGCGCTCCATGCGTAAGCGGGAATCGTGTTGATCACGTCGCGAAGATGCCGCGACTCTCGCTGCAGCAGCCTGACACGGAATTGGTAGGCGGCCCACATCAAACCCAGAAAGGCCGCCGCGAGAAGGGCGCGAAACCAGTTCGTCTGGTAGTACGCCGGAGCGATGGAAAACTCCAATGTGTCGCCGGCCTCGTTCCAGACTCCACTGTTGTTAGAGGCCATGACGAGGAAGCGATAATTGCGCGGTGGAAGATTTGTGTAGGCCGCCTGGCGCTCGTTGATGACCTCGTGCCAGTTGCGGTTCTGTCCCTCAAGCTTGTACCTGAAATGGACCTTCTCCGGCGCCACCAGGCTCAGGGCGGTGTAATCGAATCGCAGGTTGCGGACGTTAGCGGGCAGACGAATCCCGGGTTTGAGATCGTATGCTTTGTCGTCAGCGACGATCCTCTCGATGTGCACCGGGGGAGGCAGATTATTGATGTGGATGCGCGTCGGATCGATGACGCTCACGGTCTCTCCGTTCAGAAACCAGATTTTCCCGTCCGGCGATCTGGTGACAGCCGGCCTGTAGCCCTTGAGAGCCGCAACCGGTCGAACGCCGTCCGCAGTGTCGAATGTCATGGCTCGTATGGTACGTCCGTAATCGGCCGTCCAGGCTTCCATCTCTGTGCGGGCGATGCGCACCAGTCCGCAGCGCGTATACAGCCAGTAAGAAGCCTCGTCGTCCTGTATCCAGTGAACGGCATTGCAAGGCAAGCCATTGGCGGTCGACAGGGTACCCACGCGTCCGTTCGCGATCCGGCTGAGACCGTTTTCAGTGGCTGCCCAAAGAGCGCCGTCGCGACCCCGGCCAAGCTCCAGCATTCTCCGGGAGCGCCCGGAGGCGTCCGTCAGTGGCACGTTCTGAATTTGGCCTGCACGGAAAAATGCAATACCGCCGCTCAACAGTCCTGTCCAGACGCCGCCGTCGGTTTCGGACGCCAAACCGGTCCCTGGTCCGCCGCCCAGTTTTCGCCAGGGAACCTGTTCCGTGATGGCGCCGCCGACCAGGTGCACCAGACCGTAATCTTCGGTGCCGAGCCACATACTGAGCCACAGGCCGCCATGGTTATCGCTCGTAATCGCATGTACGATGCCGGCGGGAACTGACGGCACCGGGGTAAACTTTTCGTTCCCGAACACAGCAAGTCCGCGAAAGCCGGAGACCCAGATACGGCCGCGCTCATCTTCGAAGAGCGATTGAATCGAGTCGTCCGGAAGACCCGGATCGGTCCGCGTGCGATAAATCCGCATGCGTCCGTCGTGCCATCTGTTGAGCCCATCCGCCGTGCCGATCCATATACTCCCATCGTGCGCCGCCAGAATGGAGGTGGTGGTCGTGCTGGACAGCCCGGCGTTTACGGGCAGGGAGCCAATCGGCGATTCGCGAAACTGATCCAGACCTTTGGGGGTCGCAACCCAGATCGTCCCTTCGCGGTCTTCAAAGAGGGCAACCACCATATCGCTTGTGAGGCCGTCGGCCTGGGTAAAGACGAAGGTCCTGCCCTCGAAGGAATGGACGATGCCATGCGCCTGTGTGCCGATCCAGAGGCCGCCGTTCCGATCGCGGAGAAGAGTCCGCGCGGTCAGGGGCGATGGCGCGCCATGAAGAGGATAGTCGACGAATTTTCCACCAGCGAGCTGATACACGCTGTCGACAGCAACCATCGCGCCCGCGCCCTGATCGCCGAGTGTAAAAGCCTGGGAGTTCGGGATGGGTTTTTCCAGCATGCGAGTGGGAGAACCGGGATTCCATCGCCATAACCCGGTTGCAGCGCCCACCCACAGGCTGCCCTGCTTGTCCTCGAACAACGATGCCACGGCGGGACCCAGGCTGCCGTCTTCGCCGTAACATCGGGTATTCCCGCTTCGAATCGCACAGAGCTTTCCTGTTGGACTCCCAAACCCGCCAGCCCATATGGTTCCGTCCCGGCTTTCAAGGAGCGCGATGACGGTCTGGTGGGCAAGTGCCGGATACTCAGTCAGCTTGGCATCCTTCCAGCTCGCTAGTCCGTCAAAGGTTCCCATCCAGAAGGTTCCATCGCGTGCAAACAGCAAGGCCCCCACGGCGCTGCTCGGAAGCTCCTTACCCGCCGGCAGCAACAATGGGGTGGCGCGTACGCCGTCAAACCGGAATACACCCGATTGGGTACCAAGCCAGAGATAGCCGTCATTTGCCTGCGCGATTGCGTAGACAGCTCCATTCAGGAATCCGTTGCGAAAGTTCCATGAGGTGTGCGCATATTGACCTACCTCAAGGGACGGATCGAGGGCGAACCCGCCGGGGCAAAGGGCGAGCAGGGTCAGAAGGACGAAGGCCATTCTTTTTCCAGTGCTGCCCATTTTCAGTTCACTATTATCCTTTGGTCGCGCGACAAAAGGGGAATTGCTTTGCGGCATCTCTTGAGCGGCTGGTGTCGCAGGGACGCCTGACTTACTCACCAGCCGCCGCCGGAGAATCAGACTTCAACACTCACAACGCCCGCCCGAGTGGCGGCTGAGCGCTCGCCATGGCGCTCATCCTGCTGAATAAGGAAGATCACGACGGACACGAGGAAGCTCGCCGAGAGGCCGCACATCAGAACGCCGGCTACGCTTTCGATGGGTCCAAGGAGACGCCAATGAGCGGGCAGAACCGGATCTCCGCAGCCGACGGTAGAGTAGTTTGCGGCTGAGAAATACAGGGCCGACTCCCATGATGTGAAGCAGGCCCAGCGGTAGAAGCCGCCCCACGTAGCGACCTCAAGAAGGTGGAGACCGATGATGGAGCCTGTGATACGCAGCATCAGCAGAGTGCCGCGCACGGGACCCAGGATGGGCATGCGCCTCAAACGAGCGCGCTGCCAGACGATCAGCATGGCCATCCCAACGCACTGAACAATGAGGGAAGCGCCTAAGAGCCCGGCCGCAGCGGCGAATTCATGCCGGAGAAGGATCCAGTTCATTGCCAGCACAGGAGGCATGATGCCTGCCAAAGCTGGTGAGGCGGGATCTGAATGAGTTAGCTGAAGTTGTGTGACCGCGCAGCGAACGGGAACCAGGCAAGTGCCGGAGAAACACGGCAGAAGACCACTCTCGCGGGCCGGTGACGCTGAAGCTTACCATTCGATCGGCGCACGCGTAACAATTCAGGTCCACGCGCACTCGCCAGTGTCGGGTGTTCCGTAGCTGAGCTTCTCGCAAACTCTGGCTATGTAATCCAGAAAGCGCCGTCGTTCGCGCTTTGTTCCCGCCATCCTCGGCACTTGATTCGGCAGACGCCGAGCTCTCCTCATCCCACCGTTGAATACAAAAGCGTTTCTGCTGGAAGCCTGTGTGCGTCTCCCGTTTACATGAATTACCGTGCACTAACCATCTCCCGCGAATACGGCAGCGGGTCTTCCGAGATAGCTGGCATTGTCGCTGAGTCTCTTGGGTGGCGACTGTTAGATGACGCGCTACTTGCTGAGATCAGCCGCCTCGCCAACGTGCCGATTTCGGATGTTGTGGCGCTGGATGAAACGATCGACCCCTGGATATGCCGGCTGATGCGCCCTCTCTGGGGCACCAGCCCGGACGGGGTCTCCCCCGTAGCGCCCGCCCGCCCGTTCGATGCAGATGAAGAGGCCGCCTCCGCGGACAGAATTATCCGGAACGCCTGGGATGCGGGTGGCTGCGTAATCGTTGGCCGCGGGGCGCAATGCGTTCTCAGGCACGAACCAGATGTGTTTCACGTCTTCGTGTACGCAGCCTGGGAGGAGCGCATCAAACGTGTGCGCGGCCGCCACGCCAAGGGCACGCACCTCGATGAGGTTCTCCGGCAAATGGACGAGCGCCGCCTGCACTATGTCCATCGCCATTACGGCGCGAACCGCCTCGACCCGCACTTATACGACCTGATGGTGAACTGCAACAACCAGCCCCGGCTGGCCGCAAAGACCATATTGACCGCAATGAATGCCGATGGATGCGGCACGGCGCTGAGCCAGAGTTCGGCCTTCGACCTTGAGGCCCTTCTTAGCGAAAGTTAGCCGGAACCGAGTAAGACCAGGGAGGTTTGGAATGTCGAATGTGAAAGAGTGTCTAATACTGGCTGCGGGGAATGGTACACGAATCCGGGCGGCTTCCGGATTCCGTCCCAAGCCGCTCGTTGAGTTCCGCGGAAAGCCTCTGCTGGAGCACATCATTATAAGGGCCCGCAACGCGGGAATCGGGCACTTCACCATCGTTGTCGGATATCGTTCCGATCTGATCCGGGCGTGGTTCGCAGAGCACAGGCTCGAAGGAATTTCAGTTCATTTCGTCGAGAACCCGGATTACCAAAAGCAGAACGGAGTATCAGCGCTCAAGGCGAGACACGTAATCAAGAATGATTTCCTCTTACTCATGGCCGACCACATCTTCCAAACGAGGACGGCGCGGCGCCTGATAAAACAGCCGCTGGCTTTGGGAGAAGTGATCCTGGCAGTCGATTCCCGCATCCAAGATGTCTTTGATCTGGACGACGCAACCAAGGTCAGGCGTGACGGAACCCACATCGTCGACATCGGCAAGGAGATTGCGAATTACGACGCGCTCGACACGGGCATGTTTCTGTGCAGTCCCGCGCTCTTCGAGACTCTTGACTCGGTCATGAAGAACGGAGACTGCTCTCTTTCGGACGGGATGCGCCGTCTGGCGGCCGAACGGCGGTTCCGCGCGTTCGACATCGGCGATGCGGAATGGCAGGACGTGGACACACCGGAGGCGCTGGCGCACGCCGAAACGGTCTTCGCGGGTACTGCGACTGATATGTACTCACCTGGTCAACCTGGAAGGGAGTGCGTATGCGTCACTACATAGGGCGTACGATCGGCGCTCTTGCCGGTATGGCCTTGCTCGCGTGGATCATCGAGCGAGCAGACCCGCGAGAGCTCGCCGCCAACATCTCTCGTTTGGGATGGGGATTGCTTCTGGTCATCTCGCTTGGCGGCCTCGCCCATGTGGTCAAAACCTGGGCGTGGCGGCTTACGCTCGACGAGGGCAGCCGCGAGGTTACTTTCCGGCATATGCTGGCGTTGCGCCTGGCCTCTGAGGCCGTAGGGCAACTGGGCTTTATTGGCACCCTCTTCGGTGACGGACTGCGCGCGTCGCTGCTGGGTGGAAAGATGCCGGTGGCCACAAGCATCGGCTCAGTCGCGCTCGACAGAGCGCTCTTCATCATCAGCGCCGTGATCACGGCGGCGATCGGCCTGATTTTTGCCCGGCTCTTCCAGCCTTTGCCGCATCGCCTCGATGTCGCTGTGGGAATTGTCGCCGTGGCGCTGATGCTGTTTATTGCATCCGTGGTAGTGGCGATTGACAGGAGGATGCCCCTCATTTCAGTTACGGCCCGCGCTGCTGCGCGTATACCCGCTCTGCGCAACTGGATCGCGAAGCGATTGAATGCCATGGAGCGCGCAGAAGATCAATTGCTGGCCTTCTTTCACGACCGGCCCGCGGCAGCCGCAGCCAGCATTGCGCTGAATCTTGCGTCTCACGCAGCCGCTGTGCTGGAGGTCTGGCTGGTGCTCCGCCTGCTCGGCGCCGATCCCGGTTTGATCGGTGCTTTGGCCATCGAGGCAATGACCAAGTTCATCAATGTCGTGGGTGGACTCAATCCCGGAAATGCGGGGACCTACGAAGCGGGCAACATGGTGATCGGGAAAATATTCGCGTTCGGCGGGGCGACGGGACTGGCACTTGCCATCGCACGGCGAACCAGAGCGGTTTTCTGGTCAGTGGCTGGCGTTGTCTGTCTGGTATTTCTTTCCAGAAGCCCCCGCGGTAAGAGGCAAAGTGCAAGGCGCGACGCGGACAGCACAGGTGACTCGCAGGATGTGAGCCGTGCGGCGGTGATCCTTGCGGATGGTCTTTTTGGGTACTGCAGTCCGCGCGCGCCGTTGATCGAAGTGGGAAAAACGCCGGTCCTGCTTCGCGCCATTCTGGGGCTGCGGAAAGCCGGATTCGGGAAGATTGTGGTGGTGGTCGATGCCCTTACCGGCCGGTCCGCTGAAAGGGAATTGTTGCGCACGCGCCGGCTGCCGCATTGCGTGGACTGGTTTGAGACCGGCCGCCGTGGGCCAAAACTGGTCGGCATTGTGGAGAAGCTCTCGGCGTCGGGCGTTCAGAAGCTGGCCTTCATCGGGGGCGATACAACGTTTCATCCCGCCCTGCTGCAGAGCCTCGGCGACTGGAATGGCAGGAGAGAAGGCCTTGTACTGAGAACCAAGTCAGCTTTCGCTGGCGGATGCGTGCTCTCGATCTCCGCGGCAGAAGCATTCGAGGCGTCCGTCAGACGCGATGCCGCCGCCGTGGATCAGCTGCAAGACTGGAAAGCCGATTTGCACGGCGTGGATGAGATCGCGGTATCCGAAGATCGCTGGCAGCGTATTCGCACCGAACAGGAGCGTCTGGCCGCTGAACAAAAACTGGATAGCTGGCTGGTAAAGCCCACAGACGGCATTTTCGCCCGGTTCAACAGAAAGATCTCAATCCCGATCAGCCGTGGGGTGATCCGGTTTCCGATCACGCCCAATATGGTCAGCCTGTTTACTCTGGGCGTGAGTCTTATGGCAGGTCTGTCCTTTGCAATGGGCGGTTACCTCTATATGGTCCTGGGCGCGATTCTCAGCCTTTTCGCCAGCATCCTCGATGGATGTGACGGCGAAGTCGCACGCCTCAAACTGCAGGAATCCGAGTTCGGTTGCTGGCTGGAGACGGTCTGCGACTATCTTTACTACCTATTCATGTTCGCCGGCATGACCATTGGTTTTTACCGGAACAGCGGATCGCGGGCGTTTCTGTATATCGGCGGTCTGTTACTCCTGGGCGCCATTCTGAGTTTCGTAACCACCTCGATGCAAAGAGTACGTCTGACAACGACTGGACGTCCGGAACAGCTTCTTGGAAACTGGCACAAAGAGGCTGAGCGCCGCAGCTCGAAAAATCCGTTTATGTTTATCGCGCGCCGCACCGAGTTCCTGGTCCGCCGCTGTTTTCTCCCCTATGCGATTCTGGCGTTCGCGCTTCTCAACATTCTACCGGTGGCGTTTATTTTGGCAGCCGTTGGGGCCAACGTGGTGTGGCCGATGGCACTTTACTCCTGCGTCACGTTTCCTGCCCCGCGCGCGTCGGCCGCCTGACGCGTTCAGGCGACCTGCCGAAGACCTTCGCGTCCACCCGCGAGGCGGACAGCCAGCTTCTTCTTAGCCGTGTGCACGCGCCACAGAACCGTGCCAATCGGGATCGACTTCGCCGCGGCGATTTCGTGATACTCCCATTCGTCGCTTTATTTTGTTTTATTTGGTTTTGGCAGTGGATTGCTTCGGAGGCAGTTCGGCGGGCAATTGCCGATCGCTCATTGGCACGCGCGCTCGCGGCCCGAAAACAATCGCGGCCCTGTCCCTTATAAGGGAGCAGGGCCGCGTGTTTCGCAAATCGGAGCTATGACCGGCTACTTTGCAAAATCTTCCTCGCGGTGCTTACGGCGGAACTTCCTCATGATATCGGGGTAGAACTCCTTAAGAACGTTGGCGGCCATGTCGATCCCGACCTGCATTCCCAACTTCGACACCGCATTGCTCGCGGTCCGGTTATCGGCGTAGTAAGCGTTTGATACAGCCACTGCCGCCGAATTCCCGAGCCACTCCGAGTAGTTGAACTGAGTACGGCCTGAATCGTTATGCGTCAAAAAGCTCTGTGACACTGCATACCTCACGCGGGACCAGCCACTCCCCGTTCCGCGCCGGAAAAAACGGGGATCCTGATGCAGCAAGGTCGGGAAGACTCCCTCGGTCATGTAGTTCCCGATGACGAAATCGCCATAAGACGCCCCGACGTAGCGCCCGAATCCAGCCGCGCCCTGTCCGAACGAACGGTTCGAGTTGGCTAACTGGCCCTCTGCGCCGAAAAGAACACCCAGAGCGAATGTTCCCCTGTCCCACGAATCCCGGCCTGCCATCGTAAACTTTTCCGTGGCAGTCAGCGAGTGGTAATCCGGGAGCGTCTCCGAGGTTCGGTAGTTTGGGATAATCCACAAAATATGCTTACTCTCCTTCGCGGGTTGTGGTTCCGTCTGGGTTTCAGCCTTAGGTTCAGTCTGAGGTTCGATGAGCGCGTTCTGGCATGGCGACAAGGATGCCAGGAAAAGAGCCGCGGCGCCAACTGTCAGTGATTGTTTGATCATTTCTGTTTACGTCCTTTCGTTTGGTTGGCGCCGCGCTATCCGACGCTGTTCCGGTATTACTTGCCGCCGAACTTAAAGACGACGCCGGCGGAATAGCGCACGTCGTTCTGGTGGTCGCCAAAGGAGCCGTGGGCGGGTCCCAGTTTGGCGCTGTTGAACTTAGTCATCACATACTCGACCTGGATCGGTCTGATCGAGATATGCCGCGTCCAGTTATAGTCGAGACCCCCTCCGGCTGCGGTTGCGAATGCATTCTGCGTCGTATTGCTGGGGCCGTTCCACGCATACGCGCCGCCGAAAAGAACCTGGGCGTATGGGTTCAGCCGGGTATGGCGCCAGTTAAACCGCGGACCAGACAGATAGGTCACGGCCTTCTCGTCAATTCCTTTCCTTGAGTTGGCGTAGCCGCCGACGTCGCCCACCAGCCCGATGATGCTGTTCAGGTTGTATTCGATGGAGCCGGAACCGCCATTCCCGGTCCGCTGGTAGTCATAGTTCCCGGCGTTGACATGAAGCCAGGAATAGTTGAGTCCAGCTTCGAGCCTCGGAACCTGCACTTCCTGCGCGCTCAAGGCAGCGCCGCATAAGAACGTCGCCACGAGAGCAAAGTGTGTAGCCTTCATAAGTGAGTTTCTCCATTCAAACTAAAGTGGCGGCTCGGCCGATCGGGGTCTTATTCCCGCACCAACACGAACCGCTCTGATCAAAGAAGAGTTCTGCGCGAAGTTATTTATTTGCCGATGCGAATCGTCTTGTGAAACCACATGCCTTATTTCGCTCCGGCAAGAACTACTTCACAGGAGACCGGATAATGATCGGAAGCGCGCACGCGATTATGCACACGTCCGCTGCGGCTCTCCGCTCCATTGCGCATCAGAATCGCATCGATACTTCGGCCGGGATGAAACGGACCCTGTCGAGTGCTCGTCAGAGCACCGGGCTGACAAACTGCATCACGGAAACCGGCCTCGCGAATCGCACTGGCCGAGTCAGGGTGCGATACATCAAGGTTCATGTCGCCGGCGATGATTGCCGCTGTGGATGCAGGATAGCGCGCGCCGGCCGATAGAGTCTCCATTAACTGAGCCAGGCGCAATCCCTCCGTCCCGCGGCTCTCCAGATGAACGTTGAAGACGGCGAGCGGGCGGCCCGGCATATCGATTTCACTCAGGAGCGAGATACGCCCTCCGAGCCTCTCCTGAAACAGGGGAATATTGGGCTTGTACCATTTCGGCAGCCAGAAGTTCGACTGGACCTGGAAACGGATGACCCGGCTGCCGCGAATAGGCCATCGGCTTAATGTCGCCTGGCCCGTGTAGGCGGGATCATTGCGAGATCCCTCGGCGAGTTCCTGAAACTCCCACCCAAACGCGTAGTTCATCTTAAGGTTCCGCGCTAATTCCTCCGCGATATTCCGCTGCCGTGTCCGGCGGGCTTTGAAATCCACTTCCTGAAGAGTCAGAAGGTCGGCGTCCTGTGCGGTCAGGAATTCAAGAATCCTGGGAAGCTGTAATCCGCGCTCGATGTTCCAGTCGACGATGCGGATTGAGTCCGGCGGCCACAGGTACCATCGGGGCCCGGCGAAACTGCCAGTCAGGACGTCTTTCATGGTCTACCGTGAGACGGAGGCGACGGCAGAGCCCAATTGGTAGTCACGGTACAGGATCGTGAGCCTTGTGCGGCCGAATATGCGCGCATCGCTCAGGGATACATCAGACGCAGGAAGCCACAGGGGGCCAGCTTTCTGATAGGTGTGGGTGAACTCTGCGCTCTTGATGAAGAAGGAAGGGCTCTTTGCGGGCGATCCCTGCATGCGAAGGATCGCGTAGTCGGTGGCATCGACCCAGATCGTGCCGCGGATGAGATATTTTTTCGGCGCCTTGGGAGTTACTTCGATGGCGTAGGCCGTCCGGCCGTCAATCTCCTCGGTTCCGATCAGGCGGAAAGAGTAGTTTTCGGGAGTTACGCGAGAGTCATCGCCATTGCCCGGCTTCGATGCTGCCGCCTCCGCCTCGAGAAGTTTGGAGAATACATGTTTGCGGGCGCCGCCCCAGCCCGTCGACGAAAGAACTTCGAATTCCTTGGTCCCGTCACTGTGGCACTCGATGCGCACGGTCATCTCCGCGCGTTTGTGGTGTGCCTCGTTTTCCAGCACGTAGGTGCGCGTGCCGATATAACCGTCGAACGCCGCCCGGCGATCGGCTTCTTTTTGCATCATCGTCGGAATCACGTCGTCAATACCAGGCATCACTGCCTCCGAGTTCGGCTGGGTTGCAGTGAACAGTAGCAGAAGAAGAGTGTTAGTCATGATGATCAGAAATCCACTGTGAATTTTCCGCGAAAGATGCGGCCCACGCCATTGAACAATGCTTCGAACCGGGCGCTGTCCATGTCGCTTTGCACGTCTCTTGGGTTGAAGCGGTTGAATATATTGAATACGGAGAAGCCAATCCGCGCCTTAAGTCTGTCGTGATGGAAAGGCAGCGCGATGGGCCTCGTGACCTGAAGGTCCCGCGACGCGAAACGCGGAAAGCGTCTGGAATCGCGCTGTCCAACAAATTCGCGCGTCTGGTCGGTCACCGACCAAGGAAACCCGGTGTGAACGTCCAGCACCGGAAGCACGGTAAATTTTGCAGGCGCGTTCCACTCGCCCCAGGTAAGCACGCGATTGGGAGCATCGAACGGTAAACGGCCCTGCTGGTCCGGCTCGATAATCGCCACACCATTGTTTCCGTAAAACTGATTGAAGTCGTTCAGATTGCCGAAGGCTTTCGACCTCACGTAAGACGCATTGAGCGTCCCCCGGTGAATCTTGTATCGGCCGGTAACCTCGAACTCCCGGTATACGCTGCGGCCGGTATTTGAGAGCAATAGCAGGCTGCGGCCAGGGTCCGGACTGAGAACGAAATCGCGCGACGTGTTGCGCTCCTGAAATCCCGCTCGCAGAACAAGGGCCGAAGTAATCTGCCGGTCGAGCTCAACGTTCCAGCCGACGCTGCGGGGACTGCGGAGCCCAGTGGCGAATTCGTTCTGATAAGGCTGGGAATCCACAATCGCGCCTGTGGACGACAGGAGGTTTATGGTGCGACCAGGCAGGAACGGAAATGAGGCCACGTTCAGCGGCACCCGGTCGTAGAACAGGCCAGCCCCTCCTTTGAGCACTGTGCGCTGATCTTTGGTCAGCATCAACGCGAACCCGGCGCGGGGTGCGGGATTGGTTGAACCCGTTATTCTGTCGTGGTCCATACGAAGGCCCAGATCGAATGTGAGCCGCGGCGCGGGCTGCCACCGGTCGGCCGCGAACAACGCGATCTGGTTTTGATGGATGTCGAAGCGCGACGCCGGACCGAACTGAATGCGCTCGATGGGAAGGCCGGTTGCGCCGAATATTGTGACCGGCAGCATATCGACGTGGCCGGTGTAATCGTCGTGGGCGTAGTCAGCCCCGAGCTTCACCTGGTGCGCGCCGAGAAGACCCTTTACGCCGTGCTGCCAGGTTTCGTGCCATTCGGTGTGCCCGCTCTCTCTCTTCTGAAGATCCCAGAAGCCGCCCGTTGTGGTTTCGACCAGCAGGTCGAAAGGCGCCGTGCTGTTCGGGGTCACGTCGACATTGAACCGCTTATAGCTCACCTGCGAAACCAGCAGCGAATCGGCGCCGATCACGTCGCGGTGCTGGAGGGACGCCATGTAGCCGGTCTGGTGGACATCCGGAGTCGAGGGTTGCGGCAGGAACGTGTTCAGCCCGTAATAATTCACCTTTTGCGGATATACCGTCAACGCAATGGCCATCGATTGCCGTTCATTGAGGTTCACGTCAATCTGGCTGAACGATGTAACACTTTCGAACTTCGTGTCGCGGTCGAGTGGGGGCAGGCTCGACACCGGAGTGCGCACAAATCGGTACTCAATGGATTGGGTGAAAGCCACTTTATGGCGGATCAGCGGTCCCGTGAGGGTCATGCGCGGCGTGGCCGATTCAATGCCGATGAACGACCCGTCGCGCTTGCGCGGGCGAACGAAAAAGTTCTGCATCGTGAAATGAAATTTGTCGAAATTTCCAGTGGTGGTTTCGATTGTGGAGACGGCGCCGGTAAGCCGGCCGTATTCGGGATCGTAAGGATTCGCGATAACGCTCACCGCTTCCACAACATCGACTGGAAGGCTGAGCGCGGCGTTGCCCGTTACCGGATCCACCGCGCTGGCGCTGTTCACCAGATATCCACTTTGAGAGGACCGCGCACCTTTTATATTGATGAGCCCATCCGGTCCGCGCACAACACCCGGAATCAGAGGCAGGAGCGCATCGGCGCGGTCGTCTCTGGTGGGGGCATTTTCGATGGTGCTCTTTTCAACTGAGGTCTTCTGGCCCGGGTCGGAGTCAACGAGCTGTTCCGCCGCACCGTCCACAGTTACGCTCACCTGGAGAGTCTCCACTTCAAGATGAATGGAAACATCCTGAGTTGTGCCGGCTTTGACCTGAACGGAGGCCGTCCCGATAAGTCCCGGAGCTTGAGCGTTCAGTTCATAGGAGCCCGGAGGAACAGACGTAATAGCATAGGTCCCCTGTTCGTTCGCCGTTGCCTGCACCGAAATGTTATTGCCATGAACCAGGATGCTCGCATTGGGAACGAAGGACCTGGTGCCATCGGACCCAATAGTAACTACGTCTCCCCGAATGGACCCGCTGTCGTCCTCTGCGACTGAGGTGGATGCTGCCGCCGTCATAAGAACAACGGCCGCGAGTACCCAGTAAGGCATCGGTCTCATGCAGCGGATAAGGCAGTCGCATTGCCGTTCGCGGCACGTGGCGCCGTTGATATGAAATCAGCGACTTACGATTGTGGCGAACGTTGCCGAGCGCTCTCGCCTCGGCAACTGCCGGGATCTTCGGCACGCGACGAACGATCAACCCGAATCGTTCAGAATCAGTGTGCGCCGTAATAAAGTTCAAAAACTTGTGGCCGGATCGTACGGCTTGGCGGGAGCAAACTCTCCGGCCGCGGCACGCTCGTGTAATTCCCACGGGGACGCGCCGGCTTTACGAGCCGCTACCAGTTTGTCCGGATCGACCTGTGCGGGTCTTCCCGCCTGCCCCGTTCTCAGGTATTCCGTTGCCGTCCATGGGCTGCCGTAGTTGTAGAAGAACATTTCGACGACGTTCCGGTCAGGGTCCTCATAATAGAGGGATATGCCCGGACCATGGTCGGCGGCCCAGAGCAGCGGTATGTCCAGGTTTTTGAGTCGGACGTAGGTTCCCAGCAGATCGTCGACGGTCGCGCACTCGAAGGCGACGTGCTGCAGGCCGGTATGGCGGCGCGGGTCGGGGTCACCAGCGGCCATGGGTATTTCAAAGAACACGATGCGATGATCCATCTCATCGTTGCTGATGAACGCCAGCGCGGAAAACGGCGGACCTTGATGTGTCATGCGTGCGATTGCCGGGATTTTTGAGCGATGGTTGACTGTCATGCCCAGGACCTTTCGATACCAATCAACCATCGGGTCCAGATCGGCTGTGATCAGCCCATAGTGATGCAGTTTCGGATGAACGATCGTTTCGGTATTCATTTGAGTTGCTCCTTCTGCGGGACTCGCGATGGTTGCGCCAGGACTTGACTCCCTTCTGCGGGCCCCGTATAGTTGAATTAATAAACATCTTAATTGTGCAGGCAAAGTTATCTTAAAATTGCAGCTATCGCATGTCAAGAGCAAACTCGACCAGGAACACAAAAAGTTCAGAGATCCGCCGGAATCTGGGAGATCTCGCCAGAAAGTTCAGCACGCAGACGGTCTTCCTGCATGAGGCAATCGCCCAGACCGCCGGATTGAACGCCACCGATACCCGGTGTCTCAGCCTGATCCGGTTTCATCCCGACGATCTGGCGACGGCTGGCTGGCTTGCGGACATGGCCGGTCTGACGACAGGCGCCATCACCCACATACTCGACCGGCTGGAAAAGCGGGGATTGATTGAGCGGGTCCGCGACACCGAGGACCGGCGGAAGGTTTTCGTTCACATCCGGCCGGAGAGTTTCGCCGAACTGGAGTCGCAATACGAAGCCCTTGGCAGGTCATATCGAAGCGTGATCGAGCGCTACAGCGACAGCGAACTGATGCTGATTACCGATTATCTGGAGAAGATGTCCGAGATGACGGAGCGGCTGATGGCCGAGACGATCGCCGCCCGAAGCAGCCAGTGAAAATGCAGTAATCACTGTGGACTGTTGACCGCCGCCACAAGCCGGTACCGCCCTTCCCCATTCCCCGGAGAGAAATCCGCGAACCCGCTCACGCTGCTTTCGGCAGGTATCGGCAAGTGCCGAAGTGCCGAGCGACTGGTCCCCGTAAATATTCGCTAAGTCTTTGATTGCATTTCAGAAGCAACATGGCTGGCAAGCTGCACCTCCCTGCGTCCGAGGCGATCAAAATCAATGCAAACACATCGCACCTTAATGGCTCTCTGCGTGGCCGGCGGTCTGGTCCTTATGACATCCTGCCGGCAGGAAGTTCATGCGGCTTCTGAGGATGCCGTTCCAGTTTCAGTTCAGGTCCGGACTCCCGCTGCTGTTGAACGAGCCGAGTCGGTTACTGCAAGCGGCTCGGTGGAAGGCTCGGATACTGCCGACGTCGCTTTCCTGGTCAGTGGCAGAGTGGCGCGGGTGCTGGTCGAAGAGGGCCAGCATGTCAGCCAGGGACAGCTGCTTGCCGAGATCGAACCCACGGATTATCGCAATGCTTTCGACACAGCCACAGCGCAGAAGGCGGCGGCATTAGCCGAGTCGTTGAAGGCACAGGCCGGGCTGCGCAAACAGGAGGTCGAAGAGGCTCGCATCATCCTCGCGCGGTGGGAAGACGAATACAAGCGCATGAAGTACCTGGTGGATCACAATAGCCTTCCTCCAAACGATTTTCAAAAGATAGAGGCGTCAGTACAACGACGCTCGTCAGCGGTATGACATGGCCGTTGAAGGCACGCGGAAGGAAGACATTGAAGCCGCGGCAGCGCAGGCCCATGCCACAGAGGCGCAGGCCAGTGAGGAAGGAAAGCGGCTCGGCGACACGCGGCTTCTCGCGCCCATCGCCGGCAACATCTCCATGCGACGCCTGGATCCCGGCCAGACGGTTGCGGCCGGCACTCCCGTATTCTCCATCGTGAACCTCAATCCGGCCAAGGTGCGCGTTGGGGTCCCCGAAGCTGAGATCGAAAAGGTGAAGCTCGGGGCGAAGGCCGAGGTGATGCTGCCGTCGCTCGGGGAGCATCGCTTCGAAGGCAAAGTGGGCATTATCGGCGTGTCGTCCGAACCGGCATCCCGAACCTATACGGTGAAGGTCATCGTGCCCAATCCCGGTCCTGTCCTGTTGGCTGGCATGGTGGCGGAAGCGCGCATCTTGGGTCCCGCCAAAGCGCGCGTCCTGACTGTCCCGGGTGAGGCGATCATGCACGATCCGCAGGGCGCACCCAATGTGTTTGTGTACCACCCGGACCGCAAGCGTGTCTATGCATGCCGGGTCGATGTAGGGCCGCCGGTCGGCGATGAAGTCGAAATCCGCTCCGGTCTCAAAGGCGACGAGCAGGTCGTGGTGGTCGGTCAACAAAAACTCCGCGAGGGAAGCCTCGTCGAGATTGCAGGAGGTTCGCTGTGAATCTGGTAAAAGCCTCGCTGCGTTTTCCCCAGGTCACGATCGCGCTCACAATCATGCTGGTCGTCACCGGAGCTTATGCCCTGCTGCGGATGCCGCGCCGGGAAGACCCCAAAATACATGTGCGCATCGGAATTATTGCGGCATACTTTCCAGGTGCATCGGCCGCTGAGGTCGAAGATCAGGTCACGCACAAAGTGGAAGAGCGTCTTTTCAAGATCGAAGGCGTGAGGCGCTCAAAAACCTACTCGACGAGCATGAACGGCGCCATGTTCGTCAACGTTGAGCTCGAAGACAATATCCAGGACACCGAGAAGTTCTGGTCCAAGCTGCGGCTCGACATGGCGGAACTGAAGGCTACCGATCTTCCCGGCGGCGTCCAGGGCCCGGTTGTCGATTACGACTTCGGCGACACCGTCGCGGTTCTGATTGCGATTCACGGCGATCGGTACGGTTATCGCGAACTGAAGGATTATTCCGAGCGGATCGAGGCCGCGATCCGGCGGATTCGCGCCGTTTCCAAAGTCAAAAGAATCGACGAGCAGAAAGAGGAGATTGAAGTCATTGGCAATCTCGACCGTATCTCGCAGTACGCCCTGACGCCCGAACAGGTGACGAAGGCTCTCCAGGGCCGCAACATGGTGGAGTATGCCGGTGCGGTGCCGACGCAGCACGGCAAACCGCCTATCCAGACGACCGGCGCATTTCAAACGGAGGACCAGATCCGGCGCGTCATGGTCGACGTCACACGCACGGGACAGCCTGTCTACATCGGAGACCTCGCCGATGTGCAGCGAGTCTATAAGGACCCCACGCAATATGCGCGGTCACGCGGCGAGCGCGCCATTCTGCTTTCGGTCGAGATGCAGGAAGGCAACAACATCGTGGATTTCGGCAAGGAGCTTCGACGCCACGCTGGATGGTCTTCGCCCGCTCGCTGCCGCCCGATCTGAAGTTCGACATGGTCGCGGACCAGCCCAAAGTGGTTGCGGAACGAGTGAAAGACTTCATCCGCGAATTCGGCATCGCCATTGGTTCCGTGATTCTGGTGACCATTGTGCTGCTGCCCTTCCGCGTGGCGCTGGTTTCCGCGGTGGCCATTCCGGTGACCATTTCGGCGACCTTCGGCCTGCTGAATGCTTTCGGAATTGAACTTCACCAGGTCTCGATCGCCGCACTCATCGTCGTGCTCGGAATGGTGGTGGACGATGCCATCGTTATCGCGGACAACTACATCGAACTGCTCGACCAGGGCCTGAAACGGGAGGAGGCGGCATGGCGCAGCGCTTCCGAGCTTGCGGTCCCCGTGCTGACTGCGACGCTCACGATCATTTGTTCCTTCCTGCCATTTCTCACGCTTACGGGAACGACCGGGGAATTCATTCGCGCCTTGCCGTTAACCGTCGCGATTGCTCTGTCAACCTCGTTCATCGTGGCGATGCTGCTCACGCCGATGCTTTGTCATTTCTTCATTCGCAAGGGCCTCCACAATGAGGAAAAATCCGGCGAGAAGAAGGGCCGTTCCGCACTCGAGCTGATGCAGCGGGGATACAACCTGGTAATCGTGGCTGCGATGCGGGCAAAGCCGGTTGCGCTCGGCGCCGGCGTGCTCGCGGTAATAGCCGGCGCACTTATTCTCCAGCGTATTCCGCAGCGTTTTTTCCCCTTTGCGGAACGCGATCAGTTTGTGATCGATGTCTGGTTGCCGGAGGGATGGAAGGTGGAAGCTACCGATGCCGCGGTGCGGCGCATCGAAGCCGAGCTCCGGCGGGAGAAAGAGGTCGTCAATTTCACCTCGCTGATCGGTTCCAGCGCGCCGCGGTTCTATTACAACGTGAACCCGCAATTGCCGGACAAGAATTACGCGCAGCTGCTTGTGTCAACGACATCGTCGGAGGCGACACCGAAGCTTGTCGCAGCCCTGCGCCCGAAGCTGGCCCAGGCGGCGCCCGAAGCCCGCGTCTTCCTTCGTGAACTGCAGCAGGGACCTGTTCAGGAAGCGGCCATCGAAATCCGGCTCACGGGCGAGGACGACAACGTGCTTCAGTATTGGGGCAATCAGGTCGAGGGAATTCTCGAGCGCACGCCGGGCGCGCTGGACGTGCACAGCGACTGGCGCGAAGATGCATACCGGGTCAAGGTGAATCTGCGCGAAGAGGTTGCCAATCGTCTCGGCTTCACCAACGCGAACATTGGCCGGCAGCTCGCCGGAGGCTTCGAAGGGGCACCGGTCACCACCTACTGGGAAGGTAACCGCGATGTGACGGTCGCATTGCGGCTGGAGCCGGCACTTCGTCAAAGCTTTGAGGACGTTTCCAGCACATACGTGATCTCTCCCGTTACGGGCGCGCGCGTGCCGCTGGACAGCGTCGCCTCTGTCGCGGCCGTCTGGGATCCCGGCCGCATTGTACGGCGGAACGGCGTGCGTACCCTGACTGTGCGTGCCTGGTCGACTCCAGGCGTACTCCCCAGTCAGGTTCTGAAGCGCGTAAAACCGGTAACCGACAAGATACCGCTTCCCGCGGGCTATCGCCTCTGGTACGGCGGTGAGTATGAAAACCAGAACGACACGTTCCCTGAGATGGTGACTGCGCTTCTGATCAGCTGCATCGCCATCTATCTCATCCTGATGTTCCAGTTCCGTTCGGTGGTAGACCCGCTGGTCATCATGGTTGCCATTCCGCTTGGGCTGCTGGGCGCGTCGCTCGGTTTCCTGATCACCGGAAATCCTTTCGGGTTCACCGGTTTCCTCGGCATCGTCAGTCTGGGCGGCGTGGTGGTGCGAAACGCCATCATTCTGGTGGACTACATTCGCGAGCGCGTGGCCCACGGCGTCGAAATTCAAGATGCTGCGATCGAAGCCGGCGAGCGCCGACTTCGGCCAATCTTCCTCACCACGATGGCGGCGGCTGTAGGCGTGACCCCGATGATCCTCTCGGGTTCGACGATGTGGTCGCCCATGGGTAGCGCAATCGCCTTCGGACTGGTCGGATCGATGTTCTTCACGCTCGTTGTGATCCCGGTGCTTTACGTTGTCATTCACAAACATCGCCCGCAGCCTGGCCCCATGGTCACCGCGGCGCTTTTGGTAATCATGTGCAGCGCCGTGGCCCACGCGCAGCCTCGCACCCTCACGCTTGACGAGGCTGTTTCGCTGGCGCGGCAACACAACTCGCAGGTCCGAATCGCCAGCGAGAAGGTCAAAGAGAAGGACGCCGGGGTCCGCGAAGCGCGGGCTAGCTATTTTGCATCGCTCGATAACCAGACCAACGCGGTGCACCTAGCTGAAACGCAGCATCTGGAAATTCCGGCCGGAAGCCTGGGTAACTATCCGGGTATCGGGCCACTGCCGGCCGTTGGCGCGTCACTGGTCCAGGGAAAAGACAACCTGCTTTTAAGCACCACTACGCTCTCTCAGCCCATCACGCAATACTTCAAAACCCGGGCAGGCGTGGATGTGGCACGCGCGGAGGCCGCCGCCGCCCGCGCCGACGCGCGCCGCACCGCGGACGAAGTGGCGTACAAGGTGAAGGAGACTTTTTATAACATCCTCACCACAGAGCGGCGCCGCGACGCCGTGGATGCGCAGATCCGGGCTGCAGAGCTGCGTATCGAAGAAACGCAGCATGCGGTCACGATCGGCGTGGCGCTTGAGCTGAAGGCAGACGAAGTGCGTGCGCAGATCGCGCAGGCGAAGCACGGTCTTGGGCAGTTGCAGGATGCCGTAGCTGACATGAAAGAAGAACTGGCGGATCTCACGGGACTGCCGCTCGATACCGAGCTGCAACTCACACCTCCGAAAGAAACCGGACCGGTGGCGGCGCCTGCCAGCCTGGAGTTCATCCATGCCGCCATGGAAAACAATGCGGAAATCGAAAGCGCTGCACGCCAGGTGGATAAGGCGAAGGCCGGAGTGAGTGCTGCGCGCGCCCAGTACATACCCGATATTGCAGCTTATGCGCAATACATTCACCAGAATGGTGCTCCGTTTCTGTCACCCAATAACGGCGCATTTGGTTTCCAGATGACATGGACCGCATTCGAATTCGGCAAACGGCACAATGAGGTTCTGGAACGCCGGTCGCAGGTTACCGAGGCGGAGGAGAGTCTCAGCCATTTGCAGAATCGTGTGCAGATCGACGTGGAAAAAGCCGTTCGCCGGCTCAATCGCGCGGAGACGGCGCTCGAATCCGCCAAACGTTTGCTCACAGAAACCACCGAATCGCGGCGGGTCAGGACGGATGAAGTGACAGCAGGCACGACCAATCGATCCGCGCTGCTCGACGCCGAGGCGGCTGTATCGAGTGCGCAGGCCGACGTCCTCCGAGCGGAATACGACCGCGGCGTGGCGGCAGCTGATCTGGCCCGCCTCACCGGAACCCGGTAAAACCTTTCCCCGCGCGGCGCTGTCGGCGGCTGACGCAGCAAAAGCCGAAGCGCCGCCATACGGGAGAGCGCAAACCCTGTAGATCAGCCAAAACTCCCTGGATACCGCCGTGCAGTTACTAAGCATGAAAAAGGAAAACCCGCAATGAAATACATAATTCTGGTGGCGGCGATGCTTTCGAGCAGCGTCGTATTTGCCGAGGACACTCACTTCGATTACGATCGCGCGGCGGATTTCTCCGCCTATAAGACTTACCAGTGGCTGGATCGTGGACCCGTGGTCCCCGGCGACCAGCTGCTCGATCAGGACATACGGCGCGCCGTGGATGAACAACTCGCAGCTAAGGGTCTGCAGCACGTCGAGAGCGGCGGCAGTCTGCAGGTGAGCTATCAGGGAGTGGTCACGCAGGAAAAGGAGTTCGATTCGATCGGCCTTGGACCCGGCGGCTTTGGACCCGGCTGGTGGGGCCACGGGCGCATCACTTCATCGACCGTCGAAACCGGCACCCTCGTCGTTCAGCTGTTCGATCAGGCTGGTGGACATCTGATATGGCGCGGCACGGTTTCGAAAACCCTCGATATCAGAAAGGATCCCGACAAGAACTACCGCAATCTGCAGAAAGCCATGACTAAGCTTTTCGAGAACTATCCGCCAGGCGCCCGCAAGCGCTGAATTCTCCCAGGGAGGTTTCGAGATGTCCGACAACATTCATTCGCTCGTTCAGGAACACCAGGCCTTCTACGAAGTGCGGCCGTGCTATGTCGTAGTCGAGGAAAGAGAGGGAGACCTTCCACCTGTGACGCACCAGATCCAGGGCGGCTTCGACATCGATATTTACGGCGTCAACACTCGCAATCGTTTCGAAGCGCCAGGCCCGGATCCGGATTACGCACTGGGCTGCGCCGAGTTACAGAAACTCGCAGACGAGGCCTCGCTTCATGCCAGTGACCGGTGCACCGTTGAGGTGACCCCGTTTTCGTCCACCGCCATTCTGGATTTCCGAAATCACGCCGTCGAAGCGACCATTCAAATCCGAATTCACCATTACCGCGGTCTCGATCAACCCTTCGGGCCGCCTGAACAACGCGCACTGGACGACGTCGTGAAACAGCTCGAGGACATGGGTTTCGCGCACCGATGACTAACGAATAAAAGAACAGTCTCGAGATGAAATCAGATGAACGACTCAACTTATGTGACGCACCTCCCGGATGCCTTGGCGCGGCTCGCGCTGGACCTGAGCTGGTCATGGAGCCACTCAGTGGACGAGATCTGGAAGCGGCTTGACCCCGAATTGTGGGAGCTGACCGCAAACCCATGGCTGATCCTGCACTCCATGTCGAAACAGAAGCTCGACAGTCTTGCCGACCCTGCCTTCAGCAAACGTGTCGAAAATGTTCTGGCTGAACTGAATGAGAAGCACGCGGCGCCCGCGTGGTTCCAGACAGCGCACTCCGACTCTCCCCTGCGAACCGTCGCTTACTTCAGCATGGAATTCATGTTGAGCGAGGCGCTCCCCATTTACTCCGGCGGCCTCGGAAATGTTGCCGGCGATCAGTTGAAAGCCGCGAGTGATCTTGGCGTTCCCGTGGTCGGGATCGGGCTCCTTTATCAACAGGGATATTTCCGGCAGGAGCTCGACGTGCGCGGGGACCAGCAGGTTCTGTATCCGGTGAACGAACCGGCGCAGCTTCCCATCCGGAGGGTGCGGAAATCGGATGGCGAGTTGCTCAGAATGGCGTTGACCTTACCCGGCGGGAAGGTCTGGGTCCGCACCTGGGAGGTGCAGGTAGGGCGGACCCGGCTCTATTTGCTGGACACGAACGATCCGGCGAATCCGCCGAGCGTCCGGGCAATTACCAGCGAACTGTATGGCGGCGGTCCTGAACAACGTCTGCAGCAGGAGATGCTGCTCGGAATTGTTGGATGGCGGTTCCTGCGCGCGCTCGGGATTCCGGCCGACGTCTGTCACCTGAATGAAGGCCATGCCGCCTTCGCGGTGCTGGAACGAGCTCGCGAGTATATGCAGTCAAAGGGCTGCTCTTTTCACGAAGCGCTCGCCATCACACGCGCCGGCAACGTCTTCACCACGCACACGGCCGTCGACGCCGGATTCGATCGGTTCTCTCCGGAACTGGTTCGGCAATATCTGTCGAATTACGCTCAGGAGGCTCTCGGCATTTCTATAGACGATCTGTTGGCGCTCGGCCGAAATAACTCCGGCGACACCTCGGAACTCTTCAACATGGCATATCTCGCGATCCACGGCAGTGGCTCAGTGAACGGCGTGAGCCGTCTGCATGGCGAGGTCAGCCGGCGCCTTTTTCAGCCGTTATTCCCGCGTTTCCCGGAAGACGAAGTGCCAGTCGGCCATGTCACCAATGGCATTCATGTCGCGACATGGGATGGCCCGGATGCCAACCGTCTCTGGACCGAACTCTGCGGAACGGAACGCTGGCTGGGAGAGCTTAGTGGCGTTGAAGAACATGCCCGGTCTGCCGACGATCAGAGCATCTGGCGGATGCGATGTGCGCAGCGTGCTGCCTTGGTCGATTATGCGCGGCAGCGGCTGCACCGGCAGCAAGCCGGGTACGGCGCATCGCTGCTGCAGCTCCAGCAGGTGCAGGCGGTCCTGAGCCCGCGAACCCTGACTTTGGGATTTGCCCGGCGGTTCGCTACCTACAAACGACCAGCGCTCCTGCCATTTGATCGCGAACGGCTGGCGCGCATTCTGACAAACCCGCAGCGGCCGGTTCAACTGGTTCTGGCAGGCAAGGCTCACCCGAACGATCGCGCCGGGCAGGCACTCATTCGTGAATGGACCAGCTTCGCGCGGCGTCCGGATATTCGTCCGCACGTTGTGTTTCTCAGCGATTATGACATGACTCTCGGGCAGCGGCTGGTCCAGGGTGTAGACGTCTGGATCAATACGCCGAAGCGTCCCTGGGAAGCCAGCGGCACCAGCGGAATGAAGGTCCTGGTAAACGGTGGCCTGAATCTTTCCATCCTGGACGGATGGTGGGCCGAAGCATACGCGCCGGGACTGGGCTGGGCAATTGGCGACGGGCAGGAACATGGCGACGATCCGGAGTGGGATCGAGCGGACGCCGAGGCGCTTTATTCCGTTCTCGAAAACGAAATCATTCCCGATTTCTACAAGCGGGACGAGCAGGGGATTCCGCAGTCCTTTGTGGCGAAGATTCGCGAGAGCATGGCGACGCTTACGCCGGCGTATTCCGCCAACCGGACAGTCCGTCAATACGCCGAGGAGGAATACATCCCAGCGGCAACTGCGTACGCGAAGCGTGCGTGTGGTAACCGGGAGCTCGCGGCCTCCTTTCTCACCTGGGAGGAGGACATTGCACGCCACTGGAACGATGTTCATTTTTGCGGAATGACCGTAACCGAGGAGAACGGTGACTTTGTCTTTGAGGCCGACGTTCACCTGGGTTCCCTCTGTCCGTGTTCGGTACGAGTCGAACTATACGCGGCGCCGCAGGGTGCGGGACCTGCATTCGTAGAGGAGATGCATCCCGTCGAGGGCCGCAGAAGCGAATCCGGAACCTGTCTCTATTCGACGCGAATGCCGGCGACTCGTCCCGCAGGTGATTTCACGCCGCGCGTTCTGCCATTTCATCAGCTGGCGCTGCCGACCGAAATTCGGCGGATCGTCTGGCAAAGATAACCCGCGGCCGTCCCGACCGCCGAAATTTAAGGAGGCAATCATGCCACTTGTTTTAGAAACAGAAAAGCCCGCAACGACTTCACTGAGCGCCTATGGCCAGGCGAGGTCCACTATTGAGGGATCACCCCTGAGTGCCGACGAACTGCGCAAAACCGACGCCTACTGGCGAGCCTGTAAGTACCTGGCACTCGGAATGATCTATCTCCAGGACAACCCACTGCTCAAAGAGCCATTGAAGCCGGAGCACATCAAGAACCGGCTGCTCGGACATTGGGGATCGAGCCCTGGCCTGGCGTTCATTTACATCCATCTGAATCGGCTGATCAGGAAATTCGACCTCGACATGATTTTTATGGCGGGGCCAGGGCACGGGGCGCCTGGAGTTCTCGGTCCTGGTTATCTCGAAGGTACATACTCCGAAATCTATCAGGATAAGCGCGAGGACGCACGCGGACTGCACGAGTTCTTCAGGCAGTTCTCGTTTCCCGGCGGCATTGGAAGTCACTGCACTCCGGAGACTCCCGGATCCATTCACGAAGGAGGCGAATTAGGGTACGTCCTTTCGCATGCCTGTGGAGCTGCCTTCGACAACCCCGAACTGATCGTCGCGGCCGTCGTCGGCTACGGCGAATCCGAGACCGGACCGCTGGCGACTTCATGGCACATCAACAAGTTTCTGAATCCCATTCGCGATGGCGCCGTCCTGCCGATTCTGCATCTCAACGGCTACAAGATCAATAACCCAACCCTTCTCGCGCGCATTGACCACGAAGAACTGGAGAGCCTCTTCCGCGGCTATGGGTGGACGCCGTGTTTTGTGGAGGGTTCGGATCCGGACACCATGCATCAGGCCATGGCCGCAACGGTTGAACACTGCGTCAAGGAGATCCGGCGCATTCAGGAGGAATGCCGATGGACCGGCGTGGCGCACCGGCCCCGTTGGCCCATGATTGTGCTGCGTTCTCCCAAAGGATGGGGGGCGCCGGAAGAAGCGGGCGGCCACAAACTGCAAGGCTTTTGGCGCGCTCACCAGGTACCGCTGCCGGATGTCAAAAAGAATCCCGAGCAGTTAAGTGTTCTCGAGAAATGGATGCGGGATCAGCGGCCGGAGGAGCTGTTCGACGCCAACGGCACGCTGGTTCCACAGCTCAAAGAGCTGGCGCCGAAAGGGACGCGGCGCATGAGCGCTAACCCGCATGCAAATGGCGGAATGCTTCGGAAAGCTCTGCGTCTGCCGGATTTCCGCGACTATGCCCTCCGATTGCCACGGCCGGGAGCGATTGAGGTCGAGAACGTTCCACCTCTCGGCAACTTCCTGCGCGACGTGATGAAACTGAACATGAGTAATTTCCGCCTGTTCGGGCCGGACGAAACCACCTCAAACAAGCTGCAGGCCGTCTATGAGGTCGCGAAGAAATTCTGGATCGAAGAGTACTTCGAGGAGGACGCCGACGGCGGCGAACTGGCGACCGACGGGCGCGTCATCGAAATGCTCAGCGAGCACACGATGGAGGGCATGCTCGAAGGCTATCTGCTTACCGGGCGAAATGGCTTCCTGTCATCGTATGAAGCTTTTGTCCACGTGATCGACTCCATGTTCAATCAGCACGCTAAGTGGCTGTCGATCTGTAACCACCTTTCGTGGCGCCGGAAGATCGCCTCGCTGAACCTTCTGATCACGTCCACAGTCTGGCGGCAGGACCATAACGGATTTACACACCAGGATCCAGGCTTCCTCGACCTCGTGCTGAACAAGAGCGCGGCCGTGACCCGCATTTATCTTCCGCCGGATGCGAACTGCCTGCTCTCTGTGGCGGACCACTGCCTCAGAAGCGAGAACTACATCAATGTGATCGTGTCCGACAAGCAACTCCATCTTCAGTACCTGAATATGGATGCCGCGGTAACCCACTGCACCAAGGGCATCGGCATCTGGGAATGGGCGAGCAATGACGCGGGCGTCGAACCCGATCTCGTTATGGCCTGCGCCGGGGACATACCGACACAGGAGGCGCTGGCTGCAACCGTTCTGCTCCGGGATGAGTTCCCCGATCTGAAAATCCGATTCATTAATATCGTCGACCTGTTCAAGCTGCAGCCGGCGACCGAACACCCGCACGGTCTCACGGACCGCGACTTTGATTCGCTGTTCACCTCCAACAAGCCAATCATCTTTAATTTTCACGGCTATCCCTGGCTTATCCACCGCCTCGTCTACGGACGCACCAATAAAACGGTTCACGTTCGCGGGTACAAGGAAAAAGGCAATATCAATACGCCCATGGAACTGGCGATCAACAACGAAATCGACCGCTTCAGCCTCGCGATCGATGCGATCGACCGCGTTCCCAGACTCCAGCCCATCGGAGGGCACGCCAAGGAGAAGTTCCGGAACAATCAGATCGCGTGCCGGGCTTACGCATACCAGCACGGGATCGATATGCCGGAGATCACCGGCTGGAGATGGCCGCATTAAACGGCCTGAAGAGCATCCCATGAGTACCGCAACCCTTCCTCTCGCGCCTTCGCTTGCAGGGAACATCGAACTGACAAGCATCAACACGATTCGCACGCTTTCCATGGACGGCGTGCAGGCCGCCAACTCGGGGCACCCTGGGACGCCCATGGCGCTCGCGCCGGTGGCTTATTGCCTGTGGCAGCATTTCCTCCGCTTCGATCCGCAGGATCCGATCTGGCCGAACCGCGATCGTTTCGTGCTGTCGATCGGCCACGCATCCATGCTGCTCTATTCGCTCCTCCACCTGACGGAGGTTCACGCGGTCACCAACGAATATGAAACACTCGGTGAGCCCGCGGTACCGTTGGATGCGCTGAAGGCGTTCCGGCAGCTTGACAGCCGCTGCCCGGGGCATCCCGAGTACCGATGGACTTCGGGGGTCGAAACCACCACCGGGCCGCTGGGCCAGGGGGTTGCCACGAGCGTCGGTATGGCCATCGGCCGGCAGTGGCTGAACGCGCGATACAACCGTCCGGGTTTCGAAAACCTGTTCGACTTCAACGTCTACGCCCTTTGCGGCGATGGCTGCATGATGGAGGGTATTTCCAGCGAGGCAGCTTCTCTGGCGGGACATCTTCGGCTGTCGAATCTCTGCTGGATCTACGACAACAACCACATCACGATCGAAGGCAACACGGCTCTGGCCTTCACGGAGGATGTGGCGACGCGGTTCATCGCTTACGGCTGGAATGTAACGCGGGTGGGTGACGCCAATGATCTCGAGATGCTGGCACGGGCCTTCCGAACCTTCCAGAGCTGCAAGGATCGACCGACGCTGATTATCGTCGATAGTCATATCGGATACGGGGCGCCTCATAAGCAGGACACCAGCGGGGCACATGGCGAACCTCTCGGCGAAGAGGAGGTTCGTCTGGCAAAGCGCAGCTACGGCTGGCCCGAGGACGAGAAATTCTTCGTGCCGGAGGGCGTCTACGAACACTTCCGCAACGGAATCGGGAAACGTGGTAAGGAACTGTGCGATGCCTGGTTCGCCCGAATCGAAGAGTATCGCAAACATTACCCGCAGCTGGCGACGGAACTGGCGTGCATGCACCATGGCACGCTGCCCGAGGGCTGGGACCATGATCTGCCCGGATTCCCCGCGAGCTCAAAAGGCTTGGCAACGCGCGAATCTTCGGGCATCGTATTGAACGCCATCGCGAAGCACGTTCCCTGGCTGATCGGTGGCTCCGCGGATGTGGCGCCATCCACGAAAACCCGCATTACCCAGGAAGATGCCGGCGACTTCTCGGCTCACAATTACGCCGGCCGCAATTTTCATTTCGGTATCCGTGAACACGCCATGGGCGCCATTCTGAACGGGATGAGTCTGGTTAAGGTGCGCCCGTTCGGCTCCGGCTTTTTCATCTTCGTGGACTACATGAGGGGCTCTCTCCGGTTAAGCGCTTTGATGGAGCTTCCCGTTATTTATGTGTTCACGCATGACTCTATTGGGGTCGGTGAAGATGGACCCACCCATCAGCCAATCGAGCAGCTGGCGCACATGCGATCCATGCCCGGCGTGATTGTGATCCGCCCGGCGGACGCGAACGAAGTCACAGAAGCGTGGAAAGTGATCATGCAGCTCCACCGCGCGCCCACGGTGCTCGTGCTCACCCGTCAAGCCGTCCCGACCATCGATCGCACCAGATTCGCGCCCGCATCCGGCCTGGCACACGGCGCTTATGTTCTTGGGGATGCCCAGGGCGGACCTCCCGAGGTAATTCTGATCGGAACGGGCAGTGAAGTTGCCCTCTGTCTGGAAGCCTGGGAACAACTGACCAAAGAAGGTATCCGGGCAAGGGTGGTCAGTATGCCGTCCTGGGAGTTGTTTGACGATCAGGACCGAACCTACCGCGACGCTGTTCTGCCCCCGACGGTTAAGGCTCGCGTCTCCGTGGAGCAGGCATCGGACTTTGGCTGGAGCAAATATACCGGCTCGGAAGGCCATAATATCTGCATCGAAAGCTTCGGGGCTTCGGCGCCACTGAAGCAACTGCTGAAGAAGTTCGGCTTCAATGTAGAAACGGTGGTGGCCGCGGCAAAAAGCCAGATCCTGCGGCATCAGGGGGATGGCGGAAATAAGGGATGAAGAAATGGGTCTGGGGGCAGGTCATGCGCTGGCATAGCGCCTTGCTCCTCATGCTGATCCCACAGGGCTATTGAGATATGGAATTGAGTACGTCGATGATCGGTGCCGTTGCGGCCCTGACCGGATCTATCGTAGGCGCTTGTGCATCTGTGGCTGCCACGTTCGTAGGCCAGCGAATACAGTTCCGAAGGGCGCGACTGGCAGCTGAGATGGATGAACATCAGGAGCTCTACGAACGGCTCGTGGAAAAGGCTGTCCCTCTCTTTGTAGACGCAATTGAACGCTCCGGTATTGATCCGGGAAAGCTTATGCGGCTCTGCGCAATCGTGGCGCGCATCCGCCTTACGTCTGGCGACGAGGTGCTTCGCGCCGCGGAGGATGTCGGCAAGCGATTGCTTGAGGCTTACGAAAAGCCGCCGGAGAATACGGCTGCGGTTCTTGCTCGGTACGTGAAGGGCGACCATTCGCTGGATCCGCTCCTGGAGTTCACGGAAGCGTGCCGCCGGGAGCGCGCCAGAGTTGCCAGGGAGATATGAATGCCAACTGCGCCGATCAACGTGAGTCCAGGCCGACGGAAATCACACCGCCCACACTGGAGTCAACTAATCGGGTTAAAGAGTTTGGTGTGGACACGGCGCGCGACGGACTCGGGCACGCTGTAGCGGGTCATCGATTTCTGCCGACCCAGCCGAACCTTGACAACCCCTGGCTCCTCCTTAACCAGCAGCCGCACAGTTTCGCGGCTGAGTCTCCACTGCTTGGCCAAGTCGCCAATGCTGTAGTGGAGTTCGAATGTCGTGTCCGTTGTGACATGAACAGCGGGGGAAGTCGAGATCCCTCGTGGGAGCATCACCAATCCTCGTGTAACTACTTTCGATCCTGTTGCAAACGTGTTTCGAGATCCTCGGCGCCTGATGTCGGTTTCGAGGACGTTTCACGCCAGTAGATGCCGTTTATAACACAAGCTCTCCCGGTGCATACTGATCTCACGCTTATTTTCTGACCTCTCCTGGAATAGTCGATCAACTGTTCTGAGCCGTTGCAGCGCATCGAGCAACTGCAACCCGCGTCGCGAATTTGGTCAGAATCCGACCCGGCGACTGGCTTGCGTGTGGACTGCGCTTCATCACTGACAAACGATTCGGACATGATTGTTTCGCATCTCCTATTTCTCAGAAAAGCTTGCTTTCGTCGGGAGGGCCTGTTGGATACTGCCAGCCCACTCGTTTCTTCTCCTGGGCGCGCAGATTCGCGAACGGATCGAACGCCGATGTCGCGTGATCCTCGAAAGGTTTGGCCGGCGCTGCGGCAGTTTGCGGCACTTTTGCGACGATTTGCGACGCCGGTTGCGCCGCTGCCTTTTTTCTCCGCTCAATGCGGCCGCGGTAGGCACTAAGGCGCTTGTAGCTGATGGCGACTCCCGCCATGTTCAGACGCTCATGGATGAGCCGGAGTGTATGTCCGGCCTTCAGGGTTTCCTGCACCTGGGGCCAGAAGGCCCGAAGTTGCGCCATCAATTGCGTGGGCTTCTCGCTCGCCAGAGCTGCCACTGGAGCCTGAGGGCGTTTATCTGAAGGGATTCCGTTCCCCATACAGATAAGGGCTCAGGATCGTTATTTCGGACAGGCAGACCTCAGAAATCCGCAAAGATCCTCGATATTCCCCACAGTTCGCGGCGGCAACGGCGGTTTTGACATCAAAGACCCCTGAAATCCTCAATTGTCCTCAACAGTCCTCAGTGTTCTCCACGCGAGGGGTACCTGGAGAGCCCTCTCCAGCCAGCATCGAAGCAAAAAACACCGGTAGAGGAACATAAAGGGTTTGTATTACGGGTCTGTTATTTTTCTTACCCATACTACTTTTTTTCATCAGGTTAGACCGTTGAACAGAAGTCCGAATGCGTTTAACATTTGTCTAACGCTAAGGAGGTCGGCTACTGATGAAGAAAAAAGCCACCAGAATTACGGGAATTCGCTTCGGCGAGGCCACCTACAAAGCCGTCGTGCAGGCGGCTAAGGCTCGCGACTACGCAACTCCGAGCGCCTTCGTGCGGGCAGCAGTCGAAAAGGAACTGCGGGGCGTGGACGCCACACTCGATGAATCGGAGCAGCGTATCGTTGCGTCTCTGGAAAGGTATTCGAAGCAAGTCCGGCAGATCACTACGGGGCAACAGGCTCTGTTTGCCTACGTTGACGCTCTGGCTAAAGTCATTCTCAGTACGCTGCCTGATACGGACGAAGATACGAGGAGGGCCACAGTTGCGCGCGGGAAGCTCCGCTATTCACGTTTCCTCAAGAGTGTCGGAGCGAATATGGCGGGCGACGCTCAAGCCGCGCTCTCGGAGCTGGTGACCCATGTCCAGGAATGACGACGACAATTCCGAATTTCGGCTCAGGCCTGGGAAACCGCCGATCCCCAGAGAACATAGGGCGTCCTCCGGCTGGTCCGTTGCCTTCCGCACCGTAATGAAATACGCACGCAGTTCACGGGCCGGGCGGCGTAGGCAAGCGGGACGGCCGAAACCACTTCATCTTCAGCACTGCGCGGTCCGTGTAAGCTATGCCAGCAATCGCGTCGCCGGGCATTGGCGAGCCCATGGCCGATACATTGCGAGGGAGAGTGCTTCACTCGAACCCGAGAAATGCGGCTTCGGCCCGGATACGGCCGGCGTCGATATCGCCTCGCAACTGCGGGACTGGCAGAACGCCAGCGACCCGCGCCTGTGGAAGCTGATACTGTCCCCTGAGTTCGGAGAGCGTATGGATTTACAGCAATTCACGCGGGACGTGATGCACCGCGTCGAAATCGATCTCCATACCCCGCTCGAATGGGTCGCCGTGGCGCATTTCAACACTGCGCATCCACACATTCACGTGGCACTCAGAGGTCGCGACAAAAATGGCGAGGGCTTAATGCTGGAGCGAGAGTACATCCGGAACGGTTTGCGGACGGTTGCCCAGCATTTCGCCACGGTGCAGCTTGGGCATCGAACGGAACAGGACGCCACGCTCGCACTTGATCGGCAGGTACCCCTGCAACGTTTCACGCCACTGGACCGCCTGATACTTGCACGAACTCAGCCGGATGGAGGCGTCGGCGACTTCCCGGTCACAGCGGACCCCGCGCGTGCCGGCCTGGGGCGGTTCGCGTCAGTCCGCGAACAATCGCTGGCGTCACGGTTGATGACACTCGAAACCATGGGCCTCGCCCGAGCGGATGGAGCGCAACGTTGGCAGGTTCGGCGTGATCTGGAAACTGCGTTGAGGGCCATGCAACGAGCGGCGGACCACCAGAAAACGCTAACCGCGCATGGGGCGCTTCTATCCGATCAGCGCCTGCAACTCAGCGCACCGAACTGGCGCGATATCACTTCGCTGGAAGGCCGCGTGCTTTCGCACGGCGAAGAGGACAACGGCAGTCGCTTCCTGTTGCTGGAAGGGACCGACGCGAGAGTTTACTATCTCCGCTACACCTCCGAGCTGGACGAAGCCCGGGGCCGCGGCGAACTCGCTACCAACTCGTTCGTGGTGATCACAAAAGCACTGGACGAGGAGCGCAGACGCCGGATCGTTGTCGCCAATCTCGGCCAGGCGGACGCGCTCCTTCAGGATCGCGATCACTTCCGGTCTCTGGCGAAACGACTACTGCAGCGCGGTGTGGTTCCGTTCGATGATGAGCGTTGGGGCGGTTGGCTGGGGAAGTATCACGAAACACTTCGAGACACTGTGTTCGATCTGGAAAACGCCAGAAACCGTCAACGGAGTCGATCCCTCGAACTTGAGCGCTGACGCAGATTGGTAGTTCCCTGGCAAACAGTTCGCGCCTGGCTTTTCCGCCAGAATTGATGGGTGACCTCAAAGCCGTAATCCGGCGGCCGCGCATGCCTCCGCATTCAAAATGCTGGAGCTGGGCGTGCCGCCGTGGCAGAAATCCTGGGATGCCGCGACGGTCAGTAACCTGGCCGTCCCATTCAACCCCGCCTCAAACAACTCGTGTCGCGGCGAAAATGCCATTTACCTGATGGCGTCGGCGATCCAAAGGATACGACGAACCTCGCTGGATGACCTACAAGCAAGCTGTGGCCAACGGCTGGCAAGTCCGGGGCGGAGAAAAAGGAACGCAGATCGAGTTTTGGGAGAAACGAGTCGAAGGCAAAGATGACAACGGTCTCGCCGCCGGCGACGGCTCTGACCATGAAAAGACCGGGCGCCAGACCGATTTCTCGCGCCGAGCGCGGAATCCCCCACAATCCGGAGCACCACGCCTCATACGTAAATTCGTGGATCAAGACTCTCCGCGACGACCAAGAATGAGATTTTCCGCGCCGCTTACGACGCGTCGCGGGCGAGCGAGTTCCTTCTCGCGCTGGGAGCGTGACAAGCCGCTTGCGCAGTCGCTTGTTGCGCCACCCCGAAGCGATGGTACATGAGTCGGGCCAAGCCGTTGGCCATTTCCGTTCAACGGATGGCACGCTCAGAATTCACGACCATGAGGCCGGGATTGATTACCCGGTCGCCCTTGATGCCACAGCGCAAATCCCCGCTGCGAACGGACTGGAACAACCGCCGCGCAATGGGGCGGAGAAAGCGCTGCGCGCCGCTGAAGAGCTTGCCCGGAAACATCTGGGGAGTGAAGCGCGGATGACTTGTCGCCATCACGGACGCCGGCATCTATCGCGGGTTAGGCCCGAATACCGCTTCGATATGTGACGACTCGGCAGGTATGATCGGGGCGGAAGTCCGGAAAGATCTGATGAGGGATGGACTCTTACTGACGCCAACCGCGGATGACAGAGGACCGCGCGACGGCTGACGAATCCGAGCAGGCGGCAGTCGAAGCGGAGTCACGTCGCTAAAAGGTTCCCGACCTGACGAACATGAAACCCGTAGCGAGATCGCGGGCTATTTCGCGGACCTGAAGATGATCGCAAATTGGTAAGGGATATGGCAACGCAGGCTACCCGAGTTTGCGTGGATGTTTTTCAAGGACAGTAAGTTTCGGCTTCGGAGCTGTCGAGAGCTTCTGACGCAGGATATTCGTCAATCGCTCCTGTCGTTCGGGCACCCAGCGTGCGTAATGCTTGAGAACAACTTCCTCGGTGTCGCCGATCAGATCGGCGACATCGCGCGGCGAGACCCCACGCTGGAGCAGCAGCCTCACAAATGTATGCCGGAAAATATGTGGCGTTGGCGTGCCGCACTCGAAAGCGCCTGCAAGACCAAACGCGCGATTGATCCGCCGACGCCAGAGATCGGTCGCCGTTTCAAGGCGCTCAGACAGACCGCAGGCAAAGATTTTCGCGCCAAACTTTCGCTCGCGGGCGCGGAGGCGATCATACAACCAATCGTCCACCCAGGTGAACAATGCACCTCGTGTCTTGTGCATCCGCAGAAAGACATTTGCGCCGCCGTCTTGATGAGGCGTGACGCGGCTCATATCGAACGTGGCCCCGTCACTGATGCGGAGACCGGTCCAGCACAGCAGCATGACCATGCTCTTCACATCGTCGCCATCCCACGTTCCTGAACCGATATGATTCTTCCACTGAATCGCCGGTAGCTTGTCGCACGCTTCGTAGATCCTGGTCAGTTCGGCGTCGGTGAATGGCATTCGATTGGCCGCGCTGCCCGAACCCACAGGGGCTTCCAGATCTGCCGCGGGGTTCTCCGCAATCCAATTCCGCTTGACGCAGAAACGGAAGAAGCCGTTGAGCCGTTCGAGCTTTTTCGCTTTCGCCCGGATTCCGTCCTTCCAGGTCGACGGCCGGATGTTTCGACCTGCGCGATTTGCGAGGTAAGAGTCGGTAGCAAATCCGATCGTGATAGCAGGCTTTGCACCTTCGCTCGTTGAGGTCTCAACCTTCGCCTGCACCACTTGTACAGGCGATTCGGAACCTCCCACTGACCGGCAGCTTCCCATGCAGCAACTACCGCCTTCGCCTCCGCCCAGAAGATTTTCTTGGTGTTCTTGCGTTTGAACGCGCCGCCGAGAGTGCCGTCCGCGTAAATCGGGCAATGGCATCTCTTCCATCCGCGACGCAGCTCATCACTCTCGTAATTTCGGGAGTCCGGCTCCCTGCCCGCTACGCATTTTCCCGTGGTGCGGAGGTGACGCCGATAGAGGTTGAGTGGCATGGCCTCTGGACAAGATTGTAACATTCATTGCCCACCATTGCCCACGGATTCGGCCGTTTCCGTGTAAATATTTGATTCTAAACTGGCGGTGAGGGTGGGATTCGAACCCACGGAACCCGTGAAGGTTCAACGGTTTTCGAGACCGCCCGATTCAACCGCTCTCGCACCTCACCGTCTGATAATTCTAGCATTTCCCACCGTTCAGAGCGGTCGGAGCAGAGCGGGTTCGGCCAGCGTGTGTACCTTCAGAGCCGATCAGCGTGGCCGAGATGCGCGCGATCAGGACGCTTGGGCGAAAAACGAGGAAGATGACCAATCTGCCGTCAACGATGAAGCGGCGCGTATGGTGCGCAGTTGGATTGGCATCGGCAATGCGGCGCATGACTGGTGCCCGGGCGGAAGAAGATCTGTCGCAAGGCGCGACCCGATTGAAGTAACCCGGCGGACCTTACCAAGACGTTCGTCGCTGCTGACGACCATGACAGAGTTGTTGCGGCATTTCGACCATCAGCGCGACCGTGCGATACGCCCGTCAGAATCGCGAAGCAAAATGCGTGAGCTTCGGCTGCTTGAAGTTCATCGGAACAATTTACGCGGTCCGGTGACTAAGGTCATAATGACCGGTGGGTGTAAGTGGTTGTCCCGAGCGGGCGATTTGACCGGATCACCATCAATACAGCGACGAGCCGGCACGCGCCGAGGCTCTTGCCGACGCTTCCCTCACCCCGGAGCACGAGGTGAACGTGGGCTGGCTGCCGCGCATGGCCCGTGCGAGAAGGTCAGGTGGTCAGGATTCCGGACTTGCTCTTCGCAAACTCCAATCCGGGCTACCGCCAACCACTGCCAGTCACGAGGCTTCTGTAATTCGCAATACCTTATTCTTTTCGCCCATAGAGACAGCGCAGACGAACAGTACGAGACAGATTCCGAGGGCGGCTTCGCTGGTGCGCTGCGCGATCCGCGTATCCGCAGTGTCCGCGAGGCGGATCTCTATATTGTGATGCCCCGAAGGCACAATGAGACGAATGAGGCCGTCGGGAGCAGCGGCGCTCAACGAAACTGGTTTTCCGGAATCAAAGGCCTCCCAGGCGGGTATATAGCACTGACGAATGGTAACGCCGGCCTGCGCCAATTGCACATCCGCCGTAAAGGCAATCCGCCCCGGAGGATTCCATTCCTCAAGCGAGACAGATGAGCCGCCATCGGCCGCAAGCGGTGGGGGCACGGAGCGGGTTTTATAGAGATCGAGTGCGTGGCCGCCTTTGACGCAGCCCCAGCGGGTTCTGTATTCGGGCGGGGAAATGATGCGCGCCTCGCGTACGGCGGCGATGTCAAAGGCCTTGAACTGCTTGCCGTCATAAAACTGCCGGAGGCGAGCGCCGGTTGCCGCCAGAGACACAGCAATCATCGCCGCAATCGTCACAGGTTTGTAGACTCTGCGCGAGACGGTCAGCATTTGACTGTAGTGATCGAGCCAGATACAAATCAGGAAAGTGACGCCGATCAGGGCGACGCTGTGCAGGCGCGCGGCCGGAAACTGCAGGTACTGGAGCACGGAGACGCGCTCCCAGATGAACTCGCTCAGGTGAAGATTCAGGAACGCCACAACGCCGATCACTGCGGCGAAGAAGAGCGCGGGGCCCGACAGACGGTTTTCCACGATTGAGCGGCACCGCTTCGCAGCCACCGCAACCAGGCCGGCGATGAAGCCATACCAGGAACACAACAGCAGATCTACATGGTAAAGATTCTCGCGCCATGACAGTTTGCCCGCCAGGAATCCTTCAGGAGATATCCAGCTCAGGTTATGGTGCTGCGGCCACGCCAGGGCAAGCGAAATCCCCGCCATCAGAACACACGCGAGCGTCAGCCAGGCCCAGTGGACGAAGCGCCCGCGGCCGAACCAGAGCGTATAGGCGATCGGAACGGCGCCGAAGGCAATAACCGTCAGGGGATGGCTGTAGTAAGTGGCCGCGCCTGCGAGCGCGAACAGCGCGGCGCCCCGCATCCGGCGGCCGGCAATCAGTTCCTCGGCGCCGAGCATCCATAACGGCAGGAAAACCAGAGCCCATAACTGGGCTAAGTTCATATGCGCATAAATATAGATGAATTTATACGGCAGGAGGACATAGTGGAGACTGCCGACGAATGCCGTGCGCAGGGAAAATCGCTGCTTCAGCCAGAGGAAGGCCGTAAAGCCGGATAAGACCTGACTGAGATAGATCCCGAGGAGGTACTTCGCGTCCAGACTGAGATGAAGAAAATCAAGCGGCCACTCGAAAAGCGCCGTCGCTACATAACCGAACGGCGCGTAGAACATCATTACCGGACTGCCCATCGAGGCGTTGGCATCGGCGAACCACTGTGTGTGGAGTCTGCCGGAACGCAGGGCATCGCAGGTCATGGCGAGTACGTTGGCGTAGAAGAGCGAATCGCGATTCCCGAAGAACAGCGCGTGCGGTATAAACGGCAGCGGAAGGAACAATATCAGCGGCGCCAACAGCCACCAGAGAGCTCGCCCTTTCCACGCGCTGTCAGCCGTCCTTGCCGGCCGCCGGAGCTTTGTCAGGTGCGCCGCGAGCGACAGGGGGAATTCAAGGGCCGGTGTCATTGTGAAAGCCTCAGAACCTCAGCCGAGATGCGGAGAAATGCGTCGTGCAACTGCGCGATAGTCGGCGAGAAGACGAACAGGCCGGCGGGCTGGGAGCTGTTATAGGACGTTGAGGTGGGATCGTTGGCGACGCGCGCCAACAGCACCTGATCGGGGGGAAGCCCGGGATTGTTGCCCAGACCAATGGTGTAGATGACCGGTTTTAAGGTGGTGTCGCTGCGAACACGATTGGCGGCGTCGTCAAATGCATTGAGACCGGCGTTGGTAACATTAACGGGGTTGATATTCGTCAGCGTTACGGGCTTGTATTCGCTGATCGTGCCGGTCCCGTTGGTTGAATTGCCGTTAATATCCGCCGTGGGCAGCGAGGTTAGATAGCTGCCGATGTTTTCGTTGAGACTTCCGTTGTTCGATATTGCGTTGCAGCCGTTGGCCTGGGGCGCGGCCTGCGTTTCAGTCGGATCGTTGAGTGACGCCGCGGTGGGCTTAAACAGACCGAATACCACGGTTTCTCCGGTGTCCGATCCGATTACGCCGGTCACCGGATTCGTGAGGCCCGTGCAGCCGGCCGACGATGCGACGAGGCCGTAAAAATTCCCTGTGAAATTGTTGGCGAGCCCGTCGGTAAACACAACGACCGCGTTTACGGCTCCGGCCTGATTCAGACTCTGCAGCTGCTGATAAGCCATCCAGACTGCGGAAGCGGTATTGGTGCCGCCATTGTAAGTCGTAATTTCGCCGATGAGCGTCGGGACGCTGGGGTTATCGCTGAGAAAGGTGGTTTTCGGAGCGTATGCAACAAAAGAGCTGCCGGCGAATGTGACCAGACCGACGTTGTCCGTACCCGCGGCGAAGGAATTCACGAAATCCGTGGCATCCGTGTCCATCTGGCCAATGACGCCGGACATGGAGCCGGAGTGGTCGAGCACCACAATCACATTGAGATTCCGACGCTGCGCAGTGGCGGTAAGTCCCACCGTAACCGTCTTCTGCCCCAGCAGGCTCATGAAAGTCAGCGGAACGGTGGCGCTGGCGCTGCCTGTGACGTAACGCAGGTGGCTGGCGGCGACTGACCCGACCGAGACCGAAAGACTCACATTGCTTACGCCCCAGTCATTCGCGGCCGGCAGGTCGGCATTAAAAACCTGCTGTGCCACCGACTGGGCGTAAGTGGCCTGCGCTTGTGAATTCGCTCCCACGTTAAGAGCCCGCGCGCCGGCAACCACGGCTGCATCGAGAGCGGTCGAGACCTTCAGCCGGACGAGATAAGCGATAGAACCGTCGATAGCCAGGCCGATAACCGGGATAAAGGCGAGGCACAACAGCGCGGAGAGCACGAGCGCAACGCCGCGGCGATTTTGCGGCAAGGACTTTTTAATAAGTACTGGCATCAGAACACAGCCCACACATAAATTCCGTTCGGCAGCAGGCCGCCGAGGTTGTAATCGGAAGTGCTGAAGTAAGTTTCGGCGACATAGGCTATCTGCCCGTTCGCCAGCGACATCACCGAGGAAGTGAAAGCATTGGCGTTAGCGGACGGATCGCTCGTGTTGGTGACGTTACCGCCTGCGTCGAGGACGGCCGACGCGGGGGTCCCGAAGTTGCTTGCGCGCAGAGAGGCGTTTCCCACAATCTGGCGCATCTCGAACACGGCGTTGTTATTGCCGGTGCCTGCGATTTCGGAAAGAATGACGACACCGTTGCCGCCGGCGGCTGTGATGTCGAGAGTGCCGGCAATGTTGACGAGCAGATTCTGATTTGCGGCCTGCGAAAAGTCGACGCCGCTCGAGAACATGTGACCGGCATCGCGGTTAAGCGCGGTCACCTCGATGGAGCGAACCATCGACATGCCGACGGCGACCGTGCCGACCAGCAGCGGAACAAAAATAAATGATCCGGCGAGAGCGAATTCGACCAGGGTACTGCCTCGTCGCGGCCTTTTCCCGCCGCCGGTAACTGCTTCTTTTTTCATATACGTTTCCGAATCATCATGGCGTCGGTGGAATTCCGTCGGGAGATCCTTCGATAACATCCGCGGCAGTAACCGAAACAGTAAGCGCGGTGGCAGGTCTGAGCAGGGGCGCAAGCGGCGCGACCTGATAGCCCGTTACCGAAACCTGAACGATATTTCCTCCGTTGTTGCTGGTCGTGGCCGTCAGTGTGCCTGGATTGAGAAAGGTAACCGACAGCGTATCCGCCTGACTGCCGCTCAGCAGGCCCATCGCCTGACTGACGGCTACGGCCTTGATGGAAGCAATCTGACCGTTGTTGCCGGAAGTCTGGCCGGTTACTCCGTAACGAACACCCTCGCGTACGGCGTGCTGTAAGGTGGCTCTCACGAGGACGGCCCACGCCGAGTCCAGGGTCATGAAGCCGAGCGCGAGAAAAGGCAGCATCATCAGCCCGGCTTCGACCAACTGAGAACCACGTCTGGAAGAGTTTGCGCCGGAGGTTCGGGCCATCGCCTATTCACCCGCGACCCGGGCGAGCCGCTGATATCCCTGGCGCCGTTTCGGCTCCACCAGGACGAGCGATCGAAGGGCGGGACGAGCCCTGTCCTCGTCGACGTTGGTGACAAAGGCGTTGTGGCCATCCCAGAAGGCATGCCCGCAGGTAAGATTTTTGAGGCCGAAGACAGCCAGTTCGAAGCGGTCGCGGGCGCCGACCTTGATAAACAACTTAGTCAGATAAATGCGAACCGTTCCTTCGGTTATCCCGAGGCAGGCGCCGATTTCCTTGTTACGCAGACCCTGCACCAGAAGGGTAATCAGCTGGGCTTCGCGCTGCGTCAGGCTGATTGTGGTGGACCCCTCTGCCGGTTTCCGGGGAATTGGCTGTTCCCCACGCGCAATTCCAGAGATATTTTTCAGGAATTCATTGCCGGAATCACCGCGGGCCAGAAACCAGAAACCGCCCATCTCGCGCGCCTGCTCGACGAGCTCTTCAGAAAACAGATGGTCCCAAAGGATGATCCGGGCATGCGGCGCCGCCGCACGCAGCAGCGAGAGAAAACGCAGCGTCATGGCGGGGCTGAGGCCGAGCAGAATCAGCTCGGGCGCCATGCTTTCGGCCCGGGGAATCAGATTGGATAACTCGGGTTCAACTACGACGTCAAAATTTCCGGCTGAAGAAATAAGACTGGCGGCGCCCGAAGCGAGCACGCCTTCTTCGGCGTGAACTAAAGTCAAATAACGCCGTTGATTAGTAATCATTTTTGGCACCCTTTATATGTCCGGAGTATAGCGGAGAGCGCTTACAAAACAGCTGTTTTTCAGCCCTCACGGCGTACCGGTACGGAGAGAGTAGGTTCCGGTACCAAGGTGTCCGGAGCCAACAAAACATACGAGCGCCATGGCATATCAATGCTGGAGGACGGCGCCGGAGGGGCGGGGCTGCTTACTGCAGCCGCGTATGGCGCCGCATTGAGGGATGCTAGCTAACAACCCTCAATCTGGCCGCGCGGCGCCGGAAAATCTACATTGGTTTCATAGAAATGAACCCGAGCCAAATCATCAAAGCAAAGATCGAGCTGCCATGTGCAATCCGGTTTTATGCGAAAGGCCTCGGTTACACGCGCGGTATTACGGAAGAATTGTCCAGAGAATCGCTCGTGGTTATCGCTTTCTCAACGGTCCATGCCGACTGGCTGAGTAAGCCGTCGGAGATCGTTGTTGATATCGAGTTGCCGCATTGGCGCGCATTCCGTCCACGTGTTCTCGAGTGTGTGGCGACTGTAAACGGCCTCCATCCGGTGGACAAAGGACTGCAGGTCTCCGCAAGAGTCAACCGGATGTGTATCAAAGATCGGGAAACGGGCTCTGTCGTCACGGAGCGCGATGACGTTCCCGTCGGATTTCGTCCATTCGCCGCGATCGGGAGATCGCGAAATGCTGACCACGTGATTCGAAAGAATCACTTAACCCGAAATATTCAAAAAGGAAAAAACTCAATGTCGTTTATCAAAAATCTGTTCAACGAAGAAGATGGCCAGGACATGGTCGAATACGGTCTCGTGATCGCGCTGGTTGTGCTGGCTGCAGGGGCCGTCATGACCGCTTTCAAGGGCAGCATCAGCACCGCTTTCTCGACCCTGGGCACCTCGGTCACGACCAGTCTCTGATGAAGACGGGAAAGGAGAGGACAGCCTGATCGCAGTCCTCTCCCTGATCCCGTGCGGCAGCGCGTGAAAGAGGCGGAGAGTGAAAACAAAGATTCAGAATTTCATCGCGGAACAGAGCGGTCAGGACCTGGTGGAGTACGGGTTGCTTGCCGCGCTGATTGCGCTCGGATCGGTGGCGGCGCTGACTGCTTTTAAAGGAGTTATCAGCACCTCCTGGTCGACGATCGCTTCCATGTTATCGGACTGACTCCACTTGGTAATAAGGACTAATATGCAGCGTCGACTGATTACTGTCATTCTTTTTGCGGTGTTTCTGGCCGTTGCCTCGAGCACGGTGCTTTACCGGATTATCTCGGCGAGGTCCGCGCAGGCCTCCAACGCGGCGTTGAGCGAAATCTATGTGGCAGCACGGGATCTGGCGCCGGGCACGTTAGTAGCTGACGCCGATATTCGCAAGGTGAAGTGGCCCGGACAGGTCAATCCTTTGTGGGTATCGCGGAAAGAGGATTTGATCGGCCGGAGTCTGGCGGCTGCTGTAAACAACAATGAGCCAATTCCCGACAACCGGCTGGCGCAAAAAGGAACGGGCGCGGGTGTGGCTTCCGGCATTCCCGGAGGAATGCGTGTTGTGCCCGTGCATGTGGACGAACAGAGCGGTCTCACCCACATCATCGCAGCGGGAATGCACGTTGATGTGCTGTCGACTGAAGCTGCCGGAGGGCTGAACGGCCCGGGCGCCGTGACACGAACCATTCTTCAGAACGTCAAGGTTTTTTCGACCGACGCGCCTGCGGATAAGAATCCGAAAGATAGGATGCCGGGCGCACAGTCGGTGAATCTGCTGGTGACGCCGGAGCAGGCGGAAACCCTCAGCCAGGCGATTGCACAGAACAGAGTTCAGCTGGCACTGCGCAATCCTCTGGATGAAAGCAACATCACTGACGTGACCACGCGGGCGTTTGCGCCTGCTGCGTTCGCCAGGGCGAAGATACCCGCAAACGCGACAGAAAGGCCGGGCAGAACGGCTCAGATAACGACAGCGCCCGCGGCTGAACCGGCGAAACCGGCGCCGCCGACGGTGGAAATCGTACAGGGAACAAAACGGACAGTTATGGTGGTCGCGCCAGCAGATGGCGCCGCAGGGCAATTGGTTACCCAGGGAATTACTCAATGAAAAGCACCGTACTTATAGCGACAGCACTGATAGCAGCAAGCCTGGTCCGCGCCGCCGCGACCGAGCGGATCACGATGACGGCGGGCAAGTCGGTAGTGATCGATACCGCGGCGGACATCGAGCGGGTGGCGGTGGCGACCGAAGACACGGTCGAGGCCGTAGCGATTACGCAGCGCGAGATCGTGCTGAACGGCAAGACGCCCGGCGAAACCTCGGTACTGGTCTGGCAGCGGGGCGGAGATCGTCTCTCTTACGACGTGCTGGTGGAACCGTCGCTGCTGAAACTGGATGCGCTGAGAGCGCGGATGCGGGAAGCGATCGGAGACTCGGTCACGGTGGACCTCGACGACAAGTCGGTTATTCTGCGCGGCACTGTGGAGAATCAGGCGCAGGGTGAGCGAGCGATGGCGATCGCCGGAACCGCCGGCAGGCCGGTCAACCTGCTCTCAGTGGCCATCCCGGCCGCGCGGCCGCAGATTCTGCTCAAAGTGCGCTTTGCCGATGTGGATCGCACGAACAGTAGTCAGCTGGGCATGAACCTGTTCAGCACCGGTGCCGGAAACACGATCGGCGGCCTGACGACCGGGCAGTTCGCGGCGCCCGCGGTCAGCGGCTCGGTCGGGCCGGGCCAGCAGAGCGCATTTACGCTGTCGAACGCATTGAATCTGTTTCTCTATCGGCCCGGTATCAACCTGGGTGCAACTATCGAGGCGCTTGTCACGAAGAATCTGGCACAGATTCTTGCCGAACCCAATGTACTGGCGGCGGACGGCGAACAAGCCAGCTTTCTGGCGGGCGGTGAATTTCCGTATCCGGTTCTGCAGAGTTCGACGGGCGGCATTAACAACGTTACGATTCAGTTCCGCCAGTTCGGGATTCGACTGACCTTTACGCCGACGATCACGCCGCGGGGCACAATCAAGCTGATCGTCGAACCGGAAGTCAGTTCGCTCGACTACACCAACGGCCTGAATTATGGAGGCTTCACGGTACCCGGCCTGTCCGTGCGCCGGGTGAAGACCGACATCGAGCTCGAGAATGGTCAGAGCTTCGCGATTGCCGGCCTGCTGGATAACACTGTCACTGAGCAGCTGAGCAAGATACCCGGGCTGGGGAATATCCCGCTTCTGGGGAAGCTGTTCCAGTCGCGGTCAGTGAGCAAGGCTAACTCAGAGCTGTTAGTGGTGGTGACTCCCGAGTTAGTGCAGCCGAACGCCGCCACCCCGGCGCCTGGTCTGAACATGCCGTCTCCCTTCCTGAAAGCGGATCCGGCGCCGGCGATCGATCACTTCAATCCGCCCGCTGCCGGTACGGCTCCTTCGAGCCAGTACATCCCATTTGTTCCGGCATCCGCGGGGGACGATGCCTCCGTTAGAGCGGCAAGCGGGGGTTCGGGCGGAATGACCTCTACCGGATTCAAACCGGAAGGCGCCACGAAATGACCGCTGCGATCGCAACTGACCGTTTAGCCGGCGCGACGGCCGTGGTTGCGGTCTGCGACCCGCAACTCCGGCGACAGGTAACGGAGTCTCTGGCGAAGACGGCGGTCCAACTGCTCGATGACAGCTGGGGGTCGGGCGATACGGAGGAGCTTTCGGCCGTCATCGAACGGCTGCGTCCTACGGTGCTTTTCCTTGGTCTGCCCGTGCAGTCGACAAACGCGCCGGCCGCGGTGGCGCAGGTGGCGAATCTGACATATGCGCCGCGCATCATCGCCGTCAGCGGCAATGCCAGCCCGGACTTCATTCTGAAGACCATGCGGGCCGGCGCGGCGGAATTTCTCTATCCTCCGTTCGACGGATTCGAATCGGTCTTACATTCGGTAGTTGCCGCGGCCCGGCCGCAGCAGGATACGCCGGCCGCCGGCAAAGTGATCGCGTTCGCGTCGGTGAAGGGCGGATGCGGCGCCACCACTCTCGCCTGCCATTGCGCCGCCTGGCTGAAGACGACGGCGAAAAAGCAAGTCCTGCTGGCCGATCTCGACGTTTCGGCGGGAATCGCAGGCACGCTGATGCAGTCCCAGGCCAGATATACGCTCGACGATGCTCTGCAGAATCTTCACCGTCTGGATCTCACGCTCTGGCAGGCGCTGGTGGCCACGTCGCCTTCGGGTGTTGATGTCATTCCGGCGCCCGCCGAGCCCTCACCGGTGACGCCGGTTTCGCGCCGGCTGCCGCCTTTGCTGCGATTCTGGCGCACGCAGTACGAGTTCACGATGATCGATCTTGGCAGCGGCATCACGCCGGGGATGCTCGATCTGCTGAGTTCGATCGACACGCTGGTTCTGGTGGCTACGAACGAAGTTCCGGCGCTGCGTCAGGCGCGGCTGATCCTGCAGAATCTGGCGGGACGCGGATACGGCGCCAACCGCGTAAAGCTCGTCATCAATCGCATGCCGAAACGATCGCCGATCCATCTCGCCGAGCTCGAGAAGATCATGGAGTTTCCGATTTGTGCGGCGCTGCCGAACGACTACCAGATTCTTAACGAAGCGTACTCGCATCCCCGGCTGATCGATCTGGAATCGGCCCTGGGGGTGCAGTTCGGACGCTGCGCTGCCGGCCTTACAGGTGTCAGTCCGGCGGAAAGAAAAACCAGAAAACTGTTCGCGTTCGGCCGCTGAAGGCAGCGGCGCCCGGGAGGCTGAGTCTGCCGGGCAATTAGGGAGAAAACAAAGCGATGTCGGCATTCCAGTACACGTCTCACTCATCGAACGTTCCCGTCCCCGCGGATAACGGCTGGGTCGATCGGATGATGAATCCGCCCGCCGGAAACGGCACGTTTCAGGAACTGAAATTTGCGCTGCACCGGAAGCTGATCGGAAGAGTGAACCTCGAAGTCGTGTCTGGCGCTGCCGGAAGACCGCGTGCGCGGCGAAATCCGCGCCGCGCTGGCGCAGCTGCTGGAAGAGGAAAACGCGCTGCTCAATGTGGTCGAGCAGCAGCAGCTTCTCGACGAAGTGCTCGACGAGGTATTCGGACTGGGTCCGCTCGAGCCGCTGCTCAAGGACTCGACCATTTCCGACATTCTGGTCAACAGCCCGAAGGTCGTTTACGTCGAGCGGAGAGGCAAGCTGCAGCGGACGCCGGCTGAGTTCCGGGACAATGCGCATCTGACCCGGATTATCGAGAAGATCGTGAGCCGGGTGGGGCGGCGCATCGATGAATCGTCGCCGATGGTGGATGCCCGCCTGCCGGACGGCTCACGCGTGAACGCTGTCATTCCGCCGGTGGCGGTGGACGGCCCGATGCTTTCGATCCGCCGCTTCGGACGTGTCCCGCTGCGCACCGACGATATGGTGCGCAATCTGACCTGGACGGAAGGCATGTGCGAACTGCTGCATGCCTGTGTGGCGGCGCGACTCAACATTATCGTTTCGGGCGGAACGGGCGCGGGTAAGACCACCATTCTGAACGCGCTGTCGTCGTTCATTCCCGGAACCGAACGCATCGTCACCATTGAAGACGCGGCTGAGCTGCGTCTGCAGCAGGAGCATACGGCGCGCATGGAAACGCGGCCGGCGAACGTCGAGGGCCGGGGGGCCATCCAGCATCCGGCAGCTGGTGATTAATGCGCTGCGCATGCGGCCGGACCGCATTGTGGTCGGCGAGGTGCGCGGCGAGGAAGCTCTCGACATGATGCAGGCGATGAATACAGGCCACGATGGATCGCTGACCACGATTCACTCGAACAGCCCGCGCGACGGACTGTCGCGTCTCGAAGTGATGATGGGGATGGCGAACTCCAGTATGAGCGTCCATTCGATCCGGCAGCAGATTGTTTCGGCAGTGGACCTGTTCGTGCACGTTTCGCGCTTCAGCGACGGTACGCGGCGCGTTACGCACATTACGGAATGCGTAGGCATGGAGGTCGACACCATCACGACGCAGGACATTTTCCTGTTCGAGAGAAAGGGTGTGCTGAGCAATGGCCGCGTGAGCGGCGCGTTTCGGGCGACGGGCATCCGCCCGAAGTTCTTCGACACATTGCGCACGGCCGGTTTCACGCTGTCACCCTCGCTGTTCCAGACGGTGGTGGAAATTGACTGAAGTCATGGTAAGCGGAGGTTTGAAGGAATCAAAATGAAACTCTGGGTGCTGCTCTTCGGCTGTTTTCTGGGCCTGTTCGGATCTGTGGTGGCGATATGGTGGCGCGTCACGTCCGCCCGGTGCCGGCAGCAGATGGCGTCCGCCATTCGTGGTGGTCTGACGCCGCCGCAGGGAATTGCCCGGCCGGCTGTATTGGTCGAGCCGCCAGGCCTCAAGGCCCGTGGACCGGGGAGGTTTCTGCGTTTCGGCGCGCAGGACGGCGCGGGGCCGGGAACTGCGAAGCTCGGCGTGATCACGGTGGCCGCGGCGCTGGCGGGCATGCTGCTTGGCACGCGGTTTACCGGTCTGATCGGTCCGGTGGCCCCGTTGCTGTGCGGGCTCGCCCTGGCCGCCGCGCCGTATCTGCTGCAAAGGAGAAAAAAGGCCAAAAGGCTGGCGGTCCTCGAAGAACAATTCCCGGAGGCGCTGGACTGCCTCGCGCGGTCGGTGCGGGCCGGCAATGCATTCTCCGTGGCCATCGAACTTCTCGCTGACGAGATCAGCGATCCGCTCAAAGGGGAATTTCAGAAGGTGAGCCGCGAGCTGTCGCTGGGAGCGCGGCTCGAAGACGCATTCGACGGGCTGATGGCGCGGGTGCCGCTGCTCGAAGTGCGGTTCTTCGCGGCAGCCGTTCTGCTGCAGCGCGAAACGGGCGGCAACCTGAGCGAGGTCATCGCCAACCTGGCGGAATCGCTGCGCGAAAGATTCAAACTGCGGGGACACGTGAAAGCCGCGAGCGGACAGGGGCGGATTACGGCCGGCGTGCTTTCTGTGCTGCCCGTCGCTACCATCGTGCTGCTCACGATGGTTTCTCCCGACTATATTCAAAACCTCACCGAAGACCCAATGGGCCGGGATCTGCTGGCCGGCGCGGTGGTGTTTCAGGTGATCGGTTATCTGGTGATGCAGCGCATCACCCACATCGAGGTCTAAGGCATGGCTCTGATACTTTCCGCTGTTGCTTTTGTTCTGATCACCGGCCTGGTGATTCTCTTCGGCTACCGGCGCTATGTTGTAGCGGGCCGGGTTTATGAGAATCTGGCAAGCGTTGCCGAACCGGGCACCGGGATTTTCAAGGGCGCGAATCCGCACTTCTTCAGCGTCAGAAACCTGGCGCAGGCGGTGGCGCGCAGACTTCCGGCTTCGGCGCAGACTGCGTCCGCGCTGCGCATCCGGCTGATGGCCGCGGGGTATCGGGACGAAAGCGCGGTCGCCGTCCTCTACGGGGCGAAGCTCATGCTGACGGCACTGACCGGCACGTTCTTTGCCGTCCTCGAAATGAACTCGACAGCCAGCGTGCCGTTCCGGCTGGTCTCTGTTGCGGTCGCCATTCTGGCGGGGTTCCGGGTGCCGGACTATTTCGTCGGCCGCCGCGTTAACCAAAGGCGTAAGCGGCTGCGGCAGGCTCTGCCGGATGCGCTTGATCTGATCATCGTGTGCGTCGAGGCGGGACTGACGATCGACCGCGCCATGCGCAGCGTCACGCAGATGCTGGCGATTGCGCACCGCGAACTGGCCGATGAGATGAATCTGGTGACAGCCGAGATCACAGCCGGACTGCGGCGCAGGGAAGCGCTGGAGAACTTCGCGATCCGCACGCAGGAACCGGAAATAAAGAAATTCGTGGCCGTGGTGGCGCAGGCGGACCGGTTCGGAACCAGCCTGGCCGTGGCGTTGCGCACGCATGCCGACTACCTGCGCGTGCGCCGGCGTCAGATTGCCGAAGAAAAGGCTTCGAAGGTCAGCGTAAAGATGATTTTCCCGATCTTCTTTTTCATCATGCCGTGCATGATGCTGGTGACGGTAGGTCCGGCGGCGATCGCCATTATGAAGCACCTCGTGCCCGCGATGACGGGAGGGATGCATTGAGCCGTGATACGTTCATCGACTATTACGAGCTGATGCAGATCAGCCCCCGGGCTGAGCAGGAGACGATTCAGCGGGTGTACCGGATTCTGGCGAGCCGCTGCCATCCGGACAATCCAAACACGGGCGATATGGAGCGTTTCCTGCGGTTGGGAGAAGCTTACCGGGTGCTGGGAAACGCGGAACTGCGGGCCGGCTACGATGCCGAATACAACGTGCGCAAAACGCAGCCGCTGGAGGTATTCGATCTGCAGGATTTCGCCACCGGAGTGGACGGCGAAGCCAACCGCCGCATGGGTCTGCTTTGCCTGCTGTATCACAGCCGGCGCGTGAATCAGGACGATCCCGGTTTGTCTCTGCTGATGCTGGAGAAGAAGATGACGTCCGCGCGCGAGCATCTCGTGTTTACCGTCTGGTATCTGAAGGACAAAGGCTATGTCCGGCAGACGGAAGACAGCAGCTATGCGATCACCGGTTCCGGCGTCGATTACGTGGAGCAGAATCTGCCAAAGAATAAGCTGCTTTATCGATTACTGAAAGAGGCTGAAGAAGGGGCGGTACGCTATGCGCCACAAATGCCTTTTCAGGCCGATATATCCGGTATGGCGCTGGCGGAGAAATACGAGGAGAGAGCATGACGGTGAATGCAACGGAAGTCTGCGCGGCGGTGCTGGTTTCCGTGGCGTGCGTCAGCGATATCCGCTCCAGACGAATTCCGAACTGGCTGACGTTGTCGGGCGTATGCGCCGGTCTGCTGCTCAATACGGTTACGGGCGGATTCGCGGGCGCAGGGCGCTCTCTCGCCGGCATGCTGGCCGGATTCAGCGTCTATCTGCTGCTCTATTGTCTGCGCGCGATGGGCGCTGGAGACGTGAAGCTGATGGCGGCGATCGGCGCGATTGTCGGACCGGCCGGATGGTTTTCCGTTTTTCTGGCGACGTCCATTGCCGGTGGAGTGCTGGCGCTCGTGGCCGTCACCTATAAGGGCCGGCTCCGGGAGACGCTGTGGAACGTCTTCTTCATCGTGACCGAACTGATTCAGCTGCGGGCGCCGTTTCAGAGGCGCAGCGACCTTTCCGTGAAAGACAGCCGGTCGCTGAAAATGCCGCACGGTGTCGCGGTGGCAGCAGGGACTGCCGCAGCCATGCTGATGGCGCGTATCTGAGGTCGAACCCTCTCGCCGCTTTTCATTGGGGCGACCGGATGTGCTTCTCCAGCATCTGACGACGGACGACGGCGCCGTAAATGTTGCCGGCAGCGTCGACGCCAACGCCCTCCGCGCCGCTGTGTTCTTCAGCGGTCGACTCCATGTCCGGGATGAAGTACTTCACGGAGCCGTCGCGGGCACTGCCTATGCGGATGCCTTTCTTCCAGCCGGGCTCGTCCTTGCCCCATGATTCGGAATCGGCGACATACATGGTGTCGTCTTTCGCGATGAAGATGCCGCTGGGACGGCCGAACTGCATCCAGGTGTCGATGTAGTTGCCGTCCTGATCGAAGATCTGGATGCGGTTGTTGGAGCGGTCGCCAACGAAGAGACGGCCGCGCGAATCGATGGCGATCGTGTGCGGCGCGAAGAATTCGCCGGGGCCGGAGCCTTTGTGACCCCAGGACTTAATGAACTTGCCGTCCTTCGAAAACTTCGAGACGCGGTTGTTGCCCATGAGGTGGCCTTCGGTGACGAAGATATCGCCGTTAGCCGCAATGGCAACGTCGGTGGGCTGATCGAAGAGGCCGGGAGCATCGCTCGCCACGCCGGCTTTGCCGAGGGTCATGAGCACCTTGCCATCGGGACTGAATTTGAAAACCTGCTGGCCTTTCCCGTCCTTGCCCTGTTCGTCGGTGACCCAGAGGTTGCCCTGGGCGTCGACGGTGGCGCCGTGCGGGAAGACGAACATGCCCTCGCCCCAGGCTTTGAGCAGTTTGCCGGAGGAATCGAACTTGAGAATGGGCGGCTCGGGGCGGCCGTCGCAGGAGTTGTCGTGGCAGCGGTGGATGACGTAGATGCTGCCGTCGGGTGAGACTTCGACTGCGGTGACAGCGGCCCAGGGAACGCCGCCGGGAGGATGAGCCCAGTCGCGGACGGTGGTGCGGTAGCCGCCGTCGGGAAGGTCATTGAGAGGCGTATCGCCGGTGGTGGCAGCGAAGGCGGTGAGTGCGATGGTGATGAAAAGGAAGAGCGGAGTGCGCATAAGAATCCTTGTGACTTCGAGGGGCCGCTTCGCGAGCCGGGGGGCGACCATCCCCTGGATGCCGATTCTATCGCGGAAAGCGGCCGTGTGTTTTCAGGGGGTGGCGGGTTCGTTTGGCAAAAATTACCTTTTCAGCGAGGCGCGCTCCGGGGCATGGGCACATTCCTCCGATTGAAGGAATAGCACGGCGAGGCCGGAAAACGGACGTGCGGAGAGTGGCCGGCATGACGACCGGGCGCTAAGTCCGTGATGCGGAGGGGGATGCGGGAGGCGGATTATTTTGCGGCGTCTGTGACCGGCTTCCGCAACTACGGAAATTGCTTTGCAAGCGACCAGCGGGGCCTGGCAAGCCCCGCGCAGGATAAACATCCTGCCCCACATTCGATAACATGGCTCGTATGCGTCTGGTTCGATTCATTCTGCCGGTTGTGCTGTGTGTGCCCGCCGGATTTGCGCAGCAAACGCCGATTCTGTTTGAAGGCGCGCGGCTGGTCAACGGCGACGGCAGCGTGATCGAAAATTCCGCGTTCGTCATCGAAGGCGGAAAGTTTTCCAGTGTCGGCAGGAAGGGTCAGGTGAAGGCGCCCACCGGAGCGACGCGGGTGAATCTGACCGGCAAGACGGTGATGCCTTCGATTGTCGATACGCACGTGCATCTGGGGTGGTGGGTCGTGAAGACCAATCAGATCGGAGCAGACACTTACTCCCGCGAGAATCTGATCGATCACCTGCAGCGGGTGGCTTATTACGGGATCGCGGCGGTCCAGAGCATGGGAATCGATCCGGGTGAAACCGGATATGAGATTCGGGCCAATCCGCCGCCGGATACGGCACTCTTCCGGATGGCGGGCCGGGGCATGGCGATGCCGAAGGCGGGTCCGGGCCGCGTGTACTGGCAGCCGATCGCTTATGGGGTGACGACGGAGGCCGAGGCGCGCGCGGATGTGCGGGAACTGGCCGCGAAGAAGGTCGACCTGGTGAAGATCTGGGTGGACGACCGGAACGGCACGGTGCCGAAGCTGAAACCGGAGTTGTATCGCGCCATCATCGATGAGGCGCATAAGAATAATCTGCGCGTGGCGGCGCACGTGTTTTATCTGAGCGACGCGAAGGACCTGCTGCGGTCGGGGGTGGATATCCTGGCGCATCTGGTGCGCGACCGCGATGTCGACGATGAACTGATCGGGCTGCTGAAGCAGCATCCGAACGTCTACGCAATTTCGACGCTGCCGGATCGCGAAACGACGGAGGCGGACCTGAAGCTCGCGGGGGAGACATATCCGGCGTCGCAGATCAAACGCATGCGCGCGGAACTGGCGGCGGTGAAGCCGGAAGAGGCGCAGAAGGCGCGCGACGCGTATGGGATTCAGGCGCGCAATCTGGTGAAGTTCCACGCGGCGGGCACGCGGATTGTCATGGGAACGGATTCGAGCACGGCGGTGGGGTGGAACGTGCATCAGGAACTGACCGACATGGTCATCGCGGGGATGAAGCCGAAGGACGTGCTGAGGGCGGCGACAAAGACGGCGGCGGAGATGATGAAACTGGATCAGCTGGGCGCGGTGGCGGCGGGGAAAAGCGCGGATTTCATGGTGCTCGACGCCAATCCGCTGGACGATATCAACAATACGCGGAAGATCGCGGATGTGTATGAGCGGGGGAATAGGCTGGATCGGGCGGCTATGCGGGCGAGGTTTACGGGCGAGTAGAAATTCGTATCAGCCACAGATGCACACAGATGGACACGGATAAGAAACAAACCTTCAGTTTCTGGCTCGGTCTTTCCACTTGACCGATCTCGAACGTCTCGATAACGGCTGTTCCGATACCAGGTGAACGCCGAGTTTTTCTAATACGTCGAAAAGAGTCGGGCGGCCGGAATCATTCGAATTCCGCTTCTGGGACTGTGCCAGTCCGATGGATGTGAAGAGGGCAGTTCTCAGGGACTGTGACGCGGGCTCAAAACCTGCACGTGCGTTTCGCCTGTTCAGGTGAGAACGGTGGACGTGTGGGTGTAACCCGCGCGCACCATCAGGGGTTCTTTGGCCGGCGCGAGGCAGCAGCGAATCGTGAACGTCTCGTCTTCGCAGCGGAAGGGCAGAACGATCCAGCTGCTGGTTCCAAGACTGCGCGATGTGAAGTTTCGTCCGTAGATAACGGTGGGGATACTCAGGCCAAGCGGCCCAAGATGCTCCTCGATCATGGTCTTGAAGTTGCCGACGATCATGTTGGCTACTTCACCCACGGCGTCCAGCACCTCTTCATTCACCGATTGACAGTCGGACATGAGGAACTGGTTGGAGATGCGGCAGGCGAAAGGCGCGGAACAGGAAATCACGCCCGTACCCGCCCATGCGCCGGCCATGCCGACAAAGGCGAGAAGGCCATCCGATACCGTCGGGGCATTTTCATCGGTATACTCGGGTTCTGTCGAGAGCTCCATGCCCAGCATGGTAGAGAATACATCCGCCGTGGATGTCCTCATGTACTCGATAATTCTCTTTTCGTCGATCATTGGGAGAGACCTTTCGCGCTCAGATGAGACCCGTGAGTTTTTCTTTGATTTGTTCGGCAGTAAACGGCTTGCGCACGTACCCTACGGCACCGAGCTGCACCGCTTCGAGAACTTTGGCCTGACTGCCCTCGGTTGTGATCATGACGACCGGGATATCCTTCCACGCGGTATTTGCTTTGAGCTCGCTGAGAAGCTGAAGCCCATCCATGTTCGGCATGTTGATATCCGAAAGGATCAGCTTGACTTTGTTGTCGCGAAGGCAGTTGAGGGCTTCCAGACCATCTCCGGCTTCGTGAACGCTTCCGAGCGGCAGCTCCGTCTGTTGCAGCACGCGCCGCAGGATCTTACGGATAGCGGCCGAGTCGTCGATGATGAGAACGTCCATTGTGCTCCCCCCTCCCTTATCGGACGGGGGGCGGACGTTTTACCGTCTTCAGCCGGTGATCAGCGCGTCGAACAGAGTCTGGGTGGGCATGCGGGCCTGCGCGTCAAGGGCTTCCTGCATCTGGGTCTGCGCCTGGGTCAGCTGCGTAATCGTGGTGGCTTCGTTGGCGTTGGTGAGCTGACTGAGCTGGGTCTGCAACTGGGTGGCATTGGTCTGGGCGGAACTGAGGCTGGAGTTGATCTGATCCTGCGCCGTTCCGTAAAAGGCCAGCTGATCGTTCATATAGGTGGACGCGGTCTGCAGGTTGTTGATGGCGGTGTTGATTCCCGTCAGATCGTTGTTCTGAAGCGCGGTCTCGAGGCCGTTCAGCGCCGCGAACACATTGTTCTGCGAGACCGTGTCGTCGGGATTACGGGCATCGAAAATCGTGTTCGCCGTAAGGGAGGCGCTGATCTGGACGCCGTCGGCTCCCTGCACCAGGTCTGTGTTGGTGGCGATGGCCAGGCGGTCCACGCCCGTTGGTGAAGTGGGGTCGAGCTGATAGAGCTGGGTGGTGCTCTGGTCGCCGCTGAAGATGTATTGCCCGTTCACGGTAGTGTTGGCGTTAGCCACCATCTGCTGCATCAGACCCTGCACGCTCTGGGCGAGGGTGGTGCGCGTCGCGGCTGTTTCACTGAGGCCGGTGGCCTCGGTGGCGATGGAGGACGCATTCTGCAGGAGAGTGACCGAACTGGACAAGGCGTTCTCCGCGGCGCTGATGGTTCCCAGGCTGCCGTTCAGCGTGGTCTGCAGGGTTTGGTTCTGGCTGATCTGCGCGTGCAGCTGGAGAATCGGGCTCAACTCGTCAGGCGCATCCGACGGCTGGTTGACCACCAGTCCGCTGGCCAGCTGGGCCTGATCGGTATTGAGCTGAGACTGAATGTTATTCAGGGCGTTAATGAAATTCTGCCCTTCCGGGCTGATGACGCTGGTGATCATAAGAATCCTGTGAGATAAGTCCTGAGTCCTATTGGATAAGCTGGACCGCGTCGAGAAAATCCTGGGTAACCTGGTCGAGCACAGTCACCATTTTCGAAGCCGCATCGTAGGATTGCTGGAACTGGAGCACCTGGATGGCTTCCTGGTTCAGATCGACGCCCGAATTCTGCTGCCGCAGGCTCTGCGCCTGAGTGAGAGTTTCCTGGGATGACTGCTGCTGGCTCTGGGCGGTGGAAATAACGGTTCCGAGCTGGCCCGCTATGTTTCCGTAAAACTCGCTGTAACTCTGGCCGTTGATCTCATCCGCGGCAGTCTGCGGGGTGGCGAGACTGGCCAGGGCGAGAGGGATGCCGTTGTCGACCTCGGGCGGGCCGGGGTCGATGGCGGCCAGCTGATCGGGGGTAATTCCGGAGCTGACAGAAAGGCTGGCAGCGATGCCGGCGGGATTGGCCGGATCGTAGCTGAACAGGGGCACGCCGGGAACCGCGGGAGTGCCGGTGGTGGGATTGGCATCACTGATATTGCCACTGGTCAGAATCGAGTTGACCGTATCGGCCACCGACTGCGCCAGCTGGTTGAGCGTTCCCTGCTGACTGGCTGAACCCTGGATTTGCGCGAGAGTGCCGTTGACGGCCTGCAGCAGGCCTCCGATCTGGCCAGAGGTGATCTGCGAGGTGATGTCGTTACCGTTAGAGTCCAGTATCTGGGCGGTGGGCGGGGCAGAGGGGTAGGTGGGCGGTGGATTCGTCGGGACCGTCACGTTGGCGCTGATCGTATATTGCGTTTGTCCCACCACCAGCGGGGTCTGACCGTCGATCAGGACCTCCATGGTTCCGTCGCTCTGCTGGATGGAGGTGACAGGAACAATTGCCGAAAGCTTCTCGAGGTTGTTGTAGATATCGGCCTGCACCGAAGGGTCGGTCGCGCCGCCCAGAGTCCCGAGACTGCGGTTATCCTGCAGAATATTTCCGGCGAGCGTGTTGACCTGAGTGACCAGGTCGGAGAGGTCGTTATCCGCGGTCTGGGCCGTCGCGGACACCGCATTGGCCTGCTGCTGGAACGCCTGCACGAGGCCCTGGGCGCCGTTGATGACTGCCTGCTGCGCATTCGAATCGTTGGGCGAAGCGGCCCAGCTGGAGAAGGCCGAATAGAGAGTGTTCAGCGCGCCCGGCAAGCCGCTTGTACCGTCAAGGGGAAAGCTGCTCTGAAGGTCCTGCAGGGTGCTGAGTTGCTGGGTCCAGTTGCCGAGCGTAGTCTGCGCCTGCTGCACGGCGTTTTCGGCATAAACGTCGCGCGAACTGACGACCGGACCGCTAATGACGCCGCCGCTGGCTCCGCCCGCGGCGTAGTCGACCGGCAGCGGTTCAAAAGTCGCGGTCTGCTCGACGTAACCAGGGGTCTGAGCGTTCGCGATGTTGTTCTGCGTGACGTTGAGAGCGTTCTCGTACGCCTTAATGGCGCCCGCCATGCTGGTCAGCGCCGCACCTAGAGTTGCCATGAGTCAGCCAAGCATATGCAAGCGACTGACCGTTTGCGTGGCGGAGGGATCGATGTCAATCGCAAGGGTGCGGGTGGAGCGCGGGACATGGATGAGCATGTTGCGGCGGAATGCGGCAGCCGAATCGAGCAGGTCCGCGATTGCACTTAGTTCGCTCCGCATGTCGAGCAGGAGATTCGTCAGCTCAGTTTTCGGCCAGGCAGAACGATCGCCTTCCATGGCGGTGACCAGCTTATGCACGCACTGAAAAATGCTCAGGCGGCAGACATCGATGTTCTGAGGACTTGGATCGAGAAGCAGGCGGCGCGCCTGGCGCAATGTTTCGAGAACTCCGGCGATTACCGGACTGGGGTCTGTCCCCGGCGTCATTGGGCGTTTTGGCTGGTCGCGACGATGTGATCGACCATGGCACGGCTGACAGCCTGCGGGTCGACCTGATAAGTGCCGGACCGCACCGCAGCCGTAAGCTGAGCAACGCGCCCGGCGCGGCTGGCGGAGTCGCTCTGCATAATCTTTGACAGCGAGCCCGCGAGATTCGAGAGCTGAAGCCCGTCGGAAGACTGGGACGACGACTGGACCTTGCCGCCTTTTGAGGCGGAATTGGGACCTTCGGTGGGGGCCGTCTGGCCGAGCGCCGCGGCGCCGAGGTTGCTGTTATCCTGGATTCGCATCTTGTTAATCTCCGGCGCGTTGGCGCCGTACCTCTCTTCTTCTGACTGCTTTACCAGCATGCAGGGGGCCGAACCGCAATTGGCGGATTCCGCTCTTCTTCGATCCTGCAAGCATCATATCGGCCATTTTCCCATAGTTCGCGAGGCAATGCTGTAACGAGATATCGTCAGGTGGCTAACTTTCGCCGACGAGCCCGCTGACGACAAGGCCCCGCTTCCAAGTGTCCGATAAGGACTATGGCCCCCCACGGCCCTCCTCCCACATCCATTATGCAGGACGCAAACGGCCGACCCATCATCATCATCAGGAAGAAGAAGGTTGTCGCCCACGGCCACCACGGCGGGGCGTGGAAAGTCGCTTACGCCGATTTTGTAACGGCCATGATGTCTCTCTTCATCGTGTTATGGCTGATGAACTCGAATGCCAAGGTGAAAGAGGCAGTGGCGGGCTACTTCAAGGACCCGGCCGGCACGGGAAAGCTGATGGGGACTACCAAAGAGGGCCATGGGAAGACAGACGTAATTCTCAAAGCTCCGCCTCCCGGGAAATCGGAACAACCTGTAGTCCGGCAACAGATTATTGTCAAGGTGGATCCCGGGGCCAAAGAGGAGATGGAAAAGCTCAAGCAGGACATGGAGAAAGCGCTGAAGAACCTTCCGGCCTTCCCGAAGATGAAGGACCACGTCGCCATCACGGTTACCGCCGAAGGCGTGCGGATGGAGTTGATGGAGACGGCCAAGGGCTTATTTTTCACAAACGGAAGCCCGGCGCCGACTGCAGAGGGGCGCAGCGTGCTCGAGGCCGCCAGCGCGCTTATCAAGAAGATGCCGAACCCGGTGATGATTGAAGGCCATACCGATTCTGTTCCGTACGTCGGCTCAAGCGGTTACAGCAACTGGGAACTGTCGTCCGATCGCGCCAATGCGGCCCGTATCATCATGCAGGGAGCGGGGATAGGACCGGGCCAGTTGTACCAGATCCGTGGTTTTGCCGATCAGGATCCCCGGCTGCCGGATAAGCCCAACGATCCGTCTAACCGCCGGATTTCTATTATCGTCCTGAACTCGGCGAAGAAAGGCGCGACACCGGCGGCGGATCCGAAGAAGGCTGGCGCAAGCGCCGCGAAAACGAACCCAACGCCGGGCCAGCAGAAGCCCAAGGCTTAGCAGGCTGCGGAAAAACGCTTCTTGCCACTCCCTTACTGTCACGGTTCGGAAAAGCAGGTGCTGATTCCGGCGCCTCAACAAGCGGCAACGAAAAGAGCTCGTGTTGTGTTTCCGAGTTCCTTGACAATCTCCGGATGCAGGCCGGTGAGCGTTGCAAGCGGCCAGCGGGGTTAACAACCCCGCTGCAGGATGCCATCCCGCCCCACATCAGGCAAGAGACTTCAGAGACACAACACCAGCAGGCTGCTGAAAAACGCTTCTTGCCACTCCCTCACGGTCGGGGTTCGAAAAAGCAGGTGCTGATCCCGCAGGAGTTACTGAACCGCGCGCGTCAGCAAGCGGCAACGAGAAGAGCTTTTTCAGCAACCTGCTAGTCTAGGCAGCGGTGGCGGGCTTGGCGGCGCTGGTAGGCTTGCCGCCCCCGCGGCAGAGGGTCTCGACCTCCTGAAACCGCGGACGCACCCCGGACGGGACACCGCGGCGGGCAAACTCGACAGCCAGAATAGGTGCGGATCCCTTACAGAAGGCCATGATGCCCAGGCGCAGCACGTTGTAATAGCGGGCTTCGGAGTCTATATTGCGGGACATCTTTGCGGCCATTGGCCCGAAGAACCCGTAACACATCAGAATTCCGAGGAACGTGCCTACCAGCGCCGCGGCGACCTTCTTGCCGATCTCTTCCGGCGGCCCACCGAGCGCTCCCATGGTGATGACGACACCGAGCACGGCGGCCACGATGCCGAGACCCGGAAGTGCGTCGGCCGTGCTGGTCAGAGCGTTGACCGGGTCGTGCGACTCCTGATGATGGACGTCCATGTCCAGTTCCATGAGCTGATCGAGATCGAGCGGTTCGACACCGCCGGTGATGAACATGCGCAGCGTGTCGCACAGGAAATGGACGGCATGGTGATCCTTCAGAAACTTCGGATACTTACTGAAGACAGCACTCTTTTCAGGGTTGTCCATATCGGCCTCGAGCTTCGGCAGGCCGTTCTTCCGCGCATGGTTGAACAGGTCGTAGAGCATTTTGAGGCTTTCAAGATAGAAATCCTTGTTGCGGGAGTCGGTGCCGAAAATTCCCGCCACCCCTCCTACAAGCTTCTTAATGGTGGCGACGGGGTTAGCGATGAGAATGGTGCCGATGGAGGCGCCCAGAATGATGATGAGCTCGGCAGGCTGAACCAGCACCAGAACCTGGCCATGCTCCATTAGATAACCGCCGAGAATGGCGCCGATGACCAGTACTATGCCTATGATGGCGAACATGAGTTAGAAGAGTCTTCTCCCGTTTCGCCATATCGGTCATCTGTCAGGGAAGTGTCGCGGAATCAGCGACCAATCCCAGGTTCCGGATTTATGCCAAACCGCTGACTGGCGCGCGCGGCTTTGTAAGGAGGGCTATAAGTCTGGTTAACATATCGACCGGGAGAGGTCTGTTTGCCCCCCGAGAAATCTCTGCACCCGCCGGAGAAGTTCGGCTTCGGCATGAGGGATTCCGATGGTGGCGGCGACATCCGCGACGTCGGCACCGCCGCGGAGCATTTCGATGGCACCGGCGCGCTGATCGGCTGTAAGCAGGGGCGCAGGCGCAAGGGTCTGCGTGGCCGGCGCAGGCTGTTCGGTATCTTCCTTCATATGGGCGAGATCCGCCTGCATGGACTCGAGCATTTTGCGCATCTCATCCGAAGCGGCCAGCAAGCGGCTGACCCGGCGGTTGCGGCGACTTGTCAGGATTCCGATCAGCGCGCCGATCAGGGCTACGCCGATGAGCAGTGCGCCGCCGACGGCAGCGAGGGGAATGAGGTCGTTCATGTTCATATTCATGGGTGGTTTTCCTCTTTCGTTCGATTCCTAAATCACACCGAGAGACACGACGCTCAGCTCGGCAGGTATCTCGTTGTGCGAAAGCACGAACAGGTTAGGCACTTTGCTTTCCACAATCTGGCGTATGAAGTAGCGGGAGGCTGACCCGACGATCATGACCACGGGAGCTTCGGGTCTGGACGCCGATGTCTCCACGCGTTTCACCAGCGCCCCCATGGTTTCCGGCGAGGCGGTGATCTGGCTGTTCTGCTCGCCGTGCTGGATGGTGGCTTCGAGAGCGCGCTCCGTGGCCGGGTCAAGGAACCACGCCGGGAGTTCGCCGGTCTTGTTCAGGAAAGGCTTGACGATACTGCGGCGGATGGCCTGACGGACGAATTCGGTGAGCAGAATCGGATTGCGCGTGGAGGGCGCGGCTTCGGCGATGGCTTCGAGAATCGACATCGCGTCGCGGATAGAAGCCCGTTCGCGCAGCAGATTCTGGAAGACTCTCTGGACAATGTTGACCGGAACCAGCTTGGGCACGAGATCTTCGACCAGCTTCTGATTTTCGGCCTGCACACGGTCGAGAATTTTCTTGACGTCGTTGCGGGAGAACATCTCGTGGGCATAGCGTTTGACAAACTCCGACAGATGGGTGCCTATGACCGTGACCGGATCCACTACGGTGTATCCGGCTTCGCGCGCCGCGTCGCTGCGGGAGGAAGGAATCCACAGCGCAGGGATACCGAAAGCGGGTTCCTTCGTGGCGATTCCCTCGATCTGGCGCGACGGTTTGCCGACTGCGATGGCCATTTCACATCCGGCGGGAATTTCGTAGCGGGAGATCTCGACACCTTTCAAACAGATGGTGTATTCGTGCGCTTTGAGCGAAAGGTTGTCTTTCATGCGAACGGCCGGCAGGATGTAGCCGAGATCCGCGGCGAGCTGCTTGCGGATAGCGCCGATGCGCCGCAGCAGCGGGGAATCCGCGCCGCCCTCCACGAAACGCACGAGACCCAGGCCGACTTCGATGGCGAGCGGCTCAACCCTGAGCAGATCCTCGACGTTTTCTTTGGCCGGCGCGGGCGCCGCTTTGCCGGCCGCGCCGTCCGTGGCGACTTTCTGCTCAGCGGTACGCATGCGCCACGCGGCAGTGCCCAGGCCGCTGCCCAGGAAAAGGAACGGGATGGTGGGCAGACCCGGGAAGGCCGAAAGCGCGACGAGAACGCCCGAGGTAAACAACAGGGGCTGCCATTTGCTGAACACCTGGGCACGGAACTCCGAACCCAGGTTCGTCTCCGAGTTGGCGCGCGTGATGATCATGGCGCCTGAGACGGAAATCATGAGGGCGGGAATTACGGTAACGAGGCCGTCGCCGATGGTGAGGATGGTGTAGGTCTGGATGGCGCGCATGAGGTCCATGCCATGCTGCAGCACGCCGATGAGAAAACCGGCGACGATATTGATGCTCGTGATCAGAATGCTGGCCATCGCATCGCGCTGCGTGAAGCGTGAGGCGCCGTCCATGGCACCGTAAAATTCGGCCTCGGCGGCCAGGGCTTTGCGGCGCGCTTTGGCCTGCTTGTCATCGATCAGGCCCGCATTGAGATCGGAATCGATCGACATCTGTTTGCCGGGCAGAGCGTCCAGCGTGAAGCGCGCGGTGACTTCCGAAATACGCACTGCGCCGTGGTTGATGACCACGTATTGGATCGCGATGAGGATGAGAAAGATCACGGCGCCAATGATGTAGTTGCCGCCGACGACAAAATTTCCGAAGGCTTCGATCACCTCTCCGGCGGCGGAGGTTCCCGAATTGCCGTTCAGCAGGATCAGGCGCGATGAGGAAACGTTAAGCGCCAGGCGGAACAGAGTGAGGAGCAGCAGCGTGGTGGGGAAGACGTTGAAGTCGGATGGCTTCTGAATGTAGATGGACACCATCAGCACGCTGACGGACAGCATGATGTCGACCACCAGCAGGAAGTCGAGCATGAAGCCGGGCATCGGCGTGATCAGAGCGACGATGATGGCGAAGACGGCGAGCGGTACGGAAAGCTCCGCCACGGCGGCGCCGTTGAACTTAAAGAATGCCTTCGGCTGCGGTGCGGCGGCGGTGGTGGATGGTGTCATATAGGTCTGCTACTTATTCGTTAACCGGAAGATGTAAGCCAGAATTTCGGCGACCACACGGTAGAGATGTGACGGGATTTCCTGTCCGACGTCGACGGACTTGTAGAGCGCCTGTGCCAGCGGGGGATTTTCGATCAGTGGAACCTGATGGTCGATGGCTTTCTGCTTGATGCGGAGCGCGAGATAGTTCTTGCCCTTGGCCACCACGAGCGGCGCGGCCATGACCAGCGGATCGTACTTCAGAGCCACAGCGAAGTGCGTCGGGTTCACGACAACCGCGGTGGCGGTGGGAATGGCCTGCATCATGCGCTTGCGGGCCTGGTCGCGGCGAAGATTGCGCAGACGCGCTTTGATGAGCGGATTACCCTGCGTTTCCTTGTTTTCGTCCTTGATTTCCTGCTTGCTCATGCGCAGTTCGACGGAGTAGCGCCGCGTTTCGCGGAGCAGTTCGATACAGCCGAAAACCAGAAAGATGCCCGCTGCTTTCCACATCAGACTCTGCATCTGGCTGGTGATGGTGAAAAAACCGGTGCGGATGCTGGCCAGGGGAAGCACCATGAAGCGCTCCGCCTGGGAGGCGGCCGCCGCATAGATGGCGCCCGCAAAGACAGGCAGAAGCACGAGCGACTGAATAGCGGCGGTGAGGTTCTGGCGGGGAAGCTGTCTGATTCGGTTCAGCGGGTTGAGGCGCTCCGGGTCCGGCGCCAGCTTGCTCACCGCAAACTGCATGCGCGTGACGGCCAGGTGGACTGCGAAACTCACCATGAGCAGCGCGCCCCCCGTGATGAGAATCGGGAAAAGGCAGGCTTCCAGCAGTTCGCCGCCGATATGGATCAGTTCGGCAGGCGTGACGTCCGCCGCAAAGGCTCGCTTCAGTTCACCGCGGAAGGTGACGACGGAGTAATTCAGCCAGCCCTCGCCTTTCGAGCTGATCAGGACCACCAGAACACAGAACTGAATTCCGGCAATGAAGTGCCGGGTAACAGGAGCGCGCCCCTCTTCGCGCGCTTTCTGCAACCGTCTCTGAGTCGGTTTTTCTGTTTTCTGGTCGGCCATTGGCTGAGAGACCAAGCAGCGCCGGGATGGCTCCGAACAGGCGGCCCGCGTAGTCCTGATACACGCGCGCGGCGACCGGCAAGAGCAGAGCCAGGATCGCCAGCATGGCAAGAGTTTTGGCGGGAAACGAAAGGGTATTGAGCTGCAGCTGCGCGTTGATTCGGCTTAGAAGAGCAAGCGCGAGGTCCGCCATCATCAGCAGGCCGATAACAGGCAAAGCCAGCCGGAATCCGGTGGAGAACATGGTGGAACCTATGCGGACGACTCCTTCCACCGTGGCAGCGGACAGTGTGAACGATCCGGGCGGATGAGTCTCCAGGCTGCGGCTGAAGATCCGGATGACTTCGCGATGCAGGCCGAGGGTGAAAAAGAGCAGCCCGGCGACGGACTGCGCCAGCATGACGATCAGCCCGGAGTCGGCCTGCGTGTTGGGGTCGATCGTGGAAGCGAACGAGTAGCCGGAATGCAGAGAAATCATCTGGCCAAAGAAACCGAATGCTTCCGCCAGAAAACCAACCACCAGACCGACGGTGAGGCCCAGGGCGACTTCCATGAGCAGCCAGCCCACCAGCGTTCCACCGTCGGGGACGCTGCGCAGGACCGGCCAGAGAGGGTAGACGCTGAGCGTGACGGCGAGCGAAAGCGCGATCCGCACGGGCTCGGGACCAGCCGCGAAGCCGGGCACAGGCACAAAGATGAAAGCGCCGGACACACGAGCCAGAACCAGCAGAAAGGCGAAGATAGTTGTCAGGGGAAATGACGGATCAGCGTGCATACCGGCTGAAGTCCCCGAGCAGATGGATGGTGTATGCCATGGCACGCTGCAGCATCCAGGGCATACCGACGATCAGTGCGGCCAGTACCGCGGCCAGGCGGGGCACCGTGCTGAATATCGAGTCCTGAATCGAGGTGAGGATCTGGAGGAGACTGACCACGATGGCAGCGGCAAACCCCACCGTCAGGATCGGCACGCCAAGCCAGAAGGCCGTCATGAGTGCGTCGCGTACGAGTTGGACCGCGAAATCGGGTGTCATGTGTAGAGACTCTTCATGAGAGAGCCGATGATGAGGTTCCATCCGTCGGCGAGAACGAACAACAGAATCTTGAAAGGCGCCGACACCATGACCGGCGGCAGCTGCATCATGCCGATGGACACTGTTACCGAGGCGATTACCAGATCGATGACCAGAAAAGGCAGGTAAAGCACGGCACCGATCTGGAAACCAGCTTTGAGTTCGGAGAGGATGTACGCCGGGGCGAGTACTTTCAGATCGAGATCTTTAGGCGTGCGCGGCGCCGGCGTGTGTGTGATGTCGAGGAAAAGTTTGATGTCTTTTTCGCGCGCGAAGTGCAGCAGATAATCGGCGAGGGGCTTCGACGCCTGATCGAAAGCGTCGGCCACCGACAACTTACCCTGCTCCATTGGCTCCCAGCCTTTGTGGTAGACCTCGGTCGCCACGGGTCCCATAAGGAGGATGGTGAGAAACAAAGCGATGCCGAGAAGGACCTGATTGGAAGGCGTGGCCTGAGTCCCGAGGGCCTGGCGCAGGAAGTGCAGGACCACAGTAATGCGCAGAAACGGCGTGACGCACATGACGGCCGCGGGCAGCAGCGTCAGCACGGTCATCAGAATGAGGACCTGCATCGGCGCACTGACGGACTGGGCGTTGCCGATCAGGTTCAGCCCGCTGGTGGAAGGCGGAGTCGCCGGTATAGCCTGGGCCGGAATGAGGAACAGCGCGGGGAGTAAGAGCTTCTTCACTGCGGCTCTCTCTGGGGCAATTCGCCCTTTGGCATTTCGTTCCAGGAGGAACTTTCTATCGGCTGGCAGCCGCCCGGCCACGAGGCGATCAGAATAGCGCGATCCGCCATACGCACGAGGTGCAGCGAGTGCGTCGGGGAGATGGGAAGGCGCTCGATCTGCGAAAGGACGCGGTTATTCTTCTTCGAAGCGGTGATCGCGATGTTCGCGAGGCCCCGGCGGCGTAACCACCACAACGAACCGCCTAATATGCCAAACACGGCAAGAACTGCCAGCATCTGCTGGAGATATTCCATGGCTTCACTCGTTTTGCTGAAAGTCGGCGAGACGGATCCCGGTGGTGGTCTCGTTCACCACGATTTCTCCAAAACCGATCAGGGCGCCTCCGATGCGGACGTCGAGGTTCTCGCCGGCGGAGCGGTTCATGCGAATCACGCTCCCCCGGTCGAGTTCCAGAATCTGACGCACCGTAAGGATGCGGCGGTCGAGTTCGACCTCCACATCCAGCGGCACGTCCAGGTAGAGCGCGACTTCTTCGAATGCAGTGGGCACGGGGCGTTTTCCTGTCGGACTTCAGTTCCTACTGAGCTTTCAGGTTGATGGTGGTCTGGCTGAGCTGATCGACCGTGGTCACGACCTTTGAATTGGCTTCGTAGGCTCGCTGCAGGACGATCAGATCCGTAAATTCCTGCGCAATGTCGACCGTCGACGACTCCAGCTCTCCGCCCAGGATCTGGCCGCGGCCGCCGGTGTTGGCGGTTCCGATGGCCGGGAGGGCCGTCGCCGCACTGGCCTCATAGTCGTTGTTTCCAACCGCGGTCATCGACTCCGGATTGCTGATGTTGGCGAGGGCGAGCTGTGCGACGACTTCCTGCGTGCCGTCCGAATACTGCGCCATGACCTGGCCGCCGGTGGCCATGGCGACGCTCACCACCTGGGCCGAAGCGAGGCCATCCTGCGAATTCGCGGATACGGCCGAAGCCTGCGCGAACTGCGTGATCGTCGGGTTGCCGCTCGAATTGTAGAGATTCCAGTTGATGTTCAGGTCGGCGGCGTTATCCGTCAGGCCGGTGATCTGCAGCGGGATGGTGCCGGCCGTGACGGGAGGCGACACGAGCTGCCCGCTCGAACTGAATGTAATTGTGCCGGGGGTGGCAAGGAGATTGGTCGGAGTGCCGGGCGTGCCGCCGGTGGTCGCGTTGCCGGGAATCGTGACCTGATAGCTCCACTGCAGCGGGTTGGTGGCGCTCTGCGTGAAGTCCATCGTAAGAGTCAGGGGATTACCGAGGGAATCGATCACCTGGATGGGGGTTGAAAAGGTATTTGGCGCACCGGTTGTCGAGGTGTTGTTCGCGTCAAGATTCATGCTCACGGAAACGTTCTGGGTGGCGACCGGCTGGCGAATCTGGCCTTGCTGAATCACGATGTTCCCGATGGCCTGGTTTGTGTTCACCACTCCGTTGGTTACCGAATATCCCTGCACGTCGGCCCCGTTTGCAGTCTGGAGGGTGCCATCGGATGCCAGCTCGAAGGTTCCGTCGCGCGTGTATTGCTGGGCTCCGGTGGTTGACTCAATCACAAAGAAGCCCTGCCCCTGAATGGCCGCGTCCAGCGTCCCGCCCGCAGTTTCGAGCGAACCCTGGGTGAACTGGGCTGTGGTTACAGGCGGGGCGACACCGAAACCGACCTGGGTTTGGGCCAGACCGACGCCCGTGGCTTCCGTGACCAGATCCTGAAACGAGACCGTGCTGTCCTTGTATCCGGTCGTGTTCAGGTTGGCCAGATTGTTAGCCACAACATCGATAGCGGTCGAAGTGGCGTCGAGCGCGGAGAGAGCCGTTGAAAACGATGTAAACATCTGTTTATGAATCCCCTTTGGTGAACTAAGCTGCTGTTGTCGCCGGGCTCTGCGTCGTGGTCGGAGTCGTGGCTGGAGTTGTTGGCGCGGTCGTCGCGCCCGAAAGATCCTGCACGATGGTGCTTGTGTTCTGCTGAATGTTCAAAGTCGATTCGAGTTGGCTGAACTGGGCCAGTTCGGCGACGAACTGCGTCGGGTCCTGCGGGCTTGTCGGATTCTGGTATTTCATCTGGGCGACGAGCAACTGCAGGAACTCCGACTCGCTGGGCGTCCCAAGTGGGTTCGTTGAGGTGCCGGACGAACCGGCGGAGGTACCGGCAGAGCCTTGGGATGAACCGGTGGGCGCGGTGCTGTCCGCGAAAATCGAGGCCGGCGGCGGCGATTGAATCTGCATTGTCGTTTATCCTTCCGTTTGGCTAATTCCCGTTTGGCTAATTCGCCATCGAACCTTCGAACTCGTCCATCCAGGCCGGACGTTTACCCTGGCCATTCTGCTGTGGGTTTTGTTGCTGCGGAGAGCGTCCCGGAGTCTGCCGGCTGCTGTCCTGATTCTGCGGTTGGGGATCGGCGTTCTTCTGATCCCGTGAAAGTGTTCCGCCGCCGGTTGAGGGCGTGAAAGCTTCAGTGCTGAAGCCGCTCTGATTCAGTTTGGTGGTGAGGCTGCCGAGATCCTGGCGCAGGGTGCCCGCGAGTTCTTCGGTGGGGGCGTGTACGCTGACACGAACTTCGCCGGCGCGATCGGTAAGGCGGACCTGGACGTTCTGCTGATCTGCGCCGGGTACGGTGATGGAAATCTGATTCGCGGTTCCGGTTCTCGGGGTTTCGTTAGCCGGAGTTAAGGCAGCCGGGGCGGTGGGTGCTGTCGCCTGCGTCGAAACAGGGCTGGAATGCGGCGCGGCAGCCGTCGATGCCGGCGCTGTGAAGTAGCTCTGTGCGGCGGCAGGTGGGGCCGGGCTCAGGGAAAGAGACGGCTCTGCTTTCGGATCCGCGCCGCGGTCGCCGTCACGACCAGTGTCGCTACCTTTAGCGCCAGTACCGGAATTCGATCCGGCATCCTGGCTGGCGCGGGATGCGGCGGATTGAACCGCGGTGGTCGCGGAGGACTCGGGGCTGGCGGGTCTGTTCTGCGTTGCCGGACTCTTCTCGGTCGGATTTGCCTGTGGGGGCGGCTCGGGAGTCACGGCAGATGCGGGTGATGAAGTCAGCTGCGCAGTCGACAGAGCGGGAGCGACGGCAGGCGCGGAAGCCGGCCTCGGGTCGGGCTGGACCCGCAGCGCAAACGCTAACTGAGAAGGCGACGCGGCCGGCGGGGTTACGTCAGCGTGGAGGTGAAGACTGGGCTGGTTCTGTTGCGGGCGAGGTTCAGAGTCGTCCAGGGCGGGTGGTTTTTGTGCGTCGGCAGGTGCGGCCGCAGGGATATTCACAGGCGGTCCCGGGACGGCATCAGAAGGTACCGGGACGACGGCCGCCGCTGACTGGGCGACAGCGAGAGGCGCAGGGCTGGCATTCGAAGAGCGCGCCCGTTCCGTTTTAGCGTTTGCAGTGGTGGCCGGGGCAACCGCGTGGCTCATCACGGCGGGCGTAACAGCGGGCACCATCGATGAGGCGGCGGTCTCGACGGGTGTGACTGGAGTTGGCAGCGTTATTTTCGGAGCCTGTGCAGCGCCGGTGTCCGCGTTGTCTTCAGGCGCGACCTTCGTACGAGGGGCACTACCCGGGATCTGCGGAGCAGCAGGTGGGAAGTTCGAAACAGCGAGGAGCGGTGCGGGGTCGACAGCAGCCGGCTTAGGTTCCTGCTGGGTGGGCGGGGCGTCTGCATCCTCTGTCTGATGCGTCGTTGAAGCCTTCACGTTGGGCGTGGTCCCGAAGATATTGAAGGACAGCTTAAGAGGAAGCGTCTGGTTTTCAGCGGACGCAGGCGGGACAGGTGCGGCGCTCGCCAGCAGCGTGCTCACGGCCTCGCTGTGCTTAAGAGCGCGGGCAGCCGGCGTCGCTTCCGGCTCGACGTCATCATTGGGGCCGTTGGAACTCAGATTTAAGAAAGAAAGAAAACTGTCGCCCGAAGAACCCGTCTTCGTGGCGAACATTGAGGACTCCTGAGCGGGGACGTGGGCACTGTGGATCGGGAAAATCACTCGGCGCCGGGGAGTGCATGCGCCGCGCCATTTGGCGGTCGAGGCACGGACCTTCGCTCTTGTTCATTCGATACAAGCAGATATGCGCCCGCGGCAGGTTCGGCCGGGACGCGCATGAGCGGGAAGCAGGCAGCGGGATTTCGCCGACTACCACGCCGGCGTCGAAATCCAAACGATGCAAAGTCCCGGCGCAACTGCTTTATCGGCCACTTTTGTTGGGTTTAGTTGCGTTTATCGGGCCGGCAGCTTTGGCGTGTGCCTTGCATTCCCCGATGCCGACACATGGACCCAATGAGCAGCGCCGCGGCAAGCGGCCTTCGATCAAGAATGGAATCGCTCGACCTGCTGGCAAATAACATTGCCAACGCGGAGACCGGCGGCTACAAGCTCGACCGGGAGTTCTATAGTCTTTATACGTCGGAGGAAGCATCCGGGGACACCGACCCCACGCAGATGCCCGTGATCGAGAGGAACTACACGGACTTCTCGCAGGGCGTGCTGAGCGCCACGTCTAATCCTCTCGACTTCGCTATACAGGGAAGCGGCTTCTTTGCACTGAATACGCCCGGCGGTACTTCGTATACGCGTAACGGCGGCTTTCGTCTGTCGACGGCAGGCACTGTCGTCAATACGGACGGCTATGAGGTGGAGGACAGCAACGGACTGCCGATCGCGGTGAACGCGTCGCTGCCGGTTGAGGTAAGGCCCGACGGCAGTGTTCTGCAGTCCGGGCAGGCGATCGGCCAGATGGCGCTGGTGGATTTTGCGCCGAACGAGATCGTCAAGAAGGGAAACACGATGTTCCGCCCCGCCAATGGCAATGTAAAGCCAAGGCAAAGCGGCGGTCAGATTCTGCAGGGGAAAACCGAGGGCTCGAACGTTACTACCGCGGAGTCGACGGTGCGCCTGGTGAATGTTATGCGGCAGTTCGAAATGCTGCAGAAGGCAGTCAACATCGCGGGCGAAATGGACCGCAAGTCCATCAGCGACGTCGCGAAGATCACAGCTTAGTCTTTGATGGCAGTTCTCATTGCCGCTGGCTGACGCGCGCGGTGCAGAAAGCCTGGTACCAGAGAGAAAGGGAAACCGGATCATGATCAGAGCACTTTACAGCGCCGCGAGCGGCATGTCCGCCCAGCAGCTGAATGTCGACACGATCGCCAACAATCTGGCCAACGCGAATACAACCGCGTATAAGGCACGGCGTACGCAGTTTCAGGACCTCGTTTATCAGAATCTTTCGCAGCCGGGTACGGCCTCCGGTCAGCAATCGACGATACCGAGCGGGCTGCAGGTTGGCCTTGGAACCAAGCCCGGCGCCAACGAAATTCTCTTCTCGCAGGGAAGCTTTGCGGAAACCGACAATCCCCTGGATTTGACTATCAACGGTCTGGGATTCTTTCAGGTTCGCCAGCCTTCGGGTGAGCTCGCGTATACGCGCGACGGGTCTTTTCAGCTGGATAAAAGCGGGAACGTTGTCACGTCGAGCGGTTATCTGGTCGAGCCCAATATCCAGATTCCGCCAACGGCGCAGGTGATCACGATTGCCACCGACGGGACGGTGAGTTATACGCTGCCGGGGAATAACGCGACGCAGATCGCCGGGCAGGTCCAGCTGGCTACGTTTCAGAATCCGGCCGGTCTGAACGGCATCGGCAGCAACCTGTATTTGCCGACGGACGCTTCCGGCACAGCCACGGTGGGCGCGCCCGGGAGCACTACCGGCGCGGGAACCATCATGCAGGGCTATCAGGAACAGTCGAACGTCAGCATCGTGAACGAGTTCATCAACCTGATCGCGGCCCAGCGTGGTTACGAAGCCAACTCCAAAGTGGTGAAGGCCGCCGACGAGATGTACCAACAGGTCAACAACATCGCCCAATGATCCGTACACTGAGCAGGTTCGTGCTTTGCTTACCGGTGCTGGCGGCAACTGCGCCCGCGGCACTCGCGCCCGCGTGCCACGCGGTGGAAGGAAGCCGCATCACGGCAGGCGATCTCGCCGCGGTTCTGCCGGCTTTCGCGCCGATAGCGGCGGAGACGCCGTTCGGCTATGCGCCCCAGCCGGGGTCTTATCGAAACGTCGAGCCGGCGGAGCTGACGAGGTTCGCGGCGGCACACGGCATCCAGTTTCATGGCATCGATACGGTCTGTTTTGAACCGGTGCTGAGTGAACTCGAGCCGCTGATGATTGAGTCTTCGATCCGCGAGTCTCTGAAGTCGCTCGGGATTGAGAGCGCCGATATCGAGATTGTCGAATTCGCGAAGTTTCGCGTTCCGACCGGCAAACTGACGTTTCCGGTCGAATCGCTGCCGCCTTACGTGACGGACAACACGGCGATCTGGAACGGTTTCGTGGACCACGAACATCATCGGTTTCCGGTGTGGGCGCGGGTAAAGATACAGGCCGTCGAAACCCGGGTTGTGGCGGCGACCAATCTGCGCGCGGGCCAGACGATCGAAGCGAACGACATACGCCTTGAAGACGTGCGCGCCTTTCCGTCGCGGACGGCGGGCCTGCGGTCCGTGTCGGAAGGCGTCGGCATGATGGCAAAACGGTATGTCAACGCCGGAACGCCGCTGAGCGGGACGGATCTGATGGAACCCTTCGATGTCGGAAAAGGCGAAATGGTGACGGTGCTGGTGCAGAGCGGCGCCGCGGTGCTGATGCTTGAGGCAGAGGCACAGTCCGACGGCCGCGCCGGTCAGACGATTTCGCTGCGCAACGCCGCGAGCGGGAAGGTCTTCCGTGCCCGGGTCACCGGCAGAGGGCGGGCACTCCTGGAATTTTCTTCGGCAGGGGTCTGATTCAGAATGAAGCTCTGCGTTCTCCTTTCGCTTACTCTGCTCGCGACCACCGCCATCCCCGCGGCGGCGGCGCAGTCTAAAAAGAAAGACCAGACGAAAGCACCCCAGCCAACGCCGCTCGACGCTTATATCCGCGACGCGGCGAAGCAGGCACAGCAGCAGACGAGTACCGAAGGGTCGGTGTGGAGTCCCACCGCGCAGTTTGCCGACCTGGGACGGGATTTCATTGCCAGCCGGGTGAACGACCTTGTGACCATCGTCGTCACGGAGCAAGCCTCGGCGGTTACCACGGGCGCGAGCCAGACGGCGCGCAGTTCCGCGGCCTCGCTGACGATCCCGCAGCTCGCGGGCATCAAGAGCCCGACCGGAGCAGCGACGAACTTTCTTAATATGACCGGCGCGAACTCGCTGAACGGTACAGGCACAACTTCCCGGCAGACCACCATCAGCACTACCGTAAGCGCCCGCGTGACACATGTACTGCCCAACGGCTACCTGGTTCTGGAGGGCACCAAGAGCGTGCAGGTTAACTCTGAATCCGAGGTGGTCACGATTCGCGGCGTGGTGCGCCCGACTGATCTGGCGACCGACAATTCCGTGCCGTCCAATCGTCTGGCGCAAATGGAAATTCAGCTCAACGGCAAGGGGGTGGTCGGAGATGCGATCCGGCGTCCCAATGCTCTCTATCGATTCCTGCTGGGGTTGCTGCCGTTCTGAGGCCAGGCATTCTGATGTCAAGCATGAAGCTGATTGCGTCGTTACTCGCACTGACACTGATACCGGCTCACCTGGGCGCCGTTTCGCGGCTTAAGGAACTGGTTTCAATCGACGGCGTGCGGGATAACCAACTCGTAGGCTACGGGCTGGTCGTCGGCCTCAACGGCGCGGGCGACAGCAAACAGACTCTGTTCTCCGCGCAGAGTCTGTCCAACATGCTGGCGCGGATGGGCGTGGTGATCGATCCCACGCAGATTACCATCAAGAACACAGCAGCCGTGATCGTCACCGCAACGCTGCCGCCCTTCGTTCAGCCGGGCGCGCGTATCGATGTCACGGTTTCGTCGATCGGCGATGCGAAAACGCTGCAGGGCGGGCTTCTTGTTCTCACCAGCCTGAAAGGCGCGGATGCGCAGGTCTACGCGGTGGCGCAGGGCAGCGTGGTCACCGGCGGCTTTCTGGCAGCGGGTAATGCCGGCAACACGCAGACTGTCAATCATCCGACCGCCGGCCGCATTCCCGAAGGCGCCATTGTGGAACGGCCCGCGCCGCTGCCCGATCTGAGCAAGACGATCCGGCTCGAACTGCACGCCATGGATTTCACGACCGCGTCGCGCATCGCCGAGGCGCTGAACAAAAAATTCGGAGAGGGGAAGCCGATCGCACGCGCCGATAACGGGCGTACGGTTTCGGTGAGCGTACCCGCCGCCCGCACTGCCAATCCGGCCGATTTCATCGCTGAGGTGGAGACCGTCACCGTCGAAACCGACGCGCCGTCGCGCGTGGTAGTGAACGAGCGGACCGGCACTATCGTCATGGGCAAACAGGTGCACGTATCGCCGGTGGCGATCATGCACGGCAACCTCAGCGTGGAAGTGCAGACGCAGCTGACGGTTTCTCAGCCGAACGGCTTCTCGCAGGGAACCACGCAGGTTGTGCCGCAGGAAACGGTGGCGGCGAAGCAGGAAAAATCCCGCAACGTTGTGCTGCAGGACGGCGCGACCGTGGAGGACCTGGTACGCGGCCTGAACGCCATCGGATCCACGCCGCGCGACATCATCGCAATTCTGCAGGCTCTCCGGGCGGCCGGGGCGCTCGAAGCCGAAATCGAAGTGATCTGAGGGATACGCATGATTAACAGCATTTCCGGTTCACTTGCGGCGCTCCCGACAGGCGGGGCGATTCCTTCAAAGACAGACACCCCGGCGAAGATTCACGAGGCGGCGCAGCAGTTCGAGTCGCTTCTGATCGGCGAGCTGTTGAAGACGGCCCATGAGGCCGGCGGTTCCGGCTGGCTTGGCACGGACGACGATGACGCCGGTCAAACGGGAGTCGGGTTCGGCGAAGAACAGTTTTCACGCATGCTCGCCAGCGCGGGCGGACTCGGCCTTACGCCAATGATCGAGTCGGGGCTGAAAGCAGAGGCGTCGGCGAAAGGTCAACTGAATGCGTCCGATTAGATGCAGCGTGGAATTCGTAACGCTCCGCGCCAGGTGGAAACCCGGCGGCAGGCACGAATGCCTGGCCCCACTGAATTTTGTCATCGGTGTGCTGCTGGTGGTTGGGCAGACGTCAGCGCAGACCCCGGCGCAGACCCCGGCACAGCCTTCAGCACCGCCTTCGATTTCCGACAGGCAGATGGAGAGCGCGAAAAAGATGACGGACGCCGCAAATAAGCAACGGTCGGCGGCGCAACTGCAGACCACCCCGGCCGAACCAGATTCATTTTTCAGCGCGGGTTGGTCGGGCCGCGCCATGCTGCCGCCGCCTCTGCCGGATTGTCCGGCAATGGCCGAGAGCGAAACCGACGAGCTGATCCGGGCGGCCGCCGGACGCAACGGACTGAATCCGGTGTTGATCAAAGCCGTGATTCGCCAGGAGTCGGGGTTCAAGCCGTGCGTCATTTCTGAAAAGGGCGCGATGGGGCTGATGCAGGTGATGCCCGAAACTGCGCAGACGCTGGGCACGAAGGATCCGTTCGATCCGGCCGAGAACATCGACGCCGGCGCGCGCTACCTGAAACAGATGCTGACGCGGTTCAAGGGTGACGTTCGCCTCGCGCTGGCGGCTTACAACGCCGGGCCTGACAAAGTGGATGGCCCGAAGCCCGCGGTGCCGGATATCGCGGAGACCCGCGACTACGTGCAAAGCGTTGCGGCCGCGCTGCATGGCGAGCCCGCCGAACTGCCGGCCAGTTCAACTACAGTTCCTCAGGAGAATCCGAAAAAATGACGCCAAGAACAAAGCGACAGTCTCTCCTTATTACCGCCGTGGCAGCGCTGGGCGGAATGAACGGGACGATGCGCGCGCAGGCGCCGGCGGTATCACTCACGTCGACTCCCACAGCACTGAATTTCATCTGGCAGGTCAACGCGAAACTTCCCGCCGCGCAGGTTGCTGCCATCCGCTACGGCTCTCAAACGCCGACCTGGAGCGCCGCCACGCCGCCGAGCGACCCGTGGCTGCTCGCGACACCTTCCGATAGTGCGCTGCCTGGCAGCGTCTCTGTGCAGGTCAATCCCTCCACCTTGCCGCCGGGAACTTACACCTCGTCGGTGACCATAACGGCCAACGGGGTCGCCACGCCTCTGACCATCCCGGTGACGCTGACGGTGACCGAGACGGGAACAGCGCCGTCCGTGGCGCCGGTCAGCATCCCCCTGACATCTCCGGGAACATTGAGCGGGACCTTTACGATATCGGCGGGTCCATTCCCCACAACTTTCACGGCGGTGGCCAGTGTGCCGTGGCTCTCCGTAAACGAAACGGTGGGCGCTTTGCTGCCTGCCCAGAGCCAGCAACTCACGCTTACCGCCAATTCGGCGCTCCTCAACCCGTCTGCGACCCCGTACACCGGTAAGGTGACGGTGAACCTGACCACGAACGGGGTAGCGACATCGCAGATTGTGGCCGTGAGTTTTACCGTGACCCCATTGGCGCCGACGGTCACCTCGATCTGGCCATCGAGCATACCCGTGGGTTCTCCGAACACCGTGATCACCATCCTCGGCTCAAACTTCTACAGCGGCACGACGGTTACGGCCACGGGACAATCCGGCAACCTGACGACGACTCTTGTCTCTTCCGTTGCGCTGGAGGCAACACTGCCGGCGGCGCTGCTGGCCGCGTCCGGCGTGGTTAACGTGACCGTGTCGAATCCCGCACCAGGAGGCGCAGCGTCTCCGGTTGCCATTGCGGTCGGCAATGTTTCGTTGATTTCCGCTGTCACCAACGCGGCGAGCTATACCCAGGGATCAGTCAGCCCGGGCGAGATCATCGCTATCTTCGGACAGAACATCGGGCCGTCACCCGCCGCCACGCTGACCATTTCCAATGGCTATGTCGGGACAAGCCTGGGCGGCGTCGGAGTGACGATCAACGGAATTGCGGCACCCATCTTATATGTCAGCCCCGAGCAGGCAAGCGTACAGGTTCCCTACGAAGTTACGGCCGGGAGTCAGACGCTGGTTCTGACTTACGGAACGGCTACGCCGGCGTCGACGACAGTGAACGTGGGGACTACCGCGCCCGGTCTGTTCACTCTTAATGCGTCAGGCGCAGGAGCGGCTCTGGTGCTGAACTACAACGCGACGAGCAACACCTACACTCTCAACTCAAAGCAGAATCCGGCGCCGATTGGCAGCACGGTGGTTTTCTTCGTGACCGGCGAAGGCGAGTATGCCGGCACCACCTATTCGCCGGAAGACGGGTTTGTTGTGCCGTTGACGCCGCCCGTCGCTACGGGAGTTTATCCGCAACTCGGCACGCCTCCCACGGTCAGCATTGGCGGAACGGCGGTCACCACGGTATCCTATGCCGGTCCGATTCCGGGCAGCATGCTCGGTCTTTTGCAGGTGAATGCAGTGGTGCCGGTGGGAGCCAGCACCGGAAACTCCGTGCCTATCCTCGTAACGATCGGGGGCACGTCGACACAGGCAGGTGTGACGATGGCGGTCAACTAAGGCAGTGGGCCCGGCCGCTATGCAACGTCTCGCTGAGCCTGAGGCAGGACTGTGGCTTCGTCAACGCGCGGCAACCGGCGGCGATCAGCGGCACGAAAGACGTTACCGCAGGACACGCAGATGTACTTTCTCTTTCCGGTCAGATAGACCATCAACCGCTCAAGTCCTTTGCGGCGGCGAATGAGCAGATGATCACAAAGGCATTTTGCACAGTTCAGCATTTCAGTACTCCTGGGTCGGTCGTTCCGTCAACTTCATCTATCGGTCATCCGTCATTTATTTTCCGGATCAATCGTCGAAGCGGACCGCGGTTTCCGATCCATAGCGCCGGTATCCGGAGAAATGGGTGACATTCCAGTCCATGTGATCCGCGCCATTCTTATAAGTGACCTGATAGAGGACGGTCTCCGGCAGCGTGACAACCACCGGCTCGAGGGCCACAGGGCTGAAGTTGACGGTCCAGAGGACCTGCGATACGCCCGTATCGTCCGGCACGTCTTTCGCGAACCAGGTGATGCGGCGGATTTCCCCGGTATCCGGCGATGCCCACAGGCGGCCTTCGAAAGGCAGCCAGTGGACCTGAGAATGCGTCATCAGATACCATCGACGTTCCTCCGCGGTATAGCTGAAGGTCATGACTGAGGACGGTCCCAGATCCGAAGTTTCGTCCCGGTCTATGCGGATCTGACCCGCCTCGATGGCGTCGCGGGTCGCGCTCAGCAGGGTGGCCATTTCTCCCACCGACCAGGTTCCCGGAACTTTTTTCATGTCAGCATAGGTTTTGTCTTTGCGCCGGATCTCCGAATACCGTTCGACACCTTCCAGAACTTCGACATTGAGGTGAAGAGTGTCGATCTGGCTGGTGGACTTACCTTTGCGCGCGTATCGCTCGGTCTCCTCGCTGCAGATGACATTGGCCAGGGTACGCAGGCGCTCGTCAAGACCCAGCTCGATCTGTTTCGCCTGCTCCGTATTGGCAGGAACGGCCCCGGAGGGATGAAAGGCACTGGGGACGGAAGAACGATTGAATGCGTTACCGGCAGGATTCTGCGCCTGCGAGGCGACGGGATGCAGGCAAATTAACCAGAGGATTAAGACCAAAGTGCGCTTTGGAAGGCTGGCCAGACTGCGCCGGGTGCACTGAACAGACCACAGTGCAGGAAGAGCTGACATTCTTGTCATTAGTGATCGAACCTTTCGGGAGATCGGAAACGACCGCGGGGCGGTTGGTTCAAACCACTTATCGGAGGCTTATGTCGGGGCGGGGGAGTATTTGGTTAAGCGTCGTAGCGATAACACCGAAGTGTGCTCCCGCGGGATAACGGGAAAAGAGGACGCGGCGCAGGCCACACCCGGATGGGTGCAACCGCGCCGCGGAGGGGGACAGACCGGGTTGCGATAACTCTGCTGCCGTCAGGCGGCTGCGGCGGCGAATTGTTCCATGGCGCGCAGTTTCGAAATTAATGTACTGCGCTTCATGCGCAGCAAGTCTGCCGCAAGGCTCTTATTACCCCTGGCCTTTTCCAGCGCCTGGTCAAGCAGTCTTCTTTCGAAAACCGTGACGACCTGGGTGAAATCGATGCCATGGTCCGGCACGGCGATATTATCCGTGCGAAGCTGGGGTGAGACAGGCCGGAGCGCGCCGACCGCAAGGGGAAAATCGGAAGGCACGAGGAAGTTACGGGCGCCTGAGATGACGACCGCCCGCTCCACCATATTTTCCAGCTGGCGCACGTTGCCCGGCCAATCGCAGCTGGCGAGTTTGGCAAGCGTCTCATTGTAAATCTCTTTGCAGTCGATGTCCTCGAATGCGCAGATCTTGGCGACGAAATGCCGCGCGAGCAGCGCGATGTCGCCCTGCCGTTCGCGGAGCGCGGGCATGCGGATCGGCACGACATTGAGACGGTAGTAGAGGTCTTCGCGGAAGCGGCGCTGTTTCACTGCTTCGAGCAGGTCGACATTCGACGCAGCGATGATACGGACATTCACCTTGATCGTTCTGGAGCTCCCGAGCCGCTGCACTTCGCGCTCCTGGAGGACACGCAGGAGCTTCGCCTGCAGATCGAAGGGCATGTCGCCAATCTCATCGAGGAAAAGCGTGCTGCCGTCGGCTTCTTCAAACCGTCCGGCGCGATCGTTGATGGCGCCGGTGAAGGCGCCGCGGGTATGCCCGAAGAGCTCGGCTTCGAGGAGATGCTCGGGAATCGCTGAGCAGTTCAGCGCGACCATAGGCTTGTGGGCCCGGTCACTCGCCGCGTGAATGGCGCGGGCACACATTTCCTTTCCGGTGCCGGTTTCGCCGGAGATCAGTACTGTGCACCGGCGCATGGCAACCAGATTGATAATGCGCGCCACTTCCTGCATCTCCGGACTCTCGCCGATCAGCATGCGACGCCATCCCTGATTACGGGGCTCACGCGAGGTACGGCGCGACTGAACCTCTTCAATCGCCTGTTCAATGATGCGAAGCACTTCATTCTCCGGGGTCTGCTCATCGATGCACCAGTACGCACCGAGGCGAATCAAGTGGGCCACATCAGCCACGCTGGTCGCCGGCACCCGGAAAACGGTCATGCATTCGGGGCAGGTTTCGCGCACGATCGTGAGGAGATCGTCAGTCTCGGCTTCGGCGCAGGCGCGGTCAACGATCAGAACTTCACAGGGATTATCACCGGTGATCTCCAGGAAGTCCGTGACGCTGGACGCCTCGCGCACCGTATAGTCCGTGCCTGCGGCGATGCGCTGAACGTAAGCGAAGTGAGAGTCTGATCCAAGAGCCACAATCCGCGGGTTATTCATCGTGTTTGCGTCTGCCTTCCGAGGTAGATTTTCAGGTCAAAAAGTCCCGCTGCCTGTGTGGGAAATACAAACTGAGCGATGCTGTCTTCAGTGAAAGCAATCATTGGTTGGTATCGCGGGACGCGCCTTACGGTTGCATCTGCGTCACCAAATCAACGGCGATAGTATGTTGTTGATAACTTGTCGAAATCTCGACACGAAGTTGCGATCCGGCCACGACGCATGTGTGGTTCCCCACGAAGTTTGGTGGGCATAGCACCGTGGTTTCGTGGGAAATGATACATTCGGGAAACAAACGACCGTTAACGGGGGCGCTGGATATTAAGCTTCTTCATCCGGCTTCTGAGCGTATTAGGATGAAGGCCAAGCTTCAGGGCTGCGCCCCTCGGTCCTTCGATTACCCATTGCGCATCCTCGAGGACCTGCAGGACATGAATGCGCTCGACGTGATTCAACGCCTGATTGGCCGGCATTGCGGTGGCCATGGCGCGGAGGTCGGTGGTGGTGGTTTCGCCTGAAGGCCGAAGATCATCGCCAAGCCGCAGGACGGGTCCATTTGTAAGAACGACGGCGCGGGCAAGCAGATTCTGGAGTTCGCGAATATTACCTGGCCACGCGTAGTTCATCAGGCATTCCATGGTTTCATCCGCCACCGACTCGATCTTCCTGCCGAACTGCCGGTTGTGCTGCGCGAGGATGTGAGAGACCAGGTCCGGAATGTCGCCCCTGCGCTCCCGCAACGGAGGGACCTCAATCGGCACTACGTTCAGGCGGAAGTAGAGATCGGCGCGGAACTTCCCTTCTTTCACCCACTTATCCAGGCGCCGGTTGGTGGCGGCGATGACTCTCACGTCCGTCTGGATGGTTCTGTTGCTGCCCACCGGCTCGAATTCGCGCTCCTGCAGGACGCGCAGCAGTTTGGCCTGGGTCTCGAGCGGTAACTCACCTACTTCGTCCAGAAATAAGGTGCCCCCCTGGGCAAACTCGAACCGGCCAACCCGCCGGTCGAGAGCACCAGTAAACGCTCCTTTAACATGACCAAAAAGCTCGCTCTCCACCAGGCCGGCGGAAATAGCGGCGCAGTTGACCTTGACCAGCGGTTTGGCCGAACGGGGACTGCGGGAGTGAATAGCGCGGGCCACCAGCTCCTTGCCGGTGCCGGACTCGCCGGTGATCAGGACCGTGGCATCGGTGGGCGCAACCATCCGCACACTGTCGATCAGAGCGCGGAAGGCGCGGCTGGTGCCGACCATTTCCTCAAAATTGTGTTCGGACTTGATCTCTTCGATCAGGTAGGCGTTCTCGCGTTCCAGCCTGGCTTTGAGCTCAGCGATCTTTTCGTAAGACGTGACATTATCCGCGGCAAGAGCGACCTGACTGCACACTCGGTTAAAGAAATCGACGTCCATTGACTCACTCGAGAGAATCAGGGCGCCGAACGGTTCACCCCTGATGAGCAAAGGACCGGCCATAAACGACGCGGATTCGGCTGCGATCAGTGCGTCCTCACCGGGAAAGAAGCGGCCCCCGGAAGTAAAAGGCGGGACCATGACCTGGCGTCTGTTTATGACGGTCTCGGCAAGAGCCCGAAGAGCTGGTTCGATCGGCTGCGGCCGGGAGCCCGCAACCACAATATCGAGAGACCCGGTCTCTGCGTGGCGGAGCGCCAGCGCCACCCGATTGCATGGCAGCAGACTCCCCCGGACGACCTCAAAAACGGCCTGGCAAAGAGACTGACGGTCCAGACTTCCGATGACTGCGTTGGCAATATCCAGAAGAAACGAACGCTGCTTCAGCATGGCTTCCTCACGGGCATGCATTTCTGCCAGTTCGGATTCAATCCGGCGGCGTTCGGCTCTGCCGGCGGCGTCGCGCAATTCGCGTTCGATCACCGGAATCAGCCGGGGAAGATTTCTCTTGGAAACATAGTCGCTCGCACCCGCCCGCATGAGCTGTACGATGCGTTCTTCCCCGATCATGCCGGACAGAATCACGAAAGGAATGTCGGAATTGGCTGACTGCAATACTGCCAGCGCGCCCGTGGCATCAAACGCGGGCAGCGCGTTGTCGGAAATAACCGCATCGAACGAACTGCGCGCCAGTGCGGCGGACATCTCGTGGGCGGTTTCGACGCGCTCGGCGTGGATGGAATACCCGCAAAGCTGAAACTCGCGGACGATCAGGTCCAGATCGCGCCGCGAGTCCTCTACCACGAGGATTCGCAACTCCTTCATTTATGTCCGAAGACCCAGATTAAAGAAGAAAGCAGCACCGCCGCCGGGGGTACCTTCCGCCCGGACCTCACCTCCGTGACGGTGCACAATACGGCGGACAAGTGCCAGGCCGGTACCGTTCCCGCCGACTTCCGGCTCGCGGTGCAGGCGTTGAAACGGGACAAACAGGCGGTCGGCGTGCTTCATATCAAAGCCCACCCCGTTGTCCCTTATGCAGAAGTCGTGCGCAACCCGGCCAAACGCAATGCTGCCGTCAACCCTGTGGCGCGTGGCTTTCCGCGCGTTATCCAGCAGATTGTGCAGCAATATGCGCATCAGAGAGGGATCGCCGTGTGCTTCGAGATCTTCCGATACTATGAATTCCGGGTTTTTTTCCGGATCCGCGGCCGCCAGTTCGCGCATTATTTCCCGGGCCATCGATGTCAGATCCAGGCGAACGGGGTCCATCGCCCGGAGAGACACACGCGAAAGTTCAAGCAGTGCCTCGGTGAGCTTGTCCAACTGTGCGGCGTCTTCATGAATGTGACCCAGCCACCGCCTTGCTTCCCCGTTCATCTCCGCGGCGAAGTCGTCCATAACGATGCGGCTGCAGGTGGCAATTCCGGAAATGGCAGCGCGAAGATCATGCGAGACGGCATATGAAAACGCGTCGAATTCGGATGCCAGGGAGTCCAGTTGTGCAGTCCGCTCCCGGAGCAGGCATGCCGTTTCAGCCGGAACGGGACCTGCCGCAGCCTCACGGATTATTGCGAGCTGAAGATCATCTTCCGAATCCCCGATGCGGCTTAAGGTGATATCCGCGTCGAGCGGAGTCTGATCTCTGCGAAGGAATCTCCAGGGGTAACGGAGGGTTTCGCCGCGCGCGGCGCGCCGCGAGTATTCGTCTGCCGCTGTAACCGAATCCCGGCCGTCGGGTTGTCGCGCGGAATAAACGGATCTGAAGGGAAAACCCGCGGCGGGATTGACGCCGGCCCGCAACAGACGCACCGCGGCAGGGTTGAGGTCCGCAACCAGGATATCCCCGACCCGGCTGTCAAGCAGCAGCATCGCGTCGCCTGCGTGTCGAAACACGGCGGCATGGCCCGCACCCGAATTCAAATGAAATTGCGCGGATAATTCAGGCCCTGCTGAAAACATATTTAAGAACCGCTGTACTGGAGTATACAACGGTACTTATTATCACTCCGGAGAAATCCTACCTTCCCAATTCGCGCGGATCCAGCAGGTGATCCGGAATGAATGCGGTTTCGTTGTTCTGCGGTTTGTCGAATTCTATGCCCAGCAGGTAGCCCTGTTCCCTCCTTTCACAACGGCGGACGACCGCAGCGAGCGACTCCCTGGGCGTGACCAGGGTCACGGCGATTCCGGGATCGATCTTCACTTCGATAAAGAGGCTGGCACCTGTGGGGGAGTAATCCTCGATCACCGCGGCCTCGCGGCGGGCGGTTCCGCGACCGGTTCCCCAATGCACCGTAATCAGGTCGGCGCACAAGAGCCGGTCGGATCCGCGCCGGTTGTCCGGATCGTCCCAGGCCGGTTCCGCGTGGTTCTTGTTCATCATCAATTTCTCTTATCGGTCAATTTGGACGCTGACTATTCAGGTACGCGCGCAAAACGGGTGCGGCGCAACAATGCTCCTGATTGCTCCGGAGGCATGCGCCGCACCCTGCGCGCTTTGAGGAGTAAGATCGCGCGACCGACCGATATGGTTGTCGGAGCCATGCAGAACAACCCCTATTCGAAATCTCTTGAAGCCCGCGTCCTCGCGGCGACGCCGCTGGAACTGGTTGTTATTTTGTATGACGAAGCGATCCAGGCGGTTCGCGCGGCGCGTGGGCATCTGGTTGCGGGAAACATCCGGCAGCGCAGCCGCGCGGTTTCAAAAGCTATCAGCATCCTGATCGAACTGTCGCGATCCCTTAACTTCGAAGCCGGCGGTGAACTGAGCAGGCGGCTGGCAGGCGTGTACGGTTTCATGCGCAACAGCCTGATGGAAGCCAATTTCCGGCAAACAGACGACGGTTTGGCAACCACTGAAAACCTGCTGATATCGCTGCGCGAAGCGTGGATGACGGTGAGCGTACAGTCCGAGCCCGCCAACCGCCCGACGGGTTTTCCGTGGGGTACCGTTCACGATGGTCAGCCGGAATCCCGCTCCTGGAGCGCGTAGTTCGGTGACGACAACTCGCCACCGCTGAAAAAAGACTACCTGGACCTGTTCGACTGTGCGAATAAGACCTTTTCTTTCAGCAAAACCTTTTGCAAAACGAGATTTTGCGTTGGAACTGTCCCTGCACTCGCACTCGGCGACCTGGGGTTTCGCAGGAACGCTCTCACGAGCCCTGGCAGAAACCCGATGGACGACAGAGACTGAGGCCACAAGAGAACATGCGGATGAAGTCATATTTCGCCGGCTCCGTGCAACTCGCGATGGAACACGCGCGCAGAGAACTGGGCGGCGAGGCAATTCTGGTTACGAGCCGTCTGGCTCCCGCGGAAGCAGGGAAACCACGGCAGTACGAAGTTGTCTTCGCAACGCAGATACCGGAGAGCGCAGCTTCGGCGGACTCACGTGCCGCGCTTATAAAGGAAGCGGTCAAGCCGCATAAAGAAGCCGCCGGCCCCGCGACTCACGGTCTGTCGACGGCTTCGTCCATCGAGGCTGTCCTCGGCGAAATCAAAGGGATTCGCCAGCAGATCGAAGCTCTGACGCCCCGTCAGGGGGGGAGTGCCATCACGTTCGGCAATGCCGAGCGGCAGATGCTCGCGCATCTCATCAACGCGGACGTGGATCCGGACCTTGCGCAGCAGCTGCTGGCGGCAGCGCTGGAACGCATTGGCGGACGCTCGGTGCAGGAATCCGCAGTGAACGAAGGTGGCTTTGCGGAAGTGCTCAGGGCCGCGGCGGCGAAACGGGAAGTCGACAGTCCGGATCTTCGCGCCGCCGTGTCAGCCAGTATCAACGATGCGGTGAGGGTGGAGACCGGCATCGGAGACAAGATGAAGCACGCGGTGCTCGCACTGGTGGGACCGGCCGGAACCGGCAAGACGACCGCCATCGCCAAGCTTGCAATCCGCTACGGCCTCGGCCAGCGAAGGCCCGCGTTGCTTATTTCGGCGGACAATCAACGGATTGCCGCGCCTGAGCAGCTGAAGAGGACCGCAGCGGTCGTCGGCGTACGGTTCGAGCACGCCCCATCCCTGCGCGCGCTCGGCCAGCTGCTGGAGGATAACCCGAATCATGGCCTCATACTGATCGACACGCCGGGATACAGTGCCCGCGAGCTCGGCGAAGCCGGTCCCCTGGCGCAGTTTCTGGCCTCCCGCGGCGAAATCCAGAGGCACCTGGTTTTGCCTGCCAACGCCCGAGGTACGGATATCGCAAGGGTCTGTTCCGCGTACGAGATTTTTCGCCCCACGCATCTGTTCTACGGGCGAATGGATGAGACAACCCTGTTCGGGCCGGTCCTCAACGAGGCGATGGGGCGGGGGCTCCCTCTGTCGTTCTTCAGCACCGGACCCGAAGTGCCCGAAGATTTAACCGAGGCGTCCGTAGAATTTCTCACCGCTCGCCTGCTGCCGGCGAGAACGAAATCGCTGGGATTAGGAGCGGCGGCCTGACATGCACCCTTACGCTGTAACCGTCACCGAAGCCGAGGAGAAAAAGCGCGAGCGGCTCATTGAGGAACACCTTCCACAGGTGCATCTGATTGCGCGCAGATTTCACGAAAAACTGCCCAGCAGCGTTTGCCTCGACGACCTGATCTCAACCGGCGTGGTCGGTTTGATATCCGCCATCGACAATTACGACCCGCGGCAGAACGCCAAGCTGAGAACCTACGCCGAGTTCCGGATTCGCGGCGCGATTCTCGACAGTCTGCGCAGCATGGACTGGGCATCGCGGCATCGCCGCAGGAAAGCCAGGGATATCGAAACCGCGATTCACCGGGCGGAACAGAAACTTCATCACGCTCCCACCGAGGAGCAAATCGCGGTGGAGATGGGCATGTCTCTGGAGGACTACCATGCGCGTCTGGTCGAGATACAGGGAATGAATCTGGAAAGCCTGGATATGACTACAAGTCCTTCCGGCAACAAGACTCTTCTGGCATTGCTGCCTGACCCGGAAGAGAATCTGCCATCCAACCTGCTGGAGCGATCCGAACTCGAGCGTCTGCTGGCGCAATGCATTGGCGAGATACCCGAGAAGGAGAAGACCGTAATTTCACTCTATTACCTGGAAGAACTCACTCTGCGCGAAATTGCCGAGGTGATGGACCTGCATATTTCCCGCGTCGCACACCTTAAGTCGACTGCTCTGCTGCGCCTCCGGTCTCAGATGAAGGCGCACTGGAACAAGACGCGATAGGAACTCAGTGAATCGCGCAGACGACCCCATTCTGGGCCTTGGCGCCACGTGGTCGCAGGAGTTCGGCACCGCCTTCGAGGCGATGTCGGACGAGCGGCCGAAAGTTGATGTGCTCCCTTCCCCGGGGATGCCGGATGGCGACCGGGTGTGGTGGAAACAACCGCTTGACGCCTCTCCAGGCTCAGTCGTCTGGATCGGAGCGGAAATCGAGACGTGCATGACCCTCGGGCAGCGCATTCTCACCACGGCCGGTGTTGAATCGAGTGAGAAGACCGAGGTGAAGGAAACCTTCCTCGAAGTTGTGCGCCAGTCACTGGGCAGGTTTGCCACCGCCGTCGGCGCGCAGGTGGGCCGGGAGGTGGTATGTGTCGGCGGCTCTGAAGAGGAGCCATCCCGCGACCAGACCGTGGGGTGTGAAGTGACCCTCAACTTCCGGAGCGGGGCACTGCCGTCCATTACCTTCCTGCTGAATAAGGAAATGCTGGAGGCGGTCGCCCGTACCTCTTCCAACGAAGCGTTGACGGAAACAGAGGAACCGTTGCCGCCCCTGGAATTGCCGCAGGAACTGTCGCCCAGAGCCAGCAGCACGCTGAACCTCCTGATGGATGTCGAACTTCCGGTCAGCGTCTCGTTCGGACGAACGCGGGTTCGTGTGCAGGAGATTCTGAAGCTGATTACCGGGTCCATCATCGAACTGGACCGGTCCATCTCCGAACCGGTGGAAGTGATCGTCAATAACTGTGTGGTGGCGCGGGGTGAAGTGGTTGTGATCGAAGGGAACTACGGAGTCAGGATAAACGAGGTCATGAGCCGTCAGGAGCGCCTGCAGGAAAGTCAGCGGTCACTTCTGCCCGCGCAACGACCGGCCGTCAGACTCGGAGCGTAGTGCCTGATTGCAGGAGTGCGGGTGTGCCGCTCTCCTCGCGGTCACGGGTCGGAAATCCTTTCCGCTTAGCCGTCGGTTAACATATGGGTACTCCACGACCTGTATGGGGCCGCACAAAACACCCGTTGCGCTTGCCTTGCTCATCTCTCTCTGCGCGGCCGGAGTGGGCTGGGTGTGGCGCCGCCGGCTGAAAGCGGGGCAGGATCGGCGCGCGCTGATCGGACATTACGACTTTCTGACGCGTTTCGCCAACGATGCGGTTTTCCTCGCAGACAGCAGCGGAACGGTGCTGCGGGTGAACGAACGAGCCAGCGATTTTTACGGCTACTCGCAGGATGAAATGATCGGCATGAAAGTGCAGGACTTCCGGGCTCCCGGCAGCGAGGACGACTACGCCCGCGCCCGCGAGCAGATCGAGAAGCAGGGGTGCATCGTCTTTGAATCCACAGCGCTGCGCAAGGACGGCAGCGTCTTTCCTGTCGAGCTGAGTGTGCGGGTGATGGAAGCAGAGGGTAAGCAGTACCGGCAGACCATCGTTCGCGATATTACCGAACGCCGCCGTTCTCAGGAGCAGATCGAACGCCTGAACCGGCTGTATGCAGTGCTCAGCCGCTGCGGACAGTCCATCGTGAAATCGCAGGACGAAGCCGCGTTGTTCCGGGAAGTGGTCAACATCGCAGTGGACAGCGGCGGGTTCAGTATTGCAGCCATCGGGACCGTGGAGGAATCCACCGGAAAGATCGTGCCGGTCGCGCGCGCGGGCGCGTCCGCTGGATATCTGGATGCGATAGGGATGCTGCCGGACGATGTAACCGCGCCACGGCTGGCGGGACAATCCATTCGTGAATCGGGCGCTATCGTGTGCAATGATCTCTGGCGCGAGGGAGACGCGGGGCCGGAAGGAGGAACCGCCGCCAGCGAGGCGGCGCGGCGCTTCAGCGTGCGCTCGCTTCTGTGGCTGCCCATGTGGTGCGGCAGGAAACGAGCCGGGGAGTTGCGGCTGTACTCCGCGGAGCCGGAATTCTTCAATGAAGAAGAACTCGCACTTGCCACCGAGGTGGCTGAGAACCTTTCTTTTGCTCTGGAGTCACTCGAGAGAAAAAGAAAACAACAAGTTGTGGAAGCTGAACTGCGAAGAAACCGGGAACGGCTGGAAATGGTCCTGGATGCCGCCGGGGAGGCTTACTGGGACTGGGATCTGGAATCAGGCGAACTTCTGCAGAGTCCGCGTTACGACTCGATGCTGGGCTATGCTCCCTATGAGGTTCCGCGTGGATATCAGGAGTGGCTTCATCTGGTGCATCCGGACGATGCGGTCCGTTTCACGCGCGAGCTGAGCACGTTCACTTCTTTGGCCAATTCGGGCAGCGATAAGTACTCGACTGAATTCCGGATGCGAAAGAGGTCGAGTGAGTATATCTGGGTTTCGTCTCGCGGGAAAGTCGTTCGCCGGAACAACCAGGGGTCGCCCACGCGCATCGTGGGCACACTGACCGATGTCACCGACAAAAAGAAACTGGAGGAACAATTCCGGCAGTCGCAGAAACTCGAAAGCGTTGGCAGGCTTGCCGGCGGTGTGGCCCATGACTTCAACAACTTGCTGACGGTTATTAACGGATACAGCCGCCTTCTGATCAAGAGCGTGCCAGGCGGCGATCCGCGTCTGAAGCAACTGGAAGAAATCCGTAAGGCAGGTGAGCGGGCGGCGGAACTGACCAGACAATTACTCACATTCAGCCGCAAGAACATCAGCGAACCGAGGCTGCTTCATCTGAATTCCGTGGCTGCCGATTGTGAGACGATTCTTCGCCGACTGACGCCGAACAACATTGAGTTCATTGCGTCGTTCGAGGCTCAGCAGGACGAGGTGGTGATCGATCCAAGTCACGTCCAGCAGGTTCTGATGAATCTGGTGGTGAACGCGGCCGACGCCATGCCGTCGGGCGGCAGACTCGTACTTCGCACGAGCAATGTGGATGCAGCGCAGCGCGACCTGGCCGAAGCGGCGGAGTTGAAGAGCGGTTTGTGGCTGCTGCTCGAAGTCGCCGATACCGGTATCGGCATGGATGAGGAGACGCTGCATCACATCTTTGAGCCGTTTTTTACAACCAAGGAGGTTGGAAAAGGAACGGGCCTGGGACTGTCTACCGTATACGGAATCGTCCAGCAATGCGGAGGAACCGTCCAGGTGCAGAGTCAGCCCGGCGCCGGAACGACATTCACAATCTGTCTTCCCGTGGCGTCGAAAGGCGTTCTGGCCGCGGGCGGCGCCAAAGCCGGGGCCGCCAGCAACCTTTCGGGAACTGAAACGGTGCTGGTGGTCGAGGATCAGGATGTCGTGCGCGAGTACACGGCAAACGCGCTGCGGGCGTTTGGGTATTCCGTGATCTCCGCACGCAGCGGAGAGGAAGCTCTCGAACTGGCCAAGCGACGCGCCGGCCCGATTGACGTGCTCGTCACGGATGTGCTGATGCCGGAGACGAATGGCTGGACTGTAGCGAAGGAAATGGGGAAGATCCGGCCGGAGACAAAGATCATTTTCGTGTCGGGCTATGTGGACGGCTTCCCCGGGGGCGCTGGTGAAATGGAATTCGACGCAGAATTTCTGCAGAAGCCCTTTTCCCCTGAGGCGCTGGCGGATAAGGTTCGCCGCACGCTGAGGAAATCGCCGGTCGCGCGCACCGTTTTGGTGGTCGACGATGAACCCGCTCTGCGCGGCTTGTTTACAGAACTTCTGGGAAAGAAGCACAAGGTCCTGCTGGCGAGTGACGGCAAAGAGGCACTTGGGATACTGAACGGCGGCAGCCAGCATCCGGATCTGGTGATCACGGATATGGTGTTGCCCGATCAGCACGGGATGGACTTAATCCGTGAGATTCGCCGAAGCCGTCCGTCCGTCAGGATCATTGCCATGTCCGGGGCGTTTTCCGGCCGGTTTCTGAAAACCGCGGAGTTACTCGGGGCGGATGCGACGCTGGTGAAGCCGATCAGGCCGGAAGTTCTCGAACAGTTGATCGAGGATGTGTTTGGACAGGTTCAGCCGTCACCGGTGGATCGGCAGAATTGAGGACCGGCTGACCCGCGGTGTCCCGCCGCCACGACGCGACGGCCGAATCCGCTGCCAGTTCTTCGAGCGCGCGGTTCTGCTCATGGGTCCATGTCTCCAGCCGGCGTTCCTTCAGACGCTGGAGCAGCCGCACCCTGCGCTGGGCTTCGATCACTGAGGCTTTTCTCAGTTCAGTGGTGCGGCGACACTCGGCGAGACTGTTCTGAAGCCGCTTTCGTTCATCGATTACCCATTTTCTGGCGCCCGCGATGCCAGCCAGGTCGGCGCCCCGCAGCAATCGGGAAACCTGCAGGGTTTTGGTTTCCGCCGATTCCCGGGAGTCGAGATCCCGGAGCGCTGTCTCCAGCCGGCTCAGTTCCCGCAGCAACCGGGCATGCTCGCTTTCTTCGATGGCAAGCTGCGTCTGGCGCAGGGAGAGTACCCGATCGAGGCGAAAGGCGAAACCGCTCATCTGGCAACACTCAGTTTTGCGGCCAGCCCCTGCAGCTCGGCGACGGTCTCCTCGTAGGGCGAGACCATTTCCGCATCCTGACGCAGAAACCGCATAATGTCCGGGCGCATCTGAATGCTGCGGTCCAGAATCGGATTCGACCCGCCAACATACGCTCCCAGCTGAATCAGGTCTTCGGACTGATGGTAGGATGCCAGAGCTTCACGCAATGCCCGCATGGCGCCCTGCTGCTCCTTCGCGGTTATTTTCGACTGCAGGCGGCTGACGGAGTTCAGGACGTCGATGGCCGGATAATGCCCCGCGGCGCCCAGCTGACGGGAAAGAATGATGTGACCGTCCAGAATTCCGCGCGCAGTGTCGCAGATGGGCTCGTTGAAATCGTCGCCCTCCACGAGGACGGTGAAGAAACCGGTGATAGAGCCCCGCCGAAAGTTCCCGGCGCGTTCAAAGATACGCGGCAGGAGATTGAAAACGGATGGCGTGTACCCTTTCTGGCTCGGAGGTTCACCGGCGGCGAGACCGATCTCGCGCTGCGCCATAGCCATGCGCGTGATGGAATCGAGCACCAGCAGAACACTCGATCCCTGATCGCGAAAGTATTCCGCAATGGCCAGAGCCACGAAACAGGCGCGGACGCGTACGGGCGCCGGACGATCCGAAGTGGCTACCACGACAACCGACCGTTTCATCCCCTCCGGCCCGAGTTCATTTTCGAGGAACTCCCGTACCTCGCGATTTCGTTCGCCGATGAGGGCAATGACGCTTACATCCGCCGAACTGCGTTTGGCCATGACACCCAGAAGCGTGCTCTTGCCCACGCCGCTGCCGCCGAAGATTCCCATGCGCTGACCTTTGCCGCAGGGCAGCAGTCCATCGATGGCGCGCACACCGGTCACCAGCGGCTCCACGATGAGTTCGCGTTCCAGAGGACCGGGAGGCGAGCGGTAGAGGTCATAGAGTTCCGTGGCATCGATGGGTTTTCCTCCATCCATGGGCTGACCAAAGCCATCCAGCACACGGCCCAGCAGGCCCGGCCCCACAGGTACTTTTGCCTGATCCGGCCGCGCCACGATGGCGTCGCCGAGCTGCAGTCCATCGGTCTCTTCGAGCGGCATCGAAAGCACGCGGCCGTTGCGGAAGCCGATCACCTGTGCGCGGATGCGGCGACCGGCCAGCGTGCGGATTTCGCAGAAGTCACCGACCGCCACAGCCGGGCCGGAGGATTCGACGAGAAGCCCGATCATTTCGGTCACCACCCCGGTGCAGAGGGTGGGTGTAATCCGGTCCAGTTTCTGAAGGTATGAGAAGAGATCGATGTTTGGTTGCATGCTCGGCTCAGAAACGGTCGGCCAGACCCCGTTCAATCTCGCGCAGCTGGGTGTCGATGGAAGCATCCAGGTTTCCGCGGGTGGTTTCGAAGATGACACTCCCGCGGTCGCAGCCCGGATCACCCACCACCTCGGCGCGAGACGCTCCAAACCGGGAAAGACTCTCCGCGACCTTTGCCTTGCAGTCAGGATGGAGTCGTACGCGGAGAAGCTCCTGCCCGCGGAGTCTGTCGAGACTCGCCTTGACGACGCCGGCGATGGCCTCCGGATCAGACGTGATCTCGCGGCCCAGAATTTTTCTTGCGATTGCGATGGCCAGGCGCACAAGATCCGACTCGGCCTGTTCGCGCAGCCGGCCGCGGAGTTCCGCCGTCTCATGGATCGCGGCGGCGAGTTTCTGAATCACGGGCTGCAGCTCAGCCTGCGCCTGCTGCCTGCCATGCGCCTCACCTTCTGCACGAGCGGCGGCGCGGGCCTGGACGAGGTCCTGTTCGAGCCTGGCAATATCCGCATGCAGGAAATTTGAGGGATCAGCCCCGCCGGCGGGAGGCATCTGGCCCGCGGGGGGAATTCGCGGGGCGGGGCGGTGTACCGGAGATCCGGTCACGCTCCATGGCATCGGCGCCCAGACTTCAGCCTGGCTGCCCGAAATGAGCTTAGACGACATATTGCTCGCCTACTGTTCCGCGCACGCTCAGAACGCCTTCGGCCTCCAGGCCGCGGATGGTGGAGATGATCTGCTGCTGCGCGGTCTCCACCTCGCGGATGCGAACGGGTCCCAGCGAGTCGATTTCCTCGCGCATCGTTTCCGACCCGCGGGAAGACATGCACTGGAAGAAATGATTCTTGATCTGCTCGCCGGTGCCCTTCAGCGCGAGAGTAAGAACCTTACGATCCACGCGGTCGACCACCTCCTTCATGCCGTTCACATCGATGAGCAGGATGTCTTCAAAAACGAACATCAGGTGGCGGATGGTTTCAACCAGAGTCGCGTCCTGCGATTCAATCGAGGCAAGAATCTCTTTGGAGGTCTCGGAGTCGAGGCGGTTGAACATTTCCGCCACGGCGCGCACGCCGCCATACGATTCGCGGCTGAATTCGCCGATAGCGTTCAGTTTCTGACCGATGACCACGGCTATCCGGCTTATGACGTCGGGAGAAATCTGATCGAGCGAAGCTACACGCAGCGCCACGTCGCCCCGCAGATGAGGCGGCAGAGATGCCAGCAGCGCGGCCGACTGAGACGGGTTCAGATGCGACAGCACCAGGGCGATCGTCTGCGGATGTTCGCTGTGGAGAAATTTCGCCAGCTGCCCGGGGTCGGCCTTCTGCAGAGCGTCGAACGTGGTCATGCCGTCGCCGAGGGCTTTCAGCAACCGGTCCATGAGCCTCTTGGCCGTCTCCGGCCCGAACGCATTCATGAGCATCGTTCTGGCGTAGTCGACACCGCCTTTGGCGATAAAGCCGTGCGCCGAAGTGAGCTGGTAGAACTCTTCCAGTACACCTTCGGCCTGTTCAGGCGTGATTTTTTTCAGCCGCGCGATCTCCCGGCCCACCTGCTGAATTTCGTCTTCGGAAAGATGTTTGATCAACTCGGCGCTGGCCTGGTCGCCCAGCACAATAAGCAGCACAGCGGCCTTCTCGATACCGCTGAAGCCGTTTTCACTCCCGGGAGCCTTAACGTTGGCGATCACAGCTGCGGCTCCGTCCTCATTTCTCGTGAATCCACGCCTGCAGTACGTTTGCGGACGAGATCGAATCTTTCTTTGACGTTTCCCGGATCTGCTTTACAAGAACCTCGGACTTCTTGGTCTTCACCGGGGGGACCTTGATCGAGGCCAGCGCGGCGATATCCGCCTTACGCTGTTCCTCTTCACGTTCGGCCATCTGCGCCTCGATCTGCGCTTCGATGCTGGCGACCGGAAGCGCCGGATTCTCCCCGCCGCCGGGTAACGAGGCGGACCCGTCCGGAACCTCCGCGGAGACTTTCTTTTTGCCGCGTTTTCTTGTCATGAAGAAGATCAATCCCGCGACCAGCAACACGCCTCCAACTCCGATGCCGATCAATACTCCGATCGGCAGCTTTGTGAGATTTTTCCAGGGGTTCTGGTCGGTCGGGGATGGTTTGGCGGCAGGCGCGGCGTCGGGCGCAGGCTGATTGAGCGTTTCCTCGAACGGCAGCGTTTCGACGGTGATCACATCGCCCCGGTCCGCGTTGAAACCGATCGCCGCGGTGACCACATCCTTCACAGATTTCAGAGTCTCGGCAGAGGGCGGCACTACCACCCGATGCAGGTTTTTGCCGGCACCTTCCCATTTCACGGACTGATCCAGCACCAGCGCTACCGACATACGCTTTACCGACCCCTGGGGGAGCCTGGTGGTGCGGGTTACGCGGCTGGCCTGCCAGTTGATGTTCTCTGAGCGGCGTGTGGTGGTTGTACCGTTGACTCCGACGCGCGGCGCGGGACGGGGAAGATTCGAAGCCGTTCCGGGAATTCCGCCCGATCCCGCGCCGCCAACTACCTCCTCGGTTTTCTGCGATTGCAGCATCACGGATTTCGCAGGGTCAAGCGTCTCCTCACTCTGCTCTCCGCTGGTTAGATCGATATCCACCGACATGCTGGCACGATAGCGGTTCTGTCCGAGCAGGGGATCGAGGGTGGAATCGATCTTCTGCAGCAGATCGTGCTCGACTTTCTGCCGGTAGTCGAGGGCGGCTTCGCTGGCGGCGTCCTCAGGAGAGGAAGGCGAGGGCTTGCTGAGGAGATTGCCCTGCATGTCGAGAATCGACACCGCGTCGGGACTGAGGCCTTCCACGGCACTGCTCACCAGATTCGCCACGGCGACGACGTTGCGAGGCAGGAGATGAGCACCCGGCCGCAGCTTCACCATGACGCTGGCTTTAGCCGCCTGCCGCGATTCTGTGAACACCGATTCCTTTGGAAAAGTGATGTGTACACGCGCCTGTTCGACTTCGCTGAGGGAACCGACCGTTCGCTCCAGCTCTCCTTCGAGCGCGCGGGCGTAGTTCACGTGCTCAACGAACTCGGTGGCACCGAGATTGGTCTTGTCGAAAATTTCGAAGCCGATACGGCCGGTGCGCGGCAAGCCGGCGGCCGCGAGCTGCAGCCGTAGTTCGGCAAGCTTATCCGCGGGGACAGAGATCACGTCGCCGGTTTCGGACAGGCGGTACTCGGTTGCGGATTCCTTCAGCTTCTGAATGACGGCGGCGGAATCCTCCGCGGCAAGGCCCGTATAGAGGGTTTTGAAACTGGCTTCCTTCCTCCAGTGCACGAGGGAATAGAGGAGCCCGCCCGACAGGAGGAGTGCGGCGGCAAAGCCCGCCATCTGGCGGGGCGACAGACTCCCGAATAGTTTTCTGAACTGGTCCATTATCAGCTGAATCCTTCAGCTAGATCTGCATTTTCATGACTTCCTGGTAGGCGGAGACTATCTTGTTCCGTACCTGCAGTCCGAAGTCAAAGGCGAGATTTGCTTTCTGTACGGCGAGCGCCACATTGTGCAGCTCTTCTCCGTCCCCGTTAAGGAAGTTCTGGATTGCGCTGCCGGCCTGCTGGCTGGTTTGCTCCACCGACTGAATCGCTCCCTCCAGAGCAGAGGCGAAGCTGTTTCCGCTGTGCGTGGCAGATGCGGTGGTTCCGACGGCGGTTAAGCCCGAGGCAGGAACGAGACCCGAAATGGAAGAGACCGATAAGGACATGGATTTACCGCAGCAGATCGATGGAATGCTGGATCATGTCTTTCACGGCACTCATCGAGGCGATGTTGGCCTGATAGCCCCGCGACGCGCTCATCAGATCCACCATTTCCTCGGCCGGATTGATGTGTGGATAACCCACGTAGCCGTCGGGCCCCGCATCGGGATGGCCCGGTTGATATCGCTGCTCGGGATCGCGCGCGTCGACGTTAATTCCGGAAACGGAGACCCCGCCAGGAACCATGGCATTGCTCAGGACCGATGCGAAGGAAGTGCCGGTGCCGGTGCTCTCGAACACTACATCTTTGCGGCGATAAGGGCCGCCATCCGGGGTCCGCGTGGTTTCCGCGTTGGCAAGGTTTTCGGTAATGACCTCGGCTCTCGTCCGCTGGGCCGCCATGCCGGACGCGCTCACTGCGAGCGACGCAAAGAGACTCATCCGTTCTTCCCTTCGTCGATAGCCATCTTCAAAGTGCTGAACTGCCCCTTGATCAGCTGGCTGGCGATGCTGAAGCGCAGGGCGTTTTCCGAGAGCAGGCGGGTTTCCCGATCCAGACTGACGTTGTTGCCGTCGTTGTTGGTTTTCAGGCCGGGCACGTTCACCGGAGCCGCACTGCCGTTCATGGCGCTCTGAAACTCCGACTGAAAATCGATGTCCTGTGTCCGATATCCAGGTGTGTCCACGTTGGCGATGTTCGACGTAATCAGCTTCTGCCGCGCGCTCAGCAGATTCATATACTTTCCGAGCGCGGCTGTCGTTGTATCGGTAGTCGGATCCACCATCAGCGCACTCCTATGCATCCGGGCAGCCAGCCAAGGGAAAATCCAAGTCGCTGAAACAATGAACACTTCGCGGCGGGGGAAGGGCGTCAGGCCGCCGAAATTCCGAGCCTGCCGAACTCTCGGCAGTTGATTCCAGGGGTGGTTAGCATACTTTTTTTGAAAAAGAAACCCTTGTCGCTCGATAAGTGCAGGTGAAAGCTCATGGACGGCAAAGCTGTTCGACCGAGAAGAGAATTCCGGTGCACGAGCTTCTAAGGAGACAAAGTCACCGTGTCGTTCTCAATCAACACAAACATCGCATCCCTGGAGGCTCAAAACTATCTGCAAAAGAGCGTCCAGTTTCAGAACCAGACCATTAACGAAGTCACTTCCGGCCTCCGCATCGTCAACTCGGGCGACGACGCGGCGGGCCTTGCCATCGCGAACGGCCTTGCTTCCGATCAGGCCGTGCTGAACCAGGGCATCCAGAACGCCAACGACGGTCTTGCCACCCTGCAGACGATCGACGGCGGCATGAACAACATTTCGCAGCTGCTGGATCGCGCCGATACGCTGGCTACCGAGTCTGCGTCCAGCACATTTACGGGCAGCCGCACGGTGCTGAACAGCGAATTCCAGAGTGTGCTGACAGAAATCAACCGCCAGGCGCAGTCCATCGGACTGAATACCGGCGGTCAGTTCGCCCAGCAGCTCAACGTTTTCATCGGCGGCGGGCGCGCCAGCGGAAGCACTACCGCCATTCAGAATGGTTCGGTTTCACTCAACCTCGCGAACTCGACAGTGGACACGCAGAGCCTCGGCCTGAGCGGCTACTCGGTCAATGGCAACTCCAGCGTCGACATCGGAGACGGCGGGGGCGCGACCTCCGTTGCCAACATCATCTCGAACACCACCAACCAGGCGTCGGAAACGCAGACCGGTAATACGACCTTTTACTTTACGGGCTCCGGTTTTGCGAACACGACGGGTACGGACCGTATCGCAGTTTCCGTCAACCTGAATGGCGTGACGGACGCGAACTCGCTCGTGACGGCGATCAACGCCGCCATTCAGTCCGCCGGTAATGGTTCCTCGCAGCAGGCGACCGCGTTCAAGAACGCCGGGATTCAGGCTTCCGTGTACACCGACCCGACCACAAACGCTTCCAGCCTGCAGTTCACTTCGTCCAGCTCCGCATTCCAGGTGGAAGCGGGCGACAAGACGGCTAACGCTCTGCTCGGCAATATTTCAACGGGCTCGACCGGACAGTCGGTAGCGGCAACGACTCCGACTACGAACGTGACGGCCGCTGTCGCGTCGACCGCCGCCGAGACGGTGAAATTCGCGGTAACCGTCGGAAACACCACCACCAACGCGACGCTGGCGATCGGAGGCGCCGACAGCACGGCAACCATCCTCACCAACCTCAACGCGGCGCTCACCACCGCCAATGCGGGCGTGACCGCGTCGTACAACGGCAGCGGCCAACTGCAGTTCACCGCAACCGGCGCAAACCAGGGGTCCAGCATCAGCGTGGTCTCTTCGGGTGACTCGAACAATTTTCTGGGCCTCGGCTCCTTCATAGGCGGCGCGAGTGCTTCATATACGAGCATCACGGCGGGCGCGCTCACCGCGGCGGACACGCAGAATGTTCAGATCGCCATCGGCGGCCAGCTTGCGAATCTCGGCCCTCTGACCACCACGGGCACGGAACCGACTGACCTGTCCACGCTTAACACGCAGCTGCAAAGCAATGCTCTCACGCGGGCAGCAGGTATTTCGGCCATCGACAATGGCGGCAAAGTCGAGCTCATCTCGAACAACGGCACGGCATTCCGGCTGAACGTCTACGGCGGGGCCGCGGACGGCTTCGGCTTCGGGCAGACGGCCACCGCCGCAACCGCGGCGGGCCTTGCCTCCCTCAGCGCCTCCGCACAGACGAGCACGGGAACGCCAAGCCTCGACGCCAACGGCACTGCGACCAGCGGTTTCCTGAGTTTCCAGGGCTTCTCGATCGTGGGCAACAGCCAGACCGTCAGCCTGACGGCCCCCGACGCACAGGGCAGTGAGCACGCGATCTCGTTCAGCCTGTCGAGCGCCGACGCCGGCAACATTGACGCCGCTCTGCAGACCATCAATACCCAGCTGCAGCAATCCAACGATTCCACGCTGCAGCAGATCGTGGCCGTGAAGGATCAGCAGGGGGGCGCGGATGGCATTCGCTTCCTCAGCAGCCTGCCGAACTTCGACGTCTCGCTGGGTACGACCGCCACCGGAACCGCGGCGCCGGGCGTGATCCAGGGTCTCTCGAACGGTACGGGCACGACCAGCCAGGGTGGCGCAGTCATCACATCCACACAGCTGGGAACGGGTGCCACGGCCGACATCAGCACGCTGCAAAACGCCGAAAACGCCATCACCGCTCTCAGCAGCGCGGTGGCCACGTTCGGCAATGCGCAGGCGGCCGTTGGTAAGGGTGAAAACCTCTTCAGCTACGCGACCAATCTGGCGCAGAGCCAGGTGTCAAGCGAAGCTGCGACCGAGTCGGGCATCAAAGATGCGAACCTTGCCGCGGAAGCTTCGAACCTGAGCAAGGCGCAGATCCTGGTGCAGGCCGGTACCGCGGCTCTGGCGCAGGCAAACTCTGCTCCGCAGTCGATCCTTTCGCTCCTGCAGCACGGTTAAACTGTTCCCTCCGCATAAACCTCTCCCGGAAAAAACCGGGAGCAGCGTAAACAGGGAGAGGCGGGCGCTCATACCGGAGCGTCCGCCCCTTTTCTTTGTGTTCTTCCGGTAATCCAAGCCTATGCCGACGGTTATTCACACCTCCGAAAAATTCTTAGAAAGACAGCGGCAGGGAAGAAAGCCGCCGACCGCTTTCGGGCCTGTTCCAGAAGGGGCGGCGGATGCCGCGGCGCTCGATGCGCGCGGGCTCTCTGCCATGCAAGAGCGGGATTTCGACCGCGCCGCGTCACTGTTCGCCCGCGCTATCCAGATCGCCGGACCGCGCTCCGTGTACTGCGGAAACCTCGCCGCGGCCCTGCGTGGCGCGGGCAGGCTCGGTCAGGCGGCGACATGTTATGAGCAGGCAATCTCAGGCGACTCCGGCAATGTCAGGCTGTATCTGGAACTGGCACGTGTCCTGATGCAGGATGGCCGCGCGGCGGAGGCTTTGCCGCACCTGAAAGAGGCTCTCACGCTCATGCCCGACTCAGCCGAGGCCTGGGCACTACTGGGCGGCGCCATGAGCCTGAGCGGGCATACCGAACTAGCCGCCGATGCCCTGAAACAGGCGGTGGATCTGGACGGCTCCAGAGCTTCTTATTATTTTGATCTTGGGCTGGTGCTTTGCCAGCTCGGCGACCTGGAGGGGTCTGAGGCCGCGTACCGGCGCGCTCTCCTGGTCAACCCTGAGTTCCCTGAGGCGCTGAACAACCTCGGGAACCTTCTGCGCCGGAACAATGCCCCGGCGGATGCTGTGGCTTGTTTCCGGCGCGCTCTTCGAAAGAAACCCGATTACGCGGACGCGAGGTATAACCTCGGCCTGGCATTTCAGGCCCTCGATCGTCTCGAGGACGCCGAGGCGTGCTACACGCATGTTCTGACAGAAGCGCCCGGCCACCACGCCGCCATGAACAACAGCGCCAACGTGCTGACGGCGCTGGGCAGAATTCATGAGGCACTGCCGCGATACGATCAGGCCGTGCGGCTGGCGCCGGGGAATCGCGAATACCGCGTCAACGCGGGCATGGCGCAGCTTCTCCACGGCGACTTTCGGGAAGGCTGGCGAAACTATGCGGCGCGCGTAGCCCCTGGTGTCGCCGGCGCCCGCCTGTGGAATGGCGAACATCTGAAGGGAAGTAGTATTCTTCTTCTGAGCGAGCAGGGTCTGGGCGACACCATTCAGTTCATCCGCTATGCGCGGCTTATCGATCGTGAGGGCGCACGCGTCCAGGCGTTTTGTCCGGGTTCTCTCGCGGAGCTTCTGCAGTCTGCCGCCGGACTGGAGCGTGTTGTGCCGGACGATCAGGCGCCGCCGCCCTGCGACTGGTACGCTCCTTTGCTGCATCTGCCCGCCGTTTTTGGTACGCGCGTCGGCACGATTCCGGCTGAAGTGCCATATCTGCGGGCCGGACCCGGACGTGTCCGCCACTGGGGATCGTGGATTTCGGCGGCGACAGACTCCACCTCCTGTCTGCGCGTGGGGCTGGCCTGGCGCGGTGGCAGCGACCATTGGAACGATCGCAATCGTTCGATGAATCCTGCGCTGCTGGCCGCATTGCAAGGCGTGCCTTCCACAACGTTCTTCAGTCTCCAGAAGGACTGTCGCGAGGGATGCGGGGAACTGGATTTCACGCCGCTTCCGCGCGAACTGACAGACTTCGCAGACACGGCCGCTTTGATGACGCATCTGGACCTGGTGATTTCGGTGGACACCTCGGTGGCGCATCTCGCGGGAGCGCTGGGACGTCCCACATGGGTGCTGCTGCCTTTTGCCCCCGACTGGCGCTGGATGCCGGAGCGAACCGATTCGCCCTGGTATCCCCAAATGCGGCTCTTCCGTCAGATTCGGCGCGGCGACTGGCAGAGCGTGCTTGAAGAGGTTCGCGACGCCCTCGTGAATCTTAGCCGCGCGCGCTGAAATGGATGGTCCGGCGGGCTGGCAAATAGCCGATCTCCTCCACCTCGACCCCGCGCAGTTGGAACCTGTTCTGACGGAAGAAACCGCTGACTGGGCGCGGGAACTCTACTGGGATTATTCGCACGCAGCGGATCTCGTCCGCGGTCTCCTCGCCGCGCGGCGGATCGGCGGCGCGGCTTTACTGGACCACGATGAAGTCGCCGGTTATGGTTATATCGGCCTCGATGGCCATAAAGGACTGGTCGCGGACGTCTATGTGCGCGGCGCGTGGCGCGGGGTAAATGCCGAGTCCACGCTGCTTCGCGTGCTCTTCGACCGTTTAATCGGATTACCCGCGGTAACACGGATCGAGGCACAGCTCATGCTGGTGGATGCGGCCGCCGCCAAAAGTCTGGAATGCGAGCGCGGGGTTCATTTATTCGAACGGGCTTTGATGACGCTCGATTCGGGCGCGTTCCTGCCTCCCGGTGAATCGCCGCTCCGCCGGGATTTCAGAATTGAACCCTGGACGGATCGGCATCTCCACGCGGCGGCTGAGGTCATCACGCGTGCCTATCAGGGCCACGTGGATGAGCTGATTCACGATCGCTACCGCACAGTGGCCGGCGCGGAACGTTTTCTGCAGGAGCTCATTCAGTTTCCAGGCGCCGTTTTCAACGGTCCCGCATCCTGGATCGCATTTGAAACCGGACGCGAGCCCGCGGTGGGTTTTTCACTTGCCGGGTTTGTAGCGGGTGGTGTCGGGCATATCGCAGAACTGTGCGTTACGCCGGAAGGCAGCGGGGCCGGACTCGGACAGGCGCTGCTGGCAAGGTCGCTCGATGCGCTTTGTCAATCCGGCGCGAATCGTATCAGTCTGGCCGTGACCCTGGCTAATGAGCGCGCCCTCAGACTGTACAGGCGATTTGGCTTCCGCGAGAAGCGAGGGTTTCATGCATACGTGTGGGAGAGACACTGATATCTTCTGCGGTTCCCTCCAGCTCGTTACCAGGTTGGGGGAATCGCAATCAGGCCCTATGCACTGATGTTCAGCTCGTTCTGTTGCGGCGCGCTAAGGGTCGACTGCACCGCGCGCATCAGGGTGCCGGTGGCATTCAGACCGGCGAGATCGTCGCGGATGGAATCAGCCCGTTTTCGCAGCCTCTCCTGAAGCTGATCCGCCGCGGCGACAATCGACGCGAGCCGTGGATCGTCGGCGTCAAAATGATCTGCGATCAGGCGCCGTATCAGCGCGCCCCGCTGTTCGATCAGATCGCTCAGCCGTTTGCCGCCGAGATCCTGCATGTCAGCCATCTCAGCGGTTATCGCGGCCAGCTCCTTCATGGTGTCGTGAGTCCGTTCCATGGGTGTTTGTCAGCCGTTCTGCTGATTGATCTGGGTTCCGTAGGTGGTGTAGTTCAGACTCTGAATGCTGGAGGTGAGCAGGCTCTGCTGGGTCTGCAGTTCATCGACCTGCGCATCCGCCGCCTCCAGCTGTTGTGAAAGCAGTGTCTGCATTTCATTGACCTGGGCGGTCGCATTGCTGATGTTCGTTGTAAGAGTCGTGTTCTGGGTATTCCAGGCATTTATTTCCGATGCAATAGTGCCGGTCGACGGAGCACTGATTGCGCTGAACTGATTGGCGATCGCCCCCAGTCCGGTGGTGGCTGACCCCAGAAGGCTGAAAACAGCGCTCACCTGAGAACTGCTGAGGGAGCTTAATGCGCTCGAATCGAAGGAGGCAGTACCTGTCTGGTCAAAGGTGATGCCAAGACTCGCGAGCGAGTTGACGCCGCTGTTACCTGGGATGTTGTAGCTCGCCAGCTGCAGCATCGCCTGGTTCAGCTGCTGGATGACCGAGTCCCCCTGAAGGGCGTCGCCTGTGCCGGAGACCGAACTGATTTCCTGATTCAGCGAGTTGTAGTCCGTCACAAACTGCTGCAGCGCTGAGGACACCTGGCTAACGTCCGAACTCAGGGAGACGGTTACGGTCTGATTCGGAGAAGTCGTTCCGTTGATCGTGAACGTCATCCCCGGAACGATGTTATTGATTGTCGTCTGCGGTGTGCTGATCTGAACGCCGTTCAGGTAGAAATTTGAGTTGGTTCCCTGGTTCTGATCGGTGAGCCATTGCGTATCCGCACCCGACGGATCGTCGGCCAGCTGCAGCGTAGTCGCCCCGGGACTGTCCGCCGATACGGAGAGATAGTCGCCGTTCGACGTGGTAAGAATCTGCGCGGTGACTCCGGCGTCGAGGTTGTTGATGGCGTTTTCGAGCCCCGTCAGGTTGTTGTTCCCGCTCGTCAGGTTGATCGCGTAGGTATTCGATCCCACGGTCAGCTGCATCGAGCCGGTTGTGGACACCGGGGTTGTGGTGGCGTCCCCATACGACGTCAGCGAACTTTCCGAGGCGGCCGAAGCGACGGAAGTAACGTCGGTGATCGCGTAGGACGTGTTTGCCGTGGCCCCGGTCACCTGTGCCGAAACCACCGAGCTGTCCGTGCTGTTGGCAGTGAGCGCCTGACTGGTGCCGAGGTTTGCCAGATTCGTCAGATCCGTAGCCACCGCGGACACCGCGGTGCTCAGCCCCGTGGCCGCGGAGACCTGACTCTCGAGCAGCGACTGCTGGTTTTCCATCTGCTGGATGGGAATGGTGGCAATTTCGACAGAACGGTTCAGAATCGACTGAAAATCGGATGAATACTGGCTGATCCCGTTCAGCGTGATGGGCGTGATCCCGGCAATCGAAGACTGTGTGCTGCTGCTGGGAGCGCTCGTCGTCAGAGAACTGGTACTGCTGCTCATTATGCTTCTTCGCCTGGCTTCTCGTATCGGCTGTTCCCGAAAGCTTTGTCGGCCGGCTCCGTCTGCGGCCGCCGCATGTTGATCGGAATGGATCGCGGCGCCTCGATGCCCAGGCGAACGCTGGTCTTTCCGATTGAGAGCAGTCGCAATTCGACATCCTCGCCTATCCGGATCAGTTCACCTGTCCGTCTGCGAACTACAAGCATGGCTTACTCCTGTGGTGCGGCCTGCCGCACGAAAAGCTCATATATTCCTCTGACTCAGAATTATGATGTCCACTCGCCGGTTCTGCGCTCGTCCCGCGGCCGATTCGTTCCCGGCGGCCGGCTTGTTGTCGGCATAGGCGGCGATTGCCAGCCTGGTGGCGGGAATATCGAAGCGCGATTCCAGCAGGTTGAGCACCGCGGCGCTGCGCGCGGCGGAAAGACTCCAGTTGTCGCGAAACCGGGCGGTATGAATCGGGACCGAGTCGGTGTGTCCTTCCAGCCGGACGCTGTTCGGAAGTTCGCGAATGACCGAAGCCACTTCGCCGAGACTGTGCAGTGCCGACGGCTGAATCTCGTCGCTTCCGGAAGTGAACCAGGACTGATCGCCGAGACTGACCACTATCCCGCGAGTCTCCAGCGAAACCTGCATCTTACCCTCGGCGATTTCATCACGGAGTGAACTCCGCAGGCGCTCGAACGGGTCGGTGAGATCGTTGGTATGCGCTTCAGGGGGCCGCGGCGGCAGCGTATTGACCGCAGCCGCGGGCTTCACCGCGGACGCCGGATGAGCGGATGGAAAGCCGTGGCGGGCCGCCGAGGCGTACAGCACCACCACGGATGCGAAAAGCAAAGTCAACAGATCAGACCAGGAAATCATCCATCGGTCCGTGTGTGCCGAGACGCGATGCCGCCGGCGCGTCATGCGCTCATCTGCTCCGCGTCAGGGGCCGAACCGGAAGCAACCGGTTTCAGGGAGACAGGCGCAACCGGTTCAAGAAAGATTTCGAGGCGGGTCCGAACCAGCCGCAGACTCAGACCCTCCGAGAGCGCAGTCACCCCTTCAAGAATGAGTTCGCATTCACTGATAAACGACTTTGCCTGGGCGCGAATGCGTGCGCCGAGGGGCAGCAGAATCAGATTGGCCAGAGCGACTCCGTACAAGGTCGCGGTGAATGCCGCGGCAATGCCCCGCCCCACTGCCTCCACGTCGCTGAGCTGTCGCATAACCTGAATGAGCCCGATCACAGCGCCGATGATTCCGATCGTCGGGGCATAGCCGCCAGCCTGCTCGAAAACACGCGCATCGGCATCTGTCTGCTCTTCCGCGGCGGAGATCTCGATCTCAATCTGGCGCCGCACTTCCTGCGGCCCGACGCCATCCACGATCAGCAGCAGCGCGCGCCGGAGCAGGCCGTTTTCCAGTGCCTCGGCTTCTGCCTCGATCGACGAAACCCCCAGACGCCGCGCCAGAATGCCGAAGCGCATGATCTCATCGGCCAGTTCGCGCCGTCCATCCGGCCGCCGGGCGAATAATCCCCGGCATCTCCCGAGAGCGCTGAGAAGAACCGGCGAGGGTGTTCCGATGCAGATGGCTGCCACGGTACCGCCGAATACCAGCAGCGCTGCATTCAGGCTGCCGAGGTCACCGATTCTGCCGCGCTCCAGTAGAAATGCCCCGAAGATCGACCCGACGGCGAGGGCGATTCCGGCCAGTGTTCCGTAGTCCCGCTTTCCGGTCATCCCGATCTGGCTCCGGTCAGGCTCTGGGCTGCGGCATGGTTTCCACCAGAAATGCCTTCTTTTCGTTGTGGTTGACTACTTTTCCCCGGAACTTCGGCCGCCCGTTGACCTCGCAGTCGAATGGCTGATCCAGCCGGTGATCGAGCCACAGCAGATCGCCGACATCCATATCGAGAAGATCGCGCACTTTCAGACTGGGCCCGCGGAGCCGTGCGTCGAGCTCGGCCATCGAACCGCGGATCAGCTTGAGGACGCGCTGTTGTTCGGCTTCGGTGGGTTCTGTCTTTCGCAGGCTCCATTGCTGATCGAATTTCTGGCCGATCATCTTGATGTTGATCGATGGAATAGCCAGGGTCATCGTGCCGGAATTTTCGCCAATGCGGATTTCGATGCCAATTGCGACCACGGCTTCGTTGGGCGCCAGAATCTGCAGCATCTGCGGCTCGGTGGCCACGGCCTCGATCTTGAAGTCGATCAGCGTGACTCCCTTCCAGGCTTCCCGCAGGTCGTTGAGGATGATGCGGAAGAGCGATTCCAGAAGGTTCTGTTCGATTTCCGTCATCTCGCGCTTGACTTGCCCCGACGCGCGTCCTTTACCGCCCAGAATGATTTCGATGATCGGGAAGATCAGCGACGAATTGAGCTCTATCAGCGCATTGCCGTCGTATGGCCGGAGGCTCAGCGACACCAGACATGTGGGCGACGGCAGGCCCTCCAGAACTTCACCGTAGGACAACTGTTCAACGCTGATGAGATTCACCGTCAGGTAGGACCTGAGATATGCGGAAAGACTCGATGCCAGGTTGCGGACAAAGTTCTCGTGCAGGAGATGGATGGCGCGCACCTGCGACTTGGCGATGCGGTCCGGTCTTCTGAAGTCGAAGGCCGCAGCCTTGGCCTGTTCTTTCGCGCGACCCTTGATCCCCTGGAATACGGCGTCGATTTCCTGCTGTGTGAGTTGACGGTTCACGGTTTCGGCGTACCCCAACGCAATTCAGCGGCCGAAAGAAATCAGATCCGCGGGGCGGCTGTCAGAGGCTCACCAGACGTAATATTGCAGGCGCAACCTGTTGCAGTGGAAGCACCTGCGCGGCGGCCCCGAGGCGGACGGCTTCCCTGGGCATGCCATAGACCACACAGGTTTCCTCGTTCTGAGCAATCGTAGATCCGCCAGCCTGCCGAATTTGCGACAGCCCCGACGCTCCATCGCTGCCCATGCCGGTGAGTAACGCCGCCACCGCGTTCGAACCGGCTTCATCCGCCACACTGCGAAAGAGGACGTCCACGGAGGGACGCTGATAGCAGACGCGCGGTCCCTCTTTCACAGCTACCCGATAGACGGAGCCGCTGCGTTTCAGCATCATATGCAGACCCCCGGGAGCTATGAGCACGCGACCCGGATGGAGCTCATCGCCGTCCTCTGCTTCCTTCACCTCCATCCTGCAGAGGTGATTCAGCCGTTCGCTGAAGGCTTTCGAGAAACCCGCGGGAATATGCTGCGTAATGAGCGTGCCGGGCAGATTCTCCGGAAGCGTCTCCAGAACTTCGCGAATGGCCTCGGTGCCGCCGGTGGAAGCGCCGATGGCTATGACAGACGCCGGCTTAAGCGCACCCACCCCGGAATGCGCCGCGCGGATCGCCATGCCATTGGGTGCCCGGGCTCGCACCTTTGCCCGGGATGCGGCGCGAATGCGCTCGGCGAGCGTGTTTTTCAGATCTCCGACGGAGTAAGGCCCTGAGGGCTTGCCGAGTGCCTCGACCGCGCCTTCCTCGAGAGCCCGCATGGCGGCCTCACAGGACGCCTGCGCCAGCGAGCTGATGACGATCACCGGCATCGGCCGATAGTGCATGAGCTTCTGCAGGAAGGTCAACCCGTCCATACGCGGCATCTCGATGTCCAGCGTGAGAACGTCCGGCTCGACCTCAAGAATCATGTCGCGCGCGATGTAGGGATCAGCCGCTGTCCCGACGACTTCGATGTCAGGCTGACCGGCAAGACAATCCGACAGAATGCGCCTGACGAGTGCGGAATCGTCGACAATCAGCACTCTGATCTTTTTCGTCTCCACTGGCGGATCAGTTAACCGTCAGTCCGACGGCCAGATCTCCCTCCATGAGTTCGAAATGCTTCTGGAGCGGCATATCGCGAAGGGAGCCCGCGCCCTGCACGTCGGTGATCCGGGGAGGAGAAATCCGGAAATTCCCCGTCGGCTGCAGATGACCGAGCAACGCACCGCAGAGTACGTTTGCCAGTTCTCCGGCAACGGAGCGTACCTGCGTGTCGGCCAGCTCATCTTCCTCAATACCGAGGAAACCCGCCGCAAGTATCGCGACCGTGGATCGAGGGGCGGAAACCCTCAGCTCACCTTCGCTGGAGCCGGCGAACGCCACCGTTGCGCAAAGCCTCTCGCCGTCGGGCTCGTCCATTACCTCTCCGGTTACACCGGAGAAGAACATGTTCTCGAGAACTTCTTCCGCCGCCTGGTCGAGCAGCGCAGTCAGATCAGCCACGTGCGGCCTCCAGCAGCTGCTCCAGCTTCTCCCGCAGCATATGTGGCTGAAAGGGCTTTACCAGGTAAGCCCCGGCCCCAAGTTCGAGCAGACGGCTGGCCCGCGATTCGGTCGCATCGCTCGAAACAATCACCACCGGTGTGCCGCACAGATTCCGGTCGGCGGCAATCTCGCGCAGCAGGGTTTCGCCGTCCATGCGCGGCATGTTGATGTCGCTGATCACCATGTCGACAGGCTGCGAGCGGAGCACGGCGAGGGCGTCCTCGCCATCGCCGGCCTCGACACAGGTCTCCATTTCGAAGCCACTGAGCTTAATGATTCTTTTTATGACCGAACGCATGGCACTGCTGTCGTCAACGATCAGAATGGAAGCCATTGATATTCCTAACCGCGCACAACGGACCCTTCGGCCTGTGCGCTCGTTCTCTCTCCAAGTACCTGCTCCGGCCCGCCCGCGGTTCGCATCAGGCATCGCCCGGAGTCGACCTCCAGACGAACAGTTCGTGATACATTCCCCCCAACCGACTCGGCGTGAATCAGCACTCCGGCCTTCCAGAGAAGCTTTTTAACCGTCAGACAATTTCGTTTACCGATGTTAAATGTGCCGTTGTCATCTATCACCTGCGCGCCGCCGGCAATGCGGACGACCAGACGCCTCTTTTCCGCGCCGGCCGCATAGGCCTGCCTGAAAAGCAGGGGAATTCCCGTGTCGGCGAACATATAAGGGTTGCGCTCGGCCTTGGCGGCGTCGAGCGACGACTCGGGCAGCATGAGGTGAAGCATGCCGCCGACGCGGGTTACCGGATCGTGTATGGCGACGGCCACGCACGAACCAAGCGCGTAGGTGACGATCGATGCCGCGGCATCGTTCGTGATCCGGCAATCTGCTACTCCCACTACGACCTGATCTGCTGCCATTAATGTTCCCTGTCGCTTTTCCGGTACAGGGCCGGCTGCACATACGCAAGGCCGTGGTCCATGCCGGAAAGACTCTCTGAATGTCCTATGAAAAGATACCCGCCGGGCTCGAGCGCAGACGCGAGCTTGCGTGCCACGGCCGCCTGGGTTGGCTTATCGAAATAGATGGCGACGTTACGACAGAAGATGGCGGGGAACCGGGTGCCGCCCGGGTGATCCGAAACCAGGTTGAAGCGCTGAAACCGGACCTTTTCCCGGTATTCGGCACGCACCCGCCAGGATCCATTCCATTTGCCGTTGCCTTTCAGGAAATAACGCTGCAGCCAGCTCGCCGGCAATCCGGTAAGCCTTTCCGCCTCGTAAATGGCGGCTTCTCCGGCCCGCAGAGCGCGGGTGGAGATATCGGTGGCGAGGATGCGCACGTCGGCTCCTGGCCCCAGCGTTTCGAGCAGCGTAAACAGAATCGAATAGGGCTCTTCACCGCTCGAAGATGCGCAGCTCCATACATTGACCGGGCCGGAGTGCGGTAATTCCGCGGCCAGCTCCGCGCGGAGAAAGTGAAAATGGGCGTTTTCGCGCATGAAGCTGGTGAAATTCGTGGTAAGGGCATCAGCCAGTTCGATCAGTGCCTCGCCGCTCCGGTCTGAAGTGATGTGCTGGAGATACTGTTCAAAGGTCGTCAGTCCGAGGCGGCGCAGTTCCTTACTGAGCCTGGTCACAACCAGAGTCTGCTTGCCTTCTTTCAGGTCGAGACCGAACTTACGGTAGGCAAGCTCGCGAATCTGCGCGAACTCCGACGCCCGCAGAACGGGCACGGCGGGCGTTTCCGGGGTCATGGCTCAGAGCATCTTTCCCTGGTTTGAGGCGCCCGCATTGAAAAGCGCGTTCATTTCCAGGATGAGCGCCACGCGGCCGTCACCGAGAATAGCTCCGCCGGCGACACCTGAGAGGTTGCGCAGAGATTCGCCCAGACTCTTGATCACGACTTCCTGTTTGCCGATGAGCCGGTCGACCATCAGGCAGAACTCCGACTCCTGGCTTTCGGCGATGATCAGAAGGCTTTCGAGCGGATCCTCGCTGGCCGGTTTAACGCTGAACTTCCGGTGCAGACGTACCACCGGAAGAACGCGATCCCGGATCAGCGCGATTTCACGCCGGTTCTCAATAGTCGAAACCATGCCGGGGGTGGGCCGAAGCATCTCTTTGATGGCGAATATCGGCACGATATAGCGGTCATTCCCCACACCCACCACCAGGCCGTCGATGATGGCAAGCGTCAGCGGCAGCTTCAGTCTGAACGTCGTTCCGGCTCCCGCCGTGCTCTGAATGTCGATGACGCCGCGCAGCTTCTGAATCTGCTTCTTGACGACATCCATGCCGACGCCGCGGCCGGAAATGTCCGTGATCTTTTCCGCCGTGGAGAATCCCGGTTCGAAGATCAGATTGAATACTTCGCTGTCGTTGAGTCTCGCGTCCGCCGCGACAAGACCTCGCTCGACGGCTTTGCGCATTACGGCCTCGCGGTTAATGCCGCGTCCGTCGTCGCTGATCTGGATGAGAATGTGTCCGCCCTGATGCGCGGCCCTGAGTTCGACTCTGGCCGTCGCCGCCTTCCGGGCCGCCGCCCGCTGTTCCGGCATCTCGATGCCGTGGTCCAGCGAATTGCGGACCATATGCATGAGCGGATCGGCCAGCTCTTCGACGATGTTGCGGTCGAGTTCCGTGTCGTCTCCGACAGTCACCAGTTCCGCCAGCTTGCCGGATTTGCGCGACAGATCGCGGACCAGACGCGCCATCTTCTGGAACACTGTTCCCACCGGAACCATGCGCATGGACATGGCCGTCTTCTGCACTTCGCTTGTGATGCGGGATAACTGCGCGATGTTCTTGAGCAGCGTCGCGTTCTGCGTCTTGGTGAGATCCGGATGGTGCCTGACCAGTGACTGGGCGATCGTCATTTCGCCGATCGTGTCCACGAGGAAATCCAGTTTGGCCGTGTCGACTTTAATCGTGGCGGCGGCGGACGGACCATTGCGCCGGGCGGCTGCTCCGGGCCTCGGGTCATCCGGCTTTTGGCTTTCAGCGGGGGCCGGAGAAGCGGCAGGGGCCGTTCCGGTGCTCTCCTCCTGCAACGGCGCCGGCATAGGCGTTTCCGCCACCGCCATGGCGTCGGCGAGAATAGCCAGACCCTCCCCTACAGCCTTCTCGGTTATCTTTTCGTCGCCGTTTTCGATGACCGACGAAATTCGTGAGATGAGATTGCCGAGCGGAGTCACGGTACTGAAATCGCCGGCCTCGATTCGGGTGATCTCGCGGCTGAGATAGTCAGCGCTCTCGAGGATTACGTCGATAACATCAGGCGCCAGAACCAGGCGGGAGTTGCGCGCGAGATCCAGCAGCGTTTCCGTCTCATGCGACACATCGCGGATGCTCTGAAGCTCCAGAAACCCGGCTATACCTTTAATGGTGTGGAAGGCGCGGAACATCGCATGGACAGAATCCATATGCGTCTTGTCGCCTTCCACCGCCAGAACGTTCTGCTCGATCACCCGGAGATGCTCGCGCGACTCCACAATGAAGTCGGCGATCAGTTCCGGATCCTGCGCAAGTCCTCCTGACGCCGGAGCGTTGTCCCCGACAGACGCTGTGCCTGCCGCGGCGTGAATCGATCCGGAGAGCTTCTCGATGCCCGCCTCAGCCGTCCGGGAGAACGCTTTGGAGCCGGTCTTCATGGCACACAACTCGCGTTTCAGACCGGAGATTTCGTCTGCCAGAGAGCGCTGTTCCGCGCCTTCGGCTTCCTTCAGCAGGCTCCCCAGCGCGTCGAGCCAGCCGGATTTGCCCTTCGGTGCGTCTCCGGCCAGAACAACCTGTGCGGCAAATTCATCGAGGAGCTGCCGCAGGCGTTCCTCTGAACCCGTAACAGTTTGTTCATTCATCGCCGTAGGATCCCCGAATCAGAAATCGGAGAATTCTCTGTCGTCGAGCGGGAAAGCGCGTTCCGCGGCGTTGACTGTCGCAAACTCGGGCCGCGGCTGGAACGCATGGTGTTCCATAGCCGGGCGACGCGTTGCCGGATGCGAGTTCGCCGGCGCCTTTCGGGGAGCGAGTGCCCGCTCGGCCATCCGTGTCTTCTGCGCCATGGGGGTGCCGGCGTCACCGGCCACGAGCAACTGCAGTTCGTTCACCGATGCCCGCATCGACTGTGCGTGTCCCGTCATTTCTTCGCTGGCAGCCGCGCCCTGTTCCGCACTCGCCGCCGTGTTCTGGGTGACCTTCTGCATCTGCGCCACCGCCGCGGAGATCTGCTCGATGTTGCGCGACTGCTCCTCGCTGCCTTCCTTTACGCTCCCCATGAGTTCCTTTACGCCCGCTGCCTGCTGCGCGATTCCTTCGATGGCCGAAACCACCTGCGCCAGTTTGGCGCCGCCGCCGTCGACAGTCTGGATCGATTCCTCGATCAGACCGGCTGTGTCCCGGGCGGCCTGGGCGCAGCGCTGCGCCAGATTGCGAACTTCATCCGCGACCACCGCGAAGCCCATTCCGGCCTCGCCGGCGCGGGCGGCTTCCACAGCCGCGTTCAGCGCCAGGATGTTCGTCTGGAAGGCGATTTCGTCGATTACCTTGATGATTTTGGAGATTTTCTTGCTGGAAGCGTTGATGGCATCCATCGAGCCCACCATATTGCCCAGCGTCTCGTTGGCCAGCTTCAGCTGGCGGTCGGTTTCGAGCACCGACGCCGAAGCGCGCTGCGTGTGCTCCACGTTCCGCTTAGTCATGGACGCCAGATCGTGCCCGGACGCGGAAGTCTCTTCCAGCGATGCGGCCTGTTCGGAAGAGGACTGCGCGAGGGACTGGCTGACCGCGGCTACCTGCGTGGCGGCTGACGCCACCTGTTCCGCGCCGCTCGACATCGATTCGGCGAGGCGCAGCAGTGTGCGGCTGATTCGCTGTACGATCACGATCACCACGCCGCTGGCGCCAAGGCAGACCAGCGTAAACAGAATCGAGACCCACGTCGCAGTACCGGCTTTGGACGCCGCCCCTTCGGTGGCAGACGTCATCCGCGATCCTTCCTGACTGACCAGTTCTTTGGCGGCGGCGATAATGGCTTCCGCCCGCGGCATCACCTTTTCATCCGCGGTCTTCTGCACCATGTCGAACTTCTGCTGGTCCATATACTGGACCAGTTCGTCGTGTGCCTGGAACAGCTGTTCCATTTCACTGCGAACGGTCTCGTAGCCGCGGCGGCCCGATTCGTCCTCGATCAGCGCCTGATACTGAGGCAGGAGGCTGCGAACAGCGGCCACGACATCGCGATACTCCCGCTTATTGCTCTCCGCCCCGGCGCCCTGCTGCATGATGGAGCGAAGCATGATGGCGCGGTCCAGCGACTGCATCTTCAGCGTCGATGAGTAGAGTTCCTGAGCTATGGTCCGGCGTTTTGCGGCGACGTTGACCGCATACTGCATCGATTTATTCAACCCGGTGATCCAGAAGATGGAGCAGGCGCCCAGCAGGACCGCCAGCGCCGAGATGCTCCCCGCACTGCCGATGAGTTTTGTGCTCAGTTTCATTCGCGATGTCATGTACAGCCTCTTCTTGTTTATCTTTGTCGACCCGTCGATTTACTGCTTGAAATTGAAAGTCACACTGGCAACGAACTTCACCGGCTTCCCGTCGTCGGTCTGTTTGCTGAATTTCCAGTGCTTCAGGGCTTCCTCCGCCGAGCGAACCAGCACCGGATTGCCGCTGACTGTTTCGACGTGATCCACCGTGCCGTCTTCTGTGACATAGGCATTGAGGCTCACGGCGCCTTCCAGTTTCAGCTGCTTCGCGATTGCCGGATACTCAGGCTGGGGCTTGCTGACAGCGGCCGCCATCGATTCGGAAGCGGTCAGGTGTTTCTCTGAATCTGCCGCCACCAGCTGAGCGACGGCGAGCAGGGCTGTGGCCGTCAATAATGTCGTGCGTAGTTTCATATAGTGATGTCCTTTCCCGGGGGAGTCAGCCGTCTTATCGGACGCGGTACGGCCATTTTCCTCACCGGCATCAAAAAACCATCAGCTGAGTAACCTGCTGATATCTGTGAGCTCCGAAGTCGTCAGAACCTTTTCAATATTGAGCAGCAGCTTCACCTTGCCCTTACTCTTGGCGATGCCGATGAGATATGGGATGCTCACCTCCTCGCCGAAGTCGGGGGCGTCCTCGATCTCGCCCGCGGTGATGTTCATTACTTCAGAAACGGAATCGACAATGACGCCCATCAGGACGTGGCCGCTGTCGCCAGGCAGGTCAACCACAACGATGCACGTCCGGGCCGTGTACTCGGTTGCGGGCACGCCGAACTTCAGCCGCAGGTCCACCACCGGTACGACCTTGCCGCGCAGGTTTATGATCCCCTTGACGTAAGCCGGGGTATGGGGAACCGCGGTGACATCCTGCATACCCATGATTTCCCTCACGCCCAGAACGCCGATGGCGAATTCCTCGGGTCCGACGTGGAAGGACAGATACTTACCGGCGCGAGGGTCGATAAGGGGCATCTTAGGGCCGAGATCCTGAATGGCGGCAGTCTGCATGACTTTCTGAAGCTCCTTGAACGCAGCGTTCTGTCGGAGCTTATCGGCCATTCGTAACCAAAGACAAGTGGCAACGATTCAAAAAATAGAAAAGCAATTTGCCTCTTACAGCAGGCTGCGGATCTCAGTGCCGCTTGCTCACGCGCGCGGTTCAGAAAGAGGTTTTCGAACCGTCACTGTAAGGAAGAGGCATAAGCTCTAGCCCGCTGCTGAATTTTCGTTGCCGCTTGCTGACGCGCGCGGTTCAGTAACCCCCGCGGAATCAGCACCTGCTTTTCCGAACCGCGACCGTAAGGGAGTGGCAAGAAGCGCTTTTCAGCAGCCTCCTAGCCCGCCGTCCGAAGTAAGTGCACCACCCGCGCTTCGAGATCTTCAGGCGCGAAAGGCTTCAGGATCACTTCGTCACGGCCCTCCGGCCCATCATTCCCGATGGCCCCTTCCGCATAGCCAGTCATGAACAGCACCCGGATTGAAGGACAAATTGCCCTGGCCTTTACCGCCAGTTCTCTCCCTCTCATTCCCGGCATCATGACGTCGGAAACGATCAGCTGGATGCGGCCGATGTTTTCACCGATCAGCTGCAGCGCTTCCGTGCCTCCGCGGGCCTCGAGCACCGTATGGCCGCGCATGCGCAGCGATGCGACCACGAATTCCCGCACGATGTCCTGATCCTCGACCACCAGCAGCGTACCGGTCATGGCGTCCGGCGCGTCGCTCGAGAGTCCACCGGCGTTTCCCCTCGAAAGGGAGGCGGCGTGGAGCGCCAGATAAATCGTGAACTCCGTGCCCTTGTCCGGTTCGCTGGCGACCTTGATAAACCCGTTCGAGCGGGTGACGATGCCATACACAGTGGAAAGCCCGAGGCCCGTGCCGCGGCCTTTTTCCTTAGTCGTGAAGAAGGGCTCGAAGATTCGCTGACGAGTTTCTTCATTCATCCCGAGTCCGGTGTCGCTCACCTTCAGGAGCACAAACGGCCCGGATTCCGCAGTCGTTCCCGGCGGGAAATCCCGGGCGTCGACGTTTGCCACGGCGGTTTCGATGGTGAGAAGTCCGCCGCCCGGCATCGCATCCCGCGCATTCACTACCAGGTTCAGGAGACACTGCTGAATCTGCGCGGCATCCGCCAGCACCTCGTCCGGATGTGCGTCGAGACTGGTGGTCACCTCGATGTCTTCGCCCACCAGACGTTCGAGCATGTCTCTCGATTCGGCAATGATTTCATTCAGCCTGACCGGCTGCGGGTTGGCCGCCGCCTCCATCCGGCTGAAAGCCAGAAGCTGGCGGGTAAGGTTCGCGGCCGATTCTCCCGCCTTCCGGATCTGCTCCGCATACTTCCGCAAGGGGCTGCTCACCCGCTGCAGAAGAACATCGCTGTAACCATTGATGACTGTCAGCAGGTTGTTGAAGTCATGCGCGATGCCACCGGCCATGCGCCCGATCGACTCCATTTTCTGGGCCTGATTCAGCTGTACCTGCAGCTTCACCTTCTCTTCCTCAATGCGCTTCCGCTCGGTAATGTCCTGTACCGTGCCGCGCATGTATGGCAAGCCATCCCGGGGGCTTACCGTGGCCCTCACCAGCAGGTGTTTGACTCTTCCGTCGGGCAACAGGAGGCGATGTTCGACCTCGCAGGTCGTGCTGGCCGTTAACAGTTTCCGATGCGTCTTCTCAATCAGGGAGCGATCATCGGGATGCGCTCTCGCCAGCACGACTTCCATGTCCGGAACGCCGGCAGACGGGTCCACCTCGAAGATGCGGTACATCTCATCCGACCATTCCATCCGGTTGGAAATACCGTCGCCCGCATAGCTTCCCAGCCTGGCCATCTGCTGGGCCTCTTCGAGGCGGCGCTCGTGTTCACGCAGCGCTTCCTCCATCCGGGCGTGTTCCGCGATGCTCTTGATGCGCTCGAATTCCGCGGCGATGCGCTGGCCGATCACCCACAGAATCTGCCGGTCCTCCTCTGTGAATTCGCGGGGGTTGTCATCCATCAGGCATGTCACGGCCACGACTTTTCCGTTATTGTCGAGCGACGGAAAGCCACACCACGAATTGGCATCGTGCTCGCGCAGAAACTCCGCCTGGGGGAACAGATCCATCACCCGCTCGTAGATTCGGATATTCCTGCTCGCCTCCACGGTGGCGCACGGTGTGATCCCGATCGGACAGCCCCCGGGGTTGGAGATGACTCTGCCCTGGACATATATGGCGCGGAAGGCCAGGTCCGTCCCTATAATCTCTGAAAGACATACGCCCCGCACCTCGAACAGCTCGCCAATCATACGCACGACCCGCTCGAACACAGTGGCCGGGTCACCCGCCAGCATCATGCTCAGTTCCGAAAGCTTTCTCAGACGCCGCAGGCGGGCTGCTTCGCGGGAAGCCGCATCTTTCCCGGCTATCTCATTCCGCTCGAGGGTGTCAGCCATCTGGTCGAAGGACTGCGCCAGGGATCCGATTTCGCCTCGATACGGAAGCCCGCTGCGCGCCGCGAGGTTTCCCGAAGCCAGACGGTTGGATGCCTCGATCAGCCTCGAAAGCGGCTTCCGGAAATAGCTGCCGCTTCCCAGCCAGGTCAGTCCCATGACCAGCAACCCGACCACACCGAGGCCGCTGAGATGCATCAGGAGACGCCGCCGCGCGGGTCCGTAGATCTCGCTGACGCGAATTTTCATGACAACTAAAAGATCCTCACCTGGACGAACACCGGCGACTGAGTAGAACCTGCTAATACCGTCGTACCCTTTAATCTCGCGGTCGAAATCGCTGCTTCCGATGAGCGTGCGTTCAAAGTCCGGTGCGGGCGTCCCGGTCGGCCAGTCAGCCGCGTGTGGATTGCGCGCGATTTCCCGGCCTCGTCCGTCCATCACCAGCAGCGTCGCCTGCGGCGGCAGCTCTACACTGTTAACCTGTTGGTCCAGCCAGTCAAGATCGATCGTGGCCACGAAAACGGACTGCAGCCGGCCCTTTCCGTCGAGAACCGGCCCGGCCATCGGAAGCACGCGTTTGCCCGGGTAAGTCTGCACGAAGCCACCGACCGCGGTCTGCCCGGTGCGCTGCACCCGTTCGATCAGGGCTCGGTTTTCGGGGTGGTCACGCAGCGTGCGAATGTGCATGGGATTCGAAGCGGCGCACAGAATGCCGGAATCCATGCCGACCACGAACATGTTCGCAAACTGGGGCAACGCCGGCCGCAGTGCCGCCAGTTCCGCATTGCAGGATTCGGGACTGTCCCGTATCTTCGAATACCGGCTGAGTCCCAGGACCAGGTCGCTGCTGGACTGGATTACCCTGTTCAGGTCACGTGCCACAAGTCGAACGGTCTCCCGCGAATCCGCCTGCGCGCGCTGTGCGTCCTTGCTGCCTTCGTCGAAAGCAATATAGATATTCAGGCAGGCCAGCGGCGCGATGGCGAGCAGCAGAATCAACGCGATCTGATAACGAACATTATCCAGCAACCGCATCAATTTACTATAAATAGCGCACTTGCGAATTATCCGCACCCGATATTTACGCGAAGTCCGGCGGTTAATCCAGGCGGTCTGTTGCGAAATGGAGCCGGATTGCAGCCACGTCAGGCGCTGCGAAGCTGGCCGCTTTACCCGGCACTAGCGGGAATTAATGCTGAATTCCGCGGGGGTTCGGTCGAGGCAAACAGGGCTTTCCGGTTCGTGGCTCCGGTGATGCTGTGCCAGTTCGGCCGCAAGGATATCCAGCTCCGCGCCCATGCGCGCGAGCTCCGCTTCAGTGGCCGCCTGCTTAACGGCGAGGCGCTCAACTTCACCCAGCAATCCTTCCACTAACTGGAGAAGAAGCGCAGCATTTGTTCCCTGCGTCCGAGTCTCCTGCACCGGATTTGGCACCCGGTGCTTTACGCAGTTCGCGTGCCATCCCGGAAACTCCCGGAATTCATGCCGCTGGCCGGTCGGTGATCGTTGGCTTTTCGGCAGTTGCCTGGTTTTCAGCGGTCTCCGGCCGGGGTACTGGCCGCCATCCTCATCCTTTCGCCGATTTCAGCGGGCGCGCTGACTCTCTGAAAAGTTGAGGCCGTGGAACCATGCCGAGGCAGTGACAGCACCCGCCCGCATGCTCATGGTTTTTTCGGCTATCTCAAGCATGCCGTAAACAGGTACATCCTCCGCCTGGCGGATGAATTCCAGGGCACCGCGGTGGGTGTCGTATTCGACCTCAATCATGTCCCCGCCGCGCACCTGCTTCGAGGCGATGAGATTGGACAGCGGGTGAACCAGGGAGCGGTCTATCGTGCGCTTCAATTGCCGCGCCCCGTACCTGAGATCCGTCCCTTCACGCAGCAGGTATTCCTTCGCCTCGGCGGCGAGGTTAAGCACAAACGGCACAAGACCGGCAGAGTTGAAGATGCGGCGCTGCAGTTGCGCCAGTTCGAGATCGAGTATGAGGTGGAGTTGTTCAGTGCCCAGCGGCCGGAACACGACAACTTTATCGATCCGGTTCATGAATTCCGGCGTGAACCGCCGCCGCGCTGCTTCCACTCCCACGCGCGAGAGGCGGTCGTTCAGGTCCTGATCGACCCGGCCTTCGGTGCGGCTGCGCTCGATTTCACCCGTGGCAAATCCCAGGCCGGGCCGCATTATCGAGCCCATCTCGGAGGCGCCCAGGTTGCTTGTCATGAAGATCATCGTCTGTGAGAAATCGACTCGTCTGTTGTCGCCGAGGGTGAGGACGCCTTTGTCCAGAACGCCGAGGAGAAGGTTCCACAGCGCGTCGCTGGCCTTTTCGATCTCGTCGAACAGGACCAGACTGATGGTTATCTCGTCGGTGTGGTATTGGGTCAGCACCTCCGGGGAGAGCAGCGGGTGTGTCTCACGATGGCCCAGATAACCCGGAGGCGAGCCGATGAGCTTGGCGATTTCATGGCTGTGCTGGAATTCCGCACAGTCGATTTTGATCACGGCACGCGCGTCACCGACCAGCGATTCAGCGGTGGCTTCCACCAGACGGGTCTTGCCTGTTCCGGTAGGACCGAGGAACAGGAGGTTCCCGATCGGGCGCCCGGAACTCGTCATGCCGGTGGTGAACATCTGGTAGATGTTCACCACCTGCTGGATGGCTTCATCCTGTCCGACGATACGGTTCCGCAGATCGCGGTCGAGCTTTTCCGCTTCACGGCCTGTGAGCGACGGATCGAGTTTCTTTCTTAACGGCGACATAATCTTCCCCCATCGTGGTGTTCAGGGTCGATGAACCCGCGCGTGAGTGTTATCGGCCGGATTCGGTGGTAATTGTCGGTGCGGGAGACGGAGGTGGTACCAGCCTGCCGGTTTCAAAGCAGCCCGCAAAGGGCCGATCGCGGCGCACGGTGCAACGCAGCAATCGCCGGGGCGAAAGCCGCGATCCCGGGTCTGTTTTGCGGGCGATCACGCAGGGTTTCTCAGGCGGCGTCGGGGAACCGACGGTGCACAGCCTCGAAGGCTTCGTCCGGCACTCCGCGGAACAGCTCAAGGACGTCAGGATCGAACTGAGACCCGGCGGAGCGAAGAATCTCAGCCCGCGCCTCACGGAGCGTCGTGGCGTTCCGGTAGCATCGGTCGCTGGTCAGCGCATCGAAAGCATCCGCGACCGCGAAAATCCTGGCGTTAAGCGGAATGGCGTCCCCGGCCAGTTTCCGCGGGTAGCCGGTCCCGTCAAACCGCTCGTGGTGACAGTACACAACCTCCGCTTCCAGCTCGAGGCCGGGCAGACCGGCAAGCATCTCCAGGCCGAGCCGCGGATGCATCATCATGATCGACCGTTCTTCAGGAGAAAGGGGACCGGGCTTCATGAGGACGTTGTGCGGAATGCCTGCTTTACCGATGTCGTGCAGCAGTGCTCCCAGTTCCAGCGCCCGCAGTTCGCGGCGGCTGAGGTTCAGTTCCAGCGCGATCAGAAGCGAACACGCCGCGACACGCTGGGAATGCTGCAGAGTTTCAAATCGTCGGCAGCCAAGAGCATTCAGGACAGGCAGGACCTCGCTCATACAGCCCGGGCCCGAACCTTCAAGATTTCCCAGTGATTCCCTCAGCACTCGCTTTACGGCGTTCAGTCGTTGGGACGAGACCTGATCGACGTGCTTTGAAACCATTCCGATCAGGTCGTCCGCATCCACAGGTTTCAGCAGATAATCCGTGGCTCCGGCCTTGAGGGCCGCATGCGCCGTGGCAAGATCGCAGAGACCGGAGACGAGGATAAACGGCATGTTCGGCGCGACCCGCTTCACATTTCGCAGCAGGTCGAGGCCGTTCATGCCCGGCATGTTTATGTCGGAGAGCCAAAGATCCACGGGCTCGCTGGCGGACGCCAGCCAGCCCAGGGCTGTGCTGGCGCTGTCGAACGTCCGATAGTCGTAGCCCCCGGCTGCCAGCGCTTCACTCAGGTAGACGCGCACGGCTTCATCGTCGTCCACTACAGCTACGGTCTTTTCGGCATGGGGAGTCAAAATTGTTCATCGGCCAAATCGCCGATTCCTTGTCATGCAGGAGTCAGATTCCCTGAATGCCCGCCGCCGTAAGCGTGGTGTCGATGATGTTCAGGGGTGTCAGTGAGTTATTGGCGAGGGTGTTCGAAGTAGAGGCGCTCAGTGTCTGGAAAAGCTGATTCAGGCTGCCGGAAGATGTCGCCGTGGTGTCGGCTGACCCATTGTTGGAGGTGGAATTGCCCGCCTCCGCCTCCCACTGGTGATGATGAATGGGATGGGCGCCTCCGCCGATGGCCTGCGCCAGATCCTGGATGTTCGGAAGCTGCCCGCTGCCCGAGGCGGTGCTGAAATCGCCCGACAGTTTGGTCAGTTCGCCGGCGAGGCTGGTGTCACCGTTTGCAGTGGCAGTCTGTGCAGCTGACTGCAGATTTGCCGAGATCTGCTGCGTCACTTGCTGATACTGGGACGGATTCGCCTGTGCGAGCTGCTGGAGGCTGCTGAGGACCTGCGCAAACGGAGAAAGCGCACTGGCGTCCTGTGATCCGCTGGCGGCTGTTGCCGGCGCGGAAGAAGTGCTGCTGCCGGCGTTGGTGAAAAGCGACTCGATGTAATTGCTGGCAATACCAAAAAGTGATCCGACACTCATGTCTTGGGGCAACGCAATCGACAGGCCAATAAGTGGCGGGTCGGCAGCCTGTGGCCAAAAATCGCTCCTCCGCGGTGGCGGCTCTGTAACGCATTGCATCTACTGAGCCGCGCGCGGAAGCAAGCGGTGTTTTCGGGCTTCCTGCCACAGGCTGTCGGGCGCTGCCCGGCCGTCGATTTTTCGCCACCCGGCGATTTTTGACCAGTCTGATGCCCCGGTCAGGGAACAACGTCGATCAGATCCTTTGACCGGGCGAATGGCTCTCGCGTCTTCTCCAGACTGAGAAATGCAGGCACGCTCAACGGCTTCACTTTGTCCCCGTCGAGCGCACGCGGAAGAGTGGCCTCCGAATGATTGGCGCACATATTTTTCAGCGCCAGCAGCGCCAGTTCGAAACGGTCGTTGACCCCTACTTTGTCGAAGAGCTTCGACAGATAAACTTTAACCGTACCTTCCGTGATGCCCAGCGACCAGGCAATCTCCTTATTGCTCAGACCCTGCGCGAGCAGACCGGTCACATGACGCTCGCGGGGCGCCAGCGCCACCCGACTGGTCGATACGAGCTTCCGTTTCGCTTCGGCATCCAGCCATAAATCGCCTTCAGCCACGGCTTTCAGGCACTCGATATGAGTTTCAATCGATGAGGTCCGGCTGAGAACACCCCGCGCTCCCGCCGCCATCGCCTGCGAAAGGTATTCGCCGGAAATCGCATCGAACCACAGAATGGCGGAACTGTGCGTATCGATGCCGGCAATCCGTCTCAGGTGGGCGACATTCAGTGCCACTGATACCTCGAGCAACAGGAGCGTAGGCGGTGTTTCTTTAGCCCGGGCCTCAAGCAGGTGTGTTTCCAGCTCGTTCAGACTGGTAAATGTCCCCGTCACGTGGAACGACCGATCGCTTTCGAGGATCGCGCGCAGGCCCGCGCCGGAAACCGGCGCAGCCACATAAGCTGAGAGGCTGATCATTCGTTTCTCCCTGATCCTTCCTGAAAATCCCGCTCTAACAAACACAGCGCTCTTCGCCGTAGTCGCGCGTTTCCAGGCTCGTCTCTCTGCTTATCGGCATCCTGCGGAAAACGTGCTGCCGAAAGGATGAAAGCTGCCCTCTGTCCGATCTGATTCAGCAGGACGGAAAGCGCACAGGCCGAAGGTCCGTTGTGCGCGGGGAAGTGTGAGAGCGGGGGACTCTCCTGCTGGCAATGGCGACAACTGCACACACGGCTGGCGAAGCGCAGATCGGTCAGGGACGACGCTGGCACTCCTTGTGGGTGCGAGTCATGGTTCCGGTGATCCGGGCACTCCTGCTTGCGGGAGCCGCGGCAACCTGCTGGCATATAGTTCAGGATTCACATCCTGGGAACCGGTTCTCAACGCCGGGAAATGGTGCCCCCGCGGCAATCAGGGAAGTGCCCGAGGTTCCGCGAATGCGCACTGAGTACCCTCTGTCGCTCATTCCCGGCGGAGTCAGGTCGGACGATGATCTGGAGGCCGCGCGCGTATCGGATCCGCTTCTCGCCGCCCATTATGCCGACGTCGGATTCCTGCGTCCCGCGTTCCTGACGGAGGACCGGTTATTCTATGCTTCTTACCGGCAGGGTTCGTCAATTGTGTGGACGAGTTCCCGGATACCGGTCCGCGCGGGTGAACGGATACTGGCTGATCGAAGCGGCAATCTGGTTCGGGGCCGCTGCGGCAACCGGCTCAGCGAACTACCGCACCTGCCTGTAGGATTCGTCGAACCGCCGCAACCGGCGTTCGAGACGCCGGAAGTTTCTTTCGCGCCGGACATCACCCTGCCCGACATTTCCGCGGACCACCTCGCCATGGTTTCGCTTCCGGCGTTCCCCTCCATCGAAGCTCCTGCGATCACGCCGAAGTTGCCGAACATCGCAACTACACTGCCGGCGGATCCGGAACTTCCCCTGGAGCCTCCGGAATGGCCCCTCGACTCTCCGTTCGATACCGTGTCGATTTTCGGCCCCGGGATTCCAGCGGCGGCAGCGAAGCCCCAGCTTCCGAATAAGAATCCGGCATCGGAGCCCGATACCGCCTTAATGCTCACGGCGGGAATTCTGCTCGCTTTATATGTTGTCGGGGCCGTTCGGCCGGAAACAGGTTCCCGCATATAAGATTCGGCCATATAGGCGCAAAACGCCTCGCTGTCGGCCGATAGTAATCAGAGTGAGAACTTTCCAACCGACCAGAAAGTCCGGCGCTCGTGAGAGTTTGCACCTGTTTTGCCACCAATAATGCGGAGGCCGCGTTCACGGTAGAAAAACGGAGCACAATGACAGGCCGTATTGGTTTCATCCCGAAGCAGCTTGTGGCTGCTTCTATGTTGTGTTCGTGTCTGGGTCTGGGCGCAAGTCCCGGACGCGCGCACCATCCGGTCGTCGCCGGGATAGGCAGCGGGACCACGGTGGTCGTGATCCGTTCCCCGAAATCAATATACGCCGCGGTGGACAGTAAGCTCACCTACAGCGAGTACCGCGACGGCGAACTCAGCGTCACCAATACATTGCTGTGCAAGATGAAGCCGGTCGGCCCTTATTACTCCATTGTTGCGGGGGCCGTGCGCGGAACGAACGGTTACAACGCGCAGGAAGAAATCGTCCGGGCATATGCACCGGGACGCGGAATCGACGAGATGCTGTCTGCTCTGCAGACACTGGTTCCGACAAAACTGGTGCCGATGTTTCAGACCATGCGGGACATTGACCCCGACACCTTCGACAGCAATCTGGCGGGCGCCGAGCTGCAGGTCGCGTTGCTGGGGATGGACAACAATACGCCAAAGGTGGGAATCGTCGAATTTCAAGCGACGGAAGAGAACGGTCAGGTCGGGTTGACGGCTAAGCTATCGACCTGTCCGGGAAACTGCCCGACTCCTGTAATCGGTTACTTCCTCGGTACTCACGAAGCGATCGAAGCCTCGATAAGAACTGACAACTCAGTTCTGAGCCATCCCAGCGAAGAGAAACTCGACCAGCTGATCCGGCTTGAATTCGCATCGCGCCCGGACGTCGTTGGCGGACCGGTCGCCATGGTTCGAATCGGCGCCGCGGGCTCAAGCGTGTTGCGCGCAGGGGCCTGCGCAGCGGATAACCAGGCGGGCCTGGTTGCGAACGCGGCGCAGGATCCGGCTCAGCCAAAGGCGATTTCCGGGGACGCGGGCAGCGCCGATGTCTCGCAACAGCCGTCCAAGTCGAGCAAAGTCAAGGATTGGATCAAGAACCACAAGGGCCTTATTCTGCAGGCCGGGGCCGCGGCACTGTAAGACTCATTGCGCGCCGGGTCCGGCGGCACCATTGAAAGACTGGTCCCACTAAGCGCGGCCGAACAACCCGAATCAGTGACGTGCGCCCTGCCGGACCGGACCGAGCAGGTTTCGTACACGGGCTTCCAGTACTTCAGTCGAAAACGGCTTCATAAGAACTTCTTCTTTGCCGTCCCGCCAGTTACTGTCGTCGATAGAACCATCGGCGTAGCCTGTCATGAACAACACCTTCATTGAAGGACACAAGGCGTGCGCCCGCGCCGCCAGTTCATTGCCCCGCATGCCGGGCATCAGAACATCCGTCATGAGGAGGTGAACTCCCGCCTTCCCCTGTTCCAGAATCTCCAGCGCCTCCGGACCGTTCCGGGCCTCGAGCACCGAGTAGCCGTTTCCACGGAGGGATTCCACCACGAACTCCCGGACCATGTCCTGGTCCTCGACCACCATCACAGTTTCGCTTGCGGCAACAGAAACCGGCTTGTCGGCCGTACGCTCGCACTCCGGCTGGACATTGCCCGTGCTCACCGGCAGATAGATCCGCAATTCGGAGCCTGCCCCCGGCTGGCTTTTTACCCTGATGAATCCGCGCCACTGACTCACGATGCCATAAACGATCGACAGGCCCAGCCCAGTTCCTCTGCTCTTGTCCTTCGTGGTGAAGAAGGGCTCGAAGATTCGTTTGCAGGTCTCGGCGTCCATCCCGACTCCCGTATCGCGAACCGTGAGCCGCACGTGGGGGCCAGGTTCCGCATCCGTGCCGGCGGGCAGATCCCGCTGGTCGATCTGCTCGTCAGCCGTTTCAATGATGAGTCGCCCTCCCTCAGGCATCGCATCACGCGCATTCGCCACCAGGTTCATGAGGCATTGCTGCATGCGGCCGGGGTCAGCCATAACTTCATCCCGGGAGGCGCAGAGACGGGTTTCCACTTCGATGTCATCGCCGACCAGACGGGCGAGCATGTCCCGGGAATCCGCCACTATGTCATTCAGCAGCACGGGTCGGGGACGCGTCACTTCCATGCGGCTGAATGCCAGCAACTGGCGGGTGAGGTTGGCGGCCGACTCGCCGGCCTTGTGGATCTGCGCGGCATATTTGCCCTGCCTGTTGTCCAGTTGCTTTACCAGCACCTTGCTGTAGCCGTTAATCACTGTGAGCAGATTGTTGAAATCGTGTGCGATGCCTCCGGCCAGACGACCGATCGACTCCATCCGCTGCGACTCGTGCAGCTGCGCCTCCAGCTTTGCCTTCTCAGCTTCCGCCTGCCGGCGCTCGGTCATGTCCCGCCCAATGGCAAGAATCGCCACAGGCGCGCCCAGACGATATAAGAGCGAGGACTGGATTTCCAGAAATACTTCGCCTCCGTCCTTGCGGCGCATCCGATATTCCTGCGGCGCCCTGGGGGAACCGTCGCAGACCAGCTGCGCCATTCTTTCGCGCGCGGCCGGAAGCTGATCGGCAGACAGCAGCGACTGGACTTTCAGCTGACTGAAATCTTCGCGGCTGTAACCCAGTAGATCCATCCAGGCCTGGTTGGCGTCCAGCAGGTGCCCTTCAAAGTCAGCGAGGAACACGCAGTCGAGCGAACGTTCAAACAGAGCGCGGTAGCGCTCTTCGCTTTCCCGCTGCGCCTCGATGGCGCGATTCCGTTCGGAAACATCGCGGCAGGTAATCAGCCGGGCGTCGCGGTTGTTGTACTTGAGAGAGCGCGAACCGGCCTCAATACGTATCCGCGATCCGTCTTTTCGGATGCAGGTGATTTCGAAAGACTCCGTCTCGGGCCGCCTGATGCATTCGAGACTGCGCGGCTTCGACTCATCACTGACCAGCCCGTTCACCGGGTGCCGGCCGATCAGCTCGTCCGGGCGCTCATACCCGAACATACGGGCAAACGCGAGATTACAGCTGATGATGGATTCTCCGTCATCGATCATCATGCCTTCAACCGATGCATCGGAAAGGCTGCGGAAACGCTCCTCACTCTCGCGGAGAGCCGCAATCTGTATCTGTAACGTCCGGGCAAAGGCGATAATCGGACCGATCGTCAGGGCGATCAGGGGAAACTGGCCGAGCCACAGCCACAGCCGGGGTCTCGGGAAAAACACGGGCAGCCGCCAGCCGGCCGCTTCGAGCAGCGCCTCGACCAGAGACACCAGCAGGGTCGCGCCCAGAAATCCCGCCGCGGGACCCGCACCGAGCAGCCACGCGGCGCAAAGCGCGACCACCACTGACACGAATCCGCTGCCGCTGTAGACGCCGCCCGAGAGAGTGCCGTAGATGGTTATCCCGCACCACAGAACGATCAGGAACAACGCCGCCGCGGCGCGTTTCCGCCGCCGCCGCAGAAGCGCCAGCGCCAGCGCCGCCGATAAACCGACCACCAGAAGCAGCCCCGCGCCCGCTGCCTTTCTGACCGCGAACAGGGGCACCACGACCAGGATCATAGCCGCGTCCCACAACAGAAACGTCATAAGCGCGCAGTGGAAAGTACGGAAAGTGTATTCGTCTTCGACGCCGCGCAGGTTTTCGCCGCCGCGCAACGCGAACGTGAGCCGCCGCCATGCCTGACCCATGGGAACCATGCCGTCTCTCAAAAGGGAAAAAGTGCCGAAAGCCGGCGCTTCACATGCGGCCGTCGACTCTCGCATTATTGCAGTTGTGGAACACCGGACAGCGGCACTCGCTCTTCGACGACAGGAGCAGCATGCGAGGTCGCGGCATGAATTGCCGCCAGATCCTGCGCCATCGGTGCGGTCTCGTTTTGCAGTACAGTCGTCTGCCGCGACACCCGTTCGAGGGTTGCAGCGGCGTCTTCCGGGCGTCCGAAATAATAGCCCTGCACATCGTCGGTCCCGAGCACGCGCAGCAGTTCAACCTGGGTATTATTTTCCACTCCCTCCGTAACGATCCGCAGACCCAGCGCGCGCGCCATTGCAATGATCGCCCGCACCATCGAGAGTGCCGTCGGACTGGAGCCCAGTTTCGCCGTGAACGAACGGTCGATCTTGAGCGAATCGAGCGGCATGTGCTGCAGATAACTCAGCGAGGAATACCCGGTTCCGAAGTCGTCAATCGAAATGCGCACGCCCAGATGCTTGAGCTGCTCCATCTTGCGGATACCGTCCTCCCTGTCGCGGATGAACGCACTTTCGGTTATTTCCAGCTCCAGCAGCGCCGGCTTCAGGCCGGTTGCGCGGAGGATGTCGATAACCGATTTGACAAAATCCGCGCGCGCAAACTGGACGGCCGAAACGTTTACTGCAACCTGCACCGGATCGCCTGCCTGCCAATGCAATGCCTGGACGCAGGATTCGCGCAGAATATAACTGCCGAGGGAATGGATGAGGCCCGTTTCCTCGGCGACCGGGATGAAGCGGTCCGGCGGAACCTGACCCAGCACAGGGCTGAACCACCGGCACAGCGCCTCAAATCTCACCAGACGGTCGGTAGCCAGTTCGTACTGCGGCTGAAAATGAACGGAAATCTCGCGGTTGTCCAGCGCGCGCCGCAGATGGCTTTCGATGCTCAGTTTGTCGTGAGCCGCCGCCCGCATCGCCGCCGTGAAAAACATGAATCTCCTGTGTCCGCTGTGCTTGGCGGCATACATGGCCGCGTCCGCGCTCTGCAGCAGCGAACTCCCGTCTTTTCCGTCCAGAGGATAGCGGCTGATGCCGATGGTCGCGCTGATGCTTATTTCGTGTCCGTCAATCTCAAAAGGATCGCGGAACGATTCAAGCAGCCGCTTTGCCACGTTAGCCGGCACATCGCGTCTCTCGACGCCGCTTAACACCACGGTAAATTCATCGCCGCCCACCCGCGCCAGAAACTGATCGGCCTCCAGGCAATCGCGGAACCGGTGGGCTACATATTTCAGCAAAAGGTCGCCATAGCGATGCCCCAGAGTATCGTTTATCAGCTTGAAGCGGTCCAGATCGATATAGAGCAGAGCCACTTCGCTGCCGCGCGGCATTCTGTCCGCCCCGTTCATCTGGTGCCTGATCTCATCGCCTCTTGCCACGGTGAGAGCGACATCCAGCACCTGTTCGAATTCGCGGCGGTTCGGAAGTCCCGTCAGGTGGTCCCGGAGGGCCTGTTTACGCAGGCGGTCGCGGATCTGCTTCCTTTCCGAAATGTCTTCCACGAGGGTGATCGTGTGGCGCTGGTTGTTGATCTGCAGCATGGAGACGCTGGAGCGCACCCAGACGGAGACTCCGTCCCTGCGTATAAAGCGTCTCTCTGCCCTGTAATTCGGTATCTGGCCGGAGAGAATCGCGGCTCGTTGCTGCTTAACATCCTCGTGATGCTCAGGGGAAATGTAATCGAACAGTGATTTGCCGGTAAGTTCGGCCGGGGAATAGTGCAGCAGGTCCGTGAATCCCTTGTTGACCGACTGAACCCGCCCGTCGATATCCAGAATCACCATGCCCACTGAGGCTTCCTCGAACGCGTTTCGAAAACGCATTTCGCTCTCACGCAGCCTTTCGCTTTCCGCCCGCTGACGGCTAAGCAGTTTTGCGTAGCGGATCTCCTCAAGGGCGACGGCGGCGCAGGCTGCCGGCATCACCGCCACGCACCAGCCCGGAGCGCGTGAGCGAAGCCCCCACCCGACCGCACAGAGTCCGGCAACCGCGACAACCAGGTTGCCGTACGTCCCGAACGAACCCCTGCGTCTGGGCATTGCCATCTCATTTGCATATCGGCGCTAAACCACCTGTTTAGCGTCTTCCCGGGAAAAATCTGGCCCTGGCCCCCGATTTTCCTCGGCAAGAGGGCTGCGCTGGCCGCTCCTTCACGCTGAATCTCCGTTTCCGGCCCATAAGACACCCTCTCGCAGAGTGGCCGGGTTTCCGTGGCGGACTACACCAACCGGCAATCAAATCCGCTCCTTCGCAGGCGCGACTCCGTAACGCATTGCATCTACAGAGCCTGGGCACCCTCCGGGTCCGCAAGTAAGCAAGCGTGCCTTCGGACTTCTGCCAAACCGAAAAAAACGGATTCTTTGCCCCTCGTGGTTAACACCATCGTTAGTCTTGTCCGCGTGAGCGCTGCCACCCCAAACTGAGAGGCGCGGGAAAGGCCCGCACATGTGTTCGCCCTTCTTGGAATCCTTCTGGTCGTTGGCGCAGTCTTCGGTGGTTACCTTTTCGAAAAAGGAAACCCGTGGGTACTTCTGCAGCCCGCGGAACTCCTTATCATCCTCGGCGCCGGTTTCGGCATCGTTCTGGTGGCCAACCCTCCATCCACGATTCGGCGCATGGTCAACGGCATCCGCGAAGCGTTCCGCGCGCCCGCGCACAGCCGCTCCGGCTATCTCCGGCTTCTTCGGATGCTCTACGAGGTTTTTACTTTCGCACGCCGCTCCGGCGGTCCCATGGCGATCGAAAACGACGTTGAAGATCCCGCCTCCAGCCCCATCTTCTCCAACTATCCCGATCTACTCAAAGACCGCGTCACACTGAACTTCCTTATCGACTCCCTGCGCATGATCGTCATCGGGGGCGGCTCCGCCAATGAGCTGGACAACCTGATGGACCTGGACATGGACATTCAGCACAGAGCCCGTCACGAATCAGTGCGCGCGCTCCACTCCGTCGCCGACGCTCTCCCTGGACTGGGCATCGTTGCCGCGGTTCTCGGCGTCGTTATCACGATGCAGTTCATTGGCGGCTCGCCCGAAAAGATCGGCGAGAAAGTCGCCGCTGCGCTGGTCGGCACGTTCCTCGGCATTCTTCTGTGCTACGGAGTGGTCGGTCCGATCGCGGCCCGCATCGAGGCCCGCTCCGAAAGCCACACGCATCATCTTCAGGTTCTGCGCACCGGGATTGTGGCCTTCGCCCGGGGTGTCTCACCGATGCTCGCGGTCGAAGCCGCGCGTCGTTCCATTCCACTCGAACTGCGCCCGGACTTCGGGGAAATGGAAATCACCGTCCGCAGAGAGGCGAAGATTCCGTCGATCCCCGTGGCTGCGGCGGTAAAGGCGGGCTGATGCCGGCAAGTGATCAGCCCGGTGTCGATCCGCCACTCCCGGCGCGCCGCCGCGCCGCGCCCGTCCAGCGCCACGGCGGGGCGTGGAAAGTTGCCTACGCGGATTTTGTCACTGCTCTCATGGCACTCTTTATCGTCCTGTGGATGATGAACTCCAGTACACGCGTCAAGGAATCCATCCAGGGTTACTTTCGTGATCCCAGGGGCTATCGCGGCAGTGTCGGTACGGGCGTCGGCAACACCGGTGAGAATGTCACCCTCGACCAGCGCACGCTGCGCGATCTCCGGAAGGATCTCGAAGCCGCTATCCGCCGGATGCCCGAGTTCCGGCAATTCCGCGAGAATGTCCTGTTTACGGTTACCGCCGAAGGTCTCCGCATCGACCTGCTCGAAAACGAAGAGGGCATGTTCTTCGGGTCCGGCAGTTCTGCGCCCACCCTGGCAGGCGAGCGTCTTCTGAAAATTCTCGCCCAGGAGGTCTCGCGCCTCCCCAACAAAGTCATCATCGAGGGGCACACCGACGCCCGCCCCTTTCGTGGCGCCACTCCCGCCAGCGGCTACAGCAACTGGGAACTCGCCGCCGACCGCGCCAACACCGCCCGCCGCCTTCTCTTCACCGACGGTCTCCGTGACGATCAGATCGTCGAAACCCGCGGCTTCGCCAACCAGCGTCTGCTCAATCCCGCCGACCCCAACGACCCCCGCAACCGCCGCATCTCCATCGTCGTGAAAGCCGCCGCCCCGGCCAGCTGACCGTTCCTCTGCTCACCGGTCACGGGGCAGGCGATCGGGGATCAGGATTCAGGGTCTGGGGTTCCGGGACCGGGCTCCGGGGGAGGCGCGGCATCACCGGCAGCCTGCGGTTGCGTCTCGCCGATGGAGTCGGCAGGTGGTTCGAGCATAACCCCGACCGTCCAGCCGCCTTTATCCTCCTGACATCGCTGCACAACGCCGACCGAATCCTTGCCGTTAAATCGGATCTTGATACGGCTCCTGAGTGGAACGGGCCGGCTCAGAAAGAGCCCCATGCCGTTGGTGGAGATGTCCTGTTGCAGGCCGTACTGAGCTCGGAAACCATTCCCCTCTGCCGGGCTGACATGCACGCGGCGCATAACGGCTCGCCTCTCTGTATCGCGGCGTTCCGGCTTCCAGCGGGAAAGATCGTCGAACGTCTCCGCAAGGACTTTCAGTTGCAAGTCCGACATCAGATGCAAAATCTCACCGTACCTCTGATCATGCATGAGAGGCTTCAGACGGTTCAGCAGCTCCTCCCGGTTGAAGGCGTCAGCCATATCGAGAATTATCGTACGCGAAGCCATATATTTGTCATCGCAATCTCTGTCGACTCCAGCCGATAAGAACTCACAGCGGAGGCGTGGAAGCTCAAGGGATGATTTCGATTCGGAAATACATCGATGACCACAAAAGCAAGAGCCAGGAAAGCGTCGCAGCCGGCGTGGTGCCGGAGCGGAGCGCCGGGCCCGGCCCGGCGAATCCCGCGGTAGCTGAAATCGGCAGTCTGCTGCTCACAGTCGGTGACTGCGCGGGTCGTGCCGTGCCGAATCTGGAGATCGACATCGGCCACCAGCTGGCTATGCTGGAAAGAAGCCTGCATTCGCCCGCGGCTGCCGTCAACCTTCCGAAAACCGGCGCGCAGGCACGCGAAGAGATCACCTTATGGGCGGACCAGGCGCTCGGCCGTCACAGAGACATTCAGCGCGAACTTCGCGAAGTCGTCACCGCGCTTTCTGCCGCGGCCAGTGCGCTCGGTAATCGCGACGAGAAATATGCGGCCGAACTTGGCGCGTTCACGACCAGGCTGGGTGCGATTGCCGCGGACAATGACATGCCCCGGTTGCGCGCCTCGCTCGTCGAATGCACAAAATCGCTGAAAACCTGCGTCACGCGGATGACGGCGGAAAGTAAAGCGTCCGTTGAACAGCTGTCCTCTCAGGTAAAGGAGTACCGCGCCAAACTCGATGCGGCCGAGCGCGAATCGCTGACCGATACGTTGACCGGTCTGTCCAATCGCCGGGCATTCGAGAGACACATGGAAGGCCGCATCGCTGACGGGAAGCCCTTTTGTCTGCTGATGATGGATCTGGACCAGTTCAAGGCAGTCAACGACGGTTTCGGCCACGTCGCCGGTGACGACCTGCTGAAGCAGTTCGGCGGCGAATTGAAAGCGCAGTTCAGCGCAGGTGAAATGGTCAGCCGCCTCGGTGGCGATGAGTTCATCGCAGTCATCGGGGGCCAGATGGTCGCAGCCAATGACCGAGCGGACCGCATCCGTAAATGGGTGTTCGGCGAATACAAAATCAATACCGGCGAAAAGATCGTCAAAACCGTGGTGAAGGCATCCGTGGGACTGGCCGAATGGGACGGACACGAGGCCGCAACCGCTCTCCTCGCGAGAGCCGATCGCGAGGTGTACAAGAGCAAGCGATCAGGGATCAGGGGGCGACGCCCGGACGGAGAGCGCCGTTCTTCGCCGGAAGAGGCACTGGAAGATCCGGAATTTGATCACTTAATCCGTTAACCTGCGGGCGAGGCTCCGGGTGCTCCCTGCAGCGAGCCGCCCTGTGTGTCCGAATCGGGTCCCGCCATCCGGAACCACGCCTGTGGGCCTGGCGCCAATGTTACGGTAAATATTCCGTGAGAATCTGGATCGCCCTGGCCCTCACTGCCGGATTACTTCCCGCTCAGCAACAGACGAGTATCGTCGTCACAGGTGCGGCTGAACCCATTCCTCTCGCCGAGGCCGACCGCGACGTCAGCTCTCTTCCGCTGCCCGAGAAACAGCGTGAACTCTACAACTCCTGGTTCGACCTGATCGCGCTCGACGCCGCCCTCGATCTGCAGGCCCGCGCGGCAGGCGCCATGCAGGCCGACCTCTCCATACGTGGCGCCACGTTCGGCCAGACGCTCGTGCTCCTTGACGGCATGCGCCTCGACGACGTCCAGACCGGCCACTTCAATCTCGATCTGCCCGTTCCGCTCGAGATGCTTTCGGGAATCGAAGTGCTCAAAGGCGCCGGCTCGACGCTTTACGGCTCCGACGCCATCGGCGGAGTCGTCAATGTCCTCACGGCGCCCATCGATCCCGGCGAGCTCCGTTTACTCACCGGAGTCGGCAACTTCGGAACCAATGAGCAGCACGCCATCGCGACTTTCGGCCGTGCCTGGTGGCAGGAAGAAATGGCTTTCGCGCGCGATTTCTCCGACGGCTTCACTACCGACCGCGACTATCGCAATCTGGATCTGAGCACTTTGACCACGCTCAAATCGCACCTCGGCGCCACCAGCCTGCTCTTCGCTTACAGTGATCGCCCCTTCGGCGCCAACGATTTCTACGGCGCTCCGGAGCCGCAATGGGAGCGCACCAAAAGCTGGTTTGCTTCAGGACATCAGAATCTGGGAGACAAGACCGAAGCCAGCTTCGCCTTCCGCAAACACACTGACCTCTACGTCTACATCCGTGACGATCCGTCGTTCTACACCAACCATCACCTCGACGACAGCTGGCAGGGCGATCTGCGCCGCCACGAAAATCTGCCCTTACACGCAGTCCTGAGCTACGGCGCCGAGGGTCTGGCCGAATCGATCCGCAGCACGAATCTGGGCGTTCACAGCCGCACCCGCGGAAGCGGCTATGTGTTCTACGATCTTCGGTCGGCGCGGCGATATTCGCTGTCGGCCGGCATCCGCGAAGAAGTTTATGGCGCCGCCGGTGGAAAAGACGTCGCCACCAGCCCTTCGCTGAGTGGTGCTGTCTGGGCCACGACGAAGCTGAAAATACGGGCTTCCGCCAGCCGCGCCTTCCGCCTTCCCAGTTACACGGATCTCTATTACGCGTCGCCTTCGACCGTCGGGAACCCCAACCTCAGGCCGGAAACCGCGACCAGCTACGAAGCCGGCGCCGATGCCTACCCGATGCCGAACCTGCATCTTTCGCTCACCGCGTTCGAGCGGCGCGACACACGCGTGGTCGATTACGTCGAACTGCCCGGCACGATGGACTACGAAGCGGAGAATCTGCCCCCACTGCATTACCGCGGAGTCGAGGCCGCGGCAGTCTGGGAGCCGCGCGCAGGTCAGCACATAGCGCTCAGTTTCAGCGGTCTGCACGGCCAGTTCGCGTCGCCGCAGAATATCGTGACGGAGTACACGTTCAACTACCCGGTCTATGACGGCGTCGTCGAATGGCGCGGTGCTGTCGGAAAGTATCTGATCGCCCGCAGCCGCATCGGCGTGGTGAATCGCGTGGCCCGCGGCCCTTACGCGGTCTGGGATGCCAGCGCCGGCTACGCCACCGGGCATGTGCGCCCGTTCCTGCAGTTGACCAACATCACGAGCACCGTGTACCAGGACATTCCGCTGGTGGCGATGCCGAAGCGCGGCGTCATCGGCGGCGTCGAACTTTATGTGTTCGGCTCGTCGCGTTAACTGAGGACTTCGCATCCGGCTCATTTTGCGGTGTGCGAACTGCAGCCGTTCCTGACAGATCCCCCAAGCTAAAGTTCGGCGTCGTTTCCGCCGATTGGCTCAGTATGGAAACCGACAGGGCTGCATTGCTTGAGACTCCGGGACGAGCCGTCGAAACCGGTTCGGACAGGCTGGCTGAAAACATCCGCCAGGGATTCGAAGGACACCTTCTGCGTACGCTGGCGAAGGATCACTTTACCGCAACCGGCCGCGATCGGTACTTCGCCCTCGCCCTTACAGTTCGCGACCGGTTGATTGAGCAGTGGATTGCCACCCAGCAAACCCATCACCGCAGGAACGTCAAAAGGATCTATTACCTCTCCCTCGAATTCCTGATCGGCCGCCTGCTGGGGAACAACGTCATCAATATGAAGATGGAGGACAGTTGTCGCGCGGCCATGGCCCAAATCGGACTGGACTATGAGGCGCTCCGAGACTGTGAAGTCGACGCGGGTCTGGGCAACGGCGGTCTGGGTCGTTTGGCGGCCTGTTTTCTGGATTCCATGTCCACGCTGAACCTCCCGGCAGTCGGCTATGGACTCCGCTACGACTTCGGCATTTTCAATCAGAAGATTGTGAATGGTTACCAGGTGGAGCAGCCGGACCAGTGGCTCAAGCTTGGCTGTCCCTGGGAAATCGCCCATCCGGAATTTTCCTTTCCAGTGCGTTTTGAAGGCCGCGTTGATGTCGTCGCGGGCCCGCAGGGCAAGGAATGGCGCTGGGTTGACACCAAAAAGATTATGGGTATGCCCTATGATCTGCCGGTAGTCGGATACGGCGGGGGCACTGTGAACACCCTTCGGCTCTGGTCGGCAAAGGCGGTGGAGGATTTCGATCTCGATGACTTCAACCGGGGCGAGTATGTCGACGCCGTGGCGAATAAAGTCCTTGCCGAAAACCTCACCAAGATCCTGTACCCGAACGACAACATATTTCAGGGGAGAGAGCTTCGCCTGAAGCAGGAATACTTCTTCGTTTCCTGCTCGATTCAGGACATTGTGCGCCGTTTTAAGTCGGGGAGTAACCGCTGGGACGAGTTCCCGGATAAGGTTTTCATGCAGTTGAATGACACCCATCCGGCGCTCGTGATTCCCGAGCTGATGCGATTGCTCATAGACGTGGAGGGTCTTGGATGGGACCAGGCGTGGGAGATGACTACCCATGCGACGGGCTACACCAACCACACAATCCTTCCGGAGGCGCTGGAGAAGTGGCCCGTGAGCATGCTGGAAAGGCTGCTGCCTCGCCCGCTTCAGATCATCTATGAAATCAACGCCCGCTTCATGCGGGAGATATCGTCCCGCTACCTGCTGGACCCGGACCGTCTCCGGCGCATGAGCATCATCGGTGAAGACGGGGAAAAGAATGTGCGCATGGCGCACCTCGCCATCGCCGGATCCTGCTCCGTGAATGGCGTAGCGAAACTTCACAGCGACCTTCTCCGAAATGTCGTGTTACGCGATTTTGCCGAATATTGGCCTGCCCGGTTCAACAATAAAACGAACGGGATCACGCAGCGGCGCTGGCTCCTCAAAGCGAATCCGCCACTGGCACAACTGATTACGGAAACGATCGGGGATGAGTGGATTACAAACCTCACGCAACTCCGGGGCATAGAACCGCTGGCGGATGATGCTGGTTTTCAGGAGAGTTTTGACGCAGCCAAACGTCGCAACAAGCAGGCGCTCGCAAAGTATATACAGGACGAGCTCGGCATAACCGTTTCGACCGACTCCCTCTTTGATGTGCAGGTCAAACGGCTCCACGAGTATAAGCGCCAGCTCATGTTCATGTTGTTCATCATCAGCCGGTACATCCGGCTCAAGAAAGATCCGGCAGCGGATATTGTTCCCCGCACGTTCATCCTCAGCGCGAAGGCCGCGCCCGGCTACGCCACGGCGAAGCTGATTATCAAGCTCATTAATCAGGTCGCGGAAGTGATCAACCGGGATCCTCAGGTCGGGGACAAGCTGAAGGTTGTTTTTCTGCCGAATTACCGCGTGTCGTTGGCCGAGAAAATCATCCCGGCCGCCGATCTCAGCGAGCAGATTTCGCTGGCGGGCACCGAGGCTTCGGGTACGGGCAATATGAAACTCCAGCTCAACGGAGCCCTGACGATCGGGACCCTCGATGGCGCCAATGTCGAAATCATGGAAGAAGTCGGAGCCGACAACATCTTCATCTTCGGTCTTACGGCGGACGAAGTGGAGCGGCGCAGACCGGGCTACTATCCGCGGGACATCTACAACCACGATGGGGAGATTCGGCAGGCGATCGAGCTCATTGAGCGGGATTTTTTCAACCTGATGGAGCCCGGGATATTCAGGCCCCTGACCGAGGCGCTGCTCTCCGCGGGCGAATCCTATATGGTTCTGGCTGATCTTCGGGCTTACATCCAGGCACAGGACCGGGTGGACGCTGCGTACCGTGACCGGCGGGGCTGGATCAGAAAGTCCATTCTCAACGTAGCGCGCGCCGGAAAATTCTCGTCGGACCGTACCATTCAGGAATACGCTTCCCAAATCTGGCATGTTGATCCCTGTGAAATTGCGCTCGGTTCGTCGGAGCTCACCGGACAAGACCGTAACCGGCATGTTCCACGTCTCGCCGCGGGCGATGTTGTGAAAGATCTCCGCACGTTGGAAGATGCCCCGAAGAGCTTCTGGGAGTGATGCAGTAACCTTACGTCGACGCCCGCAGAAAATTTTCCACTTTCGATTTCACCGTGCGCCGGTCGAGCGAGAGACGGCGTGCGGTCTCTTCATAACTTCCGGTCTTCGTATAGATCAGCGCCGCATAGTTCGAGACGAGCTCATCGGCAGTCAGCCCGCCGTTGCTCAGGTTTGCCAGAAGGTCGGCGGCGGGTGTCGACTCCTGCTCCGGATCGGACATCGGCTGATACGCCCGCCGGATCACGATGTTCCGCACGCACTGCTCCAGCTCGCGGTAGTTGCCTGGCCACGTATATCCCGCGGGAAGCTTTTTGTGGATCCACTCCTCCACTTCCGCCAGGGTGCGCTCGGCGTCCTCCCCGACCACGCGTCGCACCGTGAACGCCAGCAGCTCATGCAGGTTCTCCGGCGAATCGCCGATCTGTTCCCGCAGTGAGGGCGTGCGGATCTGATCGGCGCAGAGACGGTAATAGAGGTCGCCGCGAAATCGTCCGGCGCGTATTTCTGCGGGCAGATCGCGGTTCGTCGCCGCGATCAGCTTGCCCGCAAACTCGCGCACCACGGTGGCTCCGACCGGCGAGAAGCGACGCGTTTCAATCACGCGCAGCAGCTTCACCTGAATGCCGAGATCGAGCTCGCCCAGTTCGTCGAGAAAGATCGAACCGGTCGGCGGACACGAATCGAGCCATCCCTTGCGATCTCCGGTTGCGCCCGTGAACGCACCGCGGCGATGCCCGAACAGTTCGGATTCGATCAGTGTCGGCGACAGCGCGGCCAGGTTGATCGGGACAAAGCTGATCGGGACAAAATCGTCGGCGCCGGCGAACGCGTGCCGCGCGGGGTCAAAGGCGACATATCGCGAATTGGCGATCGCGCGCGCCACCAGTTCCTTGCCGGTTCCCGACGGGCCGGTGATCAGCGTCGGGAAATCGGCCATCTTTTTGTAGAGCACCCGGCCGTAGCGGCGCAGATCGTGCGTGAAAACCGATTGCCAGACTGTGGCACGCAGCCGTGCCGCGGGCATCGAGTTGCCGACGATACTGAAGAACGTCTGATGAAACGCCTGCTGCACTTGGCGAAAGCAGGCAAAATAGTGCGGCGCCTGCGCGCCCGATTCGAAGCGGCGCGTGTCGCCGAGAAGCAGGTGGTTCCAGTCTTCAGCGAAGCGATCGTAAAAACGCCAGCCGGATTTCGCCGCCTGAAAATCCGTGTAGTAACGCTCGAACACCAGATAGTGCGCGGAGTCTTCGTAGATGGCCAATTCGTCCGGATGCGCGTCCGGATGGACCGCGAGCCGTGAACGCACTTTCTCGACGACCGGGTCGAGGCGGGCGCGCAGGCGCGCCAGGTTAGGGGAAACCTGGTCGGGCGCTGTGACCGATGCGCTCCAGACAGGGCTGCCGGGCACGTAGTCGCGGCCCAGCGCTGCGCGCTCATACTCGGTGCGTTCGGGCAGAAAGGGATTCGTGTATGCCAGCCGTGCCACCGCGGTCAGAAAGCGGCGTTCGGGCTCTGTCAACAGCGGCATTGCATGAATTGTACATAAACATGCACTGGATGTCCCGGTCTTCCCCGTCTATCGCGCCTAACTCTTTGAAAAGAAAAGCCGCAGACGCGGGCCGATGCGTGCTTTTGAAGATGGCGTGGAAATCATAAGCGTGATTCTGGTCGGTGCCATGATTCTCTGGTGCCTGCGGCTGCGGGCGAGGACCGATGAGATCGAACAGCAGCTGGCTGCCGTGGTAAGAGACACTTCTTCGTTCGAGCGCGTATGCGATTTGGAGCGGCGCGTGGCTTTGCTGGAGACGTCGGCCGCGCGAGATAAAGCGCCCTCGCAGTTCACCGCTGTCCCGGTGAGCGTCATAGCCCCGGTGCCGCGGCGCGTACCTGAATCGAAGCCGGAACCCGCGCCGGCTGCGACCGAATATCACTCTGCCGAACCCACGCTGTTCCAACGCCTGCGCAGCATGGTCGGTGACCAGGAGTGGGAGGTTGTGGTGGGCAGCAGCATCCTGAATAAGGTCGGCGCCGTCGTGCTCGTGATCGGGATCGCCCTGTTCCTCGCATATTCCTTCACGCACGTGAGCCCGGCGGGCCGGGCTTCTATGGCGCTCGTGACCAGTGCTGCAATTCTCGGCGCAGGAGTTCGCACGGAACGGTGCACCCCATACCGCGTCTTCGCCAGGGGACTGATCGGCGCTGGCTGGGCCGGTCTCTATGCCAGCGCATACGCGATTTATGCGATTCCGGCGTCGAGGATCATCGCCAATCCGCTTCTCGGCTCTATGGGAGTGTTCGCGGTGGCGCTTGGCATGGTGGCGCATTCGCTGCGTTATCGCTCGCAGGCAGTCACGGCGACGGCGTATTTTGCGGCGTTTGCTGCGCTGGCTGTGTCGCCGTCGACGCCGCTCGCCACCGCCAGTCTGATCCCGTTGGCCGGTTCGTTGCTTTATCTCGCCGCCCGATTCCGCTGGAACGGGATGGCGCTGTTTGGCCTGGTGTTCACCTGGCTGACCTGTGCAGCGCGTCCGCAACCCAGTGCGCCGCTGGCAGAGACGCAGTCCCTGTTCCTCGTTTACTGGCTGTTATTCGACGGATTCGATCTCTTACGAACCCGGCGCCGTGTCGAAGAAGGTGCGTCCAGCCTCATTTTCACGGCCAACCTGGCGGGCTTACTCGGACTGTCGTACCGACTCTGGTCGAGTGCAGCGCCCGACCGGTTGTGGTTTGCCGCCGCCCTGGGCGCCTCGCTCTTTCTGTGTGATACCGCGGTGCGGCTGATAATTCGCGCTCCATCCAGCTTCCGTCCCGAAGAAGATTTCGCAAAACGCGTCCGGGCCGGGAGCTACGAGGCATCGTTATTTGTTTCTGCAGTGCTCGCAGGTCTCGCCATTACGGGCCGCGCGTATGGAATCTGGGAAGTCGCCGCCCTTGCCGCCGAGGCGGAGTTGCTATATCTCGCCGGCGCGCGCATCCGTTCCGTCTTTCTGCGTGGACTCGGCATCGTCGGCTTCATTGCTTCGCTGGCTCTGACGGCGACCACGCAGGGGAACGACCAGCGAACCACTGCGCTTCTTTTCCATGCCGCGCTTTTCTATTGGAACCGGAGCGTTCGCCGGCAGGATCGCATGATGAGTTTCGTTGCGACATTTCTCGTGGCAGCCGCGATTGCGATAGAGGCGCCGACGGGATACCTGGGCGTCGCGGAGAGCGGCCTTGCCGTGATCGTGCTCGCGGCCGGACTTGCAGGGGTGCCGGATGAGCTGCGATTTTGCTATGGACCGCTGGCGGCGGCAGGAGCACTTATCGCAGCCGGTGAACACGCTTCCGAATTCATGCGGTTTCCGCTGCGCGCGGTTTGGATCGACTTCGCCGGAACGGCGATCTCAGCGTGGGTGGCGACCTGGCTCTGGAGCCGGCGCGCTGAATCTTTCATGAAACACTCAGCGGCGTGGTTTGCAGCAGCGGCCACTTTAGTTACGCTGTGGCTCGTGACGCCCGATCCATGGTGGTCGATGCTGGGCTGTGCATTGGCGCTTGCTTTGTTCGAAACCCGGTTTCAGGGGCAGGCTCTTGGCGTCATCGCCATAATTTGGTGCGGGCAGTATGAGCCCGGCTTACAACATGCGCGGCTCCCCGCCGTTCCAATGGTGATGGCCTGCCTTTATTGGTTGTGGCACAGGCTGGAGCGCGCGGGGTTGCCGGCGATTTTGCTTTCATCTGCGGCTGCCGCCGCGGGAGTCTTCTTTATTGGCAGGGAAGCAAACGACCACCAGACGCCGGTCTTTCTTGCGATCTTCGCTCTGGGACTCTTGGGAGCGGGAATCCGTCAGTCTGCTCAAGACATGCGCGTCGAGAGCTACATCGTCGCGACTCTGGCTCTGCTCGGCAGTCTTGTCAACAATGTGGAGCCGCCGCGCCTGGTCTGGTCGACGCTGACCGCTGCGGGAATCTACGGCTGCGCGGTCCTGTCACGAGGCGCGAGGGAGCGCCGCGCCGCGGCGTACCTTTCGTCTATCGCCAGTCTTCTCGTGATGGCAATTTTGTGGGGCGAAGTTTCCGGCGGATTGTTGACGACATGTTGGGCGTTGACCGGCCTGGCGCTGCTTGCCACGGGATTCGTCCTGCACGGTCGCACGCTGCGACTGGAAGGCCTTGGACTGCTTCTCATCTGTATCCTGAAAGCCTTCCTTTACGATCTGCGCAATCTCGAAACAATCTACCGGATACTCTCATTCGTGACACTCGGCCTGATTCTGATCGCCGTTTCGTGGATCTATACGCGTTTTCGCGATCACGTTCATCGACTGTTGCGCTGAGTGAGATTATTGAAACGTTCCATGACGAAAATCCCTGCGGCGGCCGCGCTGTATTTTCTCGCAGCCGTCATCATCGCTTTCGGCCAGCGCGGCGGTGGTCCGGCGGGCCAGCTGCGTGAAGTGACAGTGAAAGAAATCCCCGGCGTCATTGCGGCGGACGCTTCGTGGACGCTGGTCTGGCAGGGCCCCGATAACGCGGACGGCATCGTCGGCACCCCCGACGGCGGCCTGCTCTTCGCCCAGGAACAGCCCAGCCGCATCAGCAAACTGGACAGCACGGGCCGTGTATCGGTTTTTCTTGAGGACACGCATGGCACCGGCGCCCTGACAGTCGATTCCAATGGACGCATCTTTGGGGTGGAGCGCACCTGTACCGATCCGGGCAGAGATCCGGCGAACTGCAAAGAGCCCACGGCGCTCGCCGAGCTTTCGCCCGAAAGGAAAACTCTCGCCGACAACATTGATGGCAAAAGCCTCGGCCGGCTCAACGATCTCATCGGCGATAAGAAAGGCGGTTTCTACTTCAACGGCGCGGCGCTCTTTTATCTCAACGCCGCAGGCAAAGTCACGACGATCGGCGAAAACATCCGGACGAACGGCATCACGCTCAGCCCCGATGAAAAGACGCTCTACGTTACAAACGGCGGCGAGATTGTGGCATTCGATGTCGAGCCCGACGGATCGGTACGCAATCAGCGCGTGTTCGGCAGGCTTCAAGCAGGCTTAACCGGAGGCCCTGGCGATGGCATGACGATCGATGCGGCGGGACGAATCTACGTCACCAGCGGGCCCGGCGTGCAGGTGCTGAGTCCGGATGGCAAATTTCTCGGTCTGATTCCGACGCCGCGCAGCGTGATCAGCGCAGCGTTCTCCGGACCCGGCAAGAAGACACTCTATGTGGTCGCGAGCGGCGCGCTCGGAGCCGATGGCAGGGAGCTGGAGACGCCGCCCGGCGTGCGCAACAATGCGAAATCGATCTTCCGGATCCCAATGATCGCCACAGGTTTTCAGGGCCGCGTGAAATAGGATATATACTCGTCGCGAAGGAGAATCCCCGATGGGCTTCGTCTGGAAAACTTCTCTTGCACTTGCCGTCGCCAGTGTTCCCCTCTTCGCCGCCACGTGCGACAGCCTCACTTCACTCAGCTTTCCCGACGCCACCATCACCGGCGCGCAGACCGTGGCTGCCGGCGCATTCGTCGAGCCTGCCAATCCCGCCGGACGCGGCGGCGGGCGCGGTCCGGCCACCAACATATATAAGGATCTGCCCGCCTTCTGCCGCGTGATCGCCACGCTCAAGCCTTCCAGCGACTCTGATATCAAAATCGAAGTCTGGCTGCCCTCCGCGGATTGGAATCAGAAGTATCAGGCGGTCGGCAACGGCGGATGGGCAGGCGTTATCAGCTACTCCGCGATGGCCGAAGCATTGCGCGACGGCTACGCCACCAGTTCCACCGACACCGGCCACGTCGGCGGCAGCGGCAGTTTCGCCCTCGGGCATCCGGAAAAGCTCATCGATTTCGGCTATCGTTCCGAGCATGAGATGACGCTGAAGTCGAAGGCAATCGTCGCGGCCTTCTACGGCAATGATGCGAAGCTCTCTTATTGGAATGGCTGCTCCACCGGCGGCCGCCAGGGTCTCAAGGAAGCGCAGAAGTTTCCCGGCCGATTACGACGGCATCATCGCCGGCGCGCCCGCCAATCGAACGGCCGATGGCGCTCTGGGTTGCCTTCGCCCAGCTGAAAGATCCGGCCAGCTACCGTGCCGCCCGTCGAAATATCAAGCTCATCCACCAGGCCGTGATCGATCAGTGCGACGCCGCCGACGGCCTTAAAGACGGCCTCATCCAGGATCCCATCGCGCTGCAAGTTCGATCCGTCAGGTCCATCGTTGTGCAAAGGTGCCGATTCCCCCGCGTGCCTCACTGCGCCGCAGGTCGAAGCCGTGCGCAAGACTTATATGGACGCCACAAACCCGCGCACCGGCGCGAAAATCGCTCCCGCGCTCGTGCCGGGCTCTGAACTCGGCTGGGCCATCCTCGCCGCCGGTCCCGCACCCGGCCGCCATCATGCTCGATCACTACAAGTACGTGGTCTTCAAGAACCCTGCCTGGGACTGGCGCACGTTCGACTTCGACAAAGACGTCGCGAAGTCAGCTGAGCCCGACAACGTTGTGATGAACTCGACGGACCCCAACCTCAGCGCGTTCTTCGGTCACAAAGGAAAGCTTCTGCTCTACCACGGCTGGTCCGACACCAACGTTTCGCCGCTTGCCACAGTGCAGTACTACAAGAGCGTCCTGGACACCATGGGCGGAGAAAAGAAAGTCTCCGATTCCATCCGCCTCTTCATGGCCCCCGGCATGGGCCATTGTGGCGGCGGCGAGGGCCCGAACAAGATGGATCTCGCGGCCACACTCGATACCTGGGTCACGAAGGGCAGCGCTCCGGCGAAGATGATTGCATCGCATTCGACCGCGGGCAAGGTGGACCGCACGCGTCCGCTCTGCCCATATCCGCAGGTCGCAAAGTACTCTGGCTCGGGCAGCATGGACGACGCGGCGAACTTCTCATGCGCCGCTCAATAACTCTGCTGCTCGCACTGGCTCCGGTCCTCGCGCCGGCCGCGAACACGCACGTTGAGATCGATAACGCGTTGGTTCACGTCACGCGCGTCAATTTGGCGCCGCACGAAAAACTTCCCGCGCGCGAATATTCCGAGTCAGTCGTCGTCTATCTCGGCGATACCGGCTCACACAAAGACGGCGACACTGCGCACTTCGCAGCGGGCACTCGCGCCGAAGAGAACGCCACCGGTCATGCGGCCGAAGAAGTCATCGTGGAGTTCAAACCGGGCGCGCCGCCGCTTCCGCCTCACAAATACACACTCGACCCTGTAAAACTTGACCCTGAACACCACACCGTCGATTTCGAAAACGATCGTGTGCGCGTCCTTCGCACCATCCTCGTCCCGCACCTCAGGAGCCCGCTGCACGACCATCCCGCTTATGTTGTGGTGTATCTCACCGAGCTGCACACCACCATGGCCATCAGCGACGGCCGGACCGTAGACAATCCCCGTCACAAAGGTGAAGTCGCCTGGAGAGACGCCATGCAGCACGCCACCGAGAACATTGGCAGCCAGACCGCCTCAGAGATTCAGGTCGAGCTGAAATAAGCGTTTCATCAACCCGTGATAACCTACCCCAGGAGGTGACATGAAAGCACTACGAATCGGACTGATTGTAATCTCTGCCCTTGCTGTGACAGCGGCTCCCGGCTGGTCTCAAGGGCGTGAACAAAAGGGCGGCGGCGCTGCGCCGAGGGGCGGTGAGGGAAAAGTTGGCGGAGGGTTTGTTCCGCAGCGCGGTCCATCGCCCGCACCCGCCAGACCGGCCGCACGGCCTCAGGAGCCCGCTACTCCCGCGCGCCCCGCCGCGCCTGCTCGTGCGCCGCGCCCGGCGGCCGACATGCCTGGTCATCCGCAGGCTCCGCACGTGCATTCGAACGGAGAGTGGGTCGGTCACGATACCGGCAAGAACGATCCCCACTATCACCTCGACCACCCCTTCGAACATGGCCGCTTCAGCGCCGGCATCGGCCCCAGTCATGTCTGGCGGCTCACCGGCGGAGGTCCCAGCCGCTTCTCGTTCGGCGGCTTCTACTGGAGCGTCGCCGACTGGGATCTTGATCTGTGCAGCGACTGGCTCTGGACCAGCGACGACATCGTGATCTACGACGACCCCGACCATATCGGCTGGTATCTGGCTTATAACGTACGTCTCGGCACCTACGTGCACGTCCAGTATCTGGGTTGATGTTGAAATCAGCGCGCATCGGGTGCAACGGACCCCGAAGTGCAGTACGCTCCGGCGATGCGTCAGCATAGCTGCTTCGTTCTCTTTCTCACGGCGATTTCGTTTGGATTGGCCGGGTGTTCCAACACACAGAATTCGCAGACTGCGCAAAATGCACCCGCGGCCGACGGCAATCTGGCCCCGGTGAATGGGCAGGTGCCCCCTGCCCCTGTTGTTCCTCCGAGCCAGACATCGTCGTCTCAGCCACAGCCCACCGCCGAACCCGCACCGCCTCCGGTCGATTCGAGCAGCTCCACTTCCGCCGCTGACTACTCCGCGGCGGATTATCCGGATGTCGGCGGAGCCGGTGAAGCGCCGGTCTATGCTCCCGACCCTCCGCCGGCGCTGCCGGAATACAGCCAGCCTCCCTGCCCTGGCGACAACTACATCTGGACTCCCGGATATTGGAACTACGCGAGCGCAGGCTACTACTGGGTTCCCGGAGTGTGGGTGACCGCGCCTTACGTCGATGCACTTTGGACACCCCCCTGGTGGGGTTTTGACGGAGGCCGCTATCGCTGGCATCGGGGCTATTGGGGCCCGCACATCGGTTTCTATGGCGGTGTCAATTACGGCTTCGGCTATACGGGGCGAGGTTACTACGGGGGCTACTGGAACGGTGGGAATTTCATGTACAACCGCTCGGTGACGAATGTAAATGTCATCGTCGTGCACAACGTCTATGAACGCAACGTGACGGTCAACCAGTCCACGCGGGTCAGCTACAACGGAGGCCCGCGCGGTATCAACGCCAGACCGGCGCCTGCGGAAATGGCCTCGCTTCGCGAGACGCACACGCGTCCGGTCGCGGCTCAGGTCGAGCACGTGCGCGCGGCGGCGTCGAACCGGGAGCAGTTTGCTTCGGTGAATCGCGGACGCCCCGTTCAGATCGCGCAGGCCCAGCCCCTCGCGACTTCTTATCGTGCTCCTGCCTCCCGGCCAACTCCGGCGGAGCAGGTCAGACCGGTTGAGACTCCCGCTCCCCGCACACCAGAGGCACGCCCCGAAGCTCGGCCCGGTCAGCAGCCACAACCAGCCGCCCGGCAGGAGAGGCCAGCCGCCAGACCGGAGCCCGCCAGACAGAGTGCTGTAGCGCGACCTGCGGTTCCCGAGCGACCCTCCCCGCAGCCCGCCGCGCGTCCAGCCCCCGAGCCCCGGCCCCAGGCGTTACCCGAGCGACAGCCCGTGCCGCAGGCGCGTCCCGAAGCGACTCCGCAGCTCCGACCCCGGGCCGCGCCACGACCTGAACCAGCGCCACGGTCCATCCCGCAGCCCGCCGCGCGTCCAGCCCCCGAGCGGCCCGCTCCCCAGGCGCGCCCGGAACCCGCGCCCCGCGCCGCGCCAGAGCGTCCTGCGCCAGCGGCTCGGCCGGCTCCGAAGCCTGCGCCGGAGAAGAAGCCCGAAGAAAAGAAATAACTCCCGCTTCAGTGCGATCCTGAAGCCATGCGCAAGTTCGACAGCCTTTCCGAACGCGAGATACTCGCGCTCGCGATCTCTCTCGAAGAAGATGACGAGCGCACCTACGCCGATTACGCCGAAGGCCTGCGGGAAAACTTTCCCGCATCTGCTCAGATTTTCGACGCCATGGGCGCCGAGGAGTCGGGTCACCGGCGTCGCCTCATCGAGCGCTACAAAGAGCGTTTTGGGAATCACATTCCGCTCATCCGCCGGCACGACGTCAGTGGCTTCGTTACGCGCAAGCCTGTTTGGCTGATGCAGCCGCTCGGTCTGGAAAATGTGCGCAAACAGGCCGCCACCATGGAAGTCGAAAGCCGCCGCTTCTACGAGAGCGCGGCGAAACGCGCGCAGGACCCGGAAACGCGGCAACTGCTCGACGACCTCGCCAACGCAGAGCGCACCCACGAAAACCGCGCCGAAGAACTCGAAAAAGAGAAGCTGGGCCACAACGTCCGCAAGGAAGAAGACGAAGCCAATCGCCGCCTTTTCGTGCTGCAGATCGTGCAGCCGGGCCTGGCGGGTTTGATGGATGGATCCGTCTCCACTCTCGCGCCCGTTTTCGCCGCCGCCTTTGCCACCGAGAAAAGCTGGGACGCGTTTCTCGTCGGGCTTGCCGCGTCACTCGGCGCGGGCATCAGCATGGGTTTCGCCGAAGCGCTCTCAGACGACGGCAGCCTCACCGGACGCGGCCACCCGTGGATGCGCGGCCTGGTCTGCGGCCTGATGACGACACTCGGCGGCATCGGTCACACGCTGCCGTTTCTGATCCCCGAATTCCGCGCCGCGATGACCGCCGCGATCGTCGTGGTGCTGCTCGAACTGGCGGCGATCACATGGATTCGCAACCACTATATGGATACGCCCCCATTAGCCGCTGCGATCCAGGTCGGACTCGGCGGCGCGCTCGTGTTCATCACCGGAATCCTGATCGGCAACGCTTAATAGGTGCTCAGTTTCCGCTGAGCCCGCGCCCCCACGCCGAGTTCGTGTGATACGTCGCCGACGGCCCGATCATCTCCACGCGCCGGATCTTGCCGTTCTCAATCAGAAACGCCTCCGTCACCAGAATGCTCGATGGGCGGTTGAACCCCTTGAACGCATATTTGCGCCCGTCCGACAGCACGCCTTCGTTCACAGTGCCCTGATCGAACACCGCGTGCGACCACACCACGCCGCGCTCGTTGTCCACCAGCGGGTAGCGCCGGTGATGAATGTTCTGCACCACGAAGTAATAACCCAGCTTGAACTGCGACAGGCAGTCCATCGCGAATCCGTTCACCGCATCCTTCGGCTCATTGGGCGGACGCGGCACGTTCGTCGTGTGCGAGCCGTTTTCGATGCGGTCGCAGTCGTTCGTGAAGTTGTAGACGCCCTTGCCGTCATTCTTCTGAAGCCCGCTGAAGTAACTGTCGGCGACTGCAATGATCTCCGCTCGCGTCGGCCGCTGCGCCGCGGGAATCGATTTGAACCACATATCTTCGGCCTTGTATCCCGGCGTATCCAGCGCGGCGATGTTGTTCGGGCCGCCGCCGCCCGCCCGGAAGTAGACGCTTTCGATCTCGGTAATCCGCCCCAGTTCGATGCGCAGCCGCAGGCTCATCAGCAGTGGTGTGCCTGCTTCGTGCATCGTGCCCATCATGGCCACCTGGCCGGTTTCGGGATCGGCGAAGATGTGTTTGTAATTGCCCACGCTCTGCGCGGTTTTCCAGAAGCCGTCGCCGATGTCGAGCTGCTGACCGTTCTCGGTGTACATCACGTCCGCCGACAGTGGCAGCCGCTTCGGATCGTGCGCCACCAGCGCCGCGAGGTATTGATTCAGCACGCCCTCCAGACACGCCCGGTCGCAATTGAGCGGAATCGGCCCTGTCGAGGCGTGCGCCCGTACGATGAGGGCGGCAACTCCGATAGCCACGAGGACAAGGAGTCTGAGTTTCATCACCAGAGATTCTATACAAAGAATCCCATCGGGTGCCGTGGCTAATTACCGGGCTTCAGCCTGATTTCAGCGGTATCGCCTTTGACTTCGATCCTCGTGCCGAAAGGTTTCGACAGATCCGCGAGCCGCTCCAGTATGTACCCGGCACGCGCCCCCGTTGCAGGTGACGGCAGACCGCGCGTCTGGATGAATAGGTTGTTGGCGTATTCGTTATGCATGTCCGCCTGGCCGTCGCCGATGTAATTCATCACGATCGGGCGGAACGATATCGTGTGCAGGCTCCTGCCGCGAAATTCCACATACGCCACGGCACTCTCCCAACTCATCGGCTCGTGAATATAGGAGAGCCACGGCGGCACGTTGTAGATGAAGTTGCCGAGATCGTAAAAGATCGGCTTGCCGTGATAAATCTCGACCCCGTGCAGGATGGGCGCGCCGTGCATGACGATGACATCCGCGCCCGCATCGATCTCGGCGTGCGTCCATTTCTTCAACCAGTCATTGGGTGCAAGCCGTTCCGGCATTCCCTCCGTAAAGACCGTCGTGAACGATTTGTTGCCGAACACGTGGTTGTGCTGGTAGACGATCACCAGATTGGCCTGTTTGCGCGCGGCGCGAATGTTCTCCAGAATGCGCTGCGCGTCTTCCGCATTCGGTGTGTTGGCCGGCGCCCCGGGCAGATCGGCGGAAGCTTCGTTCTCTTTGTCGCCCGCCTCGATACGAAGCTCATTCACGCCCGGGCGATCTGCGGTGGCGCGTCCGCCCTGCGCGATCAGACCTGACGCGCTCGCCACCAGCGCTATCGTACCCTTCGGAGTTTTCAGATACGCCGGGGCCGAGGCTTCGGCGATATTGTTCCCGGTCCCGGCGTGCACGATTTCCCGTTTGTCCGCTTCGCGGATTGTATTTGCAATACCCGTGGCCTTCAGATCGAAAGCATGATTACCCGAAAAAGAGATGAGGTTGAAACCGAACGCAGCCAGCGCATCGAGCGCTCCTGGAGGCGAGAGAAAGCCGCGACCCTCGTGGACCGTCTCACCCTGCTCCGCCACGGCGGCTTCGAAATTTGTTACGACGGCGTCGCCCTTCAGCAGTCCTTTGATGACCGGCACGGCGGCGGGCGCTGTTTCGCGGATATCCGAGCGGATCATCGACTGACCCGCCAGCGTGATCGTGATTTCATCCTGCGCGCTGGCAGTAGCCATCAGGCACGCCGTCAGAACGAGTAATCGGAACATCAGTGGCCTGAACTTCGCGTCGTGCCGGTCGAGTCCGGCTTCTTCGGCGCGTCTTTCGGCTGATAGCCGTTCAACGATTTGTGTTCCTGGTAGTATTTGCCCGCGTCATTGAGATTGTAAGTATTGGGCGGATGGCAGTAGTTGCAGTCCTTGTTGGTGCGGCGACTGTAGACGGGTGACGTCGAAGCTTCGCGAGGAAGCACACAGAGAGTCGCGACCATTACGGCCGCGGCAAAAAGAAATGCGCGCATGGAATGAGTCAATGAGGCAGGCGGCACGATTGACCGTCTGCCCCACGACATCTAATTTACGCCAGAGCCTTGCCGTACAACGCGAGCAAACGAGCCCATGCCTTCTCGGCTTGCGGTTCGCTGTACACGTTGGTGTCCGGGGGGCACCAGCCATGCGAGGCGGGATAAACTTCGACCTCAGCCTGAATATTGGCTTTTGCAAAAGTCTGCCTGAGGACATCCTTGTCTGTGGGAGACTGCTTGTCATCGCTTTCGGCTATGGCCACCAGATACTGCGCCTTCGTTTGCGCGACATGCAGATGCGGGCTGTCCGGTGTCTTGGTCACGAGGGCGGCGCCATGGAACGTCGCAACGGCGCCGACACGGTCCGGCACGGCGTATGCGGTGCGGAACGCGAGAAATCCGCCCATACAGTAACCCTGCACGCCCATCTTCTTGTTTTTGGCGACAGAGGACTGCGTGTCCAGCCAGGCGAGGAACGCTTTCGAATCCGCCAGGTTCAGATCCTCATGCTGGATACTCTGCATTTGCGGCATAACCTCCGGGAACTGTGTGGCCGCGCCCTGGGAGGCTGTAGGGGCCTTCTTCATTCGATAGAACGGATTCACTACCAGCACCGAGTACCCCGATTCGGCGAGCCGCTTGCCCATCTGCCGGAACGCGGGACGCAGACCGAAGATGTCCGGCCACACCAGCACGCCAGGCGCGGTGCCCGTGGCGGGATGCACAAAGTAGGCGTCGGCCGTCCCGTCAGATGTCTTGATGTTCACGTCCGATTCGACGACGGTGACGGCATCCGCGACTTTGGGCAGCAGCATAGCTACGCCCGCGGCCAGTGTGATGCCGAATTGTTTGCGGGTGATCAGACCCCTGGCTTCGAATTCCTGACGGTCCTGTTCATAATGATCCTGATCGCACATAATCGCTCCTCGTTCAGTTTTGTCGGGCTGTGCGGCGGACCGCACGCATACCGCGTTATTTTATCAGCGCTTGAGCGCAGTAACAGCGGTTAGTTCGCGCAGCACCGCAATGGACGCCGCATTCGGCTCGGCAGCCTTTTCGGCAGCTTCCAGAGGCGTCTGGCCCCGACTGTTCTTCACATCCAGCCTCGCGCCGTGACTGGCCAGAAAGCGGATCAGACGCGGCGACCCGATGGCGGAGAAGACAGCTGTTTCGCCCTGATCCGTCGCGGCGTTGATGTCGAGGCCGTGATCGAGACAGAGCTGAATCGCCTGCTCCACGCTGTCGTCCGTTCCGTACAGCACGTTGTCGGTACGCTGCGCGTGCACGCTCGCTGCAAGGATGATCGGGCCGCGCTTGTTCTTCTGGTTGATCGCAGGATCCGCGCCGCCTTCCAGCAGCGTCCGCATCAGCAGGGCGTCGCCGCCTTTCGCCGCGCGCAGAAATGCAGTCGAGCCCTGACCCAGCCGCCCATCCCCAGGGTTGAACTGGCGTTTGAGCACCTTGTCTCTCAGCTCTGCATTTGGATTGGCGCCGTGCGCGAGCAGAGCGCGAACCATCTCGACCGCTCCTTCGGCAACAGGCCGTGTGAGATCCGGCCTGCCGAAGGTCGAACTGAGCGTGTGCATGTCGACCGCCGCATAGAGCGGTGTCATGCCCATGCGGTCGGCGAGATTGGCATCCGCGCCCTTGTCGAGCAGCATCCTGCCGATCTCGTAATGGCCGTTGATGATGGCGTATTCGAGCGCCGAGGTGCCGTCGGGATCCGTAACGTTGAGGTCTGCCCCGGACGAAGCGAGAATCGTCGCTGCTTCAAGCGCACCCTCGCGCGCGGCATACATCAAAGCCGTCCAGCCGCCCTTCGGCAGGGCCGATTGCCCTATGTACGACATGCCCTCTTCAAGTGGCTCGCGCACCACTGCAGCCGCCGTGTGGGGGAAGTTCGGAAGCAGAGACCGCGCATTGATGTTCGCCCCGGCTTTGAGCAGCGCTTTGATAACCAGCGGCTGATTATCGAAGGCCGCCCACATCAGCGCCGTCGTGCCTGTGCGCTGCTCCCCGGCGTTGACATCGATACCGGCGTGCACCAGCGCTTCGACGGCTTCCACGCTGCCGGTGCGCGCGGCGAGCATGAGAAGCTTCTCGCCGTCGGGAAGAACGGACTCGGCGGTCTTCGGATCCGCCCCGGCTTTGAGCAGGATGCCCAGCATGGGCGAATTACCGGCGGTAGCAGCCAGCGACAGTGGAGTCACGCCGTATCGGTTCATCGCGTTGACATGCGCGCCCGCGCGGATAAGCATTTCGGTGAGCGACAGATTCCCGGCACGCACGGACCAGTGAAGCGCCGTGGTGCCGTCCGGCTCCGTCGCGTTGATGTTGACGTGCTTCCCGATCATGGCGCGGACAGCCGCTTCATCGCCGCGCTTCAGCGCCGCCGTGATTTCCGGCACCGGCGTAGTCGCCCACAGACTATGAACGGACAAAAGCCCGAGGATGAACAGGAAGCGCTTCACAGGGATTCGATAGTCGCGGTGCTCTCGCCGAATTTCTCGAGCGGCACACCATAGCGGTTCGCCACCGTGAGCCACAGATTGCCGATCTCCGTCTTCTTCGGCAGCACCAGGTGTCGGTTGCCCTGCAATCCGCCGCCGACAGCCAGCATCGGCAGAGGATCGGTAGCATGCACGTTCGAGTTGCCCATGCCGCTTCCATAGAAGAAAAGCGACTGATCGAGCATCGTGCCGCTGCCGTCGGAAATCGACCGCATCCGGTCCAAAAACCTCACAAACATGCCAAGACAGAAGCTATTGATTTTCGCGTTGCGCGCCAGCTTTTCCGGCAGTTCGCCATGGTGCGAAATTACATGCCATGGATCGGAAATCCCGATCTGGTTGAACGTTCGGTAGCTGCTTTCGCGCGACATCATAAACGTGAATACGCGCGTCAGATCGGCCTGAAACGCCAGCGTCAGGAGATCGAACATCAGCGCCGTGTGATCCTCGAAAGCCTCGGGAATGCCCAGCGGCTTATCTATGAGCGTGATGTCGGTGCCATGCTGCCCCTCGGCGTGCTGGATGCGCCGCTCCACTTCGCGGATATTGTCGAGGTAATCGTTGACCCGCGTCTTGTCGTGCGACCCCAGACGGGTTTCGAGCGCGCGCGCCTCAGTGGTGATTGCGTCCAGAATACTGCTGTCTTCTCCCACCGCGCGGCGTCGCTGGGCGTCCGAACCGCCGTCGCCAAACAGGCGCTCGAACGCCGTTCGCGGATTGATCTCCATCGGCAAAGGTGTAGTTGCCGTCGCCCACGAAATCGTGTTCATGTAAGCGCAGCTGTAGCCGGGTGCGCAGCCGCCGACGTAGCCGGTGAAATCCTCCGTGGCGAATTCAAGCGACGGAAACGGTGAATCCTGGCCGATTTGCTTCGCCAGTACCTGATCGACGGTCTGGCCGACGCCGAAATCTTCCCCTTCAGTGCGCTTGGGAATCGCGCCGCTGAGCCATCCCGAAGAAGCGCCCGCATGCATCTCGACAACCGTCCCGCCGCGCTTCAGGTTGCTGACCACCGTCGTGTATTTGCGAAAAGGTTCGAGAGCTTTGAGCGTCGACGAAAATTCAAAATCCGCGCCGGATTTTTCGGGCGTCCACGACGACATGTCCGCGCCGTGCGGGACATAGATAAAGCCGAGCCGGCGAGAGAGTGCGACGGCCGCGCTCGCAGCGGGCGCCATCGCATCCAGCATGGGCAACGCGACAGCCGCTCCGACGCCGCGCAGGAATGTTCTGCGGGGCAGCGACTTTCTGGTCAGAAACAATTCGGCTCCTCTTTCTGAATAACCCTCTTATTTGATCAGAATTTCGGCGCGCGCGGAAGCCGGGGCTGCCGGCTCTGCAGCCTTGACCCGCATCTGGAATGGCGCGCTCTTCACGATATTCAACACCAGCGCCCCGAACCGGTAGTCCGGCGTCGCCTGCAGAATCTGCCGTACGACCGGCACGTCTTCGTATCCCAGGCCGCGTCCCAGCGCATACGTCAGCAGCTTTTCCGTGAACGTCTGCACAAACAGTCCGGGCCGCTTCGCCAGGTTGCGCCGCAGGTCGATCACACCTGCTACATTCGTTCCGTCGAACAATGTGACCGCAGTGTTCAGCGGTATTCCGCCTTCATTCGCCGTACGCCAGCCGCCGATTTCGTTGAAGTTCTCGAGGGCGAACCCAATCGGATCGAGCGATTTGTGGCAGCCCGCGCAGACCGCGTTCACGCGATGCTGCTCCATCTGCTCCCGCATCGTGCGCGGGACGGCCCCCGCCTCTGTTTCTTTCAGCGCGGCTACGTCGGGTGGAGGCGGCGGAACCGGCGCTCCCAGAATGTTCTCGAGCACCCACTTGCCTCGCAGCACGGGCGAAGTCGCGTTTGCATGGGACGTCACGAGCAGAATCGCGCCCTTGCCCAGCAGACCGCGGCGATTCTCGTCCTCCAGATGCACACGCCGGAACTCGCTGCCGACGACATTGGGAATGCCGTACTGCCGCGCCAGACGTTCGTTGACGAACGTGTAGTCGGCTGTCAGGAGATCCGGGATCGGGCGGTCTTCGCCGATGATGCTCTGAAAGAACATCTCCGCCTCCTGACGAAACGCCTGGCGCAGATTGTCGTCGAAATCGGGATACTTTTCGTTATCCGGAACGATGCCGTTCAGGTTGCGAAGCTGCAGCCATTGCCCGGCAAAGTTCTCCACCAGGGCATGGGCACGCGGATCCGCGATCATCCGCCGCACCTCGCGCGCCAGCACTTCAGGTTGATGAAGCTGGCCCTTTGCCGCCAGACCAAGAAGAGCGTCGTCGGGAATGCTGCTCCAGAGAAAGAACGACAGCCGCGACGCGAGATCGAAATCGCCGATACGATATATCGCCCCTGAAGCAAGCCCGCCCGGCTCGGCCTCCGCGCGATATACAAAGGATGGCGCGGCCAGAATGCGGCGCAGGGCAAGCTCAATTCCCGCGTTGAAATCGGCATCTGTCCGTCCGCGCTTATAGAAGGACATCAGACCGTCGGCCTCGGCAGCGGAAAGATCACGGCGCCACGCCCGCCTCGCAATTCCGGAAAGGATACGTCGCGCACAGGCCGTCTCTTCGGCGGCGATTCGCGGACGGCACACGAATATCCGGTCGCCCACCGGATGCGCGGCGCCTTTCGACTCAAACGGCCCCTGAATCGTAAGCGACTTGATATGCGGCGCGCCCTCCGCATCATAGGTGCTGAAGTCCCGCACAAAGCCCTGCAGTCGCCGCGTCGCGAAATGGGCCGGGACTTCATCCAGGAACGCCGCGGCCACATCTCTTTCCCCGGCTTTTACGAAAACGCGAACGCGCAGCCGGTCGGCTTCGATCGCGTCGGAAAAATCGGTGGTGTTTTCCTGCAGCGCAGCGAGGTCGTGGTTGCCGCCGATCGTCGCCAGCAGCACTCGCGCGCCGTCGATGGTCAGCTCCGTTCGATGCGGCTGCTCCAGCCCGCGCGTGGTGTCGAGGTTCGTGCGATAAAGCCGGATGCGGAAATCGTAGTAGCCGTCCGCGGGGAACACGTGACGAAAGACCGCCCCGCCGGTGGTGCCGAGCGGCAGTCCCTCGATGTGCGTGTCCTGCGAAAGATCCTGACGCACCGAATATGTGACGCCGCCAGCTCCCGCGCGCGCATCGCCAACGGCGGCCGCACTGATCCGGCGCGCGGCAGCGAGATACGCCTGCAGAAGCGCCGGCGAAATACCCAGTCCCTCGGCAATGTTGTCGAATCCGTAAGTCGAATTGTCGGCTGGCAGGAGTGAAGATACGTCCACGTCGAAGCCGAGCAGGTCGCGAATCGCGTTGCGGTATTCCGCGCGATTCAGCCGATGCAGCAGCGGACGGCCCGGATTGGGATGCGCCGCTGCCGCGCGGTCGAGTTCCGCTTCGAGATACTGAATGACCTCACGGCGCGACGCCTCGTCCGGCTGGGGAACGCCCTGCGGCGGCATCATCCCGAGTTGCAGTTTCAGGATGACCTTTTCCCAAACCTCAGCCTGTTCCGGGATACTCGCCACGTCCGTTGTGTCGAGCGCCAGCCCTCCGGTCCTCAGATTCTGGTTGTGACAGACTGTGCAGTAGCGCGTGAAGAAGGCGTCGGGCGTAGCTGCCCCGAGCCGTAGCGTCAGTGTCAGGCAGACGGTCGCGCTAAGGACGTACTGAGCGTGATTCCTCATGGCTGGGCCAATGCACGGCGGACGGCGCAAGCCGATTATATAAGAAACAGCCGGAAAGGCCCGAAACTTCCGGCCCCAAAAAGCAGTAGAATTCGGTCATGACTTTCCCCCGCCTCGTCTCGCTGGCGACAGGCTTTGTCGGCTGTGCCGCAATAGTCGCTCTTGCGCAGAACAGCGGACAACAGACGCAGACGGCCGAAGTATCGCAGCACGATGCGCCGTTCACGTTCAGCACCGCGGTGAATCTGGTCCCTGTGCCCGTGATCGTGCGCGACTCTCTGGGCCACCCCATCGGCACATTAAGGAAGGAAGACTTTCAGCTATTCGACCGGGGGAAGCCGCAGGAGATTCTCAAATTCTCCCTCGAGAAAGCCGACGCGCCGCCGATTATCGGGGATACCACGATCGAGGTCGACGCGGATGGCAACCCAAAGCCGAAGTCCGCCGCGGCGGGGCAGCCGGTGGCCAGCCATTTCATCATGTGGCTGTTCGACGATCTGCACATCAGCTTCGGCGATCTGGCGCAGACGCGCGAAGCGGCGAAGAAAGTCCTGCGCGAATCGTTTGAACCCGGGACGCGCGCTTCCATCTATACGACATCCGGCCACACTTATCTCGATTTCACCGACGACCGGGACAAGCTCTTCGCGACGCTCGATCAGATCCGGCAGTGGCCGACGATTCCCACCTCGGGCGCCGAGCAGTGCCCCGATATTTCCTATTCGATGGCGGACGCGGCCATCAATAAAAACGATCCGCAGGCCCTCCTGGCAATACAGGCCGAGTTCCTTACGTGTCCCGAGGCTATGCCGTTAACCCAGCAGGCCAGCGCGGCGCAGGCGGCCGGTGTGAGTACTGCGAACCTGCCGGCCCAGGGACCGGCGGACAGCCTTATCCGGATGTATACGCTGCGCGCGCTCGAAGTCGGGAATCAGGACACGCGCAACACGCTGCTGGCGCTCAAAGGACTGATACGGCGCATGTCCGCAATGCCCGGCACCCGCACCATCGTGCTGGTGTCGCCCGGGTTCTATCTGGTGACTGATCATCGCACCGATGAATCGGACATCATCAACCTCGCGATCCGGAATAATGTGGTTATCAGTTCGCTCGATGCGCGCGGCGTCTGGACGTTTGTACCCGGCGGAACTGCGGATACGGCGTTCCGGGGCGACCCGGCCACGATGACGATCAAGGCGCAGTTCGATCAGTCTACGCAGGTCGCCAACCAGGACATTCTGTCCGAACTCGCGGCGGACACCGGTGGCACCTTCTTCCACAACAGCAATGACTATGTGGCCGGCTTCAAACAGGTCGGCACGCAGCCGGAATTCCTCTACGTTCTCGGATTCGCCCCGCAGAGTCTGAAGTTCGACGGCAGCTATCACAGGCTGAGCATCACGCTGAAGAACGGCAAAGGCTACACGGTTGAAGCGCGGAGAGGCTACTATGAGCGCCGCCATGAGGAAAACGCGGCGGAACAGGCAGCCGAGGAAATCAAGGAGGCATTCTTCTCCCGCGATGAAATGCGCGAACTGCCGGTGCAGCTGAACACGCAGTTCTTCAAGACCGGCGACTTCAGCGCGCGCCTGTCCGTTCTCGCCCGCATCGACGCCAAACACCTGAAGTATCGAAAGGCCGACGGGCGCAACAACGACACGGTGACGGTTACCAGCGGTGTGTTCGACCGCAATGGAAACTTCGTCAAGGGCATCCAGAAAACCGTCGAGATGAAGCTGCGAGATCAGACGCTGGATACGCTGACGGACAGCGGCATCACGGTGAAAAGCAACCTGGATGTGTCGAGCGGAGATTATGTGGTGCGTCTGGTGGTGCGCGATTCCGAAGGCCAGGTCATGTCGGCCCTGAACAGCGCGGTCACCATCCCGTAACCTCACCCAATCAGACCCTTGACTCGATGGATCAGTTGATGATATATCGTTAACTGATCTATGGAGAAATCCACACCCCTGCAGCCCGCCGCCTTTCTCGTGCTGCTGGCTCTTTCGGCCGGCGACCGTCACGGCTACGGTATCCGGCAGGACGTCCGTAAGCTGGACCCCGATTTCGAACTCGGCCCCGCCACTCTCTACACCACCATTCAGCGTCTGCTCGATGCCGGCTGGATCGACGAAGTCTCCGGCCCCGAAAGCGGGGAACGCCGCCGCCGTTATTACCGGATCGCGCGGGACGGAGATGCGGCCTTGCAGGCCGAACTACGCCGCATGGAGTCGATGGTGCGCAAATCGAAATCCATGCGCCTGCGGCGCGCGGAGGCATCGTCATGAATCGCCTGCTGCGCCTGAGCCTCGCTGTGTACAAGTGGCTTCTGATCGCCTATCCTGCCGAGTTGCGCCGCGACTTCGGTCCCGACATGCTCGAAGCTTTTGCCGACGATCTCCGGACCGCCCGCGGCATGGCAGGCGTCCTTCGCGTCTGGCGCACCACGCTCCGCGAAGTGATCGCCATAGGGCTCCCCGCCTGGCTGGAAATGCCGACGGTCGCCGTCCCGCTTCTCTCCGCCGCCATTGTCGCCGCTTCGCAGTCGCCGCTGATTGTCATGGCGGCGCGCCGGCAGATACTGACTCCGCAGCCGGTTCTCGCCGACGCGATGATCGCCGTTGGCATTGAATCTGCCATCGCCGCCATAACTTCCTTCGTGGCGATTTACCGGTGGAAGCGCGCCGGGCTCATTACACTTCGCATTGGCTGAATCCGCATGCTCGAAGCCAGCAATCTGACCAAGCGTTTCGGCGCGTTCACGGTAGTCGACCATGTCAGCTTCGCCATGCGCCCTGGAGAAATCACCGGCTATCTCGGCCCCAACGGGTCCGGCAAATCCACCACGGTGAAAATGTTCGCCGGTCTGCTGCATCCCTCTGAAGGGCAGATCCTCTATAACGGCCGCAACGTTCGCGACGACCTCATCGGCTTTCGCCGATGCCTCGGCTACGTCCCCGAGGAGCCGAATCTCTACGGTTATCTCACCGGCCTCGAGTACCTGCAGTTTGCCGGCGGTCTGCGCGGCATGCCCGACGACCAGGTCAATAAGAAGGCCAACGAGCTGCTCGAATTGCTCAACCTGACCGAAGCCCGCTGGGTACCGATCGCGGCATACTCCAAAGGGATGAAGCAGCGCATTCTCATTGCCGCCGCGCTGCTGCACGATCCCGAAGTTCTGATCTTCGACGAAGCGCAGTCGGGCCTCGACATCTCGAACTCGCTGCTGTTCCGATACCTGCTGCGCGCCCTCGCCGCGCGCGGCAAAGCGATCCTCTACATCTCGCACATCCTCGAGCTGGTGGAAAAAACCTGCGAGCACATTGTCGTGATCTACAAAGGCCGCATCGTCGCTGACGATTCCGTCGCCACGCTGCGCAGCCGCCTCGCGCAGTCCGATCTGGAAGGCATCTTCAGCCAGCTCGTGCAGCAGGAAGACATGGAGTCGCGGGCGCGCGATATCGCCGCTCTTCTGGCCCAATGAAAGCCGCGCCCAAACCGCCCTCGCCTTTCCGCCTTCTCCTGAAGATGTTTCAGGAGCGATTCTTCGAAAACGATACAGTCTCGCCAGGCAGTGGATTCGAAACCAACATCTATCAGGTACTGGCCTGGCTCGCGACCGGGGGGTTCTTCATCATGTACTTCACCCTGCCGGCCTTTGTGGCGTTCACATTTCCTGGTCCGCATGCAGCCGCCGGAGTCTGGGCACTCCGCAGTTTCCGTCTGTTTCAGCCCGCGCTGACTTTTGCGGTGATTGGATTCGCCACGGTGCTGGAGTGGGACATGCTTTTCCCCGACCGGCGCGATTTCCTCATCCTGTCTCTGTTTCCCGTCCCGCTTCGCGAAATATTTCGGGCTAAGTGCACAGCCCTGGCATCATTCCTCCTGCTGCTGATCGTCGCGCTCAACGCGTTTCCGATGATCGCCTACGCCGTCTTCGATGCATACAAGTCGCCCAGCCATGGATTTGCGGTGCGACTTGTGCTCGCGCAGACTTTGTCGACGGCCGGCGCGGCCGTGTTTGCATTCCTCCTGATCGCGGCAATACAGGGAATCGTCCTCAACCTGACCAGCCCGCGCATCTTCCGCCGCATATCGCCCTCGGTGCAGACCTTCGGGATGAGTCTGATGGTCCTCGCCATCGCGACCTACCCGGTGTACTTCCTGCTTTTGAAACCGTCGGTCCTGGCGCGCGCCGCCTGGCTATGGTTCTTTCCGCCCGTCTGGTTCATCGGAATTTACGACCTCGTGCTCCCCGGCGGCGATCCGTTCTTTCAGTCGCTCGGCCGATACGGAATTGCGGCCACGGGCATCGTATTCCTGTGTTTCGGCCTGACGTGGATCTTCGGATTCCAGCGCCACTTCCGCCGCACGCTCGAAGCCGACGACACGCTGTCCCGGCGCCCCTCGCGCGCTCATTTGCGCCGCCTGGCCGCTTCGCCGGAGGAGTGGGCCATTCTCTCGTTCTGCCGAAAGACGCTGGCGCGCAGCACGAAGCATCGCCTGTTTCTGGCGACGTGGCTGAGCGTGGGAATATCCGTCAGCCTGTTTGTGGGGCTGGCAGTACGCAACGGAAAACTGGAATGGTCTCCCGAGGGCGCGCGCAGCATACCGTTCCTGATTACCTTCTTTGTCGTCTCCGGATTTCGCACCGTGTTTCAGTTTCCGGCCGACCTCGCCTGCAACTGGATCCTGCAGATCACGGAATCGCGCTGGGGTGAAACGGCGCGCCGTGCGGCCCGTAAAACAGTGCTGCTGTCGGGTCTTGTCCCGCTGTTCCCCGCGATTCTGCTGGGTGAAGTCTTCGCGGTCGGTGCGCTGCGCGGGGTGATGCACGTGATCGTTCAGATGCTGGCCGCGACGCTGCTGACCGAGGTCATGTTCTGGAAGTTCGGTAAAGTTCCGTTCACGTGTTCTTATTTCGCGGGAAAGATCAGCCTGGTGCTTCTGGTCGTGTTCTACCTCTACGGCTTCACCACCTACAGCTTCAACATGGCCGATCTCGAAGAGGCGCTCGAAGGACGACTCGGCGAAGCGGCCGTCTTATTCGCCGCTGCCTTGGGCGCGCTCGCATGGTCATGGCGGCGCGCCCCTGAGCCGTCGGAAGTCATCTTCGATGGCAGCGAGCCGTTTATCCAGACGCTGAATCTCAACTAAAGAAAACTATCGTGCCTTTCCGGCTGCCGCCTCCTGCGCCCGCGCTCCGGCCAGTATCCCCGCCAGCCCCTCGTTGCCCTCGTGGCATGCATATTCGTACACCGGGAGCGACGAGCGCCGAAGCGGGATCATGAGGCTCCACGGCTTGGTCCAGACGTCGGAATCGTCGATCGTGATCTCATACTTCAGCGTTTCCGGCCCCGTGCGCGTGAAGCGCTCGGTGACATGCAGCTTGTCGCTCGAGATCGACTGGAACGCCCGCGGCTTGAAATTCGTTGTGTCGACCACCAGCGTGTCGCCTTCCCAGTGTCCGCGCGAATCACCCATCCATTGCTGAACCGCGGCGGCAGGGTGCGGGCTGCTGCCCAGCGGAATCACTCGTGCGTCGTGAATCATCTCCGTCATCACCGCAATCGAAGTCGGCGACTGCACGATCTGATACTGGCTCTGATATCCCTCCGTCAGCTGCGGCGTGCCGTACGTGATGCAGCGTTCCTGGAGCAGCCTGTCTTCAGGTCCTTCGGGCAGACGTGCCATAGACGCCAGCGAGGCCTGCCGTTTTGTCTGCGCTTCGGCCGTCATCGCCGGGATGCGGCCGTCAGGAGGATCGGTGATCAGCGATGTGCGGTTGTCCCAGTCTCGTTCCACCGTCCACACAGAGCTGTAATCGCCCACCTCGCCATCAGTGCTTTTGAAGCCATCCCTCTTGCCCTGCACGTTCGCCAGCGTGGCCGTGAACACGGAGTCGCCGAACGCCGCGTCCGATTTGCCCCCGAAGAGTTCGTGGGCTTTCTTCTTCATAGCGGCGAGTTCTTCGTCGGTGAGCGTGGCGCGGCCCGCCAGTTCTTTCGGGCGCTCGAGCGGCGTCGCGTTGTTGTTTGCCCAGAACCCGGAGAAGTCAGGCTTGCCGTCGGCTGTCCGCGGAACGGTCCAGGTGTTCGCCGCTGCCTTCGTCTTCGCGGCCGGCGCCGACGGCGCCTGCGCCTGCGCGAGTAAAGCCAGTGCCGCGGCGCCCATCATGCAACAGAAGAATTTAACCCTCATCTTTCCTCCCGTACGGCCAAATATACGCCTCGTGCAGATGCTGGTCAATGGTGGCCGACCGTATTGCAGTCGGCCGCACGCTTGCCTCGATTGCTATAGTGGCTGAATTCCGTGATGAATCAGGCTCGAATAGCCGGGCTGGCGGCGATCCTCGCGGGCTTGTTGCCTCAACTTGCGCTCGCGCAGCAGAGACCCCTGACCATCGGCATCGTCACGGGCCAGTTGCCGCTTTCCACCGAACAATCGTTCGCGCCCTTTATCGCCTGGCTGGACTCTCGTGTGCCTGGCCAGTCCTTTCAGATGGTTCAGATGGCGACCATTGAGGATCTGCTGCGAGCAGTCGAACACCGGCAGCTTGATTTTGCATTTACCACTCCAGTGGCCATGGTGGAGTTGAATGTACGCTACGGCGCGCGCCCCATCGCAACCATCATGCAGCCGGCGCCGGGAGGACAGAATTATCCGTGGCTGGCCGGCACCGTGTTTGTAAGGGACGTGCGCACGGATATTCGGACCATGAACGACGTGCGCGGCAAGCGAGTTGTGGCCCTCTCGCCGCTGGCGCTGGGCGGATGGCTCAGCGTCGTGCGCGAATGGCGCAAAGCCGGAATTCGGGAAGACCGGGATCTGGCGAATCTCCGCTTCGTGTTTTCCTATGCGAAGGTAGTCGACGAGGTTTGCAGGGGGACGGCCGACGTTGGGATTCTTGGTGCCAATGCACTCGTCACAGCTATGGGCCAGTGCAGGGAGAAGATCCGCGTCCTGCCGGCGAACAGGGCCGGAACCGCTGACCCGGCTGAAAGAGATCCGCGTTATCCAGCCGTGGTCAGCACCGAACTGTATCCGGAGGAAGCCTTCGCCGTGACGCGGGAAGAAAATGAGGCCGTGGTGGCGCAGGTGACAACTGCACTGCTGGCGATCGAGCCGAACAGCGATGTGGCCAGGGCGGCGACCGCGGGAGCTTTCACCGCTCCCCTCAGTTACGCGCCGGTCCAGCAGTTGATGCAGGATCTGCGGCTTCGTCCGTTTGAATCGTACGGCAGGCTTACGCGCCGCCAGGCCATCGAAGAATACGGCCTTTGGATTTCCGGCGTGCTCGCGGGGTTCCTGGTGCTTTTGACCTCGACGCTGATGCGCGCGCGCAAGCTGAATGAAAAGCTCGCGGACTCCGAACTGTTCCGCCGGCGCGTCTTTGAAGGCTCGCACCTCCCGATCGTGGTGATGGATGAGCAAACCCAGAAATACATCGACTGCAACCCCGCCGCGGCCGCCATTTACGGATTCGGGTCGCGCGAGGAGACTCTCGGGAAAACACCGGCCGATGTGTCTGCCCCTTTTCAGGCCGATGGCAGTCCCTCCCACGCGGGAAGCCGGCGCTTCATCGAAATGGCAATCCGGGAAGGCATGGTCGTTTTTGAGTGGCGGCATCGGCGGCCGGGCGGTGAAGTCTGGGACGCGGAAGTGCACCTGATGAGCTTCAGGTCGGGCGACAGAAGGCTCCTCCAGTTCACGCTGGAGGACATCACGCGCCGCAGGCAGGCGGAGGAGATGCGAAACACCCTCGCCTCGGTCCTCGAAGCAAGTCACGATTTCATCGGCATCGGAACCATCGAAGGCGAAGTGACCTACCTGAACCGCGGCGCGAAGCTCCTGGTGGGAAGGGACGAGTCTGAATCAACGCCGAAGATGCGAATCATCGACTTCGTTGCGCCGCAGGAGCGCGCGCATTTCGAGAGTGCGGTGATGCCCGCTTTGCTGCGCGACGGATGGGTACGCGTCGAATCGAAGCTCCGCCATTTCCCAAGCGGCCGGCTGATACCGGTGGAGATCGAGGGCATCGTCATTCGCGGCGCACACGGAACTCCTATCTGTCTGGCCACGGTGACGCGCGACCTGAGCGAACGATACGAAGCGGAGCGGCAACGGGAGAAGCTCGAAACCCGGCTCGTGCAGGCTCAGAAGATGGAAGCACTGGGGCGACTGACAGGCGGAATCGCGCACGACTTCAACAATTCGCTGACCGTGATTCTCGGATATGCCGACCTTCTGTTGTCGTCGGACCAACCGAGCGAAAAGGTGCAGCAGGCGCTGATCGGGATTCGGGAAGCGGGTGAACGCTCCAGAGACATGGTCGGGCAGTTGCTTGGTTTTTCGCGGCAGCAGATCATCACGCCGCGGCCGCTTGATCTCAACCGGTCGGTCTCGCAGTCGCATCAGATTCTGCGGCGGCTGGTGGGGGAGGATATTGAACTCGAGGTGTTTACCGGTAAGGACCTCTGGAACGTGCTGCTCGACCCGACGCAGGTTTACCAGGTGCTGGTGAACCTGGCGGCGAATGCGCGTGATGCCATGCCGTCGGGAGGTAAGCTCACCATCGAGACCTCGAATGCGGTAATCGACGAGACCTTTGCGGAGGGGGATCCGGCAGCGACGGCCGGCGAATATGTGATGCTCGCGGTTGCCGACACGGGTGTGGGGATGGATACAGCGACCGCCGTCCAGGTGTTCGAACCATTCTTTACGACAAAACCCGAAGGTCTCGGCACCGGGCTGGGGCTCGCGACGGTTTACGGAATCGTACGCCAGAACCGTGGCTTCATCAGTGTCTACAGCGAACCGGGGATCGGCACCACCTTCAAGCTTTACTTTCCCCGCCTGCTCGGCGCGGGAGAGCAATCCGTGGGCGGCCGCGCCGATGCAACGCCGGTGCCGGGCAGCCGAAAAGCTTCTATTCTGCTGGTAGAGGATGAGGAGCTGGTGCGCCGGATGACCGCGGATACGCTTGCTTACCTCGGCTACGCCCCGCTGGTGGCCGCCAATGCGCAGGAAGCGATCGGAATCTGCCTGAACCGCGCGAACGCAGTGGATCTGGTGATCACGGATGTGGTGATGCCGGAGATGAAGGGCACGGAGCTGCGGGACCGCCTGGTGGAGATGAGGCCCGGACTGAAGGTGCTGTTTGTCTCGGGATACACGTCGAACGTGATCGTACGTCATGGCGTGCTGAAGCCTGGGGTGGATTTTCTGCAGAAGCCGTTCTCGATGGAGAGTCTTTCCTCAAAAGTTGAGGAGATGCTTTCCGGTCCTGCTCTCCACTGACCTGTTTAGCGCGCGTGACCAAAACGTGACAAATCCCGTACATCAACGGGATTCGAAAACTGTACAATCACGATTAGATGCCGCCACCGCAAGAGTGGCTCCAGCTTGACTGGCTCCAGCTTGACTGGCTCAAACCTCCGCGCAGTCTCCTCACCCTCCTCTTCCTCTTCACGCTCGTTTCCGTTTCCGCCCTCGGGTGGTTCGGATGGAAACTGCTCGACCAGGAGCGCGTCGTCGAATCGCAGCGCGCGCAGGAGAAGCTGGAGGAATCGGCGGACCGCATCGCCGCTATCGCGCGTGGCACGCTGGCCGAAACCGGCGAGCGTCTGAGCGCGTGGGCCATCACGCCGCCTGCGGACGGCAAGCCCGGGGGCAAGCCCGGAGAAAGCCTGCTGCTCAGTGTCAGCGGCGGTGAAAACCTCTCCGCGCTGCCCGCGCATCGCCTGCTCTATCGGCCCGCGCCCGCGCTTCAGATCGAGGACTCCGCGAATCCATTTGCGGACGGCGAACTGGTCGAGTTCCAGCAGAGGCTGCCGGAACGTGCGATCGAAGTCTACCGTCGCCTCGCTCTGTCGGGCAATCCGGAGATTCGCGCCGGTGCCCTGGTACGCCTGGCTCGCGTGCTGCGCAAGTTGGGCCGCAGCGAGGAAGCGCGCGGCGCTTACACGCAGATCGCGGACGTCACGGGCAGCGCGCGGGTTGGCGGCGTCCCGGCGGAACTGATCGCGCGCCACGCGTTGGCGGAAATCTCAGGATCGCGCCCCGACGCGCAGTTGCTCAAGCAGGATCTTCTGCGCGTGCGGTGGCCGCTGACGCGCGGCCAGTTTGCGTATTATTGGTACGAAGCATCGCGACTTTCGGGTGATAACTCACCGGCGCCCGCGGATGCAACCGCCCTCGCCGAGGCTGTTGGTTACGGATGGAATGCCGTCAGCCACGACCCAAGCGCACGCGGACAAACCACCGTCTGGGTCGGCGAACACCCGTGGTTCGTGATCTGGCGCGGCTCCCCGGAGCGCCGGGCAATCCTGGTGACTAAACCGGAGTCGCTGCTGAAACCCGTGTTCTCCGCCGACGTAGTTCTGGCCGCGCTCGATGGCGAAGGCCGCGTCGTTGCCGGAAACCGCGGCGGCACTGGTCATGCGGTCGTGCGCACGCCTGCCGAAACGCAGCTTCCGTGGACCTTGTCTATGACCAGCGCGCAAGGCATCAGCGCCGCGGGCCTCGTCGTGCGGCAGCGCTTCCTGCTGCTGGCGATGGCGGTGATGGTGCTGTTCCTCATCGCGGGCGCATATTTCATCGCCCTCGCCATACGCGGCGATCTCGCCGTCGCGCGTATGCAGTCGGATTTCGTCGCGGCCGTCTCGCACGAGTTCCGCTCCCCGCTGACGTCGATCCGCCAGCTTTCGGAGCTCCTCGCGTTCGGGCGCGTGCCGAATGAGGAGCGCCGCGGCGTCTATTACGAAACGCTGGTTCGCGAAACGACGCGTCTCCAGCGGCTGGTCGAAGCCCTGCTGAACTTCGGGCGTATGGAGGCCGGTGTCCGGCAGTACCATTTCGAGCCGCTGGACACGGCCGCGCTGGTCTCGCGTGTGGCCGCGGAGTTCGAGCCGCAGATGGCGGCGTCAGGGCGCCGCATCGAACTGGAGGGCCACCCGGGCGCTTGCACGATCGACGCCGATCCCGAAGCCATCTCAGTCGCGCTGCGCAATCTGGTCGACAACGCGCTGAAGTATGCGCCCGATTGTCCGACGGTAGCAGTCGAATGGGGCGTCGAGGATTCGCAGGTGGCGATCCGCGTGCGCGACGGCGGTCCCGGCATTCCGGATTCGGAGAAGCGCGCCATCTTCCGCAAGTTCGTGCGCGGCAGTGCGGCGGAGCGGGCGAACGTGAAAGGGTCGGGCGTCGGCCTCGCGATGGTGCGGCATATCGTGGCCGCGCATGGAGGAGATGTAAAACTGGCGAGCCAGCCAGGTGTGGGCAGCGTGTTTACGATTCTTCTTCCGATGGGAGCGGCGCATCAGCCATGACACGGATTCTGGTAGTTGAAGACGAACCGGGCATCGCACTCGGCCTCGAAGACGATCTTCGGATGGAAGGCTACGAAGTCGAAGTCGTGGGCGATGGCGCTGTCGCGTGCCGGCGTGTGCGCGAGACTCCATTCGACATGATCCTGCTCGACGTCATGCTGCCCGGCAAAGACGGCTTCGAAGTGTGCCGCGAACTGCGCCGCGCGGGAATGCGCATCCCGATCCTCATGCTGACGGCGCGTACCCAGGAGGCCGAAAAAGTGATGGGCCTCGAACTGGGCGCCGATGACTACGTCACCAAACCCTTCAGCACGCGCGAGCTGCGGGCGCGCGTGAAAGCCCTGCTGCGTCGCGCAGCCGAACCGGGTGTCGAGTGCTATCGCTTCGGCAGCATGGAAGTGGATTTCCGCCGTGGAGAACTGCGCCGTGATGGCGCGGTCGTCGAGATGACGCCGATCGAGTTCCGTCTGATGGAAGTTTTCATCCGCTCGGCGGGACGTGTGCTGAGCCGTGACCGCCTGCTTACGGGCGCATGGGGTCCGGACACGTTCGGCTCTGAGCGGATCGTCGATAATCACATCGCAAATCTGCGGAAGAAGATTGAGCCGGACCCGGCCAATCCGCGCTACCTGCGCAACGTGCGCGGCATGGGTTACATATTTGAGGGCGCAAATGTTACCGAATTCTGACTCTTCGGCGACGTGGGTCCGACATTCGTTCCGTATGCTGGCTTTGGGCTTGATGGTCGCTGGTTTGTTGTACGGCGTGCTGACCGAACCTGAAGCACAGCTCGAAGCGGCCATTCATCGCGAGATCGTGGAAGGCAATCTGACCGCCGCGGTGGATGAGTATCGTGCGATTGCGTCGCGCGCCCAGACGCCGCGGCCGATTGCCGCGCGGGCGTATCTGCAGATTGGTCTGTGCCAGGAAAAGGCCGGGCAGAGGAAGGAGGCTTATGACACCTGGCGCCGGCTGGTGACGGACTATAGCGATCAGACCGCCATCGTGGCCTTCGCGAAGACTAAACTCGATGCCTGGAGTGGCCCGCGCAATCTCAAGTTCGAAGAGGGCGTAGTGGGGAAAGTGCCGCCGGGCTGGTTCGTGCCGTCGCTGCCGAAAGACGCTGATTATCTCGCCGAGTTGCGGCGCGGCGAAGTCTGCCACAGCCGCGTGGGTTGTGCCGTGGTGCTCGTGCCGCGCAATGTGCCGAGGCCCGTGGGAATTCTGATGCAGAGTTTCAGCGCGGCGGCGTACACGGGAAAGCTGGTGCGGCTGCGCGCGTGGCTGCGCCTCGAGGTCGCGTTCGCGGACGCATTCGGTGTGCGTCTGCCCGAAGGAGAAGACCGCGCGCAGATGTGGCTGAATGTGGAGCGCGCCAATCGCCGCAATGGGTTTTCCGACAACATGGACGACCGCCCGGTCCGCACCGGCGACTGGCTGCGTTGCGAGATCGTGGGCGAGATCAATGACGACGCGCGCTTCATCAATTTCGGCGTGATGTCGATCGGCGGCGGACGCGTGTGGGTCGACGATGTTTCGTTCGAAGTGATTAAGCGGTAACGCCGGCGGTCTTCGCCGCCGGTGCCTTTAGTAAAGCCAAGGAGAAAACCATGAGGCTGCTTACAGCCGTTGTAATCATAAGTGTCTTTTGCTGCACCTCAGCCGTTGCCGAGAAGCAGCTGAAGCCGGGCGAATCCGACATCTATAACCAGGTGGCGAAGGATCTGAACGCGTCGGGCTTTGCGAAAGCCGTGACCGATCTCGACATGTGGCAGCAGAAGTTCCCCGATTCCGACTATCAGGATGAGCGCACCGCTCTCTACGTTCAGAGCTACGCAGGTGCCAACCAGCCCGAGAAAGCGCTCGACGCCGCGGCAGCTCTTCTGTCGAAAGATCTCAACACAGCGTTTACGGGCGCGGGTGCCCAGGCGACCATTCTCCGCGTCCTCTACAACACCGTGTCGGCTGTTTCGAAGGCGAAGAATCCGACACCGGCCGAACTGTCCACCGGCGTCAAGGCCGCGAACCTCCTGCTGGCTTTCGATAAGCCGCTTCCCGATGTCCCGGCCGATCAATGGGCCGAAATCCGGAAAGACATGCGCGCGAAGTCGGAAGCGACGCTGCTCTATATCGCGATGCTGCCCGGCACGCAGGCGATGGCGAAGCAGCCTCCCGACTGCCCAGCGGCGACGTCGTCTTACACCGCCGCGCTGGCGGACCACCCCGAAAGTGCCGCGATCGCCTATGAGCTGGGACGCGCGCTGAACTGCGAAGCGAAGATGAATCCGGAAAAGCAGAGCGCCGCCGTCTACGAATTCGTGCGCGCTGCGGTGATCGATCCCACGCTCGGCGATCCACGCAACGACGCGAAGAAGATTGAGGCTTTCGCCGACCGCGCCTATACGACTCTGCACGGCAGCGCCGAGGGGCTCCCGGAGCTGAAAGCCGCCGTGAAACAGTCGCCGCTTCCGCCCGCTGGCTTCCAAATCAAAACCGCACAGGAAATCGCGGACGAAAAGCAGGCCGAGTTCGAGAAAAACAATCCACAGCTTGTCTTATGGATGCAGATCAAAACCGCACTCACAGGCAGCGACGGCCAGCAGTATTTTGAAGACCATCTGAAAGACGCCGCCGTGCCGCCGCTGGCTGGAACTATCCTTGAAGCGAAGCCGGCCTGTCGTTCGAAAGAGCTGGTGATAGCCGTGACGCCTCCCGCGGCGGGCACAGTCGCTGTGCCGGAGATCGCCCTGAAGCTGGACAAAGCTCTGACCGGCAAGCCGGAGCTCAATACCGTGATTCAGTTCGCGGGCGTTCCGTCCGCGTTCTCAAAGGAACCGTTCCTTCTGACGATGGATTCGGAGATCGGTAAGCTTCAGGGTCTGAAGGTAACACCCTGCGCACCGGCTCCTGCATCGCGAAAACGATAACGCTCAGGCCTATGGCTGAGCACTCAGCGGCGGGGTGATTCCGCTAAGCCGCAGATAAACCACCAGCTGTCCATAGGTGTCCTGAATGTGTGTCATTACGAAGTATGCGAGCTCCTGGCGGCTGGATGTTGGCCCCATGAATTCCGGCGACGCCACGCGCTCCATCAGCTGTGCCTGCGTGAATTCCTTCAGCACGGCTGAGCCGTACGCGTTGGCTTTCTGCAGCTCTCCGATCGCCTCTGCCTTGGTCGTGGCGTTCATGTTGATCTGCGGCGGAGGCGTCTTCCCGCCTAGGGTCTGCATCATGCCAACGTTGATGTCCGCCACATGGAGAACGCGCTCCGCGAAGCTCTGCTGCGCGGGTGTCGGCTTATAGCCATACTTCTCGGCCGGCATCGCGTTCGCGACCAGATAAAACATGCCGTTGTTGCGAACCCAGTCTCTCTGGATATCGCAGGCTGCGTCGTTGCAGGCTCCGCCGACGGGGCCACGCCCCGGTGCCTGCGCCAATGCGCAAATACCTGGCAGTGACGCGAGCACGGCGAAAACAGAAGCGATTTTCCTGTGCATGCTGATCAGGATAACCGGTGCGTTCGTGGAACGGCCCATGGGAGTGCGTTAGAATCTCTGTCCGTGGGCCATATTCCATTCATTCGCATCATCACGGCGGCCTCGTTACTGGTTGCCGCATCCGCCGCTCCGGCGCAGACGCCCGCTCGGCCGGCCACAATGTCAGGCCATCCCAACCTAAACGGTATCTGGCAGGCGCTGAACAATGCCTATTGGAATCTCGAAGGCCACTCTGTGGAAGCTTATGTCAAGGACCCCAAAGAATTCTGGCAGCTCGGCGCCATCGCGGTTATTCCCGCCGGGCAGAGCGTTCTCAAAGGTGGCGGCACCATTCCCTACCTGCCGGACGCGCTGAAGAAGCGTGACGAGAACCGCGCCAAATGGCCGGAAGCCGACCCCGAAGCCAAGTGCTACATGCTCGGCGTGCCGCGCGTCACCTACCAGAACTTCCCGTTCCAGATTTTCCAGGGCGATGGCGATCTTCTGATGGTCTACCCGTTCGCCGCCACGAACCGCATCATCTATATGAAGGACCACACCGACCTCCCGGTCGATTCGTGGATGGGCCGCTCGAACGGCACGTGGGAAGGCAATACGCTGGTAATCGTAACCACGTCGCAGAACGGCCAGTCGTGGTTCGATCGCGCGGGCAATTTCGCGACGAATAAACTGAAAGTCACCGAGCGATTCCGGCTTATCGATCCCGGCCACATCGAGTACGAAGCAACGATGGAGGATCCGCAGACCTTCTCGAAGCCCTGGACGATCGAGATGCCGCTCTACCGGCTGATCGATAAAAACGTCCAGCTGCTGGAGCACAAATGCGTGCCTTTCGCAGACCAGCTGCTCTATCACGATCTTCTGTCGACGAAGCAGTGATTTAATAAAGGCAAGAGGCAGGTCATGTACAGCAGATTTCTGAAGCTAACAGTCGGCGCCGCGATGCTCCTGGCCGCGGCCCTTCCCGTGGCGGCGCATCATTCTTTTGGCGCGGAATTCGACGCCAGCAAGCCACTTACGCTGGAGGGCACAGTCGTCCAGATGGAGTGGGTCAATCCACATTCGTGGCTGACGATCGATGTTCCGAAGCCCGACGGAACGACGGAGCGGTGGAGACTTGAAGGTGGATCGCCATCGGTGTTGCTGCGTCTGGGCTGGAACCGGGACTCACTTCCAACGGGAACAAAGATCAAGGTAACGGCTTTTCAGGCCAAAGACGGCTCGTTCCGCGCCAGTACGCGCGAGATTGAATTTCCCGACGGCCGCAAAATGTCGGCTGGCGGCTCGTCGAACACCGATAAGCCTGAGAAATAGGTACTATTCAGCCGGTAAGATTTCTCTGAGCGATATGCTCACGGGGATCAGGGTGCACGGGTACACGTCCGTGATGCGTTCCACTGTCGAGCTTCGATGAACCATCATAGATCGCGTGCCCGGGTAAACGATCCAGACTTCTTCTGCGCCGTGTCGCAGGTACGCGGCGGTTTTCCGTTCGATCTCCTCGGCGGTATTGCCTGGTGAAACTACCTCGATGGCGATCAGCGGGGAACCTTTCCGGTAGCCATTTTCGATAGGTTGATCTGGCCACATCACACTTACGTCTGGCTGTAGCCAGGTGTCGCGTGACATTCGGTACCCCGCTTCGATGCGCACTCGACCAGCAGGCACAACGGATCTCAGAGATTCATAAAAAGCGTGCACAATGCTGCTGTGCAAATCCTGTGCCGGTGGCAGATTGATCACTTCCCCATGAAGCAGCTCCTGCTTGCCGGGTTCATCCGGGAGCAATTCGAACTCGGCTATCGACATCAACGTCGCGGGCATCGCGTCGGGGTCCTGCGTCTATTCTACTGCTGCGGCGGCGGAGCACCACCCCGACCGCCACGTCCTCCGCGCCCCTGTCCGGCAGGCGCCGGCGGCTTCGGGTGCGCCCGCTCGAAACGCGAGTTCTCGATATAGCCGCGGATCGCCACATTCCCTTCGTGGCACGCGTATTCGAACATCTGATACTTGTTGTCCAGCTTCATCGGGATACGCCACGGCAAACGGGCTGACGACCACGTCCGGGTCCTCCACCCTGCATCTGAATTCGATCGTGTCCGGCGTCGGTACGGGTGAACCGCTCCGTGATACGCTCGCTGCTCCGAATGTCGGGGTCAGCGGAGGAGATCCGGGAACGCCCGATTCGTCAGATCCGCCTTTGCCGTTGAAGTTCGTCGTCTCCACCACCAGCGTATTGCCTTCCCAATGCCCGCGCGATTCGCCCAGCCACTCTTTGATCGAATTGTCCAGCGCCGGACGCCCATCAGTTGGAATGATCCGGACCTCGTGCGCCATTTCGAGCAGAATCAACACATAGCCCGGCGACTGCATGATCCGGATGCCGTTGTTGTAATTGCGCGGCAGCATCGAAACCGGCATGCCGCGCGTGATGCAGCGGTCCCAGCTGTCGAAATCGTCGGGACTGTCGAACACGGTTTGCCCGGGCTTGTAGCTGCCGTGCATCTTCTCGTACAGCTCCTTGCCGTTCGGCGTCAGCGCGGGAAAGCGCCCATTCGCCGGTTCACTCAGCAATGACGTCAATCCGCATCACCTGCGTGCCCGAATCGGCCTGCGGTATCGCGCCGGATTCGAACCGCTTGTTGCGGGCCTCCGCGCTCTTCTGCGCGGCGGCGAATTCTTCTTCGGTCAGGAACGCGCCGGTCGCCGTACTTCTCCGGCCGCTGGAACGGCGTCGCGATCAGATGATTGAGCGGCCAGATCCCCTGCAGATCGGGCTCGCCCCACGGCGTCTTCGGCGGCGTCCAGCTTTCGCGCCTGCGGGCTTCCGGCCGCCGGCTTACTCGCCGCCGTTTGGGCGCGGGCTGCGAAGACTGGCGGCGGCCGGACGAGCATCAGGCCGATCCCAGGCTCACGCCACGAATCCTGTCTGATCATCTGAAAATCCTCTCGGGATCATATCATGTAAGGCGGATCAGGACTTAATAAGGAGATTTAATGAAGATCGCGTCTGGCCTGCTGCTGGCCGCCGCAATCACTGTGCGGCACAGACATGCGAACGACACTCCCGACGCGCACTATCGCCGCCGCCAAAGCCGCCGCGGGCGACGATTTTCAGAACCTGTTCACACTTTCAATGCTACGGGCCCGGCCCCGGAGGTCCAGCGCGCACCGGCAGCAGCCGCCGGCCCCCGGCCGGGGCGCTGGCCGCGGCCGCGGCCGCAGGTCCGCCTGACCGCTCCACCTGGCACCCCGAACCGGTGAAGGTCTTCGATAACCTCTACTTCTTCGGCCAGTCCGAATACGCCGTGTGGGCCATCACCACGTCGCAGGGCATCATCGTCCTCGACACCATCTTCGATTATTCGGTCGAAGACGAAGTCGTCGACGGCATGAAGAAGATGGGTCTCGATCCGGCCAATATCAAATACGCCGTCGTCAGCCACGCCCATCCCGATCATGACGGCGGCGCGAGATTCCTGCAGGAACACTACGGCACGCGCGTCATCATGTCCCCCGCGGACTGGGATGTGCTCGATCAAGCGAACCGTCGGCACCAAACCGAAGCGCGACATCGAAGCCACCGACGGCCAGAAGCTCACCCTGGGCGACACGACCGTCACGCTTTACATCACGCCCGGCCACACGCCCGGCACCATCTCCAGCGCTGTTTCCCGTAAAGGACAACGGCACGCCGCACCTCGCCGCTCTCTGGGGTGGCGTCGGCCTGAATCAGGATCGCGACTCCGTCGAGAACTACATCCAGCTCCGCCGAGCGATTCAGCGCCATCGTCAAGCAGGCGGGAGCGGACATCATCCTCGCCAACCACACCGATTGGGACCGTTCGAAGATCAACCTGCCGATGCTCGCCAAACGCACGCCCGGCACGCGAATCCCTACATCGTTGGCAATGCCAAGGTGCTCAACTTCCTGAAGGTCGCCGAGGAATGCGCCACCGCGCGCCTGCCCTGGGCGAACTAGTGGGGCCAGGCCTTCCGGCCTGCCGCCGGGTTTCACCCGGCGACGCCGGGTTTCACCCGGCGCTCATTCTCGATCACGAATCTATTCGCCGGAGGTCTACGCGGATGGAGGCGCGATCGGCAGCACGCCGTCGCGAAAGAGTCCCAGCTGCTGCACCGCCGGTGTCTCTTCTTCCTCAAAGCGCAGTTCGGCTTCTTCGCCTTTCGCGAGCCGCACGGATGCCCATCGCAAGCACACCCATGCCGCGGCAATCAGTGCCAGCATCAGCATCGTGCTGCCGGTACGGCGCAGCGCGTTCCGCTCCAGTTCGGTGGCCGGACCGAGAATCAGCAGCAGGCCCAGCGCGCCCAGGAATGCCATGTTCATGCGCTTCTTTCCTGGCAGCCAGGAACAGGTGAAGGGAATCTTCCGAAATCCCAGCAGACAGATATCGATTACGATCAGCCCGGTGAAGCCGAGCACGACAAGATGCCCGGCGCTTTGGCGGTCTGGCCGCAGCCACAGAGCCACAATCGCTGTGAGTATCCATATCGGTGCCGCTGCAAGAAGGATCAATGCACGGCGACAGGCTGCGAGACTGCTGACACCGCCCGCCACGCCGGTCAGGCGGAAGATCCAGTTTGCGCGCACGTCGAGCGGCAGCGCGAACGCGACACGCGTGCCCACCAGCGCGAGCACCATCATCAGCACGCTTGACGCCCACAGCACGGCACTCGTCTCGTGGTACGGATTGCTCAATGAATCGGGCGACCCTTTCAGCATCAGCGCCGTAAGCGCCAGCCCGATTCCCAGATAGAACGCGAGAATCAGCCTGTGCTGCCGGCTGCGCATCAGCGCCCGCACGCTAAACTGTCCGATCGCGGTCTGCGGTCGCGTGCCGAACCGCGGCAGCCATCCCGACCGCACGCGCCCCGGACCGATATCCGGGTCTTCCGGAATCCTGCGCAGGGTTCGCCAGTATGACAACGAGTAGACGATAGCCGTTCCGCACACGACACAGACGAGCCCGGTCCAGGCGCGATGCGCCAGCGGTTCGAGCGCCGGATGCATCGTCCCGTTCAGCTGCTGATAGAGCGCGAGGAACCAGTAGGAAGGCAGCCATTGAATCATTCGGAAGACCGATCCGAAGGTGAGATCATTGAGCCCACCGAAACCCGGCTGGAAGAAGTAGACGCCAACGATGGTGACAAAAATCGCCAACTGCAGATAACCGGAAACACGCAGAAACAGACGCCGCGGCAGGAGCTGCGCCATACCCTGCACCCCGAGCACAGCACCGAACATGAATATTCCCGCGGCAATCATCGTGAACCAGTACGCGCCAAACTGCCGCAGCAACCCGGTGAATCCTTTGTTCACCGGGATGAAGACCGTATCCAGCGAAATCGCAGGCTCGCCGGTCAGCCGCTGCCGGATGTGTTCGGCCACACCGTCGGCAGACAGTTTCGTCGTTATGCCGCCGTTCATGTTGAGGAGCACCACCGCGGCGCAATCCGCGTGGGGTTCGAAGAACGCCGATGCCGTGAAACCCTGCGTGCCCCCGTTGTGCGTGTAAATCCGCGACACGGGGACATATTGCCACGTAAGTGCAATCTGCGTGTCCGCGCCGGCATTCTCCCGAATCGGATGAGACAGCGCGAGCGCGCCGGATAGCCTCGCGTATTTCTCCGGATGCAGGTGCGCGCCGAGATATGTGATCATGTCGCCCGCCGTCGAGTGCAGCCCTCCGGCTCCGGCCAGCACTGCGATGCTCACGTGATCGGCAGGATGATGTTTCTCGTCGTAGCCCTGCAGCAGGCGGCGCTGGGCATCCGCGGAAAGTCCGATCGATGTATCGGCGAGCCCGAGCGGCGCCGTGACCTCGTCGTGCAACAGATCCTCATAGCTCTTGCCCGCGCGTACGCTCAGGGCATGGCCGAGCAGTCCGACGCCCAGATTGCTGTAGACGAACCCGGCATCCTCCGGCTTAGCCAGCCCATGCTGTGCGAGGTAACCATAGAGCTGCTCCGCTTCGTAGACAGCAAACGGGTGCGGATTGAAACGGTCATAGTTGTCCGGAATCGGCGGCAGCCCCGAGTGATGCGTGGCAAGATCGAGCAGCGTGATCTCCTGTCCGCCAGGCTTCGACACAGTGCCTGCCGGCAGCAGTTCGCGCACCGGTTCATCGAGCCGCGCCTTCCCGTCCGCCACCATGCGCGCCAGCATCAGCCCGGTGAATGTCTTCGAGATCGATCCGATCTCGAATTCCGAATCCTCCTTCGCCGCCCCGTAAGTCAACACGCGCCGCTCGCCATGGCTGAGCACCCCGATCGCCATCCCGATCGGCGAGCCAGGCGCCAGATCGCCGGTCGTCAGCGCCTGTTTCAGGTCGCGATCCATCACAGCTTTGAGATCGCGTGACCGAACCGGCGCGCCCGTCGGATCGAACGTCATCACCGGCAGCGTCGCCGGCGCGGACAGCCTTGTCAGCACCAGTGGAAATGCCAAGCCCATCGCGCAGTGCAGCAGCAAGACGGTCAGCCCCAGCGAACTCCCGACCGCACCCACCTTCGCGAGAAACATAGTGCGGGTGCGCACGGGCAGGGGCGCCAGTACGAAGACATCGCGCTTATCCGGAAACGTCGCATCCCAGCTCAACACCGCAAATATTCCGACCACCAGCATCGTGGTGGCGATGAGAAAATGCTGCGCGATCATGGTGAGAATCAGCCGGATCGTGTTTTCAGTGGCGGGCCCGCCGGGATCCATGAGCAGCGCGCCGAAGGACAGCATTACGCTGAAAAACACCAGCAGCGCGGCGAACTGTCCCAGCAGCCGATTGGCGCCGTCGGCCTGTCCCGAGAGCACCTCGAGGTCGAATACCCGAAACAGAAACTGCCGGTAGAGCACCCGCCACTGCCGCTGGTTCATGAATTCTCAGGCCTCGATCAGATCGGCAATTTCGCGCGAAATGGCCGTCGTGTCCTGTTCCACAGCCAACTGCCGGAAGATCCCCTCGAGCGTCGGCACCGCCATGAGTTTGCGCAGGCTTTCGATCGAATCGTCTGCCACCACTCGGCCCCGGTGAAGAATAACCACGTGGCTCGAAACGCGCTCCACTGTTTCGAGTTCGTGCGAGCTGAACAGCACCACCTTGCCGCGCGCCGCCAGCTCCTGAATGAGGCTGCGCAGTACCAGACCAGTCCCCACGTCGAGCCCGGAAAACGGTTCATCGAGCAAAAGAAGGTCCGGATTGTGCAGCAGCGCCGCGGACAGCAGAACCTTCTGCCGCATACCTTTTGAATAGGACGAAATGGGTACGTGACGGTCGCCGTGGAGAGCGAATAACCGCAGCAGCCCGTCGATGCGGTCCGCCGTGGCTCTGGCCGGCAGATCGCGCAGTTGCCCCACCATGGCAAGGTATTCGAGCCCGCTCAGATGGCTGTAGAGATAAGGCTCTTCCGGCACGTAGCCGAGGCGCTGCTTGTAAGCCATGAAGTCGGCCTCTATAGGTTCGCCCGCAAAAAAGATTTTGCCCAACGTCGGCTGCAGCAGCCCGGTGATCATCTTCATCGTCGTCGACTTACCCGAGCCGTTTGGCCCGAGGTACCCGGTGATCTCGCCGGATTGCGCCGAGAAGGTGACGTCGTCGACTGCGGCGATACCCCTGAATCGTTTCGTCACGCTGCGCAGTTCAAGCATCGGGAACTCCGTCAGGCCGCGTTGGCATGAGACTAAGGACACCGCCGCGTCGGAAAAGTTCCCCGCGTTGGCTTCGGCGCGCCCTAATCTTTTCCACCGTCCCGGCCGATAGATAAGTACAAACGCTTTCATGAGGCCTTCGGAGGTGTCACCGTGGCTGCGAACGAGGGAAACAGGGAACCAATCAGCACACAGAGACTACCGGTCACCGCAGCGCCAACACGTTCACGGACGAATCAGGCCAGTGAGGCGCCGGCTCGGCCGCCCAACCCGCCACCCGCCGCCAAAGTGCCTCCGGGCGATTCGGTGGCAAGGCTCCTCCGGCTCATTGATGCCGCATCGGCTGTCGTTGAGGCTCCGGAGCCGCCCCAGCGCGTCCGGCCGGACAACACGCAAAATGCTCCGGATCACGCAACGCGCTGGAAACCGCGAAAATTTGCCGCGCACTGTCTATTGGTCTTGACCTGCATCATCATCGGAATGGTCGGGCAGCAACAATTTGACAGCGCGATCGTGTTGCCGCTGGCCTCCCCGGCTGTGCTGCCGCCTCCGCCGGAGACGAAACCGCTCCAGCAGTACCCCGGCTTGCCCGCTGATCCAGGAGCGGCGCTGACCACAGCGCTCGATGACCTGGACCATGCGCTGTTTGACTTTCCGGGAAAGACCCCGGAACAGTTGCTGAAGAGCGTGTCCCGGCCAGGCGAGGACTGTGTACTGGCTTGGAGCGGCCACTTCCCGTCGCTCGTGTTCGGCAAGCAGCCGATTCGCTACAATTCTCTTTCCGCCACGTTGGAAGGGTGCGCCCGCGCCGTCGAACGCCTTCCAAGGTGAAAGCCCGGCCAAAACGCAGCACTTAGTGGGGCCAGGCATTCGTGCCTGCCGCCCGGGCTTCTGCCCGGCGCTGAACCTTACGGATTCTCCCTAACGCAGCGCGTGTTCAACGGACCGATTTCGGCCACGGGCCGCTAACCTGGCTTTTCGAACACGACGGTTTCAATGCCGTCATCGCGATGCACCTGGTAACTCCAGCCGTCCAGTTCCGGCCGGCCGGCGAACCAGAAGACCCAGTCCATCGGGAAACGCCCGCTGCCGAAAACGACGAAGCGCCGGCGCGGAACGATAGTCTCGCGCAGCAGCTTCGCGCCATACTGTTGCCCTTCGTCCGAAACGAACATAGGGAACGGATAAACCGCGCCTTCCAGCCGGTAACTGAAGAGTGGTGCATACAGGAAGCCCGGCAGGACATAGTCCGGCTTCCACACGGGAGGCTGCGCTTCCACAAAAGGGCTGACCGCGATCACCGGTGTATCGCTGCCTCCGGCCAGCGCTCGCTCCGTACGCGCACCGTCCTTCCAGTTGTCGCGGCTGTGATGCGGCCACATTCTGCCCCAGTGTCCGCCGGTCACCAGAGCCATCGCCGCTATCACTGCCGCGGCCGCGGTCCATCGTTCACGCGGGAGCCAGAGAGCCGTCATCGCGCTTGCGGCCAGCGCGACGCCCGGCAACGCGGGTGACAGGTAGCGCGCCAGAAACAGAGAGGTGCCGCTCAGAACCGAGTATGTCCAGAGACAAACAGGCATCCAGAGCCACCAGAGCGCGATAAGCACTGCAGACTCGAACGTCATCGTTCTGTTACGCGGCCACTTGAGAACCAGTCCGGCCGCGAGCCCAATCGCCAGGCAATACGCCACTGGCCGCCATTCGAGAAACATGGCGAGCCGGCCCGGTCCGGGAATCGTGGTGATTACGTGCGCCTGCGCCGTCTTCAGCAGTCCCAGGGCTTCTATACCCACCGGTACCAGCGCCGCAGCCAGCGCCGCGTAGATCAGTACGGCGCGCAGCCAGCCGACCTGAGTGGATCCGCGCCGCAGCCTTACCAGCGTGTAAATCGGAAAGATCGGATAGAAAGTCCAGAACACAAGGTGCACGCGCCACAACAGCGCGGCGAATATCAGAAAGAGGAGCGCATAGACCCACCGCGCCGAATCCAGCCAGTTCACGAGAAACAACAGACACGCCGCCGCCACACAGATTCCCAGCGGGTATGGTCTGGCATCCGCCGCGTAGTAATTGAGATCAGTCAGGGCGAAGCAAAACGCGACGGCGAACCATGCTGCGCCCGGGGCGATCAGGCGCGCCGCCAGCTGGCCGATGATCAGCAGCGCGATTCCCATCAGAAGCACCGAGGGAATGCGATACGAGATCTCGGAATTCCCCAGCAGTCGTTCAGCGGCGCGCGGCAGCGCATAGTAAATCGAAGCCGGAACCTGCGGAGCTGCGTCCAGCGATGCGTCACCCGGCAGTCTGACAACGAATGCTGTCGCCGTTTCGTCCGTCCAGAAGCTGCTGGGAAGAGGCATCAGCCACAGCCGGACGACACACGCGGTCAGCAGCAGTAACAAAAGCCGCCACGCCATCGAGAGACTTCAAGTGTGGCACAGGCTTCAGCCTGTTAATTGCCCTCTATTCCACTGTCACGCGATTACCGCCTGGAAGTCGGGAGAGACAAAGCATACCAATCCAAACTGGAAGGCCGAATAGCGCAGCTTGCACCAGGAATTCAAATCCAAGGATCAGGAATGAGCCGATTGCGGAAAATGGTTGCGGCAGGGCATCGACGACGGAGCCGAGTACATCTTTGACCAACACCATCGGGAACAGCGTCTGCCTCATCGCAATTTGCCATGGCGTCGGCTGTTTCATCGAATCGCCCGGGATCAGTGACAAGAAAACGAATATCTCCGCTACAGCCCCGACATAGAGTGAGAGCAGCGTTCTTCCCATTCCACGATCCTAACCCGCGCTAATTGACCGCCACGCGATGATCGCCGCGCGGCAGCAGCACTGTAGCTTCAGCCTGCCATGGCGCGCCGTCCACTTCGATACGCGCAGGCTTGCGGCAGAAGCGCGCGATAGCTCGGCTGTCGCTCGAATACTCGAAGTTCATCCTGCTCCCCGCCTCCGCCGCCGACCGCAGCCTCGCATTGAGATCGATCAGGTAAATCCCGTCGTGCCTGCCCGCGGGTTCAATCGTGTGGCTGCCCGGCGGAAGCCGAAGTCCTGACGCCGACTGCACAGGCCACGGCTTGCCATCCACCAGCGCACCCTCGTCGGTCCAGTTCAGCTCGACATCCATCGGCGACTCGATCAAAATTCGATGCTTTTCCTTTGTAAACCGCGTAACCACCGCCGACGACGCTGCAAGCAATCCGAGATCCACCTTGAGAATGCTGTTTTCGAAATACAGCGCCACGCGTGGAAACGCCGCCGACGCCAGGTGCACCAGCTCAAACAACTCTGTGCCTGTCTGCTGCTTTGTCGGATACACATCCTGGTATCGGTCCACGATGTTGATGTCGATCGCGAGCTCCTCTGCGTGCGTCGTGAGCGGCCGATACCGTCTGGCGATTTCCGGATAACGCTGCGGTCCCAGATTCCAGACCGTCGCCGGGTCTTCGATCAGGAACGTAAACGAATGGTGATCGAGCAGCGGCAGCACGCGCGCCGCATCCGCGCCGATCGAGTCCTTCATGCCCGTGTCGAAGCGATCGTCGACATGCGTGAGTACGATGTCGAGATCGGGCCGGAACTGCCGGAACGATTCCACCACACCCAGCCAATCCTCCTGCATGCGCTGCGCCAGACCCGCACGAAAATCAAGGAACTGCCGAAGCGACGCGGCGTCTTTGCGGGTCCCCCATATTTCAATCGGATCCCAGCGGGACTGCGCGCAGAATTCCGCCCGTACATCGTCGTTCATCGGTGTGAAGCGCGCCGGGTTGCCCGCGCCTTCGAGCGATTCGAAATAGAGTTCCGCCAGGTTGACGCCGTCCCAGTCGAACCGCCCGATCATCTCCTTCAGGCCCGCGCGCACTGCCGTCACGGCTTCGTGGTTCTGCAGGTTAATCAGCTTGCGCCAGTCAAGCTGCGCGTCCTGCAGGGCAGCCGTCTTCTCTCGCCACTGCGGATGATCGTTCCAGAATTTCTCGCTGACATGCGGCAGTTCGATCCACGCATATACCAGCACTGCGTGACGATGGCAGGCCTCGATCAGAAGCTTCAGATATTCATCGCGCGCGGCGTCGGAATCATAGAAATGCCACGAAGCTACGTGGATCGCCGCTATACCTGCCTTGCGCCACCGCTCGGCCAGATAGTCCGGGTCCGCCCGTGTGCGGTACGAATAATCGAAGAACGCCCATAGATGCGAGCTGCGGAACGCGGGTTGCACCCCGAGGTCTGACAACGCCTGCGGCAGCCACGGAAAGCGCTCATAGCCGTTCGGACCAGGACTCGCAGCCACCCACAGCACCGCGCCCAATCCCACCCGCATTCCCGCGATCAGCGGCGTCGATGTCCATCGGTCTTTGGCGAAGACGCGCGCTGCCGCCGGGATCTCATAGCGCTGCATTTCCACCGGCTTTTCCCAGATGACAGGCAGCGACGGATTGTGCACGTCCACCACATGCACCACCGACACCGTCTCCGGCTCAGCGCGAAAACCGAAGCTCGCCGCCAGCGGCGATGACCCTTCGAGAATCAGTGCGGCGCCGCCTTCGACCTTCGCTTTCCAGTCCGCGGAAGCAGGCGTGCCGGGTGTCGCAACCAGAATGTCGGCCGCCGCGGGCGGCCCCGCCACGTGTCCGATGGAGGACAGAATCACCGGCCACGCGCCCGTCTGCGCGCCGAGCACGGCGAACGTACCAGCCCAGCACAATGTCGAACACAACATGCTCATCGCCAGCAGAGCGCACAGGCCGAACGGTCCGTTGTGCGCGAACCGAAGAAACGGCGCCACCGCAATTCTATTTGCTGAATGCATACCAGATACCCGCGCGGAAATCGAAGTAGTTCGGACCCCGCGGATTGCCCGCGTTGACCAGATAGGAGCCCCGGTTTCCACCCAGCATCACCCATAACGACTTCGGGGTGTGCGGCGGCCGGAAGCGAATAGCCGGACCTGTTTCCACGTAGTTCGCCCAGTACTGGCGCTTTGCGTCGACCGTGACGTTGCCGCTCCAGAAGTACTGAACCTTCCATGGGCCGATCGCCGACGTCAGCCCTGCCTTGAACTGCGCATAATTCAGCAGATCGTCGTCGAAGCGGCTGATAAAAACGCTGTCACCATTCGCTTCAAAGAACAATCCGCCATGTTCGGCAGCCAGCGACGCCCCGATGGTTCGCGAGTATGAAACTCCGCCGCGATAGTCCTGCATGTGGGATCCCGTCAGATAGCTGTTGGTGATTCCGGCTTCAGCCCAGCCGAGCGCGCCGTGCCAGGTGTCGGTAGCCACACCAAGGCACGTAATGAACGAGCTCTCCGAAAGATTCTGCGGCGACACTCCGCCGGTCGTGCGCCGTTCATCTCCCACAAACCGAAGCGACGCGTAAGGATGCACCGGAAACTTCTTCAGGCGCAGCTCAGTTTTGAGCTGCCCGTAGCCGAACACATCATGCCATCGTGACGAATACAGTGGATACGCCCACAGCGTTGTCCGAAAGCGCTCGACCCCCGGCAGCAAATTGTTGTAGGCCCGCCGTGCCTGCGCGGACACTTCGGGATCGTCGCTTCGCCGCGCGATATCGAACCATTTGACAGCGCTTGGATCGTCACGCAGCATGTTCTCGGTAAAGCCCAGCTTGAGGGCTATCGAGGGATCGGGATTCTGCTCCCACGCCGCCATGTAATAGCGTCGGGCGTCCTTCATGAACCCGGCCTTGTAGCTGCGCTCGCCCAGAATCAGCGGGTCAAGTGGATCGAGCTGCGAATCCTCCGCCTGCCGATCCTGCAGAACCAGCGGCATCTTCAGCGCCATGCGCACGTGGTTGGCAGTCGTCGGGTCGCCGTGCGCCAGAACCTCTTTGAGAATCGGCACGGCGAGATCATTCTGATCGGACGCCAGGTACAGAAAGCCCAGCTGCGCCATAGCCACGTAATCCGGGAGGGCAGTCGTCGGGGTCGCAGTCGCGACTATGCGTTCGAACTCCTGAGTAGCTTCGTTCAGAGTTGCCGGGTCCTTTGAGGGCACGGCGTTCTCTCCGTGCCCCGACATTTCGAGCAGCAGAAAAGCCAGTTCGCGATGCAGCGCGTCGTTTCCCGGATCGAGCTCGAGCGCTTTGCGGAATTCGTAAACGTACGGATAACGATCGGGCAGTTGTTCGCGCGCCAACTCCGCAGCCCGTGTCTCTCCGCCGCGCGACGCCGCAATCAATGCGGCCATCATCCCTTCGCCATCGCCCCGCGCTTTTTCGACACGCGCCAGTTCCAGCAGCACCGACTTCCGCGCGGGCAGCAGCTGGAACGCTGCTTTGTAACTGCTGCCGGCGAGTTCGAGCTCATCGCGCTGTTCCGCCAGCTGCGCCAGTTCATAAAGCGCGCTGAACGTCGGCGCCGACGTGGCGAGCACGTGCTGCCATCGTGCAATGCCCGCAGCCAGCGGCGCGTCGATATTCTCAAACGCCTGCGTCGCGGTCGCGCGCGAAGCCGCATCCGCCGACTCACCGACGCGCGCGAAGATACGCCGTGCCTCCGCTTTTCGCGCGGGCGCATCCTCGCGGGCCTCATAACAAAGGAAGGCGTATTCGAGAGCCAGATGAAGGTCGCCGGGCTCGATCCGCATCGCCTCCCCGAACTGTTCCCGCGCGGCTGCGCTGTCGCCGGTCTTCAGTAAGGTGTAGGCAAGATTCTTATGGATATCCGCGCGGTCCGGTGACACAGCCGCTGCTTTCTCAAACCACGCGATTGCGTTGTCGTACTCGCGCGCGCGCAGTGCGTCGAAGGCTTTAGTAAGCGGCTCGTAAGCGGAATCCTTCGCCGCTTCCTGTGCCAGGGCGGCAACGCCAATCAGAAAAAGGACAGCGAGTCGAATGGTCGTCCCCTCTTTGGGAGAGTGTCGGCCCCGGCATTAATTTCTCAGATAGAATCACTGCTTCCCAATGTGGGGCGGGATGCCATCCCGCCGCGGGGTTGTCAACCCCGCTGTCCGTTTGCAACGTTTACTTACGGCTGCACCGAAAACGCCAGCAACACGTTCCCCGGCACGCCGTTCTTAACGCCCACATAACCGGAATTCGTGAACAGAGTCCCGCCCACAACCACCGGCCCGGCAGCGCCCATCGACCCGCCCTTACCCGGCACGCCGTTCACAGTTTCATAGTCGTGTACGGTGTTGTATTCCCAGATCACCCGCCCGTCGCTTGTCGAGAGCGCGCGCAGCACCCCGTCCCATCCGCCCGAGAACACCACGCCTGAAATCGCCGTCAGCGGACCATCCTGCCCCGGATGCTTCGCCATCGCAGGCGCCGGTTCGAGCGCCGTGAACCACTTTCTCTCGCCATCGCGCAGCGCGACCGCCGCAATGCCGCCCGGCCCCAGCCCGAAGTACGCCGCCTGATCGTCCGCCGCCCCGCCCCAGATGATCTTGCCGCCGAACTCCGTTGTGTTGCTCGTCAGCGCGGTCTTCCACAAGACCTTCCCGTTGTTGTCCGGATCCAGCCCCCATATGTTCCCGCTCTTCTGCCCTGCCACAAGGATGCGCTTGCCCCCAGGCAGCGTCTTGAGAATCGTCGACGCCGAAAAATCCTGATCGGGCCCGAGGCTCTGCGGGCAGTTACCGGTTGGATTCTTCGCATTGCATCCCGCCAGCCAGACATCGTTCTCGGTGCCCTGCGCGGTCCACTCCATCTTGCCCGTATCCAGATTCATCGCCACGATCGAGTCGGTCGTCTTCGCCGCGGGTTCCGTATAAGCGTCACCCGTAGTTGCGTAAATTACACGGCGCTTCGCGTCGATAGTCGGCGCGCTCCACACCCCGCCACCGGCCGGACCCCAGCGCTGCACTCCAGTCGCGGTCTTCGCCACTTGCTCCGGTGCTTCGGGAATCACGTAAGTCTTCCAGATCTGTTTGCCCGTCGCTGCATCGAGCGCCACCACGCTGCCGCGGAACGTGCAGCACGGATACCGCGGATTGCCGCCCGCGCCTTCTTCGGATGAAGCCACCGGCACGTACAGCTTGCCTTCGAACAGCGACGGCGCCCCCGTAATCCGCGCGGTCGGATGATCTTCGATCTTCGCTTTCCAGATCAGTTCGCCCGTGTCGGCATCCACCGCATATGCGCTCGCCTTCATGTCGCCGAAGTAAGCCGCGTAGCGATTGCTCCCGAGCCGCGCCACCGTGATCGCCGTGCGCACGCCCGCTTCAGCCTCGTAAGACCACCTTACGCATCCCGTAGTCGCATCGAGCGAATATACAAATCCGGTATCAACTCCGAGAAACACCCGGCCGCCGATGATAGATGGCTGCCCCCATACCGCATTCACTCCGGGAAACCCGAAAGCCCATTTCAGCTTGAGTTTCGGCACGTCGGCTGACTTCAGCCCTGCACTGAATCTGGTGTTTGTTGCGTCCTCACCCCAGCCGTTCCATGCCGCACCGCTGTCGGCCAGGCGCGCATTTCCAGTACACCGGTTCGGCATCTGTTTCGCATCGGCGAATGCGGCAATATTGAGCTTGCCGCCTGACAGAAATTCCGCGATAGACCGTTTCGCGCCCTCATTCAGCGCCGCGGACTGCGCGCGCATCGCGCCGCTGCTCATGGATTTGTAGATCGCGTCCGCCGCGAGCGCATTCAGCGGAGCGCGATCGGCATGACACATCGCGCAGTTCTGTTCGAACAGCGTTGCCGCGTTCACCGCCGGCCCCGGTTGCCCAAACAGCGGTGCCGTCGCGATCAGAAGCAGGAAACCCCTTCTCATTTCACCGCCGCCAGCCCCTCGCTGATCTCGATGTACGTCCCCCACGGATCCGTCAGCACACACACCGCAAGATTCATCGACGTCGCTTTCCGATACCCCGTATCCAGTTTGATGCCGCCGGCTTCAAGGTCTTTACACTTCTGCTCGACATTGTTCACTTCCAGCCCGATGCGGTCGAACGCGCGCCCTTTCGTACCGGCTACCGGGCCGCCCGCCTTTTCGAACTCGATCCGCGAGCCCGGAATATCCGGCCCGCCGAACCACTTCGCGTACCACTGCTTCGCGGCATCCGGATCCGGAACCACCAGCCGAATCATGTCGGCCGCTATCGGCGTGGCCAGCGACTTGTACTCCGTGATCCGCACCTTCACGTCGTCCGGGCCCATCAGAAACGCCTGCCTCGCCGTCGCGCCCGGCAGCGGTTGAATCCCCGCCGCATCCCATTTCGCCAGCGATTCTTTCAGACTCCGTACCCTGAACCCGATGTACCCGACCGTCGATCCTTCCGTTCCCCCTTTCGGCTCGCCCTTGCGCATCAGAAAAAGCACGCCCGGAAACTTCGTCATTTTCAGCGGACCCAGTTCCGCCGGTTCGCCCCCCAGCGCGTTCCAGAATTTGTTCGCGGCGTCGATGTCGTGAAAGCTGAAGATGTCGTGTCCGGCCGAAACGCCTGCCGCATTGGGCGTCGGCAGTTGCGCGAACAGGGGCGCCGCCCAGAGAACCAAAACGCTCAGATGCCTTTTCTGCATTCTGCGCGCGATCATATCATCGCGGCGCGTCGCATCTGGAACCGGCCGCCGCCAATGCTAGCCTGTATAAATGCGCGTCTTTTTATCAATTTTTCTGCCTATAGCTTTGTTCGCGCAGGCGCCAGCCCCAAAGGCCCCCGCAACGCCGCCTGCCGCCCCGAAGCCCCCCGCCGCACCCAAACCCGCTGCTGCCGGAGCGCCGATGACGGATGACGATAAGATCATCTACGCCGTTGGCCTGTCTATTTACCGAAATCTCAGCCAGCTCGACCTCTCTCCCGCCGAGGTTGAGATCGTGAAGAAAGCTATCGGCGACGCAGCTCAGGGCAAGCCAACCGTCGACATCGAGGTCTACGGCCCGAAGATCAACACTCTTGCCTCCGCGCGTGCTTCGCGGGTCACCGCCCGAACTAAAGCAACGTCCGCCGAATATCTCACAAAAGCTGCCGCGGAACCCGGCGCCGTGAAGAGCGATTCCGGCATGATCTATAAGGAACTGACTCCCGGCACCGGCGTCTCCCCCAAAGCCACCGACACCGTGAAGGTCAACTATCGCGGCACTCTGACCGACGGCACCGAATTCGACAGCTCCTACAAACGGAACATGCCCGCCGAATTTCCGCTCAACCAGGTAATCAAATGCTGGACCGAAGGCGTGCAGAAGATGCGTGTCGGCGGCAAGTCGTCTCTCGTGTGTCCGGCGGACATCGCCTACGGCGATCAGGGCCGCCCCGGCATTCCCGGCGGCGCAACTTTGGTCTTTGAAGTGGAATTGCTCGACGTCAGCGGTGCCGGAGCTGAACCCAAAAAGTAAATATGTTCTGCACGCAGTGCGGAGGGACTCTCGAGGCCGGTCAGCGCTTCTGTCCCGGGTGCGGGAAACCAACCGGGACCGCTGCGCCGTTACAGGCGCAAAGCCGGCTCGCACGAAACCTGCGGCCGCTCGCGTTTTTAGTGTTCGCGCTTTCCGCCTTGCGGCTGATTCCGGGATTAACCCTGCTTTCGATTTTCGGCTCGATTGAGAGCGTTTTGCCGCCGGATGTGCCCGCCTTCGTCTATCCGATCGTGCGCATGATCGCCTATCTGTTCATCGCTGGCGCGGCCGTCGGCTTCGTCGCCGGATGGGGCCTTCTGCAGCGCCTCCCATGGGCCCGCATGCTGGCGATCGTGCTGGGCCTGCTGAGCCTGATCGACATTCCCTTCGGCACCGCAATCGGAATTTACACGCTGTGGGTTCTGGCACCCGCCGAATCGGAAGCAGAATACCGGCAGATCGCGCACGCCGCGTAACTGTTACTTCCCCAATCCTCCGATAAAAGCGTTCATCTCCTTCAATACATCCGCTTCGTTCGAGACGAACACGAAGTGATCCGCATTGGGAATCCGCACGACCTTCGCCGCAGGCAGTCCTTTCTCGAACGCATTCACCTGTCTTGAATTGCTCAGGCATCTGCGGATTGTTCGCGAACGGCGCCGGGGGACTGTGCGGGGCCGCGAAGATCGCCGGAATCGGCCCGCGAATGTCTTTGTATTTCTGCAGGCCCGCCCCGATTCCGCCCACCGGACCCGGCTGGCCTGCCGGAGACTGCGGCGGCATCCCCACCGACCCGTCGTCGTACCGTCACCATTCGTTTCATCGGTTCTCCTTTTCGAGCGCATCCAGTTCATCGAATTCGCGCTGCAATTCGCGCCTTCTTCGTATTCTGATCACGACCATGGCGACCGTCCAGACCGTGAGAATCAGGAAGAAGGGAATCGCGTTCCGCAGTAGTTTCGGATTCGTCGTCGCCAGAAACCACACCAACGGGCCGACGGCCACACCCAGTGTGAAAAGCACCGGACAGAGTGCCCACAGCAGCCAGCGTCCGAAGAGTTCCCACTGGCGCTGAATCTCCCGCCGCAGAAATGCGACGCCTGTTTCGAGACCGGCATCGCCGGGCAGCGGCGGATCCCACATCCCGCGCTGGAGCACCCAGGCGCCCGCGATGCACCAGAGCAGCGCGCCCCCGAAGGCAATTCGCTGAGGCGAGTCGGGCCCCGGGCTGAGGCCGATGACCGAGCGGCCTTTCACAATGCCGACGATCGAGAAAATCGCAAAAGGCAGAAGAGCCCATGCAGTCCGAAACAGTTCCCGCCGGGTTCTGGCGCGCAGATCCCGCGCCTTTTGCCGTATCAGCATCAGCGTCACTCTGGATACCTCCCCTGGCTGTTTTTGCCAGATCGTTTTCGGATCGTTTGCGGAAGGATTACTTTCCATCGCCCCCTCCTTCGTGAAACCGGCGCGCCAGCACGTTCTTGATGCGATGAATCCGCACCGCCACGTTAGCCGGTGACAGTCCGGTAATCTCCGCGATGGACTCGGCATCCAGGTCTTCGAGATACGAAACGATGACCTGGCGGTCGAGCGGCTTCAGCTGCTGAATCAGCCGTGCCAGTCGCTCCAGATTCAGCTGCCTGTCCGGACCCGCGTCCTTATCCGGCAGATTTTCCAGTTCTTCCAGACTGACCAGAGTGGCGAACCTGCGCCGCTCGCGAATCACGTACGATGCCGCCACATGATGCGCCACGCGATACACCCACGTGCGCACCGAACACCGTGCGTCAAACTTGGCGAAGCTGCGCCAGAGCTGAAAGTGGATTTCCTGCAGCAGGTCGCGGCGCTTTTCAGGATCGAATTCGTACGCGCGTGCCAGACGATCCAGCGCCGCGCCGAATTCCTCCGCCGCAGCCAGATAACCGCTGTCTTGACTCGTTACCGCTTCCACCACATTCAAGGTAGTCGGCGGCGCCGGAGGTTTCTTTCAGTTCACTTACCGAATGGCGGGTCGACGTGAAGAACGACCCGCACGTGGGCCTCGGGGCCATTAACCTGTACCGGCGCGGAAGAACCGCTCCAACTGGAACTCCGCATGCGAATCGGTTTACCGGCCTCAACGAGCTCCTGCGGCGCGTTTACAACAACGCGGAAGCCTCTCACCACGTACGTTTCACCCTCGTATACCCGAACATCAAACAAATTGGAATTCTTAACCGGCATCACAAAGAATCTCTGGACGCCCGCCGTATTTTCCACATTGGCTCCGGAATTCGGCGCCGGGCTTCCGTCCTCCAACACGGCCTCGATGTGCAACAAGGCTGGTCGCCGCGGCGGAGCAAGTTGCAGATCGATCCCGGATCGCTTTCCCCCGCGATCCAGCAGAATTCGCTCCGCACGGTCCCGGTCTCTCGTGCCCGGGTAAAAGGTCGGCGTCCATGGTGACTTGTCGTCGTACTTGTTACCATTCACCGCAATAACGACTGCGCCCGGGGGCAACCCCGAAAGGACGTAACGTCCGTCCGCTCCTGTCTGTGTCTCTCGCAGAGGTGAGTTCCCGAGTTCACCCCTTTGTTCCACAACGAAGGCTTGCACCGTGATTCCCGCCAGTGGCTGCGCGTCGCTGCCCCGCACCGTGCCATCAATTCGTCCGTTGGTCCAGACGTAGAGGTTCTGATAGTCGCAGCTCAACGGCTCAACGATGGGATCCCGGTTTGGGAAGCGAAACTTGTCTTCGAAGAAGTCGGGCGACTCGACGCGTACACGGTATGACCCCGGCGAAACATTCGGGAACTCAAACTCGCCGGTTGAGTTCGTCACGGTTTCCAGCATCGTCGTTCCATTGGCAGCGATGACGCGAACGCCCGGTGCTCCCTCACCGGAAACGTTAAACTCCTGATGCATCACCTGCACCTTCCCGAGCAGGTTCGCGTTACCTTTTCTTTCCGCCTGTTCGAGCGCGGCAAGCAGTGTCTCGTTACCCGCGACGTCAAACGAGAATGAGCACCAATCCCGGTTGATCCGCTCGGTTGCGCCGGCTATGGGGCTGCCGTAGATAACATAGCGCTCGCCTTTCGCGAGCCGCATGTAGCAACTCGTGCCCGCGCCGGTTTCGACGGTTAACTCCCGAACACCCTTAGGAAGTCCGTGTAGTATCTCATCCACGATCATCTTCGCGGGTCCCTTACCCACACCTTCGCCGCTGTCCTCCGTAACATGACCCACGAAGACTATCTTCGTCCCCTGAAAGGTGCTGCAGTAGGATCCCGTATTTACGCAGGAACACCCGAGAATCGCGGGCGCACTCGTCAAGGCTGTAACCATCAGAAGCCGCAGAATCCTCATGATGATTCGCAGCTTACCAGAAAATCTGAATGTCAAATCTCGAATTGCCGCCTAATAGCCGAGCTTCAGCATCCCCTGCTCAGACCCGTTCACCGTGCTCTTCATCAGCCACTCGAGCGACGCCCGGAACAGCAGCAGATGATTCTTCTCCCACATTGCGTTGTGCGATGAACACGCCAGATCCACAAACACCTTCTGGCTCGCCCCCAGGTCCTGGTAGAGGTTCCGCACGCGGTCCGGCGGCACTTGTTTATCGTGCGCGCCGCTCACCATCAGCGTCGGCGTCTTCATCTTCGTGACCGCCGCGCCGTTCCATCCCCACGTCGTCACTGCCGGCGCGCGCCTCACCCCGGTGCCCCATGTCGCCCCCACCGGGTCCGACTCCAGCATCGAATTCCACACGGCATCGCTCGCCGCCGGCTCATACTGATTCGGGCATCCCACCTGCCGGTCCCAGTTCGTCGTGAACTCTTCGTGCGACTGCGTCGTGAACGCCGCGCCCTTAGCCGGTACCTGCGCCGGAGCCGCCGCCGCCGAATCGCGATTGTACGCCGGCGCCAGCAGCACCAGCTTCCGCACTTTCTCCGGATGCTGCGCCGTATACCCGCCCGCCCGCGGTCCGCCCAGCGACCACGCCACCATCGAAACCTGATCCACATGGCGCAGCGCGCGCAGATGGTCGACCACCGCGCCGATATCGTTCCAGTCGGAAGCGACAGTCGTCATCTGCTGCCCGTAACTAGCGGGGCAGGGCATCGGCGCGAACGACTTCTGCTGCTCGTTCGACAGATTGCAGTAATCGTTCATTGCCGTCGGACGCGTGGAACGCCCGTAGCCGGTCATGTCCATCGAGAACACGTCGTACCCCGCGTGCGCCAGATACGCCATCCAGCTGTAGTCCTCGTACGCCACATCGAACGAGACCTCGGCCGGAGTTCCCGCGCCGTGCACGAAAAGCACGACGCGATCCGCCGCTCCCGCATCCCGCAGTGCCGTCCCCGGCATCACCACCTCACGCACATAGACCTGTGTGATCTGCCCCGCCATCGCAGGCACAGTGGAGTTCACGCGAACGTAGTGATCCACGCGAAGCAGTTTTTCCCCATCGCCGGCAAATACCGGTACCGAAACCAAGGCAAGAATCGCGACGAACCGCATAAAGCCTCCCGAAATTCTTATCCGTTTTTATCTGTTTTCATCCGTGGCCAAATGTTTTAAACGTCGTACGTCGGCGGCGTGATGCCCTTGTTGCGCAGGAACATCTCGGCATAACCCCGCGTATGCGCCGTGTGAATCATCGCCTGATAAAGGATTTCGAGTCCGGTCATCGCCGGTCCCGGTCCGCCGCCCATCGTCTTCGTGAGATCCGCCGCCGTAAGCTGCCCCACCACGCCGATCGCCCAGTCGTAATTCGCTGTCAGATACTTGATCGTCGCCGCCTTCGTCGTGTCGTTCGCCGGCGCGGCAGGCGGGCGTCCTTTGCCCAGCCGTCCCAGATAGAAACCTTCCGCCTGCGCCAGATGCTGCATTTCGCCCCCGAACGACAGCGCCCCGGCGAACGGTTTGTAATCGTAATTCTCGGCGGGCATAGCCTCCGCCACCTTCAGCGTCAGGTCTTTCGACTTCTTCCAGTGTTCGACAAAAATCTCGATTTCTTTATCGGCTGCGCTCGCCATACCCACCGTGGCCGCGGCAGCCGCGCCTGTCATCACTGCCCGAATTGCCTTCCGACGATCCATGTACTCTCCTCCCGTCTGGATTACAATACCAGCATTCAATCGACACCGGAAAGGACCCGCCCGATATGAAACTGACACGATTCGCTCTTCTCGCCGCAGCCGCCGCTTATTCGACCAGCGCCTTCGCGCAGCTGCCGCCATCGAAAATTCTCACCGTGGACGTCGCGCATCAGATCGCGCAGGAAGCCATGGCCAAGTGCCGCGCCGATGGCTACAAAGTCACCGTTCTGGTGGTCGACGCCATGAACGCTCCAAAGGCCATGCTGCGCGATGACGGTGCCACACCGGCCACCACTGAAGTCGCGAAAATGAAAGCCACCGCGACCATGCTCTACAACCGCCCCTCCGGACCCGCGCAGCCTCCGCCCGCCGGACAGGCCGCTCCTCCCGCCACCATTCCCGGCACCATCAACGCCCAGGGCGGCGTGCCGATCAAAGTTGGCGATGCAACCATCGGCGCGGTAGCCGTCAGCGGCGCTCCCGGCGGTGACAAAGACGCGGCCTGCGCGAATGCCGCTCTGGCGAAGCTCGCGGACAAACTGAGATAGCATGCGAACCCTTCTCGCATTTGCGCTCGCCTGCTCGGCCCTCATCGCCGCGGACAACAAGCCGCTGGTCATCGCCGAGCAGGGCAGCTTCTTCGTTGGCGGCGAAACCAGGCACATCATGCCGCCGCCGAATGCGCCTCCCAACTCGCCGGGTGCTGCGCCGTCGGACGTCACCATCAACCAGATGTATGTGCAGTATCAGAAGCCGGTGGACGCCGCGCGTCACGTGCCAGTCGTAATGGTGCACGGGTGCTGCCTAAGCAGCAAAACCTGGGAAACCACTCCCGACGGCCGCATGGGCTGGAACGAATATTTCCTGCGCAAGGGCCGCTCCGTTTATCTGGCGGATCAGGTTTCGCGCGCCCGCTCCGGCTTCGACGCCACGGTCATCAACGAAGTGAAATCCGGCGCCGCGCCCGCGAGCAAGCTGCCCAACGTCCTCATGGCCGGCCATCAGGTCGCGTGGACCGTCTTCCGCTTCGGCCCCGAATTCGGCAAGCCGTTCGCTGACGAACAGTTCCCGGTCGCCGCTGCGGACGAACTCTACAAGCAGATGATTCCCGACTTCAACAGCATCCTTCCGATGCCGAACCCGACGTGGACAGATATGGCCGCGCTCGCCGTGCAGCTCAAAGGTGCGATCCTGATGGGCCATTCGGAATCCGGTTTCTTCCCCGAAGAAGCCGCGCTCCTCGACCCCACCGGCGTCCGCGGACTCATCTCGATCGAGCAGTCCTGCCGCGCCGACATGCCCCAGGCGCAGCTTGCGATCATGGCGAAGATCCCGATCCTCGTTATGTTCGGCGACCATTTGGGCGATGTCACCGGCCCCTTCGGAAACATCTGGCCGCAAAATTTCGATACCTGCCAGAAGTTTGTCGATGCGGTGAATAAAGCCGGCGGCGACGCGCAGATGATGTGGCTGCCGAAAATGGGCATCAAAGGAAACAGCCACATGCTGATGCAGGACAAAAACAACCTGCAGCTGGCGGACCTGATCCTCGCCTGGACCGATCACCACGTCGAAAAACCGAACCGTGACCGTAAGGGAGCGGCAACGCAAACCCACTAAGGCACGACATACCCCGACCGCGCGTGAACCTTCACGCCCGGAAAACGCCGCGCCGCATCCTCGCTCAGCCCGACGCTCAGCTTTCGCTCCGACCCCGCTCCGCCCCCAGGCGCTGCATAGTACATCGTGTACCCGCTGCGCAGATAGTGCACCGACTCGCGGAACGCCGTGCCCAGATCAGTCGTCGCGGCGATCGTCGCGCCGCCGGTCTCATCCACCACCGCGTTAACGCCATTCGGCCCCAGAATCAGCTCGCTCAGGACCGCATCGGAACCCCAGAAATCACGCACAATCGCCGCTTCGTTCGCCTCTCTCGCACCAGCTTTGCCAGTGATGATCAGCACTCCTCGCTTGCGCCGTGTTTTCGCTTCCTGGCGAAAGCGCAGCGCCGCCTCATCCGCCGCGGATTCAAATTTCCCCGTGCCGCCAAAATTCCGAATCACCTGCGAAAGGATCGACACATTCACCGCCGACAGATCGTCCGTGAACGGCAGAAACTCCGCGCTGAATTTTCCGAAAGCACGCACCGACACCCGATCGGTTCTCCGCAGTTCGTTGAAACCCAGCTCCGTCGCGCGCACAATACTCAGAATCTTGTCGTGCATGCCGCCCGAAGTATCGAAAAGCAGGATCAGATCCAACGGCTCCACATCGAAGGTGAAGCTCACGAGCGTCTGCGGCATGCCTTCGTCGAGAACGCGAAAATCGTCCTTCGTCAGACCGGCCACCACGCGCCCGTTCGCATCCACTGCCTCGGCATCCACGCGCACCAGCGACACGCCGGATCGAAACACCGGATCGCCCTGCGCCAGCATCATCAACAGCAGTGCCCAAAGCGTCATGCAGCCAGCACCTTGCCCTTCGTTTCCGGCAGCAGGAACGCCGCGACCGCCATCGTTGCGTAGGCAATCCCCGCGAACAACCCGATCGCTTTACCGAGCGCCATCCGCGCCGAAAGCACTCCCACCAGCGTGGGGAATATCGCTCCTGCCGCGCGCCCGGCGTTATACGTGAATCCCTGCCCTACGCCGCGCACCCGAGTCGGAAAGTTCTCGGTGAAGAAAGCTCCCATGCCGCTGAACACTCCGGAAGCAAAAAATCCCAGCGGGAATCCCAGTACGAGCATTGCCGAATTCCCAAACGGAATCATCGTGTATGTCACGACCACCGCGCCCGCGCCGAGCGCGAACACCAGAAACTGCAGCCGTCGTCCGATCCTGTCCGCCAGAAATCCCCCCGCCAGATAGCCCGCAAACGATCCCGCGATCAACACCACGAGGTACCCGGTCGAGTCGAGCACCGACAGTTTTCTCTCCGTGCGCAGAAACGTCGGCAGCCACGTCGTCACCGCGAAGTATCCGCCCTGCGCGCCTGTCGTGAGAATTCCGCCGATCAGTGTGACCTTGAGCAACGGCGGCCGAAAGATTTCGAGCAGCGATGCCCGCTCCCCGCTCGCCGCCATCTTCGCTTTCGATTCCCGGTACACCACCGGCTCCTCCACATAGCGCCTTATATAAAACACGAACAACGCCGGCGCCAGCCCCACCATGAACACCGCGCGCCATGCTGTCTGCGCGGGCATCACCGAAAAGAAGAAGGCATAGAGCAGCGCCGCCGTCGCCCATCCAACTGCCCAGCCGGCCTGCATGAATCCGAGCGCCTTGCCCCGATGTTCCGCGCGAATCACTTCGCCCAGCAGCACCGCGCCCGCCGCCCATTCGCCGCCGAATCCAAACCCCAGCAGCGCCCGCGCCACGAACAGCTGCGCGTAGTTCTGCGCCAGTCCCGACAGAAACGTGAATACAGCGAAAGTCAGAATCGCGATCTGCAGTGTCAGCACGCGCCCGTACCGGTCTGCAAACCATCCCGCAAACCATCCGCCTGCCGCCGACACCAGCAGCGCTGCCGTTCCAAGCACGCCCGCCTGCCCCCGCGTCAGCCCCCACACCGCAATCAGGGTCGGAATGACGAAGCTGTAAAGCTGCACGTTCATCGCGTCGAGCGCCCATCCGCCCACGCACGCCACAAACACGCGCCGCTCCGTTGTCGTGAAATCGGCAACCTGAACCGGACTCAAACTTTCAAGTCCATAAACCATCGCATCGCTTCTGCCCCCACCGCCGGCGGCAGTTCGTGCTTCCCTTCGAACTCGCGATACGTAACCTGATAGCCTTCCTGCTTCAGCTGCGGTACGATGCGCCGGCTGCATTCGTCGATCGGCAGCACCTGGTCGACGGTGCCATGCGAGATGAACACGGGCGGTTTACCAACGCGCTCCAGATCCACCACAAACCCCGGCGAGAACCCCAGCACCGCGCTGAACAGATCGCCGTTCGCGAGTCCAAGCGACAGCGACGCCGACGCGCCGTCCGAAAACCCCGCCATGGCGATCCGTGCCGCATCGATCTTCCGCATCTCAAACGTGCGCGCCAGACACCTGTCGATGAACTTCGCATCCGGCCCGCCCGGCCCCGTTATGATGTCCCAGGTCCCGCGCGCCGTCGCGGGCGCGAGCAGCAGAAATCCGTGCTCATCCGCAAGACTCTGCAACAGTGAAATTCCGCGGTCTGAACTGCGCGACGCCCCGTGCAGCGAAAGCACCAGTGGCGCTTTGTCGAACTTCGCCGACGACTCCGGCACATACAACAACCCGTCGCGCTCCGTGCGGAATCCCAGCGGATGCAGTCCCGCCGCCAGCGGCGCCGCCGGGCTCGCCGATCCCACGCGCGCCAGCAGACGGTTGCGCGGCGGGTCAGGTGGCGTCTGCGCTCGCAATCCTGCAACGAAACCCGACACCGCTATCCCATGGAATCCGCGCCGCGTCATGTGGAAAATTCTACCGGAAAACGCCCGTGTGCCCCAGCGAATAACGTCCTGGCTGCGGATAAACGCACAATCCGTGCGGCCCCTTGCCCACCTTGATCCGCGCCAGCAAATGGCCATTGGATGTATCGAATGCGTATACCTCGGCGTTGTATCGCCCTGACAGCCACAGCACCTTACCATCCGCCGAAACGCCGCCCATGTCCGGACTGCCTCCACCCGGAATCTCCCACTTCGTGAGTATCTTCCTCGCAGCCAGGTCGAGCAACGTCACGCTGCCTTCCCCGCGGTTCGAAATGTACAGCACCTTCGAATCGCGGCTCACGTACAGCCCATGTGTGCCCTTGCCTGTCGCGATGAAGCCGATGCGCCTGAAGCTGTCGGCATCGATCAGGTAAATGCCGTTCGCCACCATGTCCGCAATGTAGAAAACCTTGCCGTCCGGCGACGTCTTCACGTCCTGCGGCATGCCGCCTTTTTCCAGCTTCAGCGACCCCACCACCTTCCGCGCCGCCACATCCACCTTCAGCAGTTCGGCGGCGAACTCGCAGCTGGCAATCAGAAACTTTCCGTCCGTCGTGAAATCCATGTGGTCGATGCCCTTGCAGTTCACCTTCACCGAATCCACCAGCTTCATCGTCTGCGCATCGCGGAAATCCAGCCGTTGCCGCGCCTCCGCCACCACGATCGCGAACTTGCCGTCGGGCGTGTAATACATGTTGTACGGGTCGTCCACCGGCACGGTCTCGCCCTTCTTGCCCGTCTTCGGGTCGATGGCGGTGAGGCTGTCGCCCATGTCGTTCAGCACCCAAAGCCGCTTCAGATCCCACGACGGCACCACGTGCTGCGGTTGCGCTCCCACGTCGAAGTGCCCGATGATCTTGTAGGTCGCCGGGTCGATGATGTCGACCGTGTTGCTGATGCTGTTCGGCACGTAAACCCGCGACGGAAAATCGCGCACCACCGGACTGAGATTGCCCGCGTGATCGGCGCTGTAGATATCCGAAGGATCCTCCACCGAAGGCATTCCCGGAAGCGTGTCAATCGTCTTCCGCGTCTGGGCCTGCGCTCCCAGCGAAGCGATGGAAATGACCGCGAAGAAAAAAGTCCGATGCATTACTTGTAGTATCACTAATGGCAGAATAATTTCTCAGGACCGAAGGAGATTCATGAAAACCACCTACGAAATCGACCCCGCGCACTCCAGCGCCCAGTTCACTGTCCGCCACATGATGATCACCAACGTGCGCGGCGGATTCAAGACCGTCAAAGGTACCGTTGTGTACGACGCGGAAAATCCCTCCGCTTCCACCGTCGAGGCCACCATCGACGTGAATTCCATCGCCACTCTCGACGAGCAGCGCGACGGCCACCTGAAGAGCGCTGACTTCCTTGACGCCGAGAAGTACCCCACCATCACCTTCAAAAGCAAAAAGGTGGAGCGCGACGGTTCTGACGAAGCCAAAATCACGGGCGATCTCACCATTCACGGCGTCACGAAGGAAGTGGTTCTCAAAGTAGAAGGCCCGACCGCCGAGGGCAAAGACCCCTGGGGCAACATCCGCATCGGTGCTTCGGCCTCAACAAAGATCAAGCGCAGCGATTTCGGTCTCACTTGGAACGCCGTTCTCGAAACCGGCGGCATCATGGTCGGCGACGATCTCAAGATCGAGCTCGACGTGCAGATGATCAAGGCCGCCGCCACCACCACCGCGTAACCCGTCCGCACTTTGTGTGGGGCAGGCCGTCGCAAATGAAACTGTGCGGCCTGCCTTCGCTCAACCCATGTCGAAATCCGAATACGTCACCCTTTCCGTTTCCGATGGCACCTCGATGCGCGCGTACGTCTCGCGTCCGGATGCTTCACCCAAAGCCGGCCTGATCGTCTTTCAGGAAGCCTTCGGCGTCAACCCGCATATCCGCGACGTTGCCGATCGTTTCGCGCGCGAAGGATTTCTCGCCATCGCCCCGGAGCTCTTCCACCGCACCGCCCCCGGTTTCGAAGCAGCCTACACCGAGCTCCCTTCGTGCATGCCCCACATGCAGGCATTGCGCGATCCCCAGCTCGAGGCCGACATGCGCGCGGCGTTCGACTGGCTCCAAACCAACGCTCCTGACCTCCCGATCTCCGCCATCGGCTACTGCATGGGAGGCCGTTGCGCCTGTCTTGCTGCTATCGTTCTTCCGCTTGGCTGCGGCGTCTCTTATTACGGTGGAGGCATTGCCGCCAACCGCACGTTCCCCGGCCTCACCGATCGCCTCAAAGATCTCCAGGCGCCGATGCTGCTCTTCTGGGGCGGACTCGATCACCACATCGGCCAGGAAGCGGTGCAGGCCGTCAACACCGCTCTGCGCGAAGCGAAGAAGCCATACGTGAACGTGGAATTCTCCTTCGCCGACCACGGCTTCTTCTGCGACGCCCGCCCCAGCTACCACCCCGAAGCCGCTGCCGAAGCCTGGGCGCTCACGCTCGAATTCCTCGCGCGCCACCGCTCTTAGTGGGGCAGGATGTTTTCCTGCCGCAGGGTTGCCAACCCGTTGTTCATTTGCAACGACACACCACGCCCTGCCCGGAATCCTTCCGCTTCAGAGAACTCACGCCTCCTCACTTTGTGGTACAAAGATATTTGTATATGTCAAAAGTAAGCCGCCCACTCCTGCAGCGCCCCAGCGTCTGCCTGCCGGTCGTCATGTCCTTGCTTGCTTTCGCCGTAGTGGCAGGACACCTTGCCGTCTACGGCGCGGTGCGTGAACCGGACGAAGGCGCCGTCGCGCATATCTGGCAGTTGCTCATGGCCGGGCAGTTGCCTTTTATCGCCTGGCACGCTGTGCGATGGCTGCCCGCTTCTCCAGTGCCTGCCGCGAAAGTCCTCGCCATTCAGATACTCGGCATGCTCGCCGCCGCCGCGCCTGTCTGGTGGTTTCGCCTCTGACGCGCTTCGCCCCTCACTCCGCACACCCCCGCGCGAACCGCCCCGCAATCTCCCTCACCCGTTCGCGCAGTTCCTCCGGTTCCCGCACTTCAAACTCGACGCCGATCATCGCCAGCCAGAAACACAAATGATCGAGCGACTGCGCGCCCGTGTGCATAATCGAGCGGCGCGCGTCCACCGCCTCCAGCACCGCGGCCGTCGGCGGAATCACTTCAGCGATCTTCTCTGCCGGCGCGAACAGCAGCACACTCGCGCGATACCGGTACGGCGCATACGCCACGCCTCTCGATACGTACGCCGCCAGATCCGCATCCGGCGGCTGCCGCGGCGCAAATCGTGTTCCGGTCGTAATGCGCGCCCCGATCCGGTCCACCCGAAACGTCCGCCAGTCCGCGCGCCCTCTGTCGAACGCCACCAGATACCAGCGCCGTCCCGTGTGCACCAGCCGATGCGGCTCCACCGCGCGCGTCGTCGCCGTGCCGTCATGGCTCTTGTATGGGAAGCGCAGCGATTCGCCATCCCGGCACGCCGCCGCAATCGCCGACAGCGTCTTCGCATCCACCGCCGGCCCGCGCGGCAGCATCGGCACAATCGCCGAATGCAGCGCTGTAACGCGATGCCGCAGCCGCGACGGCAGCACCTGTTCGAGTTTCGCCAGCGCCCGCAGCGACGCCTCCTCCAGTCCGGTTACGCTGCCGCTCGATGCCGTGCGCAGCCCCACGGCAACTGCCACCGCCTCTTCGTCATCGAGCAGCAGCGGTGGCAGCGTCACCCCGGCCCCCAGTTGATAGCCGCCCGATGTCCCGGAAGTCGAATGCACCGGATACCCCAGACTGCGCAGCCTGTCGACATCGCGCCGCAGCGTTCGCGCCGTAACTTCCAGCCGCTCCGACAACTCCCCGCCCGACCAGTACCGCTTCGCCTGAAACAGCGCCAGCAGCCGCAGCAGCCTCGCCGACGTCTCGATCATAGTTTCAGTCTTATATTGATCGAGGACTCAATCTGTCCGCAACGCGGTCTATATATCGTATTGTCACTCCCGAACCGTGACCGTGAGGGAGCGGCGACGTCAAGTCCCTTTCAAGGAGATCCATGAAACTCACCGAACTTTTCCTCGACCAGCTTGCCAAAGAAGCCGATCCAACCCGCCGCATACTCGAGCGCGTCCCCGAAGGCCGCAACGACTGGAAGCCCCACGCCAAATCGATGGACCTCGGCTATCTCGCGGCTCACATCGCAACCCTGCCGGCCTGGATCGCCCTGACCATCGACTCAGATCATCTGGAATTTCAATCGCCGGAAGCGCAGCAGTTCATGCCCCGCCCTGTCTCCACTCCTGCCGAACTTGTGCAGTTGCTGGATGCCAGCGTGGCACAGGCGCGCGAATCCCTCAGCCGGACCACGGAAGATCACCTCATGCATCCCTGGCAGTTTCGTTACGGCGGTCGCGTCGTTTCCGAGGCGCCGCGCTATGCCATGATCCGTGACACCGTCTTCAGCCACCTGGCGCACCATCGCGCCCAGCTCGGCGTCTACCTGCGTCTCAACGACATCGCCCTTCCGGGTACTTACGGCCCTTCCGCCGACGAGAAAGCGTTCTAATACCCCCGTACACACCCGTTCACACCCGTTCACACGCCCGAAATCATTTGCCCTTATAATCTTAGATAGTGCTGAATCTCCTCGAAGAGATCCAGTTCCGCGACCCCGTTCGTGCGCGCCCGGAACTTATCTATCTCGGAAAACTCTCCCCGGCTGCGGTCCGCCGCGTCTCCGCGCTGCTGCCATCGCTGCCGAATCCGGACGATGCCGTACACTTCCTCAACCGTCTGATCGTCGAGGCCCCCGCCGCCTCGGCCGTCATCACCGAGGACGCGGCCGCTCTCCGCTACGCCCTCACTGTTTTTTCTTACAGCCACTTCCTCGCCGATTCCGTCATTCGCTTCCCCGAGTGGCTTATTGAAATCGCCGTCGCGCGCGACCTCCATCGCGGCTTCCTCGCCGAACAGTATGAAGAGCTCCTTGCCGACTCCATCGCCACCACGCGCCCCGACGGCATTCCGCGACCTCTCGATCTCGTCCTCTTCCGGCGCCGTCAGCTGCTCCGCATCCTGCTGCGCGATGTCATGCAGTTCGCCGATGTCTCGGAAACTACCGAAGATCTCTCCAACCTCGCTGACGCCATTCTGAACGCCACCTGGCGTGCTGTCCGTCACGAACTCGCTGTGGAACCGGGCGCGCCCGCGGGAGCCGAATTCTCCGTCATCGCACTCGGCAAACTCGGCGGACGCGAACTCAACTACAGCTCCGACATCGATCTGATCTTCGTCTACTCAGGCGACCCCACGGCCTCGAGCGACTTCTTCCGCACCGCCGCCAATCGTATGACCGATATGCTCTCTACCTACACCGAAGAGGGCATGTGCTATCGCGTCGATCTCCGCCTGCGTCCCGACGGCCGTTTCGGTGAAGTCTGCCACTCGCTCGAAGGCGCAAAGCAGTATTACGCATCGCGCGGCCGCGACTGGGAACTGCAGATGCTCATCAAGGCGCGTGTCGCCGCGGGCGATCCCGCTCCCGGCCGCGACCTTCTCGATTTCGTCGAGCCCCTGATCTACCGCACCACCACCGACTTCCGCACTATCGAAGCCGTCTCCGAAACCCGCGCGCGTATGCACGAAAAGCTGCGCCTCGATCGTCAGCGCCCCACCGCTCCCGCCGGCGCCGACGTGAAGCTCGCCAAGGGCGGCATTCGCGACATCGAATTTCTCGTCCAGTGCCTGCAGCGTCTGCACGGCGGACGCGATCTCTGGGTGCGTCACGGCGGCACTCTCCTCGCTCTCTCGCGCCTGCGCGATAAGGAGCTTCTCTCGCCGATCGAGTATTCGCGTCTCGCCTCCGCCTATCAGTTCATGCGTCATCTCGAACATCGCCTTCAGTTCGATGAAGACCGCCAGACGCACACGCTGCCGGATTCGAAAGAGGAGATCGATCTTCTCGCCCGCAAGATGCCCGTTGCCGGCCTCCCGAGCGCCGGCACGCTCGAACGTGAACTCGATCACCACTTCAACAGCGTGCAGGATCTCTACGATCGCGTCATCCACTCGCAGCTGAGTGAAGCCGAAGCGCCGGCGCCTGTCGTCGAAGTCGACGCGGAACCTGAAACAGCCGAAGAAGCGCGTCCCGCGCGCGCCGAATTCCCGTCCGCCAACCTGCGCCGCTTTCTCAATCAGCGTGCGCCCCTGTTCGCCCAGCGCATTGCCGAAAGCGCCATCGCCCGCGGCGCCATTTCAGTCAACGATGAGAGCCTCGAATCGTTTCTCGAAAAAGCCGTCGCCGATTCTCACTGGCTCGATCTTCTGGAGCGCGACGCTGAAGCCGCCCGCTGCACCATCGATCTCTTCGAGCACAGCCACTATTTTGCCGATCAGCTCGTCCGCCACCCCGAACTGATCGAAGAAGTGCGCCTCGCCTGCGGCAACCGCCAGGGCCGCAACGGCTTCGACCCGCCCCGCGATCCCGACACGCTGCGCCGCTTTTTCCGCGAGCAGATGATCCGCATTCAGAGCGACAGTGTCTACCATCGCGTCTCCGTCTTCCGCACGCTGCAGCGCACCTCGGAACTTGCCGAGGCCGTGATCCACGCGGCGTATGCCACCGCCATCGCCGATCCGGGCATCCCGCCCGCGAGTCTCGACTACGCGCCGTCAGACCAGATGATGGTGATCGCCCTCGGCCGTCTCGGCATGAACGAGTTCGACCTTGCCTCCGACGCCGATCTTGTCTTCGTCATCCCCGATGCCGACGCCGCACGAACGCGAATTCTGGACCGCCGTCGCCGAGCGCATGATCAGCGTGATCAGTTCCTACACCGGCGATGGCGTTGTCTTCACCATCGACACGCGCCTCAAGCCCAACGGACGTTCCGGCGCGCTGGTGCAGACCGAAGGCGCATACAAGGACTACTTCGCCAATCACGCCGAAGCCTGGGAAGGCATCACGTATATGAAGGCGCGCGCCGTCGCCGGCAACATCGAACGCGCCACCACATTCCTCGGCGAAATTCAGGAGATCGACTGGCGCCGTGTCGGCCAGAACGGACGCTCACGCAGCGATCTCGCCCAGATGCGCGCGCGTCTCGAGCGCGAGCAGGGCAGCCGCAATCCTCTGAAGGCCGCGGCGGGCGGCTACTACGACATCGACTTCGTTCTGATGTATCTGCGTCTGAAGAGCGCGGGTGTTTTCTATAAGGTGCTTAACACGCCCGAGCGCATCGACGTGATCGAAAAAATGGGACACCTCGAGCGCGAGGAAGCCAAATTTCTGCGGGATGCAGCAACGTTTTATCGCGCCGTCGACCACGGCCTGCGCATTCTTACCGGACACGCTGAGGGCCGCCTGCCGACCAACCGCGCGCACATCGCCGTGCTCACCGATCTGGTCCACCGCTGGACGCCGGAGGATCTCCACAAGGGCTCGCTCAGCGCAGTATTGAAACGCATCCGCCAGGACACGCGCGTCTACTTCGAGCACCTCTTCGGCAAATCCTGACCTTCTCTTTTTCGTTTTTCTCTCTCTCTCTCTCTCTCTCTCTCTCTCTCTCTCTCTTCCTATGTGGGGCAGGTTGTCAACCTGCGGACCGGTTGCCAACCGGTCCAGCCGCCGCAAGGCGGCCGTTTGGCCCTTACTTCCTCAATACATCACTAGCCGCCGCCTGCGCCACCAACTTCTCCGCATCCTCCCGCAGCAAAAACCTCTCCCGCACCAGCCGTTCCGTCGCAGCCTTCACCACCGCCACATACCCCTCGTGCGTCTTATATCTCTCCTCCAGTGACAACCTTGGATCTCCCGTCGCTTCCCGCTCCGCTTTCGTCTTCGCAAACGGCACAAACGCGCCATTCAGCCCGCACTCGCGCCCTTTCGCAAACCCCCGCGCCGTCACATTCCACCCGAGGTACGTCCCCAGCGGCGCCTGATGCAGCGTGCTCGCCACGCCCACCGTTTCGTTCCCGTCCGCATCCTGCTTCGGCGCCAGACTCGGCAGCACTTGCTTGATCGGCGGCGGCTCCATCGTAATCACCCCGCTCAGATCGTTGTACCGGAACTCCCTCCCCAGATCGTAGTCGTACAGCGGATTGATCACGCCATCCGGCAGCGGCACCCCCGGAATCATCGGCCCGCCCAGCGCCGCCTGCGTCGGCTCCACCAGTTCTCCGCGATCCAGCCGCGGATACACGCTCGGCGGCGGCGCCGTCCCCTTCGTCACCCAGTCGATCAGCGCCACCGTCAGCGCCCGCATCGTGTCCGACGACGGATTCGGATTCGCCGGCAGCTCGCATCCATTCGGCGCCGCGGGCGGCGTGGCACTGAATCCGCCCCGTCCGCCCCCATGCGTCACGCCCGGAAAATAATAACGCCGCACATTCGCCGGCAGTGGAATATCGCGGTCCGCGCTCGTCCCCACCAGATCGGGCGAGGCCCGCAGCCCCCAGAACTCGAACGATCCGAACGTCTCGAAAATCTTCGGACACGTTCCACTCGCGCGGCAACGGTCCAGCAGCCCGCCTTCCGGCCTGTGACGCGCTTCGTCTTTGTAATCGCTCCACCACACCACGCCGTCGCTGCCTGGTTCATACATCCCCGCCGCGCCGCCCACCGCCGCAAACCGGAAATTCATCGCCAGCTGCCGCGTCGCGATGTTCGGATTGATCCCGTCCCACACCATCCCGCCCGCTTCGTCCTGATTGAATCCCAGATTGACGAACGTGCGCAGAAAATTGCCCGACTGCGACGTACCTCGCGCAATCCCATACGCAATCTTCCCAGCCACCGGATTCGCCACGCCCTGATCGTCCTTCTCCGCATGCCGGAACCACGCATTCAGATCGCGCGTCGCCGCGAAGCCGATTCCCAGCACCTGCGGATCCTTCGCCGTATAAACCAGTTCATAAAGATACGCCGGATCGGACCCGCCCTTGAGGCAGATCTTCGTCCCATCAGCCTCGCCGGGGAACGCCTGTTTCGTGCAGTCGGCGAACGCCCAGTCCGCCGCGCGAATCGGCACCACCGCTGTGCCTTCCGCCGCGCGCCGCGTCAGCGAGGCCTTCGATGAATCGAGCACCGCCGGCAGCGGGGCGGGGAAGCCCGCCCCTTCACCGCGCGCCAGCGGCAGCGTGGTCGCGCCGCGCATCATGTCGCTCAACCGCACCAGCACCGGACCCGTGACGCTCGACCCGTCCGCATTCCGCGCCGTCGGCACAGCTATTGTTTCTAAGCCTGATTCAACGCCTTCGCGCGCGGGCACGTCGCCCTCCCATCCGCTCGACAGCACCACGATGCCGCGCCGGAACAGTTCCGCCAGCGCACCCGGCTCGCTCGACGACGTCGCGAGGGCAATCCTCCCGCGATTCGCCACATCGTAGAGCAGCACGCCGCTCGCCTTCGACATATCCACCGGCTTCGCCAGCGTAAACGTAGCCGAGTACTCGACGAGCCCGCGCGAATTGCGCGGCGCGAACTGAATGTCGGTGATGAGCGCGTTGAGCGGCTCTTTCGGATCGAGTTCCCCATACGCGCGTCCGCGCAGCCACTCATACTTACCGGCCTCGCCGAATGCCTGCCCCTTGTATGCCGACGTCTCCCGCTGCTCAATAACGATGCCGCGAACCCGCGCTTGCGCGGAAGCGCTCAGCAGCGACGACCGCAAACACGACGAAGAATACTCTCATCCGACCCTCCAGACCCGGCCAGTATATCCGGAACTACGTTTGCAAAACACATCTATATCGCCATATCCTGACACGTATGCCGAGCTACCCCGACCCACTGGCCGAAGCCGAGCGCCGTATCGAGCAGGCAAGAAAATCGGGCAACACTACGCTCGACCTTTCTCAACTCGGCCTCACCGCGGTGCCAGAGTCGGTTACTTCCCTCTTTCGGCTGACGCAGCTGCATTTAAGCGGGAATCGATTCACGGCGATGCCGGACTCCTTGCTGGCGCTTACCCGTTTGAAAGTACTCGACGCTAGCGAAAACCTGCTATGCAATGTACCGGAATTCCTCGCCTTCACGAAGAATCTTTATTACCTGGACCTCGATGGTAACCGAATTGCCGAAATCCCGAAATTTATAAGAGGACTGTCCAAACTCGAAATTCTGAGCCTCTCGCGCAACCAAATCTCCATTGCCCCCGACGTGGTGGGCGAACTTACAAACTTGAGAGTGCTCCTGCTTTGGAACAATCAAATGACCCTGATCCCCGAGTCCTTTCTCCAACTCTCGGGGCTCACTCAACTGGGGCTCGCAGGCAACCCGGGTTTGGGCATTCCCGATGAGATCCTGGCGCGTGGCGATGCTCGCCGGATTCTCACCTATTACTTCGCCCAACGCTCGGATTCGAAGCCATTGAACGAGGCAAAGGTGCTGTTGCTTGGACGCGGGGGTGTCGGCAAGACTTCACTGGTCAGGACCCTGACCATCGGAGAGTTCGATCCACACGAGAAAACCACCGAGGGAATAAAGATCAGTGATTGGTCCTGCCAGACTGCCCCCAACGCTAACGTCTCGGCCCACATCTGGGACTTCGGCGGACAGGAAATGCTGCACGCCACTCATCAATTCTTCCTCACGGCCCGCAGCCTCTACCTGCTCGTTCTCAACCGCCGTCAGGACGACTGCAACGAAGAATTCGAGTACTGGCTCCGGCTGATCCGTGCCTTCGGAGGCAAAGATGCCCCGGTGATCATCGTTCTCAACAAGCAACGCTCAGAGCCATTCGACGTAAACCGCGCCGGCTGGACCGAAAAGTACCCGGACAATATCAAAGCGTTCGTCCAGACCGACTGCGCTGACCCCGCATCGCTAACCCTCCTCGCCGAGAGTATCCGCGACCACCTGGCGCAGATGGAAAGCCTCAAGGCGAAGTTCCCGACTCGCTGGTTCGCCATCAAAGACAGGCTCTCGAACATGAAGGACGACTACGTCACCTTCGACCGTTATCGCGCCATCTGCTCGGAACTGGGCGAATCCGACGCCGAACTCCAGACTTCGCTCTCCGGTTATCTCCACGACCTTGGTATCGCCCTCAACTACCGCGACGATCCGCGTCTTCGCTTCGCTTATGTATTGAAGCCGGAATGGGTCACCGATGGCATTTATGCGCTCCTCCACGCATTCGTGTCGACGAAAGGACTCTTCGCTCCCGCCGAAGCCGAGAAGGCGCTCGGTGCCAAAGGCTACGACTACGACGCCACGCACTTCATCCTCGGCCTCATGGAGCGCTTCGAAATCAGCTTCCCCCTCGGTGACACGAAGAAGCGTATCCTCGTTCCGCAACTCCTCGACGATCAGCAACCTCCCCAGGCCAGCGAATTCCAACTCGCCGATTGCCTCAACTTCGGCTATCGCTATCCGGTTGTCACCGCCGGACTTCTGCCGCGCTTCATCGTTCGCACCCAGCACCTGAGCGAACCCGCCGGCCGCTGGAAGAGCGGCGTGATCCTCCGCGACGCCGCAGGCTGCCGCGCGCTCGTCCGCACCGATCCCGCCGAGCGTCAGGTCCGTATCCACATCGACGGACCCGAAGACAAGCGCCGCGACATGCTCGCCATCGTGCGCCACAACTTCGATGTCATCCACTCTGACTACGAATTCGTCCCGGAAGATCTCGTCTACCCTGCCGGAGCGCCCGGCAAGCCGCTTGTGCTCGACGAACTCGAGACCCTGCAGCGCGAGGGTGTCCCTGTCTTTCCCGTCGTTCTCGAAAACAAGTCCGTCATCAAACCGAAAATCGCCGACCTGCTGAATCCGGTCGACACGCCCAAGGTAACCCTCAAACTCTTCCTGAGCTACGCGCACGAAGACGAAACCCACGTCGATGTGCTCCGCAAGAACCTCCGCCGCATGGAACGCGACGCGGTCATCCGCACCTTTTACGATCGCCAACTCACTCCCGGCGAAAAGTGGGAAGCCCGCATTCTCCAGGAACTCAACGAAGCCGACGTGATCGTCCTGCAGATCAGCCCGGATTTCCTCGCCTCCGATTTCTCCATGGAGTCCGAACTGCCCCGTGCCATCGAGCGTAAACTTCGCGGCGAAGCCGAACTGATCGCCTATATTCTCCGCCCGTGCGAATGGGACCAGGTGGAAGCGCTCGCTCAGTTCCAGGTTCTTCCCAGGGACGCCCTTCCCCTAAGCAAGTGGAAAGATCCCGACGACTACTGGCTTGCCATCACGGCAGGCATCCGTAAATCCGTGGAGGAGTTCAAAACCACCAGGCAGCGCGCCGCGTCGACGTCCTGATCACCATCCGCGACACAACGTTTTCGTCGTCCCCACAACGCGTTACCCCAAATCAACGCCGCCACCGCCCGCGCCGGGACTACAATCCAAGCGCGAGACGGTCCGTTCCTTCGCCTTCTCCCGGCTCTTTGACATCAGAAAATATAAATGTTGCCAAACGAACCCAAGGACTGCCCTAACTCCCACTGCATCTTTAATTTGCCAATGTGCAAAGTCGCGGCCGGTCCCCACGATAAAATGGATCAACCGCATGGTTCGTGACGGGATTTTCTACCTCATCGGCTTTGGCCTCGGCGGCGCCCTGGTATCCTGGCTCCTCGGGCCGACCGTCGCGCTCCCGCTCTTCGCCCTTGCTCTTTTCTGCGCCTGGTTCTTTCGCGACCCCGAGCGCCTCCTCCCCATCGGCCCCGTCGCCCTCTCCCCCGCCGATGGCCGCGTCGTCAGCGTCGTCAAGGAGGATGCGTGCCACACCCGCATCAGCATCTTCCTCAACATTTTCGACGTCCACGTCAACCGCTCCCCCATCTCCGGCATCATCACCGACATCACCTACCAGTCGCGGCAGATTCCTCGTCGCCAGCCGTGAAGCCGCTTCCACGCAGAATGAGCAGAACATCTTCACCATCCGCGCCGCGGACGGCACCATAGTCGTCTTCAAACAGATCGCCGGCCTCATCGCGCGCCGCATCGTCTGCACGAAGAACGTCGGCGATTTCGTCCAGGCCGGTGAGCGTGTCGGCATGATCAAATTCGGTTCGCGCGTCGACGTCATCTTCGGTCCCGAATGGCGCGTCGAAGTCGCGCCCGGCGCGCGCGTTCAGGCCGGTTCCAGCGTTCTTGCGCGCCGCGCCGACGGCGTCATCATCACCCCCGCACTCGCCGCCACTATTGAGGAGCCCGCCCTGTGTCAGACGTAGTGTCAGACAAAGCCCAGCCCCTCATCGAGCGCAAGCGCCCGCCCCGCGCTGCCTACGCGCTCCCCACGCTCTTCACCGCCGGTAACATCTTCCTCGGCTTTCTTTCCATCGTCCGTTCCATCCACGGCGTACTGCACTACACTTCCAACCCCGCCCTCGCCCGCGACGATTTCGAGATTGCCGCCAAGACCATCGGGCTCGCCACCGCCACCGACTTCCTCGACGGCGGCGTCGCGCGCCTCACCAACACCACCAGCGAATTCGGCCGCGAGCTCGACTCCCTCGCCGACATCATCAGCTTCGGCATCGCGCCCTCCGTGCTCGCCTATACCTGGGGCGTGCAGTTCGTCGCCACCCCCATCGCACCCTTGCTCGATCAGTTCCGCCGCGTCGGCACGTTCCTCGCTTTCGTCTTCCTCGTGTGCGGCGCCGCGCGTCTGGCGCGTTTCAACATCTCGAAAAACCCCATCCCGCGCAACCCCGGCAAGCCGCACCGCAAATACTTTGTCGGACTCCCCATCCCCGCGGGCGCGGCCATGATCGCGTCTGTCGTCTACGCGCTCGACAGCTACCCTCTCACCGACCTCTTTCCCGCCATCCTCTGGCTCATGCTCCTGGCACTGCTGTCGTTCCTGATGGTGTGCACCTGGCGCTACCGTAGTTTTAAGGATCTGAATCTGCATACTCCACACTCCACTCTCATCCTTGTCGCCATGGCCGGCATCATCTTCGCCATCTGGAACTGGTCACAGCCCATGCTCGTGATCCTCGCGTCCATTTACGTGAGCAGCGGCATTGCCGTCCGCATCGGCGGGCTCATCCGTAAGCACTTCCCCAGGCCCCCGGCCTCTCATCCGCGTGCCCCGAATCCGGAGACCCAGCTTGGCTGACACCATCGCTCTGGTGGGCGGCGAAACCCTGCTGGGCCGCGAACTCCGCGAAGTGATCGGCGAGACCGAACTCGCCGCGAACCTGCGCCTCGTCGCTTCCGCCGACGAAGAATCCGGCACCCTCACCGACGTCGGCGGCAGTGCTGCGTTCCTCGCGAAGCTCGATCCTGACGCCCTTGAAGATGCTTCTGTGCTCCTGCTCGCCGGGTCCCCCGAATCCGCGAAACGCACGCTCGAAACCGATCCCCGGGGGCTGCTCATCGACCTTACCTACGTCGCCGAAGACAATCCCGATGCCCGTATCCGCGCCCCCCAGGTCGAGCCCGCCGATTTTCGGCCGGACACCACCGGACCGCAGATCGTGGCGCATCCCGCCGCCACTGCAATCGCTATGGTGCTGGGACGGCTGAACGTAACCTTCCCCATCGCGCGTGCCGTGGTTCATATCTTCGAACCCGCCAGCGAATATGGAACACCGGGCATCGAAGAGCTGCAGCAGCAGACGGTGAGTCTTCTCAATCTGCAGCCTTTGCCGAAGCAGGTATTTGACACACAGCTGGCTTATGCGATGCTGGCCCAGCTCGGTTCGGAAGCCGCCGCTCCCCTGGCCGACGTGGAGGATCGTATCGAGCGTCATCTCGCCACGCTGCTCGAGCGCATCGAAGGCTGCCCGATGCCCTCCCTGCGTCTCATCCAGGCCCCGGTCTTCCACGGCTTCAGTTTTTCGTTCTGGATTGAATTCGAAGATGCGCCTGACGCGTCTGAGATTGAGGACGTGATGAGTCAGCACAATTTCGACGTGCGTGGCGGCGATCTGGAAGCCCCGAACAATGTCGGCGTGGCTGGTCAAAGCGGCATCGCCATCGGCGCGATTTCGTCCGACCGCAACAGCGCAAACGCATTCTGGATCTGGGCCGCCGTCGACAACCTGCGCCTCGCCGCCGAAAGCGCCGCCCTGATCGCGCGCGAAGCCCTATGAAGTCATTCGCTCCGCACATTCGTCAGTTGCCTTTTGTGGGGCAGGGTTTCGACCCTGCCGCAGGGCTTCTGCCCGGCGCAACCTTTTCGAAGCTCGTCCGCATGTGTCTTAGTGCCGCCGCGTTGCTTCTCCTCACCTCCTGCGGCTACCATGTCGCCGGCAGCGCCAATCTGCTCCCGACCGAAATCCACACCATAGCCATCACGCCGTTTCGGAACGCCAGCATCCAGTACAAACTCGGCGACTACCTGACAGAAGCGGTCTCGCGCGAAATGATCTCGCGCGCCCATTACCGCATCGTCGCAGACCCTGCGAAAGCCGATGCGGTTCTGACCGGCGGGGTGGCCAACATGTTCGCGAGCGCCGTCGTCGCCGACCCTAAGACCGGCCGCAGCAGTGCCGCTCAGGTGGTCGTTCTCATCCAGGCGAAGCTCGTCGACAAATCCGGCAAGGTGCTTTTCGAACGTCCCAACATCGAATTCCGCGAGCGCTACGAAATCAGCGTCAGCCCGCAGCAGTATTTCGACGAGAGCCAGGCCGCGCTGCAGCGATTAAGCACGGATGTGGCGCGCACGGTCGTCAGCGCCATCCTCGAAGATTTCTGATGACGCCCCCCCAGTTTCTCGGACGCATCAAACGCGGCGAAATTCCTCCCGTTGTTCTGTTCCTCGGGCAGGAAAGCTACAACCGCAGGCGCTGTCGCGAAGCCCTCACCACCGCCAGACCGGGCGTTGAGCCGGAGCAAATCGACGCTTCCGAATCCTCTCTCTCAGCCATAATCGACGACGCGCGCGCCATGTCCCTGTTCGCTTCCGATCGCCTGATTTTCGTGATGAGCGCCGAGGCGTTAATGCCGCGCAGCGAGAGTGACTCCGATCCATCCACCGAAGCCCTCACAGCCTATGTGAAGAGCCCGACTCCCGGCGCGATCCTCATCTTCGAAGCCACCCGCTGGGACCTCGAAGGCGAAGACAAAACCAAAACCGAGCGCGCGCGCAAATTCTTCAGCGCCATCCCCGACGTCGTCGAGTTTCCGCGCTTCAGTTCCGGCGACGCCCGCATCGAACTGGACCGCATCGCCAAAGCCGCGGACCTGAAACTGGACGCCGCGGCTGCCGAAGCGCTTGTCGAAGCCCTCGCCTGCGATGTCGCGCGCATCGCCGTCGAAATCGAAAAGCTCTCGCTCTACGGCAAGCCTGTCACTGTCGACGATCTGCCGCTCCTGGTTCCGGATGCCCGCCAGAGCACGATCTTCGCCCTCGTGAACGCCCTCGGTCGCCGCGACCGCATGAACGCACTGAAGACGCTCGATGCCCTGGTCCGCGAAGGCGAATACCTGCCGCTGGCTTTGAGCTTCCTCGCTGCGCAGTTCCGCATGGCTCTGGTGGTGAAGGAAGCGAACCTGCGCGGCGCTTCCAATGTCCAGGCGCATTTCCAGCGCCAGGGCATTCCGATGTGGGGATCCCGCGCCGAGCAGGTCGCCAATACAGCGGCAAAGTTCTCCAAAGAACAACTGGAGCGCGGCCTGACGCTTCTGTTCGAAACAGATCGCGACCTCCGCAGTGCCCGTCCCGACGACCGCACCATCGTCGAGAACTTCGTCGTCAGACTCTGCGCCTGATCCAATCCATCAGCGCATCCTGGGCCGCTGTCACCGCTTCCTTCACACGCCACGAACCTCTGTCGCGTTTGCCAACCATATTGCTGATCCCGCGAATTTCCCCAACAGGAATCCCCGCCAGAGCCGCCACATGCGCCACCGCGGCGCCCTCCATATTCTCGACAGCCCAGCCCGCGACGCGCGGCTCCACATCCATCCCTGTACACGTATTTAATGTCACGAACGGCACGCGCCGCGGCGCCGGAAAAATCCGCATCGGCAGCGTGTTGTAAATCGGCTTCTCACCCGCAACCACGGGAAACCCAAGCGCCTGCATATCGAGAAATCCTTCCGGCGACGACGCCCCCAGATCGCCGTAGCAGTCGCTCTCCGCGCAGACCACATCGCCGATCTTCAGCCCTGACGCCGGATAAGCCCCGCCGATCCCGCAGACGATGATCGCCTCCGGCCGCTCGTTCTCAATCGCGCGGGTCAGCGCATAAGCCGCATTCACCGCGCCGACGCCGGTCACCACCACGCGCACATGCGCACGCAGCAGCGCGCCTTCCATCTCGGTAGACACGCAGACAAGCATTTGCTCTTATCTGTGTTTATATGTGTGCATCTGTGGCTAAAACCTCTTTGCCTCAGTGCCCCTCGCTCACGTAATTCCGGTTCCACTCCGGAATGTTCACCGTGATGTCGCCATTGACAACCGCTTGGCACCCGAGACGCGAACGCAGCTGATAATCGGCCGCCTGTTCCACGCGATCCATCTCGTCGTCGTCCATTTCGGACAGGTTCGCGTCGCCTTCCTTCACCACCACATGGCAAGTCGTGCAGGCGCAGCTTCCGCCGCAGGCATGCTCCAGGTGGAAACCCACATTCATCGCCAGATCCAGAATGGACTCCGGTTTCCCATGACCTTTATAAGGCAGCTTGCCCTTCTCGAATTCAAATGTTTCACCTGCTGGAAGGAAAGTAACTCTCGGCACTGCACCCATCATACTGGTGGCGCTTAAACAGCCAGTGACGAGATGTCGACCGGCGTCCGGTTGCCTTCGACCACCACGATACCGCCCTCGGTGACGTGATAAAGCCGACGGTCCTGCTCGTGATCGTACCCGATAGTCGAATCCGGCGCTACACGCACGTTCTTGTCAAGAATCGCCCGCCGGATGCGCGCGCGCCGCCCGATATCGCAGTTGTCAAGAATCACGCTGTCTTCTATCCATGCGCCGGCGTGCACCCGCACGCGCCCGCCCAGCACTGAATTGCGCACGCGTCCGCCGGAGAGAATGCAGCCGCCCGAAACGATCGAATCCACCGCCTCGCCGCGCCGATGGTCTTCATCGAACGTGAATTTGGCCGGGGGATCGGGATAGCTGTTGGTGCGCAGAGGCCACTGCCGGTTGTACAGATTCAGCGCGGGCTTGCACCGAACGAAGGTCCATGTTGGCTTCCCAGTAAGCCTCGATAGTGCCCACATCGCGCCAGTAGGGCAGCGCGTCCGGAGGCTCGCCGGGAATCCGGTTCGTCTGAAAGTCGTAGGCGAAGATGGCGTGTTGCTCGGCCACCAGTTTGCGGCAGAATGTCGCGGCCGAAATCGTGCGAGCTTTCCATGATGCCCGCATCTTCGCGCAGCGCATTGAGCAAGCGTCTGGGTGGAAAAGATGTAGTTGCCCATCGAGGCAAATACGTGCTCTCCATCGCCCGGAATCGAAGGCGCGTCGGGGTTCTTCTCGTGAAATGCCACGATGCGCCGGTCGCGGCCGGTTTCAATGACGCCGAATTCGCTGGCATGCCGCCGGTGCACCGGAATCGCGGCCACCGAGCAGGCAGCGCCCGTGCTCTGGTGCGCTTCGATCATGTGCGCGATGTTCATCCGGTAGATGTGATCGGCGCCGAAGATCGCGACCACGATCGGGTCGGCCTGTTCGATGAGGTTGATGTTCTGGTAAATCGCGTCGGCCGTTCCCTGATACCACTGCTCGCCCGGAGACCGCATCTGCGCCGGCACCGGAATAATGAACTGATTCTTGAGAATGCCGCCGATCTGCCAGCCTTCGCTCAGGTGCTGCAGCAGGCTCTGGCTGCGGAACTGCGTCAGCACATATATCGAATAGATACCCGAGTTGATGAAATTGCTGAGGACGAAATCGACGATCCGGTACTTGCCGCCGAACGGCACGGCCGGCTTGGCGCGTTCCTTCGTCAGAGGATAAAGCCGGGTTCCCTTACCGCCGGCGAGGATGATTCCGAGAACGCGCAGATCCATAACGAATAAAGTATGCCGACTGAAAGTATCAGGCCTTATGCCAGTTCATGGCCAGCGTGACAAACGACCCCAGCGGGATTCCCGTCGGTCCCTTCGCCATGTGCGCTTTCGCGTCATCCAGCCAGGCTGTACCCGCCACGTCCACGTGCACCCAGGGCGTGTCCTCCGCGAATTCTTTGATAAACATCGCCGCCGTGCAGGCGCCGCCCCAGCGCGTGCCGATGTTCTGGATGTCGGCGTACACGGTTTTCAGCTGATCGCGGTAGTCGTCGTCGAGCGGCATGTGCCACATTTTTTCGCCGGCCTCTTTGGCGGCGGCCATCCACCGCGCCAGCAGTTCGTCGTTGTTCGAGAACACTCCGGAGCTGGTGTGCCCCAGTGCCACCACAATCGCCCCGGTCAGCGTCGCCGCATCGATCAGATGCGTCGCGCCGAGTTGCTTCGCGTACGTGATGGCGTCGGCCAGAATCAGGCGCCCTTCGGCGTCGGTATTCAGAATCTCGATGGTCTTGCCGGAAAGTGAAGTGACGATGTCGCCGGGCCGCTGCGCATTGCTCCCCGGCATATTCTCGACGGCCGGAACGATTCCGGTGACCGCCACCGGGGGCTTCAGCCGCGCAATCGCCTGCATCGCGCCGATGACAGCCGCCCCGCCCGCCATGTCGTATTTCATCTTTTCCATGCCCTCGGAGGGCTTGATCGAGATGCCGCCGGTGTCGAACGTGACGCCCTTGCCCACGAATCGCGAGATGATCAGTGGACGCGGCCTTCTCCGGTGTGTAACGCATGACGATCAGCGCGGGAGGGGCCGCGCTCCCCTGCGCCACGCCAAGCAAAGCTCCCATGCCGAGCTGACGCATGCGATTCTGATCGAGCACCTCAAACCCGAGACCGGAACCTTCCGCCATGCGCCGCGCGCGTTCCGCCAGCGTGAGAGGCGTCAGAAGATTTGGTGGTTCGACGGCGATATCGCGCGTGAGATTCGCCGCTTCGCCGATGATGCGGCCTTTTTCCAGTGCGGCTGTCAGCGCAGCTTCCTCGCCCGCCGCCGCTATGACCGTGAGCGATTCGATGACTCGGTCTTTGTCGCTGCTTTCGGTCTTTAGGTAATCGGGCTCCCACGCGCCGAGGATTGCGCCTTCCACGGCGGCGGAGGCGTAAGCGGGCGAGTTGAATCCCTCGTCAAGCGCCACAGCAACCCGCGGAACGCCTTTCGGTTTGAGATATCGCACGGCGCGGCCCGCCAGATCGCGCAGTGCCGAAGCGTCGAATTTTCCTCGTTTCCCGCCGCCCGCGATGAGGATGCGGCGCGCCTTGTAACCAGCCAGCCCATGCAGCAGCGTGAATTCGCAATCCTTACCCCTGATCTCCCCCGAATCGTAGAACACAGCCAGAGGCTTGGCGAAATCAGCCCGCCGGCTGCCTTCGAATTCGACGACTATCAGTGCATCAACATCGATATCGGGAGCCGCCTGGCGTCCCAGCGTCACTTGCATTAACGTCCTTTCAATGGTTCCGCGACTTACTGGCGCGAATGGCTTCGCGCGCCTCCGCTATATCGCCTTTGGCCCGCTCGGCTTCCCGTTTATCGTGAAATTTCTTGCCCTTCGCGATCGCGATCTCACATTTTATCCTGCCGTTTTTCAGATACATCCTGGTCGGGATAAGGGACAATCCCTTTTCCCGGCTGGCGGTCAGCAGTTTATCGATTTCGCGCCGGTGCAGCAGCAGCTTGCGGGCGCGCACCGGCGGGTGGTTCTCCCGGTTGCCGTGGCTGTACTCGCTGATGTGGGCGTTGTACAGCCACGCTTCGTCTTTGTCGATCTGCGCGTAGGCGTCCCGCAGCTGCACTTTGCCCGATTTGGCAGCCTTGACCTCGGTCCCCGTCAGAACCATGCCGGCTTCGTAGCGGTCGGTCAGGAAATAGTTGTGTCCCGCCTGGCGGTTGTCGCTGAGCGTCCGGGTGGCTTCTGTGGTGGCGGCCATGGGTTGTTGTGAAACGCGTTTCTTCTAAACGTCCACCGCGGATCTGGCGTCAGACAGTTAGATGATAGTCCACGCGGGCAGGGCTGCGCATTCTTGCCGATAACCGGAATGGGGTCATCGGATGCGGGCAAAATGAACTTTTTCAACTGGTTAGGCGTCCGCCAGGCCATCATCCCGACGCTTGTGTGGATGCTCTGCCTGCCGCCGTTTCCGCTCGCGGCCGGTACGCGCAAGGGCGACAAGCTCTGGAATGAAGCACGCGCTGAAGAGGCGAAAGCGAACCTCGACCATGCGTTGCAGCTCGCCGAACAGGCGTACGAGCAGGACCCCTCCGACGTTGGTTACCAGCTCGAAGTGCGGCGCGTCCGCCTCGAGGCCGGCCAGATGCACGTGAAGAACGGCCAGAAGCTGCGCAACGCCGGTAAGCTCTCCGAAGCACTGGCCGAGTTCGAGAAGGCTTACGGTATCGACCCGGCTTCAGACATCGCGGTTGAAGAGATCAAGCGCACCCGCGCCATGATCCAGCGCAACGCGAATCTGCCGGCTGGTCCCGGAGCTGCGGCGGCGCAGGCGGCCGGAAAAGAGCTCGCCGAGAAGGAAAAGGAAGAGGAGAAATCTCTCACCCCCTCCGAACTGGCGCGCAAGCAGCAGCAGGAGCGCACGGATCTGCTGCAGCCGGTTCCCGTTCTGCGGCCGCTGAATCCCGACCTCATCGACCTGAAGATGAACAACCAGCGCCCCCGCATCATGTTCGAAACCGTGGCCAAGCTGGCGGGCATCAGCGTGATCTTCGATCCCGAATACGACACGGCCCAGACAATCAGGGCGCAGTCAATCGATCTGTCCCGCACCACGCTCGATCAGGCGCTGGATCAGGTTTCGCTTGTGACGAAATCGTTCTGGAAGCCGCTCTCTTCGAACACGATCTTCGTCACGGTGGAGAATCCGACCAAGCGCCGCGAATACGCCGAACAGGTTGTCAAGGTCTTCTATCTGTCCAACATTACCGCTCCGCAGGAGATGCAGGAAATGCTGACAGTTCTGCGAACCGTCGTCGACGTACAGAAGGTCTTCAGCTTCGCCTCGCAGAATGCGCTGGTGGTGCGGGCGGAGTCCGACACCATGGCGCTGGTCGAAAAGCTGATCGCCGATCTGGACAAGCCGCGCTCGGAAGTGATTATTGATGTGATGGTGATGGAAGTGAATTCCACCCACATGCGGAATATCACCGCGGCGTTTGCCTCCACCGGATTCCAGACAAGCGCGATCTTCGCGCCGCGTCCCGGTATTACCACGCCGGGACTGCAGAGTTCCACCGCCACTACCGGATCGACGACCACGACTACCGGCACAACATCCACCACTACGGGCACCACGACGGGCACCTCGGCTTCCACCACCGGGACGCCGACGACCACGGACATTCCCCTCAATGCTCTGAGCCGCATATCGAGCTCCGATTTCTCGATCACGGGTCTGCCCGGCGCCGCCCTTGAAGCGGTGCTTAACGACTCGTTCACTAAGGTTCTGCAGGCGCCGCAGATTCGCGCCGTGGATAACGTCAAAGCCAGTCTGAAGATCGGTGAAAAAGTTCCCACGGCCAGCGGCAGTTTCCAGCCGGGCGTCGCGGGCGTGGGCGTCAGCCCGCTGGTAAACACGCAGTTCACTTATCTCGATGTGGGCGTGAACATGGAAGTGCTGCCCAAAGTACATGACAACAACGAAGTCTCGCTTCACATTGATCTGGATATCTCGCAGGTGGACAGCTACCAGAATCTCGGCGGCATATCGGAACCGGAGATCGGACAAAACAAAGAGACCGCTGACGTCCGCCTGCGTGAGGGCGAAGTCAATCTGATCGGCGGCATCATTCAGAGGACGGATACGAAATCGAAGACGGGCATCCCGGGGCTGGCCAATATTCCACTGCTGGGGCGGCTGTTCAGCGGTGAGCAGATTGAGAACGATAAGAACGAACTGGTCATCGCCCTGATCCCGCATATCGTGCGCGGACCTGATATTACCGAATCCAATTTGCGCGGTGTGATGGCCGGTAATGCGCAGCAGATTAAGGTGAGCTACGGTTCCCAGGGTGCGGTGACGAACCCGGCGACGAATCCGGCCGCGAATCCGACGCCGGCTCCCGTACCCGCGGCGGCTCTGCCTCCGGCGGCGCAGCCGGCACTGCCCCCCGCGCGGGTGGCGACCACCACAACGCCTGCCATCGCCGCGCCGCCTGCGACAGCACCGCCCGTGACAGCGCCGCTCGTGACAGCACCCGTGGTCGCCGCGCCCGCTGCGGGCACCGCCCGCATCATTTTTCAGCCGGGGACGGTTGAGACGCAGCTGAGTTCAACCGTAACCGTGACGCTCTATGCAGAAAACGTCACCGATCTGAATTCGGCCGCGGCGCAGCTCAGGTACGACTCCCGCATTCTGCGCATCAATAACATTGTGGCCGGAGATCTGCCGCAGCGCGGCCTTGCGGACGCTTCTCGCAGTGAACCCTCGAAGAACATTCTCAACGATACCGGCCAGGCGGACGTGTCTGTGGATCGCGGTTCCGGCGCAGGAATCTCCGGCGCGGGCGGATTGTTCACGGTTACTTTTCAGGCCGTCGGGCGCGGCAACACGAACGTATCGGTGTCTTCCGCAACGCTGAAGACACCTGCCGGCCGGCCGATACCCGTAACCGTTCCGCCCCCGCTTGTGGTCAATGTGAAGTAGGCAATGAAACGGTCAGCGGAATGTGGGGCGGGATGCTATCCCGCGGCGGGGTTGCCAACCCCGCTACCGACGCGCAGGCAGCGCAGCGCGCGCAGCGGTATGACCCTGGTCGAGTTGATCGTGGCGTTCACGATCCTGCTGGTGCTGAGCACCATGGCCGTCCCGATGGCGCGCAACAACGTGCGGCGTATCAAAGAACGCCGGCTCCGGGAAGCGCTGCACGAAATCCACACCGCGATCGACAAATACAAAGACATGGCCGATGCAGGCAAGCTGGGCATCCAGAAACAGGATTCCTACGGCTATCCCGAAACCCTGCAGGCGCTGGTGGACGGTGTTAAAGGTTCAGGCCAGGCGGCGGATACAAAGCTCAAGTTTCTGCGCCGCATTCCCATCGACCCGATGACGAACACCCGCGACTGGGGTATGCGCAGTATGCAGGACGATCCGATGAGCACAAGCTGGGGCGGACAGAACGTCTTCGCTGTTTACACGAAGAGCATGGATAAGGCTGCAGATGGAACACCCTATTCCGAATGGTAAGAGCTTAGTGGGGCCAGGCTTTCCAGGGCTGCTCTCCAGGTCCCGCCCGGCTGCCCGGCGCCGCGTTACCCATGGCCGCGTTACCCATAGCGGCTTCACCCTTATCGAAATGATGATCGTGATGGCGATCATCGTCATCCTCATCGCCATTGCGGTGCCTTTTTATCAAAAGGCCATCACGCGCGCCAAGGAAACCGTGCTTCACAGTAATCTGAGCGCGATGCGTTCGGCGATCGATGAATACGGATTCGATAAGCAGAAAGCGCCCGGGACACTCCAGGATCTGGTAAAAGAAGGTTACCTCCACGACGTCCCCCGCGACCCCATCGCGCAGACCAATGACTGGAAGATCATCATGGAAGATGCGGGTCAGGCCGTGAACTCATCGGAGCCCGGAATATTTGACATTCGTAGCACATCGGGTAAGATATCTCTCGATGGCACTCACTATTCAGATTGGTAAATTCCCACACGGCCTCGTACCCCGCCTTGGTCTGATTGCAGCCGTTTTTGCCGGCGTCTCGTTCGGTCAGACGTGCAGTACAGGGTCGTCATCTTCTGCGTTCGTCCACCAGGAAGGGCTCGCAGAGCTCCTCGGCAGTGTCAGTGTCACCTGTACCGGGGGAAGCGGCGGGAATGGCATCGTGGGCGTGACGTTGAACGGCAACGTGACAAACAGGCTCGACGCCAACGGCAATCTGGAGGGTTTGTCAATAACCGGCGCCGGTGTCACCAGCACGCAGGCCCCTTATCTCAATTCTGCTAATACCGTACTGTTCCCGAACGTGACTCTGCCGGCGTCTCCGTCATTCACCATCAGCGGGTTGCGCGTAGCCGTTGCCGCAATATCCGGCAGTTCGGCCAGTCCGCTTGTAACCGCCCAGGTTTTTGGTATCGGCGTTATCATCTCCACTCAGGCCGGTCCGGTGGCGACCAGCGGGCCATCTCTGGCCACCTCGGTATTTAATTACGGGCTGCCATGTCTGGGCTCCCCTGCGCCCCCCACCATCGACATCCCCACGCTGATTGCAACCGGTACCGTTTCTTCCACGATTCGCGTGACCGAAGCATCGATGGCGGCGTTTCAGCCCAAAACCGCCGGCGCTGATTTCGGCGTGCGCATTAAGATAAATCTGTCCGGCTATCCGGGCAGTTCCACTGTTTATGTGCCGGACGTCATCGTCGGCAATCGCGGCCCCGTACCCACCACGTCAGGCGTTTTCGGAGCCACTGCCGCCGGCGGCACTTATGCGCCGTCTGGCGACCCGCTCCTGCTCGTTCGCGTCCCCGGCGCGGATGCAACCGGAAATGGCGGGACCCCGCTCTTGAGTGCGGCCCCAGTCGTGACCACGAGTTACACCACGGCCTACCAGGTCCCGCTCGTGAACGGGGCAGCCAGCGTGACGTATGAAGTCGTGGATGCCAACAACGCATTCACCGACTCCGGGCAGATCCCGGTTTATGTCGCCGTACCCGCCACCAGTTGCTCCGCCCCACCGCCCAACAACACACTGTCGGCGGCCCTCGCTCCTGTTTCGACGGTTGCGGTTGCCACCCAGGCAGATCCGATTCCCCGCTATATGTCTACGGTGCCCGGCAGTGACTGCAGCATCATCAATGACTGCTCAGCGCCCTATTTTCCGCAACTGCAGGTCAGCGCCGGAGTGTCCAGCCCGCCCTCTCTTGCTCTCACCGGCTATTCCCAGGGACCGAAACAAAACGGATACATCACCCTCACGGACGGCGGTTCCAATCAGTACGCCTTCACCGCTTCGGTAACCTATCAGCAGAATTCCGCACTCTCCTCGGCCAGTTGGCTGACTCTCACCCCCGCCAGTGGCGTTGTGGGACCGACAGCCGGCGTTACGATGGTCTCCGTGGTTGCGACCGCGGACCCGACGGCTCTGTTGATCCAGGGAACATACCAGGCGACCATAACGATCAACGCCGGCACCGCCGGTACCGCGACCATTCCGGTCACATTTACTATCGGTCCCACCCAGCCCACCATTCAGGCCGTAGTCAATGCGGCCAATGGACAGCCAGGGCCCGTCACCGCGAATTCCTTCGCCTCCATCTACGGCTTAAATCTGGTTCCGAAAACGACGGCTCCTGCGACCGTTTCGGTCAACGGTTACCAGGCGACGGTCTCTTACGACGGCCAGCCATCCGCCAGCGGTCCTTCGCAGATTAATTTTCTGGTTCCGCAGCAGCTTGCGGGGGGCACCACGGCTGGCGTGATTGCCAGCATCGACGGGGTTACCACCAACAACTTCGCCATTCAGCTGGTCCCGAATGCTCCGGCGGTGTTCAATCCCGGAATCCTGAACCAGAACAATACCGTGAACCTGGCGTCGGCCCCGGGGTCGCGGGGCGACGAAATTCAGATATTCCTCACGGGTCTCATGACTCCGGTAAACGTTCCGGTTACGGTCACTATCGGAACGCAGTCCCTCAGCGGCAGCCAGATTTTGTATGCCGGCCCGTCTACCATACTGGGACTCGAGCAGATCAACGTGCAGGTCCCGCCGTCGCTCTCCTTTACGGGCAACTCGGTGAACCTGAGTGTGTGTATACCGGGCAGCGGTTCACAGCAAACCTGTTCCGTCGCGGTGCCTCTGTACCTGCACTAGCAGGCTGCTGAAAAAGACTCTTTTCGTTGCCGCTTGCGGACGCGCGCGGTTCAGTAACCACTGCGGAATCAGCACGTGCTTTACCGAACCACGACCGTAAGGGAGTGGCAAGAAGCGTTCTTTCCGCAGCTTGCCCCCGGTGAAATGAAAATTTAATCATTTTGAGCCAGTACTATTGCGGTTGACATGCTTTTAACGCTATAGTTCTTATCTTACGGACTCTGTAGGCGCTGATCGCTCTCGGGCGGTTGACTTTAGCGTTAAATCCGGGTTATTAAGGTTTTTGCACTCATCGGTTTAGTTTTGGGTAGCGGCCAGGCAATCAGAAATAAACGGCTCGCACCCTTCAGGATGTACCGCCGCGCGAACCTCTTCCGGGACGCCGGCAAAATCTTCACTCCGCCCGACACGGAGAAGTTCCCTAGGCAGTAAACAGAATTCGTTGTAGTTGAGGCTCAGGTTCAGAACTTCGACCGATTCAAACAGAAATCTCACAAGGAGAAATGATGTCAAATTTCAGAACAAGAATTTTGGGGCTCGCGGCGATGGCAACAGCCTTCGTCGGCGTGTCTTACGGCCAGGTGGTTTTCTGCCAGGCAGGAGCCAATGGACAGGCCGGAGTCTCGAACGTCGGCTCGCAGGTGAATCCTTCGCTGCGCGCTGAATCACAGACGGAACTGATCGCGGTATATCAGTTCTCATGCGCCGTCTCGGGCAGCAGCACTGCTTTCACGGTCCCTGGCGGCACTGCTACAACGACGACCGGGACGGTTTATGTCAACACCAACCTTCCGATCACCAGCAAGGCCCTCGGGACAACCAGCAACGAGGCAACAATTATCATCAACGGGTCAACCACCACCGTTTCGGCGGGCGGCGTGGTAAGCCTCGGTAACGGCACAGCAGTCGCCGGTACGGTCAGTGGAAGCCAGGTTTCATTCGTGCTTCCGGCTGCCACGATTCCGATAGGTACCGCCGCGGTCTCCGGTGCTCAGACCTTTGAAGTCACCAATATCAGGGTGAACGCCTCGGCTGCCGGCGCTCCGCAGGTAACCGAAAGCGGTCTGTTAAGCTACGTCGTTCCCAACACCACCAGCGGACTGATCACGGCCAACTTGGCCCTTCCGGTTGCCAATGGTCCCGGCTACATTCTTAAGAGCCTCGGCCCGCCCACGATCTCTGCACTCACGACTACTAACTACTTCACCTGCCTCGGCAATCCGGGCAATGCGTTCGTTCCCGTTCCCGTTGGCCTTTCGTTTACGGTCGGCATCAACCAGTTGATTCCGGACACCTTCCTCGGCGTCGGGACCGCCACTTCGCTTCTTCCGGGCAGTGAAGCTGGCCAGTACGTCAATGCCACCAGCGGTGCAGGCATTGCAAACGCTGACATAATCAACCTCACGCTCTCTAACGTTCCCGCCTCCGCGACTATCTATGTTCCCCAGGCGATCGGACCGTTCGGCACCACTACCAACAGCTTTACCCTGTCGATTGCTCCAACCGCTGGATCGATCTCCACCGCTGCCGTTGCTCCGGCCGGTACCGTGGCCTTTACGCCGACGAGCGGAACGGTCACGATTCCTTATTCCGTGTCAGTCAATGGTATCGGCGACCAGACAACTCAGAGTGGCGCCCTCGCTACTTTGGCGGCTGGGGTGTACGGGGCGGGCGCCGTTCCGGTCCCCGTCTACGTTGGCTTCGCTGCGAACAGCGCCGCGGCCCAGACTGCGATCACCGCGAACTATTCTTACGCCCCGGCCGTCGCTGCCCTCACTGGTCCCGCACCCGCGGTTCCCCAGTTCGTGGCTTCGACCTTTACGGCTGCGAATGGTTCGATCATCTCCAACTGCCAGACCACCCTGCTTTTCCCGTTCGTCACGAATCAGCTTGGATTTGACACCGGCTTCGCCATTGCCAACACCTCGGTCGACAATCTTGCACTCGGCGGCAAGTCGCTCGCTGCGGCTCAGTCTGGCACCTGCCAGCTGTTCTTCTATGGGCCAACCGCGCCGGCTACGGCACAAGTGGCTGACCCGCAGGGTTCGCTGGCGGCTGGTAACGTTCACACGTTCCAGCTTTCGGCCATCGCTGCTGGGTACTCGGGATACATGATCGCCAACTGCCCGTTCGTTTATGCGCGCGGCTTCGCTTTCCTGACGTACAACTTGACCCAGTCAAGCGGTATCGCAGAAGGCTATCTGGCGGAAATTCTCGATACCAGAGCCACAGTCTCAACCACCACCATCGGCGACACGAGTTCCTACTAACCTGAATTCGGTCGAAAACCTAAGGGGAGGAGCTTCGGCTCCTCCCCTTTTTTGTGTTTGTTGGCCTTAGGATTGTCCCGGCTGATCGACCGCTCAGTGGCAGGCTCGACCCCGGTGTTGACTCACTGAAAGGCCTTGAGCAACGCTTCAAACTCCACGTGGAGCGATTTGTCGTGCGGCGTCACGGGCGGGATCTTCCGGTCGATACCGAGCAACTCGTAAACCGCCATCTGCGCCGCTCGCACCGAATACTCAACGGTAAAGACCACGTCCTCCGGAATCTCGACGAACTGGCTGATGAACGCGAGATTCTTCGAGCCATCGGGCACCGGCAGCGGCCGGTCGCCGAGCCTGCGGGGCATGAACATGCTGGTGATGTAAGGCATTCGGCAAGGAATGCAGTTGGCCGATGCAACGGATCTCCAGATCGAATCGCAGGTGACCGCAGAGTTCCCGCAGGATTTCCGCGCCGTTGCAGTCGGCCATCGGCTTCGGAACGAAATTGCCGACCCGGTCCGGAAACAGCGCGTATCCCCAGAACACCTGCACGTCGGCCGGCTGGTTCAGAAAATGCGGTTGATAGGCCAGCACAATGGACATCAGCCAGTTCGAGTCCTTGAACGTCACCAGCCCGCCGGTGCCCGGCTGATTGCCGCTGAATTGAATCATCTCGTCGAAGAACGCGGGATTCTTCAGCGTGACGGTGAACGACTCCCAGCAAGACTGCGCGATGCAGCTATTAAAGGCCGCGGGATTGCCAAACTGCGGCCGGCCCTCGGCCAGCTTCTCCCAGAGCGTCCAGCCGCCGCTATCCGCTTTGGTCAGCTTCGCGGGCGCGCTCGTCATCGAACCCAGGCTGGAGGCATCGGTCATGGAGCCGTTTTGCAGGAAGACAAAGTCGCCGTCATTCACGGCAATCACTTCGCGTCTTGCCATCCCGCAGACAATGGATGCCGGTCACGATGAACTTGCCGTCTTCGGTCTTGTGATCGAGGTCCGTCACCCTGCAATCCGTGAACAGACGGACGCCTTGCGCTTTGAGCCAGGTCTGCAAGGGCAGAACCAGGGAGTCGTACTGGTTGTAGATGGTTCGCTTGACGCCGGCCAGAGTTTCAATGCGGGAAAACTCCAGCAGGAAGCGGAGCAGGTAACGCTTGAACTCCACGGCACTGTGCCAGGGCTGGAAGGCGAATGTGGTGGACCACATGTACCAGAATTCCGTCTCGAAGAACCGGGCGAAAGCCAGTCGGTGATGCAACTTGCGCCCAGCGTGTCTTCGTCGGTCTGGCTGAGTTTCAGCAATTCCATGCGATCCTGCATGGAGAACCCCATCGAAGCCACCGGGACCTTCGCGCGGCGCCGGTCCACCAGCCTCGCCATCGCATTCGACTTGTGCTTCTCGTTGAACTCCACGGTTTCGTCGAATACCGACTTGCCCGGGTGGTTCAGGGAAGGAATCGATTTGAAAAGATCCCAGGTGCATTCGTAGTTGTCGGTGGTCAGCATGCGCCCGCCGCGCATGGAATATCCCGTGGCCGGGTCGCCGGCGCCGTCCAGGCTTCCGCCCATGACGGGGCCGCTTCGAGGATCGAAATATTTTCGCCGGGCAGGTCGCCGTCGCGGATCATGAAGGCCGCGGCGGCCAGGGATCCGATGCCCCCGCCCACCAGCCATGCTCTTGATTTCGCGCCCATGTGTTAAGTTCCAGCGCCGCAGTTCTCCACCACCGGATTCAGGTGGATGGCGAGCCGCGTTCGCGACATGCCAAATACGCAAGTCGCGGTCAGAAAGGGTTTCTGAACCGTGACCGTTAGGGAGCGTCACACTACGAACGGCGCGCTCGGGTGCAATCGGCCCACCAGGCTATTGGGCTATCGGCTTAGCTCCCAGAGCGCCGGCCCGGCACGAATTGCAAATACCGAAGCCGCTGCCGTTTCCGAGGATGGCGGCGCACCGGCCGCCGATGCTGGCCAGTTCGCTCTGGCTCAGAGTAGATGGCGTAAAAGGCGTCTCTGTAGTCGGGTAGGCCCCTGTGGGATCGGCATGGACAGTCGTACCCCAGGCAGCCAGGCCGCCGACCAGCGCGGCCGTTGTCGCCGTTGCCGCGGAGTTGGTGCAACTGGTGCCGGTGCCGTCGCCGCCCGCCAGGCTGGTGAGAAGTTTTACCGTCACGGAGTTCGGAACCACGCCGGTAAGGGTCTTAACCGTAAGGTCCCGGTTGACGCCAAGGTTAACGGTCTGGTCCGGCGTTACCAGGCAAGAGCAGCATGCGATTAGTTCCTCACCCGGATCAAACGCATACACGTTCACACAGATGTTACCGGCCGCGGTCCCGAAGCCGGGGCCCAGCAGCGCAGCGCCGTAGGCGCCTGTGTTGGTGATGTCGATATACGATTCGCCAATGTTCAGGTTGGCTGCATACCTCATCTGAAACGACGCGCTCGACGTGACGGTGAGATTGATCGAGAAGAAGCACGTTGTGGAAGCCGCGAGTCCGGTGGAGTCCGTCACCTGGATCGCGAAAGTGCCCGTGGCCGTGGGCGTGCCGGTAATCGCGCCGGTGGTGGTATTCAGCGTCAGGCCGGCGGGCAGAGTGCCGACTACAGAGAACGTATAAGGCGGCGTGCCTCCACTCACACTGATGGCCGGGCTGTTAAAAGGCACTCCAACCTCAGCCGAACTCACAGCCGGACAGGTGACGGTGAACGATGGCGGCGGGGCGGTACCCACCGTTACGCTGGCGAGAGACGTGTTACCAATCCCGCCATTGGCAGAGGTTACGGTTACGGAGTTATTTTGGGTTCCGGCCGTAGTCGCGGTTACGTTCACGGAGAAAGTACAGCTCACGCCGCCAGCCAGCGCCGCGCCGGAGAGACTTACCGATGCGGATCTGGCAACGGCAGTGATAGTGCCTCCGCCGCAGGAGCCAGCCAGTCCATTAGGCGCCGCCACGATCAATCCTGATGGCAAACTATCGGTAAAAGCGATGCCTGTCAAGGTCGTCGAAGCGTTCGGATTCGAAACGGTGAAAGTCAGGCTGGTGCTGTTGCCGACGGCAATCGAGGTTGCGCCGAACAGCTTCGTAATCGTCGGCGGAGCCAGCACCGTCAGGCTCGCGGTGGCTGTGTTACCCATCCCAACGTTGGAAGTAACCGTGACGACGTTGGTATCAATTCCGGCCGTAATTGCGGTCACGTTAATGGAGAATGTACAGCTTACGCCCGCGGAAAGCGTGGCCCCGGAGAGACTTACAATTGAGGATCCCTGTGTAGCGGTAATTGTGCCTCCGCCGCAGGTGCCCGTGAGCCCGTTAGGAGTCGTCACTACCAGTCCCGGAGGAAGGGTGTCAGTAAAAGCGACGCTGGTCAGGCTTCCCGAAGCGTTCGGATTCAACACCGTGAAACTCAGACTGGTAGTGCCGCCGAGCGGGATGGAGGCCGCTCCGAAGCTCTTGAAGATTTGAGCGGAACCGACGGGCGCTCCATTCGCGTAAGCAAAGAGCAGGTACGCGGGTGGACCGCAGCATTCGGAGTAATTCAGAGTGAAATTGTAAATTCCCGCGACAGTGGGAGTGATGGTGAAGGGCGTCACAACAAAAGCGGTTTCCCCGGCTGCATTGACGCAAAAGCTGCCGGATTGCGTGGAACACGTGACAGTGCCAGGGCCCCCGGAGATTTGGATCGTGAATCCATCGTCATGACCGGTCATGAAGCCATTAGCTCCGGCGCTCAGGTATATCGAACCCGTCAGTTGGACCTCGGTGGACCCGCTGGCGCCGCCTGACGTATTCAGGGCGGCGGTGGGGTTGAAGCCGTTCATCTGGTTAGTGAAGGTCGGATTGTTGAGAAAGGCGGCAACATTATATGCAGCCGTTGCGGGACATCCCGTTTGCCCAGTATCTGAGCAAAACTGAATTGCACTGCTGACAAACTGGGCACTGGGCAAAGTCGAGGCCATGTTGGCAGGGTTCGATGCATCGTCACCATTTGGGGTGTTCTCCCATACGGTCCCCGTGAACTGGGCCGAACTGATTCCGGCGGTAAAGACGACACCTACCATCAGGTTGGCAATTATTCTGCCTGCCTCCCGGGTCCTCGTTCTGCACCATGCTCCCGTAATTCCGGATCCGTTCGACGGCAGCGATGCCAGGAGTGCGATTCTGCGCATATACATGTTGGCCTTTCCTTGGGCGGATACAGTATCACTTAAGTTCACCAACGCAGCAATTACCCAAAGGATTTAGCCAAAAAAGGACGTAGCCGTCAGAGTGTAAATACTCCGGAGGCGGCAAATTTCGCGTGAAACGACGGAACTGCGCTTCGCACTATCCGGTGTCCGCCGCACCGATTGTATCGGCCGACCAGCGGACGTCAACGGAGAAGCGCAATGGGAATGCTCATCGAATACGCAAAAAGCAACGCGCAGCTGCAGGTGATTTGGAATCTTGAGACCGAAATCTTCGGTGGCGAGAAAGGTATCATTCTGCCACCGCTTGCCGCGCCGGCTGAAGGAACACTCTACCGTTTGCTCGCCCGTGATGAAACCACGGCGGCTCCGATTGCGACGTTATCGGTCGCGGAAGGCGAAATACATCCGGAACTCCTTCGTCAAAAAAGCTGCGCGATCCGCCATGGCACGCGCGTGGCCCGTCTTACGCGCCTTGCGGTGCGCCGTGAGTATCGCGGAAAGGGAATTCACCTCCGGCTCCTGCTCGAGGCTCATCAGCGTTTCATCGCGCCGCAGCGAATCCGATACACCTGGTTGCTGTACGATGCCGCGCGCAGGTCTCCGTCGCTCCCGGAAACGATGCTTCGGTTCCAGCGCGGCTCAGGAGTTATCCAGTCGGAACTCGGCCCCTGCTATCTCCTGTTCCGGGACGAATCCAGCCTCGCTGCGTGGAGCGGAAACCGAAACACCTGGGCCTGCGTTGCCGCACTCGAGGATGCATCGCCGAAGAATGCGGTGGACGGCACTCCGGCTGAAGTGCCGGCAATGATGGCTGCCGCGCTTCCTCCTGCCGCCTGATCAACCCCCGAATTAAGAGAGGAAACCCGATGATCGTTTCGATGCGTACCGACGCCACGGAAAGCGAAATCACTCATATCTGCACCCGAATTCGCGAGTTCGGGTATACCGCCCATACCATGCCCGGCCAGAATCGCATGGTGATCGGGGCCATCGGAGGCAAGTACGTCGAGGGCACGCTCGAAGCGCTTGAGGCCGCACCAGGTGTCGAGAAAGTGGTCCGTATTTCCGCGCCATACAAGCTTGTGAGCCGCGAATTTCGCTCATCGCCGAGTACCGTGCGAGTGGCCGGAGCTTCGTTTGGCGGCGCTGTTTTCCCGGTAATCGCCGGGCCCTGCTCCGTGGAATCCGAGAAGCAGATCCTTGAAACCGCGGAAGGTGTGAAGGCCGCCGGCGCCATACTGCTCAGAGGCGGCGCGTTCAAGCCTCGCACGTCGCCCTACGAGTTCCAGGGACTTGAAGTAGAAGGATTGAAGCTGCTGGCGAAGGCAGGGCGCAGAACAGGACTCGGCGTCGTAACGGAGCTGATGAGCGTGGAGCAACTCGGCGTGGTTGCGGAATACGCCGACATGATCCAGATCGGGGCGCGAAACATGCAGAACTTCGCGCTTCTGAAAGCAGTCGGCCGGCAGCCGCGGCCGGTTCTGCTGAAGCGCGGATTAAGCGCCACGATCCGCGAGCTTCTTATGTCGGCGGAATATATTGCGGCCCACGGCAATACGCAGATCGTGCTTTGTGAACGAGGTATTCGCACCTTTGAAACAGCCACGCGTAACACCTGCGACATTTCGGCGATTCCGGTCCTGAATGAACTGACTCACCTCCCGGTGATACTCGATCCGAGCCACGCACTGGGTAAACGCGATCTCGTTCCCGCCCTCGCACGGGCGGCTGTCGCAGTGGGAGCCGACGGCCTGATCGTCGAAGTGCATCCACGGCCGGAGGAGGCGCTCTCCGACGGTGCGCAGTCGCTCACGTTGCCGCAATTCCGGGCGATGATGCGGGAACTCGACCCTTATATCCGGCTTTGGGCGCGTCCGCGCGAACTGGCGGCTCTGGCATAGCGCCCGGGTGAAACGCTCCCCGATCGTGAAGCACTGCAGATTGGCTCAAGGAATTATGGAATGATTCGATTCGAACACATTCAGAAAAGCTATACCCTCGGCAAAACGCGCTTCACGGCAATTGACGATCTTTCGCTTGAAGTCGGCGAAGGCGAGTTTGTTGCCCTGGCCGGTCCCTCCGGCAGCGGGAAAACCACGTTACTGAATCTGGCGGGCTGCATCGACAAACCGGATAGCGGACGCGTCTGGGTTGACGGCGAAGACGTCACGGAGGTTCCCCTATCCGGGCTGGCCCGAAAGCGGCGTCTGCGCATCGGGTTTGTTTTTCAGAATTTCAGTCTGATTCCCGTTCTGACAGCTCTGGAGAATGTGGAATATCCGCTCATGATCAGCGGCATGCCGGGACGTGAGCGCCGTCAGTTTGCGGCGGAATGGCTGGATCGCGTTGGACTGGCGGAGCATTCCGGCAAGAAGCCGGACCAACTCTCCGGGGGGCAGCGCCAGCGCGTCGCGATCGCCCGAGCCATGATCTCAGCGCCCGGCGTCGTGATCGCCGACGAGCCCACGGCCAGCCTCGACTCGGTCACGACAGGCAGCATTCTGGATCTGATGGAGAAGATTAACCGCGAAACACGGACGACGGTTTTCGTCGCTACACACGATCCGCTCGTAATGGAGCGCGCCGCGCGGACAATCGAGATGCGCGATGGACGAATCGTAAACATTGAACAGGGTGCTTTCCGCACCCGGCAGAGGGCAATGGCATGCTGATGACAATCGCTTTTCGCAATCTTTTCCGGAACCGGCGTCGAACGTTGATCACCACGCTGGTGCTCGTATTCGGCGTGGTCGCGATGCTGATGTTCGGCGGCTACAAAGAAGTCAGTTTCTGGGGGATCCGCGAAGGCGCCGCGCGCGCGCAGTACGGACACCTGCAGATCTATGCGCCGGGATACTCGGAGTCCGACTCCCAGCGGCCGCTGGCGCGCGGACTCAGCCACGTGGAAGATCTGCGCAGAGAGGTCGAACGCGATCCACGCGTCGAAATGACCGCGGCGCAGATCTCCCTGATGGGCCTGATCAGCAACGGAGACAAGTCGGAGGCTTTTCTCGCCACTGCCGTGGAGCCCGCCCGCGATCAGAAAATGCCGGCCCAGAAAATCATTTCCGGGTCTTACCTTTCGGACGCCGTGCCGGACAGCATCATCATCGGCGATTTGCTGGCCAAATCCATGCGGGCCGGAGTCGGAGACACTTTGACCCTGATGGCGACCACCGCAAACGGAAGCCTGAACGCGCTCGACGTGCAGGTTGCCGGCGTCTTTTCCACGGGCACTAAAGAATACGACGAGCGTGCGATCAAGATTCCCCTCCGCGCCGCGCAGCGTCTGCTGCAGACGGACAAAGTGGAGAAGCTGCTGGTGATTCTGCACCAGACCGGCGCCACGGATGCGATGAAACATGATCTTTCCGCAATGTTTGCGCGGAAAGGCACGCGTTTCGAGATTCGCACCTGGGCGGATCTCGCCGGTTTCTACCGCCAGGTGGTCATGCTTTACAACGGCATCTTCGGCTTTCTCGGAGCCGTAATCTCAGTCATCGTGGTGCTGAGTGTTGCCAACACTGTAATGATGAGCGCTTTCGAGCGCACCAGAGAGATCGGAACCCTGATGGCGATCGGTACCGACCGCTCGATGATCCGGCGGATTTTTCTGCTCGAAGGCCTCTTTGTCGGGATACTTGGCGGGCTGGCCGGACTTGCAGCAGGAGGCAGCCTGGCTGTGCTCATTAACCATGTCCATGTCGAGCTTCCTCCTCCGCCCGGCTATACGAGCGGCTACCGGCTGCAGATCATGCTCAACTCTTCCATCGTGATTACGGCTTTTCTGCTCGCCACCTGCACCGCGACTCTCTCTTCGCTCGCGCCGGCGTGGAAAGCCTCTCGCCTGCGCATTGTGGAAGCACTGGGCCACAACTAACCAAACACCAAAGGACGACTCAATGAGAATTACCGCACTACTCGTGTGCGCGCTTGCGCCGATTACCGTCACCACCGCCGTCGAACCCGACCCCGGGTCCGCCATTCTCAGGCATGTGGACGCGCTCCGCAATCCGCTCGTCAACTTCACCATGGATCTCGAGCTGACCAACTATCACGGTCGCGATCCGGAAGTCTGGCGTTTGCGGGTGAGCGGACAGGGCAAGGACAAGAGCCTCGTCGAATTTCTCGCGCCCGCTACGGAGAGGGGCAAGTATCTCCTGATGCTTCGGGACGGCATGTATGTATATGTTCCGGATGCCAGTAAACCGATTCGCATTTCGCCTCTGCAGCGGCTGATGGGTGAGGCGTCGAACGGCGACGTGGCGCGGACGAACTACAGCGCGGACTACACGGTCGAATCGATGAGTCAGGAAGAGGAAGACGGAAAGCCGGCCACCGTACTCGAACTCAGGGCGAGAGACGCAGAATTGTCCTACAGCCGCATCCGGCTCTGGGTTTCGCAGGATGGCGATATCCCTCTGAAGGCTGACTACTACGTCAGTTCCGGCAAGCTGCTCAAGCGCGTCTTCTTCCGCGAGCTCGGATCACTCGGGGGATCGCGTCTGGTGACCAAAGTGGAGATCCTCGACGCCGTCCGGGCCGATCAGCGGACAGTGATGTCATATTCGAACCTCCATGCCACGCAGCTGCCGGAGAAGATGTTCCAGCCCGGCTATCTCGGGAAGTGGTGATGTGCCGGATCGCGGCGGTGCTTTGGCTGTTATCTGCCATCCCGGCTTTGGCTCAGGAGACTCGTTTCTTCGGGCAGGCTGACACCGAGGCCGACATAACGCCCGCCAATGCAGCCAGCCCTTTGAATCCGGGTGATGTCCTGCATGTTCCTCTGTTCGCGGACCTTTCGGACCTGACGCTTTTCGGCGATGTCACCTCGGACGACAAGCGATGGAAGATCAAAGTCAAGCTGCACGGTTCGGCGGACGTGAGTGCGGAATCCACTTACAAGTTCGATGTCAGCGAACTGAGCTTCCGATATTCGGTGAGCTCATGGCTGGATCTGCATGTAGGGCGCGAGATCGAACGCTGGGGCACCGGATACGCGTTTAATCCGACCGGCGTGGTCAATCCTCCCAAAGATCCAACCGACCCGAACGATCGACGGAGCCTTTACCGCGGCGTGGATGTGGTGGGCGCCGACCTCTTCGTCAAAGGCTGGGACGTCACAGTTCTCGGCAATCCCCAGATCTCGTGGGCAGGTAAAGACGGGCGTCATTTACTTGCGACCGGCTGGGCGTCCCGGGCTTATCGCCTGATCAAAGGAACCGACGTGGCAGTCTCAGCAAGCGGCGGCAATGGCTTGCCAAACAGCGAAGGCCTGAGTCTGGCCAGGGTTTTCGGCAATTCGCTGGAACTGCACGGCGAGGCGGCTTATATCTCGGATACAGTCCGCTATCTGGCGCGCGAGGATAACCTCGTGCCGGTGCGGATCCCCCATCCTGAGGTTCTGCTCGGCGGCCAATACACATTCCCCAGCCACATAAACGTGGTCGCAGAGTATTACCACGACGGTCAGGGACTCACGAACCGCGAGTGGAGCGCTTATGAAGGCTTCGTTTCCTCCGCGCAGCAGGCCCTCGCAGCCGGAAACCCTCAGCCGCTGGTGCTGGCTAATGCTCAGTTCACGCCGCTCAATATGAGCCGGAACTACAGTTTCGTGCGCGTTCTGTGGCCGATTAGGCTGAATCGCCTGGAACTGGAGACGATCGCCATTACCTCCCTGCGCGATGGATCCTCCGTGATTCAGCCGACGCTGACCAAACGCCTCGGATCGAACGTTCACGTGTACGTGCTCTATAGCCGCTTTTTCGGTGGCAGCTCCACCGAATTCGGAAACGTTCAGATCAAAAGCAGCACAGACATAGGAATTCGATACAACTTTTCCCTGGAAGGAAGGACGGCGCACAGCAAGTGATGCAACATAAGCGTAAGACGGAACCCATCGCAATCATCGGCATCGGCTGCCGGTTTGCCGATGCAGCGGACCCCGAATCATTCTTCGAGTTACTGATGAATGGCATCGACGCCACCCGCGAGGTGCCCGAGAATCGCTGGAGTCTGCGGTCCTTTTACAGTGCGGACCGGCGCATTCCAGGCAAGCTCTCGACGGCGCGCGGGGGTTTTCTGCCGCAGATTGACGGTTTCGACGCGCCATTTTTCGGCATCTCCCCTCGCGAAGCGGCCTACATGGACCCGCAGCAGCGTCTGATGCTCGAGGTTTCCTGGGAGGCGATGGAAGACGCGGGACTTGTGCCAGAACAACTGGCGGGCGCGGACGTCGGCGTGTTTGCGGGTGCCTTCACGCTGGATTACAAAGCGATTCAGCTTGGACGTCTGAACCGCCATCTCATCGACGCACATACTGCCACCGGCGCCATGATGACAATGATTTCCAACCGGATCTCGTATGTGTTCGATTTCCGCGGACCGAGCATGTCGATCGATACGGCCTGTTCCTCGTCACTCGTGGCGGTGCATCTGGCGTGTCAGAGTCTGCGCAGCGGCGAGTGTTCGGTCGCACTTGCCGGCGGCGTCAATGTCATGGTGACGCCTGACTACACCATCGCCGAATCGAAGGGCGGCTTTCTCGCTCCCGACGGCCGAAGCAAGCCCTTCAGCGCTTCGGCAAACGGATATGGCCGGGCCGAGGGCGCTGGCGTGGTCGTGCTGAAGCCGCTCGCCGCCGCGCTGGCCGATGGCGATTCTATCTATGCCGTAATTCGGGGCAGTGCGGTCAATCAGGACGGTCATACGAACGGCATCACAGTTCCGAGCGGCGTGGCGCAGCAACGGCTCATTGAAGAAGCGTGCCGGCGATCCGGCGTCACCGCCGGACAGATTCAGTATGTTGAAGCGCACGGCACCGGCACTCCTGTCGGTGACCCGATCGAAGTTAACGCACTCGCCGCAGCGCTCGGTAAAAGGCGGCAGCCGGGCGATCGCTGCATCATAGGATCGATCAAAGGCAACATCGGCCATGCGGAGGCGGCCGCCGGAGTGGCTGGTCTGATAAAGACAGCTCTGTGCCTGAAGCACCGCCGGATTCCGCCGAATCTGCATTTCGATCATCCGAATCCGGCGATTCCATTCGCGCAGCTTCCGCTTCGGGTGCCGAAAAGTCCCGAATCGTGGCCCGACAGCCATGCGGAGGCGCTGGCCGGCGTAAATTCGTTTGGCTTCGGAGGCACCAACGCGCACGTGATTCTTGAGGGAGTTTCGACCGACACGCCCGATGCCGGGCCTGAACGCGCCGACACGCCGGTCGTGTTTCCCCTGTCGGCGCGAAGCAGGCAGGCGCTCGAAGCGGTGGCTGGCTCGATGCGCGACTTCGCGTCGAATGCAAAGGAGCGCGGCGTGCGCTTCGCGGACATGTTCTACAGCGCGGCGTTTCGGCGCAGCCATCATGATCATCGTCTGGCCGTGGCTGCAGCATCGAATCAGGAACTGGCGGCGGCGCTCGATGCTTATTTGCGAGGTGAATCGCTCAGTTCCTGCGCTGCCGGAACAGCCCCGGCGGAGCGGCCGCGTCTGGTTTTCGTTTGCACGGGCATGGGACCGCAATGGTGGGCGATGGGCAGACACCTCTTCGCCTCTGAACCAGTCTTTCGCGAAATGATTCTGCAGTGCGACGAGCTCTTCCGGAAGGAGGCTGACTGGTCACTGACGGAGGAGATGATGGCCGGCGAACCGCAGTCCCGCATGGCCGAAACACAAATTGCCCAGCCGGCGAACTTTGCCATCCAGACCGCACTCGGGGTTCTGTGGAAGTCGTGGGGAATCGAACCGGACGCGGTCGTGGGGCACAGCGTCGGCGAAGTCAGCGCGGCTTACATTTCGGGCGCGCTGAGCCTGCGGGATGCCATTCGCGTAAGCTTCCATCGCAGCCGGTTGCAGCAAACGACCGCGGGCGCCGGGGCAATGATGGCCGTCGGACTGCCGGAAGGGCAGGCTCGCGCGTGGATAAATCCGTTCGAGGGCCGGCTCTCGATCGCGGCGGTGAACAGTCCATCGTCCACAACCGTATCCGGAGATCCGGGCGCCATGGAACGCCTCGCGGCGCGCCTCTCGGAAGCCGGCATATTCCATCGCGCGCTGCGCGTCGATGTGGCGTACCACAGCGCGCAGATGGATCCTCTGCGTGAGGAACTGCTCGACGTCCTCGCGGGCCTGTCCCCCAAGGATGCGACGGTGCCTCTGTATTCGACGGTCACGGGGGGCCGGGTGGCGGGCCGGGAGTTCGATGCCGGTTACTGGTGGAAAAACGTTCGCGAACCGGTCGAATTCCGTCGTGCAGTTGACTGCCTGGCCACAGACGGCTACAACTGCTTTCTCGAAATCGGACCGCATCCGGTACTGGCTTCCTCGATCCATGAGTGCCTGTCTGCGGCGGCATCCAGTGCAAGCGTCCTTTGCTCCCTGCGACGCGGGGCGGACGAGCGGTCCACCATGCTCAGCGCACTCGGTTCGCTCTACTGCACAGGGATGCCGGTACGCTGGGAGGCCTTCCGCGACCCGTCGGCGCGCTTCATCAGATTGCCCGGCTACCCATGGCAACGCGAACGCTGCTGGTCCGAATCCCCGGAATCGGTCGAAGATCGCATCGGCCAGCCGAAGCACCCGCTGCTCGGTTTCCGCGTCAGTGCGGCGCGGCCCACCTGGGAATGCGAGATGAATCCCGGCGTGCTGCCCTGGCTGCCCGATCACGCCATCCGGGGCGCCGTCGTGTTTCCCGGCGCCGGGTATGTGGAGATGGCCATGGCCGCCGGTCATGAAGTCTTCGGACAGGCGATCTGCGCCATCGAAGATATTCGCTTCGAGCGCGCTTTGTTCGTCAAAGACGATGAGTATGCGAAGGCGCAGATTTCGGTTGATCCCGAAGCCGCGACATTCGTTGTTCACAGCGGCACAAATCCGGCGTGGGTGCGCAACGTAAGCGGCCGGCTGGTTCATGCCTCTGCGGGGGCCGCGGGGAAGATCGAGTCGTCAGAGATCGAGTCGCGTTGCAGCACTCGGATGACAGCCGGGGAGTGCTACACGCAGTTTGAGCGGCAGGGCTTCCATTACGGACCGGCTTTCCGCAAGATATCGCGCATCGCCACTGGTGACGCCGAGGCCCTGGCGTGGTTCGATAACCTCGGCGCTGATGAGCCCGGGTATCAGCTTCATCCGACTGTTCTGGACGCATGCTTTCAAGTGCTGGTTGCCACGGATCCTTTTCGCGATCCCTCGAGCGGCGAATCGAAAACGTATCTGCCGACAGGAATCGATCGAATCGTTCTGCGCAGACAGCCCTCGGGTCGGATGATGGCATGGGCGCATCTGGACCAAAAGGATCCGTCCGGCGCTAAAGGGAGCATTTTCCTCTGCGATCCCTCGGGGGAGGTAGCCGTTGTCATCGAAGGCTTCGAGGTGAAGGCGCTGGACCGCGCAGAAGGCGCGATGACGCAGGAGCACCTGCAGCGCTCCCTCTACGGCGTGCGATGGATTCCAATCGAGACCAAACCCGCTCACGCGCAGCATCCGGAGCGCGAGCGCTGGCTGGTCTTCGGCGATGCAACCGGATTCACCGCAGAGCTCGTTCATCAGCTCGAAAACGCGGGTATCGAGGCAGAAGTCGTGAGACCGGGTCCGGAATTTGCGGTCTCAGACCATGGCTGCACGATCGATCCGAACGTGCCGGAGCACTTCACCCGGCTGTTCGCGGATCTCGAACGCACGTCGCGCCGACCTGTGACTCGGGTGATTCACTGCTGTAGTCTTGACGCCGGCGTGGATGACCTGGAGCGCGCAGAGGAAATCGGATGTGTCAGCTTACTGCATTTGTTCCAGGCGGCGGCAATGAGCACCTGTCCTCCCCGCGTTTCGATCGTCACGCGCGGGGCTCAGTCACTCCGCCCCTCGGATCCAGTTGCGGTCGCGCAGTCCGCGGTCTGGGGACTCGGCCGCGTAGCGGGGCATCAGGAGCACTTGTCCCTTTGGGGCGGCTTGATTGATCTGGATCCCGCCACGTCCTCCAACGAAGTCGACCGCGTGTGCGCCTTTGTGCTGGCGGAGCCCCAGGAGGATCAAATTGCGTTCCGCGACGATAAATGTTACGCCGTCCGCCTCGATCGTTCTCCGGATTCCGGCCGGGCTCTGCCTGTACATCTGCGCCCGGATGCCGCTTACATTCTGACCGGCGGATTTGGCGCGCTCGGCGTGCTCACCGCGCACTGGATGGTGAAGCAGGGGGCGCGAAGACTGATACTGCTGGGCAGGTCAGGCGTTCCTGAGCGCGCGCGCTGGAACGATCCCGGCCTCGATTCCGCTGTGCAGCGCCGCATCGCCGTTATCCGTGATCTCGAAGCCGCCGGCGCGGCGATCATGACCGAAGCTGTCGATGTCGCAGATGATGAGCAGCTCAGGAATTTCATTCAGAGATATTCGTCGGGCGGGTATTCGCCGATCCGCGGCGTGATCCACTCCGCAGGACTGGTGGACGATCGCCTGATGCTCCAGATGGACAGCGAATCATTTCGGCGTGTCATGCGGCCCAAGGTCCGGGGTGCGTTGAATCTGCACAACGCGCTTAGCGGTACGCCGCTCGATTTCTTCGTCCTGTATTCCTCGATCGGCTCGATTGTCGCTGCTACCGGTCAGGCAAACTACGCTTCCGCCAATGCTTTCCTCGATGCGCTGGCCCATCACCGGCGCAGTCTGGGATTGCCTGCCCTCAGCATCAACTGGGGTCCATGGGCGACAGGAATGGTCGCGCACCTGAACCTCGCTGAACATTACGCGGAGCGCGGCATGGACGTAATCACGCCTGAGCAGGGCATTTATTTTCTCGGGCATCTGCTCGCGCAGGACAGTGCTCAGATCGCGGTGCTTTCAGCCGACTGGCGAAGGCTCTTCGGGTTTCAGGCGAAGGTGCCGCCGATGCTCGCGCATCTCGCCGATCATTCCGAATCGGCGGATGCGCAGGGTGCGCAGGACGATCAGGCCGGGTTTCTCGAAAGGCTGCTCGTGGCTGAGTCGGAGGATCAGGCTGCTCTCCTTGAGGAGCATGTGCAGTCGCTTACCGCGCGCGTGCTCCGCATGGATCGCGCAAAGATCGAAGTCACAGAGTCGCTCAGCATGCTCGGGCTCGACTCCATGATGGCCATGGAGCTGAAAGGCCGGCTCGAACTCAACCTGCGGGTTCCGGTGTCCGTGCTGGATCTGCTGAAAGGCGTCGGCATCGCGGATCTGTCGAAGGCTCTCCTCGAAAAGGTTCGCGAGCAGCATTCGGAAATTCTGCAAATGCTGGCCGCTGCCTAAGATCACCCGCTCATTTCTCTGGAGAAATCTAATGAGTTCTATCCCTGTCACTGAAAGTGTGTCCGCTGAAAACAGCCGCCAGCTGATGGTCAGCCGGCTGTTATCGAAGAATCGGGTCTCGCGCATACAACCGAGGGCCCATGCGGGCGGGCGTGCACCGCTCTCGTATGCACAACAAAGACTGTGGTTTCTCCAGCAACTCGATCCCGCGAGCGCGCCATACAATCTGCCGGCCGCGGTAAGCATTAACGGACCGCTCGACGTCGCGGCTCTCGAAGAATCCTTTTCGGAGATTCTGCGCCGCCACGAGTCGCTGCGCACGGTATTTCCCATCGTCGATGGCGAACCCATGCAGCTTGTGATGCCGAATTCGGCATTTCAATTGCCGATTACCGGGATCCTGAGCGAAGAAGAAGCCCTACTCCGGATTCAGGAAAGCGCAGGGGAAGCTTTCGACCTGGAATCCGGTCCTTTGTTCCGCGCGGAAATCCTGCGCCTGCATGCCACCCGGCACATACTGCTACTCAACGTTCACCATACGGTTTCTGACAGCTGGTCCGCGGGAATTCTCGTGCGGGAAATCGTCACCTTGTATGAAGCCTTCCTCCGCGGTCTCCGTCCCTCGCTGCCGGCGTTGCCACTGCGCTATTCCGATTACGCCGCCTGGCAGCGGGACCCGGAACGCGAGAGCGTAATCCGCACGCATCTGGAATATTGGCAGAAGCGTCTTTCCGGCGAGCTGCCCGTTCTCGAACTGCGATCTGATCATCCGCGCTCGTCCGCGTCATCCCCCCGCGGTGCGCTGCGAAAGCGCGCCCTGCCCGCGGCGCTTGTGTGCGACCTGCGTCTGCTGAGCCGCCGCGAAGACGCCACCCTGTTCATGACGCTACTGAGCGGATTCAAGGTCCTGCTTGCGAGATACACGAATCAGGATGACATTATCGTTGGCTCGCCTGTGGCCGGACGGCAGCGTCCGGAAACACACGGCGTGATTGGCTGCTTCGTGAATACGCTGCCCCTGCGTACCAGTTGCGCGGGCGATCCCCCTTTCACCGATCTCCTGCTGCGCGTGCGCCAAACCTGTCTCGAAGCATACGCGCATGAGGAAGCGCCGTTTGAGCGAGTAATCCGCGCCGTTCAGCCGGAACGCGATCTCAGCCGGACGCCGCTCTTTCAGGTTGCATTCGGGCTCCGCCAGGATCCGGTACGCGAATACGCGCTGGGAGCCACGCGATTCGAAATGCTCGAGGCGCACAGCGGAATGACGAAGTTCGACCTGATGCTGGAGGTGATCGAATCGCGTGAAGATCTGACCGTCGCGATCGAATACAGCTCCGACCTGTTCGAAACAGCCACCATCGACCGGATGCTGGGTCACTACGAAACGCTTCTTGCCGCCGCCGTATCGGCACCCGAGACGCCGATCGGTTCGCTGCCGCTCATGACTGCCGAGGAAGAGGCGGAGATTCGCGAATGGAATGCGACGGAGCGGGCCTATCCGCTCGAATCCTGCCTGCACGAGTTTATCGAACGGCAGGCGGACCGCACGCCCGATGCCAGGGCGATCGTCTTTGAGAGCGAAGCGCTGACGTATCGGGAACTGGAAAAGAGAGCGAACCAGCTGGCGCACCTGCTGCGTGCCCGCGGGGCCGGGCCGAACACGTTGGTCGGAATCGCCATGGAACGGTCCGTCGAGCTGGTGGTGGGTCTGGTTGCCGTTCTCAAGTCTGGGGCAGCTTATGTGCCGATCGATCCCGAGTATCCCGCCGACAGGATCGCGCACATGCTCGAAGATGCGAATCCCCCGGTGTTGCTGACACAAGAGCGGCTCAGCCCGATGTTTCACTTCTATGGCGAGAAGGTCATCGCAGTGGATACTCCCGGAACGTTCCATCAGTTTCCGGAGAAACGTCCGCTTCCGGTCGCCGCGCCGGACAATTATGCCTACGTCATTTTTACCTCCGGTTCCACCGGCCGGCCGAAAGGCGCGATCAACACGCATAGAGGAATCGTGAACCGGCTTTGCTGGATGCAGGAGGAATACGGGTTCAACGCGGGCGATCGGGTGCTGCAGAAAACGCCCTTCAGCTTCGACGTTTCCGTCTGGGAATTTTTTTGGCCGCTGATGACAGGCGCCACGCTGGTGGTGGCGCGGCCCGGTGGACATCGCGACGCCGCGTACCTCGCCCGCCTTATTGCCGATGAGCGGATCACGACCCTGCATTTCGTGCCGTCGATGCTGCAGATCTTCCTCGAAGAACCGCTGATCGCAGGCTGCAAAACACTGCGGCGCGTGATCTGCAGCGGTGAGGCGCTGCCGGTGGAACTCGAACAACGTTTCTTCAGCAAACTCGACGCGGAACTGCACAACCTCTACGGGCCAACGGAAGCCGCGGTTGATGTCACGTCGTGGCGATGCCGTCCCGCCAGCTCCCTGGCTACCGTGCCGATCGGACGCCCCATTGCCAACACGCAGATTCATTTGCTCGATTCCAGGATGAATCCGGTGCCGGCCGGTGTTGCCGGAGAACTCTGCATAGGTGGACTCAACGTCGGCCTTGGTTATCTGAACCGAAGCGAACTGACCGCGGAGAAGTTTGTGCCTGATCTTTTCCGCGATGCCCCGGGCGCGCGCATGTATCGCACCGGGGATCTGGCGCGGTATATGGCGGACGGCGCGATCGAATACCTCGGCCGCCTGGATCATCAGGTAAAGATTCGCGGATTCCGCATTGAACTCGGCGAGATCGAAGCTGTCCTGAACCAGCACCCGGCGGTACGCGAGAGCGTGGTGGTCGCCGTGGAGCATGCAACCGGCGAGAAGCGCCTCGCGGCGTACCTGGTTCCGGCCGGTGACGAACCCGTGGACGTGGCGAAGTTGAGCGCGCACCTGCGTGTCTCGCTGCCGGACTACATGGTCCCCGCTACGTTCAATGTGCTGCATCGCCTCCCGCTGTCCCCAAACGGAAAAGTGGATCGGCGTGCCCTGCCCGAACCGGAAATTACACCTTGCCCTCAAGATTCCACAACCACTTTTGATCCTCCGCGTACGTTCACCGAAGGACTGCTCGCTCAACTCTGGTGCAGCGCCTTGGAGTGGATCGGGTGAGCCGCAGCGACGATTTCTTTCACCTCGGAGGCCACTCGCTGCTTGCTGCCCAGCTGGCATCCCGCATCAGGACCACCATGAGAGTCGATTTGCCGGTGAGGCGCATCTTCGAGCACTCGACGCTTGCGGCCCTCGCCGCCAGTATTGACGGGGATATGCGGGAAGACGCGCATCCGTCGGATTCCGCGCCGTGCGCCCGCTTCCGAATCGCAGCTTTCGTTTGCGCAGCAGCGCTTGTGGATACTCGACCAGCTCTCGCCGGGGGATGTGGTTTATCATCTGCCGCTGTCGATGCGGATTGATGGCGCCCTCCGTTACGAAGCGCTGGAAAAGGCGCTCGAATTCGTGGTGCGCCGCCACGACTCGCTGCGCACTCATTTCATGCGCGCGCGACGGCGTTCCGGTGCAGGTCATCGCGGCGGAGTCAGACGCACGAATTGACACCGTCGATCTTCAAAGCGTAATGAGTCAGGGCGCGCTGCTGGATCATGTCCGAGATGCCGTTCGACCTCGGCAACGGTCCGTTGATTCGCGCGCGCCTGCTGCGCGTAAGCGAAACGGAACATGTGCTCTCGATCGTGATGCACCACATCGTGTCCGATGGCTGGTCAGTCGAAGTCATGCTGCGCGAATTGACTGCTGCTTACGGCGCTTATGCATCCGGCCGGTTGCCGGACCTGAAGCCGTTGCCGATCCAGTACGCCGATTACGCGGCATGGCAGCGGGAACGCCTCGAGGGCTCGTCCTTCGGTTCGCAGATGAATTATTGGCGCAGACAGCTCGAAAATCTGCCGATGCTCAACCTGCCCTCTGATCGGCCGCGGCCGCGTGTGCAGAGATTCCGCGGTGCACGGCGCACCGCCGCCATTTCCCCGTCGCTTGCGGAGCAGGTGCGCCGCCTCGCACGCCAGCAGAACGCCACCACTTTCATGGTTCTGCTGGCCGGCTTTCAGGCCCTGCTGGCGCGTTACACCGGACAGACCGATATCGCCACGGGTACGCCCGTCGCGAACCGGAACCAGACAGAAACTGAGGGGCTGATCGGATTTTTCGTGAACACGCTTGTGCTGCGGACCCGTCTCGATGGCGACCCGTCGTTCAACGACATCGTTTCGCGGGTACGGGAAGTGTGTCTTGGAGCATATACGAACCAGGATCTGCCGTTCGAGCGCATCGTCGAAGAACTGCGGCCGGAGCGCCACCTCGATGCGAATCCGCTGTTCCAGGTGATGTTCACGGTGCGCGAGACCGCGTCTGCCGATCTGCGGATTCCAGACGCTGCCTTAAAGGTCCTTGAGCCTCCCGAAGGAATCTCGAAGTTCGATCTGACTCTGGAGGTGGAACTGGGAAACGCGGAGTTCCGCGCCGCAGTCGAGTATGACACCGCGCTCTTTGATGCGGCGACGATCGATTCCCTTATTCTGAACTTCGAAACACTGCTCGGCGCTGCGGCAGCCGACCCCGCGCGGCCCTTATCCGAACTGGCAGTGACCAACGATCCGGAACGGCGCCGGATGCTGACCGAATGGAACCTGACGAGAACGGATTATCCTCGCGAGGCTTCGATCCCGGGTCTCTTCAGCGAAATCGCGCAGCGAAATCCCGCCGCGACAGCGATTGAATTTGACGGTCCGGATTCCTGACGTATCAGGAACTGGATCGACGATCCAGTCAGATTGCCAACGGCCTGCGCAGGCTGGGTGTGGCGGAGCGATCCTTCGTCGGCTTGTGTATGCGTCGATCGGCTGCGATGGTCGCCGCTACGCTGGGCATCCTCAAGGCGGGATGTGCCTATGTGCCGCTCGATATCAGTTATCCGGCTGAGAGGCTGCGGCTCATGCTGCGCGAGTCCTCAGTCGAAGTGATCCTGGCTGAAGCTGAAGTTTCGTCGCTCCTGTCCGAGTGCGCGGACGGAAGACGAATCATCGCCCTCGGTGAGGACTGCGGGGAATTCGCCGGTGAGGCTGAAACTGCCGGTCATGCGGATATCGGGCCTGAACACACAGCGTACGTCATGTTCACATCCGGCTCGACCGGCCAACCCAAAGGCATTCTGGTGCCCCACAGAGCCATCGTGCGCCTGGTACGAAACACTGACTATGTCGCGCTCGGAGCGGAGGACCGCATCGCGCAGGTCTCGAACATTTCCTTCGATGCGGCGACCTTCGAGATCTGGGGCGCTCTGTTAAACGGGGCCGCGCTCGTGGGCATCAGCAAGGAAACTGCGCTCGATCCCGCCGGTTTCGCGGACGCCATCCGGAAAAAAGGCGTCACAACGTTGTTCGTCACGACAGCGCTCTTCAACCTCATGGCGCGCGAGCGTCCCGACGGTTTTCGGTCGCTGAAGAATCTCTTGTTCGGAGGCGAGGCGGCTGACGCGGACGCGGTTCGTCGCGTGCTGCGCCGCGGAAAGCCCGCCCGCCTGATGAATGTTTACGGCCCGACGGAAACCACCACCTTTGCCTCATGGTGCCTTATCGAGAACCTGCCCGACGATGCAACCACCGTGCCGATCGGCAGACCCATCGCGAACACGACCTTCTACGTTCTGGACGCGAACCGGCAGCCGGTACCCGTGGGGGTCCCCGGCGAACTCTATATCGGCGGCGACGGTGTTGCTTCGGGATACCTGAACCGCCCGGAGCTCGAGGCCGGGAAGTTTGTCGCGGATTGGTTTTCTGCCTCACCCGCGGCCCGGCTGTACCGTACCGGTGATCTGGTGCGCTATCGCCGCGACGGCGCTGTCGAATTTCTCGGCCGTATCGACGATCAGGTAAAGATTCGGGGATTTCGCATCGAACCCGGCGAGATCGACGCAGCTCTTGCAAAGCATCCCGCTGTTCATCAGGCCCTGACGATCGTTCGCGAGGATGCGCCCGGCGACAAACGGCTCGTTTCCTACTGTGTCCCCGGTGAAGGACATGCGATCGATCCGCGCGACCTGCGGTCTTTTCTCTCCGCGCAGCTGCCCGAATACATGCTGCCCGCAGCGTTTGTGGAGATGGAGTCGCTTCCTGTCAACGTCAACGGCAAAGTCGATCGATCGCTCTTACCGGCTCCTGAATCCCGGCCCTCGGACGCCACCAGAGAGGTCGCCGCGCCCCGCAATCCGACGGAGCGCGGACTCTGTGCGATCTGGGCGGATCTGCTGGGCCGCTCTCAAATTTCCATCGACGACAATTTTTTCGCCATCGGCGGCCACTCGTTGCTGGCAACCCAGGTCGTTTCGCGGATTCGCGACCTCTTCAGGATCGAGCTTCCGCTACGCGCTCTGTTTGAGCACCAGACAATAGCCGATCTTGCTCGGCACCTCGGTTCCTGCACAGCGAAGGATGAGGGGCCGATCCCTCCGCGACGGGGATTCGGGCACTCCCACGCCCGCTTTCCTGGTCGCAACAGCGTGTGTGGTTCCTTGAGCAACTCATGCCCGGCACGGCTCTTTATAACGTTCCGGCCCTGCTGCGTTTTAAAGGCGATCTGAACCCTCAGGCGCTGGAGCAGGCGTTTTCCGCGGTCGTCAATCGCCATGACGTGCTGCGTGCGACGTTCGAGGTGCGCGAGGGCGTGCCGGTACAGGTCTGCGGCGCAGGCGACGTGCTGCATTTTCTGATGCGGATCTCAGCGGCCTCGAAGAAGCGGAGCGGGAACGTGAGCTCGGTCGTCTCGCCCGGGAAGAGGCCCGGCGGCCATTCGATCTCGCAACCGGCCCTCTGATCCGCACCACTCTCGTTCGGCTCGGGGCGTCCGAGCATGTGTTGCTGCTCGTGATGCACCATATCGTCTGCGACGGCTGGTCCATCGGCGTCATGATCCGTGAGGCCGTGCGAATGTATCAGGAATACCTACAGGGCGCCGTGCCGGACCTGCCGGCGCTGCCGCTGCAATATGCGGACTACGCGGCGTGGCAGCGCGGTGCGCAGTCGAATCAGATTCGCGATTCGAAGCTCGCGTGGTGGGCCGCGAACCTGTCGGGCGAATTACCCGCACTCGACCTCCCGACCGACCGGCCACGAAAGGCGGACGGCTCGATGCGCGGCGCGAAATATCGCAGCCTGCTCAAACCGGCGCTGCTCGGCAATCTGAAAACTCTGGCCGTACAGCAGGACGCCACGCTGTTCATGATGCTGCTCTCCGCCTTCAGCGCGCTTCTCGCGCGCCTGACCGGCGAGAGGGACATTATCGTCGGATCGCCTATCGCGGGCCGCACACGCGCCGAGCTCGAAGGTCTGATTGGCTTCTTCGTCAATACTCTCCCGCTGCGCACCGACCTCTCCGGCGATCCCACATTTTCTCAGTTACTGCAAAGGGTTCGCGAGACCACGCTCGGCGCCTATGCGCACCAGGAAGTGCCGTTCGAAATGCTGGTGAATGAGGTGGCGCCGGACCGAAGCCGAAACCAGTAATCCGCTTTTTCAGGTCGCGCTGGTCCTCGAGAACGCTGCGGATCTATCCATCGACGTGCCTGGTCTCACGGTTGAAATCGAAGAAATCGATGCCGGTTATGCGAAGTTTGACCTGACGCTGGTAGCGCAGGAAACCAAGGATGGGTTGTCTCTCTCGTGGGAATACCTTGCTGATCTCTTTGACGAGGCGACCATCCGCTGCCTGGCGGATGATTTCGAAAAGCTGTCCGACTCGATCGCCGCAAATCCGCAAGCGCGTATCTCCGATTTGCCCTCGCTATCGATGCTGGATCATCGGCATCTCATCCGCGAAACCAACATAACCGAATCTGCACCTGCTTCGATCGGAACACGAGCGATATAATCCGGCATCCTGAGACAGAAGAAAAACTGATCGCCGATCTGGCAGGAAGTGCTCGGGCTCTCAGCCGTTGGGATTCACGACAACTTTTTCGAGATCGGCGGCGATTCGATCCTGAGCATCCAGGTGATCGCCAGAGCACATGCAGCGGGTCTCGATCTGACGCCGCGGGAGATTTTCGACAACCAGACCATTGCCACTCTCGCGTCCGTTGCCCGAAGCGCGCCCGCGGCGAACTGCACACAGGAGCCCGTCATCGGCCCGGCCGTGCTTACGCCGATTCAGCGCTGGTTCTTTGAACAGGAACTCACTGCCGCGCATCACTGGAACCAATCCGTGCTGCTGAAGCTGGCTGAAGCACCCGCGATGTCCGCCCTCGAAGAGGCTTTCAACGCGCTCATCCGTCACCACGATGCACTGCGCTCCCGCTTCCACCGTTCGGCTGCGGGCTGGAGTCAGGAGATCGCGCCTCCCGATCAGCCCGTATCCCTGATGGCCTTCGATCTGCGCAACGAGACCCCGATGAGCGCGCTTTCCGCATGGAGCAGATCGCGTCGGAAACGCAGGCGAGTATGGATCTGGCACAGGGACCGCTGTTTCGCGCCGTTGTGTTTCAGCTTGGAGATCAGGAATGGCGGCTGCTGATCGTCATCCACCATCTCGCCGTCGATGGCGTGTCGTGGCGCATCCTTCTGGAGGACCTGCATTCCGCTTATGACGCGCTTCGCAACGGCAAACCCGTGCAGCTCGCCCCGAAGACCACCTCCTGGCTCGAGTGGGGCGAGCGGCTGGCGGCATATGCGAAATGTTCTGAAGTGCAAAGCGAGGCCGGGTACTGGCTGACCACCGCCGGTGCGCCAAACATGCCGCTGCCTGCAGACAGCCGCGCGGAGCCCGCCGCCAACACGCGCGCGGCGTGCGCCAGTGCAACCGTGACCCTCACACCCGAAGAGACCGCCCAACTGTTGCGCGAGGTGCCGAAAGCCTGGCGGACGCAGATCAACGATGTGCTCCTCACGGCCCTTGTGCGCCGCTTTCCGTCGCTGGACCGGCGAAAATACACTGCTGATCGACCTCGAATCTCACGGGCGCGATGCTCTTCCTTCGGGCCCGGATGTGTCACGCACAGTAGGCTGGTTCACCTCCGCATTCCCCGTCCGCCTCACGCTTGCCGATGGACGTGATATCGGCCGCGCCCTGGGCGACATCAAGGAACAGCTCCGGCGGGTGCCGCGCAACGGCGCCGGATACGGCCTTCTGCGCTATCTGGGATCCGAAGAACTCGCCGCGCAGCTGGCATCCGGCGCCCATACCTGAAATCAGCTTCAATTATCTTGGCCAGTTCGATCAAAGCTTCGCCCAGGCGCGCTTGTTCTCACCGGCAGCGGAATCCCGCGGTCCGGAATTAAGTCCGCGGTCCGGGCGGCGAAATTTGCTGGAATTCATTGGAAACGTCCAGGGGGGCGACTGCACATTACCTGCGTGTACAGCCGGTTAATCCACAGGCGCACCACAGTCGAGACGGTCCTGGACTACTTCCTCGAGGAATTGCGGGCCATCATTACGCACTGCATCCAGCCTGATGCGGGAGGGCTCACTGTGTCCGATTTCCCGCTGGCAAAGCTGGATCACCGGCGACTCGCGAACCTCGCGCGCGTCATTTCAAAAACCACCCCGGAAAGGCTTCGAGACGAATGAAGAACGTGGAGGATATTTACCCGCTTTCGCCGATGCAGCAGGGGATGCTGTTCCATTCGGTTCTGGCTCCTGAAGACGGCGATTATCTGACTCAGTTGACCGGCACAATCGAGGGGCGGCCGCTGCTCGACGCTTTCCGTGCCGCATGGCGGCAGGTGATCGCGCGTCATGCTCTTCTTCGCACGTCGTTCCAGTGGGAGACGCTGGATCAGCCGCTCCAGATCGTGCATCGCCATGCGGACCTTCCCTGCCTCGAACATGATTGGCGCAACCGTGAGGATTCAGGTTCTGCCTTCTCTCAGTTTCTCGCCGAAGATCGTGCGGCAGGGTTCGACCTGGCTTCGCCGCCGCTGATGCGCCTGACTGTCTTTGAGATTGCCGAAGACACTTTTCGCTTCGTCTGGACGCACCATCATCTTCTTCTCGACGGCTGGAGCCTTCCGCTGCTCATGAAGGAGTTTTTCGGATTGGCGGAGGCGTCCCTGACAGGCCGCAAACTGCAGCTTCCCGCGCCGCACCCCTATCGCGACTACATTGCCTGGCTGCAAACAAAGGACGAATCCGCCGCCGAAAACCACTGGCGCGAGACGTTGTCCGGGTTTGTGACTCCCACGCCGATCGGAGCCACCGCCGGCGAAATGCACCGTGCCAAACGAACCCGATCTCATGCCGAAATATGCCGCAAACTCGGGCGGGATCGAACGGCTGCTCTCACCGAAGTGGCACGGCAGCATCACCTGACACTCAATACGCTCGTGCAGGGAGCATGGGCGCTGCTTCTCGGTCATCACAGCGGAGAGAGCGACGTCGTTTTTGGCGCCACCGTCTCAGGCAGACCGCCTGAACTAAGGGGCGTCGAATCAATGATTGGGCTGTTCATCAATACACAGCCCGTGCGCGCCAGGATGGATGGCGACCCCGGCATTCTGCCGTGGCTGGAGGCTCTGCAGTCGCAGCAAAGCCGCGCGCGCCAGTTCGAGCATTGCCGGCTGACCTCGATCCACGCATGGAGCGACGTGCCGCGCACCAAACCACTATTCGAAAGCATCGTCGTTTTCGAGAATTATCCGGCGAGCACTCTCGGCCGCACCGTGCAATCGCTCGGCGTCCGCGACATCGCCGTAGCCGAATCCACAAACTATCCCCTCGCACTGATTGCCGCTCCCGGCGAGGAACTTGAGCTACGCCTGAACTGCGACCTGAACCGCTTCGACAACGCAACCGTTGAGCGCATGGCGTCTCATCTGCAGACGCTGCTGGAAGGCATCGCTGCAGATCCGGCCCGGCGCATTTCGGAGCTGCCGGCGATGACAGACGCCGAACGGGCCATGATTGTGGAGGAATGGAATCAGACTGCAACTGATTTTCCTGCCGACCGATGCCTGGACGCGCTGTTTGCCGACCAGGTGACACGAACGCCAGATGCGATTGCGGTCGCGTTCGAAGGTGAGACTCTCACCTACGCGGAACTGAATAGTCGCGCCAGCCGCTTGGCGGCTGCGCTCCAGAGCCGCGGCGTGGCGCCGGAAACTCTGGTGGCCGTCGCGCTCGACCGATCGCCGGAGATGATTGTGGCGATTCTGGGTGTCCTCAAGGCAGGCGGCGCCTGGTTGCCCATTGCCGTCGACCAGCCCGCGGATCGCATCGCGTTCCTCATGCAGGATGCATCGCCGGCGGCCGTCATCACCAACGCGCTCCATCGCGAACTGCTGCCGCAATCGATCGGCGAGAAGATCCTTGACCTCGATGACGTCGAGCGCGAAGACCATGGTCCCGCGGCGGCCAACGCGGTCACCCCGTCAAACCTTGCCTATGTGATCTACACGTCTGGCTCGACCGGACGCCCGAAAGGCGTGCTGGTCGAGCATCGCGGCGCAGTCAACCTCGCCCTGGCACAGGCCAGGTTGTTCAAGGTCGGCGCCGGCACCTGCGTACTGCAGTTTGCCGCGCCGACCTTCGACGCCGCCGTATCCGAAATCTTCGTAGCGCTGCTCAGCGGAGGCAGGCTCTTGCTTGCAAGACGGGAGCAACTGCTCGGACGAAACCTTGCGGACCTGCTCGCCGAAAACGATGTAAACGTGGTGACGTTGCCGCCGTCGGTGCTGGCGACACTGCCGGAGACGGATCTTCCCGCTTTGCACACGCTGGTTGTCGCCGGCGAAGCCTGTCCGGCCGATCTGGCGCGGCGCTGGTCTGCGGGGCGAAAGGTGATCAACGCCTATGGGCCCACGGAAGGCACCGTCTGCGCCACAGCCGGAGAATACGACGGCCGTGCGCGCATGACCATCGGCCGCCCCATTGACAATGTGCGCGTTTACATCGTCGACGAAAAGCTGCGCCCGGTTCCGGTCGGCGCGCCCGGCGAGTTGCTGATTGGCGGCGCCGGCGTCGCTCGCGGCTACCTCGCGCGGCCCGAACTGACGGCGCAGAAATTTATCGAGGATCGGTTTGCGGGCCCAGACGGTTCGCGTTTGTACCGCACGGGAGATCGCGCCCGGTTCCTTGGAGACGGGCGCATTGAATATCTGGGCCGTCTTGACGGGCAGGTCAAGATCCGGGGCTTCCGTATTGAGCCAGGCGAGATTGAAGCCGCACTCACCGAGGGTGACAGCGTCGATCAGGCCGCTGTCTTGGCTCTACCTGCGAACGATGGAGATGCCGCGGCACCGAAACGTCTGGTTGCGTGGGTCACCCCGCGCCAGGGCGCGGAACTGACCACTCGCGAGCTGCGCAAGGCCCTTCAGGCGAAGCTCCCCGCGTACATGATCCCGTCCGCGTTTGTTGTGCTGGAACAGATGCCGCTCACGCCTCACGGAAAAATCGACCGGAGCGCTCTCCAAGGCCTGTATCAGCCGCGGCTGGAACTCGAGAAATCATACGCGCCGCCTTCGAATGACGTGGAGCGGGTTCTGGCCGGCATCTGGTGCGAGGTCCTCCATGTGGATCGCATCGGAATTCACGAAAATTTCTTCGAGGCTGGCGGACATTCTCTGTTGGCGCTTCAGCTGGTCTCCCGTGTCCGCGAGGACTTAGGCGCTGAGTTGCCCCTTACGGCCATATTCAGCTCGCCAACCATTGCTGCTCTTGCCGCCTGCCTGCTGCAGGACGCGTCGAACCGTGCGTCTGTGGAACAGTCGGCGAACTTGATTCTGAGAACCGCGGGTCTGAGCGACGACGAACTCGAGAGCCTTGTCGCCGAGCAAACAGCAGCCTGAGCGTCAGCCGATGGCAACTCTCTCCGCTCCCGTAATCCCGAACCGCCGGCAAAAACTTCTGGCGTCATTGCTGGAGAAAACCCGTGCCCGGTCCGGAGTGGAACGCATCCCGCGCCGTGCCGCCGGCATCGCGTCGCTCCCCCTCTCATCGGGACAGCAAAGGCTGTGGTTTCTCGAGCACATTTCATCCGGGTTGCCCGTTTACCATGTGCCGACGTGTTTCCGCGTGCGCGGGCGGCTCGAGCTGGAAGCATTCCGCCAGTCGTTCGAAATAATCGTGCGCCGGCATGAAATTCTGCGCACCACATTCGTCGCGCGGGATGGCGAACCCGTGCAGATCATATCCGACGCCGCCGATGTCGCGGTCACACTCGCGGACCTCGGTGGCGAAGTCACGCCCGATTTCCGCGCCGCCGCGGTCGCGGAAGCGCAGCGGCCGTTCGATCTGACCCGCGGACCACTCCTGCGCGTCCTTCTGCTGAAGCTGGCAGAGGACGACCACGTGGTGGTTATAACGATGCACCACATCGTGTGTGACGGGTGGTCCATGGGCATCCTGTTTCGGGAACTGACCGCGATTTACGCCGGCATGACGCAGGGTGTCGAGCCCGTTCTTCCTGAACTCCCCATACAGTATGCGGACTACGCGATCTGGCAGCGCGAACGGCTCCGCGGTGGCGTATTGGCCCCGCAGACCGACTACTGGCGTGAACATTTGAAAGATGTGCCGGCGGTTCTCCAACTGCCCGCGGATAAATCCCGGCCGCAGCGTCCCGGCTTCCGCGGCGGCATTGTGCGCAGCTCTGTTCATGGCCCGGCGGCCGAAGCCATTCTGGAAATCGCGCGCAGTGAATCCACCACTCCTTTCGTTGTGCTGCTCGCGGCCTACGCGGTTTTCCTGCACCGTCACAGCGGGCAGAGTGATTTTTTCATCGCCTGCCCGGTGTCAAACCGAAATCGCGCGGAACTCGAACCGATGATCGGCTTTTTCCCCAATACGGTACCGATCCGCATTGACACGTCTGCCAACCCCGGCTTCATCGGACTCGTGCGAACTTTACGCGAAACCGCCACGCTGGCCTTCGCGAATGCGGAAGCGCCGTTTGACATGATTGCGAACCAGGCCTCCGGAAGCCGCGCAGGCCACCAGCCGTTATTCCAGGTCGCCTTCACCACGCAGGAAGAGGCCCCGGTAAGGACCACGCCGGCTGACATCGAAATCTCGCCGGTAGAACTGGACCTCAACACGTCGAAGTGTGATCTCACGCTGACCGTAACAATCGGGCCTGACCGGATTTCGCCTGCATTCGAATTCAGCGAAGACCTGTTTGTGTCCGAGACGGTGCGCCGCATGAGTGATCATTTCGGCGTTCTGCTCGAGGGTATCGCCGCGGATCCTGAGTCGCGCATCTCCGGGTTGCCCCTGATGCCGGATCGCGAACGCATGCAGATCATCTCCGGCTGGAGTCAGACCCGGAGCACGGAGCCGGACCCGCGCTGTTCTGCCCGAAATCTTCGAAGAACATGCCGCGCTGCATCCGGACGCACCGGCGTTGGTATTCAGCGCCATGTCCCTCAGCTACGGCCAGTTGAACCGGCGCGCCAATCAGATCGCGCATGTTCTGCGCCAGTCGGGCGCGGGCCCCGGCGCTCTCATTGCAATTGCACTCCGGCGGTCGCCCGAAATGATCGCCGCCATCCTCGGCGTACTCAAATCGGGGGCCGCGTATCTGCCGTTGGCTTTGGATCATCCGCCGGAACGTATCTCTTTTCAGCTCGAAGATGCGCCGCCCGATGATGCTCATCACCACGCCACGCGACCACGACAGCCTGCCGCCCGCCGCGAGCCGACTGGAGTGGCTGGATTTGTCCGCCGCGGAATCACATCGCGGCGCCCGAAACGAATCTGATAAGTCTCGCGCGCGCGTCTGATCCGGCATACATCATTTATACGTCGGGATCCACGGGAAAGCCGAAAGGCGCGATCCTCGAACATCGCGGTCTTACCAATCTCGCGCACGCGCAACAGACGCTGTTCCATCTCGGCCCCGGCCAAAGGATTCTGCAATTCGCCGCTCCCACATTCGATGCGTCGGTCTGGGAGATTGCGATGGCGCTCGGGAGCGGCGCCTGTCTTTGTCTGGGAGCCGGTTCACCCTTTGTCCCCGAGGAACTGGCGCGTGTTCTGCGCGAACAGCGCATCACGGTCGTGACACTTCCGCCCGTCTCTGCTGCGGGCACTGAATCCGGCCGATTATCCGGAGCTCGAGACCGTTATCTCCGCGGGTGAGGATTGCCCGGAATCGCTCGCGCATGACTGGAGCCGTGACCGATCGTTCTTCAATTGTTATGGTCCGACCGAAGCGACGGTCTGCGCCACCGCGTTCCGTTTCCCGCCCGGATCGCAGATCATCAACATCGGCCGGCCTCTGCCTAACGTTCGGACGTACATTCTCGATCCCGAAATGCAGCCCGTGCCGGCCGGAGTGCTGGGTGAACTGCACATCGGTGGCGCGGGCGTTGCTCGCGGGTATCTGAACCGTCCCGAGCTGACTCGCGCCCGGTTCGTCGGCAATCCGTTTGTACCAGGTGAGCGCCTGTATAAGACGGGAGACCTGGCCCGCTACGCATCGAATGGCGAAATCCGCTTCCTCGGAAGGATCGACGGTCAGATCAAACTTCGCGGGCATCGCATAGAAGTCGGCGAAATTGAAACCTGCCTCAACTCGCATCCCGGGGTCCGCGAATGCGCCGTCATCCTGCGCACGGAGGAAGGATCAACCGGGGAGCAGATTGAGCCGCGCCTTATCGCTTACTTCGTCCGGACCGGCGCGGGGGTGGCTGGCGCAGAAGTCGACGGCGAAACACTGCGCGCATTTACCGGCCGAACTCTTCCGCAATACATGATTCCGTCGGCGTTTGTGCCGCTCACCGAATTGCCGGTAAACAGCAGCGGCAAGATCGATCGGCGCGCTCTCGGGCAGATGCCTTTGCGGCCGGAGAGCCCGCACACCGAGGCCCGCGATGACATAGAGGAAATAATTTCGGGCATCTGGGCAGAAGCGCTGGGGCTCGATCGCGTGGACGTGACGCATAACTTCTTCGAACTGGGCGGCAACTCTCTCATGGCACTCAGCGTTCTTGAGAAAATCGGCGATCGTACCGGCTGCCGTCTGCCCGCCACAACTTTGTTTGAAGCGGGTACCGTCGAGCAGATTGCCCGCATTGTGCGGGAGCGCAGAAATCCTGCCAGCGCCGGATCCCTGGTGAGTCTTCAGTCGAGAGGCGCGAAGCCGCCTTTAATCGTTGTTCCTCCCGCGGGAGGAAGCCTGATCTGCTACAGCGAACTGGCGCGACTGCTCGGTCCCGATCAGCCGGTAACAGGTGTCGAACCGGCGCCCGGAATGCGGTTCCCCGGACACCATTGAAGCACTGGCCGCCCAGTACATTCGCCATCTGGATCCGGCCGTCTCCCGTGGTGCTTTCCATCTTTCCGGTTGGTCTTTCGGAGGCGTGGTGGCGTTTGAGATGGCGCGCCAGCTCGCGCAGCAGGGTCGCGCACCGGAAGTCGTGATCCTGCTCGATTCTCATCTCGTGCACGAACGCGAGGATCCGGATGACAGCGACATCCTGCTCGAAATAGGGCGCGTGCAAGCGCTCACCCGCGGTATCGATTTCAGACTGAAAGGCCGAAGGCTGCGCCGTCTCGAGCCGCATCATCGCGCCATGCTGATCGCGGCGCAGATGAATCGTGAATCCGGCGCGAGACTTGAAACGATCGCCGCGGGGTTGCGCACTACCCTGCATCAGTTTCAGGCGAATATGGCTGCTGCCCACCGATATGTTCCGCGCGAATATGGCGGGCGCGTGGTACTGATGCGTGCCGCCGGCGGCCGCACCGCCGGAGACTACGGATGGTCGGGGTGCTGCCCGGATCTCAGGATCTGCGACGTTCCGGGCACGCATCGCAGCATGCTGGCGCAGCCGGATGTGACGGCGCTCGGACGCTCGCTTCGCGAAGTTCTCGCATGACGAAAGAGGTTCATATGGAAAGTTCTGCCGCTGGCCCTTCGCAGGGCGGATGGAAAACATTTCTGACGATCTGGGCCGGGCAACTCGTTTCCTTGCTCGGCTCCGGTCTTTCCGGATTCGCGCTCGGGCTGTGGGCGCTCAGCAGGAGCGGATCCGTCACGAAGTTTGCTCTGATCGCACTGTGTACGCTGGCGCCGCGTATTCTTCTGTCGCCTCTCGCCGGGGCGGTTGCCGATCGCTGGGACCGCCGGTCCACCATGCTCGCAAGTGAACTGGGCGCGGCTCTTGTCACCGGCTGGATGGCCCTGATGCTGATGGCCGGGCGCCTGACACCCGGTGGAATTTATCTGGCCATGTCTGCCATCTCCGTGTGCAGCGCGTTTCAATGGCCTGCCTGGGCAGCTTCCATTACGCTTCTCGTCCCGAAGGATCAGTTTGCGCGTGCCAGCGGCATGGTGCAGATCGCGCAGGGTCTGGCGCAGACGCTTGCCCCTGTTATGGCCGGGATCATGCTTCAGGCGCGACCCGGAATCGTCGGCATCCTCTGGATTGATTTCTCCACCTACATCTTCGCGGCGATCATCTTGCTTCTTGTCCGCATTCCGCGGCCGGCAGTCGTTTCAGAGAGCGTCCCGAAACCGCAGTCAGTGCTGCGCGACATCGCATACGGGTGGACATATCTAGTCAGTCGGCCAGGTCTCATCGGGCTCGTGCTCATGGTTTCGGCGTGCAATTTCGTGCTGGGCATCATCATGATTCTCGTCGCGCCGCTGGTGCTTTCCTTCGCTTCGCCTCAGGTGCTCGGTACGGTGATGACGTGCGCCGGCGTCGGCATGTTTGTTGGCAGCGCCATAATGGCGGCTTCAGGAGGGCCGCGGCGGCGCGTCCGCGGCATGGTCGCTTTTCTCGCCCTTGGCGGCGCTGCTCTGCTCGGTGCGGCATTACCTCCCTCTCCCGTGCTGATAGCCGGCGGCGCGTTTATCTTCCTCCTTTCGGTCCCCGTCGCGAGTGGATGTATGCAGGCTATTCTGCAGTCCAAAGTGGATCCCGCGGTACAAGGCCGCGTTTTCGCTTTCACCGGTATGGCTGTGGCCGCGGCAATGCCTGTCGCCTACCTCGTTTCAGGTCCGCTCGCCGATCATTTCTTCGAGCCGTGGTTCGCTCAAGGCGGGCTGCTGGCGCATTCCGCCGGACGGTGGATCGGCGTCGGACCAGGACGCGGTGTCGCGGCGTTGTTCGTTCTCTCCGGTCTGTTGCTGATCGCGATCACCGCGGCGGCTTATCTGCAGCCGCACGTGCGCGAACTGGAGAATGAACTGCCCGATGTCATCCCGGACGCCCCTGAAGCAGCGCCGCGAATTCCGTGGGAGGTTGCCAGTGAAGCGCTCCGCTAATTTCCCCGCGCGTTTTCAGCTGTTCTGCTTCCCCTATGCGGGAGGAGGCGCGTCCATCTACCGCTCCTGGCAGGCAGAGATGGGGCCCTCCCTGCAGATCCGCCCGATTCGATTGCCCGGCCGCGAAGATCGGATCTCAGAGCCCCCTCGGGTATCGGTGAGCGATCTGGCCGAGAGCGCGGCGGCGGAGATTGCGGCCGGGATCGAGGCCCCGTTCGCGCTTTTTGGTTACAGCTTCGGCGCGCTTCTGGCATTTGAGACGGCCCGGATACTGCGGCGCAGCGGTGTTCTGCCTGAGCGGCTGATCATCGCCGCACTGAAAGCACCGCACCTTCCCCTGCGCCGGAAACCCATCCATCAGTTGCCGGAGCCTTCATTTGCCGAGGAGATTCGCCGCTTTCACGGAACGCCCGCCGAGGTGCTCGAAAATCGGGAACTGATGACCCTCCTGCTGCCGTCGATTCGGGCCGATTTCACCGCGTACGAAAGTTATCGCTATCAACCGGAGCCGCCGCTCGGATGCCCCATCACGGCCATGGGCGGGGCGCATGACGCGTCCGTTTCACCCGCGGAATTAGCTGCCTGGAGCGAACACACCTCGGTCGGCTTCAGCCAACGGATCTTCCCCGGTGGTCACTTCTTCATTCACAGTGCAAAACCCCTGCTTACCTGGACGATTGCCCAGGATCTGCTGCCGCCGTTTCGCGCCGCATCGTGAGATATGTTATTCCGCCCTGTTCGATTCCACCGGCGTAAAGCTGAAACGGTGCCCAATAAAAAGGCTTCGCCCAGGCGCCGCCTCTGTGCATCAGTTCTAACTTGGCTTCCCGTAAAGCCACCGGCAATTCCTCACCTGAAGCAATGTGACGGTACAAACCCGCCATCAGTTCTTCCGTGGACCGGTCGCCGACGTCCCAGAGTCCCGCGATCACGTTATGTGCTCCGGCGCGCAGAAATGCCCAGGCGAAGCCAACCAAACCTTCCCCGGCATATGTTTTCCCCCCGGCCGAGCGGCAGGCTGAAATGGTTACCAGATCCGCATTCAGAGGAACCGCCATGACTTTGCGCGCGAGCAGACGATTGGCATCAGCAGGTCCGGACAGGATGACTGCCGAATCCAGCGGTCTTTCGGGATTTGCCGTCGCGTGCGCGGCAAAGTGGATGAATCCGAACTGGCCCGGTTCCGAATTCAGATATGCCGCGGGGGTGGCGCCACTTCCCTTCAGAACAGTTGTGTGTAGCGGAGCCATAGTCCGCGCCACGGAATCGATTTCCTGCGCAGCGTATTCCAGACGTGGGTACTGCGGACCGGCATCGGGCACATCGCCGACGGCGAGTAAACCGTCCGCGTGCCGCGCACCGGATCGCGAGGTGTCTGCCAGAAAACCGAGCGAGGGCACAATCGAAATCGTCGCGTCTTCAATCCAGTATTTGCCCGCGCCATGCGGCGAAGGCAGCGTCTCAAGATCGAAAGAATACAGGTCCTGATCGGGCACAATCAGGAAACGGCCGCCCTCGAGTGCCTCACCCGCGGGTCGCAGTAAAACGTCGAAGAGCTGGCGCCCGGTTTCCCCCGCCGCTTCGAGCGGATTCCGCCCGCTCGTAATGAACCCGCGATAACGCTCGGCGAGGGCCCGAATTGCAGCCCGCGGCGGCAGGCTGTGGAGTTGAATCGTCTCGCCGGTGATCACCCATAAATAAGAATGCTGCGGCGCGAGCCAGTATTCGAGCACCACCGAGTGAGTTTGTTGCGCAACCCGGCGGAAACTGCGGGCGTCATGAGGTTCCTCGCTCGACAGCGCGCCGGCGCGTGATTCCAGTACCCGCGCACGGCTGGACTCGGCGACTTCCAGCGCTTTCGCCGTCTGCTCACGAGAGACAAGAAAATCCACATACTCCTGATAGAACTGAATCAAGCTCGACTGGTAGGAAAGCTTGTATTCTTCTTTGATGAGGTTTGCGCGGCGTTGCTCCAGCAGGGAAACAGTAGCCCCAAACTCCTTCTCCGCGTTTGCGGCATTTCCTTCGAGGACCCACGTGCGCGCCAACCCGGCGTGAGATTCCAGTTCCAGAGCCGGACCCTCCGCCCTCTTCGAAAGAGCCGCATGAAAGAAACCGCGCGCCTTGTCCGGATGCCCGCGGGCTTCCTCAATTCTGCCCGCGGTCAGGAGTGATTCGGGCTCCCAGTTGGAGTCCTTCAATCGCGCCATGGCGCCCATCGCTTCCTGGTTGTACTTTTCAGCTTCATCCCAGCGGCCCAGCTGCGCCGAAACAATGGCCAGATTCTCCACCCAGCGCGCTGCCCACACCGGGCTCGGAATCTGCCGGGCGATCCCGAGAGCTCGCTGGTAAGCTTTAGCCGCCGATGCGAAGTCGCCGGTATCCATCGCTACCTGGGCCGCATTTCCGATCCAGATCTGCTGGCTTTCCCGATTCCCCGTCTTCGCGAAAGCCTCCTGCGCCTTTTCGAAGTGATCGCGGGCCTGATCGTAGTCGCCCAGCCGGTAGTAACAGTTGCCCAGATTGCCGTGTGTACGCGCCACCGACTCGATGGCTCCGGTCCGTTCAAAGAGAACGATGGCCTTCTCAAACCAGCTGAGAGCTTCATCGTTGCGCGACTCTGTAAGAAGGCTGAAGCCAAGATTGCCAAGTGCGGTTGCTTCCTGATACGCGTCGTGATTCTTCGCGGCTTTGTCCGCCACGTCCCGGAAGATTGCTTTGGCCTCCTCGAATCGCGCGCGCTGGATGAGTACCTTGCCCTGCCTGAGTTCCACCTCAGCCGCTAAAGATTCCGAGTTCGCTTCGCGCGCCGCAAGCGCCGCCTTGGCCAGCAACGGCTCCGCCTCCGCGACATGGTTCAGTTCCGCCGACGCGCGTCCTCTGAGCAGCAGTACATGCGCCCGTTCTGCCGCCCACTCGCGCCCCGCCGGCGGTTCACCGCCCTGATTGACCCACGCCAGTGCTTTCGCGCACTGGCGCTGTCCGATCAGGATGTCCGCTTTCAGGAGGCGAAATCGCCACCGGTCCTTCTCTGTGCCATGCCGCTGGGCAAGGTCCAGACCGTACTCGGCTGCCGGCAGGGCCTGATCATAGTGTTCACTTCGAAGCAGGCCGGCCGCGCTCTCGTACTGCGAGTCGAGCGACCTGCTGCGGCTACCACAGGCAGCGAGGCACAGGAAACAGAACAACAGCGTCCATCGCATCAGCGACCTCCCTGTGTTTCAGTACCCTTCGCCCCCGTCGCAAACTTCGACGAACATCACATATCCGTGACGCGGGCAATCGAGCTCGATCTGAAGCATGTTCACCAGCCGCGTCCGCCGGCTGATCTCAATCTCCGCCAGCCGTATGGTGCCGAATCCCTTCACGTGAATCACGTGGCCCCATGCTTCGAGGCCGGTGCGCTCGGGTGTCAGATTCCGCACCAGCGACGTCCGCGTGCGGCCCCGGTACTCGGGTATTTCCTTGTTCGATTCGCGCAAATGAAGCCATGGACGCACATGCCCCGGTGCCTCCGCCGGATTGGCGGCGCCCGGACGGTCGATCATCGACCGAACGGCGTCGTTGTCCTTGTATCCCGCGGCGAGAGAGCTGTACGTGTCGTACGCGTCAAACAGATCTGTAGCCAAATCCACCTGGACCGGTATCCCTGCAATGCGGAGATTTTCAAATCTCGTGCCGATGAGCCGGACTGAAGGCTCTCCGTCCGGCGAGACTGTATCCGTCGAAACCACGTTGGCCACAATGCGATCCGCCGTCACCATCGAAAGCACATCCAGCCCTTCGATGCTCGCCTGCATGTGGGTACTGTGAGAGCCTTCCGGACTCCCGCACTGGCCCTGGCATTTAGAGCCGGTCACCTGCGAATGAGCCCGATCGAATTTGAAGATGTCGCGATACCGGAAGCCTTCCGCGGTTGAAACAGAATGCCCTCCGATCAAACCTACAGCTGCGACTGCCTGCGATGCGAGCACATCGTTGAACGGCTCGACGATGCGCGCAGCCGCGCCGATGGCGTAACCATGAAAACGAAATTGACTCATTAATGCCGCCTTTTCAGATCAGAATTTAAGATACGGCCGGGATGGCCGAAGCGGATGCAGGGCTTAATTGAATCGCAGGCTGAACGGAAAAACCGAGACTCTGTTCCGTTTTTGCCCGTCAGCTTCGACGCCGGAAAGTACAAGATCGAACATCCCGGAAGTTAATTCACGTGCAGGAATCAGTATAGTCAGAGGCTGATTCGCTGCGGGTGCCGGCGCCGTCAGCCGAAACACACTGCGGCCGGACGCATTCAGCTCACACTCGTAAATCGAAAACTGCGCGTCCGGGGGGACATCAACCGAAACGATGAAAGAGGAAGCGCCGCGTGGAACGGTTATCGTCGAGCCCTCGCCGCGAGAAGCCGCGATCAGCTGAAACGCCGGAACAACCCGGGCAGCGTCGCGCACCCGTCGCAGGCCGGGAATCGTTACTGTGTTCTGGTATGCGGCCAGCCCGGCCAGAAAAAGGCATGCCGCCACGGGCACGAAGCCCGCGGGTCTGCTCAGCCAATGCATCAGCGATGTCCATAGTGAAGGCCTGGCTTCGCGTATTTCGGAACTCCGCTGCAAGCTCCGTACCGCTTCGCGGCCATTGGCTAGCAGGACCTGCCCTTCTTCCACGGCCGACGCGCAATCCGGACACTCGAAAAAGTGCTGCTCAAATCGTTCGGCGTCGTCCGCCGACATTTCACCGAGCAGATAGCGCTCTGCCAGATGTTCTTCGATTGCTTCCTGATGCTTTACGGGCATAGTCATCTCCGAGCCGCCGCGGCGCGCATTTGCTGACTCTCCAGAACGTCCCGGAAACGCTTGCGCGCGCGAAAGACCACGATCCTCAGATAATCGCGATCCACGTCGAGCTCCCGGCAGACAGTGTCCCGGTCCTCCTCGTCGAGGAAGATGCGTTTCAAAACCCTGCTGTCGTTTTCCGAAAGTTCGTCGAGAATCTGCCGCACCATCCTCTTGCGCTCTTCGGTCACAAGCTGATCCTGCGCATCAGGACTCTCGTCAACCATCCCCGGATGATGCTCGGGAATCTGATCCTGCCGTGTGTATTGCCGCAACAGCTCGAGTGCGACATTGTGGCATGTGGAGTGGATAAATCCGGGCAGGCTGGCAGAATTATTGAGCGTCTTGCCGGACTGAAAATATCCCAGTACTCGGAGAAACGTCTCCTGATAGGCATCTTCCACGAGTTCGGGCGAACGTAAGCGAGCCCGCAGTTTTGCCCGGACGGCGGTCGAAAACTGAGAGATCAGATGGTTTTCGACGTCCGGATCGCCCACCCTCAAAGCCTCGATATAAGCGTCATCATACGTACAAAAAGTGGTCTTTGACGAGGTGGCCAAAGTGTTTCCGAATGCCAGGCGAGAAGGGCGTTCACCCGCCGGAGCACCTTGCGTCTGGCCGTATCGCGTTTCGTGCACCCTCGAAACAGGCATAATTCTGCCACTGAGTGATTCGGGCTGCGCAATCGTTGCAACTGAGACGATCGAGTTCACAAACGCCGTTTTCATCCTTCGAGAAAATCCGCGGGCGACAGCAGCTCCATCAGACGCACCTGCTTCCGCGGTCCCGGATAAGCCAGCGCAGCCGCAGCACCGGGCAGCGAATCGATCGTGTGCAGCATCCATCGCGCGCCGGCTTCATAGTTTCCGTTTATGTGCAGCAGACGTGCGTCTTCCGCAGGGCGCAGACTCACCCGAAACGTGTCGAGCGGCGTCTGGAGTCCGTTGCCGACTGCCTTCACGTAAGCCTCTTTCCGCGTCCAGACACGAAAGAAGGCCTCCTGCCGCTCCCCGGCGTCGAGTGACATCAGATCGCGCATCTCTTCAGCGCACAGGACGCTCCCCGCGATTTCAAGAAGGTCCTCCTTCGGGACTTTCTTTTCGACATCGACGCCGATTTCGCAGTTTGTCGCGAAACCAAACAGCGCGAGATCGCCGGAGTGAGAGAGATTGAATTGAAGGCGGCCGCGCGGAAGAATGTAAGGCTTCTGATACCGCCCGGTGCCGAACTGCAGTTTCGCCGGATCGCAATCGAGATATTTTGCCGCGAGAATACGCAGAATTCCATGCACGATAGTGTAATTCGCGCGCAGGTATTCGAAGCGAAAAGCAGCGCACCTCTCTGTCTCCAATGGTCCCAGTAGATCGCGAAACTGCGGCAGCAGCGACCCGTCGGACGAAGTAAAAACCGGCCAGAGATCAATACGCTCTTCGGACAACGAGTAATCGATCCGGGGCCTGTTTGTCATTCCTGTCCGGGTATTGTACTCAGAAGCCTTGACGGCCGAGCCGTTCGCGATCGGCACAGCTTTGCCGTCGCCCGCCGCAGGTAACGGGGTGCGATGTCCGGTAAGCCAGCGCCGGCAACGTACGTTGGGCATCTGCCACACGACCGTTTCGCTCATCCGCTTTTATAAGCTTTCGTAAATCCGGCGGGCCGCGGTTCCCGTGTACCACGCCGGCAATTCCTCCGCTGAAAAAGCTCTTTTCGTTGCCGCTTGCTGACGCGCGCGGTTCATTAACCCCTGCCGAATCAGCACCTGCTTTTCCGAACCGTGACCGTGAGGGAGCGGCAAGAAGCGTTTTTCAGCAGCCTGTTAGTCGTGGCCATTCTTTGGCCCGACCGGACATCATGTGGTCGTCGAGGAGCTAAATTCTTTCGTGCCAGATATTTGACGGCATCAGAAGCCAGGTGGGATAACAGCTCTCAGCCGCTCCCGAATCAAGTGGCCGGCGTTTGGGCCCGGCATTCCGCACGAACACGCCCAGCTGCATTCCGGGCACCTGGTATTTTCCGTAATTTTTCTCTCAATGCTTTTCCCGGAAATCCCGATAAGAGCAATAGGGATGCGCTCAGGCAATCACTCGATCCGGTTCAGTCTCTCAGCTCTGCCGGGATTCAGCGGCTGTCTTCCAATTTGAGCCATGGAGCGGAATCTGGCTTAAAGATGTTCTCACTGACAAAGACAATCAACCGCATGGATCTTGATGAGCGCCTGTACAAACAGGCGTTGGGATGTTACCTTTCGGTGCTCTCCGCCATCCGGGAATATCCACTCGACGCCGAAGCCGAAATCGCCCGCCGGTTCAAAGACGGACTCTGTGCTCTGCAGGCGGAAGTTGCGGACACACGTGAACCCGAAGTACTCGCTGAAAGCCTGCTGACGCTTTCCAGCATGTTGAAAGAATATTACCGCAGCGCAAGAGCCGCTGCGGCCGAAAAGGACGCAGACCTGCGTGCCGTTATGGCGGCATTGGGTGAGGCTGCGCTGTTGCTTGGTCAACAACACTCCGCCCATGCGGACAAGCTTCGCTCCTTCACAGACCGCCTTCAGGACACGGAGAAACTGACTGACCTCGGCCGGATGCGGGCGCAGATTGTGAGCCATGTGACCGATCTGCGGTCCATCAGCGACGCAGTCAGGAAAGACAGTGACGCAGCGATGCTGGCAATGCAGTCACAGCTGGCTGAGTTCGGCCGAAGACTGGACGACGCCGAGGAGCGGGCCTGCCATGACGGCCTCACCGGCCTCCTGAACCGGACTGAAGCCGAGCGGAGGCTGACCCGTATCCTTGAAGCCGGTCGCGCAGCCTGCGCGCTTCTGGTTGATCTGAATGGGTTCAAGAAGGTAAACGACACGTGGGGGCATCTGGCCGGAGATCAGGTTCTTAAGCACACCGCGAAGGTACTGGCTGAACAGACTCGTCCCGGAGACCTGGTGTGCCGCTGGGGCGGGGATGAGTTCCTGGTGGTCATACAAGGCGATCAGTCGGTAGGCAAAGCGCGAGCGGAGACGTTCCAGGCCCACCTTCGCAGACCGCAGAGAATCGGCGCTCCAGGAAAGATGATCGATCTGGTGCTTAGCGCATCGATAGGGGTCGAGCAGCTCCGCGCCGGCGAATCTGTCGATGAACTCATTAGTCGGGCAGATGCCGAAATGTACAAAGATAAGCGCAGGATCGATTAGCAGGCTGCTGAAAAAGCTCTTTTCGTTGCCGCTTCAGTAACCCCTGCGCAATCAGCACCCGCTTTTCCGAACCGCGACCGTAATGGAGTGGCAAGAAGCGGTTAGGCAACGGGACCGCCTTCGTTTGGTCGATGAGGCGCCGCTGCTCGCCTCCCTGCATGCTTTTCCGCACAGCTTCCCCTTCCGGGATTCGAAGTACGGCTCAAGGGAACGTCTGCCGAGGTCATGGCAGTGCGAAGACGTACAGCGATCCCCCACCCGCCGCAACCACATACTGCCTGCCGTCGAGTTCGTAAGTAATCGGCGGGTTCTGCACATGGCCAATATCCTCATGCCACAGCGTCTTCCCGTCTTTGGTTGCGAACGCCATCACGCTCGTCCGATTGTCGCCGCTGAATGTCACCCCGGAGTCAGTCGTCAGCACGCCGGCCGTTCCAGCTCCGTCGCCGATCGGATGATCCCACACGATTTTCCCCGTCCGGTAGTCGATAGCCCGCAGAGACGACTTGCCCGCCACACCGTAATCGGCGCCCGCCCAGCCGTATGCGCCGTGCTCCGGCTTGAAAAAGTAAATTCCGTATGCATCGTGCGCACTGACGATGAACAGCCCTGTAAACGGGTCAAAGCTCGGCGGACGGAAATTGGTTGCCCCGGCTTCATCCGGCGCCACCAGCACGCCGTCCCGCCTGGGCTCTTTCGCGGGATTCGGAATCGGCCGCCCCATTGCATCGATGCCTGTCGCCCAGTTCACCATCGCGAAAGGCGCGGTCAGCAGGCTCTTGCCGTTGGTCCGGTCCAGCACGAAGAAGTAGCCGTTGCGCGACGCCGTCATCAGCATCTTCCGCGGCTGGCCGTTGAAAGCCGCGTCCACCAGCACCGGAACTTCGTTCGCGTCCCAATCGTGGGTGTCGTGCGGCGAAACCTGAAATCCCCAGACCAGCTTTCCGGTATCGGGGTTCAGCGCCACGATACTGCACGTCCACGGATTATCGCCGGGCCTCACGCCACCATTGAGCACCGGCGTGGGATTCCCCGTGCCGACGAACACAAGGTTGAGTTCGGGATCATAGGTGCCGGTGGTCCACATCTGGCCACCCGTGGCCCCTCCGCTGCTCGAATCCTTGCCGCCCGTGCTGTAAAACGTCCACTGCAGCTTGCCCGTGTCTGCATCAAACGACTTGAGCTGTCCCGCCACATTGTCGAAATCGCCAGACACGCCGACCAGCACATGATTCCCCACCACGAGCGGCGCATTGCTCGACCAGTATCCTTTGTTCGAATCGGCCACCACCACGTCCCATCTCCGGGTGCCGTCCTTCGCCGCGAAAGCGATCAGATGACAATCGGGCGTGGTCAGATACACGGTATCTTTGTAAACCGCCGCACCGCGGTGCCCGATGTGGAACGCGTTGTTTTTCGGATGTTGATAATGCCACTTCTCCTGACCGGTGCGCGCGTCGACCGCCCACAGGTTGTCCGGCGTCGTGATGTAGAGGACACCGTCCACCAGAATCGGCGAGGCCTTGATGGCCTGCGTCTGCCCCGTCTCGAAACGCCAGGCCTGCTTCAGCTGCGCGACGTTCGCCGGTGTGATCTGCTTTTGTTTGCTGTGCCTCTCGCCGCTGTAATCGCCGTGATAAGTGAGCCATGCGTCCCCAGGAGGTTGGCGCAGCATGTTGGAATCGACGTTCTGGCCCATCGCCAGCGCCGCCATAGCGATCATCACCAGCGCATTCTTCATTTCAATGTCGAAAGATACGCGTAGACATTGTGCATGTCCTCATCCGTGTATTTGCCGAGTACCGCGAAGTGCGCCTGCAGGGGATCGTCGATCTTCACCTTAACCTTGTCCTTCGAATATTTCTGCCTCTGCCCCAGCGGATCCAGAACCGTGACGCTGAATTCGTCCTCCGCCGCCACGGGCGTGACCACCGTTTGCCCCGATTCCAGGGTGAATGTCGCTTTCGGCGGAGCCGGTGCGGGTCGTCCACCCGGATACAGCATGCGCTGCAGCAGCGCCAGTCCCTTGTAGCGCCCCGCAACACCAGCCAGATCTCCGGTAGCCGAATGACATCCCACGCAGCCGCCGGTCCCGTTGAAGTACGCGCTGCCATCTGCCGCATTGCCCGTCGCGAGGTCCGACGGATCCACGGTGCGGCGTCCGCCCCCTAGTTCCGAAAACTTCTTTGCTTGCGTATGAATGAAAGCGACGATCGGTTTCAGTTCGTCATCGCCCATGCGAAACGGAGGCATCCCGGCATCCGCACGCCCGGCCCGCACCAACGATCCGATTTTGTCGCCGCGCACGTCTTCCGCGACAAGCTGCGAGAGAGTCAGGTCGGGACCCGATTCCCCTCCTGCCGCGTCGCGCCCGTGGCAGAAGCCGCATTGCGAAACGAATCGCGTCTCCCCGGTCTTGACCATCGCGGCGGGAAACGTCTCGGTGTCCTTTGCTTTGGGACGCGGCCGCGCCGCCGGGCTCTGACTCGGAGCCTGCGCCATGACGATGCTCGCTGTGAGCACGACCGCGCCGATGATACGCATACTGTCAATTCTCGCTCGGCCGCTCGCAGCGATCAATGACGGTGACCTCCAGCGGAATCTTCTTTTCTTCAATCCGAAACCCAAACGCCTGGGCCGCCTCGCGCACGCGATCTCTCTGGCTCTCTCCCGGCTGCAGTACAACCTGCGAAACAGGCAGCGTGAAGTCGTACGCGCCTTTCAGCTCCGTCTCGTCCTCCACCGGCGCGCGAAGGATCTGTGACAGGTAGTTTGTGAACCGCCACATCGCCGCGCTCTTAAACGCGAGGTCGCCGCGCACATCCGTGACAAGCGAATAAGCTCTATCGTCACCCGCGGGATTCGTCGCGGGTTTCAGACCAGACGGCGTCTTCGGAATCCGCAGCACGAATCCGAGGACTTCGCGTGTTTCTTTGTGCGACTCCAGCTTGAAACGTTCTGCCAGCAGCGACATGATAGCCGTCAGTTGCTCCGGCCCGGTCAGTTCGTGATCCGCCTTCGCCTGGATATCGTAACGGTCCGTCCGCATCCACGCAGGTCCGCCCACCACCCGGTAGAGCCGGTTTCCCCCAAGCATGTCCAGAATGTCGCCGACCGTCGCCGCTTTCAGTTCGAGCAGGCCGCCGCGGAGACTGGACCGGAAATCCCGCACTGTCGCCTCAGGCGGTGACGGGCGAATCGACGCTACCTCAAATCGCGCCTGCGGCCACGCGGGAACCGTAGTCAGCAAAAGGAATAAAACGCCAAACCATCTCACAGATCACTCGCCTCCTGTGAGCTTGACGCTGCCGCCGCGAATCAGCGCAAAGCAAATGTAAACAGCGACGCGCCCGCCTGAATGCTCACGTACTGCTTGCCGTCCACCATATACGTCATCGGTCCGGCCGACACCGAAGTTCCAAGGCTGGTCTCCCACAGCGGTTTACCGTCGCGCGCGTCGATCGCATAGAACGCGCCATCGCGTCCGCCGCTGAACAATAAGTTCGATGCCGTCGTCAGAATCCCGGCTTCGGTCGAAGGCGCGCTCAGCTTGTAATCCCACTTCTTCTCGCCTGTCTTCGGATCGATAGCGCGCACCGCGCTGAATACCTCATCGCCGTTCTGATTGCGCGGAAACGCGCCGCTGAAGGTCTGCCCCGAATGGAACTCCGGCGGCTCCTTGTCCTTCAGATAAATCGTCGAGGTGTTCTCCCACGTCGGGATGTAGAACAATCCGGTCTCAGGACTGTATGACGGGTTGTACCAGTTCGTCGCGCCCTGATTACCGGGGAAGATCAGCACGCCTTCCTGCGTCGGTTCGGTGCCCGGCGCGCGCAGCGGCCGGCCTTTCTCATCGAATCCCGTATACCAGTTCGTCTTCGCAAATGATTTCCCCAGCAGGAACTCACCTGTGGTCCGGTCGAGCACGTAGAACACACCGCTGCGATTCGCCCACAGCATCACCTTGCGGTCCTTGCCCTTCCACTGCATATCGGCCAGCACGGGTATCTGGGTCGAGTCCCAGTCGAATTCGTTGTGTGGCGAGAACTGGTAATACCATTTCAGCTTGCCCGTGTCGGCATCGAGCGCCACCACCGAGCACGAATAAAGGTTGTCGCCTTTGCGTCCGTCTCCGTTCCAGTCGGGCCCCGGATTGCCGATGCCCCAGAACGTCAGGTTCGTCGCGGGATCGTACGACCCGGTCGCCCAGACGGAAGCCGCGCCGTGCTTCCACGAATCGCCCGCCCACGTTTCGTTGCCCGGCTCGCCCGGCCCCGGCACCGTATAGAAGCGCCAGGCTTCTTTGCCCGTATTGACATCGAGCGCCGCAATGAACCCGCGGATGCCGAACTCGCCGCCCGCCGTGCCTTCGATGACTTTGTCCTTCACCACCAGCGGCGCATGCGTGAACGAGTATTTATCCTTCGGATCCGCCACCTGCACGTTCCACACTTCTTTACCCGTCTTCGCATTCAGCGCGATCATGTGCGTATCGAGCGCGGCCAGAATCACCTTGTCGCCCGCGATCGCGAGGCCGCGCGTCTCCTGCCCGCAGCAGTTACGCGCGTCCGCGCTCGGCTTATAAGGATGGATCCATATCTGCTTCCCGGTGGCCGCGTTGAGCGCCACCACGTCGTTGAACTGCACCGTATACATCACCCCGTCCACCACCAGCGGCGTGACTTCGTGCTTTTCCAGCGACCTCACCTGGTAGACCCATTTCAGCGTCAGGTCTTTCACGTTTTCCGGCGTGATCTGTTTCAGTTCGCTGTGCCGCTGACTCGCGTAGCCGCCGGAATAGGTCAGCCAGTTCTGCGGCTCTTTATTCGCGTTGAGAATCCTCTCGAACGGAACCGGCGTCACCGCGGCTTCCTTGTTCGCCTGCACCGGGCCGCCCATGGGATTCGGCGGCGGAGCCGGCGCAGGAGCCGTCTGGGCCTGCAGTAAACCACCCAGCGCGAAAAGCACACACGTACGAAGATTCATAGGAAAACGGTCCTTTGGAGTGAACTTATCCTATCATTTAGTTCACGCGGCTCATTTAGTTCACGCGGCTCAGAGTATCCGCGCTACCGGGTAAAGCATCCCCGGCTTCAATTCCGGCCCCAGGCAAAGCAGATGCGTCGAGAACTGCGACTCCGGGTCCAGCATGAGGGCCAATGCGTACCCTCCCGGCTGCTCCGTCGAGAAGCACACAAAGCCGTCGTCCAGAGTGGCTCTTACAGTCCGGAGAGCGGGCAGCGGGAAATGTTCCTCGGCGTGCGGTTTCGGCAGCGGGCTCAGTAAGCGGTGCCTCTCCACCGCGGCGTTCGCAAACTGCGTGGCCAGCCGGGATTCGAAATGATGCCTGCGCAGAACCTCGAGGATCGGAGAATCGACCGGCACGCCATAGGCGCGCGGCAGGCGGATCGTATGGGTGGTCTCAACGCAGGGAAGGTAGTCGCCGGGGATCTCTACCTTATGTATGTCTCCTTTTGTTGCGGACAACATCTCCCACTGTCGGGTCACGCCCGGCGCGTAACGGCACCGCACCGGTATCAGTCCGGATCGGGCGATGCCGCACGGCTGACCCGCAAGCCGGCTCGCATGATTCGCCGCCCATTCCACTACACTCTCCAGACTTCGCACCAGCGCGCACCGGGCAGGACTGAAGCCCGGCGGATCGCCCGGCGCGGGCCTTCTTCCCTCCAGCAGCACAACCGGAACGCCATAACGCAGGGCAAGCCCGTTACGCGCATCGATGACGTCGAAATTACTGTGGCGAACCATCCCGGAAGGCCGCACCAGTGTGTAACGGTCGCACCGGTATCCGCCCTCTGCAACCCGCCGCTTCACCCCGTCCATCAGTTCGTTCTGGGTTTTCTCCGAGACTCCCGCCGCGCAGATTGCCGGATTCGTGGTGATGTCCACCATCACGTCCTGGACAAAAACGAGACCGCGCTCCAGCAGCTCCGGTCGCCCCGGCCGGTAGGTATGCACGTCGATGATCAGATCCGGCTTCCACCGATGTACAAATGAGTGAATGGCCCGCGTCTCGGGCGCGCTGAGCAGAAGATGGTCGCGATTGAGATCGAGATCGGCGCCGTTGCGGCGCGTGTTGGCTGCCGAACCATCCGGATTCGCATCCGCCAGAACCGCGATCCCGACCGCAGACGGAGCCGATCGGAATCTATCGAGGAATTCCAAAGCGGCTTCCCGCGCTTCGCCCTCATCCCCATGCTGTCCCGCGAGAATGAAGATACGCGGCAGCCCGCTCTGCGTCACGTTCGCCGGTAAACACGTGTCGACGGTAAGCGGGGAACCGTAGCAGGAATATCCGATAATCTCGGATGCTTCAGAGCAGGGCCCGGCGTAAATCATGGAATCGTTTACGCTGCACTCATGTCGCTGCTGGCGATGGCCTTCGGCGGATTCTTCGGCGCGTGCACAGCCAGGCGATCCACCACAAGGTCGGCCAGAGTCTTGCCGGTGCGGGACGACGCAACAGGTACAGAACTTCGGCCTGAAAACTCCTGAACAAACAACGGCGAATTGGTAATGATGCCGGAGACTGCCCACACCTCCAGTCCCGCCGTCTCGAGGCGTGAGGCCGCGTAAAGCGCCGAAGCTGCGCACGGCGCGGTTACAATAACGCCGCGAACCCGCCGCCGGAATTCCTCATCGCCCAGCAGCATTTCCGTCTCGCGCTGCAGAATGCCGTCTGCGATTTCCATAATGACCACATCGGACTTCGCGCGGCCGCACGCGTCCAGCATACGATTGAACAACAGGATCAGGTCCGGCAGCGTCGCGCCGTATGTCGAGGGGAAACCGTAGTCGCTGAAGTCGGTGGCAACCAGTGCGCCGGTCGAGTGCATCTCCTGCAGGTCCCGCGGCGAGGTCGTGCCGGTGAGCTTGCAACCCGCGACCTTCTGCCCGCGCTGTACCAGTTCGCGAAGAACGCGGCGCGTCACCGTTGTTTTTCCGGTGTTCATCCCGGTACCCACCACCAGGACCACGTCAATGCCGGCGTTCGGCCTGTAAGAGCGGTGCTTGCGCGGTTTCGCGAGGTCTATCAGGTTGATCCGGTTCCCGGACGAATCGCCCAGATAACCCCGCAGCGACAGAGTGGTCGGCTCCTTCACGTCCCGGTTCCGCGACACGACAGTCCCGATCACGCCGCTGCGTGACAGCAGATGCAGCCTGTTGTCGTCGAGGGCGAGCACCTTGCCCTCGTACACATCCGTCGCGTAGCGATTCCCGAATACGCAAAGCAGGTGATCGCCTTCGTAGATCCGGAACCTGCGCGCGTCGGCCGTGTCGAGATGGTGATGATATCCGATTTCCTCCACAGCCACCACCGCGACATCACCCACACCGGGCGGGCGGCTTTCACTGAGGAGCGAGTAGTCTCCCCTTAGCTCCATACGGCTGACGTGGCGGCAACCCCACGAACACTTCACCCTTCCGGATGCAGAGCTCAGTGTCACTTCGCCCATCTGTTAAGACTCCGCCCCGGACGGAAGTGGAGTATTCGAAGGCCGCTCGTCCCGAAGAGCACACAGGTGCGATAGAGCATGAGATACAGCATTGAACCCGGTCCTTTGGGATGAACTTCATCCTACCACCCGTAGGTTTCACGTCTTTTTTTAGTGAGAACCGCCGACGAATTCGACCGACCGACCCTCCATCGTTTTATTAACCATCCTTCATGTTGCGCGGAAACTGACCCCTGCCCACGTTCGACTGAGGTCGGATGCGAGCCTTCCGGCAACGTGAAAATGAAGCACTTCGAATCAACCGGTCGCGGGACTATCCCTCCTTGTGCGTGTTCCTTGCGTCGCCCTGCCATGAAATTGTCGAAACACCGAATGCCGGGGATCAATTATTTTCATGGAGTTGCGCCGCAGTTTCACCCCTAATTCGTTGTAGCATTGCATTTTAGCTAACACTCCCAGTCCGGAGTTTTTTCCCGTCAGCTTTTCCGCTCTCGTCCAGCGGCCAGTCGCTTCGAATCAGTCTCTGATCCGCATGCGGCTGCAAAAATCCATCAGCCTTTTTCTTTCATTACAGGGAGGACTAAATTTGTGATTCGCCGTTTCGCCATTTTCCTGATCCTGAGTTTGCCTCTGTTGGCACAGAACAGCTCTCTGAACGGAGTGATCACCGACCAGAATGGCGGCGCCGTGCCCGGCGCAAGTGTGAAGATTGAGAACCAGGATACATCGGCCTCGCGCGCCGTACTCTCGAACGAGCGCGGAGAGTATGAGGTTGTGCAGGTCGTGCCCGGTAAGTACCTCGTCACGGTCGAAAAGACCGGTTTTCGCGTGGAAAAGTCCGATCTGGTGCTCCAGACCAATACGCCTGCGACGCTGAACGTCGCCCTTCAGCTGGGTGCCGTGACGCAGACCGTCGAAGTAACCGGCGTGGCCGCTGTGGTGAACACCGAAAATGCTTCGGTGGGAAATCCTTTTACAGAAACGCAGGTCAAGGAGATCCCTCTGCAGACGCGCAACATTGTCGCGTTACTTGGCGTACAGCCCGGCGCCTCGGTGCAAGGCAACGTGCTTGGCGCGCGGGCCGATCAGAACAACGTTACGCTCGACGGCGTCGATGTGAACGATAACGCCGGAACTAACGGATACAACGCGGTGCTTCCGATTCCGCTCGATTCGGTGCAGGAATTCCGCACCACCGTCGCCGGATTTGGCGCGGATCAGGGGCGCTCTTCCGGCGGACAGGTTTCCATCATCACGAAGAGCGGCTCGAATCAGTTCCACGGAACGCTGTATGAGTACAACCGCAACACCGATTTCTCCGCCAACAGCTGGTTCAGCAACCGCGCCGGTGTCGCGCGTGCGCCGCTGATTCGAAACCAATATGGTGCCTCGCTCGGCGGCCCGATTCTGAAGAACAAACTGTTCTTCTTCTATAACTACGAAGGTCGTAAGGATCGCAGCGGAGCGCCGGTGAGCCGGCTGGTGCCCAGTTCCACGCTTGCGCAGGGCGACATACTTGTTCCTTTGAAGAGCGGTCAGGTAGTGACGCTTACGCCGGCCCAGATCACGGCCATCGATCCTCTGCACCTCGGCGAGAACTCGTTCTTTTCGACCTACCTGAAGCAGTTCCCCGCCGGAAACAACCCGCTCGCTTCTCCGGATCTCGGCCTCGACTTCAACGAACTGACTTTCAATGCACCGCAGGATCTCAACAATCATGCTCAGGTGGGAAAGCTCGACTATCTCCTGGGCAAACACAGCATCTCGGTTCGCGGGACGCTGAACGGCGCCTCCGTGGCTGGTAATGGCCAGGTCGGCAGCACGACCGGCCTCGCCGAGTTTCCGGGTCAGTCGGCAGCACAGGAGACGCTCGATAATTCGCGCGGTCTGGCGGTGCGCGACACCATCGTTCTGTCGCCGAGCCTGATCAACACTGTCAGCTACGGATATACGCGCCTCAGCAACGCCTCGACAGGCACCGAGGCCATAGTTCCACAGTTCTATTTCGCCACCCCGGTAGCTCCTCCCACCGCCAGGCCTCAGGCGCGGATCGCACCCACCACAAACTTCGCCGACGACATAACGTGGACCAAAGGCCGTCACTCGATTCAGGCCGGTCTGAACTTCCGGTTTGCCCTGAACACAAATCTGATGTACAACAATCTGCCGAGCTACAGCTTCTCACGCAACACGCTGCTCGGCCTTGGCGGTGACATTGACACCGATGTTGTCAATTACCTCATCAATACGATGGGACTTCCCGCCAACACGGCGCTCAAATCCGGCACCAACATCACGAACGCGTTCGGCGCCCTGCTGGGTCTGGTCAACCAGTATGGCGCGACATACAACTACACCGCCAAGGGCACGGCGATCCCATTCGGCAACCCGGTTGGCACCTCCTTTGAAGATCACGAGTACGAGGGATATATTCAGGACGCCTTCAAATGGAAACCGAATCTGACCATCACGGCCGGCCTGCGTTACTCTCTGTCGGGGGTTCCTTACGAGGTGTCCGGCAGGGAGGTCATTCCGGTTACGCCCCTGAACAATTTCTTCGCGGACCGTCTGTACGCCGCGCAGAATGGTATTTCGAACTCGCAAGTGCCGGATTCACTGGTGAGCTTCGCGCTGGGCGGACCGGCCAACAACGCACCCGGTTATTATCCGCTGGATAAGGGCAATTTCGGTCCCCGGCTCGCCGCCGCTTACAGTCCGGAAAGCGGCTCCCTGCTCGAAAAATTCATGGGCAAGGGAAGCGTCTTCCGCGTTGGCGGCGCCATGGTTTACGATCACTACGGCACGGCGATGGCCCAGCAGTTTGCCAACAACGGCTCGCCCGGTCTGGCCACACAGGTCACGCAGCCTGGCAACACCAACTTCACCAACTCTTACCGCTATACCGGTAACGCATTCCCCACCATTCCAGCCGGAACGGCTGCCACGTTCCCTCTCACTCCTCCGACGGTCGTCGGCGGATTTAACACGTTCAGCGGCGTTTCCAGCGATTTGAAGGCGCCTTATCAGTATGTCCTCAACGCCAGCTACGCGCGCCCACTGCCAAAAAACATGAGTATTGAGGTCGGCTACGTGGGCCGCCTCGGTCATCGCGGGATCATCGAACAGGACTATGGCCAGCCGCTCTCCAACTTCAAGGATCCGAAATCCGGCCAGACCTTTGCACAGGCCGGCAATGTACTGACGCAGCTGTATAATTCAGGCCTCACGCCGGCGCAGGTCAAAGCCAACCCCAGTCTGGTTCCCAACGAGCCCTGGTTCAACGATCTGGTGCCGAACCTGGCCAACTTCTACATTCCCGGGAGCGCGAGCGCGAACTTCTTCTACGACGTTTACAGCGTCTATGCCGGAAGCTGGCTCGATACCCTCAACGATATTGATCGCATCCGGCAAGGGCCCAATGGCGGTTGTCTCGTGAGCACCGGGTGCAATTCGTTCTACATGCTGCAGAACTCCGGGCTCGATGTTTACACCAACAACGGCAAATCCATGTATAACGCGATGGTTATCGTTCTGCGGCGCGCCGTTGCCGGCGGCTGGGGATACGATTTCAACTACACGTGGGGCCACTCGATTGACAATGGCTCCGCGTCGGAATCGCTGACGGGCACCAACACCACCGGTACCACCGGCTACTACAGCACGGGCGGCCTTTTGCAGGACGCCTTCAACCCGAACGCCTTCCGCGGACCGTCGGACTTCGACTCCAGGCACACGATTACGGCAGATTTTGTGGTCGAGCTCCCGGTCGGTAAAGGCAAGCCCTTTCTCGGCAACGTCAAGCCATGGGTGAACGAGATCATCGGCGGCTGGCAGGTGAGCGGGCTCACCACCTTCCACTCCGGCACGCCTCTCACGATCAGTGATACCGGAGACTATAACGTCAACTACGACGTTTCGGCGTACGCCGTCCTGGCGCCCGGCACGACGCTGCCCTCCAACGGATTCCGCTTCGATTCCAACGGAATCCCGAGTATCTTCTCCACCCCCAACGCCGTAAACTCGTTCGTCGGAGCGGGGCCAGGCGTGGTCGGAACGCGCGGGATTATTCGCGGGCCGCACTTCTTTGATGCCGATCTGGCGGTCAGCAAAGCCTTCCGGCTGCCGTGGGAGCATCAAGCCGTGTACTTCCGGGCCGAGGCGTTCAACGCCTTCAACAACGTGGAGTTTGGCGTGCCCAACCTGAGCATGGCAAGCCCGAGTACGTTTGGCGAAATCACGTCGTACGCTTATGGCGCAGCTCCGCGCGTCATGCAGTTGGCTCTGCGCTACGCATTCTGACATCCGGCCTCAGCCGGAATTGAACTGCCTCACCGCCCGGATCCTCTCTCGAGGGTCCGGGCTTTTTTTGTGCCTGCAGCGAACCGGAAGCCTTGCCGCGCGTATACCCATGCGCAGGACATTTTCTGATAACATGCCGGTGTGTTTGAAGGCACCTCGTTGGTGCCCTGGACCCGGTGCGTGTCCATATGATCCGGTTATCTGCCCTCGTGGCAACGTCGATCCTCGTCTTCGCTGGTGCCGCGCAAGCGGCTAAAGCTCCGCTGGCCGTTTACTACTCCTTCGATACACCGGTGACTCCCGCGTTGCTCACAGCGATGCAATCCGAGTTGGGTCGCATTCTGGCTCCCTCCGGGATGTCCGCTGCCTGGCTTCCATCCGGAGTTGTGCGACATCCCGGTGAGGATTTTCCGGCCTTGGTTGTGTTTCGGTTCAATGGCCGGTGCGGGTTTGATGGTCCTGTGAATGGCGCAGGCGCCGGTTCCTCCGGCGGCGCTTTGGCCGAAACGGACACGGTCGAAGGGCACGTTCTTCCGTTTTCCAGAGTGAACTGCGACAGAGTCCGCGACTATATCGCACCGGTTCTCGGTTCGATGCCGCCAGCCTGGACGAACGAAATGCTGGGCCGCGCTCTGGCGCGGGTGAGCGCGCACGAGATTTATCACATGCTGGCAGGTGTCCAGGTACATAGCGACCGCGTCGGCATCTTTCAGTCCGCGCATTCGCGGCGTGATCTGACTGCGGCAAGTTTCACCTTCGCCGCGCCCGAGAACAACTGGCTTCGCAGCTGGCTTCAGCGGCAGACGGCGGTCGAACAGATCACTCAGTCCTTGCCCGCCAAAACGCCTTCTGCGCCGGATGATCCGGTCTTTGGCGAGTCCGACGCGCTGGATGCAGCCGGACGCTGAACCGCTATTTCGGCCACACCGTAAAATCGCGCAGCGCGAATCGAACCGGATGTCCGTTCATCGATTTCAGCGCTTCGTTCAATTCGACGAGATGCGCATGCGAGAGCTCGAGCACGTGCTCCTGCGGCTGATATTTCGTCCCGACGACGTAATCCAGAAACGGCGTGCTCGATTCCTCGATGTGACACCCCATGATGTGCGCCACCGGTTTGTCGCGTGTGAAATCGACCAGCCGCTGGATGCTGGCCGCGAACGCCGGGAAATCGGAAACATAAAGCCGGCCGGGATAGAGTGTGTCGCCTGTCAGCAGGATGCCCGTGCGGCGGTCGTAGAACGCGACGCTGAAGGGCTGATGCCCCGGTATCGCAATCACGTCCAGTACACGATCGCCCAGATCGATCGACCCGCGATCGGCGGGCCAGTTCGCGATCCCGAAGGCTTTTTGTGTGGCCTCGACAGAGAGCCCGACCAGAGTCACATCGGGCTTGTCCTTAAACTGCGCGTCGCCCGAAATATGGTCTCCGTGACCGTGCGAATGCGCCACCACCAGCGGAATCGATTTTCTTCCGTTGCGCTTCAGCCAATCTGCGATCACACCGTCGACCACCTCCGCCACGTTCGTCTGGCCAGCGCCCGTGTCCTCGAGCAGCGCGCGGTCCTTGCCGAAAAACAGGTAGAGAAACGGCTTCTCGTAATTCGTGCAGCCGGATTCGCGAATGATATAGAGATCAGGATTATAGGCGTGAACCTGCCACTTCGGCACTTCGGCGCAGTCCGGACCACCCGTGATCCAGTGCGCGGGAATGCTCCCGGGTTCGAGGCCAGCGCCTTTTGGCTCGGGCGCCTGCGGGAAGCTCAGCCCGGCGAAAACGATTCCCGCCGCCGCGGTTCTAGTCGCCGAACTCAGCCATCTCAAGTTCAAGCCTTCCCTCCATGGCGGCATCTTCGATCTTCCTGGTGAAACCGTCCAGTGCGTCGCGCTGCGGATAACCGTCAGCCCCGCGAATGGAGTCGGGCACAGCAACGTCAAGCACAACCTTCGCGCTCATCTCCGGCGATTCCTTGCCCAGCACCACCACGCGCGTTCCAAGGAAAACGGCTTCCGCCAGATTGTGAGTCACGAAAAGAATCGTGGTGCGGGTTTCGCGCCAGAGTCTGCGCACCAGTTTCTGCATGTCGCTGCGCGTCGACGGGTCGAGCGCGCTGAACGCTTCATCCATCAGCAGAATCTTCGGCTTCATGATCAGAGCCTGTGCGATGGCCACGCGCTGCTGCATGCCGCCCGAAAGCTGATCCGGATACTTGCCTGCATCGGACTCCTGCAGACCCATCTGCCGCAGATAGCCGAATGCGGTCTGGCGCAGTTCCGCCCGGCGCCGGAAAAAACGCGGCGTCACTCGTCCCAGCAGCCCGAACTCTTCCGTCTCCGGCCCGAACGTGATGTTGTCGAGCACCGTCTTGTCGGGGAACAGCGAATACTTCTGCGGCACATAACCGCGATGGCGATCGGGACGGGAAAGCTCGCGGCCCTCGATGAGAATGTGCCCGCTCGTCGGCCTCTCGGCGCCGAGGATCATCCGCAGCATCGTCGATTTGCCGCAGCCGGTCTGGCCGCATACAGCCACGAACTCACCCTCGGCAATCGTAAGATGCAGATGTTCGAGCACCTTCTTGCGGGGCGTGCCCGTGGACCGCATACTCCACGCAAAGATCTTCCAGCCGGATGAGTTCCGCCATGCCTCATGCCTCTCGCGTCATGCTTCACGAAACCATGGATGCAGTTTCCGATTGAGTACCCGCATCCCGAGATCCACCAGAAAAAGCAGCAGTGCCACCCACATCACGTACGGAATGATCACGTTCATCGCCATGTTGCGCCGCAGCAGAGCGATGCGGTAAGCGAGTCCGTCCTGCGAAGCGATCATTTCACCCGCGAAAAGGAACAGCATGATCGGTTTGAGATTCAGCCGGATGCTGTTGATCACACGCGGCAGAATCTGTCGCAGTACGATCCGGTAAGCCACGCCGAAATCGTGCGCGCCCAGCGTGAACCCCTTAACCACCTGCTCGGCGGGGACGCCCCTCGTCAGATTGACCGTATCGAGGATGATCGTCGGCGTCACTCCGATCACGATCAGCATCACCTTGGAGAGTTCGTCGATGCCGAACGCGATAAACAGAATCGGCAGCACGGACAGCGCAATGATTTTGTCGAAGAACAGAATGAAGCGCAGAAAGAAAGTTCCGATTACCGGAAACAGACCCATGTGCAGACCAAGCACGACGGCCGGAACCAGCAGGAGCATGGCCCACGCGAACCGCTTCGCGCTGGCTACAGTGTCTTTCCACAGCATGCTTCCGAAGAAGCGCTCAAACCACGGCCGTGCAGCGTCACCCGGGTTCACGGCATCGTCGTCGGCAGGTTTCAGAACGGCGTCCGTAATGCCCTGCGCCAACTGCGTGAGGTTCGGCGCCACCTTGTCCTCGGGGTTTTCGAGGTGCCGGGTATGCGACGCGTGAAAGTAAAGCGCGATCCCGGCGGCAAACAGGAACCATGACAGCACAAACGTCGCGACTTTTCCCGGGCGCGCGTCTATGTGAAAAACGCCAGGCGACATCAGAGTTTCCCCTGCTGTGCCATCTGCATGTAACTCGCATCGAACCGCAGCCGCACGCGGTCCGGCGCGCCCAGCACGTTCTTGCCGGGAAAACTGATCGCCACATCGTCCGCGGACTTCGTATGGTCGCCCAGCAGTCCGTGCGCGAAGCAGAACTGCCGCACGAGGTTCATCTTCTGCACGAAATCCGGCGACACGGTAAACGCCGCGGCGGAATCCGGCGTGGTAGAAGAGGTGCGTGGTGCTCAGTTGTTCCTTGTAGGACGCCAGCGTGTCCTGGGAGCCATCGGCTATCGCCTGCAGGACCTTGTCCGTTTCCGGACCGGTCCCCGACATGAGTTTCATGGTTTCGTACCAGGCGCCGGTGATCGCCTTCGCAAAGCGCTGGCCCGATCCGTCGGGCCGGTTCAGAATCTCGGTCCGAACCACCATGAGATCCACAATTTCGCCGGGGATCTTAGAGGAATTGAAGATCATTTTCACGCCATTGGTTTTCGCGATCTGCGAGACCAGCGGCTTCCACGTGACCACCGCGTCCTGCGACGTGTCCGTGATAAAAGCCGTGGCGATGTCCGAGTCCGACGTGTTGACCAGCTTCACTTTCTTAATCTGACTCTCGAGACCGTTCAGCGCCATGGCGCGCTCGAAGAGATACTGCGAAACCGTCTTCTCCACCATAAGCAGTTTCCTGCCGGGCAATTGCTGCAGAGTCAGATCGCGGCGCACCAGGATCGCATCGTTGCCGTTCGAATAATCGCCCGTGATGATGGCGGTCGTGTCTACACCCGCCGCGGCGGGCATATCGAGCGCCTCCATGTTCGTCATGGCGCAGGCGTCAATGTTCTTCGCCACGAAAGCGTCGAGAGACGGCGCGTAATCGAAGCGCTGCACGCGAACGGAGACGTTGTACTTATCCGCCCATTTCTTCAGCACCCCCGACTTGGCCATGTAGTACCAGGGATTCCAGCCCACGTAAACGGACCAGCCTACCGTGAACGAAGGCTTTTCGGCAGCGGGAGCAAGCCCGGCAAAAAAGGTAAACAGAATGAGTGAGATAAGAGGTCGCATGACGGCGTTCGATCTCTGCGCACACGGCAGAATTTGGCCGACACGGGCCCTGCGGGGTAAACTTTGATTCTAAATCAAGCCGCGGGTATAAGCCCCCGTTGTGACAGCCAAGATTTTCTTATCTGGCGTATCAATTTGTTTTTCCTTGTGGGCTTTCCCACAGCCTGCAATCATTAAACATATGATGATCCTGCGACCGGAGACCGCCGAACGCAAGATCTCTATCCGCGTCTTCCTGCGCCTGACCCGCATGGATGTCTGCTGCGGTCCCCCCACCTCCCGGTAGTTCCGCGACAAGCTCAAAATCCAGTCGTCCCGGATTGCGGGCGCCATTTGTTTTGTCTTTCACAGGAGCTTTTCTAATGTCGAGTCCGGCACTTTGGCAGGACACCATACAACCCGGAAGCAGTTGGTCTCTCGTTCTCCGCAGGGGTCGCGAACTGCGCCTCGAGGATCTCGACGGCGGCGCCAACGTGGCCGCTGTTTTCTATAACTTTGACTGCCCTGTCGAACGCTACAACATTGACACTCTGAAGGCCCAGCACACGGCGCATCTGACGAAGGGCCTGGTTCTCTATTCCGACATGGGCCGCATTCTCTGCTCGATCACGGAAGACAGCTGCGGGTGGCACGATCCTCTGGGCGGCCACAACGATGCGGCCGCGGTACTGGCGAAGTATGGTCCGTCCAGCTATCAGCAGGAGCGAAACGCGTGGCACCGGAACACCCGCGATAACTTCCTCACCGAACTAAGCAGGTATGGCCTGGGAATTCGCGACCTGCCGCCGAACGTGAACTTCTTCAGCAAAATCGCCGTGGGTGACGCGGGCGCGATGGAATTTGTGCCGCGCAACTCACGCCCTGGCGACCACGTCACGCTGCGCGCCGAGATGAACCTGCTGGTAGTCCTCGACACCGGCCAGCACCCGCTCGATCCGAATCCGCTCTACGACCCGAAGCCCGTAAAGTTCGCGGTCCGTGAAGCCGCGCCCGTTGCCCCCGACGATCCCTGCCGTCTTTCCTGCCCCGAAAATGCGCGCGGTTTCATCAACACCGAAAGGTACTTCCTGTGATCGCCTCCCCCGTAATCGAGAGCCCGCTCTGTCCGGAAACCGCCGTCTACGAGAAGACCGTTCTCGCCGGCGAAGGATGGATCCACAGGATTGCCGCCGGTCAGATTTTCCGCATCGTCGATCTCGAAGGCAATCAGGCGGTCGACACGCTCTTCTACAGCGCCGACGATACTTCCGAGCGATACAGCGCGCAGGACACGATCGTGGCGCAGCGCAATATCTATCTGACTACCGGAACGATTCTCATGTCGAACCTGCGCCGGCCGATGCTTACGATCACAGCCGATACCTGCGGGCGTCACGACACCCTGGGCGGGGCCTGCGCGCAGGAGAGCAATCAAGTCCGTTACGCCATCGAAAAACGGCACATGCACGCCTGCCGCAACAGTTTTCTGCTGGCCATAGCCGATCCGAAGTGGAATCTCACCAAGCGCGACGTCACGGCCAATATCAACTTCTTCATGAACGTGCCCGTAACGCCCGAAGGCAAGCTGACCTTTGAGGACGGCATTTCCAACCCCATGAAGTACGTCGAAATGCGCGCGGAAATGGACGTGATCGCGGTAATCAGCAATTGCCCGCAGCTCAACAATCCCTGCAACGGTTATAATCCGACGCCCATTCAGCTGTTGATCTGGAACGCGGGAGCCTGATTTGTTCGCCAAGGTCCTGATAGCGAATCGCGGCGTGATTGCATGCCGGATCATCCGCACACTGGACCGTCTTGGCATCAGCTCGGTGGCTGTATATTCCGAAGCCGACCGGCATTCGCTGCACGTGGCGCAGGCAGGCGAAGCGGTTCTGCTCGGGCCGGCGGCGCCGCGGGACAGTTACCTCAACATTGCCAAAGTTCTGGAGGCCGCGAAGCGCACAGGCGCGGAGGCGATCCACCCGGGGTACGGATTCCTAAGCGAAAACGCCGAATTCGCCGATGCATGCGAGGCCGCGGGTATCCGGTTTATTGGGCCCACGCCCGATCAGATCCGCGCCTTCGGCCTGAAGCATACGGCGCGCGAAATCGCCCACGCAAACGGCGTTCCGCTGCTGCCGGGCAGCGGTCTGCTGGCCACGTCGGAAGAAGCGGTTGCCGCCGCCCGGCGCGTGGGCTTTCCAGTCATGCTCAAGAGCACGGCGGGCGGCGGCGGCATCGGCATGCGCCTCTGCCGCACCGCGTCCGAAGTGGCGCAGGCGTTTCCGTTCGGTGGTTCGAATGGGCGAGTCCAGCTTCAGGAACGGCGGCATGTATCTGGAAAAATTCGTGGAGAACGCGCGCCATATCGAAGTGCAGATCTTCGGCGATGGCGCGGGCGAAGTCATCGCGTTCGGCGAGCGCGATTGTTCCGTGCAGCGCCGAAACCAGAAGGTCATCGAAGAAACCCCTGCGCCACAAGCTGCCGCCAGGCCGTGCGCAGCCGCATGATCGATACGCGCCATTTTGCTCGGCAAAGCGGTGCGCTACCGGTCAGCCGGAACCGTGGAGTTCGTGTATGACGCCGAAACGAATGAATTCTATTTTCTGGAGGTCAACACCCGGCTGCAGGTCGAGCACGGCGTCAGCGAGGAAGTGACGTCGGTCGACATGGTCCGCTGGATGTTCCTCCTTGCTGCCGGCGAGATGCCGCAGCTTTCCCATGTCAAGCCGTCGCCGCATGGTCATTCCATTCAGGTACGCGTCTATGCGGAAGATCCGGGCAAGGATTTTCAGCCGGCCGCGGGACTTCTGACAGAAGCAAAGTTTCCCCCGCACGCCAGAACCGAAACGTGGGTGGAGCGCGGCACGGAAATCACGCCCTACTACGATCCGCTGCTGGCGAAGATCATCGTGACCGCGGAGACCAGGCCGGCAGCCATCGTCAAGCTGAGAGCCGCTCTCGATGCCACCCATCTGTCAGGCATCGAAAGCAATCTCGAGTACCTGAAACAGGTGGTGGCGTCGCCCGATTTTTCGGCGGGCGGTCTCACCACCAGTTTCCTGAGCCGGTTCGCCTGGCGGCGCCGCGGCATCGAGGTCATCGACGGCGGCACCATGACCACCGTGCAGGACTATCCCGGCCGCATCGGCTACTGGAGTGTCGGCGTGCCTCCTTCCGGTCCGATGGATTCGCTTTCCTTCCGCATCGGCAATCGTCTTCTGGGCAACGACGAGGGCGCCGCCGGACTCGAATGCACCGTGGCCGGGCCGTCGCTCCGCTTCGAATTTGAAACCGCACATCGCCCTGACCGGCGCCGACTTTTCCGCGCGCCTGAATGGACAACCGGTGCCGCAATGGGAACCCATTCACGTTCCCGCGGATTCGCTGCTCGAACTCGGCGAGTGCAAAGGTCCGGGGATGCGGGCCTACATTCTGTTTCGCGGCGGCCTCGACGTGCCGTCCTATCTCGGCAGCGCCAGCACTTTTACGCTGGGCGGTTTCGGCGGCCACGGCGGACGCGCGCTGCGCACCGGCGATGTCCTGCACCTTGAAGAAACGCTCGGAGCGTTCGCTCCCGGCCCGGCACCTGACGACATTCCCGCCATCACCAACGACTGGAATATCGACGTCGCCTACGGCCCGCACGGCGCGCCGGATTTCTTCACCGACGAAGATATCGCCACGTTCTTCTCGACCGTCTGGCGCGTGCACTACAACTCCAGCCGCACCGGCATCCGCCTGATTGGACCGAAGCCCGAATGGGCGCGGCCCGATGGCGGCGAAGCCGGCCTGCATCCTTCCAACATTCACGACAACGCCTACGCCATCGGCGCCATCGATTTCACCGGCGACATGCCGGTCATTCTCGGTCCCGACGGTCCCAGTCTCGGTGGCTTCGTCTGCCCCGCCGTGATTCTCGACGATGAACTCTGGAAAACCGGCCAGCTTCGTCCCGGGCGACACGGTGCGCTTCCGACAGCGAAACCCCGAGCCCGCGATTCTGCACCGCGTCGCACGATCTGGTATGCCGCGCTTCAGGCGATCGGTATCTGCTGATCGAATTCGGCGAGCCGGTGCTCGATCTGAATCTGCGTTTCCGCGTGCAGGAACTGCTCAACTGGTTTGAGCAGGAAAAACCCGAGGGCATCATCGATCTCACTCCCGGCATACGCTCGCTGCAGATTCACTACGACGGCGGCAAACTGACGCGGTCGCGTGTGCTGGACCTGGTGGATCGCGGCGAAGCGGCGCTGCCGGCGCTCGAGGGCATGAAGATTCCCACCCGGATTGTGCGTCTGCCGCTCTCCTGGGACGATCCGGCCACGCAGCTCGCCATCGAAAAGTACATGAAGTCGGTCCGGCCGATGCGCCGTGGTGCCCGGACAACATCGAGTTTATCCGGCGCATCAACGGCCTCGACTCCGTCGACGACGTGAAGCGCATCGTCTTCGGCGCGAGTTACCTCGTGCTCGGCCTCGGCGATGTCTATCTCGGCGCGCCCGTCGCCACGCCGCTCGATCCCCGCCATCGCCTGGTCACCACAAAATACAATCCGGCGCGCACCTGGACGGCGGAGAATTCAGTTGGCATTGGCGGCGCCTACCTGTGCGTCTACGGCATGGAAGGCCCCGGCGGCTACCAGTTTGTCGGCCGCACCGTGCAGATGTGGAATACCTGGCGAACCACGAAGGAGTTCTCCGCGGGCACGCCCTGGCTGCTGCGCTTTTTCGATCAGATCCGCTTCTATCCCGTGGAGGCCGACGAACTGCTCGGCATGCGGGACGACTTCCTGCACGGCAAGTATCACCCGGTTATCGAAGAAGAAAAATTCAGCCTGCGCGATTATCGCGCGTTCCTGAGCCGCATTCGTTATGAAGTGAACGCGTGCCAAGGCACGCCAGCAGGCGGCCTTCGAAGCCGAGCGGGAGCGCTGGAAGGAAGCCGGCCTCGACCGGGAAGTGGAACTCGCCTCGGACAGCGAAACCGCCGCGCCTGCCCGGGCGCTTCCCGAGGGCTGCCGGGCCATCAACTCGCCCACGCACGGAAATGTGTGGGCAGTTTCGGTGAAGCCGGGCGATCACGTTTCGCAGGGCCAGCGGCTGATCGTTCTCGAATCGATGAAGATGGAGATCGCCGTTTCCGCGCCGCAGGGCAGCACGGTGGTGGAGATTCTCTGCAAACCCGGCGTGCAGGTGGCGGCGGGGCAGAGCCTGATGTTTCTCAGACCGGAGGCCGCATGACATTCGATCTCGCCAGCCTCCGCGCTGCCTACAGCAATGGCAGCTCTCACGCCCGCGGATGTAGTGCGCGAATCGTGGCGGCGCATTCGCGAGTACGGTGAGCGCCCCGTCTGGATTCATCTCATTCCCGAAGAAGAATCGATCGCCCGCGCCGAAGCGTTGGGTTCGTTTGGCAAGTTTGGCAACGATCTCCCGCTCTATGGAATTCCCTTCGCGATCAAGGACAACATCGACCTCGCCGGCGCTCCTACGACTGCTGGCTGCCCCGACTACGCGTATTTGCCAAACGAACCCGCGCACTGTCGTCTCGCGCCTGATCGCCGCCGGTGCGATCCCGATCGGCAAGACCAACCTCGATCAGTTCGCCACCGGACTGGTAGGCGTCCGGTCGCCTTATGGCGCCTGTTCCAGCGTGTTCGACGATCGCTACATCTCTGGCGGATCCAGTTCGGGATCCGCGGTTGCGGTGGCCCGCGGACTGGTCTCGTTTTCGCTCGGCACCGACACCGCGGGTTCCGGACGCGTGCCAGCCGCCTTCAATGCTCTCGTCGGGCTGAAGCCCACGCGCGGGGCGATCAGCACCAAAGGCGTGGTCCCGGCCTGCCGTACGCTCGACTGCGTCTCCTTATTCACCATGAACTGCGCGGACGCCGCGACTGTCTTTGCGGTGGCCGGCGGCTTTGACTGCGCGGATCCTTTTTCGCGTCACGCAGGCCAGGCCGTATCCTGGCCGCTCGATTCATTCCGTTTCGGTGTTCCACCCAAAGATTGGCTTCGTTTTTTCGGCGACGATGCTTCCGAGGCCGCCTTTGATCGTGCCGTGGACCGCATGATCAGCCTCGGGGGCACCCGCGTCACGGTGGATTATGGGCTTTTCAATGACGCCGCGAATCTTCTCTATTCCGGCCCGTGGGTCGCCGAACGGTTCGCGGCCATTCGGCAGTTCATAACGGACCATCCCGACTGCGCTGCACCCGGTTACCGCCCGCATCATCGGCGGCGCGAAGTCCATATCGGCCGTGGATGCCTTCGAAGCCATTTACAAACTGGCGGAAATCCGTCGCGCCACCGAACGCGAATGGGAACGCATGGATTTCATGCTTCTGCCGACCGCCGGCACCCATTACACGCACGCCGAAGTGGAAGCCGAACCGATCGCCGCCAATACCAACCTCGGCTACTACACTAATTTCGTCAACCTGCTGGATCTCACGGCGATCGCCGTTCCCGCCGGCACGCGCGGCGGTGAGATGCCGTTCGGCGTCCAGTTGATTGGTCCGGCGTGGTCGGAAAACGCGTTGCTGGCCTCTGCTGCGCGCTTGTGTGGCGAAGCGTACCAGACGCCATACTGCCCGGCCGGCTACGTTGCGCTCGCAGTCTGCGGCGCGCATCTGCGCGGGGAACCGTTGAACCACCAGCTGACCGACGCCGGGGCGTTCCTGATCGAAGCCTGCCGCACTTCACCGGACTACAGGCTCTATGCATTGCGCGGCACGGTGCCCGCTAAACCCGGCCTCGCCTTCTCCCGCGCGGGCGGAGCTCCTATCGAAATCGAAGTCTGGGCCGTGCCCGACAGCAGATTCGGCGCATTCGTTGCCGCCGTGCCGCCGCCGCTTGGCATCGGAACCTGCACGCTGGAAAACGGGCGCCAGGTGAAATCGTTCATCTGCGAACCCTGGGCGCTCACCGATGCGGATGAAATCACGCACCTCGGTTCCTGGCGCGCATTCAGAAGGAAAGCATGAAAAACCTCAAACGTGTATCGATCTTCGGTCTCGCTGCTCAACTCGCGTTTTCGGCGTTCGGAGACGACAAGCCGTCCCACAAGAAGACGCCGGCCCCGGCAATCCCTAAGATCGGCATCAAAACCCCCGGCATCCAGATTCCGTTTTCGAAGCTGAAAGCCGAAGCCGAGTTTCAGACGCCGGACAAGCCCGACTGGATTTTCGTTACCTCCGGCCCCACGGGTGCCGCGTTCATCCCCGCGAAGAATTCGATCGACAAAATCGATCTGAAGACGAATAAGAAGGGCGACCCCATACCGACGCTCGATCAGCCCTGCGGCGGAATGGTTTCGGCGTTCAACAGTCTTTGGACGCCGGTCTGCGGCGCGCATTCGCTCGTGCGGCTTGACGCAAAAACGCTGAAAGTCACGGCCACCATCCATACAGGAACCTCCGGCGTCCGTGGCACCATCGCTTCCTCCACGGACAGTATCTGGATTCTGACCGACGACAAGACCACGCTCTCGCGCATCGATCCCGATCAGAACGCCGTAGTCGGCGAGACTCGCGTCCCGGCAGATTGCCGCGGGTTGATCCTCGCCGAGGCCTCTTTGTGGCTGGCCTGCCCGTCGGAGAACAAAGTCCTGCGCATCAATCCGGCATCGAATCTGGTGGACCAGTCGATCAAGGTTTCTGAACAACCGATTTCCGTCGCCGCGGGCGCGGGCTCAGTGTGGGCCCTCTGCCGCAAGGACGGGAAGATCGACCGCATCGATCCGAAGACCAACAAGGTAACGAAAACGATCGAGCTGGAGGTTCCGGGCGCCGAGGGCGAACTCGCTTTTGGCGACAGCTTCCTCTGGGTAACGCAGACGGGCTTCCCGCTCACCCGGATCGATCCGGCGCCCGAGAAGGAAAGCGTAATGCAGCAGTTCAACGGGGATGGCGGCGGCGCGATCTTTACTTCGCCCGGCGCCATCTGGCTCTCAAACCTGAAAGCGGCAACGGTCTGGCGCATCGATCCCAAACTCGTGCTGGCCACCATTCCGGACTAAGGAGATGTTTGCATGAACAGAAAATGGCTGATCGTACTGGCGTTCGTCCCGCTGGCACTCGCGCTGATGGCGCAGGAGAGCGCTCCGCCCCCTGCTCAGAACCCCAACACCCAGAAGAAAGCGCGCCGTCCGCCGCCTCCCGGGGTGAGTACGCCCGGCGTGAAACGCGAGATGACCACCATCAAGCCGCTCGCCGTTTTCGATGCCGGACAGCGGTGCGCCCGACTGGCAGGTTCTCACGGAGGACTCCCTCTGGGTCGCAAACGGGCCGCTCAACTCGGTGCATCGCCTCGATGCGAAGACCAATAAAATCGCGGCCACGATTCGCGGTCGGGAAGAAGCCGTGTTCCGGACTCACCGCCGCATTCGGCAGCATCTGGGTGCCGAGTTGTGGCGACAAAACGCTCGGCCGTATCGACATCGCAACGAACATGCTGACCGCGACGCTGCCCATCCCTCCCGCCGAAAGCGAAGGGGGCATTGCGGCCAGTGAGGACGCCGTCTGGCTGGTCACCGACGCCGCCGGAAAACTCTCGCGCATCGATCCGAAGACCAATTCGGTCGCGGCTCTGATCGATGTCCCCGCGGGATCGGCTTCCGTGGTTTATGGCGACGGCGCAGTCTGGGTCACTACACCCGGCGCCAACATGCTCACCCGCGTGGACGCGAAAACGAACAAGGTAACGGACTCGATTACCACAGGCGCTGGACCGCGCTTTGAAACTTTCGGCGGCGGCGCCGTCTGGACTCTGAATCAGGGCGACGGCACCATCTCGCGCGTCGACGTGAAGACCCGCAAAGTTGTGGCCACAGTCGAAGCCGGTCTGACCGGCACCGGCGGTGAAATCGCTTTCGGGCTCGGGCACGTCTGGGCCACCTTATTTCAGATCCCGATCACAGAAATCGACCCCTCGACCAACACCGTGGTCCATCAGTGGGTCGGGGACGGGGGCGATTCGATACGCGCCGGACATGGTTCGGTCTGGCTTTCCAATCTGCGCGCGCATACAGTGTGGCGCATCGATCCGGGGCAGCTTCAATGATGCTAATCTTGAGAAGGTTGTTAAGGTCCGCGGCGGTGCCGTAACTGCCGCGCGGGCCCCTGTTCCGGCCCTCTTTCTCCCCCCGTCTGCTTAATCAATTGGTGCAACGTCTGCGCCGGTCTTCTTCAGGTTGTTTGTGACAAGAGGAAACTCATGCAGCGCTTTCCAAAATTTCTGTTGAGCTTGCCCGCGATTTTCGCCGCCGCGGCCGTCGAACTTCCGGCGCAGACCGTCAACGCGGGGACGCCCGAATACTTCGAAAACAACATCCGCCCGATCCTGGCCAACAACTGCTTTGGCTGTCACACGAATTCCCAGCTCGGCGGCCTGCGCCTCGACACCCTCGAAGGGATGAAGAAAGGCGGCCAACACGGGCCCGCAATCGTCATTGGAGACCCGGCCAACAGTCTCCTGATCAAAGCGGTCAGGCAGACAGGCGATATCAAGATGCCCTTGGGCGGCAAGATCACGGACGGCGAGATCGCGAAGCTGGAAGCCTGGGTTAAAGCAGGCGCCGCATGGCCGGCCGGCAGCGCGTCCGCAGCTGTCGCCAGCAAAGACGGCAAGTATGTAATCTCACCCGAGCGCCGGAATTTCTGGTCGTTCCTTCCGCTAAAAGAACCGCCGGTTCCCGCGGTAAAGGATGCGGCCTGGGCTAAGACCAATATCGACAAGTTCGTTCTCGCGAAGCTCGAGCAGGAAGGACTGAAGCCCGTAGCGCCCGCCAACAAACACGATTTGCTGCGCCGCGCTTATCTCGATCTCACCGGCCTGCCTCCCACGCCCGAGGAATTCGCGGCCTTCGAAAAGGATCGCTCGCCCGATGCCTTCGCCAAAGTGGTCGATCAACTCCTCGCTTCGCCGCACTACGGCGAGCGCTGGGGACGTATCTGGCTCGACGTCGCGCGCTATGGCGAAGACGACTACCGCAGCCTCAATCCGAACCCGCAAAGGTTACCGTCCTTATCCCAACGCATGGGCCTATCGCGACTGGGTAGTGCGCGCATTCAACGACGACATGCCTTACGACCAGTTTGTAAAAGCGCAGCTGGCGGGCGATCTGCTGGACCCTGCAAAGTCCGTTACAAGACGCTGCCAGCCACTGGCTTCCTCGGTCTCGGCCCCTGGTATTACGACAACGGCTCCAACGAAGTGACGCGCGCCGATGAGCGTCATGACCGTGTGGACGCGGTGACGCGCGGCTTCCTCGGCCTGACCGTGCAGTGTGCGCGCTGCCACGATCACAAATACGATCCCATTCCGCAGACCGACTACTACGCGCTCGCCGGCGTCTTCTACAACACGATCTATCAGGAGTATCCGCAGGCGCCGAAGAAGATCGTCGACGAGTACACGAAGATCGAAGACGATCATCGACGAGAAGCAGAAGAATCTGCAGGATCTGCAGCAGGATACTTCCACCGAGCTGGCGCGCATCTCTGTCCCTCCAGACTTCCAATTACCTGATGGGTGTCTGGGACGTCACCGGCAAGCAGAAGAAAGACATCGCGCAGGTGGTTAACGACCGCCGTCTGGACTACGAGTTGCTCGAGCGCTGGATCAAGTACATGGGCAAGCCCACCGACAAGTACCACAACAAAGATGCGTGGCAGGCCCTGATGAAGAAAGGCGGCGGCACCCAGCAGGAGGCGAAGAAACTCGCCGACAAATTCCAGCAGGACATCGTCGACGTCACCGCGGCGAAGGACGACATCGACGAAGAGAACCGCGTCATCACCGATAAAGACGTGGACGGCGACCAAGCCGAAGAAGCCGCACCGACAAACCGAGCAATTTCGTTTCGAACAAGGATTTCAATCCGGGTGCGCTGCTGCGTCTGCATAGCTCTGCCGGACGACCAGACCAACTTCTGGACGGAGATTTTCGTGCGCGAACTCAAGCGACGACGAAGATGCCAACGCCATGATGGACGAGCGGCGAAGACCCGCCGCCGGGCGTTCTGATCGTTCCGCGGCTGGGGACTTGAGAGCCGCGTCGGACCGGAAGCGCAGGCGCGCATCAAGATCGCTGCAGGACGATCTCGAAGCGCTTCAGCAAGAAGATCGATCCCATACTATCCGTTTATTCACGGCGTGAAGGATTCCGACCATCCGGTCAACATCCAGCTCGCGCTGCGCGGCAATCCGGAAACGCTCGGACCGAAGGTGCCGCGGCATTTCCTGAGCATTCTTTCGCAAGGCGATCCCGATACCGCTCGACAGAAGGCAGCGGCCGCCTGCGAACTGGCCGAGCTGATTGTGAAACAGCCGATCGCCATGCGCGTCATCGTCAACCGCATCTGGAGCGGCCGATTTCGGCACCGGCATCGTCGACACACCGAGCAACTTCGGTTTCGGCGGCGAGCGGCCCACCGATCCCGAACTGCTCGAATATCTCGCGAACGAGTTCGTGAAGAACGGGATGTCGATCAAGAAACTGCAGCGCGAAATCATGCTGAGCTCCGTCTATCAGCTTTCGACCGAGGACGACAAAGAGGCCGCGGCGAAGGACTCCGGCAACCGCCTTTACTGGCGCGCCACCCGCAAGCGCATGGACGCCGAAGAAGTTCGCGATTCGGTCCTCGATGTCGCCGGCGATCTGGACGACTCGCTCGGCGGGCCGTCAAAGGATCTCACTCCGGATTACCACCGGCGCACCGTCTACGGCAAAGTCAGCCGCTACAAAATCGACGCTTACCTGCAGCTGTTCGACTTCCCGCCGCCGAATATCAGCGCGGAGAAGCGCTTCACCACCACCGTTCCTCTGCAGCGCCTGTTCCTGATGAACAGCGACTTCATGCAGATCGAAGCCGAGGCATCTCTATAAGCGCGTTGCGGCGGAACCGGACAACCGCGCGCGCATCCGCAAGCTCTACAACCTCGTCTACGGCAGAGAACCGAAGGAGCCGGAGATCCAGCTCGGCCTCGACTTCCTGAAGACCGAGCCTATCAAGGAATACGAAGAGGCGAAAGCGAAGGCCAAAGAGGAGGAGTTAAAGAAGGCCGAAGAAGCGAAAAAAGCTAAAGACCGGAAGCCCGGCGGCGAGAAAGCTGCGGCCAAGCCGGATGCCGACACCGCTGCCAAACCCGAGGCCAAAGCCGAAACGGCCAAAGCCGAGACTCCGGAGAAAGCAGCCGAGACCGAAGGCGAGTCTCCGGCTCCCGAGGAAGCAGCCGCCATGTCCGCCGATCCGAACGCCGGTATGGGCATGGGGATGATGGACGGCGTAGGCGGTCGGCGCGGCGGTGCCGAGAAACCAGTAGAAATCAAGTACGAGCCGACAGTCTGGGGGCGTTACGCCAAACTGCTGCTCAGTTCAACCGAATTCATATTTGTGAACTAAGAGGAACCCGATCCACATGTCTCATAAAGCAGGAATCCCCCACACGCGACGCGAAGCGCTGCGCCGCGTCGGCAATGGTTTCGGCATGATGGCCTTCGCCGGCATGCTGGGCCAGTCGATGCGGGCAGCCGGACTCGAGTCCGGCGCCAGCGGTATGGGCGTCGCAAAGCTCGACTACCCGCAGAAGGTCAAGCGCGTCATCTTTCTTTTCATGAATGGCGGCCTTTCCACCATCGACGCGTTCGACCCCAAGCCGACGCTCGCGAAATACGACGGGCAACCTATGCCTGGCGGCTCTATTTCAACCGAGCGCAGAACCGGCGAGCTGATGAAGTCGCCGTTTACGTTCAAGAAATACGGCCATTGCGGCATGGACGTCAGCGAACTCTGGCCGCATCTGGGCGAAGTCGCTGACGACATCTGCTGGGTGCGGTCTGTCTACACCGAGATTCCCAACCACGAACCCTCCTGCCTGATGCTCAACACGGGCGCCAACCAGGCGGGGCGTCCTTCCATGGGCGCATGGCTCACCTATGGGCTGGGCACGGAAAACAAGAACCTGCCGGGCTTCGTGGTGCTCTGCCCGGATGTTCCCACCACAGTGGGCCCTCCGCTCTGGAGCAACGGCTTTCTGCCCGCGATCAATCAGGGCACTTACATTTCGAATAAGCGCAGCAATGTCGGCCCTGACGGCAATCCTGTTGATCCTCCGGCCGAAACAATGGCCAAGGATAAGGACGGCAAGGACAAAGACGGCAAAGAGAAGCCGTCAGAAGGTTGTCGTCGAAAAGAACTTCGATCCGAAGAAGATTCTGAACTTACGTCAATAACCCTAAGTTCTCCCTGACCGAACAGCGCCGCGAGCTCGACCTTCTCGACAATCTCGAAAAGATCCGCGCCGAGGACAGCCGGCACCGATCCGCAGGTCGAGGCCGTCATCGGCTCCATGGAGACGGCCTACCGCATGCAGACCGAAGCGCCGGAAGTATTCGATATCCGCAAGGAGTCGCAAGCCACGCTCGATATGTACGGTCCCGGCGACGTCGCGCGCGGCGCGCTGACGGCCGTGCGGCTCGTCGAAAAAGGCGTCCGCATGGTGCAGCTCTACTATTCGAAGGGCGATCCCTGGGACGCGCACGCCGACATCATGGCCCACAAGGTCAACGCGAAGAATTCCGACCAGGCGTTTGCTGCGGTTATCAAGGATCTGAAACAGCGCGGTCTGTGGGATGAAACGCTGGTGGTCTGCGGTTCCGAATTCGGCCGCACGCCGGTGCGCGAAGTCGGCGGCATGGCGAATCAGGCCAAGCGCGGCCGCGACCACAATCCGTTCGGATTCACGATGTGGCTGGCCGGCGGCGCTGTCAAAGGCGGCACGATCTATGGCGCCACGGACGAATTCGGCTTCAAGGCCATTGAGAAGCCGGTTCACGTGCACGATATCCACGCGACCATCCTCTATCTGATGGGCATCGATCACCTGAAGCTGACTTATCGCTACAGCGGCCGCGATTTCCGCCTTACCGACGTCGCCGGCAACGTGCTGCACGACCTGATCGCCTGACAGGCTGATAGCAGAATTTCGCCCGCGTACTGCGCGTGCAGGCCAGACGTCGGCAGGCCTTTGCTGGACGGTGCGCGGGGCCGCTGATAGAATTCAGATGATGCCCCGGCCGCTGACTGCTGACGACATAATACCGCTAGTCGCCTCTCTGCCCGACGGCGAGCGCATCAAGTTGCTCAGGTGGATCGCCGCGCCCCACGGCACGGATGCGTCTGCTTACAGTGCGGCTCCTGCGACCCGCGACGAGTTCTCGGACGACGACGAGCCGATCGCCTGGGAAGCAGATGGATGGGATGAGTTCCGTTGATCCGCGGCGAGATCCGCTGGTACACATTTCGCCTTCCCGATAAGCGCCGCCCGGTTTTGGTGCTGACGCGGGATGAAGTGATCGACCTTCTGAACGAGATCATAGTCGCTCCCGTTACGCGCACCATTCGGGGATTGAGGACCGAAGTTCTCCTGACGGAAGAGGATGGCATGCCTGCGGCGTGCGCCGTGAACCTCGATCACATCTCGTTAGGTCAGCGGGACCGCTTCGGCTCTGTGCTGTGCAACCTGTCTGAGGAGCGCTGGCCCGAAGTGCGCAGAGCGCTGCTGATCGCCTGCGGCTTCCACGAACAGTTACCGTGAGGTACGAACGGACCGAGGAATCGCCGTCCCTGGGGTAAGGTTGCGCTCTACGAATCGAAGCCCGGGGAATGCCCGTGCCATGGCGAAGGGATCTAAAGGCGAGTATTCTCGTGGCTGCGCCGGTAGGTCCAAATGCTTCTATTTGATGGGCATCGATCGAGGGAAGCTGATCTATCGTCACAGCGGCCGCGATTTCCGCCTTGCCGACGTCGCCGGGCAACGTGCTGCACGACATGATTGCCTGATCGCTGATTAATAGGTGGTACAGACTTTAGTCCGTGAGACGAACTCTGCGGTTTCAGAAGTTCACACGCGTATTCTGTAGGCATGACGCTTGTTGAGACGCTCGATCGTGCCGATCAAACCCGCGAGGAGGCATGGGATGCAATTCAAGGTCAGGTCACAATTACTGATAGTCATTTCCATCTCTTGCTTGGTTACGCGAGTCTTGCTTTGGAGTACCAGTGCGCCATCGTGTTGCTGCTGCGGAATAACCTCACTGGGAGTGCCTTTGCTCTAGTCCGTCCAGTATTCGAAATTCTCTATAAGGCGCACTGGGTAAGTGCGTGTGCGACACCCGAAGAGATCACTAAGATACGAAAAGGCGTGTTCTCTTTTCCTGGGGTTGCCAAGATGACGTCCGACATTGATGCCGCCATCGGCAGCAAAACGTTTGGCAAAATTAAGGAAGCTACGTGGGCTGACCAAAATGAGTTTACTCATTCGGGTATGTTTCAGATCAGTAGCCGCCTCAGTCGGAACAGTCTACCACCCGATACCCTGAACCTGACGATAGCGCAAGTCAAACGCACTATGATTGCGGCGCTGATCATTGGAGCTTTGATGTTGAAGCACCATCATCGTCTCGATGATGCCGCGAGGCTCGAAGCTCTCGCGCAGGTGTTTGAAGCTAGTTACTTCGCGGTGCAAAATAGCGCACTTTGGCAAGCCAGGGTCAAGCCAAGGTTTTTTGGTTTGGGACGATCTCGTTGGTTTGCGCCCCCCGCCCTCCAGCCCGGGCCGGATGGGGGAACGGCTTCAAGCCAACTTGGGGGACAGCCACTTTCCGATATTGATGAGGTTATCGGCGATCACACCCAGACCTATCCACCGCCGCATCCCTTCCATTCCGTGGTAGCGGCATCGCGCCAATCCATGACGCCGCTTCACTATGCTGATCCGACCTTCGCATCCCGTGCGCCACATTGCCCATGCTTGAACCATCGCCGCTTTTGTAGCTTGCGCCGCTCCTCGCTCCGCGTGCTCCGATTGGGAATCGTCACATACTTGACACCCATTTCCTTCACGGCCTCTTCTTGGCTCACGAGTAGTAGCCCGCATCCGCCGCTACCAGCCTGGGTACGCGGCCGAGTTTGCGTTTGTGCGTTTCCACGGCCGGGATCAGCAGACGCTGGTCGGCTGGCCGATGATCGTACACCTCGTAGTGTGTGATGATCTGGTTCTCGGCTTCCTGCAACTGCACCAGGTTGCCAAACTCATTCGGCTTCCCCGCCTTACCTTTACGGATGATCTCCGTGTGCGGCTCGAACAGACTGACGATCTTGTCCGGCAACTTGGTGATTCCTCCGAAAATGCGCGCCTTGGTCTGCCGCACCACGCTGCGTACCCGATCTGCCATGGTCTTGAGGTGCTCGCATAGTCCTCGTACCGAAGTTCGGCGGCGCCGTGGCAGACCCCCGACTTCTTCCAGGACTCTTCGCGTATCGCCCAGAATCTGTCGCGTCACATGGAGAAGTTCCCGGTATTCCCGTTTGCGTTTCTCTTCTCCGGCTGGCCCCTTGTGGCGTAGCGCATGCGCGATCGCAATCACCCGCCTGGTCACGCTGCGCTTTCGGTCCCGGATCTTTCTGCTCAGGCCGCCGGCGGTTTGCTCGATCTGTTTCATCGTGCGCGTCAACACGCGCGCCCCGTCGTTCAACAAGCCGCTGTCGGTCGGATAGTGAATATTGGATTCCACTACCGTCGTATCCACGCGCAGCTTCCGTCCTCGAACCACCTTCGTTCCTGCGCCACCGTCACGATCCGGTTATGCAATTCGGCAATCGCCTCCGCGCCCACCGCTTGTCCCAGGCGCACCAGTGTTTTGGCGTCAGGCACCGTCTCCATGCCGATCCGGTAAAAGGTCCGGTACACCACGTTGGCGCGCACTTCCCGCTCCAAGGTTGCGTAGCTCCAGTTCCGGACGTGTTTAAGGATCAGCATTCGCAACACCACTTCGGCTGGCGTCTGATGCCGTCCCCGCGTCCGGCTCTGAGCGTGCCGTTTCCCTTGTGCGTCGTAGACGATGTCCAGCAGTGCATCGTCCTCCAGTAACTCGTCCACCACGCGCATCCAGGGCTCCCACAACGCGGCCACTTCCTCAGCGAAAAAGTTATACCATAAAGTCGGCTGCTGATGTCGTATGCAGATCATGACGGAAAGACGAGCCAGAACAGAACCAGGTTATTCTGTTCTGGTTGTTGTTAGTCAGTTTCGTTCAGTACGAACGCCAGCGATGATATTTTGCACCGCGAAGTAGTTAGGCCTTCGCCTAATCCACGGTCGGGTACATTACTTCAGGTACTTATCGAACCAGGCCAGCTCCTCATAGAGCACGTGCTCCATGGTTTCCCGTCCCCGATAGCCATGAGCTTCTGAGGGCAGCATCACCAGCCGCACGGTCCCGCCATTTCCCCGTACTGCCGCATACAGCCGTTCCGACTGGATCGGAAACGTGCCCGTGTTGTCGTCGGCCTCGCCGTGAATCAGCAGCAGCGGCGTCTTGATCTTATCGGCGAACCAGAAGGGCGACATCTTCGTGTACACATCCGGCGCTTCCCAGAATGTGCGCCGTTCGGCCTGGAATCCGAAAGGTGTCAGCGTGCGGTTATACGCGCCGCTCTCAGCCACTGCCGCGTGAAACAGCGTCGTATGCGCCAGCAGATTGGCGGTCATGAAAGCGCCGTAGCTGTGCCCGAAAACACCCACGCGATTACGGTCGGCAATACCCATCTCGACAGCCTTGTCGACCGCCGCCTGCGCGTCCATCTGCAGCTGTTCCACATAGGTATTGTTCACCGTCTCCGGAGTGCCGATAATCGGCATCGCGGCGTTGTCCAGCAGCGCATAGCCGTGCGAGCACGACCAGCTGATGGTAATTCAGCTCCGGGAACGACTGCGCCTCATGCCCGGTGACCTGGCCCGCCGTATCGGCATCGGTGAATTCGTATGGATATGCCCAGACTACAGTGGGCAGCTTCGTACCCGGCTTGTAATCAGCGGGGAGATAGAGCGTAAAAGAAAGCGGCACCCCGTCGGCGCGCTTGTAGTTCACCAGCTGCTTCCTGATTCCCGACGCCTGCGGCATCGGATCCGTGAAATGAGTCAGCGGCATCGCACTCGCCCCCGCGCGAATGAAATAGTTCGGCGGATCCGTCGGGCTCTCCCGCCGCGTCAGCACCCGCGTGCCTCTGTCATCCAGCACAGCGACCACCGATTCATAGCCACTCTCGCCTGGAACAAGCGCTCCGCCTTGCCCGTGGCGAGATTGTAACGGTCGAGAAACGGGTGTTCGCCCGCCGGCGACGCGCCTTGGCCGGAAAGAAGAATCTCGTCGCCGGACTGCAGCACCGTCTGCCGTCCGTCGGTGGTCGTCTTCGACACCGGCGTTCCCGGATCGTGATAGGCATCGCGCTCATTACGACTAAAAATGACGCGCGCGTCCGACCCCGGTTTGTCGAGATCGATCTCCATGGTGCGCACGATACGCGTCTTGCGGTCGATGTCTTCCACCAGCGCTTTGCCGCCGGCCAGCGGTTCCAGACGCTGAAAACGCTCTTTGACGCGGAGAACTTCCGATGGCTGCGAGGCGAAGGGCGCCGCCAGCGAAAGAATCCTGTCGCGGTTCGGAACTGTTTCTTTCGGATTGCCGCCGTCGAGCGCCTCGACCCAGGTCAGCGTGGCGGGCTTTTCCGGCAGCCACTCTATTGACCGCGGTCCCGTGCGGACGCCATTCAGCGGAACGTGGTCCGCCAGAGGCAGGCTCGCCACCTTGTATTCAGTTTTCGCCGCGCGATCCCACACTTCGATCTCTTCGGGGAACGACCGTGCCGGCAGCTGATACGAGTACGGTTTGTGCAGATGCGCCACGAGGACGTGCTTCAGGTCGGGCGAAGGCCGCACAGTCGTGTAGACGGCCGGCTTGCCGAACGGCGTCGTCTGTCCGGTCGTCGAGTCGAGATACGCGAGCTGCGTTGTGGCGTAGTAATCGAAAAGATCTTCGTCGTGCGGCGTGCTGAGCAGATCCTCGTAGGTTGGCGCCGGACCCGCCGTACCAAGGCTCTCCTGCACGTGTGGACCTTTCGGCGTGGCCGCCTCGGCAGGCACGACGCCCCGTCCCGCGGGGATCAGATGCACGATCAGCGTGCGGTTGTCGCCCAGCCATTCCACCGGCCGCGCGCCGCCTCCGCCCGTGAGTACGCCATTAATCGCGACCCCGTCGATACGGTGCGCTTGCCCGGTCGCGATGGAAGCCATCCAGAGTTCGATGCCGTGCGCGACCGTGTTCGTAAACGCGAACTGCTTGCCGTCCGGACTCCACACGGGCGGGCCGAGATTGGCGGCGCGCGGCACCGCGATATTCACGTCCGCACCGTCGGAGAGGCGCTTGACCGCATACGAGACGTAGCTCGGAGCCAGATGCAGGCCGTTGGTATTGGAGTCGATGCGAATCCCGGCGAGACGGAGCATCGGCTGCGCCACATCCGCGATCGGCGGATAGCGCACGGACTGCAGGAAGATCGCGTAATCGCGCTGCGGGCTCACGGAAACAGTCGGGATAGGCGGGGCACTGAGTGCATCCGCGACCGGCTTCGGTGGCTTTTGGTAAAAAGTATCCTCGGCGAGAAGGACGGAGACGGCGAGGAGGAACAGAGCGGAAAGGATTCTGCGACTGCCCATGATCGAGTTTATCCCAATCGGGCCGGAGAGCCGATGCGCCGCCGGAAGACCCGCGCGGCAACCAACGCGATCAGAACACCCAACGCATCGGACCAGAAATCTCTCCACTCCGTGCGGTGGCCGTAAAGCAGGCTTTGCGCAGTCTCGAGGCCAACTGCTAACAGCAGCACGCCACAGGCGCGAATCAGCTGCTCGGTACCACGCGTGCTTCGAATAAGCCACAGCGCGGCCGCCAGTCCGAACAGGAAAACGTGCAGCAGCGGGTGCAGCGGCTTTCCGGACGCAATGGCGCGCACGCGCAGCGGCTGCAGCGAACAAACGATCAGGATCGCGATCCACGTCCACGCTGCAAAACGGAGCGCGCGAGGGGTGGGTGGATTAACGCGCAAGAAGGTCCGCGACGGCGTCGGCGGCTTCGTCCAGGCGGGAGTAGGTGAGGGAGAAACGGGGAAGGCGGGTCAGCCATTCCAGAAATCGAGCTATGTCTGCGCGCGTATGCTCGATCCAGAATCCGCTTCCGCGCAGGCGCAGGAGCGTCTCGAATACCGGCAGTGGTTTCGTCACCGCAGCGGCGTGCGGCTGGTATTCCACGAACAGCAGCGCCTTGACAGGCACCGCGGGGGAGGCGCCGGCTGGGAGGTTTGAATCAAGGTAGCCCACTTCCATACCGTATCTGGTGTGGATGCGGAGCTGTTCCCGGCGAATCAGCCTCTCGAGAACCGGCCAGCTGGATTTTCGCAGCGTCAGCGGAAAAGGCATACCGGCGACATGAAAATCCCCGTCGATCACAGCCGAGTCATCGCCGTAGCATCGGAGGCCGCGCGCCATGAGGGCGGCGCAAAGTGTGCTCTTACCCGCCTGCGAAGCCCCGGCCAGAAGAACACTTCCGGTATCGGTGCCGCAGGCACCAGCGTGAAGAATCGCCCGGACGGCGCGCGCCGGATCGCATGCGCGCGTCATTTCCTGTAGCAGAATCGCCCGCGCGCCGGCTGTCTTTTCCTCCCTCGCGATCAGGACGCCATCGCGAAAAACAAAGACGCGGTCCTCGCCATTGGTGAGAGCGAACGTGACATCCGGACACTGGTTTGGCGCGTATGCCACTCTGAGGCCGGCCAGACGCGGCGCGATCTCTTCCACGAGATCACCCGCGTCCAGCACAACCCGAAATCTTTTCCCGTTGACGACACAGTCGATCGGGACGATGTCTGCCGCGGCTCCCGGCTGCGCGGGCGGTACCGCGTGTCCGGCCGGGGCGCAGTCTTGCAATGGCGCGAGGATGCCTGCCGACCAGCCGGCGAGCAGGCCTTCGATGTCGCGCTGCGCCAGATCCGGCGGAATCCCGAAGAGGTCCGCAAACGTGCGCACCGCTTCAGCCACGGACGCGCCGCGGCTCCGCTCCTCCCAGAGAAGGCGCGCCGTCGAATTGAAAAAGAACAGACCCTCGAGGCCGGGACGGGCTACGACAAGCTCGTCCTCCAGAGGGTACTGCCAGAAGCCGGAGGCGTCGAGTGCCCCCGGCATGGAGTCAGTGTTTTCCAGGGCCGCCGCTGAATCCTTTCCCCGGACCATGGCCGGTAGCGGCTTCAGCCTTGTTCGTCAGCGCGAGCAGGGTGAATGGAGCGGCGTAGGCGGCGAATTTCCCCATCCTCCGCAGGGCCTCACGGCGCTCGGTTTCTTTCCCGTCGCGCGACGTCTCGACAGTGCGATTCTGCGTCTCGTTGTTCATAGATCCTCCTGATCTTCCGAAGTGCGGGCCTTGTTCCGCCGCATAAAGACAATGCTACCCAGTACGAGCGCGCTCCCGCACAGCACGAAGGGTGCGGGTTCGGGCGTTGCCGAAGTCTGACCCGCGCCGGGATCGGTACCTGCGCCGAACGTGTATTGAAAGTTGTAGTCGGCGGAAAGCGTGGCGGAACTGTCCAGTGCCCCGAAATCGAGATTGTTGGATTCGGTGACAAAATAAGTGCCCGGCGCGGCATAAGGCCCCACCTCTCCGACGCCCACGCCATCGTAGAAAAGTTCGCCCTGCATCTCGCTGCCGGCGCCGAAATCGCCGTTGGCAGTGAGAGGCACCGATTCGGTATAGGTTCCCGCCCAGGTACAGCACGAAGGGTCATAGTAATTCTGATAAAAGTCGAGCACGATTGTGTCGGTTCCGAGCGTGGGACCGGAACCTATGTACGTCACTGTCGGATCTATAGAGATCGTACTGCCGCCGGTGCTCGAATAGGACGCGCCGTAGGTGCCCGAGATGGTGTATTCGTCGCTGTCGCTGAATGTGTAGTTGATGTCGAAGGACCCACTGGTCGACTGGCCGTTGCCGACCGAATCGACATTCGCGCAATTACCGACATAGCAGGTTGAATTGATGCTGATTGCACCCGCCTCCATGGCTAAAGGCGTAAGCAGCGTCAGCCCAAGGACGAAGTAAAGGCTGATGGAACGATGTGAACGTTGATGCATAGTGACTCCTTTGTTGACCGCTGGATTGTTGGGATTTACTCCGGGGATCCGAAAGTGTGAAGTATGGTTTCAGCGCAGTGAGACTTCGGCGAATAGGCGGCGGTAAAAGCCGCGCCGCATCAGCATTCGGGTGGCCTGCCTAAGACCTCCGGGAACCGCGGATATCGACTGCAGGAACTGCAGTCTGCGGCTCAGGGCCGATGAGAAGAGGTAGGCAGGATCGATAAACCGCAAGGTAGGCAGGTAGTACAACAGCCATCGGCGCATCATGCGGAGGCGGACCGTGAATCGCGGACGAATCGCCATCGGGCATTCGAGCCCCAGGGTGCTGAACGTCTGCAGAAGATGCAGTTGCAAAGATGGCTCGTGACCCTGCCTGCGGAACCGCTCCGATACCGCGTCCCAGTCTATTTGACCGGCGAAATGCTGCGCCATAAAAACCAGATCCTGCATGGCTCTGACCGGCGGCCAGATGCGTTCGCTGTAACAGTGGTGTATCTGGGAATGCAGGATGAGGTGAGTCACCAGATGTTCGGGTGACGGAATCCGGATGCGGACGCCGCGCCACTCGAGGCGCCGCGAATCAGCGAGGACTTCGTCGGCACTCAGCAGTCTGCGCGCCACACCGTGGCCAAACCATCGGTGCAGTTCGACCGGCGCGCTTCCGCCGCCGTCCGCTGCACAGGGACGCTGCAGTTGTGGATAGTGATGGCGGAACGGCGCCATTTCATCACTCGCGTCAGGCTCGTAGCCCTGGCCCTCCAGCGCCGCCGCGGCATCGCGCAGTCTGGATTCCGGGATCAGCAGATCGAGGTCGCAAAGGTACCTGCCGCTGAGCGGCCTTTCAGGGCAACTCGGTAAGACGCCTTCGACCAGGTAAGCCGCGCCTTTCAGGAATGCCGGCTCAATGCCGATGGCGTTCAGCGACTCGGCAATGGCCCTCGCCTCATCCAGTATCCGCTCGTTCCTCTCCTGGTTCATCTCCTCCACCGCGGCGAGAAACTCTTCAAGGCGCGGGGGAATGGTAATTCCGATTTCAGCCAGCCGGCTACGCAGCGCGGGCAGCACGAGCTCGTCAGCCGCGGCGGCGATCAGATTCTCCCAGTCCGCATCCGACTCCAGCGCGGCGCGCAGGGAAGCATCTGCGCGGCTGTCAAGGAAGGCGGTGACCAGGGCGCGCCTGGACCAGCGGGAGTTCATAATCAGGCCACCGCGCTCTGCATCAGGTTGGCATCGACCTGCCGCGAGATCCACGTGTAAGTTTTTTCGAGGCCCTCGGCGAGCGGACGGGATGGCAACCAGCCGAGCCTTTCGGCGATCAACCGGTTGTCGGAATTGCGCCCGCGTACTCCGAGCGGTCCGGTTACGTGGCGAATCGACAGGCGCCTGCCGGCGATCTGCATGACCATGGCGGCCAGCTCATTGATCGTGACCATCTCTTCCGACCCGATGTTCACGGGTCCGGTAAAGTCCGATTCCATCAGGCGCCGGATGCCTTCCACGCATTCATCGATATAAAGGAACGAGCGCGTTTGTTTTCCGTCGCCCCATATCTCGATCTCCCCGCCGTCGGGCGTCTCGGCAACCTTACGGCAGATCGCGGCGGGCGCCTTTTCTTTTCCGCCTGTCCACGTCCCTTCGGGGCCGAAGATGTTGTGAAAACGCGCCACCCGCACCTCCACACCGCAGTTACGCATATAAGCGAGGTAGAGACGTTCACTGAAGAGTTTTTCCCAGCCGTACTCACTGTCCGGCGCCGCCGGATACGCCGAGTCTTCGGCACACTGCGGATTCGATGGATCCACCTGGTTATGCGCAGGATAGATGCACGCAGATGAAGAGTAGAAGAACTTCGCGACTCCGGCGCGCGTCCCCAGTTCCAGAATATTCAGGTTGATCGTGGCGGAGTTATGCATGACTGCCGCGTCATGTTCACCGGTGAAGATGTAGCCGGCGCCGCCCATATCCGCGGCCAGCTGATAGACCTCAGCTATGCCGCGCACAGCTTTGTCCGTCACCCGCGGGTCGCGCAGATCGCCGATCACGAATTCGTCGGCGGCGGTACTGCAGTATTCCGGATACTTCAGGTCCACACCGCGGACCCAGTAGCCTTCGGCTTTAAGCCGTTTCACGAGATGGCCGCCAATGAAGCCACCGGCGCCTCCAACCAGCACTTTCTTTCGATGTGTTTGAGCCGTGTTCACGGTTGTTCTCCTTAGTAAGCGCCTTCCGCGCTGATGACCACTTTGATCGTGCGTACCAGAATGTAGAGGTCCAGCCATACGGACCAGTTGTGGACGTAGTGTTCGTCGTAGGCAATACGCTCTTCGTAAGTTGTGTTGTTGCGGCCCGAGACCTGCCACAGGCCGGTGAGTCCGGGAAGAACCTGCCGGTAAAGCGCATAACTGCGGCCATACCTGGCTATCTCCTGCTGCACAATGGGGCGCGGCCCGACAAGACTCATCTGGCCGCACAGGATGTTGATGAGCTGCGGCAGTTCATCGAGCGAGGCGCGGCGCAGCCATTTACCGACCCTGGTAATGCGCGGATCATTCTTCAGCTTGTGAGTGCGCTCCCACTCGGGCGCGTACTCGGTGTGAGACACGAGGTAGTCGGCCAGAACGCGATCCGCATTCGGCACCATCGTGCGGAACTTGAGAGCCCGGAATACCCGGCCATCCCGGCCATGGCGCTGATGCCCGTAAAATACGGGACCCTTCGAGGTGGTTCGGATAAGAATCGCTATGACGGCCAGAAGAGGCGACAGAGTCACCAGAAGAGCCGCGCTCGCCATGATGTCCACCAGGCGTTTCACCAGAGCGGAACTGCTGTGGAAGAGCTTTTGCGGAACCTCCAGCCCAAGTTCGCCGTCGATGTCGCGCGCCTTGACGCCCAGGCTGCACACGCCGGGCACGTCCGGCACCAGCAGCACATGACGGAAACCCCGGCAGTAGTCTTCGATCAGGTAGCGGAGTTCCAGATTGGACTTATATGGAAGCGCGATGATCGCGTATTCCGCGGCGCGGGCGTGTCCGATCTCACTGGCGGCCGCCAGATCGCCGAGTATCGGGGGCATATCGTATTCCCACGACAGGATCTGCGCCTCGCTGAAAATGCCTGCGACCCGGATGCCGAGCCTGCCGTCCCGCAACTTGCGGGCCACGCGCTGTGCAATGGGTCCGGAACCGAGAATTACTGCGGGCACGCCCCACCACGACCTCTTACTCAGCCAGACGCGTGTGAAGTGACGCGCCAGAAGAACCGTCGGCGCGCTGACTACCCAGCCGATCAGGAATACTGACCGCGAGTACAACTCCCCGCTTCGCCACAGAAACGCGGCAGACGCCCATATGAGAAACACGCAGGAGAGAGAAAAGAACACCCGGCGCATTTCTTCGGCAGGGTGTATCAGTAGTCCGGGATAAAGGCCCTGAAAAACGAACGCGGGAAATGCCAGCATGAAAAAAGGCAGATATCGCAGGGCTCCGGACCAGGTGTAGGCCGGACTCAGCATCTGTCGGCTGGCTACCAACAGGACAAAAACCAAACCCAGGGCGGCGACATCCGATGCGACGATGCAGAGCACGGTAGTCCATGGGTTCCGCCTTACCGGGCGCGGAATAATGAAAGGGGAAGTGACAAACGTTTCTTTGGCGGCGAACATAATCCTGTCTCCTGCGTGTCAGACTCGGAATTCAGCTCCCGGTGCGGGCTCGACGATAAGGTCTTCTGCGGCGGCCTGCCGCGATGAGGCAGACATGGCTCGCCTCAGAACTTCTTCGAAACGTGTTGCGATGCGCGCGATATCGAACTCGCGTTCCGCGTAACGGCGCGCGGTTTCGCCGAGGGCCCGGCGCAGCCTCGGATCCGCGGCAAGATGCTGCGCGGCCCCGGTCCAGTTTTCGGGACAGTCGGGATCCACCACCAGGCCGGCCCCGCTGCGCTCCACGATGGCCGCTGCCAGGTTGTTTCGCGGCGCCGCCAGAAGCATGGGCCGTCCCGCGCAGAGATAGCTCAGGATCTTGGAGGGAACGGCAAACTGTGCGGCATCTGTTTCCAGTGTGGCCACCAGGACATCCGCGCTTGCCAGAACCTCGGAGAGCCGGTCATATGGCTGATAGTTGAGCAGCACCAGGTTGGGCAGCTTCGGCAGTTTGTCCAGATACTCGCGGCCCGGGCCCTCGCTGATTGTCACGACCGTACAGGCGGAGCCGGCCGATTTCGCCAGTGAATAAAGCAGGTCCGGGCGGTGCTTCATGCCGAGCGTTCCCGAATAGAGAAAAACAGTGCGCGAATCGAGGCCCTGCTCGCGGCTCCAGTTGTTGTTTCGCGGAAGGGGCCGCAGTTCGTTCAGTGGCGCCCAGTTCTCTAGTACTGAAATCTTCTCCGCCGGAACTCCCCATCCGGTGAGGATTCGGGCGAAGTCGGGTGCAATAGCTATGCTTGCGTCGGAACGCGATGCCACCGATCGTTCCATAAGCCGGAAAGGCGCGCTCAGGGGTTCCGCCCAGCGCCCGAACCGGCGGCGCAGAAAGAAGGTCAGCGCCTGACAGTAAACATCCTGGACCCAGTGGACGAAGCCGATTCTGTTCCGCCGGCAGTGACCGAGCAGATCGAATTGCACGTCGACAGGCGCGTTGCCGGACAACACCACATCGAACGGGCGCGCGGAAACGATGCGCCGCAGATCGCGCGCGTACTGCCGCTGTGCCGTCAGGCGCCTCCATGCCGAATACTTCCGAAAGCCGCTGTGCAGCGGGACGCCCAGAATCTCGAGCTGCCTCGAGTCGCTGTCCGCGGCTTCCAGGCGGCCTTTAGGCCCCTGCAACCCCTGCGGATAGACATGCGTCACATGATGCCCGCGCGAAGCCAGTTCGCGGCTGAGCTGAATCTGAAATGGATGACCGGCGAAGTCATGGATGAGGCAGCGCATAAAGGAAGGTATGTACGAGAAGAAAAGACGGGAATGTTGTCGGGCTAGCGGTGCAGATCGCGGCGTCTGACAAATACCGCGGGGTTACCGGCGTAAATCTGATAAGGCGGAATATCTTTGCTGACGACGCTGCCTGCCGCTGCGACCGCGCCCTCCCCGAGAGTCACACCGGGGCAAACGGTGGCGCGCGCTCCTACCCAGCTGCCGTTTTGGAGCGTGATCGGTCTCCGGAACAGCTTCATGTTCGGCGCGGACCAGTCGTGGTTGCCCGTACAAAGATAGGCACCCTGGGAAACGCATACGCTGGAGCCGATCGTAACCGGTGCGAGGTTATCAATCCACGCGTCCTCGCCTAGCCAGCAATGGTCCCCCACCGACAGGTACCACGGAAACTTGACGCGTAAGCCGGGCTTCGCATAAACACTCTTTCCGATACGCGCCCCGAACAGCCGCAGTACAGCGCATTTCAGCGCCGCGACCGGCAAGAGATTCGAGCGTACAAGCGGAGAACCGAAGAAGTGCCACAGCGCGATCGTGAAGGGCGAACGTCCCTTGTCGTATTCGGAATTGTCGGGCCGCGAAAGATCGACCTTCAGTTGCGGGATTTCGGTCTGCTCTGCGGTCATGCTGAAACTCAGGCGGCTGCCGATGTAAGTGGTCGTTGAAAGCGGGCGATTGAATTCCTATGCGGCGTGTGACTGCAGTGCGCGGTTCGACGCAAGCAGGGAGAAGAAGCGTTCGCTCGTGACATCCAGATCGAAGTTATGGCTGAAGCAGCGTTTTGCGTCGATCGCCATCTGGTGCCTCTCGCCTGTGGTTCGGGCAGCCCATTGGTGCAGGAGGCAGGTCGTGCCCGGAACGTCGTCCGGAGCCACGATGCCGCAGTTCGAGTTGCGAATCTCGCGCCAGATATTCACTTTGTCCGAAATGAGGACGGGCGTCCCGCAGGCAAGTGCTTCCACGACGCTGATACCGAAGTTTTCCTGATGCGAGGGGAGCACGTAGGCTTCTGCCGCGCGCAGGGTGTCCCGTTTTGCCTCTCCGTAGAGTGGACCGGTCCAAACGACATCTTCCGCGAGCTCGAGAGAAGAGGCGAGTTGACGGAGCCTGCAGAGCGTTTTTTCTTCGCCAGGACCGGCAATGACCAGCGCGATAGCCGGCAGACAGCCCCGGGCGGCGGCAAAGGCCTTCAGCAGCAGGTCGATGCCTTTTTTTTCGTGAATTCGAGCGAGAAACAGGATGAACTTTCGGTTGCGCAGCCCGGGATGAGATGCCGTAAGGTTCCGGATTACCTGCTGCTTATCGAAAACTTCGGGGAGCGCGAGCGGTGCGATGCCGTATCCGGAAACAGCCGATCGTGACCTCCAGGGCAGGAAAGCCCGGTCTGCCAGAATCATTTCCTCCTCTGTCGTATAGAGAACCAGCCGGGCGTCGCGCAGCACCTTATGTTCAAACAGCTTCCAGTACGCGAGTTTTTTCAGATGCTTCAATGGGTAGGTTCGCCTGAACCACGGATCGAGAGCGCCATGGATGAAAAGGAAATAAGGGACGTCGACGCGGCGAGTTGCCTTCCAGACCGCGTAGCTGAAGTACATCCAGATGCCATGCACGACGATGACATCAAAACGCCGGAGGTTAGCCCTCAGCCACTCATCGAGATTTTTCGTGATGCCATAGATGCCGAGCTGCGCCGGGCCGACCACGTGTACCTTCACTGACCATTCGGAAAGCCACCGGGCGCCGGGCTCGTCGGCGCACACTATTTCGGGATCGTGCCCACGACGCCTTGCCTGCGCGGTCAGGTTGCGAAGCCCTTCGACCGGGCCTCCCCATGCTGGGTTGAGCGTGCGAATTACGTGTAGGATGCGCATAGAGAGAATCAGAGCCCCGCGGCTTTGCGGCGAATAGGCGAAATGTTTTTCAGGTAGACCGATTCCCTGGAATGAGAAGACTCGAACGTGAACGGCGCGATAGCGGCGCTGAAAGCCTCACGGCAGCGGTCGTCGTGCAGTTCTATCGCTATGTTCTTTACGCGGGAGAGCCATGAATAACACTCGTGGGAAAATATGAGAGCCTCGGTTCCTTCGATGTCAATCTTCAGGAGGTCAATGGTGCCGACGAGATCGCATATTGCCTGGAAGCTGACGCCCGTAGAGTCGTGGCTTTCGTTCGCACGTGCTTCGCGAACCGTTACTGCCCAGTCCCGGCGATCTCCGCGGTTGCGCTCAAGACAGAGCAACGCGGGATTTTCCCAGGATCCGGTCGGCCAGACTCCCGTTGTCCGGACCGACGCGCGCGATCCGTATGGGCTCAGGTTTCGCCGGCATATCGCGGCATTTGCCGGATCAGGTTCTATGGCGAGCACTCTTGCCGAAGGGTAATGGTCTAGCAGGTACATGGATGTCAGCCCGATGTTTGCACCACAGTCGACAATCGTTCGGATATCGTCGAGGCAAGCCACAGGCGCGTATTCCTCATAGATGAAAACCTGGCGAAACACGTCCTTGTCGCTGGTTCCGAGGCGGAGGTGAACCGGCTGGGAACATTTCGGTGATTGAATCCGGCTGACCTTGTGCCGCAGTCGCGCTCCCACGGCTGGCGAGATTTTTCGAGAAATGTGCGCGAGCATCAGGGCTGCGGCATTATTCATGCCGGCGGCCCGAGAGAGCTCGCAAAAATTTGTCGTCAGACTAAAGGGGTTCATAGGATCGGGGCTCATTCGAGCCGGAGGATGTATTCCGGATCGGCGCGCCCGGTGGCGAGGCGCAGCCATCCTGCAAGATTGCCGGCGAACTGACGCCTGCCGTCGGCTGTATGCAGGTGGAAGACATTTCGCAGCGTTCGTCTGACCGAACCGGCACCCACCCGGGCCAGGTTTGCCCCGGTTTTTTTGGACCAGATGTAGAACGGATTGACAACTTCGGAGTACCCTCTCCTTTTACTTCCCATGCGCCCGGAATTCGTTTCGATATGCACCATAAGGCAGCGCCGGTTCATGACAATTCGTCCGTATCGCCTGCATTGAAGGGAAAAGTCCAGATCTTCCTGATAGCCGTACAGCGGAAGCCTCTCATCGAACCTGACGATGCCGAGAAGTGAACCGCGCATGCACATCCTGCAGGCGATGGCGGCTCGAATCGTCTCTACCTCCCGTCCGATTGGCTGGCTCGCCCTCTTCTCCCTGATAAAGCGCTTTGCTTTTTCGCGATCCAGGCTTCCTGGGATAGCTCCGCGTCCCAGATTTAGTCCGGCCGCCAATGCTACCCCGGAATCCTTTTCCAGCATGGCGAGCATATGTCTGATGTAATCGCAGTCCACCTCAACGTCGTCGTCAAAAAAGAATATTGCTGCGCATTCGCCGCGGACTGAGCTTAACGCGCTGTTGCGCTGAGCGCATGAGCCTTTCGATCCGGTTACCAGCCTGACGCGGGGCAGACGGCAGGTTTCATTCAGAACGTGTGACTCATCGGGGACGCTCACGATGATTTCGCATGGCGTGGTCTGGTGCACAAGCGAAAGAACTGTTTCATGGAGCATCTGCGGCCTGTTGAGGGAGCAGATGATACTGACGCAGGAAGTTACAGCCATATCGATGCTCAGGTTTCAAGCCAGCAGCGCGCGGTATAACTCAGCCAGACGCGGAAGGACCGCATCCGCCCTGAAGCGTTCGACGTTCCTGAACCCGCGACAGACCAGCGGTTCGCGTGCGCCCGTTTCCCGGAGAATCCGGCAAACGGCATCGGCAAAGGCACCGTGGTTTGTCGGGTCTTCGACCGCGATCGCGCCGTCGCCTACAACCTCAGCCAGAGATGCCCTTGTGGAGCTTACGACGGGACATCCGCACGCCATCGCCTCGATGGGCGGCCAGCCGAATCCTTCGTACAACGATGGGAAAACAAACACGTCTGCTGCGCAATAGAGCTTGCGCATGTCCTTGTGGTCTTCGGGCATGTGGACAGAAACGGCGGAGATTAGGGATGGTTCGCCCAAAGCCGCGGTTTCAGCGCCTGTAAGCGGAGTGCTGGAAATAGCCAGGCGGCAATCTTTTATTTTCTGCCGAACACGTTTGAATATCTGCATCACACCGACTCTGTTCTTGTAGTGTGAGGGTTTACCCACATGCAGCAGTACTGGCCCCGTGTCGCCGAACAGTTCCCGCCTGAAGGTCTCGCGTTCTTCGACAGTTGGCGGATGAAACTCCGGGGGAGCGATATTGTGGATCACGTGTATGCGGTTGCCAGGCACGTTCAGTTCGCGTCGCACGCAGTCGGCCGTATGGTTTGAGACGCAGACCAGTCCATCCGCCTTTTGCAGATCGTGCACGCACTTTCGCATCACGGCCGCGCGGAGTCTCGGAACTTCGCCTAACTGCATGCGTCCGCGCATCATCATGAGATTGATCAGATCGTGGATCGTCACAAGTACTTTTCCCCGACCCAGAAAGGAGCGATACCACGCGATACTTTGGTCGACGATGTGAAAAAGGTCTGCGTGGACTCGATTAAGTCTCATCGGCCATTCCACGTAGTTATCAAGAAAGATACCCATTCGATTCGGGTGACCGTTGTTCCGGGCAGGGAATAACCTGGAGGCGGTTGTGCCTGGCCTTGATGAGGTGATATTCCACCCCGGAAGGAATGATGGCAATTCCGACCGGCAATACTCTAAGTAGTTCCGTATGCTCAGGTGACCGTTTGCTTCGTATATTCCCAGCAGGTGGGCGTTCATTTAGTTGGCGAAAAGCGGCGAGTGATGGTGTTTCCGTCCTCGCCCGTCAGCTCGTCATTCGGTCCGTGGCCGGCAACCAGCGATCTATAAACTTGAGAGTTATCAGGGAGGTTGGTCGCCGGGCGCTTGATGACAAGGTCGAGGGTCGTGTGTGTGCTGCCTTTGTCGATAAGTGCCGCGTAATTCACGGCACTCGTGGGAGCTTGCGAAATAACCGGCGTGTAAATCACGTTGGAGAAATGCACGAGGTCAGCTCGCACTATCGTGATTATTCCTTTAGGTCCGCTCTGGCCAGCATGCATCGCGGGCGAACATTCGACGTTGAGGCTGTTTACTTGTATATGACCGCTCTGCGTTGAGCCTGAAGGCGCTGAAGTGATCTGAAACATCGAGGCCCAGCGTGGCGATTTAAGTGTGACATCATCGAACTCGAGGTTCTCGTTGAACTGCTTCACGAGATCCGGGCCTGGGACCAGGCTTATAGCTGGTGAGTCACAGTTCATTTTGGAGTCTGGCTCCGAGCATAGATCGCGCTCAGATGCCCAACTCAGGTTTCGCAGAGTCAGGTTGTGCGCGTCCGCCATACTTTGAATCAATCCTTCCGGGTGCCGGGATTTGACACCGTCCACCGTGCCGCCATCTATATTTTTAAGAGCGAGAGTTCCCAGAGAGTTGTAGTTTGAAAAGGTATCAGGCCCCTCTGAGATATTGCGGAGCGTGACGTTCGTATTCCGGATGCTGTGATTGAGGGCCATTTCCCCGTCCGGATGCGCTGCCGACTTCAGAACGTCATAGGCATCCTGGAATGTAATGTAAATCAGATGGCCTGGGGGCCCTATGCTTTGGAGACTACCGCCTCTTTCGTGTGTCGGATCGAATGACCGGTACCAACTGCCGCGGTAATCGCCGGTAATGCCATCGAATACCGGGCTGCATTGTCCGCTCGCGAGAATTCCCATCACAAAGCGTGAAAAGTTAATGTTCCGGAACACATTATCGTTCGTGCACGCTGCCAGCCCGCCACCCGGAACTCTCCCGCCAGCGGCCAGTGTGGTGACTACGGTCTTTGTCGGGGCGGGAATCGGCGTCTTTCCCTTCACCACCACGCCGAACGCGAAAGTGTGTTCGTTGTCTCCGGTACCGGAGGTGAAGGCCAGGTTTTCGAGGCGGACTGCGTCTGAACCGATCTCATAGATAACCGCCGAGATTTCATAGGGCCCCCCTAACCAGCGGGCGGGGACGCCCACGGCCTGCAAATAGTCTTCCTGAGCCCAGGGAAAGAAGTGAGGCTGGAGTCCATCATGAACAAAGGCGATGTTTCTGATTGCAGCGTGATCGGCATTGACAATGGACAGGACCGGGAAGCCGCTGTTTTTCCAGTGGATCACTGTTGACGGCGCGCCGCCCGGGGCATTGTCGCCGACGATCTCCACTTTTGGCGGCACCATAATCAACTTGGTCCGCGTCAGGTTTTTTTGCCGCTTTACTGCCTGACTCGCCGGATCTTTCGGGTCGACATCACTCGCGATATCCGGGAAATCCACGTAATACTGACCGGCAGCGATGTGCAACGTGCCGCCGCCCTTGCTGGCCAGCGCCGCCAAAGCTTTTTGCAAAGCGTCGCGGCTGTTGAGATTTGGGTCGTTGGGTTTGGCGCCCATCGCCGAAAGCTCGACCACCGGGGACTGGGTCTGAGACAGCAGGACAGAAGGCGTCGTGCCGAGTGCCAGTGCGGTAAGGAGTAATTGCTGCGTGGAACGTTGTCTCATCCCAATTAATCCATGGTTGCGGGGGCGAGCCCGACGTTCGCGAAAAACCTGCGTGGATGCCGCGGTTGACTTCTCAACCGAATCCTGTTGAATGTCACGCCGAAAGCCAGGCCGGCGATTACCAGTAACCCCATTGTCTTGGTCACCTGGGTGATCGCACTGCCTGCACCATTCTCCATTACATGGATGATGGAAGGCAGGAGAATTGCGTAGGCATAGACGCCGGCGCCGTTTCCAGAGTAGGGAACCAGAAAACGATACAGCAGACGGGTCGCGCAGCCGATTGCGAACATGCCTCCAACCACGCCGAAAAGAGCAAACTCCCAGTAGAGGTCGGAAATAAGATGAATCGAACTAAAGCCTAAATAGGACGGCGGCTCTCCCATGAAGAGGGTCTCGAAATCCTGGCTTATGCTGCCAATCGGTTTGTTCGCCCAAAGAAAACGCGGCACAAATGCGAGGGGCAGAGTAAGAAGATCGCGACCGTATTCGAACGCGTTGGGGTTGGGCGTATATTTCATCACCAAAGCCAGTGCGTCGACACCGGCATCCCGGAGCATCATCTGATCGAACGCCGACGGTTCTGTTGAAGCGGTCTTCTCTGGCTTCAGGTATTCGGATGCCGAGTATATTCTCGATACCACTTCATCGAGGCTCCTTGGCGTGCCGCCCATTTGGCCCACGACCACGAAGCGGTAGAAGTTCACCAGGCCGAAGGCGAGCACCACAGTGGGCAGGCCGACAGCAGCCAGTTGCCAAAGCTTCAGCCGTTTCTTCAGATAGTGGAATACGATGAGGGCTTCGAGAATCGGCTGGATCAGAGCCTCCTTCCCGCCGGTAATTGCCACGTGGGCAAAAAGGAACAGGACCGAGAGTGCCAGCAACGGCAGAACCGCCCGCCTGCCTGCGATTTTCCGCGGCAGCATCAGGCATACACATATTGAAACCCAGCCGAGATATAAGAACTGTTGGAGCAGGATAGGCAGCCCCGGCGGCGGGTTCCTAAGAAACTCGGGGTTGTTGAAGTCGCCGACGGCCACGCCGATTTTGAACAGGTATAGTGAGCATGCGAGTCCCGTCAAAAGGACGGCCAGTATCCGGAAGCCGGGAACAGTGCGCGGCCAGACGGGCCTGTATCTGGGCAGGAATTTCTCCAGTTCCTTGTTCCAGTTGGAGCTGAACCCGAGGCTGAAACAAACGTAACCGAGACACGCGCACCAGAGCGCAACGGGCAGGAAGTCCTCGTATGGGTTCAATCCGAGGTGGGTTTTGACATAGCGTGCCCTGGAAAGGTAGACGGTTCTGCACCCGAATGCGATCACGAAGTAGAGCGCCATCAGGATATTCGGGGCGAGCACGTCACGTTTTCGGGAATGAACGATCAGATCGACAAATTGTTGTCCGGTAAGTCCGAACAACAGGGCCAATGGCAAGGCAAGCGGCAGCTTCATGCCGAACGCGTACAGGCCCAGCAGCAGCAGTATTCCGATGATGCCGGTGACACCCAGGTCAACTCCTGAATGCAGACCCGCCTTGCGGCGCCGAGGCGGCAGCGGGAACGTCGCGGGCTGGATCGGCGATTCGGGGCTCATACCGTCACCGGTTCGGGCAGCCGGGGGAGTTCGATCCTCGACAAAACGTGTTCGAGCACTGGCTTATTGAGGGTTGCATTTTTGATGCAACGCTCGCGACCGCTGTGACTAAGTCTCTCTCTAAAGTCCGGATCGCCAAGCAGCCGATGACATTTCTCGGCACATTCCTCGGGGCCGCTCCAGAACACGGCCTCGGCATCCTCGGTATACAGGCTGAGATGTTCGGGTGTGCGCTCGGCACAGAGAACGCCGCCAAGATACGGGATCTCAAACGAGCGCGTCGTGCTGAGATCCCGGTTGCCCCTGGAAAGCAATCCGAGACAGACGCGGGCACATTGAACCGCCTTGGCGTAGGCCTCATCGTTGTAGAGCCCGGCGCCTCTCCAGTATGGTCTCAGGACGGACCACTCCGGCGCCTTGTGCCACCGATCGCCGTAAATCGTCAGGGGGACGCCGAGTTCAACAAGTCTGGCGAGGAATGGACCCCGCTCCGGCATCCAGGTACCAATGAATAACACGTCTGACGCCCACTGCCGCCGGTCTTCCACGCTTAGATGCCTTGGAGCGTGAGCGACCTCGTCGGCGGACATGTATACCCGCGTGACGGCATGAGCGCCCGCCGCCCTTGCTTCGAATACGTTGCAGTCTCGAACCACCACTGCAAGGTCGTATATCGGCAGCGCTTCGAGATAATTTCTCCACTTGGCTCCGTCTCGTCCCCCGAAGGGGTCGTCGTTGTTGTAGTTGACCACGAAACGCGACCGTCGCCGCAACTCCTGCACGAGGCCTCGGTCCACCAGCGCGCCGGCGTTGACGACTGTAATGTCGAATTCGGATTCCGCAATCTCGGCCAGGACGTGGCGCCTGACATATCCACCTAAGGCCCACGCACCGGTGTGACTTATCCAATAGCTCATTGCGCGGTGGTCCGGGAGAAATTGCGCGGGGTCGACGATCTTTACCGAGTGGCCAAGGCGGCGCAGGGCATTAGCCCGGTGAAGGGACGTGCCGGAGTGGGCTCCTGCATAAAGGATCGACAGCGGTGGGGCGGTGGTGCTCATTTCAGGAAAGGCTTACTTCCAGCCGACTGGAAGAAAGACGAATAACCGACCCGGCGAAATCCGTGAATGTTTCACGCAACTGGCGAAGCGAAGCTCGCAGGACAAGCGAGACCATCAGGGAGTCTATGAGCAACAGCGAGCACGCCGCACCACTTATTCCAATCAGTCGAACAAGGACCCATCCGGCTCCGAGGGCGATCGCGGAGGCTATGGTGAAGGCGATGGTCAGGCGATTGTGTGCATTGGTGGACATCGGCACCACTGAACTGGTGAACCACAGAGAATTGGCTAACGTCACAACAAGCAGGATGTGGAAAGTCATCGGGTCGAACGCGACGGTGTTGCGGATCCAGGCCCGGTAGATCAGGGGGCCAGTGAACCAGAGAAAGACGCCCGCGGCAAGCGAGAGCGCCAGGCTTGCCTGATAAGCGCGGCGGTGGAGAACCCGGGCAAGACCGATGTCGCCGGCACCGAAAGCAGCGGAGAGTTCGGGCCAAATCGCCCACGCAATGACGGTAGTGAGCTGGAAATTCAGCCTGGCAAGAGTCCGGAGCGTAGAGAACATCGTTACCGCGATCGGTCCGCTCAGTATGCCTATGAGAATCGTGAACCCCTGGATGCTGATGGCGTTGCCAAGCGGAAGGGCGATGAATCCGAGGGCGGGCGCGGCAAGTTCGCGGATTCGCCCGGGGCGGGCGTACCTGAATCCCAGGGAAATCCAGGAGCACCTGTGCCGCAGGACGAGAGCATAAAGGACGGTCCCCAGGCTGCGGACGATCAGGAAGGTCGTTGCGCACGCGAGAAGGCTGCCTGTTATTACACCCGCGACCGTGGCGGCGATGGTTTCAACAAGGCGGAGAGTCGTACCGAGGAGTGTCCCCAATGCGAAGTTGCCATCACAACGGTAACCGCTTTCGATCACACCGCATTGTTGGCCGGCAACGACATAAGTCGCCAAAATAAAGACCACTTCGGCAGCCTCGGTATTGGAGAGGCTGGAGAGACGCATCCACCGGTGCCACGGGACACCCTGCACGACGGCAGCAACCAGCGCAAACGCCGCAGCTGAAATCATCAGGACCAGTGCCCAGGAGCTTTGAAACGTTTCCAGAGCGCCCTGGCGGTCGCCTTTTGCCACGCGTACGGTCATGTCGCTGCCGGAGGCATCTCCGAAACCGAGATTCGCCAGGGACAGATAGCTGGGGATGGCCGAAAGTACCAGCCAGTCCCCGTATTTGGCTGCTCCCCAGGCGTGGAGAAGCAGCGGAACCGTTCCGAGTTGGATAATCGCGGTGACCACGGGGGTCAGGGCTGTCGAGCCGAGGCCGCGCAAAAGCCGCTTCTTCAACTCGGAAGTCAGAGGGCGCTCGGTATCAACAGCCGAAGGAGCGGCGGTCATATTGCCCCCGCCAATGGAGCGGAAAGAAACTTATAGTCCGGAGGAGCGGACATATTGGCTGGATCCGTACTGAAAGTCTGGAAATGCGCTTTACTGGTACTGCTTGTATTCTTTGTAGCTGCCAGCGTAGCCGTAATAGCCACCGGGAGTGAACTTCGGATTCCAGTCGTTCAGGATGGTACCGAGGACAGGGATGCGATCTTCGGCGAACCTGTCGCGGGCTGCGATAAGGGAGTCGCGAGTGGTTTTGCCGGAACGAGCGACCAGCACGACTGCATCCGCCAGTCTTCCGGCGACACGGGCATCGGTCATGTGAAGCATAGGAGGCGTATCGATCAGAATGAGGTCGTAGGCGGAGCGGAAACCGTCGATCAAGGTCTCGAGATTGGGTGAATAGAGCAGATGGGCGGCGGCTTCAGTTGTGCCGCCCGCTGGCAGGACGTGGACTCCGTCGACAACGGTTTGCTGGATGAGTCCCGTAAGACTAGCCGGCGACAGTTCCTCTCTGAGAATATCGCTGAGGCCGCGGTCGTTACTCACGGCAAAAACGTCATGCATGCGGGGGCGGCGTAGATCGGCATCGATGATGAGGACCTTGCGGCGAATCTCCGCGGTCGCGAGCGCGAGGTTACAGACGGAACTGGTCTTTCCCTCCCTGGGATTGGGGCTGGTGAAGACGAGTGCAGGCGACGACTTGCCGCGATCGCCAACGAAGAGAATGGAAGTCAGGATTGAACGATAGGCCTCAGCCGCGATGCTGCTTTTCTGAGACAGGGTCACGAGTTCAAAGGGGCTGTCGCCAAGGCTGAGGGTCCGGGCAACGTTCGCATTTACCAGGGCGGACGCTGAGCGCGAACGGGAGGGCTTCAGGAATGAAGCGGCCGGAACCGCGCCTAATTCGGTGAGGTCGGTCCAGGCTTTGACGTCTCCGGGCTGCTGCAGGGTTCGATCAGCACGCGCCCGAACGGAAACCACCACCATACTAAGGAACAGACCGCCGCAAAAGCCAAGCGCGCCGTCGAGCTTGTGATTGGGGAAAACGGGGCGATCGGGAACTTCGGCAGGGTCGACGACGCGCACGTTGTTGGCGCGCATCGCCGTTGCAATCGAAGCTTGTTTAGTCTGCTGCAGTATGGTGTCGTAAAGCTGGCGGCTGCTGTCTGTTTCGCGCTTGAGGATGTTGTATTGAACGAGTTTTTCGCCCTGGCCGGTCACGTCCCCGACCTGGGCGTCATAGGCTTTGGCGAGGAGCTTCTCTTTGTTCGAAGCCTCGGTGTAGTCGTCCTCGATATGTTTTACGATGTTGGCGCGCTGAGTCTGGAACGTGACTTCGAGCGCGGCAAGCTGGCCCTGGGCCTGCTTGAGCTTGCTGTAACCGGGATTGAAAACCTCGTTCATGGACGCGATCTGGCTGCGCAGATCGCTGATCTTGGTGATCGTGTCGCGCAGGCCTTCATCGCTTATAACGTCCCCCAAAGCGTCGGGAGGACTGTTTTTTGCCAGCTCGAAGTGAGACTGCTTGGTTATGCGATCGGCCGTGGCAGCGGACAGTTGCTGCTCTACGGTCTGTAGCTTTTCCGTTTCGACGTTGGTATCGTCGCTGGTGAAGATAAGCCCGGAGTTTTTGGCGTATGTTTCGAGCGCGTCTTCGGCATGCTGCAGGGAGGCGCGCGCGTCGTCAATTTCTTTTCGCAGCCAGCCGCTCGTCACCTGACCGCTGTTGATGCGGGCTTCAGCGCTTTGCTGCATAAATTCGCCGATGAGGGTATTGAGGTAATCCACGCCGAGCTGCGCATCAGATGAATCGGCGGTCACTTCCAGCACGCGCGTGCGGACGGTGGGGCGGATTTTAAGGCTCTCGCTCAGTTTCCCGAGCTGCTTTTCACGATCGGTGAGCGGGATTTTTTCGTTGAGATGGAGCCAGCTGCGCCAGCCGGATGTCGCCAGTCTGGGCTTGCGGCCGACTGCACCCGGATCGAGTTTCGCCATGACGCGGCTCTGCAGGGCGTCGCCCTCAAGAAGTTTGGCCTGGGTCTCCTCTTCGGAAGTTTCATAAGAGTTGTCGGTGGTGGAGACCGGACTGGCCTGCTTCATATTCATGAAATCCTCGTTGAGGTTGAGGACCTCCAGCGAGGTTCGCGCGCGGTAAACCGGGGTCATCGGAATACCGATGGCGATGCCGAGAATCAGTCCACCGAACGCAGAGAGCAGGATAGCGGTCTTATGCCGCCTGAGCAGATGCCAATATTCGAGTAGGCTGTTTCCGGACTCAGCTTCATCATCGATTTCGGCGCCGTAGCGCGGACCCGCAACGTCAGGGGCCCGGTGAGTGCGCGGCTGGCCGAGCAGTTCCACCTTTGCCGGGAGCCCGTTGGCAGGGACCGACCTGCGTTCCGGAGTTCCGTGCGGATGTTCGGAGCTATTGTGGCTGGATTGTTCCATTATGTTTAAACCTTCACAGTCAGGGGCGAGCGTAGATTACCGAGTAACTCGCCGCGGTGGCGATGGCGTCAAGGCTTCGATAGCCCACGCTCTTGGCGGCACTGTTCGGGACGAAAAGAATATCATCGGCCTGCAGGGATACATCCGATCCTTTGCCGGCCATGAGCTGTTTGAGATTGATCGGGATTTCGGTGCGGTTCGCCGTACCGGGAATGAGACGCAGGATCTTTGCCCTGTCAGTGGCGGCCGTTCTCGACAGCCCCTGTGCGAGCGCCACTACCTGGAGAGCGGAGAGCGTTTCATTTTCGCCGATAGGAAAACCGCCAGGCATGGTGAGCGAGCCGACGGCGTAAACGACGTCGGCTTTCGGGACGAATACCGAGTCGCCGGGAAGCATCACTATGTTTTCCGACGAACCGGTCATAACGTTCTTCACACGCACCGTCGCGACGGACACGCCGGTTGGACTAACCGAGGCGCCGGGCAGCGGAATGGCGCCCTGGTCGGCAAGGCGAGTGATCTTGGCGACCGTGCCGGCGTCTGGCCGAAGCCCGCCGCCAAGGGCGAGAACTTCGAGGAGCGTTCTTCTGCCTTCGGTCTGCTTGATACCCGGGGTGTTGACCGCGCCCAGCACGGAGACCGACTGGCTGGCGTATTCGGTCACGTCGACCACAATGTGCGGCTCCTTGAGGATCGGGCTGAAACGGGCTTTGAGCTCCTCCTCGAACTGCGCCGAAGTCAGGCCGCCGGCATGGACGCGTCCGACGATTGGAAGAGTGATGTCACCGCTGCCGTCGATGCGGAAGATGCGGTCAACGGTGAATTCGTCGGGGAACTGTTCGACGACGAGAGTGAGTTTGTCGTTGGGACCGAGAAGGTAGTCACCAGGGAGACTGGAAGTTACGTCGACAGCGGGAGGTGCGCCGGAGTCCAGGTTCGTCGAGCCGCCGGTGGCCGCCTGCGAATAAGCGAGCGGCGCGAAAACGAGAACGGCCAGTGGGAATATCAGCTGTGGAAAGTTCATGGCGTATGAGGTGAATCTCGGTTTTGTCGGAGTCAGGGGCTTAGGGGCGCAAAAACCGTGCAGCAGCCTCGTTAAAGACCATACAATCGGGCACTGTGGACACACTTATAGCCGCGAAACCACAAAATGGCTTATCCCGGACAGAGGGAATTTCGGCCGCGGCTCAGCAGGTCGAGACGCAGCTCGGGTCTATTTCGACCGACACGGAACGCTGAAGCATATTGACGGATACTACCAGGCGCCATTCCGATTTCTTCTGCAGGAGGACGCCCTCGACACCCTTCAATGCGCCATGATTGATGCTTACGCGCTGACCGATGCGCAGAAACGGGTGCGGCTCGGCGGTATAGCCTGATTTCAGGACCCGTTCTATGGCCTGAATCTCATGGTCGGGAATCGGCGCCGGATCACACCCGAACCCCACAATCGACACGACACCAATGGTCGTCATGATCGGCAGACGCTGCCAGTAGTCGAAGCGGCAGAATACGTATCCCGGAAACAGGGGCACCTCGGCCACCACAACGCGATCGGACCAGCGTTTCCGCTGCCGGTACACAGGCAGGAAGCATTCATAACCCTTACCTGCAAAACTGGCCGCAACATTTCTTTCCTGATTGGAACGAGTTCTTATTCCATACCACGGAAATTTAGGAATATCGACCGGTAATTCCGGCAGATTTCCGCGAACGACGGAGGTGCCTATTATGAATGCAGATGATGGGCTCACAGACTCGCTCCTGAGGGATTGGGTGATTGAGAGAATCGCAGGACCGGGCGGACAGGCTATCGCCCGTTTTCTCCCGTTCGCCCTTCGACGAGAAATTTGTTCAAATCCGCAGTCAGTACCCTGCCCTTTGGTCCTATAGTACTGCTGGAACCATTGGTACTCGAGTACTGTATGTTCGAATAATGCCTGTTCTCATCGGTCATGTCAACAAATTTGCGAACCTTTTTTTTGAACAAAATAGTTATAGTCCTCTTGGGAATTATCGTTAGCAAGCAAACAAGGCCCGTATTGCGGAAAACTACCGTTGTCACGCGTTGAGAGATCGAGGATAGGTTCCGCCTGGCGCTAAAAACAGCCAGCTGTGCGAGCCCTTCGCCGACGTGGATTCGGGGGCGCAACGAACCGCGGGAGGCGGAAACTGCCGGGACGCGGCCGGAGTCGCGCCATTGAAACCAGCCATGGGAGAAGCTCCGCAGAATGTCGGTCATGCCGGCTGCACGACGATGGCAACACTCGTCACGGCTGGCAGCGGCGAATCGGAGCCGCGGGGAACGTCTGTGCGTCGCTATGCCATGGCCGTCCCCCGCACCGCTCTACATCTGGCTGCGCGGCGAGGATCGCGGAAGGCTCAACCGCGTCCCGGCGCTGAACCTGTCCGGATTTTCCCCGATATCTGGTGCCTTTTCGGGATACCCTTACGCCGCGTCCGGATGTTAAATGAGCTTGGGTGTGGTTCGCGCGCCCCGGGGAGTTCGATGGTTGGCTCCCCGGGTTCCTTCCGCCAACACGAATCGGCTCATGGGAGGTTCCGTGGGGATGTTTGGAAAAAAGATCTGTTTCAGTGCTGTGTTCTCTCTTCTCGTTCTTGGCCCGGTCATGCTTATAGGCGACGATGCGTCCGCCCGCGACCGGCTTGTCGGAGCATGGCAGCCGCAGGATGCAGATGCCAAAGACGCCGGCGTCTGGACCCTGGAACGTAAGGGAGACGAGGTGATGCACATCAGCTATTCGGTTGGAGATCAGAAGACCTTAGAGTTCGAATGTGGGACGACCGGCAAAGAATGCAAGGTTAAGGACTCGGGAAAGTCGGCGACCGTTTCGCTCTGGTTCAACGGAGCCCGCCTGGTGGCACTGGAAACGCGCGGACAGGAAGTGGTGAAGCGCCGGTTTGCCGTCGGTGACGGGGACTCGCTCGAAGTCGAGGTCATACCGATCCAGCCCGACGGCAAGGCGGAGAAAATCGTCTTTCACCGCATCCACAAATAAGTACCGCGTGTCGAATTCAAATCGCGGCGACGACTCTTTGGCCGGATAATGTAGATGAGTCCGTCCATGCGCGCCCGCAGGTCGATTTTGTTGGCAGCAGCGCTTGCAGCGCTGTTGCTTGTGACCGGTGTGTCCGCCTTTGCCATCTGGTGGACGGCGAAGAACTCCCGGGAACGCGTCGCACGACTGCAGAACGCACACATGCGTGCCGGAGTCGCGCTCGGGGCCATTCGCGCCAACGTTTATCTCAATGCGATTCTGACGCGCGATTACCTGCTTGATTCGGACTGGTCGCATGCGCAGCAGTACATCGACCAGTTCAACCGCATTCAGACCAATACCGACGAGAGCTTCAATACCCTCGAAACGCTCGGCCCCGATAACGAACAGAAAACGGCGCTGGCCCGCCTGCGCAGGGAACTGGCGGAATACTGGGATCCGACCGAAGTGGTGCTCGACTGGAGCGAGGCGGAGAAACGCGCGCAGCGGGCGGAAATGCTTCGCCAGCGGGTGCGCCGCCGCGAAGAGATCTTCGCCCTGGCGGATGAAGCCGAGCGGCTCATGACCGCCAACTTCGATAAAGAACGGCAGCGCATCACCACGGAGGATCGCGAGTTCAACGTCTCGCTCGGCTGGACCACCGGAATCGCCCTGCTCCTGGGATTCGCCATCGCCGGCAGCACCCTCGCACGGATGCTTGCGCTCGAGCGCCAGTCGCAGAAGGCTGAGGCGGAACTGCGCCTGCTTTCGGGCCAACTGCGTACCGCGCAGGAAGACGAACGTAAGCTGCTTTCGCGCGAACTGCACGATCAGGTGGGCCAGATGCTCACCGGACTGCGCATGGAACTCGCCAGTATTACGCCCATCCCGGCCGACCCTTCCGACCCGGTCTCGGCCCGCCTCGCGCGCGCCAGGGGCACCGTGGAGCAGACCCTGCGCATCGTGCGCAACATCGCGATGCTTCTGCGGCCATCCATGCTGGACGATCTCGGACTTACGCCCGCTCTGGCCTGGCTGATGAAAGAGTTCGAGCGGTCCCATGGTCTCGTTATCCGCCCCCGGATCGATCCGTCCGTTGATTCGCTGCCCGACGCCTGGCGTACGTGCATATTCCGCATCGTTCAGGAAGCTCTGACCAATGCGTCGCGCCACTCCGGCGCTCACGAAGTGAGTGTCACGCTTACTGGCATCGGCGGGTGGGTGACAGGAGTCATCGCGGACGCCGGCCGGGGGTTCCGGAGAACTGCACTGACGGCCGGGGGCATGGGACTGCTTGGCATGGAAGAACGCGTGCGGGAGCTGGGCGGCAGTATTCAGATTCAGTCAGCGCCCGGGGCCGGTACCCGCGTCGAGTTCAGCCTGCCGCGCCCTGGACCGGCGGAGGTTATCAATGATCAGGATCCTGATTGCGGACGATCACGGAATCGTGCGGACAGGATTGAAACTACTGCTTGAGCGCGTAAACGGCATGCAGGTTGTGGGCGAGGCACCTGATGGACGCGAGGCCGTCCGGCTCGCGCAGCGCCTGCAGCCCGACGTGGTCATCATGGACATCGGCATGCCGCTGCTGAATGGGCTCGATGCCGCAGCGCAGATCGTCGACGACAATGAACGCATCGGCGTCATCGTTCTGAGCATGCATACCGATGAGAGCTACATTGTGCGCGCGCTCGATGCCGGCGCCCGCGGTTATCTTCTCAAGGACAATGCGGACGAAGATATTGAGCGGGCCATCCGTTCGGTTGTCACGGGCCGGCCTTTCTTTTCTCCGTCGATTGCGCATGCTCTGCTGGAGGACTATGTCCGCCTGATGCGCGAACGCCGGATTCAGGACTCTTACGACCTTCTGACCGATCGCGAGCGCCAGGTACTGCAGCTGCTGGCGGAAGGGAAATCGAATAAGGAAGCTGCGGCGATTCTCAATCTGAGCCCTTACACCGTGGAGAGCCATCGGCAGAATCTGATGCAGAAAACCGGACTGCATAACACCGCGGGAATCGTCCTCTACGCAGTCCGCAAAGGCATCATTGCTGCCTGATGGATCCGGTGATTTTGCCCTTCACTTGCGAAAAAGTTCGCGCAGCGGCTGGGGCGCGCGGTGACATATGACCTCACATTGGGACTTGGCAGTGCCAGAGTCAGCCCCTTGGCTTGCAGACTGCCACGCTCCAATCCGGCAACCTGGCAACCGCGGTTAGCGCCGGCGCGAATGATGGAGTCACCATCGCCGGCACGAGCCTCGGCACCCATGATTTCATCAGCCTCAAGCACGGGATCGACCCGCTTTATCGGCCGAACACTTCTTGCATGGCCCACGACAGCGTTTGGAAGCAGGTCAGAAAAACCAAGGATAAGTACGGCCGCCCGATGTGGCAACCCAGCCTGACCGCCGGCCAGGCGGACACGATCAACGGCTATCGCATGTTGACGAATAACTTCATGACCCCGCTACAGGTGAGCTCCGAGACATCCTGCGATATGTCCGAAAAGAGGTGACTTGGAGACATCGGCGAGGCAGCATTGAGGGTTACGCTTCCGGAAGGACCATCGTCCGGGCGTGCAACCAGCAACACGTCACAGTCGAAATGCAGGTCGGCACCAACGATGCCATGCTCAGAACTGAGCCCCTATCAAGGATTGAACTCGTACTCAATCACAAGCGCGGGGATAGGCTCGAAATCATCTTCTCGGAAGACCGCTGAAATAAGATGTTCAGTGCCGAGTGCTAGAGGGCAAGCATCAAATCTCGGTCGCTGATTACTTGGTAAGCCGAGGGCGCCAATGGCGCAAAAAAGGGGCGGCGAAAACGCCGCTACCTTTTTGCGCTTCCGCGAGCCCACTACCGGGCGATTTTCGCGCGCGTACTCGTAGCCAAAGTGGAAAATCACGCCGGAGTGAAATCATTTAGACCTTCCTCTCAAACTCGATTTCTCTCCGCATCGCAAACGACAATTCGGCGATCGCATTGTGGATAGGGGCAAAAACCTCAGCCAAGTTCCCGCCAGGAGTTAGTGCCGCGTCGGACAACCCCGTGAAATCGCGGAATTTTGCCATTACCTCGTTGCCCGAGAAAAGGAGAAATGAAGCTGTGGCGAGTTGCTGTCTTTTTTGGGAAGCTTTGATTTTTTCGCCCGCTTCCAGCAGAAGCTGGTCGCAATGGGGTTGAGCTGGGTCAGCCTTACGGAGATTGTGAGCCGAAAATGCGTCAGTGCAAGCGTTGAGGTAGTCCGTTATCGAGGCGAGAAGCTCGGCGTAGACCTCCACCCGTTTATTCCACAGAGTCTGCCGTTCCCACAACCCGCCGGAGAATTGCGCCTTGATGGCTTCGGTCTCCGCGGTGACGAGTTTCACTTCTCGGAGGATCTTCTCGATATCCTCCGCGTTCGCGAGTCGCTCCCCTTTTTTCCCTAGGTATGCCGCAAAGAAAGGCTTCCAGAAATCCGCCAAGACGAACAGCACGGCGGTCACGGCGCCGGAAACTCCAGAGACCTGCAACACTTCCCCTAACGTCATAGTAGGTCTCAGATCATAACAGGGCCGCCTACCACGCGGACAGGTCGGTAAGTAGCGCTCAACGCTGAGAAGGTCTCAGCCTCCCGTCACCAAGGTTAGTCCATGGTACAAACCATCGAGATTTTGCTTGATCCGCACTCATGAATCCTTGCAGGCTGAATCACACAGGTGAATTGCAGCATGCCTTTGACTGTAAAAACACTCCGAAGGTAAGTGCGAGTTCACCCACAGCCGGCTTTCACGGACCAGCTCCAAAAGGGGATTGTCGTGCCGTCCGTCGATCGATGTGTTAAGACATTGGCAATCCAGTAATCGACACAGCAAGGTGGAATTTTCGAGTGTTTGGGAAACGCTCTGTGCCAACGCTCACGATGCCGGCGATCCGGGGCGTTCAGGAGGCTGATGAACTTCGAGTTCATCGGAGCTGAATCTTGCCCCACATTTCGCCAAGAGCCCCCGGGGCCGAAAATACACCGGGAGGCGCGAAGAGAAGCGCCGTCAGCTCAAAATACCACCCGGAGTACCACCCGGCGAGGTTTTGCAACCAGATAAGCCCTTTAGAATCTATGGTGAGCGCGGAGGGAATCGAACCTTCAACCTACTGATTAAGAGGAACGATATGTCAAGTCTTTTCTTTATCTTACGTGATTTTTCTTTTGCTTACGGATCAGCGAGATGCGAAAAAGTAGAGATGCGACCCTGGGATCTGCATGAGCGCATTTGGCTGCTGAGAAATTGCTGACAAGGGTCTGGGAGCATTTACCTACTGACGAAAAATCAGGATGTTGCCCGAAATCCGGGTCAAAATGAGAGGGGTCAAATAGAGCCACAGCGCAATTGCCTCGCAAATTGGGCAAAATGGTTGTAACTTCTAAATTGGCCTGGTATATTAGGCAATTGGAAACGCTGATCTCCATAGGCGAGCAGATCGTCCGGAGCCGCAAAAAGCTAAAGCTCAGCCAGCCGAACTGTCGCGCAAAGCAAGGATCAGCCGCGCCACGCTCGACGCGCTTGAAAACGGACGCACGGGAGAGCTGGGTTTTTCGAAGCTCACCAAAGTGCTCGCCGCACTGGGCTCGAGCTGAAAGTCCAGCGCTGCGAGCTTCGCAGCGCCCCACCCTCGACGAACTCGTGCAAGAGGAACACGATGATCAAAGTCTGGACCGCCGCCGCTGAGTCCGGGTTGCTCGACCGTCACGGTGAGCGCGGCAGCACATTCGCCTACCTGCCGGATGCGGCCGCGCCGCGCGCGGTATCCGTTACGATGCCCGTGCGCCTTCCCTTCCTGGAGTGTGCCCTTCGGCCTGCCTCCGGTTTTTGAGATGAACCTGCCGGAGGGCTTTCTGCGCGAGCGTCTGCGGCTCGCCTTCGCGAAAGCCACCGGCAGCTTTGACGAATTCGACCTGCTGTCGGTCGTCGGGCGCTCGCAGATCGGTCGCATCCGCTATACCGGAGATCAAGGAGCAGTTGCACGAGGACGTACCGTTCCGTAAGCGTCCGGCCAAGGCCGTCTTGACTGATTAAGCGGCGTGGAGTTTGGCCATGCGCTCGTAGCGGAAGCGGTCGCGGATGTGAGCGAGGAAGAAACGGCCTCTGGATTCGGCGTCGAGGAACGCCTGATATTCCGTGACCGGGAACTCGAAGTAGCGATAGACATCGCCGGTCTTGCGGAATCGCAGGTACAGGATCTGCTTCTCCGCGTCGTATGCAGACCGACGTGAACATCTTCGATTCGAGCGGTAGCCAGGTCATCCGCGCAGTCCCTCTCTCATTTTGAATCGTGTCCACGATTCCGGGATTGTGGACACGATTTCGATTGAGGTGGTTTTGAGTGTCATGCCGCCTCGACCTTCGCCGGAGCCGCCGGGAACAGATTCCAGGGCAGCAGTTCGCCGATCCGGTTGATCGGATGATCGGCGATGCGGCGCAGCACCTCGGCCATGTAAGCTTCCGGGTCGATACCGTTCAGCTTCGCCGATCCCAGCAGACTGTAGATCGCCGCCGCACGCTCTCCGCCGGCATCGGATCCTGCGAACAGATAGTTCTTGCGGCCGACCGCGACCGTACGCAACGCACGCTCGGCGGCATTGTTGTCCATCTCGACGCGGCCGTCGTCGACAGAACACCATGAGCGCAGCCCAGCGTTCCAGCGCATAGTGGATCGCCCTGGCGAGTTCCGACTTCTTCGACAGCTTCGACATGGTCGCCTTCAGCCACGCATGCATGGCTTCGAGCAACGGCCGCGATCTCGCCTGCCGAACTTCTCTTCGCTCCGCTGGCGATCGGCCTCGGATCTCTTTCTCGATCCCGTACAGCTGCCCGATGCGTTCCAGCGCCTCTTTTGCCACCGGCGACGCATGCCCCTGGTGCAGGTCGAAGAACTTCCGTCTTACGTGCGCCCAGCACGCGGCCTCGACGATGGCACCCGTCTCGTACAGCCTGTTGAAGCCCGCGATAGCCATCGGCCTGCAGGATGCCGCGATAGTTCTTCAGATGACTCGCCGGATGTTCGCCCTTGCGATCCGGCGAGTAGGCGAACCACACCGCCGAAGCCGCTTCACTTCCTGCCGGCCGATCATCGCGAACATAGGTCCACAGTCGTCCCGTCTTCGTCTTACCGTTGCCCGGTTCGAGCACCGGAACCGGCACATCGTCGCCATGCAGTTTCTCCGCGCTCAGCACATAACTCTTCAGTGCTTCCACCAGAGGCCGCAGCGTCCGGCTCGCGCCGCCCACCCAGTCGGCCATGGTCGAGCGGTCCAGTTCGACGCCTTCCCGCGCATAGATCTCCGACTGCCGGTACAGCGGAAGATGGTCGGCGTACTTCGCGACCAGCACATGCGCCAGCAGGCCGGGACCGGCGAGACCCCTGTCGATCGGGCCGATGCGGCGCCGGCTCCTGCACGATGCGCGAGCAGCAGGCGCAGCTCAGCTTCGGCCGCACCGTGCGGATCACTTTGAAGCGCGCCGGAACGTATTCCAGCATCTCGCGAAACGTCTTCGCCGAGCGGGCGCAGCTTGCCGCCGCAGTCCGGGCAGGCTTCCTGCTTCGGCGCGATCGTTTCGATCTCGCGCGGCAGTTCGGCGGGAAGCGGACGGCGTGCAGGCTTCTTTGCAGCCTTCTCGTTCACGGCGGGATCGCCAGTTGCGCAGGAAGCGGTTCGGCCGCGGCCTGTTCGCTTCGAGATCTTCGAGCCGCAGTTCGAGCTGCCCGATCTCGGCGTTCATCTTCTCCGACCGCTGGCCGAAGTGCATCCGCTTGAGCTTGAGGACGAGCAGTTTCAGGTTCTCGATCTCGGTTCGCGCGAGTCGAGCTCGGATGCTGCGCAACACGAGCGCTTTGAGCGACGCGACTCGAGCGAGTCGAGATCGGGCAGTTGGTCTTCTGCGCTTCGCCTCGCTGCTCACAGCGTCCATACCGCAACTATGTCACGCGAACATGTCGATGGCATGAAGATACGCAAACATTTTCGGGAAGAGATGTTCTATACCGCAATGCTCGGGCGCAGCCGTTCGGATCGGCCTTCGCCAGTCGATGCCTTCCAGCAGCATCGAGAGCTGTGCGCGGCTCAGCGAGACCACGCCTTTGTCCGCCTGCGGCCAGATGAAGCGGCCGCGCTCCAGACGCTTGGCAAACAGACACAGCCCGTCGCCATCCCACCACAGCACTTTCACCAGATCGCCGCGCTTGCCCCGGAAAACGAACACGTGGCCCGAGTACGGATTCTGTTCGAGCACCGTCTGCGCGACGGCGCTCAGGCCGGTGAAGCCGCGGCGCATGTCGGTGACGCCGGCCGCGATCCAGATGCTCGTGCTCGACGGCAGCGAGATCACCGGCCCAGTTGCTCCAGAATCATGCGGAGCGTTGCCGGGATCGACCGATCCCTCGACGCGGATGCGTGCTCGTCCGAGTTCGATGTGGATCACGCCCGAAACCACCGGGGCAATGGCGGGCCCTTCCACGCCGAGATATTCAGGGCGTGAATTTTCTGAGATTCGGACCGGCAGTAACTCAGTTGCCTGGGCCTTATCATTGAGTCGCCCCGCGTGATAGAGCTTGCGCCAGTTGAAGACCTGATTGGCATTCACCCCGTGGGCGCGCGCGATGACCGCGACCGATGGCGCCCCGGGCCGCATCGTCTCTTCCACCACCTGCCGCCGCTCCAGCTTCGAGCGCATTCGACGCTTGCGACCCGGTTCCGGATTCGCTGGAAGCCTGCCGTTCTGAACCATCGTTGCTCGACGGTCCTCTCCGCCGTCTCCTCAAGGATGATCTTTCTTACTCAGCCTTTAAAGACGGTCTTCACCGGACGCTTACACCGTTTCAGTCGGTCGACGAGATTCTGGAACGCAGGCGCGGCGGCGATCTGTTCCGCTACCTGCTTGAGAAGTTCGCGTCCTTCTCCGGCATCAGCGGCGTGCAGCCCAAGATCCTCGTGCGCGACGAAAAAGCCTTCGCTGAAATGGAGCACACCGGCCACCGGCTCTCGCAGAGCTACCAGGGGCGCGACGCACATCGTGAAGCTGTGGGAGCCGAACGAATATCCGCAGCTCGCCGCCAACGAGTATTTCTGCCTGACGGCCGCGCGCAAGTGCGGACTCGACGTGCCCCCCTTCCGCCTGGCGGAAGACGGCATGGCGCTGGTCATCGACCGCTTCGATCTGCGCATGGACGGCACCTATCGCGGATTCGAGGATTTCTGCGTGCTCAACGCCCGCAGGACCGACGAAAAATATCGCGGCAGCTACGAGACCTCAGGTCATGAAGCGATTCGCGCAGTTCGCGAATTCCACCCATGTCAACGAGGACATGGAGAAGCTCTTCACGCTGATTGCGCTTAACTGCGCGCTGCGCAATGGCGACGCGCATCTGAAGAATTTCGGGATCGTCTATGACGATGTTCAGGGCGAAGCGCGGCTCGCGCCCGTCTACGATCTTGTGACCACCTCCGTGTACCTCCCCAAAGACAGCCTGGCCCTCACCCTCAACGGCACGACCCGATGGCCGACCGCAAAAGAACTCGGAAACTTGGCGAAACACGGGCGGGCGGTACGCCCGCGAAGATCAGACAGATTCTGGAGCGCATCGCGGAAGCGATTCAGGAGACCGCGAGAGAAGTCCGCTCCTATATGAAGGAACATCCGGAATTTGCCGAGATCGGACAACGGATGCTGCAGGAGTGGGAAAACGGCTCGGCTACCTCGCTGCGCGGCTGAACTCTTTGCTCCCTGATTGCAGATAGGGAGGTGGATGACGGCCCCGCGTCGGCCGCAGCGAGTCGAGGTCCACACGTGCGAGGCGCGCCAGTATCTGCGCGACCACCTTCTTCCGGCTCGACTGGCTGATCAGCTTCACCTGCCTAGCGTTGGCCGCGATCACTCCGCATCGAACTTCGAGTCCCAGCCGAAGATCATATAGCGATATAGGCCAGCCTCGGGGACGCTTCTCGCAGTTGTTGCACCACCCAATCGGAAGTCGGATGACGTTGCAGTGCAGCAACTTGCGCCGTCCTGGCCGATCACGAAAAAGCAGTACAGGAGTTGGAACTCAGCGTTGGCACGGTAAAGAAATCGAAGGCCCCGATCGCCTCCCGATGAATGCCGAGGAAAGAGAGGCAGCGTTTGGCTGGGTCACCCCGCGGGTTTCTCCGTTGCCATTCGGCAGATATGAACGCGGGTCAACTGCTCCCCGAAACGGTAGCGGTAAACAAGGACGACAGTAATAACCAGTGGTTACATAGATTTCGGTTGCCTGCAGTAAGCCGACCAAAAGCAGACTATCGCGGAACCGACATATCCACGTAATTTCAGGAAGGCGTAATTAATTGGCCCCTAAAGTTTTTCCCCTAAAGTTTCGGCAATTTTAGCCGATTGGTAGACAGATGGTTGACCGCGCCAAGGAGACACAAATCTGTCTGGCCTTGCTTCGATTGCCGCTTCGTTTTTTGTTTTGGATTACCGCTTTGCGGGTGCGGAAGGGTTTTCCCAGCAGTGCCTTTAGGCAGCTTCAATTTCACGGAAGATGCCGTCAACGAACCGATATAGATCATAAGGACAAAATGTATAGCTTCGATTCTCGAGGTGTGACCGGTAGCCGTACCTCTATTGAGAGCGGGTCTCTCGGAAGTGGCGCAAACAAAAGGCCTTCCAGCGGCTACGAGAGGTTTTCTGGTATTGGCGCGAGCGTATTTCTTTGCTTGTTCGCTCTCGCTTTGCCCACGGTTGCGCAGCACTTGAATGCGATCCCCCCTACTCTTGTACCGGGCCCGGTGATTGGGTCCGCCTATACACAGACCCTGGCGGCCGTAGGCCCGGCTCCGATTACGTGGAGCGTCACGAGCGGCGCACTGCCCGCAGGGCTCTCTTTGGGATCATCCAGCGGCATCATCAGCGGCACGCCCACAGCGGCTGGCAGTTTCGCCTTCACCGTCGCTGCTAGCAATGCAGGCGGTTCCGCCTCCGAGAAGTTGAGTCTGACAGTGACCACTCCGCCGACGCCTCCGTCCATCGTGACCACTTCCTTGCCGGGTGCGCTGACCGGAGCGGCTTATACACAGACGATCACGGCCACCGGCACGACTCCGATGACTTGGGCATTGACGAGCGGAACGCTGCCCGCCGGGCTGAGCTTAGGATCTTCTACCGGTGTTCTCAGCGGCACACCAACGGCATCGGGAGTCTTCACTTTCACTATCGCCGCGACCAATACGGGCGGCTCCAATTCCCTAGAGTTGAGCCTGACGGTGAATTCCGCCCCCTCCATCGTGACCACATCACTGCCGACCGCGCTGACCGGAACAGCCTATTCGCAGACGCTGACGGCCACCGGCACCACTCCGATGACCTGGACCCTCACGAGCGGCAGCCTGCCCGCAGGACTGAGCTTGGGATCCGCCACTGGCATTATCAGCGGCACACCAACGGTGTCAGGTGTCTTCACGCCCACGATCACGGCGACCAATGCCGGCGGCGCCAGTTCCAGGCAACTGAGCCTGACGGTGAACGCGCCTCCCTCCATCACGACCACGTCCCTGCCGGCCGCTTTGACTGGGACGGCTTACTCACAGACGCTGACGGCCACAGGTACTACGCCGATGACCTGGACCTTGACGAGCGGCGCGCTGCCCGCCGGCCTCACCCTTGGGTCTTCCACCGGCATTATCAGCGGTACTCCGACGGCGACGGGCAGTTTCACGCCCACTATCACCGCGACCAATGCCGGAGGATCAAATTCCGTGCAATTGAGCCTGACAGTGAGCGCTCCAGTGGCCGCTTCGCTAACGCCATCCTCAATCTCTTTGCAGCCGTCACAGACCCAGACATTTACGGCTACGATCAGAGGCAGCAGCAACACCGCAGTCACCTGGTCGTTCAGCCCAGCTTTGGGAAGCCTCGGGACCAGCACGACGACTGCCGTTTATGTTGCGCCCAGTACGGCCCCGACTACCCAAAGTGTTACGATTACTGCCACAAGCGTGGCTGATCCCACAAAGGTCGCGACAGCCGTGATCACGCTTCTCCAGGCGGTCACGGTGTCCCTGAGCCCGTCCACTGTCAACTTGGCGCCCTCAGGCACACAGCAGTTCGCGGCGACTGTTCTCGGTACCAGCAACACTGCGGTTACCTGGTCAATCAGCCCGTCGGCAGGTACGATCTCCACAGCGGGTCTGTATATGGCCCCGTCAAGTGTCTCGACACCCCAAGCGGTTACTGTGACAGCCCAAAGCGTCGCAGATTCGACGAAATCGGCCAGCGCCATGATCAGTCTTATCCCGCTGGCAGCAGGAACCCTTAGCTACTACGTAGACTCCGATGAACGGTTTGGACTCCAACCCGGGAACGCTGGCCGCGCCTTGGCAGACCGTCGCGAAGGTCAATTCGACCCCGCTGAACCCGGGCCAATCGGTTGGATTTAAGGCCGGGAGCGTATGGCGGGACGAACTGTACTATCCTTCCTCGGGATCCGGAGGCGTCCCCAATCGTTTACACCGCGTATGGCAGCGGGCCGGCCCCGATTCTCTCCGGATCCAACCTCATAACGGGCTGGTCCAAATACTCCTCCAATGTGTGGAGTTCGACTGTGCCGACTCAGCCTCACATTGTGTATTTTAGCGGCATCCGAGGGACGCTGGTTCAGACCGAGGCCCAAATAGCGTCAGAGTTTAACTGGTACTGGGCTTCCGGGGTTCTTTATGTCTGGACCCCAACCGGGGGCGATCCGAGTTCCTACTATACAGCGCCTGGAATCGAGGCCGGAGCGAGGAACCGTGTGGTGGATACGAACAATCAATCCTACGTCACCCTCAATGGCTTAGCGATTCTTGACGCCAACGGACTCTCCGATGGAATGATTAACATCGGCAGCACGTCCGTTGTCGGCGTCGTTTTTGAAAACTTGATTGTGAAAGGCGGCGCCGACATTGCTTTCAATGCCAAGGGATCGACGCTGGCCGCCAGTCTCACAATCAACAACTGTATTATCAGTGGAAATGGAGGGTACAGTATTAGCGTCTCGGATCAATACGCTACCGCGACCTTGAGCAACAATACCATTACGGGAAACGGTTGGGCTTCAGCTCGGGACAGTCAGGAGTACAGCCCGATCGGCGGGAACCTTGGAAACGTCAATATTTTTGGCAACTCTATATATTCCAATGACGCCGTGTGCTACAACGCGGGCGTCGCCGGTAACTACTGTCACGGAATATATTATGGAACAAGCAGTTCTGTACCGGTCAACATCTTTAACAACACGATTTACTCCATGGCGAACGGGTCGGGTGTGAAGGCAATTGGCTCGGCTAATATTTATCAAAATACGATCTACGGAAACGGTCTTAATGGTATACAACTTGGCCAGAACGGCAGCGCGAATGTCCAGTATTCCGTCCATGGCAATGTTATCTACAACAACAACGCCACCAATTCAACCGGTGCCGGCATCAGTCAGTACAGCCAAGGGACGGGCACGATTAGCATCTCCGCCTACAGTAATACACTCTATAATAATGGAAACACAACCGGTTATGAGATACAGGTCGCCGATAATGTGAATCAGTTGACGATCCAGGATAATGTTATGTACGCGTCTTCGACGCGTCGGGACCTCGGGATCGCTTTAGCACTCACAGGGGCGGTACTGATCGATGACAACCTCGACTGGCGGGCGGACAGCGCTCCAAGCATATCGTACAAGGGCAGCTTTCCTACGTGGCAGCAATGGCAAGCACTTGGCTTCGATACGCACAGTTTAAACGCCGACCCCGAGTTTGTGTCTGCACAGGCGGCCAACTTCAGCCTCGCCCCGGATTCCCCGGCTCTCAACCGCGGTGTTCCGGTGGCCGGAGTCCCCGCTCCCGTGATCAATTTGGGGGCTAAGTGAGCATCGGCGCGGAGCGAGCCTCATCACGCACCATTGTCGAGCCGCGGGTTCCGGAAAACGTCGAAAACCGCAGGTACCAGTTCCCCCCGATAGTAAGCCAACTGCTGCGCGTTCCCCTGCAGCCGCTTCAAATCAATTGGCTCCACACCGCGATCAGTGTTTTCAATGTTTCCCCGATAGGTTCCACCCCCGCCTTGCGAGGATGCTTACTGCACCACCGAATATCAACAGAAATAACGCCAGCGTTAAATTTTCGCTGATCATTGCTCCCGCGTTCCATAAAACCCGCTGCACCGGCTCAAGGATCGGGTGATGTTTCGGATTCAACTTTACAAAGTGCCCAGTTTCGATTTCGACCTTGTCAGAGATGGCACGCAGATACTTCAGATATTCCAAATAGGAATAATAATAATGAGTAATTCCAGCCTTGACCGCAGGGTCCTCCTCCCGCAAACGCGCTTTGTCCGCCAGCATCGGACTGCAAGGCTCCCGAAGTGCGATCCAAGCGCCCGGTGTCGCCACGCGCCACAACTCGCGAAGGATATCAGTCGGATTCGACAAGTGATGCACCACCTCTTTGCAGAAAATGATGTCGAAAGTACCGTTCTTGAATGGAAGTACCGTGCCGTCGGCTACTACGCGCTCGAAGTGTTTGTCGGCAACGACCATATCGGCTGAAAACATGAATTCAGGACTGATTTCAGTAGCCACAACATTGAAGCCCTCGGATGCAAACTGCCACGATTGGAGCCCGCCCATCCAGCTCCGACATCGAGCACGCGAATCTCATGCCGCGGGCGATCCCCGATACCTACAAGGAGGCGCTGGAGTGTCGCTCCACTCTGTATTCGACTTGTCCGCGCAAACTCCAAATGGGTAGCCAGATCGTTAGCGGAACATACCCATTTGTTCTCTCCGTCCATTTCTTGCGTCTTTAGCGCACGATCATCTTTCCGCATTCCGAAAACGCAGACGCCGTCTCGCACCTGAAACGTCATGGAACAGCGCTTGCACTCGACTCGCCTTCCCGGAGGTCGCCGGATTGAACGGTCCCCTTCACTATCAACTCGCCCAAACACGTCGGACACGCGAGCACGTCCATTAGTGCGGTTTTCATTTCGTCTTACTCCTCGGACTGTGGCGCTCCACAGTAACGTTCTGTTTACTCTCGTCCACCCCAACATAAAGGCAGCCGCCCCGTGTGTTGCATAACAGCCGGGGCCTTTGGAATGCTATTTCTTCGCAATGGATAGTAGCGTGTCACGTCTCCGGGCGCTACGTTCCACGGGTCACCTGCAGCCACGGAGCGTATTTGTCGATCCACGCCCATTGATCCATGCCGCCGCATAGGAGTTCCTTGAATGTGCTAAGCGAGTCCGATCGCTCAACCTTTATTCTGTGAAGCTGCAGTGGATCTGATCTACGGTGGATCTTGCCGTGCACAGAGGTGAGCGCCAGCTTATAACCTGCTTCGCGAATTGCCGCCACGATCCGCGGACTGACGTCTCGTCCTGTACCATACGGGTAGGAAAAACAACGAATGGGAGTCAATAGTATATTTTCAAGGCCGGCTTTCGACCCGGCAGTCTCCGCGACCAGCTGTTCGTGGTCCAATCGAGACGACGCGAGCGAGAGATGATTGCGGCCGTGAGAACCGATCTCGATGCCTGCGCGTATCAATGATTTGATTTGATCGGCCGACATTACCGGCTTGTCGTCCCGAGCTTTGCCCCGCCGGGTGAATTCTTCAACCACAAACGCTGTGGCGGGAATGGAATACTTCTGGAGACAGGGAAATGCATAGTCGTACAGGCCGGCCGGACCGTCGTCGAAAGTCACCGCGATCGCGCCTGCGGCCAAATCGCTCCCCCCAGCGAGCCAGCACTGGATG
>CAVPVO010000006.1:0-326602 GCA_963709215.1 Terriglobia bacterium | reverse complement strand
AGTTCCACCATCGCTCTCATTCGGGAATTTGTCGAGAGTGCGGGTATGCTGGTGACTCAGGCGCAGATTCGCGACGGCCTGTTTCACGGTCGCCTTGACGCGGCTGAGGTGAAGTGGGGGAACTCGAAACTCGCAACCGGCAGGGCCCGCTGGCAGGTGCTTCAGATTCGTCAGCTTCAGCGGATTGGGCTGGAGGCATTGTTGTCCTGGTTTGAGTTCCGAATGCAGACGCATCGCGATACTGACACAGAATCGATTGCCCGACAGGCGGAGATCGAGGTGTCAGCCGAGCCGGGAATCTTTGGCCTGCGTCAAACCATGGGCGGATGTCTCGAATCGTTCGCGACTGAATCCGGAGACCTGGGCGCATTCCTCCAACTTGCCGGCACTTCGAATCTGTGGAATCCAGTAGTAATGGTTCGGGAGCTTCGAAGCGTCATTGAATCCCCGCCATGCCAAATCGTTGCTCGCTCGTTGCGAGCTCTCTTCGTCTGCGCTCGGTTCACTGATCTGGCATCCAAGTCGTTGCCGGTCAAAACCGAGCTTCATCTGGGTGGCGCCGAGCGTGTTTCTCTGGCATTTCTTCGAGACACCCTCTATCGCTGCTCTGCAATGACCGTACGTGAATTCTTGAGATACTGTTTCGAAAACCTGATCCTCAGCCAGCATTTTTCGGTGGCGGCGCGCCGCTTCGATGGCGCAACGCAGCGTTTGCGGATCAGTATCGAAGAAGAGGGACTGTCTTTCCTCGCTGACGCACCGCTCATTCCGTCGGTTACGCCGGATCGGCTCGCGACGGCGCTCTCGCTGATGGCTGATTGTGGCATACTCAGCGGTAATGAGAAAAATGGCTACGCCTCGGCCGGAGCGTAGATGATCTGCCTCGAGAAATTTGTCATGCCTGCGCGCGGTGCAGAAGAGGGCCGGATCTGGTCTGGACCCCGCCTGGACGCTGGAGATGAAAAGCAACTTTGACTTTGCATCTGACTTTGCAACTTTCTTGTCTTTTGGTGGCTCTCGGTGGCCTCTACTAAGCCACTAAGTTACTGAAAACAGGGCATTGGCGTGTACCGAGAGGCGCCCGATTTGCACTTTTAATGCGGTGGTCGCGGGTTCGAGCCCCGCCCGGCTCACCAATAAATTCAATAACTTACAGTCAGGAAGCTGGGCTGGAACCCAGCTTTCGGAGCCGATTGTGCCCGTTTTGTGCCCATCTTCGGTTTCAGTGCGCTGGCTGCCCAAGTAGCCTTCCAGCTTCGTGGCTGCCTGCTTTAGATCGCGATCAGACACGATGTCATAGCGCCGGTACACGGATTCCGTGCGGTGGCCGGTGATGCCCATTGCGATGTTGCGCGGAATCCCCGCGCGCTCCATATTGCGGACGGCAGAGCGGCGCAGGTCGTGGAACTTCAGGCTAGGCAGTTTTGCTCGGTCGCACGCTTCCTTCCAGCCCTTCATGTGCGCGCCCAGCGGTTTCTTAAGCCAGTGGAACACGTACGGGCAGTCCGGCCAGTTTTCCCTGTGGTCAGTAAGCTGCATGTCGAGCCATGCGCGCATGTCGCCGTAGATGGGCACAGTGTGTGCCCGTTTCTGCTTGACCTGACTCTTCAGCAACCGGATTTCCCCGGCCGCCAGGTCCACCTGTTCCCATTCGAGTTTGCGAAGCGTTCCAAGTCGGACGCCAATGTGATAGCCCACAACGAAGATGGCCTGCAGATGCTGCGGGAGTTCCCTGAGAAGAGCCCGGTACTGCTCGTCTTCCACGAAGCCTTCCCGAGCATTATCTTCATCCAGACGGCGAATCCAAGGCTTACGCGTCACCAACGGCGGGTCTGCCCGCATCCCCAGCGAGAACGCACGCCGCACGATGGCCAGTTCGCGGTTGATCGTGGCGTCTGTGGCCTTCTCTTCGCGCCGGGCTTGGATGTACCGGTCTGCGTGTGAAGTGCCGAACAGAGCAACGCGGAGCGCGCCCAGGGCCGGACGGATGTTTTTCTCAATTCTGTATGTCAGATCCGCGATGCTGCGCTTTTTCGCAAGTCGGTAATCCGCAATCACCAAGTCCAGCAGATTGGACACCCGCGCGCGCGTGGGCACCTGGCCGCGATACTCACCGGTTTCGATCTGACCCAGCCGAATCCTCAGCAAACGTTTCGCGTCTGCTTCGTTCCCCGAATTGGAACTCTCGCGGACGGGCTGCCCGTTTCGGTAGAACTTGATCCACCAAGTTTTTCCGCGCAAGTACGGCTTCGGCGTGATCCGGGTCATTCTGCGGATTGTACCGCTCACGCGATGTGCCTTTCAATCGCTTCGTCCAGATCGCGCCTTCGAAACTGGACCTTGCGATCAAAGCGGACAGGCACCAGCACGCCCTTCCTTTCCAGATCGCGAACGCCCTTCACCGTGCGCCCAAGGTACTTCGCAGCCTGGTGGATATTAAAGAGCGCCGGTTGTACCGAGCGTAGTCCCTTCGGGTCTGGCTCAGGGTCGTTATCCTCGACGCCGTGCGTCAACAGACGTGCCACTTCCGTCGCGATCTCTGTGGCGAGGACTGAGACGCCGTTGTTTGTTTGGCCTAGTGCCGACATCGTTCACCGTTCGTTTTGCTGCTGGCGGCGAAGCGCACTTTGAACGGGTCCGTGCTAATTCCCGCAATGTGCGCTGGTTCGCGGCTGACGATCCCGTTAATTGATTCGTGTCTGTCAGGCATCGTTTGCCTTATCGACACGGCGCACAGAGCCGTAACAATCGCCTGGAAGCGCCCGACACCGACACGCAGTACGTCCACGCAAGACTCATCGGCATCCCGGCCTGGCAGGCAACCACCCACTGAATTTCAGTTCGCGAGTCCGGGGCAGAACCGGCCCTGCGCCACGCCCCGAATACCTCGCCAGCATCAACGCCCCAGGGTATTGCCCAATCCCCTTTGTTCACAGCCGCTTCGCACCAAGGCACTGCCGAGCCGAGAAAGCCGATCCTCAGATTAACCCAACCCCCACGGGACGGTACCGACCATCACTGGGAGTCCTTGAGTTGCACCGCCGCATGAATCTGCACAATTCATCTCCTGAGCCCGGGGAGAGAGCGCGACCCGACTTCCCGCCATGTAGAGAAGGTAGAGTTCCCAGAGTCGCCGCAGGCCGTTGTTGCGAATAAAAAGGTTATCGACCAGCCCAGCTCTATACCTCCATCCGGCGGAATAGAGTCGAATAGAGTAGTCCGCATTCCCGCCTCACTCTACCCGACTCTATACGCACTCTGTTAGCAAGAAGAAAAAGTAGAGTCGGTAAGTTCCGATAGCTCAAGTACTCACAGGCTTTACTCTATCTTCTCTACTCTTTTCGGGAATCTATAGCCCCTTGGCGCAGGCTCCACCATCTTCGCCCCCACGGCCCTTTTCAGGCAGTCGGTAACCTGCTGGGACGCCCATCCACCGGGGAGCGCCGAGACATCCGAAAAAAGAAAGTTGACCCCGACGGGAAACGCAAGCTTCATCGCCCGGAACAGCGCCAACAGTCGCTGCGCTCGGCCAAACACCTGTTGTTCGACCAGCAGTTCATTGCAGTGAAGACTGAAAAAACCCGTTTCGTCACGCTGGAGAAGCATGGCGGATACATTCACCGAACGCGAAATGCCATTCACTACCGTGTACGTATCATCGTTAGACTTCATCTCGCACATGCCATACCTACCCTGAACTAGGTCCATTAGTCTGCCCGATCCGCGCATCCTGGATAAGTATTCTGTGGGGTTCTCCTTCAGATCGAGCCCTGGCGTCATTTCAGAGACCTTCGTGAAGTGGTGAAGAAAAACGAGTCCGCCTGTTTGCAAACGCGAATTGCCGCGAACGAGCATCTGACACCGGGTACAGAACGTCTTTATTTCGTTCTCGTCGCCCTCCTTACCGGAGAAGATTTTCCCGAAGCAGTCGAGAACCACGACCTCAGCGTCATAAACCTGCGTGAGGTACATGAATAGCGAATCGAACCCGGACTGTTTCGCGAGGTCGAGCAAGTGTAACGGCCCTTCGCTTTGAATGTCCACATAGCGCCAATTCTGATTGAGAAGCTGCAACTCCTCAAACGATAACTTTAGGCTGGATATGTACCGCTTCAGCCTGGACTGGATCTCCGCGCCGCCGTTCTCAGTGTCAACAAACAGGCAACGATATGGTCGTGTGACTGTCATGCCCAAGACATTTCTGCCGATGGCGAGATGAATGGTAAGCTCAAGCCACAAGAACGTTTTACCCTGCGCGAAGGCCCCGCCAAACACCGATACATGGCTTTCTAGCATGAAGCCTGAAAGAATGCACCGGGAGACCGGAAACGGCGTAGCCATCAGTTCGTCGAACTGCATACCGGCATCTTTCGGTCTTGGGACGATACCAGTTGACAACGGCAGGACTGTTGCGAGCGTGTTCGTCCCGGAGACGCGAGTGAACTCCGAAGCTACCGCGGGCGGAGGCGGAGAATTGTAGTTTTCGATCGTCCGAGTCGGGGAGTACCGGCTGTCAGGGGTGTGATACTCGTTTGTATTTGTCATTGGCTTCCATCCGGGCTATCCCCGGAAGATGCGTAGGCTTTATAGTCTCTTCTTTGCGCAGACACACGATCTGACCCTTCTGGAACTTGAGGTCAACGGACCCGTAGAAGGCGTCATCTGCGAGGCTTTGCAGGAACTGAATAATGCTGTCGTTCATCGTTTCTTTCTCCACAGCCAGGCGCAACACACCAAAAGACCTGTAGTGGCCTGGCACCAAGCATATCGATCTGGGTGGGCTGGTGGGCTGATGCCCGGCCTCCAACACCGTCGCGACGCTACACGGAGCCGAGGGCGGGAGTCCTGGACTTCTTGATAAGCCAGTTAATCTCGGTACTCTCGATGAGTCTGCGGCGTCCGATCTTCAAAGAACGAATGAAGCCGCTTTTCACCCATTTTTCAATGGTGCCATGCGAAAGACCGAGTAGTCTCGCGGCCTCCCGAATGGAGACGGCCAAGGGTGGCGTAGAGGGTGCTGAGAGGGCTAAAGAAGTTGTCATTAGGTCATTTTACCGAAGGTCAGAAAAGTCCGCTGTTAGACCTACCGAACCATATGGCACACTACCGGCCATACTTGTAACCCACTGAAAACGCAGGCAGGGCACAATCACCCTGCGGCCTTCGCTACCCCTTAGCGCTCTCAGGAAAGAGGCACTGAAAAGACGAAGATAACTACTTCGTCAGGTGTGAGTACGCCGCTAGTAACAATTGATATGTGGCTTGGTATTCACGCGGGTGTGGGCAAACGTAAGGCGCAATCACGGGTATGCAGTCACATTTTTGTTTGAGATGGCATCCGTACGTCGGCATACTGTCGCCCGCGCGGGATGCAACCAAGCCCCCGGAGAAGGAGACCGCGCAGACGGCCTAGCAGCCGGTCTCCCAGCGATTTACTTCCGCCACGGCAACTCTAGAAAGGGGATAACCGAACAATGCACCCTTCGATCCCCGCGCTCGGGTGGGTAGATTCCGTGCGGCTACCGCTTCGTTTTCAGTCGCCGCTCAAGCCTCGCCGCAAACTGGCCCAAAGAAATTCCAAATGCTCGGCAGAACTCCCGGAGTTCAATCACGTCAAGACGGCGCTCGCCCCGCTCGCACTTGCTGATGAAAGTTTGCGTTTCGTCAAGCTTCTTCGCAAGTTCAATCTGGGTCAGACCGGCCTGAAGGCGCGATTGTCGCAGCACCCGGAGGAACATGGCGTACCGGGCTGAGTGGATGGACTTCTCCATTGCGTTCGTTCGAACGCAACGAACATCAGGCTACAAGCCCAAGATGGAATAGTCCAAAACAGACTATTATGGTGTTGTCGTTTCGCGGCTCTCAATCGCCAGACGCACTGAAAGAGGATCGAGCATGAGATCGCGAGCCGTTGTCCTCCCCTTGATCGCGGTTCTGATCGGCAGCATGGCAAGGGCCGAGAGTTTCGTGATGCCTTACGGTGGCAACGTGTACCTCGAAGCGACTGGCGCAAAACCAGGTGCGGAGTGGAAATTCGGCATCGGAACGGCGTCCCTGAGCTGCCACGTGTACCTGAGCAGTTTGCCCGACACTTCGTATCCGCGAGGTGAGATCGCCGCCGATAACCTCAAGGCCGGCGACACGATTCGGTTCTGCATGTGGTCGAAGTATGGCGCGACCACAGCGTGGGCATTTTCAGACAGCACAGACCCGGCTTCGCGAGTCGCGTTTGGCGATGCATCGAATGCTCTCCACTTGGGGGGGAACGTCATTGAGAAAACCAGTGAGTCAACGTGGCTGATGCATCTCGACAACGCCGTGTCGTACCTGTATGACGATTCGAACGACGACATCCTGATTAAGATCAGGATCGAGCCCTCAGGCGCGGCGCCCGCCAGCCCGAGCAGTGCGGCTGCGCCTGCGTCCGCCCCGAGTAGTGCCACAAACCAGAGCACTCCGAATAAGAAAGCCGCGAAGTCCTGGCAACAAGCAACCGTGACTGACATCTCCGAGGAGAGCGTGTACGTCGGGTCGAGCAGCGGCCCCGGTAATCTTCCTGGCAACACCACGGCTCAATATCGCCCCATCTGGACGTTCACAATCGACGCCGGAAGGGCAGTGTACGTCGTCCGGGGAGATTGCGGCAAGGTCTTCACAGCGCCTTGCCGGTCGTTGGCTGTGAACGGTCCTGTTCAGATTGCGGCTGGCGTTCGCGCCACATCCATCTTGGATCGGATCGTGGAAAGCCACGGGGAGCTGATTTATATCAAAGACAGTTCAGGTAAAGAGTATAGGATGTACGTGGCAAAGAAAATCCTGAAGCCGTAGAATCCTGCAAAACTCCCGTTTTGCGGCGAGCGTCCGCCGTCCGGGTCCTCCGCCGATTGAAGCGGGCATTAGGCAGCGTGTGAGGGTGGTTTCCTGGCGCTGGCTGCGATAGTTGTATTTGGCGTGACAGGCCCGTTTACTGAAGGTTATTGAACTCGTTGCAAAAGAAGATGTCTGGATTTCTCACGGCGTCAACCGAGACATAGACGCAGAAGTCAGTTCTGCCTTGGATTGCTCCCGAAATGTCGGCGTAGCGCAGTCTTCCATACCAGTAGACCCATTGCCGACCGTTTCGGATCAGGTCGAGATTGAATGCCGCTGGCTGGAGTGTGATACGGGCATTAAGGGTGCCCTGAGGAGCGACCGAAAGCTGCGCTTCGTCGACAAAATTCATTGCCCAATCAGGCTGTGGTCCTTGGAAGAACTGCGCAGTAGGCCGGAAGTTAGTCCCCTGTGTCACGTGCAGAGCCGGGGTCTTACCGGTATTAAGAAACTGGATGCTTATACCAAGCGGCGTGTTTTCTTGAAGTCTATCGAGTCGAGCTTCATGAACACCAAGCCACGCTCTTTGATCAGCCCTAGTATTGGCAATTGTCAAATCCAAGGCGGATTTGCTCTGCCGTTCGCTGGCCTCCAGGGAGTTCTTGGCCTGCCGGATGCTCTCTTGCAGTTCACTTCGGTTCTGAGCCAATGCCGCCTCAATCGATTCTTTATTTTTCTGGATCGTATCGGAAATGGCTTTACTGCTAGCCTGAACTGACTTATCAATGGAGGAATTTGTTGCGCCGACGAGTTTGTCGATCTGAGCGGAAGTGTCTCTGGCGCTAGTATTAGCAATACTGACTTGGCACGCAGCCATGACCGAATAAAATATGGTGCCAACAGCCACAACCGTGCTCGTGAACACGATAGCTTTATTGGCCAGGCTAGTTTGCTTCCAACGCTGAAGAATCGTCACTCCCTAGGTCCATTGTGGATTATTACGGAATTATAAGTGTCTTCTGTTTGACCACGAACACCTCAACCCCGTTTTGTTTTTTGCTCGTCGCCCCCGGGCCTTTGGTCCTTTCACTCTTGCCTGGGCGCGATAGGGCCATATGGTGATCTGATATTGGCATTTTACCCCCTCTCCACCGACCCCCGTCTCGCCCACCTCGACAGGCAGCTTCCACGGCGACAATGGGTCTGCCCACAGCAGTTCTTCCGGTTCACTCCGGCAGGCTCACTCCTCTGCCGCATTCGGTGCAGACGAACGCCTTCACCCGCGAGAAGCCTGGAAACAGGTTCACCGATCCGCAGTGCGGGCATTTCTCACTGGCAACGTCGAGAGTGGCTTCCATTTGATCAAACGTCATTGGGGTATCAGCGGCTGGCACAGTTCGCAGGACCATAGCGCACTCGTTGCACACGATATCAACCTCATCGCCCCTGGCAACCGGCATGAGGCAACCGCAGCATTCGGGATCGCCGAAATCTGAGTGTGCCAGGATTGGGTATTCGCCTGGGTCCATTGGACGTTATTGTCTCGTCACCGGTCTCCGCCGTCTCCACCTCCACAGCACCTTCCACGCCGCCACCAGCGTCTGCACATTGGCTGCCCTTGGCAGCACATCCGTTGCGATCCGGCAGGCCTCCCAGGCGCGCTGGTACTCCCTGAGCACGCTCGGCTCGGAGAGCAATGCCAGACTGTGCTCCAGTTGCCGGAGTTGATCCGCGCTCAGTGGGCGGTCAAACTCCTCCGGAGCTGGACGGCGAGCCATACATCGGGCAGATTACCATATTCGCTTTCTATTCGCCATGCGGTGGCCGCGTACAATATAGTTCATGTCCAGTCAGGACGGCTTCGCCGCAGCGTTCGAAGTGGAGCGCTTGAAGCGGTTAAAGGTCGTCGGGCCATTGAACGACGACTGCCAGCGCGAGGTCTCATCGATAATCGAAGACCATAACCGCCGGGGCGTGCTCTACAGCGGCGCAACTGGAACGCGTCTTGCGCAGGCGCATCGACATCGCGTCGAGAGGATCATCAGCAACGCCATTGAATTGAGACGCGCAAGCATTCAACTGTTCCCGGAGCTTGGCAAGGATGAATGGCTGGACAAATTCACTGCTGAACTCGAAGGAACCGTTGAACTCGAAGTCGAAAAGGCCTACGCGCAGATATCCGCGCGGTTTGGCGGCGCGCTTGTTCAATTTACAGATACAACATTCTTTCAACCCGCAATCGAGACCGGTCTCAAGGAAATCGCGAGACGCGACATAGAGATTCTCAGACAGGAAAGCAAGATGCTCGCCAGTCCCCACGCGGTAGTCTCAACAACTCCTGCAGATTCGAGACGAGTTTTCGTCGTTCATGGGCGGAATCTGAAGGCCCGCGATGCTATGTTCAGCTTTTTGCGTGCCCTTGATCTGTCGCCGATTGAATGGACGGAAGCTGTCTCCTTCACCGGCAAAGGGTCCCCTTTCATTGGAGAGGTACTCGAACAGGCGTTCTCAGAGGCTGCTGCTGTCGTAGTCTTGATTACAGGTGATGATGTAGCTCGACTGGGCACAAGATTCCAAGACCTACACGATCCGCCGCACGAAACCTCTTTGACACCTCAGGCCCGACCCAATGTGTTGTTTGAGGCAGGAATGGCATTTGGACGGCATCCAGACCGAACGATCTTGGTCAGCTTAGGGTACAGCAGGCCATTCAGCGATGTCGCAGGCAGGAATGAGGTCAGGATAAGCAATCGTCCAGAGCACCGCCAAGCGTTGGCTGCACGATTAAGTGCGGCTGGTTGCGCAGTTGATACGGGCGCCAAGACAAGCTGGTTAACCGAGGGAGATTTCGATTCCGCCCTCGCTGCACCTGACGAATCGGTGCGCGGCGCCCACCGGCGGACGACAAAAAATGCCCTCGAATTATTGTCTCTGTATCGGGAACCCGGAAGGACGGCCCTGCAGGGTGATGCTCTTATAGAGCCTTACAAGGGCATGTTGCTAGAATTTGAAGGCCAAATTACTCAGCTTCATTCACACTCAAACGGCTGCACCGCGCTTCTGTGGTCACCTCCGGGTGTGAACGTCAGCGCCACATTTACTGACCAATGGAAAAGATATCTGGCTGCTTTCAGAACCGGCGAAACCGTCACAATAGAAGGCGTCATTAGTTCAACGCAGGACGGAGGAAAGCTGTACCTGGAAGATTGCTCATTTCCAGACGCGAGAGTCATGACTGACGCGGTCTCAGTCACCTGATCCGAGGTAGCCCCGAAGCGGTTATCATCGGGATAAGAAAGGGAGAATCACATGGCAAGTGGATTTAGCGGCATGATCGCGCAACTTGAGCAGCAGAAGGCAGTCATTGAGAAGGCGCTGGAGGCGTTGCACAGCCTGAACGGCATTGCGGCACAAGCCCCAGCGCCTGCGGCCCAAAACCGACGGTCTGAAGGACAGAAGAGGCGGTATGCCGCAAAGAAGGCAGCAGCGGTGCCAGCACCGGCGGCGAAACGCAGGGGCGGTATGTCCCCCGAAGGGAAACAGCGACTCATTGCGGCGCTGAAGAAACGGTGGGCTGCGAAAAAGAGAGCTGCGAAGAAAGCAGCGGTTGCAAGCGTGTCAGCACCAGAGACTCCTGCCGTACGCAAGGCCGGGGGCATGACACCCGAGGGTCGCAAGCGTCTGGCTGAGGCCATGCGGCGGAGGTGGGCAGCTAAGCGGGCAGCGGCACAGGCCAGGAAGGCGGGGCGGAAAGCTGCGTAGGTGGCTGCCAGCCACCTAATCCGCGAGGTCTTCGGGGATCATTCCGTGGAGTGAGAAACGGTCGTAACGATCCTGCGCGCTCTTGAGGGCCTCCCCGCTTTCCTCGCTGTCCTCCCTCGCGTGCCGGTAGGTGGCGCGTTCCAGTTCGGCCTGCAGATGATCCCGGATTTCGTCGTACGATTTCATGCTGCGGATATCCGGGCTGGGCTGGACACCATAATAGTCCAGAAAGGCCATCAGCATTCTGGAGATGTGGAGATAACTTCATCCGCAAGCCGTCCGATGCGATGTTGCCGTGAACGAATGGCGGGCGTCTCTACCGGATAGCTGAAGAGTCTCTCGTTGAGCTGGAACTCGCTCGCCCAGAACTGTACCGACACAAAGGGATGCGTGCTGATTGGGCGTTGCCACCATCGGTGTGCTGGCCCCTGCGAGAGAGAATCCGGTTGACCACGAGACCGCTCCAACATTTTCGACTCCGCGACGGAACGTCGTCGGCGTTTAACCGGGCTGCAATCCTATCGAATCCGAACCCACTAGCCCTGAGCGCCTCCATCGTGGCGATTGTCTCGGCCTCACCTTGATAGTAGCCAAACGGTTTTCGACCTGGCACTGAACCCTCCTTCACTTTGGCGAACACCAGTAAGAGCAAGCGCGATGCCGTTGCAAGTGACTGATACAACAGCAAGCCGGAAGTGAGCCGCTGGGCCTGAAAGCGCAGCAGCTTCGCCAAAACACGCATTCCGCAATGTGATCCCAGCCGCTTGGTGCCGTGGTGGCAGGAATACGGGATCCGCTGTATGCTGATCGGGTGGACTGCGAGGAATGCGCGCGGCTCCGCGCGGAGCATGACCGCCTGAACGAAGCGTACGTGGCGGCGCTTGACGATGCTGAAGCGGCTCGCGATGGTACGCTCAGGCGGCTTATATCACTGAGAACCATCTCAAACAAAGCCTGGCTGGAAGCCGAGACAGCCCGGCTGGAACTGGAACGGCACCAGCGGGGACATATGAAACCCGCCGGTGCGCAGGTATCGTAAATCACAGTCGCGGTGGATTTCCATGGCACGGCCATGGTTATTCCCACAGTTCATTCAGTATTTTCCCTGGATGGATCGTCGCCCGGATTGGCGATAACCTTACTTTGATGGACTGCGCTGAATGCAGTCGCCTGACAGCGGAGAAGGACAGGTTACGGTGCGTGTGGGCAGACGCGATCAGTGACCTTAGTCTCGCAATCGGCACGCCAGCTCAGGTGTACGACCAACTTACGGTTTTGGCTGACAATGCCCGCCGTGAATGGCAAGAGGCTGTGTTCGCGCTGCGCAGCCACACGACAAGTCACGCGAGAGTCAGGGCATCCGCCGCTGCGCGGTAGGCACCTTCGGCACTACGCCCCCTCCGGTCCAGCGTGCAACACTGCAACACCTCCGGCGCTGGCACCGGCCGTTGCACCGTTGCAGGGCAAAGTGGGGCGAGACTCGTATTACAGGTCGAGTGCCGCTTTAACGAGAACAAAGACGGCAACAAGTCCAACAATAATCTGAACGGACACTCTTACCAAGGCGACCCAGGCATCGACCTTGGCCAGATCCCGTTTATTGTTGTCCTCTTCCTCTGCCTTTTTATACTCTTTGTACTCGCTAACGCTGAGCGCGCCAGCTCCGCGAATTAAAGCGTGTATCCGAATCAGCCGCCTCTTTATGTCATCTTCGCGGTCGTGATCAACATTATCGCTGACTTGGATGAGAATCAAGAGAAGAAGAGCGATGACTATGGATTCAAACGGACTCTGCGACCGGAGGACCAAAAGAACCGCAATTCCAATCTGAAGAACCGCAAACACGAGACGGATGATAAACAAAAAGCGCAATGCATCCCTGACTGTTTTCTTCGTCTCAGATGGAGAAGCCACAGATTGTGTCATCATACCGCCCGCCGGCCATCGCCTATTCCCAGAGCGTGCCGCGATGCGTCTTCTCGTGCCGTTCGATTTCCTCCCGGGCAAGTTCCACACGTGCGCCAATTGCTCGCGCCATTTTCGCTTTCCTTTGGGATTCCTCTGTCTGGAATCGGGTCTCGGCCTCGGCTTGGAGTTTTTGCGCGGCCACCTTCAGGTCGCTGACCACCCGTTCATATTCGGCGGTCAGCCGGATGCATTCTGGGCAGATCATAAATGAGTCCTGATTGGCATGATAGCGACTTTTTCACCCACACCCCTCCGGTCAAGCGTGCAACACTGCAACACCTCCGGGTCTGGCAGGGACCGTTTCACCGTTGCAGGCGAAATCAAGAGGGCAGACGGAGGGCGGCGCCCGTTGCCCCGGCAGCGGGAATGTGCTGCTGTTCGAGGCGTTTCATGCGGTCGGAAAGCTCCTGCTCGGTGTAGAAGCCGCGATTCGGCCCTTTGCGGCCTTGTCAGATTGAAAAACAAGGGAAGGGGCCAAGGCGTGAGCCGCGGCGGAGAGAAAATGAGAGAGGAAAGCGCGGTCGTCCGCCTCGACGGTGACCACCACGCATGCCGAACTTGATCGGGTCGGCAATTGACAGCCGCGAAAGCCTAGCAACGGCCACGCCCGCGAGGAGCCGGCGGTTTTTCGTTATGTCTCGCATGTCATTGCAATGAGGCTTTTTAATGGCTCAATCGGCAAAGCCCGTTGCGAGCAGCACGCCGCCGATCTCGTTTTGGACCTTACTCTCCTATCGACCTCGGTGAAGCGAAACTTCAGCCCAGGTTCGTCACCACGTCGATCGTTTCAGGCTGACGCTGCCGAGGGGGTACTGGTACCGGGTCTGCGGCTCTTACCTAGAGACTTTTCACTCATCCGCCGATCTAGTAAACGTGCAGAAACTAACCGGGCACGAAGGGTAATTCGGAGGGAACGAACATGAGAAGGACACTGAAGTTTGCGGCGATCATCGGACTGGCACTTACTTGCGGAACGACCGTGTGGGCGGGCAGTGAAAATCTCTCGCCGGAACTCAAGCCGGAAAACAGAAGTGGCAGCCGGTCCGACCAGGACGTGGAAGTAATCGTTCAATACAAGGTCACCCCGACCGAGGCGCATCACGAGCGCGTGGCTGGCCTCGGCGGAAAACTGCACGCGAAAATGGACTTTATTAAAGGCGCGCACTACTCGGTGCCGGCGTTGGCGCTGGATAAGCTCGCCAATGATCCGGACGTAGTCTATATCACCCCTGATCGCGCGATCAGCCCCACTTTCGACAACATCACCAACGGAACTATAGATGCCAGCTATATGAACGGGGAGGGATATACCGGGACCGGCGTCGGTGTGGCGATCATCGACAGCGGCATTGTGGACCTGCCCGATTTTCACACGGGTGCGACAGACCGCATCGTCTACCAGCAGTCCTTTGTGGGCGGTACCCCGGCCGATCAGTACGGCCACGGAACGCACGTCGCGGGCATTCTGGCGGGCAACGGCAACGGCACGATTTACCAGGGCGTCGCCTATAACGCAAACCTCATCAATCTTCGGGTGCTGGATGTGAACGGCAACGGCTCCGATTCCAACGTGATTCAGGCGATTGACACCGCGATCTCGCTCAGGAGCAAGTACAACATCAAAGTAATCAACCTTTCTCTGGGCCGTCCGGTATACGAATCGGCATCTCTCGATCCGCTATGCCAGGCGGTGGAAGCGGCATGGAAAGCCGGTATTTTCGTGGCTGTGGCGGCCGGCAACGACGGGCGCAATAACAACGCGCAGACGATGGGATACGGCACCATCAGCTCGCCGGGCAACGACCCGTATGTAATGACCGTGGGCGCCATCAAGGCTGAAGGGACCATTGACCGCTCGGACGACCGTATCGCCAGCTACAGCTCCAAAGGCCCTACGATGTTCGATCACTATGCAAAACCCGATATCGTCGCGCCCGGCAACATGGTAGTTTCCACGCTGCCCGCCGGACTGACGCTGTCGAATCTCTATCCGGGCAACCGCATTGGCTCGACCAACTATTTCACGCTGAGCGGCACCAGCATGGCGACTCCCGTCGTGGCAGCGTGGGCGGCGATGGGATATCAAAACAATTCGACGATCACCAACGACAACATCAAAGCCGACTTCATGATGTCGGCGACGAAGAATTTCCCTGCCAGCAGCACGGTGGTGGATCCCACAACGGGGCAGTCTTATACGAGCTACTACGACGTTTTCACGGTGGGCGCGGGCGAACTCGACATGCAGTACATCAACAACATCTCGTTCGCTCCAGTGGGCACCTCGGCAAAAACGCCGGTGGTGGCATACAACAGTTCCACCAGCACGGTTTCGATGCAGGGCATGGGTGCGAACAATCTGGTTTTTGGTTCCAACGTGGTCTGGGGCACCAATGTGGTTTGGGGCACGAACGCGGTTCTGGCCAACAACGTGGTCTGGGGCACCAATGTGGTTTGGGGTACATCCTCGCTCGAGGGTTTCAATGTGGTTTGGGGCACCAATGTTGTCTGGGGCCTGACTACGAGCGATACGTCGTTCGGCATTGGCGCGATCGACACCGAACCCTGACCAGAGCGGACTTCCGCCTTCGATATCGGCGGGCGCAGCCAGCGCGAAATACGGTTGCGCCCGCTTATCGACCGGCGACCGGCCCACCCCGCCTTTGCAGTTGACCTCTTCTTAGCAGAAATTAAGCCAATACTACCGGATGAATCGAATCGACAGAACGACCAGGTTGTTTTGAATCCTGAGAAATACAGAGGAAAACAAAATGAACGCAATCAAAAATCTCGCCGGTTTCAGGAAACTCCGGACCGGCATTTTGCGGTCAGCATTTATCGGAGCCCTCGCACTCGCGCTTGCTGGCGCAGCCTTTGCGGCGGATCCGAAAATTGCCAAAGACTTCGCAGGTGTGTCGGCTGAAAGTCAGGTCGATGTGATCGTGCAGTTTACGCAGACGCCCACCGAGCACCAGCACAGTCTGATTACCCGGCGCGGCGGCGCGCTGAAAGACGAACTCTCCATCGTAAAGGCCGGCCACTATGTGATGCCGGTGTCCGCTATCGCGGATCTGGCGCTGGAACCGGATGTCGCTTATATTTCTCCGAACCGTCCGGTGCGGTCGCTTCTCGATATCGCGAACCCAACGGTGTACGCGAACGTGGCCCGCGCCGCCGGTTATACCGGGACGGGCATCGGCATCGCGCTGATCGACAGCGGTACGCAGGCGAACTACGATCTCAATGGCCAGGCGTCGCTATTCTCTCCCCTGCCGGGCTCGCGGATCGTTTACAACCAGAATTTCACCGCCGATCCGGACAGCACGGACGGTCATGGACACGGTACGCACGTTTCGGGAATACTTGCGGGGGATGGCAATCAGTCCACCGGATTGCTCAATACGCGCTCTTTCATCGGCATCGCGCCCAACGCCAACATCATCAACCTGAAAGTGCTCGACCATACCGGAACCGGCAGCGACAGCACCGTGATCGCCGGAATCCAGGAGGCAATCGCCCTCAAGGCGAAATACAATATCCGGGTCATAAATCTGTCGCTGGGACGACCGGTTTATGAAACCTACAAACTCGATCCCATTTGCCAGGCTGTGGAAGCGGCATGGAAAGCGGGCATCGTGGTGGTGGCGGCAGCCGGCAACGACGGCCGCGACAACAGCATGGGCACGGAGGGCTACGGAACGATCACGGTCCCGGGCAACGACCCCTTCGTAATCACCGTGGGCGCCATGAAGGACGAAGGCACAATCACGCGAACTGACGACATGATCGCCAGCTACAGTTCGAAAGGTCCCACGCAGGTCGATCATATCGTTAAACCCGACATCGTCGCGCCCGGAAACCAGGTCATCTCGCTGATGCGGCCCACCGGCCTCTTATTCCTTTTTTCCTCGCCGACGTCCAATGAAATTCCCGTGTCGTATTACCAGGATCTGGGAATCGGTACGAGTCCGGTCTACTACAAACTCAGCGGAACCAGCATTGCCGCACCGATGGTGAGCGGCGCCGCCGCCCTTCTCTTACAGCAGAACTCGAATCTGACCCCCGATCAGGTAAAAGCCCGTCTGATGCTGACGGCAACCAAAACATTTCCCGCGAGCAGTGTTGCGGTCGATCCCGTTACCGGGACCTCCTACGTCAGCTACTACGACATCTTCACCATTGGCGCGGGATATCTGGACGTCTGGGCAGCGCTGAACAGCACGGCGGTCGCCTCGGGCAGCGCCATGTCGCCGACGGCTGTGTACGACGCCGCCACGGGTCAGGTTAGGGTTCAGAACACCGTTGCCGGAACCAGCGCCGTCTGGGGCACCTCGGCCGTCTGGGGAACCTCGGCAGTCTGGGGAACCTCGGTCTGGGTTGACGCCTCTAGCGCGGTCTGGGGAACTACGGCTGTCTGGGGAACCAGCGCCGTCTGGGGAACCAGCGCCGTCTGGGGCACCTCGGCCGTCTGGGGAACCTCGGCAGTCTGGGGAACCAGCACTCAGAACGGGACCGAGAGCCTGAGCCTCCTGGTTAACGGAGAACAGTAGGACCGACATCCGCTTCAAAGCGCGCTCCATCTGGGCGGCTCAAATGCCGGTCGTTAGAGCGCTGTTTCCGGATGGCGTTCCCAGCTTAAATCGAGCCTTGCAATTCTCGCCTGGCTGCGACGCCAGCCAGAGATATGTGCCGTAGCCGCTGAGATGCCGACAAATGCGGCGCCCACCCGTCCGGCGTGGCAATCACAACCGGATGCTTCTCCGGCCGCCGCGCTACAAGCTGCCGAAAGAGTTAAGCTGATGGATTCAATCGATGCCTTCCACGAAGCAACGCCTGCCACTTCTCGACCCTGATGAAGGGCGGAGGCTCATCCTCCAGGCGATCAACGGCGCGGAGGCGCCGGTGCCGTTGGCTGCGCTCGGGTCGATTCCAGAGCTGGGACGCAAAGTCCCGGAACTCAGGTTCGGAAATGGGTAAAGGAGCTGTCGCCCGGCACCTTCTTCCAGTGGGGCACGGGAAAAGCGACATCATTGTGGGCTTCATGCACCATTTCCTGCATGATCGTTACGTAACCGGGACCCTGAATGATCTGTTGTCCGTTGCCATAGATCACGGGCAGGATCGAACCGGTGACGCCGCGGCTGATGCAGCGAATGTACCAGCTGAAGTCTTCCCAGGAGTCGGCCTTCGGGTTGTTGTTGCCTGCGCCTTCGGGAATCGGACGCGCCTTGGCTTCGGGGAGCAGGTCGGGCGTGCGGCCGTTGGGCGGATCGACAACAAGCGAGGTTTGCTTACAGGGATGGCGGGCGCGCTCACCCCAGTTGCCCGGAGGTCCGGTGCCCAAGCGCTGGCTGGCATCCACCGTATCCTTGAGATCCCCCTCGACGAGTTTCGGCGTCACCGAAGTTCACGCTCACGTGGCCCGCGAGCTGCAAGCACGGCAGCTTGCCTAACCCAGGCGTTACCAGATTTGGTCAAATCACCAATGAGTTCGCGGATTCGAGGGCTCTCCATCAACTTCTGAAACAATTCTGCATACTTGCTCTCTTGCGGCTCAGGAGCGAAATGGCGGCTAGGCTCAGTCAGGTGCCGTCCTCCCAGAAACGTCAGGGCAGAAAGCACCACAGTCTTATCTACCGATTCAAGCATGTTCGCCCATTCCTCAACGGAGGTGGCCTCGGGGACAAGACCGATTTTAAAATCAGGGAAAACGTACTCGTTCTGGACAGCCTCACCGTTGTGGTTCTCAATTCGCACCAGGCGGAGTCGATCATCACTGACCGCGAAGTACTCCCTGGCCACATCGCGACCGTTGATGAATCGCGCCATGTCAATCACAATCAGATCGCTTCCGGCGTCGTTTGAAAACTCGATTGAGGCGTTGGCCGGAGTCATCCGCCAACCGGTGGGGAAGCACCAACTGGCGATCCTTTTTGCAGAGGGGCCAAAGAGGACAATACACGCCGTCGAACCACCGGGAATGATGAACTCCGACTGGACTATAAGGACCGCGTACCGCATCCGGCCGTTTCGGTTGATCTTCCAGACATACCAAGGTGCTGTTTCCCCGAAATCGGCGCTGGTGGGTGTGCCAAGGACCTTCTCCAGGTTCTCCTGCTCGCTCTGGTTGTTCCGAAGATCCTTCCCGACGAACCTGTCTAACCTAGTGGTCTGCGCATGAACTGCCCCGGTCAGACTCAGAGCGCCGAGAGCGAACAGGATCGCGCGACCTGAACTCATATATCGCAATCGTAACGCGGGCCACGGGCATCTGCCATCAGGCCGGTATACCTCCAAAATCGCCTGCAACACTGCAAGACCTGCCAGCGCCGGGGCGGCATTTCGCATTCTAAAATTTTTTTCGGAGAGCGAAATCTCCTTAATGCGCCTTCGGCCAGCGCAGCCTCGGGCCGTTTGGATCGGGGTACCCCCCACCCTTTTCCTGAGAAAGCAAAGTCCTGCCCGAAATCCTGCCTGCCAACCGTTGTGAGCGAGCTGCAGCGTCAGTCTGCGGGGCCCGAACGGCGATTGCTCTTTTATTGACCCGCCGTTCGATTATACTTTCACGAGAATGCAACAGATCCTGTCCAACACTTCTCGTCGCCGAAATTTCCTCGTCATCGCGGCTTTGCTTATCGGATGCGCCTGCCTCGTGCGGTACTTTGTCCTGCCGAGTTTCGATGCGTCGCTTTCAACTACTCTCCCACAGTTCTACGCATCCCTCGTTGAAAGGCTGCTCACATCCTTCGTGGTTACCGTACTGATTGGACTGCTGATTTTCTGGCTGGAGCCCGATGTCGTCCGGCGGGCGAGCATCACCACCGTCGATCCAAAAGAGATTTCGACTTTGCTCAGAGCTGCAATAGAGCCGACTGACAAATGGTGGTTTCGGGGAGGAACTGGCCGATATCTTCGAGCAGTAACGTTGCCTCAAATGGGTAAGTTGACGCGCGACACGAGTTCCGGCAAGGAACTTCACGTTCAGTTGATTGACCCGCGTAATGAAGGGCTGTGTCAACAGTATGCAAACTACCGGCGAGGTCTGCATTCAGCGAAAGACGGGGAACAATGGACTTCTGATCGTGTGCGCAAAGAAGTCTATGCAACGATTCTAAGCCTTTTCGTAAAGGCTGGAGAATACCCGCTGCTCAATATACAATTGACACTCTTGCCTTTGTTTTCCTCGTTTCGCCTTGATCTCTCATCTCGGTACGTCATCCTGACGAAAGAAGATCCACGGGCCCCAGGGCTGCGTTGCGATATTGACTCGGAGTTTTATATCGCCTATCGTGATGATCTGTTGCTCACTGCACGACAGGGTACCGAAATTGAGCTGACGCCGATTAGCACAAACTTGGACTTGGCATCAGTTAGGAGACACTTCGCGAATTTGGCCCTTGGATTAGATAGCCTGTCCGACAACTTTCTGCAATCGGTGATTCAGATGTCTAAATCTCCCGTAAACCCATATGCATGACGAGGGACTTGAAGAACTGTTTTCGCAGTTCGAACAAAAGCGATCATCGCTGAACGACATTCTCAGACATCTTGATCTTGAGGCTCTGGCCTTCCAGCAACACCCTTTGGGGTTTGCCCACGCGATTCTTGGCAGGCAGGGCACCCATGCCATTCGACTGCATATTTGGCCGGATCTCAAGCGGTATACGCAAGAGCCCAACTGGCCTATCCATAACCACAGGTTCGGTTTTAAAAGCGCCGTAATCGCTGGAAGGTTAACGAATCGCCTGTTCCGTGTTCGGGCAGGCAAGACCGGTGGTTATCGCTTATACAACGTAAACTATCATGGCAAAGAGTCGGCGATTAGCTCGACTGAGACATTAGTGTCCGTTGAGCTGTATGCCTCCGAGACGATTGAAGCTCCCAACTTTTATTCGGTAGATGCTGGAGTGTTTCACGAGACGTACGTCGCGACGGGAGTATTCACCGCAACTATACTTCTGACGAAGGACTCCCCTCAGGTTGAAGATATACAGATCGTGGGAGACGTGGTAGGAAATCCTGACTACAGTTACTGTCGGGCTTTTTTGGCAGATGAAGAACGCAACGCGATTATCACCGCGCTCAGCACTTTCGTTTAGTCTGCTCGGGTCGCCACCGCGAATCGTGCTCTTTATCCACGGTTGTTGATGGGGATTCGATTAGATAAATCATGGTGTGCCCAGCAGGCTCGACCTGCATGGTTTTTGGGTCCACACCACCCGATGCACGGTACTGACGGGCACAATGGTGAGCGTGCACTCCGAGTTGGGTACTTCTGGTTCTTCTAGAAGTTTTTTCGGAGAGCTATAGCTGCTTAAGCGCCTTCAACCGCCCGCCGCGTCTCCCTGTTTGGATTGACCCCTCCCCCGGTCAATCTGAAAACCTGAACACCGGAGAAAATTCTACCCAACTTTCTTCGGCGGGTTTGCGGTTTGTTCGGCGACAATTAGACCACCCGGCTGACGACAACTAAAACTCCCGCTCAACGACAACTAATGTGACCATCGGGAATCGCGCTGCGCAGGCGCTGAGGAAATGGTCACAGACGAGCAGGTGAGGAGGCTGAGAAGGTTGTTGAATACGGAAAAGAATCAAGAGATTGCGGCGGCGAAAGCGGGAATGGACCCGAAGACGGCGCGGCGCTATCGGAGTCTGGAGCGGTTGCCCAGCGAACTGAAGAAAGAACGCCCATGGCGGACCCGCGGGGATCCATTCAGCGAGGTGTGGGACGCGGTTAAAAAGCAGATTGAAGAGAGCCCCGGCCTGGAGGCCAAGACGCTGTTCGCGTGGTTGCAGCGGGAATACCCGGGGCGGTTCAGCGACGGACAGATCCGGACGCTGCAACGGCGAATCAAACTATGGCGGGTGACGGAAGGGCCCGCGCAGGAAGTGTACTTCGGCCAGGTACACGTGCCGGGACGGCTGTGCGCGTCGGACTTCACGCACATGGCCGAGCTGGGGATCACGCTCGCGGGGCAGACTTTCGAACACCTGGTGTACCACTTCGTGCTGACATATTCGAACTGGGAGACGGGCACGATCTGCTATTCCGAGAGTCTGGAGAGCCTCAGCGAAGGATGGCAGAACGCGGTCTGGGAACTCGGCGCCGTGGCGGTGGAGCACCGCACCGACAGCCTGTCGAGCGCGGTGAACAACATGAGCAATCTGGAGGAGTTCAACCGGCGCTATGAGGGCGTGATGCGGTATTACGGGGTGAAGCCGCAGCACACCAATCCGGCGAGCCCGAATGAGAACGGGGATTGCGAGCAAAGCCATCACCGGTTTAAGCGCGCGGTGGAGCAGGCACTTCTGCTGCGCGGGAGCCCTGACTTTGGAAGCCTGGCCGAGTACGGGCAGTTTCTCAAGGACCTGTTCGCACAGCGCAATGCCGGCCGACGGACTCGTCTGGCCGAGGAGATGGCGGTGATGCGGGAGTTGCCGGCGCGGCGGATGGAATCGACCAAACGGGAGCGGGTGAAGGTGGACTCGGGCAGTCTGATCTACGTGGAGCGGAACGCGTATTCGGTGAACAGCCGTTTGATTGGGGCGCAGGTGGAAGCCAGATCGTACCTGGACCACGTCGAGGTTTGGTACGGGCAGAAGAAGGTAGAAGACCTGCCGCGGCTGCGCGGCCGGGGCAAGCATCGCATCGATTACCGGCACATCATCGAATGGCTGGTGCGGAAGCCCGGCGCTTTTGAAAATTACCGGTATCAGGAGGATCTGTTTCCGACCAGCCGGTTTCGAATGGCTTACGATGCCCTGCGGGACACCACGCCACTGCGGGCGAGCAAAGAGTACCTGAAGATTCTGAAACTGGCGGCCGAGACCGGCGAGGTGCATGTGGATCAGGCGTTGCGCGAACTGCTGGAGGGGAGGGCGGAGGCCGTGATTACAATGGCGTCGATCGGTGAAGTGCTGGCCCAGCTCGATACCATTGCACCGGTGACGATGGTGAAAGTGGCGCCGGTGGACCTGGCCAGCTTTGACCAGTTATGCACGGAAATGGCGGTGCGGCAATGAGCGCGGTCGCCGACGTACGCCCGGCTCTGATGGGGCACTTGAAGGACTTGCACCTGCCGACGGTACGGGAGTGTTACGAAGACACAGCCCGACGGGCAGAACGAGAGACGCTGAGCTACGAGCAGTATCTGTTGGAAGTGATCTCGCGGGAATGTGAGCAGCGGCGGAAGAGTAAGGTGCAGCGGTTGCTGAAAGACTCGGCGCTGCCGCTGGAGAAGTCGCTGCAGAATTTTGATCTGAAGCGCTTGCCTGCCAAAGCTGCACGCCAGTTGCGAACACTGCTGGACGGCACCTTCCTGGGCCGCAAAGAGAACGTTTTGGTGTTCGGGAACCCCGGATCGGGGAAGAGCCATCTGCTGACGGCACTGGCCCAGGAACTGGTGGTCGTGAAGGAACGCAAGATGCACTTCACCAAGTGCGCGCTGCTGATGCAGGATTTACTGGCTGCCAAGCGGGATCTGCGACTGAGCCGGGAGATCAAACGGCTGAGCCGCTATGACGGATTGATTATCGACGATCTGGGCTACCTGCAGCAGAGCCGGGACGACATGGAAGTGGTGTTCACTCTGTTGGCCGAGCGCTACGAACGCGGCAGCGTGCTGATGACCAGCAATCTGCCGTTCTCCAAATGGGAAGCTATCTTCAAAGACGCCATGATGACGGCGGCCGCCATCGATCGGCTGGTGCACCATAGCGTGATCATCGAACTCAATATCCCCAGTTACCGGGTGGAACACGCCAGGAAGAATCAGCAGGCGGAAAACCAGGGCGAAAGCGAATGAAGGGCCAATAAGAAAGAGAGCGGTGGAAATGCCGGGTCTGTGGAAAGCGAGGAAAGCCACGAACGGGCTTTCCACTCTTTCCACGAGCCCCTTGGGAATCTCGCCAACAGCGGCGAGATTCCCACATTCCCACCGCTCCGGCGACGAATCCTATCTTTCTTCGAGGCAAATAAGCACGGCCGGCGGCGGGGCTTCGCCCCTCGCCTAAGAGCTACAGAGTAGTTGTCATTGATAGGGAGAAATAGTTGTCGTCAATGCGAAGAAGTAGTTGACGCCGGACAGCGGTTACGTTCCCGCTCCAGACGTTTCGCCGTGCGCGCCTTCGCGGCCGCGTCTGACGCTTTCTTCGCACGCGCGGATCGTTCATCGGGTGTCATGGTTTCCAGGCTGCGTTTGCCGCCGATCTTGCCGCCCTTCCGGCCCATTGCTTTCATCACCTCGGAGATCAGCTTCTTAGTCGGCATGGAACTATCTTAAGCGTTTTAGATGTCCGGTGAAAATATCTCTTGCACCTAAAGCGCTATGGGTGTATTGTTGGGTCAGTTCTGATGTTCGATTAGTAAACGGAATCGCACACCAGACAGAATCGGGACCGCGTCAGGTTGCACCCTGGCACGATCCCTAAACACCAAGAGCTGGATAGGAGCTTCGATGTCTACAAACGAGAATACAGCCACATCAACGCCGAACGTGTACCAGCGGGTCACGTCGGCAATCGTCAACGCAATTGAGGCGGGTGCGGGCACGTACCGCATGCCATGGGTCATCCGGCAGGACAAGGGCTTCAGCCCGGTCAGCATCAGCAGCGCGAAGCCATATCGCGGGATCAATGTGCTGGTGCTATGGTCGCAGGCGCAGAGCAAGGGCTACGACAGCAGCCTGTGGGGCACCTATCGCCAATGGGCGGAACTGGGCGCACAGGTCCGGAAGGGTGAGCGTGGTTCACCAGTGGTCTATTGGGGGACGCTTGGGCAGGATGCTGGTGATGACGCGGACACCAGCAATCGCCCGCGCTTGTTCGCCAAGGGTTATACAGTCTTCAACGCCGATCAGGTGGATGGGCTGCGCATGCCGAAGAGATTCGAGCCAAAGCTCAGTCACAATGCCCGTATTGCGCGTGCAGAGGCGTTTTTTGCACCACTGGCACAGATCCGGGATGGGGGGAATAGGGCGTTCTACCGCCCGGACAAGCCAGAGGCAGTGTACATGCCGGGGTTCGACCAGTTCCCGGAAGCGCACGGTTACTACAGCACGCTGGCGCATGAGACAACGCACTGGACTTCGCATGAGAGCAGGTGCAACCGGGAACTGGGCAAAAGGTTCGGGGATGATGCGTACGCGATTGAGGAACTGATTGCCGAACTGGGCAGCGCGTTCACCATGGCGCATCTCGAACTGGAGACGACGCCACGACTCGACCATGCCCAGTACATCGCCTCGTGGCTGAGGGTGCTGAAGGCTGATGCACGAGCGATCTTCACAGCCGCGTCCAAGGCGCAACAGGCAGCGGACTACCTCATCAAGCGGGCCGGAGAATTGGCCAGCGTTCAGGGGGTGGCGGCATGACCGGGCGCTATCTGATCTACACTCCCGTTGAGAGCGCGCGGGATGAAAAGCGATTCGATGCCGCCTGGCGGAGGTTCGCGGAGACCTGCCGTTCACTGCATCGGGACGGACTGAGCTACGGTGTCCGGTTCAATCTGGCGGATGCCAAGCCGCACGTTCTGATTACCGCCAGTGGGACGGCCAAACGCCGCAAGCAGTCCACCGCGCGCCGTTTCACAATGCCTCATCCCGTTCCGGCACAACGTTGCCGGGAGCGCGCGCAAGAGGCGGCATGGTTCCTGCCGGAGAACCGCGAACGGCGGAACTCGAACACAACGCACTGGCGCACGCGTGCCGGCCGTTTCTCTGAACTCAACGCGATGGCCGAAGAACACCTCCGCGCGGAACTCGAATACTGGCGCGAACTCGAATTGCTCAGCGGGCAGCATGAGCACTTCAAACCGGGGCGCACCGATGAGACGGCGTATCTCGATGATGAGGTGGCGGCATGAGTCCGGGCATGGAAGTGATCGGCCCGGTGACGAGCACGGGGGCGGACGCGGTTCTGTCCCCTCTCCTCGACCAGGTCCGAGAGTACATTAGGGCATCGAAGTCAGAAAACACGCTACGGGGCTACCAGAGCGACTGGCGCGCATTCTGCGCCTGGTGCGAATCGCGCGCGCTGTGCCCGTTGCCTGCGAATCCTGAGACGGTCGCGACGTTCATCGCGGAGTGCGCTGGGCGGCTGAAGGTCGGGAGTGTTCAGCGACGCCTGAACGCGATCGCCGAAGCGCACAAGGCCGTGGGGCTGGAATCGCCCACGCGCGCCTCGGTTGTCATCAACACCATGAAAGGCATTCGACGAACCAGGGGCACCACGCCTGTTCAGAAGACGGCCACGCTCATTGACGACATCAGGGGCATGGTGGACGCTACGGACGCGGGGCTAATCGGCGCACGGGACCGTGCGCTAATTCTACTGGGGTTCGCGGGAGCATTTCGCCGGTCAGAACTCGTCGGCCTGAGCGTCGGGGATTGCGCGTTCGGAAAAGATGGTCTCACCGTCACCTTGCGCCGGTCGAAAACCGACCAGGCGGGGGCGGGTCGGAAGATCGGCATACCGTACGGGTCGAATCCCGACACATGCCCGGTTCGCACAATGCAATCGTGGATCGAACAGGCTGCGATCAGCGCCGGGCCGCTGTTCCGGTCAATCAACCGGCATGGGCAGGTTCAGCCGGGCGCGCTGTCCGGTATCGACGTGGCACGGGTGGTGAAGAAACTGGCGGAGCGGGCTGGGCTAGACTCGGCGAAGTATGCCGGGCACAGCCTGCGGTCAGGGCACGCCACCAGTGCGGCAATTGCAGGGGCATCGGAACGGTCCATCATGAATCAAACGGGGCACCGCAGCGTGCAGATGGTGCGGAGGTACATCCGGGAGGGGAGTCTGTTCCGGGAGAACAGCGCGGGGAAGCTGGGGTTGTAGAGTGCACCCACTCGCTACAATCTTTGATAATCCTTTTTCCGTTGCTTGGATTCTGCGGCTATTTTAGTGGACGAAGCGGGCCAGTGGGGTTCTTCTTGATGATATCGACGGCATGCTCGATATCGTAGGCGATGATGAACCCAGAATTTTCGTTGACGTAGTCCTTAGGGACATCCGGCGCGAGTTTCGCGGCATTGCCTCTAATAATCTCGGTGGGCTGGAGATAGTAGCCGGAAATAACGGCGACGAACTTTACGTCATTCCCGGTTCCGAGGATCACAGGACCACCCGAGAAGCCGGGGTTGTTAATGCCATCAAGTATCCACATGCGCGAGTCGGAGTCGAGGCCGGAGACGGTGCAGTGTTTAACGAACGGCCACCAAAAATTTGCGCCGGTATCCATCTTGGCCCGCCATCCTCCGTCCAAGCCATAACCGAGAAATTCGCAAGGACCACCGAACACCAGTCCGGCGGACGATGCTGGCGGACTGGCGTTTTTTACGCTGGAGAGGACTAGGCTGGGTGGAACCAGCGCCACCACATCAACATCTTCGGCGGGCTGCAATACCGTGAATTTGACAGGTATCCATTGCAAGCCCTCGCCGCCGGGGTTGAGAATCTTCAGCTCGACGGTCTTATCAGCTATGCGGCCGTAGGGCTTCCCTTTAGCGCCAGTCAAGATGTGGGTGGCGGTGACCCAATATTCGCGGCCAGCGACATCAATGTTGAAGATTGTGCCGGTGCCATACTGCGACTGGACGCGCAGGGTTCGGGAAAGTACATTGAGTGGTGGTTGAGCGCTGGCGAGCCATAGGCCGAAGACGAAAACTAGCGCAATTCGGAAAAACCTCACACTTTTCATACCCGAGTAGGGAAGTTCCTTTTAACTGATTTTATCATCTTCGCCGTTTGTTCGCATGCCACGACGCCGACTGGCAACTCACGACACGGTTCTGCCTGTTCCTGATCGTAGTGGTCAGGGTTGAGAGGCGAGGGCGGTTGCGGCGCGGTTGGGAGGGTTGGGATAGCCGCACCCTGCTGCATCTGGACAAGCCATGTCAGTGAAACATCCCGGCGAATGTCGTGGCCGCGCCAAGGACGGCAGAAAACACCGGTCCAGCGCGCTGCCCACTATTCAGCCTGCATGATTCGTTCATCGCCAGACGGATGCTCCCAATATTCATCTCCGCCAGGATGACTTGGACGCTCAGGTCATCATCATAGGACGGTTCGGACGGTGCCGCGAACTCCTGTGCCGAAATGACGCTGGATTTGTACCAGTAGTATGCCGCGATCAGGGCCGTCACTAGGGTGCCGACGCCGAGCGGGATGACGATTAGCCCAAACATGGGAAAATCATCTCACCGCAAGAAGCCACTGGACAGCGATTGCGGTTCGGTCGGAAGAGCAGGGTAGCCGCCGCACATTAGAATGGGAGCACCATGCGGTATCTGGTGCGCGCCCGTGTCAGGCCAGGCGGCGAACGATCTCTGCTTCAGGCGATTGAACAGGGAACGCTGGGCCGGGGTTCCGTGGCAGGATCCTAGTACCTGCGGAACATGCAGGAGGCGCGGCTCTGCGAAGACGGCACGGCCCGATGGGTCGAGGTCTGCTATTGTCCGACGCCCCTGCAAGAGGAGCGACCGTATTGGGAGCAGCACTTCGATCTGGTCCGGTGCAGGACGCGAATGACCGGCGGCAGTGCCGGGACTGGAATGGATCGGAGCCATGGGCGTGCGAGAGTTGCGATTGCACTGACCGTCTGGAGCGGAGGCTCGGGGCACTGGGGGATTCGCTGAAAAAGCTCAGAGGCGACTAGTGTTCGGTCCTTGTCAGCGGCCCGCGCCGTCTCGACTTCTACAACAGCTTCCACGCGGTTACCAGTCCCTGCACCGCCCTGGCCTTGGGCAACAGGTCCCCGGCCGTGCGGCAGGCGCCGTGTGCCCTTCGGTAAGCGTCAGCTATCGCTCAACCTGCCACGGCCGCTAAGGCCGTACCGTGTGTGTTCCGGTGATGCCTGATCTGGTCAATCGCAACTTGCCGGGCTACTTCGGCATTGTGAACCAGCGTTTTCGCGCTCCAGTATTCAGGGCTGTTGCTGTGGCGGGAATGAGGGTGGAGCAACGCTTGTGCTCTCGCAAACGTATGCTTCGCAAGCTCGAATTGCTGTCGCAGTCGTTCACATTCGGCGCACGGCATCAGTCATTCCCCCGTTCGGCTTATTCTTGCTGCCCGGTGGACGGCCGCGTCGTTTCGCCGGTTCAGCTTCCGAGTTCTGACGAACCGCCGCAAGCCACGGCGGGGGACGGCCCCGCCGTTTGGTGGTTAAGCTCATCCGTTCGATAGCAGCGATGGCTTCTGTAACTTGCGCGTGCTGTTGTCGAAGTTCGGCGAGAATGGCGTCCAAGTCCACGGCTGAAGTGTAGCAGCGTCCCCTTCGGATATGCGGAACTGTTCGCCCGAGTAGACCTGGAAAGGCACCAGTGCGGACAACGGCTAGGAAACTGAGCCAACGAGCCACGTTACGCTGGCCGCTGTCGGCAGTTTACACTTTATTTTTGACCGTGGATCTAAGTTGCGAAACCTGCCTGCGATTGTGGGCCTCATATGGTGTCACGGCACGAGACTTGCGCGAGGCCACAGACCCCAGCATTAGGGACGCCCTCAAAGCGGATTTAGATGCCGCTTTGGAATCCATCCGTGCGCACGAACTAGCAGCGCACCGCTGCTCACCGGAAGAATCGGAATCCGCATCGGCTTAATGACTACCCGGTGATTGCGCGGTCGTTCTCGTGTGCCTGTTTCGATGTTGCTCGATCTCCGTATCCACGAGGTCCAGGTCGAGCCTCGCCTCTTCGGCCAGCGTCTTCAGAATCATGAACCGTCCGGAGTCCGTGCTCGTGGCGGCAGCGCTCAGATAGAGGCTTGCCAATTCGTAGTCGCGGGTCCGGCGTTCGCGTTCGGCTCGGAGCCGTTCGCATTCTGCGCAGTCCATCGGCGCGACAACAGCTAGTAGTACCTGACTATCCAGATTTGGTTCCCAACATAGAGCCTCTCTGTCCTCGGGCAGAGAGTGGCGGGCCGATTTTGTGTTACTTGGCCGCTCGGTGAGGGAGAACTAGTTGTATTATCCCATATAGCGACGTTAATTGGGGCCTGTTGGATTATTTATGCGGCGCATTCCGGGCGCTGGACTCCGTGATAGTCCAGAAAAGCTGTACGCTGAACGTGTGGACTGCGTGGAATGCACCCGGCTTCGCGCGGAGCATGACCGCCTGAAACACGCGTATCTGAGAGCGCTTGCGGCAACCGACGCGGCGCAAGCCGGTACGCGCAATTCCTACGATTGAGAACCACGTCGAACGCGGCGTGGCTGGAAGCGGAGGCAGCTCGGCTGGAACTGGAACGACACCAGCGGGGCCACGGTGCGCGTTTCGCTGCCCTCTGACGGCCCGGCCAGGAAATCTGCGGGATCATGGGGCATCAGGACAATTAACCCGTCTACTTCGAGAATTTCGCGCTTCGTCTGTCTGGGAACATGAGACCGGTGACCAATGCTCGGAGTTGTGAGGCAATGAATGGCTTGGCCAGGAAGTGCCATCCTTCATTGAGTACAAGCATTCCGCCTGGGAATCCGGACATCAGCAATACTTTGATTTCCGGCCTTTCCGCACTCAGCAGAGTGCCCAACTCGATGCCGGACATTCCTTGCATTTGGAAATCTGACAAGAGAAGGTTGATTTCGCCTGTAAACGCTCGTGATTGTTCGAGGGCCTTTGATCCGCTTTCCGCTGTGAGAAGGTTGTACCCGATGTCAACGAGTAGCGCCACAACAACGGCTAGGACATGGGGATCGTCATCGACAATAAGAATGGTCTTGCAATTAGTTTCCGGTTCCAGCGTCTAGCCTCTATCTCCAAGCTCGGTGTGCGATCATAGCAGATTGCACAGGGCGTGGCGGTCTATCTTCGGCATGTGGCGCGCCGAAGCGTTAAGTGTTTGATTACGCTTCGTGTTGTCGATTCAATTAGCCTTCACATCCAACGCCCAAACGACGCTATTTGGTCATCTGCTTCGCGGGGCGGTGGTGGCCGGGTAAGAATTGACGCGTTGTAGAGGGGCGGAACAGGCTCGGTCAAGAACCAGCTTTCGTCTTGCGCCATTTTCTCACGGCGGCCTGATTCAACGTGAATCGGTGAACTCGATGCCCACCACCACAGCCGGTTCCAGTCCTGAATGACCGTATGCGCGGCATTGAAGAGGCTGGTGGCGTCCACTTTTCTCGTGTGGGTCTGGCCGTCCTTCCCGAGAACGGACACTGTACACCGTCGCACCCGGAAAGGGTATCATGTTCGCGTTTTGTTCGCTTTCGTGATATTCTGCGCCAAGGGTGTTCTGGAATAGAAAATGGCTGTATCTGACGACTTTGCCTTGGATACTGTGTCCGGGCTGGCTGCCGCAATCGGAAAATCGGACGCGGTGCGGGGTGATGGTGCTACCGTAGGCATCTCGCTTCGCACTTTCGTTGCTGGATACCTCTACTGTGGACGCTGTGGAGGCCATCGCCGAATTCGTATCGAGTCCGACTCGAAATTTGACACGGTCAGCATGTCCTATCTGCACTTCGGAGCCCGGTTCAAGGTTTCGATCTACAGCACTCCAGCACCAGCGCTTTTTCGGTACGTGTGCACTCAATGTGATGGTACTTGGTCCGTGCTGTTGTATCCATCGGCGGGGAACCTCAGTATGGCTGCTCTCCCCGCCCACCTGGATGGCTCATCGATTTCGACGCCCAATACCCCTGGAGGGATCGCTTACTACCTCAGCCAAGCCGCTCTTTGCCACTACATCGGTGCCAACAGTGCGGCGGTGACGATGTTCCGCTCAGCCGCCGAGTGGCTTCTTGAAGACCAAGGTTTCAAAGCCAAGATGCTTGGGCCAAAGCTCGCGGAGTTGGATGCAGCCCTAGCCTCCAGCACCGCTCCGAAATGGGCATACGAAATCGACCCAGAATACTTGAAAACGATCAAGAATCTCGGGAATCTGGCAACGCACACAAATTCTGGCGACCTAAGCAAGCAGGATGCACTCGATGCGCAGCTATACCGTCAACTCGAATTGACCTTTCTCGAACTTCTCGACCTGATATACGAGCAGCCGGTTCAGCGCGCGATTCGTCTGGCTGAGCTAAAAAAGCCGCTATGAGCCACTGTGCCCAAGACTGTGCCCATTTGCAGGCACACTACAGCACTCCACACCCTCCGAGTCACTTGCAAGCCCCTGAAAAGTAATGGCACCGACCGTCACAGCACTCCCCCGCGTGGACTTTTAATGCGGTGGTCGCGGGTTCGATCCCCGCCCGGCTCACCAAACTATCATGAGCATTTTCAGTCAATTGACGACCTCCATTTTTCCGTGTACCTCTGGTGTCCCCTTCGTCTCGGCGAGCACTACCTTTTTCGCTTCCGCGAGTGCCACCGGATCTTGTGCCCAGGCGCGCTCAAGGCTGGCTTCCAGTTGCGCCTGCCGGTCGCGAATCCACGGAGCGTAATGCTTTTCCGTGATCCTGATGCTCCCATGGCCGAGCAGGACCGAAACCTGTTCGAGCGGGACTCCCGCCAGCAGCAAATCCACGGCGAAGGTATCTCGGAATCGGTGCGGGTGACCGCCCTTGATGCCTGCCTCTTTGAAGATTTTTCGGAGGGTGCGCCGCCAGTTTCCAGCTACGGTGTCCCGGTCTCCCTCACCCGTCCAGAAGAAATACCTTTCGCTGATCGGGACCATTGAATCCAGCGCATCCACTACGAACTTGGGAAGCACTACGAAAACCGGCTCGCTCGTCTTCTGCATGTAGAGAAGCAAGCGTTTCCCCGTGAGCCGGTCGCGGGCCAATGTCGCGGTGTCGCCGATTCGCATTCCGCTGTAACGCAGCAACAGGACGAACGCCCGGAGCCGGTGTGCGTCCCCCGCGTAATCCGGGCAGGCCTTGAGAATCTTGACCATCTCGTCTTTCGTAAATGGCAACGTCGGCGGATTACTCACCCTAGGGTTCTTCAGTTTCTTCGGAAAGTTCTCCGGTACCCACCCGCTCTCATGGGCAAATCGGTAGAAGGCACGCAACCGTTCCAGTTTCTTCAAGGCGCTGATGCCGCCGTCCAACCACGATTCGCGGAATCGCCTCAGGGCCGGAAGATCGAATTGCACGAGGAACGGACGGCCCTCCTGCACAGCGAACGCCGTCAACTGGGCGAGCATCACGCGATATTTCTTAAGCGTCGATTCCCTGAGTCCGCGAGCTTCGGCGTCTCGAAGGAAATCCTCCTGCGCCTGCGCCAGCGTGATCTGAGCGGCTTCCGGCTCTCTAAGCGCGCCCTCCGCTTCCCACTCGCGAACGGTCGATTGGGCCTTCTCCCAGTCACGCATTTCGAGCGATTTTCTTATTTCAACGGTGCCCAGGAATCCATCCACCCAAATCGGACAACGGCACCGGCGGTACTTCCGGCCCTCACTCTTGTGCTCGCACGTTTTGAGATGCCTGCGGTAAATCGTCAGCATGGCGCGTATTATTACACGTTGGACATTCGGCGAACCACGCGGCGTAACACAGACTCGGGGATTCGGAGGGTTGTGTAACGGCGTTTGTATTTGCTGCTCTGGTCCCCCAGAACCAACACTCCCGCCTCGTTCTGAAAGAGCTTCCGCACACAGTCCTGACTGAGATTCAGCAAGTCCGCGATTTCTTTGACCGAGTAGTACTTTTCGGACAACGCCCCTGCAAGGGGCTGAGCAGTGACTCCGTTTGCCTCGCGGAGCCAGGCGGTCTTTTGTTCAACGCTCAATGTTGTGCGCATTGTCGTTTCCTCACTCGATTCACTACCGAACAACTGCCAGCGCGACGCCGCCACGAGCTTTCGTTAGTTTTGATTTCGCGACCGGATCCAGATGCCAACCCGTTCGAGCAACTGGACGGCATCCTCGCGCTAGTTGGTGCGCGGTCGAATGGCGCAGGAGGATCGAGGAACGATGAATTCCCCTCGGATGGCCTGCCGCGGTACAAACGCGAAACTGCCTGTGTCGGGTCACCATTAGTGCTCTTCCTGTGCTTCGCGTTCAATTGCCTGTTCGGCGACAATTAGACCACCCGGCTGACGACAACTAAAACTCCCGCTCAACGACAACTAATGTGACCATCGGGAATCGCGCTGCGCAGGCGCTGAGGAAATGGTCACAGACGAGCAGGTGAGGAGGCTGAGAAGGTTGTTGAATACGGAAAAGAATCAAGAGATTGCGGCGGCGAAAGCGGGAATGGACCCGAAGACGGCGCGGCGCTATCGGAGTCTGGAGCGGTTGCCCAGCGAACTGAAGAAAGAACGCCCATGGCGGACCCGCGGGGATCCATTCAGCGAGGTGTGGGACGCGGTTAAAAAGCAGATTGAAGAGAGCCCCGGCCTGGAGGCCAAGACGCTGTTCGCGTGGTTGCAGCGGGAATACCCGGGGCGGTTCAGCGACGGACAGATCCGGACGCTGCAACGGCGAATCAAACTATGGCGGGTGACGGAAGGGCCCGCGCAGGAAGTGTACTTCGGCCAGGTACACGTGCCGGGACGGCTGTGCGCGTCGGACTTCACGCACATGGCCGAGCTGGGGATCACGCTCGCGGGGCAGACTTTCGAACACCTGGTGTACCACTTCGTGCTGACATATTCGAACTGGGAGACGGGCACGATCTGCTATTCCGAGAGTCTGGAGAGCCTCAGCGAAGGATGGCAGAACGCGGTCTGGGAACTCGGCGCCGTGGCGGTGGAGCACCGCACCGACAGCCTGTCGAGCGCGGTGAACAACATGAGCAATCTGGAGGAGTTCAACCGGCGCTATGAGGGCGTGATGCGGTATTACGGGGTGAAGCCGCAGCACACCAATCCGGCGAGCCCGAATGAGAACGGGGATTGCGAGCAAAGCCATCACCGGTTTAAGCGCGCGGTGGAGCAGGCACTTCTGCTGCGCGGGAGCCCTGACTTTGGAAGCCTGGCCGAGTACGGGCAGTTTCTCAAGGACCTGTTCGCACAGCGCAATGCCGGCCGACGGACTCGTCTGGCCGAGGAGATGGCGGTGATGCGGGAGTTGCCGGCGCGGCGGATGGAATCGACCAAACGGGAGCGGGTGAAGGTGGACTCGGGCAGTCTGATCCACGTGGAGCGGAACGCGTATTCGGTGAACAGCCGTTTGATTGGGGCGCAGGTGGAAGCCAGATCGTACCTGGACCACGTCGAGGTTTGGTACGGGCAGAAGAAGGTAGAAGACCTGCCGCGGCTGCGCGGCCGGGGCAAGCATCGCATCGATTACCGGCACATCATCGAATGGCTGGTGCGGAAGCCCGGCGCTTTTGAAAATTACCGGTATCAGGAGGATCTGTTTCCGACCAGCCGGTTTCGAATGGCTTACGATGCCCTGCGGGACACCACGCCACTGCGGGCGAGCAAAGAGTACCTGAAGATTCTGAAACTGGCGGCCGAGACCGGCGAGGTGCATGTGGATCAGGCGTTGCGCGAACTGCTGGAGGGGAGGGCGGAGGCCGTGATTACAATGGCGTCGATCGGTGAAGTGCTGGCCCAGCTCGATACCATTGCACCGGTGACGATGGTGAAAGTGGCGCCGGTGGACCTGGCCAGCTTTGACCAGTTATGCACGGAAATGGCGGTGCGGCAATGAGCGCGGTCGCCGACGTACGCCCGGCTCTGATGGGGCACTTGAAGGACTTGCACCTGCCGACGGTACGGGAGTGTTACGAAGACACAGCCCGACGGGCAGAACGAGAGACGCTGAGCTACGAGCAGTATCTGTTGGAAGTGATCTCGCGGGAATGTGAGCAGCGGCGGAAGAGTAAGGTGCAGCGGTTGCTGAAAGACTCGGCGCTGCCGCTGGAGAAGTCGCTGCAGAATTTTGATCTGAAGCGCTTGCCTGCCAAAGCTGCACGCCAGTTGCGAACACTGCTGGACGGCACCTTCCTGGGCCGCAAAGAGAACGTTTTGGTGTTCGGGAACCCCGGATCGGGGAAGAGCCATCTGCTGACGGCACTGGCCCAGGAACTGGTGGTCGTGAAGGAACGCAAGATGCACTTCACCAAGTGCGCGCTGCTGATGCAGGATTTACTGGCTGCCAAGCGGGATCTGCGACTGAGCCGGGAGATCAAACGGCTGAGCCGCTATGACGGATTGATTATCGACGATCTGGGCTACCTGCAGCAGAGCCGGGACGACATGGAAGTGGTGTTCACTCTGTTGGCCGAGCGCTACGAACGCGGCAGCGTGCTGATGACCAGCAATCTGCCGTTCTCCAAATGGGAAGCTATCTTCAAAGACGCCATGATGACGGCGGCCGCCATCGATCGGCTGGTGCACCATAGCGTGATCATCGAACTCAATATCCCCAGTTACCGGGTGGAACACGCCAGGAAGAATCAGCAGGCGGAAAACCAGGGCGAAAGCGAATGAAGGGCCAATAAGAAAGAGAGCGGTGGAAATGCCGGGTCTGTGGAAAGCGAGGAAAGCCACGAACGGGCTTTCCACTCTTTCCACGAGCCCCTTGGGAATCTCGCCAACAGCGGCGAGATTCCCACATTCCCACCGCTCCGGCGACGAATCCTATCTTTCTTCGAGGCAAATAAGCACGGCCGGCGGCGGGGCTTCGCCCCTCGCCTAAGAGCTACAGAGTAGTTGTCATTGATAGGGAGAAATAGTTGTCGTCAATGCGAAGAAGTAGTTGACGCCGGACAATTGCCTTTCGGGCCACAACCGGATCGACTCCGAGACGCTTAGCGATTTCATCGAGCCATAGGCCGTCGGAGTAGAGGTTCCAGGCTTCCGCTGCGAGTTCTGTCCCAATTGCAGCACCGGTTGCTTGTTCGGTTTTTCGCACACGGTAAGCACGGGTCCTGCACCCGCTCGAACAGTAGATCCGTTCAATCTGATTTCCGGAGTTGGACGCCGCGAACCACTTTGCACATTGGATGCACCGCCGGAATGCAGTCGAATTTTCTAAAGCAATAGCAAATTGAAGCCAAAGCGTGGGGAGCAAATCGGACATTGTCACATGTAGCCCTTCAGTGAGTTCTATACTGAGCTGTCGACTGAGTGCCGTTGAAATCATGTGGTGCAGGCAGGATTGTGCTCGCGAGGCTATTCCGATCGGATTTTTTGGGAGTTCCATCTTTGGGACCCAAAACTGGGGGGCGAAGTCTTTGGCCTCCAGCGTACTGGCGATTCTCTCCATGTCGCGCAACCTTAAGCCATCCGACAAGGAGACGGCATCTTTCATGGTCCTGATAGCGTTGGCCCAGTCGGAGAATATTTCTCCATAGCCACCAGGTGTTTCGGTGCGCTCTCTGCGAGGCAACCGTATCGCCGACTTCCGCGCCGCTTCTCCACCAGCGTCGGGTAATTCCGGGCGCGCCTTGTAGTGAACGAGGTAGATCATGCGAGCCGTCGCGCCGCCAAATCTGCTCAGAGGCCCGTATTCGTTGGCAAACTCCCGAATACCATCATGAGAAGGCTCGGTATCGGCAAAGGTTCTGAAGAGTGCTGGCTCTGCCTTGAGCGGGTCATAGCTTCGTCCTTCCTGACCACCGATACAAGGCCGTTCCGGCGTAAGGAATAAATCCTCCCTGCCACTCGGAAATTCTTTTGTGCGAACCCACTCGTAGCCGCTCAATGCAACCTCGCAACGGGCTTCAATCTCCAACTCCGGAACTAATGAGCGAATGTGTCGCATTGCGTATGATTTCTTTGAATCTGGAGCAACTATATCAGTTGTGACGTATCAAAAGCAATTAGTACGTCACAATGCGGGCTGCTTCTTTCGAAAATACGCTTGCACTCCTTTTTTTGCAATGAGTTACGAGAGCCCAAAAAACGGTTCCAAGGTCATAGTGAACCCCGTCCAAGGGGTCGGTGTCCCTGACTATTCACAGGATCAATGGTTTGGATGGTTCGCGCTCCACCCCGTCCTCCTGCGTCTACCGTCGTGGCTCCCTCGCTGGCTTCCCTCGTATCAATTGGGTTCATTGCAATCACGCTTTCGGCAGTGACGGGTGCGCCGTCAAACCGGATGTCAGATCTTCTGGCTCATTTTTTCAACCTTGGCAGCGATCTCGATATTCGCAGCGTTTGCATTCCGGATTCTGGTAATAGAAATTTCCGAAGCAATTCGGTCGCATGAGCCGATCAATGCCTTTTGTGAGTCCAATGCCGCCGATGAGCAATGTTGAAAGCCAGCCGACAGACGCCTTCAATTGATCCGCGGCCAGCTTCGCCCGCCGCTGCAGGGCTTTTTGCTTGAGGTCTTGCAACGCAGATAACAATGATTCCTTCGTTGTCGCACGGAACCGCACCTGGCCGCTTTTGTTGAGTTCATTTTCGATCTCGATCCACAGATTCCGGTTCGTGATTCCGAGGAGCGAGATACCGGCGGCCTTAAACATCAGGAATGGCAACTCGGCCTGAAAGGCCATGGAAGTTTCCTGGAGCAGATATGGTGTCGCGATACTCAAGGTCTGCGCCGGGAAATCCCTGTCCTTTGCGCTGAGACGCTCGGTGGCAACGCCGATCAGGCACTCGCATGAGTTCATGAGCTTTCGGATCGCGTCGTCCGACTGCTCGGCGAGGGAGATATTGCGCCCCACGGTTAAGACAACGAAACCCCTGTGGCTCCAGGACCCGGTTCACGAGCGCGTCCACCAGCGGCCAATCCTTGGGCCGAACGCTGCAGCTCAGGAATGTGGTGACAACGTCTTTGGATCTCGTTATGTCCATGTTGAGCGCGCCTGTTCGGTCGAGTACGCGGATTGGCCGATCCCGCCGCGGGTCGTTTTCGTCATATGTCCAGAACGAAGGCGCGGGCCGGAAGACCGGTTGCTTGTTGCAAAGCGAGCGCGTAGAGCTGAACCTGCGCTTGATGGCGTTTTTCGGCACGGCCGGTTTTGTAATCCACAACTGTCCACGTTTTTCCGTCAGACCAGGCCACGTCGATCACGCCTTCGATGATTTCGCCGTTGCCGAGGGTCACACAGATGGGATACTCGCGGTGAATCTCCGCGGCTGTGTTGGGGTTTACCAAAGGATGCTGCATCGTCGCGTGGGCCAGTGCGACGGCCGCCGTAATCTCCCGTTCAGTTGCATCGATACGTTGCCCGTGTAGTTCGGCTAGGCGTTCTGTCGCCGAAGGATTCCACGACTCCAGAAGAATATGCACGAGCCGGCCGAAATTACGGGTTGCTGGACGCTGGCCCTGCCATTCGACCGTCACAGTCTCAAATGGAATCTGGGCAGCCTCAGCTGTGATGCGCGCCTCGCTCGCCAGGACGATCTTTACACTCGGTTGCTGCGCTTGCTCGATAAGGGCAGTGCGCGTATCCCGCCATGAATTCCATGCGGTCATGCCGGCGACGCGTTGCGCCTCGGTGCCATCAAGCAATTCACCGCGATGCAGGCCCGGTATGGTCTCACGTACGGGAGGAAGCAGGCTCGGGTCGAACCAGAATACGCGATTGCCGGCACCGAGATCGTACATACCGGGTCGAATCGAGGCAGCGTCTTCATCGTCCGGAGGAAAATCGAGCACGGTCGCGCGTCCAATCGTTTGGATGTGAGGAAATATATCCGGTCTCGTCCAGGTGTCTTTCTCTGGGTAGAGCGCGCCGTAAAGCGGCGTGAGCCAGCTTCCTTCCCATGGACCCATACCGGACGCGCTCACCACGAGCAGATCCTTTGCCCTGGTCGCGGAAACATAGGCAAGACGGACGGCCTCGGCGCGGTCTTCAGCGGCTTCCTCGTCTTCGTGGTCCTGCAATTCCCAGGGCGCCCATGAGCAGAGCTTTTGGGCGCACAGGCGTCGCGAGGAATCGACGTAGCGGTCACAGCCGGATTGTTGCGTGGCTGGCGTGGTCATATCGGCCAGGATGACGACCGGAAACTCAAGTCCCTTCGCCTTGTGGACAGTCATCAACTGGACGCCGCCTGCCTGTTGTTCGAGGACGGCGGCTTCCGTTTGTTCGCCCGATTCGAATTCGGCCTCGAGGAATTCGACGAAAGATCGGAATGATCCTGGCCGAGACGTCTCAAAGTTCCGCGCCAGGTCGCAAAGGCGGTAGACATTCGCGAGATGTCTTTCGCCGCCGGAATGGAAGGCGAGCCCGATGTGAGCGCGCGCGGCATCAAGCAAGTGTCGAATCGTTTCGGCAGGCGGTCTGTAGTTGCGGCCCCGATGCAGCTTCTTGAGAAGCGCGAGAACTTCCGCAATCGGCTGAAAGCCGGGATCAAGATCGGCCGGTGGTTTAAAGAAGGGGGTAAATCGACCATGAGTCTGCCGAAACTTGAACAGATCGCTGTCGGCAATAAAGAAAAGAGCGCCCCGCAGGACGGCATAGACGCTGAGTTCGTCGTCCGGCCACTCAACGGCATGCAGAGCGGCTCGAAGGGTCCCGATTTCTTCGCGTTTATGAAACGACTTTGAGCCGACGAGCACATGCTCAATCCTCCGCGCTTCAAGGGCTCGTACGTATTCCTGCGTGAGGTCGCGCCCATAGCTCACTGTTTGCCGGAACAGGATGCAGATGTCTTCCTCCCGGACGGCGCGCCGCTCCCCGCTCTGCTCATCCCGAATTTTCCAGTTACTCGACTGGATGAGCCACTCGACAAAAGCTGCGGTCGTGTCTGGCGCGTGCGCTGCGGCAACCTTGCCGGACTTGTTTCGTGTCCCGTGCAAATACGGCATCGGCAACGCGACCACGGAAGCCTGGTTCGCGGGAGCAGGGGCACCGCCCGTCAAGGGAAGTGCGTCGGGCATGTCCGCAAACGCTGCATTAACGAATCGGTGAAGAGCGTCGGTGGCGCGCCGCCCTTCCTGCAGGTGGCGATTTTCAAGACCGCCCGCCAGCAACCCGTCTCGAATTCGACGGTACTCTCGCGCGTCCGCCCGCCGGAACCGGTAAATCGATTGTTTGGGATCGCCGACAACGAAGAGCTTGTCATTCACTCCGAGGCCGTCGGGGTCGCGGCTATGGCACAGGGAAAGAAGGATTTCCGCCTGGAGGGGATCAGTGTCCTGAAACTCATCGATGAAGATGCGGTCGTACCGGGCGCGAAGATCGCCCGCTGCGTCGGGATGGGCGAGAAGGTCGCGCGCACGGATCAGCAGATCCTGAAAATCCAGGCTGCCGACGCGCTGTTTGGCGTGTTGGTACTGCTCCACGACATCCCACAACTCATTTCGCAGGCGGGACGCGAGGTCCGCATCGGCCTCATGGCGGAAGGCTTTGATGGCATCCTCCAGGTCACGCCACGCTGTAATGACATCCGCCCGGGGAACATTACCGCCCCACTCGCCTGATCCCAAATTGCTGTCGAAATAATTGATACGAAACGGCAGGGACAGGAGCTCGTTTTCGACTTCATCCGGGTCGGCGGCGGCGGCGTCCTTGGCGCGACGAATGCGTTCGCGGGATTCCTGGACTGGCCTCAGACACCGGGCGAGCGGATCAGTGGCACGCCGCGCAACGCGCAGCATTTGTTCGAGTTTTTTGACGCGCTCGAAGAGCGCGAGCATCATGGCGCGCAGATCGACATCGCGAATTTTCCACGCGGCGTCGTGATCGCGCCAGCGGGTGAGGCGCCAGGCGGCATCTTTCAGCCGCTCGGCTGGCCCCTCCGGAGAGCGCTCCTCGCTCCATGCCAGGCGCGTGATAGCGCGGCGGAGCATGGGGCTTGGACTATTCAGTTTTCCGGCGATCCACTCATTGAAAACGCCGCTGAAGAGGGCGTAGGCGCTGGGCTCATCGAGTTCCTTGAAATCGGGATCGACGCAGGCTTCGACCGGACGCTGGCGCAACAGATGGGCGCAGAATGCGTGGATGGTTCCGATGAATGCGCGATCGAGGGATCGAAGGGCGGCTTCCTGATTGGGGCGACGTTCCAGCTCCTGTCGGACCCGGACTTTCATCGACCCGGCGGCAGCATGGGTAAAGGTAACCGCAGCGATGCGGTCGATAGGGATGCCGCTCTCAATCGCGCTGGCGATTTCGGTGACAAGCGTGTGCGTCTTGCCTGTGCCGGCCGAGGCTTCAACGAAGCAGCCGCGCGATGCTGGTCGAAGAGCCGGGGTCATCGCTCGCTCCGCAGGTTTTTGAGCTTCCGAAGTGCGGTCTGGTCCTTCTTTGCGACGCGCTCTTCCTCATATGGTCCGCATATCGGGAGGAAATCACAATAGGCGCAAGCGCCCTCTCGTGGAGCTGCAGGAAGGTCACCATCGCGCAGGGCCTCGTCGATTTGATGAAGCACGTTGCCTGCGGCCTCGCGCGTTTCATCATCGATCGCGAACGGAAACTGCGCGTAATTGCCACGGAGCGTTGAATAAAAGAGGCGTGCGGTGGTCACAGGCCGTTGCAGGGCTTGTGTCGCGGCCATCGCATAGAGGGAAGGCTGCAAGGACTCGCCGCCGCCTATCCGGGCCGGTATTTTCTCCGGGGGTGTGCCTGTCTTGTGGTCCGTGACGCGGAGCGCGCCACTCACATGCTGCTCAACGAGATCGATGCGGCCCTGAAGGAGGAGGGCGCCGTCAACCGCGATGTTGTCAAATCGGTATTCAAACTCGATCGGCGTCCAATCACCTTCTCGCGCCGCGACGTGTTGCAGCCAGGCGCGAAGGTCACCGCGAATGCGTTCGAGATCATTCGCCCAGACGATCGGAATTGCCGGCATATAGCGGTCGGCGAACTCGGCCGCAACCTCGCGCAGAATGGCTTCGAGGCGGGAGAGTGCGCCGTCGAGATCGCGGACGGGGAGCAGGCCTTCAGCCTGCAGGCCACTATAGAGGCGAGCCTGAACCGCATGATAAAATTCGCCACGAATCCCCGGGTCCATACGCTGGATGGCCGCGGGTCGGTCAGGTGCGCGCAGGCCAAGAATGGATTGTAAGTAGAACCGGTAGGGACAGCGAGCATATTGCTCCAGCCGGGTCGGCGCGTAGGAGCGGACCGAGAGCGCGTAATGCCGTTCCAGTTCGAGTCCCACATGAACGTCTGTTTCGATAAGCCCGTCGGCTGCCGTCCACGCGCGATCCCATCGGTGCCGACGAGCATTCAAGGCGCGAAACAGATGGGTATTCGCGCTTTTGAGCCAGACGGCCTCTCCGGATGGCGGTGCGTTCCAGTGAGGCCGCAAGGTGGCGAGATCGTATTCTGCTGCATCGATTGCATGGCTGGGGTCTTCTGGTGCCGGCCAGCCGAGGCGGGCTTCGCTGGATTCACGCGCTCGTCTGACAAAGGCCGTCACGTCGAGCTGCTCCGATCCCGCCGCCTCGGCGATCTCGAATGCATAGAAAGAGGGGACGCGTTCCCGGCCGGTCGCGAGATCGACGCGCGACCAGGAGCCGACGAAACGCCTTCGCGCGGTAGCCACGGCCGTACGGAGGAGCTGCGTGTCGTCCTGGCTGCCGGGAATCTTCAAAACATTGCGCTGCGAATCGAGCAGGAGCGGATCTTCGCGAAGTGGCTTCGGAAGCACGCCTTCATTGAGGCCTGGAACGAAAACCACGTCGAAAGACATGCCTGGGGCCTCGGCAAGCGATGCGACGAACACAGCGCCGTAACGGGATTCGTTCTCCTCAAGCCGGCGGTTGGTTAGCTCGGGCTCAAGCAAGGCGATAACATCGGCGAGCGTGACCGGCCCGATTGGCCGTAGCGGCTGCAGCTCATCGAAAAGAGCAAAAACCGGCTCAGGCCGCGCCAGAGTTTTCAGCGCCAAGTCGCCAAGTGAATCGAGCCACACATCCCAAATGGCCTGTTGCGGCAAGCCAGCGAGCATTCGCACGAGAGGGAGGGCCGAGGCTTTCAACCCGTCAAACGCTTCCATTTCACGTGGACGATCGTTCTTCAGTTCTGCGGCATAGCCGTCAAGCCGGGTTTCCCATCGTGGCAGGCCGCTAATGACACGGGCGTTCGACAAGACGCGTTCCCAAGTCGATAGAGCGCGGACCTCGTCTTCGCCAATCGGCATCTGGCCGAACGACAGGTACTCGGAAAACCGGGCAGCGCTCAAATCCTCGGCGGCGCATTTGAGCAGCGCGAGAAACGCACGGCCGCTGACGTCGGGACGTCGCACGGCGCGGCTGAACCAAGCGGGAATCGAGGCGCGGGCAAACGCCTCTTCGAGCAAAGGCTGATGGCGCTGGGCGCTGCGCACAAGAACGGCAATTTGATCGAAGGGCAGGCCGGTTTCTGCGAGCCGGAGAATGCGGCGGGCAATCTCAACGCATTCCAGCGCTTCGCCGGAGGCTGAGAAGACTTCAACCGAGCCATCCGACGGGTGACGCGGCGCGAGTATTCCGGTGAGAACGTGGCGTTGCAGGGATTCGAGTTGGGATGAGGCGTGTCCGGGTTCTGGGACAAGCGTTAACTCCAAACTGCGTGATGCGGCTTGTTTGAGGACGGCGATGAGCTGTGCCTCAAGGCCGGTCTTTGGCCGAAGGTCGAGGAGCAGAATCGGCGGCGACTGCAATCCCTGCAGCGCTAATTTGCAGCGCGCGGCGTGGTCGGCGAACTTGCGCTCGTCCAAGGCTTCTTCATAGGCTTCGAGCAAGAGCGCAAGATCAGGCCCTGAACGACCAATCGACTTTAACGTCTTGGCTTCGAGGAGATTGAGCCGAAGGTCCTCCAGCGTACGGGCCAGGGATCGCGCAAAACCGGGAAACCCTGAAACCGGGGCAAGATAGGTGAGTTTGCCCCGCAGGCGTGAGGCGATTTCGGCGGCGATCGCCTCGCGGGCCAGGCGTCTTATGGGCGCCAGCCCGCGTTCGGCCATTGGAGCCGAACTGAGCTTCAGGACCAGATCCCGGATGGTGTGCCGATAGACTCCGATGACCGCACTGCCCGGCGTGCGGCAGCAAGCGCGAACCAAATCGTCGGCCGCCTCTCGTGTTTCGGCCAAGACGAGGCAGGGCGAGTGTTGCTTCAAGAATTCGGCACCCTTCTCCAGCAGGGCCTGATTGGCATGAGAGGCGATGTCTTTTCGATCTGGGGCTCGTTTCATCGCTGGCCGAGATCTCCCTCGGACAGGTGACCGGCACTGAGCCTGCTGGTCGCGCTGGTCGGGTTGGGGCGTCTTTTTGTTATCAAGGATGCACGGCCCAGTTGCGGACATTATCTCACAGATCCAGCCGAAATAATCCGTAAGTAACGTATTATTAGCGAGTTACGTCGGGAGCTCTGCGGTGCGTAGGCTGATGACGATCTGATCTTGACGTATTGATCACGGTTTTTCGCGCGGGCGGAAGGTTGCCCCGCGTGGAGGCTTCGCCTGCTTGCTTGTGTTAAGAAAAAATAGTATAGTTTTTCTTAATCTAAACACAAGGCAATCCCATGCAAACCAAGCGGGATCAGATAGTTGCGCGTATTGACCGCTTCGGCGAAGGGAAAGCCTTCTCGGCCAAGGATTTTCTCGACCTGGCAAGCCGCACGATGATTGATGTCACGCTCGCGGCGCTAACCCAGGATGGAAAGATCCGCCGCGTCCGCCGAGGATTGTACGACCGGCCAAACGTGAATCCTGATCTCGGTGGCGCTCTGAGCCCCGACATTGACGAAGCGGCGCGCGCGATCGCGCGCAAGCAGAGGTGGAAAATTGTTCCGGATGGAGCGTGGGCAGCCAATCTGCTCGGGCTCTCGACGCAGGTACCTTCAAAGATCATCTATCTCACCGATGGCCCGAATAAAGAAGTGCCGATTGGCCGGCGGACCATCCATTTCAAGCACGCTCGCCCCAAAGCAATTGCCGGGCTCGAAGGAAAATTTGCACTGGTGGTGCAGGCGCTTCGGCATTTAGGTAAGGAGGGTGTCGGAAAGAATGAGATCGAGACTCTACGGTCGGCGCTCTCTTCGGCGGAGAAAAGCAAGCTCTTGAAGGACACCCGCTTCGGTACCGACTGGATCTATGATGTGGCGAAACAGATCGCGGAGCAAACCACGTGAACCGGATCGCGCGCATGGGTGCGCGGGAACGCGCGGGGATATTCGCCGAGACAGCGGCCCGTAAGGGGCTGGCCAATGCCATTGTCGAAAAGGACTTCTGGGTCTGCTGGATTCTGATGCAGCTCTTTTCGATCCCAGATCTGGAAGCCCGGCTTCTGTTCAAGGGTGGTACCTCCCTTTCGAAGGTGTTTCATGCGGTAGACAGGTTTTCAGAGGATGTCGATCTGGCCGTTGATTATGCAGCCCTGGGCTTTGCCGGCGATCGAGATCCGCGCCAGGAGGGTATCTCGAAGACCCGCCGTGCCGCAATTCTCGAAGAGATGATGGGAGCCTGCCGCGAATATATTCGCGGTCCATTCCTGGCAACCCTGACTACCCGGATTCAGGACGTCCTCGGCGGAGGCTTATGGAACCTGGCCGTCAGCCAGAATGACCCAAACATCGTGAACTTCGTTTATCCTGCCGCCCAATCGGGCAGTCTCGATTACATTGCGCCACATGTCGTGCTTGAGTTGGGTACGCACGCCGAGTTTGTGCCACATGACCGATTTACGATCAGATCTTTTGTGGCCGAAACATTCCCGGACATTGTTGAAGATGGCGACCTCAGCGTCCTCGCGCTTTTAGCGAAGCGAACCTTCTGGGAAAAGGTAACGATCCTCCACGCGGAATACTACCGGCCAACAGAGAAGGCGTTGCCCGCCCGGTATTCGCGACATTATTATGACGTCGCACAACTGGCCAAAGGGCCAATTCGGGCCGAAGCCCTTGCCGACTTCGGACTCTTGGCCGATGTAGTCAGGCACAAGCAGACCTTCTATCCTTCCGGTTGGGCGCGATATGAGTTGGCGCAAAAAGGGAGTTTGCGCCTTGTGCCTCCAGAGGCTCGACGATCAGCGTTAGAGCGGGATTACCGGCAGATGGGTGTCATGCTGTTCGGTGAGCCCCCCGCATTCGACACGATCATGGAAGCACTCGCCGGACTCGAACGGGAGATAAATGCATGATCCCCACAACGGATTTGAGGACAACCCGGAGGAGGCAATGAGCAAAGCCCTCGAAACCGAATTCGATGAAGCCATGTTGGACGTTTATCGCCGAGCCCTGAGCGAGTGTGATTACAAGGCCACGCGCTTTCTCAACATGCTCAATGAACACCGCGGTCTTCAAACGGCGCGAATTCTGTTGCACGCGGCCACCGTATCTGAAGGGTACACGGCCTTGTGGGAACGGAAACGGCTTGATCTCGCGGTGGAGGCCGTTATTCTCAATCCCAAATGGGAAAGCCTGTTCAACGAGGAAGAGCGGCTAATCGCGCGAAAGCGGTTGGCTGATTACGGCTATTCGCCGGGTGACGGAACCTCACGGACCTAGCGATGTCTGACACCACGGCACACTCACCAGGACCCAAATAATGGCAAAAGCGAATGGCACCAGCGCGCGTGGTCAAGTAAACGACACGTTCAAGGATATAGAGCGGCTTGAGAAGGATCTATGGCAGGCCGCAGACAATCTGCGCGCCAATTCGAAGCTCACGTCAAGCGACTATTTCATGCCTGTACTCGGTGTGATCTTTCTTCGTCATGCCACCAATCGGTTCGAGACAGCCCACCGTCAGATCGCGGCAGATCAGGCGAGCGGCAAAATGCCCAAGCGCAAGGTTCTCCCGGCGGACTATATTGCGCGTCGTTCGCTCTTCCTGCCGGAAAATGCCCGTTACGACGGCATCATGGAACAGGCTGCCGTTAGCGGCACGGATCTGCCGAAACTCGTCACCGATGCGATGACGGCGATCGAGAATTCCTTCGAGCCTCTGTTTGGCGTCTTGCCGAAGGACTACGGAATCTTCGAGCCGAAAGTTCTTGAAGATCTGATGCGGTTGTTCAACAGCGAGCAGATCCGTCAGGCCACCGGCGACGTGTTCGGCCGCATTTACGAGTACTTCCTTGCCGAGTTCTCGATTCAGAAGGCGCACGATAACGGCGAGTTCTTCACGCCGTCGTCAATCGTTCAAACGATCGTGAACGTGATCGAGCCGGATCATGGCACCGTCTTCGATCCCGCCTGCGGCTCCGGCGGGATGTTCGTCCAGTCGAGCCACTTCATCGAGCAGGAGGGTGCGGACACGGCCAAGAGGGTCGTCTTCTACGGGCAGGAAAAGAACCGCGACACGATACGTATCGCGATTATGAACCTCGCGGTGCATGGGCTGGAGGGAAAGATTGCGGAGGCAATCACCTACTACCAGGATGAACATAATCTGGTCGGCAAATGCGATTTCGTGATGGCGAATCCTCCGTTCAATGTCGATCTGGTGGACGCCGAGCGTATCAAAGGCGATCCGCGCCTTCCCTTCGGCCTGCCGGGAGTCAACAAGGCGAAGAAGGTCAGCAATGGCAACTATCTCTGGATTTCGTATTTCTGGAGCTACTTGAGCGAGAAAGGGCGCGCCGGCTTCGTGATGTCCTCGCAAGCTTCTAGTGCAGGGCATGGCGAAAAGGAGGTCCGCAAAAAGATTGTCGAGACCGGAGACGTCGATGTGATTATTTCCATCCAGAAGAATTTTTTCTACACCCGAAGCGTCCCTTGCGAGTTGTGGCATTTTGATCGCGCTAAGCCGCCGGCACGCAAGGACAGGGTGCTGATGATTGATGCGCGCAACGTCTACCGAAAAGTTACGCGCAAGATCAATGACTTCTCGCCGCAACAGATGCGCAATATCGCGGCGATCGTGTGGCTCTATCGCGGCCAGCGTAAGCGCTTCCTCGAACTAGTGACAGACTACCTCAGTGATTTGTGCGCGCACTGCTCGTCGATACCAGAGAGGCTCGACGCCTTCGGAACGACACTTTCTCACCTGCGTACAGATTTTGGCCACCTTGCTGGCGTAATGACGAATTTACAGGATCAAGATTCGGAAACAACGCGCTTTCTAAGCAGCGCCTGCGCCGAGCTCGAGAATGCCGCTACAGCGTACGAGGAGGACCGCAAGAAACTGGTCTTCGCTCTGGGTGCCTTCGTGAAGAAATATGCGACAGGCATTCCGGATCGGAACGAGGGCCAGCATAAGGCGCGACACGCATTCGATCCCGCTGCAGAGGCTATTCGTGGGCTAACTAAACAAGTGGAGCTCCTTTTCAGATTGGCCTGTCGCATTGCCGATTGTGGAGCCGGGTTGGGCGCGGATGAAACTATAGCTGCCACCTATGATCGCCGTGCCGCGGGCAAGTCAATCAAGCAGCTCGACCAAGAACGCCGTCATGCGGTCGAAGAGCTCAAACGAGCAACATACTTTTACAAGCAGGTGGCGTGGCTTCAAGAACGGTTTCCCGAAGCTGAGTTGTCGGCAGTGCCGGGTCTCGTCAACGTGGCCAGTCGGGCGGATATCGAAGCCGCTGACTGGAGCCTCACGCCTGGCCGCTACGTTGGAGTGGCGCCTCCCGAGGAAGACGAAGGCTTTGATTTCGAGCAGGTGTTGCGTGAAATCAACACAGAAATGGTCGATTTGAACAAGGAGGCCATTGAACTCGCAGCGAAGATCCAAGAACGCCTTGAGGAATTGAGCGCGTGAAGTGGCGGAAACTTTCTTTGGAACGGCTAAAGGCATCGGTGCAATATGCCTTTGTGGGCGGCCCATTTGGATCTAACCTGACGACACGGGACTACACTGACGAAGGCGTTCCTGTAATACGAGGAAACAATCTGTCCAGTGAGTCCGGGTTCTATGATGATGACTTTGTTTTTGTCACCGAGAACAAAGCTGATGAGCTACGCTCCAATACTGCCTATCCCGGAGATGTAGTTTTCACGCAGAGAGGCACGTTAGGGCAAGTGGGCATCATTCCGAAGGAAGCACGATTCTCCCGCTACGTCATCTCTCAGAGTCAGATGAAACTTACAGTTGATCCGGCAGTCGCAGACGCTCGGTTCGTCTATTATTTTTTTCGTCTACCGGCGACTGTGCAGAAGGTAATCAACCACGGCGTGACCTCGGGAGTGCCGCACATCAACCTCGGAATCATAAAGAACTTCGAAGTCATCGTACCGGATATCCATTGTCAAAAGCGAATTGCCGACATCCTCACTGACTATGACGATCTTATCAGCAATAATTGCCGCCGGGTCGCACTATTGGGAGAGGCGGCTAGCCAAGTTTACACCGAGTGGTTTGTTCGACTCAGGTTTCCAGGGCACGAGCACAGCCGTCGCAAATCGGGGGTGCCCGAAGGCTGGGAGCTAACGACTCTTGGCCACATGATGACTTTAAAGAGAGGGTACGACCTTCCAGACAGACAACGGATTGACGGAGACATACCCATCGTCTCCTCTTCAGGGGTTACGGGATGGCACAGCGAGAAGAAGGCGGTGTCCCCAGGAATTGTTACCGGGCGATACGGAACGATCGGTGAAGTCTACTTCATGCAAGAGGACTATTGGCCCCTGAACACGGCGCTATACGTCAGTGATTTTAAAGGCCATCCCCCAGCTTTTCTTGCTCACCTGCTTAAACAGACGCTTAGCAGGATGATGAAAAAGTAGGACCGGAAGGGTTACGGGATAAAACAGAAGCGCGTCTTGATGTCATAAGCCGATGCGAGGACAAGACAGACAACAGAGTGCGATGTTCAGTTACGTTTCGCCGGAGGATCGGGTCCCGGCGGAACATCCGATACGGCCGATCCGGGAGATGGCGGATGTGGCGTTGAAGGCACTGTCGCCGGTTTTCAACCAGATGTATGCGGCATTCGGACGCCCATCGATCGCGCCGGAGAAACTACTGCGGGCCCTGCTGATACAGGTTTTGTTTACGGTGCGAAGCGAGCGGATGCTGATGGAGCAACTGCAATACAACCTGTTGTTCCGGTGGTTCGTGGGAATGAACATGGACGAAGCGGTGTGGGTGCCCACAGTGTTCAGTAAGAACCGCGACCGGCTGATGGAAGGCGATATCGCGGAGAGGTTCTTTGCGCTGATTCTGGATCAGGCGGGTGCGGCAGGGCTGCTTTCCGATGAGCATTTCAGTGTGGATGGCACGCTGATCGAAGCCTGGGCCAGCCAGAAGAGCTTTCAGCGGAAGGACAGGCCGGAGGCGGCGCCGCCTGACGACCCCGGCAATCCCACGGTGAACTTCCACGGGGAAACACGCCGCAACGATACGCATGAATCCAATACAGACCCGGACGCACGGCTGGCGCGCAAAAGCGGTGGGCATGAATCGAAGCTGGCTTACTGCGGCAATGCGATGATCGAAAACCGCAATGGACTGGTGGTGGATACGGAGTTGGTCCAGTGCAGCGGCACGGCGGAGCGCGATGCGGCACTATTAATGGCCGGATGCATTCCGGGAACGGGACGTGTAACCGTGGCCGGAGATAAAGGATACGACACCAGAGACTTCGTAGCAGGGCTGCGCGAGATGAACGTAACGCCGCATGTGACGCAGAACGAAAAAAAGCCGGGCGGCAGCGCCATCGACGGCCGGACCACGCACCACTCCGGGTACCAGGCGAGCCAGAAGAAACGAAAACGGATCGAAGAAGTCTTCGGTTGGCTGAAGACCGTGGGGATGCTGCGCAAGACCAGACACCGCGGCCTACACAAGGTGCGCTGGGTCTTCACATTTGCAGCCACCGCTTATAACCTCGTGCGGATGCGGAATCTGATCAGCCCGTCAGTTCAGGCCGCATAAGTCGGGGGAGAAGTATGCCTGAGTGCCCGAAACATAGGGCGTTTAGGCCGCGTATCCCCCCACACGGACACTTCATAATCGCGCTGGGAGCGTCAAAAACTCATTGGAACGGGAGGGGCGCTCGCCGGAGTTCTTTTTTCATCATCCTGTTAGGGGCAGCATGAGCGATAAAGCAGCCGTTCCCGGCGTGAATCGAAACGTGTTGCATCGGTTGATGGTTTTATGCCCGCCAAAACTGCTGATCGATCAGTTTGCCGAGTATGCGCTTCTGACCTACCAGCAAGTTCACACCCTCGAAAGCATAAACCGGAGACTCCGCGCAGCCCGCGACATCTTGCTCCCACGCCTAATGAGCGGGGAGGTTGCCGTGTGATGAGGAATGCCGCGCAATGATCACCGACATCAACAGTGAGGACCGCCTTGTCCAACGGACGTTCGCTGACCACCTGGAGAGAAACCTCGGCTGGGACAGCGTGTACGCATACAACGCTGAGACTCTTGGGCCAAACGGAAGTTTGGGCCGCTCGTCCGAACGGGATGTTGTTCTTCTAAGAGATTTGCGCGCGGCGCTCGCGCGATTGAACAAAGAGATACCCGAAGTCGCGCGAGAACAGGCGATCGAAAAGCTGACGCGCATTGATTTCGCACGCTCCCTCGTACAGCACAACAGGGATTTTTACGATTACATCCGTAATGGCGTACCCGTGGAATGGCGTGACTCCTCGGGCAACGCTCGGTATGCGCGCGCGCAAGTCATTCATTTCCGAGATGCATCGCTAAACCGCTTTCTTGCCGTTCGGGAATTGAAGATCCAAGGGATGCGCGTGCCGCACTACAACCGCCGTGCCGATTTGGTCTGCTTCGTCAACGGCTTACCGCTGGTCTTTATCGAGCTCAAGGCGGTGTACAGGAACATTCGTGCCGGTTTCGATGACAACCTTACCGACTACTTGAGCGAGTACAGTATCAACCATGCCTTTCATCACAACGTTTTTCTCGTAGTGAGCAATGGCGATCACGCTCGATATGGTTCGATCACCAGCAAATGGGAACATTTCGTTGAGTGGAAGCGCAACGCAGAGACAGATAAGGCCCGGCTTGACGCGCAGGCTCTTCTCGATGGCATGTTGGCAAAGGACCGCCTGTTGGACATCGTGGAGAACTTCATTCTCTTCGACGACAGTCGGGCTGGCGGTGCGCGTAAAATCGTTGCCCGTAATCATCAGATTCTGGGCGTCAACAACGCGGTTGCCTCGGTTGAGAGGCAAGAGGAACTGAAACGCCGCTTCCCGCCTGAAAAGCGGTTGATTGCCTATACGGTTCCGAAGCCCGAGCGCTTAAGAGCTCTGGATGCGGTCGAGGTCAAACCCAAGGCGCTGCCGCCACCCGGTGCGGAAGAGGCAAGCGACGAGGACCTGCCCTTGGTTAAACGGGCGCACGCGGATCTTGGTCGGCTCGGTGTCTTCTGGCATACGCAGGGGAGTGGGAAGTCTTATTCGATGGCCTTCTTTACCGAAAAGGTACGGCGGGTGGTGCCGGGCAATTTCACATTTTTGGTGATGACCGACCGCGACGACCTCGACGACCAGATCTGGCGCACCTTCATCGGGTGTGGTGTTACGGACGAAAAAACGCCGCGGGCCAGTTCGGGCAAGGAATTGGAGGATATTCTGCATGGCAACCATCGCTATGTATTCACCCTCATCCACAAATTCAACCAGCCGGTCAGAGAGCCTTACAGCGGGCGTGACGACATCATAGTCATTTCGGATGAAGCTCACCGAACGCAGGCCGGGAAGTTTGCGCGCAATATGCGTCTCGCCCTTCCGAACGCTTCGTTCATCGGGTTCACGGGCACGCCTCTCTTCAAAGACGACGAGTTGACGAAGCGGATCTTCGGGACCTACATCTCGCGTTACGATTTCAGACGGTCCGAGGAAGATCGTTCGACCGTCAAACTCGTCTACGAAAACCGTGGCGAGAAACTCGGGATCGCGCGCCTCGACCTCAATGACCGGATCGCGGATGCCGTTGAACAGGCCGATCTCGATCAGGACCAAACGGCTCTTCTGGAGAAGTTGCTCGGCAAAGACTACGAGGTGGTCACGGCAGACGACCGGCTCGACAAGCTTGCGGACGATTTTGTTGAGCACGTCGCAACGCGTTGGGAGACCGGTAAATCGATGCTCGTCTGTATCGATAAAATCACCTGTGCCCGGATGCTTCAGCGGATCGAACCGAGATGGCGTGCAAAGCTTGGCCAGATCGACGCGCTCATTCCAATCAGGGTTGCCGAACTTAGTGGAACGACAGAGCCGGATATTCGGGAGCGCCTGACCAAGGAGATTGAGCATCTCCGTGGCCAGGCTGCCTGGATGTCGAGCACCATCATAGAAATCGTCATCAGCGAGGCCCAGAACGAGGTGCGCGATTTCCGCAAGTGGGGCTTCGAGATCGTGCCGCATCGCGTCGTCATGAAGACCGGATTTCAGACGCCGGACGGCAAACGCGTGCCGGTCGAGGATGCATTCAAAGATCCGGCTCATCCGTTCCGCATTGCAATCGTGTGCGCGATGTGGCTTACCGGCTTCGATGTGGAATGTCTGGCCACGCTCTACATCGATAAGCCGATGAAGGCACACAATCTTATGCAGGCGATTGCGCGCGCGAACCGCGTCTTTCCCGGCAAGGACTGCGGTGTCATCGTCGATTACAACGGAATGCTCAAGAGCCTGCGCGAGGCGCTGGCAAAATATGCCGTCGGCGATGAAGACGACGACGGCGGCGAGATCGTGGCGCCAATCGCAGAATTAGTGGCCGCGCTGGTCGAAGCGATTACGGCCGCCGAAGATCATCTTCGAGCTTTGGGGTTCGATCCGGCACGGCTCCGCGGTGCTACCGGCTTCGCGCGTATTGAGGCTTTGCGTGATGCTGTGGATGCGGTGTGCACGTCTGATGAGGCTAAACGGCGGTTCGAAATCATCGCCCGCCACGTGTTCATCCGGTTCCGGTCCCTGTTAATGGAGCCGAGCGCCTTCGCCTATGCTGAACGTCACGACAATATCGAAGCCATCTACAAGAAGCTGGAGGACAAACGCGATACCGCCGATGTGACGGAACTCCTCAAGGAGCTCCACCGGATTGTGAATGAGGCGATACGGGCGGCGGCGCCGGGTGTTGATCACGCTGAGGGGCTGCGGGTGGACCTCAGCATGATTGATTTCGCGAAGCTAAAGGAGGAATTTGCCACCAAGGTGCAGCGCAAACACTCCGCCCTTGAAGACATTCGTGACATCGTGGAAAAGAAGCTGGCACAAATGCTTGGCCGCAACCCACTGCGGATGGATTACTACAAGAAATATCAGGAGATCGTTGCGGACTACAATCGCGAAAAAGACCGGACGACCGTTGAGGCGACGTTCGCGCAGTTGATGGAGCTGGCAGCCAGTCTTGATGCTGAGCAACGACGCGCCGCTGAGGAGGGGCTCAGCGACGACGAACTGGCGCTCTTTGATCTCCTGTTTAAGGACAATGTCAGCAAAGCCGACCGCGAGCGGCTAAAGCAGGCGAGCAGGGGCCTGCTTGCGTCCGTCCGGGACCTGCTGCGACCGATGCAGGATTGGACTCAGAAATCAACGACTCAGGCCGAAGTCAAAGTCTTCATTTTGGACAATCTGTACGGATCGATGCCGCAGCCGCCCTTTACTGAGGAGGATATTGAGAAGGCGTCTGAGAATGTCTACAACTTTATCTGGCAGAAGAGCTCCCAGCATACGTCGGCATGGGCTTGAGGGGATGACGCGGAAGAGCTAATGAACCCGATATCGAACAGAGTTGCGACGGGCACCCTCGGTGAGTTGCTCGTACAGACGCGCCTTTTGCAATACGGCGTGCAGGCTTCACCACCATTGAAGGATTCGGGAAACGACCTAATAGCGGTCAATGGACGCGAGTTCCGCGCGGTTTCCGTCCGGACCACAACAACCGGGCGGTACGTGAAGCCTAAGGGGGAACGTTTGTACCATGTGCTGGCGGCTGTTCACTTGGTCGGCCATGACCGGGAGATTTACCTCGACCAATCGCGCGTCTACCTTATCCCGCAGGCGGACGTGGCCGCTGCCTCGGATAACTGCGAGCGAATAGGCCAATATACGCTCACAGAAGAGCTGGTCCGGAGACTTTTCGGCTAGCGAGCAGCCGACACTGAGCTTCGATCGGCGGATGGCAGAGGCGGGCGAACCCTGACAACACTGCTGCTTAACGAAAACGTCTCAACGAAATTCGGTGCTCGGGAGGAGATGCTCGACTTCGGCACGGTTCTGCAATACGATCTGTTGCACCTCGGCAGGAAGATCCTGCTGTCGGTTCAATCGCAACTGTCGTAGAACATAAATCAAAAACGCCTGCCGGCACTGCAGTTCGCATGTGCCGTTCGTCATTCCGAAATCGAGCTCGATGGCCCGTCGTTGAGCCTCTGTTAAATCGGGATGCGGGGCCAGCACCAGCCGCACCATGCGGTGCCATTTGCAATCGTTGGCCCCCCGCGCCAAGTCAGGCTTGGTCCCTTCAATGCTGAGGATGCGAGATATGACAAAATCTCTGAACTCGTGATGTGTATGGCAATATGCACGAACGTGCCAGCGTTGGCCATCATGCGCAAGTGCGTGCGGTGTAATCGTCCGCAAATATGGCAAAGGCCGGGAAAGGGACTGATAGTTAACCTCAAGCGCTGCGTTGACGCGGATGGCATCAATGATTGACGCGACGAGCGACCCCGCGATGTGTCGGCCGGGTGTTGGAGTGACAGCCACCGGCGGATGCCATCCAAGAAAACTTTCACCACGAGGCTGAGTCGCCGATGCATCGCGTAACAGGTCGTTCAAATAGCGTTCGTGGTTCGTGCTGTCGAAAATGGGCTCGAAAGTCTCGGCGAGCACATAGGCTCGCGTGCTTCGGTCGTAGGCGAGGTTATGAGGGGCGCGACGTGTGTATTCGGCGAGGTCGAGTGAGGCTTGTGGGACCGAGATGCCGAAAAACTCCATCAGATCGCTGCGATTCAAATGGCCAGACCATCGAATTCTGAATTCGATGAATTCTAATCGCCGGTCTTGTCCCCAGCGAGCGATACGTGGCGAGGACGTTGGAAGGGTGGGTTCGCCTTGAGCGTGGGCAACCATCGACCTAATTGTTCCATGCGCATAAAAACTATACAAGCATAAAAACTATGCTAGTGTAATTACTATTCGTATGGTGCAGCACGCTTCCCAATCAGACTTGGCGGTTATCGCAGCTCATTATCCCCTGCAGGATGAAGAGCTTGCGGCTGAATTGGGGCGGCGAAGGGCGACAGGCTACATGCGGTGGCACGTCATCGCCAACGGTTTCAGCGGCCGAATATTGGCTGCTGCAGCGGACGATCAATGGATTGAGGTTGGTACCGGCGATATTGGCGGCAAAACGCAGGCCGAGTTGACGCTCGCGGCAAAGCGTTCGCAACTCACGTGGCAGAATACGGAAGTTTTGGATTTGATGCAGGCGTTAGTTGAAGTGCCGAACGGGCGTCGGGCGTCAGCGGCAGACGTAAAGACCTGGATCAAGCATCGGGACAAAGTCACATCGGGGCGCCAAGGGGAGATTTCGGAATCCGTCCGGGCCGAAGTCTGTTCCCTTGCGGCGTGGCGGTGTCAGTTGGAAGGTTGCGGCGAGAACCTCAGGGAGCATTTGAAGCCTGGTCTGCGCGGAAATTTCTCTTACCTCGCCCATATCGTCGCGTCTTCCCATGATGGTCCCCGCGGTGATCCATTGCTCTCATCGCAACTCGCGAACGATCCGACAAACATCCTTCTGCTGTGCGACAAGTGCCACCGGACGATAGACCGGGTCGCGCCCCATCTTTATTCGCGCGATCGACTCCGTGACATGCGCGAGCGAAATCTTGCCAGTGTAGAGCGCTGCCTCGAATCGCTGCGCTATCCGGTCGCGCGTGTTCTCGTAATGGGAGGCAACGTTCAAGGACAGGCGGCGGCCTTCGATCAGGCGCTCGCTCTGGACGCCATGTGGCTCCAGAGACTCCGCGCCGACAATACCCGACCTGACTGGTTTGCACGAAACGGCGGACACCTTGGCGATACGCACTCGCCAGCCTACTGGACAAGTATGTTTGCACTGCTCAGGAAGGATATTCCCCGCCTTCAATCGATACTGGATGGAACCGGAGACGATTCTGTCCACGGTAAACCCTTGGCCATTTTTCCAGCGCCGCACTGCACCTCGGTTCTCGTCCTCACCGGGCGGCTCCTCGGGGAATCACGTTCCATTCAGCTCTTTCAGTTCCATCGAGATCAGGTCGGCGGGAACGTCGGCGGTCAGTGGGCATGGACAGGGCCACGTCCGGACAAGGACAAGTTCAAGTTGAATGGGCTGCGGTCGGCGCAGGGTGGGGATGGAGAAGCAACTCTGCTCGTATATCTCACCGACTCGATCCCTCCCGCGGAATTGCCGCCCAGTATTTACCAGAACAGTCAGTGGGTTTTACCCACCATCGAAATCACAGTTCAGGAACCCGGTCGGCGCGTAATTGGACATCCCCTCGACCTTGAACTGCTCGGCCTGGCAGTGGATGATGCGCTCCAGAAACTGCAAGATCAATGGCGAGTATCGAAGGTTCATCTGTTTGTGATCGCGCCAATTACCGGCTGCGTACGTGTCGGCCAGAAGATGCAAGCACGGTGTCAGCCCAACTTTCTTCTCTATGAACGAAATACCTCTGGGGGTGTTGCAGGGCGTGGCTCGTTCGTCTCAACCATCGGAATTTCCGGTAACGAAGTAACCCACCTGAACACAGGGGAAACGTGCCCGCTGTTTTAGGAAGAAAGCAGAGGAACTCATGAACAAAACGACCTTTTCTAAACGCGTTCAGGACTCGCTAAGCCTGACCAAGTCCGCCGCGAGATGGGAGCAGCTTATCGTTACCCTGCTGCGTCGCCTCGAACTCGACCCGGAGGCTCGCAAGGACGCCGAAAAGGAATACCTGGCTATTGCGGACAGAATCGCGGACTATTTGGAGATCCCACGTCATGCCGTCTCTGTGATCCCGCAGGGATCGATGCGAACCCAAACCACAATCCGCCCTCCTGGCCGGTCGAACTTTGATTTGGATGTGGTCGTCGTCTTGTCCGGGCCGCGCTATTCGAACCCAGATCCCGAGCTGTTCTTCTCGGAGTTCGGTGAGGCACTCGAAGGAAATGAAGCGGTCACAGGACACGCCACGCCGAAGAATCGGTGCTGGCGCCTACCGTTTCCCTACAAGCCGTATTACTTTGACGTGACGCCGGCCGTGCCCGACCCCAATCATCAATACGGAGCGGCACTGCGCGTCAGGGATAAGAAAACCGGATGGAGTCCCTCGAACCCGACGGAGTTTGCGCAGTGGTTCTGTGACCGGACCGAACTGCAGTTTTCCTTTCAGAAGGCAATCGGCCTGGATGGCTTGTTTGAGGCGCGCAAAAGCGTGGAGCCATTGCCGAAGGAACCGGTGCGGATTGACGACATTCTGCGTCGTACAACCCAGCTCATGAAGCTCCACCGCGACAATCTCTATTTCTACGAAAGCGACGAGAAGAAAGCGGCATGCCCGATTTCTGTCGTGATCGTCACGCTCGCTGCTCTCGCATTTGAGAATATCTGGGCTACTCGCCGCAGTGCGTTCGCCTCGCCGATGGATGTTGTTCTTGCGGTAATCGAAGAGATGCCCAATTGGATTGAGCGTGACGCGGACGGCAAATATCTGGTCCTGAATCCCGCGCTCAAGACAGAAAACTTCGCGGAGCGTTGGAACGAGGATCAGGGCGTACGCGCGGCGGAGTTCTTCCGCTGGCATAAGCGCCTGGAGGGCGATATTGAGGCCCTTCTGACGGACGAATATTCCAAGAGTAACGAGAACAAGCTCAAGGCGATCTTCGGCCAGGTCGGTGTAGACGCATGGATCGCGAGCCTTCCGCAGACGAAACAGAGCTCACCATTGCTTAAAGGATTGGTTGCGTCCTCTGGCGTCGAAGTCAGTAATCCCAAAATCGCGACGCCCGTCAGCCGCAATACGCGGACTCTTGCCTAGGGAGGGCAAGATTGTCGAATTCACTTCTTCATCAAAGCGCCATCGACGCGGTGTCCGCATGGCTCGACGGCTCGGATGCCCTTACCAGAGTCAGCTTGAGCGTCGCGCAACGTGCGCATCACGTGGCGGCATGGGAACTCAGAGAAGATTATGCGCATCTCGGCGCGATTCGCCCTCGGATTCTCCTGCCGCCGGATTTTCCGTTTACCGCAATGCGAGTCGCACTGGACCCGAGGTGTTGTCTCCAGCTGCCTCACATCGAGGCAAGCGGCAATTTCTGCCACGGCGAACTGGCCAATCCTGCTGATCTTACCGAGCCCGTCCAGGCAGCCGGTCGGGTCCTCAGAACCTTCCTCGACTATGTGCGGCAGTCCGCTGATACCGAGTGGGTGGAACACGAGTTCCATTCAGAATCCCACGACTATTGGCTACGTCATGTTGATGCGGCCAAATCTCCCAAGGGTTGCTTGACAGAAGAGGTACTCCTCGAAATCGACCCTGACGTCGCGACGCCCTTACGGACCGAGGCGCTTCATCTCGGTAGCCGTACCCGAGCGATTGTGTCTACACGTGAAGGTGGGCCAAAAGCTGTTGCTGAGCAAATTGGCTGGTCGCTCGGCACCTTGGTTCGGGGCAGTGCGCTGGTCGCGCGACTGCCGGAGAAGCGGCGCTGGACACCGAATACATGGCCTCGATCCTTTGAAAGTTTGGGCTTGCTTATGGATGAGATCGCGGGCCATACGGGCCAGCTGGCCGGTTGGTATCGTTCCCGGCAGTGGCCCACGGAAGCCCCCCTCTTCGTAATTCTGCTGCAGGGCTCGATGGGATATGGCTGGCGTATCATCCCCCCGAAGTCTCGAATGGCAACTCAACCGACCATAGTGCCAGTCAGGATAAGCCGCATTGATCGCCGCTGGACATTGGCGCGAGACCAACAGCCTGATCAGCTCGATGTGCTGACACGCAAAAGGGTAATCGTCTTCGGCTGCGGTTCACTGGGCGCTCCTCTCGTTGAACTATTGGCTCGGGCAGGGGTCGGCACCCTCGAAGTCGTGGACCCTGACCTCATGCGGTGCGAGAACATATCTCGGCACCCCTTGGGCATTCGTGCCAACGGACAACACAAAGCAACCGAATTTTGCAACCATCTGAAAGAGAGTATTCCCGGTCTCAAGGTCCTTGCCCACACGATCGGTGCGCAGCAATGGTTGGCCGCGGGCCATCCCGTGCCAGACCTTATTCTTGATTGCACAGGGGACCGAGCGGTCAGGATGGCGATCAGCAAGGCCCGGCTTTCGGGACTAAAGGGTGTACCGACGATGATGGCGTGGCTGGAACCTTTTGGCGCGGCGGCACATGTTGTGACGATCGCGGGAGCCGACCAATGGCCGGCGTCCGATCCAGCTGAAGCGGCGATTCACATTGCGGACTGGCCCGACGATGTCGAGGTCAGGCACGCTGGATGTGGCCAGGGTTTTCACCATTACGGTATGGCGGATGCATGGGAGATAGCTGCCTTAACTGCACGCCAAGCCATTGCTTTTCTGCGAGGTGGGGCGATCTCGTCAGATGTCGTTTCTTTGGTTCAGGCGCGATCCTATTTTGAGCGCTTTTCACCGGGTATCCGCTTTACTCGCGAGGCCTTGGTGCCTTCGGAATTCGAATGCGTGGTGAAACGCGTTCCTCTATCGGAGCTCCTGGGTGGACACTGACTGGCCCCTGCAGTTTGTGATCCCCGGGGCGTCCTGGAGTATTCAGTTCTCGAAGGAAGTGGTGACATTTATGAACGGCCACCGGCAGAAGAGGTGGTTGCAGTCCGAGACCGTGGGACAACTCTTCAGTCCGGACCTGACAGGTCCGTTAATATCCATTTCTGAAGCATCCGTTCTCAAACGCGTCCGGGCTACTAGGACGTCTGTCTCGTTCGACCCGGAGGAGGTGGCGAGCGAGCGCGATCAAAAGTTGGAACAGGGACTCTATTGTGTCGGAATCTGGCATACCCACCCAGAGCCGAAGCCGGCGCCCTCTTATACTGACGAACGACTCGCCGCTGATCACGCACTTGCCGCGAAATCCGTGCTGAACGGCCTTTGTTTCGTAATCGTTGGTACCGCGTCGTCGCAGAACGGATGGTATGTCGGCATCCACGACGGACGGTCGTTCCATCGGGCCCAACTCGCCGCAGCGCCCCAGCCACCAAGTGCGATGGAACGCATCTAACAAGAAGCGCAGCCGAGACAGAGCGCGTTAGCCATGTGCTGGTTTTTTCGTGATCGGCACGAAAAGTTCGCAATCGCGCTCGGTTCTGGCGGTGAGTCACGAAACAGCCGGTGCTTCAGCTCAGCCCTCCACATCCGGCCACTCCCTCCCTTACAATTAACGGCTGAGAGCTGCGGTGCTACTGTTCAAGTATTTGAGTCCGGACGCGGTCCCTCATGTCTTCGAGGCGGCCGAGGAGGTCACGCTGAAATTCGGCGTGCCTGCCGACTTCAATGATCCCTACGAGCTGTTCCTCCAGACAAACCGGCCATTGGCGTCAGACGAACAGATGGCGTTCTACGAGTACTTTTGCCGCGGCCTACCGCAGTTGCCTGTGACCTGCTTCTCCCACTATCCGCATTCAATTCCAATGTGGGCACATTACGCGCGGGAAGGCGCGGGCATTTGCATCGGATTCGACGAAGATGCGCTGGTCCAGAGCTTTCCAGCCGTCTATATCTCCGATGTCATGTACTCCGACAGGCCGGCAGAAATAAGCGCGTCGGCCGTCGAATACGCATTCGCTACTGCAAAACGGCGGCACACGATACGCCTCATTAGTCTGGCCAACCGAGCCGTTTATTTCACCAAGAGACTCGAGTGGGGATACGAGGGCGAGCGTCGTTTGGTCGTGGATCAGGAGGCCGTCATCGAGCGCAATGGCAGCTATTTTGGGCGCGTGCCAACTCTGGCCGTGAGATCCATTATCGTTGGACACAAAATCGACAAGGAACTGGGCACCTTCTGCCAGACGCAGAGTGCCGCAAGGGGAATTCCGTTATTGAACTTCTGCGTCGGCAGAAGAAGCTACGAGCCTTTCTTTGCCCAAGGTGATCAATGTCTTCGGTGGAACGGCGCGGCCTTTGACGGGAATGGAAATTTATGTCCAGGCTGCGGTGACCCGAGTCAGGCGGCGCTTGGGAAGTTGTGTCGGTGGTGCAATATCGACACGGAGGCCCACGAAACCGCGCGACGTCGGAGTCAGCTGTCCTTCACTCTGCACTACGGAATAGATAAGGGCATACCGATGTATTTTGATGACCTGAAGCCTCGTGGACAGGCGGTTAATCAGGGGGAAGATGATCCTACTCGGGCGCCAACGCATGACGGAGCCGCCGAATTCGAGTTCTGATCACGTCCAAACTCCATCGCTGTGCGCTTTAGGCCTTCGGCGACTAATACGAATAAAGAAGTTGCAATCCTCCCGGACGTCCCCTGGAGGCCTTATAAAGACCTCCGGCCCTAGATCCTCCGAACGTGCCGCTAGGGAACGCGACCGAGAGGCTCCGATGAGGACAAGGGCGTTCAAACAAAGTCGTGAGCGTGTTCCCAATCTAAAGCCTTCATCAGTCAATAGCTGACCTTAAAGGTGGGACTGTCCTCTGGCCTCGATTTCCGCCGGTCGTAAAGCCGCGTTGTCGAAATATCGGCATGGCCAAGCCATTCCTGAACTTTGACCCTTCGAAAACTCACAGCCTTGGTGCAGCGGAGGAGCAGCGGAGAGAAGACGCCGCGCCAGGGTAAGCAGCCGAAGCAAGGTAGGCAGCGGGTATTTTTGGGGATCATGCTGAATGGCCGAATCCCGCTGATCGGAATTTTTGCGAGTGATCGCTCGCGGGCTCGTTGGAGCTTGAGTAAGTATAAGTTTTCCAAAGGCATACGCTCGCCGACCGGCTACCGTTTTGGCCGGCCGTGATTCAGTCACTGCGGCATGAGATTACTGGTCTGGTAGAGGTGAACCCGCAGGGAGGAAAGATGTCGCGGGCGGCTGGCGCCAGCCCGCAACTGGAGTCGGGAAACTGGTATTTGCCCCATCCAATGGTGGCGGTATGGGTCGAGGAGTTTCTCGCCGAGTGCTCTGCCTTTCCCGCGGGAGCTCACGATGACCAGGTGGACGCCTGGAGCCAAGGCGCCAAAAGGCTTCTTGAGGTAAAGGCACGCCCCCCAGCAGCTCCAGAGCGCCCCTCCTACGGATACCGCAGTGATGGCATCGACCGATCCTGGATGATATAGAGGATCCGGCGAGCATATGCCGTTGGAAAGCTTAGACTTACTCAAGCTCCAATGAGCCCGCGAGCGATCACTCGCAAGAATCCCGACGAGCCTGGGTTCGGTCACACAGCATAACCCCAAAAGATGCCGGCTGCCTTACCTTACTTACGCTGCTTACCCTGCGCGGCCGTTTTTCTCTCCGCTGCTCCTCCGCTGCACCAAGGCTGTGAGTTTTCGAAGGGCATCGACGGCAAATTTGGGTTTGCTTCAATACGTCGCGGCAGGCGTCCTGTCCGCGGGCACTCGCGTATAACGAGATCGCAAATGCCAGGGAGAAAAACATCGACCGAGGCAAAAAGAATGTGCGCAACATGATCTCACCCTTTTCCTGGCTGAAGTTCGGCGATCGATTGTCGCACGGAACAATTTGGAGTTCAACCCCTCCGCCCGAGGTCGTGATTTGCGGTATTCGACGACGCCAGTATATAAGGAGGGGCCGATTATTTCCGATTTTTCCCGGCGAATGTCGTGGTTGCATGGCCGGTCGTTCTTGACGAGGTGTTTCGTTTTCATGATCGGCGGAATGCGTAGTAGGTGCCGTCTTTGTGCTGGCGCTGGTAGAGGCCGAAACGTTGCGATGGGCTGTGGTCGAATTTAAGGATTGCGTGAATGTCCGAGAGGAGGGGCCAGTTGTCGCTGAAGTAGGAGTGCGACAAGAAGTCCGTGCTGATGCTGGAGGCGTCGATCGTGTCGAGGCCGTTGATGATCACGAGTGGTTCTCCCGCTCGGCTGTATCCGTGAATTTTCTTGGATGCGAGCAACGCCTTGTCGTTTGACGACGCGTAGAGTGTGATCCGGCCTGATAGTTGCTGGAGCGTGTCGGCCAGCTCTCGAAACGTTGCGGCGTCGATGTCGGGTGCCGCGAGGACGAGATGATTTACTTTTAGGCTGGCGTCTGGTGTCGCGCTGAGATGCTTGAGCGCGTCGCACACGGCACGATTCCCCATACTGTGCGCGATCACATGGACGCGCTTCGCACCGCTGTATGCGGCTACGAGGTCCAGGAAGTGCTCGAAGTGAGGCGCCGTCCACGCGATGTTCGTCTCGTCTTTCAGGTAGTCAGCGACATGCCCGTTCGATGGCCAGCTATAAAGGATGGGCGCGCCAACAAAATCCAGATCGAACGCGATCTGCCCCGTCCTCCTGGCGGCATCGGCGAACGTGACGTTGTAGCCATGGATGAAAATGAATGCGTCACGCGTCGGTGACTTCGCGACGGCCGCAGCGATGCGTTCAAAGAAGGCAGCTTCTGGAAGGCTCTTGACCTTGCGAAGGAGGATGTGCCGATCAGGATTCGGGCGGAACTCAAGCTTCAGCAGTGAGGGCGACTCCAGCTTCCCGACCGTGTGGACCTTGGGGATGCTAATCGTGCACCAACCATACTGCAAATATCCGTCGTCAGAACGTTCCGGTCCATAGTGAACCCGTTGCTCCGTATCCCGTGTTGGTTTCCTGTCAGTGGCGTAGTAGACCCGAACGAGGGAATGATTGCGCGGGCGATGGAAGAGACGAGCCAGTCGTGAGAAGATGCCAGAGGTTCTGGGAAGAACGATGTCACGACCGGCAGTCATGGTTGGAAGGGATATGGACTCGTTCTGCGAAGGGGGTGGAGAAGAAGGGAAACGCCCTCCGCGGAAGAGGGCCACTTCGTCCATCGGCTCCAACCATGAATGGAGGCGCCGCAGTTCCGGGGAAAAGCGGCCGGTAGGGGACAGCTCGTCGCGAGCACCCTCCAGGCCACGAAGATCGATGTATACGAGATTTTGAAGCCTGGAACGGAGAAAGAAAGGAACGATGCGGGGCCACTCGCCTTCCACGAGGACAGGAATGAGCTGTCTCGCAGGATTGATGTCGAACCACACTCGTAGTTCATCCCGAACGCGCTCTGATTGTGCAGATTGAGGTGACGCTAGAAGAATCAGGCTCCGGGACTTTCGTAATGCTTCTTCCATGGGATCGACGGCCAGAACCCCTGGCGCCTCGAGGGTGAGCTGAAAACTGTGTAAACGTTCTCCGGCGACACTGGGAGAACGGAATGAAGAAGACGAAGCGGCCCTCGCCGGTAAGTGACGAACTGATAGACGAGTGGCTTAAGCAGGGGCGAAAGCCGGAAGACGTAAACGAGCTTTTGAAGCAGTTCACCAAGCGGGTGGTCGAGCGCGCCATGCAGGGAGAGATGGCCGAGCACCTGGGCTACGAGAAGCACGATCCGGAGGGCAACAACAGCGGCAACAGCCGGAACGGGGTGACCTCCAAAACCCTCAAAGGGGATTTCGGCGAAGTGGAAGTGGAGACGCCGCGCGACCGGAACGGCGAGTTCGAGCCGCGGATAGTCAAAAAGAACCAGACGCGCTGGGCCGGGTTCGACGACAAAATCCTTTCCATGTATTCGCGCGGCATGAGCACACGCGACATCCAGGGACACCTGGAAGAGATGTATGGGGTGGAAGTCAGCCCCAGCCTGATCAGCGATGTGACCGACGGCGTAATGGAGCAGGCGCGAGCCTGGCAGAACCGGCCGCTGGACTCTTTTTACGCGATTGTGTTTCTGGACGCGCTGTACGTGAAAATGCGGCACGAAGGCCGGGTGGAAAATCGGGCGGTCTACGTGGCGATCGGCATCAATCTGGAGGGCCGGAAAGACGTACTGGGGTTATGGACCGGCGCCTCGGAAGGGGCAAAGTTCTGGCTCGGTGTGCTGACCGAATTGCGGAATCGCGGCGTCAAAGATATTTATCTGGCCTGCGTGGACGGACTGAAAGGATTTCCGCAGGCGATTGAATCGGTCTTTCCCCACACCCAGGTGCAACTCTGCATTGTGCATATGATCAGAGCCAGCCTGAACTACGTCACCTGGAAAGATCGCAAGCAGGTGGTGGCGGATCTGAAACCGATCTACAAAGCGGTGACCGCCGATGAAGCCGAGCGTCAACTGACGCAATTCGAGGAAAAATGGAAGTCCCGGTATCCGGCGATCAGCCGGCTTTGGCGTGACCACTGGGAGCGGATAATACCGTTCTTCGCGTTCCCCGAAGAGGTGCGGAAAATCGTCTATACCACCAACGCCGTGGAGTCGCTGCACATGAGCCTGCGCAAAATCATCAAGACGCGCGGGTCGTTTCCCACCGAAGAAGCTGCCTTTAAGCTGCTGTACCTGGCCCTGGTGCGGGTGGTGGCGAAATGGGAAACCGTGCAGCACTGGAAGCAGATGCTGAACTACCTGGACACAATGTGCGGCGATCGCATCCAGGAAACGGGCGGCCTGCGCTAAAAGCAAAACGCTCAAAGCCCACCAGCAGGATGGGCGCTCCTCCCGCCGGAACCGCCCGTCCGCATACCGGTCGATAACAGAACGGTGCTCGCGCGCAAGGGTTCGCTCCGCCGCGCCGAAGCGGCGCGCCCTTGCGCCCTCCGCTCCGTTCTGTCAGGATGGTTTCGCGACGGGCGGCTCCGGCGGGATGAGCTAAGAAACGATTCTCTACGACCGGAACCCGAAAGCAAATCACGCCGCGAGCCGTTTACACGGATTCGCTCACACCTCCGGCGCCTCTCGATAACTGACAAACAAGCGCAACAGTCGGCCTTCGCGTTGGGCCATCGTTTCGAGTGCCTCAACGAGGACTCTAGCGATGGCCATGTCTGCACCGGCAAAGCAGAGGAACGCGTCAAACTCATCAGCCATAAAAGGTCCGTCAGCGGAGCATTATTATAGATCAGCGGAGCTTCACTCGGCGACCAGCATGGATGCGCGATATCGAGGCCGCATGACGCCCGTGGCCGTGTACGACTCCGCCAAAGGCATCTATCCTTTCAACTCCGTGAACTTTCATAATCTCGCTCCCATGTGCCACGAGTGCAACTCCACCTACAAGCTCGCCAAGGACCCAACCCGGAATATCGATCCGATCAGCCGCAAGACTGGAGGTACTCGCAGAAAAGCCTTTTACAGCTACGCCGCCGCGGTCTCAGGGATCGCCGTCACCGTGACCCTCAAGACCAAAGACGTCACGAAACTGCAGCCAGCCGACATCGAACTGCAGCTGAACGCCCCGGGACGCGAAGAGGAAGTCGAAGGATGGAAAGAGGTCTTCGGCATCGAGGAGCGCTACAAGGCGAAGTTCTGCGCCGAGAATGACGGCAGAGCCTGGCTGCAACAAATCGTCGAAGAAGCGGAGAACGGAAACGTGACAAGCGATCAACTGTTAGCGATGGAACTCAGAAAGGCCGAACGATTTCCCTATTCTGACGCCAACTTCCTCAAGAAACCTTTCCTCACCGCCTGCAAAAGCGCCAAAATAATCTGAGCGCGACATGAAAACCAGTACTGGGCTCGGCCCGAAGCACAGACCCCGGGGCGCCTAAAAGCTTCTATAATGAACGAATCGGCGGCCGGACGGAGGGCCGGACGGAGCCTCCGAGGCAGCCTGCGACGCACGCTGGCCAGTTCTCATAGGTCGAGTTCCTGCAAGTCGAAAGCGGCACGATGTTCACCCCAACGCAACGCCAGGCAATTGAATCGCCGCCGGGAAATCTGCAGCTAATTGCGTGCGCCGGATCGGGAAAGACGGAGGTCGTGGCGCGTCGCGTCGCCACGCTTCTTAGGGGCGGACATGGCACCGATCTCCTACCGCGCAACATTGTCGCCTTCACCTTCACCGAACAGGCCGCCGCCGAGTTGAAGGATCGCATTGTCGCCCGCGTGCAGGAGATTGTCGGGGACGTGAACGGCTTGGCAGAAATGTACGTTGGCACAATCCACGGCTTCTGCCTTGATCTGCTGAAGACCGAAGTAGCAGAATTCCTGAAGTTCGGTGTCTTGGGCGGCGTCCAGCAGACACTTTTCGTGAACCGCCATTCCAAGTTGACCGGCCTCACGACATCCACGGACCTCGTCGGAAATGTCCTGCGGCGCTTCGTCGACACGAAGAACTACATTGAGGCCCTGAACATATTGCGCGAAGCGCGGCTCGAAGAATCCGCGCTGAAGGGCTGCTCCGTCGTTGCCGGGCTCAAAGCGTACGAACGGCTTCTTGAAGAGCGTCGATACCTCGACTATACGGCCATTATGGTTGAGGCAGTCAGGGCCATCACGAGTCGCCCCGACGTCCGCGCGCGGCTTGGCGAGCGCATCCGACACGTCATTGTGGACGAGTACCAAGACGTCAATCCCGTGCAGGAGAACATCGTGCGGCTGCTTTCCGAGGCGGGTGCAGCCGTGTGCGTAGTTGGTGACGACGACCAGACCATCTACCAGTGGCGAGGCGGCGACATTACGAACATCATTACGTTCAAAGACCGCTACGCCGACGTGAAATCGATTCGGCTCGAAGAGAACTTTCGGAGCAGTGAAGGTGTCGTGGAGACGGCCCGGGTATTCATCGCACAGAACGCTGAGCGTCTGCCGAAGGCCATGATTCCGACAAAGGTGCAGACCTACGAGCCGGGGATATCTGCGCGCTCTCGTTTGATAATCCGGAGGAAGAAGCTGCCTTCATCGCCGCCACCATTCGGGACCTGCGTGGCGTTGCCTTCGCGGTAGACGGCAAGGAGCGCGGGCTGTCGTATTCCGACATGGCCATTCTCCTGCGGAGTGTAAGTGCGAACGGCGTGCCGATCACGAACGCACTGCGCGATGCGGGAATACCCGCAATCGTGGTGGGGATGAATGACCTTTTCTCCACCGCTGAGGCCGAAGCCGCGCGCCAACTTTTCTACTATATGGCGAAGCGCCCCGGCGTGGACCTGAAGAGCCTCCGGCACGCGTGGGTCGATGCCAATCTGGGGATCAGCGCAAAGGCCTTGGACCGTGCGCTGGATTCGGTTGAGACCGCACGCGCGGAGCTCGGGACGCCCGATCAGAAGCGGTGGGCTCTATATTCGATCCAGCGGCAATATCGGGAGTTTTTGGATAACATTGGCATCCGCGAAGAGACCGTGCCCGCTGGACCGGGCGGTGTTGCGCGCGGTGAGGTGGTTTTCTACAACCTCGGCAAGTTCAGTCAGGTAATCTCAGACTTCGAGGAAATCTATTTCCACTCCGATCCTCCTGAGAAGTACGACAGCTTTGCCAGTTTTCTGCAATACCAAGCGGATGGCGCGTATCCAGAGGGCTGGCAAGAGGCCACCTACGCGAACCCCGATGCCGTCCGCATCATGACGATCCACCAGGCGAAGGGAATGCAGTGGCCGGTGGTCTTTGTCCCGGCGCTCCTCAAGAATCGCTTTCCCTCTGCCGGTAGCGGCGGCAAAACGGTCTGGCATCTCGTACCCCCTGCCGGGGTGAAAGGGCAAGCTCGATTTGTGGGCAGTATCGAAGACGAACGGCGGCTCTTCTACGTCGCAATCACGCGGAGCCAGAAGTACCTCTTCATGACTTACGCCCCAATTCCCGGAAAGAACAACCGGTATGCGAAGAAATCGGTCTTCTGGGATGACGTCCTCGTTTCGAAGTACGTGAAACGAATGCCTCCGAGTTTCAAGGCTCGGAGGCGATTACCGCCCGAGCCCAAGGCGGGTATCGCGAACGTTGTGCTGTCGTTTAGCGATCTCAAATACTATTTCGAGTGTCCCTATCAGTTCAAGCTCCGGGTGCTGTACGGCTTCAATCCGCCGATCTACGAAGGCCTCGGGTACGGGAAGGGGCTGCATGACGCGCTGGCGGATGTTCACGCCCGAGCCATTTTGGGGATACCCGTCGAAGAAGCGGCTGCGGCGGGTCTCGTCGTCACCCATCTGCATTTGCCTTATGCGTACAAAACGCTCCGCGAAACGCTTGAAAAGAGCGCTACCGCAATCGTGCGCGACTACATCGCGAAGAACAAGGCGGATTTCGACAATATTGAATTCTCGGAGAAGAACATCGAGCTGCATCTCGGTGACGGGGTCTCAGTCGTCGGCCGGATCGATCTGGTTCGGCGCAAGGATACCGATGAAGTCACTATCGTCGATCTCAAAACCGCAGAACGGTCTCAAGCCGAACAGGTCACCGAAACCCAACTCCATATCTACGCGATCGGCTATCACGAACTCACAGGCCGGCAGGCTGACTATGTCGAAATTTACGAGTTGGAAGAGCAAAAGCGAAAGCCACGTTCTGTCGATGCGGACTTCATAGGCGCAGTAAAAGCGAACGTTACAGAAGCCGCAACCAGCCTGCGCTCCGGATCGCTGCCTCCAAAGCCTACGGAGCGAATCTGCACAACCTGCGACTTCCGAGGGCTGTGCTCAAAGGCGACTGCCAAGGGGGCCGCTGGCGGTGCGTAGCGGCGTGCTGCGTGGGCGGTTCGAGTATCCTGCGACCGGTGGTGGTGTCGAATGGTGAGCCATGGCTTCTGACTACGCGGCGATTCGGATTGAAAACCAAGGGCGGTACGGCACGGACATTGGACTCTATGGGCCGATGCTCCTTTCGGACCGATACGATGATCGCACTCACTTCATATACGAGCTTCTCCAGAATGCCGAGGACGCGCTCAAACGCCGCAAGGGCTGGGAAGGTTCGCGCGCGGTCCGGTTCTCGTTGACCGATGACACGTTGCGGCTTTCGCACTTCGGCGAACCGTTCGGAGAGGGGGATGTCCGCGGCATCTGTGGCATAGCGCGGAGCACGAAGGAGGAGACCGCGATCGGCCGCTTCGGTATCGGTTTTAAATCCGTCTATGCGTACACGCCCCGACCGGAAGTGCACTCCGGGCACGAAGCGTTCACCATCGAGAACTTCGTTTCTCCGAAACCGGCTCCTGCCATCGAGAGAAACCCGGACGAGACGATCATTGTTTTGCCGCTCGAACCGGCGACGGCGGCGGACGATGGACGCGAGATCGCTGCCGGTTTGCAGAATCTTGGTCCGGGAACTTTGCTCTTCTTGCGCGAGATTGAAGAGATTGAATGGTCCGTCGAGGGAGGCGCGTCGGGCCTATTTCTCCGAGGAAAACCGGAGGCTTTGGGAAATGGTGTTCGGCGCGTGATGGTCCTCGGGCAAGAAATCGGAAAGCCCAACGTCGAAGAGGTGTGGCTCATCTTTGCCCGCGATATAGCCCGTGACGACGGCACTCCGGCTGGACAAGTGGAGATTGCTTTCTCGGTCTCGGCGGACGATGGAGGAACCGTGCAACCGGTCGCCACCTCGGCCCTCGCGGTCTTTTTCCCTACTGCCCTTGAAACTCACCTTGGCTTTCTCGCGCAAGGTCCGTATCAGACGACGCCAAGTCGCGACAACATCTATCGCCACGACGTGTGGAACCAACGACTGGTTATCGAGACGGGCACGCTCTTGATTGATGCTCTCGAATGGCTGCGGGACCACGACATGCTCACCGTCTCCGCGCTTCGCTGCTTGCCCCTCGAACGCTCACGATTTCCCGAAGGAAGTATGTTCGCGCCGCTGTTCGAAACCGTGCGGGCGGAACTCAAGTTGCGCAGCCTGCTGCCCACGAGCGATGACGAGCATGTGTCGGCGGCCACCGCGCGGCTCGCGCGGACCAACGAACTCCGACAGCTTGTGACGCCCGCGCAGCTCCAGATGCTTTTGGGAGCACCTGCCGAGACGCGGTGGCTCTCTGGCGACATCTCTCAAGATCGAACGCCGGATATCCGCCAATATCTTATGCGTGAACTCGGCATCTCGGAAATCACTCCCGAGATGCTTCTATCGCGTCTAACTTCAGCATTTCTCACTGCTCAATCCGACGAATGGCTTGCCAGTCTGTATGAGTTCCTTCGAGGCCAACCCGCGCTGGTGCGCGGCGGCCGACTTGACGCTCTGCCGATCATCCGTCTCGCGGACGGACGTCATGTGCCCGTTCGTCAGAATGGGCGTCTGGGCGCGTTCTTGCCTAGTGAAACAGAGACGAGCTTTCCCACTGTGCGTGCTTCAGTCTGCAAGCGTCCGGAGGCTCGTGCATTTCTCGAAGAGTTAGGGCTTACGAAACCGGACCTGGTTGACGACGTGATCTGGCATGTCCTGCCCCGCTACCGCACGGAAACGGACGCCATGTCCGCTAGTCAGTACGGTGCCGACATAAAGCGGATAAGAGCCGCGTTTGAAACCGACTCAAAAAACCAACGCAAGAAATTAGTTGATACGCTGCGCGAGAGCCCCTTTGTCATGGCGTACGACGCGGGTACGCACGCGAAGAAGCGGTCAAAGCCGTCTGATCTCTATCTGTCGAGCGCTCGGAGGCTTCGGGAACTGTTTGACGGGGTCGCGGGTGTCTGGCTCGTCGATGACGACTATGAATGTCTGCGAGGCGAGGAGATCCGCGAACTCCTCGAAGCCTGTGGCGCGTCGCGGTCCTTGCAGCTGATTTCCACCTCGCCCGGTTTCACCGCCGATCAAAAGCTCGCATTGCGCATCCAAGGCGGGTGCGCGGACTATTCGGGTGGCGAGCAATTCACCGACTTTTCCGTCCGTGGCCTGGACAAGTGGCTGTCGGGACATCCGAAAACGGATCGCGAGACTCAGTCACGAAAGTCGCTCCTCCTCTGGGAGGCTTTGGCGGAGCTTGTTGAGCGTAACGGCGCGGGTAATTTCAGCGGATCCTACCAGTGGAGCTATCATCGGGTCCGCAGCACGTCGTTTGATGCAAGGTTTGTTCGCCTTTTGAATGAGACGGAATGGGTACCGAATGGAACGCGCGTCCTTTTGCGGCCGTCTGACATCCCCTTCGAGGAACTCGGCTGGACGCCAAATCCCGTACTACTATCGAAGATTCGTTTCAAGCCTCCCATCATCGAGATGTTGGCGAAGGAGGCGGGTATCGATCTGGGTGTCCTTGAGCTTCTCAAGAAACATGGCATTACGAGCGAGGCTGATTTGCGCGCCCTGCTTGGAGACGAGAAACCGTCGCTTCCCGAGCCGAACGGAATCCCGGAAGTTCAGCCTGAGGCACCTCGGGCTGGAATGCCAGGCGAAGTACCGCGAGAGGAGATCAATACTTCAACGAACGGCGCGCCCTCGGACGCTGAATTGCCGGAAACGAGTCCGTCGGCGGCTGCGGGACCGAATGGGAACAAGACGCCGTGGGATCATACTCGTCGCGGCGGTAGCAGTCCGAGCCAGTCTCACACCGCGCCTGCGCGGTCTGGCGGCGCAAGCGGGATGAATCGGGAATTCGTTTCGTACATTACCGTGCGGGCGGAGGACGACAAAGCGGACCCGGATGGGCTTGACCACAAGGCGCGGATGGAGCTTGAGGACAATGCAATCAAACTGATTCTGGCCCTTGATCCCCGGTTGCAGCGAACGGCAGCGAACAACCCCGGCTTCGATCTCTTTGAGTCTGGTCCGTCTGGTGAACCGGTGAAGTGGGTCGAGGTGAAGGCGATGCGCGGCGGACTGGATGATCGCCCCGTCTTCCTATCGCGCGCTCAGTTTGATGCCGCGTGGGTACACGGCGAGGCGTGTTGGCTGTACATTGTCGAATACGCATCAACCCCGGAAAGGTCGATTCTGCTGCGTATCCAGGACCCCGCAGGAAAAGGAATGAACTTCGCCTACGATCACGGCTGGCGCACAGTAGCTCTATAGTTAGTAAGGCCTTCTTCGCGGTAGGCGAAGACTGGCTTGTTGTAGACTTCGATTCGCAGGGACGGCAACCAAGACAGATTTCTCCGCAGGGACTCGAGCGAAGGACCGGTGCTCATGGGAAAAAGTCTTGAGCTGCCACCGTCCAACCCGCGCTCGCGAGTTGCCCGCGTTGCGGGCAAGCGGCGAACGCGATCATGCCGTATTGGCCCGCGGGGCCGGTAGATGTGCGTGCATGACAGGGTAGATCTGACAACGAGAAAAAAGCGGCGCTGCCGGAGACGATGTTTTGAGACGCCCGAATCTGGCTGGATCGAACTCATTCTTCTCCACGCGGGCGTTTGGCAACCCAAGATATGTCCGAGTTTCTATATCAGCGTTTTGGCTCGAATAGGGCCGGAATTGCGACTGCGAGGGCGTTCGCTATCTTCACCAAAGTGCGAACTGATGGGTTCCGGCGACCTCGTTCGAGATCAGCCAAATAGCTTCGCTGCATGGAGGCGCGATCGGCAAGCTGTTCTTGGGACCAACCTTTCGAGATTCGGAGGGCTTTGATTCGTTCCGCCAGTAGCCGCAGGGCCTGGCTCTCCGATACGGGCAAATCCCATCGTTTCCCGAAACAGGACTTTGATTTGTATGATCCGAGTTACAATCAGTCTCGCAGGCTCTCGAACTCAATATGCCGAAACTGCGGCACTTTCGACGTTGGATATGGCAAATTGCCCGCCGTGCGGAATGTCGCATCGGGGTTCTCGCATGTGCGGTCTGGCTGTTCTGGCTTCAGGCATATCAGCCTTGGCGCTACTCCACGCTGGCATACCGACGCGCATCCGTTTTTGAGCAAGTCAGTTTTTTCTTCTGGCGAATAGGGTTCAACATTTCTCGCAGCGATCTTGTAGCGGTCATTGTTGGCATCCTTTCAATTGTGCTTCTGGTTTACCTGTCGGGCTGGGTGGTTCGCAGCTTCCGCCGCGCGCCCACCGCGGGAAACAATGAGAGCCACGGTCGCGGGCCGCACGATGGCAGCACAGCAGGTGGCGGTTTCAACCAAGCTGACCCTCAACGTGCCGACAGGCTGACCTCGAAAGAAAGGAGGGCTGATGACACCGGAGCAAATTCAGCCACTCACCGGCACTGGAACGATCTCCCTGAAGCCGTCCGGCAGAGACTCCTCGCCCGCCAAGCTGAAGCGACCTCTGGCGATCATTGGCGGTTCAAAGTTCGTGGCCAGGCGGCCTCATGGGCATTTCTCGCAGTTTTCTGCGTGTGGATCGTGTGCCTCTCAATCTGGGGACTGAATAGCCCCGAGCAACTCAAAGCCAGCTACTCATGGATAGTGCCACTGACCCTGTGTGGGGCCATTATGGCAACCTGGGGAGGCGGTCGTTTGCTCCGCTGGCGCCAGTCCCATCTGAAGCCGTTCTTTTACGCGACCCGCCTGTATTTCATCTACACCGAGTTTGACGATCTTTGTTTCTGGCAGATCACCGACTTGCTCCGTTTACAGGTGATTCCGGCTGACAGCGCCGGCCTCCGCGGAGGTTATCTGGTTGATCCTACCACCGGATTACTTGTGAAAGAGTACATGCTGGAATTCCGGTTCGTTGACCGCGTGCAGCGAGTCTCCCTGGCAGAAAGTGCCGCTTCCAAATTCCAGAACGATTTCAAACGATGGCAGCGCGAGAACAACGTTGCGGTCGCGGGAAACGACCTCAGCTATATAATTTCGCACGATGATTTCCTCGGTTTGCGAGGAGCCGGGCCATTCCAGTCAACTCTAAAGCGTGCCGCCGTGGGACTGCCGGAATTCGTCGCTGCTGCGTTGGTTGCAGGATTCGTTCTGGTGCCTGTCCTCATAACGGAATCCGACTACGGCAAGCAACTTATGGGCGAGTGGTCCCTTGTCGTGCCCGATAGCGCGGGCGCGGATACCAAGGCTGCGACGTTGTCCAACGGGGCCGCTGAGGCGAGGAAAGCCGGAACGTCAGCCGACATCTTCGACCAAGCAGCGGGCCAGAAGAAAGACCGGGCAACTGTGCTTGAGGGCATCCCGCCTCCACCTCCGGGGTTCATTCCTGATGCGCCGCCGATCCGCGCATCGACACAGGGGGTACCGCCCGATGTTGGATCTGGCCGGGGCCAACCGCTAGGTGATCCGTGCCAAGCCTCGGCCTACGCTGCGGGAAATCGGCCTGAAAACGGCGCTGTGATTCATGAAGAGCAGGCGAGTCAGGGATACGGGAAGCTCATTGTGACGAACGGTAATTCGGACGACGCTGCGCTCATCGTGTCAGATGCAGCAGCAGTTCTCGACGACCGTCTCATTTACGTCCGCGCGGGAATGACGACGACGATGAACGGTATCCCACCGGGACAATATCGACTGACCTTTCAGATTGGGAAAGGCTGGGATGCTGCGACCGAGAACTTTCGGTGTGTGAATGCAACGGCGGTCTTCGATCAGATGACCTCATTCGCCGAGCGGAACGTCTCGGATCGCCTTGAGTATTCTGAGGTTAGCGTGACGCTGCACAAGCTCGTGGGCGGGAATGCGCACACCACACGGGTATCACCTGCCGTTTTCCGGAGGCGCCGTACGGCCTTGGCTCCGCAGACAGTCCGACGAATCGGCTGGTCGAGTAATACCGACGATAATGTGAATAACGGCAGCGGTGGCGTCAGCCCTCCGACCGTCATCTTTAAGGTCGAGCCGGAATACTCTGAAGAGGCTCGCAAAGCCAACTACACTGGGACCGTATTACTTTCAGTAATTGTGGATAAGGAAGGCCGCGCTCGCGATATCCACGTACTCAAGAGCCTCGGGATGGGCCTGGACGGGAAGGCTATGGAAGCCGTCCAGAAGTGGAAATTCAAGCCGGGTATGAAGGGTAGCCAAGCTGTGGATGTGCCGGCGACGATCAAAGTAGACTTCCGCGTGCAGTAGCGCCGTAACCTGCCGCGTGATGTCTCGCGCTGCCAAGCTCTAGACGCCCATGGAAAACATTCCGCAAGTGATCACCGATTCGGCTTCGAGGGGATTCCGCACTGTGCCAAAAACCTCCCGCCTCGCCGGCGACAGTCGCGTTGTAATCACCCAACTTTCGTACGCCTCTGGAGGTGTGCCAAAAACTGATCTTTTTGGCTTGACGCCCGAAACGATGAGGTTCATACTCAGATCGGCTGGTGAAGATGTTCGAAGCATCCGCACCAGCCTAAATCCAGACAGAGGTATCAGCAATGTCCGAATCTAAGAGAACAGTAACACCGAAGCGGAGAACGCTTCCGCGTAGGGCACATCAAACCAATCCTTCACTTTCGCCTGCACCCTCCGAGCATCTCGGTAATGGCGAAGCTTCTGTGAGAGTGGCGATTTACGCCCGAGTTTCGACAGCGGATCAGCAATGCGAAATGCAACTCCGCGAACTGAGGCAATACGCCGCCGCCAGAGGCTGGAACCTCGTTGGTGAGTACGTGGACACCGGTTGGTCCGGCAAGAACGCCGAGAGGCCGGAACTCCGACGATGCGTGGCCGACGCGAAGGCGCGCAAGTTCGATGCCATCGCCGTCTGGAAGTTGGACCGGTGGGGCCGGACCGTCCAACAGCTTGTTAACGACATCCTCGATTTCGATTCCGCCGGAATCCGGTTCATCGCGATCACACAGGGTATCGACACCGATTCGAGCAATCCAATTTCGAGACTGCTCCTCCACATCATGGCTGCCTTCGCCGAGTTCGAGCGCGCGGTAATCAACGAACGGGTGGTTGCCGGCATCCGGAACGCACAGTCAAAAGGAACGCGTTCCGGGAAACCGATCGGGCGCCCCAGGCGCATTTTCAACCGGGGGCAGGTGCTGGAGATGCGAAAGGCGGGCCTGAGTCTGGCCCAGATCAGCGCTGCCACCGGTCTGCCGAAGACAACCATTCGGCGGGCTCGATGAAGCAGAAGCAGTACGGGCCGTTGTCGCCCCAGGCTGTTTTTACGGGAGAACGGCTGTGATGTTCCGCTTAGGGACCTGTCCGACGGGAATGCGGGTAAGTTCTTTCATGGATTTGATATCGACCACGGAGACAAAGTTCGACGCGGCACATGCCACGTACGCCGTCTTGCCGTCAGGGGTAAGTGTGACCCAATCCGGGGACCGGCCCACATCGGCGCTACCAACGAGTTTCAAATCGGGGAGTGAGTACGAATAGATCGCGCTATTTAGCCTGCTGTTGACAATGAGGGTTTTGCCATCGGCCCCGCCATGCCGTGCGACTCGCTGCCGCCCACCAGGTATGGGGCCTTTCCCGCAGGCAGATCGGGGTTTTTGATCCGATTGATTTCTTTCCGCGTGGCGAAATCCACCACGGCGAATCCGTTGAAGCCCGAAAGCTGGACGAAGATCCATTTGGTGCTTCCATCCGGGTTTGCTGCGAATGCCATGGGGCGGATTCCCTGGTCCATCACGAGCCACCAGACCGGTTCTTCGGTTTTCTGGTCGATCACCGTTATCGTCTTTGATGCAATGGAGCCACTGACTACGTAGTTGCCGTCCGGCGTGACATATGTGTTGTGGACAGCTCCTTTCACGGGGATGGTCCTGACCTTCTCAAGCGAGGTCGTGTCGACGACATCGACCGCGCCCGGCGCCACCGCAATGGAGACGTAGACTCGCCGCCCATCCTTACTGATCGCGATGTTGTTGGGATGGCCGCTGAGAGGTATGCTCCGGGTCACCTTCAAGGTCTTTTGATCCACCACATCCAGGGTTCGTTCTCCCTCATTGCTGATGTAGTAACGGCTTCCATCGGGCGCGGCCGCCGCGCCGTGGTTGACCTCAATCCCGTGGATTACTCCGACGACCTTATTCGTCGCAGGATCGATGACGGACACATCGTCCCCGGCGCTGTTCGTCTGGATGTGCGAACTGTGGTCGCCGCAAGTGGCAGAGCTATAAAGAGCCCAACGCAGATTCCGCGGAGCCTGATCGAGCTTCTGTGCATAGTCATAGGGAAAGCGCTCGTGAACACTGGCCGAAGTGTACTTGCGCCAAACGGCGGAGTCAAGCAGGATCGCTCCACTTGTCAAGGCAAACGACGGGTCACCGTTAAAGTTAAACCACGCTCAACAGCTATGACGAAGTTCTTTGTCTCGTTGTTCCTTTTCCTCGCGCTTGCCGCGTTCCCGGCGAGAGCGCAGACCGCCGACACCGTTCTTTGGAACGGAAAAATCCTAACCGTTGATCAGTTCGAACCGCGGGAAGCCATGGCCATTCGCGGTGGCCACATCTCCGCGCTGCGAACGAATTCGGCCGTACGGAAACTTGCGGGACCGAAAACGCGCACGATCGGCCTGGGCGGCCGCACCGTCATGCCAGGGCTGATCGACTCACACCTGCACGCCATACGCGCAGCCCTGAGTTTCAGCACGGAAGTCAACTGGATCGGGGCGCGCACACTTGCCGAGGCCTTGAACCGGATTCACGAAGCCTCGCAATCGATGAAACCCGGGGCGTGGCTGATCGTTGCCTAGCGGATGGAACGTGCAGCAGTTCAAGGAAAGGCGCAGGCCCACGCAGGAGGAACTTATGGCGGCCGCGCCAGCCAATCCTGTTTACGTGCAGCTCGGCTATGGCTGGGCGATGATGACGCCGGCCGCGCTCCGAACGCTCGGTATTGCAGCCGACTCGGACGTGCCCGCAGGCGCCAGACTCGACCGGGATGCCGCGGGTAAGCGGACCGTCGGATATTTCGATAACTCCGGTACGGAAATGGCCAAGACGATCGCTGATGCATTGCGGCGCGCCGCGTCCTCTACAGGCTGGCACGAAAGGTACGACGTAAAGCTCATCGTTTTGTCCGGGGCATCGCCTGGCAGCCATGAAGCGGCGCTGCGTTTCAGTGAACTCTCCGCCCCGGTCCGGACTTTTCTATCGGTGCGCGAGCGCCGCTCCGCTCTCGCGGAAGGGCGAGCGGAAGACGAAACTTGCGCCATGCCTATTATGATTGTCCTCGCGAAACTCGACAGGCGCCAGCCTAGTGGCAGGTCGTAGCCGAAATCGAGGCAGCTCCGGTAGCTTTGGAATGTCGAGATCTCGAAATTAATTGGCGACCATACGGCGTTAAAGGGGCGCTGCTGGCCGTCGGATATGTACGATCCCACGATCCCGAAGGATGTTCGCTTTCGCATTCCCAACGTCTGCACGATCATGGAGGTGATGCGAGACCTGACGCCGTAGTTGCGCCTGGTGCGCCAACGCAACGGGGATGACAGGCGCGCAAACCGCCGTGAAGTTTATGACAATACCCAAATATGGCTCTGCAACGCATTGTCGTCATCGTCAATAAGAAGTGGGAGGCGGCGCCGATTCTCGGGGTCTTTCGCGCGCCCTACGCCGCCGGAAGCCTGGCGTCGGCTCGGCCGCCGGAGTGGAGGAGCGGGGTTCCCTACCCAGATCCGCAACCTTGGCCGGACAGCAGCGGGCAGTACAATTTCGCGTATCGCTACACGCTACAGTTCGACAAAACGCGGGTGGAGTGCTGGTGCCTCGCCGATTTCGAAGACACTTCCGATAGCGGCAAGAAGAGTGCGTATATCCCGCAGATCGCCGCCACCGGTATGCCGGACCTGGTGATCGCGATCGGCACCGCGGCCGCACCGGCACCCGTCCCTCGGGGCTCAATCGTAGCGGGATGCCGGGCCTTTATGCATGATCCGCAGGTCAAACCCGCACCGCCGCAGGCGACCTGGCCCGCCGCAATGCTTGACAAGATGATGGAGTCATCCTTTTCGGCAACGCTCGACACTGTTCGATACGGATTGCCGACCGCTTGGGGACTCAGCGCGGGCTCGCGTCTCTTGCTTCCTCCCAACCACGCGGGTGTTCCTGAGATCCGGATAGAACCCGCTTACGTCGCCGTCGGCGATGTCAACGCCGATCCCGCCAAGTATAAGATCACTGATCCGCAAGCGGTCGACGCCTGCAAGAAGGCCGATCCGAAGGCGTTGATTGGGAGCATTGAGACGACGAGTGCGCTCATCCGCGCCAAGACCGATCCCGCGCCCTTCCTGTTCATCTCGGCGATTGCCAATCACCTCGGCTATTTCAACAGAGACATCGCCGACAACGAGTACGCGCAGAATTTCGCGGCAAGCCACAATGCTGGCGTTGTGCTGGCCTGGCTCCTTCCCGCGCTACTGGCCTAGAGAGGGTTCATCGACGGCAGAAGCCGTTACGAGCGACCCTGCTCGGCGCGGCGGGCACGCCGGGCGTGCACCTCTCTGGTGCGGGCCGGCAATTGCTGTGGGCTTGCCGGGATAGGCGTATAGGTCCAGAGCACTGTGGACCCTGGGCCGGGTTGCATTGAGTCGGCGCCCTCCTGCGAAAGCGTACCGTTGATGCTGAGCGCCCAGAAGAATTGCTGGTTATTGGCCTTGCCGCAAATGCTTTCAACTTCGTATCCCAAATACCCGGGAAACTGGGCCGACTCGCTATACCCAAAATACTGAAGATCATAGAAGAAGGGATCAGGCGCTGCGGCTGTCTGCGAAAGAACGAAAGCGCGCTCCATGACACCCCGCACATCAAGCTCGGCCTCGAAAGGAACCGACTGACTGAAGAGCTCCTTGCCCTGGTCATCCACAATCCGCAGCGTGAACGGCGCGTAATCGGCCATGAGGGTCTCCTTGCTTGCTCGCCCGCTCTCACGGGCAGTGTACGTCCAAGAATTTTACCAATATTCAAACAGGACTCGCCGCCAGTGAAAGTTTCCCGACGCTTTCCGAATTCAAATAACCTGTTTCATGGCTGATTTCGGGAAGCTTTTCGGCTAAGGGCGGCATGGTGAACAGCAATGAAAATGTTGAATCTCGGGGACACGGCGATTAAGGATCTCACTGAGCTACCGGAAACCCGTATGGGCTTTCAGCTTGTCGAGGGGGCGATACACGGATACCAGAGTGCCCCCGGCGCCGATAACGACCTTGCCGGACGAATAAGGGCCGTCTCGATTGTTTCAATTTGATTACGTTAAAAACATCACGCGTCCCACGGAAATTCGTGCATAATTCTATATGCGGCGGAGGCCTCTCCCATGGGCACCACACCGAAACATCTCATAAACGTCCTTGACTCGATCACGAACAAGGAGGCTCCGGTTGCCACAATCGAGAGCCTGCATGCCCGCCAGGTCCGCAACGTCCGTAGCGTCTTCGAAGATCCGAACATCGTAGGTGTGGGCGTCGGCAAAAAGGTGGCCGGCGAAAAGGAGACAGACGAGTTGTGCGTCTGTTTTTATGTCGAGAAGAAGCTCCCACTGGCAAAGATCACAGGGCGGCATTTCATTCCACCCGTCATCGCCACATCGACCGGGACCTCGGTATACACAGACGTCAAAAGACTAGGGCGCATCGTACCGGAGGCCAAGCCCCTCGTCAAGCGGCGCCCGATCCAGAGCGGTTACAGTGTCGGGCATGTAAAGATCACGGCCGGGACGCTTGGGGCCATCGTCAAGAACGGTGATACCCGGTACCTGTTGAGTAATTCCCACGTTCTGGCGAACAGCGGAAAAGGCAAGCCCGGCGACAAAATCGTTTATCCCGGCCCCGACGACGGCGGGGAAGTGCCCGCCGACTGGGTCGCCGTTTTGAGTAAAGCGGCACCCTTCACCAAGGGCGGTGACTTCGTCAATCATGTGGACGCGGCCCTGGCAGAGATACGCACCGAGCGTGAGGATCTCAATTTCGGACTCGAAGGCGCCAAGCCTCCCTTCCGCACGATCGACGCGGAGCGGGACATGGTCGTAACCAAGCGAGGCCGGACGACCGGGAAGACGACAGGAAAGGTGATCGACGTCGATTTCCGAATCCAGATCACCTATCCGGGAGTCGGCAAACTCGGATTCACAAACCAGGTGCTGTGTGAACGCTATACCGAGGGCGGCGATTCCGGGTCGCTGGTGATCGATACCCAGAGCGGCAAGATCGTCGGGCTGCATTTCGCCGGCGCCGAACAGGGCAGCGTGTTCAATCCGATCGCCTGGGTTATGAAAGCTTTGAATTTCACGTTTGCGTCAGCTTAGGCGCGGTTGGAGTTACCATGCGCGTATGGCGACGGAAAGACAGGCGCGGCTGGCGCGTGACCAGCACCAGCACAGACTGGTGAAGGACGGCGCGCACGCGCTCAGCGTCGAGAGACTTGGGCAAACTGGCGGGAACTTTGGCGTGGTCGCTTGGGTCAAGCAGCCGAAAAGAACGATGCCGGAGACCCTGGACATCGTGGACAAGGGAACGACAGTGAAGGTGCCGGTCGTCATCAGGAAGTCTGAGCCGTTTCAACTGGAGTAAAGCGCATGCCCTTTATCGTGCAGAAAAAAGACACCCCGCAAGGGGTCATCGAGAGCCTGGCGCACGGAACTCGGGAGGAGAGCCTCGAAGGCATTCTCGAACTGGTGCCGCGCAACTGCCGGCTTGAGGAATATGACAAGGTCGACGTGCCGGATTTCGAGATCAGCGGCAAAATCACGGCCTATGCATCCCCCGACTCGACATTCGCCGTAACCAAGGAATTTCTCGACAGCGCCACGAAGACCATCCTTATCGGCATTTACGACTTCACCGCCGACTATATCGCCGACCTGGTGAAGGATGCCATGACGCGCGGCGTCAAGGTCACGCTGATGCTCGACACGGACCATGTCAAGGGCGAGGACGAAATCTTCGAAGACCTTGCTGACCACGGCGCGGATTGCGTGCCGGCGCCGTCTTGCGCCAGCAAGAAGGTGCACTACTTCCGCTCGTCGCACGAAAAGGTGATCGTGATCGACGGCGAGACCTGCCTGATTCAAAGCGGCAACTTCACCAAAAACAGTGTCCCCATGAACGTCGAGGACGGCGTCGACGACGGCCATTTTCGGACCGGCAACCGTGACATGGGCGTGGCAGTGCACTCAAAGACCCTGGCCGCATTCCTGACGAAGATCCTAAAGAGCGACATGAAACTCGAACTCGATGCGCCCGAGGGATTAGCTCGCGCCTTCGCAGCGTCCCCGCCCATGCTCGTCGAGGCAGCGCCCAGGAAACGGCCCCTCAAGATTTTCCCGAGCAAGACATTCAAGCTCGCGAATCCGCTCGACGTGCAGCCTATTCTTTCACCCGACAATTACATGGACGTCGTTCCCGCCGCCATACGCAAAGCCAAGAGTTCTGTCTTGATACAGCAGCAATATATCCACAGCGCCGACGAACCGGTGGCCGAGTTGCTGAACGCAATTGCGGAAGCCAGGGGTGACAACGAGGACTTCGACGTGCGCATTCTGCTGGGCAAGCTCTTTAACGACGCGGCGCTGACGAAGGAAAAGGAGAATCTCAAGAACATCGCGGACAAATACGACCTGAAGATCAACCGCAACATCCGCTATGTCGATACGACCCGTTTCGTGCATTGCCACAACAAGCTCATCATCATTGACGGTAAAACTGTCCTGGTAAGCTCTCAGAACTGGTCAAGGGCCGCGGTGCTGGATAACCGGGAGGCGGGCTTGTTGTTTGATCATAAGGGCGTAGCCGGGTATTTCACAGATATTTTCGAAGCTGATTGGGAAGTGGGACAGAAGAAGCTGCCTCCCCACATTAAATCGGGCGGGGCGACGCCCGAAATGCTGCGTCGCGGCGGTTTTATCGAAGTGGCCGCGGCGGACTATCAGGAACTTTAATGGTTGTCGCGGCCTAACGGCGGGCCAGGATGTGTTGAATCGTTCTCGTTGCTGACAGCGCAACTTGCCTACAACACCGAGGGAGGGGACATACCCATAAGACCGGTCAGATCGGTATGACCCGCGCACCGTAAAGCCGCATCAACGGGATCGATACTTGCCTGCACACAAGTAGGAACGATGGCTCAACGCGCGCGGTCGAGCATATCGAAAAAACCTCTCACACGCTCGTTCGCAGGATTGCTCTGCAGATCCGCAACTCCGCCCTGCTGCACGATCGTCCCTTGGTCGATGAAAAGTACGCGGTCGCAGACTGAGGAACACGTCTGCGCAAAAGCACACGCGATCAGAAACGCTTCCATCTCCTTTTTGACGAGCTCGTCAGCTATGGGTATCGGCGAAACCTGCTCGGTCTGCGGCGCCAGCTCCGATCCGGCGAGCATCTCCGTATTGCTCCAGGTCGAGCGGGTCGGTTTCCGCGTGGGTTTTGCCCGACGAAAATTTCCTCGGCGATTTGGACTAGCTTCTCTTCGATGATCCATGCGGCGGCTTCCGTTTGAAGAAAATCCAAAGGCGTTCGCGGCTCGTTCTTCCTGACTGGAAGCCGTTGGTGCGCGCAGGATCAGAGAGTAAGAGTGATACCGCCACAAGGATCGGAGGGGTAGCGCACGTCGTAGTGATAGCGGGCGAGGAGCGCGGGATCGGCCCAGCGGCGGGTACGCGGGTTGGCGTAGTTGAACCAGATGGTTTGGCCGGGACCGCCGAGGGTGATGATGCGGGCCATGGATTCATCGTGGGGGTGGCCGAAGCGGGCTCCGCTGGTGGAGATGAGGTAGTGGCGCGCGCGCACGAGATCGAAAAGCTGCCGGAGAACATTGCCCTGGCTGCCATGATGCGGAATCTTGAACGCGTCGATGTCGAGGCGCGGGAGTCCGCGGCTGGCGGCAAGCGAAGCGAGAGCGGGACCGAGGACGGTGGCGAAGGCATCGGCCGCGAAGAGACAGGAGCGGCCGCCGTATTCGAGGAGGAAGGCGATGCTGCTGCCGTTGGGAGCGGTGGCATCTTTGGTGGACTGGACGGCGGCGAGGGTCTCGAGGTCGGGTGCGGATTCGAGCGAGCGGCCGCGCTGTTGGTAGGTTTGCAGGCTGGGCTGGCCGGCGCGGACTTCGCTGAGGTATGCGTCCCAGCCGCGCCACAGCGCGGAAAGACGTTTGGGCGTGGGAGAGAGCAATGTGATGCGCAGGCCCCAAGGAGTTTCGACAACCGGGGGATCGGCGAGGCTTCTTGCCGTCTTCACGTTATCGTCGGAGCGCACCACGGCATTGCTCTGCCACGCGAGATTCCAGGGGAGTTCGCCGGCGCCGGACTCGCCGGTAAGGGCCGCGGTGAGGGTTTCGGCCTGGGCAAAGTCCCGCGCCGCGGTGGGCGCGGGAAGATGCTGGAAGCCATTGAACCAGATATCGGAGAAGGCAGCTGGGAGAGTGCCACCGACAAGGAGCTCGACGATACCGCCTATGTGGTCGGCATCGAGATGGGAGATGACGAGGAGATCGAATGCAGGCGGGATGAGCTGCGCAAGGCGCTGTCGCAGCAGGGGCGCAGTGTGGGGCGGCCCTCCGTCGATGAGGATGCGGTGGACTTCGGCATCACGGCGGCACTCGATCCAGAGGCAGTCGCCGTATTCGGCGGGAAGCATTTCGATGGAGAGCTGTTCAGGCATGGAAGAGGAAACCTCCGTCACCCAGCAGAAGAAAGGGAGCCCAGTTTGCGGGGTGGTCATCGAGGACTTCGTTGCGGGAGCTGATCACGCGGCCAGCGCGGAGTTCGGCGCGCGCGGCGACCATTGCCTGCCGGAGCGCCTCGGCGGCCGAGTCTGGAGGCGCACCGAGCAGGTGCTGATAAAAATAGCGAGCCAGCACAGCGGTTGATTCGTCGGCGACCTTCCACATGGACATGACGACGGCGCGCGCGCCTGCCTCCAGAAAGGCGCGGCTGAGGCCGAGGACGCCATCGGCGGTGGGATGGCCGAGACCGGTCTGGCAGGCTGAGAGAAAGACCAGCGCGCCGTCGAGGCGGACCATGGCGATCTCCGCGGGCGAGAGCTGACCGTCGTTAGCAGCATCGGCAGCGAGGAAGAGAGCCGACTGCGATGCGGGCTCGCGGACTGTGGCATGGCACGCGAGATGGACGAGATGGGCTCCGCGCGCTTCGCGGCGCCATGCGGTCTCGGTGGCCTGCTCGTGGAGATGGAAGCTGAGGCTGGCGGCTGGAACTCCGGATGCGAGCAGCAGGTCGCGGACATCCGCAGCTTCGCGGGAAGCGCCCTCGAGGGGAATTAAGCGATATTTCGGGTCGGTGAGCGGATCACCGGCCACGAAGCAGCGTGGTGCTGCGGAGCTCGGATGCGGCTGGCGCAGCAGGGAAAGACTCGCGAAGGAAGGCGCCAAGGAGACGGCGTGCGCGTCGACGATTTGCCTGCCGTCCGTGAGCGTGAGTAACGGAAAGGGGATGAGAGCGAAATCGCGGTAGGGCACGACGATCAGCGGAGAGCCGGGCTCAAGGCCCGTGGCAATAGGCTGGATCAGAGCCTCAGAGAGAACACGGATGGCATCGTTGATCGGCTGCATGTCATCGTCATCGGTGTCGACCAGCGGTGGAAGACCGCGGGTGGCGGCGCGGATGCCCAGCTCGGCCTGCAGCAGTTCGCAGGCGGCTGCTACCTGGGACGCAGGGAGGGGAGATTCGGCAACGATGAGGCGCACGTCGCCGCGCGGCAGCAGCAGGAAGAGGTGGATCCGCTCGCCGACGGGCTGCAGGGCGAGGGCATGTACACCAGCGTCCGCAACCAGCGCGAGGATCTCGTCGCTGGAGAGCAGAACGGGAGAACCAGCAGCTGCCAGAGTCTGCGCGGCGAGGCTGCGGATGGCGGCTGAGGCTTGGCGCAGATCCTCGAAGTCATCTTCTGTGGCGGTGAGCGTGCAACGCGAGGGTGGGGCTGATCTTGCAGCAGGAATTTGTTTCGCGATGGATAGCAGCTGATAAAAGGAGCGCGCGCGCGTCTGATCGGATGCCGCTAACGCGGATCCAAACGCGTCGGCGTCGATCAGGCGGGAGACCAGCGTCTCCGCGACCTGTCGCTGGCGCGCCGCATCGGCAAAGGAGATGCGCTGCGTTTCCGCCTGCAGGGCGATGCTTCTCGCATCCATGACGGACTGGGCGGCCCACGCTAGATCGAGGCTGAGGCCCACGTCCTGAGCTTCGACGAGCTCTGAGGCAGCAAAGAGGATCTGCAGCAGATCCTGTCCCAGAGCATTGTCGGCAGCGGCGGTGGCAATGGCCTCGCGGAGGTCGCGCAGGGCGCCGTCTGCGCCGTAGGCCGCGCGTTTCGCGAGAGCGCGAATGAGCAGATGTGTAGAGAGAGGCGAAGGCGCATCATCGATGGCCTGATCGGCTTCGTGAACGGCTTCGGCAGACTCGCCGCCGGAAAGCAGGAGCTGCGCTTTCAGAGCGTGCAGACTGCGCCGGAGTTCTGTGGGAATGTCGCTACCTGTCTCGAGAAGGCCGCGATCGACGGCTTCCTTGCTCTCAGAGAATTTCTTCAGATAGAAGCGAACCCAGCCGAGGTTCATGAAGAGCTGCGCCCGCAGAGGGCCATGCTGGTCGAGGAGCGAATCCGCCTGCTCGAGGAGCTTCTCCGCGCTGAGCAGCGCGTCGTCGCCGTAGTCGAGCAGCTGGCCGGCGTGCTGCATAAGGGCCGCAGCCTGCAGGCTTCTAGTGAGCGAGGCGGCGTCCGGAGCGACGCTGACGAGCACCGCGGCGATCTCCATCAGCAGCTTCGTGGCGTCACTGGCGGCATCGGTGTCCTGACGATCGGCTGCACATCGATAAAGAACCTCGACGACCTGATAAAGACGCGTGGCCCAGGTTCGTTCGCCTGCGGCCCAGAGCGCCGGATCGGGCGGGACCTGGGCGGCGCCGCGCCTGCGCTGTACCGCGAGGGCGAGCAGATCCTGCTGTGCGGCGAAGGCGAGGGACCGCGCGGATTCGAGAGAGCCGGACTGATTCGCTTCCAGCGCGTGAGTGACCAGCCACTCGGCGCGCTGGGAGAGCGCCTGAACGCGACGCCAGGGCTGTTTCTGCTCGGGCGCGATGCGGCCGCGCAGCTCCGCTTCAATGGCGCTGAGGCCCGTAGCGACATTCTGCGCGAGTGGTTGCCCTGCGGAGGACTGGATGGCAGCAGCGGAGCGGCCCGCGCGGTCCATTACCTGATCGGCATCGCGGAGGAGAAGGATTTCCTGGCGCGTGACATATGCAAAACTGGCGAGAATGCGGGCGACTTCTATAGCGGTGGCGACCTGGACCGCCTCATCAAAGGAGGTCAGCGTATGGAGAAAGCTGGAGGTGCTTATGCGAACGGCGTCGGCGAAGGAGCGCAGGAGCGCGGCTCGGTCTCCGGCTTGCATTGCCTGCAGACCGGCCTGAACGGCGGCGTGAATTTGCGCGGGCGAGAAGGCAGGACCGGGGTTAGTGTTGGCGGCCGAGCTGATATGGAGGACGGCGGCGGACAACGTCGCCCACGGCTGCGGATCTGCGGAATCGGCGCCATTGTGCTCTAGGACGAAATCGACACGGGGGCCCCGGACGAGGGCGACTCGCTGCAGCGAGCCCGAGGGAGGGTGTGTCTCGGCGGCGACGGCACGCCCGCTGGTGGAAGGCAAATCGAGGAAATCGGAGGTAGCCGTTACTTCATCGCGAACAGCGGCAAGCCAAGCTTCATCCGTGGCGGGGGCGGGGACACGCGCAGGCTCGACGCTGACGATCACGACCTCATCGACACGATTCCAGGGAGCGAAAAACAGCCGCGTGAGCGTCGAAGAAAAAGGGTCGAGGGCCCAGCCGGAAGGAAGTCCCACGTGCAGGGCTCGGATGGGATCTTCGAAGATAGCCATGCGATCCCTCCTGAAGTTTCCTTTTGCCTGAGCCTCTAAAAGCAGCTGACGGCGGCCCCGCGGGCAGCGATCACGGGCTGCACCCGCAGAAGGCGGCGTTGCCGGGAGCGAGGGAGCGGCGCATGGCGCACCACTGGCTGAATTCAGGGCTGGAGCGGATCCAGCCGGTCAGCTCGTCGGCATCGCCCGCGTCCCGGCAGCCGTAGGCGGCGCGCAGAGCGCGGACCACAAGCATGCCGGAGAACGACTTACTCACAGAACCGTTCCGGACATCAATGTGATCCTGCAGCATCCAGTGGGTGCCGAAGGAGCCGGAGGTGCGCAGGATGCGGGGCATGGCGATGTAGTAGAAGCCCAGCTTGTCCTGACTGCCAGCGGCACGATACGTCGCGGTGAGCTCGTCATAGAGCTCCTTGTCGAGCTGGTCTGCAAAGTGGGCACCTGCGCCGAGAGTGCTGCCGAGACCGCGGTTCTGCTGAAAGCTGTCGTCGATACCGGAGGCCTCGATGATGACGAGGGCGACGGGAGGAAGCTTCGCAGGCTGGACCCCTCCAGTTCTGAGGGCAGCGCGCAGAGCGAAGAGCAGAGGCTCAAGGCCGCGGTTATCTGCGGCGCCTCCGTCAGTGACCCAGTAGCGGGCCTGTTCATCCACGTCGATGGCGGCGTCGGAAAAGACCGGGGGGAAGTTGGCGCTGAGAGCGGCGGCGCGCTGAATTCGGATGCTGCGGTCATCGATGACGAGGGGCAGCGGCATTCCGGGGATGAAGGGCGGCTCGAGGCCGGAGAAGACACCCTGGAGGTCGAGATTGGTCATGATGACGCGGCCGCCAGCCACATCTGAACGAGTGTACTGGTGATTGCGCGTAGCGGCCTGAGCGAGGGACAAGCCATCGGTTTGGTGCGGCTTGAGGAAGCAGCGGTCGAAGCGCCCGGCGAGAGTGGAGTTGCAGATGAGGCCGAAGCCGGAGATCTCGCCGAATCTTTGCGGATAGCCATCAAGACCCCAGCGGCGTTCGAAGCTCTCGGCGAGGAGGATGCCATCGCGACCATGGAGTGCCATGCGCCACTCCTGCGCGCGTTCGATGACATCGCGGATGAAGGGCATGGTCATTCGATTGAAGTAGTCATTCCACGCCTGCTCGGAGCCGGTGACGAGGTCTTTACGCTTTGCAGCGTAGAAGGCGAGCGCAGCGGAACCTCCGGAGACCCCGCTGCCGGCGCGGATGTTGCCGCCCTGAGTCTCGCTGAGGCCTTCGAGGACAGCGCCGGCAAAGACGGCGGCGCGGGTGCCTCCCCCCGAGGCGGCGACAAGGATGGCGGGCTCGGGGTCGCCGGGGTTCTTCTGCTCTAGAAGCTGGGCAAGACGCAGTCCGGTGCTGTGGCCTGTCTGAGTGCGTAGCTCGGCGTTCTTCGGAGCATCGTGGAGCAGCCATGCTCCGCCAGCGACAAGTGCGACGGTGATCAGCGCGGTGGAGCCGAGATAGAGAGTGGTTCTCTGGGTGATCTGCTGCGGCAGAGGTACGGCTTTGCCGCCGGGAGCGCCGGCGGAGCCGAGCTGGGCGAAGAGATCTCCCCAGGACCAGGCCTGAAAGTAGGGCCAGCTGCCGGGGTTGGGTCGATAGACCAGCATGCGTCCGAGACCGTGCAGTTCGACGCTGCGCTCATCTTTCGGGACAGTGGTATATGTGCACCCGCGATACGGGTAGGCCGTGGCGCAGTTGCCGCCGGCGGCAGGATCGATGAGCAGAAAGAGCTGCTGTCCAAGGATGCGCTCGGTCCAGTAGTCATACCACCAGGCGAGGGCATAAGCTGCGACGAAGTAGAGGAGGATTTCGGGCCCCGAGGCTGTGTCAAAGACGGTGGTGACGTAGGTGTTGTGAAAGAGGCGCGCGGCGGCGAGAGCCAGGGCCAGAAGGCTGACGAGTAATGCTGCGTTTCGGGAGAAACGACGCGCGATGAGACGGAAGCTGTGATCGAGCCGATCATCATACGCGCTTAGGGCGAGAATCCCGACCATCACGCAGGCGATGAGGATCGCCAAGAAGCTGAGGTAGGCGGGCGGGCTCAGCAGAACGGCAGCGGCGACGGGGAGCAGAAACTCCAGAGGACGAAGTAGTAGCGCGAAGACGGAGAGGATGACTTCGACGAAGGAGCTCGAGGCAAGGCGAATGCGCTCACCGCGCGACTGAAAGAGCTCGGTTCTCTGGAGGTAGTCAGCGTATTGCGAGATCTGCTGCAGAGGCTGAAGGAGCTGTCGTGCGAGGAAGACCGAAAGCAGCAGCGAAACACCGACCAGGAGCGCAGCCGGAATCAACAGGTGGCGATAGACCAGAGAGCCGGTGCCGGCTTTGTCGGGGCCGACGATCCAAATAATGCCGCCGAGCGCGAAGAAGAAGACCACCTGGACGAAGAGGTCCTGGCCAGCGGTGCGGCTCTTCCCGTTGATGAAAATGAGGAGGACGGCGGCAGCGGCGCCGACGAGGAGGCCGATGAGCTGTAGGTGGTTCATCGTGGGCATGCCGGTCCAGAAGGCAGCAGCGATCAGGGCTGGCCAGACAAAAGCCTCGATATTTTCCCGCTCGACACCGAGGAAGCCAAGCGGACTTACCTGCAGCCGCTCCCAGTGCAGGTCGAGAAGACGACACTGGTCATCAATCCAGGCGGCGGCCTTTCGAAAATCGAAGATCAAAGCTGCATTCCCCCTGTGCTTCGCGCTGCCGTCGAGTCCCGGGCGCCGGGCTGTGGGGAGGTGTCAGGCGTCCGGAAGACGGATGGATCGGGACGGATTGCCAATGTTCGCCCCATTACACGTTTTGCGCTGCGGCAGCTGAGCCCTGCGTCTTATCCCCCCACGTAACGAGCTCCGCGGAATATTCGCGCAGGGCGCGGAGCTGCATTGGCAAAGTCTTTGGTGGACACGCGCGGGTGTACAGGCCAGCCGCAAACATTTTCGGCTGTGTGCGTGACCGGCCAAAAACGTCTCTCGATTTTGCTTTCCTCAACCCGCTTTTTGCAGACATTTCAGAAGATCCGCTTGCGCTGGGCGCAGATGATTGCTTTCCGCCGACCGGACCATCATATTACGCGGCAACGGCGATTGCGTCACGCCTGTAGTTCCCGGGGCATCCCGTAATGCCCAAAAACTCGAATTCACGAGATTGTCAGGCGGCGCGGTGATGCTCGCTCGTTCTCTCAGGAGTTCTTCGCCTGGTATAACGACGAGCACCGCCATTCCGGACTGGGCCTTCTCTCCCGGCGGTGGTTCTTTATGGTCTGGCTTCGGAAACGATTGAACGGCGGCGTGCCGTTCTCGATGCCGCTTAGCCGTTCCCGCTCCGCGAATCGGCTTCCACCTCAGCCTCTACACCGAGACGAATCAAGCCAAAAAGACAGGCTTTTGGCATACCAATCCACACCTGATCAAAACCCGTACCTTCAACGCGGAAGTGTCATTGGGCGGCTCAGGGTTTTGGCACACCCTATTTCCACTTCTTCACTCGGCGCGTCCGGGCGAGCCGAACGTCCCCGACCTCGATCGTTGCGTAGCGCAAATCTTCACGCTTCGATTCGGGCTGATCAGCATGGTCTCCTCGAGTTCGGACTCTGGCCTCGCATCGACCGGAGGACATCTCTCATGTACGGCGTTTCGCCCAATTGACGTGGACCGGACTTCACAGGACTGACAGTCCGTTCCGCTCGTTTCGAGGGTTAAGGGCATTGACCGGGAAGTTACTTTGATCAGAAAACTGCCCCCGACTCTTCGCGAGTACTACCGTTGGATGCGACCGCAGACGTGTCTGTTTCCCGGCGCTGCAGATAACTGGCGGCGGGACAAGCCGATTTCGCCCAAGGTCGTCTGGCGACAGTTCGGGAAGCTACCATTCGCGCCGGAAACCGGAAGACCGTATTTGAGAAGAGGGGTTACACGCGTCTAAAATAGCTTCCAGTGTGTTCTCGACATCGGCTCGATACTCCCTCGGAGGCGACAATCGTTTACGTGTCGGTCCGACGGGAAACCGGGAAACGGCGAATCCGCGGTCTGATCGTACTCCCTTTCTTCAGCGTTGTCGTGTGTTTGCCACAACTTCTGGCCCAGAAGCAACAGAAGGCAGTACTGTCTGATCTTTTAGACAATTCTCTGACTACGAGCAGTACGACAATTCTGGATCTGTCTGCGGCCGGCCCGCTGGAAATCTACACTACCCAGACATCCCAGATCAGGATGCGCGTGAGGCACGGTCCATCTGAAAAGGTCCGGGCCTTCCTTGACGACAGAGAACTGGCTACGGCCGATACACCGGCAACGACGCCGGGCGAATACCTGCTCTTCGCGACTGTGCCGAAGACGGTTGCGGTCGCGCTAAACGTGGGAGCGCATATCCTGACCCTTAGCGGAGGGACCCTCGTGGGAACCGGAGGTGCCGAATCCGGCCCAGCGCAGACAAGGCAGATTTCAATAAAGGGCCCTATCAATGCGTCGGTCAAGGACATCGAGCCGAACTGGGTTATGCGCTATTGGACGGACTCCCTCCTGATCAAAATTCACGGGACTAACCTTAGAGACATCCACGCTATAACGCTTGAACCGGTCACGCTGGGACCTTTGGCGACCGGAGGGAAAGGTTACACGTCAGCAAGCAGTAAGAACGACACCGAGATAGACATTCGCACAGACGTGTCCCCCTACGTCACTGACGATGCGGGCGTTTATGCCAACAATACCATCCTCTTCAACGACGGGTCCAAGGTCAAACTGCCACCTTTCAGCATCTACAATCGAGTGGCGCCCTGGAATGCCGGTTCATGGATCTCGTTTTTTTCATACCAATCATTGTTTCTTGCTATATGGGCAACGATGTACTGGGTAATGGCGGCCGAAAACCATCAAATCCATTTGAAGAACAAAACTGCTCCGGGGTTTGGCGCCAGCATGGGTCTGTTTCTGGCCGCAAGCGCTGCCACCATCATTTGCGTCGGCGGAGCGGCTCTGATCTGGTCAGCGTTAAGTAATTTCTCTCTTGCGCCTAAAGTCAGCTTTACCTTCCTGGCAGCGACTGCCCTTGTGGGACTCAACATCGCGTTGCCGACAACCTTCGTCGATCTCACGGGCAAGTTTCAGCCCGTAGCACCCCTGCTGATTCGGTGGGTGCTTGGTGGCGCCTTTATGTTTTCGGCATTGGCGGTTCCTTTCCTGATGACACCATCAGGCCTCTCGCCTCGGGTCATACCCGTCGAGATGGGGATACTCGCCGGAACCATGCTGCTCGGCGGCGCCGGCACGGAGCGGGTGCGCCGCCAACTCATCAGTAAGAGGCGCCTGGGTCCGGAAGACTCGGTGATCGACGGCCTTGTGGAAGAGAGCCTCTTTTCAAAAGGCCGCGCCGTTTTCAGGGATGATCTTCATAAAATACCCCGGGACCGAGTGAAGCAGGCCTTCCTCCGGTTTATCGCAGCTCACCCAAACGATCTGGCGCTCGAGCTTATCGACGACGCTGACGATTTGCAGCTCCGATTCGTCCGTCATGCCCTGATCTTACAGATAAGCTCGGCCTTCAAAGCATGTCGCGAAGGACCCGTCGAAGCGAATATCGCTGCAATGACAGAAGCCCTCTCGCGCCTGGCGGATGCGATTCGGACAAGCCTGGGGTTCGACAGCGGAGACGCCTATAGAACCGGGAAGCTGCCACCTGGCTTCTTCGTCGCCAGCAGCAGACCTACGGGCCTGGAATCGGTCTTGCCGGACCCATTCCCGATTATCATAACCGCGTTTGTTGAGCCTTTCAAAGCGCAACAGCTCGCCGATCTTCAGAGCATATTGAACGCGCTCGATACCAAGACCCGGTTCGCACTGGCGGTTTCCGTGAACAACCCCTCGCTGGACCGGGAAGCTATTCAAACCAGGCTGGGCGGAATCGGGCGTGAAAATATCGTCGTGATCGGCGAGCGAGAGCTTCTGAGAACGTTGGGCGGCAATGACCCCATTCGCCAAGCCTTCATGGACAGCGTTCAAAGGCAAGTTGATCTTTCGGTGTTCAGTCCCTATACGGTCGAGGGACCTACACCAATAGACATGTTTTACGGGCGGCGCGGGGACATCGAGACAATCCTGGACCGCATACCCAATGGAAGCGTCGCCGTCCTTGGTGCGCGTCGCATCGGCAAGACTTCGATATTGCAGGCGGCACAGCGGGTGCTGCTGGAGCGAGGGCGGCTTCTTCTTTACCTTGATTGCTATTCGATTGGCGACTACGAGACATTCCTGATGGAAGCCGCCAGCCGTTGGAGAATATCTTCGGCTGAGCCTCTGACGACCCGTAATTTCCGGAGCCTTCCGAACTGGATCATCAACCTGCAATCCGAATATCCGGACAAGCAGATCGTCGTCCAGCTGGATGAAATCGACCGCCTGCTGGATTACGATGTTGGCGCCGGCAGGGACGAAAGGCTCTTCCGGATGCTCCGGTCGCTCGCGCAGGAAAAAAGATGCCAGTTTATTTTCAGCGGCGAGCGAACTCTGCTCGACAAGCTGTCCGATCCATCTTCAAGTTTTTTCAATTTTGTAACGCCAGTATATCTGGACCTGCTCGATCTCGAAACGTCGCGGAAAATCGTTTATGAGCCCATGCGTCTGATCGGAGTGGCGCTGGAGTCTGACTCGGTAATCGATGTCCTGTATGACCACACTTCCGGTCATCCGAACCTTATTCAGTTCGTATGCAGGCAGTGCCTGAGCATTTTGAGTAAACAGAGGAAGCGCATACTGACAACCGAGACCCTGGCGGGCGTGCTGAACAGTTCGCAATTTCGGGAGCAGTATCTGTTGACCTTCTGGTCGCAGGCCACCTGGGTCGAAAAGGCAATGTCCATTTGCGCCGTCGATCGCCGAACCGCGACACTGCAGGGGTTTCTGGAATACCTGACTCAAGCCGGATTTTCTGTGACGACACGGGAATTGAGGAGAGGTTGTAAATACCTGACTCTCATCCAGCTGTTGGAGAGCAACTCCGATGTTTACAGTATTAAGCCTGCTAAGTTTGCGGATGCCCTGGCCGGATCTTCGCTCGCGGAATGGTTGATCGAGTTTCTTGTTCAATGGCAAGCTGAGAAGGATAAAACATCGTGAGTTCCTCTATTACCGAAACACTCGTTCGACGTGGTCCCGTGCCCTCCGACTCCCCCGTATATATCACGCGCGCCGAGGAAGAGGCTGTCTTTGCGGCCGTGCGTGGGCGGAGTTTCGTCTCAATCATTGGCCCGCGCCAAATAGGGAAAACGAGTCTTTTGCAGAAGGTGCAGGCCGTCGTCGAGACACAGTACGGCTATGCGTCGGCGCTTATCGACCTTTCGGCAATAAATGACAGGTCCATCGGCAGCCAGCAATGGGCGGGAATATTCTGCAATCGAGTGCAGGCGCAGCTCAGTTCCTTCCTTGCGCCCGACGTCAACATTGTTCCGCCCGGCAGCCCCGCTCTTTTTCTTGAGTACTGGATTGAACTCGCTTCGCTCGTCCAAACAACCTCTATTGTCATTCTGCTGGATGAAGCCAACGCGATTCCCGATTTGGTTAAAGACACTTTCTACAGCACGATTCGGTCTATTCACGCGGACCAGCGTGCGTTCCGTAAGAACCCGCATCTCCTGAAATACCGGTTTGTCTTCGCAGGGGTATTCGATCCGCAACACCTTGTCAGAGACCAGAGGAACTCGCCGTTTAACGTCAGCGAAATCATACGACTCCCCGATTTCACACTGGCCGAGATCAAAAACCTGCACAGAGTTTTCAAAGAACTCATCAGACCAGCGGTGTCGGATATCATATCCAGTGCCGTCATGAGCTGGACCGACGGTCATCCCTATCTGACACAAGAACTAACCTATGCGGCGGTACGTCAGATCGAGCAAGAGCCAGCTATTGCCGAAGCAGAGCGGGATATCGTCGCGCGGGGCGTATTGGAGATGATGGATCGGGCCGGAGATACGATCTCTTATGTCGTCACGTTGGCAGAGGAGACGGAATCTTTCAGGAGACTGATTCTCGACATGCTGAAGGGTAAACGGATATCGTTTAACCGAGCGAGAGCCACAGTGGCCGGTCTCGAGTTGGCGGGCGCGATCAAGGCAGGAGAAGACGGACAGTGCGTCATCCGGAACCGGGTATATGAGACGGCTTTCCGTGGCATCGCCCTGGAAGATGAAACGGCGGTGCCCGGTGCAGGGGTAGTGCAACAGGGTTCAGTGCGGAAGAATGTCTTCGTCAGCTACAGCCATCGGGACGGCAAGTACCTTGATCGCCTCCGCGTCTACCTGAAGCCGCTGCGCATGCGCCACGAGATTGTGATCTGGGACGACACGCAGCTGCAACCTGGCCAGCGATGGCGTGAGGCAATTCAGGAGGCAATCGCGGGAGCCGCGGTTGCTGTTCTGCTCGTCAGCCAGGATTTCATCGCGTCGGATTTCATCGACAAGGATGAGTTGCCTCCCATTTTAAGCGCGGCAAAAAGCAAGGGATTGACGATTCTTTGGGTTCCGTTGAGCAGTAGTTCCTATAAAGATACTCCGATCGCTTTGTATCAAGCGGTGTGCGATCCTGCTCGGCCGCTGGATGGACTTACAGATGCAGAGCTTAACGCGGCCCTGCTGAAGATCTATAACGCGACGAAGAACGCTCTGGGGCTCGACCTGGTTTAGTGCACCTCAGGCAACGAACGACCCATGCAGTTCATTCCTGTGCGGCGTTTGCCGAATCAGTCCTGCCAAACGCCGTCCCAATCCCCGTGGCTGGCGTTGCGCCCTGCGGCCCGGTCGTTCATAAATCCGGTTACGGGTATATGGAGCCCGCACCAAATGAAGAAATCGCGTCGCCGCTCTCCCAGTGCCGTTCTGCACTTGCCGGATCTTAAGCACGCCAAATCAGCGGTACAACAGCCTTCCGTCGCCGGAATCCCGGCGTTCCTACGAGTTTGCGATCCAGAACTTCGTGCACTGGTATTGCTCAGAACCGCGACTCGCCCTAATTAAACCGGATTGTGGTGACGCGATACCGGATGCAGTTGGAGCAACTTCACCTCGCCCCATCGACGATAAACCAGCGTTTGGCCGCCGTCCGACGGCTTGCGTATGAGGCGTCCGACGTCGGGCTTTTTAAGTCCGGAACTCGCGGCCGGGATCAAACGCGTTCGGGGGGTGAAACAACTTGGCGTACGACTCGGCAACTGGCTGACGGCAGAACAGGGGCGAGCTTTAGTTTTAGTGGATGCGCCATCGGTCCAGACTCTTCGGGGAAAACGGGACCGCGCAATGCTCGGAGTGCTCTTGGGATGCGGTCTGAGGCGATCCGATTTGGTTCATCTGAGGGTCGAAGATGCACAGCAGCGCGAAGATCACTGGGCCATCATCGATTTGGTGGGTAAGGGTGGACACGTCCGGACAATTCCCGTTCCGGGCTGGGTGAAGAACCGTATGGACGACTGGATGAGGGAGTCGCGCACTGCGTCCGGTTGTGTGTTCCGGTCCATCAATAAGAACGGGACTGTCTGGGGAAACGGAGTAACGGAAAAAGTCGTCTGGTACGTCGTTCGGAACTTCGCGAAGGCGCTCGGCATCGAGAAAATCGCACCCCACGATTTGAGACGCACTTGCGCCCGGCTCTGTCACGTTGCCGGCGGTGAGCTCGAACAGATTCAGTTTGTGCTGGGGCACGTGTCAGTCCAGACCACCGAGCGCTACTTGGGCTCGAAGCAGAAAATCAGAGACGCCGTGAATGACCGTATCGGCATCGAGCCACCGGAATAATGTGAGCGGGACTTCTCGGGAGTGATCTTGGGCTTCGTAAACATTCTGGAAGTGCTGCGTCGCGAGGCACGGCCCCACTGGGGCTAACAAGCCCAAAAGCTACCTCCCCGGCGCATACCGCATCGCTACTGCCCCCGAGCTGAACTCCAGCCGGCTCACGAGCCTCAAGTCGATACGCCGCGATAGCCCCGCAAACAACGTTGGCCCGTGGCCAGCCAGCCTGGGGTGCACCACGAACTCGTACTCATCGATCAATCCCAGCTCTGCCAACGCCAGCGGGAGCTTCAAACCTCCAACCAACAGCCCCTTACCCGACTCCCGCTTGAGGTGCTGAACGGCCGTCCCCAGATCCCCGCTCACAAGCTCCGCATTCCAATCGACCCGGTCCAGGGTGCTCGACACGACGTACTTCTTTGCGGCGTCGATCGTCCGGGCGAAGGGTTCCATCCAATCAGGTCTCGCTCCCGTCTGCGCCGGCGGCCGGAACGCTGCCTCCATCATTTCGTACGTCACCCGGCCAAAGAGGAGGGCATCCGCCTGGTTGAGGTTCTCGATCGCGTGACGATGCAAGTCTTCGTCGGGGATTATTACACGATGGTCGCAGCATCCGTCCAGTGTGACATTGATGGAATACCGAAGCGGTCGCATTACGCAAGATTACCGCCAGTGGACGGCCTGGACTGCGCTGGTGGACTCGAACGCCGTCTGTGGATCACGAAAGACCACTTCAAAACTGAATGCGCAGCGCGAGCTGAAGCACTCGGGGATCATACGTGCCGGTCACCTGACCGAAATTACCATTCGTCGGAACTAAAGTGTTGCAGTAGGGTGCACCAGTGACTCCAGGGGCGCATCCGGGATTATAGAACTCGGTGTGATTAAAAACGTTGAAGGCCTCCAGGCGGAATTCTGCTTTTAACTTCGACCGGAAACTGAAAGCCTTAGCCAGCGCGAGATCAAGATTGGTTCGGTCGGGACCCCGGAACGCATTCCGCGGCAGCGTCCCGTATGTGCCCTGGCCCGGGGGCGGCACATAGTTCGGATCGCCGAAATACGCTGGAACCGCGAAATCGTTTGGATTGAACCAGTAGTTGCCAGTGACGCCGTTGATCGTCTGCGTCTGGTGGGGATTCAGGATTTGAACGCTCGATGTCGTCAGATTGGGACGAACCAGGTTGGAGTCTCCCGCCCCAGATGGGCCGGGCACCGAAACGAATGTGGTTAGACCGGCATAGACATCCAATGGAAAGCCGGTACGAAAACTGAAGATCGGATAGAGGCTCCAACCTCGAGTGAGGAGCTTTGGCCCGCCGAACCAGCGATCGAACGGAACATCCCATCCGGCGCTTAAAACCAGGCGCTGGCGCACGTCTTGATCTGAGGAAGCCCGGAACTCGTTATGGTCGAAATAAGGAACCTGAGAAGACCGCTCCTGGAAGCCCGATGCATTGTCAATGCTATGCGACCAGGTGTAGGCCAGTGTGAAGAAAGTATTTCCGAACACCCGCCAGTTGGCGTAATCTCGGGTCAGACTGGCCTCAAGAGCGTTGTACTCTTGGTTCGCTATGTTCTCAAATGTGTCGAGGTTGCTGAAGCCGTCCGTGGCATTGAGGCCGTATTCGACGTTAAGAAGACGGCTGGTGGTTCCCGGCAGGATTGGGTTCTCGTCCACCAGAGACGTAAGTTTGTGAGCGTCGCTTCCCACGTAGGTTAGCTCTCCGACAAGCTTTTGTGCCAATTCGTGCTCAAGGCTCAGGCTGTAATGGTAAACGTAGGGCGTGCGGAGGTGCGGATCGACAAAAAACTCCGTGCCTCCATAAGGAAGGAAGCTGGCGAAGCTGACGTTTTGAGCTGGTGGCGTGGAAGGAAACGGGTTGGGGAGACCTGCGATTGCAAACGGATTGGAAAGATAATCGAAAGGGCCGTTGCGCCCGGGAGTATTCAACTGCAGGAAAACGGAGCTATAAAATGGCGGCGTGCCGTTAAATTGAATGTTATCCTCGCCTTTGAGAATGTCGTAAAAGATTCCAAATCCTGTGCGCACGCTGGTCTTGCCGTCGCCGAAAACGTCCCACGCGAGTCCGAACCGAGGTGCCCAATTGTCCTTGTCCGGAAAGTTCACTCCCGTCGGCGCATTAGGGTCGCCCGGGAACACGAGGCCAATGGGCGCGTTCACGAAGCGCTGCGACTGTTCTCCGGGGATGATGGAGTATGTGCGGCCCAGGAGGTCTGACTTCGGCGTGCTGTATTCATAGCGAAGACCCAGAGTGAGAACCAGGTTCTTGGCCGCCCGCCATTCGTCCTGGGCGAATCCGTCCACGTGCTTAGTGCGAATGTTGGAATCAGCTTGGGCGGATTGCGTATAGGAATCCGGGATCCCAAACAGAAAATCAGCAAGGTCGTTTCCCGAACCGATCCCCCCCGAGGTCCCGCTGAAGGTGAATTGTCCGTTAACGAAGTAGCCGTAGACTGTGTTGTTCTGATAAGCAGCGAAATCGCCCCCAAATTTATAAGTGTGCCGCTCGCGGGTCCAACTCAGCGTGTCCGAATAGAGGTAGGTGTTGTCGACAAGTGTCGCTGGCCCGTTGGGGTCGAAGCCCGTGTTCATGCCGGTGTTAAATACCAGCCCCGGTGGGCCAGTGGGATCATCTGAGGGCAGATCCATGCCGAGTTGGGATGCCGTTGGCAGTGTCGTAGCCGGCTGACCCATTAAAGTATTGGTGCGCTGGGCCGTGATGCGCGCCTCGTTGACAATTGTGGGAAAAAATATCTTAGTGTAGAGGACGTTGCCGAAGTACTGTCGGTATCTATAGATGTCTGGATAGCCTTGCACGTTGGAGCCATTCGTAAAAGGCTGCAGCGTCGGGTTGTTGTTCCACCCAACCGTCGCCGAAAACCGGTCACCGGGCGTCGGCAGATAGTCAACCTTCCCCGTCAGTTCGTCGCGATTGTCGGTGGAGGCGGCTTCGGGGAAAAGGATCCCTGAGGGCGAAGTCGGGATCAGACCGGCGTTGACGTAGGCCTGCGCGACCGGATTAATTCGGGAAGTCTCGATAATGGCGTCTTCCGCCAGCGCGCGATCAGCCTGGAAATAAGGATGACTTAGCAGAAAGCTGGCCACTTTGGGGTCGGGACCGCCGTCCACCGCGTGGGAGAAATCGCCCTTCAGCTCGGCCGGCGTGTACACCGTCACGCCAGGAGCGATCGCGGTGGCCGATTGCCGTTGACCCTGGTAACCAACGAAGAAGAACAAACGATCATGCCCGTTAACCAACTTCGGGACGGTAATTGGACCACCGAGAGTCGCACCAAACTGTTGCCGTTTCAGGACTGGCACCGGCAAGCCGTTCAAATTATTAAAAAACGTGTTCGCGTTGAAAGCGTTATTGCGCACGTAGTCGTAGAGGCTGCCGTGGAGCTCGTTGGTTCCGGACTTCGTCACGACGCTGATGATGCCTCCGGCGTTGCGTCCGTATTCGGCGGTGTAGTTATTCTGCAGGACCCTGAATTCCGCGACGGTGTCCGGATTTGGGTCTAAAACAACTGAGTTGTCGAGCAGGTCGTTATTTAATCCGCCGTCCAGTAGGAAGGTAACAGAATCGGAACGGCCCCCCCCCACGCTATAGTCGCCGGCCGCGCAGGAATCGGGATTGGTCTCGACCACTCCGGGTAGGGTAAGCGCGAGATCGAGAACATCGCGCCCGTTGAGCGGAAGCTCCTGCACCGGCCGACCGGTGACAGATTGGCTAATCGTGGGATTAACCGTCTCCACGCCGATGCCACCAGAGTGCACCATTACTGTCTCCTTGATTTGCCCGATGGCGAGTTCAATATCAACGCGCAACGTTTGATTGATCCGCAGTTCCTGCGGGTCGGTAATCGCCGTGGCAAAGCCGGCGTGTTCGGCCGTCACGCGATATGTCCCAATGGGCAGATCGAGCACTTGATAGACACCCTCCGGGCCGGAGACTGTTCTGCGGCTGCTGTTGGTTTCCACATTGACTACGGTGATTCTTGTGCCGGGAACCACCGCACCTTGCGGATCCTTTATTAGGCCGGTAATCCGGCCATTAGAGTTCTGGCCGTATGCAGCTGGCGCCGTACACAGCACCAGCAGAAGTCCGACATACAGCCAGGAAGACCTGCCGTACTCTATGTGCCCCAACCGAAACCTCCCCACGTCGCGAACTGAATCATCTAAATAATACGAAGACTATCTATTATTGCTCGATTTTCAGACTCTTCAGCTCTCGCAGCGGCGAGACGTCTGTAACATTCGTGTCGATAATTTGGAGCTGCGTCAGGCGCCTCAGCCCACGCAGAGCCGACAAATCTTTCACTCTAGTGCCGCTGATGTCTAGTTCAGCCAGGTTCTGCAGGTCCTGGAGGGCCGATAAATCCGTAACACCCTTTACGTCGGTTAAATCGAGGTGGGTCAGGTTATGGAGATATCGGAGGACCGTTATGTCCGTTAGGCTGGTTTCGCTGAGGTCGAGGTATGTCAGGCTTTGAAGCTCCCCCACCGCCGATATGTCCCTCACAAGGGTATCCTCGCTGAGGTCGAGGTGCGTCAAGGTTTGCAGACCCCTCAGTGCCGATATGTCCGTGACTCTTGTGCTGTCGATATCAAGCTCTATGAGTTTCTTCAGTTCCCGGAGAGCTGACACGTCGCTGATTTTCGTACCGCTTAGATCCAGATATGTCAGGTTACTCAGCAGCCGCAGACCTGATACGTCTGTCACACTAGTTTGGCCGAGATCGAGGTGCACTAGGTTGTTTAGTTCCCCTAAAGCTGAGACGGCCATAACCTTCGTATATTCGAGGTCAAGCTCCGTCAAGTTATTCAGCCCCCGTATTGCTGATATGTCCGTGACGCTCGTCTCGGTGAGGTCGAGGCGCGTCAGGTTTTTCAGCTCGTGCAACACCGATATGTCCGTCACGGTCGTGCGGCTGAGGTCGAGGTGCGTCAGGTTCATCAGTTCGCGCAAGGCCGATATGTCCGTCACGCTTGTACCCGCGAGGGAGAGTTGCGTCAGATTCTTCAACTCTCGAACGGGTGACACATCCGTCACTTTCGTGTCGATTATTCGCAGATCAGTCAGGCGCCTCAGCTCATGCAGCACTAACAGGTTGCTAACTTTCGTGCTGCTGAGATCGAGCTGCGTCAAGCCGTTTAGCTCGCGCAGTGGCGATATATCCGTCACTTCCGTACCGCTGAGGTCGAGCTGCGTCAGGTTCTTTAACTCGTGCAGTGCCGATATCCCGGTCACTTCCGTACCGCTGAGGTCGAGCTGTGTCAGGTTCTTTAACTCGCGCAGTGCCGATATGTCCCTCACGTTCGTACGACCAATATTGAGCTGTGTCAGGTTCTTTAGCTCGCGTAGTGCCGATATGTCCGTCACGTTCGGGCCACTGAGGATCATCGAAAGGGGTGGCGGCAGGCGGTGCAGTGTAGACACGCTGCCCGGCGGAATGGCGTCTCCCCGCCTTACCTGCCAGCTGCCTCCGTCCCGAGTGACCACCCAACCCTGGCCAGTGAGTACACCGACTGGATTCTGGGTCGTCACCAATGGGATCGCGATGGCTGCAGTTCCGGCAACTGCGGCGGCGATCCCAGGCAGCCAGGGGCGCACGCGCCGCCACGGGGAAGCGGTGTGCCGGGACATAATGGAGTCCAATATAGGCACGAGAAAGTCATGCGAGATTTCCCACGTTTCCTGCTGCTCGTCCAAAGGACGAACGATGGCGCGGTCCCTTTCGCCCAATCGCCGCAGACACGCGCGCACAGCAAAGGGTGCGAGTTGGGTCGCCTGCACTAATTCTTCGATCCGGCGCGGTCGCTTGGTGACGTTTTCGGAAATTAGATGGGGAATGAGTCTGCCTGCCGCTTCGCGGACCTCCGGGAGCGCGAGAGATTCGCGCAAGAAACCGCGAATCAGCCCGCCGCGAAACCGGCTCGGGAGGCCGCTACTAAAGCGGCTCAGCACCAGGCCGCACAGGTTGATCGTTACGGGTCGAATGAGGCCAGTGGTTTGTTCGATCTCGGCGGCCTCGCGGAGAACTCTGGGCATAAGGTCGCCGTGGATCTTGAGGCCGGATTTTTCCATGAAGTCCTGCGCCGCTTTTTCGGTAAAGGAGGAGATTACTTTCCGATTAGTATCAAGCCGTAGCCTCGGCCACGGTTGGTCCTGAATAAGGCCTTCGTACTCGGGTCGAAAGACAAGGAGGAAGATCAGTCCCGCAATTGGCTCTTCGGTGACAAATTGCTGGAGATGCCTCCGGTGCTCCTCATCCGTCAGGATGAGAAATTCCTCGAATTGGTCGATGATGATCACGAGGCGGCGATCGCCGAGGCGCTGGCTGGCACGGCCCAACAGGGTTCGAAGGTCGTCCGTCGAACGGGGTGGTCTGTCCCAGATTACGCCGGGTTCCAGAAGCCGCTCTTTGATCCGCCCGAGGGGATCATCTTCGTAGCCCCGCATCTGGATGACCACGTGTCTTTCCCGGCGGAGTTTCGGGATCACCCAGGCCGAAAGCAGGGAACTCTTGCCCGTTCCCGAGGCACCGGTCAGGTACAAGACCGGCTCCCTCGTGGTTTGAATCCAGCGAAGCGTATCTTGGTGAGCATTATCGGCGCGCTCGAAACCTTCTTCGTTCTCGCGGGGGCGAAGCGTGAAATACCCCGTTTGGAAGGATCCGCTGATTTCGCCGTAGCTCCTGATATGGCGCTGCTCCATAAAGATGGGGATGGTCGACAATACGAGTGCAAGGAAGGGAATTGTGGCAATGAGAGCAATGCCCAGCCAAGTCGGGATACCAAACTCCTGGAGAGCGGTGGTCAACTCTTTTATTCTTGTGAGCGCCACAATCAAAGCCACAGCCACGCCGATTTGGTACAGGATCTGGCGCCAGTTAGGCCAGGCGTGTCGGGGCCCAAGGCTGGACGCCTGCCGCACGCGTCCGTCATGAGTGGGGAGCTGGTGCGAGTCGGCTTCCGGCTTAGAGGCGGACAAACCTGATACGTGAAGAGGCTGCTCTGCATGGGCAGCCGGAGAAATCGTTGATGTATTTGACTTCTCTTCGTCTGATGCTACTTCAAGCTTGAGTATGTTCGTGTTTGCGATTTGGCTGGTTCGCCAGCTCTTTCGGGAGACTTTGTCCAGCGTGTTCCATACATCTGCTGGAAGCGCGATTCCGTTATGCGGCGCCACGGAGGAGATCTCGTCTGCGCGCAATATGCCCGGCCCGATGGGGCCGCGTTTGGCGAAAGTAATCTCGCCGTGGTTGATTCCGGTCCGGATAGTGATCCCCATGGATGCGACGTAACTTCCTAGCTGCCTGGCGAATGCGATGGCCCTTAGTCCCGTCTCGAAAAGTGCGAAGCCTCCGTCCCCGGTAGGGCTATAGTCGGCCTGCTTGACATTCAACGTCTGGAGCACGGTAGTCGTCATCTGTGCAAGGCGCTCGGACAGTTCCGCCTGCTCGTCGGGGTCCTTCGTTGAATACTTGACGATGTCCCATAAGGCGATGTTTGGTTCGTATGATGGCGGAGCGCCAGAGCTGTCGGGGCGCCGCTTGTTGTTCAGCGCATAGCCCGGCGATTCGATGCTGTGGTATTCATACCGGGCGCCTTTCACGACGCACTCACCCTTACCGCTGCAGTCGATCTTGGCGCCAGCCGCCTCCCTGACCTTGGGAGTGAGCAGAACCCGCCCTTTAGCGGCATCGCAGAACGCCAGGCGGGCTGCCTGATTTACCGGGAGGGCAGCCGCATTCCAGTCCCGTACGTTGACGGTGCGCTGGAAACGCCCCCAGGCTATGCCGATCGCCGCTGATATTCCGAACGGCCCGAGGCCGCTGGTGAGAGCGCGAGCGGCAGCCAGGGCCTCATCGATCTGGCGGCGATAAATTGCCCCCCCATATGGGCTTGGGAAGAAATCTTCGTTACCAATAATGCTATCGAGCTGCTCGATGATAAACGCGAACTCAGCCACCGGCGTTCGGGGGCTCAGGTCGCAACACCGAACGAATATGCCGTAGCCTTCGCGGTGCAGATCGGGCTGCATCGGAAATTAGTGTAACAGCGTTTTTCGTGGAGGACGGAGGTGGCACTAGTCGAACCGGCTACACGCGGAACAACGCGGGACATATGTCCGGTTGGAGGAAGTCTGACCTGAGAGGGCCCTCAGAGCGGATTGGTCTCGTGAAACGCCGGTTGAGGAAATGAGACCGCACCGTGTCGGCAACCGAAATCGTCGCCGAGTTTCGGCTCTGCTACGCTACAGGCTGGAAATGCCAAAACAGAACCTGCAATGTCCGTTCTGCCCGAAAACATCGTCCCGTGGCACGGGACTCGCGTCTCATATTCGCGGAGCGCATCCGCAGCAATATCCGGGCTGGTCAAAGAGCCGCCGGCCCGCGCAGCGGGGCGCCACGGGAGCCAGCGCACCGGGCGGATTGACAGGCGTAATCGCCAGCTTGGAACAGCGGCGGTCGGCCATCGAACGCGCCCTATCAGCATTACGCGAGATCGATGCCGTGTGACAGTCCCGCCGGACCGTGTACGATTTCCGCCGCCAGTCACGTCTCTGAGCGCGCTCGTCCTTTGGGGCCAGAACAGAAACACCGACGGGGGAACCAGCAGACACCTGCGGTCATCGCGCGGAGAACGGCTCAGTTTTTGGGTTCGGACCAGGAGATTCAGCATTTCGGAATGACGGAGGAATCCGATAGCGCCGTGCGCGCGCTTCCGGGCATCGAGGGAGGCCGTAAGGGGTAGCGGTTCCCGCTCCGCGAATCGGGAAGGCACACATTCGCCGCCGCTTTCCGAATGGCCCTGCGGATCGTCATCACGTTGCGCGCCGTCTGGCGACAATTCCGGGAGCTTGCGGTATGGTTGGCCCACCGGCACCCGGTACCGCACCCGGAAACACGGCGCGAGCGAAGCAGCGCTGGCCACGGGTTCAGGGTTTTGTTGCCGGTCACCGGCTTCGACGGCATATCCTGCTGCGGCCCATCGACGCGAAATCGGAGCCGCTCCCCCCGGACCCGGATGCCGACGACCCAATTACAGTAATTCTGACGAACGCAGCAACCGGCCCGACTCATGTGTCTTTTTGGAATGCAATGCGGAAATCGTTCAGGTAAGCAGCGACCGCTTCCGAATTCGGATTCTGCAGCCGGTCAAGGCTCGCGACGGTGGACTCCACAAGAACCTCAACATCGGCGATGGTGAATACATTCTTTTCCGCCAGCCCTATCAAAATGGCGTTTATCATGAACTTTTGCGCCGCCACCTGCGCCCGCAAATCATCAAATTCGTCGCGCGATATTCCCATGGTTTTCCTTCGGTCGGTTGAGTTCTTACGGCCGGTTTTCAGGTGATCACCGAGGCTTACGATAGCGGAAAAAGACGCGGCTATACAGCGGCACGCGCCCCGCCCTCTGAAGAAGGTTGTGGCAGATGAATGAACCCGACACCTACAGAGGCGAATCCAGCGGTGCAAATTAATAAGCAGATCGTCACAAGTGAATGTCGTCGAATATGCTCCTGCTTTCGTCAAGTTTCTCCAGAGTCTCGACATCACCGAGCGTGCGTTTCAGTTTACCCACGGCGACCAGCGTCGGAACGCAGGGTCGGGTCGAAAGCCGTTGTTGTGCAAAGCACAAAGCGAGCAATTCCGCGCGATTTCGACCACCCGCGCCCTGTGACGTTCGTGCTAACTCCAACGTTCGCAGCGGCTTGCAATTTTGGAAGCCAGCGGCAAAGCTTGAACAAATTCCCAACGCTTTGAACGTCTCTGAGGACAGCCGCTCCCGGCCGGTTCATGGGCGAATTCCATACTGCAGGAAGAGGCGTCTTATTCGACTGTGGCTCGTCTGAGAACTCTCGTAGGTGAGATCGTAGCAATGGCGGCATCCATAGTATTTTCCGCCGGGCGGGAGGTAGAGCTTCCCCACCCGCCGGCCACACGTCCGCCCGTTCGCTACGAGCGGGCAAATGAACCACCACCGGAGCCCCCCCACACGCGGGCGGGTGGTTGCCAGAAGGACCTTGTAGTCCAGGTTTTCTGCGCTCCTCGTGAGGGTGTAGTGGAGGTGGACGTACGGCGGGAATCCTGCCATCGTGGCGTGCACTTCATACCTGAGGGAGGCTCGCTTTTCACCCGTGCTGGCGTCCGTCCAATGCCACGCTCCGGAACGGAATGTGCCCTCTTCGAGGATCTTCTCACGCGCCCACAGGGAGGCGTCCAGACAGCGGCAGTTTTCGATTGTGGTTTTCTTGACGTGGCTTCCCCATCGTCCGCTTCCGTTTCCACCCATAGTTTTCCCCCTGATTTTCCTAAATCATCTGGACGTTTGCGGCCTTCCATTTCCTCTTCAGGCAGCGAAGTCCAGTAAACGGAGTCTCTTAGCGAATTTGCCAGCGGCAAGACCGAAACACTAGTGCTAGCCGCCGACAAGCCCTGTGCGCTTATCGCGCGAAAAAAGCCTAGCGTGGGCGCCTGACCGCCTTTTGTTCTGCACGGCCGCAAAGAGCACCTTTGCCCTCCGCCGGGGATGACTGTGGGGGTCGACCATGTGGATTCTTCGATGAGAAAACCCAATAGCTATTCCTGTATGCATCAAGATTGGACACCTGTTTTCTCATTCGTGCGCATCCCATGCGATAAGCTGCGATTGACGGCGTTTCAAGTCTTCCTGAATTCGGCGTGAGCGGGTTTCTTCGGATTCAAGTCCCACGGCCTGATAATCGTTCTGGATCGTGCCCCGGGCCGCCTCGATTCCTTCACCAGCCAGACGTGCGCACATTTCGCGGTAGCTGGGAACCTTCCCTGCGCAACTTTCAATGATCCGCTTGATCGCTGCCCGCCTGGCCACCTGCCGTTCCGACTGCGACTGCCTGAGTTCGTTCGCGGGGAATGCGGTCGCAGCCGGAAATGGTCTCCGGGTCAGCCTGCTCAGATTGTTAGCTTCGTCGGGTGTTACTACCAGGGTATCGGCAATATGCTTATAGCTCAACCTCGACGTTTTTTGCCTGTACGCGCTACGAACGACACCCTGCGCTTCCGCCGTATAGATCTTGCAATCCCGCGCCATCCTGCCCACGCGCTCCATCGCTTCCAGCTGGCCGATGTGCGCCCCGCGCAGCGCCATTGCGTACAATAACAGTCCTTTGTTTCGCTGCCCCTCTGCGAATCCGTTGCGCTGCTCGAAAAGCAGCTCGATCACTTTCAGTTTCGTTTGGCCGGCTGCTAGGTGCCCCCGGTAGTGATGGGCCATCGGTTTCTTTTCGCCGTTAGTGGCCCGCCTGGGAACCGGAGTTGAGGCGAGTCGAAGTCCGAAGAAATCGGCCATGCCTTTCAGCGTGTAGGTGAAAGCGCGCTCGCCCTGCCCGTGAATCCACCACCGAACGTACTTTTCCGCTTCTGTGTGAAAAGACCCCTCTATGCGCACATGCCGGGCCGCATCGATGCCCTGCGGGTCGGCTCCTATGGGCGCAAGCCCTCGGCAAATTTCCCGCTGGATTCCCACATACAAGAGCGCGTGATCCAACGGGTTATTGGCCCAAGCACCAAAGTGGGCTTGCTCAGGGTTGGTGCGATCTCTGAGCAGCCACAGAAGCCACATTCCCCGGCCACTGTGAATAACCATAGAGGGGGGCGGAATCTGTCCTTTTTCTTGGGCCTCCAAGACCTCAAAAAAAGCCTGATTAAACGTTCGCCCCGTCTTGTAGTAGTCGATATCCGCATAGCAGGCGCACAGGTACCTGAGGGTCGGCGTACCGTGGTAACTCCACAGTGCCTGTGGTGACCTATTGCGCGAGAATGTCTCACGGTAGGAGGCGTTTATGGAGATGAAGGAATCCTTCTCAAGACGTTCTCGGAAGAAGGGAAATACGGAATCGAGCTGGCTTCTCTGGATGGAAGCCAGATGCGAGAACCTTCCATCCGAAGATTTGACGGCGAACGAGATATACCCGTCGTGCCTGTGGAGTGATTCAATCCCGCGGGTTCTGGGATATTGGAGTTCTTCCAGTGCTGCCGATGACTCCGCATCGGGGCCCATAGGCGTACAGGCGATAATCCCAATTGGCTCCGTGTACCCGCTGTGTACCTCGATTCGGCCTGAGTATCGATTCTGGCGTTTTTGTCTTTTTGTGGAATCAGTAACTTGCGATTCATCAATGGGCCGTTCGGGTTCGATCCCCGCCCGGCTCACCACACTAACATTCCTGTTTTCCGTCAGTTGGCGAGTTCCCCTTTTCGGTGTCGCGGATATGTCGCTGCCATTCGCAGGGGCTCGCGGCCCCGGGGCGCCACGTCGCCTTTTCAGCATCTCAACCTGCGCGATGGAATCGTTGCGCCATGCCCGCGTAACGTCCGCCTCAAGTTGGGTCCGCAGCGCCTGGACCCAAGGTGCATAGTGGCGCTCGGTGATCTTCACCTAAGAGTGTCGTGCAGAATTGAAACCCGATCCATAGGGACGCCCTCGGTCAGAAGTTCCACCGCGACCGTGTCGCGCAACCGGTGCGGGTGTCCATTCTCCACGCAAGCGATTTCGCAGAGACGCCGGATGGTTTCCCGTGTCACCCTGCCGCTTCATCCGCTTGACCAGCTTGCGCACCCACCGAGCCCTCACGCCCCTCTTCGTCAGCGGCCTCGCGCTGAGTCATGCTGCCCGCCTCAACCCGCTTCAGCCAGTGCAATTGTCAGGAGGAACTTTCTACCTGGCCGCGACACTAACTGTTCCGCAACTAACTGTTCCGCAACGGACTGGCGGATTCCATTTGTGATAGACTTCGCGAGAAGTTAAGGAGGCCGTCCCATGCGGATCAGAGCTTCAGCGCTTGTCGGGTTAGTGATATTTGCCTTCCTCGCGGCGCCTTTATCGGCCGCGACGATTCAAAACGTCAAGCCGGAGGACATCGGGCTCTCGTCCGACCGTCTCCAACGCATTCATGAGGCGGTGCAACGCCACATCGACGCACACGACATCTCCGGCGCCGTCACAGTGGTCGCGCGCAAGGGCCGTCTGGCGCACCTCGAAGCGCACGGCCTCATGGATACCGGCACGAAGACGGCGATGTCCAGGGACGCGCTGTTTTGGATCGCCTCTATGACCAAACCCATCACCGGCACGGCCATCCTGATGCTGATGGAGGAAGGCAGGATACGGCTCACCGACCCCGTATCCAGGTTCATTCCGGAATTTCACGGAATGAAGGTGGCGGTGATGCAGGACCGACCCACAGGGCCGGGTGCGCCCCCCGCGGCGCAGGGCACGGCACCGCTGTTCTATACGGTTCCGGCGACGCGCGAAATTACCATTCAGGATTTGCTCTCGCATGTTTCCGGTCTGGTCAGTGGCGGAGCAGCCAGCGCGGCAGAACTGGCGAAAGTAGCGCGCAAGCCCGGCGAAACGCTGGCCGATTACATCCCGCGGCTGGGCACTACGCCGCTCGATTTCCAATCTGGTTCGCGATGGAGTTATAGTCCCGGAGCCGGGTTCGAGACACTCGGACGGATCGTGGAAATCGTCTCCGGCCAGACGTTCGATCAGTTCCTGCGCCAGCGTATTTTCGATCCGCTCGGCATGAAGGATATTACCTTCCACCCCGCCCAGGAACAACTGTCGCGGGTCGCGACTATGTACCATCGGGCGAACAATGAACTCACAAAGGTCGATACTTCCGCCCGAATAAACAATGTCTCGTACTTCTCAGGTGCGGGTGGTTTAATGAGCGACGCGGAGGATTACCTCCAGTTCGGCGAAATGCTGGCCAATGGCGGTCAACTGAACGGCAAACGGCTGCTCAGCCCCAGGACGGTGGAGCTGATGTCGTCGATATTCGTGCCCGATACGCTGCCGGGGCGGCCCAGGGGCCGAAGCTTCGGGCTCAGCGTGCAGGTAATCAACGACCCGATCACTGCCAACACGCGCATATCCAGTGGAAGCTACGGTTGGGACGGGGCTTTTGGCACGCACTTCTGGGTAGATCCTAAGGAGAAGATTGTCGGAATTCTGATGATTCAGACCGACAATCCGAACCGCGAATTGAACGGCGATTTTGAAAACGCCGTGATGCAGGCCATCGTCGAATAAGTATCCCGATTCAGACCGCAGCCGAAGACCGGCAGGCGTGCGGCACGATGTCCGCAAATATCGTTAGATTAGTTTTCGCTCGGCTTATCGACCTTATCAATCACCATCACCTCGACTGATGCTTTGGTCGTCCCCATTTTGAGTCCGAGCTGCTGTTGCATGGCGCCGAAGATATCGGGTGGCGCGTCGTCAGCGGGCACGGGTGGCGGCGCAGCGCCAGGCGGAGGCCCGCCGCCGAAACCGGCGCTCTGCGAAGGATCGGGCGTCCACTTCAGGACGAAATTGTAGCGCGTCTCGCCCAGACCGGTCTGGTCGACGACGGGCAGCTCCATGAATTGAGCCTGCATGACGCTGGCGAATTCAGCGATCGTCGCCATTGCGCGCGTTGAATCCGCTCTGCGGCCTTCCGCCGAATCCGGGGATTGGCATTGTGTTGTTCTCTTCCTTCTTAATCTTCGCGCCCGCCCTTCGCCACGGTGATCGCGTAAACCGACAGCTCCTTCTTCTCGCGATGGAATTTGAGGCTGAAGCGGTCCTCCAGCAGTTTCTGGAGCATGACTTTCATCTGGTTGACACTGGGCATGCCGGCGACATCGGGCTTTGCCAATATGTCGAACTTGTCGGAATCGATCCACGCAGGCGCCCCGACCACCTGTTTCGGATGCAGGTCGTAGGCGAATTTGATCAGATCGGAAAGATTTGTGTTCAGCGTGTGCAGCTGGCCGCTTCTGTCCACATTGATACCCCAGCCTCGGCGGGTGGGATCAGACGGTTTGATGGTAGCGACTTCGAACTGCGGCTTCGCCTTTTCGTCCATCATCTTCGGCGGTGGAGGAGGTTCGGGGATCGTCCAGGCAGTTTCCGGAGTAGCCTTGACGAGTGTCAACGGCAGCGGCGCTCCCTGTGTCCAGGTCCCTGTGATCGTTTTTTGATCCGCGCTGAGGCTACCTTCGAAATTGCCGTTAAGCGAAGTGATGGTCATTTTGAATGCGGAACCGCTCAGACTGACGCTGGTCGCGGGGATCGCGGGTGTCTGCTGATCGATGCTGTACAAATCCGCTTTCAGCTTATCCGCCTCGCTGATCGAGATTTTAACTACTACTCGGAGCTCTCCGTTAGGCGCCTGCGGAACCTTCAATGCCCCCTGCCAGGTACCCGTCAGAGTCTGTGCAACCAGAGCACTGCCTTGAAGCGCGGCTAATGCCGCCAACACCATGAGGTATTTCATATGCGGTCTCCTCGCAAACGGTCCGGGATTGTGCTGGGCGACTGGTCTCCATCCGGCGCAACGGTGACCTGGATCGCGTGTGACGAAGATGCAACGAGCGCAAACCGAAGCAACGGCTGGCATCTCCACCCGGCCGTCCTGTCCATTTTACTGCTTTTCACGGGTACGAACATTTGACGGAGCGTGTTCAGATTTTGTTCCCAGTGTTTGTTCCCGGCGCGGGGCTGATAAGCGTGGCTGGTTCGAACCCGTCGCGGCTGTCTGTCGTGCGTGCGTGGCTAATGTGACGCGAATGAAACGGCGAGAGTCGAAAGAAACAATGCGGGAGGCATCACTGCGATACCAGTCCGGAGGAACTGCCAGGCGCTGATCTGTTGTCCCTCGCGTCGCAATGCGATCAGCCAGAGGACGGTCGCCAGAGAACCGGTGACCGAAAGATTCGGGCCAAGATCCACACCTATGAGAACCGCATCCCTCACATGTGGAGGCACGTGCACGGTTTGCAACGCGCCACCCGCCAGCAAACCCGACGGCAGGTTGTTCATCACATTGGACAATCCGGCAATGCCAAACGATGCTGTCAGCGCTCCTGCCAAACGGGGGACTTCGGCACACCATTGGAGAACGCCGCCAACCTCCGCAAGCGCACCTACGTGGTTGAGCGATTCGACGAGGACGAACAAACCTGCCACAAAGGGAATAACGCTCCAGGAAACGCCCTTAGCGATTTCACCCGTCGCGCGGCTGCTTTCCCGGGTCGTGACCAATACGGCAAGTATCGCGGAGACACAGGTCGGCAGACCCAGATCGAGACCGAACCCCGAGGCCGCAATCAGAATCGCTGCTGTGCCAAGGATTCCCCACGCTGCTATACGTCCCTGCGGGGACAAGGCCGCGGGCTCGCTACCGTCTTCAACCGAGCCTTCCAGTTCCTTGCGGACGGTCCAGCGCAGAGCGACATAGGTGGCAACGACGGAGCAGAGCGAGGGGATGAGGAAGGTTCGCAGCCACGGCAGCAGTGGAGGCAAATTCCTGCCATAGACAACGAGGTTCGCCGGGTTTGAGATCGGCAGCACGAAACTTGCAGCGTTGGCGATGAATGCGCAGATAAGCAGGTAGGGGAGAGCTTTGGTGCGTGCCTTTTGCACAGCTGCATACACGGCGGGTGTCAGAACCACAGCAGTGGCATCGTTCGACAGAAACACTGTTACGACGACCCCAACGATATAGACCAGGGTGAACAGGCGTGCGCGGGAACCTCTCGCAGCCGCAACGGCCAGCCCCGCGAGCCAGTCGAATACGCCCTCTTTGCGAGCTAACTCCGATAGCAGCATCATGCCCGTCAGGAACAGGTAGACGTCTGTTCCTTTCGCGACCGCCATGCCCGCCTGGGATAGAGGAAGAAGCCCGGAAACAACCAGAAGGAAGGCGCCCAGGCACGCCCACACGGCCTCGGGCCAGTCCTTCGGACGGAACAGGACACCCGCGATGGTTCCCACCGCGATCGACCAAACGAGAACTGTACTCACCGGGTCACGCGCTCTCGCCTGCGCTGGGCCGGCCACGGGTGGCCGTTCTCATTCGGACCGAGTCGGGTACCAGGCATATGTACAGGACGCCGCGCCGGCGGGTCGTACTTTCCTTGCTGATTTAGATAAATGGCGATGCTGTCCTCCCCCGTTTGACCGTCCGGAGTCCGGGCGCTGCCAGTGAGCACGTGCGAACCGTCCGCAATGTGCTGCGTGTATGGAGTTGACTCCCAGGTGCAATCGTCGAGCCTCCATGGTGACAGTTTTTCCGTAATCGAGCGGCCATTCTCCGATGGGCTTGAACTTCCAGCTGACAACACCATCATCGACAATCGTGACGGGGAAGCCAATCTGAGAAGGGCACTTTTCAGCCCACAGGGAGAAGTGTGGATGCTGCCTTTGACCTCTGCCTCGAGACGCCGCCGACTTTGTGCCATTTCATTGATAGCTGTGCTGATCTTTCCGAGTTCGTCGTGACGTATCAGCAGGTCCGGCACGAAGTGTGTGTCGAGAGCCGCCAATCCCCGCGTGATAATCAATGATGCCGCTTTTCGCAAGGACCGCCGCACGTTCTACGGCCTTCCAGTTCGCGAACGCACAAGATATTCAATTGAAGTCCATATCCCGGGAGAGCGAAAACCGGACCGATCAGATTCCCTTGGTCGATGGTTGGAAGGCCAACCTCGCCGCCGTCGAGAAGGCAATGATCTCGCGTGCGCTTCGGATGGCTAACGGCAACAAGTCCAGGGCGGCCGGGATTCTCGCCATTCATCGCCGGCTTGTTTAGAGGGGGACTGGCGTTCAACTGAATGGCGTCGCACCGTTTCGCTGACAAGAAGTTAAACCACATCGACTATTGCCTTGAACTGCTCGGCATTCGCGTCTGGGAGAAATCGTGCCAGCTGATTGCCAAGGGCAGAGGCGAACGGGGATCGCTGGGACCAAGGTGGGACCTTCCCGCTGAGGTCCAGCGGGACCCTAAAGGCCTTAAAACCGACGGGTCGGAGACGCTCCGCTTCACGGCTTGGCAGTGTACGGAGAAGCATCCCGGTACGGATATCGCTGAAGTTCTCTCGCAGCGCAAGGAATTCTCGCTCGCCCTCTATGCGCACGATGCCTGAAGCGTCGTAACGGTATCGGGCCAATAACAGCGTCCACATTATCCCGTTCCGTCGCAGTGCAGTCCGCTTTCGGCGCGGCGGCTCACGCGAACGCCTCAACCCGGCGGCGGCAGATGTCGAGCACGTCATTGATTAGTTTTTCTGCTTCTTTGCTGTGGCGGATCGCGTGGGGTACACCGATGCCGTCGATGGCGCCGCCGATTCGCCGCAGCATGTCTTCCATCACCGCATCGGCATCCCCGGATCTCAGCCCGGCAGTGGTCGCCAGAACACGGAAATCCGCGCGCCGCAAATTATCGTCCTTGCCGTTGAGCTTGAGCGCCATGCGATCGTGCTTGAGATTGGGAAAGACACGTGTCGTGACCGCGTCATACAGCGGCGCCATCCGTACGCTGTGAAACTGGGTCTCTCCGGGTTCGGCAATCTTGAGCAGAGCCATGTTCTTGAGGTGCATGTCGCCGTCGGCGATCAACCACGCGAAGAACGCGCGTTTGACAAGGGTGATGAGGTCTTCATCAGGCGCTGTCGATAACGGGCGTAGAGCGCGAGCGACTCGTTCCATAGTGCCGCTGTATTTGGCGTCCGTTGGAAGATCAAGGACGGAGCATAAATCTTCGAGTGCCGGCATCCTGGTGTCTGCGGGGCTCTCCCGAATGTCGAAGCGCTCGACGAGGAGTGCCGGGGGCATGCCATCAGGCATTTCGACTAACGCGACGTCCGGAGTTTTCAGACCTGCGGCCCGACCGAGCGCCATGGCAGTCCATTCGACAAGCGGCAATGCGTCATACCCGCTGGTCCCCGCCGGCTTCAGGATATGAGTGAATGGTTTGCCTGTGCTGGGCGACAGGACGCCTTCGGAGTCAAGATACATCGGTGCCTTGATCTGAACGCCCGACAGGCGGGGTGTGTCTGCGCGCTGGTAAATTTGCGCCAGATTGCGCTCGAAGTCTGCCTCCATTTCGGTGCGACCTGGTCCGGCATACCGGCCGACAAATGCGCCGTCCTTCATGTATTCCCTGAGCCGGGTTCGCAGGATGTCCTGCGGTAATTCCGCCAGTTCTGCCTGACGCTCGACGATGGTGATGTTCGACATGTAGCGCTTGCCCGATCGCAGCAGCGTTCGCTCGTCTTTGTCCTTGAGGACTTTTTCAAGCCAGCCCTCGGGAAGCAGGGAGACGATAAAGGGCGGCAGCTTTCCGGGCGTTGTTTGCCGAACAAGGGCGGGCGCCTCTCTGTCTGCCGGCTGCCAACGCCATTCAAAGCCGTCGTGAATTAGATGCCCCAGGGGCACGCCATGCCAGGCCACAATAAGGTCAAAGGCAGCTTCATTCTTAATCTCGGTAGTGTTTGGCCGATGCTTGAGGTAGCGTTCGGCAAGTTCGCCTTCCCGAATCCATTCGTTCTCTCTCCCGAGTTTCCAAAGTGCATCCGCCGCCGCCTCTTCGCTGCCATATTCTTCGATGAGGCGTCGGGCGATGGTTGTCCGCATCTCTTCGTTGATCGACGCCGCGTGTTCGCTGCGCTGGCGAAAGGCTTCAAGGAAGCGTTGACGGATCGAAGATACGCTGACGTGGAATTCGCCCATCCCGTCATCGACGATGGCGTCTGCGATGGAAGGATGTCTGGGTGCTTCGTTCTGGATGATCTCCAGTGTGCGGAGGCGGGTACGCTGTTTCCGCCGTGCGCTGAGAAACAGCCGTCCGTCGCGGGTCGGCGCAAGCAAAGTGGCACTCGCCGCTGACAAATAGGCTTGAGGATAAAGATATCGAGCGATCCGGATTGCGTGCTTGAGGACTGTGGCGTCGATGTCGTCCGCCGCGTCGACGTAGATCCCACGCATAAGCTGGATCAACCTGCCCGTCTCAGCCAGATAGTGGCTGCGCCTCTTGTCCAAGGTTTCGCCGACGAGGTGGAGAGCCATCCTGACTTTCTCGTACTTTAGGTACGACTAGGCTAGGCTAGTGTTTTAGAAGGGCACGAGTCAAGGCGGAGTATAACTTTCTCGATGCTTAGGTACGGGAAAGTTAGAAATGTAGTGCTCTCGGGAGGCGTAGGAGTTCGTATGCCGCCGTTTCGCCAAAGAAGCGGACGGCATATTTCATTTCGCGGTAAGTTATTGATTATAAACTGGTGGAGGCGGGGAGTCGAACTTTCATCCAGTATTGAAAATGCATAACTTGCTAACTTGCTGATTCTGCAATTTTGCTAATTGCGCGTATTGCGCGGTTTGCGCGTTTGTGTCACGATTTGTCACGATTCGAAATACGATCGTCACATTCGAAACCCAGAGCCTTTGCCTGATCGTTTCGACCTCATCGGCTGAGAGCGACGCTTGCCTGAATGCGTTACCCTGACAATGAGGAATGATCGAAGCGAAGATGACCGACACGATTCCGTTGACCGCCACCCCCGGCGGTGTGCTCCGCGTTGGTGGTACAAGAGTCTCACTGGACACGCTCATTCTCAGCGTTCCGGGATGGTGCCACCCCGGAGGAAATCGTTCAACAGTACCCCAGTCTTCTGCTCGGCGACGTATACGAAGTGATCGGGTACGCGCTTCGCCATACGGAAGAAGTTGAGTCCTACCTTATGGAACGCCAGAACTCATCTGCGGATGTGCGCGCCACAAACGAGCGGCGTGCACATCCGGATGGCATCAGAGAGCGGTTGCTTGCGCGGCGAACCTGATCGACAAAGCCGCTTGCCGGAATGCCTCCTCTTCGTTGGCTGGCGGACGAGAACTTCAACAACGATGTAACTCGAGCTCTGGTGCGCCACCGTGCGGATCTTGACATCGTTCGCGCACAGGAGGCCGGACTCGGCGGGAAGAGTGATTCCGAAGTTCTCGCGTGGGCAGCGGAAGAGCTTGTGAACCAGGGATGGTGAATTACGAAGGACGTTGTCATCTGCAAGCGAAGTTCGCTGAAACGTGACCTGCGCCTGTGAACGGATCGTCGGTGACTCGGATATTAGGCCAAAAGGGCGTTCGCGGAAGAGCCCGCTCCAGAAACGACGACCTGCAACAAACCACGTGGAGGTGGCTCAGCACCCCCACAAGCTTTCACGATTTCATCGCAAGGACGCCAGAAGTTATTGATTCCATAATACTTAATATGGTGGAGGCGGGGGGAGTTGAACCCCCGTCCGAGAAAGCCCGAAATGAAAAGACTACGTGCGTAGCCTGGCTCTGGTGCTTCGGTCAGCGCTTCAGAACCGGCAAACGCAGCGCCAACCTAGTCCGGTTGATCTCGGGTCTCGGCTCCGGACCGAAGCCTGCACCCTATCCCGCTGCATGACGCTCACTAGCCAACCCGCGGGCTGACTGGCCGGAGCGACGCTCGCTTAACTTTTAATTAAGCAGCGTATGCAAACTGCATGTTATTGGCAGTTTTGTTTTTCCGATCGTTTTACGGGAGCTCGGAACCCGGCACGCCTCTCCATCGCGATTCAATCCCGTCGAAGCCGTTGCGCCCCCAGTCGCTATTCGAATGTTAACATTCCTTACCACCTTCGATGCGCGGAATGAGCCATCCGGTTCCGGATTCAGCCGCATTGGCGCCTCGCCAACAGCTACCGGGGCGGGGCACTGGCGGCAGGGCGACGCACCGGTCGTCGGCGCTCACCCACGCCTGATCCGCGCCGGCAGATGCCGCGTGGCTGTTTGGAATCGGCGCCATGGTTCTGCTTTACACGCTGCCTAACGAACGCTACCTGCTCGCACTCCCATCGCGGTATCTCTGTGGCTTCGCAACCTCGAGCTCGGCGTCCTGGGCCTGGCAGCCAACGCATTTTACAACTTTCGCCTGCCCCCCATCTATTCCGTCTGCCTTATCAGGGATACCTCGCGCATCTGGATCCGTCCCGCTGCTGACCGTGATTCCGGTTCGGCCGTCAAAGTTCTTCCGCCATTGCCATCTCCAGTTCCTCGATAGAGTCGGGGCGCGCGGCAGAAGAACGAGTCCCTCAGCCCCAGGTTCATCGCGACCCTCTTCCGCACGCTCGTTGCCGGCGCCGCCATCGAACTGATTTTTCATCCGCTCTACGCCGCGCCGGTCACGGCCGCGCTCCTCATCCTTCTCATTCAGTCTCTGCGGCGGATGCGCATCCGGCTGGCCTCGGAAACCTCACGCATCTGCGCCCGCCGAAAGCCCGATCCCTTCCAGTCCGTCGTCCGGGTCGAGGACATGCGCGCCGATGCGCAGCCCGGTCGTCGCTTATGACCCCGGCCGTGGCATCTGGATGTTTCAGGCCGACATGTTTCAGCCCCACGTGGATCCGGGCGACCTCGGGCCTTATCATTAACCCGATGCCCGCCGCGCCGCACACCGAGCACCACTTCACCGCCACCGACGCCGTCCGCGATGTCGTCATCGGCATGTCCGACGGCCTTACCGTGCCCTTCGCCCTCGCGGCCGGACTCTCGGGCGCGAAGATCGCCACCTCGGTCGTCGTGCTGGCCGGTCTTGCCGAAATCGCCGCCGGATCCATTGCCATGGGTCTCGGCGGTTACCTCGCAGCGCGTACTGACCGTGAGCACTATGAAAACGAACGCCGCCGCGAACTGCGTGAAACTCACGAGATTCCCGACGTGGAGAAGGCCGAAGTGGCGACTGTCTTCGAAGGCTGGGGGCTCTCCCCTGCGCAGATTGCGCCCATTGTCGACGCCATCAGTGCGGACGAGAACCGCTTCGTCGATTTCATGATGCGTTTCGAACTGGGCCTCGAAGAACCCGATCCACGGCGCGCTCTCCGCAGCGCCGCCACCATCGGGTTTTCCTATATTGCTGGCGGTCTCGTACCTCTCGGCCCTTACTTTTTCGTCGCTGACCTCGCCACTGCGCTCGCCGCCTCCGTAATCGTCACACTCAGCGCTCTTTTTGTATTCGGCTGCATCAAAGCCCGATTCACAGGGATTCCCATGGTGCGCGGCGGTGCCCAGACAACTCTCATCGGCGGCCTCGCCGCTGCCGCTGCGTTTGGTATCGCGGGCCTTTTTCGATAAGGCGAGCGACAGTTGTTCCCGCGTTTCTCAGCAACCCAATTTAAGCTGCATTGCGCGCTTTCCCGTGAGCCGGTTAGACTGAAGAGCAGTGAAGCAGTAGTCCGAACGGACATTATACGAACTCATACGAACCCCGGAAATTTGGAGGCCATCCAAAGTGAGCATGTGGAATAAAAGAGAAGACCCCCCGGCGCCCCGCCCGGCCAGCGTTCCCCCGGCGCCGGCGCCGGCACCAGCACCAGAAATCAAAAAGGAGCCCACACCTGTGTCATCAACCCCGTTCCGCGCACCGGATGCAGAAGCGCGCAATTCGGCGACAATCGGTAAGTCAGTCAAGATCGTTGGCCAGATCTTCGCCAAAGAGGATCTCTACGTCGATGGCGACGTGGAGGGCACGATCGAAACCATCGACAACAAAATCACCATCGGCCCCAACGGCCGCGTGCAGGCCAGTATTCGCGCCCGCGACGTCATCATTCTTGGCCAGGTCCAGGGCAATGTCGAGACGAGCGATAAAGTGGATATCCGCAAGGAAGCGAAGCTCGTCGGCGATATCACCACCGCCCGCATCAGCATTGAGGACGGCGCCCTGTTCAAGGGCAGCATCGATATCAGGAAGCCCGAACCGAAGGCATCCACCTCTGCGGCCGCCACGCCCATAACCTCGAAAGCGGCAGAGGCGCCTTCCCACTCCGCAGTTGCCACCGGAGCCGCCAACACCGCTCGATAATTCACGCCCCGCGCCGCGGCGACAAAGTTGCGCCGCGACTGCAAATTATAGAGGAGCAGCCGCCTGAACATGCTGTCCGAGAGATTGCGATCCATCTTCCGCAAGGAAAATGTCCCGGTCTCTTACGAGCCGAAGCCGGCTGCTTCTCAGTCGACTGCCGCGGTGCGCGCGGTCGCCGCGGCCTCGTCGAAGGGCAGGAACCAGCGCTCCGCCCCCTTCACCCGCCAGAGCCGCGGTCTCGAGCAGTTCTTCTTCAATATCCGCGACATCGTCGGGCTTTCCATTCTCGACTGCGCCGGCGCCAATCAGGACAACCTCGACTTCCTCATCAACCTCGGCCACAAGGTTTACTCCCAGGACCTCGTGCGCAATCTCGACGATTGCTTTCAGGATCTCGCCGAGCAGACCAACCCCGGCCGCATTGAGTACTTCCTGAAACAGAATCTTGATTACCCCGCCCAGTCGATCGACGGCGCGCTCCTCTGGGACTCGCTGCAGTTCATGAGTCCGGCGCTCCTGAACGCCGTCGTCGAACGCCTCTACGAGGTGATGAAGCCGCAGTCTTATCTGCTGGCGTTCTTCACCGCGACCGAGAAAATGACCGACGTGGCTTCCCACTCCTTTCGGATCGCCGACAGCAAGACCATCGTGCTGACGGAACGAGGCATTCGCCCCGCCGGTCAGGTCTTCAACAACCGCAGCCTCGAAAAGCTATTCGGCAAATTCGAATCGGTGAAATTCTTCCTGACCCGCGAGAGCCTGCGCGAGGTCATCGTGCGCCGTTAGTTATAGCGTGGGGCCAGGCATTCGTGCCTGCCGCCGGGTTTCCACCCGGCGCGGAGCTTTACGAACTCCGCACGGCATGCCGTTCTTTTCTTGCTGAGCGGCGCACATTAATTGTGATGCTGCTCTAAGCCGGGGTAAAGTTTGTTCTGTGCCGTCGCAATTTCAGCCCAGTCGTAGCGCAGGGCGGTGGCACGCGCCCGGACCTCGATGGCTTTGCGCGCCTCGATATTCGCCGAAAGCCCGACGATCCGCTCCGCCATCTCTTCGGCTGACCGGGCGACAACGCAATCGGTGCCGGACGTCACATCCAGCCCGTTGACACCCGCCGGCGTACTGACCACGACACGGCCCATCGCCATCGCTTCGAGCACCTTGATGTTGGTTCCGGCGGACGCAGTCAAAGGCGCGAGGACCAATTCGGCTTTGCGATACGCGTCGCGCACATCGGAGACAAAACCCTCCATCTCGATGCCCGGGGCGGACAGCTCCACCCGCACTCGGTCTTTATAGAAATCGAGAAAATATTCCGGCCGCGCCCCCGCGATTACATGCAGCGTGAAGCCCGCCCCAAGCCTGGGCCAGACCTCTTTCAGAAAGAACCCGAGCGCCAACAGATTCGGCAAATGTCCCAACGAGCCGATGAACAACAGCCGGCGCGGTTCCGGTTCTGTCTCAACCGGCGCGAATCGTTCGGTATCCACCCCGTTTGGAAAGCACGCCACCTGCCGCGCGCCAGTCACCATGCCCGCGTCTTTCTGCGACATCGCCACCACGCAATCCACCTTTTGCCACGCGGATGTCTCGAACGCCTTCCATTTCGCGAGCTGTTGTTCGAGTTCGAGCCGGCCCGCTCCCGAATCGGCAGCCGTCGCCAGCAGTTGCTGCTGCAGATCGAACGTGATGTCATGTTCGACCAGAATCGTCCTGGCCGAACCGCATGCATCGGCGTACTGCGCCATCTGCGTAAACTCCAGCTGCACGACATTCGGCGACCATCGCCAGACGGTCTGTTTCAGGCATGCGCGAAACGCTTCTGAAGCAAATTCCTCGACAACGTCCGGCAGCGGCGTGTCATGCCTGTAGTGGCTCCCCACCCGCCGCACGAGAATCACCTCGCGGCAGATACCGAGCAGCTCGTCCGGTGGCGTCTCCAGTTTGTCGGCAAATGCCAGCAGCACCTGACTCGAGTCTCCCCGCCGCATCAGGTTGTAAATCCGCACCGCGCCTCCGTGGGACAACGGAAACGGCACGTACGGACTCACGATCACGACAGGCTTCTCGCTGCCTTTTCCGCGTCCCGGAAACACGGCGACATCGCCCGCGCCCAGCGCCAGAATTTCCGTTTCCGACAACGGGCCCGTTGCCTCCTCCGGTGCCGCCCCTATCCGCGGAATCGCCCGCAGCGTCGCCAGCGATTCGTTCAGCTGCAGGCGCCGGATCGCCTCCACCCACAAGCTGTGGAACAGGGCAGGGGAGCCCACCGCGTGAATCAGAAAATTCAGGTAATTCCGTTCCAGAACCTGATTCAGTTCCTGCTCCGTGTAATACCGCGACGTCGTCGCACGATGCCGGTGCTCCACCTTCGCGGCCGCGCAGAACACCGAAGGCCAGCCCCGCTTCCACGCCCGATAGCCCAGATCGAGGTCTTCCACATACGCCGGCTCGAACACCTCGCTCACGCCGCCCAGGGCGCGCAGCTTCGCCGTATCGTACATCGAACAGCCGCCGCTGCCGTAGAGCACCCACGTCAGATCCTCGCCCGCCACCGGCTCATCGCAGCGCACCGGAAAATCGCGCAGGTGAGGGCGCCAGACCGCCTTGCCTGTTTCCTCGCGCCGCACGCCTGGCGGGAAGAATATCTGCGCCGTCGCCGAGAACAAGCCCGGCACGCGTGCGAACGCCGTATCGAGCGCGTCGATGAACCCCGGCTCGACGATCATGTCGTTGTTCAGAAGCAACGTTCTCGAAAACCGCGCCGCCCGAATCCCCGCATTCACCGCCCGCGCGAACGACAGCGCCTCTGCGCTTCGCTTCACCACGATCCACGGATGCCGCGCCGCCAGCCATTCCGCCGTGCCGTCGTCCGATCCGTTATCGCTGACGATAATCTCTCCGAACCCGATTTGCGGATTCAGACCGGGCAGCAGCGTGGCCAGCAGTTCGCGTCCATTCCGACTCGGAATCACCACACTCACGCCTTCTTCCAGGGGCTTAGTATCCGCGAATCGGTAGTCGACCCTGCCGCGAGTCCGGCTTTTCACGACGCCGTACAATTGCGCCGCTCTTGCCCGCAACGGAATTTCGGCTTCCCGTGGGCGCGCCACGCGCCGCAGCCACTTCTTCGTGCGTTCCGACCGCGCTTTCGCCAACACCCGCCGCAGCAGATGCGCCACCCAGCCTGCGCCACGGATGACGCGCAAGTCCTCGTCGTAAGTAATCAACCGGCCGCGTGCGATCGCCCGTGCCGCGCGTCCCATCCCGGCCAGAGGCACACCCGGCGCGAACACCATTGCGGCACTCTCAATGCGACGATTCCCGAGCGCCGCCTGCAATGCCGCCACGTTGTCCGCATATGCGCGCATCACGTGCCATTGCACCCATTCCCCGCGTTGTGATGAGAGAAGCTCCGGTTCGAACTCTGCGACCACAACGAGCGGCAACTCCGGACGCAGCGCCGCCACGCGCCCGATCAGCTCACGATTCAGCTCTGCATTTCCGGACGCAAACGCGATCCGGATCAGATCAGCATCTTCCGGCACGGAACTTCACCGCCGCTTTGCATCTCGAGCGCCTGCATGGCGAACGCGGTAGACACCGGGTTCACCTGCAGCGAAATATTCCCGTCGCGCCGCCCGAAATAAAATCCTCCGTGAATCCGCGGATCATTGCTCTGCGCCTGAAAGCTCTGCGCCTGAAAATCGATGTACCGCCGGCGGTCTTCGCCGCCGGTGCCTTCACTCAAAAAATGCCGCGCACGCATCAACTGCGCGCAGACATCCGACCGTACAAACGTCTGAGTGGTTGCATCGTAAACGCTCTCCATCGACGCCGCGCCCTGCGAAAACGCCTGCCTGCACTCCCGCCTCTCGATCACCGGAAGCAGGCCCTCCAGAAAGTACCCATACGCATGCAGCCGGTCCATCGCGTCGTAAGGGTCCGCCGCCTCGCGCAGAAAGCACGCATGCTTCGCCACCGCGTATTCCACCATAGCCAGATACGCGTCGCGCAGTGCGCCGTCGCCTGTGATCTCCGCCACATCCCACCACGCCATCGCCGCCTTCAGCTGATAACAACCCGCCGACCGCGACCATTTCTTCGTGCGGGGCAGGGGAGCCTTATCCGGCAGCGTCAGAATCGGATGATAATCGCCGTCCGCGCGAAAACCCGCGATCATCCCGTGCGACGCCGCGCGCGCCACTTGCAGCAATCGCTCATCGCCCGTTTCGCGCCACACCGCAAGCAGCCCGCGGATGATGATCCCGGTATCGAAGAAATACGCCTGATCAGAGGGCCACTCAAACGGAAAGACGCGCAGTTCTTCATTCCACGTGCTCAGAAGAAACGCCGCCGTCCGCTTCGCCGCGTCGAGATAGACCTCGTCGCCCGTGACGCGGAACATCCAGACCAGCGCGCTCGCCGCATACCCGCTGATCTCAGTCGATACCGGCCTGTTCGCCTGCTTCTCTGCGTCGTAGAAACGTGCGAAGCCGCCCGACGCCTCCTGAATTCCTGAATGGAGTAACCAATGCCCGGCTGCTGCGAGGAACAAAAGGCTAGTCTAACCTATGGACGTAATGGGTCGTTGGCTGATCAGCGCCGGTATCGTTCTCATCATCATCGGCGCCATCGTGATCCTCGGCGAACGCCTCGGAATCCGTTTCGGCCGTCTGCCCGGCGACATCCGTATCGAAGGCCGCCGCGGCGGATTTTACTTTCCGATCGTCACCTGTCTGCTGCTGAGCCTTGTGCTGTCGCTCATCGTCTGGCTCTTCCGGCGCTGACTACCTGACTCGCCCGATCCTCTCCAGCGGCCAGTAAACAAAAACCGCCTTCCCATAAATCGCCCCGCGCTCCACGAAACCCCAAACCCGGCTGTCGTTCGACGAATTCCGGTGATCCCCCAGCACGAAATATTTCCCCTGCGGCACCACCCACCTCTGATTCGTCCTCACCGGGTCGCGATATTCTTCCGGAACGTACGGTTCATCGAGCGTCTGCCCATTGACGTATACCTTTCCGTTTTTGATCTCGATCGTGTCGCCGGGCAGCCCGATGATGCGCTTGATATACGACTGGGTCGGATCGTACGGATAATGAAACACAACCAGGTCCTGCCGCTCGATCGAATCGGCGCCCAGCCGATACACGTACTTGTTGATGAAGATGCGCTCCTGGTCCGTCAGCCCCGGCATCATGCTTGTGCCTTCCACTTTGACGGGCTGGTAAATAAAAACGATCACCACCACCGCCAGCACGATCGACGCCGCCACATTGCCCAGCAGCGAAAGCGCCGAGTGGCCGCCCGATGTTTGCTGGGGCGACTGGTGGGGCGTTTGGTGGGGCGCTTGGTGGAGCGCCTCGTGCTGCGGCTGTGTCGCCTCAGGGTCCATCTACGAACGAGATTATAGCGCGCTCAGAGGCTCTTGCCCGTCAGCAGTCGCGCCAGCACCGGCAGCGGCACGGCACTCTCTTTCAGCGCCGCATCGTGGAAATCATGCAGGCTGAAGGCACCGCCTTTCGTCTGCTTCATCAACTCGCGCACGCGCAGCCAGTCGCGCCATCCCACGAAGTAAGTCGGCAGCTGCGTCGACGACAGCTTCGCCCGCTGCAGCTTCGCCACTGCCTCTTCGTGCTCCTGGAACGTGTCTTTCTCCATGAGCGCCATCGCCTCGTCGTCGGTCATACGGTTCGTCTGCAGCCGGATGTCCATGATCGCGTTCGCATCCACGCGCAGCTCCTGCTTCAGCAGCGTGAGCCGCAGCTCCGGCGAATTATCCAGCAGCCCTGCGTCGAGCATCGTCTGCGTGATGTACTGCGCCCATCCCTCCACGTACGGACTGCTTCCATACACCGTCCGCAGCACGCGCCGCGTCTTCGGCTCCACCTCGTTCGCAAATTCGAACTGCACATAATGACCCGGCATGGCTTCGTGAATCGTCAGCAGTTTCAGGTTGTAGAAATTGTATTCGCGCAGCTTTGAATCCACCCGCGCCTGTGGCCAGTCGGGCGGAATAGGAGTTATCCAGTAGAACGCCCCCAGCTGCGGCTCCAGCACCGGCGCCGGACTGAAGCCGCCTACGCCGTAAATTCCCCGCTCGAAAAGCGGCGTCGGGATCACCTGCAGATTCCCGCCCTTCGGCAGCGTCAGCAGATTCTTCGCCTGCGCGAACGACCGCGCCTCATCCAGATCCTTCCGCGCATCATCCATGTAACTCGCCGGCGTCGAATGCTTCTCCGCGATGCTGTCGAGCACTTCGCGCACCACCTTATTCAGCCGGTCGTCGAACTTCAGATTGTCATGATCCCCGTGCCCCGCGAACTTCGCCGCATGCAGCGGCAGCGCCAGTTCCAGCATGCGCATGCGCACTTCCTTCAACCGCGTTTCGGCATCTTTCAGCACTTCATCCGGCGCGCGGTCGGTCGCCAGACTCAGCCTGAACTTCGTCGCGTAATGTTCGGTGCCCAGCCGCCAGTCGGCCGTGCCGCGCCCGCGCTTTGGCAGATCGTTTTCGAGAAAGCGATTGAACGTCTTCAGCGCATCGAGCGCTGGCGCCGCCGCTTCCTCATACGCCGCTTTCTTTTCCGCCGGCACACCTTCGCGCAGAGTCTTGTCGACGAGATCGATGTTCCCGTCGTTCTCCCCCTTCGCCACCTGCGCCCACACCAGCGGCACGTCGACCAGCTGATACTTCGCGACATCGAGGAATTGCGGAATTTTCTTCAGCCTCGCAATGATGCTGTCGTATCGCTCCGGCTTCGGCGCATACTCCAGCACAAAAGGATTGAACAGCGCCGACCCCAGCAGTTCCACATACGACTGCGGACTGTGACGCCATGACTGCGCGATGTCCATATCGAAGAGCGCCTCGCCGATTGCCGAATCGATGATGTCGTAATCCGCGCGGTCTTCCGGCGCGAGTGAATCCTTATTGAACTGCTCCATCCGTTTGTGCACGTCGATGTAGTAGTCGCGCTGCTTTTGAATGGCGCCGAAACCTGGGTCGTCCAGCTCGAGATCGAGATTCGCGCCGTTGTACCGATGCAGCCCCTGGCCGGACGCGTTTACGGGCGAGAACGCGAGCGTCTTGTAAACGAACTCTTCGGAAAGCTTCTGAAACTCCGGCCCTGACGACTTCCTTGCACACGACACCGTGCCGAGCACAGCAATAACAAGCAGCCAAAGAGAGCGCATAGACCTCGAATTATACGGGACGCCCCGGTATGACGAGAGTTATACCATGATTGGTATATGAAGACTGCCGTATCTTTGCCCGATGAACTCTTTCGTCAGGCCGAGGCATCAGCCCGCCGTCTCAGGGTTTCGCGAAGCCAGCTCTACGCCAAAGCCATCGCTGATTTCCTGCGGAGGCAGGATGACCAGACAGTCACCCAGCGGCTCAACGCGGTCTATTCGCGCTGTCCCGCGAAACTGGACGCCGCGCTCAACCGCGCCCAGCTGAAATCCCTGCCGAAGGAACGTTGGTAGTGGAGGCCATCCACCGCGGCGAAATCTGGTGGGCGGATCTTCCCGAACCCCGCCGGTCCCAGCCGGGATATCGCCGGCCGGTCCTTGTCATTCAGTCTGACTCCTTCAATCGCAGCCGGATTCAGACGGCGATTGTCGCTGCGATCACCTCGAATATCGATCTCGCCGACGCCCCCGGCAACGTTCTGCTGCCTGCGCGCTCTGCGGGTCTCCCGCGCGAATCGGTTGTCAACGTCTCGCAGATTCTGACGCTCGACCGTACCTTTCTGACCGAACACGCCGGGACACTTACTGCGCGCCTCCAGAAATCGGTGGACGAAGGACTGCGGACAGTGCTTGGATTGTGAATGGTTTCAGAGCTCCAGCTGCCCCTGGTATCGCATTTCCGCCGGGAAAAAATCCGCCGCCACAAATAAACGTCCCACCTGCGCCACGAACTGCAGCCTGGTATCGAGCTTCGTGATCTCTTCAGTCCGCCGGAACAGGTACACCAAGGTCGCCAGACCGTCCTCTTCCGACAGGATCAGTACGCGCGCCGGCTTCAGGGCTTTCTTCCCGTCGCGTTTAATCGACGCGAGGTTCTTGAGCTTCGCCGCCAGATGCCACATATCCGGCGTTGGAATCTTATGCACGGCGACGGCGTAATATCCTTCAGGCCACTGCTCGTTCGGTTTGGCGCCTATCTTCTTCTCCGCCGCGCGCACCGGCTCCGCGCTCTCCCAGTGCACCGCGACGGTGGGGAGTTGGCTCACGAGCCACGCGTGCTCGATCGCCGCCACCGTATGCCAGTCAGCCGAGGGTCCGGCCGTTTGGATTCCGATGCCGCTTGGGATCCCAAATTCGAAGTCCCCGCCATCGCGGCGCTCGAACCTGCTCAGGTTGCGCGTGGCATCGAGGTGAACGGTCTTGACCCAGGGCGAAGCCTTCAGGAACTGCTGCGCGTCCCCCTCGCTCCATTGCGACGTCGGCGTATCGTTCCATCCGGGCTCAGCCGCGCCCGCCATCAGTGGCACAAAGCAAAGTACTGCAAGACCCGCCGTCAGAATTCGACGCATACCCGGACTCCTGGACTGCAAAATGCTATGGATCAATCCTAGCCGATTTTCGGCGCAGTTGGCGTCGGTGATTCTGTCGCTCCACCCCTCATTCCGTCGCCTTGACCCCGCCCCCGGCGCCTGTGCCGCGCACTCATGCAAAAATAACTGGCATATGACTCTCGCAAAGTCCGTCGCCGCCCTCATCCTCACCGGCGCACTCTTCGCCCAGAATCCTCCCGACCTCAAACAGGCCCCCGGCTTCGACCTCGGCGCCATCGACCGCGCCTCCAACCCCTGCAACGACTTCTATCAATATGCCTGTGGCACGTGGCTCAAGAACAACCCCATCCCCGCCGACCAGGCCTCCTGGGGCCGCTTCAGCGAGCTCGACGAAAACAACCAGGCCATCCTCCGCAGCATTCTCGAAAAGGCCCGCGTCCCCGCTAACCAGAAGGACGCCGACACTCAGAAAATCGGCGACTATTACGACGCATGCATGGATGAAGCCGGCATAGAGAAAAAGGGCCTCCAGCCCCTTCAGGATGAATTCGCGCGCATCCGCGCCATGAAGACCCTCAAAGATCTCACCGCCGAAATCGCCCGCCTCCACCACAGCGGCACCGACATCTTCTTCAACTTTTCCTCCGGGCAGGACTTCAAGGACTCCAACTCCGTCATCGGCCAGATGGATCAGGGCGGCATCGGTCTCCCCGAGAGGGACTACTATTTCCGCACCGACGCCAAGGCCGTTGAAACCCGCAAAGAGTACGTCGCGCACGTCGCCCGCATGCTGAAAATCGCCGGTTACTCAGACGCGGACGCCGCGAAGCAGGCCGACCTCATCATGAAGCTCGAAACCGCCATCGCCAAGGTCTCGCTCGACGTCACCGCGCGCCGCGACCCGCAGGCCGTCTACCACAAGATGAAACTGACTGAGTTCGAGGCTCTGATGCCCGCCGTCGACTGGACGCCTTATTTCGCCGCCATCAACGCGCCGAAGATGGACAGCCTCAATGTCGCCGTACCCGACTTCTTTAAAGGCGAGCAGGCGCTGCTGAAGTCGACGCCCCTCTCCGACTGGCAGTCCTACATCATCATCCATATCGTGCACGGCCAGGCGCTGGTTCTGCCCAAGGCATTCCGCGACGAAAGCTTTGCCTTCTACAGCAAATATCTCGCCGGTCAGAAGGAACAGAAGCCCCGCTGGAAGCGCTGCGTTCGTTCAACCGATGGCGATCTCGGCGAAGCCCTCGGCAAAGCCTACGTCGACCTCACTTTTGGCAAGGAAGGCAAGGACCGCACGCTCGCCATGGTGAAGCAGATCGAAATCGCCATGGGCCAGGACCTTAACCAGGTCGCCTGGATGACGCCTGCCACCAAACAGAAAGCGCTCGAGAAACTGCACGCCATCACCAACAAGATCGGCTATCCCGACAAGTGGCGCGACTATTCCGCCCTCAAAATCGTGCGCGGCGACGCCCTCGGCAATTCGCTTCGCGCCAACGAATTCGAAATCAACCGGCAACTGGCCAAGATAGGCAAACCGGTCGACCGCCTCGAATGGCTGATGAGCCCGCCCACCGTGAACGCCTACTACGACCCGCAGATGAACAACATCAACTTCCCGGCGGGAATCCTGCAGCCTCCGTTCTTCGATAAGAAAGCGAACGACGCGATCAACTACGGAGCTATCGGCGCCGTCATCGGCCATGAGCTGACTCACGGCTTCGACGATCAGGGCGCGCAGTTCGACGTCAAGGGCAACCTCGCCGACTGGTGGACTGCGAGCGATAAGAAGGCTTTCGATGAGCGCGAGCAGTGCTTCGTCAAAGAGTACTCCGGCTTCGAAACCAAAAACGGCGTACAGATGAACGGCAAGCTGACTCTCGGCGAAAATACAGCCGACAACGGCGGCCTGCGTCTCGCCTACATGGCGCTGATGAACGATCTCGCCGGCAAAACGCTGCCCAAAGTCGGCGGCTATGACGAGAAGCAGCAGTTCTTTCTCGGCTTCGGCCAGATCTGGTGCGAGAACGAGACGCCCGAGGTCGAACGCCTCCAGTCCCAGACCGACCCGCACTCCATCCCGCGCTTTCGCGTGAACGGCGTGGTGTCGAACATGCCCGAATTCCAGCAGGCCTTCGGCTGTAAGGAAGGCATGCCGATGGTCCGCGACGGCAAAGCCTGTCGCACATGGTAAAGTCGGCCCTCGCCGCTCTTCTGCTCGCGGGTGCAGCTCTGGCTCAGAGCAATGCGCCCGAACTCAAACAGGCCCCGGTGTTCGACCTCGGGGCCATCGACCGCGCCGCCAACCCCTGCAACGACTTCTACCAATACGCCTGCGGTACCTGGCTCAGGAAGAATCCCGTCCCCGCCGACCAGACCAGGTGGGGCCGCGACACCGAACTCGCGGAGAACAATCGCCTCATCCTGAAGAGCATTCTCGAAAAGGCCCGCGTCCCCGCCAACCAGAAGGACGCCGACACCCAGAAGATCGGCGACTATTACGACGCATGCATGGATGAAGCCGGCATAGAGAAAAAGGGCCTCCAGCCCCTTCAGGATGAATTCGCGCGCATCCGCGCCATGAAGACCCTCAAAGATCTGACTGCCGAAATCGCCCGCCTCCACCACAGCGGCACCGACATCTTCTTCAACTTTTCCTCCGGCCAGGACTTCAAGGACTCCAACTCCGTCATCGGCCAGATGGATCAGGGCGGCATCGGTCTCCCCGAGAAGGACTACTATTTCCGCACCGACGCCAAAGCCGTTGAAACCCGCAAAGAGTACGTCGCGCACGTCGCCCGCATGCTGAAGATCGCCGGCTACACAGACGCGGACGCGGCGAAGCAGGCCGACCTCATCATGAAGCTCGAAACCGCCATCGCCAGGGTCTCGCTCGACGTCACCGCGCGCCGCGACCCGCAGTTGCTCTACCACAAGATGAAACTGACCGAGTTCGAAGCTCTGATGCCGGCCGTTGACTGGACGCCTTATCTGGCCGCCCTCAACGCGCCGAAGATGGACAGCCTTAACGTCCTGGTCCCGGATTTTTTCAAAGGTGAGCAGGCGCTGCTGAAATCGACGCCCATTCCCGACTGGCAGTCCTACATAATCTTCCACATCGTGCATGAACAGTCCCAGGTGCTGCCCAAAGCTTTCCGCGACGAGAACTTCGCCTTCTTCGATAAGTACCTGCGAGGTGCCAAAGAGCAGCAGCCGCGCTGGAAGCGCTGCGTACGTTCCACCGATGGCGATATCGGCGAAGCCCTCGGCAAAGCTTACGTTGACCTCACTTTCGGCAAGGAAGGGAAGGACCGTACTCTCGCCATCGTGAAGCAGATCGAGATCGCCATGGGCCAGGACCTCAACCAGATCACCTGGATGACGCCCGCAACCAAACAGAAGGCGCTCGAAAAACTGCACGCCATCACCAACAAGATCGGCTATCCCGACAAGTGGCGCGACTACTCCGCCCTCAGAATCGTGCGCGGCGACGCGCTTGGAAACTCGCTCCGCGCCAACGAATTCGAAACCAACCGGCAGTTGGCCAAAATCGGCAAGCCCGTCGACCGCCTCGAGTGGCAAATGACGCCGCCCACCGTGAACGCCTACTACGACGCGCAGATGAACAACATCAATTTCCCGGCGGGCATTCTGCAGCCTCCGTTCTTTGATAAGAAAGCGAATGACGCAGTTAACTACGGCGACACCGGCGCCACTATCGGGCACGAGCTGACGCATGGCTTCGACGATGAGGGCTCCCAGTTCGACGCCAAAGGCAACCTCGACGACTGGTGGACCGCGGCCGATAAGAAGGCCTTCGGTGAGCGCGAGCAGTGCTTCATCAAAGAATACTCAGGCTTCGAAACCAGCAACGGGGTACAAATGAACGGCAAGCTGACGCTCGGCGAAAACACGGCCGACAACGGCGGCCTGCGCCTGGAATATATGGCGCTGATGAACGAACTCGCGGGTAAGACTCTCCCCGAAATCGGCGGTTACGACGAAAAGCAGCAGTTCTTCATCTCCTATGGCCAGAGCTGGTGCGAGAACGAGACACCCGAGGCCGAGCGCCTCCAGGCCCAGACCAATCCGCACTCGCTCGCGCGCTACCGCGTCAACGGCGTGGTCTCAAATATGCCGGAATTCCAGGCGGCCTTCGGCTGTAAGGAAGGCCTGCCGATGGTCCGCGACGGCAAAGCCTGCCGCACCTGGTGAGGCATCTGTACCGCTGGCGGTCTTGCCGCCGGCGCCTTTACTGACAACCGCCGGAGTCACGCTGTCGTCCTCGTCCTCGTCATCCTGCTGATCGGCGGGCTCGTGCATGTGGTAATACCAGGTCACCACGCCGGCCGTCGCCGCCACCAGGCAGAGCAGGGAAGCGTACAGCACCACGCGCCGGCGAATCTCCCCTCCATTCTTCACGATATTGCCTGTGATCGCCGTGATCAGCCACGCCGCTGCCAAACCCACCCCCAGCTTCCACGGCCAGAACATCAGATCCAGGTGATACTGCCCGCCCACCTCGCTCCACGCCGTGTAAACCGCCTCCAGCGCAATCAGAAACTCGACGATCAGCAGCGGCCGCAGCAGGTGTTTGGGCATCTTTATGTGAACCGCCGCGCGCCGGCGTCCGTATGATTACTAGAATATAAGTATCGTCTGCAGGACCCGCCCTCTATTTATGTTGCGAAACGCCCTTAAGCTCGCCCTGGACTCCCTGCGCTCACACCGCCTGCGCAGCTTCCTCACGCTCCTCGGCGTCATCATCGGCGTCGCCAGCGTGATCCTCGTCGGCTCCGCCATCGACGGCCTCGGTCAGTATGCCAACGACAGCGTCTCGAAAGCATTCGGCAGCGAGTCTTTCGTGCTCCAGCAGGTCGCCAACGTCAGGAGCCGCACCGAATACTTCAACCATCTTCGACGCAATCACGAACTCAAGCTTGCCGACGAACGCTACCTCGAACAGTTCAACAGCGACAACACCATTTACAGCGCCTATCGCAATTCCCAGGTCGACACCAAGCGCGGCGATCTGACTTCCGAACTCACCACCATCATCGGCGCCGCCTCCGACCTCGCCGACATCCGCGACATGACGATCGTGGAAGGCCGTTTCTTCAGCGCCACCGAGGACCGCAGTGCGGCGTCGGTTGCCGTCATCGGCGATGACGTCAAGAACACCCTCTTCCCCAGCGTCGGCTCGCCGATGGGCCGCACCTTCAAGATTCAGGGTATCGATTTCACCGTGGTGGGCGTGCTCGACCGTCTCGGTTCTTCCTTCGGCAACAATCAGGACAACGTAGCCTACATCCCGATAACCAGTTTTAACCGCCTCTTTGGCCCCGGCCGCTCCATCGCCATCTTCGGCCGCGCAAAGCCCTCGAGCGGTCTTACCATGCAGCAGTCGCTCGACCTCAGCCGCGTCGCGCTGCGCATACGCTTCCATCAGAAGCCTGGTGAAGACGACCGCTTCGACGCCATCACGCCCGACGCGGTGCGCGGCTTCATTGATCAGCTGCTGGCGGTCGTCGCGCTTGTCGTCGTCCCTATTACGGCCATCTCCCTCGTCGTCGGCGGCATCGTCATCATGAACATCATGCTGGTCAGCGTCACCGAGCGTACCCGTGAAATCGGCATCCGCAAAGCGCTCGGCGCGCGCCGCTCCGACATCATGTGGCAGATTCTGATCGAGGCCGTCGTTATGGCCTTCGCGGGCGGCGCAATGGGGGTCACCATCGGCGCCGTTATCACCAGAATCCTGTCTCTGTCTTTCGGCCTGACTCTGCGCATCACGCTGCCTTATGTCTTCATGTCGGTCTTCGTCTCGGGCGCCGTCGGCATCATCAGCGGCTGGTACCCGGCGTCGAAAGCCGCCAAACTCGATCCGATCGTGGCCCTGCGATCTGAGTAGGCGCGAGCTGAGTAATGAAAGCTGAGTAAACCGTGAACATCTCCCCAAAAGAAAACCTGCAGATGGCCATGACCGCGGTCTGGACCCACCGTTTTCGTTCCGGCCTCACCATCCTCGGCATCGTGATCGGCATCACCACCGTCGTCACCGTGTCCTCGCTGCTGACCGGCATGCGCGCCAGCATCGTGACGTTCCTCGATTCGCTCGGTCCCGACAATATCTTCATTTCGAGAACCGACAATCCCGGCAACGATCAGGGCGGTCCGCCCAAACAGCGCAAACGCCGCGCCATCGACCCCGCCTACGCAGACGTGATCAAGCGTTACTCGACCACTGTGGAAGATGTGGCCCTGTCTCTGATGGTGCCGCCCGCTTCCAATGGTCACATCGTTACGGCTAAAGTGCGCGGCTACGACACCGACAATCTCAGTATCGTCGGCGCCACTCCGAATACCGTTGTTCTCACGCCGCAGGACTTTGACGAAGGCCGATACTTTAACGACGAGGAGAACATCCGCGGTGCCCACGTCGCCGTGCTCGGCAACGACATCGCGCACACGCTCTTTCCCCGAGGGAAACGCCGTTGGCCGCACATTCGATACTCGACGGCACTGAATACACCGTGGTCGGCGTTGCCGCCAAAGCCAAAGGAGGTTTCCTCGGCCAGAACGGCCAGGACAGCGAAGTCGATATTCCGCTCAAGACCGCCCAGTCGCGCTATCCGCAGCTCGACCAGCTACTTCATCACCGCCAAAGCGAAGCCGGGAATGCGCAAGGACGCCTACGACGATGTCGAGGCCATCCTGCGCCGCGCCCGCCACGTCAAAAATGGCGATCCCGACGACTTCAGCCTGCAGACCCCCGACCAGATCATGCACCAGATCGACAACGTCACCGGGCTGATCGGCATTGTCGCGATCGCCATCTCCGGCCTTGGTCTGCTGGTCGGCGGCATCGGCGTGATGAACATCATGCTGGTCAGCGTCACCGAACGCACCCGCGAAATCGGCATCCGCAAAGCACTCGGCGCGCGGCGCTTCGACATCATCGGCCAGTTTCTCGCCGAAGCTGTGGCGCTCACCGGTTCCGGAGGCATCATCGGCATCATCGTTTCGGTGTTAATTACGTTGCTGATTGGCGCCCTGATACCGTCGCTGCCGAGCACCGTCCCGGCCTGGGCAGTAGTGACCGCGCTGGTTGTGTCGATGGCCGTCGGAGTATTCTTCGGCACCTGGCCGGCGGTGAAAGCCGCGCGCCTCGATCCGGTTGAAGCCCTGCGCTACGAATAGGAGCGGCGCATGATCGTCGAAATGCGGACCTACAAGCTGAAGCCGGGAGTCCGCGCCCGGTTCCTTGAGATCTTCCGCACGAGATCGGTTCCGGCGCACGACGCCATCGGCATGAAGATTCTCGGCCGTTTCTTTCCATCGAAGACCCGGACACCTTCTTCTTCATGCGCGGCTTCCCGAACCTCGAATCCCGGGAACCGATGAAGGCGCAGTTCTACGAAGGCGAGCTTTGGAAATCGGAGCTGGAAAACGTCCTGATGCCGATGATCGAAAAGTACGAAGTCGTGCTCGTCGACGACAACGGCGTCCTCCCGTTCGGTTCAGGTCGTTAACGCGGCCCGTCGCTCCGGCAACCTCACTTCCGATAATGTATATTATGTCAAATTATGGGCCTCAAACCGCAGCGCCACCGAATCGATGCAATACCGTAATCCTCCCGGCGGCGGACCATCGTCAAATACATGCCCAAGATGCGCATCGCATCTCGTGCACTTCACCTCGGTCTCACGAATCCCGAAGAACGCCGACGCCTCCTCCCGCACATTCTCCCGCGCGATCGGCTCCGTGAAACTCGGCCACCCGGTGCCCGACGCATACTTCGTCTTCGAGCTGAACAGCGCGGTCCCGCAGCAAATGCACCGATAGATTCCATCCTCGTAGGACCTGTCGTATCGGCCCGTCCCCGCGAACTCGGTGTCGCCCCGCCGCGTCACTGAAAAAGAATCCGCCGGCAGAAGCTTTGCCCATTCGGCCTCCGGCTTCCGGATGGCATCCACCTCCACCACGCCGGTCTCACGCCCGCTGTCGTCGAACTCCGCGATCCTCACCCGCGATGGCAGCGTCGTCCTGGGCCGGCCGTGCGACCACCACACATAGCCGCCCGCCCCCGCTCCCACTAACGCCAGAAACACCCGCCGCTCGTAAGGCATCACATCGTCGGTTTACACCGCTGTGCTGAATTCCCGGAAAACGCTGAAAACCGCGCCGTCGCGCGCACCCGGCCGGCTCAGACCAGCGTGCAGTTTCAGCCGCGCATCAATCGAGTCGAACCGAGCCTGCGCTGCCCGGACCGCACCCGCAATCCGCGTCCTGGTGAGTTCCTCTATGCCCGGCAGATAAGCTTTCAGTTCGTCGTCCAACGTTGCTCTCTTAACCAACTCTCGCACAATCCCGCGACCGCCGCGGACCACCTCACAAGTGTGGCAGAGCCGACCGCACCCCCTCCCGCGCCAGCCGGATTACCTTGTCCTCAAATGTGAAGTCGATGCGCTTATTTGGCCAATGCTTCGAGTACCACTTGAAGGTTTCCTTGAGTCCTGTCGCAAACGGCGTCAGATTGACATGCAGCACCCGCTTCACGCGCCCCACCGCCATCGTGATCGGAGCCAGATCCAGATACTGCCCGAAATAGTAAGGCGGCGCGAACGCGTTCCCGCCGTTGCGCACGAGGATTTCCCGGGGAACCCGCACAATCTGCGCCTGCTTCCCCATCGTCCTGGCCAACTCATTCACCACGTCGACCTGCGTCAGCGCCTTCTCGTCGGCCACATTGAATGCCCTGCCCGGCGCCGTGTGTTTCGTGAGCGCCCCCAGGCACGCCCCCACCAGATCGCTCACGTACACGAACTGCATTAACCGGTTGCCGTCGCCCGGGATAATGATCGGCCGGTCGTGCTTCAGCCGGTCCCAGAAATACTGCTCGCGATAGAACGGATTGTCCGGCCCGTACACGAAGGGCGGTCTTATCGTCACCAGCGGGAATCGCGATTCGTGGTACATGCGGAACAGCGCCCGCTCGCTCGACGCCTTGTTTCGCACATACACATCCGGATGAATGTCCGACGCCAGCGGATCGTCCTCGGCATGATTCAGCCCGTCCCCGTACGCCGCCACGCTCGACATGAACACGTACCGGGTCAGCTCGCCTGGAATCGACTTCGCCGTCGCCTCCACCTGCGCGGCCGTCGTTCCCCGCTCCCAGTCGTAGGCGATATCGTAGACCGCGTCGAACCGCTTACCGGCCAGCGCCGTTTTGATCGACGCCGCGTCGTTGCGGTCAGCCACCGCATTCCGGACCTTGCGTCCGAACGGATGCTCCTTCTTCCGGTGCAGCACGGTGACCTCATGGTCTTCCGCCACGAGCCGTTTCACCAGAAGCTTGCCAATGAAAAGCGTCCCGCCTATTACGAGAACGCGCATCAAGTCACCTCAGCAACTGCGCACAGCCTGCCACGCCTTTTCCTGGGGCGATGCCGGGCGTTGTGCGCAAACAGAAAAGCGCGCTAATCGTAATACTCCAGACCCAGGTGCGTGATAAGATTTTCGCCCCTCATCCAGCGCAGTGTATTCTTCAGCTTCATCGACTGGATGAAGATATCGTGCTCAGGATACAGACCCGGCGCTGTCATCGGCGCCTTGAAAAAGAACGAAAGCCACTCCTGCACACCCCTCATCCCCGCCCGTTGCGCCAGATCCATAAACAGCATGATGTCGAGCACGAGGGGTGCCGCCAGAATCGAATCACGGCACAGGAAGTTGATCTTGATCTGCATCGGATAGCCCAGCCAACCGAAGATGTCGATGTTGTCCCAGCCTTCCTTTGCATCGCCGCGCGGCGGATAGTACTCGATCCGGACCTTATGGTGGATCTTCCCGTACAGCTCCGGATACAACTCCGGCTGTAGGATCTGCTCCAGCGCCGATAACTTCGATTCTTCCTTCGACTTGAACGACCCGGGATCATCTAATACTTCGCCATCGCGATTGCCCAGAATGTTCGTCGAGAACCAACCGGCCACGCCCAGCATCCTCGACTTCAGCCCCGGCGACACCAGCGTCTTCATAAACGTCTGGCCGGTCTTGAAATCCTTGCCCGCGATTGGCACATTATGGTCGCGCGCCAGTTCCATCAGTGCTGGCATGTCGGTGGTCAGATGCGGCGCGCCATTCGCATGCGGGATCCCCATTTTCAGCGCCGCGTACGCGTAAATCTGGCTGGGTGAGATCTCCGGATCGCTTTTCTGCAGCCCGCACTCAAAGTCTTTCAGCGTCTGATGGACTGCCGCCGCGCGATGAAAAACCTCCGTAGATCCACACCAAATCATTGCTAATCTTGAACATCCGTTACGTTCTTTAAAGTTACGGATATCATCCATCAGCATCTCGGCGTGGTCCATCTTCGAACCCTTCGGCTTCTGGTTCGGACCATCCAACCGCCGCACATACTCCTTGTCGAACACCGCCGGCATCGGCTTGATCTTTTCGAGCGGCCCACGCAGACTCTCCACCAGAGGCTTGTCCAGCACCCCCGCCTGGAGCGCCGTCTCGTAGCAGTTCTCTTCGTAGATGTCCCAGCCGCCGAACACCAGATCTTCGATCTTCGCCAGCGGCACGAAGTCCTTGATGCGCGGCGTGCGGTTGTCGGTGCGCTTGCCCAGCCGAATGGTGCTCATCTGCGTCAGCGAGCCGATCGGGTGCGCCATGCCGGCTTTGATGGCTTCCACACCGGCGATGAACGTCGTGGTCACAGCGCCCATACCCGGCATCAGAATGCCGAGCTTGCCGTCGGCCGGCTGAATATTGGGTGTGGGTTTCTGTGATGAATCGGCCGGTGTAACTGGTGTTGAGGACAAACCTTGTTAGCTCCTTCTCGGGCTCACTACCTGGTGATTACGCGTATGTGCGTTCAGAGTGGTAAATGAAAAATCATCGCTATAATAGCAGTTCATGCGTTCCCGCGCGACCGCGCCCATCGCCGGTGCTGTACGTATGCCCGCAGTCATCGCCAGCGCTCCCATGAGCGCCATCATTGCTGACGACGAACAGCTCGCCCGCGAGGAGCTCAAATTTCTTCTCGATCAGATCGGCGACGTCGAAGTCGTCGCCGTCGCCTCGAACGGTCTCGAAGCCCTCGACGCCATCGAGCGGCTCGACCCCGCCCTTGCCTTCCTCGATATCCAGATGCCCGGCCTCGACGGACTCGGCGTCGTGCGCCGCCTGCGCGAGCAGAACATTGAACCGCCGCATGTGATCTTCTCGACGGCCTACGAGCAGTTCGCTGTGGAAGCCTTCCGCCTCGATGCGATGGACTACCTGCTCAAGCCGGTCGAGCGTCTGCGGCTCGAAGAAACCATCGGTCGCGCCCGCCGTGTCGTCGCCGACCGCATCACCGAACCCGCCCCCGCCATTCCGCGCGCCAACCCGAGCTTCACGAAACTGCTGGTCCGCAATGGCACGCGCAACCTCATCGTCGATCCGCAGGATCTGATCTACGCGACGATCGACAACGGCGTGATCACACTGGCGACGTCGCAGTTCGAAGGCCAGTCGAACTTCCGGACGCTCGAAGAACTGCTCGCCGCGCTGGACCCGGACGTCTTCTGGCGCGCCCACCGGTCTTACGTAGTGAATATCGACCGTATCCGCGAAGTCGTGCCCTGGTTCAAGTCGACGTACCAGCTCAAGATGGACGACAGAAAGTCCAGCGAGATCCCGGTAAGCCGCATGCAGAGCCGCCGCCTGCGCGAGATGTTGAATCTGTAACGTCCCTCAGTTTGTCCTCAGCTGTCCCACCCACACCTTGCTTTTTGTGGGGCAGCCTTTCCAGGCTGCGGACACGCTTTCCAGCGGGTCCATCGGACGCAGTCCGACGCCTTCCCCAGTCCTCTTGCTCCTCGTCGCCGCCCCCGTGGCGGAACGGTATCTGGGTGCGGAGACCACTCCGGTTGGAATAAAACGGGGCGCGAATTACGTCTCCACCCGTCAGCTCACTCTGATACTCAGCGATCCATCGCGCACCTTCATCCGGGATCAGATCGTCGCCGTCCGGCCGGTGGACGAGTCACCGCCGTTGCAAGAAAATCGATGCTGCAAACAAATTGTTTAGCCGACTCACGGCGCGTGGTGCAGCTGAAGCGTGGCTACAATGAGGCCGCTGGACGGACCTCGCTGTGAAAGCGCTCCGGCCGCTCGTTCCTTGACAACCGAATATACCTGTGACCTTGTGCGGGGGCATGGAGGGCAGACCGCCGGCTACGTGGTGAGGTCGGCGTTCAATCAATTTTGCCAAACGAACCCAGCAAAGGACCTAAATCCTTCAAAATCTGCGGGTAACAGAGAAAGAAGGGGCGTCCGCGGACGCCCCTCTCACGTCTCTTTATCTAATTTGACGCCGCTGACCGCGCCGCCATCATGCCTTTGACCCGCGCTGTCTGCGCCCGCACGCGATCAATCCCGACGTGCTCCGAACAGCACACCTGCTCCAGATTCTTGAACATGTTCGGATTGCCCATCATTTCGCGCATTTTCGGCAGAAATCCTTCAATCTTCCCGTACACCAGAATGTGCTCACCCGCCGACGACTCGAACAGCGCCGCATCGATCGCGCCGCTCGTCACAAACGAGCACGCCATTTCCCAGTACGAAGTCACCATCCGGATATGGCCGCTGTTGCGGTCCCATCATGCCGGCCATGTAATCCTCGACCGAGTTGGGATTGAAGCTCATCATAAAGAAATTTCGCGCTTCGCGCATCGTACTCTCGCGGCGCAGTTCATAAAGTTTCAGAATCAAATTTGCGCTCTCGACAGCATGTTGCCATGATTAATGTGTTTTCCTCTTTTACGTGGAGTTTGTTACGAACGTGATAACCGCGGTGCGCGGCCCCTCAAGGTTGAATCTAACAGGTGATCGGCGATCCTCCCTCTCTCGCGGCTTTCTTCGATATCTGGCGGCGCTCATCGCGGCGTGTTTCTCCGCTATGAGGGCGACCTCGCGGCCAGCCACCTGACCTATGACGCAGCGGCGGCCGCAGCAGTCGCATTCGCGCACAAGCTTCGCGACGCCGGCATCGCGAAGGGCGAACGCATTCTCTTCTGGGGCGAAAACCGGCCCGAGTGGGTCGTGGCGCTCTGGGGCGCGATCCTCGAAGGCGTCATCGCCGTGCCGATCGATTTCCGCTCTTCCGCTACCGTGGTCGAGCGCATCGCAGGCATCGTCAGCGCGCGCGCGCTGCTGATCGGCGATGCGCTCGCGCCGCCCGAATCGGCCTCGCCTGCCCCGTCTGGCCATCTGCGCGACGTGCGGCGATCGAGTCCGCGCCGTCTTCCTTCACCCCCGCCGCGCCCGACGACGTGGCCGAGATCCTCTTCACCTCCGGCGCCACCGGCGACCCGAAAGGCGTCACCATCACGCATCGCAACATCCTCGCGAACCTGAAGCCGATCGACGAGGGCATCGAAAAATACCGCAAATACATGGGCCCGTTCGCGCCCATCCGCTTCCTGAATCTGCTGCCGCTCAGCCACCTGTTCGGACAAACCATGGCGGCCTTCATCCCGCCCATGATCGCCGGCGAAGTTTTCTTCATGTCCGGCTACAGCCCGCGCGATGCCGCGCATCTGATCCACAAGCGCCGCATCTCCGTGCTGGTCTGCGTGCCCGCAGATGCTGGAACTGCTGCGCGATTACATCGTGCAGGCCGTTCCCGAAGCCGCCGCCCCGCCGCGCGCGCGGCAAATGGTACTGGAAATGGTGGCAGTACCGCCGCGTGCACCGCCGCTTCGGCTGGAAGTTCTGGAGCTTCGTCGTCGGCGCCGCGCCGCTCGATCCCGCGCTCGAGGAATTCTGGGGCAAGCTCGGCTACGTCGTGATCCAGGGCTACGGGCTCACCGAAACCGCGCCGGTCGCCACGCTGAATCATCCCTTCGATTCGCGCAAAGGCACGGTCGGCAAAGCCATCGGCGGCGTGGAGATCCGCATCGCGCCCGATGGCGAGGTGCTGCTGCGCGGCGAAAACATCACGCCGGGCTATTACGGCGAAGGCAGTCACTGCGCGATCGCCGAGGGCTGGCTGCATACCGGCGACATCGGCGAACTGGATTCCGAGCAACCGCCTGAAAATTCTCGGCCGCAAGAAAGAAATGATCGTTTCGCCCGACGGCCTGAACGTGTATCCCGAAGATGTCGAGCGCGTTCTGAACGCGATCGAAGGCGTGCGCGAATCGGCCGTGGTGGCGGAAAAGCAAGGCGCGCGCGAACAGGTGCACGCCGTGCTGGTTCTCGAACCCGGATGCGACGCGCGAGGCCATCGTGAACGACGCCAACGCCAGCCTCGAACCGCACCAGCGCATTCGCGGTTTCTCCCTCTGGCCGAACCCGCCGCTGCCGCGCACCTCGGGCACGAACAAACTGAAGCGCGTCGAAATCGCCAGCATGTACCGCCGGCGGTCTTGCCGCCGGTGCTTTTCGTCCTCCGACAACTCCATCCCCGAAGTTCATCCGCAAATTCGCCGGCGGACGCAACGTCGACCCCAACACCTCTCTCGACGACCTCGCCCTCAGCTCCCTCGACCGCATCCAGCTCATGATGGAGCTCGAACAGCGCACCGGGACCGCCCTCAGCGAATCGCAATTCGCCCAGGCGCCCGCACCATCGGCGATCTCACCCGCGTCCAGCCCGCTGCGGCCGAAGAACCTCTCGAGTTCCCCGAATGGAACCGCTCCAGCCGGCGCGCTGGTTTCCTGCGCCGCATCGCTCTGCCCGGCCTGATCCTGCCCCTCGCCCGCCTCTTCGCCTGGATCAAAGTCGAAGGCCTCGAAAACCTCCGCGATCTCGAAGCCGCCGGTCATCTTCGCGTCGAATCACCAGAGCCATTTCGACGTGCCCGCGATCCTCTGGGCGCTGCCCCGCGCACTGGCGTTACCGCGTCTGCGCCCGCCATGGCGAAGGAATTCTTCGATGCCCACTTTCATCCCGCGGGCTACCCCTGGCACAACCGCTTCACCAGCGGCCTGAACTACTTCCTCGCCGCGCTGGTATTCCACGCATTTCCCCTTCCGCAGCGCGAAGCCGGCACGCGCGAAGCCCTGCGCTATGCCGCCGAACTCGCCTCCGACGGCAACTGCATCCTGATCTTCCCCGAAGGCAAGCGCACCGACGCCGGCGAAATTCTTCCCTTTCAGCCCGGCGTCGGCATGCTGGCCGCGCGCCTGCGGATCCCCGTCGTGCCTGTACGCCTCGAAGGCCTCGAACGCGTGCTGCACAAGATCGGCGAAATTCCCCACCCCCGGCCGCGCGCGGGTGAAATTCGGCCCGGCGCTCAGATCTCGAAGGCGACGATTATGCCGCGCTGGCAAAAAACATTCAGGACGCTGTAGAAAATCTGTAGCAGACGTTACGAACCGCGCGCGTCAGCAAGCGGCCGCAGTACAATAAAACAGAGCGTCACGAAAATGTTTTCTGCTCTGGTTATTGCCCTCCTCGCAGTCCTCGTCATCCTCAACGTCGTTCTGCTGATGCGCGTGCAGTCTCAGGCGGGACTTGAGTCGCGCCTGCGCGACGATTTAAAAAGCATCGACTCGCGCCTGCGCGACGACCTCGCCCGCCTCCAGCAGCTCCACTCGGGCGACAACCGCGCCCTCCGCCAGGAGATCGAGTCGCGCATGGAGTTGATCCGCAGCATCGTCGATCAGCGCCTCGACCAAATGCGCCAGACGGTCGACGAGAAACTCCAGTCCACGCTCGAAAAGCGCCTCGGCGAATCCTTCCGCCTCGTCAGCGAGCGGCTCGAACAAGTCCACAAAGGCCTCGGCGAGATGCAGACCCTTGCTTCGGGCGTCGGCGATCTCAAGCGCGTCCTGAGCAATGTCACCACGCGCGGCGCCTGGGGCGAAGTGCAGCTCGAAAACCTGCTCGCCCAGATCCTCGCCCCCGAACAATACGAGCGCGACGTCTCAACCACAGGCACCGCCGAGCGCGTCGAATTCGCCATCAAACTCCCCGGCAAAGACGCCGACCCCGTCTGGCTTCCGGTCGATGCCAAGTTCCCGATGGAGGCCTACCAGCGCCTCGCCGCCGCTGCCGAACGCGGCGATGCCGAAGCTGTCGAATCCAGTGCGCGTGAACTCGAAGCCGTTGTACGCGCCTGCGCGAAGATATTCAGCGGCAAATACCTCGCGCCCCCGCGCACCACCGACTTCGGCATCCTCTTCCTCGCGACGGAAGGTCTCTACGCGGAAGCCCTGCGGCGCCCCGGACTCGCCGAATCTCTGCAGCGCGATTTCCGCGTCGTCATCTCCGGTCCGACCACCTTTGCCGCGCTTCTCAATAGTCTGCAGATGGGCTTCCGCACGCTCGCCATTCAGCAGCGCTCGGGCGAAGTCTGGAAGCTGCTCGGCGACGTCAAACTGCAGTTCGGCAAATACTCGCAGGTGCTGGCCACCATTCGCAAACGCCTCGAACAAGCCACGCAAACCGTCGATGAAGCGGCGACGCGCACGCGGGTCATCGAACGCCGCCTCAAAGACGTGTCATCCGCCGAAGACGAAGACGCCGCGCCTCTGCTACGATTGATCGCGGTAAATGAAGGCGACTGAGCTGCGAATTGTAATCCTGCTCACATGCGCGTTCGCTCTGAACGCGGCCGACAAAATCTCCTGGGGACCGCCCGATCACGGCGTCCGCTTCGGCATCGCATTCGGTCCTGCGGCCTCCGACCCGCAGCTGCGCCTCGTCTTTGAGAATATTGACCGTCCGCAGTGCCTCATCCCGCTCGGCAGTTCATCGGCAAGGGGCCCGGTTTACGATGTATTGTTCACGCTGCGCGCGCCCGACGGCAAAGAATCGCCGCTCTTCAACTTCAACGGACCGCCCGGCGTCCAGCACGCCGTGCAGCCTATCGTGATCGACATCGCGCGCGGCAAGACACATGAGATTCAGCTATCGATGAAGAAGCTGATCTACGTGGATAGCGACGGGAAGAACCGAACGCTGCCCGAGATGCTGGGGCTCCATTATTCCGTCCATGCCACGGTCGACACCAGCGGCGAATCGCGCTTCACGCGCACACGCGACCAGTGGATGGGCAAAGTCGTTTCAGGGGACCTTCGTCAATAACCTGCGCGCCATTTCCAGCGCTTCAGCCGCATTCGTGATCCTCCCTTCGAGCTGCGCATCTTCCACCTCGCTGAGCACGGTCTTGAATATCGGACCCGGCTGATATCCCGCGGCGATCAGTTCCCTGCCCGTCAGCAACGGCACGGGTTTCAATTGCTCCGGCGGCACTTCCTGCTGCTTCCGGCGCACGAAATCGTAGTTATCGAGACCGCCATGACTCGACAGGCAATCGAGGCGATGCAGCGCCATGTGCTCCTCGAAACCGGGCTGCCGAATGAACCGCTTCAGCGTGCTCTCCCGCATGCGCGCGACTTCCATGAACTTCATGTGATTCGCGATCAGCGCCTCGACTGCCTCAATCACATGATTAGGAAACTTCAGCCGGTTGAGCATCGCGTGCGCGATCTCGATTCCCTTCTCCACATGCCCGTCAAAGCGGATGCGCTCGGCCACGCGAAATGTCGCAGGCTTGCCGATATCGTGCAGCAGCACGCCCAGCGCCAGCGTCACCGAAGGCTCCTGGAGTCCCTCGAGCATGATCATCGTGTGCGTCCAGACATCGCCTTCCGGATGAAACTCCGGCGGCTGCTCGACACCCTTGAGCGCCGCCACTTCGGGCAGAATTTCACGCAGCAATCCGGTCGCGTCGAGCAGTTCAAACCCGCGCCGCGCACCACCTTCCGTCAGAATGCGCGCAATCTCGTCCCGCACGCGCTCGGCCGACACGCTGTGAATCAGCGGTGCAAATTCGCGGATCGCCGCAAAGGTGACCGGCTCAATCTCAAATCCCAGCCGCGCCGCGAAACGGACCGCCCGCAGCAGGCGCAGATGATCCTCGCGAAACCGCCTTTCCGGAGCGCCGATCGCGCGAATCACCCCCGCTTTCAGATCCACCCGCCCGCCGACAAAGTCCAGCACCTCGTCGGTCTCGGGATCCAGCATCAGCGCGTTGATCGTGAAATCGCGGCGCAGGGCATCCTGTTGCGGATCGATTTCGAAACGCACTTCTTCGGGATGCCGTCCATCCACATAAGCGAGGTCGCTCCGGAACGTCGCAACCTCTACCTGCAGGCGCCCCTCACGAACAAGCACCACTCCGAAGTGCGCACCGACCTCGCCTGACCCCGGAAACAGCCGAAGCAGTTCATCCGGACGTGCGGAAGTCGCCACATCGAAATCCTTAGCCGTACGCCCGAGCAGAAGGTCCCGCACGGAGCCGCCTGTGAGATAAGACACATATCCCGCGGAGCGCAGGCGCGCCACCATCGCCACGGCGAGTTCCTTACCGCTCATGCTTTCATGCTAATCCGGTGAGGGCCGCATGCTAATCTGATGAAACTGAGTTCCCTGTTCGAACTCCCTCTTATTCAGGAGTTTCGATTGAGCAATTCCAATTCCCTGCCCCGCCGAACCACTACGACTACCAAGGTCGTCGTGGCCACGACAGTCATGCTGTCGTTCATTTCCTTCTGGCGCGCGGCGGCGATCGTTCTGGCCGACCTGGCGTCTTCGGCCTATTACGTCGGCGGAATCGCGGAAACGGCCATCGGCAAATCGGCGCCCTGGTTCATTCTCGGCATCATGCTGTTTTCGTACGCGGTGCGCGCCGCCTACATCGAAAGCTGCAGCATGTTCGTGCGCGGCGGCGTCTATCGCGTGGTCCGCGAAGCCATGGGCGGAACGTACGCGAAATTCTCCGTCTCGGCATTGTTGTTCGACTACATCCTCACCGGACCCATCAGCGCGGTGAGCGCAGGACTGTATCTCGCCGGACTCATCAACAAATCGATCGATTATTTCCATCTCCGTTACGCCCACACCAATCCGCAGTATTTCGCCGCCGGCTTCGCGGTTCTCGTGTCGCTCTATTTCTGGCGCAAAAACATCATCGGCATTCACGAATCCAGCGAGAAAGCTCTGCGCATCATGCAGATCACAACCGTAATGGTGGTGATCCTGGTCATCTGGTGTCTGTTCACGATCCTTAAAAACGGTTACCAGCCGGTGCCGTTCCCCTCCATGAGCAATATGCACATCAGTGACGAAGCGCTGGGCTGGCTCAAGGGCACAGGTGCCGTTCACATGGCGTTTCTGGTGGTGCTGATCGGCGCGGGACATTCGCTCCTCGCGATGAGCGGCGAGGAAAGTCTCGCACAGGTAAATCGTGAAATCGCCTCGCCAAAACTGAAGAATCTGGAACGCGCCGGCTTCGTGATTTTCATTTACAGCCTGGTGTTCACGTCGCTGGTTTCCTTCTTTGCCGTGATGCTGATTCCGGATACCGAGCGCGGCAAGTATCTGGACAATCTGATTGGCGGCCTGTCGCTCTACCTTGCCGGACCCTACGGGCTGCGTCTCGCATTCCAGGCCTTCGTCGTGTTGGTCGGCGTGCTGATTCTCTCCGGCGCGGTGAACACAGCGCATCATCGGCGCCAACGGCGTTCTGAACCGCGTCGCGGAGGACGGCGTCCTGACCGACTGGTTCCGCAAGCCGCAGCGCAAGTTCGGCACCACCAGCCGGATCATCAACATCATCGCGATTCTGCAACTCACCACGATCGTCATCAGCCGCGGCAACATCGACATGCTCGGCGAAGCGTACGCGTTCGGCGTGGCGTGGAGCTTTGCGTTCAACGCGCTCTCGGTCCTGGTGCTGCGCTACAAGATGCCACACGCACGCGAGTGGAAAGTGCCGCTGAATTTCAAACTCGGCGGCAAGGAAATTCCCGTCGGCCTTGGCCTGATCACGCTGACGCTCTTCCTGCTGGCGGGGATCAACGTGGTGACCAAAGAAGTCGCCACCATCTCCGGCCTCTCCTTTACGATCGCTTTTTTCTGCGTATTCGAATTCTCCGAGCGCTATAACCACAAAAAGCACAAACTGGCCGCGCACGTCGCCGGGCACGAGAACGAGCAGTTTCGCCTCCACTCGACCGACGAAATCTCCGCCGAAGCCCTGCACATACGCCCGGGCAACATCCTGGTCGCGGTGCGCAATCCGCATCACCTCGAACATCTGCAGAAGACGCTGGAAAAAACCGATACGCGCCGCCAGGACATTGTCGTCATCACGGTAAAAGTCGTCACACAGTCCGGCTCGGGTGAGCACGGTCTGGAACCGGATCAGGTTTTCGCTGACCAGGAGAACCTGGTGTTCTCGCGTGTCGTCGGCATCGCGGAAAAAGCCGGCAAGCACGTGGAACTGCTGACCGTACCGGGCACGGAACCCTGGCTCGCCGTGGTTCAGACCGCGGCGGTGCTGAAATCGTCCCGCATCGTGGCCGGGCTTTCGCCGAGCCTCACACCAGCCGAACAGGGTCGCAGGGTCGGCGCCGCGTGGGAAGATCTGCCCGCTCCGCGTCCGTCGCTTTCGCTTGAAGTAGTGATGCCGGACCCGAATCAGTCGATGTATTTCAACCTCGGTCCGCATCCGCCGCGCCTGTGGCCGGAGGACGTCGATCTCACGCATCGCCTGTGGCTCGATCTCATTGATAACGGCGCAGGCGATGAACTGCGTCATCGCGATGTGGTCAGCGTGGCCCTGATGCGGCTTAAACGCGAGTTGCAAACCGATCGCGACGAAATCCTGCGCGACGTGGACGCCACCGTAAAGGCGCACGGTTCAGATAAAGTCGCCAAGGCGTTACCGGAGCCCGAGGCGAAGTCAGCCGGCAGTCATCGGTAGGTGGGTTCGCTTTGGGTTGGCGCGGGTTTCCGCAGGTTCCTCTCAGTTTCCCCGGGTTCGTTCCGCAATTTTTTTGCGCACCCGGCCCGGGGTGTCTCTGGACGGTGGGCGACGTTCAAAGAAACTTATGCCCGCGGCTTCTAAACTCGATATTCGGTTGTCAAAGATCAGTATTGCCTGTTGGCGCACAACGGACCTACGGCCTGTGCGCTTTCAAGCCACAGTATGCACCCCGGAATAGGCGTCGAAACGGCGAGGCAGGGTAAGTCCTGCGGGGTCAATGCAAGAACATCTGAAAATGTTGTGACCCAAAAAACCGGCACTTTGACCTGCTCTCGTGGGATACGTAAAGCTGTGCGCCGGGCGTAAAGCCCAGCGGGCAGGCCGGAAGGCCTGACCCTGCTGGCAAATGCACGACGTGTAGGGGCCCATCCCCTGCTTTTCCGTCATCTTTGTTCCTGATTCTGGAAATCCGGATTGACAGGCCGTCTCGGGCGCGTTGACTTAATTACTACGCGGGGGCCGATCGTTTTGTGTGCCGCGACGCTACCGGAGCGGAGTACCAACTCGCCAGAGTAACGGCGGCGTCTTGGACTTCGTTGACCCAGACCGTTTATGTGTGGCTGGGTCGGCCGGAGGGCAGGCGGGGGGTCACAGTGAGCGGATCGGTGGTCGTCAGGTTCGAGGGCTGTGGCCGAAAAAGTGCCCTTCGCGAGACGGCTTTCGGGCAACGCGAGCGAATCAACTCAGCGAAGAAGAAACAGCTGTGCATCGCCCACCGGCGGGGCCAGTAACGGGCTTTTACGGCAGCGCGAACACAAAAATGTTGCTTGCGTTGCTCGGGTGGAACTCCGGCGTCAGTGTATTCAGCCCCGAACTTACCAATGAGTTTCCGGTGCTCACCGCCACGTACTGCCTGCCATTCACCGAGTAGGTGATTGGATATCCCGTAACCGGCGAACCCAGATTCACATCCCACAGCACTTTCCCGTTTTCCTGGTCGAAAGCCATGAAGTGGCCAACCGTGTCACCGCCGAAGATCAGCCCGCCGCCTGTCGCCACCAGCGACATCATCCCCGCGCGCCGCTCGTGTTTCCAGGTGATTTTCCCGGTTTCCACATTGATCGCCTGAACCGTGCCGACTTTATCAGTTCCCGGCGTGATCTGATTTTTGCTGCGAATGACATACAGCGACGTGGTAAAGGGTTTGTCGTCGAGCGCCGTGATGGTGCCGCAGGTGTTCTGCAGCGGAAAGTACATCGTGTTGGTGAGCGGACTGTAGGCGCCCGCCGGGAAATCCTTCCCGCCGCTCGCCGTTGGACATACAAACCGCGAATCGCCGACCTTGTCGAATGTCGTCTCCGGATTCACCGTCACCTTCCCCGTCGCGCCGTCGATCTTCGACACCACATTCTGCCGCACAGTGGGCGTCGCCCACAGAAACTCACCGGTCTTCCGGTCCAACGTATAAACAATGCCGGTCTTTCCTGGAATCCCGGTCACCACTTTTCGCTGCTCGCCCGCCTTCAGCCTCGGATTGACCCAGCTCACACCGGCATCCGGCGTCACGCGCGTATCGATGAGCAACCGCTCAAAGGGATGGTCGAAGTCCCAGTGATCGACGACGTGCTGGTAATACCACACGATCTTCCCGGTATCCGCATTCAGCGCCAGCGTCGAGTTGTGATAGAGGTACGTCTTGTCGTTGCCGGCCAGCAGAAACTTCGGTGCGGGCGAGGTCACGGACGTCCCGATGTAAATCATGTTGAGCGCGGGATCGAAGCTCGGCACCATCCACGTGCCGACATGGCGCCGCTGCGCATCCGGTATCCCGCCCCATGTCTCATCGCCTGGCTCGCCTGGCTTCGGAATAGTCCGCGTGCGCCAGATTTCTTTGCCGGTTTTGGCGTCGTGTGCGGTGATGATGCAGCCGTTGGGAGTCGCCTTATACTCGCAACCCCGGCCCGAAATGATCTTTCCGTTGGCGATGATCGGCCCGGAGGTCTCCTGCGCTGAATCCTCGCGGTAATCCACGATACGGTTTTCCCAGGCCAGCTTGCCCGTCTTCGCATCGAGGGCATAGACGAAATCGTCGACGCTGGTATCGATGATCAGATTGCCGTAGATCGCGATGTTGCGATTGATGCTCGGGACGGGGAGAAAGCGGTTCACGTCTTTCGGAAGGTCGCGTTTGTACTCCCATATCAGATCGCCCGTGGCGCCGTTGAACGCCTGGAGCACGTCGCTGGGGTTCGGGAAATAAAGGATGCCATCATGCACCAGCGGCGTGCCTTCCTGGATGCCGGGCCCGATGCCGTGCGTCCACACCATTCTCAGCTGCCCGACGTTGGCGCGATTGATCTGGTTGAGCGGACTATAACCCCAGCTGTCGAGCGTGCGCCGCCACATCAGCCAGTCGGCCGGGTCCGGCTTCTGCAGCATTTTGTCGTCAACCGGTATAAAATTTCCCGACTGCCCTGGGCAAAGGAAACTGAACAGCACGCCGAGCGCGGCAACTTTGATTTGATTGTTCATGGAAACTACCCTTCTCTCCGTCGCTGGTGGAGGAACATCTGCAGCTTATCTTAAAGGTCGGTCCGGACAAGCTCGGCCGCGCCGAACAGCCGAGCGGCAAAGAGCCGGCGCAACTCGCGGTTTAAGCGACTAATGTTTTGTTTCCGCAGTTCCTTCACCATCTCCGGATGCAGGCCGGTGGGCGTTGCAAGCGGCCAGCGGGGTTAACAACCCCGCTGCGGGATGCCATCCCGCCCCACATCAGGCAAGAGACTTCAGAGACACAACACTAAGGGGTGTAGAGGCCCATGCGCTGCTTAACGAGTTTCACGGTCGAGTCGGCGATCGGTGTGACGGCCTCCGCACCCGCGCGCAGAACGGCGTCGAGACAGCCCGTATCTTCCGTGATTTCGCGATAGCGCTGCTGAATCGGTTCGAGCTTGGCAATTACCATCTCCGCGACCTTCTTCTTCAGATCGCCGTAGCGCAGCCCGGAAAACTCCGCGCGCATCTGCTCGTCAGTCGCTTCCGAAAACGCCTGATAAATCGCCAGCAGATTCGCGACACCCGGCCCGATCGCGGCATCGAAATCGACGCACGGATTCGAATCGGTGGTGGCACGCATAATCGTTTTGCGGATGCGATCCGGCGGGTCGAGCAGCGCCACCGCATGCACTGATCCCGCCGCCGACTTACTCATCTTCGCCGTCGGATCGTCGAGCCCCATGACGCGCGCACCGACCGCCGGCAGCTTCGTCTCGGGCATCACGAACGTGTCGCCGTAAAGCGAATTGAAGCGCTGCGCAATGTCGCGTGTGAGTTCGAGGTGCTGCGACTGGTCTTCACCGACGGGAACGATTGCTGCCTGATACAGCAGAATATCCGCCGCCATCAGTACCGGATACTGAAACAACCCGCTGCTCACGGACTCCTGCGCCGCCGACTTGGCTTTGAACTGCGTCATGCGCTCGAGCCAGCCCATCGGCGTCACGCAGGTGAGCATCCACGCGAGTTCGGCGTGCGCGGGAACGTCTGACTGCACGACCACCCGGGAATGCTTCGGATCGATACCCGCGGCGATAAACAGCGCGGCCACTTCGCGAATCTTCGCGCGCAGTTCATCCGGATTCTGATACACGGTGATGGCGTGCATGTCGACGATGCAGAAGATGCTTTCGTAGTCGTACTGAATGCGAACCCAGTTCGCCAGAGCGCCGAGATAGTTGCCAATGTGCAAATTGCCGGACGGCTGCACGCCCGACAGAACACGAGATTTCATTGGAAAGATCATGGTAGCAACCGCCCCCCGGGTGCTTGCAGCGGAGCCCGGAAAAGACCGTAAGAGAGCCGGCGGCGGAGACCGCCGGCGGTACACGGAAGTGCTACTTGTGAGACTCGAGTGCCGCTCGGTCCCATTGCGCGAGCTTTGACGCGGCTTCGTAAGTGCTCTGACAGAAATCCAGAATCGCCTGCTGTGGTGAATCGGCCGCGCGGATGTCGTCGTACCGCAGAATGAATTCGCCGAGCTGCGTATTCCATTCTCCGGGCTTCACCGCCTCAGCTTCCAGCCCGTTCGGCTTCGGCACCGCGTATGCGTAGAACGCCGGATGCGGAAACCTGCGGTCGCCCGGCCAGAAACCGCAGCTGATCACCTGATGCGAATAAGCTTCCGCCATGACGGGATCCGTCATCTTCGGCGGAGGACACAATGCCCCGTTGAAGCGCGTCACCGCCAGATCGAACGATCCCCAGAAAAAATGCACCGGACTGCTCTTGCCGAGAAATCGCGAGCGGAATGCCTTCAGCGCGGTGTCGGCGTGAATCAGCACTTTGTGGAAACGCTCAACATAGTCCCGATCGTAAGCCGCGTGGTGCTCGTCTTTATCGAAAGGAGTCGGGTCGGCGAACTCCTGGGGACTACGCGTGATTTCAGCCTCGATCCCGCAGGACCGCAGGCAAGCCATATATTCCCGGTAGAATTCCGCCACCGAGCGGGGATAAAGGGGAATGCTGTGCCCGCTGCCGTTACTGACGCGGATGGCACACTGGTGAGCGAGGAAGTCGAACTCGACGTCGAATGTGAAGTCCGCATATGGAATCGTCGACGTCGTGAGGCCGCGCGGTGTTACGTAGAACGGTACGTGCCACCAGTGATTCAACGGCGCGCTCAGCTTTGCGCGGGTCTTGCCGACGATCTGCGTCCAAAGATGCAGCGTGTCGCAGGTAGCCTCCCAGTCGGCGAACGCGAGCGGCGGCCAGTCAGACGAAATCGAGTTCGGCTTCATCGATGTAGCACCAGCCCCAGTTCTCGCCCGGCTCTATCGAGCGCATGATGGGGTGCGTCGTAGCGTGGAAATGCTTCGTCGCATGCTTGTTCTTCGAGGAATCGCAGCATCCCACGTGACCGCAGATAAGACACATCCGCAGGTGCACCCAGGAATCGTGCATCTTCAGGCATTCCTCGCAGCCGTGCGTGCGGGGCTTTACATCCTCGATCTGATCGATGTGGGAGCAGGCCATGTTTTCAGCTTCGCACGATCAGGCGGGGCTCGGTAAGCCGCTGCACTTCTTCCGCTGTAAACCCGGGTACAACTTCCTCGAGCAGGAGGCCATCCGGCGTGACCCGAAGAACCGCGAGTTCCGTGACGATCATGTCTACCACTCGTGCGCCCGTGAGCGGCAGCGTGCAGCGCTTGAGGATTTTCGGTTGGCCGGCCTTCGTGGTGTGCTCCATGGCCACGATGACGCGGCGCGCGCCCGCAACCAAATCCATTGCGCCGCCCATGCCTTTGACCAGCTTGCCGGGAATGGTCCAGTTCGCAAGGTTGCCGAGTTCGTCGACTTCCATGGCGCCGAGGATGCTGAGGTCGATGTGGCCGCCGCGAATCATGCCGAATGAGCCGGCGCTGGAGAAATACGACGAGCCGGGCAGTGCCGTCACCGTTTCCTTTCCGGCGTTGATCAGATCCGCGTCTTCGTCGCCAGGAGCCGGATAAGCGCCGACGCCGAGCATGCCGTTCTCCGACTGCAGCACCACTTCGACGCCGGGCGGAACATGGTTGGCCACGAGGGTCGGAATACCGATACCGAGGTTGACATAGTAGCCGTCACGGAGTTCGAGGGCGGCGCGCCGCGCGATGCGGTCGCGCGCAGTATGCGACTCGGAATCCCGGACAACGGGAGCGCTTTTTCTCTCATCGCGCACAACGGACCCTTCGGCCTGTGCGCTCGCTTTCTCACCGCGCACAACGGACCCTTCGGCCTGTGCGCTCGCTTTCTCACCGCCCACAACGAATCCTTCGGCCTGTGCGCTCGTTTTCTCATCGCGCACAACGGACCCTTCGGCCTGTGCGCTCCTGTTCTCATCGCGCACCACGGACTGAGCACAGTCGCAACCGGATGGTTCACCTTGTCCTGGATAAGGCTGCCCGTGCGTCTGCGCCAGTGGCCGGGCCTGTGCGCTTGAATCTGCATGTCGAACCGTTCGCCTTTCAATTCGGCGAGCGTATTTCTCGCCGCGCACGATGCGCTTCACATAGATTCCCGGCGTGACGACGGCGTCGGGATCGATGTCGCCCGGCTCGACGAGTTCCTCCACTTCGGCAATTGTGATCTTCGCCGCGGTCGCCATCAGCGGATTGAAATTGCGCGCGGTCTTCCTGTATATAAGGTTGCCGAGCCGGTCGCCGCGCCAGGCTTTGATGAGCGCGAAGTCCGCGGTCAGTGCGCGTTGGAGCAGATAAGGCCGGCCATCGAATTCGCGGACTTCCTCCCCTTCGGCGACAACGGTGCCGGCGCCGGCCGGCGTGTAGAACGCCGGAATGCCCGCTCCGCCCGCGCGAATCCGTTCGGCAAGCGTGCCCTGCGGGATCAGATTTACGTCGAAACTGCCCTCGCGCACGCGCTCTTCGAGCAGACTGTTTTCGCCAACGTAGCTGCCCGTGTGCGACGCGATCATTCCCGCTTCGAGCATCAGGCCGAGACCGAACCCGTCAACGCTCATGTTGTTGCTGATGGTGTGCAGCCCCGTGACTCCCCGCCGCGCCAGCGCCGCGATCAGATTTTCCGGCAGTCCGCACAGCCCGAAACCGCCGACCATTACGGTTGTGCCGTCGGGGATATCCGCGACGGCCTCGTCCGAACTGCGGAAGGTTTTGTCAATCATGGGAATTGTTGAGCGCCCATCGGGCGTGCTCGGCGATGAGCGAGTCTTCGGACGCCGCGAGCCTGGTGAGGGGCGCGCGAAACTTCTCCAGATGCGCGTTTCCCATCGCGACAGCCACATTGCGCAGAAAGCCGCGGTATTTCGCCCGGCTGACCGGCGAGTGGCGGAACATGTCGCGGAATTCCGGTTCGGTGATTGCGGCGAGGCGTTCGAGCGCGGGCGCGAATTCGCGCGGACGGAAAGCTTCTTCGTCCGTCTCAGCGGCGCGCCGATTCCACGGACAAACATCCTGGCAGATGTCACAGCCGAAGACGTGGGGGCCGATGGCGGCGCGGCGGGCTTCGGGAATAGCGCTGCGCAGTTCAATCGTGAAGTAGGAAATGCAGAGGCGGGAGTCGAGTTCAAAGCGGCCATCGGGAGATGGAACGATGGCGGTGGTGGGACAGGCGTCGATGCATCGGGTGCAAGTGCCGCAGCGGTCGGGCACAGGCGAATCCGGCTCAAGGTCGAGCGTCGTCAGTAACTCGCCGAGGAAAAACCAACTCCCGAGTTGCTGGTTGATCACGCACGTGTTTTTGCCGATCCAGCCGAGGCCGGCGGCGCGGGCGAGGGAGCGTTCGAGAAGGGGCGCGGTGTCGACGCAGATGCGGGATTCGAAGGATTCAATCTGCTTCAGTTTGCCGTCCAGATTCTGAAGTTTCGATCGAAGGATCTCGTGATAGTCGTCGCCCCAGGCGTAGCGGGAAATCCAGGCGCGTTCGGGATCGGAGAAGCTTGTGGAGCAGGGTTCAGGCCCGTTATAGACGAGACCGACGCAGATGAGGGAGCGAACCCCCGGGAGCAGTTGGGCCGGGTCGCTGCGAAGGGCGGCGCGATGGTCGGTGAGATAGCGCATTTCGCCGGCAAGGCCGCGGTCGACCCAATGCTGGAATCGGGGGAAGTTTGGGACCGGCCGGGGCGACGCGACGCCGACGAGATCGAAGCCGCAGTCTCGCGCTAAGCTACTGACTCTAGAGCTGGTTAAGCCAAGCTTCGGTTCGTTTGGCAATTTTATAGTTTCTTCAAAGGGCAGAAAAGAAGCGGTGGACGAAGCCGATGCTGCGGGTGTTGGGCGGCGCGACGTTCTCACGGCGACAGTATAAGCCCGCGGAGATTCCGCGGAGCCGAAAGCGACGGCAATTGCATTCGATTTCGGCGCGGAATAATTGTGAACAGCCCTGATCAGGGCAGCTTTGACATGCGAAACTGGCCTAGCCACTACAAAACCTTTGCCATGAATCCGGCCTAAGTTACGGAACTAAAAAGCACTTACCCGTTCGATCCCCGTCTGGGCCGTCCGACCCCATTAAAGCCCCGTTCGCTGATTTCGTATCGCCCCGGGATCGGCGATAGTACTACCCTACCCTATACGGGAAAATCCCGTGTTATCAGGAGAATCCAGACGAATGCACAAGCCGATCAAATACGCAGAGAAAGCGGTAACAGTCGCAGCCAACGTCGGATGGCACGTGTTCAACACGTTCAACTCCATCAGGCCCAATCCGTCGTTCACGCCGAAATGGTCGGACAAGCCGCTCCTGAAATCGTGGGAAAAGCAGAAGCCGCCGCTCGGCTGGCCGCGCTCGACGGATTCTCTGTGTCCGAAGTGCGTCCCGGAAATCCGCACGAAGATCGTCAACGGCGAACTGCCGGTCGAGATCCTGAAGAACGAAAAAGCCGGCGAGATCAAGGCCCAGATCGTCAACCGCGACGGCAAAATCATCATGGTCAAGGACTGCCCCGTGCATGGGCACTTCGAAGACGTGATGGCGATCGATCCGGAGTTCTTTGCGCATCTGGAGAAAGTTTTCCCGGGCCGCGATATCCGCGCGCACAATGACGCGAAGCTGCACGATCATGGTTCGAGCACGGTGACGCACGGGCGCGGGTCGGTGCTGACGGTCGACCTGACGAACCGGTGCAACATGATGTGCGACCCGTGCTTCATGGACGCCAATCAGGTCGGGTTTGTGCATGAACTGACTTGGGAAGACATCCAGACGCTGCTCGACAACGCGATTTCGATCAAGCCGAAGCGCCAGATGTCGGTGCAGTTTTCCGGCGGGGAGCCGACGTTGTCGCCTTATTTCCTCGATGCGGTGAGGTATTCGCGCAAGGTGGGCTACAACTCGGTTCAGGCAGCCACGAACGGTATCGAGTTCGCGAAGAATCCGGCGTTCTGCCGGCAGGCGGCGGAAGCCGGGCTGCGCTACGCGTATCTGCAGTTCGACGGCATCGGCAATGCGGCGAATTCGCATCGCGCCGTGGGAAATCTGTTCGACGTGAAGCTGCGCGCCATCGAGAACCTGCATTCGAACGGCGTCGACATCGTTCCGGTCATCACGATCGTGAACGGCGTGAATAATGAGCAGGTGGGCGCGGTCATCCGATTCGCGCTGGAGAATCCGAAGAAGATTTCGTTCCTGTCGTTCCAGCCGGTGTCTTTCACAGGCCGCGACGAGGAAGTGACCGACGAACGGCGCGAAGCGCAGCGGTATACGCTGTCGCATCTGGCGCACGACGTGAAGAACCAGGTGAACATGGGCGTGCCGACGCGCGACTGGTTCCCGATTTCGTTCATGAGCACGTTCTCAGACTGGGCCGACCTGGTGCACGGGCCGAACGCCGACTGGGGTCAGCTGAGCTGCGGCTGCCATCCGAATTGCGGTATCGGGATGGCTGTGATGATCGACAAGGAAACCAAAGAATTCCGGCCGGTAACCGCGTTCCTGAACGCTGAACAGCTGGCGAAGGATGTGGCTGCCGTGAACGATGCGGCGCGCGGGAAGTTCCTCTCGGTGGTGGGCGTGGCGCTCTCGCTGCTGCGCAACTACGATCCGATGGCAGCACCCAGCACCTTCAAACTGACCGACCTGCTGCAGAAGTTCGACAAGTGCTTCGGCGCGACGGGACGCAACTATGGCAAGGTTACGGGCGACCGCACGTTCGACGACATCGAGAAGCGCCGCAAGGATCGCTGGAATTTCCTGTTCATTGCGGGCATGTGGTTCCAGGATCTTTTCAACTACGATTTCCGGCGCACCGAGCAATGCATCATTCCTTATGCCACGCAGGAAGGCGAGATCAGTTTCTGCGCGTACAACACAGGCGTGGGCTGGCGGAACATCATCGAGAAGATGCATATGACCGCGACGCTCACCAAGTGGTACGAGGAGCGCGGGCGTCACGAGATTATCGCGGGCGGAAAGAACGTAAACCTGCCTTCGAGTGACCATTCGCTGATCCTCAACATGGACGACGTGAATCACGGCCTGCAGCACGATCTCGACGATCAGGGCATTGCGAAGACAGCGCGCGAAGAGAAGCTCCGGAAACGCGACGCTGCGATGGCGAAGAAAGCCGAAGACGCGCGTATGGCGAAGCTGTATCGCGAAGTCGTCCTCAAAGAGAAGCCCGTCGAAGGCGGGTTCGTGCCGCTGTCGAATCTCGGCGGCATAAAGCCTGCGACAAAGACAGAAGAAGAAGTCGGCAGCTTCGGCGATTAACTACCCACAAACTGTGACATTCAGTCCATTCCTGAATTCAGGCTGTACTGAATAAAAATCCTTTCTCCTCCGCGACCCGTATTGTTTCGGGAGTACCCGGACAAGCAGCATTTCCTGCGAATCGGGCAGTTCAGCCGCGTCGCGCGCGCAGATAAATCCCGATTATAAATTTGGTGCACGAATGCTGTACCGTGGAGTACTCTATTTCAAGTACCGAAATGACGGCGTTTCATCTGGAATAGAGTTTCTTGTTTGCAAGGAGATCACAGGTGAGCAACAACGGCAGGCAGTCAGGCACGGGAATCGGAGGGGAGCGTCTCTCCCGCAGACAATTCACAAAATTGGCAGCCGCCTATGCCGCGACGATGGCCGGCATCGGGGATCGCGCACTGGCGCAGGGGGCGCCGGTCGAATATATCATTATCGGCTCTGGTCCCGGCGGTGGACCATTGGCGGTAAATCTGGCTAAAGCGGGGCATAAGGTTGTCCTCTTCGAAGCAGGCTCGCCGGCCGCCGATCTCAACGACTACATAGCTGTTCCGGTATTCAACCCTCTGGTATGCGAAGAGCCTGAGATTGCCTGGAATTACTATGTGCGTCATTATTCCAACCAGGCGCAACAGGAAAAAGACAGCAAATACGTTCCGGCGGGCGTTCCGAACTCCACCAACCCGAACGGGGGTATCTATTACCCGCGCTGCAGCACTATCGGCGGGTGCTCCACGCACAACGTCCTGCTGATGGTTTACCCCAGCAACTCGGACTTCGACGTTATCTCGACCGCGTTCAATGATCCGACGTGGTCGCATACCAATATGCGCTCGTACTTCCAGCGTCTGGAAGACTGCCGCTATCTGATCCAGGCGGGCAGCCTGCACGGAACCACCGGCTGGCAGCCCACCGAGATGATCGATGAGAGCGTTTTCATTGCGGACCCCCAGATCCTCGAATACATGCTGACGACCATTAATACGATGGGACAGCCGGGGGATTTCGAACGCCTGACCGGGGGGGTGCTGGATCCGAATAACTTTCAGGCGGCCAGCAACGACGCGCAGGGGCTTTACTCATTCCCGCTGATGCGGCTGAACGGCGCCCGGTACGGCGTCCGGGAGCATGTTCTGCAGACCGCGGCGCTGCTGCCGAACAACCTCATCATCATGTCCGATTGTCTGGTGACGAAAATACTCTTCGCCTCGGATAACCGGACAGCGACCGGCGTTGAGTATATCCAGGGTGCGAACCTTTATCACGCTTCTCCGCTGGCGAACCTGTCCGCACCGCTGCCGCCGACGCAGACAATGATGGCGTCCCGCGAAGTCATCGTGTCCTGCGGGGCGTTCAACAGCCCGCAGCTGCTTAAGCTTTCCGGCATCGGAACCCCGGCGGAACTGGGGCCGCTTGGCATCCCGGTGATCAACAATCTTCCCGGTGTAGGCCTGAACCTGCAGGACCGCTATGAACTGGGCGTGCTGTCGAAGATGAAAAATGTGCTGGCATATCTGGCGCCGTGCAATCCGACTAACCTGGCGACAGACCCATGCCTGGCGGCATTTTTCGCAGGCGAGGGACCTTACACCACGAATGTGACGTTCCTGTCATCCATCCTGAAGTCGACGCCGACAGCGGCGCAGCGGGATCTGGTGTTGTTTTTTGCCGCCGGATACTTCCACGGCTATTATCCGGGATGGCACCTGGATGCTTTGAACCCGAACAACTTTAACGTGATCTCGTCGCTGATGCTCAGGGCGCATAACGTAAATCGGGCCGGGACGATCACATTACGCTCAGCCGATCCGCGCGACGTACCGGAAATCAACTTCCATTATTTCAGCGAGGGCACCGACACCACCGGTGCGGATCTGGCGGCGTGCGTGCAGGGCCTGCAACTGGCGAGAAACATCAACGCGGAGCTGGGGAACATCATCGAGCAGGAGCTGTTCCCGGGTCCGAATTACGTGGGAGAAGCGGGTCTTGCTGAATGGGCACAGAACGAAGCGTGGGGCCACCACGCGTCCTGCAGCAACCCGATGATGCCGCTGGCCAATGGCGGGGTTGTCGACAACAATTTCAAGGTTTACGGCACGAATAATCTGCGTGTAGTGGACGCTTCGATTTTCCCGAATATTCCGGGCTACTACCCGATGGTTCCGCTACTGATGATCAGCGAGAAGGCAAGCGACGTCGTCCTGGCGGCGGCCGCAGGACCCGCATCACCAGTCCTGTCACCCGGACGGGTGCCTGGACGTCGCTGATAAAGAGTTGTTTGCCCAGGGTAATCGGCTGACGGTAAGGCTGTATTTGAAATCAGCATTGGAGGGAGTTGCTGTGCAGACGCCTAAGAGACTCTTAGTTGCTTTCGTAGTGATTGCAGGTTCCCTGGCCGCACAGACACCGACTATCACCGGTATTGTCAACGGCGCGAGCGAAATTCCGCCGGGCTTTCCGAATTACGCCATTGCGGAAGGCTCCATTTTCGTTGTCTACGGGACCAATCTTGGCTCGCCTCCTCCGGCTGGTGCGGCCGTGAATGCAGCGCCGCTGCCGCTGCCTGTGGGCAACTTTGCCGGTACTTCAGTTACGGTGGCGGTGGGTGGAACGACTCTGCCGGTTCCCATCCAGTACACAAGTCCGGGACAGCTCGCGGGAATCATGCCTTCGGCAACACCCGCCGGTGCCGGCACCCTGACGGTGACTTATGCCGGCCAAAGCGTCTCAAGTCCGGTTAAGGTTCTGGTAAGCGCTTTCGGTATTTCCAACCTGCGGGTACCCAGCGGACATGAGACTGCGGCCGTGGCTTTTGGAACCAACGAGAACGAAGTGGTTTCAGCCCTTGACGCGGCTGCGCCGGGAGATATCTTAGTACTGCTCGGGACCGGTCTGGGTCCGTCCATAGGCGACATCGACACCAATTACCCTATTCAGGGCAATCTCGGGACCGCACCAATCGTCTATGTGGGCGGAGTACCGTCGCCGAGCGTGTCCTACTACGGGAGAACGCCGATCTACCCGGGGCTGGATGAAATCATATTTCAGGTTCCGATGAATGCCCCGCTGGGGTGTCATATTTCCATCGTGGTTCAGACAGCGAACCTGGGTGTGCCCATCGTGAGCAACGTGCCAAACACGGCACTGGCGGCCATCGACCATACTCCTTGCAGCGATCCGGTGAGTGGATTCCCGGCAGCTGCGCTGGCATATCCCGCCAGTTCAAACAACTTCGTTGTATCCCTGATTGAAAATCAGAGTTTCGTGCCCAGCACACCTGGGGGACCGATTCCGAGTAAGCCTGTCGTAAGCGACACGTATACGATCCTTGCTCCGCAATTCACGCCGTTCGAATTGTTCGCGGTTTCGCTGACCCTGGCCGAGGCGTCACAGGGCACCTGCGAGGCGGGCTTTGGTCCATACCCGCCTCCGCCCACCACACCTCCGCCTGCAACTTATCTGAATATCGGAAGCCCGCTGACACTTACGCCGCCTTCGGGATCTCCTATTATGCTGCCAGCCCTGGTTCCTGGCATTTTTGCGGGTACGGATTCGCTTGGAATTCCACCCGGGACATGGACACTGACCACTCCGGGAGGCCCCAATGAGGGTCCTCTTAATCTGAACTTCAAGATACCGCAGCCTGTCGCCTGGACCAACCAGAACGCCCTGATAGGCGCAACCATCAACCGCGCAAACGGTCTCACCCTGACCTGGACCGCGGGTGATAACGTAAACGGATTTGTAGACATTCAATCGTTCGCCGCCAACACAACTGGCACTTTCGCTATCGGCTATGATTGTTCGGCGCCGATCAGTGCCGGAAGTTTCACTGTTCCCCCTTACATCCTCCAGAGGATGCCGACGGGTGTCGCTGCGGGGGCCACCCTGCAGCTCTCGACGTACGCTTATCCGAGCACCATAAGCCCCATACAGGGCTTTAACGACGGGAATTTTTCGCAGCTCCAGACGATTATTCCGATTGTCTACCAATAAACCTGAACGCAGACCGAACGTGGAGACTGCTATGAAGACGCCTGAGAGACTCTTAGTAGGTTTGATAGTAATTACAGGTTCCCTGGCTGCGCAAACTCCGGCCATCACCGGAGTCGTGAACGGCGCGAGCGCGCTTCCGCCGGGCCTGCCGAATTACGCAATTGCGGCGGGGTCCATATTCGTTGTCTACGGGAGCAATCTTGGTGCGGTTCCACCGGGCGGCGCGCCGGTTGTCCCGGCGCCGATACCCCTCCCGACCACGGGCTATGCAGGCACTTCAATAGCGGTTACGGTGGCCGGAGCCACGCTTCCGGTTCCAATTCTGTATACGAGTTCGGGCCAACTGGCGGGAGTCATGCCTTCCGCTACGCCTTCCGGGACCGGCACCCTGACGGTGACCTATGCGGGCAAGAGCGCCACGAGCCCGGTTACGGTGCTCGCGAGCGCGTTCGGTGTTTCCAACCTGAGAATACCCAGCGGACATGAGACCGCGGCGATGACTTTCGGAACCAATCCGAGCGAGTTAGTTACGGTCATTGACGCAGCGGCGCCAGGAGATACTGTTGTCCTGTTCGGCACCGGTCTGGGCCCTGCAATTGGTGGCGTCGACACTTCTTTCCCCGCTGAGGGCAATATCGGAACCGTGCCGACGGTCTATGTGGGCGGCGTCCCGTCGACGACCGTGTCGTATTATGGCCGGTCGCCCGCGCTGCCGGGGCTGGACCAAATCATATTTACGATTCCGATGAATGCCCCGCTGGGATGCCACGTTTCGATCGTCGTTGAGACGGTGAACCAAGGCACAGCTATCGTGAGCAACGCACCTGCGACGGCAATCGCGGCCACCGACCATACGGCATGCGTCGACCCGGTAAACGCGTTTCCGGCGCAGATTCTCGGCCTGCCCGTCAGCGCCAATATCCTGGGTATATCGCTGATGGAGAATCAAAGCTTCCTGCCTGCCCCGGGTGCGACCACATTGCCGACCCAACCGGTCATTACCGACACTTATCAGATCCTCGCCTCGCAGTTCACGCCGAACCAGTTTCTGGCCCTTTCTCTGAACCTGGCCGAATCGACACAGGGCAGCTGCTTTGCGGGATTTGTTCCGAACGTAGCCACGCCTGCCGCACTCCCCGCGGCAACTTATCTGGATATCGGAACGGGCATAAAGCTCACCCCGCCTGCGGGGTCTCCGTTAATGCTGCCGGCCGCAGCGCCCGGAGTTTTTCTGGGTAAAGATTCGGTGGGCGTTCCGTTCGGTGCGTGGGGTTTCTCATCTCCAGGAGGCGCTAACGTGGGTCCTCTTAGCTTCCAGTTCCCGATCGCACAGCCGATCACCTGGACGAACCAGGCCAGCCTGATTACGACTCCTGTCACCCGCGCGAACGGTCTTACGATCAGCTGGACAGGCGGTGACGCGCTCAACGGATATGTGGATATTCAGGGATTCGCGGCTAACTCCACTGGCACTTACCTTGTCGGCTACGATTGCTCGGCGCCGATCCAGGCCGGGAGATTTACTATTCCGCCGTCCATCCTGCTGAGAATGCCGACGGGTGCGGCTGCGCTGTCCACGCTTCAGGTGTCGACGTTCGCGTATCCGTTCAACACGCCTTCTCAGGAAGGCTTTGACGCGATCGTGAATTTCTCGCAGTTGCAGACGATCATTCCGATCGTGTACCAGTAACGGTTCACGAGCCCAGGCTGATCGCCAGCACCACGACGTTGCGGTTAGCGGGCAGCGTGATGCTGCTGACCTTCTTAGCCGAATTCAGACTGAACGAGTAACCGTACAGCAGAAATGTGCGGTTGTCTTTCACCCCATTGCTGGTGTCCCGGTATGGCATGGAAAGAACCTTCGTCTCTCCGGCAAAATTCTGAGGTGTGAACCAGTCGCTGAGATTCTGCACGAACGCAGACGTCGTGCCGTCCGTATAAGTCACGACAAAACGCTGCGCGGTCTGGTTCCCGTTAACGGCCGTCGCCAGCAGTTTGATGGTTGAGAACTGTGCGGCCGGCAGAGGAACGGTCCCGCCACTGACGGCATCCGGGCCGTCGGCGGCGCCGAAATACAAAGTCGTTCCGCCCATTGTTTGCTGAGCTCCCAGCAAGGACGAAGAATAGGCGGTGCCGGTTCCGTTCAGACCGCCGTCGAGGCCAACGGGCGCGAAGACGGTTCCGTCCGTGACGATACCGGTTACATTCGCTACGGACGCCAGATTGACCAGCGTACTCGCCGCCGCCGGGACGACCACAGTGAGATGGAATGTGGCGGTGTGAGTGAGGGTTCCGGACGTACCCGTCACCGTTACGGTGGCAGAGGCCGCAGCCGCAGAACTGGTCGCAGTCAGCGTGAGCGGTCTCGTGCCTGCGGTGTTGGCGGCACCAAAGGCCGCAGTCACGCCGGCTGGCAGTCCCGAGGCCGCGAGACTTACCGTGCCAGTGAAGCCGTTCTGCCCCGTCACCAATACGGCCGTATTCGCGGTGCCGCTTCTCGGTACGTTCACTGAGCCGTTCGAAACAGCGAGGCTGAAGTTTGGAATTGCCGTGGTCAGCGTCAACGCAACGGTGCTCGCGAGTGCTCCCGAAGTGCCCGTGACCGTTACAGTCGCGGTTCCGGCAACTGCGGTAGTGCCTGCGGTAAACGTTACCGTGCGCGTACCGCTCGTGCCGGCCGCACCGAAGGACGCTGTCACGCCGGTGGGCAATCCCGAAGCTGCAAGGGTGACGCTCCCGGTGAAGCCGTTCGCGGGGACAACAGCGACTACGCTGCTGCCAGGGGTAGCCAGACTGACCGTAACGCTGGCAGGCGTGGCGGTGAGCGTGAAGGTCGGGACCGCAACCACCAGACTGACTGTAGTGGAAACGTTCAGGCTGCCGGATGTGCCCACTATGGTGACGGTCGATGTTCCAGCCGCTGCCGTGCTGCCGGCGGTAAACGTCACCGTGCTGGTGCCGGTTGTGCTCGCTGGGCTAAAGGACGCGGTAACGCCGGTGGGCAGCCCGGTAGCTGCCAGGCTGACAGTCCCGGTAAAGCCGCTTTGACGCGTCACCGTGACGGTGCTGGTGCCGGGGGTTCCCGGTTTAGTCGTGATTGCCGCCGGCGCGGCGGATAACGAGAACGAGGGCTGGCTCGATACACCACTGAGGTCGTTGATCAGATGCTGCCCCGCCGGCGTGCCCCAGCCCGTGGCCAGATCGTACCCAGCGAGGGCGGAAAATCCCCCGTCGTTGCCGAGCACGATGTCGTGAAAGTCGGTGGCATAGTTCGTGCCTTTGCCGATCGAATAAAGCGCTGGGTTGGCGAAGCCGACGCGCGGCTTTCCGTTCGACGCCGCATATTGGTTCGCAAGGGCGGTAAACGCGGCCCAGAGCGGCGTCGCGGCGCTGGTCCCGCCCACCGACACTCCCTGGCCGTTATTGCAGATCAGGAACATCTGAACATCCGCGGTCAGCGACACATCCGGTATGTTGCGCATGGTCAGCGATCCCTTGTTCGCGGCCATGCTGAGTCCTTGCTGGTAACTCGGGATCGGGTAGACGGTGCTGATGCCGCCGCCGCTTCCCGTCCACGCGGTCTCCGACTGCCAGGGACCACCCGCCCCGGAAGTCGTGAGGCTGGTCCCGCCAACCACCGTGAGGTTCGGATCGTCGGATGGCGGCATTACGCCTCCCGTGTAGGAGCCACTGTCGCCGGAAGCCTGATAAAACGACTGGCCCTGGGCGATAAATTGTTTGAAAATCTGTTCGGTGGCCGCATTGATGCCGAAACCCCACGAGGAGCTCAGCTGCGAGGCCAGATTGTCCGTGGCCATCCGGTTCAGAATGTCGTTCGGCGAGAGCCCTTCATAGACGATCACCTTCGACAGGTTCTGCGCCATGTAGCCAGCCATCACGATGTCGAGAATGACTTCGACATTGTCGGATCCCGGCACGCCATTGAAGCCATCGAGCAGCACAGTTTGCGTAACCGGTGGAGTCAGGCCCGCCTGTTTGAAATTTGCCGTCAGATCGGCAGCATAATACCCGTCGAATTCGAGCAACCCCACGGCCTGCCCTGTGCCCTGGAGCGTGACGGACGGCGCATAGGCGGCGCGAAAATCGTTCCCGATGAACAAACCGGCCGGGCCGGAACCGGTCACGAGCGACCTTGCATCACTGACCGGCACCTTTTTCAGTTCCATAGGGCGCGGCACTTCAAAGTTGTCCAGCCCTGCGATGTCGAGCACGGCAATGTCGAGGTCGAGCGATGGCTCGCGATCCGGCGCGTAGAAACGGCCGCGAACCGGGTGACTGTACATCGTCACGTTCAGATGAAACGCCTGCTCGACATCCGCGACGGCGCCGGTGACATCGAGCAGTGTGCGGTTGGGGTGCGTTCCCACGACCGTCAGCCCGTGCGATTCCGCGAACGCGATGAGCGCCCGATAGTCGGCCTCGGTCGGCGCAAACTGTTCGGTGAACTGTTCGGGAGTCAGATACTGGCGATAGTTCGGACTCGACGGATCCGACAGGCTCTCGATGAGCGCGTCGAGCTGTTCGGGATTGCGCAGAGGCAGCCCGATTACGAGATTTAACGGCGTCGAGGCCGGCACGCGCCCCACTGCCCGCGAAGCCGCCACCGCCTGAGGCACGTGCCCTTTCAAGACCTGCGCGGCTTCCACGGGCGCCACCCGGCAGAGACACGCAACAATAACCGCGGACAGAAAACCTGTTCGCGACAACGAGGCACACGAGCGCACTTCAACCCTCCGACAGCGGAATTTACCGGAAGGTCACTTTGAGATCTGCGACTTCCCTGCGGGTTGCTTATCGGTCGAAGCGTTCGAAAACTTTATAGGGGCGGGTTCAAATTTCGCAGCGAGCGCCTATTTTCCCACCAGATGGGCGTCGCTTCTCTCGTTTTCGGAGCAGATGAACTCGATGAGATCGGTGTTCAGCATAATTTGCTGATGGAAGGCGACCGTAAAGGGCTTGGTGTAGGCCGAAGGGTCGTCGATGGTGACTTCGATGTCGAGTTTGCCGAACGTGGGGCGGCGGAACTTCTCGATCATCTTGCCGGCGTTGGTCATAGGGCTGCCGTTGATGTCGAGCCAGACGTCGTCGCGGAAGCCGGTGGTTTCGACAACCAGCGCGTCGCCTTCCCAGTGACCGACGGAATAGCCGTACCACCAGGGCTCCGCATCTTTGGGAGGAAGCGGGCGGCCGTCGGTGAAGATCTGGCGCAGGCCGGAGTTGGCTTCATAGATGATCACGGTGACGGCGGGTGTCTGGATGATCTTGCGCGGCTGCGGATGCTCGTGCAGCTGCCCGAGGCCCATCGGGAGACAGTGAGCGTCGGGGTTGTCCTTGCTGTTTTCTTCCATGCGCTTCTTTAGAAGATCGGCGGCCCAGGGCTTCATAGGGAGCTTGCCGCCGGGCATGCCTGCGCCGATGTTGAAGAATGTCGCGACGGGGGGGCCCGAAGGCGGAGTGGGCGGTGGAGGAGGTGGAGGCGGACCATCGAGAGCCGCATCGGGCGCCGGGAAGCCGCGGGGTGGACGGCCGATGTTGCCGCGTACGTTCTCCCAGATGCCGGAGAGGTCGACATGACCGTCGGCGGTGCGCGGCGCGGGGGCGTTGAGGTTGGGCTTGCCGTCGGGGCCTTTGGGGACGCCCGGGGTCGGGTAGTCGGGCCACTGGGCGGCGAGGGCCAGGGGGAAGAGGAGGATAGCGACGAGACTGCGTCTGAACATTTGGAGGAATCCTATCAATAAAGGCACCGGCGACAAGATCGCCGGCGTTACTTGCCGTCGACGGAGAGGGCCAGAACTACATTGCCCGGCATGCCGATCATCACGTTGTAGCCCGAGTTTACAAACACCATGCCGTTCGCGATCGCCGGGCCGGCTACGTTCATCGATCCACCATGCGCTTTCACGCCATTCACGGCATCGAAATCAACCGCTGTGTCGAGGTCCCAGATCACCTTTCCATCGGATGATGAATAAGCACGGAGGTGTCCGTCCATCGAGCCCGAGAAGACTACGCCGGGGATCGCGGAAGCCGCGGCGATCTGCGCCTGACTGCATCCACGCTTGCCTTTGCAGGCGGGCTCGACAGGCGGGTCGTACCAGACCTGTTCGCCGTTCGAGATCTTCAGCGCGTAGAGGCCGCCACCGGGTCCGGGGATGATGTCGGAAACCGGTGCGTAGACGTTGTCGTTATCGGCCGCCATACCCCACTGGATGCCGCCGTTGGGACCGCCTTTGGCAATGGTCTTCTGCCAGACGACATCCCCGCGCTTGTCGGGATCGAGCGCGAAGACCACACCAGACTTTTGGCCGACGAGGATGAGATCTTTGCCATTCGGGAGAGTGCGGAGAATCGGCGAAGAACCGATGTCGACGTCACGATCAGGATTGGCGGGGCAGCTGGGCTTGCCGGGGCGTCCGCAGCTGGCGTTCCACGCGTCCACGGTAAGCTGCTTCGACCACTTCAGGGCGCCGGATGTGAGATCGAACGCGAGGACGGCATCGGAGGTGTTGGTAGGCGGATCGGAATAGTTGTTGCCGGTGCCCGCGTAAACGAGGTTGCGCTTCGTGTCGATGGTGGGCGAGTCCCAGATGCCGGCGCCGGAGGGGCCGTAGAGCTGCGTGCCTTCGGAACTCACCTTCGTTTTGATAGCCGGATCAGAGACGGTCCAGGTCTTCCAGGCGATCTTGCCGCTCGCCGCATCGAGCGCCACCAGACTGCCGCGGAAGGTGCAGCAGGGATATTTGGGATCGCCCGCGGCGACTTCTTCGGAAGCAGAACGCACGCCGACGTAGAGGCGGCCTTTATAAAGCTTGGGCGCGCCGGTGATGCCGGCCATGGGATGGTCGTCGAGTTTCGTCTTCCAGAGGAGCTTGCCGGTTTCAGCGTCGACGGCATAGACGTTGGTCTCGGCATCGCCGAAGTAGGCGGTGTAGTGATTGCGGCTGAGTTCAGCGATGTTCAGCGCGGTGCGCATGCGCGTGTCGGCTTTGAACATCCAGTACTGACAGCCGGTGCGGGCGTCGAGCGAGTAGACAGAGCCGGTGGCGGTGCCGAAGTAGACGCGATCGCCAACGACGGTGGGCTGAGCTTCGACGGTCACTTGATAAGGGATGCCGAATGCCCATTTGACCTTGAGCTTCGGCACGTCTTCGGCGCGGAGGCCGGCGGCGGCGGTGGTCTGGAAGCGGGCGTTGGTGAGGTCGACGCCCCAGCCGTTCCAGCCGGTGAGGTTGGGGAGATGATGCGCGCCGGGCGGGCAGGGGTTTTCGCGGACGGCCTGATCGGCGGTGCGGGGCGAGAGGAAATCAGCGACGGCGTGCTTCTCGGCCGCGCTCAGCGTCTGAGCTTGTGAGCGCATGATGCCTGCTTCGAGAGCCACCATGATGGATTCGTTGGGGCGGGCTTTGAGGATGTCGAGGGAGGGCGCGCGCGGATCGCCGCCTTCATGGCACATGGCGCAGTGGGAGGCGAAGAGGGCTTTGCCGTCGCGGGCGGTGGTTTGGGCAAAGGCAGCGGCGGCGAGCGCGAGGATGAGGGCTATCGGGCGGAGCGCTTTGAGGCGAGACATGGGGACTATTCTATCGGAAGTGAGTGATTCGAAGAACGGCCGGTCCTTTGTTTTCAACGACTCTTCGGTTCGTTTGGCAAAAATTACTGGAATTTATCCCCTCGGAACCGCTGGCACGAACGGCAGATGGCATCCTCGACCGGCTGGTTCACAACGCCCACCGCATTGAGATGCGCGGTGATTCGATGCGCAAAAATCGCAACGCCGAGGGTGCGGACAACTTCCGAACGTACGATGCCACTAAGGGTTGTGTTTCCGAAGTTCCTTCACCATCTGCGGATGCAGGCCGGTGAGCGTTGCAAGCGGCCAGCGGGGTTATCAACCCCGCTGCGGGATGCCATCCCGCCCCACATCAGCCGAGAGACTTCAGAGACACAACACTCGCCACGGGAGACCGCCGCGGCGGGCGCGATGTCACGATCAGGATGTAGGCGCGCGAGTTGACCGATTCGCTTTAAATGCGAGGCAGGACCCTAATGTTATTCTAAAGACCTGCATCTTTGACGCTGCAGTTTTGCTGTTCCCCGTCCTGAATCCGCTCTGTCGCTGAAAGTTCCTTTCGGTTCCATAAGAGTATGATGCTGGCCTCTGCCCAGGACGTTCCTTCACGGCTGCAGATATGCGCAACCCATTGCCCCTACTGCTCGCTGCAATGCGGCATGCATCTGGAGCCTGAATCCGGCGGTCCATGGAACGTCACGAAGCGCGACTTTCCCGACCAATCGCGGCGGATTATGCCAGAAGGGCTGGACGTCGGCCGAACTGCTGAACAGTCCCGAACGTCTGCTGACCCTTTGGTGCGCGATGCTCGCTCGGAACCGCTTCGGCCCGCCACGCTGGGATGAGGCGCTGGATCGCATCGCGCGCGCCATCGAGCGTGCGCAGCGGACTATACGGCAAAGATGGCGTCGGAGTTTTCGGCGGCGGCGGCCTCACCAACGAGAAGGCTTATCTGCTGGGCAAGTTCGCCCGCGTCGGCGCTGCGGCACTTCGCAGATCGATTACAACGGCCGGTTTTGCATGTCGTCGGCGGCCGCGGCATCCATCAAGGCGTTCGGCATCGACCGCGGCCTTCCGTTTCCGCTGGCGGACATCGCCGGACGCGGAGACCATTCTGCTGGTGGGCAGCAATCTGGCCGAAACCATGCCGCCCGTCATGCAGTATTTCGAGGAGCAGAAGAAACGGGGAGGGTCGCTGATCGTGGTCGACCCGCGTTTGACGCCAACCGCCGCGGCCGCGACGCTGCATCTCCAGATCACCCCCGGAACCGATGCCGCGCTGGCCAATGGCCTGCTGCACATCGCCATCAAAGAAGGCTACATCGACGAAGCGTTCATCGCCGAACGCACGCGGGATTTCGAACTGGTCCGGCGCGCCAGGCGCTCTCCTTCTGGCCGGAGCGCGTCGAGAGGATCACCGGGCATTCCGGAACACCAGCTGCGCCGCGCCGCGGAATTGCTGGGCCGCGCGAAGACGGCGATCATCCTCACCGCGCGCGGTCCCGAGCAGCAAAGCCAGGGAGTGAACAATGTTCTGGCGTTCATCAATCTGGCGCTGGCTTTGGGCAAGGCGGGCAAACCGTATTGCGGCTATGGCTGCCTGACCGGACAGGGCAACGGCCAGGGCGGCCGCGAGCATGGCCAGAAGGCCGATCAGTTGCCCGGCTACCGCAAGCTGGATAACCCGGAACATCGCGCTTTCATCGCCGGAGTGTGGGGCATTGCGGAAAGCGATCTGCCACAGCCCGGCCGGTCCGCTTACGAAATGCTCGACACGATGGGCACGCGAAGGCGGCGTCCGCGCGCTTCTGGTCTTCGGCTCGAACATCGCGGTTTCCGCGCCGCGCGCCGGTCATATCGAGCAGCGCCTCGACGCGCTCGACTTTCTGATGGTGTCCGACTTCTTTCTTTCGGAAACCGCCGCGCGCGCCGACGTGGTTCTTCCCTCGGCGCAATGGGCCGAAGAAGAAGGCACCATGACCAACCTCGAAGGCCGCGTCATCCTGCGGCAACGCGCCATGCAGCCGCCGGCGGGTGTTCGCACCGACGTGGAGATCGCTTTCTGCTACTGGCGGAGCGGCTGGGGTACGGGCGATTCTTCCCCTCGCAGCCCGCGGAAGTCTTCGAGGAACTGCGGCGCGCATCGGCAGGCGGCGTAGCCGATTATTCCGGCATCACCTGGGAACGCATCCGGCAGCGCGGACGGAATATTCTGGCCGTGTCCCGGCGAAGACCATCCGGGCACGCCGCGGCTCTTTCTGGACCGGTTTGCGCACCGAGGACGGCAGAGCCCGTTTCCACCCCGTCCCGTTCCAGCCATGCCATGGAGGAGCCGGACGACGAATTTCCGCTCTATCTGACCACGGGCCGGATCATGGCGCAATATCAGTCGGGAACGCAGACGCGCCGGATCGCGGCGCTGATGACGTCGGCGCCCGAAGCTTTTGTCCAGATCCATCCTTCGATGGCGCGAACGTACGGAATCGCCGATGGCGACCGTGTCAGCCTGACCACGCGGCGCGGCAACGCCGAGATGAAGGCGCAGCTGACGCCATCCATCCGCATGGACACTTTGTTCGTTCCTTTTCACTTCGGAGGAGCGGGACGCGCCAATCTGTTGACCAATCCGGCGCTCGACCCGATTTCCCGAATGCCCGAATTCAAAGTTTGCGCAGTACGTATCGAGAAAGGAAATACGTGTTAGAGAAACCCGCATTCATACAGGGATTGTTCGCTTGCGAGGGCCGTGGCCTCGGATAGCGCCGGAGCGTTTCGATCCGCCGGTCACCTATGAAGTTCCGCCCGACAAACGCGCGCAGACGATCTATTTCCGGGCGGGCAATGCCGCCGCCGAGATGATCTATCTGGTGCTCACCGAACGGGCGGCCAGCCGATGCGCTATTTCCCGGTGGGCGCGAAGGGCGCGATCCACGTGCCGCTGGCGGTGGTGGAAGACATCTCTCCCGGAAGCAAGGTGGAAATTCTGATGGCGGCGCCGGCGGGATTGAAATCCGCGGTGCTGCTCGACGTCGGATTTATGGAGATCGACTGAGATGGAAAAGCAAAAGCTGGTTGTCATCGGCAATGGGATGGCGGGCGCGCGGACGGTCGAGGAGATTCTCGAGCGCGGCGGCGGGGAGCAGTTCGAGATCACCATGTTCGGCGAAGAGCCAACCGGAAACTATAACCGGATTCTGCTTTCCAACGTGCTGAACGGGTCCTACAAAGAGGACGAGATTTTTCTGAATCCGCTCTCCTGGTACGAAGAAAACAACATCCGTCTGCATGCCGGAAAACGCGCCTCCGGTCTGCTGCGCCGCGCGCAGGCTCGTCTACGGAGAAGACGGCCAGCCGGAGCCTTACGACAAGCTGATCATCGCCACCGGCAGCCGGCCGTTCATTCCACCGATGGAAGGCACCACCATGCCTGACGGCAGCCTGAAGCCGGGCGTGTTTGTATTTCGCACGCTCGACGACTGCCGCAAGATCGCCAGCTGGGCGCAGGGAAAACAAACCGCGGCGGTGATCGGCGGCGGATTGCTGGGCCTCGAAGCGGCGCGCGGGTCTGCAGAATTTCGGGCTCGAAGTCAGCGTGGTTCATCTCGGCGGGCACCTGATGCCGCAGCAACTCGATACCGACGCGGGCGCGATGCTCAAGAACAGCATGGAAGCGCTGGGACTCAAAGTGCTTCTGAAGAAGAACACCAGCGCGATTCTCGGCGCGGATCGCGTGCTCGGCCTGCGCTTCGCCGACGGCGCAACGCTCGAATGCGACATGGTGATCATCTCCGCCGGCATCAAGGCGAACTGGGAGATCGCGGCCGGCTGCGGGCTGACGGTGGAGCGGGGAATCGTGGTCGACGATCAGATGCGCTGCCCCGACGATCCCAACATTTATGCCGTCGGCGAATGCGCGCAGCATCGCGGGCACATGTACGGCCTGGTCGCGCCGCTATGGGAGCAGGCCAAGGTGCTCGCCGATCACATCACCGGGAAGAACACGCGCGCGGCGTATCACGGTTCGAAGGTCGCGACCAAGCTTAAGGTCATGGGCGTCGAAGTGGCGTCGATGGGAATCGTCGAGCCGCAGACTGCCCGAAGACGAGGTGGTTCAGTTTTCCGAGCCCAAGCGCGGAACCTACAAGAAGCTGATCATCCGCGATGGCCGGCTGGTGGGCGGCATTCTGCTGGGCGATATCAGCAAGGCCGCATATCTGATGCAGACTTTCGACCGCAACACGCCTCTGCCCGAAGAGCGGCTGCAGCTGCTGTTCGATATCGGCGATCCGCCGAAGCAGGTGACGTTCGCCGAGATGAGCGCCAACACCCAGGTCTGCAACTGCAACGGCGTGAGCAAGGGCGCGATTGTGGCCTGCGTGAACTCCGGCAAACGCAATGCGAAGGCGGTGATGGACGCGACGCGCGCGGGCATGGGATGCGGATCGTGCAAGAGCATGGTGACGGAGATTGTGGAATGGGCGTGCGGCGGAGAAGTCGGAGGAAGATCCGTCGGTTCATTACTATGTCCCCGGTGTTCCGCTGACGAAGCCGGAACTGATTCGCGCGATTCAGCGAGCGCAACCTGAGATCGGTTTCGGCGGTGTTCGATTATCTGGCCGGCGGCAAGGAAGACGCCGCCAGCAAACCGGGCCTCGCATCGCTTCTGAAGACGCTCTGGAAGGGCGAATACGAAGACGAGAAGGACGCGCGTTTCATCAACGAGCGCGTGCACGCCAACATTCAGAAGGACGGCACGTTTTCCGTGGTGCCGCAGATTCCGGGCGGCATTACCAGCCCCGCGCAGTTGCGGCAGATCGCGTTCGTCGCCGAGAAGTATCACGTTCCGCTGGTGAAGCTGACCGGCGGGCAGCGAATCGATCTGCTGGGCATCCGCAAAGACGATCTGCCGAAAGTCTGGCACGATCTGGACATGCCGTCCGGCTACGCCTATGGCAAGAGCTATCGCACCTGCAAGAGTTGCGTGGGCTCCGACTTCTGCCGGTTCGGGCTGGGCGACAGCATCACGCTGGCCCTGAAAATCGAAAACGAGTTTCAGGGCTTCGACAGCCCGCACAAAATGAAGCTCGCCACCGCCGGTTGCCCGCGGAACTGCTCCGAGGCGATGGTCAAAGATCTGGGAGCCGTAGCGGTGGAAGGCGGGAAGTGGGAGATCTACATCGGCGGCGCCGCCGGCTCGTCCATCCGCAAAGGCGACATCCTGTGCGCAGTGGACAGCCACGAGGACGTTCTGAAATACATGGGCCGGTTTATTCAGTATTACCGCGAGAACGCGAAATATCTGGAGCGCACGCACGGCTTCGTGCACGCGTGTCGGCATCGACAAGATTCGCGCCATTGTGGTGGAGGACAGCGAAGGGATCGCCGAGCGGCTGGACCGGGAGATCGCCGAATCGAAGGCGGCTTACAAAGATCCGTGGAAGGAGGCGTGGCTTCCGGCGAATGAAAACCAGTTCGCGTCGGTGCTGCCGGTACTTTCATGACCAGCCTAAGCAGATCATGACCGAAACGAAACTGGGACCAGTCAGCAGTATTCCGCCGGGCGAAGGGCGCGTTTATTCCGGTGGACGGGGAGAACATCGCCGTGTTTCACACGCGCGGCGGCGACGTTTACGCGGTGCAGGCGGAGTGCCCGCATCGGGGCGGACCGCTGGCGGATGGCCTGGTCGGCGGAACCACGTTGATTTGTCCGCTGCATGCCTGGAAGTTCGATCTGACAACGGGCCAGGCCTTGTTCGGCGATTGCGGGCTGAAGACTTATCCCGTGCGTGTCGACGATGCGCGAGCAGATTATTCTGCACCGCGACTAACAGTTCGTTACCCTCCGCTGTACGAGGCTCTTCGATCCGGAACAAGTGAGGGCTAAATGAATATTCGCCACAAAGCGACGACAATCAGGCTGCTCGATTTTCACAGCGCGCCCATGCGGGCCTTCCACATGGCGTGGCTCGCGTTTTTTCTGTGCTTTTTCGGCTGGTTCGGGCTCGCGCCGCTGATGCCGATTATCCGCACGGAACTCCACCTGACCAAAGAACAGATCGGCAATTCGGCCATCGCCGCGGTTGCGATCACCATCCTGGTGCGGATTCTGATGGGCTGGCTGTGCGACCGGATCGGCCCGCGCAGAGCTTATACCTGGCTGCTGGTGCTGGGATCGCTTCCGGTCATGGGCGTCGGGCTGGCGCACGATTACAGGTCGTTTCTCTTCTTCCGGCTGGCGATCGGCGCGATCGGCGCATCGTTCGTGATCACGCAGTTTCACACTTCGGTGATGTTCGCGCCGAATATCGTGGGCACCGCGAATGCGACGGCGGCCGGCTGGGGCAACCTGGGCGGCGGCGTCACGCAGTTCGCCATGCCGCTGCTGTTCGGCGCTTTCATGAGCTACGGCGCGGGCAGCCTGGTGGAGTTGGCGGCTGGCGATGCTGACGGCGGGCGTCGCGTTATTACTCACCGGCGTGGCCTATTACTTCCTCACCGAGGACACCGCCGACGGCGACTGGAAGACGTTGCGCCGGGAGGAGGCGCCGCGCCCATGCTGCCGGAAGCCGCAGCGCATTTCGGCGAGGCCTGCCGCGATTCACGCGTGTGGTCGCTGGCGCTTCTCTACGCCGCGTCGTTCGGAATCGAGCTGACGGTGGATAATTTTGCCGCTCTCTATTACACCGATAATTTCCATCTTTCGCTCCAGATGGCGGGCGTGGTCGCCAGCATGTTCGGCATGATGAACCTGTTCGCGCGCGCGCTGGGCGGCATCGTCAGCGACCGCTGCAACCGCCGGTGGGGATTGCGCGGCCGCGGCTTGCTGCTGGGATGCACGATCGGCGGCGGAGGGTCTGGCGATGATGCTGTTCTCGCAAATGCGCGTGCTGCCGCTCGCCATCGCAACCATGATGCTGACGGGATCTGTTTGTGAAGATGTCGAACGGGGCCAACTATTCCGTGGTGCCGTTCGTCAACAAGCGAGCGCTGGGCGCGGTGGCGGGAATTGTGGGCGCGGGGGGAAATGCCGGCGCGGTTCTGGCCGGATTCCTGTTCAAGACGTCGAGCCTGACGTATTCGCAGGCCTTTCTGATTCTGGGCGTTGTGATTCTGGCCTGTTCCCCGCTCGCGTTCGCACTGCGATTCGCGGAACGCGACGAGATTGCCGTAAAGCAGGAGATGGAGGGCCGCCTCTCCGGAATCCTGACTACTGCCGCCGGGGCGGCAGGCTGACAGTCAGTCGACCGACCACGGGAATGCGCCGCGCGGCTCCCTCATCAACCGACATTCGGCGAGCGAAAGAGAGATTGACATGAAGAGAATACTGGTGACCATCGCGCTGATGGCTGGAGTGCACGCGAGCGCTCAAACTGCTCCCGACGCAATTAAATTCGGGGATGTGAATTTCACCGCAACGCTGCGCTCACGCGTCTATTTCTGGGACTGGTTCGAGCCCGCCGGCCCTTATCAGAATCAGTACACCTATTCGGCTAATCTGCTGCGGCTGAATTTCGTGGAGAAGAGCGGTTCATTCGACTTCGATGAGGAGCTCGCCGTACCGTTTATCTTCGGTTTGCCGACCAAGGCAACGGCCCCCGCTCCGCAGGGAGCGCTGGGTCTGGGTTCAAACGATTACTCTGCGAACCTGAACCACCGGAATACGGCCATGGCGTTCCCGAAACAGCTCTACATGCGCTATCACATCGAAAAGTCGCAGACCCTGCAGGCGGGCCGTTTCGAGTTCAACGACGCCACGGAGATCACACCTGGGGATGCGACGGTCGCCACACTGAAACGGGACCGGCTCAGCCAGCGGCTCATCGGCACATTCGGGTTCTCCGATGTCGGGCGCAGCTTCGACGGGCTGCATTACGACTGGCAGGCGTCCAATCAGGATTTCACGTTTATTGCGGCCACGCCCACGCGCGGTGTCTTCCAGACCGATGGCTGGGGATGGAATCGCATCGGATTCGGATACGCCGCTTATACGAAGGATTGGGGACGTGGCCGGCATAAAGCCGACACACGCTTCTTCGCGATCGACTATGACGATTTCCGCCACATTCTGAAGACCGACAACCGCCCGGTTGCCGTGCGCAAGACCGATACGGAGAACATCCAGATTCAGACGTGGGGCGCGCACAGCATTCACGCCATCACCACAGGCGCGGGCACGTTTGACGCGATCGGCTGGTTCGCAGGCCAGACCGGAAGATGGGGCACGGAAACGCAGCGCGCGCTGGCCTTCGACGCGGAAGCAGGATTTCAGCCGGCAATTCTTCCGGCACTGAAGCCATGGCTGGAAGGCGGCTACACGTACGGGTCGGGTGACGGCAATCCGAACGACCATACCCACGGAACGTTTTTTCAGATCCTGCCCACGCCGCGGCCCTATGCGCGTTTTCCGTTCTTCAACATGATGAATACGGAGGACGCATTTGGGTCGCTGATTTTCCGACCGCATCCGAAGGTGACGACTTCGACCGAATTCCACTCGCTGCGCCTCACTAACGTGAAAGACCTGTGGTATTCAGGCGGCGGCGCGTATCAGCCGCAGACGTTCGGTTATACCGGACGCGCCACTTCGGGCCAGCGTTCGCTTGCCAATCTCTACGACACCAGCGTGGAGTACCGCGCGAACCGGCACATGACATTCACCGCATATCTTGGCTACGCGCAGGGCCTCGCGGTGATGAAACAGATCTACCCGGCGGGAAAGGATGGCCGCTTCGGGTATCTCGAAGCGCTGTTCCGCATCTGAAGCAGCCGCTTTGCCCGTCGAAACCGCAAATCCCCGATGAGTGCGCGACTGAGGATTCCGCTGAAGGCGATCAGTCATTCCGGAGGGAAGCCGATCACGGTTCCGGAAGGAAACCGATCAGGCGTCGGAGCGAAGCGACGCTGGCACTTCGATGTTGCCAAGACTGATCGGAATCGTCAAGCAAAATCTGTCCGGAGCGAAGCGAAGGCAGGATGCCGCAAGCAGAGAAAGGGGCGCGGGGAAAGGGGCGCAGCTCTTTTCCCCGCCTCACGGAGGGTGAGCTGAAAACTGTGTAAACGTTCTCCGGCGACACTGGGAGAACGGAATGAAGAAGACGAAGCGGCCCTCGCCGGTAAGTGACGAACTGATTGACGAGTGGCTTAAGCAGGGGCGAAAGCCGGAAGACGTAAACGAGCTTTTGAAGCAGTTCACGAAGCGGGTGGTCGAGCGGGCCATGCAGGGCGAGATGGCCGAGCACCTGGGCTACGAGAAGCACGATCCGGAGGGCAACAACAGCGGCAACAGCCGGAACGGAGTGACCTCCAAAACCCTCAAAGGCGATTTCGGCGAAGTGGAAGTGGAGACGCCGCGGGACCGGAACGGCGAGTTCGAGCCGCGGATCGTCAAAAAGAACCAGACGCGCTGGGCCGGGTTCGACGACAAAATCCTTTCCATGTATTCGCGCGGCATGAGCACACGCGACATCCAGGGACACCTGGAAGAGATGTATGGGGTGGAAGTCAGCCCCAGCCTGATCAGCGATGTGACCGACGGCGTAATGGAGCAGGCGCGAGCCTGGCAGAACCGGCCGCTGGACTCTTTTTACGCGATTGTGTTTCTGGACGCGCTGTACGTGAAAATGCGGCACGAAGGCCGGGTGGAAAATCGGGCGGTCTACGTGGCGATCGGCATCAATCTGGAAGGCCGGAAAGACGTACTGGGGTTATGGACCGGCGCCTCGGAAGGGGCAAAGTTCTGGCTCGGTGTGCTGACCGAGTTGCGGAATCGCGGCGTCAAAGATATTTATCTGGCCTGCGTGGACGGACTGAAAGGATTTCCGCAGGCGATTGAATCGGTCTTTCCCCACACCCAGGTGCAACTCTGCATTGTGCATATGATCAGAGCCAGCCTGAACTACGTCACCTGGAAAGATCGCAAGCAGGTGGTGGCGGATCTGAAACCGATCTACAAAGCGGTGACCGCCGATGAAGCCGAGCGTCAACTGACGCAATTCGAGGAAAAATGGAAGTCCCGGTATCCGGCGATCAGCCGGCTTTGGCGTGACCACTGGGAGCGGATAATACCGTTCTTCGCGTTCCCCGAAGAGGTGCGGAAAATCGTCTATACCACCAACGCCGTGGAGTCGCTGCACATGAGCCTGCGCAAAATCATCAAGACGCGCGGGTCGTTTCCCACCGAAGAAGCTGCCTTTAAGCTGCTGTACCTGGCCCTGGTGCGGGTGGTGGCGAAATGGGAAACCGTGCAGCACTGGAAGCAGATGCTGAACTACCTGGACACAATGTGCGGCGATCGCATCCAGGAAACGGGCGGCCTGCGCTAAAAGCAAAACGCTCAAAGCCCACCAGCAGGATGGGCGCTCCTCCCGCCGGAACCGCCCGTCCGCATACCGGTCGATAACAGAACGGTGCTCGCGCGCAAGGGTTCGCTCCGCCGCGCCGAAGCGGCGCGCCCTTGCGCCCTCCGCTCCGTTCTGTCAGGATGGTTTCGCGACGGGCGGCTCCGGCGGGATGAGCTAAGAAACGATTCTCTACGACCGGAACCCGAAAGCAAATCACGCCGCGAGCCGTTTACACGGATTCGCTCACACCTCCCTGCGGCCAGGAGATTCAGCCATCTCTCAGCGCACCGCCGTGGGATCGACCCATCCGCTGAAACCGCCAATCACGTTGCATTGAGAACTCTTGATAACAATTCGCTTGCCAGTCTCGACGTTGAGAACCTCCAGACTCTCAAAGTACAGGAACAGAGCACACCTCAACTGACCTCTTGAGTACAGAAGGTATTTCGAATCGGGTGACCAAATGACGCCAGCGTTGCCTGCCGTCACCGTGCGGCGCCGGGACGTGTTCGCCGCGTCAATCAATATAGTCTTATTCGAGTCGGTTGTGGCAGTGATCCATCTCCCATCGGGCGACCAACTTGTGGCGCGCGGCCAAATTACACCGCTCGGTCCTGAGCCGATCTTCAAGCCTTTGATGGCCCGGGCAGTTCCGCTCTGCAAGTCGACCACGCTTAGTTCCGTCCCCAACTGTCCCAGAGCGTTCTTGCCATCTGGAGATACCGCTCCCCCGGCCCCTCCGCAACCGAAGGCTGGCCCCGCCACCAAAGTCCGGACTGTTGCGTCCGGATCAATCTCGAAGTTACCGCATCCCACCTTGCCGGAGAAACCCGAGACGAAAACCTTGTCGGATGAGGGTGACACAGTCAGGTTCCAAGCGTTCAATCCAGTCGTCCCGCTGACAAGGGTTCGGCGAACTGGTTTGAACTCAATTTTCCATATGCCCTCACCAGGCCGCCGGACATAGATCGACTTACCGTCCGTGCCGAAAGCAACTACAGTGATGTCCCCTTTTATTCCTCCGGGGAGAGGAACCGTTACATTCGGACCCACAAGGGGATAGAGGGTAATCACGGGCAGGCCGTCATCACCTTGGTGGACGATGGCAGGGCAGAGAGACGGGACGTGGGCTCCGGTGGCCGTTGATTGGCCCCAGACGACGCTGATGCCCAGTAACGCGCAGCCGGAATCCCCACAAACGACAAGAAGCACCTTAGGCGAGCCGCCATAACCTGGACCCCATACCGAGAATACTCCTACCCGGCGGGGAAGGATGGCCGCTTCGGGTATCTCGAAGCGCTGTTCCGCATCTGAAGCAGCCGCTTTGCCCGTCGAAACCGCAAATCGCCGATGAGTGCGCGACACCCTGCGCCCGGCGCATGCCGCCGCTCAGCGGGTAAGGTCACAGGCCTGCTGCGTCCCCTCCGTGCCGGTGGGTTATTTCGCGCAACCGGCGCCGGGATGGTTTCGCCATCGGCGTCGAATAGATCCACTACCCAGGGAACATTTTCAGCTATTCGTAACCAAGGGCAGCGCGCTTGAAATCCCGGAACGCACTCGACCACCTCTCAACGGCCATATAATCAATCCGTATTACCGCATGCCACCGCGCGCCGTCATACTCACCGTCCTCGCCCCGCTTCTGCTCCTCGCCCAGAACAACCCGCCGGCCCCGACCATGAAACAGCTTATGCTCGACCTCATCCATCCGGCCTCCAATGACATCCTTCTCACCATCTCCCGGGGTCCCGCCAGTGAAATGGACTGGTCCTCTCTACGCCATAGCGCTCTCACGCTCGAACAATCCGCTCAGACTTTGATGCGTAGCGGCCCGCAAGCCGAGACCTGGTCGCGTGCCGCAAGACTCCTCTCCGACGCCGCATCCGACGCCTGGCGTGCCGCCGAAGCGCACGACACGCGCGCGCTTGCAGCCATCCCCGCGCGGCTTGACGCCTCCTGTACCGGGTGCCACAAGCAATACCGCCCCAACGTCTTCCCGCCGGCTAAGGAGCGAATCGAATGACCTTGTACCTTGTTTGCCGTTATCTGTGTTCATCGGTGGTCATTGGTGGCTGATATGCCCTACTCACGCCGTGACTTCCTCAAAGCCGCAAGCATCACGCTGACCTCGGTCGCGACCGACCCCGTCCTAACCGCAGCTGCTCTCACCCTCCCCGCGCCCATCTAGCACGAACGATCCACCTTCCTCATCAATGGCTCTCTTCACGCCGCCGACTACGAAGCCCGCACCACGCTCTGGGAAGTCATCGCCGTCAAACTCGGACTAACCGGCACCACTCGCTCCTGCAATCGCGCGACCTGCGGAGCCTGCAGCGTACTCGTCGACGGCAAACCCGTCTACTCCTGCCATACTCTCGCCATCGAAGCAGCGAACAAGCACATCACGACGATTGAAGGTATCGGCTCACCCACGTCGCTGCACCCGCTCCAGCGCATCGGCCACATCCGCGTCGCGGCCGACTGCGGCTTCTGCACCGCCGGCTGGCTCGTCACCGCCAAAGCTCTTCTTGACCGCAACCCCAATCCCACGGAAGACGATGTCAAAGCCGCCCTCGCCGGACACATCTGTCGCTGCTCCGCCTATCCCGGCATCATCCGCACCGTGCTCGACTCCGCCGCCGCCCTGCAAGCAGAAAAGACGCGCGGCGAACACAAAGCCATCGAGCCGGCAAACGATTCCATCGTCCACATCCAGCTTCCCGTCATCCGCGACTTTTCCACTTACGGCGGCCACACGTCGCGCCGAGACCTTTCTCGCTGACAAGAACACTATCCGCACATTCCAGGGCTATCCTCCTGAAAACCTGAACGTCATCGGCAAGCCTCTGCCCCCGCTGCCCGAAGTCTCCATCCCGCGCTTCACGGGCAAAGCGCAATACGCCAGCCGCGTCTGGTTCCCCGACATGTTGTATGCGAAGTTCCTTACCTGCCCGCATCCGCATGCCCGCATCAAGTCGCTCGACACCGCCGCTGCCGAAAAGATGCCCGGCGTCGCTTACATCCTTACGTATAAGAACTGGCCCAAGTCCGTCGGCCGGGTGATACCTGACAACCTCGGCAGCGGATATCGTACTGTGCCCGAAGCTCTCCCGGAGGAACTGAACCTGCAGGGCGAGCCCGTCGCCATCGTCGCCGCTGACCACCGAAGACCTCGCGCAGGACGCCTGCGACGCGATAAAAGTTGAATACGAGGTCCTCCCCTTCGCGGCAACTCTGCACGATGTGATGGCGCCGAACGCTCCCGATCTCGAGGAGGTAAAGGCAATTTCCTGCGCCAGCCGAACTCGCCTGCCAACGAACCCAACGCCACATGGGCCGACCATCGCGGCGACATCGAAAAAGGTTTCGCCGAAGCCGACGTCATAAAAGAGTTCACCTATCGCTTTTCCGGAGGCGTATCCGTTCCCATGCAACCCTCCGGCAGCGTCGCCCGCTGGGACAAGAACAAGAACGGTGAAGACCGCCTCACGTTCTGGGGTATGGGCCAGGGCATCTATCCCGCGCGCGACGCTCTCGCGCAGACTCCTCGGCATCGATGCCAGCCGCATCCGCTTCATCAATAAGTGGAACGGTTCCACTTTCGGCGCCGCGCGCCTGGCGGCCGAGCGTTTTTACCCAGCCATCGCCCATCTCGCACGCATGACCGGCAAGCCGGTAAAAATCATGCTGCCGAAAGATCAGGAACTCGCCCAGCTCCAGATCAAGCCCGAGACCATCACGAAGTTCAAAGTAGGCGCGAAGAAAAACGGCCGCATCACCGCCATCAACCACGAAGTCTACGTCAGCGCCGGCGATCTCGAATTCGGCGGCCACGCCTCCAACCCCGGCAGCGCCACCAATCAGATGGAGCTCTACACTTCCACCGTCCCTCACTGGCGCTCCATCTGGTGCGCTTACAAAACCAACGCCCCGCGTCCCGGCCCGTCGCGGAGTTACTACCAGCAGGAAACGAAATGGTCGTGGGAAAGCATGATGGACGAGATGGCCGAAGTCGTCGGACTTGATCCCGTCGAATTCCGTCTCATGCACATCACGCGCCCCAAACCCGGCGACACGCGCTACCCCTACGACTGCTTCCCTTCCGTCGAGGTACTTCAGGAAGGCGCGAAAGCTTTCGGATGGGACAAACGCAACGCAAAGCCGGGCGGCACTTCCGGCCGCTATAAGCGGGGCTTCGGCATGGGCATGACCCAGCATCATGGCGGACTCATGGGCTATCACGAAGGCGAGCCCGAATTCGAAGCGCTTTCGAAAGCTCCTGGCGCAGCCGTCTTCGGTACTGAACTCGAACTCGGCCCCGACGGTTATGTCACGATGCGGGTCGCGCTCCCCGACAGCGGCTCCAACGCTGCCACCGCGCTGGCGCACGTCGTCGCTGAAATGCTCGGCTTTACGAGTCGCGACCGGGTTCGCCTCATCTGGGGCGATACCGATATCGCCCCTTCGAGCGACGAATGGTTCGGCGGCCGCACCATCACCCTCCAGGGCGCGGCTATCTGCAACGCGGCCGACAAGCTCCGCAAAGATCTCCTGCAGCGGGCATCTTCAGTCCTCAAGGTTGACGCGGCCAAACTACAAATCCGCGACGGTGTAATATCGGCAGGCTCAGCCAGGAACGTCAATTTCGCCGCCCTCGCTTCTCAGGGCCCTATCAAAGCCCACGGACGCGGCGTCAACGGCGGACCCCGCGCGGGCACCAATAAGGGCGTCGGCGCTTGTTTCGCCGAGGTTGAAGTCGACACATGGACCGGCGACTGGCGCTTCATCCGCGCCGTCTACCCGCACGACACGGGAATCGTGATCAACCCGCTGGTCGCCGAAGCCGATATGGTTGGCTCCCTCGTTGAAAGCACCCAGATTGCCACCGACCCCATCCCCTGGGACCGCGAATTCCCCGGCACGCGCCACTACAGCGTCGGCTATCTGTCCTATCGGCTCCCGACCATCATGGACACGCCGAAGCAGACCCAGGTTTTCATCGACAGTTACGAGCCGCGCTGGTTCTATGGCATCAAAAGCTTCAGCGAAACCAGTATCGGCTCGGTGCCGGGCGCCATCGCCAACGCCATCTACAACGCCTGCGGCGTGCGCATTCGCGAGCATCCCATCACGCGCGAAAAGATCATGGCTGGATTGCGCGGCCAACCAGGAGCGGCGCGCATGAAGAAGGTCTCCATCTATAAGCCATCGTCCGATCGACGAAGCCATGCAGATTCTTACTCACCATGGTCAGGACGCCGGCGTCTATGCAGGCGGCACCGACCTCTTAGTCCGCCTGAAGAACCGCCTCGACGCAGGCCCCGACCTACCTCGTCGACATCAAAAAGATCCAGGACCTCAACTACATCCGGGAGGATGCCGAGGGCAACGTGCGCATCGGCACGACGACAAAACTCTCCGATCTCGCCGAATCGCCCCTGTTGCAGCGTCGCTACCCGATGCTTGTCAAGCGGTGAACTACATCTCCTCGCCCGAACTCCGCAACGCCTCCACCATCGGCGGCGACCTCCTCCAGGAAGTCTGGTGTCAGTATCTGCGGGGCGGTTACAGCTGCTGGCGCAACGGCGGGTACATCTGCTATGGCGCGATCGGCGACAACAGCTACTACCATTCCGCCATGGGAGGCCGCCTCTGCTATGCCGTCTATCCCGGCGACGCCGCCACGGCCCTCATCCCCTTCGATGCCCGCGTCAAGCTCGCCACACCGTCCGGCGAGAAAGAACTGACCATCGAACAACTCGTGCCCGGCGACATGATGGTCGATGGTCGGATTCAATCTCATGTGGTGCGCCACAACGAGATCCTCACTGAGGTTGTTATCCCACCGCCCGCGCCGGGCCTGCAAGCTTCCTTCGAAAAACTTCGTCCGCGCGGCGTATGGGATTTCGCCATGGCCTCCGCCGCGATAGGCGTGCGTATGTCGGGCAACACCTTGTCGGGCAACACCTTGTCAGGCAACACCATAGAAGACTCCCGCATAGTCTTCGGAGGAATTTCCGGCAAGCCTTATCGGGAGAATGCGGTGGAAGACTATCTCAAAGGTAAAACTCTGACCGAAGAACTGGCCCGTCAATCGGCTGGCATAGCCTTATCCAATGCCGCACCGCTCAAATACAACTCAACCAAGATCGACATGGCGAAAGGCCTCCTGGTCTCGGGACTGGTAAAACTCAGTGGGACCAATTAGAGCTATAGTCTTCGAGTCATCCTGCCTCGCGGACGCCCACGGCCCCTACGAAGACGTCGCCCCGGCATTCGCCGAGCTTGAACAGATGGGAGTTCAGCTTCAGCAACCCTGCAAACCGGGCGAAACCATGTATGTCACCGACAACGCGGCAGGTCTCGATAAGGCGAAGCAGGCCGGCATGATCCCGATCCTGCTGATGCATGATCCGGACGAAGCCATGCGCCTCGTCACAACCAGCAGGCCTGCGGGAGCCGTCGTCTCTCTTCTCGAACTTCCTGACTTCCTGCGCCTCCTCGGCTCTACGCCTTCTCGTCCTCAAGACCCTTAACCTTGCGCCCGGTGACCTGTTCCAGGCTTTTGGGCTTAGGCCGATAAGGCATCCCGTGATACTTATCGATCTCATCCCGGTAGCTCATCAGCGGCCCCGGATACCCGATCAACTGCCAGCCGATTAACCCGGCGTTACCCCCGTGCAGCGGATCGGAAAACATCCCTTCGATCGTATGCGTCCTGAGCAGCCGAAAGAACAATGTCTTCTCGATCGCCCTGAGTCTCTTATCCTGCTCCGCGGCCGATGCACTCGCAAAGTCGTCGCCCAGCTTCGGTATCCCGGCCCGATAGATCTGCTGCGGGTTCTCCTTAGCCTGGTACCCGTGCTCGGCGACGGACTCCACCCAGGGCCCTTTCGTATACCGGTGCTTATCCCTGCCCCACGGCCCGGCCAACTGCCGGTCAATGTAGACGATCACATTGGCCTCAGTGGCTCCCGGCCCCGACTCATCGCTCGGAATGATCCGCGCGCACGCCGCCTGCACTACCCGCGCCTCGGCCTCGGTGAGGTACAGCAGCGGGATTTTGACCTTCCCGTTCTCCTGCGCAGTCAGCCGGACCGGCTCGCCGGCCATTGTGTAGAGCAGCAAGCCGCCAAGGCTCTTAACCGGAACCGTAAGAAACTCTCGCCTCTTCATAAGAGTGACCCCTGATGCTTCAGATACCGGTCGATCACCGCATCCGCCGTCCGATAAGTCATCGCGATGATTGTCAGCGTCGGATTCCCCGACCCGCTCTGCGGAAACGTCGATCCGCCCGTCATAAACAGATTCGGCACCTGCCAGTGCTGCCCGAACGTATTCAGCACAGCAGTCTCCGGCCTCGCCCCGATAATCGTCCCGCCCTGAATGTGCGTGCTCTGGTAATAGGTCACCGAGTATCTCGCCCCCACCCCGCGCGTCTCGCCCACCTTTGCACCCATCGCCCGCGCCATCTCCGAACTGTGCTTCACCGCCATATCGGTCTGCGCTCTCTCATGGTCCGTCCAGTCGAGAGTCAGCCTGATCAGCGGATCGCCGAACTTATCGGTATAAGCCGGGTCCAGATCGAGGTAATTCTGCCTGTACGGAAAATGCCCGCCCTCGAATGCCACCGCGGAGGACTTGTCATTCCACTTCAGCGCCGCCTTCTTCCACTCCGATCCCCACTCCGCCTCCACCTCACCCGGCGGCACTCTCCCGAAGTTCGCCAGCGGACCCTCGCCCGTACTCGTTACCCTCATCGTCCCGCCGCGCAGCAACCCTGTCTTCGGGTCGAAAGCCTTGTCGGCATCGAAATCGTCAATCCCGAATCCCAGTCCGCCCGACCCCATGAAGTTATTCAGCGGCTTATCCAGAAAGAACCGCACATTGGCACTCACCTGATGCGTCAGATTCCGCCCGACAGTTCCCTTCCCTGTCGCCGGATCATAAGCCTCGCCGATCTTCGACATCAGCAGCAGCCGGGTATTATTGAGCGTCCACGAACTCAGAATCACGATGCCGGCCGGCTGCTCGCACTCTTCGCCAGTCGCATCTATATAACTCAGCGCCTCGGCCTTACTGTCTTTATGCAGAACGCGCCGCACCTGACACCCATTCCTGATTTCAAAGTTCTTCTGCTGGACGAGCAGCGGCAGCAGCGTATTTGTGGGCTGCGCCTTGGCTCCGACCATGCATCCGAATCGCGTACAGTAACCGCAATACATGCATCCGGCCCGCTGCACGCCGTCCGGATTCTTATAAGCCTGACTCGCCGTTGCTGTGGGCACCGGATAGGGATGCAGCCCCATATCCACGCAACTTTTCCGGAACAGCTCCGTCAGATAGGTTGACTTGTGCGGCGGCAAAGGATACTCATGCTGTCTTGGCGCCTCAAAAGGATTTCCGCCCGGCACCTTCACGCCTTTCAGATTCCCGGCCTTTCCGCCCACCCCCATCAACTGCTCAGCGCGGTAGTAGTTCGCCTCCAGCTCGTCGTAAGTCAAACCCCAGTCCTGCGCCTGAACATTCGGGGGCAGCTTATCCGCATACTTCTCACGAATGTGACTCCCCAGCCGGAACACCTCCGGGGAGAACCGGAACGACAATCCGCCCCAGTGCTCCCCCGCGCCGCCCGTTCCCGTGCCCGGCTGAAACGACCCATACTGCCGCACCGGAACCGCCGATGCTTTCGGGTTATGCCGATGCGTCAGGGTTTCATCCGCCAGGTTCTGCATCATGCGAAGCCGCACCGTGTAATCGAGTTCATCCATGCCGGTCGCATAATCCGAACTCTTCCGCGCCGGTCCGCGCTCCAGCACCACCACCGAGAGCGGAGTGCGATGCGTAATCTCTTTCGCCAGCAGGAGCCCGGTCCACCCGCCTCCGGCGATCACGACGTCCACAGGTTTCAGCCGTTTCATGCGTCCCATGATATAAAAACAGGCGCATGACGAAACGCATTCTGGCAACACTGGCATTTTTGGCCGTCCCCGGCTTTGCTCAGGACAACGCCAACCCTCTGTCCACGTGGCTGAAGACAGCCTTCACGAACAACCACAACAACATCGTCCGTTCCGCCGAGAAGATGCCCGAGGAGTTCTACAACCTGCGCCCCGGACCGCAGGAAGAGGTGCGCACCTTCGGCCAGCAGCTGGGCCACGTCGCGAATTTCAACTTCCTCTGGTGCTCGCAGGCCAAAGGCGAGAAGAATCCCAACGCCGGTAACGACCTCGCCAAGCTCACCACCAAGGCGGAGTTCATTAAAGCCCTGAACGACGCTTTCTCCTACTGCGACGCCGTCTATAACTCACTCACCGACGCCTCAGGCGCTGAGATGGTCGACATCACGCAGGAGAACGGCCGCCAGACCCGCAATCTCCGTATGGCGCTGCTCATCCTGAATTACGGCCATAACAACGAAATCTACGGCAGCATGGTTTCCTATATGCGGATGAAGAGCATCGTGCCGCCGGCTTCGGAACCGCGCCCGGCTCGCGGGAGATAAAACTGCTGGAGTTCCTTAACCATTTCCGGATGCAGGCCGGTGTGTTGCAAGCGGCCAGCGGGGTTAACAACCCCGCTGCAGGATGCCATCCTGCCCCACATCGGGCACTAATTGACCGGTATAGAGACGCCGCTCTGCGTTGACACACCGCCGATTGAGGCGGACACCGGTATATTGCCGCTCGCCAGCCCCGACGGCACTGTGACGTTTAACTGATAAACGCCCGACTCCACCAGCCCCGCAAACGCCGGCGTTACCGCCACGCCGCCGATGGTAACCTGCACCGCATTGGCCAGCGGAGCCGCCATGCTCACCGTCTGCCCCGTCGGTGACACGGGGCTCGTCGGCCCGAAACCCGTCCCGTACAACAGAATCGTCTCCCCCGGCGCTGCCGGACTCGATGCGTTGATCACCGAATAATTCGCGTGTTCCGCCGCCACGATGCCGCTCGACGCGAAAAACGAAGGGGCAAACTCCGCCTCCGTGGCATTGAAGCTGTTGCTCGCTTCGCCGTTCGACGTCACCTGTACCACCACCGACCCTGTCTTCGTATCGTCCGGCGCCAGCACATTGATCTGCGTTGGACTGATGTATTCCACATACGCCGGCTTTCCGTCAATCGTTACCGACACGCCCTGCAGTGCCGTCGGCAGGGCTCCGTTCACGATGTCCGACGGCTGCCACGTGTAAGTCGACTGCGCCAGACTCGTCCCGAAAATCGCGATCCATGTCGCCGGCGCAATCCCCGTCTGGAAACTCCCGGCGTTATCCACGCTCGTAACCGCGGGCGTCGGCGACGCAATCACCACGTTGATCGCGTCATTTCCCGTCGTGCCGTACACCCCGATCGTCACCATACCGGAAAGACTCGATGGCAACTGCGCCGTAATCGACGTGTTCGACCAGGTCGCAACCGTCAGGTTCTGCGCGGACGACGTTCCCGCCACAGTCGCTGTCACTTTGCACCCGTTACAGTATGGCCCGAAATCGTCCCCCGTAATCGTAATCGCCGACCCCGGTGCCACCTGTCTCGCTGCCGTTTTCAGCAACGGTCCGACCGAAACGATGGTCGCATCGAACTTGCACCGCGCCGGCGTCACATACCCCACCGGCGCCGTCACCGAGCCGCAGTCAACCGATCCCAGCGACTGGCTGGCCGCTGTAAAAATTCCTGTCCCAGAAGCAAAATCGTTAAAGAAGAACGTATCCGTGTCGCCCCCCGCCGACATCATCAGCGTTCCCCACATCACACTCGTGATATCGCTCACGTAGCCGGCCGTCTCATTCAGCAGCCCGAAAAAGAAGCCACCATCCGTTGATAGATATGGATCCGCGGAAGGCGTCGTTCCGATCGACTGCCAGTCGGTTGTCCCGGCCAGAAAAGAGCGCACGATCTGCCCCGTGGGATGATTCGTGGCCGTCACATTTGCAATCCCCGGCGCATCGCAGTTATAAGGTTCGAGACTCGTATTCGTAAACGCGCCCGGATCGACCTGACAATACGGCACGATTCGTGTCACCGTGTTGTTCTGCGCCACAAATCCGAGCGACGCGCTGGTCGTCGACACAATGCCATCGCTGGCATTCGCAAGCGAAATTCCGGTCAGGTCGTTAACGTATGTTCCGGCGTTGCCGATTACCGCGATCGCGTTCACACCGCGCAGATCGTCCACATGCTGATTCCACGTGTTCAGGTTCCACAGGAACGAACTGCCGGGCACCAGTTCCGCGCTCTGCGTGCCCACGGGAATGATCGTGGTGTAATCCGCCGCCACATAAGACCCGAAATTCGGCACCGCAATCAGCACCAGATCGCGCACCAGCGTATTCACCGGTGGAATAAGCGTCTGGTTGGTCTGCAGCCCCGCCAGATAATCCCGCACAATCAACCCGCCGATGCTGAACGCCACCAGATCGATCTGCGTCACCGGCGCGCCGTTGTCATACGTGATCGTGCCGAGAAATGTCGCCAGATCGGCCGCCAGAGTTTCGAGCGTCTGGTCCGCGCCCTCCGCGCAGTTGTCAAAAAAATATACGGTCGGGACGCCGTCCGATTCCAGATACTGGGCGAGATTCCCGAACGTTTCGGTCGAATCGGTCGAGATGGGACACGAATTCACATATCCGGTTTCCCATCCGTTCAACAGGACAACCGGCGGACGCGTGGAGTTCGACGGCACGCTCGCCCGCGGCTTAACAACCACGTCGATCGCCGCCTGCCGCTGCTCGCCTGAAGCATTCGTGGCCGCCAACGCGACCTTATATTCACCCGGCTTCGCATTCAGCGAGGCCGCCAGCATCACCTGGTCTCCCGCCCGGTTCAGGCCGACGGTGACGCCCGCTGCCGGCAGAATGCTTCGACGGCTGGCCTTAAGGAGGAAATAGAGGTTGTCGCCTGATGCCCCGAGCACCACTGGGGCCCCCGCCTGAACCTCATATTTCGTCTGATCGAGCGCAAGCTGCCGCACCTGCGCATGGGCGCAGACGCACGAAAGTGCCATCACCACGAGAAGTCGCAAATAGATGTGACGGACGATGTGCGATCAGCGCTGGAGTGAGGTTCGTTGCCTAATGTACGTTTTCGTACTTCCGCAGCACCCACGTGGTCATCGATCGTTGATTTTGCACGACCGTGGTCTTCAGCGGGTCGACCATCTCGCCACTTAGTTCTTTCGTCAGGGCCATGAGGATCGCTTCATCGACAAGATAGCGTTCCGATCGATCGGGCAACCAGAACCGTCTCCCCGCGATCCGTTGAACCTGATTTTCAATTCCAATCGATGACGCCAGCCGGCAGAAGAAGAGCCCACCGGACTTGAGCACACGCCACGTGGCACGCAGCGTCGCCCGAAAGTCCTCGTCATCCCGCGCGAAATGCAGCACCGCGCTGCTGAGCACGACATCCGCAAATCCGTCCGGAAACGAATGGCTCTCGATTCGCTCCATCCGGAAGTTATCGGGCCGCGCGCCGGCAAGCATACGCGCGGCTTCCACCGCACGCGGATCAGCATCCACGCCATACACCTCATAACCCGCCCGGAGGAGATAAATCAGATTCCGTCCCGACCCGCATCCCGCGTCGAACACTTTCATCCCGGGCCGGATGCGCCCTCTGAGAATCTGGTCGAACAGGTAAATGTCGATCGGCCCGAACTGCTCTTCGATTGGCGTCACTGGTACTTATTATTTGAGCTCATCGCGAAACACGACCCCGCCCTTCATCACAAACTTCACCCGCTCCATCTCCGTGATGTCGGTCAGCGGATCGCCCGATACCGCCACAATGTCCGCGAACCTTCCCTTTTCGATACTGCCCACCTGCTTACCGAGGTCGAAATTCAGGCTTGCCGCCGCATTGCTCGTTGCCATGCGCAGCGCGTTCGCCGGCGACATGCCCCACTTCACGTAATACGCGAACTGAAACGCCTGCACGCCGTGACCGATCGTGTACGCGCCGCTTCCGAAGACCTCCGTCACTCCAGCCGCCACCAGACGCCTGAAGCTTTTCTCCGTCAGCGCGAAACGGGTCGTCTTCCCGCCCGTCGCTTTTCGGTCCTTCGCTTCCATATCGCCGATCAGATCCCACAACGTCTGAATCACCGGACGCATCGTCCCGTCCGCCAGCGGCACTTTGAACAGCCGGATCGTTTCATCATCCAGCCCTTCCGCGCCGGTCACACCGACGATCACATGCATCGGCATGTCCACACCCGCCGTCAGGCAATTCCGCAGCCCCTCGCCGCCGTAGGCATGGCACGCCACTTTCAGCCCCCGCCTGTGCGCCTCATCCACGATCGCCTGATCTTCCTCCAGCGTCAGCGACGGCACGTTGATCAGCTTCCCGTTCGGCAGGAACGCTCCCGCTCCATCCGGCTGCGGATAGCCGCCGCCTTCGTAATCCTCCGTGTCGTACACCTTGATCCAGTCGGTCCCGTAGTGCGAATGCTCGCGCACCGCGGCCCTGGCCAGCGCCGGGGAATTAATGTTCTGCGTGAGCTGCCAGACCGGACCGCCTGGCCCCGTCCCGAACGGCGTCACCGCCGAAGGCGCCGCATAGTAACTCGCCGCGCGCGGATTCAGCTGCGGTCCCGCCACCTGCAGGTGCGGCCCGGGCACGAGTCCCTTATTGATCGCGTCGCGCAGTTCGACAATGGCATACGTATACGGGGACCCCATGTCCTGCAGCGTCGTAAACCCCGCATGCAGATCCTTTAGGGCATAGTTCAATCCGATAAACGACGCGCGTCCGTCGTTCGGCTGCTGATCCTGCATCAGATGCACATGGCGGTCGATCAGGCCGGGCAGCACAGTTGCCTTCGAGAGATCGATCACGCGCGCTCCCTGCGGTACCGCCGTCGTGGCAGCCGGTCCGACCTCGGCGACGCGGTCTCCCTTCACCACGATCACCTGATTCGTCAGATTCGTCCCCGACTTCGGATCGAACATCCGGCCCGCGCGAATCACCACGCCTTCCGAGGGCGGCACCTGCATTTCGATCTGCGATGCATTGAACGGCGGCGCTTCGGGACGCCCCTGCTGCGCCTCAATCGCAGGCGCCATCCCCAACCACAAAAGCCCCACCGCGCGATGGAATCTCAACATCGCGATGAGTATATACCCGCGCGGAATTGATAAACTTCTCGCATGCGTACCGCGGCGCTGATCAGCGTCGAAGAATATCTGGCGACGTCGTATTCGCCGGATTGCGATTTCGTTGACGGAGAGCTGATCGAGCGCAATTTGGGAACTAAAGACCACAGCAGCCTGCAAGGCGAGATATTCGGCTGGTTTCGCGATCGCCGGCGCGAATTACGTGTCCGGACGTTTCCTGAGCAGCGAATCCGGGTTTCCGCGCGACGCTTTCGCGTCCCGGACGTCTGCGTCTATCAGCTTCCGGAGCCGGACGAGCAGGTATTCACTCACCCTCCGTATATCTGCGTCGAAGTTCTTTCTCCGGAAGATCGCTTCCCGCGCCTTCAGAACAAATTCGACGACTTCCTGAACATGGGCGTCCAGAACCTTTGGGTACTCGACCCCGCATCCCGTCGCGCCTGGACGATCACTCGCGAAGGCCATCTCGAAGCTCTCGACGGCATCCTCCGCACCACCGACGGGCGCGTCACCCTGCCCGTCGCTGACCTCTTCCAGCCCGACGAAATATGACACGCCGCGAGGTTTTCAAAACCGCGGGCGGGTTACTCACCGCCGCTGTTCTCCCGCTCCGCGCTGCCGAATCCGCCGTCAGCCCTGTCATCACCCGCCTCAGCACTTACATGGCGGATGCTGCGTCTCATCCACTCCCCGACGACGTTGTCGAGAAAACGAAGCACCATATCCTCGATACATTCGCGGCCATGATCTCCGGCATCGACCTCCCGCCAGCCCGCCTCGCTCTTCAGTTCGCGCGGACTCATCAGGGCGAAAAGGTTGCCACTGTCGCCGCGTCCGACATCGTCACCGGCGCCATCGAAGCCGCCCTCGCCAACGGCATGCTGGCCCACTCCGACGAAACGGACGACTCGCATGCGCCTTCGCAGTCGCATCCGGGATGCGCTGTTGTTCCCGCCGCGCTCGCCGCAGGTGAACAATTCGGCATCGACGGTACGCGCTTCCTTCGCGCCGTCGCGCTCGGCTACGACATCGGCCCCCGCGTCACGATGACGCTGGGCGGGACTCTCGGCGCTCTGCCTTGGCAGATGGAAACGCACCACAGCGCCCACAGTATCGCGGAGAATTTCGGTGCCGCCGCAGCAGCCGGATGTGCCGCCGGACTCAATGCGCATCAGATGCGCTGGCTTCTCGATTACGCCGCACAGCAGGCCGCCGGCATCGCTGCCTGGCAGCGCGATACCGAACACGTCGAGAAATCTCTCGTTTTCGCCGGATGGCCGGCCCGCAATGGCGTCACGGCCGCTCTTCTCATCCAACTTGGCGGCACCGGCGTCGAAGACATACTCTCCGGTCCCGACAACTTCCTTCTGACCTTCGCCCCCAAAGCCGATCCTGCCATTTTCATCGATAAACTCGGCGAGCGCTACGAAATCACCCGCACCAATATCAAGAAGTGGACCGTCGGCTCGCCCATCCAGGCCCCTCTCGACGCGCTCGAAAACATGCGCAAAAAGCGCGCTTTCGATGCGCCGCAGATTGAGAAGGTCATGGTCCGACTGGCCACCAGTGAAGCCAACACGGTCAACAACCGTGAGATGCCCGACATCTGTCTGCAGCACATCGTGGCTGTGATGCTTCTCGACAAAACGGTCTCCTTCGCCGCCGCACACGATAAGCCGCGCATGCAGGATGCAGCCGTCCTTCGCGAGCGCGCCAAGGTTGAACTCATCCCCGACGCGGAACTCGAACGCCGCTATCCCAATCGCGAAACCCTCGTCGAAGTCACCCTGAAGGACGGCGCCGTTCTCACCGAACGCGTCGAAGCCGTGCGGGGCACTGTCGACAATCCAATGCCGCGGGACGAAGTTGTGGCCAAATGCCGCGACCTGATCAGCCCCGTACTCGGCGCGCAGAAAGCTTCGGGCCTCATCGACAAAGTTCTGAACGTTACTACAGTCCGCGATGTCCGCGAGTTCCGGCCCCTGCTCCGGATCTCTGCCAGAACCTGACCCCCCGCTGATCGTTCCAAACGATCCTCTGGCGCGCCTCTTGCTGATATATGCGCGGCTGGTATGTGGTTTCCCTCGCGTGTTTGTACAATTTTTCGCGTACTCTGTATTTCGTTTCTCGTCTGCTGGTCGGACGCCGCGTTCTGTCAGTCTGCGGGCATCTCTCCGGACTATGATCAGATCGCCACGCACGCACTTGCGTTGTGCCACCAGAAGGATTACGCGGGTGCAACCGCACTACTCGAACCCGCTCTGGCGGAAGCTGCGCACGGGAATGCACCGGAGTGGGAAGCGACCATGCTCGGCATGCTCGGGTCGGTCTATGAAAAAGCCGGACAATACGTGCAGGCCGAGGACGCGTTGAACCGGTCTGTTGCCGGCTTCACAAGACTTCACGGCCCAGACACGCCCGCGCTTGTCGGCCCTCTGGGGACTCTGGGTGAACTCTATGGCAAAGCGGGCCAGTATTCCCGCGCCGAGAAACTGCTGTCGCGCGCGCTGTCAATGGCGCGGGCCTCCGGGCGTCAACCGGAAGAGGAAGCGCGCCTCCTGGTCACGCTGGGCAACGTCTACTCCGGGGAACACAAAGACGCGCTGGCCGAGCAAGCAGCCGACGAAGCACTGCATGATTTCACGGCAATGAAGGATCGCCCGCCGGATATTTCGGCCGTCTATGCACTGCTTGGATCGCTCTGCCTGAACTCCGGCCGCTCCGCGGAAGCTGAATCCTGGCTCCAGCAGGCTCTGTCGTTCAGAGAGTCCATCCTCCCGGCCGGTGACCAGCTCATTGGGAACAGTGCGGCCAACCTTGCGATGTTTTATGCCTGGTCGGATCAACCGGCGAAAGCGCTTCCTCTGTTTCAGCGCGCCGCCGCCATCTTCGAAGCCGCCGGCGGCGACACGGATTTCGTTCTCACCTTCTACAAACGCTACGCCGATTTCGAGCGCAGGTACGGCCACAAGAGAGAAGCCCGCGAGCTTTCCAAACGCGTCGACCAGTTGTGGACCCGCAGCGCCGCGAATACGTTGTCCAGCCAGATCGTAGATGTCAGTGCGCTGCAGTCCTTAAGATAAAATGCACCACGGTCGTTCCGCCTGCTTGCGCACTGCCCGCTGCCACGAAGCCCCGCTTCACCAGTGCCGTCACCGCGCCATCCGTCTCCGCCGGCGTAGTGAATGTGTTGTGGATGAGTGCAATCTTTGCATCCGACGCACCGCATTTGTGCATTCCGATCGAAGGATCGAAGAAGCTGTAAAGGCCGAGCGACGTGTTCAGATCAGACGCCGGCTGCGTGCAGAAACCCTCGTCCACACTCTTCGTTACCAGTGCGCTCGCCGCCTGCCAGTTTTCCTTTGACCGTACGATGGAAACATCCTTCGCCAGCGCGGCCACAGTGAATAATCCCAGCGCGGCGATCGCCGGCATTCGATATTTACGCCGGGTCTCCTCCCAGCCCGCCGCTGCAAGCACAAGCAGCGGGCACAGACAGTAAATCGCCTGCCGTGGCGACGTAAAATACCCCGCCAGCGCATCCGACCCCAGCGCACCCGCGATAGCCGTAGCCGCGGTAAGCCCGAGCAGATACTTTACCGGCCGCAGCATCTTCGAACGCACACACGCGAACACCGCGGCCGCCGTCAGTAATCCTGTGCACACCAGCCCGCCGCCGCTCAGGTCTTTCAGAAAGCCATACAGGCTTCGCGCACTGAACGCAAACGTGTAACCGGCCCTCGTGATCGAATCCGCCCACGCATTGCGCATCGCAAGGGACCACGCCACCGGCAGCAACAGACTCAACACAATCGCCACCACAAAAGGAATCTGCCGCTTGCGATCGCGCCGTAGGGAATTCTCCGTGAGCACGAAAACCGCGTGCGCCAGCGTCACCGTGGCGGCTGTGCCCTGGATCAGCGGTGCGATCCCGAGTGACGCCCCGTAGATCCCCAGCCGCCACGTCGCCGGCCGCTCTTCGGGCCCCGAAATGAACTCCAGCATCAACAGAGTCGAGCAGGCGGTAAGGCAGAAGGCCGGCAGGTAGGGGCGTCCCTCGATCGCATAGCGGAATAAGAGCGGAGTCAGCGCTGTCATCAGCAGCAGGGATTCCGGCCTCCGCAGACCGGCGCGCATCCCGATACGCATGCACACCGCCGCGGTCAGGATCCACGAGACCAGCGACGGCACGCGCGCCATGAAGCTCGAGAACCCGGTTGCCTGAAGCAGCGCCCACTGCGCCACATACCCCAGCGGCACTGAGCCCGGATTGATCCGAAGCCAGCCAAACACCCCGGCCAGATGTTCTGTTCGCGTTCCGATCAGCTGCAGAACTTCATCCAGCTGCAGCGGCCGATATGCGGCACAGACACCGAGCAGTATCCACCAGATCAGCAGACCGGTCTTCGGTCCCCACCGGTGTCCGCTCGCTTCAGAGAGGCTGCTCAAACCCCTCTTTGCTCAGCACGGTCTTCCCGATGCGGGTCACCGCGAAGTACCCGTCTTCCGACTTCCCCGCGAACCGTGCGGCGCTCTCTTCCTTCACTTCAACCTTCTTCCACTTGCCGCGCAGCACCTTCTCATACGCCTCGAAGTACCGCATCGCGGCGTCCTCATCCACCCATTCCGACGCGTACACCATCGTCATCCGATGGTCTGTCTTCATCTCATCAATGCGGTAATCCGCACCCTTGAGCTTCGGCCCCAGATCCTCCGCGGCCTCATTTCCGACATATTGCTCCAGCAAAATCCGCGTCTCCAGTTCCCCCATCGCGCCCGTCACATAAGCCTTCGCATGCCGTACCGGCTTCGGCAGATCCGGGTTCGCAATCGGCGTGTGCTCGAAATACCGTTCCGGGTGCTCGATCTGTGATGTCGACGTGGGGGGATCCCGGAATACGCGTGCAAACGCCTGGGACCCGTCGTGCAGAAACACGGCCTGCTGAAACTTTTCCCCCTCATCATAGGGGAACATCAGGGTTCGCCGCAGATAAAGGGGCGCATTATTGAAAACCGGATAATCGCTCTGCTGCGCATCACCCGTCGGCTCCAGATATTCTTTCGCCGTTTGCGGATCAGCCAGTGTCCTGCCCGACCTGCGCGCTCCGACTTCCAGCATCAGCCACGATGCCTGGCCTTCCACTACCGCCTCGCGCGCCAGTGACGCCTCGCTGTTGTCGGCTCCCTTGTCGGTATACCTTTGAATGGGAAAATTCTGGTCCGCGAGAGCGTGCGCGAGTTCGTGGATCAACGCCACATCCCGCATGTTCACGGTCGCCCAGTCGGAAATGAACAGCTTCTTGCGCCGGAAATCGTAAAACGCCGCGGCTTGTTCGGTCAGCAGATCGATAGTCGTCTGCCGCAGATCGAAATCCGCCGGCGCGAACCCGAACTTCTTGAGCGTCACTTCTTCCGCGCGAATCTCTTCCGGTTTGACCGATTGTCTGATCTGTTCTTTGAGGTACTGATTTACCTGCTCGCGAGTAATCAGAGCGAAGGGGAGCTGCCTGCGCACCCGGAAACCCGTGATGCTGGACAGTTCGCCGAGCACGACGTTCACCTCAGCCGCCGTCGGGAGTCTTGGAGGCGTGGCCACGCGCGGCTTCTCCCAGGCTCCAGCCAGCAGCACCACCAAAGCCAGACCCGCCGAGCGGAACACTCTGTCGCTACCCACGCTATTCAAATATTGCCACGCTTTCCCCGTTCCGCGGCAAGGTACACTGAAGATTCACCCAAACCTTTTAACGGAGCACCATTTTGGCGGATACGAACGAGAAGCTCTACAAAGCAGAATACGTCGGCAGCGGCACTTTTATCATCAGCAAGCCGAAACGCAAGAAGACCAAGCAGCGCCAGTCCAACCTGAAGAACGTCCGCCGCGGATCCCGTAAGTAAACTGCACTCGGGAACCGGCTTCCGGAGTGAACCTAACCCGGCAGGCTGCTGAAAAACGCTTCTTGCCACTCCCTTACGGGCGCGGTTCGGAAAAGCGGGTGCTGATTCCGAACCGCGCGCGTTGCAAGCGGCCAGCGGGGTTAACCACCCCGCTGCGGGATGCCATCCCGCCCCACATCAGGCAAGAGATTTCAGAGACACAACACTAGTAGGAGCCGCTCGTCCGCACTTTTTCCGATTCGACGACGTTATGCGAACTCTCGCCCGTTGACGAGATATCCTCGGCGCCGGTTCCCTTCATCAGGTCCTTCGCCCGCGAAATCTCATCCGACGTATTGCAATGGACTGACATCAGCACGCCGCCCTGCTTCAGTCTGCCCTCATAGCGCTTGGCTTCGTACTCAGGGATCCCCATCCCCACCAGCGCGCCGATCAGCCCGCCTACCACCCCGCCCGCGCCCAGGCCGGCCAAGCCTGCCATGATAGGCCCGGCTGCGATGAATGGTCCCAGTCCCGGAATCGCGAGGGCGCCGATACCGACCAGCACACCCAGGGTTCCGCCGATAACTCCGCCTGTGACTCCACCAGCGGCCGTGCCTTCGGGCGCCTTCGTTTCCTTCTCATGCGCGAACTCCCGGCTGCCCTGCACATCGGGAAGCAACACGGAAATGTCCCCGCTTGCGAAGCCTGACTGCACCAGCACATCCACCGCCCGCTCCGCCCGGCCTACTGAATTGTAAATGCCGAAAACTGCCGTCTTCTTGTTGTCTGCCATGATTGCTCCTTTTATGATTCCGGCCTCGTTTACTGGGCCGACTTAACCGAAAGCTGATCCGTTACTTTGCCCTGGCCCGCGACACCCTCCGCCTTCGCGACGATCGACTTCCTCTCGTCGTCCGATCGGACCGGTCCCTTGAGCGTCACTGCGCCATCCTGCGTGATGATCTTGACGTTGTGCGCATAAGTCGAAAGTGACTTGTCTGCCATCACGGCCCTGCGTATTTCTTTCGTCGTCTCGCGGTCGGTCCGATTGTTCTTTTGCTGGTCTGCGGTTACCGCGCCGCTGCCTCGGTCCTGTTTGTTGTTACCGGTGTTATCCGGCTGGGAAGTGTTCTGAGCGAGGGCTGGACCGATGACCACGCCGGTCGCCAGCATTCCGAGCAGGATGAATCGGGGGAAATAATTGCGTGACATGCCGCTGTCCTCGCATGTTCCGCTCCACTTGTTGCCTTAAGCCGTGTAAAATCTACTGGAGAGGTAGATTCCCTCACAAGTGCGGCCTGCGAGGGATGAATTGCAGGGCGCCGCGCATTCCAGTATCAGAAGCCCAAGAGCCGCCCTGTGCGGCGTCAAAGGAGAAACCGAAATGAAGATTTCCCGCATTCTTGTCAGCGCGCTCCCGGCGCTCGCCATGCTGTTAACCCTGTCGCGTCCGTTGGTAATTTCCGCCGACGACGTACCCACTGTTGGCTCCGCCGCCCCGGACTTCACGCTGAGTTCGCAGGAAGGCAAGAAAGTGAGTCTGCACGACTATCGCGGCCAGTGGGTTGTTCTCTACTTCTATCCGAAGGATATGACCCCCGGCTGCACTATCGAAGCTCACAACTTCCAGCGCGATCAGAAAGAATACGACGCCAAGAAGGCTGCCATCCTCGGGGTGAGCGTCGATTCGGTCGATTCCCATGTCGAATTCTGCACGAAGGAAAACCTCACCTTCAAGCTGCTGGCCGATCCGGAAAAGAAGGTCGTGACACAGTACGGTTCTACACAGAAGTTCGGTGACACCGTCGTGGCCGCGCGCAACACCTTCATCATTGACCCGAAGGGTGTGATCCGCAAAGTCTTCGTGAAGGTCAACCCTCAACCGCACAGCGCGGAAGTTCTGGCAGCTCTCGACGAACTGAAGAAGGGTTAGTCTCCTTTTTTTGTGGCGCGGATTGCTTTGAGTTCGCGCCACACTTTGCCCTCTGTGTGCCCGCATCACAGGCCGAATTCGAGCGCGTAGCTTTGTGCCATACGCGAAGCCTGCTCCGTGTCGCGCGTCGTCTCACCTCCAACCCTTCCTCCGCTGACGACCTCGTGCAGGACTGCCTTCTGCTCGCCTGGAAGAACTTCGGTCAGTTTCGCCCGGGCACAAACGCGCGCGCCTGGCTCTTCCGAATTCTGTTCAATTCGTTCTATGCTTCCGGCCGCCGCGTCGCGCACACTTCGGTGCCTCTTACCGTGGAGGCAAGCACCATTTCGCCCTCTTTCGACCAAACCATGGACGTCGCGCGCGCCCTCGACAGTCTTCCGGTCGACCATCGCACAGTTCTTCTCCTCGGCGTGGTCGAAGGCTTTACCTGCGGCGAGATCTCGCAGATTCTCTCTGTCCCGATCGGCACAGTAATGTCGCGCCTCGCTCGCGCCCGCCGAACCATGCGCGCCCGCCTTGCGCCCCCGCAACTGACGGTGAAGGAAGCCTGAATGATCTGCCGCGACGTATCCGAGATCGCACCCCTCTACTTCGCCGGAGAGCTCGACCCTGCGCAAACCGCGGCTTTCTCCGAGCATGTGCGCAAGTGTCCCGCCTGCCGGCAGGAGCTTGCCGAGCAAAGCGCCTTCGACGAACGGCTCCGTTCCGCGATTCTGGCCGAACCCGTCGACGACGGCGCAGTTGAACAGCGCATCCGGGACATCATTTACGCCGCGCCGCAGACCTCGCGCCACTGGAAACAAGTCATCGCGGGAATCGCTGCAGTTCTCGTGTTCGGTGTCACTGCGTATTTTGCATTGCGGCTGGCCCGCTCTAACCCGGTCGCTCTTGCCGCGGCCCGCGACCACCGCGTGGAGATCGTCGACCGCCAGCCGCGGAAGTGGCTCTCCGATCCCGCCGCCATCGAGGCGCTCGCTGCCACCCAGGGACTGCCCGCCTCAGCGGTCTCTGCTCTCACGCCGGCGGGCTATCGACTTGCGCAGGCCAGGCTCTGCTATCTCGACGGCCGCGTGTTCCTGCATCTCGTCTACCGGGATTCCCCCGGCAACGTGTCCGTCTATCTGCGCCGCGTCGACATTCCCGCTGAATCCCGCATCCGGCTGGATAGTTTCGCCGCCGAGCATGTCGCCGGATTTCAGCACGGCAGGTTGGTCGCGGTTCTGGTCACCAACCAGCCGGGTGACGCCATTTCACGCCTGGCCCAGTCCGCCGCGTCATCGCTATAGCAGGCTGCTGAAAAAGCTCTTTTCGTTGCCGCTTGCTGACGCGCGCGGTTCAGTAACCACTGCGGAATCAGCACCTGCTTTTCCGAACCGCAAGCCAGGCGGGGCGCTTCAAGGCCGGCGTTCCCGCACCGCTTTTTCCACTTCCTCCTGAAGCCGTCGATCCCCGCGGTTCACCTCCATCGCCGACACCGCCATCTCCGAGGTCTTATCGCTACCGCTGCGAATCACACCCAGCACGAACTCAATCGCGGGTTCTGTTCTCGATGTCGCCAGTGCCAGCAAAATTGCCTGCCGCATCTCGCCGTCAGCCGCGCGCGAGAACTTCTCTTTCAGCCACTCCACCGCCTCCGCACGCCGGCTCTCACCCAGGGCCAGGATTGCGGCCTCGCCCACTTCCTTCGCGCGTCCGTCCGCGAACGAAGTCACCAGCGGCAGTGCCTCCACTCCCTCCACTGCGAGCAGTCCGATGAAACAGTCTGCCATCACATCCGGTTCTTTGTCGCCGATCTGCGCCTTCAATCGCAACAGCAGCGCCGCCGGCTCCGACCCCGCGGTTGCGATGGCGCGCACTGCCCCCGCGCGCGCCTGCCATTCCGGATCCACCAACAGGTCGACCAACTCGCGCAGTTTGTAACGATAGTTCGTGCTCACGAGACCCATCGCGCATACTGCGCGCAGGTCGACCGCAGTATCCGTCGGCCGGATATAGGCGGGCTCAATCTGCACGTGGCGCATCCCTGCCAGGTACAAGTCCGCACCGTCGTAGTCGAGGGAAAATAACGCCCGCGCAATCGCGGTCAACGCCGCACAGCCTTTGTCGCCTGAGGCGCCGGCTTTGAGGAATCTCTCGAAGGCTTTCACCAGCTCGGGTGAAAGCTCCATCCACTGCGACTCCCCGGCAATCCGCGCCGCTTTCGCCACCACCAGATTCGACTTCGCCGCCAGCGCCTTGGTGAGCTGCTTCAGCCCATCGGGTGTGCGCAGGGGCACATCGTCCAGCGCCCCGAGCGCCGACTGAATCGGGTCGTTCTTCATTAAGCGGCGGAGGTGATCTGCGCGCTCACGCCGTGCTGATTGAGCGCGCGCGGACGCAGGCGCACCAGGCGGTTCGCCGTGTATGGCAGATCGAGTGACGCCTTGATGTAGTTATCGGTGAGCGCCAGGCCGGGAGGGTCGAGCGTCACCGCCGTAAATTCCCGTCCCAGCATCTGCTCTCGAAACGCGGTATTTTTCGATGCCGCCAAATCCCGCAGCACGCGGTTGCGTTCCCTGCGCACGCGCATGTCAACGGCGCCTGGCATCGATGCCGCCGGGGTGCCCGGCCGCTCCGAATACGTGAACACGTGCAGATAAGTAAACGGCAGCGCCTCGATGAACTGTCGCGACTCCTCGAACAAATCTTCGGTCTCGCCGGGAAACCCGACCATCACATCCGCGCCGATCGCCGCATCCGGCATCATCCGCCGGGCTTTTTCCACGCGATCGGCATAATGCCGCGGCCGATACTTGCGATGCATCTTCCGCAGAATCGCATCCGACCCCGACTGCAGCGGTGCGTGCACGTGCTTGGCGATCCGGGGCGTCTCGGCCATCAGCCCCAGCAGGTCGTCGGAGAAATCCATCGGCTCGACTGAACTCAGCCGCAGCCTTTCGATCGGCGTCTCATCCAGCAGCCTGCGCAGGAGATCGACGAGCCGCAGCGTGCTTCCGGACTCCCTGCCCCACCGCCCGAGATTAATCCCCGACAGCACCACTTCCCGATACTTCGCACTCAGCGAGCGCACCTGTCCGACAATCTGATCCGCGCCCGCATAGCGATTCCTCCCGCGCACGAACGGGATAATGCAGAATGAGCAGCGATTATGGCAGCCGTCCTGAATCTTCAGATTCGGCCGCGTGCGATCGCCAGTCGATTCCATCACGGGCGCGGTCAGCATGTCGCGCGTCTCGAAGATGTCGCCGACGACGATCCCACCGTGATACTCGACGGCACCTGATATGCCCCCCGCAACCATGTCCGCAATGCTCGTCTTATGTGAATTACCGACGACCCACTCCACGCCGGGCATCGCGGCGAGCTCTTCGGGCGCTCTCTGCGCGTAGCACCCTGTCACCAGAATCCGCGCGGCCGGATTCTCCCGATGCGTCCGCCGTATCGCCGACCGCGCGTCGCTGTCCGCCTCCGCAGTTACCGTGCAGGTGTTCAAAATGACGAGGTCCGCACCCGACCGCTCATCCGCGGCCGTCATCCCGCGCGCCGCCAACTGCGCCTCGAGCGCCGCCCCATCGGCCTGCGTCGCCCGGCACCCGAAATTCTCCACGAAGAACCTGGTCATTCGATACGTCCATTCTTGCAGAGCCCTTTACAGCCGGCGGTCTCCGCCGCCGGTTAGCCCAAGTGTGCATCTTGAGCCTCCGGCTGCATCGATTAACATTTTTACGGTGGCTCCGGCAGATATCAACGCATTTCGCCAGCGGGCGATTCGGGCGTTTCCAACCCGGGTGTTTGATGGGCTCGTTTCAACTCATGACGAATGTGACGACGGGATTCTCCTTCGAAAGGAACTTTCCGGTAAGCGATGGGACGAACTTTCACCTGAAGTCCTTTTCCATGGATCAATCGGTCTGCCCCTGCTGGAACCCCCTGCATTGGTGGCTTTCCTGCCAGCGTGGCTCGTACGTTCCATGGAAACTTTCAGCGAAGACAGCATCGTTCTCGAGTTCACACTCTACCTCCTTTGCCCGGGAGATCCGGAGGAGGGATGGCGTGACGACGAAATCGTTGAAATTGTGGCCCACTTCAACGCGCCTCAGAGGAATGTGGTGGGAGAATTCCTGCGCTCAGTTTTGGATTGCAGCGCAATTGGGTATTATCACCCGTTTGCGGAGCAGGGCCTGCGGTACTGGCCCGCCTGAACAAGGATATTGCGGTTGCGTGGGAGTTTTAGCGGACTGTCAGAGGGTGCTGTCCCTACTTAGCGGCATATACTGAAGTTGAAACATTCATGGGCGAATCCAGTCTCCTCTGGCTTCGTGTGGCGGCGATACTTTATTCGCTCGGCCTCATCGAAGCCATCGTCACCGTACTGCGCCGCCGCGAAACTCTGTTCCGGCTCGCCCTCGGTGCGTTCGGCCTAGGCGCGATTTTCCAGCTCGTCTCCATCGTCGAACAGGGCCTCGTCGAGCGCCGCTGCCCGATCAACGGTTTCTTTGAAACCAGCTCCCTCTGCGCGTGGCTTATCAGCATCGTTTTTCTTGCCATCTACTGGCGCTACAAAGCCGAGAGCCTCAGCGTTTTCGTCTTCCCGCTCGTCTCCGTCATGACCCTGGTTGCTGCGCTGAGCAGTCCCGTCGCCCATTGGTCGAACGAAGCTGTGCGCAGCACCTGGCTCATCGTCCACATTGTGCTCGCGCTGCTGGGCTACGCGGCGCTTCTGTTCACCGCCATAGCCGCCGTGGCCTATCTGATGGAAGAGCGTCAGCTCAAACGCAAACAGGCGCGCTCTTTCTTCCGCTTCTTTCCCCCGCTCGGCATGCTGGACGAACTCATCTCGCGCTCCCTCGGCGCAGGCTTCGTCTTCATCACCGTCAGCATCGTCATCATCACCATCTGGGCTTACGTTTCCTACGGAACACGCTGGATTGATAACGGCCTCATCTCGACTTCCTTCATCACCTGGGGCATCTATCTCGCGCTGATCTTCTTCCGCATCACGGCGGGCTGGCGCGGACGCAAAGCCGCCATCCTCTCCATCGTTGCCCTTTGCTGTTCCGCGATCACCTGGATCGCGCACTTTCGTCTCGAAAGCCGCCTCGTGCAATGAAGCTGCTCCTCACCGGAATCAGCCACAAGACCGCGCCGGTTCACCTGCGGGAGAAGCTCGCCATCGCCGAAAGCGCCCTGCCCGACGCCCTTCGCGAACTCCAGAAACTCGGTGCATCCGAAGCCGTCATCCTCTCGACCTGCAATCGCGTCGAATTCGCCGTCTCGGCCGCCGATCATGCCGACCCCGGTCAGGTCGTCGAACAGTTTCTTGCCGCCTGGAAGGGCTCGGCCCACGCTTTCGAAAGCCATCTGTACCGGCTGGAAGCGCGCGAGGCCATTCAGCATGTTTTCCGCGTGGCATCGAGTCTCGACTCCATGGTCGTCGGCGAACCCCAGATCCTCGGGCAGCTGAAGAACGCCTATGCGATCGCGAAAACCGAAGGCTCCGTCGGCGGACTTCTCGAACAGGTTCTGACCCGCGCCTTCCGCGTGGCCAAGCGCGTCCGCACCGAAACCGGTATCGGGCAGATGGCGGTCTCTGTCAGCTACGCTGCCGTCGAACTCGCCCGCAAGATCTTCGGTCCTCTGAAAGGCCACTCGGTCCTTATCATCGGCTCCGGCAAGATGGGTGAACTCGCCGCCAAACACCTGCATCGCTCCGGCGCGAAACGTATTTTCGTCACCAACCGGACATGGGAACGCGCTCTCGAAATGGCCGCCATCTTCGAAGGCCAGGCCATCGATTACGCGCAGTTCCCCTCCATGCTTCCCGAGATGGACATCGTCATCGCCTCCAGCGGCGCGCCGCATTACATCCTCAGCCGCGAGCAGATGCAGCACGCCATCGCCGCCCGTCGCAACAACCCCATGTACCTGATCGATCTCGCCGTGCCCCGGAACATCGACCCTTCCGTCAACGACGTCGAAGGCGTCTTCCTCTACGACATCGACGATCTCGAGGGCGTCGTCAACGCGAACGTGCAGGAGCGCTCGAAGCAGGCCGAAAAAGCCGAAGCCCTCGTCGCCGACGAAGTCGAGCGCATGATGTCGCACCTGCGCCTTGACGAAGTCACGCCCACCATCGTGAGCATTCAGGAGCAGCTCGAAAACATCCGCGCCGCCGAAGTCACGCGCGCCATGCGCCGCCTGCCGCAGCTCCCGCCCGAGCAGCATCAGCAGGTCGTCACGCAGCTCGAAGCGATGACGAAGTCGATGATCAACAAAATCGCCCACGGCCCCATCTCCGCCCTGCGCCGCAATGCCGGCCAGCCCGACGGCGAGCGCTTCATCGACGCCGTCCGCAAGGTCTTCCACCTCCAGGATTAAGCTTTCCGATGCTGACGCGCGCTCGTTTGCTTCTCTTCGGGATCCTGATCTCTCAGGCTCACGGACAGCTCCGCCCCGACATCGCCGCCAAACTCCGGTCTGAGAACTGGATGGAAAGAGCAGAAGCGTACAATGCCCTGACCCAACAGAAAGGCCGGTCCCCCGAGGAAGACAGGGCTCTGGTCGCCCTTCTGCTGAAAGAGAATGCGTTCCGTCAAACGCCTGCCGGAGCGCATCCCGACCCCGACGATATTGACGACGGACCGTTCGTTGAATACGTCAGTTCTCTGGAAGGCACCGTTCAGGAAATCGCACAGAGAAACCCCGGTCGAGCAGACGTCTGGCCGGCGCTACTCGGAAGCGGATATGGCGCCCCTTCGGAACTTACAAGATTCTTCGCTGCTCACGCCGATAAGACGGCACCCTATTTTCTGGCAGCCGCCGAGGGAAAGGTTTCCGGGGCCAACAAGCCAGACATTTTTGTGGCGCTGGCTCAGATCATGAGTTACGAACGAGATCCAGCCACAAGTCATCATCTCAGCACGGCCGACGTTCAGTTCATCGAACGAACAATAAGACAGGGATTGGAAGACGCTGATATCCCGGCTCGTATGGGAGCCCTCGCGGCTTTAGGCATGATTGGAAACGCGGATGACCTGAAGTTTTTGGATCAGGTGGCTGCCACCGATCCGACCTTCGATTCCGAACAAAAGTATTACCCGATCCGTATCTCCGCCCGAGCTGCGGCGGATGCGCTCCGCCGCCGTCTTTCCCAGGCGAACCCGCACCAGTAACGTCACAACGCACAGCGCAAGTCGCGTCACGCTGCTCTGGTTACACTGGAACTTATGTTGGTGATCGGGTCCCGGGGTTCGCAGCTCGCACTCTGGCAGGCACACTATGTCAGAGAGCGCCTCGAAGCGCGCGGCGCGGAATGCAGCATTGAGATCATCAAAACCACCGGCGACAAAATCCAGGACGTCCCTCTGAACAAGGTCGGCGGCAAAGGCCTCTTCACCAAAGAAATCGAAGAAGCGCTCCTGGACCGCCGCATCGACCTCGCGGTGCACAGCATGAAGGACCTTCCCACCGAGCTCCCGCGCGGTCTCACCATCGCCGCGATCCCGGTGCGCGCCGAGCCTTACGACGCCATCATCGGCGGCAAGCTGCGAAACCTCAAGCCCGGCGCTATCGTCGGCACCAGTTCCCTCCGCCGCGTCGCGCAACTCAAAATGCTGCGGCCCGATCTCGACGTCCGCTCCATCCGCGGCAACGTCGACACGCGCATCAACAAGGTCGAGCGCGGCGAATATGACGCTATCGTGCTTGCGGCCGCGGGCCTCCGTCGTCTCGGCTGGGGCGACATCATCAGCGAAGTCTTCCGCCCCGACATCATGTGTCCCGCCGTGGGACAGGGCGCGCTCGCCATCGAAACTCTCGAAGACGGCCCCGGCTTCGAAGCCTGCGCGCCGCTTGACGATCCCTGGACACGTCTGCCCGTCGCCGCCGAACGCGCCATGCTTCTCGAACTGGGCGGGGGCTGCCAGGTCCCGATCGGTGCATTCGCTTCTTTGGAGAACACCGAACTCTTCCTCACCGGTGCGGTCTTTTCTCCCGAAGGCGACATGATTCGCTACACTGCGACCGGTGAATGCACCCGTCCGGCGGAGCTTGGCCGCAACGTCGCCCAGGTTCTCCTCAAGCGCGGCGCCCAGGCCATTCTCGACTCGGTCTACGAAACGGCTCGCGACGGTTCGGAGTGACGGCGCCGAAAGTCTATCTCGTCGGCGCAGGTCCTGGCGATCCCGAGCTCATAACGCTCAAAGCCCAACGGCTCCTTGAAACCGCCGACTGCATCCTTTACGACCATCTCGCGCCCACCGAACTCCTCACCCTTGCCCCGCCCGCTGCGGAACGTATCTACGTTGGCAAGAAGAAATCCGACCACGCGCTCTCGCAGGACGAAATCTGCGCTCTTCTCATTGATCGCGGCAGGCGCGGACTCAACGTCGTTCGCCTCAAAGGCGGCGACCCGCTTCTCTTCGGACGCGGCGGTGAAGAAGCCGAAGCTCTCGCCGATGCCGGCATCCCTTTCGAAATAGTCCCCGGCGTGACCTCGCCGCTCGGCATCGCGGCCTACACCGGCGTGCCGCTCACGCATCGCGACCACACCTCCGTGGTCACGTTCATCACCGGTCACGACGTCCACAAAATCGACTGGTCGAAAGTCGGCGCCTCCGAAACACTCGTCATCTACATGGGGCTTTCCCAGTTCGACGAAATCGCCGCGCGCATCCTCGCCGAAGGCCGCTCTGCTTCCACACCCGCCATGGCCGTGCGCTGGGGAACGCGCCCCGACCAGGAGGTTCTCACCGGCACTCTCGAAACTCTGCCCACCCTCATCCATGCGCACGCGCTCAAGCCGCCGGCCACGATCATCGTCGGCGAGGTCGTCAACCTCCACGAAAAGCTCAACTGGTTCGAACGCCTTCCGCTCCACGGCAGGCGCATTGTCGTCACTCGCGCGCGCGAACAGGCCGGCAGCCTCTCCGCGATACTGCGCAGCCTGGGCGCCGAAGTCATCGAGCTGCCGACGATTGAAATACAGCCCGCGGCCGACTACAGCGCCCTCGACGAGGCCATCTCGCAGCTCCCCGGCTACGCCTGGCTCCTGTTCACCAGCGCGAACGGGGTCCGCTTTTTTCTCGAACGGCTCGACCGCAGCGCCGCCGACCTTCGCTCCATCCACGGACGCATCTGCGCTATTGGCCCTGCTACGCGCGACGCCCTGGAGCGTTTCCACATCAAAGTCGATCTCACGGCGCAGGAATACGTCGCCGAAGGCCTGCTCGACGCGCTTTCCGCCTACGATCTGACCGACGCCCGCATCCTGATCGCTCGTGCAGCCGTGGCCCGCGATCTACTGCCCACGGAGCTTTCGCGCCGCGGCGCAAAGGTCGACGTGGTCGATGCCTACCGCACCGTCCCGCCTGCCGGCCTGCCCACCCGCGCCGGAGCCATTCTCGCGCATCAGCCCGACTGGATTACCTTTACCAGTTCCTCCACCGCACAAAATCTGATCGACGGCATCGGGGCCGACGCCCTCCGCAACAGCCGCTGCGCCAGTATCGGACCGATCACCTCAGCCACTCTGCGCAAAAGCGGCGTCGCAGTTGCCGTCGAAGCCGCAACGTTCACCGTCCCGGGCCTGGTCGAAGCGATTCTTGCCGCATCGCTATAATCAGAGACGTGAAATCTGCCTTTATTTTCGCGGTCGCGCTTTGTCTGGCGGGCTGTTCGAAAAACATCGACACCCCCGAAGCAGTGAAGGAAGGCGTCATCAAAGACATCGGGAAGAAAGTCGACATCAACGCCATGGAGATCAGCGTCGACTCCGTCTCTTTCCGCGAAAAAGAAGCCACCGCACAGGTCAGCTTCCGCCCCAAAGGTTCCGCGCCCGGTTCGCAGGCGATCACCATGAACTACGCGCTCGAACGCGACGGCGATCAGTGGCGCATCAAGAACCGCAACATGCAGGGCCACGAACAGCAGCAGCCCGGCTCGTCGCAGATGCCGCCCGGTCACCCAGTGACAGGCACAGCCGGAGGCCAGCAGATGCCCGCTGGTCATCCGCAGGTCAGCCCCGGCACCAAGCAATGAAGGTTGCCATTCTTGGCGGTGGACCCTCGGGTGCCTTCGCCGCCGCCGAGTTGGCTTCTCAAGGCGTCAAGACCGTTCTATTCGATGAAAAGCTGGCGTGGGAAAAGCCCTGCGGCGGTGGCCTGACGTATAAGGCCTATGCGCAGTACCCGTTTCTAGCCGAAAGCGCGACACCGAAGAAGACTGTCCGCCAGACCGTCATCACCGCGCCCAAAAACAAGTCCGTCACTCTCACGCTCGATCGTCCCATCCTGATCTACTCCCGCTACGACCTCAACGGCATGCTGCTCGACCGCGCCGCTCACGCCGGAGCTCAGCTCGAAAAAACCCGTGTTCTCGGCATCGAACGGACGGGCGCGCGCTGGAAACTCGAAACCCGCACCGGCTCCCTTGATGCGGATTACTGCATCGTCGCCACCGGCGCGCGCAATCCGCTGCGCAGCGTCGGCACCGAACTGTCGCCCTCGGACGCGGCCACCGCTCTTGGCTATTTCGTCCCCGGCGACCGCGACAATATCGACATCCAGTTCCTCCCCGGGTTCGAGGGCTACATCTGGGTCTTCCCGCGCTGCGGTCATCTTTCTGTAGGTATTTGTGGCAAGGGTGAGTCCGCTTCCACCATGCGCAGTTGGCTCGAGCGCTACATGGAAGAGCACCAGCTTCCCAAAGACGGCGCCACGTTCTACGGTCACCTGCTTCCCAGCCTTGGCCCGCCGTCGTGGCAGCGCAATCGCGTCTCCGGCGACGGCTGGCTGGCTGCCGGCGACGCCGCGGGTCTCGTCGATCCTGTCACCGGCGAAGGCCTCTACTACGCCGTACGCTCCGCCGACCTCGCCGTCAAAGCCATTCTCTCCGAATCGCTCGACCTCGCCGGCGCGGCTTATCAAAGACTCCTGCACCGCGACTTCATGTCCGATCTCGAATTCGGCTCGCGCCTCGCCAGCCGCGTTTTCAACGGAAGATTCCTCGGCGGCGCCGTCACCAGCCGCATGGTGCAGTTCACGCGCCTCAGCCCCACCTTCCGCGGCCTCATGCAGGATCTCTTCGCGGGCACGCAGTCCTACGTGGGCCTGAAGCAGCGCCTGATGAAGAACCTCAACGGCAGTCTTTTGGAAGTGGTCTGCAATCTCGGCTTCGGCCGTCTGATCCCCGGCGAGATTCAGGCTCGATAACGCCGCAGCCTTAAACTGTTCGTTACCACCGACACGCTCGACAGCGCCATCGCCGCCGACGCAACCATCGGTGACAGCATCCACCCCGTCAATGGATAGAGCAGCCCCGCCGCGATCGGAATCGCGAGCGCGTTGTATCCGAATGCCCAGCCGAGGTTCTGCCGGATAATCCGCATCGTCTGCCGCGCCAGCCCCAGCGCATCGGCCACACCCGCGAGTTCTCCGCGCATCAGCACGATTCCCGCCGCATCGATCGCCACGTCAGTCCCGGTGCCGATCGCGATCCCGACGTCCGCGCGCGCCAGCGCCGGCGCGTCATTGATTCCATCGCCCACCATCGCCACGCGCCGCCCCTCCGACCGCAGCCGCGCCACTTCACGTTCCTTCGCTTCCGGCCGCACTTCGGCGAGCACGTGCGAATCTTCGATCCCCACCTCGCGCGCCACCTCCGCCGCCACGCGCCGGTTATCACCGGTAATCATCCACACATCGACGCCCATCGCGCGCAGCCGCCCAATCGCCGCCCGCGCGTCCGCTTTCACTTCATCGACGATCTCGAATTCCCCCGACCGCACGCCATCGACCGCAATCGCCACGCCTCCTTCGGCGCGTCCCACGAAAACGCGGTGTCCCCCGACCGATGCCTCTGCGCCTTCGCCCGGAATCGCGCGGAACCCGGTCGATTCCCCGGTCGCGGATCCCTTCGCCCGGTCCACAATCGCATGCGCCACCGGATGCTCGCTCCACTTCTCCACCGCCGCCGCCATTCGCACCAGTTCTTCTTCCGCGTACCCATTCAATGCCCGGATCGCGCGCACCACAGGCTTTCCGGTCGTAATCGTGCCTGTCTTATCCAGAAGCACGGTATCGATCTTCGCCGCGCTCTCAAGTGGCTCTCCGCCCTTGATCAGAATTCCCCGCTCCGCTCCTCGCCCGGTGCCCGCAATAATCGCGGTGGGCGTCGCCAGCCCCATCGCGCACGGACACGCCACGATCAGCACCGCGACCGCATTAACCAGCGCCACACCCACCGGGGCATATATCAACCAGACCGCGAACGTCACCGCCGCAATGGCCAACACTGCCACGGTGAAATAGCCACTCACAATATCCGCCAGCCGCGCCACGGGCGCTTTCGATCCCTGCGCGCGCTTCACCAGTTCGATGATCTGCGCCAGCGCCGTCTGCCGCCCAACCTTCTTCGCCTCGAACCGGAACGCCCCAGTCTTGTTGATCGTTCCTGCGTAAACCTGGGTGCCCACGGCCTTCGCCACCGGCATGCTCTCGCCGGTCAGCATCGATTCGTCGATCTCGCTCGCCCCGGCCTTCACGACGCCGTCCACCGGCACGCGCTCACCGGGCTTCACCACCACGACATCGCCCACTCTTACCTCAGCCAGCGGAATCTCGCGCTCGAACAGGTTGCGAATCACGCGCGCCGTCGCGGGCTCGAGCGCCATCAGCTTTCTAATCGCATCGGACGCCTTGCCCTGGGCGCGCGCTTCCAGCATCCTGCCGAGCAGCACGAGCACCACGATCGCGGCCGCGGCCTCGAAGTAAACCTCACTTCCCCCGCGCGCCGCTACCCACGCCGAGTACACGAACGCCGCGCCGGTACCCATCGCGATCAGCGTGTTCATGTTCGCCGAAAAATGCTTCAGGCCCGTCCATGCATCAATGAAAAATCCGCGCCCGGCATAAAACAACACAGGTATCGTGAGTGCAAGCTGCACGAGAGCCCAGCGCTCCATCATGCCGAGCACCACCACCGGGATCGCGAAGGCCGCACCCCACATCAGCCGATGCCGCACTTCACGCGCCGCTGCGGCCTCCGCCGCTTCCCCCGACTCCAGCGGCACGTGATACCCGACCTCTTCTACTGCGGCGACCAGTGCTTCCACGCGAGTCTCCGCCGGATCGAATTCGACTGACGCCGTCCGGGTGGCAAAGTTAACGCTCGCCTTCGCCACGCCCGGCGCTTTGGCCAGTTGCTTCTCAACGGTGCGCGCACAGCCTGCACACGTCATCCCGGCTATCGGTAGCTCAACTTCTTCTGCCGCTCGCGCCATATACGTTGATGATGCACCCCGGCGGACTACGATGCATCCCTCAGCTTGAACCGCAGGAAAACCATCCCCGCCACCGGCCGCTGCCCGTAGTAGGGAACCAGCGCCCCGGGCATGCTGTACGTGGTGAAATTCACGCCCAAACCCGTCGCGATCCGCGGCACGATATAGAAATCCCGCGTATAGCCGATCGTGTAGGCGCCGATGCGAAACTCCCGCGGCATCCCGGTAATACCCGCGAGCAGTTCGTCTTTATCGTCCAGCTCAATCCGTCCGGTGATGTAATTCTTCTGCGCCCACCGCGCCACTGACTCCAGCGTGTAGCCGTTGAGATTGTCCCCGCTCACAGTCTTGTGCACGCGTCCCCAGATCGCGCTGGTCGCCCAGTTACCGCCCGCATAAGGCCGGTTGTACGTCACCGATGCCTCCGCGCGTGTCTGATCTCCTGGCTCCAGCGCTTCCGGTTTCGTCAGCCTCCCCGCCGAAACCTGTCCCGACCAGTTCGCATTCGGCGACACCGTCACGCGCCCCGAATACGAGTCGATTGCCCCCGAACCGATGTACCACCGATTCTCATTCGGCTCCGCGCCGTGAAACCCGCTGGCCTCCACGCGGACCATGCCATGCGTGATCCCCGCCGTCACCACTTCATACGAGATGTGCGTCGAATCCTGCAGATGATGACCCAGCGGCGCCTGTGGAATCTCTTCCGCCGACACGCGATGCGGGTAAGCCACCGGCCCCAGCGCAGGATCTCCCACCGGCGCCACATACAATTCCCACGACGATGTCTCTCCCAGCGGATGCGAATAGTGCAGCCCGAGTTCCATTACAAAATTGTGTGGATGCTGTCCATCCACAATCGGCACGCCGTATGCCGTCTCGCCCGTCTGAAACAGTTCCGGATAGCGCCGCCCGGTGACCGTCGCCGGCTCCAGACTCAGCATCGTGCGAATGGAAAACGTCCCGCCAGCCAGGCGATGCTCCGCCTCCGACATGAACCAGTTTGTCGAAAACAGCTTGTCCTGACCACGCGGACCGCTCTGCTGCGTGTCTTCGATAAACGCGATCCCATGGATCATGATTCGCCACCGGCCGGTGTTGATGTGAAGCATGTTCATCGGCGACGATGCCGGATTGAGGCTCGTGCCGGACGCCTCCATCACCTCCTGCGGCCCCGTATCGTGCTGCATACCGGCCATTCCCGGCATATTGCTCATATCGTGCTGCGCCATCAGCGGAACGGCAAGCAGTAATACTGCACACAAACGCATCTCTTTTCCTCCCTTTGCAGCTCAAACTTCGCCGAACGAAAGAAAAAGGATCAGAGTCTGAGAACGGAATTTTGTAATGGAGGGGAAAACTGCCTGAACGGCTGAATCGCCGCGGGTTCAAACGCAGTAACGTCGAACGCGCGCGACATCACCGGCGCTGTCAGCACTACCGGTGCGACTTTCACCATCGCCACCGCCGCATGCCCGTCGATCGACGGCCCCGCGTGTCCGCAATGATTCTTTCCGTGGTGGCAGCAGGAATGTGCCGCGCCGTCGCCGGCCGTCTGCGCGAAACACAGCCCGCCGCAAATCCCGCCTGTCAGCAGGATAAGCGCCAGCACTATCCGCACACAACGCTGCATCTGATTCGACGTTACCATGGCTTGAGTGACCCGTCGCACGCTTTTCGCGTTGCTGCCCGCCGTCTGCGCATCCCCGCTCCCGGCGCAGCAGGACGGCAGCCGCGACGAAGCGTTCTCCCAAATCCCGTTTGACCGCTGGCTCGCCCAACCGGGGCTCTCCCAGTCAGGCGACACCCGCATCCGCTGGAGTTCCCGTCTCTCCGAGGCGCAGCTCTCCAGCTACCAGCGCCTCATTGTTTCCGTGACTGCCGAAGTTGACGGCGCGGAACTGGCGAAGCGCCGCGGTCAGGGACACTTCCTTCTTCTGGTTCAAGTCGCCGACGACAAAGGCGTCTCCTGGCAGAACCATCTCGACATGGATCTCGTCAACCTCGAAGAAGGCATGAAATCCAACAACGTGGATTTCACCCTCTTCTTCTTCATTCTTCCCGGCGACTATCAGGTCACTCTCGCCGTCTACGACGACGCCACGGCCGAGCACAGCATCCGCAAACACCGGCTCCATGTCAGTCCTCTGAAGAACGACCCTTTGCCCTCGGCCTGGCTCGGCCTGCCCCCGGTGGAGTTCATTCCGGTGCTCGATCAGCCGGAGAAGTGGTACCAGCCTTCTCTCGAAGGCAAGCTGAACCTCGCTGCGTCCAGCCGCGAACCGATGCACATCGATTTGGTGGTGAATCTCACGCCCTCGGAAAACCGGGCCGGTTCCCCCCAGGCGCAGACGCGAATTTTTGAAGCGCTGCTCCCCGCCGCCAAAGTCTTATCCCAGGTGAACTGGGGTGGCTCCGGCTTCGGCATGACCCTGCTTGATCTCTCGAGGAATAACGTCGTCTATCAGCAGGAAAACCGGCGCCCGATCGACTGGTCCCGCGTGGGTGCATCTTTAAAAGACGTCAACGCCGGAACCATCGACGCCCATGCCCTCACACAGCGCCAGTTCAAGGCCAACTTTTTCGTGAGTGAAATCCGCCGGCGAATCCGCGCCGGCGGGTCCATGCATGCCGGTCGAACGCCTGTCATCATCGTGCTTTCGAGCGCTTATCGATTCACGGAGACCCAGACCCTGCAGCCGGTCGACGTCAACGGCCCCGCGTCCGCGAAGCTGTTTTACATTCGTTATCAGCCGCCGAGCCGCCTCATCCTGCCTCCACCGGGCGCCACCAGACTCCCCGAAACTCCGATCCGCGCCGACTATTCGATCACCGATCAGCTCGAGCCCTTGCTGAAGCCTCTCGATCCGCGCCTCTTCGAATTCAGCACAGGCGACCAGTTTCGCAAATCGCTCGCCGTGATCCTCGCCGAAATCTCGCGGCTCTGAGCCTGACCGCTAATTCTTCTGATACCCCGCCGGAATCGCAAACACGGAATCCGGGATGGGCGCGGTCGAGAACTCGCTTGAATCCGTCGTGATCTCCATCAGCGAATTTGAAGCCCCGGGCGCGCCGCCTCGTCCCATGTTGCCCATCCGCGCCATCATCTGCGCCGCCGCTTCGGCCCCCGGTCCGCCCTGCTGCTGCATGCGCGCCATCGCGGCCTGCATCTGCTGCTGCTGCGCCGCGGTCATTTGCGGCATCTGCGGCATGGCCGGAGCGCCGGCTCCACCCGCCGGCTTCACCTTCATCACCGACTCTACCTGCACGCCGTTCATCTCGGCCATTTTGCGCTGCAACTGCGCCATGGCCTGCGCCATCTGCGGATTCGCGCCTCCCATGGCCGACCAGGGGAACCGCTCCATGTTCTTCCGGTAGAACTCCCGCATCTCGCCGATGCCGGGCACATCCGACGACAGCCACAGCTGCATTTCCATCTGCATCTTGCCCATCTGCGGCGCCTGCGGCATGGACATCTCCATCGTCATGAGGAGCTCTTTGGCGTTATAGCCGTTGATTGTCTTCTGCTGCCCGGTCTCCTTCACGTCGACGGTAACCGACGCGTCGTTTGACTCCATTCGCCAATTTCGCTCAGCTTCTTCACCGTAACCGTCTTCGTCCGATGATTAATGGTGGTCATCGTCTGCGCTTCGAAGTCGATGATGGTGGCGACTTCCCCGCTTTCGTTCTTCATCTTCTGGCCTTTGAAATAGACCCTGTCCTGCGTGTTACCCGCGCTGCCCGCCATCGAGCCCATCGAACCCCCGGTCACCTTGCCGGAGGTCGTGTAGCTGAAATCCGCCCGCGCCGCGAGCGTCATGGAAAACAGTGCGATCGTCAACGAAAACCGCCGTCTTCATCGCCTGTAACTCCCCCTTTCGGTTAGTTTAGTATCCGGCGGCATCCGGTGTCGCATCAATAGAGTAGATGGCGACTCTTTACCGCTACCTGCGGGACTACTGGACTCTGGTGGCCGCGGCGCTCGTTCTCGCCGCCATCAACCAGGTCTTCTCCCTGCTCGATCCTGCCGATCTTCCGCCACATCATCGATTCCTACGCCACGCGCTTTCACGATACACAATCGGCCAGTTCATCCGCGGCGTCTCGTGCCTGCTCGGCCTGGCCGTCGGCGTCGCGTTCGTCTCGCGCGTCGCCAAGAATTTTCAGGACTACTACGTCAACGTCATCACCCAGCAGGTGGGCGCGCGCATGTATGCCGACGGCATCCGCCATTCGCTCGAACTGCCCTACGCGCAGTTCGAAGACCAGCGCAGCGGCGAAACTCTGGGCAAGCTGCAGAAGGTTCGCACCGATGTCGAAAAGCTCATCACCATCGCGGTCAATCTGCTGTTCACCACCGTCATCGGCGTCATTTTCGTCATGGTCTACGCCGCGCGCGTGCACTGGTCGATCGGCCCCGCCTATCTGCTCACCATCCCGCTGCTGGGCGGCCTCAGCTCGCTGCTCAGCCGCAAGATCAAGGAGGTGCAGCAGACCATCGTGCAAGGAGACCACCGCGCTGGCCGGTTCCACCACCGAATCGCTGCGCAATATCGAGCTGGTAAAGAGCCTCGGCCTCGCGCAGCAGGAAATCGAGCCACCTCAACTCCACCACCGCCAAGATCCTGAAGCTCGAACTCAAAAAGGTGAGGTACCTGCGCAGCCTGAGCTTCATCCAGGGCACCTTCGTCAACCTGCTGCGCACCTCGATCCTGTTCCTGATGCTCTACCTGATCTTCACGCAGCGCATCACGGTAGGCCAGTTCTTCTCGCTCTTCATCTATTCGTTCTTCATCTTCGGACCGCTGCAGGAACTCGGCAACGTCGTCAATACCTATCGCGAAACCGAAGCGTCGCTGCGAAAACTTCGAGACCATCCTGGCCATGAAGCCCGAGCCGCGGCCCGAGCACCCCATCGCGATCGGCCCTCTCGAAACGCTGGCTTTCAACGACGTCAGCTTCCAGCATCAGACCGCGAACCGCCCGGCGCTGGAGGACATTTCGTTCGATGTCTCGCGCGGCGAAACCATCGCCTTCGTGGGACCCTCCGGCTCCGGCAAGACCACGCTGGTGAAGCTGCTGGTCGGCCTCTACCGTCCGCACTCCGGGCACATCTTTTACAACGGGACGCGCGAAGACGAGATCGATATCGACGGCCTGCGCGAACGCATCGGCTTCGTCACGCAGGACGCCCAGCTCTTCTCCGGCTCCATCCGCGAGAACCTGCTCTTCGTCAATCCGGAAGCGACGGACGCGGACTGCATGGACGTGCTGCGCCAGGCCTCAGTCGGCAGCCTGCTGGCGCGCGCCGATAACGGACTCGACACGGTAATCGGCGAAGGCGGCGTCAAAGTTTCGGGCGGCGAGAAGCAGCGCCTCTCGATCGCCCGGGCCCTGCTGCGCAAGCCGCAGCTGCTGGTGTTCGACGAAGCGACTTCTTCGCTCGATTCGCTGACTGAAGAAGAGATCAGCCAGACCATTCGCGACGTGGCCATCGACGCGCGATGCGATTACGATTCTGATCGCGCATCGCCTCTCGACGGTGATGCACGCCGACCGCATCTACGTTCTGGAGCGCGGCCGGATCGTCGAATCTGGCGGCCACGACGAACTCATCGACGGCAAAGGCCTGTATTACGCGATGTGGCGCCAGCAGGTTGGCGAAGGACGGATCAGCCGCGCGGCCGTTGTTCCGGGAACAGGGCAAGCCCTGCTGACCAGCCCAAGCCGCTGATTACAAACGACTTGATCTTGTTTCCGGGTTCGTTTGGCAATTTTCATTTTTCGATCAACATTTTTCGATCAGCATTTTTCGATCAACAACGAAACGCAGGAAAACCGTGGCAGGCTTGCCGGCTGGATTGTACTGGCAACTCGGAGCCTCAGGATGGAAAGCGGGGCGTAATCCACGTGTTGCCAATACCAGACCGTTGTGAACCGTTTCCCGGCGGCGGCGACCGATCAGCATGTGGCACAAACTGCTGCACCAGCGCTGCATCCGCCAGATCGAGCGGAAGCAGGTCCGCGCCTCCCTGCGTCACCAGTTCCAAAACGGCTTCCTGTCCGCCACGGACGTCGCCTGACAGACAGAGCGCTTTCGTGAGTGCGGGCCAGACTGTCCCCATCGGTTCGTTGATCCGTCGGAGTGCCGCCACACAGGCTTTGTGGTGCCGGTCGTCCTTCCTGACCAGCGCAATGAGCGGTCCGGCATCGACGAGAATCAGAAACTGCCACGCCGCGTCCGGAGACGTTCTGCAAATCATTTCCCCGATTGCGCCGAGTGTCCGCGGTGACCGCAGCACCTGGGATGTCGTCGTCGATCCGCAGTGTAACTGGAGAGGCCGTTTCACCGACCATCCGTCACAAACGAAGAGCGGGGTAAACAACCCCGCCGCGGGATGACATCCCGCCCCACATTATTTCAGGCGCAGATCGCGCCCCGTCATCTCGCGCGGCTGCCCTTCGCCCAGCACGCCCAGAATCGTCGGCGCGATATCCTGCAGCGCACCGCCCGGCCGCAGCTTGTCGCCGGAATCGTCCACCAGAATCAGCGGCACCGGATTCGTCGTGTGATACGTATGCGGACCGTGGGTCACCGGGTCGATCATCGTCTCGGCATTGCCGTGATCGGCCGTGATGATCCAGCGGCCGTTCTTCTCTTTGAGACGCTGCCAGATGCGCCCGAGGCACGCGTCCACCGTCTCCACGGCGCGCACCGTCGGCTCCATCTTCCCCGAATGCCCCACCATATCGGCATTGGCGAAGTTCATCACGATGACGTCGAAATCCTTCCTGCCCATGGCATCCAGCACCACGTTCGTGACGCCCTCGCGCGCTCATCTCCGGCTTCAGATCGTAAGTCGCGACCTTGGGCGACGCCACCATTCCCGCTCTTCGCCGGCGAACGGCTTCTCCATGCCGCCATTGAAAAAGTAAGTGACGTGCGCGTACTTTTCCGTCTCCGCCACGCGCAGATTCTTCCAGTTCAACTGCGCGAAAACGTTGGCCAGGATGTTATCGAGCGGCTCCCTCGTCAGCACGAACGGCACGGTGAGCGTCTTGTCGTACTGCGTCATGGTGGCGAAGTGCAGATTCTTCGGCGCCGCCGTTCGCGACGGCACTTCCAGCGTCGCGCTGGTCAGCGCTTCGGTCATCTCGCGGCCGCGGTCGGCGCGGAAATTGAAGAAGATGCAGGCATCGTCGTCGCGAATCAGCCCGACCGGCTGATCTTGTTCGTCCACAATCGTCACCGGCTCGATGAATTCGTCGGTCACGCCGCTTCTCGTAAGAGCGCTGCATCACGGCCGCCGGATCCGTGCGACTTCTCGCCCTTCGCCCGACACCATGGCGTTGAACGCGCGCTCGATCGCGCTCCCAGCGCTTGTCGCGATCCATCGCGTAATAGCGGCCCGACGACCGACGCGATCTTCCCGACGCCGATTTCGCGCATCTTCTTCTGGATTTCGCGGATGTAGCCGATGCCGCTCTCCGGCGGCGTATCGCGCCCATCCATGAAGCAGTGGACGAACACCTCCGCCACGCTCTGCTGCTTCGCCATCTTGAGCAGCGCGTACAGATGCTCCAGCTGCGAATGGACGCCGCCATCGCTGCACAGCCCCATCAGATGCAGCCGATGCCCGCGCCGCGCATGATCGCATGGCGCCGAGCAGCAGCGGGATTTGCAAAGAACTCACCCGATGCGATCATGGGTCGATGCGCGTCACGTCCATATGGACCACGCGCCCCGCGCCGATGTTCAGATGCCCGACTTCGCTGTTGCCCATCTGGCCTTCGGGCAGCCCGACATAAGGCCCGGAAGTGTGCACCAGGGTATTCGGAAAATCGCGCAGCAGCATGTCGTACGTCGGCTTGCGCGCGGCGGCGATGGCATTGCCTTCGATGGCGGGGGAAAATCCCCAGCCGTCGAGGATGGTCAGAATCAGAGGTTTGTTGCGGGCCATTTTTTATTGTTCGGCTTTCGCTCGGTAGCTGCTTTCGCTACTGGCGGAACGCCTTGCGGCCGGGGAACTTCGCCGCCGTCGCCCAGCCGCTCTTCAATGCGCAGCAGCTGGTTGTATTTCGCGATGCGGTCCGTGCGGCTGGCCGATCCGGTCTTGATCTGCCCGGCATTCGTGGCCACCGCCAGATCCGCGATGAACGGATCTTCGGTCTCGCCCGACCGGTGCGAAATGACCGCCGTGTAGCCGTTCTTGGACGCCGTCTGCATGGCATCCAGCGTTTCGGTCAGCGTGCCGATCTGATTGACCTTGATCAGAATCGAATTCGCCACGCCCTTTTCGATGCCCGCTTCAGAGCCGCGCCGTGTTGGTGACGAACATATCGTCGCCCACCAGTTGCGTGTTCGCGCCCAGCGTGTCGGTCATCAGCTTCCAGCCCTCCCAGTCGTCTTCGGCCATGCCGTCTTCAATCGAAACGATCGGATACTGCCGCCGCCAGTTGGCCCAGTATTCCACCATCTGCTCGCTGGTGCGCCGGCTCTTGTCGGACTTCTTGAAGACGTACTTGCCGTCCTGGTAGAACTCGCTCGCCGCCGGATCGAGCGCGATGCCGATCTGATCGCCGGGCTTGTAGCCGGCCTGCGTGATCGCTTCCAGCACCACTTCGAGCGCTTCTTCGTTCGATTTCAGATTCGGCGCGAATCCGCCTTCGTCGCCCACCGCCGTCGAATAGCCGCGCTTCTTCAGCACGCTCTTCAGCGTGTGGAACACTTCGACGCCCATGCGCAGCGCTTCGGAAAACTTCTCCGCGCCGTAGGGCACGATCATGAACTCCTGCATGTCGACCGAATTGTCGGCATGCGCGCCGCCATTGAGGATGTTCATCATCGGCACCGGCAGCATGCAGGCGTTCACGCCGCCCGAGATAGCGATAAAGCGGGGCGCGCTGCGATGCCGCCGCCGCGCGCGCCACCGCCATCGAAACCGCCAGGATCGCGTTCGCGCCCAGATTGCCCTTGTTCGGCGTGCCGTCGAGATCGATCATGATCTGGTCGATCTTCGCCTGCAGCGTGGCATCGTGGCCGTGCAGCGCCTTTTGCGATCGGGCCGTTGATGTTGGCGACCGCCTTGCGCGTGCCTTTGCCCAGATAGCGGTTCTTGTCGCCGTCGCGCAGTTCGACGGCTTCGTGCTCGCCGGTGGATGCGCCGCTGGGAACGGCCGCGCGGCCCGTGCTGCCGTCGGCCAGAAACACCTCGGCTTCCACCGTGGGATTCCCGCGCGAATCCAGAATCTCGATACCGCTGACTTTGACGATCGTTGACACTGCGTCTCCTGTTTCTTTACCGCGCATAACGGCCTCTTGGCCTTTGCATCCCTCTGTACATCGCGAAACGGCCTCTTCGGCCTTTGCGCTCCTTCTTTCACCGCGCAGACGGACCCTTCGGCCTTGGCTTTCCGCGCCTGCGGCGTCTAGCGCGCCGCCCTGCTGCTTCTGTACGATGTTTGCTGATGGGGAACCGGCGACGGCACCACGGTGATCCCCGATTCCGTCACCACTCGGCCCAGGGCCCGGTCCTCTTCCGCATCGAAGCCGACCCGGCTGTTTTCCGGCAGCACCACATCTTCGTCGATGATGGCGCGCCGCACCCGGCTGTATCGGCCGATCGTCACGCGCGGCAGCAGAATCGACTCGTCGATCTCGCAGTAACTGTTCACGCGCACAAACGGCGCCAGCACGCTGCGATTCACCCGTCCGCCGGAAACGATGCAGCCCGGCGAAACGATCGAATCGACCGCCAGGCCCATGCGCTGGCCTTCCTGCGCGAAGACGAACTTCGCCGGCGGCGCCTGAAACGCCCGCGTGCGGATGGGCCACCGCTCGTCGTACAGATTGAACTCGGGCGAAACCGCGACCAGATCCATGTTGGCTTCGTAATAAGCGTCGAGCGTGCCGACGTCGCGCCAGTAGCGCGCCGCTTTGGCGTTGATGTCGTGAAAATCCCAGGCTACCACGCGCCGCCGCTCCAGACACTTCGGCAGAATGTCCTTGCCGAAATCGTGCGAGGAGTCGGGATCTGCCGCGTCGGCGCATCAGCTCTTCGATCAGCACCTTGCGTTTTGAAAATGTAGATCCCCATCGACGCGCTGACCATTGCCGGATCGAAGACCGACCGGACCGGATTGCCATGCTGCGGCTTCTCTTCAAAGCCGCTGATCCGGTAATCCGGTTCGATCTCGCGCCACGCCGAAACTGGCTGGGCCTCGCCGGGATCGCATCTGGATGGTGGCGATCGTGATGTCGGCGCCTCTTGCGACGGTGCCAGGTCATCATGTCGCCGGTAGTTCATCTTGTAGATGTGGTCGGCGGAGAGGATCAGCACCTGGTCGGGCGCTTCGGTCAGGATGCTCTGCAGATTCTGATAGACGGCGTCGGCCGTCCCCTGGTACCATTCGTCGCTGACCCGCTTCATGGGCGGCAGAATCTCGATGAACTCCCCCATCTCGGCGCGAGAAAATGTGCCAGCCGTCGCGGATATGCCGGTTTAATTCCAGTGACTTGTATTGTGTTAGGATGAAAATTCTGCGGACGTCGGAATTCATGCAGTTGGACAGCGTGAAATCGATGATCCGGTAGACGCCACCGAACGGAACTCCTGGTTTCGCGGTATCGCGCGTTAGAGGATAGAGCCGTTCGCCCGCTCCTCCAGCCAGCAATATCGCGAGAACATTGACCATAATCAGGGGTTTGAGCAGTGCCGGGTCAGTCATGCCTGAGGGAGCCGTCGGCGGCGTCCGAAAGGATTTATGGGCTTGACTTTTGAATCAAGCCCATATGATATCAGTACCTTGGCAGAGCTGGATTTAATCCGGTCGGCCAGTGTAATCTGTGGTCGGTTGGGAGGTGTCGTAAGATTTGGCAGAAGTAAGACTCCAGGAAGGTGAAACCCTGGAAAACGCCCTCAGGCGCTTCAAACGGAAAGTGCAGCAGGAAGACATCATTAAAGAGGTCAAGCGGCATTCTTTCTATCTGAAGCCGGGCGAAAAACTGCGGGTCAAGCAGGCTCTGGCGCGCAAACGAAACCGGAAGAAAAGTCGCCGGGAAATCGAATAACCGCTCAGCCAGGCGGAGCGAATGGCAAGCGCTCCGCCTTTCCTTTGTGCCTAGCTCAGGATGGTGCCATGCCGGAATTTCAGGATCGGGTTTTAAAGTGTGTGGACTGCGGTGCGGACTTTGTCTTCACCGCGGGCGAACAGCAGTTCTATCACGAGAAGGATTTCAGGAACGAGCCGAAGCGCTGCAAGACGTGCAAGGCAAAACGGCAGAGCGGCCCTTCCGAACGGGGCGGGCCTCCCGGACGTGTGGAAACCTCCGCCGTCTGCTCCCAATGCGGCCGCGAAACCACGGTCCCTTTCCGGCCCACCCAGGGACGGCCTGTCTTCTGCCGGGAATGTTTCCAGAGCCGCAAAGCGACCGGAGCCGCCGCGGGGTAACAGCTACACGATAAGCCCGACCGTGACCAGAGTCGGCATAGCTGTTGCGATGGTCCCGCCGTCGCACCGTCGTTGCCGACTGGCAACGAACTATGGGTGCGTTCAGAGCAAGCCGCCGAATCCCTGATCACCGAGCCCTCCATCGAGCGCCTCCGCCTCAAGCTTCGCTACAAAGTCCTCTATCATGTGGGCCACAACTGCGCCGATGTGGACGATCTTGTGCAGGAGACCCTGGTGCGCTTTTTCCGCGCCGAACAGCGCCAGCAGATCCGCAATACCGAGGAATTCGGCGCTTTTCTGAACGGCGTGTGCCGCAACGTGATCCTCGAATACCGCCGCCGCATGCGGCGCGAGCCGATCGCTCGATCCGGATGTGCCGATCCCGGATGCCGGCGTCCGGCCCGAGGCCGACATCTTCGAAATGCGCGATGCCATCGATAACGGTCTGGCCGAACTGGCCGAACGCGACCGCGCCATTCTGCGCGCCCTTTATCTGGAAGGCAAGGAAAAAGAAGACATTTGCAGGGAATGGGGCATGACCGACGCCCAGTTCCGGGTCGTGCTGTTTCGCGCCAAAGAACGCTTTCGCCGCGCTTATGACGACGGAACATGAAACGAAACACGGTCGATTGAGCACTAAGTGGATGGACGAGAAGTATGGTCTGCAAAAAGGAACCGATAGAACGGGAACAGGTGATCGCGAAATATCTCTCGCGATCGCTCGATTCCGAAGCCGTCGAGGAGTTCGAAGGCCATTATCTCGGCTGCGACGAATGCTTCGACGAGCTGCGGGTCAGCGAACGCCTGGCCGCCGATCTGCGCGCTTCCAATCTGGCCTGGAAGCAGACCGGCGGCGTTTCCGTGCTGCGGTTCAAAGCCAACGCCGAACTGACCCATTCGGCCCGCGAACTGGACGACCTGCGCCGCGAAGTTCTCGAGCAGAAGCGACACGCGGGTCATCATCGACCTGAGCCGGGTGACCCGGATCGACAGCGCCGGCCTCGGCCAGCTGATGAGCTGCTATTCGCATCTGGTGCGAACCGCGGCGCGCTGAAAGTCTCAACCCGGCGCCGGAGATTCAGCAAGCTGCTCGATATGACGGGGCTCAGCACCCTGATTCCGACTTTTCACGACGAACAGGAAGCCGTCAGCAGCTTCAACAACTGAGGTGGCACAGGCTTCAGCCTGGGCAGGCCTCTGGAGTCAAACTTCTTCGCGAGCTGGATGATCATCCACGAACGGCCCATGCAGCCCCCGGCATAACCCGCGGTGGTTTCAGGCCGATTTCACTCCGGCCGGTCGCGGTGGAAATACTTCTTGTACGCCCCGATCCAGTCCTGCGAAATCTCCCGCTGCGCTGTCGCCAGATCCACCTGGCCCGCGCACACCATACCATGCAGCCGGTCCTCCAGTTCATCTTTCACATGCGCATTCCAGACTGCTGAATACGGCTGCGGCCACAGATTCCGTATGCTGTTCGCACCGCCCAGTTCCGGCGTGATCAGATGATCCACCTCATACGCATCCGCCCGCGTGCCGCGAATCCCGTATTCCTGAAAAACCGCCTGCCGCACATCCGGCGGTACCGCAGCCGATTCGTCAGCCGCGGCGCCCCTTTCTTCGCGGCATACTTCGTCGATCGAAACAAGCCTCGTCTCACCCGGCGTCAACGCACTCTTCGGCACCACCGGATCCGCACTCCGCCGCGGCGTCCCGCGCTCAAATACCGCCACCACGACGAGACAGGCTGCCATCACCGAAGCCATCACGGGCATCCACCGCATCCTCACCACATGTGCGTCGGCCAATTGTGCGCGCAGCACCGCGCGTGGCCGCGTAATGGGCGGCAGCTGCGGATCGAGTTCCTCCCGGTACGCCTTGACGAAATCCGCAAGGGCTGCTTCCGTCTCGCGATCCTTCAGATCATCATCGGACTGCATACGCCCTCCTGTCCGCTCTCACCAGCCGCTCCAGCGACCGTTCCAGCGAATTCGCCACCGCGCCCAGGGAAATCCCGAGCACTTCCGCGATCTCCCGGTATCGCAACCCCTCGGCCCGCAGCGCCAGACACAATCGATCGGTCTCCGGCAGGGCCTTCATTACGGCCAGCAAACGATCCTGCCTCTCGGTTGCCGCCATCTGTTCTTCCGGATCGGGCGCCGCATCCGCCTGCTCCTCCGCATCTGCCGCGGTTTCTCTCCGCAGCCGCATGCGCTTTTTCAGCGCCAGATTGTGCGCTGCACGAAATACCCAGCCGTCCAGGTTCGCGCGCGGCTTCGCGCGGCGCAGGTGGCCGAACAGCGCCAGAAAAACCTCCTGCACGATCTCCTCGCCATCCTCGACCGTCAGTCCGAACGACAGCAGATAGCGCAGCAGCCCGCTGCGGTGCCGCTCAAACAGCTCTACCGTCTCTTCCGCATGCGGATTCGCCATCTGTGTTTGGTTTTACCATTTCCTTCGCGAACACGGGGAACCTGCGCAGCGTACTACAATCCCTCAGCACGAATGCCCGCTGCGCGCCGCATATTTAAGGGTCCCGACGGCCTTCGTGCCGGATGCGCTTCCGGTCGACCAGCGTAAGGACATCCGGGCGACATTCTCCATCCTTCCTGTCCCCACGCCCGTCGCTTCGACGACCAGTCCCGCGGCGCCCGGCTGCAATCTGATCGGCAACCTCGAAATTTTCGACGAAATCAGCGGTCGAACCGATGTTGTTATCGGTGGCATGCACGAAGTGACCAGCGCAACCACGAACTAGACCAGCAGGCTGCTGAAAAAGCTCTTTTCGTTGCCGCTTGCTGACGCGCGCGGTTCAGTAACCCTCCGGAATCAGCTGCTGCTTTTCCGAAAGAAGCGCTATTCAGCCGCCTGCCAGACAACAAGGCGGCCCGCCGCATAATATGGTTCTGCGACAACCTTGCCGGCTTTCCGCACACGCCTTCCCCTGCTCGCACTTCCCTTCGCCGTCGCTCTCGCCGCCGTCGCCTTCCTCAGCTCCATCCGCAGCAACGATCACGCCTTCGCATCTTTCCTCGCCGCGTCGGCCGCGCTGAGCATCTGGTCGCTGACCCTCAACGTTTTGGGCAGCCGCCGCGCTCTCACCCTCCGATTCATGCCCAAACGACAGCACTACCTGCAGGCGTGTGCACAGGCTGCCTTCTTCATCTACTGGGGCTTCTACTGGCCGCCTGTCCGCGATTTCGTCCCGTTCATCCTCGCGCAGCTTCTCTTCGCCTACGCCTTCGACATGCTGCTCTCGTGGACGCGCCGCGACGACTACGCGCTTGGCTTCGCTCCCTTCCCCGTCATCTTCAGCATCAATCTTTTCCTCTGGTTTAAACCCGACTGGTTCTTCCTCCAGTTCGCCATGGTCGCGGTCGGCCTTCTCGCCAAAGAAACTATTAACTGGACGCGAGACGGCCGCCGCGTGCACATCTTTAACCCCTCGTCCTTCCCGCTTGCCGTGTTTTCACTCGTGCTCATTGCCACCGGCACAACCGGCATCACGCGCGGACAGGAAATTGCCACCACGCAGTTCTTCCCGCCGCACATCTATCTCGCGCTCTTCCTCATCGGACTGCCCGGCCAGTTCTTCTTCGGCGTCACTTCGATGACGATGTCGGCGGTCGTCACCACCTGGCTCTTCGGACGCCTCTACTTCGCCGCCACCGGCGTCTATTTCTTTTACGATTCGTACATCCCCATTGCCGTTTTCCTCGGCATGCACCTCCTGTTCACCGACCCCTCCACCTCACCGCGCAGCGAACTCGGCCGCATAGCCTATGGCGCCATCTACGGCCTCAGCACGGTGGCGTTCTACGAATTGCTGGGCAAAGCGGGCCTGCCCACGTTCTACGACAAACTCCTCCCCGTGCCTCTGATGAATCTATCGGTGAAAGCGATCGATCGCGTATTCGGCCAAATCAGACTCGCCGCGCGCCTGCAAGGTTATGAACGCAACCTCGCGTATATGAGCGTGTGGGCGATGGTGTTCGTCGCGCTGAACGCAACGCAGCAGGTCGGTGACAATCATCCTGGCCAGTACATCCCCTTCTGGCAGCACGCCTGCGACGCAGGACGCCCCTACGCCTGCCCCTATCTGGCCGATCTTGAACTCAACGCCTGCAATCGCGGCTCCGGCTGGGCGTGCAACGAAGCGGGCCGCATGGACATCACGCTGTCGCGTTCCGGCGAAGACCTGCGCCGGCAAAGCGCAGCCGAAGCGCTGCAACCGTTCACGCGGGGATGCGATCTCAAATTTGAGCCCGCCTGCCGCAATCTCTACACACTGACTCACGGGGGCGCCCTCGTGAGTGCGCCGCCACTCTTCGAGGATTACCCGATTTTGCTGCAGGGAAGCAAAGGAGAAATCGTCCGGCGCTCTCCGCCGCTGCTGTACGCGATGGCATGCCGGCAGGGCTGGGACACCTGTAATCCCGACGCGAATTGACGATCTACTTCTTCTTTTCTACTTCTTCTTTTGCGCCGCGGCTTCTTCTCTCCGGGTGCCCACCAGAATTCCGGTCATCCCGTAATTCCCCTCATGGCACGCCGAGTCGAAGATCATGTGCTTCGAATCGTCCGCACTCTTGCCCATCTCGATCAGCACGGTCCACGGCTTCGTCCACGTATGCGGATCGCTGAACGTGATCTCGCGGCGGAGATTCGCCGCATCCACGCGCGTGATGCGCTCGGTCATCTTATAGGTCTCGATGTCCGATCCGCGGAATGGCTGCGAGAAATTCGTGGTCTCGACTACCAACGTGTTCCCTTCCCAGTGCCCGCGCGAATCGCCCAGATAGAACTTCATCTCCGGCGGCGCATGCGGCCGCCCGTCGATGTAGATCACCCGGTTTCCCCCGCCCGCGTGATCGTCCTCCATATAAATCCCGAGCGACTTCGGCGACTGCACAATCTGCATCACTGTCCCCTGCGCGAACAGGGTGTTCAGCGGCAGAAACGGCATCGGCACTCCGAGACACCGCGGCGACTGCGCCACCGTCTCCGGATTGTCGTTGATCGTCCCGCCGACGCCGAGCCCCAGCGCGCCGCCGCGGCCGCCACCAGGACCCAGCCTCTGCTGCGCCTCGGGCGTCAGCGGGGGAATCTTCCCGTCCGGCGGATCGATGATCATCGACGTCCGCCTGCCCGTCCGCAGCACGGAATTGAACACCGCGTTGTACGCGCCGCTCACATCCTGCGCACCGCTCTGCCGCATGTTGCGCCCTGGATTGATGCCCTTCGCCGAATTCGCCGCCGCCACTTCCTCGTCCGTCAGAAACGCCTTGTTGGCATTGGCCGCCGACCGCTCGAGCGGCACGTCGTACAGCACAAACCACGTCCCCTGCAAGTCGGGATCGCCCCACGGCATCCTCGGCATGGCGGTCGCCGTCTTCTTCGACGCGGAGGCCGGCGTCTGCCCGGTCAGTGAAACAACGGCTAACGACGCGAGCGCTACACTTCCCGCCGCGATCATCGACACCAGATATGGTCTGCGCATTTGATCTGTCGGTGAGGATATCACCGCGCCCCACATGAATTCAACGCGTTGACAAACGGCGTTCGGCGTGCGTGTTTTTTGAGCGAAAATGGATGATCATGTTCCGATCATCCATACTGGCGCTTTGTGGTGCCGCCGCGTGGAGTCTGTGGGCTGACGACGCTCCTCCGAAGGCGCGCCTCGCGGAAGTCGAAAACATTCAGCCGACTTCCTATAACGCGGTGCTCACGCTCGATCCGCAAAAGACGACGTTTGAGGGCGCGATCGAGATTCACATGGACATCAAAGCTCCAGTGCGGACTATTTGGCTCAACCAGGAGAAGCTTCGGATCGACAGGGCAGGCATTACCGCGCAAGGACAGCGGCAGAGCGCGCAGATAGTTCCGGGCGGAGACGATTTCGTCGGATTGCGCTTCACTGCGCCGATAGCGCCAGGGCCGGCGGTGGTTGCGGTTAATTACGCGGGCGAGGTGATATCGAAAGACACATCCGGTGTTTTCCGCCAGCAGGATGGGGGCACGTGGTACATCTACTCGCAGTTCGAGTCGACGGACGCGCGGGCGGCGTTCCCGTGCTTCGATGAGCCTTCCTACAAGACGCCGTGGCAGCTGACGATGCATATTCCCGCCACGGACGCCGCGATCAGCAATACACAGCCGATGTCGGAAACGCTTAACGGATCTGTGAAGACCGTCGTCTTCAGACAAACCCGGCCGCTGCCCAGTTACCTGGTGGCGTTCGGCGTTGGGCCGTTCGATTTCGTGCCCGCGGGCACGGCAGGAAAGAACAAAGTGCCGGTGCGCATCGTGGTGCCGAGGGGCCATGCGGCTGAAGCCGGGTATGCAGCCGAAGTGACGGCAACGATCCTGACGCGGCTCGAAGACTACTTCGGGATTCCGTACCCCTACGACAAAGCCGACCAGGTGGCGATTCCGAATACGGCTGGGTTCGGTGCGATGGAGAACGTCGGCATGGTTACCTACGCACAGCAGATTATCCTCGCCGATCCGAAAACGGACCGTCTTCAGCGCCAGCGTAACTACGCATCGACGGCCGCGCACGAGCTTGCGCACCAGTGGTTCGGGGACATGGTGACCATGGCGTGGTGGGACGATATCTGGCTCAATGAAGCATTCGCAACCTGGATGGAACGCAAGCTGATCGCGGACTGGAAGCCGGAGTGGGAGACGCGCGTGGGAGATGTGGGAGCCACGCTGGGAGCCGAGAACGAGGACAGCCTGATTTCGGCGCGCAAAATCCGGCAGCCCATTCTGACGAAGGACGATATCAGTAACGCGTTCGACGGAATTACTTACGAGAAGGGCGCAGCCGTGATCGGCATGTTCGAGAACTGGATGGGACCTGCCGAATTTCAGCGGGGCGTGCAGGCGTATCTGAAGCAGTATATGTATCGAGCAACGACCGCGGCGGATTTTCTCGACGCTATGAGTTCATCGGCTAAGCGAGACGTGTCCAAACCGTTTTCCACGTTTCTGAATCAATCGGGGGTGCCGCTGGTTTCGGTCAAGCTGGACTGCGCAAGGCCTAAGCCGGCGCTGCAGGTAGAGCAGAAGAGATTTCTGCCGCTGGGTTCCAGGGGTTCGGCCAACCAGACCTGGGGCCTGCCGCTGTGCTTCCGCTATGGCACCGGGACCACGGGCCAGTCGAAGTGCGTGCTGGTGAATGAGGCAGCCCGGACAATTTCGCTCGATGAAGCGAAAGGCTGCCCGGCCTGGGTGCAGGCGAATGACAACGCCATGGGCTACTACCACGTCGACTATCAGGATGGATTACTCGCAAGACTGGTCGCGGGCGACGCGCAGGCGCGATTGACGGCTCCCGAGCGCGTGGAACTGATGGGCGATGCCGAAGCGCTTTCGGGCGCGGGCCAGCTGCCGATCGCCGGCAGCCTGGCGTTAGTGGAAAAATTCCACGCCGATCCGGAACGATTTGTGGTGCAGCGGGCCCTGAATGTCGCCCTGGCCCCGCGCGCGCAACTGGTGCCCGATGCGCTGATACCGAATTACCAACGGTTCCTTTTGCGGAATTTCGGCGCAAAAGCGAAGGAACTGGGCTGGGCGCCCGCCCCCAATGACACTGACGACACGAGGCTTTTGCGGTCGCAGATTGTGCAGCCGGTGGCCACGTGGGGTGGCGACCAGACGCTGGCCGATCAGGCAAAGGCGCTGACGGAGAAGTGGTTCGTGGACCACAGCGCGATCGATTCCAACATGACGGCGAGCGTGTTGCGTACCGCGGCGTTTTATGGCGATCGGGCGCTGTTTGCCCGGCTCCTTGTGGAATTCAAGAGCGCGAAGGACCGCCAGATCCGGCAGACGCTGCTGGGCGCGATGTCGTCGTTTCGTGATCCGGCGGCGATTGAAGCGGCGATGAATGCGCTGCTCGATGGCGACGTGCCATTCCTCGAAGGCGCGACGCTCCTGTTCGGAGGTCAGGACCAGGCGGCCACGCGCAGGATCGCATTCGATTTCGTCAAAGCGCATTGGGATGAAATAACTGAAAAGCTGCCGACGGGAGGAGGTTTCGATTATCGCGCACTCCTTCCGGACGTCGGCCGCGAAGTATTGCGACGAAGCATCGCGCAACGAGCTGCGCGCGTGGTTTGCGCCGAGAGTCGACAAGTTCATCGGGGCGCCGCGCATATTGGATCAGACAATCGAGGCGATCGATTTGTGCATCGCAGACAAAGCCGCGCAGGAACCAAGCGTGGTTACGTTTCTTGCCGGATACTGAATCATCTCCGCACACCCCACACCTCCCTGCGTTTGACAGATCACCACACGCTTCGATAACGTAATGTTTCCCGAAGGAGGTCTTTCCCCACATGCGAATCTCGACCAAAGGCTGGGCCATCGCAATCTCGGCCGCCGCGGTCACCGCCGTTGTCTTTTCCATCGCCTCGCAGAGCGTCGCCCCCGCGTCCGCTGCGCCGGTCGCCGCACCTTCCTCAGGCCGGCTCGCCGGACACCCCGACTTCAACGGCATCTGGGAAGCCAACAATACCGCTAACTGGGACCTTCTCACCCACCAGGCCCGGCCTCTGGTCGCCCAGCCCGGCGTTACCCCGGGGTCCGTGGTTCCCGCTGCGCCGGTGGTCGCACTTGGCTCCATGGCCTGGATGCCGGGCGGACTCGGCGTCGTTGAAGGCGACAGCATTCCTTACCAACCTTGGGCCGCCCAGCGCAAGAAAGAGAATCAAGAGCACTGGATCGACCGGGATCCCGAGCTCAAGTGTTTCGAGCCCGGCGTGCCGCGCGCCATGTACATGCCCTACCCGTTCCAGATCATCCAGAGCGCCACGAAAATTCAGATGGTTTTCGAATACGACGACGCCCAGCGCACCATCCATCTCAACAAAATGGAAGACTACCCGAACGTCGCCTGGATGGGCTATTCAACCGGGCGCTGGGAAGGCGACACGCTCGTGGTCGACGCCAAATATTTCACCGACGGCATCTGGTTCGATCGCTCCGGCGATTTCGCCAGCAGCAAACTGCACGTCGTCGAGCGCTATACGCCGATCGGCACGAATGCCATCCGCTACGAAGCCACCATCGAAGACCCGCAGGTCTTCACGCGCACCTGGAAAATCAGCATGCCGCTCTATCGCCGTCTGGAAGCCAACCCCGTGCTGGCCGATTTCCGCTGCGTCGAAATGGTTGAGGAATACATGTACGGCAATCTGCGTAAAACCCCGCTCGTGAAGCACTGGGAGGGCCGCACCATGAACGTCGATATCACGCACAAGATTCCGCCGGGCGAATCGGTTCACGAGCGTTACGTTTCGGGCGACCCGCCCGGCAAGTAGTTGAGGTATATGCTGATGTATCAGGAGATTCGTTCATGCGATTTACCGTTCTAGCTGTCGCCGCCGCAGGCGTTGCTCTGCTCGTGTCACCCGTGCGGATGCTCGCGCACCATGCCTTCGCCGCCGAGTTCGATGCCAACAAGCCCGTGCATTTCCCAGAGGCTGTGGTGACCAAAGTCGAGCTGATCAACCCGCACAGCTGGATCCACGTCGACGTGAAAAATGCCGACGGCACTGTCGAGAACTGGGCCATTGAAGCGGGCAGCCCGAACGTGCTTCTGCGCCGCGGCATCACGCGTGACACCCTGAAGCCCGGCGACAAAATCGTCATCGACGGCTATCAGTCGAAGGACGGCTCGCATCGCGCCAACGGCCGCGACCTCAAGCTTCCGAACGGCCAGCAGCTCTTCCTCGGCAACTCCGGCGAAGGTGCTCCGTACGAAGTGCAGCGCCCCGGTATCGACACCCAGAAATAACGTCGCGTGGTCTTCACGAAGCGTCTCCGCGACGGCGTTCGCCGCGGGGAAATTACGTGCAGCGTGCGATTCTGGACGCGCCTGCACGTGAAAGTCGGCCATCGCTATCCGATGGAGGAAGGCGAAATCGAAGTTGATTCCGTCGAGCTGATCGGTCTCCCCGATATTACTCCGCAACTGGCCCGCGAATCCGGTTTTCTCGGGGTGATCGATCTGCTCAAAGTCGCAAAACACGGTAAGGGTGAGCGCATCTACCTCGTCCGTTTTCATTACATCAGGCGACGCGCCCGGGTCACCGCCGAAACCGCACCGCGCAATCGTCGGAGCCTGCGGCCTTCCGCAAGTAACCCATAAAGTCCAGTCATCGACCTGTCACCCGCGCGTTAAACCCGCGAAACATTGAATTGCGACCATAACTCCTCAAGGGGAGAGGTCCAAATCCATGAAGCTTTCTCGTATACGTACGCTCTTGGTGTTTTTCAGCACGCTTCTGCTTTCTTCCGCGCTCTACGCACAGTTCGAAACCGCCGAAGTCCTCGGCACCGTGCATGATCCTTCCGGCCAAGCCGTGTCCAACGCTTCCGTCACGCTGCTGAATCAGGGCACCGGCATTGAGGCCAAGACCACCACTGACGACAGCGGCGACTACGACTTTCCCAACGTGAAAGTCGGCAAGTACACTGTTACCGTCGAGGCCCCCGGCTTCTCCAAAGTTTCCGCCGCCGATATCGATGTCGCCGTCGAAGCCCGCCAGCGCGTCGACCTCTCGCTGCAGGTCGGCGAGGTTTCGCAGTCCGTCAACGTCACCGACGTCGCATCTATCCTCGACACCGACACCAGCGAACACAGCCAGGTCATCGGCACGCAGCAGGTTGTCGATCTGCCGCTGAACGGCCGGCAGTATTCCGAGCTCGCCCTGCTCGCCACCAACGTCCACCTGTCGCCGATCGGCGGTTTCCTTCGCCCCAACGGCACGCCGCGCGAAGGCGCGTTCAACGTGAACGGCATGCGCAGCACGTATAACAACTTCCTGCTCGACGGCCTCGACAACAACTCCTACGGCACCAGCAACCAGAATTATTCCAGCCAGGTGGTGCAGCCTTCGCCCGACGCCATCGCCGAATTCCGCGTGATCACGAGCAACTTCAGCGCGGAGTACGGACGCGTCGGCGGCGGCGTTGTCAATGCCGCGCTGCGCTCCGGCACCAACCATTTTCACGGCACGCTCTACGAATTCCTGCGCAACACCGACCTCAACGCGATCGGCTACGTCTTCGGCGCGCCCACCATTTTCGTGAAGCCCACCGCTGCACCGCAATCAGTTCGGCGTCACCATCGGCGGCCCGATCATCAAAAACAAGCTCTTCTTCTTCGGCGACTACGAAGGCTTCCGCCAGACCTCAGGGCTATTTCAACTTCGTATTCGCTTCCCGATGTCGACCGAACGCAGCGGAATCCTGCCCTACGGCGTGACGAACCCGTTCACCGGCGCCTTCTATCCGGCCGGCACGCAGATTCCGGTTTCGCAGATCAATCCCTTCGCCGCGGCGGCGCTCGCCGGCCTGGCGGCGCCCAACAACGGCAGCGCCGCCAGTCGTCGCCAACAACCTGGAGGAAACCATTCCGCTGAAGGACTACAGCGACAAGTACGACGCCAAGCTCGACTACCAGATCAACAGCAGCATGACCGCCTTCCTGCGCTTCAGCCAGCGCAAGGACATCTCGTATCTTCGGCCGGCCGATCCCGGGCCCGTCGGGCGGCGACGGCAACGGCTTCATCCACGCCATCCAGCAGCAGGCCGCCGTCGGCTACACCTGGGCGGTCACGCCGAACCTCGCTGCTCGACGTCCGCTTCGGATTCGACCACGTGCTCGGCGGCAAAGAGCCGCCGTATCTCGGCGGGCCCAATATCGCGGCCGAATACGGCATCGCAGGCCTGCCTTCCAACGCTCGCCGGCGGTTTCCCACGATGGTCATCTGCGGGATTCAGCAACCCCACTGTCGGCCGCCAGGCCACCAATCCGCAGTTCCAGAACCCGACTTCCTTCAATCCCAAATTCAACTACTCGATCGTCAAAGGCGGCCACTCGATCAAGTTCGGCTATGAATTGCTGGCCATCCGCACTGAAGTGCTCGACATCAATCCGCTCTACGGCCAGGACACCTTCGCCGGCCATTACAGCAAGCCGACCGCGGCGCAATGCGGCGGCTGCACAGTCCCGACTGCTTCCGCCGCCATCGAGACTTACGATCTGGCCGACTTCTATCTTCGGCCTGCCCAGCCAGATCGCCCTCGGCAACAATCTGGTCACCAATCTGCGCCAGCATGTGCACTCCCTCTACGCGCAGGACGACTGGCACGTCACTCCCAAACTGACTCTGAATCTCGGCCTGCGCTGGGAATTCGCCACGCCCATCTGGGAGCGCGACAATCAATGGTCGAATTTCAATCCCGCCACCAACACGCTCGTGCGCGCCACCAACGGCAGCCTCTATGACCGCGCGCTCGTCAATCCCGATTACAAGGATTTCGGACCGCGCATCGGCATCGCCTACAGCCCGGATTCGAAGACCATCGTTCCGCGCCGGATACGGCATCAGCTACGACTTCTTCAACCGCCCCGGCAGCGCCGATGGAGGACATCAACGGTCCGCTCGCCATCTTCGGCGTCATCAACCAGTCGTCACGCCGGCGGCTCCGGGTCCCGCCGGTTTCCTGACCATTCAGAACGGCTTCACCACCGGTCTTCTGAGCACTTTCAATCCGATCAATTCGAACAACGACTACATCCCTGGCCAACACACGCTGGCCCTACGTTCAGACCTGGCTGGTCTCCATCCAGCGTGAAATCTTCAAAGACACCGTTCTCGAAGTAGCCTACAACGGCAATCACAGTCTGCGCCTGCCGATCATTGGCGACTACAACCAGGCCGCTCCCAACGCTCCCGGCGGCACTCTCGGCGTCCAGGCGCGCCGGCCCGACCAGTCCTTCGGCGCCATCACCTGGGTCGATCCCGCCGGCAACAACCACTACAACGGCCTGTCGGTGCGCTTCGAGCACCGCTTCAGCCAGGGCCTCTACGTGCTGAACTCCTTCACCTGGTCGAAAGCCATGGGCGATTCCGAACAGGCGCTCGAATACTTCTCCAACGCCACCGCCGCCAATCCGCAGAACATCTACAATCTCGGCGCCGAATACCGGTCTCAGCAGCTTCGATGTGAAGCTCCTCAACGTCACCAGCGTCGTCTACGATCTGCCATTCGGCAAGGGCGGCAAATACTACACCAACGTGAATCCGGTGCTCGATCAACTGATCGGCGGCTGGCAGCTCAGCAGCATCAACACCGCCAATTCCGGGCTTCCCGATCAACGTCTACTACTCGCCCTCCACCGCCAACGACGTCACCGGTCTCACCGCCGAGTACCGCGGTCAGGCCATCGAGCGTCCCAACGTCAGCTGCACCGGAGGCACGGGATCCAATGGCCAGAGCACCGCCCAGATGCTGCTGACCTACTTCGCCGGCTACACGTTCACCACGCCTCCGGCCAGCGCGCCGTTCGGCAATCTGGGCCGCAATGCCTTTCGCGGACCCAGCTTCGAGCAGTGGGATCTTGCGGTGAACAAGGACTTCTTCTTCGGCGAGAGATACAAGCTGCAGTTCCGGAGCGAATTCTTCAACATCCTGAACCACACCAACTTCGCGCCGCCGAACCAGCAGAGCAACAGCGCGTCCTTCGGCACAGATCACCACGGCCTTCCCGGCGCGCCAGATCCAGTTCGGACTGAAGCTGCTGTTCTGAAGAAGCTAGAGGCGGAAATGTTTAATTCCGGGAGGAGCCAGCGCAGCAGAGCTTCGCCCTCCCCCGGCATCTTCTGGCCTGACCGCTCAGGGCTCCGGATTCGCTCGTGCCGGAAATCGGCGCTCTTGATCGGTTCGATCTCGCGTGATCGCGGCGCCAGACCGACCCAATCCTAAAGGACGAGCGCTCCGTGTCCGGTGAGGTGATCGTCAAGCGCCTGCAGCACGTTGAAGACTCTGGCGCTCGCCCGTTCAGCAGTTCCAGCGGGAACGATTCCTCAATGGCTCAGCGCGTCGAATTCAGCCGTATTCACTTCTTCGCCGACTGCTCGAGCGCCGTTTTCTCCGGATGCAGCACCAGTTTCTGCAGCCGCCAGTTCAGAATCTCCGCCACGTAGATCGTGTTCTCCGCCGGACACGCCATCTCGTGAATCCATCCGAACTCCTTCGGCTGCCGCCCCGTGCTCCCCAGCCATCCAAGCACCTTGCCATCCAGCGTCAGCTTGTACACCCGACCCGGAAACGCATCCGATGCATACAGGTACTGCGTCGGCCCCGGCGTGATGCAGATGGCCCATGGCGAGCCGCTCTGCAGTGTTCCCGGCTGCCCCGGGCCCTGCGCCGGCTTCGGACCCATCCACGTGTGTGCGTCGGGCGGCACGGGCACGTCGATATGAATCTCGCGCTGATAATTCCCTTCGGAATCGAAAACCTGAATGCGCCGGTTGCCGCGGTCGGCGACGTAGATGTTACCTTTCGCGTCTGCGGCGATGCTGTGCGGCGTATTCAGCTGCCCCGGTCCGCTGCCCGGCTCGCCGAACGACTTCACCCACTGCCCGTTCTTATCGAACTTCGCAATTCGCGAATTGATGTAGCCGTCGCTCAAAAAAATGTTGCCCTGCGGGTCCCACGTCACATCGGTGGGCTGGCGGAACTGACCGTCGATCGGCGGCAGGGGCGGCCGCGGATGCTTCCATGCCTCGGCGCCTTCATCCGACGCTTCCTTCTTGCGCCCGAACACCATCACCACGCGGCCCTCGGGATTGAACTTGATCATCATGTCCGATCCCTTATCCACCGCCCACAGGTTGTCATCCTTATCCACGCGAATCGCATGCGCGAACGACCAGGCATACAGATTCTTCCCGATCTCGCGAATGTATTTTCCGGTGGCGTCGAACTCCAGAATCTGCGCCGCGGAAGCTGCGTATGCCGGGCCCGTCGTATTACCGCGGGAGAACACATAGATATGGCCTTTCGAATTGAGCGCCACGCCGGACACCTCGCCCAGATACAGATCGGGCGGCAGTTTCAGCAGATTCGGATTGGAATCGAACGGGATCTCATGCGCCTCCTGTCCGAACGCACACGAACTTACGAGGAACAATGCCGCGAGGAAGTATTTCATGCAGCCTCCAGGTGGTCAGTTTATCGCAGCTTCAACGGCAGTAAGTCCCCGTAACGTATGCCGCGCTCCCATGTGAGCAGCTTTTCTTTCAGATCCAGCCCGCCGCCATAACCAGTCAGCTTCCCGTTCGCCCCGATCACGCGATGGCACGGCACGATCACCGAAATCGGATTCTGCCCGTTGGCATGCCCCACCGCGCGCGATGCCGCCGGATTTCCGATCCGCCGCGCCAGCTCCCCGTAGCTGATCGTCTCTCCGAACGGGATGTTGCACAACTCCGTCCACACGAGCTTCTGAAACTCCGTGCCCTTCGGCGCCAGCGCGAAATCGAACGTCGGCCTCTTACCCGCAAAGAACTCTTCGATCTGCCGGGCCACCACCGCATTATGACTTCCGCCGCCGTCACCCTTGCCGAAATAGAATTCCGTCACGGCGCCGCGCTCATCCACCGAAGCCCACGCCGGACCGAATGGTGTGTCAAACCGCATTACTGTTCTCTCCTTTGAGACTCGCCCACACGTGATACGTGGCCAGACTCCGATACGGCGCAAACCGCGCCATCGTCTCGCGCACCACCGCTTCATCCGGCCGCTCGCTCATAACCCGCTCCAGCCCCTGCGCCAGACCCGCATCGCCCGCCGGCAGACAATCCGCAAACCCGAACCCGCGCAGGAACACATACTGCACCGTCCATGGCCCAATGCCGCGCACATTGCCGAGCATTCGCGCCGCATGTTTCGCCGAAAGATCGCGCACCTTCGATAAATCCGGCTCTCCGCCGGCCACCGCCTGCGCAGCGGCAATCAGGTACTCCGCCTTCGAGCGCGAAAACTTCAACCTGCGCAGCGTTTCCACATCCGTCTTCGCCACCACCTCCGCGGAGGGATGCGCGCGCAACCCACTCCTGTGTGGCTGTCCCAGCGCCGCGATCAATTCACGCCGCAGCACGACCGCCGCCTTGAGACTGATCTGCTGCCCGATGATCGCCCATGCCAGCGCCTCCCATGGCTCCGGCGTCAGCGGAATCCGCAACCCGCGCTGCCTCGTCACCATCGCGCCCAACAACACATCCCCCGCGAACTGCCTCTCGAATCCACCCGCGTCAGCCTCGAGGCCCAGCATCCTGACCACAGCCCGATGCGCCCGAAACGCATTGCCGCCCTCCACTGTGACCGCCGCGCCATCCCCCTCGAACACGATCTCCACAACCGAGGGCTCGCCTTCGATCAGCAACGCTTTCCTCAATCCCTTTTCGAAGACCCGTTCACTTACGCTCTCCGGGTCGCGCCCATAGAAATCGAGGACTTCCCGAAATCGATATCCCCCCGGCAGTTTCATCGTGAACCGGCTTGCGGCGCGCAGCCCCGAATACGATTTCGGTGTCATCCCCGTGCGCGCCAGAAACTGCTGATGGAATGCCGACGATCCCTCAAACCCCGCGCCAGCCGCCGCATCCACCGGCTTCATCCCCGATTCAAGCAGACGGCAAACATGTTCCACCCGCAACCGCCGCAGAAACGCGGCCGGCGACTCATGCCCGTGTTCACGAAACAAATCGTTCAACGCCGTCCGGCTGACTCCTGCAGTTCCCCCGATCGCCCCGATATCCGCAAACGCCCCCGGGTCCTCCCGCACGCACGCCACGGTGCGCTCATAGAGGTTTTCGTACCATTCCTCGCCGCGATAAAACCAGTCCGGATGGCATCGATTACATGGCCGCAGTCCGCTCTGCCGCGCCTCCGCCGGATTGCGGAAAAACCGCACATTCTCACGGTTCGGCCGCCGCGCCGGACATGAGGCCAGACAATAAATTCCGGTCGACAAGACGCCGGTCAGGAACTTGCCATCGTATGCCGCATCCCGCGCCAGAAAGTGCTGATACCGCCTGTCGTCCGTCATCCCCATTTTCTAAGTTACGCTTCTAATGTTACGGCGATCGAGCGCCTCTGTCTTCCGATTCCGACCGTTCAAACGCAGATCAGGTTATACTTCGCAATGACCCCGCGCCTGCGGTTCTGTTTGCTCGCACTCGCAGCCGCCATCCTCTTCCTCGGCGCCATCCGCCTGGGCGACCTCCCCGGCTTCGACGACGCCATGTACTCGACGCAGGCGAAGAACATCGCCAACCACGGCCAGTGGCTCGCCCCCGAAATCCGCGGCGTGCCTTCCATGGAACACCCGCCGCTCTTCGTCTGGACGCAGGCCCTCTTCCTGCTCGCTCTCGGCAAGTCCGACTTCGTCGCCAAACTCCCGGCCGCGCTCTCTGCCATTGCGACCGTTCTTCTCGTCTACTGGCTCGCCCGCCGCCTTCTCGGCGACGCCCTTGCCGCCTCCGTCGCGATGTTCGTCATGCTCGCCACTCCCTACTTCATCAAGTATGCGGGCCACGCCATGACCGACGTACCGACCGCGTGCCTCTTCATCTGCGCCATCGGCGCGTGGTCCCTCGCCGCTGACAATCCACGCTGGTATCTCGCCGCCGGACTCTTCACCGCGATGGCGCTCATGGTGCGCGGACTGATCGGCCTCGGCCTTCCAGCCATCTTCCTGGTCGACCTCATCGTCAATCGCAAACGCCCCCCGATCGGCTATCTTTGCGCCGCGCTCATCCTCGCCTTTCTGCCAATCACGATCTGGTACATCCACCTGCTCGCGCAGTTTCGCAGCAACTTCGTTCACATCCACGAGGTCTGGCTGGGCAAGGAAGTGTTTGGAGAACTCAATCCGCCCTGGCGCCGATACACCGGCCTCCCCGAATATCTCTGGATGCTTGGGAAATCCTACTGGCCCTGGCTGCCCTTCACAATCGCCGGGATTGTGGCAGTCATCCGTGAGCGCCGCCGCCCGGTCTTCCTGCTGCTCGGCTGGATCGGCGTGGTTCTTTTACTCTGCGCTGCCGCGCGCAGCCGGGTGCTTCGCTACATGCTCCCCGCGTATCCGGCGTTCGCCATCCTCGCGGCCATCGGACTCACAAAACTGATCCCGCGCCGTACCCTGGAGCGCGCCATGAACTGGGCACCGCCATTCGCCCTGGTCGCAGCTCTGGCTATCGCGCTGTTCTTCCGGCCCACCTTCCATGCGAGCGAAACCCGCGCCATCGCGGAAACCGAAAGCCGCGCACTCCCGCGCGGCGCCACCATCGGTTTCTATGACAAAGGCGATCCACGCCAGGACGAGGTTAACGAAATCGAGTGGTACGGCGACGACGTGCCAACCGAGCCGTATACCATCGCCGATCTCGACGCCGCACTGCGGGCGGGTAAAGTTAAAATTTTCCTGATCGACCGTGCCACATACGAAAGCCGCTTCGCCGCACTTCCGCACGATGTCATCGCGCAGGCCGGCCATCTCGTAACCATCCGCCTGAGGTAGTCTCTACTTCAGCTGCAGATTGATCTTCATTTCGGTCCGGTCGTCGAACAAACTCACGCGTCTTCGTCGCACTCGATTTGCCGTTCGAATCCGCCTTCACCTCGTAGTCTGCGTCCGTCGTCAGCCCCGTGAAAACGTACTCGCCCGTATCCTTCGCGATGAACGACCGCACCTGCAGGGTCTTCATGTTCTTCAGCTGCACCACCGCGCCGGGCACCGGATTTCCGCTCGCATCCGTCACCACGCCGCTCACCGACTTCTCCGCCGGCGTCTTCGGCTTCTTCTGACCGAATGCACTCGCAGCCAACGCCATCACAACCAACGCCACCATCACGCGTCTCAGCATCGTTTTCACCTTACACCCACCATGCCGTCCCAGGCGTTTCCTTAATCACAATTTCGTCGAGGAATCGTATCGCCTTCGTCAGACCCTCTTCCGGCGACAGCAGGCTGTCTTCGTGCTCCACCGACAGCACGTAGTCGTATCCAAACATCCGGAGTGTCGACACAAATTCCGTCCACCACTCCGCGCCATGCCCATATCCGACCGTGCGGAAAATCCATGACCGGTTCTTCTCGTCCGTGTACAGCTTCGTATCCAGCACGCCCGCGGTCGGCAGATTGCGCGCATAAATCTGCGTGTCCTTCGCGTGCACATGGAAGATCGCATCGCCCAGCACCCGAATCGCCGCCATCGGATCGATCCCCTGCCAGAACATATGACTCGGATCGTAGTTGCATCCCACCGCCTTCCCCGCGATACCGCGAGCCGCAGCATCGTCTCCGGGTTATACACCACAAACCCCGGATGCATCTCGACGGCGATCTTCACGCCATGATCCGCCGCAAATCGGCCGTGTTCTTTCCAGTACGGCGTCGACTTTCTTCTCCCACTGCCACGCCAGCAGTCCAGATAATCCGGCGGCCAGGGACACGTCACCCAGTTCGGATACTTCGCATTGTTGCTGTCGCCGGGACATCCCGAAAAATCGATCACTACCGGCACGCCCAGCTTCTCCGCCAGCTGCACCGTTTTCCGCGCCACTTCGCGATGCGCTTTGCCGATGGCAGCATTCGGATGCAGCGGATTCCCGTGGCAGCTCAGCGCGCTGATCGAAAACCCGCTGTCGTCGAGCTTCTGCTTAAACTCTTTGATCGCCGTCGCACTCTTCAGCATCTCGAGCCGGCAGTGCGGCCCGCCGGGATAATTCCCCGTGCCCAGTTCGACGGTCCTCACACCCAGCGCCGTCAGCTTCCGCAGCACATCATCGAGCGGCATCTGCGACAGCAGGGCCGTGAAAACTCCTAATCGCATCTACTTTTTCTCCGTCGTTTTGTCCGCCGCGTAACAAACCGGGTCCAGTTTGCACTCCGCGCACTTCGGTTTCCGCGCCACGCACAGCGCCCGCCCGTGATGAATGATCTGGTGCGAAAACAGAATCCACCGCTCCTGCGGGATGATCTTCATCAGATCCTGCTCGATCTTCACCGGCTCGGCGTGCTTCGTCAGATCGAGCCGCCGCGACACGCGCATCACATGCGTATCCACCACCACGCCCGACGCGATGCCGTACGCGGTTCCGAGCACGACATTGGCCGTCTTGCGCGCCGCGCCCGGCACGGTGATCAGTTCCTCCATCGTTCGCGGCACCTTCCCGCCGAACTCGTCCACGATCTTCTTCGCCGCGCCCACAATCGACTTCGCCTTGTTATTGAAGAACCCCGTCGACCGGATGTCGTTCGCCAGCACCTCCGGGCGCACCGCGGCAAAATCCTCCGGCGTCGGATATTTCTGGAACAATCCCGGCGTCACTTCATTCACGCGCTTGTCGGTGCACTGTGCCGAAAGAATGGTCGCCACCAGCAGTTCCCACGGCGATTGCGATGCATGCAGCGCGCACGTCGCATTCGGATACATCTCGTCCAGCGTCTTCAGAATGACGTCGACGCGTGCCTTCCGCTCGGCTTGTGTCTTTGGTTTACCGATTCTGAAGGATTCGCTTCTTCATTCGTACCGCAGCACCTCCACCGGCGTGATGCGCGTCGCATTCCGCGCCGGATACATCGTCGCCAGCAGACTAACCGCCGAGCGCCACCGCCGCGATCCAGACGCCGTCCAGCGCCCGCGCATCGAACGGCACGTAGCTCAGCGCATACACCGACTCATCCAGCGGAATCCATCGGTACTTCCCCGCGAAATAACAAAAGGAGTATCCGACCACCAGCCCGATCGACCGTCCCGATCACGCCGATCATCGCTCCCTGCAGCACAAAAATCCGCCGGATCTGCGCTGCGCCGCGCGCCCATCGACATCAGTACCGCGATGTCCTTGTACTTCGTCAGCACGATCATCGTCAGCGTGATCAAAATATTCAGCGCGCCCACCAGCTCAATCAGACCGATGGTAACGGCCGTCACGGCGCGCTCCAGCTTCAGCGCGTGAAAGAGCTGCTGCGTTCTGCTCCTCCCAGGTCAGTCGTCGCATACTGCGTTGCCCAGCGACGCGCTCTATTTCGCGCGCCGACCTCCGGCGCGCGGTCCGGATTGTCCAGCCGGACCTCGATCGTATTCACCACATTTCCGCGATGGAAGCAGCTTCTGCACCGCCCCCAGCGCCGCGTATGCCCAGGTGTCGTCCACGTCAAAGAAATCGGTTTCGAAAATCCCGCCACGCGAAACCGCTGCTGTGCGGCTGCCGGCCCGAACGGCGTCAGCGTGCCCTGCGGATCGATCACGGTCACCACGCTGTTCAGCACGCAGCCCGCCGTCCTGCGCCAGCTTTGACGCCGATAATCAATCCCGGGCAGCCCGCTGTCATTCTTCAGTTCATCGAGCGACCCGCTCTTCAGATGCCGCAGCGTATCGCTCGTGGCCAGTTCTCCGCGCACATCGATGCCTTTCAGCGTCACCAGCTTGCTTCCCAGCGGACCGGTGAAAATCACCGGATCGTACAGCACCGGCGCGACCGCGATCACGTGCGGCACGCGTGCGGACCTTCCGCATCAGATTCCGCCAGTCCTCGATGCCCGTGCCGCGGATCTTTTTTCCAGCGATATTGACGTGCGCCGTGGCCGCCAGCATATTGCGCTGCAGCGTGTTCTGAAATCCGTTGTTCACGGCCAGCGCAATCACCAGCGCCATCACGCCCGCCGCCACGCCGACCACCGAAATCACCGTGATGACCGAGATGACTTTCTCCTTGCGGCGCGCCCGCAGATAGCGTCCGGCGACAAATAGCTCGAACGACGCAACTCACGATTCTCACGTCATCGAGTTTGTCGCAGCTTGTCCGCCATGCCGATCTCGCCCTCCGGCCGCAGCAGCGGGAACAGAATCACGTCGCGGATCGACTGCGAATTCGTCAGCAGCATCGTCAGCCGGTCGATCCCGATCCCTTCCCCGCCCGTGGGCGGCATCCCGTAAGCCATGGCGCGCAGATAATCCTCATCCATCTGATGCGCCTCTTCATCGCCGCGCGCGCGCATCGCCAGCTGCGCGTCGAAGCGGCGGCGCTGCTCCATCGGATCGTTCAACTCGGTATAGGCGTTGCCGATTTCCATGCCGGCGACGAATAATTTCGAAACGCTCCACCAGCTCCGGCTCGTCCGGCTTGTTCTTCGCCAGCGGCGAAACCTCCACCGGAAAATCGTAGATGATGCGTCGGCTGAATCAGCTTCTTCTCGGCATGGTCTTCGAACAGCAGCGCCAGCGCTTCGCCCGGCGTCGCCTTGCCCGTCTCGCTCCATCAGCCATTCCGGATCGCGCAGATTCTCCATCGACGGCTTCTCGGCGCCATCCCAGTACTCGATGCACCGCCTCGCGCATCGTCAGCCGCCGCAGCGAACCGAAATCGAGCTCGATCGTCGCCATACGGCACCACCGTGCCGCCGGTCGCATCGATCGCCACCTGCCGCAGCAGCTCCTCGGTCAGATCCATCAGGCCGCGGTAATCCGTGTAGGCCTGATAAAACTCGATCATCGTGAATTCCGGATTGTGCCGCGTCGAAATGCCTTCGTTGCGGAAATTGCGGTTGATCTCGTACACGCGCTCGAGGCCGCCCACGACCAGCCGCTTCAGATAGAGCTCCGGCGCGATCCGCAGGTACAGATCGATATCGAGCGTGTTGTGATGCGTGACGAACGGCCGCGCCGCCGCGCCGCCGTAGATCGGCTGCATCATCGGCGTTTCCACTTCGATGAAACCCGCGCTCTCCAGCTGCCGCCGCAGCGACGAAATGATCTTCGCCCGCGTCACGAACACTTCGCGGACGTCCGGATTCGCGATCAGATCCAGATACCGCTGCCGGTAGCGCGTCTCCACGTCTTCGAGGCCATGCCACTTCTCCGGCATCGCCAGCAGCGTCTTCGAAAGAAACTCCAGCTTCTCCGACGTGCAGGCTCAGTTCGCCCGTGCGCGTGCGGAAAATGTACCCTTCCGCGCCCGATGATGTCGCCGATATCGAGCAGTCCGAACAGCTGATAATCGCGCTCGCTGCACCGCGTCCTTGCTGCACGTAGAACTGCAGCCGCGCGCCATTCTGCTGGATGTGCATGAAACCCGCCTTGCCCATGCGGCGGATGGTCTGGATGCGCCCGGCGACGCTTCAGCGCGCATTTCCGGCACCAGCTCCTCGGCCGTCTTGTCGCCGAAATTCGCGCAGCATGTCCGGAATCGTCTGCGTGAAATCGAAGCGCTTGCCGAAGGGCATGTATCCCAGCGCTTCGATCTCGCGCACGCGCGCCGCGCGCTGCTCAAACAGTTCGTCTTCCAGCGACAATATAGTCTCCTGTGGGGGAATCCGTTATTATAATTCTTCGCGTCCCTGACCTCTTCTTGACTCGCTCCATCTCCATCATCATTCCCGCGTACAACGAGCAGGCGAGACTTGCCGAAACCCTCCGCCGCATCGAAGACTACTTCCGCGGCGCCAACTGGGACTTCCACGAAATCCTCGTCGTCGACGACGGCTCCACCGACGGCACCGCGCGACGCCGCCGAAGCTTTGCCGCCACCAATCCCGAACGTCCGCGTACTGCGCAATCCCGGCAATCGCGGCAAAGGCTATTCGGTGCGCCACGGCATGCTCGAAGCGCGCGGCGACTGGCGTCTGTTCAGCGACGCCGATCTCTCCGCTCCCATCGAAGAACTCGAAAAACTCTGGCTGCGCCGTGGCCACCGGCAGCTACGATAGTCGCCATCGGCTCGCGCGCTCTCGATCGCTCTCTCATCGGCGTCCATCAGCCCGGCTCCCGCGAAACGATGGGCCGACTCTTCAACCTCGTCATGCGCGCCGCCACCGGCCTCGCGATCGCCGACACGCAGTGCGGCTTCAAGCTCTTTCGCGGCGACGTGGCTCAGAGTCGTCTCAACAGCCTGAGTGGTAAATATCGCTGATGGATTTCATCCACAAATTCATTCCGGGGCGCCTTCCCGTAACGGTCCTCCTTCTGCACGGCTCAGGCGGGGATGAAACCGATCTCCTGCCGATCGGCAGCGCCGTCGCGCCCGGTGCCGCATTGCTCAGCCCACTGGGAAAGGTTGTGCAGCACGGCGCGCGCCGCTTCTTCTCCTATCCGGGGCCCGACGGCTTTGATCCCGCTGAAGTGCGCGCCCGCGTGGACGAATTAGCCGACTGGCTCGCGGCGCGGTCCGTCGATCCGCAACACCTGTACGCGCTCGGCTATTCGAATGGCGCGAACATGGCGGCGGCGATGATGCTCGTGCGTCCCGGCTCGATCGCAGGCGCATGCCTTCTCCGCGCCCGCGCCGCGGTCACTCCGGCGGAACTTCCTGCACTGGACCGCGCGCCCGTCCTGATCTCCGCGGGCCAGCACGACCACATCATCCCGGCAAGCGCCGCAGAGGCTCTTGCGGATTTACTCACCCGCGCCGGCGCGCATGTGGACATCGCGATTCAGAACGCCGGCCACGACCTCACGCCCGCCGATTTCTCCCTCGCCAAACAGTGGTTCTCCAGGTTTATCTGAGAGTGCCTGATCTGACAGCCAGCACCTCATTCAGCGAGCCCTGTCTGTACCCTTCGAGATCCAGCGTGACGTACTTGTAGCCCAAGCCCCTTGAAAATCGCCGTCAGCCTCCGCACCATCTCCACATCCAGCGCGCGCGGCAACTCATCGGGCGCAATCTCAATCCGCACCAGCTCGCCGTGAAACCGCGTACGAAACTGCCGGAACCCGAGCGCCTTGATCTCTTCCTCGCCTATCTCGACCGTCCTGATGTTCTCGATCGTCACCGGCGTCCCGTACGGAATTCGTGAACTCAGACAGGCGGCCGCCGGACGATCCCACGTCGGCAGTCCCGCCGCGCGCGACAGCTCCCGAATCTCCGCCTTCGTCAGCCCCGCCTCCACCAGAGGCGCTTTCACCTCATGCAGCTGCGCCGCCCGCTGACCCGGCCGGTAATCTCCCAGATCGTCGCAGTTCACCCCGTAGACAACGTTCTCGAACCCGCGTTCTGCCGCAATCCTGCCCAGCACGGTAAACAACTCATCCTTGCAGTGAAAACACCGGTTCGCGTCGTTCTTCACATAGTCCGGGTTTTCGAACTCATGCGTCTCCACATACTCATGCCGGATGCCGAACTGGCGCACGAACGCCTCCGCATCGCGCTTGTGCGATTCGGGAATCGACGCCGAATCCGCCGTAATTGCCAGGGCATCCTCGCCCAGCACGTGCTTCGCCGCCCACGCCAGATACGCCGAATCCGCACCGCCCGAATACGCCACAATCACGCGCCGCATTCCGCGCAGAAGTTCGAAAAGGCGTTCCTGCCTGCTCATTACTTTGATGATATGTTCTCCATCAGCCGCGCCACATATCGCGCGATCATGTCGCACTCGATGTTCACCCGATCGCCGGCTTTGCGCGACGACAGATTCGTTACCTGCATAAGTGTGCGGAATGATCGCCACTTTTACCAGCGCCGTCCTCGACCGAAGCAATCGTCAGGCTGATGCCGTCGATCGTGATCGACCCTTTGTAAACCAGAAACCGATCCAGTTCCTTCGGCACGCGCACCAGCAATTCCCAATTCCCGTCGCCGATTTCCCGCAGCGCCTCGATCGTCCCCGTGCCATCCACATGCCCCTGCACGAGATGCCCGCTCAGCCGTGTCTGCAGACTCAGCGGCCGTTCCAGATTCACCCGCTCGCCCGGATGCACGCTGTCCAGATTGCTGCGCTCCAGCGTCTCCGGTGAGACGTCAGCCGAAAATCCATCCTCCCGAATATCCACCGCCGTCAGGCAAACGCCATTCACGGCGATACTCGCGCCCAGCGTCATGATCGGACAGCACGCGCGCGCAGCCGATCAGACAGTCGCGGCCCCGCTCTTATGCCGGTCGAACGCCTCCACCTTGCCCAGCCTCTTCAACGATTCCGGTGAACACTCAGCACAGTCCTTTCCTCACGCATGCTTCAACCGCGAACTCATCCGGCGGAATCGTGTGCAGCTTCGTGCGCTCCAGCAGAATCGCGTCGGCCCGCCGCATGCGCCCGATCCCGCCCGCCATCGGCAGCGACTGCAAACCCGCCCAGAATCTTCGGCGCGTAATAAAGGAACACCTTGTCCACCGCGCCCGATTCCAGCGCCGCCCAGTTCACCTTGCTCCCCGCCTCGATCATCACCGAGAGACACCGGCGCTCGCCCAGCATCGAAACCACATCGCGAATATCCACGCGTGCCGCGCGGACCGTCGAAGAATCCTCACTTCGATGCCGCGACTCTCCAGCGCCCGCCGGCGTTCCGGCGAAGCCGCAGACGTGGCCGCGACAATCAGATCGCTCCGCCGCACTTGCGCCAGCTTCGATTCGAGCGGCAGCCGCAGCGTGGAATCGAGCACCACTCGCAGCAACGGCCGCGCCCGCGGCAGTCCGTGCGATCCGTCAGCAGAGGATCGTCGGCCAGCGCCGTGCCGATGCCCGTGACGATCGCGTCCGCGGCATGCCGCAGTTCCTGCACGTGCGCGCGCGCGCGTTCGCTCGTGATCCAGCCGGTGTTGTCTTCCGGCGCGGCGATTTTGCCATCCAGCGTCGATGCCGATTTCAACGTCACCAGCGGCCGCCCCGTGCGCATGAAATGGAAGAACGGCTCGTTCAGCTTCTCCGCTTCCGCCTGAAATTCGCGTGCGATCTCGACCTCGATGCCGGCCGCGCGCAGCCTGCGAAAGCCTTCGCCCGCCACCAGCGGATTCGGATCCCCCGACGCCGCCACCACCTTCGTGATGCCCGCCGCAATCACCGCATCCGCGCACGGCCCGGTGCGCCCCGTGTGGCGAACACGGCTCAAGCGTCACATACACCGTGGCCCCGCGCGCGGCATCTCCGGCTTCCTCCAGCGCGAGAATCTCCGCGTGCTTCAGCCCTTCACAGGTATGGAAGCCGCGCCCCACCACTCGGTCTTCATGCACCACCACCGCCCCCACCATCGGATTCGGCGACGCCAGCGCCACGCCCTGCCGCGCCAGGCCAGCGCCTCGCGCATGTCGGCTCATAGCGCGAACAGCGAATCGATGAACGCTTCAGGATCGAACGGCAGCAGATCTTCCACCTTTCTCGCCCACCCCGATGAACCGGATGGGCAGCCCCAGTTCGCGCGCGATCGCCACGATGACGCCGCCCTTCGCCGTGCCGTCCAGTTTCGTCAGCACGATCCCCGTCACGCCGGACGTCTCTGTAAACTTGCGCGCCTGCTCCAGCCCGTTCTGTCCCGTCGTGGCATCCAGCACCAGCAGGACTTCGTGCGGCGCATCGGGAATCACGCGCGCCGCCGTACGCCGCATCTTGTCGAGTTCCGCCATCAGATTGGTCTTCGTCTGCAGCCGCCCCGCCGTATCCACGATCACGTAATCCGTCTTGCCGGCCTTGGCCGCCTGCAGCGCGTCGAACATCACCGCGCTCGGATCCGCGCCCGTCTTCTGGCGGATCACGCGCGTATCCGTGCGCTCGCCCCACACTTCGAGCTGCTCGACCGCCGCCGCGCGAAACGTATCCGCGGCGCACAGCATCACCGTGTGTCCGTCCGCCTTCAGATGTGCCGTCAGCTTGCCGATCGTCGTCGTCTTCCCCGCCCCGTTGACTCCGACCACCATAATGACCGCCGGCGGCTCCGCCAGATACGCCAGCGGACGATCGTTCGCCTGCAGCACCTCCAGAAGATATTCGCGGATCAGCCCGCGCAGTTCGCCCGCATCACCCACCAGCTTCCGGTCGACGCGTTCCCGGATACGTTCCAGAATTTCATTCGTCGTCGTGACCCCGATATCCGCGCTGATCAGCGTGTATTCGAGTTCTTCCAGCAGATCCGCATCGATCTGCTTGCGTCCGGAAATGACGTCTTCGATGCGCGACACCAGGCCTTCGCGCGTCTTCTGCACGCCGCTTTTCAGCTTTTCAAGGAGCGTCGGCTCCTGCTCCACCGAGCCGAATAAGGTCTGAATCATCTTTACCTTCGATGTTAACCGGTTAGTGGCGCCAGGCTTGATACGCCGCGGACATCAGGCTTGACCCTCTTAACTTTGTGTCTCACTCCAGGGGTTCACGTCATTCTGACCTCACCCCGGCTTGACTGGGGTCGGGGGCGCAAAGGCCTATGAGGAACCGCCTCTATCGCCTGATGGGCTCGAACTCAGCCGACACGCTGTTGCTGATGAACTGCCGACCATCCGGCGTAATCATCCGGAGTTGTACCGGCACGACGCCGAATGTCACGGCCGAGGGCGTCTGTACCTTAACAGCGTATACTCCCAACCAGCCCGGGACGGGCTCAATGGCGTCGACGCTAACCGGCACATCGCCCAACTGAACGGTCATTGCGGCTGAACCGGCTGCGGCGTCCGGACCCAGTCCCGTTGCGTAGATGACAATCTGATCACCGGCCTGTGCGGGATGCGCGCGCACGCGGTAGTTCCGAGCCATGACCAGGTCAGTCGTTTCGAGGAACGAAATCAACCCCTGCGCGGAGTCGTCGAGGGAAAGGAGGGTTGGTGTCACTTCCTGGGCTCCCATACTCACGGGGCGGCTGGTTCCGAAAACGGACTCCGCAAACAAAGTGACCTGGTTCCCGATTGCGGTTAGCGGACACACAAACTCGATCCGGTCCGCGGATGCTTTGACCACAGGTACAGATTGGCCTTCGACGAACACTTTCGTGCCACCGAGATCGAACGATGCGCCCGAAAGATCTGAAAGGATCGATCCGGGGGAAGCCAGCCATTTGCCAGTGAGCGTGGAGAGTGCCCCCGGGCTGCACGACTGCGAAGGCGCGTTCAGCAAAGGAATGCCCGAGTCAACGTCGAGTTCAGTCTGAGCGCTTGACGTCTGGCCGGCGGCGTTGGATGCAGAGAAAGTAACCTGATACTTACCTTGCTGTGAGAGCTGGGGGGCCCAATCAAAGACGCCGGTGCCGGCATTAAATGTTGCTCCGGCTGGAAGTGCGGCAGATTCGATGTTCAGCGGCAGATCGGTAGAGTCCGCAGCGCTGACTTTGAACGAGAGGGCAGCTCCCGCCTTGCCTACGAGCTGCTTCGGAGCACTGAGGATGGGACTCGGCGCCGCCATCACAACTATTGAGGCTTCAGCCATCGACTCACCGAGCGATGAAGTGATTACGACCTGCTGCTGCCTGGAGGTCGGATCGGTCTGTGCCAGGAAAGTCAGGCTGGATTGACTGGGACGTGTCGTGACCATGGCCGGAACGTGCACGGCGGCAGAACTGCTTGTCAGCGCTATCGCGACGGACTGAGAAACCGCAGTTAAATTGAGTTCACACGAGACAGCGCTGCCGGCGATGACGACAGTGGGTGAACACTGAAGCGACGAAACAGAAGTGAGCGCTCCAAATGGGCCCGGCGCCCCGATTGCCACCGCCTTCGCACTCTGATTGGCCGAGATCGGCGCGGTCGTCGTGAATGTCGCGGTGGAGGCGCTGGCCGCCTTGAACGCCAACAAGCCAGTCGCGGTGGACGCATATCCTGGGGTGACCGTGGCAGTGGCCGAAACCAGTCCGGCCGATGTTTGTATGGCATCCTCTGTCTGGATGCTCATAGTGGCAGGTCCTTCAAGCTTGAAACTCGTCCCCGCTGTGAAGGTGGCGCCATTTCCGTCACCGTTGGTCAGAACACTGAGCAGGTAATCGCCGCTTGCTGTGGTTGTGCAGCGGCCGCTTGAGACCGCATTGCTCCCGGTGCCCGGAACGTTCTGCTCCTGTGCCGCGAAGCAATCCAGCGCCGCCACGTTCTGTATATCATTCACGACCATCGCGGTCGAGGCAACCGAACCCGAAAAGGTCGCCTCCACGGTGCACGCGCCGGATGTCGTCGCAAATCCGTAAGCCTGGGCAAAACGCACGAGCGAGGTGCCCGGCCCTGTCGGATTGTTGACGATCATGAAACTGGTCGACCCGCAGCCGGTGATCGAGGTCAGGGTCTGGGATGCGGTCCAGTACAGGCCAACCGCGATAGCATCTCCGGATGTGACCGGGCTTGCGGTCGATACCGAGACGGATTTGGCGGAAAAAGCGTTATTTCTACTGGGTGGTTGGCGCAGCCCCGGCAGAACTGGCGGGAGCTCAATGAGGTTAATACCGGCCGTCTGCGTGCTCGTGCCTAACGTAGCCGTTACAGTCGCCGTCTGATTGGCGGAGATAGTGGCAGCTGCCGTTGCCGTGAAGGTGGCGGTGGTAGCGCTCGCCGCCTTGAACGCTAATAAGCCTGTCGCGGTGGACGCGTATCCTGGGGTGACAGTGGCAGTGGCCGTAGCCAATCCCGCCGAAGTTTGTAAGGCATCCTCTGTCTGGATGCTCATGGATGTGGGTCCCTCAAGCTTGAAATTCGTCCCCGCTGTGAAGGTGGCGCCATTCCCGTCACCGTTTGTCAGAACACCGAGTAGGTAATCGCCGCTAGCTGTCGTTGTGCAGCCGCCGCCTGAGACCGCATTGCTCCCGGTGCCCGGAACGTCCTGCTCCTGTGCCGCGAAGCAATCCAGCGCCGTCACGTTCTGTACGTCATTCACGACCATAGCCGCAGAGGCAACCGCACCCGAAAAAGTCGCCGTCACGGTGCAGGCGCCGGATGTCGTCGCAAATCCGTATGCCTGGGCAAAACGCACGAGCGAGGCACCCGGCCCTGTCGGATTGTTGACAATCGCGAAACTGGTGGACCCGCAGCCGGTGATCGAGGTCAGCGTCTGTGATGCGGTCCAGTACAGGCCAACCGCGATAGCATCCCCGGATGTGACCTGGCTGGAGGTCGATACCGAGACTGTTGTGGCGGAAAAAGCGGCGTTTGTACTGGGTGGCTGGCGCAGCCCCGGCAGACTGGCCCCGCTGACCGCCACAGTCACAGAAGCCGGCACCGTAAGCAGGTTATTGTTGCTCGCCAGCATGATCGTTGCGCCAGCCGGAGCTGCACTGGTCAAAGCCACGGTGCAGGTGCTCATGGCGCCCTGGCCGAGGGTGGTCGGGTTGCACGCCACACCCGAAATCAGCACCGGCGCCTGCAGATTCACACTCGCCGTCTGCGTGCTCGTCCCCAAAGTCGCCGTTACCGAAGCACTCTGATTCCTCGGGATCGTCGCCGCGGCGGTTGCGCTGAACGTCGCCGTCGTCGTCCCGGCCGCCACCGTCACCGTCCCCGGCACCGTCAACAGCGTGTTGTTGCTTGCCAGCGTACCGAAGCTCCGCCCGCCAGCGCCGGCTGCGTCATCGTCACCGTGCACGTCGATACCGCGCTCTGTCCCAGGTTCGCCGGAGTACACACCACGCCCGACACCAGCACCGGCGCCTGCAGATTCACGCTCGCCGTCTGCGCGCTCGCCCCCATAGTCGCCGTTACCGTCGCACTCTGATTCCTCGCGATCGTCGCCGCGGCCGTCGCGCTGAACGTCGCCGTCGTCGCCCCCGCCGCCACCGTCACCGTCCCCGGCACCGTCAGCAGCGTGTTGTTGCTCGCCAGCGTCACCGAAGCTCCGCCCGCCTGGGCCGGCTGCGTCGTCGTCACCGTACACGTCGACACCGCGCTCTGCCCCAGACTCGCCGGAGTACACACCACTCCCGACACCAGCACCGGCGCCTGCAGATTCACACTCGCCGTCTGCGTGCTCGCTCCCAACGTCGCCGTTACCGTCGCACTCTGATTACTCGCGATCGTCGCCGCCGCCGTCGCACTGAACGTCGCCGTCGTCGCCCCCGCCGCCACCGTCACCGTCGCCGGCACCGTCAGCAGCGTGTTGTTGCTCGCCAGCGTCACCGACGCTCCGCCGGTCTGGGCTGGCTGCGTCGTCGTCACCGTACACGTCGCCACTGCGCTCTGTCCCACGCTCGCCGGAGTACACACCACGCCCGACACCAGCACCGGCGCCTGCAGATTCACACTCGCCGTCTGCGTGCTCGCTCCCAGCGTCGCCGTTACCGTCGCACTCTGATTACTCGGGATCGAAGCCGCCGCCGTCGCGCTGAACGTCGCCGTCGTCGCCCCCGCCGCCACCGTCACCGTCCCCGGCACCGTCAGCAGCGTGTTGTTGCTCGCCAGCGTCACCGACGCTCCGCCGGCCAGGGCCGGCTGCGTCGTCGTCACCGTACACGTCGACACCGCGCTCTGCCCCAGACTCGCCGGAGTACACACCACTCCCGACACCAGCACCGGCGCCTGCAGATTCACACTCGCCGTCTGCGTGCTCGCTCCCAAAGTCGCCGTTACCGTCGCACTCTGATTACTCGCGATCGTCGCCGCCGCCGTCGCACTGAACGTCGCCGTCGTCGCCCCTGCCGCCACCGTCACCGTCGCCGGTACCGTCAGCAGCGTGTTGTTGCTCGCCAGCGTCACCGACGCTCCGCCCGCCAGGGCCGGCTGCGTCGTCGTCACCGTACACGTCGACACCGCGCTCTGCCCCAGGCTCGCCGGAGTACACACCACTCCCGACACCAGCACCGGCGCCTGCAGATTCACACTCGCCGTCTGCGTGCTCGCTCCCAACGTCGCCGTTACCGTCGCACTCTGATTACTCGCGATCGTCGCCGCCGCCGTCGCGTTGAATGTCGCCGTCGTCGCCCCTGCCGCCACCGTCACCGTCGCCGGCACCGTCAGCAGCGTGTTGTTGCTCGCCAGCGTCACCGACGCTCCGCCCGCCGGGGCCGGCTGCGTCGTCGTCACCGTGCACGTCGACACCGCGCTCTGCCCCAGACTCGTCGGACTGCACACCACTCCCGACACCAGCACCGGCGCCTGCAGATTCACACTCGCCGTCTGCGAGCTCGCTCCCAGCGTCGCCGTTACCGTCGCACTCTGATTACTCGCGATCGTCGCCGCCGCCGTCGCGTTGAACGTCGCCGTCGTCGCCCCGGCCGCCACCGTCACCGACGCCGGTACCGTCAGCAGCGCGTTGTTGCTCGCCAGCGTCACCGAAGTCCGCCCGCCGGGCCGGCTGCGTCGCGTCACCGTGCACGTCGATGACGCGCTCTGCCCCAGGCTCGTCGGATTGCACACCACTCCCGACACCAGCACCGGCGCCTGCAGATTCATCACTCGCCGTCTGCGTGCTCGCTCCCATCGTCGCCGTTACCGTCGCACTCTGATTGCTCGCGATCGTCGCCGCCGCCGTCGCGTTGAACGTCGCCGTCGTCGCCCCCGCCGCCACCGTCACCGTCGCCGGTACCGTCAGCAGCGTGTTGTTGCTTGCCAGCGTCACCGACGCTCCGCCCGTCAGCGCCGGCTGCGTTATCGTCACGGTGCACGTTGATGACGCGCTCTGTCCCAGGCTCGTCGGAGTACACACCACTCCCGACACCAGTACCGGCGCCTGCAGATTCATACTCGCCGTCTGCGAGCTCGTCCCATCGTCGCCGTCACCGTCGCACTCTGATTACTCGCGATCGACGCCGCCGCAGTGGCGTTGAACGTCGCCGTCGTCGCCCCCGACGCCACCGTCACCGTCGCCGGTACCGTCAGCAGCGTGTTGTTGCTTGCCAGCGTCACCGAAGCTCCGCCCGCCAGGGCCGGCTGCGTTGTCGTCACCGTGCACGTCGAGAACGCGCTCTGTCCCAGGCTCGTCGGATTACACACCACCCCCGACACCAGCACCGGCGCCTGCAGATTGATACTCGCCGTCTGCGAGCTCGGCCCCAGAGTCGCCGTCACCGTCGCACTCTGATTGCTCGGGATCGAGGCCGCCGCCGTGGCGCTGAACGTCGCCGTTGTCGCCCCCGACGCCACCGTCACCGTCGCCGGTACCGTCAGCAGTGTGTTGTTGCTCGCCAGCGTCACCGACGCGCCGCCCGTCGGCGCCGGCTGCGTCATCGTCACCGTACACGTCGACACCGCGCTCTGTCCCAGGCTCGCCGGAGTGCACGCCACCCCCGACACCAGCACCGGCGCCTGCAGATTCACACTCGCCGTCTGCGTGCTCGCTCCCATGGTCGCCGTCACCGTCGCACTCTGATTACTCGGGATCGATGCTGCCGCCGTGGCACTGAATGTCGCCGTCGTCGCGCCCGACCGCCACCGTCACCGATCGCCGGTACCGTCAGCAGTGTGTTGTTGCTCGCCAGCGTTACCGATGATCCGCCCGCGGGCGCCGTCTGCGTCAGCGTCACAGTGCAGTGCTCGTCCCGCCTTGGCCCAGACTAGTCGGACTGCAAGCCAGGGCAGAAATCAGCATGGGCCGGGGTGCAACGAGACTAATACTGGCGGTCTGCGTGCTCGTGCCGAGCGCGGCCGTCACTGTCGCTGCCTGGCTATTGCCGATCGAAGGGCTGGCCGTCGCCGTGAAGGTCGCGGTGGTGGCGCTGCCGCCTTGAACGCCAACAAGCCTGTCGCAGTGGATGCATATCCCGGGGTGACAGTGGCAGTGGCCGCAGCTAATCCCGCCGAAGTTTGTATGGCATCCTCTGTCTGGATGCTCATAGAGACGGGTCCCTCAAGCTTGGAATTCGTCCCGGCGGTGAAGGCGGCGCCGTTTCCGTCACCGTTTGTCAGAACCCCGAGCAGGTAGTCGCCGCTCGCGGTCGTTGTGCAGCCGCCGCTTGAGACCGCATTGCTCCCGGTACCAGGAACGTCCTGTTCCTGTGCCGCGAAACAATCAAGCGCCGTCACGTTCTGTATGTCATTCACGACCATCGCGGTGGCGACAACCGGACCCGAAAACGTCGCCGTCACTGTGCATGCGCCGGACGTCGTCGCAAATCCGTAAGCCTGGGCAAAACGCACGAGCGAAGTGCCCTGCCCTGTAGGATTGTTGACGATCACGAAACTGGTCGACCCGCAGCCGGTGATCGAGCTCAGCGTCTGTGATGCGGTCCAGTACAAGCCAACCGCGATTGCATCTCCGGATGTCACCTGGCTGGCTGTCGATACCGAAACCGCTGTAGCGGAAAAAGCGTTATTTGTACTGGGTGGTTGGCGCAGCCCCGGCAGACCGGCCCCGCTGACCGCCATCGTGACCGAGGCCGGTACCGTAAGCAGGTTGTTGTTGCTCGCCAGCGTAATCGCAGTGCCTGCGGGAACTGGGTCGGCCAAAGTCACGGTGCAGGTGCTCGCGGCACCCTGGCCGAGGCTCGTCGGACTACAGGTCAGCCCTGACAAGGACACTGGCACCGGAGCCTGCAGGCTGACCGTCGCCGTCTGCGAACTCGTGCCTAAGGTCGCCATCACCGCCACTGTCTGATTGGCAGAGATGGTCGACGCTGCCGTCGCGCTGAACGTCGTCGTAGTCGCCCCCGAAGCCACCGTCACCGTCGCGGGTACCGTCGAGCAAAGTGTTGTTGCTCGCAAGCGTCAATGACGCTCCGCCGGTCAGGGCCGGCTGCGTCAGTCGTCACCGTGCAGGTGCTCACCGCGCTCTGCCCCAGGCTCGCGGGATTGCACACCACTCCCGACAGCAACACCGGCGCCTGCAGATTCATAGTCGCCGTCTGAGTGCTCGCTCCCATAGTCGCCGTTACCGTCGCGCTCTGATTCACCGGAATCGAAGCTGCTGCCGTCGCGCTGAACGTCGTCGTAGTCGCCCCCGAAGCCACCGTCACCATCCCGGGTACCGTCAGCTGCGTGTTGTTACTCGCGATGTTGACAGTCGTTCCTCCGGAGGGTGCCGCCTGCGTCAGGGTCAGCGTGCAGTTGGTCGCAGCCCCACCGTTCAGGTTCGTAGGTGAGCACGCAATTGACGAAAGAGAAAGAGTGGTCACCGTGATCGATCCGCCGGAAGACGTAAAGCTGAGGCTGCCTCCGTTCGGCGCCGCGCCGAGGACGTTCGTCAGCTGTATCGAATTCGTGGTCGCGCTCGCAGCGAGTGTAGCGTTAACATAAGCAACTGTGCCCGAGCCGAGCGCAGTCGTACTCATTCCCGCCAGTACACAAGTAACTGTGCCACTACCCGCAGAACACGAGATAGTCTTTCCGGCCGATGTGGCCGCAGGACCTGGCGTAATTGTAATCCCTGATATCGCGATGGGCGAATAATTTATAGCCCACTCGAGGCTCGCAGGCGCTGTGCCTGAAACCGGTCAGGTTCACACCCACGGCCACCGTTGCGCCCGGGTTGGCTGTCGTGGAAACGAGATTCAGACTACCGGTTTGCGCGCTCGCAACGGAGTTGTAGCCAACCAGTAGCAGTGCTGTGCTGAAGAGTAGATAAGATAGGCGAGTCGTTCGCATTTCGATCCAAGTCCCTCGGACACACTTCGGGCCTCTGTGCTGATGCCATCCAGGTTGTACGTGAATGCGGTACCGGAAAGATCAAATGTTGGAGGATTCCCGGTATAGATATCGGTCGGAAAGGGATTTTATGTAGGAAGTTTTTGGAGGATCTAAACGCTGCCCGCCGAAGAGGATCAACATACGCTGTTCGGACTAAAGTCAGATCATCTTTGTCATAGTACCGTTTTTCGTGATGGTAGTAGTACCATTTTTCGCGATGGCCGTCGTCTATTATCGCCGCCGTGACCGATAATAATTTCGCCATTACAGCACAACTAAATTCACTCATCAAGAAATTATGCAGATTTCAAACTTCCTGCTGGACAGAGCACGTTACCGACCCTCCGGCGTTCATTGGATTGAACGGCCTGCGGTGCGCCGGTTTAACCTCGAATGACCTCCGTTGGTCATCTGACGTGGCACGGTCAACTGCACCTGATTCGTTCCCTTTCTAATAACGAGACGGACAAACGCTGGAGGGTTCCCGGTATAGATATCGGTCGAAACCGGATTTACTGCAGGAGTTTTCGGGCGTTTTTTGAATACTGCTAACCGAAGTGGATCAACACAGGTTGCTTGGACTAGCAGCCCGTGGTGGAGCGTCGAGTTTTTCCTGGTCTTAAGAGAAGAAATCGCTTTACGATGAAGGCATGTCCCTGGGCAAGCGCGGCCCTGATGAGAAGCAGGAGCCGATCTGGATCGAGGCGGCTCGTTTGGCAACTCACGTCGGCCGCCCTTTCCATGAGCGTCTGAACCGCCTGCTGAACAAACGCGGATTCGATACGTTCGCCGAATCGGCATGTGAGTCGTTTTACGCGAAGGTCGGTCCGCCCGGCGTTTACTTTCAGTGCGCTGCTTGTCGGGTATTTCGAAGGTATCGATTCCGAACGCGGCATTGCATGGAGGGCGGCCGATTCGCTGGCCCTGCGTTCGTTTTTGGGTTTTGAACTGCATCAGTCCACGCCGGACCATTCGACGATCTCGCGAACACGCCGCCTGATCGATGTGGAAACACATCGCAAGGTTTTCCTTTGGGTGCTGAGCATGCTGGCGGAGGAAGGCCTGATGAAAGGAAATACCGTCGCCATCGACGGCACCACGCTGGAAGCCAATGCGGCGTTGCGGTCGATCGTACGCCGGGACACCGGCGAGAGTTACGACGATTTCCTGAGAGGGCTGGCCAAAGAATCCGGCATCGAAACTCCGACCCGTGAGCAGTTAGCGAAACTGGACCGTAAGCGAAAGAACAAGGGTAACAACGACGACTGGAAGAACCCGCATGATCCCGACGCGCAGATCACGAAGATGAAAGACGGACGCACGCATCTGGCCCATAAAGCGGAGCATGCGGTGGATCTGGACACGGGCGCGGTGCTCGCGGTCACGCTGCAGCCGGCGACGGCTGGTGACACCAATTCACTGCATGAAACCCTGACGCAGTGCGGCGAGCATATTCGGGAACTCGCAGCCGATATTGAAAACAAAGCGGAGCCACTGAATCCGGAAGGACCGGCCGAACTGGTGCTCGACAAGGGCTATCACAGCAATGATGTGCTGATCGTTCTGAAAGAAGTGGAAGTTCGGAGCTACTGCTCAGAGCCGGATCGGGGACGGCGTAACTGGATCGGCAAGGAAGAAGAGAGGTCAGCGGTTTATCAGAATCGCAGGCGGATCAGAGGCGAGCGCGGAAAGCGACTGCTGCGACGACGCGGAGAACTGGTGGAGCGAAGCTTTGCCCACATGTACGAGACCGGAGCGATGCGAAGAACTCACCTGCGGTGAGGGTGAGCTGAAAACTGTGTAAACGTTCTCCGGCGACACTGGGAGAACGGAATGAAGAAGACGAAGCGGCCCTCGCCGGTAAGTGACGAACTGATAGACGAGTGGCTTAAGCAGGGGCGAAAGCCGGAAGACGTAAACGAGCTTTTGAAGCAGTTCACCAAGCGGGTGGTCGAGCGCGCCATGCAGGGAGAGATGGCCGAGCACCTGGGCTACGAGAAGCACGATCCGGAGGGCAACAACAGCGGCAACAGCCGGAACGGGGTGACCTCCAAAACCCTCAAAGGGGATTTCGGCGAAGTGGAAGTGGAGACGCCGCGCGACCGGAACGGGGAGTTCGAGCCGCGGATGGTCAAAAAGAACCAGACGCGCTGGGCCGGGTTCGACGACAAAATCCTTTCCATGTATTCGCGCGGCATGAGCACACGCGACATCCAGGGACACCTGGAAGAGATGTATGGGGTGGAAGTCAGCCCCAGCCTGATCAGCGATGTGACCGACGGCGTAATGGAGCAGGCGCGAGCCTGGCAGAACCGGCCGCTGGACTCTTTTTACGCGATTGTGTTTCTGGACGCGCTGTACGTGAAAATGCGGCACGAAGGCCGGGTGGAAAATCGGGCGGTCTACGTGGCGATCGGCATCAATCTGGAGGGCCGGAAAGACGTACTGGGGTTATGGACCGGCGCCTCGGAAGGGGCAAAGTTCTGGCTCGGTGTGCTGACCGAATTGCGGAAATCGCGGCGTCAAAGATATTTATCTGGCCTGCGTGGACGGACTGAAAGGATTTCCGCAGGCGATTGAATCGGTCTTTCCCCACACCCAGGTGCAACTCTGCATTGTGCATATGATCCGAGCCAGCCTGAACTACGTCACCTGGAAAGATCGCAAGCAGGTGGTGGCGGATCTGAAACCGATCTACAAAGCGGTGACCGCCGATGAAGCCGAGCGTCAACTGACGCAATTCGAGGAAAAATGGAAGTCCCGGTATCCGGCGATCAGCCGGCTTTGGCGTGACCACTGGGAGCGGATAATACCGTTCTTCGCGTTCCCCGAAGAGGTGCGGAAAATCGTCTATACCACCAACGCCGTGGAGTCGCTGCACATGAGCCTGCGCAAAATCATCAAGACGCGCGGGTCGTTTCCCACCGAAGAAGCTGCCTTTAAGCTGCTGTACCTGGCCTTGGTGCGGGTGGTGGCGAAATGGGAAACCGTGCAGCACTGGAAGCAGATGCTGAACTACCTGGACACAATGTGCGGCGATCGCATCCAGGAAACGGGCGGCCTGCGCTAAAAGCAAAACGCTCAAAGCCCACCAGCAGGATGGGCGCTCCTCCCGCCGGAACCGCCCGTCCGCATACCGGTCGATAACAGAACGGTGCTCGCGCGCAAGGGTTCGCTCCGCCGCGCCGAAGCGGCGCGCCATTGCGCCCTCCGCTCCGTTCTGTCAGGATGGTTTCGCGACGGGCGGCTCCGGCGGGATGAGCTAAGAAACGATTCTCTACGACCGGAACCCGAAAGCAAATCACGCCGCGAGCCGTTTACACGGATTCGCTCACACCTCCCCTGCGATGTCACGACAACATCATCAAACGCCTGCTCATCCACGCTGGCGCATTCAATCTGAGCCTGATCATGAGGAAATCTGAGGGACACGGAACGCCTCGGGGATTCCAGGGGAGGATCAATGCCCTTCTCGGTCTCATTCAGATGCTCATCGGATTGCTGATTGGTGACCACCATCGGAAAAGCCAAAAGTCGACGAGGATCACAGTAACATCAGTAGAAACCGTAACGCCTTCTCTATTGCCCAACCTTCCCTGAACTCAGGCACTCCGCCCTTCAAACCTCACTTTTCGCCTCGGGCTGCTAGGTTAGTCTCTCGCGTCGATTACGCCAGTGGGTCGTGGGTCAACATAAGTTGTGTGATTAAAGTTACTGTGGGCGTCTAAGATGTGAGTCATTGCGATTGAGCCTGGACACGTGCACCATCTGATTCGGAGGGTTGCTGCAGACCTCCGCATGCGCCAGTTCGAGTAACAAACGAGTGGCCGAGCAGATTGAAGCCGACATGCGGCACTCAGCTGACGAAGGGTGAGGTCGGATCCCGAAGCGCAGGCCCACCCCGCATGCCGCTTGCCCGCGAATCGAGGGAGACTCAGATGATGTCGCGGCGAGCGCAGTCAGGAATTCGTCCTGACCCTGCCGATGAGTTGACGTACCCGGCAGCCCTTGCCCCCTTGCGGATATCGCCGTTCTCCTTGACACCGGGCTTCGCCTTGGCGAGGCGCTCAGGCCTGAAGGAGCCGCAGGTCGACACAAACCGGCTCAGGGCGCGCGCTTCGGTCATCTGACAAGCCTGCCGGGAACAGCGAAGGGTCGGAAATCGCCCAGCGTTCCTTGAACACGCCATCAGTGTGCTGAAACGCCGGGACCGAAGGATCGGGCACTTTACTTCACACGGCGGGACGCGGTTCACCGACACCCGACAGCCATTCCGATCAGCAGCAGGCGCGAGTGCGAAAACAACTGAACCTCTCTCCGGACTTCGTGCTACATTCGTTTACATCACACGTTCGGAACCCGTCTCCGCGGCGCGGGAGCCGGTGCCTGCGAGCGTATGATAACGAAGAATCTGCAAAGTCTCGCTGCGAGTTCCGGTATAGCCGCTCAGACCATTTCCGCGAAATGAACCCAAAAGCGATCCCGACCCCTGCTCTGATATCGCGCGAACTCATCGACTCGGTGACTGCGCTCGCGTCTGCGTCTACACGGCGCCGGATGAATCACAATTTCCACTCCGATGCGCAGGATAATCCGCATCGGTTTCTGAATGTACTGCTGCAAGGAACCTACATTCGGCCTCATCGGCATGTGCAGCCGCCGAAGTCCGAGTCATTCGTCGTTCTCGAAGGCGCCGCGGACGTGATTGTTTTTAATGATTCCGGCACCGTTTCGCAGAGATACACACTCGGACCAGACTCGCCCTGCGAGTGCATATGGGGTATCGATCTGGCGCCCGGTGTTTGGCATACAATCCTGGCTCGATCTGCGCGCGCCGTGTGCTACGAAGTGAAAGCGGGACACAGGGAACCGGCCAGCGATAAGGAATTCGCCGGTTGGGCGCCAGATGAAGGCGACCCCTCTGCGGAGGAATATGTCCGGACCTTACTTGAAGCTGGTTGAATTGTGGTTACACAGGACAGGACTGACGCCCTCGGCTGACGGCACACGCCGGGCCTTTGGGCCGTGGATTCGACGCATTCCTTACTCTGCGCCGATGGCTGTGGACTCGATGGCTACCGCAAACGGAGGATTGGCTCTTGAGCGTCCAGCCATTGCCCCTTCGAGTCTTCGCATGCCATAGAGAGAAGCGGCAAGAAGCGCGATTTGGAGCGGCGTAAATACGAATCCACCATAGCGGTGGACGGGACTGTTCAGATAGGCGCGGTCGACATAAGCGCTCAGTATGGCAATCACGCTGATGCGGAACGCATTTTTCACAACAGCGAGCGGTATCGTCGACAGGATCAGTGCCAGGCGGCTGACGCCACTGCGGAGACATACCCGACTAAGCATGATGGTGATTAGAACAAGCGAGATGCATGACCGAATTCCGCTGCATTCCGGAGCAACCTGGATGTCGAGACCAGGGAGCGACAGGCGTGTGTCCTGGGCGAAAACGGGCACGCCGAAGTACCTGAGGATTAGGACGCTCGTAGCCGCCGAGCCGTGCTGCAGCGCGACCGTGATCCGATCCATTGCCCATGCCGGCACTGGAACGGCCAACAGGAGACAGCAGAAGGGGAAAGCCGCAGCGGAGAAACTCCTCCTTCCGTAACATAAGGCGAAGGCCCCAGCGGCTGCGATAACGATCGTCAGCCCGGCAAGACTGAGGATGGTGTCTTGATTGGCATTCGTGCTGTGTCTGAGGAAAACAAACCAGGCTGAGAGAGCGATCGCGAAAAGAAGCAGGCCGACAACAGCGTCCCAAGTCATCTGGGTGAAAATGCGCCTTCGATCCCAGTACACGAGAGCCGCAAAAATAACCGGCGCAGCGATTATGGCAACATACCTGTCATCCCGCAGGCCCAAATTCAGGATGGCAGTGACCGGCGACCGACAAACGAGCAGCACGAAAAAGCACAGGATCAAGACTACGACGTTGCGAACCGTCATTTGTGACTTCTTCCGCTCATGTCAGACGTAAACAGCAATTCCCTTTTGCCTCGAGGAGAGACTATTCGATGGAGCTTAGAGCTCTACTACCCAATCCTTAAAGACCGATCAACAGAATATGAACTTCCCAGGTTGAGGATAATAGTACCCGGCATTCTTCAACAGCAAATAAAGATTATCTTGTGGCCGGAAAACAGATCAGGCCAGACCCCTTTCCGGGAGTCTGGCCGATCTGACACTCAACCTACGTGCTTCTTAAACGCCGTGCTGTGAGCGATAGCGACGGAAAATCAAACCAAGCAGTGATACACCGCCTAAGTCAAGCCCGAGTGATGCCCAGCTTGACGGCTCCGGCACTCCTGCCGGGGTGACGGTAACGAACTCCTGCGGGGAAGAGGTGTTACCCGGCGATCCCCCCACGGGCGAATAGATCTGAACGTCAATGCCGAGGTTATTCTCGAATTGCGTTGCGCCGTTAGTGAGCCCGGCGTAATACTCGCCTACGCCCAGCGCCTGCGCAAGGTCAGTCCGGGCGGTATTCAGATACTGCTGGTTCATGGAGCCATAGGGATTATTCGTGCTTCCGAGAAGCCCCGGATCGAACACGCCCCAAAGCGCGAAACTGTAGATCTCTTGCCCCGTCGGGTCGCTGGCATCGTTTTGAGACTCGTAAGCCAGGTACGCTACGGCGATGTAGTCGGCAGTCTGGGAGAAGGTCAGCGTACTTAAAGCGGCGCTGCTCACGCCAGTGCCGGACTGACCGTTCGCACTGTCGTAGATCGTCAAGCCTCCTTGATTTACATAACTGGAACCACTTGTCCCCTGGTAGTACAGGGGCGGCGTCGTGGTTGGCAGCGCGCTGAGTTGAGTGTCATACGCGTTCCAGTACTGGGGAGGATTCACCTCGTTGGAGAAATCATCGCAAAAGGCCGCCACTTGTGTGCCGGCGTTGCTGAACAGCGCGGGATTGTTGCCGTATCCATCCCCGAGCGCCGTATCGTTGTTGTAGTATCCGACGTATGGATCTGTATAGACGCCTGCCAGATTGGGCCCTCCTGGTCCCGCCCCGGAAATTCCAAATTCGACTTGACCGAACGCGGTCGATACAAGACCCACCCCCAGCGTAATTGCCAAAGCGGTCAGCCGCAGCACTCCCAACCTGTTCATGTGTTTCCTCCTCAAAAATCCCTCCGAAATCCGGCTAATGCATTTAAATTAACTTTGGCTACTAACCGGCGATCCGTGACAAGCACGTGAACAGCCATATCCAGTTAACACAAAACAAAGGACATTGGCTGACCGCCAAGCCCCAAGGGTAGGTTAATAATCCTACGTTTTTGGACTCCCGGCATATGCTATTGCCGATGCAATCCCCGCACAGTCACATTTGAATGGTTCCAGTACCCGCTGCTCAAGGTACGGACGTTTGTGCGGCCGAACGTTGGTATCATCTCTTCTTGAAAAGAATCCGGATAATATCTGCCGCGGCAATTCCGCTGCTGTTGGCGGCTTGTACAAGAGACCCGAACGTCCGCAAGGCGGAATATTTGGCGAAAGGCAAAAGGTACTGCGCTTTGGCCAAATACAACGAGGCCGTCATCGAATTCAGGAATGCTCTTCAGATTGACCCTCGATATGCGGAAGGCCATTATCAGTTGGGTCGGGCTTATCAGAGTCTGCGATTGACGGAGTCGTCCTATCGCGAGTTTGAGGCCGCGGTTGCGCTGGATCCGGACAATCGCGACGCGAAACTGCAACTCGCCGGCCTGCTGGTCGCGAAGCGAAAGTTTCCCGAAGCGCAAAAGATGGCGCAGGCCGTCGCCCGGACGGAACCAAACAACGCTCGCGCTCATATGGTGTTGGGCGAGAGCTATGCGGCGACCGGAGGGTTCCCGAAAGCCATCGACGAGCTGCAGAAAGCCACTGCCGCGGATCCCGATGGTGTGGAAAACTATCTCGCCCTCGCAGCTGTATATGGTGCGGCAGGCAAGACGACAGACGCAGAAGACGTCTACAAGAAGGCGATCGCCACCCATCCACAATCCTCAGTCGCGCACGTCGCTCTGGGCGAATTCTATTTCTCGCGCCGGAAAATGGCCGAAGCCGCCGATCAACTGAAGACAGCGTCGGATTTGAATACACGGGCGGTATCCCCGAAGATCCTGCTGGGCAGGGTGTATCTCGCAAGCGGACGGCTCGACGACGCGGAAGGGCTGTACAAGAGTCTGAAGGCAACTGCACCCGATGATCCGGAGGCGTATACAGCGCTCGCAAACCTGTATTCCGAAACGGGGCAGAAACAAAAGGCGCTGGAGGAGCTTACATCCCTGGCGGCCAGCAAGCCAAAAGATATTTCGGTAAAAGCATCTCTTATTGAGACGTTGCTCGACCTTCAGCGATTCAAGGAGGCAGCCGCTGCGCTGGCAGAGCCGCTCAGATTGAATTCCGCTAATCCACGACTGCTGGTGGCACATGGCCGGATTCTCCTGTCGGAGCGCAAGTACCAGGATGCGATCCAGGAGCTGCAAAAAGGTATCACTGACGACCCGAGCCTTGCCACGGGGTTCTATTTCCTGGGCGTGGCCCAAAAGTCCGCCGGACAGATCGAGCAAGCCGGCAAGTCCTTTGGTCGTGCGTTGCAACTGTCTCCGCGAATGGGTCAAGCCGAAGCCGCGCTGGCAACCCTTTCCCTCCAGTCGCAAGGCCCTGACGAGGCTTCGCGCCTGGCAGACCAGGCTCTGGCGAAGAGTCCTGCCCTGGCTCCCCCTTATGTTGCAAAAGCGATGGCGGTGATAGCGAAAGGCAACGTTCGAGAGGGCGAGAAGTTACTTGAGGAAGCACTGCAGCGCGACTCGATGTCGCTTGCCGCGCTGGCAACTCTTCTGAAACTGTCCGTCAGCGAGGGCAAGACACCGGAAGTTCTTCAGCGAATCTCCGTATTGCGGGACCGGCACCCTGAAAATGCCGGCTTATATTTTCTGCAGGCTGTGGGGCAGTTCAGTCTGCACGATCTCGATAAGGCGGAATCCAGCGTAAAACAGGCGATCAAGCTGGACCCGCAAACGCGCGATGCATATGCGCTGCTGGCGCAGATCGACCTCGCCCGCGGCTCCATTGAGCAGGCCAAGTCGGATTTTCGAAACGCGATGGCCGCAAATCCGGGGGTCGTTTCGAACTATACGAGTCTTGGTGCCCTTTTCGAGAAACAGAATGACTGGGAAGAGGCCAAGAAACTCTTCCAGAAGGCTCACGAACTGGACCCTGATGCTCCGATGCCTGCTGCGGAACTGGCTTTCCTCTACCTTGAGCACGGGGGTGACGTTAACGTAGCGCTGGCCCTGGCTCAGAAGGCCAGGCAAAATGCACCGAATTCTCCGGTAACCGCAGATGCTCTTGGCTGGGCCCATTACAAATTGGGCTCGGCGGATCTGGCGATCACCGAACTCAGAGAATCAACGCAGAAAATTCCGCATAACCCTGTTTATCACTACCACCTGGGAATGGCTTATTTGAGCGCGCGCCGAACGGATCTGGCGGAACAGTCTTTGCGGGTGGCGCTGAAAGAGAATCCATCCTTTCCTTATTCCCAAAGCGCCCGATCAGCTTTGAATGAGATCGCAGCCGGGAAGCAGCGTGGGGCGCGGGCAGAGTGAAGACGCGAGGCAGTCACTTCAACCCTTGCTGCGGATCACGGAAGACGAAACGCTCGCTGATCTGCGAGGTCAGCTCAGTGGTTGACGAATTCCCGGGAGCGAGTGCGATTGAGTGAGCCGGGCGGCCGCCGCTGCGTCTTTCTGGACCGCGATGGCGTCATCAACGAGAAAGCGCCACCTGACGAATACATTCGTAACTGGGGCGAATTTCGCTTCCTGCCGAATATCGGCGACTGGATTCGTATTTTCAACGCGCTCGGGTTCATGGTTATCGTGATCACCAACCAGCGCGGCATCGCGCGCGGGATCATGACTCGGGAATCGGTGGATGACATCCATAGCAACATGATCCGGGAACTCGCCGCGCTGGGTGCCCGCATCGACGACCTGTTCATGTGTCCGCATGAAGCCGGAACCTGCGAATGCCGCAAGCCGAAGCCGGGAATGATTCTTGAGGCGCAGGCAAAATGGGGAATCGATCTCCAGGGGTCCGTGATGATCGGCGACTCGGATGCGGACGCTGCGCTGGCCTCATCGTGCGGACTGAGTTTTATTCGTGTCTCCGAGGGGCGGATTGTTTCGGTGTCCGGGCCTCTGGAGCATTGATGCCCCGGGCCGAAGAAGGGTGAAGGTGCAAGGTTCTTCAGGGCGATTCAGCAGAGCGCCAGACTATTGTATTTGAAGCGACTCGGTGGCAATCAACACCTGGTTACTAACAAATACAGAACCGTCCTGCATCTTCAGATTTAAGGCAAGCGGCATATCTCCCGCGGCGGTTCCGGACGGCAATCGCACAGATACCTGGTAGAGTCCTGCGTGGTCCGGAGTCGCTGCTACCGATTGGGGAGTAATGGCTGTATTACCCAGCATCACCGACAGGTCACCGGCTTTCCTGATCCCCGTTGCATAAACGGTGACCACACCAGCAGGGAATGCCGCACCGGAAAGGAACTGATGGTTGGGAATCATCGCTATGATCGCCGTACCGGAATGCGTGATGAATCCCTGTCCGCTTCCGGACTCATCGAGTGAGAAGACACCGGGCGCGACATCCTGAGAGACAGTTTGAATTGTTCGGGATAGTCCGGCCGGTGTCTGCAGCGAGATATCGAGAACGGCTCCGGAGACGGCCTCCGGACAGAGGAAATCGACACGCGCAGTCGAAGCGGAAAGAATGGGAACGAACGCGCCGTTCACTTTGACTGTAGTGCCAGAGAGTTCTGTGGACTGGCCCGTCGTATCGGATGCATCTGGACCGTCGACCAGCCATTTGCCCTCCAAACGGGCAATGGCTCCCGGACTGCATGCGGCTTGCGAACGACTGGCAGCGTTGACAACGCGCTCCAGGACGGGAGAGCCGGAATCGACGTCAATGATTGAACTTGCGCTTGACGATCCCCCCGCAGCATCAGCCGCGGTGAAGACGACTTTGTGACTTCCATCGGAAACAACGCCTGGCACCCACTGGAAAAACCCAGTGGAAGCATCAAAAAACGCTCCCGGCGGAAGATTCGAAACGGTGACCGTCCCCAAAGGATCCGGGGAGGATATGCGGAATTGAATCAGCGCCCCGTGTCTGGCATAGATGTGACCGGGAACATCCGGAGGAGCGGGGCGGGAATCGAGAGACAGTGCTGTCTCGACGGAGTCTGTTCCAAGTTGGGCTGTAATTGTCGCCTGTCCACGGGCTGGCAACACCTGATCAACTCTGAACCTTGCGCTGGATTGGCCGGGCTGAATGACAATCGCGGACGGCAGTTTCAGCGATGCAGTTGAACTAGACAGAGACAGGCTGAGTTTGGAATCGGATGGACCCGTAAAGTCGATTAGGCAGATGCTTTGAGAGCGATCAGGCTCGCACGACAGCGATCGCAGCCGCGTTGTGGTTGACGGCTTTGCCTGAGTACCCGATGCGCTGGTGATGAGTACGGACTGAGAGACCGTCGAGTTGTTAAACGAAGCTGTAAGTCCGATGGAGTGAGCAAACGCGGCACCGGCAGTCACGTTAAAAGTCGCGCTGGAAGCACCCTGTATTACACTTACGTTGGCAGGAACCAGCAACGCGGGGTTGGAGGCGGTAATCCCAATCGACACGCTGCCCGTCGGGTTCGACAACGTTACCGTGCAACTGGTGGAGGATCCAAGAGGAATCTTTGTTTGCGCGCAGGTTACGGATGACAGTACCGACGCGACCAGACTAAAGCCGGCAGCCTGGGAACTGCTGCCGAGAGCCGCGGTAACAGCCGCACTTTGAGTGCTGGCGAAAGAACCCGCGCTTGCGCTGAAACTCGCAGTGCCGGAACCTATCGGCACGGTCACCGATGCAGGTATCGTAAGCAGGGGATTGTTACTGGTCAACGTCACAGTCCCGGCAGCCCTGAACGCAGCTGTACTGCTGGCGTAGCTACCGGCCGGACTCTGGTTCCACTGGGCTGCGTATGTTCCTGCAGAAGACGTGATCAGATGTGCCCAGGCGTATCCGTCAATTGAGGAATCTTCGAGGAAAGGATTCCCGGTCGCTATGCCGGTTATAACTCCGGCCACAGGAGCCAGTGAAATCACTACATCGCCTGCTAAAGCAGTCGTCACCCCAGCTCCCGAGGGCGCGGCGCTGGCTCGCTGGCTGTTGAGGAAGGCTGTCTGATCGAGTGGTGCGGTCGGATCGGCGCCCGAGAACTCCCATATCACAGCAGCACCGCCGGGGGCAACAGAACTGGGCGTGATGATTAGGGTGGTGGCTCCGGCCACACCGCTTGGGGCGTACCAGATGTCGGCAACAGAGCCAGACGTTCTGTCCACGGAACGCACAGCCCCGGCTTCGACGTATGTATTGCCAACATTATCGGTCACGCTGCCAATAGTCAAAGAAGTGTCGATGCCACCGCCGGCCTGCCAACCGACGACGATCAGATTGCCAGCTCCCGTTGCCGGTATGGTACAGACAGCCGCAGGGAAGCTCTGCAGACCGCAGGCAGTCACGTGGACCAGACTGATTCCCGGAATGGCCTGCGTGAGGCTGACGCTGCAATTGCTTGCACCGCCCGGGCCCAGTATCGACGGATTGCACGCTACGCCTGAAACAAGGAGCGGCCCAAGCAAGCTGATAGTTACGGTCTGCGAACTGCTCCCCAGCGTCGCACTCACGGTCGCGATTTGATTACTGGCAATCGGGGCACCGGCTGTTGCCGTGAAAGTCGCGGTCGTGGCTCCCGCCGCCACGGTTATCGTTGATGGCACAGTCAGCAGCGTGTTATTACTCGCAAGCGTGACAGTCGCTCCGCCCGTTGGGGCTGACTGGGTAAGGGTTGTTGTGCAAACACTGGTCGAGCTTTGTCCAAGGCTGTTCGGACTACAGGTCACGCCGGATACCAGAACGGACGCCAGCAGACTGATTGAAGCGGTTTGCGAACTGCTGCCGAGAGTGGCGGTGACCGTGGCGCTCTGATTCGACGCGATGGCTGCCCCGGCGGTGGCGGTGAACATTGCACTGGTGGCACCCGCTGCAACGGTGACCGAAGCCGGGACCGTCAACAGCGTGTTGTTGCTGGCCAGAGTCACCGAGGCGCCGCCCGACAGCGCAGGCTGCGTGGTGATGACAGTACAGGTGCTGGTGGCGCCTTGCCCGAGGCCGGTGGGATTGCAGGTAACGCTGGATACAAGGACAGGAGCCAGCAGACTGATCGAAGAGGTTTGCGAACTGCTGCCAAGAGTGGCAGTCACGGTGGCGCCCTGATTGCTGGCGATCGAAGCCGCCGCTGTCGCGCTGAACGTCGCCGTCGTGGCTCCCGCCGCCACCGTCACCGATGCCGGCACTGTGAGTGAAGCGTTGTTGCTCGCCAGCGTCACGCTCGATCCGCCCGTGGGCGCCGTTTGAGTCAGCATCACCGTGCAGGTGCTGACCGCGCCCTGACTGAGACTCGTGGGACTGCAGGCCATGCTCGATATCAACACGGGCGCCAGCAGGCTGATGGTGGCTGTCTGTGAACTCGAACCGAGGGTCGCCGTCACAATTGCGCTCTGATTGCCGGCGATCGAAGCTGCCGCTGTGGCGGTGAACGTTGCACTGGTGGCGCCCGCTGCAACGGTGACCGAAGCCGGGACCGTCAACAGCGTGTTGTTGCTGGCCAGAGTCACCGAGGCGCCGCCCGACAGCGCAGGCTGCGTGGTGATGACAGTACAGGTGCTGGTGGCGCCTTGCCCGAGGCTGGTGGGATTGCAGGTAACGCTGGATACAAGGACAGGAGCCAGCAGACTGATCGAAGAGGTTTGCGAACTGCTGCCAAGAGTGGCAGTCACGGTGGCGCCCTGATTGCTGGCGATCGAAGCCGCCGCTGTCGCGCTGAACGTCGCCGTCGTGGCTCCCGCCGCCACCGTCACCGATGCCGGCACTGTGAGCGAAGCGTTGTTGCTCGCCAGCGTCACGCTCGATCCGCCCGTGGGCGCCGTTTGAGTCAGCATCACCGTGCAGGTGCTGACCGCGCCCTGACTGAGACTCGTGGGATTGCAGGCTACGCTCGATAACAGCGAGGGCGCCAAAAGGCTGATTGTGGCTGAGTGGGAACTTGTGCCGAGCGCCGCCGTCACGGTCGCGCTCTGATTCGAGGCGATCGAAGCCGCCGCTGTCGCGCTGAACGTCGCCGTCGTGGCTCCCGCCGTCACCGTCACCGATGCCGGCACTGTGAGCGAAGTGTTGTTGCTCGCCAGCGTGACGCTTGATCCGCCAGTGGGCGCGGTCTGAGTCAGCGTCACCGTGCAGGTGCTGACCGCGCCCTGACTGAGACTCGTGGGATTGCAGGCTACGCTCGATAACAGCGAGGGCGCCAAAAGGCTGATTGTGGCTGAGTGGGAACTTGTGCCGAGCGCCGCCGTCACGGTCGCGCTCTGATTCGAGGCGATCGAAGCCGCCGCTGTCGCGCTGAACGTCGCCGTCGTGGCTCCCGCCGCCACCGTCACCGATGCCGGCACTGTGAGCGAAGTGTTGTTGCTCGCCAGCGTCACCGAGGCCCCTCCCGACAGCGCAGGCTGCGTGGTGATGACAGTACAGGTGCTGGTGGCGCCTGACCCGAGGCTGGCCGGCGTACAGGTAACGCTGGACACAAGGACAGGAGCCAGCAGACTGATCGAAGCGGTTTGCGAACTGCTGCCAAGCGTAGCCGTCACGGTCGCGCTCTGATTCGAGGCGATCGAAGCCGCCGCTACGACGGTGAAAGTGGCGCTGGTGGCACCAGCGGCGACAGTGACCGAAGCCGGGACCGTCAGCAGCGTGTTGTTGCTGGCCAGGGTCACCGAGGCGCCTCCCGACAGCGCAGGCTGCGTGGTGACGACAGTACAGGTGCTGGTGGCGCCTTGCCCGAGGCTCGCCGGTGTACATGTAACGCTGGTTACCATAACTGGACCCAGCAGAGTGATGGCAGCGGTCTGAGAACCGGCGCCGAGACTGGCGGTGACCGTCGCGCTTTGATTGCTGACAATGCTCGACGCCGCGGTAACGTTGAACGTCGCCGTCGTGGCTCCTGCCGGTACGGTCACCGATGCCGGTCCGTGAAGCGCAATGGCTGTAGTCGCCGTATCCGTACCAGCGTTGCTGTACGTAAAGTACGCAGTGACAGAGCCATTCGTTTGCGTTCCATATTCCGACGTACCGGTGAATCCGGTCTGGTTCCCCAGCGTCCAGGCCGGAGTACTCCCAGTTCCTGCCGTGTAAGTCCCGCCGGTACCCCATGCATCCAGACTCATTCCAAAAATCAGATCAGAAGTCGACAAAATGATGGGATTACTGGCTGCGTTATTAGTCCCGGCGCCAATATTCTGAATTCTAATTGCCGAAAGCGCGTCTATACCGGCAACTCCGCGGGCCACAGAAACAATGCCTTGCTGAGTCTGGAGTGCGGAGTTGGTGATATAAACGGTGCAGTTGGTACGTCCGGCCCCCACTGTAGCGGTGAATGATTCTATCGATGTTCCACTGTTAGTATCCACAGTCGACCCGTACAATACGGTGTAGATATCGCTGGCTCCGCCTGCACCACAGTTATCCGTCACGGTCATCGTACCTGCCGAACCGAGGTAGGCCCCGAATACCGTAATGAAGTCGGCAGCGTTTACCGTGCCGACGTTGCAGACAGCAATAGCCGGTGGAGACCCCTGGCTCCAGCCAACACAAGACTGATTGTTGACATAAACCGGAGTCTGGGTTACAGAAAGCGACGTGTTGTTACTGGCCAGCGCAACAGAGGAGCCTCCCGCGGGCGCGGGCTGGGTCAGTGTTATGGTGCAGGAACTGACAGCGCCCTGATCGAGGCTGGTGGGATTACAAGCTACGCTCGAGACCAGCCCCGGCGCCAGCAGACTGATAGTCGCCGTCTGTGAACTCGTGCCTGAAGTTGCCGTTACTCTCGCGCTTTGATTGCTCGGAATCGTCCCTCCCGCCGTGGCTGTGAAAGTGGCCGTGGTGGCGCTGGCAGCGACGGTGACCGAAGCCGGCACCGTGAGCAGGGTGTTGTTGCTCGACAGCGTCACATTAGCGCCGCCCGACAGCGCAGGCTGCGTAGTCGTAACCGTGCAGGTGCTCGCTGCGCTCTGGCCGATGCTGGTGGGACTGCAGACGACGCTCGATACCAGCACCGGAGCCAGCAGACTGATGGAAGCCGTCTGCGAACTGCTTCCCAGCGTGGCAGTCACAGTGGCACTCTGATTCGAGGCGATAGAAGCCGCCGCCGTGGCGACGAAAGTCGCACTCGTGGCGCCGGCTGCGACGGTGACCGAAGCTGGCATTGTGAGCAGCGTATTGTTGCTCGACAGCGTTACGGAGGCGCCGCCCGACAGCGCAGGCTGAGTGGTCGTGACGGTGCAGGCGCTGGTGGAACTCTGGCTCAGGCTGGCGGGACTGCAGGCAACCGACGATACGAGGACGGGAGCCAACAGACTGATTGGCGCCGTCTGCGAACTGATTCCCAGCGTGGCGGTCACAGTGGCGCTCTGATTCGCGGCGATAGAAGGCGCCGCCGTGGCGACGAAAGTCGCGCTCGTGGCGCCGGCGGCGATGGTGACCGAAGCCGGCACCGTCAGCAGCATATTGTTGCTGGCCAACGTTACCGAGACCCCTCCCGCCGGCGCGGTCTGCCCGGTGGTGACGGTGCAGGTGCTCGTTGCGCTCTGGCCAAGGCTGGCGGGACTGCAGGCGACGCTCGATACCAGCATCGGAGCCAGCAGACCAATAGAAGCCGTCTGCGAACTGATTCCCAGCGTGGCGGTCACAGTGGCGCTCTGATTTGCGGCGATAGAAGCCGCCGCCGTGGCGGCGAAAGTCGCACTGCTGGCGCCAGCGGCGATGGTGACCGAAGCCGGCACCGTCAGCAGCGTGTTGTTGCTCGACAGCGTCACCGTGGCGCCGCCCGACAGAGAAGGCTGCGTGGTCGTGACGGTGCAAGTGCTGGTAGCGCTCTGAGCGAGACTGGCGGGTGTGCAGGCCACGCTCGATACCAGATCCGGCGCCAGCAGACTGATCGAAGCGGTCTGGGCGCTGCTGCCCAAGGTTGCGGTTATCGTCGCATTTTGACTGTTTCCAATCACAGGGCTGGCCGTCGCCGTAAAGGTCGCGCTCGTGGCGCTGGCCGCCTTGAATGCTAATAGGCCCGTCGCGGTGGACGCATATCCCGGAGTGACCCCGGAGGTGGCCGCAGCCACGCCCTCCGATGTTTGCACGGCATCCTCTGTTTGGATGCCATAAGAGCTGGCTCCCTCGAGCGTGAAATTCGTTCCGGCTGTGAAGGTCGCGCCGTTGCCGTCGCCGTTGGCCACCACACCGAGCAGGTAATCGCCGTTGGCTGTCGTTGTGCAGCTGCCGCTTGAGATCGCGTTACCCCTGGTACCGGGAACATCCTGCTCCTGCGCAGCGAAACAATCGAGGGCCGTCACGTTCTCTATGTCGTTGACGACCATCGCGGTAGCAGCAACTGGACCCGAAAACATCGCCGTCACCGTGCATGCGCCGGACGTTGTGGCAAATCCATAAGCCTGTGCAAAAAGCACGTTTGAGTTGCCTGGCCCGGTTGGATTGTTGAGGATCGCGAAACTGGTCGAGCCGCAGCCGGTTATCGAGGTCAGTGTCTGAGACGCGGACCAGTACAGATCCACGGCGATCGCATCTCCGGATGCCACATTGCCAGCGGTCGATACTGAGACGTTAGTCTTTGAGAACGCGGCGTTCATGCTGGGCGGCTGTCGCAGTCCCGGCGAACCACTCGCTGCCATAGTGACCGAAGCCGGTACCGTAAGCAGGCTGTTGTTGCTGGCCAGTGTGATCGTCGAGACGACGGGAGTTGCTCCGGCCAGCGTTACGGTGCAGTTGCTGGTGGCGCTTTGGCCGAGAATGGCAGGACTGCAGGCCAAGCTCGAGACGAGTCCGGGAGCCAGCAGATTGATGCCGGCAGTCTGCGAACTGCTGCCCAGCGTGGCCGTGATAGTTGCGCCTTGATTGCTGGCAATTGTCGCCCCTGCAGTGGCGGCGAAAGTGGCGGTGGTCGCTCCCGATGAAATGGGCACGGAGCCTGGCACCGAGAGCAGAGAGTTGTTACTCGACAGCGTTACGCTCGACCCGCCCGTTGGAGCCGCCTGGGTCAGTGTTACCGTGCAGGTGCTCGTCGCGCCCTGGCCGACGTTTGTGGGATTGCACGCCAGACTGGACACCACGAGGGGTACCACCAGACTGACGGTGGAGGTCTGGGAACTCGATCCGAGAGTGGCGGTTACGGTCGCGCTCTGGCTGCTCGCGATTGTCGCGGCTGCGGTGGCACTGAAGGTCGCCGTCGTCGCCCCTGCGGCCACTGTGACCGAAGCCGGAACGGTAAGCAGGTTGCTGTTACTCGCCAGAGTCACAGGCGCTCCACCTGACGGAGCGGGCTGACTAATCGTGACAGTACAGCTCGATGTTCCGCCGCCTGACAGACTGGCTGGGCTGCATCCAACCGAGGAAACAGCGGGCACCGAAATGCTCCCGCCGGTTGCACCCATCGAGTAAATCTCAGATCCGGCTGCGCTCACGCCGAGGACATTTATGAGGCCGACTGAAGTGGTGGCGGCTGTTGGCACAAGTGTGAGCTGAATATTCGCGACAACTCCCGCGCCGATCGCAGTCGTGTTCGGACCATTCAGCAAACACGAAACCATGCCAGTCGAGAAAGTGCACGATATCGTCTTTCCGGCGGCAGTGGATGCAGCCCCGGCCGTTGCGCTGATGGAGGATATTTGGCTCGCCGGATAAGAAATTGTCCACTGCAAGCCAGCCGGAGAAGAACTGCCGGGGGTCAGCGAAATACTCAGAGAGACGCTCGTTCCCGGGCTCGCCACAGCGGATGACAGGATGAGGCTCGGGGCTTGGGCGATCGCTGCGGGGACGAAGCCAGAAACCAACGCGCCAAAGAAAGCCAGGCAGCAGAAGAACCGGAGATGTCCAGTTGTTAAGCACCTAATCAGCATTTGCCTTTGCGTGCCCAGACAATCTCTTCACCTGTACTTGGAAAGCAATGCGCCGAGCGCGATTTCGCGGGTGGGATGGGAACGTCTTTTTCCGACATGTGCAGTATAAATCTGGATAGATCCTTTCAAATCAATGACATCGCTGTCGACAGGAACTGTTGAAGTTCCCTATTGTACCTGGCAGGTGATACGGACGTTCGATTTCTTTGAGGAAATTTGTCAGAGCTTTGGTGCGATAGCATACTACGGACAACCACCGGTTCGGGGGACGCCGTTCCTGACCCGAACAGTGCGACTTTAGTCCCATAAATCGGGAGTATGTCGGATTCAAACCGCAGCGCCACTTCTCTCGGCTGTTATTAAGCTGTTGAAAAAACTAAGCTTAATCCGCGAACTGGATTTGGCAGAGAAGCTGCAATTGGGGAGCATCAGATCCTCAAGGCAAGCCATTAGCAGACCCCGAAAGGGACTGAAACGGCGGTAGCCTACCTCAAGCAAGTTCCCATCAAATCTCAAACAAGAAACCTTTCCATTGTTTCCGGAGGCAGTTGCGCAAATGATCAGAATAGCGGTAATCGGCTACGGGTACTGGGGTCCCCGAATTGTCAGAAATTTTCACACGACTGAGGGGTGCAGAGTAGTCGCGATCTGCGACAAAAACCCAGCGCGGCTCAAGCGAGCCTGCGCAGAGTTTCCAGGCGTGGAGATAACAGGCGATATAGAAGCTGTTCTCACTTCATCTGATATCGACGCTGTGGCGATCGTTACTCCCGTCTGGACACACTTCGAGCTTGCCGAAGCGGCGCTCGAAGAACGGCAAACACGTCTTCGTGGAGAAACCATTCACGTCGACTGCCGAACAGGCCGAGCGGTTGATCGATCTTGCCGACCAGAAGAACCTTCAGATCATGGTCGATCATACCTTTCTGTTCACGGGTGCGGTGCGGAAAATCCGCCAGATGGTCAGCGAGGGCGCACTCGGAAAGCTCTTTTACTACGACTCGACGCGAGTGAATCTGGGCTTATTCCAGCACGATGTCAATGTCATCTGGGATCTCGCGCCCCACGACCTGTCGATCGTTGACCAGCTTGTGGACGTCAAACCAGAGTGTGTAGTGGCAACCGGACAGGCGCATCTCAATGGCCACGAGGACATCGCATACCTCACGGTGTACTACGGCGACCGTATGATCGCCCATATCAACGTCAACTGGCTTTCGCCGGTAAAAGTCCGCACGACGCTCATCGGCGGCGAAAAGAAGATGCTGGTCTGGAACGATCTCGAGGCGGACGAAAAGATTCGGATATACGACAAGGGCGCTGAGATGACGAACGGTCAGGGCGTCTATGACCTGCTTGTGAGCTATCGTTCGGGAGACATGTGGGCGCCCCGAATTGATCAAATGGAAGCCCTCGCGGCCGAGACCAAATACTTCGCCGACTGCGTCTCGACAGGCAAGACACCTTTCAATGACGGGAAAGCAGGCTTGCGCATCGTCAGAATACTTGAGGCCGCCAGTAAGTCTCTGAAGCAGGGGGGCGCGCCGGTTCAGCTATGAGTCCTTACGTGTGTATCTCCGAGGACGTCAGACTCGGTAAAGACGTACGGTTGTCGAAGTTCATCAACCTCTATGGCTGCGAAGTGGGCGATGAGACGAAAATCGGCGCCTTCGTTGAAATCCAGAAGAACGCGAAAGTCGGCCGCCGATGCAAGATTTCAAGCCACACGTTCATATGTGAAGGCGTAACGATCGAGGATAACGTTTTCATTGGGCACGGTGTAACGTTTGTTAACGACGCGTATCCGCGTGCGACAACCGCGGCTGGCGAACTTCAGTCCGAGGCGGACTGGAAAGTCGAACCGACTCACATAAGGAAAGGCGCATCGATCGGGTCTGGCGCAACGATTCTCTGCAGCGTATCCGTCGGCGAAAACGCGATCGTCGGGGCAGGCAGCGTCGTCACGAAGGACGTTCCGCCTGATGCCATCGTGGCGGGAAATCCAGCCAGGATTCTGCGAAGTATCCATATTCAAAAATCAGTCGGAGGAATCTCGAAGTGAACGCAAACGAACCGGTCCCCTTTCTCGATCTTCTAACTCCCCACAGAGAACTGAAAGAAGAGCTCTGCGGGGTATTCGCCAGCGCACTTGAGAAGGGCGCATTTGTGGGGGGCGCTATGGTGGACCAGTTTGAGAAGGATTTCGCCGCCTTCAGCGACTCTCAATACTGCGTGGGTGTGGCGAACGGAACTGATGCGCTGCGTTTTGCATTAATCGCTTCCGGCATCCGGAAAGATAGCCTCGTAGTAACAACGCCGAACACATTTATCGCGACAACTGAGGCTATTTCACAGGCCGGCGCCAGTCCTGTCTTCGTCGATGTGGACGAGCGGACATATAATCTGGACCCGATTAAGCTGCGCGAATACCTCGAGCAGCAGTGCTTTGTGGACCATCCGTCAGGACAACTGATCGATCGTCGTCGTCTCAAGCCGGTTACGGCCATTGTGCCGGTTCATCTTTATGGTCAGATGGCTGATATGGACGCGATCCTCGAACTTGCCGAAATCTACGGTTTGCCGGTGATCGAAGACGCCTGCCAGGCGCATGGCGCTGAGTATTTTTCGAAGGCACAGGGTGAGTGGAAAAAGGCGGGGTCCATGGGGAAAGCAGCCGCTTTCAGTTTTTATCCGGGTAAGAACCTCGGATCCTGTGGCGAAGGCGGCGCCGTGACCACCAACGATGCCGAGGTCGCCATGAAGGTTCGCATGCTGCGCGAGCACGGGCAGGCCAAAAAGTATTATCACGAGTTCGAGGGTTATAACGGACGCCTGCATGCGATCCAGGCGGGTCTGCTCCAGGTTAAACTGAAGCACTTGGCCTCGTGGAATGATAAGCGGCGCGAGGCCGCAGCGAGATATTTTGATCTGCTCAGCAACGCCGGACTCGACAGACTGGCCAATACCGAGCCGGAATGGTCTCGCAGCGTTTACCACTTGTTTGTTGTGCGTGTTCAGAATCGCGAAATGTTAATGAAGGACCTGGCCGGCGAAAACATCGGGACGGGCATCCATTATCCCGTTCCGCTCCACCTCCAGAATGCTTACTCCGGACTGGGATATCGCCTAGGGGATTTCCCGGTGACGGAAGCGGCGGCGGGCGAGATTCTGTCGCTGCCGATGTTTCCTCAGTTGTCGGCGGAACAACAGGAGCGTGTCGTGAATTCGCTCTCGCGCTTCGCAGTGGCGCCGGAAGCGCCCGTTCCAGGCGCCGCGCAGTATGCTGCGGCGAAGTAAACGGAACCCGTTCATACAACCAACGGTTAAAGCGTCGCCCGCATCTGTGATGTCAGCGTTGCCTGATATGTGCTGGTCACTCCGGCAAGAAATGAAGCGAAGTTCATCGAGCAGACCATCAAATCGATGGTCGCTCAAACGGTACTGCCGCTGAAGTGGGTCATAGTCAGCGACGGTTCGACCGACGCGACGGATGAGATTGTCGCGAGGTACCTTCCCGGATCACTCCCTGGATTGAATTACTCCGGACTCCGGAACGGCGGGAACGGCACTTTGCCGGCAAGGTGAGCGCATTTAATGCCGGACTCGCCACGCTGCGGGACTATGCCCTATGACGTTATAGGAAATCTCGACGCTGATGTTACCTTTGATCAAAGTTTCTTTGCGTTCCTGATGGAGAAATTCGCGCTGGACCCCAGGCTAGGCGTGGCTGGAACCGCCTTCGTCGAAAACTCCCTCCGCTATGATTATCGCTTCACCAACATCGAGCATGTGTCCGGCCAGATCCAGCTTTTCCGCGCGCAGTGCTTTGAAGAAATCGGCGGCTATCTTCCCCGAAAGATCGGCGGTATCGACTGGGTCGCTGTGACCACAGCCCGCATGAAAGGCTGGCGAACCAGAACGTTTACCGAAAAGACCTTCGTCCATCACCGCCAGATGAGTTCGGCCATGCATAGCGGTTTGGCAGTGCCATTCCGCGGGGGGCGCAAGGACTACGCGCTCGGCAATCACCCCGTCTGGGAACTGTTTCGTTGTATCTATCAGATGACGCGTCCTCCCGTTGTGATAGGCGGCGGACTGCGCTTCGCCGGCTTTGTCTGGGCTATGCTCAGTGAACGGGAACAGCAAATTCCTGTCGAGCTGATCCGCTTTAACAGAAAAGAACAAATGCACAGGCTCTGGAAGCTTGTCCGACCGTGAGAGTGGCCGGTCCTGGAGAAATCGAATGTATATCGTAAATCGAACAGCAAGATTTGTACGCGGCGCTCTTCTGAGCTATGGTCCGTCGAACATCAAGAAGCGCTTTTGGGATAAAGAGTATTCCGCTGAAAAATGGGCCTTCGCCTACAACACAATCGGGGACTGCGTGTACTCTCACCTGGAAAGGCATACGACCGAACGCGAGCATCCTGGATATCGGCTGCGGATCGGGCAACACAGCCACTGAGATGGCTAATACGTATTCCAGCTATCTTGGTGTGGACATCTCGGAAGCTGCCCTGAACAAAGCGCGTCGGCGCAGCCAGGAATGCGGCCGAGGGAACAAGAACAAATTTGAGTGTGGCGACTTTCTCACCTATGTTCCGCCCGCCCGATATGACGTCATCCTGTTCCGCGAATCGATGTACCACGTTCCGGTTGGGAAAGTGAAGTCGACTCTCGACCGCTACGCCGCCTATCTGACGGAAAATGGAGTGTTCGTTATTCGTTTGTTCGCATCGAGTGGCGATCCTGCCGATCGCAGGGATAAAGCCCGCCCGGCGGCCATGCTCAGCATTATGGAGACGGAATTCGATGTGCTTGAGAAAGCTCGTTACGACGTTCCTGGGCAGCCTACTGTGATGGTCCTTCGGCCACGCAATGGAACTGCCGACCAAGTCGTGATGTCACACCCTTTACGGATAGGTCGCCGCTGGTTAAGGCAACGGTTGGCTTGCCAACCGTGGTGGTTCCACGCCACTCGACGGGAACGAATCAAACTGCCCTCTCCGCCACCACACAAGACAACTTCGGCCAGCGTGCCCGGATACAGCGGAAGGCGATACGTTGATACAAGTTGCTGATCACGGCAAAATCAAGACAGAGGGCCGATTCATTCGATTAGCGGCGCCTCGACGGTGCAATAACTACAGGTTTATCGAAGAACCTCGGCCTTGCTCGACGGTCTGCGTAAATCCGGCGGTGGCGTCGGATCGTTCGACATTTGTCCAAAGGGTTTCTGAACCGAGTAACCGCGTTGGTCATATCCGATCGAAATGGATAACTTCGCGGTTTTACCTATTACACTTATGATAAATGGTGGAATGACCAGATCGGCTTCAAGGCGAGAAACAAGGCGAACAGGCGACAAAAAAGGGGTTGTCATCCGGTGAACTGCCCTTCAACGAGACGCTGGTGCACGGTATGTGCCGAAATTTACAACGAGACTCCGGTCCGCCAGGGACGCAAGTTTCACCCATTACGGCAAGAACCTCGATACCGTGCGCCGCGAGGCGGCTAGTTCCCCGATCGCAGCGATTTACCTCGGAGCCTTTCTAGACGATAAACTGATCGGCTTTATTAAGTTGACTTATGACGAAAGGATGTGCCAAGCCGGACTGATGCACATTATCTGCCCAATATCGAGTCACCGGGACAAGGCTCCAACGAACGCGCTTATCGCGGAGGCGGTCAGGGCTGTGCGACTCGAGGAATCGGCAATCTGGTGTATTCGCATTTTTCATCTACGGCAACAAACTCCGGGATAGCCTGGCCCGAATTCAAGGAGCGAAATGGATTTCAGAGCGCGTCGACGTGCCGCGATACTATGTCCCTTTGACGAAATCGGGCGGCTTGCATACCGCTTGGGATACACCGCAAGTTCATCGATTATTGCCCTGAATCGCGTGCTGGCAAAATGCGGGTAATTTCGAAAGGTCTGGTATGAGCCGGCGATTACCAGATGGCCACAGAACTGTAACGGAGCGGTGTCAAATCCCGACCGTCCAGCTACTCCAGCTCGCGGTACTTCATGACTTAATCTACTGCCAGGAATCGTTGGGCTCATTACCAAGATGCCACGTGGATGCGCTGAGGCACAATTGCGGAGTATGACGCAAGCTGTCTGCCATGAGGCTTTCTACCGCAGTGGCTCATGGGTCGACGACTCGCTCGGAGTGTACGTTGGCTGGACTTCTTTACGGGGATCATTTTCCGACGGGATGCCGCTGCTCAGCGAAAACAAAGAGACCTGTCTGGTCTTTTCGGGAGAAGAATATTCCGAAGACCGAATCGCCCACGGCTCTCGCAACGGAGGGCCCCACCGATCCGAATCCGCTTATCTTTTGCGGCGCTGCGAGAAAGATCCCAACTTCATTCAGAAACTAAATGGAATGTTTCACGGCCTCATCGCCGACCGCGCGCGTGGGCTCATCACGCTGTTCAATGATCGTTACGGCATGCACCGGCTCTGCTACCACGAGAACGCGGAGGCCTTCTATTTCGCAACCGAAGCAAAGTCCATTCTGGCGGTGCGCCCAGAACTTCGTACCTTCGATTGCAGTCCCTCGGAGAGTTCGTTTCCCTGAGCTGTGTCCTCGAAAACCGAACGGTCTTCAAGAATATCAAAGTACTGCCTGCCGCTTCAGAATGGACATTTCGCAATCGCGAGCTTGTGAAAAAAGGATCGTATTTCCACCCTCGCGAATGGGAAGACCAATCGGCCCTCGACTCGGAAACTTACTATCAGCAGATCCGTTCCGCCCTGACAACGGCTCTTCCAGGATACTTCAGTCGGCGACCGCCAGGTCGGCATCGCCATGACCGGTGGCCTCGATACACGAGTCCTTCTTGCTTCTTGTCTCCCGGTGCCTGGATCGCTGCCGACATATACCTTCGGCGGTCCGTTTCGCGAATCGCAGGACGTCCGCATTGGACGCAAAATCGCAGGCATCTGCCAACAGAGTCACCGGGTCATACAGGTCGGTGAGGACTTCCTGGCAAGCTTTCCGCGTCTCGCCGAGCGCACGGTGCTCCTGACTGAGGGTACGGTCGATGTAAGCCGGGCCGATCTTTATCTCAGCCAAAAGGCGCGGGAGGTGGCGCCCGTTAAGATCGTCGGAACGTACGGGAGTGAAATTGTGCGGCACGCGGTAATGTTTAAACCTAGTGAGCCGCCGACAGCATTGTTCTCCCCGGACTTTATGCCCCATATTCGTCAGGCTGCCCATACCTATGCCACTGTCCGGCAGCAGCACCCGGTCACATTCGCCGCGTTCCGCCAGTCGCCCTGGCATCACCACGGTGTTCTGTCTCTCGAACAAAGCCAACTGACCGTACGGTCGCCCTTCATGGACAATGACTTCGTGCGCACTGTCTATCGCGCTCCGAAAAGGACGTCTAACGATAGCGATATCAGGTTACGTCTGATCAGAGACGGCAGTCCTGCGTTGGCTAGGATACCGTCGGACCGGGCCGTAGGCGGGAATTCGGGCGCTGTCAGTGCCTTCTTCGCTCGGGCCTGGCAGGACTTTACGTTCAAGGCGGAATATGCGTACGACTACGGCATGCCTCAGTCGGTTGCGGCGGTGGATCATTTCCTTTCACCGTTGCGGCTGGAACGCCTGTTCCTCGGCAGACACAAATTGCTGCACTTTCGCGTGTGGTACCGGGATCAGCTCGCAGGATATGTACGCCAGATACTGCTTGATCCGATGACACTATCCCGTCCCTACCTGGAGAAAAAAATGGTTGAGCAGGTAGTAGAAGGGCATCTCAAGCGCGGCAGAAATTTTACACGGCGTATTCACAAATTGCTCTCCCTCGAGTTGCTCCACCGCCTCTTTCTGGACGCTCGAAATTAGCGTTGTGTAGCCAGCGCTTGCGCAACTTGCCGACAATGCCGATCAAAGCGGAATCCGAAGCGAATCTTATTGGCTCGGCTGAACCGAACTTACAAAAGGCCGTGAGTTCGCACAGGCCGCAACGTAACTCGGCCCTCGATTTTACTAAGGGCGCGCTGGTGTTACTCATGGTCCTTTACCAGCTGGATCAACTATTTCATAGGACCTCAATGGGAGTACTACGGATACCTCCGGTTTCTGACACCGTCATTCATTTTCATTACCGGATTCCTGATCTCCAGCGCTTACTTGTCGAAATACGCCCCGACCGATCCGCGCCTTTCGAAGAGGCTTTTGCTCAGGCTGACTACCTGGCGATCTTCCTGGCGTTAAATGTATCCCGAACATTTATTGTGCCTGTTTTGGGCACCGGCGTACTGGTACAGAATGCACTTGATCCGTCCAACATTTTCACGATCTTTGTATCCGGGAACCTTCCTATCGTCGGGGGCAAGTTCACTCTTTTTCGATCCTCGTGCCTATCAGCTACCTGCTCATGGTTTCGGCAGTGCTTATGATCCCCTACAGGATTAATAAGTACACGTTTCATATTGCGTCTGCACTCGTGTTGCTGTCTATAGTTGTCCTGGCAGTCGCGAAAATGCATAGCGCGCACCTCGAATCTGTCGCCATCGGAATGCTGGGGTCGCTGACTGGATTTGTGCCAATCGAGAGAATCAACGATCTGGCTCGACATCTGTACTCGCTCGCGTTGGCTTACGCGTGTTACGCCATTGCGATAACGATCTGGAATGTGCCTTTTCCTCTGCTGATCGCAGGCGTAACCCTGAGCGTTACGGTCATTTATCGGATGGGTATCAGCCGCGGTGAGCCAGGGGCTGTCAGGAGTCAGGTCCTTCTCCTTGGCAAATACTCTTTGTTTGGGTATATATCGCAAATTGCGATTCTTCAGGTTCTCAGTTCCGCACTGCGACACGCGAAACTCCATTCCGGGGCGCTGGTTTTGTCCTTTCTGGCGGCCTTCATTCTGACCCTGGCGAGTGTCGACCTCCTCGATCGCGCCAGAGCGAAAGCGGTGGGCCTCGACCGGCTATATAAGGTCGTCTTTGCATGAGGGGCTACGTGTTATGCTTCGGGCTGCCCGGGCTGGCACAATGGACTTGAATACGAAATGAGTAGTCCCGGATCACTGACAGGGCGTCTCGGAGGGAGCACTGGATGGGCGCCCAACTCGCCCTTCTAGTTTGCAGTGTCGGAGTCCTAGGGCTTTTCTACCTTGACCGGGACAAATCTGTCCAGACCTCCAGACGCTCTCTGGCTCCCGGTCATCTGGATTTGGATCGTCGGATCGAGATCCGTATCCAGCTGGTTCGGGAATAACGGCGGGGGTGATCTCGCGTCGACGCTCGACGGGAGCCCGATGGATGCCGTCATTTTTGAGGCACTCATCGCTGCCGGTGTGGTTCTCCTCTTCCAGCGGAGTCGTCGGGCCTTGCCCCACCTCAAGCTGAACGCTCCGATACTTGCCTACTTCCTCTACTGCATGATCAGCACCGTGTGGTCGCCGATCCACGGGCCTGCCTTTAAGCGCTGGATTAAGGATTTTTGGGCGATCTTGTCATGGTGCTCCTCGTTGTGACCGATGCCCAGCCGATTGCGGCACTTCGACATCTTTACTCTCGAGTTGGATTCATTCTTTTACCCTATTCGGTCGCCTTAATCCGCTACACCGATCTCGGTCGAGGCTACGATCCGGACGGGAATCCCGCTAACACAGGAGTGACGACGAACAAGAATTCACTCGGCCTGATTGTGTTCATTGTCTCGCTCGGTGCGTTGTGGAATGTGCGGGCGCTGATCCGGGACCGGCAGGCTCCCCGCCGCACCCGACGGCTGGCGGCCCAGGGTACGCTGCTCGCGTTTGGCCTTGCCCTTCTGCAGATGGCCCATAGCGCTACCTGTGTCTTCTGTTCGTCCTCGGGGGCGGGCTCATGCTTGCCAGCGGTTTGCGAACAGTCAGAACACGGCCAGCCCGCGTACATACACTGTGCCTTGGAATTCTCGTTTTTGGGGGGCTGATCACGCTGTCCGGTGGCGCGTCACTCGTCACCAGTACGTTGGGCCGGCAGTCAAATCTTTCGGGGCGCAACGACATTTGGAGAGCCTCGCTGAACGCAGCTGACAATCCGATATTCGGCACGGGGTTCGAGAGTTTCTGGAATGTTAATGTCGAGCATGTTGCGCGCGGGCTTCCCGGTTATTGGCAGATTCACAATCTTGTTTCGGCGCACAACGGGTACATTCAGATCTACCTGGATCTCGGTTTAGTTGGCCTGTGCTTGATTGCCATTATCATAATCAGCGGATACTTGCGCGCGAGCCGGGCCTTTTACCGGGATCGGGAAATTGGCGCCTTCATGTTGGCATACATCATAACCGCCGTTTTCTACAACATAACCGAAGCGGGATTGCGGTATTGGATCCAGATTGGATCTTTCTCTTGCTTGCCGTTATCGGCGCCAGCGGCGTCGCCGCCGGTCTGATCGGACATGAAAAGGCCACGACCGCCGTTTCGAGCACCGGCCAAGAGTGGGCATTAGATGCACTCGGCGAGGTTTTCCCGGAGGGGGGAGCCGCTTACGCCGACTGGCCAGCTTCAGATTAACGATGCCGGAACGCAGGCTTATCCGCGCAATTGGAATCACAGTTGAAACCTTTTCAGGCCGACGGAACGTTCCACCCGATTGACACCGGCAAGGAACTTCGCGTCCCGCAGTCCGTGGCGCGGGTGCGGCCATTGCCGGTTCTGCGAGTAATTCCCAATCCAGATCGGTTCGGTGGTGATCCTGGCGCGGCTGCTTACCCCATCCGATTCGGAATCGTGACGATGTTGACGACACTTGGCCTTTTGCTGCGCAGCTTTGGGCGGAACGGGTGCCTGAATTCACGTCTTCGCGTCAATTTGACTCAACTTCTAGAGAGTGACTTCTTTCGATCATTTCCCTAGCTTGGAACGTCCGGTGCCATGCGACTTTGGTCCCATAAATCGGGAGCGAATCCAAGACAGTAGCCCGAATTCAAACTGCGTAAATACACTTAAACTATTGATTTTTAAACTGTTTATTCTTAAGACGACATCTGGCATTGAACCTGCTCTCAAGGGTTTCGGCTCGTCTTCAGGGGTGATTTGAATTGGGGCCAAGACAGCGGTAGCACGCTTTGAGATCGGGAATCACATTTGAAGCGTCTGTAATCCAAATGAAACATGACACTTACCGTAACCTAGCCACATCTCTCTACAAATTAGTTCGATGTCCGAATTCCAGACTATTATGGACCAACAGCGATCAAACGGAGAACTCATGAGCAGGCTGCGCATTTTGGTATTGGCGCCATTCTGTGATCCCGACGCTGTAAGCATGCCGTATGTCACCTATTCTCACGCGGCGGCGCTGGCCCAAATCCATGAAGTCACGTTGGTGATCGGAGCGCCCGTTGAGAAGAATGTGCAACGGGCAAACGGGGAATTTCGCAGCATCGAGGTGGTGCGAATGCCAACCCTCGAATGCATCCATGCCTGGAGCTTTCGCCGGATATTCAAAAACAACTTTAACTCTCAGGCCTTGACCGCGTTCGGCTATCCTTTTTCTCTTGCGTTTGAGTTGCACGCTTGGTGGCAACTCCGGCGGCGGATCTTGGCAGGTGAGTTCGATGTGGTTTTGCGGGTGCTCCCCGTGACAGCCGTGTTGCCAAGTCCGTTTGCTTTTTTGTTGCGCAAGGGGCCCATACCTTTTGTGATCGGACCGATTAATGGCGGCTTACCGTGGCCACCGGGCTTCAGCCAGATCGAGAGGGAGAAGCAGTGGGTCTCAAACCTGCGAAGTCTTTACCGCTTCCTCCCTTTTGCTCGCTCGACCTATCGACACGCCGCGGCGATTATCGCCGCCTCGTCCCAAACTCACGCGGAATTTTCCCGATACCGAGACAAGATGTTTTTTATCCCCGAGAATGGGATTAGCAGTTCCCTGTGTGCGGGTGACAAAGGCAGACCGGAGCCGAATGCAAGGCTCGAATTGATTTTCGTTGGCGGCCTAGTTGCCCGCAAAGCGTGTGATCTTGCTCTGCGCGCCGCGGCGCCTCTTTTGCGAGCCGGCCTCGCCCATTTCACTGTTGTGGGAGACGGTCCGGACAGAAACAGCCTTGAGCAACTTGTTGCCGCTCTTGGCGTTGAGAAGGCTGTGGTCTTCTCAGGATGGCTCGGCCTCGACCAGGTTTTCACCCGCCTGCGGTCTGCCGACGTGTTGGTATTTCCATCGGTGCGCGACTTTGGAGGTGGCGTTGTTTTCGAGGCTCTTGCGAGCGGTGCGGTACCTGTGGTCGCGGACTTCGGCGGGCCCGGAGACATTGTTCATCCAGAGGTGGGCTACAAGGCCCCGCTCACGAATGAGAGGGACCTCGTGGCACAACTCGAAAAAGCCTTGGAGGAACTGGCCCACGACCGTGATCTCCTTGAGCGGTTGCGACGTCAGGGTATGGCCTATGCGCGCGAACGCCTGACTTGGGATGCTAAAGCGCGGGATACGACAAACGTACTGCGCTGGGTTGTCCGGCGAGGCCCAAAGCCGGACTTGCGGCCGCCCAAGCTATTGGATGGCGGCGGCCTCGGTCCATTGAGGAAAAATACCCCTCGGTGTGCAGGGAACCCGGCACCTGGGCGCCCGTAAGGCATTCCGCGACAAGCATCTGGGAGGATCCATCATCAAAACATCTCGGCCTTATTGCCCGGCCAGCACGGCAATGGCCAAATGTTGAATTCAGCTATACCACCAATAGTTATATAGCGCTCTGTCCTCTGGGGTTGCTACACTTCTTTCATAACGCTAAAAGGCGTCGGAGGGCAGAGTTAAATGTAGACGCGTTCCACATCTTTTCCTCGGAATTGCGCTTTCGCTGTTGGTTTCGACAGTTTTGGACGGGCAGTTATGGTCAAACGTCCTTTCGTCCACGCGGGCAATCAATTGGTCCAGCGCCGGACTTCCGGCCACTCTGCCTGACGGCGAAACGACCCCGAACCCCTGGACACCGCCAATCCGAACCCAGTGTATCACGGCAGCCTGCAACACGGTATCGAGCGGGACAGTGACCTCAGCGTCGATTAATGCAGCACTAGATTCCGCATCTACTGGCCAATATGTACTTATCCCACCCGGCAGCTATGCGATTAGCTCGGTAATCACGATGTACCAGTATAGTGGTGTAACGCTTCGTGGGAGCGGGGCACAGTCGCCGACCCTTACGTTGAGCGGTTCCGGCGTGATTGAGCTTGACTGGGGTTGAACCGAGGGAACTGCGGTAGTTGGTCCTCTGGTTTCGCGGCAGGTACAACCTCGATCAGCGTGAGCGGCTGCACAGGCTCGGCGCCACATGCGCAGGCCAGATTATTCAGCTTACCCAATGTGACACAGGCACAGGCGGTTCGGGATGCGGCACGGGCACGGTGCCGATAACGGCGGTCTCTTCATGTGCGGCTACGATACGATCTGCCAGCGTTCGGGAGAAGGGAGGCCACGCGACAACATTGGCAGAATCAAGATTCGTACATCACCTCTGTGAGCGGCAGCAGCGGCTCCTACACGATTACTTTACTCCGGGTCTTATGCCGCCGAACTGGTCGAGCGCGAGCGGTCCCACGGTAAGCTGGACTCCTGGAACGAGTTCTTACGCATAACCCATATGGCGACGGCATCGAGGATATGACACTTGCGGGCACGACTTCCGCTTACGGTTTTGTCCAGCTAAGCGCAACGTACGCTTCTTGGGTGAAGGGGGTGCGTCTTATCGGCTCCGCATCCGGTGGCCCTGCGTCTTCCCTCTTAATGAACAACGCTTCAAACTGTCTCGTGACGAATAACTACTTTTATCGCGAGACTCCCCCTCCGGGCAGCGGATACGGTTCGGCAATGCAACAGTCAGGATCGTCGAACAATCTGATCCTCAATAACATTGCGGATATCGACGTGCCTTGGGAGGGTTTCGGTTCCAATTCGGGCAATGTAGTGGCCTTTAACTATACGCGCGACGCCTTTACGAGTTATGTGCTTGCCTTTTTCGAGCACCAAGCCGGCTCTCACATGGAATTATTTGAGGGGAATCAGACGTCTCAATTTGAGGAAGACGATACACACGGGACACATGACCTTGACACCTGGTACCGTAATTATTCCCCATGCTTTGACGTACCCTATGTGCCGGTCAACCAGGCATGTCTTATGTGGGATGACTTCGCTCGTTTTGAGAATGCCATCGGAAATGTCTTCGGCACCCCCGGACAGATTACAAGTTATGAAGGCACAGGCGACTCGGGCTGGGTTTATCGCTTAGGACAAGGGCAGTTCATGACCCTCGTTGGCTGAAACCACTTGGGATTACGCTTGGGGCGAATTGGGATAACGTATGAACGCAGTTCGCTGGTGCGGTAACTCCAGAGCAGCGCCGGCTGTCTACCATTTGCAATAGCACATCGGAAGTACCCTACAGTTGCCGAGCCCCAATGCCGCGTTTTCCAATTCCAGTACCGGCACGACCACTCTCCCGCCCTCGTTTTTCCTGCCCACGGCAGCGGCGCCGAACTGGCGGAACGGGATTAAGCTGGTGGAAAAGTTTGCACGGCCTGGACTACCTTTCCGACAAGCTGCGGATGCAGCCAAACGCAACCATTTCCCCAATAGGCCCGGACGTTACAGGCGGGCCTTACGGCGGAGGCCACGCCTACGATATTCCAGCGCAAACTCGCATGGCTAAATCTTCCCGTTGACACCACTTATCAGAGTTCCTACTCGGTTGACAGTTCGACTTGGTCCGGGGGAACTGAAAAGCTCACATTCAGCGGCTGAGTTTTGCCGAACGTCGAACACTTGATGGGAGCATTCCAGTTAAGCGGAGTCAGCCCAGCCTGTACGTTGGGGGCGAGCTTCAACTCAAATAATGAAATTCTGATCACTAACTCAACGAGCACCACGGTGAGCTACGCCTTGGCGGCAAATCCAGGCGTGAGTTGCACGGGAACATTTTTGTTCCCTGATGTGCGCCAGTTTGACGAACGCGTGTACCAAACCGATTCCGGGACCGGCTCCGGGGCTCCGGTTGCGCCGCCGACGGGCGTGAGCGCGTCTGCTCAGTGATGGACCGAAGACTCGAAACCGAGGATCTGAAGTACCGCAGGCTCAGGTCCTGGATTGGGCTATGTCACGCGTTCGGAATTCAGGCTTTTCGCTGGCGAAAGTGCGATACCGCCGAATGAGCTTCGACTGGAAGTCCTCGCTGTCGAATCCAGTTTGATCCGTTATTCCAACCACCGGCACCAAACGGCCGGTAACCAAAGCCCCAAATGAAGACTTTATGCGATAAGGAGGACCTCATGGCACGTCCATGGAATCCGCGCGAATTCGACACAACCTATGACCGCTTCGTCTGTCGAGACGAAAATCAGTTCGGTGGACGAGCTTACCACGTACGATATCGCTCGCGTTACAAGGAGTGCATCCGACGATTTGCCGCATTGACGCCACCGCATCCAGTCGAGGTTCTCGATGTGGGTGGAGGGCAACTCGCGCTGATGTGCATGAAACTGTGGGGAGACCGTGGCGTTGTGGCGGACCTCCCCGGACCGCACCTCTCATATATGGCGGAGCATGGCGTGGAGATGAATCATTGGAATGTGTGCAAAGACGAACCGCCTTTTGCAGCCAAATTCGACTTTGTCTTTTTTTCTGAAGTCATCGAGCACCTTCCGATACCGGGTTACATTGTGTTGGAACGTCTCCGGAAGGTCTTGAAACCTGGCGGCGTAATAATCTGCACCACGCCGAATCTCTTTCGCCTCCGGAATGTAGTGTTTATGGCGACCGGGCAGCGCATCTTCGATTTTTTTCAATACCCGGATACCGATATTGCTCTTGGACATGTGCTGGAATATAGCCGCGACCACCTCGATTGGCAGTTTAAGAAGGCCGGATTTACGCAATACCAGGTGGAATATTCCCAGATGCACCATTCGCCCACGAATCCGCTCCATCGGCCGCTCGCTTTGCTTGGCTACCCGCTGCACTTGCTCCCCCGCTGGCGCGACTCCCTGGTCGCGACGGCGTACGCCCCGTCTGGCACGCAGTGAACTGATGACTGTCCAAAGCTAGTTGCCAGGGAGAGTAGAGAATATTGAAGCCTTTTGATTTGTACGGCAAATCGCTGATCGAGACCGACACGTCGAAAGTCCGGGACCTCGCGGTCCGGGGCGCCGGCGTGAGCGTATTCGCGCAAGCCTGTGCATTTGTCATCCAACTTGGCGGCACGATGGTCCTGGCACGCCTCCTGATGCCAGCTGACTTCGGCGTAGTTACCATGGTCACCACGTTCGTTCAGCTCCTGACCAGCGTCGGGTGGAACGGCTTCACAGAGGCGGTGATTCAGCGGGCGAAAATCGATCACTTTGTCGCCAGCAACCTGTTTTGGATCAGCTTGGCAATCAGTGTTTGCCTGACATTCGGTTTTGCCTGTTCCGGCGCGCTGTTGGCGCGGCTCTATCATGAGCCCCGCGTGTCGAAGATATGCGTCGGAATTGCCGCGTCCATCTTTTTATACGCTGCACCCGCTATTCACCTTGCGCTGCTGAAACGAGCGATGCGTTTCTCGGCGCTGGCAATGAATGATATTGTCGCGCGTTTGAGCTCTGTTGTGATCTCGATCGTCCTGGCCGCGACCGGCTGGGGGTACTGGAGTATCGTGGCACAGTTTATCGCATGGCCGCTTGCGAACTGCCTCGGGGCCTTGTACCTATGCCGATGGTTGCCCGCTTGGCCCCGGCGCGAATCCGGAACGGGCTCCATGGTGCGTTTCGCGGCGATTGTCTATTCGCACTTCATTTTCAGTTACGCCGGCTCGAATGCGGACAACCTCCTTGTGGGATGGTCGTTTCAAAGCCAAGCCCTGGGATTCTACAAAAAAGCTTTCGACCTGTTCGTCCTCCCAGCGAATCAGCTTCTTGCGCCTGTCGCGGCCGTCGCTCTGTCGGCCCTGAGTAAATTCAAACACGATCCGATCCAATTTCGGCGACATTTTCTAATGGCGCTCTCGATTTTCGCATTCCTCGGAATGGGAATTAGCGCCGATCTCACTCTCGTGGGTCGGGATGCGGTCCGTCTGCTACTCGGCGCGCAATGGAACGAGGCCGGCCGGATCTTCGTGTTCTTTGGTCCCGGCATCGGCATCATGCTGCTGTATGGAATGCACGGCTGGATCCATGTCGCGATCGGCCGGGCCGACCGCTGGTTCCGCTGGGGGGTCATCGAGCTCATCGTGACCCTGTTACTCTTCCTGATCTGCCTCCATTGGGGACCAGCGGGAATCGCCGGCGCCTGGACCGCTTCTTTCTGGCTGCTTTTCCTGCCTGCTCTTTGGTACGCGGGCAGGCCGATCCATCTCGGTATCGGAGAAACGCTGTCGGCCGTCTGGAAGTACATGGCTTCCGGCCTCGCTGCCGGAGTCATACTGGCTGCAACGATCCCCCATATGAGCTTGATAATATTGCTCTCCGGAGTTTTCGGTGTTGTCTCGCGGATCGTGATCGTTTCGGTGCTATTGGGCGCGCTATACACCCTTTTGGTGATCCTGCTGCACGGAGGACTTGCGCCGATCCATCAGGTGGCGCGGCTCGTGCGTGAGATTTTGTCGCAAAACCGACCCTTCCGAAAATCGCCGCAAGTTGCGGCTGTGTTTTCGGACGACTGTACCGAGGTTTCGTCTGTGATCGACTGTTGACTGTTCCAGATCCACGGCAGCCAAGGATTCCAGTGCCTGCAACGACGAATGAAATCTCGTCAGAGTGCAATCCCGCCGCTCAAGAGATCGAGTTGCCGGTAGCTTTGTTGACTGGCGGCTTTGATCGGCCGTATGCCTATGGTCTGGCGATGGCGTTGGTCGCGAAGGGCGTTCAGCTGGACGTACTCGGGAGTGACGAAGTCGACAGCCCTGAGATGCACACGACCGCAAATCTTCGGTTTGTGAATCTGTGGCCCTCCCGGTCAAAGAAGCCGACGGCCTTCGCCAAGCTTGCCAGGATCTTGGGGCATTACGTGCGTCTCTTCCAGTACGCGGCGTCTGCGAGAGCGAAGATATTTCATATTCTTTGGAACAGCAAAATTCAGTTGCTGGACCGAACCCTTCTGATGCTCTACTACAAGGCAATGGGCAAGAGAGTTGCGCTCACAGCTCACAATGTGAATCAGGCCCGAAGAGATGGTAACGATTCCCTCCTGAACCGCCTCACGTTAAGAATGCAATACGCGTTGACAGATCACATCTTCGTACATACGCAAAGGATGAAACAGGAACTCATCGCGGACTTCGGAGTTCCCGAGCAGGTGGTTACCGTGATACGGCATCCAATCAACGATGCCTTCCCGGATACGGAATTGTCTCCCGCGGAAGCAAAGCGGCAGATGGGGCTCAGCAAACACCACAAGGCGATTCTCTGTTTCGGCAGAATTAAGCCCTACAAGGGCATTGAGCATCTACTCACGGCCTTTCAGCAACTCGCGAAGAACGATCCTGACTTCCGTCTCATCATCGCTGGCGAAGTGCAAAAAGGCAACGAGCGATACATGGCGGATTTGAAGCGGACGATCGCTTTCGAAGTGGAGCGCGGCCAGGTCATTCTGAAAACCCAGTTCATTCCAGACGCGGACATGGAGCGGTATCTGAAGGCGGCGGATGTTATGGTTCTGCCTTATAAAGACATCTTCCAGAGTGGCGTACTGTTCCTCAGCTTACACTTTCGGACTGCCTGTCGTTGCGACAGATGTCGGTTCGTTCAGGGAAGAAATAGTCGAAGGCAAGACCGGGTTTATTTGCAAGCCTTGCGATGCCGCAGATCTGGCCAGGGCTTTGCGAACTTACTTTACCAGTGACCTGTTCCTTGGTTTGATCTCCCGTCGACGCGAATTGCAGGAATATGCACACGCGGAGCACTCCTGGGACGCAGTGGCCGGTAACTCACCCGTAAAGCATACGACGAAATGTCGGGGAGGTAGCTTTGAAACCCTTAGTATCTATTTTGATCCCTGCTTACAATGCGCAGGATTGGATTTCCGACACTCTCCGCTCGGCGATTGCGCAGACGTGGACAAACCAGAGATCATCGTAGTTGATGATGGCTCCAAGGATCAGACACTGACCGTAGTGCGCCGCTTCGAATCCGCTGGTGTCCGCGTGGCCAGCCAGAAGAACCAGGGCGCGGCCGCGGCACGGAATACCGCTTTCTCTCTCAGTCATGGAGATTACATTCAATGGCTGGATGCGGACGATCTTCTCGCTCCCGATAAGATTGCCCGGCAGATGGCAACCTTAGGGGAAAACGCCAACCCACGAGTCGTTCTTTCGTCCGCATGGGGCCGTTTTATGCATCGCCCCGGCCGCGCGAAATTTGTTCCAAGCCCGCTTTGGTGCGATTTGTGCGCCAGCCGAGTGGTTCCTTCGCTATATGGAGAACAATATTTACATGCAAACGGCGACCTGGCTCGTCAGTCGGGAGGTGACGGAAGCAGCCGGCCCCTGGGATACGCGTCTTCTGGGCGACGACGATGGCGAGTACTTCTCGCGCGTGTTGCTGGCAAGCGTGGCTCGCGATTTGTGGCGGAAGCGAAGGTTTACTACCGGATGTCCGGAGCGGGCAGCCTGAGTTACATCGGAAGCTCCGACAAGAAAAAAGACGCCCAGTGGCTCTCGATGAAGTTGCATATCGAGTACCTCAGGTCCCTGGACGACAGCATCAGGGCTCGCACCGCCTGCGTGACGTACATGCAGAATTGGATGACATTCTTCTATCCGGAGAGGCTCGATATTTTTGAACAAGCTTCCCAACTGGCTCAGGAGCTGGGCGGGCAACTCAGAACTCCACAGCTGTCATGGAAGTACTCCCCTATTCAGTCGATTTTCGGCTGGCCTGCGGCGCGTCGGGCACAGGCGTTACTCCCCAGAGTTCGTTGGTCGCTATACGCTTCCTGGGACAAAGCTCTCTCTCAGATTGGCCCTCACAAACAGCTCAGCACTCCAACCGCTTAATTAAGCCCAAAACACCGGTTTGTTTAACGCTCGTTCAAGCGGGCTTGACTAAGCGGCTAGACACTTTTTTCGGAGTAAAATTCATGATCACGACACGCACTCCTCTTCGCATTTCATTCTTCGGCGGCGGAACAGATTATCCGGTCTGGTTCCGCGAACACGGCGGATCAGTACTCGCCACCACCATTGACAAGTCCTGCTATGTGACTTGCCGCTGGTTGCCTCCGTTCTTCGATTATCACAGCCGCATCACGTACTCGCAGTTTGAGAATGTCTCCACCAACTCGGAAATCAGGCATCCTGCGGTACGAGGCTGTCTGCAGTTTCTGGGTATCGAAGAGGGCGTTGAAATTCAGCATATTGCGGACCTGCCCGCACGCACCGGTCTCGGCACCAGTTCCGCTTTTACGGTGGGCCTGCTGCTCGGTCTTTATGGGCTGAGGAATCAGATGCGGGACAAGCGCTCCCTCGCCTCGGATGCAATCTTCGTCGAACAGGAGGTGATCGGCGAGGCTGTGGGGGCCCAGGATCAGGTAAGTGCGGCTTACGGAGGCTTCAACCGGATCGACTTCGCCCCCGACGGCACCATAGATGCGAAGCGCGTCCTGGTCTCTGCCAGCCGGCTGGCCGAACTCGAAGATCATCTGGCCCTCTACTTTACAGGGTTTTCGCGAACCGCTTCGGAAATCGCGCAGGAACAGATCAAAATGACGCCTCTGCGCCACAAAGAATTGGAACTAATGCAGCAGATGGTCGACGAAGCGGAATCGATTGTCATGAATCCTGACCGAAGCCTTGGCGAGTTTGGCCGTTTGCTCCATGAAGGGTGGAGCATCAAGAGAAGCCTGACCCAGAAGATCTCCAACCCGCACATCGATGAAATCTATGAGGCGGGGCTGGAATCCGGAGCGCTTGGCGGCAAGCTTCTGGGCGCCGGCGGAGGAGGGTTCATGCTTTTTTTCGTTCCCCCGGAGCGGCGGGCGGAGGTAAGGAGGCGCCTGGCTAACCTTCTCTGCATTCCGTTCCATTTCTCAAATAAGGGCAGCCAGGTCGTGGTCAATGAGCCGGAGGAACTGTACGACCCGGCGCTGGCAAAGGAGCGGTCTGAGGTCTATGCCCAACGCGCCTGATGCCATCATTTTATGCGGCGGAGCCGGCACCCGCCTTCGCACCGTGACGGATGGTCCCAAGGCCATGGCAATCGTTGGCGGAAGGCCGTTCCTGGAACTCCTTTTATTTCAGCTCAGGCGTCACGCAATAGAACGGGTAATTCTCGCCGTCGGATATCAAGGAGACGTGATCCGCTCCTATTTTGGCGAGAACTTCTTTGGGCTCCAATTGGTTTATTCGTCCGAGGTCACGCCGCTGGGGACCGGCGGCGCGTTGCGCAACGCAGCGGAACTCGTCCAGTCCAGCTCAGTGCTTGTTCTGAACGGAGACAGCTATACCGATGCAGATCTGAGTCATTTCCTCCTTCATCACAGCAATGCAATGCCGGATATGTCAGTCTCTGGTGATCCGGCCAGATGGACGAGAAGACTGCGGTACCGTCTCACTTGACGCGGATGGTCGTGTACGGTCGTTTCGCGAAAAACAATCAGTAGCCGGGCCGAGATTCACTAACGCCGGAGTTTATGTTCTGTCGCGGGCGATGCTCTTCCGGATTCCGCCTGGCGTCGCGATCTCGCTTGAGACAGCGCTTGTGCCCGAATGGCTCACCGAAGGGAAGCATATCATGGCTGTAGTCGATGACGCCGCATGTGTTGACATCGGAACTCCGGAGCGATACAGACATGCCCAATCGATTCTGGCGGCCGTTGAAAATACCGGCTGCCCGACCAACTCAAGGGTGACCGGTTGACTACGGTGACACAGGAGGTCATCCGTGCGAATCTCGAGGGTAGTATCGAGGTTCACGACCGACTCATCCGGGGGTGCCTCGACACTATTTCAGCAGCAGCAGATGCGCTGATTGCCGCCTACCGGACGGGCCACAAAGCACTATTCTTCGGAAACGGTGGCAGCGCAGCAGACGCGCAGCATCTCGCAGCGGAATTCGTGGGCCGCTACCTTCGGGAGCGTGAGCCAATGCCCGCCATGGCGTTGAACGCCAACAGTTCAGCCGTCACGGCAATTGGCAACGATTACGGATACGATCAGGTGTTCGCGCGCCAACTCCAGGCCTTTGCAGTTCCAGGCGACGTCGCTGTAGCCATCAGCACGTCCGGGAATTCGCCCAGTGTTCTGGCGGCAGTCCGATGCGCCCGCCGGTTGGGACTGGTTACTCTGGGTTTAACGGGCGCGTCCGGAGGGCAGCTTCGCGGTCTGGTAGACGTCCTGATCGCGGCACCTTCTGAGGAGACTCCGCGTATTCAGGAGTGCCACATCCTGATCGGACACGCAATGTGCGACGCCGTGGAGCGTGCAGTCACTATTTAAGCAATAGATTTGCCTGCGCCCTCGCGCAGTCACGCTGGCGCCGAAGCTGTTAGCTGGTTGACAGCGCCAGCGCATTGTGGACAGTAGGCGTTCGCATTAAACGACAACATTGACCAGGGAAAGACAATCGATGGAGGAACAGGTTCTTTGAAAATCAGCATTTTTGGTCTCGGCTACGTTGGCGCCATATCGGCAGGTTGTTTGGCGAACGACGGTCACGAGATTGTAGGCGTCGATCCGGTCCGGGCAAAAGTCGACTCGATCAACAAGGGCCGCTCGCCGATCATCGAGTCCGAAATCGGAGAGATCATCGCCGCGACAACCTCGTGCGGACGACTACGCGCGACCTCAGATACTTCCGCCGCACTTCGGGAAACCGACGTTTCCTTTGTATGCGTGGGAACCCCCAGCCAGCCGAACGGGAACCTGGATCTCTCCCATATCAGAAGGGTTTGTGAAGAGATCGGCGAAGGCCTCAGAAACAAAGCCACACGACACACGGTAGTCGTTCGCAGCACGATTGTGCCAGGCACGATGGAACAAATCGTGATTCCAACTTTGGAGGAGTTCTCCGGAAAGATCGCGGGGACTGACTTCAGCCTTTGCTTCAACCCCGAGTTCCTCCGCGAAGGATCGTCCGTCAAAGATTTCTACTGCCCGCCGAAAACAGTAATCGGAGAGCTGGATCAAGCGGGCGCGGACCTGGTCGCCGAACTCTACGGTAAACTCCGTGCTCCGCTGATCAGGACGGACCTGAAGACGGCTGAAATGGTTAAGTACGTTGATAACAGCTGGCATGCCCTCAAGATCGGATTTGCCAACGAGATTGGTAATCTGTCCAAAGCATTTGGAATAGACTCTCACGATGTGATGAAGATATTTTGCCAGGACACGAAGCTGAACATTTCCTGCTCCTATCTCACGCCCGGTTTTGCCTTCGGCGGCTCGTGCCTTCCGAAAGATCTTCGGGCGCTGACTTATCAGGCCAAAGCGCACGACCTGCAATTGCCGATCCTCTCCTCAATTCTGCCGAGCAATGAGATGCAGATCGCAAAAGGACTGCAGATTGTCACTTCTAAAGGCTTGAGACGCATCGGTATTCTGGGCTTCAGTTTCAAGGCGGGAACCGACGATCTGCGTGAGAGCCCGATGATTGAGATTATTGAGCGCCTCATTGGCAAGGGTTACGACTTGCGCATATACGACAAAAACGTGAATTTAGCCCGTCTGATCGGCGCCAACAGGGATTTTATCCTCAATCGGATTCCACATATCTCCCGGCTCATGGTAGACAGTGTGGATGTAGTTCTCGATCATGCCCAGACCGTGGTTGTAGGCAACAAAGATCCTGACTTTTCCGCCATTTCGAGCCAGCTCCGCAGCGACCAGGTGCTCGTGGATTTCGTTCGGTTGACCAATAACAAGACGCGTGAGGGAAGCAATTATGACGGCATCTGCTGGTAGCACCAGAATCACTGTTGCAAGACCAATGGCCAAGAGAGAGGTTTACGAGTCGATCAGCCGCCTCTCTGATTGGCTCGAAAAGCACAATTACCGCGGCTACGATACCTTTGACGGCCTGAGTACCCCCTTCCTCCGCCCACTCACGTTCGACAATAAGTTCCTCAGAATCGCGCTCCAACAGGGAGTTCGCAGATTCCCGCTCAACTTGCGTCCGCTCCTGGGCATCCCGATGAGCCAGTCAAGCAAGGGCATGGGGTTTCTTGCCAGAGGCTTTATCCGCCTTTATGAAGCCACAGGCGATGTGGTGTGGCGGAAAAAGACCGAATCTGCGCTGCAGTGGCTGGTGGAAAATGTGTCATCTGGCTACTCGGGCGCGTGCTGGGGCAACCATTTCGATTACCAGTCAAGAACCGGCTATGCGCCGAAAGGCCTGCCAAGCGTCGTATGGACTTCTCTAATCGGACATGCGTTTCTTGATGGCTACGAGTGTTTTTCTGAGCCGCGCTACCTCGACGTGGCAATCGGCGCATGTGAACATATCCTGACCGATCTGGGCGCCTTCAACGAAGCGCACGATACCGCGTGTATCCGCTACTTTCCGGCAAGTGAAAGTAAGGTGCACAATGCCAATACGCTGGGCGCGAGTCTGCTCGCCCGTGCATACTCACATACCGGACAGGAGTCCTAGCGATCACAGGCGGAGAAGGCGATCCGCTATACGGCTCGTTTCCAGCGCTCTGATTCCTCGTGGTATTACGGTGAAGCGCCTAACCTCCATTGGGTCGATAACTTTCACACAGCCTATGTGCTCGACTGCCTGAAGTACTACGAGGAAGGTTCTGGCGACCGGCAATTCAACGGACATTTGACCTCTGGCTATCATTACTGGAAAAAAGTTTTTTTCCTGGGTGACGGAACACCAAAATACTACAACAGCAAGACTTTGCCATTGGACATCCAGTGTTCCTCTCAGGCGATCGACACACTCGTGTTTTTCCGGGACCGGGATCCCGAAAGTCTTGACCTGGCTTTCAAGGTGGCAAAATGGACGATTGATCAAATGCAGGATAGCACCGGTTATTTCTATTATCGCCGATATTCCAGATGGGTCCTCAACAGGACGCCCACGCTGCATTGGGGGCAGGCGACAATGCTTTCGGCGCTGGCAGGGCTTTACAGCGTCTTGTAGATTATTGCTACCGAAGGTGCTGTGAATCGTGGCGATCTGACGAAACAGTCGGATCGATTGCCGGAGACCGGTCCCTGGGCGGTTCCATTTTGGTTTAGGCAGGAACCCGGATCGCTGTTCGCAACATGCCAATCGCTTTATAATGTGGCTGAAACGGAGGGCTCTGTTTTGAAAAGAAAAGTTCTTATTATCGTGGAGAACGCGCCTGTGCCGTTCGACCCCCGGGTTTGGAGAGAGGCCTTTTCGCTTCAGCAGAGCGGGTACAGCGTGCGTGTGATTTGTCCCGTCGCCAGGGGATACGAAAAATACCACGAAGTCATCGATGGAGTCCACATTTACCGGCATCCGATTCCGAGGGAGGGGAACTCCGCTCTCGCATACTTGTGGGAGTACGTTTGCGCGTTATTTTGGGAATGTCTGTACGCCTGGTGGATTTTTCTGCGGCATGGCTTCCATGTAATTCAGGGATGTAATCCACCTGATGACATTTTTCTGGTCGCGCTTCCTTTCAAGCTTTTCGGCGTCAAATACATTTTCGATCATCACGATGCCAATCCTGAACTGTTTATGGTTAAATACGGCTCACACAGTGGGCTTCTTTACAAAACACAGGTATGGCTTGAAAAACTGACCTACAAGGTGAGCGATGTTGTTATGGCAACCAACGAAAGCTACCGTGAACTTGCGGTGACGCGGGGTGGCATCGATCCTGCCGATGTCTTTGTTGTTCGCAACGGGCCTGACCTGTCGACTTTCAAATCCGTGCCTCCCAACGATGAGCTCAGATATGGAAAAGCTTTTCTGGTCGGATACGTAGGCAACATGAGTGTTCAGGATGGCCTGGACATACTTGTGGATGTTGCGCGTCACATCAAAGATATCGGGCGAACTGACATTCATTTTACGTGCGTTGGCTCAGGTCCCGACCTTCCAAAGTTGCGCAGAATGGTCCAGCACAAGGGCCTTGAGGACATGGTTAACTTTACCGGCAGAATACCGGACGCGCAGCTGCTGGAGATTCTTTCGACGGCCGATGTCTGCGTCAACCCGGACAGACCATGCGAGATGAACGACAAGTCCACTATGATCAAGATCATGGAATACATGGCTCTCGGGAAGCCAATCGTTCAGTTTGATATGAAAGAGGGCAGATTCAGTGCCGGGGAGTCGTCTCTTTACGCGGACAATCGGGACCAGATCGCCGATTTTGCTGCGAAGATCCTTTGGTTGCTGGAAAACCCCGACGTACGAAAGAGAATGGGACAATTCGGCCGTGAGCGAGTGGAGAAAGAACTTGGCTGGAATTACTCCGTTCCTCATCTTCTTGCAGCCTACGAGCGCTGTCTTGAGAAAAGACGCGGGCCCAAATTGAGGCGCTCAACTAAACCTGACAAATTGACTGAAATAGGCCGCAACATCGTTCCGCGCGAAGATGTCGATCGTGGCAGTTCGGTATCGTGGCGCTGAAAACGACCCGTATATGAGTATTCCGTGTGAAGTCGGTCAATTGTTCCGGGCCGCTCGGGCGAGCCGGAGTGTTCAGTACCGGGGATTTGATGAACGAAGGGACCGATGCGCGAAGCGATTGACATTGTGAGCCACTGCCTCAGATCGCAACCCTTGATCGATCATTATCGGTGCGCATCGAATGGTGTCGGTTTTGAAATCGCGGAACAGCTTAAGGGCGACGCCGGTTACTTCCGGTTTGGCGAGGGAGTGATCTGCTACGGACAGTGTGCCGCCGGAAAAACCCATTCCTCCGTGGACAGCCCATTGTTCGACGCGCTTAATGACGTCAGCATCGACGATTCGCGGGTGCGGCTGCCATTCGATCCTCAGCAAGTCATAGGCAACCTCCAGGCTGAGCGGTATTCGGGCGAAGCCAGCGACGGTCGGCGTTCACCCACCAGCCGGCTGGCTCGGCACAGCTATTACATGCTCCGCCCTTTATTGTCGGTAGCGGTCAGGAAACACCTGCAGAAATTGTATTTCCGCGGCTGGCAACATATTCCGTTTCCCTCCTGGCCTGTTGATTCGACCGTCGAGCAAATCCATGAACGGCTTCTGATTCTCGCCCTCAAGGCGGGAAACGGGAAGCCAATTCCCTTTATCTGGTTCTGGCCGAACGGCGCGCCAAGCTGCACAATCCTGACTCATGACGTGGAGACAAAGACCGGGCTCGGCAAGCGCAGCGAACTGATGGATTTGAACGATTCATTTGGAATCAAAACCTCGTTTCAGCTTGTACCGGAGGGGCGCTATACAGTGAGTGAAACCGTCCTGAATGAAATTCGGGACCGAGGTTTTGAGGTAAATGTCCATGACCTCAATCACGACGGACACCTGTTTCGGGAAAAAACGGAATTTCTGCGCCGGGCAAAAATCATAAACAAGTACCTGCTGAGCTTTCAGGCGTCCGGGTTTCGAGCAGCGGTATTGTACCGGAACGTCGAATGGCTCCGTGCGCTCGATATCAGTTATGACATGTCGATCCCGAATGTTTCTCATCTCGACCCCCAGCGCGGGGGCTGCTGCACAGTTATGCCATTTTTTATCGGCGACACGATCGTCGAGCTGCCGGTGACGATGACTCAGGATTACACGCTCTTCCACATTCTAGGGCGATATTCGACAGATATCTGGTTCGATCAAAGCCGTCGGATCAGGAGCAGGAACGGTCTGCTGAGCGCAATCGTCCATCCTGACTACCTTGATACTCCGGCAGCGCTTGCGGTATACAAATGCCTTCTTGCGCATTTTTCGGATTTGCGGTCGACAGGCCAGACCTGGATCGCACTGCCCAACGAAGTGGCTCGATGGTGGAGGCAACGAAGCCGCCTGAGGCTGGTTGCTGACGGATCAGGCTGGCGAATTGAAGGGGAAGGCAGGGAGCGCGCCTGCCTCGCGTACGCAGTTCTCGACGGTGAAGTATTGCGCTACGAGGTCGGGCAGTCTGCATCTCCAATGTCCTCCAAGTGAGCGATCACTTTGAGACCTTGCGGCCTCTGTCGGCTGCCGGCCGCCAATCGCGCCGTCTGATTTCAGGAGACTAAGATGAGAAAAGCAATCGTCTTGTCGGTCATACTGGCACTCGTGCCCGTGCTGAGCGGGCTGTCGCAAACCACCGCTCGGGCGAAACACCGAGTGGTATTCCAAATGACCGAGCCTCAGGGGCCCGCGTGGGATGAACTTACAGTCCGCGTCAATAACCTGTTGGCGAACCTTGTTCCGGATGGGGGTGCGCAGGTGGAGATCGTGTTCTTCGGCCGGGGACTCGACATGCTTCGCAAAAGCAACGTGGGCTACGAGAAACGTTTTGAGCAGTTCGTTGGTCTCGGCGTTGTATTTGCCGCATGCCAGAACAGCATGGCTGCCATGAAGCTCACATCTGCAGATCTCTTCCCCTTCGCTTCGCCAGTGCGCTCAGGCGTCGTGGAGGTTGTTCGCAAGCAGGAGGCGGGTTGGGCATACGTTCACTGAGTTTTTCAAACTCGGTTAGCCGCAGATTGTTCCGTTGATCCGAAGGCGTGAAACTGTTGCCTTCGTCCGTTTGGCAAGCAGACATGGAAACTCAAACAAATGAGTGGCCGGCGAAGCCGTTAAAGAGGGTACCCGTACTGCTAGCGGAGCATGCCTGTACTTATACATTGACGAGGCAGCGACCTTCTGCTACGCTCATCGCTACTATGGCACGCTGGCTCACTTTGTGGCTTTTCCTTGCGATATCACAATGCTGGTTTACCGAAGACGCATGGGCCAGCAGTATTAACCTCGTCCAAAACGGCAACTTTTCGGCGGGCTCCAGCGCGACACAATTTTGTAGCAACTATCCAGGTAACACTCCGCCTTGTGTAACGGACAACCTCCCGCTGAACTGGGGCGATTCCCCTCCATCTCCTGCAAACGCTTCGAGTCTGAATGTGGTGACACAGGGTGCGGAACCAATCGCGGCGCCGTCTGGCTACACTGGCAACTATGTGGCATTCACTTCGGCGGCCGCGAGCGGCCAGGATTGCCTTTTCCAGGACCTCCCAACGGTTGTCGGTGCGATGTACACGCTCAGCTTCGACTTGGCGGTCGTCGGCGCCAGCACTAATTTATATATGGCTCCTGAATGGGAATCTGGCTCCAACGACCCAACTTTCTACGGTTTGGGCAACGGGGCATACAGCAGCGGCCCACCTTTTGCGGGACTTCCAGTAACCAGTTCGGGATCGGTGCCATTTCAACCATTTTCGCTGCAGGTACTAGCCGAAAGCACCAACACGACGTTATGGTTTCACGCAGTTGATAATGGTGGCGCTATCCTCTTGGCCAACGTGTCAGTGACGCAAGACTCAGCCGCACCTGAACCCGAGTCGCTTTGGCTTATTGCCGGAGGACTCATAACACTCCTGCTTTGCGTGCGTCTCAAAAGAACTGTTTCGCGGTAAAACGGGTCGTCGTCGGTCTCCTGCAGTTACCCCATTTAGCGTTGGCTCAGACGGTCACCAGTTCCCAGCTGGACGAGCGTCCCTATCAGCTGTGTGGCAAAAAAAACCTGGGCCGCTCGATTTTTTGCGATTCAGAGCAAACTTGTGTCACATTCACCTTTGGCGCCTGCGCCGCTATAGTTTTGGAATCAACAGGATAAACCGCCTAACCGCCTCTACCTGAATGGCATCAATTTTGCAACTTGTCAGCAAACATTTGGCCACGTGGCTGGTTTTAGCCTCACCTCACAAAAAACGGAGAAGAAGTAATATGTCGACTGCATCGTTGTCTATGGCACGGCCAAGAGGATCACAGAAAGAATCGCTACGGCAAAATGTGGAACGGGCAATCGAAGAAATCACCGCCATGTGGCCCGACCCGGCAGAACTCTCTGCCGAGCAGCGGCGCAGCATCATCGCCCGATATGCGGCTGTGCTCGAAGGAAATTTTATTTATTGGATGACGGCGGCGCATCTCGCTGTTCGATCGGAGCAGGCGCGAAGTATCACGGAGGACAACCTTCTGGAAGAAGTGCGCGACTGCCATCCGGGAATGATGCGCAGGTTTGCCGTGGCCGCCAACGCTGTGCCCACATGTTCGGACGCAATGGCGGTCTATCCCGAGCTTTCCGAGGTCCGGCTCTTTATCGGCCGCCTGTCAGCAGTGCCGATGCTCGCCGCGATGGCATTCTTTGAGGCATTCATACAGCGATTTATGGTCTTCCTTGCCGACCTGGCCGCGCGGCAAGGTTCCGCCGAACTGGAATATACTGCGGTACACGGCGTTTGCGACATCGGCCACACCGAGGGGCTTTTTCAGGCTCTCGATGCAGAGATGACGATCAATCCGCCGGAACCGGAAGTGGACCTCCTGGAGGGTGTGACGCTGATCGGAAATCTTATTGGAGTCATTCTCGATCCCTCGGTCTCTGTGCTCTGAGACCGATTCAAGCGAGACACAACGCGCAGAGCCCGCTGCCAGGTGTCCGCTCGGGCGTTACGTTTCCCCGGGATCAACCGCCCACCCTTAAGGGCGCCAATGCTGATTGACAAACCCCGGATACCCGTTCGCTCCGTCCTGCTGTACGGCCTGTGGCCCTCCTTCATCAAACGCCTGCTTTACCGCCTTAAGGGATATCGCATAGGTAAAGGAGTGTCAATCGGATTTGGTTCGGTGCTTTGCGGCGACCGCGTTGAAGTCGGCGATTACGCTTCCATCGGCTTCCTGACCATAATCCGCGGAAAAGAGATCTGCCTCGGGCCCTATGTCCAGATCGGATCCCTGACGTTTCTGGACACGCCGCACATCCGCATCGGCGAAGGAACCAGGATAAACGAGCAGGTATTTGTAGGGGGGCTGCAGTTCCCCGATTCGCGGTTCATCGTCGGGCGAAACTGTCAGATAATGCAGCTGTCCTTCATTAATCCCGCCCGATCGATCGTGATCGGCGACGACTCCGGTATCGGCGGCCACTGCCTGATCTTCGGCCATTCTTCATTCCACAGTCAGTTTGAAGGATATGCGGTGGATTTCGCCCCGATCGAAATCGGCAACAACGTTGGCCTTTCCTGGCGTGTGTTCGTGTTGCCGGGAACGAAGATTGGCGACGGTGCGTTGATCGGGGCCGATTCCATGGTATCGGGGACCGTGCCGCCACGGTCGATGTCCGTGGGCTTCCCCGCCCGGATAGTCGGTAAGGCTCCCGTTTTCCCGAAGAGCGTTTCGGACGCGGAAAAAGTCGAGATGTTTCGGGCAATCGTTGCCGAAATGATCGGTTTTCTTGTGGGATCAGGGCTGGAATGTAAACAGGACGGCCAGATATACAAAATCAAAGAAGCAAACAGACGCTGGCGGAAGGCCCGATCGTGGCGGCTGCAGGTGACCGACGGGGACGTTCGCCAGTCGCTCAACGGCCACGGGCCTGTGCGCGCGGATGTCTTCCTGAGCCTTTTCGAAATTCCGTGCGATATCAGGGAGACTATTTCCGCACAAAACATCATGTGGATTGACGTTACAAGGAAAGAACAGTCGCGGGTTTCGAACGATCTGGGTGAGGAGGTAACGAACTTCTTCCGAAGGTACGGAGTTCGAACTCTCCGCTATCCTGCGTCTCCACCGCAATCCATGACGCGGTCGTAAATCGCGCGATATCATAAATGGATATTCACGCACGGCTAAAGGAGATCATCGATCACTAATGTCAGTCAGGGATCAGGTTCTGGCTCAGTTCGAACTGGTGGCTACCGAACAGAATAGAGCTTTAGCTCCGCTCAGCGATGACGTACCCCTGCTGGAATCAGGCCTCAATTCGCTTTGTTTCGCGGTAATTGTCGCGCGCCTCGAGGACGAGTTGGGTATTGATCCGTTCAGTGCGGACGTTGCTGCGCCTTTTCCGGTTACCGTCGGCGATTTCATTCGCTCCTATGAACATGCTAAATCCTGTACCGACGACGCTGCGTGACAGCCTGGCTCATATCGGGGATTTATCGGGTCGCAGTCTATGCACGGTTCGCAGGAATGTCGCTTTCAGCTCTCTCGTCCGCGGTTCGTCCCTTGAAAGCGGAGGGGAGGATCTTCGTGGCGGTTCCATACTGATCGCCACGCGTGATCAGTTTACCGCGGCGCTGGCGCTGGTGGCGCTGGATGGCGTTGCAGGCCGTCTTGTTCTGTGCCCGCCTGATGTGCGTCCGGAACATCTCCCGTGGATAATCGACTGCGCGGATGTTGACACGATCGTATCGGATCGCCGTATACCGGTTCCCGACCTTCCAGCAGTCAGGCGACATGTAGCATGCCGCGCCGAGATCGTCAGTGCCAACCCGGCTTCTGGAAGTTCGCTCCCTACCGAGTGGATCCTGCTGACATCCGGAACCACGGGTGTACCGAAGCTCGTCGCGCACACCTTAGACAGCCTTGCAGGCGCCATTACCCGTGGTGCCTCAGCCGACGGCAGCGTGTGGAGCACTTTCTATGATATTCGCCGGTACGGAGGGCTTCAGATCTTTCTCAGGGCAGTTCTTACAGGCTCGTCGCTCGTGTTCTCTGATCCAGGTGAATCGACGTCAGATTTCCTGAAGCGAGCATCTGAGCACGGCGTTACACATATTTCCGGAACACCTTCACACTGGCGCCGTGCCTTGATGAGCGACTCGCAGCGATTATTGCAGCCACGATACGTTCGGCTGTCCGGCGAGATCGCTGATGAAGCGGTCCTGAACCAGCTGCATGCGGCGTACCCGCGAGCTGCTGTAGCGCACGCGTTCGCCACGACTGAGGCCGGCGTCGCGTTTGAGGTAAACGACGGCCGCGCGGGGTTCCCCGCAAGCCGGATAGGCCAGAATTCTCCCGTCGAACTCAAAGTCGAGGATGGTTCATTACGCATCCGGTCAAACCGAATGGCGCGGCGTTACCTTGGCCACGATGCGAAGCCCCTGGCATGCCTCGACGGATTTGTGGATACCGGCGACATGATCTCGTTACGAGGTGATCGCTACTACTTCTGCGGACGCCGGGACGGTGTGATCAATGTCGGTGGTCTCAAGGTGCATCCCGAAGAAGTTGAGGCCGTGATCAATCGCCATCCGCTGGTATATGCTTCCATGGTTCGGGCAAGGAAGAACCCGGTGACCGGGGCTGTTGTTACGGCAGACATCGTTCTGAAAACTCCGACGGCGGATGCGAATGGCCATGCCAGCGTACTGCCGAACGAGATCCTGCGGCTCTGCAGGGAGGCGCTTCCCCCGCATAAGGTGCCGGCTCTCGTTAACTTTGTTCCAGCCCTGGGAATCACCGAGACAGGCAAGCTTGATGCGCAACTATGCATAATGTCATCGTCAGTGGCGGAAGCCGCGGATTGGGTCTGGGCATCGCGCGTCAATTGGCCAAATCCGGATACCGCGTCATCAGCGTCGCCAGAACCGAAACAAAGGAATTCGTAACCGCCAAACAGGAGGCCGAGCTTAGGACACCGGGTTCATTCGAATTTGCACGATTCGACCTTGGAGAGATTGAAGGGATTCCCGACCTGGTAAAAACTCTGCGCGCCAGGTTCGGCCCGATCTATGGCCTTGTAAATAACGCGGGCATAAGTTTCGATGGGGTTCTTGGTCTCATGCCGGACAAACAGATTGACCAGCTCGTCCTGGTCAATACCATTTCCCCGATTATCCTCACGAAATATGTGGTCCGCCCGATGATGGCCGGCGGCGGCGGGCGGATCGTTAACATTGCCTCCATCACAGGATTTACTGGTTACAGCGGTCTGAGCGTCTACAGTGCGACCAAAGCAGCGATGATCGGATTTACCAAATCGCTCGCGCGCGAGGTCGGCCCTATGGGGGTCAACGTTAACGCGGTCGCCCCCGGGTTTGTCGACACCGACATGACCAGCGGACTCAAGGGCGAGCAGCGGGAGCGAATCGTACGGCGCAGTGCTCTCCGGCGCCTTGCCGCCGTCGACGACGTGGCGAATGCGGTTGAATTTCTGCTGGGAGATAAAGCGGCCAATATCACCGGGACGGTGCTTACCGTCGATGCGGGTAATACAGCGTGACTCCTGCCGCGACGTCTGATCGAACGCGTGGAGGCAGTACTGCCGCCAAAGCGTGGTCGCGCGCACTGCAGTTTACGGCAGGAATCGCCGACCGCCCGCATCGGCTCTTCCCTGCCGTCATCGACGAGCTTGCGACGAAAAGGGGAAACGCGCCGGCGTTGCTTTCGGATCGCGAATGCCTCAGTTTTCAAGGCCTCGCGGAGCGTTCCAATCGCTATGCGCGGTGGGCCATCGCCAATGGTCTCGTCAAAGGCGACACCGTTTGTCTGCTGATGTCAAATCGGCCCGAATATCTGGCCGTCTGGCTGGGCATCACGAAAATCGGCGCGGTAGTCGCGCTTCTCAACACGAATCTGAGTGGCAGGTCGCTCGCCCATTGCATCAATGTGGTCGAGGCGAAACAAATTATCGTTGAAGAAGAACTTGTCGACTGCCTGGAGTCAGCACTTCCGGATGTTGCGCCCTCACCGGCGATCTGGGTTCATGGACAAGGTAAGCCGACTTTTTCGACGGATCGACGAAGACGTGGACGGACATTCCGGAGACCCACTCCAGGACGATCCAATCCGACAGGTAACGATTGGGATCGCGCGCTTTACATCTATACGTCGGGAACTACAGGATTGCCCAAAGCCGCCAGAGTCAGCCACGCGCGGGTCATGCAATGGAGTCACTGGTTTGCCGGAATGATGGATGTGCAGCCAGGAGATCGCTTATACGATTCTCTGCCGATGTATCACAGTGTAGGAGGGGTTCTGGCTCCAGGCGCAGTACTGGCCGGCGGCGGGTCGCTGGTCACCAGGCAGAAATTCTCGGCGAGCCGGTTCTGGAGCGACGTGATTCGCTGGGACTGCACGATCGTGCAATATATTGGCGAACTTTGCCGCTACCTCCTGCACACGCCGCCGTCCTCAACCGACACCGCACACCGGGTCAGAATGGCATGCGGCAACGGTCTGGCCCGCGACATATGGGGTGAGTTTAAGACCCGGTTCGGGATTCCGCGGATTCTTGAGTTCTACGCCGCCACTGAAGGCGGCGTTTCGCTTTTCAATATCGAAGAGGAGCGGGGCGCGATTGGCAGGGTCCCGGCATATCTCGCGCATCGGTTCTCTCCAGCGTTGGTGAGGTTCGATTTCGACAGACAAGAGCCCGCCCGGAACGACGACGGATTCTGCGTTCGTTGTCCTCCCGACGAACCTGGCGAAGCGATCGGCCAGATTCTCGATGACCCCGCAAGTCTGGGCAGTCGCTTCGAAGGCTACACCACCCAGGAAGCTTCGGACAAGAAGATTCTGCGCGACGTCTTCAAACCGGGCGATGCCTGGGTTCGGACCGGGGACCTCATACGAAAAGACACGAGGGGGTTTTTCTATTTCGTTGATCGTGTCGGCGATACTTTCCGCTGGAAGGGCGAAAACGTCGCGACAACCGAAGTTGCTGAAGTCATCTCATCCTTTCCGGGCGTCGAACATGCGAGCGTCTACGGTGTAGCCGTTCCCGGATCTGACGGCCGCGCGGGAATGGCAGCACTCGTTACACGGCGCGACCTGGATTTGACGGCGTTCCGGCGGCACCTGGTGGGCAGACTGCCTCATTACGCCCGGCCCCTGTTTTTGCGTATCGGCGGTGAGATTAGCAGCAACCGGCACGTTCAAATACACAAAATCCAGTCTCGTGCGACAGGGTTTCGACCCGTGTGCGATACAGGATACCCTTTACTTTGATCATCCGGGGCACAAAGCCTTTGTACCGATCGACGCAACGTTGTACAGGGCGATTCAGGCAGGCCAGGTTCGTCTGTGATAAAAGATCATTCGCTTGCGGGTCAAATGCGCGAAGTGATTACCGCCGTGCAGTCCCGGATCGCGGGCGGACCCATTCTCCCGAATGTCACGGCGACGGAAATTCGCAGCCACCTCAATTCCCGCTATGATTTCAGCAAACCAATCGCGCTGGAAGATGTGGTCGCGGACCTCGAGGAGATGTTGAGCAACTGGCAAGTCCAGGTAACTCACCCGCGCTATCTGGGTCTTTTCAATCCCAGCGTAACGGACGCATCGGTAATCGCGGATACACTTACGGCTCTCTATAATCCGCAGCTCGCGACCTGGAGAACATCTCCCGCGGCGAACGAGATCGAAAGGCACACGCTCGCCTGGCTGGCCGGCAGATTCGGACTCCCTGACGATAGTGTGGCGAACTTCACGACTGGCGGGGCGGAGTCAAATCTGACGGCTGTCGCGGCAGCTCTGACGCGGACGTTTCCCGCCTATGGTGACCACGGGCTCAGCAGCCTTGCGGCACGACCAGCGCTCTACGTGAGCGGCGAGACCCACCACTCATTCCACAAGATTGCTCACATGACAGGCCTTGGACGGCAGGCCCTTCGCATCGTCGCAGCTGATCGTAATCTGCGGATCGATCCTGAGAGTCTCAAGAGGCAAATCCGCGAAGACAGAAGGGATGGCTTCGCGCCATTCATGCTGGTAGGCACTGCCGGGAGCACGGCCGCCGGCGTCATAGACCCTTTGCCGGAGCTCGCGGACATCTGCCTGGCGGAAAAGCTCTGGTTTCATGTCGATGCGGCCTGGGGTGGGGCGGCCGCAATATCGCCATCGTTACGGCCTCATCTGAACGGGATAGACAAGGCGGATTCCATCACCTGCGACGCGCACAAATGGTTCTCCGTCCCGATGGGCGCCGGCATGTTTTTCTGCAGGTATCCCGAAGCGCTTGCCGAGGCCTTTCACGCCGAGAACTCGTATATGCCGGGCAAGAGCCCCGGTGCAGTTTCCGATCCCTATGTGACCTCGGTGCAGTGGTCTCGAAGATTTATCGGTCTGAAGCTCTTCCTTGGACTGGCGCGAACTTGGTTCGGAAGGTTACGCGGGACAGATTGAGCACCAATCCAGAATGGGAGAACTGTTGCGCGAATCACTTCGCTGCACAGGGTGGACGCTTGTCAATGACACTCCTTTTCCGCTGGTATGCTTTACCAGAGCGGGTCTTGACACAGAGACCTTCGTAGCGGCCCTCCACAGGCAACAGATCGCCTGGATGTCGCAGGTTCGGATCGGCGGTGTCCCCGTCGTCAGGGCCTGTATCACCAGTTTTCGAACGACCGAGTCCGACATCGAATACATCGTTCGCGAGATGAACCGACTTTTGTAAGTCCACACTAGACTTCGCCTGCCCATCACATGAAGAGGGAAACCATCGCCATTCACAGTGGCTACGACGTAGATCCGACGACGAAAGCCGCAGCCGTCCCGATTTATCAGACGGCGGCTTATGAATTCGACAGTGCTGATCACGGAGCCGCGCTGTTCAATCTCGAAGTACCCGGTCATCGCTATAGCCGGATCAGCAATCCTACGGTTGCGGTTCTCGAGCGACGCGTCGCAGCGCTGGAGGGTGGGTTGGAGGCGATGTGTGTCGGCTCAGGGCAGGCGGCCGTGAACTATGCAGTGCTGAACGTGACCGAACTGAACACCAACATCGTATCGGTTCCGCAGCTCTACGGCACTACGCATACCCTGTTCGCTCACACACTCCCTCGGCAGGGGGTTACTGTGCGCTTCGCGGAATCGGATCGCCCGGACTCGATAGAGGCCGCGATTGACCAACAGACGCGCGCGGTCTTTTGCGAGAGTGTCGGCAATCCGGCGGGGAATATCTGTGACATTGAGGCGTTAGCTCAAGTCGCTCACTCCCACGGACTGCCGCTGATCGTCGATAACACGGTGGCTACGCCGATTCTGCTCCGCCCTTTCGAATATGGCGCCGACATTGTGGTGCATTCCCTGACGAAATTTATGGGTGGGCACGGCACGACTTTGGGGGGCGTCATCGTCGACAGCGGCAGGTTCCCCTGGAAGGAGCACATCCGCCGATTCCCGATGTTCAGCGAGCCTGATGCGTCTTATCACGGTCTGGTTTATACCGAGCACTTCAAAGATGCCGCGTATATAGCCCGCTGCAGAAGCGTTTACCTGCGGACCACGGGGGCCGTATTGTCACCCCTCAGCGCCTTCCTGCTGCTGCAGGGCATTGAGACCGTGGCCCTGCGAATGGAGCGCCACGTGGAAAACGGTCTGGCCGTGGCTCAATTTCTAAAACGGCACGATCAGGTTGACTGGGTAAACTACGCCGGATTTTCCGAGAACCCGTATCATTCACTGGCGCAGAAATATTTCTGCGGGCGTGCCTGCTCGTTGATGACTTTCGGCGTAAAAGGCGGGTTCGAGGCAGCGAAGAAATTCTACGATGCCCTCAAGCTCGTCAAACGCCTGGTGAATCTGGGTGATGCCAAATCCCTTTCCTGCCATCCGGCCTCAACCACTCACCGCCAGATGTCTGCCGAGGAACAGCGCAAAGCCGGAGTCACGCCGGAACGGTCCGCCTCAGCGTTGGTATCGAACACATCGACGACATCATTGTCGATCTTGATCAGGCGCTGAAAGCAACAATACCCGCCTGATTTGCAGAAGAACGAGGAGACTGATGGCCGCTTTTATCGATCGGAACACCTCCGATGACAACCTTTCGCTTGTCCCGAATTGCGAAGATGAGACTTTCTGCTCGCAGGCTATCCGGATTGGACTTCTCAATAATATGCCGGATGCCGCTCTCGAGGCGACCGAACGTCAGTTCCTGAATCTCATAAACTCAGCGTCTGGCAGCCTGAATGTGTCGATTTCTCTTTATGCGCTGCCCGGAATCCCGCGGACAGATGCTGGTCGACAGTACCTGGATCGGTCTTATCGGAGTCTTAACGACTTACTTGGCAGTCGTCTCGACGGCCTGATCGTCACTGGAACAGAGCCCCGCCATTCGAACCTGGCTGTCGAGCCCTATTGGTCAAACCTGACAAAGGTCATCGACTGGGCTGAGCACAACACCTGTTCGACGATTTGGTCATGTTTGGCCGCTCACGCAGCCGTTCTCCATATCGATGGCATCCGACGTCATCGTCTTAAGAGAAAATGTTTTGGAGTCTTGAAGTGCTCAAAGGTATCCGACCATCAGCTGACCGCGGGCATCCCTCCGTCCGTATTGGTTCCACATTCAAGATGGAATGATATTCGTGCGGATGATCTGACCAGCCGTGGCTACCAGATCCTGACCCGCGCAAATGACAGTCTCGATGCATTCGTGAAACACGGCAAAAGCCTTTTCGTCTTTTTTCAGGGGCATCCCGAATACGAAACCAACACATTGCTGCTTGAATACAGAAGAGACGTTGGTCTTTACATCAGGAAAGAAAGGGAGACTTATCCGTTGCTTCCGCGCAACTATTTTGCTCGCGACACGCTGGGGAAGATGACCCGTATCGGAGAGCAGATTTTATCTGAACGGCGCGAGGGATTGCTTGCGGAGCTTATGGATGCGTTTGCGTCGGAACCGGCAACCGCGAACACCTGGAAATCAACGGGTACCCGTATATATGGCAACTGGCTCGCTCACCTTCATGCGGAAAAGATGCGGAGGAACCTGAATCCCTGGAAGGAGTCGGCGGCCTGATCAACTCCAAAAGCCACCGGGTACCGCAGACTGCCCTGACCACAACATCCGCGGCGGTGAAACGGTTCCATCTCTGCCTTGATTGGGTTAAGGGCGGCGCAAACAGCAGAAGATCCGCCCGTAGCAGGATGGCACCGGTGGCCGGTCGGGCTCCGGAACCACACTCCGGCGCATCATTTTGCCGAGAAGCCGCCCGCCAGTGCGATAACTGGTGGGAAAGTTCTGTTTCGTCGCACAGTCTTGATCGAATTCGATCGCTGCCAGTCGACCCCGCCCCCCTTGTGGGGCGGGGTCGCGTATTTGGCTCGCATTCGGCAGTTCGTGAGCCGGTCAAGCCTTTCCTGCAGCGGACAGGTTTCCTCGCGTTCCCGGTTGAGCACAACATTCATTGGGCGCTGGCGCCCCGCTGCCAGGTTCGTCCAGCGAGCCAACATCAGCCACCGCTTCCCCTTCACCAGTCCGCGCATACGCCCGCCCTTGCCACGAACTGCGCCCACCCCACTTCGTCACCGCTGTGTC